>JAGIBL010000002.1 GCA_017744365.1 Nocardioidaceae bacterium | reverse complement strand
GCGGCGCTCCTCACGAGCTTTCTCGCGCATCTGCTCGGCCTTGTAGCGGTCGATGGCTGCATCGATGCCACCTCGGCCGTAGCGCTTCTGGAGCGGGATGTTCAGCTCGCCGTGATCGAAGCTCATCGCGCACCCACCCACGTCCAGCCCACGAGTACGACGACGAACAGCAGGCAGGCAGCCCAGGCGGCGAGGGGATTGAGGGGGCGGTTCATGCGTACTCCCGAGCACTCATGTTCTTCACGAACTCCAGCTCGATCTTGTCGCCGGGCGACTTGCCGGGGCAGCGGTTGTGTGCGTGCTGGCGGGGCGTTCCGTCGATGCGGCGCAGGAGCATCTGGCCGCAGCGATTACAGGGCGCGTGGCCGCACTCGTGGTGGTCGGCCATCTGCTTGAGTTGCCACGGCCAAGTTCCGCGGACTTCGTGCCCACAGACCTCGCAGACAAGAACGATGGGGCGGTGATGCTGTCCGTACGGACCGCCGTAGCCGCGGTCCTCGCGGGCGACGATGAAGCACATGTAGCGCTCGCCGGTTCGGGTCGGGAGGTTCATGCCGCCAACCTCCGCTCGCCGATCACGACAATGCTGGGCTCCCACTCGTCGCCCACGACGGTTCCGCAGCGCGAGCAGTCCCACTCGACCTCGCTACGGATGCCGTAGTAGCGCGATGGGTCGAAGTGGTCCGTGTATCGGATCGCTGACTCGGCGAGGAAGCGCCCGCAGCGACAGGCGAACCGGGTCTCGTTGTACGTGAGGGTGTCGGTGCTCACTCCATCCACCTCCGCGCCTGCTCAGCCACCGCAGCCAGCCGCACCCCGTTCCAGTAATGCATCTGGTTGAGATTGAGGTTGCCGATCCAGGTGCGCGACTCGGGCAGGTACACCAGCAGCGAGTCCGCGATCACGTCGGCGAGGTGGTTGATGTGCACCTGGAGCTCGGTGTCCGACAGCCCGCGCAACTGCTCGGCGCTGTAGACCATGGCCTTGCCCGACCCGGAGGTGGTGAACGCCGGGTTGCGGTCGGCGGAGTCAGTGCGTCTGGGGGCCTGACTCGCCTCCGGGTCGGGAGACTGGGGTGCAGGCACGTAGTGCTCGCAGGGCCTGCTGGGGTTCTTCGTGTAGCGGTAGTCGCGGAGCACGGGCACGTCGTCGTTAGTTGCCCACTCGGTGTAGACAACTCTCGACGAGTAGAGGCCATCGGGGTCCGTGAGCGACGAGCGCGGACGACGACCCTGCCGAATGTCATCGCTCTCGGTGCACGAGACCGACACCCAGCCGTCCATGTCATGCATGTTGTCGCTCACGACGCCTCCCGCTTCGCCTTGCGGATTGCGCACAGGTCGGCCTCGGCCTCGGCGCGGGCGTCCGGGCATGCGTCTTCCTGACCGTCTCGCGTCCACTTGCAGCGATGGACGGTGCAGTAGCGGTCGCCCCACTCGCCTCGATGGATCTGGCAGGAGGCGGTCGTCTTGGCATCGCGATCGGCGCTCATGAAGCCGCCTCCCACTCAGCACTGAACAGGTCTCGCTGTCGCCACTCAGGCCGCGCAGACGTGGCCAAGGTAGGCGTCGAAGCAGGCTGCGATCTCGTGGACGCAGCCGACTGCCGTACATCGGCAGGCGACGTCGGCCAAGTGCTGGCCGCAGCCCGGGCAGTCGATCGAACAGGCGGACATTCCGTCTCCTTGTAGCCGTGCAACTCCAGGCCAAGGCGGAGCAGGATGGCGTCGGTGTCGGTGCAGAGATCGGGCCTGACCGCCAAGCGGGCGATGGCGGTGGCGATGGGCGGAGGCGTGGACATTGGGTCGAGGTAGGTGACCGTGCAACCGAGGTGGTTGGTCTCACTGCCAAGCAGGAAGCCCTTCGCGAGGTCCATCACGCCGGTCGTCAACTCGTTGCAGTCGCGGCAGTAGGCGAACGCGGTCACGACACGATCCTCAGCGGATCGCGCACGAGGATCTCGAAGCCCGTCCCGTAGTAGCCGTTGCCGTCCGAGCCGTCGAACTGCATGAGGTTGATCTGCTGGTTGTCGGCGAACACGAACACGCGGTAGTAGCCGGTCCACTCATCGGTGGGATCGTCGGGATGACCGCTCCGGCCGGGCTTGTCGTAGTCCTCAGAGGGCCGGTAGTCGAACTCGATGCGCGTGATGATGTTGTCCACGCCGTTGAGCACCGACAGGTCATAACAGCCCGCCGAGCACGCACATCCGCCGTCGTGGCCGATCGCCTTGATGACCGTGCCGTCATCGAGCAGCAGGTGCTCCGCGTCAACCTTGGTGACCTTGCGACCCAGCAGGAGTGCCTCGATGGCCTGGCGGTCGCTCTCGCTCAGGACGCGGACGCCCGGAAGGCTGTGGCGATCCCAGTCCTGCGCATTGCCGTCGATCGGCACGAACGCGCTCACGACGCCACCGCCAGCAGCCGCTCAACGTCCACCGCAGCCACCACGTAGCCGTGAGCCTCATCGCAGGTCTGCACCCGCTGCTGCCACACCGACCACTCGTAGCCGATGCAGCGACGCATGGCCGTGGTGCGTGCGAGGCTGGCGAAGGTGCGCGCGTCCATGAGGTCTTGGCACTGGGCGAGGGTGTAGCCGTAGGTGCAGGCGGGGGTGGGGATCATCGCGAGACCCCGAAGAGGCGCTGCTCGCTTGCGGCTTCCAGCACGCGCAGCTTCTCCACCGACTTGTCGAGCCGGGGACGCAGCCACTCGTTGTCGTGGTAACCATCGAGAACGTTGTGGGCCACGATGTAGCGGGCGGTCCGGGTGCGAACGGCGATCTCGCTGTTGGTGAGCGGCGAGAGGTCGAGGGTGGGGGTGGGGTGGGTGGTCATGCGGCTCTCCGTTCGGACTTGAGTTCGCGCAACCGGAAGGCCGACGCCCACTCAGGACGACGGTCGATCAGCAGGCGCGCGTAGTAGGCGGTGTAGTTGTTGTTCAAGACGTATGGGTCGCCCTCGGTACGGATGCCCGACTCCCAGCGCAGCCGCTCGAACAACGCCTTCATCCCCACGTGGTCGCGATGGGTGAGCCACTGGGCGGCGAGGTGCTCTAGCGCGTCGGCGACATGCGGGTTCGCGTCGTGGAAGGCGGCGAACCGGTCAACGAGAGAGGCGTCCTGCTCGTAGGTGGGCTCGACGAGGGGGAAGAGTTCGAGCTGCGGGGCGGTGGTCATGAGGCTTTCTTTCCGGCGGCGGCCGACCGGCGCCGACGGCGACGCTCTACTGGCTTGGCCGGCCGCAGCGAGTCCCACAGCGCGTCCGCCTCGGCTTCGGTGTAGCGATAGCCCGCGCGCCCACCCAGGTCGGCGCCGATCCCGAGAGCTGCAGCAGCCCGGCGGACCTTCCGCTGCGAACACCGGAGCCGTTCCGCCAGATCTGCGGTCGTTAGCGTCGCTGTCATGCCACCCGCTCCCTGCGGTCATTATGTCCGCTGATTGCGGATGCTCGGAGGTCGAAAAGAGCCTCTGTTGGGATGTCAAGAGCCTCCGCGATGCGCTCGGCAAGTGCTGGCGAGCAACTCGACTTCCGCCCACTCGTCAGGTGGCTGATCATCGACTTGGAACACCCGGCGTATCGCGCCAGTCGCTCCATCGAGAACTCCTTCTGGCGCATGAATGCCACCAGGATCTCTGCGGATCGGAGCTTCATCCACGTGCCCTTCGGATAGCGCTTCATCGGATGGCCTCACTCTCTCTGGTAGACGCCTCGGTGTCAAGCGTCTGCGGATGATTCTTACGCAGTAGGTAGACGGTGCGCAAGTAATCACATGCTTGTTCTTCCGCAGGCAGTGGTATTTCTGGCGGTGGTGCGGTCTCATTCCGGTAGACGATTTTTCGGGACATGCGGAGTGTTGTCGGTAGACGGCACGGTGCACGGCCCGATTGCAGACCTACCTACGAGCGGGGACTCTGAATTCATGAGCCGACTGCTGGCGATGATCGACGAGTACCGGGATGCCCACGGGCAGCCATCGGACGCGTCTATCGCGCGTGCCATCGGCATCGCTCCTCAGACGCTGAATTCCTGGCGCAAGCGGGGCATGAGGAAGCTCCCCAACCAGGAGACGCTTCGAGAACTGGCGCGGTTCCTGAAACGTAGCGAAGCCGACGTCCTCTATGCCGCAGGCGTCGACACGGGCTACATCATCGAGACGGAGGCTGACCCCGCTGCCGATGCGGCCGAAGCCGGGTAAGGTCCGAATTGTCGGAATCGCTGCGGGGCGAGACCCCCAGTCCTAGCGTGCGATTTATGGGGCAGCACAGGGCTGCGAGGGCTTATCTCGAAGGTGGAGCGGTGGTCGACCGGAGCTTCAATGTCAGTGTCGGTTGCGTAGTGGCGTATGGGCTGTGGAGTGCCTGCTTGACGCTGTGGTGCGTTTCTTGGATCACGCACCTAGCGCCACTCGGGCAGCTCTCTCTCATCATCTGCGGCATGGCGGTAGTTGCCACGATCAGGACGTACTTCATCGGATTCCATGAACGCATGAAGACTGCACTGGCGGTCACTAGGGAGGCGGGCTCAGTGAAGCCGATCCGCTGAATCCTGGCCAGGTGTGGCCACACCTGGCCCTAACGTCCGGGCGTGGCCAACCAGCCGAAGACGCCAAAGCACGGCGTCCGGATCCCCGACGATCTCTGGCAGGCCGCGCTACGTGCCGCACACGACCAGGGCGAGACGGTGACCGACGTCATCATCCGCGCTCTGAAGCGGTACGTCAGGGAGCATCCTCAGGTGAAGTGATCGCCTTCGGTGCGCTGGCGAACGCGGCCGAGGCTGCGTTGCTGGCCGCGAGTTGGGCATCAGGTAGCAGGTGGCCGTATGTGTCCACCGTGGTCTGGATGGACTCGTGCCCGAGTCGCGCCTGTACGACGTGGATGGGCACACCTGCCGCGAGCAGCCAGGAAGCGTGTGAGTGCCGAAGATCGTGGATGCGGGGCCGGGGCTCAAGATGCTGGACTGCTGGGAGCCAGTAGCGCGACCAGAACGTTCGATGCAGGACGGAGCCACCGCGGCTAGCCGTGAAGACGAGATCGGCCTTGGCCTTCCCCTCGCATGCGGCCCGCAGTTCGTCGTGCAGGTCGAGCGGGACCACGACGGTCCGGTTGGACTTGCGCGTCTTGGTGGCGCCCACGGTGCGCACGTTGTCCGGTGACCACTTCAGCGCGCGTCGGATCCGCACGTTGGGGAGCGCGACATCGGCGACGGTGAGCGCCACGGCTTCGCCCCAGCGCGCCCCGGTGCCGATCAGGAATCGGATCAACGGCCGGTAGTGCTCAGCCATCGCATCCTCGACGGACGCGAACTCTGCGGGGGTAAGCAGACGCATCTCGGTCCGTTCCGCCTCCTGGCCCCGAGGAAGCCGGATTCCCTTGGCCGGGTTCTTCGGCAGGTAGGCGAGTTCGACGGCTCGCGCGAGCACGCCGGCGAGAAGGCCGCGTTGGTTCTCCAGGGACTTGCGTGAGTACCGCTCGCCGAGGTGATTGACGGCCGCGCGGACCTTGTCGGCGGTCACCTGGTTGGCTGGCGTCCGTCCGATCAGCGGTGACCAGGTGCGCGACCAGAGCCGCTGATAGGAGAGGCGAGTGCCGCGCTCGATGCCGGTCAGATGCTCGATGTGGTCGGCGGCGACCTGGTCGAGTGTGGGAACGTCGGCCTGCTGCTCAGCGGCATACAGCTGGTCGAGCGCTCCCTGCGGCCCGAGCGCCCCGAGCCATGCCGCGAACTGCAAGGCTTCCTTCTTGGTCGGGAAGGTCTCCGAGGTGGCCAGCTTCCTGCCGGTTCGAGACGAGGTTCCGTGGCGGAATCGGACGCGCCAGGTCCCGGCCTTCGTGCGCTCCGGTTTGGGTGCCATGGGACAAGGCTAAGGCCGGGCTGCGTATTTTTGTGTACGTAGCCCGGCCTTGGAGCCGTTTTCACGCGGTGCGCGAGGGGGGAGTTGAACCCCCACGCCCTTTCGGGCACACGGACCTGAACCGTGCGCGTCTGCCTATTCCGCCACTCGCGCGTGAAGCGGTGCACAGGCTATCCCAGACCCGCCCGACGCCCCAAACCGGGCTCCCGGGCGCTCGCACCCCTGCCCGATACGATCACCGGGACGCGTGAGACTGACGACGACTGACGCACCACGGACGCCGCGACGACGAAGCCGAGAGGAGGAGCGCGCATGGGGGGACTGCAGCGCTTCGAGCAGCGGCTCGAGCAGATGGTCTCGGGAGTCTTCGCCCGTACCTTCCGCAGCGCCGTCCAGCCCGTCGAGATCGCGGCGGCGCTGGCCCGCGAGGCGGACAACTCCGCGCAGATTCTCAGCCGCGACCGCCGGCTGGTGCCCAACGACTTCCACGTCGAGCTCTCCGCGCCCGACCACGAGCGGCTCTCCCAGCTCGGCACCGCCCTGCCGCAGGAGCTGATCGGCCAGCTCAAGGACCACGCGGCCAAGCAGTCGTACGTCTTCACCGGCCCGGTCGCGATCTCGCTGGAGGTGGCCGAGGACCTGACCATGGGCCGGTTCCGGGTCCGCTCGCAGGCGCTGGCCCGGGTCAGCCAGCCCGGTCCCGAGGTCACCGAGACCCAGGTCCGCCGAGCCAGCGCCTACCTGGAGGTGAACGGCGAGCGGCTGCCGCTGGCGCCCCCGGGCATCGTCGTGGGCCGCGGCAACGACGCCGACCTGCGGGTCAACGACCCGGGCGTCTCGCGGCGGCACCTGGAGGTGCGGGTCTCCGCCGACGAGGGCGGCCAGCGGATCAGCGTGCACGACCTCGGCTCCACCAACGGCGTCCTGGTCAACGGCCGCCGCGTCGAGAACGCCACCCTGGCCGACGGCGCCGAGATCCGGATCGGCAACACCACCCTGACCCTGCACACGAGGCCGGCCTGAGATGTCCGAACCGACCCTGGTGCTGATCCGGTTCGCCTACCTGGCGATCCTGTGGATCTTCGTGCTCGCGGCCATCTCGGTGATCCGCTCGGACATGTTCGGGGCCCGGGTCGCCCGCGAGACCGGCCGCCGCGACGAGCGCCGGGCCGCGAAGGCGTCCAAGGCCCGGTCCAAGCCGTCCAAGGCCCGCCGCGGCGACCCGACCCAGGTGGTCATCGTCGAGGGCGGCAACAGCGGCGAGCTGGTCCCGCTCGCCGGAGCGCCGCTGCTCATCGGCCGCGGCAACGACGCCGCCATCCGCCTCGACGACGACTACGTCTCCACCCGGCACGCGCGGATCGCCAGCTCCGGGGACCAGTGGTACGTCGAGGACCTCGGCTCCACCAACGGCACGTACGTCGGCAGCAGCCGGATCACCCAGCCCACCGCGATCTCGCTCGGTACCCGCATCCGGATCGGCAAGACGATCCTGGAACTGCGCAGGTGATCTGACCCCGTGCCTCTGCAGCTGCGCTATGCCGCCCTGTCCGACGTGGGCAGGGTCCGACGCGACAACCAGGACTCGGGGTACGCCGGACCGCACCTGCTGGTGATCGCGGACGGCGTCGGCGGAGCGGCCCGCGGCGACATCGCCAGCAGCGCCGCGATCGAGGCGATCCGCAAGCTGGACGAGCCGCCGGGCAACGACGCACTCTCGGCGCTGGCCGCCACCGTGCACCTGGCCCATGACCGGCTCGCCGAGATCGTCGAGCGGCACCCGGAACTGGACGGGACCAGCACCACCGTCACCGCCGCCGTGTTCGACGGCACCGACCTGCGCGTCGGCCACGTCGGCGACAGCCGCGGCTACCTGCTCCGCGACGGCGAGCTGCGGCCGATCACCACCGACCACACGCTGGTGCAGAGCCTGGTCGACGAGGGCCGCATCACCGAGGCCGAGGCCCGGGTGCACCCGCACCGCAACCTGATCCTGCGCGCGGTCGACGGCGTCCACGAACCCGAGCCGGACCTGTTCTCGGTGCCCGTCCAGGCCGGCGACCGGGTGCTGCTCTGCTCCGACGGCTGCTCCGGCTCGCTGGAGAACGACGCCATGGCCGCGCTGCTGGGCGGCGACCTGGAGAGCGCCCCGGTCAACCTGGTCCGTGCCGCCCTCGACGCCGGCTCCTCCGACAACGTCACCGTCGTGGTGGCCGAGGTCGTCGGGGCCGACGAGCCGCCGCAGACCGAGCCGCTGGTCGTCGGCGCCGCCGCGACCAGCCCGCACCTGCGGATGTACGAGGACACCGGCAACCTCACCGACACCGACCTCGCCGCGCTCGAGGACGAGGACCTCGACGAGGAGGAGCTGCGGTACGCACCGCGGGCGCCGCGCCGCTTCGTCTGGGTCCGCCGCGGCCTGGTCCTCGCCGTGCTGGTCGCGCTCCTCGGGCTCGGCGCCAAGGCCCTGTACGGCGTCAGCCAGGACCAGTACTACGTGCAGTCCAACGACAGCGGCAAGGTCGTGATCTACCGCGGCATCGACGTCGACGTACCGGGGATCTCCACGCACCACGTCGTGGAGAGCACCGACCTGGTCCTCGACGACCTGCAGTCCTTCGACGCCAAGCAGGTCCGCGACGGCATCAACGCCGACAGCCTGGCCGAGGCGCGCCGGATCGTGGCCGACCTGCGGCTGGCCTGCCAGACGCCGACGCCGACGCCCACGCCCACCCCCACGCCGGCTCCGACCCTGACGCCCAAGCCCCCCACGCCGACGAAGAAGCCGGCCACCACCCCGAGGCCGACCCCCACCCCGACGCCGAGCCCGTCGGCCACCACGACCCCGAACCCGTGCACGCCATGAGCCGGCAGACGACCAGGACACCCCGCTCCCAGCGAGCCCCGCGCCAGCCGGGCCCGCTGATGGAGTTCGTGCACCGCCGTCGCCGCGGCGCCGAGCTGTTCCTGCTGATCCTCAGCCTCGTCGTGGGCATCGGCGCCTACGCCGCGGTCGGCCTCGGCGTGGACGGCGAGGTGCCGACCGACCTGGTCACCCACGGGCTCTGGCTGACGGTCCTCGTCGTCGGCGCGCACGTGGCGATCCGCCTCAGGGCGGCCTACGCCGACCCGATCCTGCTGCCCCTGGTGGCCGCGCTCAACGGCCTCGGCCTGGCGATGATCCACCGCATCGACCTGGCCCGGATCGCCGCCAACCCGGACCGCAGCTCGTTCGCGCCCAGCCAGCTGATGTGGATGACCATCGGCGTGGTCCTCTTCGTCACGGTGCTGTTCACGCTGCGCGACCACCGCCGGCTGCAGGCCTTCACCTACACCGCCGGCCTGGTCGCGATC
The DNA here is from genome assembly GCA_017744365.1 of Nocardioidaceae bacterium. Classification (GTDB taxonomy): domain Bacteria; phylum Actinomycetota; class Actinomycetes; order Propionibacteriales; family Nocardioidaceae; genus Marmoricola. Next base: position 1,101,167 of record JAGIBL010000002.1, on the reverse strand, counting down.
CTGCTGCTGATCCTGCCGCTGCTGCCCGGCATCGGCCGCACCATCAACGGCGCCCGGATCTGGATCCACCTCGGCCCGCTCTCCTTCCAGCCCGGCGAGATCGCCAAGGTGCTGCTGGTGATCGCGTTCGCCGGCTACCTGGTGCTGCACCGGGACGCGCTCGCGCTGGCCGGCCGCCGGGTGCTGTTCGTGGACCTGCCGCGCGGCCGCGACCTCGGCCCGATCCTGGCGATGTGGCTGGTCAGCCTCGGCATCCTCGTCTTCCAGAACGACCTGGGCTCCTCGCTGCTCTTCTTCGGTCTGTTCCTGGTGATGCTCTACGTCTCCACCGAGCGGCCCGGCTGGCTGCTGGTCGGCGGGGTGCTGTTCGGCGCGGGCGCCTACTTCGGCTACCTGACCACCTCGCACGTGCAGGTGCGCGTGGACGGCTGGCTGCACCCGTTCGCGCAGGACTCCAACGCCTACCAGCTGGTGCAGGGGATGTACGGGATGGCCTGGGGCGGGCTGACCGGCCGCGGGCTGGGCCAGGGCGCCCCGCAGACCACGCCGATCTCCTGGTCCGACTTCATCCTGCCCTCGCTGGGCGAGGAGCTCGGGCTGACCGGCGTGGTCGCGATCATCCTGATCTACGGCCTCATCGTCGAGCGCGGCCTGCGCACCGCGCTGATCTGCCGCGACGACTTCGGCAAGCTGGTCGCCACCGGCCTCGCGGTCGTCTTCGCGCTCCAGGTCTTCGTGGTCGTCGGCGGCGTGACCAAGCTGATCCCGCTGACCGGCCTGACCACGCCGTTCCTCTCCCAGGGCGGCTCCAGCCTGGTCGCGAACTGGGTCATCATCGCGCTGCTGCTGCGCATCTCCGACCACGCCCGCAGGCCCCCGCCGGAGTTCCTCGACCCGGACGCCGACGTGGACGCAACCCAGGTGGTGAGCCTGCGATGAACAGACCGATCCGCAACCTCGCGATCGCCTGCATGGTGCTGTTCCTGGCGCTGCTGGTCAACGCGACCTACCTGCAGTACTGGCAGGCCGACGACCTCACCTCGCTGTCCAAGCACCCCGACAACCGCCGCGTGCTCAACGCCGCCTTCTCCCAGGACCGCGGCGCGATCGTCGTGCGCGGCAAGGAGGTCGCCGAGAGCATCAAGTCCGGCGACCAGTACGACTACCAGCGCCGCTACCCCCAGGCCCGGATGTACGCGCAGCTGACCGGGTTCTTCTCCCGCGACTGGGGCGTCGGCGGCGTCGAGGCCAGCCAGAACGACGTGCTCTCCGGCGACGACCCCAAGCTGTTCGTGAACCGGGTCATCGACCTGCTGCGCAACGAGTCCCCGCAGGGCGGCAGCGTCAGCCTGACCGTCAACCCGGCGGCCCAGAAGGCGGCGTACGACGGTCTCGCGCGACTGGGGAACAACGTCCAGGGCGCCGTGGTCGCCCTCGAGCCGAGCACCGGCAAGGTGCTCGCGATGGTCTCCAGCCCGACGTACGACCCGAACCGGCTGGCCACCCACGACTTCACCGCCGCGGCCCGCAACTACAAGCGGCTGCTGGCCAACGACCTGTCCCCGCTCAACAACCGGGCCATCGAGGAGACGCTCCCGCCGGGCTCGACCTTCAAGCTGGTGACCGCGGCGGCCGCGCTGCAGAGCGGGAAGTACCAGCCGGACTCGATGGTGCCCGGCGGCACCAGCCTGGACCTGCCGCTGACCAAGAAGAACCTGCCCAACGAGAACGGCCGCTCCTGCGGCGGCGCGAAGATCACCCTGAAGCGCGCCCTCGAGGTCTCTTGCAACGTCGCGTTCGGCTCGGTCGGGCTCAAGCTCGGCGCCGACGCACTCACCGCGCAGGCCGAGAAGTTCGGCTGGGGCAGCAGCCCGTTCCACGACCTCGACGACGCGCTGACCCGGATGGCGCCGAGCCGGATGATGGCGCCGGGCCAGGACGAGATCGACGCTCCCGGCTCCGCGCTCTCGGCGATCGGGCAGTCCAACGTGGCGGCCACCCCGCTGCAGATGGCGATGGTCGCCGCGGGCATCGCCAACGGTGGCACCGTGATGACGCCGTACCTGGTCGACGAGATCCGCTCGCACGACCTCGAGGTGATCGACAAGACCGAGCCGCGGGTGCTGACCCGGCAGGCGGTCTCGCCGTCGGTGGCGCGCAAGCTGACCGACATGATGGTCGGCGTCGTGGACAACGGCACCGCGGTGAACGCGCAGATCCCGGGCGTCGCGGTGGCCGGCAAGACCGGCACCGCGCAGAGCGCACCCGGGCGCCCGCCGTACGCGTGGTTCGTCTCCTTCGCCCCCGCCGACGACCCCAAGGTGGCCGTGGCCGTCCTGGTCCAGGACGCCGGCGTCGAGCGCAACGCGATCTCCGGCAACGGCCTGGCCGCGCCGATCGCCACGGCCGTGATGAAGGCGGTGCTCGGCCGATGACAAGACCTGCGAGCACGCAAAACCGAGGAAGGGCATCATGACTGAGTCGACCCCTGGGTCCCCGCATCGCGTCGGGGGTCGCTACGAGCTGGGCGAGCTGCTCGGCCGTGGCGGCATGGCCGAGGTTCGCAAGGGCACCGACGTCCGGCTGGGCCGCACCGTCGCGATCAAGCGGCTGCGCACCGACCTCGCCAGCGACGCGACCTTCCAGGCGCGGTTCCGCCGGGAGGCGCAGTCGGCGGCCTCCCTCAACCACGCCGCGATCGTCTCGGTCTACGACACCGGCGAGGAGCTCTCCACCGACGGCTCCAACGTCGCGCAGCCCTACATCGTGATGGAGTACGTCGCCGGCCGGACGCTGCGCGACATCCTCCGCGAGGGCCGCAAGATCCTGCCCGAGCGGGCCCTGGAGATCACCTCCGGCGTGCTCGCGGCGCTGGACTACAGCCACCGCGCCGGGATCATCCACCGCGACATCAAGCCCGGCAACGTGATGCTCACTCCGGCCGGCGACGTGAAGGTGATGGACTTCGGCATCGCCCGCGCCGTCTCGGACGCGCAGAGCACGATGACCCAGACCGCCGCCGTGGTCGGCACCGCGCAGTACCTCTCGCCCGAGCAGGCGCGCGGCGAGACGGTGGACTCGCGCTCGGACGTCTACTCCACCGGCTGCCTGCTCTTCGAGCTGCTCACCGGCCGGCCGCCCTTCGTCGGCGACAGCCCCGTCTCGGTGGCCTACCAGCACGTGCGCGAGCAGGCGCCGCGCCCGTCCTCGCTGGACGCCGACCTGCCGCCCGAGGTGGACGCGATCGTGATGAAGGCGCTGGCCAAGCGGGTCGAGGACCGCTACCAGAGCGCCGCCGCGATGAAGGAGGACGTGGACCGCTACCTCGCCGGCCGGCCGGTGCACGCGCCGCTGGTCGCCGAGGACGCGGCCACCGCGTTCGTGCCGCCGGCGGTGCTGCCGCCCGGGCACAACGGCGGGTTCGAGACCACCTCGACGTCCTCGATCCCGCCCAACGGCGGCTACCCGCCGGAGGAGAAGCGCCGCAACGGCCCGCTGATCCTGCTCGGCCTGCTGCTGCTCCTGCTCATCGCCGCCGCGGCGTTCTTCGGCCCCAAGCTCTTCAACTCCTCGCCGGAGCAGAAGTCGGTGCCGAGCGTGGTCGGGCTGACCGAGGCCGCCGCGGACGCCAAGCTGTCGGCCGCCGGTCTCACCCTCGGCCAGGTCACCCCGCAGACCAGCGAGACGGTCGAGAAGGGGCTCATCGTCTCCCAGAGCCCGGAGCCGCGTGACTTCGTCGACCCGGACACCGCCGTCGACGTGATCGTCTCGGCCGGTAAGCCGAACCGGACCATCCCGGACATCATCGGCGACAACAAGGACAGCGCCGCCGACCAGCTGACCGCGCTCGGGCTGCGGGTCCGGTTCAAGGAGGTCGACTCCGACGAGCCCAAGGACAACGTGGTGGCCTCCAACCCGGACGTGGGCCAGCAGGTCGCCGACGGCAGCGTGGTCACGCTGAGCGTCTCGAAGGGCCCGAAGCAGCTGCCCAACGTGGTCGGCAAGACCCAGGCCCAGGCGACCAAGATCCTCCAGGACGCCGGCTTCAAGGTCAGCGCGCTGCCGGACACCGCGTCCACCGAGCCGAAGGGCACCGTCACCCAGATGAGCCCGGAGGCCGGTTCGACGCAGCCCTCGGGCACGACCGTGACGATCCTGGTCTCGACGTTCGAGCCGCCGGTCACGCCGCCGACCACGCCTCCGGTCACGCCCACGGACACCCCGACGCTGCCGACGCCGTAGTCATGAGTCTCGGGTCTCAGACTCGTTCGGGCCGCCGGTGGTTCACCCTCCCGGGTGGACGGCGGAGGATCGTGGCATGACCACGGCAGTGCAGCGACGATCCGAGCACCGGGTGGTGCCCTGGCACAACAAGCAGGGCCTCACCGAGGAGATCGCGTGCGCGGCCTCGGCCGACGGCGGCGGCTTCGACTGGCGGATCTCGATGGCCCGCGTCACCGAGAACTGCGCCTTCTCGCTGTTCCCCGGCGTCGACCGGGTGCTGGTCCAGGTGAGCGGCGACCCGATGACGCTGACCGTGGACGGGCAGCGGCACCTGCTGCGGCTGTTCGAGCCGTTCGCGTTCGCGGGTGAGGCGGTCACCGGCTGCGATCTCGAGGGCCAGACCCTGGACCTCAACGTGATGACCCGCCGCGGCGCCTGGACCTCGTCGGTCGAGTGCGTGGCGCTGTCCGGGGCGGAGGTCGCGACGGAGGCCGGCTTCGCGGTCGCCCTGGACGGGTCGCCCGTGGTGGACGGCGTCACGCTCGCGCTCGGCGACGTGGTGCGCGACCCGCGGACCCTCGGCGGCACCGGCGTGGTCGCGCTCATCTCGCTGCGCCGGGTCTAGATCGGCTCCAGGTCCTCCTCGCGCTCACCGCGCTCCCGTCGTACGGGCTGTCGTCCGCCCCGCGGCCCCGCCACGGTGAACGCGGCGATCAGGGTCGTCACCGGGACGGCGAGCACCAGGCCGATGCCGCTGGCCAGGGTGCGCACGATCTCCTCGGCGATGGTCTCGCTGGAGAGCAGCTGGCCCAGCGGGCGGTCGTAGAGGGTGAGCAGGAGCAGCACGGCGAGCGCGCTGCCGGCGTACGCGAAGACGATCGTGTAGATGGTCGAGGCGATGTGGTCGCGGCCGATCCGCATGCCGCTGGTGAACAGCTGGCGCCGGGTCAGCTCGGGACCCGCCTCGCGCAGCTCCCAGACCGCGGAGGCCTGGGTGATGGTGACGTCGTTGAGCACGCCGAGGCCGGCGACGACGAGCGCGCAGGTGAGCAGCCCCTGGAAGGAGAGCGTGCCGGCGAACGCGGAGAGCAGCGCGGCGTCCTCGTCGGCGAACCCGGACAGGGTGGCGCCGTGGATGGCGAGCTGGCCGACCGCCGCGGTGATACCGACGCCGAGCAGGGTGCCGGCCAGGGCGGCGCTGGTGCGCACCGACGGGCCGTGCGCCAGGTAGAGCACCACGAACATGATCGCCGCGGACCCGACCAGCGCGACCGCCAGGCCGCTGGATCCCGACAGCAGCGCGGGCAGCATGAACTCGACCAGCACCAGCCCGCCGAACCCGAGCGCGACCAGGGCCAGGATGCCGCGCAGCCGGGCCACCAGCGCGACCACCAGCACGAACACGACCCAGAGGATCCACAGCGGCGTCGAGCGGACCACGTCCACGAACGAGTACGGCGAGCCGCCGCCGGTGTCCCCGGGCACCCGCATCAGCCGGACGGTGTCGCCCTTCGCCAGCCCGCTGCGGGCGACGGCCGGGGGCACCCCGACCTCGGCCTCGGTGCCCTTCTCGGGTCCCTCGGTCAGCCGGGCGGTGACCTTGTCGCCCCGGACCGCGAGCACCTCGGCCTTCGGGAAGGTCACCCCGGGCGCGGCGAACTGGGCCTTCTCGCGCAGCGCGTCCACCTTGCCGCTGTCGGGCCAGAGCGCCACCACGCCGATCACGGTCGCGACCGCGCAGACCACCAGGAACCCGAGCAGCACGGTCACCGCGCGGCGGCCGACCTCGACATCGGGCGCATGGGCGTGCGTGTGCGCGTGCGCTCCGCCCACTCAGTTGCTCCGGCTGGGCTCGGTGACGACGCCGGCCTCGGCGTACTTGAGCCGGGCGCGCGCGGTGTAGGCAGGGAAGCGGAGCCGGCCCTCCTCCTGCACGTCGTACCCGAGCTGGTTGCTGATCGCCAGCGCGACGTACTCGTTGACGTAGTCGCTGGCGTCCAGTGCGGCGCGCAGCGAGACCGGGTCGCCGATCGCGGAGATCCGGTACGGCGGCGAGTACGGCACCCCGTGCAGGACCACGGTGCTGCCGACGCACTTGATCCCGGTCGTCGAGATCACCCGCTGGCCCTGCAGCGTCATCGCCTCGGCGCCGCCGGCCCAGAGCGCGTTCACCACGGCCTGGATGTCCTGCTGGTGCACGAGCAGCTCGTCCTCGTTGAGCCCGCCCGGCTCGGCGGCCTTCTTGATCTCGCTCTTGGGGGCGTCGTTGAGGGTCACGGTGAGCCCGGGCCCGGCAACGGGGGAGAACCCGGCCGGATCGCGCAGCCGGTCGACCTCGTCCTGGAGCTGCTCGACCTGACGGTCGCTGACCTGGCGGCTCAGCGAGGCGACCTGCTTGTTGAGGTCGGCCACCTGGCGCTGCAGGTCGTCGGAACGGGCGCGCTCGGAGCGGACCACGTGGTCGAGGTCGGTGATGCTGGCCGCGCGCAGGTCCAGGCCCTTGGCGCTCAGCCCGGTGGTGGCGAACAGGGCACCGGCGAGCACGAAGACGGCCGCCGCGGTGAACCGCCAGGTGCGCCCGGTCGGCATCGGTGCCACGTGCCTTCCTCCCGGCGTCGCGTGCGGTGAATTCCCGGCCGCTACCAGCATCGGGCGCGGCGGTGACTACGCTAGCCGACGTCCGACGAGCACAAGGAGCCTCACAGTGTCCAAGCCCGCCGCCCGCAAGCCCACGGTCACCGTCAGCGGGTACGAGACCTCCGTGGTCCGCTGCGCGATCGCCCTCGCGCTGGTGCTCCTCGGCATCGCCTGGATCGTGGTCTACCAGAACTTCGCGCTGGACGCGGCCGAGTGGGTCAAGGGCGTCGGCAAGAAGCCGGACACGCCTTTCCCGTGGATGTCGGACATCGAGCGCTGGAACTACCTGATCGGCTTCGCGCTGATCTTCCTCGGGCTGATCGTCGCGTCGAGCCCGACGACCCCGCTCGGCCGCGGCCGCGGCGTCGTGGTCGGGATGCTCGGCTGCTTCCTGATCGGCCTGGCCTGGATCGTCACCTACTACTTCGTCGCACAGAGCTCGACCGCGCACATCCCGGTGATGGAGGAGCTCGGCCAGTCCAACCTGCTGGTCGGCGTCGGCTTCATGGCGGTCGGGTTCACCTTCGCCACGAAGTGGGAGTGAACCCCGGAATCACACGCGTGTAGTTCTCCACAGGGTTGTCCCCAGGTGTGGAGAACTCGCGGAGACCTGCGGGTACGGCGCCGCGGGCAGGTCCTGGTCCTTCAGGTCGTTCGCCCGGACGACGATGAGCCCGACCGCCACGGCCAGCAGGGCGGCAGCCGAGCCGAGCTGGACGAGGGTCCGGCCCCGGCGCGGGGCGTAGACCATGGCGAGCGCCACCAGGACGCCGCCGAGCAGGCCACCCAGGTGTCCCTGCCAGGAGATGTGCGGGATCGTGAACGTGATGACGAGGTTGAGCCCGAGCAGGCTGAGCAGGTCCTGGTAGGCCCCGCCGGTCTTGAAGGCGATCACCGCCATCGCGCCGAGCAGGCCGAAGATCGCGCCCGAGGCGCCCACCGTGCTGCCGTACGCGCCGGAGAACAGCATCACGCCGGCCGACCCGGTCACGCCGGAGACGACGTACAGGGTCAGGAACCGGACCCGGCCGAGGATCTGCTCCAGCGGCGGCCCGAACATGTAGAGCGCGATCATGTTCAGCGCGATGTGGAAGACCTGGACGTGGGTGAACACCGAGGTGATGACCTGCCACCAGGCGCCGTGCGCGACGCCGTCGACCAGGATCGCGCCGCCCTCGTCGAAGCGGAACGTGTAGTTCGGGGTGATCCCGAGGGTGGTGGCGAGACCGGACCCGGTGCCGCCGTCAGCGGTGATCGCGAGCCAGACCGCGACGTTGATCCCCAGCAGGATCATCGTGACCAGCGTCGGGTTGGCGACCCGCGCGCCGCCGTACGGGAGCTTCGCCGTACGGACGGAGCGGGCCCCCTCCTTCACGCAGCTGGGGCACTGGAAGCCGACCGAGGCGGACCGCATGCAGTCCGGGCAGATCGGCTTGTCGCACCGCTGGCAGCGGATCCAGGTCTCCCGCCCCGGGTGCCGGTAGCACTCCGGGGCGGCAGAACCGGGTGCGGACGGGGCGCCGCCGGTCGGCTCGCTCAAGACCGGGTGATCTCGACCGACTCGATGACCACGGGCTCGACGGGCCGGTCGCCCGGGCCGGTCTGGGTGGTGGCGATGGCGTCGACGACGTCGCGGCTCTCCTGGTCGGCGACCTCACCGAAGATGGTGTGCCGGTTGTTCAGCCAGGTGGTCGCGCCGACCGTGATGAAGAACTGCGAGCCGTTGGTGCCCGGGCCGGCGTTGGCCATCGCGAGCAGGTACGGCTTGGTGAACGCGAGCTCGGGGTGGAACTCGTCCTTGAAGGTGTAGCCCGGGCCGCCGGTACCGGTGCCGAGCGGGCAGCCGCCCTGGATCATGAAGCCCTCGATGACCCGGTGGAAGGTGAGCCCGTCGTAGAACTTGCCGGTCTTGCCGCCGTCGGCCTGGTAGTCCTTGGTGCCCTCGGCCAGGCCGACGAAGTTCTCCACCGTCGCGGGAGCGTGGTTCGGGAACAGGTTGAGCACGATGTCGCCACGGTTGGTGTGCAGCGTGGCCTTCAGGTCCGACATGGGATGCCTTCCTCGGAGTGGACGTAACCGGGGAAATCCTCGCACGGCGGGCCAGCACGGCCGCCTGCCCGTGTCCCGGCATGATCCGAGCGGGCAGCGGGTATGGGCTGAAGTGAACTCCGAAGGGATGGACACATGGGCCTCATGACGCACAGCAAGTCGCACCGCGGTACCGCGCTGGCCGAGCAGGCCGGTGCGCTGATCCGGGAAGCCGGCGACCGGGTCGGTACCGCCGTCGAGCACACGCCGGAGCTGATCGAGCAGGCACGCGAACGGGCCCGGGAGAGCGACCTCCCGTCCCGGGTGGGCGAGAAGGCCGCTCTGGTCGGCGAGATGGTCGGCGAGCGCGCGTCCCAGCTCTCCGCCTCCGTGCCGGGCACGACCGCGCACGAGAAGACCGAGAAGAAGGGCCGACGGCGCAAGCGGTTCCGCAGGCTCCTGCTCCTCGGTGCGCTGGGCGGCGCCGCCGCGTACGTCGCCAAGCAGAGGCGCCCGGCGACCTACGAGGTCGACGTGACCCCGGCGGTGCCGCGCGACCGGTCCAGCGACCCGCTCACCGACCCACTGGCGGAGGGTGGTCCGGTCGTCCCCGACTGACACCTGGGGCACGCTCCCGGAGCAGTCGGCGCGGCACCCGTTGGTGTCGTTCGTCGGCGAGTTCGAGAGCCTGCTGACCGGCGTCTCGGATGCTCCGGCGTGGACGCTGACGGCCTCGGAGCTGACTGATCTGCTGCCGCGGCTGGCGCGGGCCGCGAACCAGGTCGCGTCCGTGCAGCTGCGGATGCTGCGGGAGGCCGACCGCCACCAGGTCGGTGATCCCGTGGGTGCGGCGAACACTGCTGGGTGGTGGGCCAACCAGACCCGTACGACGAAGCCGGCCGCGTATCGACAGGTGCCGCTGGCCTCACGCCTGGATGACGACGCCCACGCCGCTGTCTCGGGCGCGCTGGCGGCGGGCTCGGTCAACATCGAGCAGACTGCCGTGATCGTGAACGCCGTCGAGGCACTGCCTTCCGAACTGGTGTCGGCCTCTTTGCGACGGATGCCGAGGCGCAGCACGCCGCCACCACCGCGTCGCTCACGATGCGCCCGGACGGCCACGGCTCCTACGTCGGGCGGTTCAAGATCCCCGAGCTCGCCGGCGCGGTCGGGGACCGGGTGTCCCGGCCCCTGAGCCTCGGCCGGGTCGGCGAGCCACGCGCCAACAGTGTTCCTCCGCGACTCACCGCTCCGAAGCCGCTGTGCGAGGGCAGCCCAGCCCCGTGCTGTCCTCGACGGCGATGCCCCGCCCGCTCAGCCCGTGGGTAGCTCGCGCAGATGTCACCTCCTCGCGAACACCGCCGTGCGCGGCAGATCCACCGGGCGGTGCTCGTCGACCCAGGTGTCGATGACCTCCCACCACTCGTAGAGCCAGACGATCCGTTCCTCGCGGGTGGCTGGGATGTCCGCGCGCGGGATCCGCCACCAGCCCATCAGCAGCCGCTTGTCCATGGGCAGCTCGCGCCAGACGTCGCGCAGGGTGCCGAAGTGGTCGAGCCCGGTGTGCGCGACCAGGAGCACGTCGGCGTCCGGGGCAGCGTCGAGGGCGGCGAGCACGCCACCGGGCTGCGGCGGCAGCACGTTGGTCAGCTCCTCGGCGCGGTCGACCATGTCCTGGCGACCGAGGTTGCGCAGCCGGTCGATCGCCCGGGTCCGCCGGCCCGCGGTGAAGTTCCCGCCCTCGGGGAAGATCACGAACGCGTCGTTGTCGTCGAGGCCACGGGCGAGCGCGCCGATCTCCGCCTCGAGGTTCCGGCCCCCGCTCCCGCCGGCTCTGCCGCGACCGACGAAGCTGCTCGGCAGCCGGTTCAGGTAGATGCCGAGGGTCGGGTCCCAGGCGAGCATCTCCTTGAGCACGATCCGAGGCTCCCGGCCGTACCAGTGCATCAGCGCGTACATGATCGAGAACGAGTCCCCGATCCCGGCGTGGCGGCAGAAGACCAGCAGCGGGTGACCGGGGAACGCGTCCGGTGCCGGCCCGACGGTCTCGATCTTGAGGCGCAGCACCCGGCGGGCCTCGCGGAAGAAGACGACGAGGTACCAGCGCACCAGGGCGTAGTGGAGGCGCTCGAAGAACGGCCGGCGCAGGAACAGCCCGAACCCGGACGCGATCCACAGCACCAGGGCGAGCACCAGCAGGACGCTCTCCAGGGTCAGCTGCAGCACGACCACCCAGAGCAGCCGGACCGGTCGCAGCCAGCCGGGGACGAAGGCCGATGCGACCCCGGTGACCAGCGCGGTGACCGGCAGTGTGGTCCAGAGCAGGACGGTCAGGGTGATGACGGCCGGGGCGAGCACCAGGCGCCGCAGCACCCAGACCAGGGCCGGAGGCATCAGAGGCCCTGCAGGTAGTCGCGACTGGCCTGGTAGGCGTCTTCGATGCGGCGCGGCACCAGCGAGGTGTCCCGGTAGGCGCGCGGGGTGTCGTCGGACTCGGAGACGGCGGAGGGCAGCACGTGTGCCTCCACCCCCGCGGGCAGGCCGTCGCGCTCGCGGTGGAACCGGTGCCGGCGGGCGATCTCGAAGGAGACCTTGGCGACCTCCCAGGGCCGGCGCGGCGGGCTCAGCGGGCGTTCGACCCGGCCGACCTGGAGCACGAAGATCCGGGTGGCGCCGAGCTCGGCGGCCCGGCCGACCGGGATCGAGTTCACGATGCCGCCGTCCAGGTAGTGCTCGCCGTCGACCTCGGCGGGCGGGAGCAGGCCGGGCACCGCGGCGGAGGCGAGGACCGCGGGCACCACGGGCCCATCGGAGAACCAGTGCTCGGAGGCCCGCTCGATGCTGGCCGCGCAGCACTGGAACGGGACCTTGAGGTCGGCGAAGGCGCTGTCACCGAACTCGCGCTCCAGCCGGTGCCGCAGCGGTGCCGCCGAGTGCAGGTGGGTCCCCGTGCGGACGGCCCGGCGCAGCTGCTTCCAGGGCGGGTCGGCGTACACCTCGTTGCTCGCGGTGACCCCGTTCCAGAGGTCCTCGAGCCGGTCGACGCAGCCGGGCGTCGGGTCGCTGGCGACGACCAGGCCGTTGAGGGCGCCGACCGAGGTGCCGAGGACCAGGTCCGGAGTGATGTCGTGCTCGAAGAGAGCCCGGAGCATGCCGACCTCGACGGCACCGAGCAGGCCACCGCCGCCGAGGACGAAGGCCGTGGTCATCAGACCGCGGCGGTCTCGGGGGCTTCGGCGCGCACCTTCCTGACCACGACCCGCTCGACCCAGAAGATCAGCACGGGCACCAGGCCGGCGACCAGCATCAGCAGGGTGAACTGGATCGACCAGCGCGAGCGCCGGGCGAGCAGGAACGCGACCACGAAGTAGGCCATGTAGAACCAGCCGTGGACGACCCAGAGGATCGACAGGTCCTCGCCGAGCCGCTGCAGGTCGGAGCCGTCGGTGAGCAGGTACTTCATCGGCAGCACCACCAGCGACAGGAACGTCAGCAGCACGCCCACGATGGGCGCCAGGATCCGGTAGAGACCGAGCAGCTTGTCCACGCGCTCACGGTACCTGCGGGGCGGTGGCACGCAGGAGGTAGGTGTCCATCACCCAGCCCGCGTCCGCCTTCGCCGCCGCACGCTGCTCGCGCAGCTCCCCGGCCACCTCGTCCAGCCGCCCCGAAACGAGACGTTCCGTCTCGGTGCCGAGGTTGGCGCCCCACCAGATCCACCAGGCCCGCGGCGACTCCAGGTCCAGGCAGGTCAGCCCGCCGTCGAGCATCACGACCAGGTTCTCGTGACCCGCGGCGACCTCGGCGGCGAGCCGGCGGCCGGTGGTGACCAGGACCGGCTTCCCGACCGGGTGCAGCACGATCCGGTGCGCGGCGGCGAGCAGGGTGGGCGCGGAGAGGCCGGGCACGACGTCGTACGACGCCTCCAGCCGATCGGCCAGCCGCCCCACGATCCGCAGCGTCGAGTCGTACAGCGACGGATCGCCCCAGACCAGGAAGCCGACGTCGCCTGGGTTCTGCTCGAGCACCGCGGCGTAGGCCTCGACGCGGGCGTCGTGCCAGTTCCGCACCGCGGCGGGGTAGTCCTTCGGGTCAGCGCGGTCGCGCTCGGGATCCCGTACGGCGACCAGCGGGATGCCCGCGGCGGCGCAGAGGGCCCGGCGGACGTCGAGCAGGGGATCGTCCTCGCTCTTCGCGGCCGCGACCACGAAGGCCACCGACGACAGCGCCGCCGACGCCGCTGGGGTCAGCTGCGCGGGGTCGCCCGACCCGATCCCGACGACCCGGATCCGTCTAGCCATGGCGGTCCTCGAGGTCGCCCTCGGTCTCCAGGTAGACAGCGCGCAGCTCGGCGAGCAGCTCCGGGTCCGGCTCTGCCCACAGCCCCCGGTCGACCGCCTCGTGCAACCGCTCGACGATCCCGCGCAGCGCCCACGGGTTCGCCTCGCGCAGGAACTCCTGGTTGGTCTCGTCGAGCACGTACTCCCGCGCGAGCGTGTCGTACATGCCGTCGTGCACCACCCCGGCGGTGGCGTCGAACCCGTACAGGTAGTCGACGGTGGCGGCCAGCTCGAAGGCGCCCTTGTAGCCGTGCCGGCGCATCGCGGCCAGCCAGCGCGGGTTGACCACCCGGGCCCGGAAGACCCGCGCGGTCTCCTCGGCCAGCGAGCGGGTGCGCACCGCGTCCGGGGTGGTGGAGTCGCCGACGTACGCCTTCGGCTCCGACCCGGTCAGCGCCCGGATGGTGGCCACCATGCCGCCGTGGAACTGGAAGTAGTCGTCGGAGTCGACGATGTCGTGCTCGCGGGTGTCGATGTTCTTGGCCGCGACGGCGATGCGCCTGTAGTTGGCGCGCAGGTCGTCCGCTGCCGCGACGCCGTCGAGGTCGCGGCCGTAGGCGTACCCGCCCCACTGGGTGTAGACCTCGGCGAGGTCGTGGTCGTCGCGCCAGTTGCCGGCCTCGATGAGCTGCAGGATGCCGGCGCCGTACGAGCCGGGGCGGGAGCCGAAGATCCGCGTCGTGGCCCGGCGCTCGTCACCGTGCGCGGCCAGGTCCGCCCGTGCGTGCGCACGCACGAAGTTCTGCTCGTCGGGCTCGTCCAGCGCCGCGACCGTCCGGACCGCGTCGTCGAGCAGCGCGACCACGTGCGGGAAGGCGTCGCGGAAGAAGCCGGAGATGCGCACCGTCACGTCGATGCGCGGGCGGCCCAGCTCCTCCGGCGAGATCACCTCCAGCCCGGTGACCCGGCGCGACGCCTCGTCCCAGGTCGGCCGCACACCGAGCAGGGCGAGCACCTCGGCCACGTCGTCGCCGCTGGTCCGCATCGCACTGGTGCCCCACGCGCTCAGCCCCACCGAGGGGGGGTAGGTGCCGGTCTCGGCCAGGTGCCGCTCCAGCAGCGAGTCGGCCATCCGGACCCCGGTCTCCCAGGCCAGCCGGGAGGGCACCGCCTTCGGGTCGACGGTGTAGAAGTTGCGCCCGGTCGGCAGCACGTTCACCAGCCCGCGCAGCGGCGAGCCGGAGGGGCCGGCCGCGATGAAGCCGCCGGCGAGCGCGTGCAGCACCGCGTCGAGCTCGTCGGTGGTCCGGGCGAGCCGGGGGACCACCTCGGAAGCGGCGAAGGCGAGCACGCTGCGGACCGCGGGGTCGTCGTGCTGGACGGCAGCGGGGTCCCAGCCGGCGTCCTCGAGCTGCTGCACGAGCGCGCGAGCCTGGGCCTCGATCGCGTCGACGGCAGCGGTGTCCTCGCCGTCCTTGAGCCCGAGCGCCGCGCGCAGCCCGGGGACGGCACCCTGCTCGCCACCCCAGATCTGGGTCGCACGCAGGATCGCCAGCACCAGGTTGACCCGGGCCTCGCCGTCGGGGGCCTGGCCGAGCACGTGCAGCCCGTCGCGGATCTGCACGTCCTTGACCTCGCAGAGCCAGCCGTCGACGTGCAGCAGGAAGTCGTCGAACTCCTCGTCGTCGGGGCGCTCCTCCAGGCCGAGGTCGCGGTGCAGCTGGGCGGCGTGCATCAGCGTCCAGATCTGCGCACGGATCGCCGGCAGCTTCGCCGGGTCCATCGCGGCCACGTTGCCGTACTCGTCGAGGAGCTGCTCCAGCCGGGCGATGTCGCCGTAGGACTCCGCGCGCGCCATCGGCGGGATCAGGTGGTCGACGAGCACCGCGTGCGCCCGCCGCTTCGCCTGGGCGCCCTCGCCGGGGTCGTTGACCAGGAACGGGTAGATCAGCGGCAGGTCGGCGATGGCGGCGTCGGTGGCGCAGGAGGCGCTCAGCGCGGCGTTCTTGCCGGGCAGCCACTCCATCGAGCCGTGCTTGCCGAGGTGGACGACGGCGTCGGCCTTCCAGCCGTGCCGCAGCCAGCGGTACGCCGCCAGGTAGTGGTGGCTGGGCGCGAGCTCGGGGTCGTGGTAGATCGCGACCGGGTTCTCCCCGAACCCGCGGGGCGGCTGGATCAGGATCACGACGTTGCCGGCCTGGAGGGTCGCCAGCACGATCTCGTCCGCGTCGTTGACGAACAGCCTCCCGGGCGCCGGGCCCCAGGCCCGCTCGATCTCCGCGCGCAGGTCCGCCGGCAGGTCGGCGGTCCACCGGACGTAGTCCTCACGCGAGATCCGCACGTGCGCGTCGGTCAGGTCGGCGTTGGTCAGCCACTCCTCGTCCTGGCCGCCGGCCTCGATGAGCGCGTGGATGAGCCGGTTGCCGGCCGCGGTCTCGTCGGCCTCGTCGAGGAGCGCGGCGACGCTGCTCGGTTCCGAGGCCTGCCCCAGGTCGTAGCCCTCGTCGCGCATCCGGCGCAGCAGCCGGATCGCCGACAGCGGGGTGTCCAGGCCGACCGCGTTGCCGACCCGGCTGTGCTTGGTCGGGTACGCCGAGAGCATCACCGCGACCTTCTTCTCGGCGTTCGGGATCCGGCGCAGTCGCGCGTGGTTGACCGCGATGCCGGCCACCCGGGCGGCCCGCTCGGGGTCGGCGACGTAACGGGGCAGGCCGTCCTCGTCGGTCTCCTTGAACGAGAACGGCGCGGTGATGATCCGGCCGTCGAACTCGGGGATCGCGATCTGGGTGGCCGAGTCCAGCGGGGTGACGCCGTCGTCGCTGGCCTCCCACTCCTCGCGGCTCCAGGTCAGCGAGAGCCCTTGCAGCACGGGGATGTCGAGGGCCGCGATCCGGGCCACGTCCCAGGCCTCGTCGTCACCACCCGCGCTGACCGTGCCCGGGGCGGACCCGCCGGCGGCGAGCACCGTCACCACCAGCGCGTCCAGGGTGCCGAGGGCGTCGTACAGGTCGTCGGGGGCTGTGCGCAGGCTGCTGGCGTAGACCGGCAGGCCGACCGCCTCGCCCCCGGCGTCGATGGCATCGGCCAGCGCGTGCGCGAAGCCGGCGTTCCCGGAGACCTCGTGGGCGCGGTAGTAGAGGACGCCGATGCGGAGGCGGTCGCCGGGGACCGCCGTGCGGGGAGCCCAGCCCCAGGCGGGCACCTCCACCGGCGGCTCGAAGCCCTCGCCGGTGAGGAGCAGGGTGTCGGCGAGGAAGCCGTGCAGGTTCGCCAGGTTCGCGGGGCCACCCTGCGCGAGGTAGGCGTGTGCCTGCGCGGCGGTCCCGACCGGGACGGTGGAGAGGGCCATCAGCTCGGCGTCGGGGGTCTGCTCGCCGCCGAGCACGACGACCGGCTTGTCGAGGCCGAGGAGCACGTCGAACCCGTGCTGCCAGGACCGCGGCGTGCCGAGCAGCCGGACGACGACCAGGTCGCTGCTCTCCAGCAGGCGCGGCAGAAGATCCGCGTCAGTACGGGCGGGATTCGCCAGCAGGTAGTCGGCGCCGGAGGCGCGGGCGCTGAGCAGGTCGGTGTCGGACGTGGACAGCAGCGCGATGCGAGTCACGGGGACCTCCTGAACGGTTCTCGCCGTTCGTTCGTGGATGGCCGTCGCGCGGTCAGTGTCTGGCTTGCCCTCGCGGGCTCACAGTGGCGGAACCGCCCCGGACTCGAGCACGTGGGCTCTGCACCGGGTTCCTGCGCCGTACGACGTGTGCCGGGTCAGCGTAGTCGGTGTTCCTCGACCGGCTCGCCGCCGACCAGGTGCTCGGCCACGATCCGCTCGCCGGCGGCGGGGTCGACCCGGGCGTACCAGACGTTCTCGGGCTGGACGCTGACCACCGGAGCCTGGTTGCAGGGGAATTGGCACGCGGTCTGGGTGACCAGCACGTCGTCGTCGCCGAGGCCGTGCCGCATCAGCGCCAGGATCATCGACTCCGCGGTCCGGTCCGAGCCGAGCGCGGTGCAGCGCGGGCCGCGGCAGAGCAGCAGCTGGTGGCGGTAGGCCGGAACGTCCTCCCAGGCGGGCGAGGTGAGTCCCGGTTCGTCGCCGGTGACAGGGCGGACCGCGTCCAGGACGAGGTCGAGGTCGGCCGGCTCGGGCGCGCCCAGCAGGGAGGTCGCCACGCCGACGTACGGAGCCTGCTCGCCGCGCTCGCGCGACCAGTGCGCCGCGATCCGGCGCAGCCAGGAAGCACCCGGGGCGAGTGTGCCGAGGCTCACCCCGACCAGCACGATCCGGTCCGCCCCCGCGTCGGCGAGCCGGGACAGCTCCCGGGTCAGGGACGGGTCGCCGACCTGCAGGAAGGCCAGCGCAGCGTCGTACGAGCGGGCAAATGCCGCCAACCGGTCACGGGTCTCGACCTCGCGGACGGACATGCCGACCAGGACGAGCGCTTCGTCGTCACGGCCGCCGGTCTCCATGGCCGCGGACGCTAACAGGACGTTCTAGCGGAAACCGGCCCGCCCGGGCCTCGGACAGGTCAAGATTCTCCGGGGAGGGGCTTCGCGAGTTCAGGGGGCCTGGAGTTGTTGCGTGCGTTGGCCGGCAGTCTCATCGCTGCCGCGGTCGTCCTGGTGCTGCCCGCACCGGCGGCGAACGCGGCGGGACCGTCGCCGAGCTTCAGCGTGCCCTCGGTCAGCTACTCGGGGCAGCCCCGGCCGTTCAGCGTGCGGATCAACAACCGCCTCGACGGCGGCAACCTCGTCGCCAGCATGTCCAACAGCGGCTCGTCCGGCAGCATGCGCTGCGCCCCCGACGGTGCCGTCAACGGCAAGGGGATGTGGCTGTGCACCGCGCGCAGCAGCCGGCCGCTCTCCCCGGGCACCGTCCGGGTCACCGCGCAGGGCGTGGACCCGTCGAACCCCAGCCGCAACAGCGCCAAGGTCACCCGCTCCGGATCGGTGAGCAGCCGGTTCTCGCTCGGGGGAGGCGGCAGCGTCGCCGAGGGCGGCACCTTCTCCGTCTCCGGGACCCGTGACCACGTCTCCGGGCTCGACGACTACCGCGTCACCGCGCGCGTGACCCGCAACGGCGCCACCGTGCTCGGCCAGTCCGGCGTCGGCTGCTCGACCAGCGGCAGCGGCTTCCGGTGCTCGCTGCGCTCGGCCACCGGCGACGGCGGCTCGTCGTACGCGGTCACCGTCACCGAGCGCTCCGCCCTGAGCGGCCACAGCCGGAGCAGCACCACCACGGTCGGTGTCACCGGCGGAGCGGTCCCGGCGGCGCCGCAGGTGACCGGCCCGGGCACGGTCGCCGCCACCAAGCAGGCCTTCACCGTGACCGGCACCGCGAGCGCGGCAGGCCTTCGCATCCAGGTGCTCGTCGACTCGACGAACTGGTCGGACCCGGCGGCCACCTGTACGGCGAACAGCGCCCGGGCCTGGGCGTGCACGGTCACGCGCAAGTACCCCGCGGGCCGGCACACGGTCTCGGCGCGCGCCTACGACCCGGCCAACCCCAGCCGGATCTCCTCGGTGACGGTGCACACCGCGGTGGTGCAGAAGGCGGTCGCGAAGCCGACGCCCACCCCGACGCCGACGCCCACGCCGACCCCCACACCCACGCCCACGCCGATCGAGGAGCCGCCGGTCGCGGCCGACCCGGTCGAGCACGTCAAGGAGATCAACCCGGTCGCCGGCTTCAGCGGACTCAGCGGCGGCGCCGACAACCTGGTCGCGCTGCTGCTCCTCGGTCTCGGGCTGGTCGCCGTGGCGCGGCCACTGACGCTGGCCCGCACCGGGAACAGCTCGGCTGCGTTCACCGACCGGGACGCGCTCGACCCGCAGACGCTCGCGCACCGGCACGAGGGCATCGGCCCGGGTGACCAGTCGAACTCCTGGCGCCTGCTCGGGCACGAGGTGATGGACGAGTTCAGCCGGCTGCTGCCCGTGCGGCTCGCCCGGCGCAGCCCGTTCCTGGCCCGGCTCGCGCTCGACGGCACCGAGGTCCGCGCCGTGCTCGGCGGCCTGTGGTGGCTGCTGCCGCTCGGTGGGATCGTGCTCGGCTTCACCGGTGGTGCCCAGGCCGGCGGCGAGGCGGTGCCGCCGTCGCTCGGCGTGCTCGTCGGGGTGGTCCTGCTGGCGGCGTTCGATGCCACCGCCGGCTTCCTGGCCAGCGTCGTGTTCGGGCTGATCGTGGTGCTGGCCACCTCCGGCGACCGGACCCACGGCCTGCTCGTCGCGCTCGGCGTCGGCGTGCTCTGGACGGCGCTGCCGCTGGTGGCGAGCGCGCTGCGCCCGTTCCGCCGGCCCCGCCCTCGCCCCGGTCGCTGGCGCCGCTACACCTGGGACCGGCTCGCCGACGTGCTGCTGGCCGGCCTGGTCTGCGGCTGGCTGGCGATGCTGCTCGCCGACGTGATGTCCCAGCTCGCCGGGCAGCCGACCGGGATCCCCGGCCACGCCGGCACCGTCGGCCTGGTCGCCGGCGGGGCCATCGCCGCGCGGGTGCTGTTCTCGCACGCCGCCGAGCTGTGGTGGCCCGAGCGGCTGCTGCAGACCGAGGCGTTCGACGACCTGCCCGCGCCTTCCACGCTCTCGGTCGTCACCGGCATCGTGCTGCGCGGGCTCGCGTTCGCGTTCGTCGGCCACGTCTTCGTCGGCACCTGCTGGCAGTGGGTGCTGGGGTCGATCCTGTTCGTGCTGCCCGAGGTGGCCGGCTTCCTCGACCAGCGGTTCGGCGGCCGCCTGCGGCTGAGCTTCCCGGTCCCGCGCGGGATCAGCGCGATCCTGCTGGTCCTGGTCCTCGGCATCCTGCTGGTGCTGCTGGCCGTCGGTCTGGCCGACAGCGAAGCCGGGGCGCTGCGCTGGGTCTACCTGTTCGCGAGCATCGTCTCCGCGGGGGTCGGCCTGGTGCAGATCTTCGACGACGCCCCCCGCAACCCGGGGTCCTCCTGGCCGCTGCAGCTGGCCGGGGTGGGGGTCGCGGGGGCGCTCGCGGTCCTGGCGATCCACGGCCTGAACTTCTGACCCGCTCTGCGACGATGACCCGGTGACCCCCACCTCCCGCACCCGTGGCGATCTCTGCCCCGGGGTGCTCCGGCCCTGGCCGGCGCAGGACGGGGGCCTGGTCCGCATCCGCGCGGTCGGCGGCGAGGTCAGCGAGGAGATGCTCCATTCCCTCGCCGAGGTCAGCGCGACCTTCGGCGACGGCGACCTGCACCTGACCAAGCGCGCGAACCTGCAGCTGCGCGGCCTCCCGCTCCGCGACGGCCTGTTGGCCCCCGAGGTCGAGGAGGCCCTGCTGCGCCTGGTCCCCTCGCCCACCCACGAGCTGGTCCGCAACGTCATGGTCTCGCCGCTGACCGGGGTCTCCGGCGGTCGAGCCGATCTGCGTCCGCTCGCCCGGGCGCTGGACGTGGCGCTGTGCGCGGACCCGGTGCTCGCCTCGCTGCCCGGACGGTTCCTCGTCGTCCTCGACGACGGCCGCGGCGACCTGGCGGACCGGCCGCTCGACCTCGGCGTGGTCGCGGTCTCCGGCGAGGACGTGCAGCTGCGCGCCGGGAGCGCATGGGGTCCCGTGGTGCCGATCGACGCGGCGACATCCGCGTTGCTCCGGCTCGCGCACGGGTTCCTGGATGCTCGCGGCGACGGGCCGGGCGCGGCCTGGCACGTGGACGAGCTGGCGGTCCCGCTCCTGGACGGCCCCCGCGATCCCCGCACCCGCGCCAGCGCCGGGCCGACGCCGTACGGGCGGGGCGAGGGCTACGAGCACCGGGCGATCCCGGGCGGGGTGCTGACCCCCGAGCTCCTGGCAGGGCTACCTGCGGGCCCCGTGATCGTCACCCCCTGGCACGGGCTGCTGGCGCTCGACCGGTGAGCACGGCTTAGGCTGGGCCGACCCGTGGCGCAGGAACCCAGCGAGATTCTGGGGCGGTTCCGCCACTGTGAGCCCGCGAGGGCAAGCCAGACACTGGCCGCGGGTCATCACCCCCGAGACGGGCGAGAACCCCGAGGAGTGTCATGGAACCGGTGCGCCCCACCCGCCGCTACGCCTACGTCGACGACGGCGCGGCCATCTACGTCGACTCGTTCGCGACCATCCGCGCCGAGGCGAGCTTCGACCACCTGCCGGCCGACGCCGAGAAGGTCGCTGTCCGGATGGTGCACGGAAGCGGCCAGACCGACCTGGCCCGCGATCTGGAGATCCACCCCCGCCTGGTGAGCGCCGCCCGTACCGCCCTGCAGCGCGGCGCCCCCATCCTCACCGACGCGCACATGGTCGCCTCCGGCGTCACCCGCGCCCGGCTGCCGAAGGACAACGAGGTCCTCTGCCTGCTGCGCGACCCGCGGGTCCCCGCGCTCGCCGAGGCGATGGGCACCACCCGGTCGGCGGCGGCGGTCTCGCTCTGGACCGAGCGCCTCGAAGGATCGGTCGTCGCGATCGGCAACGCTCCGACCGCGCTGTTCCACCTGCTGGAGCTGCTCCTCGACGGCGCACCGCGGCCGGCCGCGATCGTCGGCGTCCCGGTCGGGTTCATCGGAGCCGCCGAGTCCAAGGAGGCGCTGGCGGACTTCGAGCTGGACGTCCCGTACCTGGTCGTCCGCGGCCGTCGCGGCGGCTCGGCGATCGCCGCCTCCGCCCTCAACGCGCTCGCCCAGGAGAAGGAGTGACCGGCCGGTTCTTCGGCGTCGGGGTCGGCCCCGGCGACCCCGAGCTCACCACGCTCAAGGCGGCCCGGCTCATCGGCGAGGCGGACGTCATCGCCTACCACTCCGGCGTCGGCAAGAGCTCGAACGCCCGCCGGATCGCGGCCTCGCTGATCCGCCCCGGCACCCTCGAGGAGGACCTCGTCTACCCGGTCACCACCGGCGCGACGGACCACCCGGGCGGCTACGCGGGCGCGATCACCGCGTTCTACGAGGCCAGCGCGGAACGCCTCGCCGCCCACCTGGAGCAGGGGCGCACCGTGGTCCTGCTCGCCGAGGGGGACCCGCTCTTCTACGGCTCGTACATGTACATGCACGACCGCCTCTCCGAGCGCTTCGAGACCGCCGTCGTCCCCGGCGTCCCGTCGTTCGCGGCCGCCACCGCGAGCGTCGCCGCCCCACTGGTGCGTCAGACCGACGTGCTCACGATCCTGCCCGGCACCCTGGGCGAGGACGAGCTCGCCCGCCGTCTCGCGGACACCGACGGCGCCGTCATCATGAAGCTCGGCCGGACCTTCCCCACGGTGCGCGCCGCGCTCGCCCGGGCGGGGCGACTGGAGCACGCCCTGTACGTCGAGCGTGCCTCGATGCCCGAGCAGCGCTGGCTGCCGGTCGCCGAGGTCGACCCCGCCACGGTGCCGTACTTCTCGCTGATCGTCGTCCCGGGGGACTCCCTCGCTGCCGACCCGCACGGGAGGCGGACTCCCTCGGTGGTGGCAGAGGTCGCCCAGCGACCGTCTCCGAGCGCCTCCGCCGAGCTGGTCGTCGTCGGGCTCGGTCCCGGCCCGGACCACTGGCTCACCCCGGAGGCCGCCGAGGTGCTCGCCGAGGTCGACCACGTCGTCGGCTACACCCCGTACGTCGCCCGCGTTCCCCGCCGCGACGGCCTGCACCGGCACGCCTCGGGCAACACCGTGGAGATCGACCGGGCCCGGTTCGCCCTCGACCTGGCGCGGGCCGGCGAACGGGTCGCGGTCGTCTCCGGCGGCGACGCCGGTGTCTTCGGGATGGCCGCGGCGGTCTTCGAGGCCGCCGAGGACCCGTCGTACGACGCGGTCCCGATCCGCGTGGTCCCCGGCGTCAGCGCGGTGCAGGCGGTGGCGGCCCGGGCGGGTGCGGCCATCGGCGGCGACTTCGCGGTGATGAGCCTCTCGGACCGGCTCAAGCCGTGGCCGGTGGTCGAGCGGCGGCTGCGCGCGATCGGCGAGGCCGACCTGGTCCTCGCCCTCTACAACCCCGCGTCGCGGAGCCGGACGACGCAGGTGGCCGAGGCCCAGAAGATCCTGCTCGAGTCCCGTCCGGCCGACACCGTCGTGGTGGTCGGCCGCGACGTCGGGCGGGCCGAGGAGGCGCTGACGGTCACCACCCTGGCCGGGCTCGACGCCGACGCCGTCGACATGAAGTGCCTGCTCATCGTGGGGTCCCGGCAGACCCGGGTCTCCCGGACGGGCCGGGTCTGGACGGCACGCTCGGTCCCCTCGGACATCGGCTGAGCTCGGCCTCTGGACGTCCGTCCAACCGCTTGAGCCCCCGATCCCGGGCCGCGTCGTACAGGTAGGACTCGTCCACCGCGGCCGGGTCGAGGGCCGGGCCGACCAGGATCACCGCGGCCTGGCGCAGGCCCGCGGCAGCGACCTGCTCGCCGATGGTCGCGAGCGTCCCGCGGAGCACCTGCTGCTCGGGCTGACTCGCCCGGTACACCACGGCCACCGGGCAGTCCGCGCCGTAGTGCTCGGCCAGCTCGGCGGCCAGCTCGGCGGCCCGGGTGATCGCCAGGTGCAGCACGAGGGTCGCGCCGGTGGCCGCGTACGTCGCCAAGGACTCTCCCTCGGGCATCGCGGTCGAGCGCGCCTGGGTGCGGGTGAGCACCACCGTCTGGGCCAGCCCGGGGACGGTCAGCTCGCGTCCCACGACCGCGGCCGCGGCGGCGTACGCGGGCACGCCCGGGACTAGCGCCCACGGCACCCCGGCCGCGTCCAGGCGCGCGGTCTGCTCGGCGACGGCGGAGTAGAGCGACGGGTCGCCCGAGCAGAGCCGGACCACCTCGGCTCCGCTGGCGTGCGCCTCGGCGAGCACCGCGGTGATGCGGTCCAGGTCGAGGTCCTGGGTGTCGACGAGCCGCACGCCGTCGCGGCAGTGGGCGAGCACCGCGGCGTCCAGGTACGTGCCCGGGTAGAGGACGACGTCGGCCTGGCCCAGCAGCGCGGCCGCCCGCAGCGTGATGAGGTCGGCCGCGCCCGGGCCGCCGCCCACGAAGTGCACCGTCACGACTTCCTCCATGCCCATTGGGTGATCGCCCTTGCCGGGGTCCAGCCGGTGAACCCGCCGAGCGGGGTCGCGGTCTCGTTCCGCAGCCGGGTCAGCTCACCGCCGTACGCGGTGAACCGCTCGTGCAGCGCCCGCTCGGTCTCCAGGGTGACCCCGTGCACGACCAGCCGTCCGCCCGGGCGCAAGGCGTCGGCCACGAGGTCCAGCACGCCGGGGATCGTCGCGCCGCCACCGACGAAGACGGCGTCCGGTGCCGGGAGTCCGGCCAGCGCCTCGGGTGCCCGGCCGGTCACCACGGACAGCCCGGGAACCCCGAGCCTCACGGCGTTCCGGCCGATCCGCTCGGCGCGCTCCGCGTCGCCCTCGACGGCGATCGCGCGCAGCGACGGGTGCGTGCGGAGCCACTCGATGCCGACGGATCCGGCACCCGCGCCGACGTCCCAGAGCAGCTGACCGGCCGTCGGCGCCAGCCGCGCCAGCGCGGAGGCGCGCGCGTCGCGCTTGGTCAGCTGGCCGTCGTGCTCGAACGCCTCGTCGGGGAGGCCCGGTACCCAACCCCAGACGGCACCGGGACCCTCCACCGCGAGCTCGACCGCGAGCACGGTCAAGGCAGAAGTACTACCAGACCAGGTCGCCGCCGTCGCCCGGACCTGCGACTCGCCGGGACTGCCGAGATCTCCCAGCGCGGTCAGCGTGCTGGCGCCGTACCCCTGCTCGGTGAGCAGCGCTGCCACCAGACGTGTCGTCTCGGGACCACCGCAGAGCACCAGGAGCCGGTGCCCGGGCCCGAGCGAGCGCAGCACCCGGTGCTCGTCGCGGCCGACGAGGCTGACCACCTCGACGGTCTCGGCCGGCCAGCCCATCCGCGCACGGGCCAGCGAGACCGAC
Organism: Nocardioidaceae bacterium; assembly: GCA_017744365.1. Taxonomy (GTDB): domain Bacteria; phylum Actinomycetota; class Actinomycetes; order Propionibacteriales; family Nocardioidaceae; genus Marmoricola. The sequence continues at coordinate 1,076,157 of JAGIBL010000002.1, read as the reverse complement.
GAGACCGTCGGCACGATCCGCACCCGGTCGGCGCCGAGCAGGTCGATCAGGGTGCTGCCGATCCCGGAGACGAGCGGGTCGCCGGAGGCGAGCACGACCACCCGCTGTCCGTCGTACGAGGCGAGCAGCCCGGGCAGCGCCGGCCGCAGCGGCGAGGGCCACGCGACCCGCTCCTGCCCGGCGACGGGCGGCACCAGGTCCAGGTGCCGGGCGCCGCCGAGCAGCACCTGGGCACCGAGAATCTCACGCTGTACAAGGGAATTCAGCCCGTCCCAGCCGTCGGCACCGACGCCGATCACGGCCAGGGGGAGGGCGTTCATGAGGGCAGACGCTATCGTGAGCCGTCCAAGGCACGAGGTGCCCCGAACGTCACGCGACGGGAGGGGAGAATCTGGGAAGCCGGTGAGAATCCGGCACAGGGCCCGCTGCGGTGACCGGATCGACGAATCCGGAAGTCCGAAGACCGGCCTCGCGCCACGTGAATGTTCGATGGCTGACGAGCGGGAGCCCCCATGCCACAGCAGTACCCCTTCAGCGCCGTCGTCGGCTCGGCCGACATGACCCTCGCGCTCATCCTCACCACGATCTCGCCCGAGGTCGGCGGCGTCCTGGTCCGCGGGGAGAAGGGCACCGCGAAGTCCACCATCGTGCGCGCGCTCGCCGGCGTGCTGCCGCCGATCGAGGTCGTCGCGGGCGACCGGTTCTCCTCCGATCCCGCCGAGAAGGAGTCGCTCTCCCCGGACGGCCCCTTCGCCGCCGACGCCCCCGTCGAGGCCCGGCCGGTCCGGCTCGTCGAGCTCCCGGTCGGGGCTACCGAGGACCGGGTGCTCGGCTCGCTGCACCTCGAGCGCGCGCTGCGCGAGGGCAAGGCGGAGTTCGAGCCGGGCCTGCTGGCCCGGGCGCACCGCGGGCTCCTGTACGTCGACGAGGTGAACCTGCTGCACGACCACCTGGTCGACCTGCTTCTCGACGCCGCCGCGATGGGCCGGGCCACCGTCGAGCGCGACGGGGTCTCGGTGACGCACGCGGCCCGGTTCGTCCTGGTCGGCACCATGAATCCCGAGGAAGGGGAGCTGCGCCCGCAGCTGCTCGACCGCTTCGGCCTGACGGTCGAGGTGGCCGCCCCGCGCGATCCCGCTGTCCGCGCCGAAGTGGTCCGCCGCCGGATGGCGTTCGACGCCGACCCCGAGGCGTTCGCGGCGCAGTACGCCGCTGCCGAGCGGGACCTGACCGAGCGGATCCGGCAGGCCCAGCAGGACCTGGCCAAGGTGGTGCTCGACGACGAGGCGCTGTTCACCATCGCGCAGGTCTGCGCCGCGTTCGAGGTCGACGGGATGCGCGCCGACATCGTCACCGCCCGGGCGGCGATCGCGCATGCCGCCTGGCACGGCCGCGCCTCGGTCACCAAGGACGACATCCGCGCCGCCGCCCGGCTGGCGCTGCCGCACCGCCGCCGGCGCAACCCGTTCGACGCCCCGGGCATGGACGAGAGCCTGCTCGACGAGGCGCTCGGCGACGACGAGCCCGACCCCGACCCGCAGCCCGATCCGCCCAGCGACAGCCCGCCCAGCGACGGCCCGCCGGGTGACGGCCCCGCCACCGACGGCCCCGCCACCGACGAGCCAGGACCGATCGACCACTCGACGGGATCGGGCGACCACTCAACGGCGACGTCGACGGTCGCGCCCGCCACGCCGTTCCGGACCCAGCTGCTCCGCGTGGACGGGCTCGGGATCGGTGACGTCGGCCGGCGGTCCCGGGCGATCACCAGCAACGGCCGCCGGATCGGTGCCCGCCGCCCCGGCGGATCCGGCGGTTCGCTGCACCTGGTCGAGACGATCCGGGCCGCCGCGCCGCACCAGGGCAACCGGGAACGGACGGGCACCGCCGTCACCCTGACTCCCGAGGATCTCCGCGTCGCCGTCCGGGAAGGACGCGAGTCCAACCTGGTGCTCTTCTGCGTCGACGCGTCGGGGTCGATGGCCGCGCGGACCCGGATGGAACCGGTGAAGACGGCGATCCTGTCGCTGCTCCTGGACGCGTACCGCCGCCGCGACAAGGTCGGGCTGGTCACCTTCCGCGCCGGCGAGGGCACCCTGCTGCTCCCGCCGACCACCTCGGTCGACATCGCCGCCACCCGGCTGGCCGCCCTGCCCGCGGGAGGCCGGACGCCGCTCGCCGAGGGGCTGACCACGGCTGCCGAGACGCTGCGTCTCGAACGCCTCCGCGACCCGCGCCGCCGCGCGCTGCTGGTCGTGGTCACCGACGGCCGGGCCACCCACGGACCGGACGCGCTCGCTCGGGCCCATCACGTCGCCCGCGGCCTGGCCGGCACCGGGACGAGCGCGGTCGTCGTGGACTGCGAGACCGGCCGCTTCCGCCTCGGGCTGGCCGGCGACCTCGCCGCCGCGCTCGAGGCCGAGCACCTGCCGCTCGGCGACGTCTCCGCCGAAGCACTCACCGCCGTCGTCCGGGAGAGGAAGGTCGCCTGATGGCACCGCAGGGTCAGCCGGTCGCCGTACCCGAGGACGGGCTCACCACCAAGCAGCGCCGCAACCGGCCGCTGCTGATGGTGCACACCGGTGACGGCAAGGGGAAGTCGACGGCCGCGTTCGGGCTGGCGCTGCGCGGCTGGAACCAGGGCTGGAACCTGGGGATCTTCCAGTTCGTGAAGTCGGCCAAGTGGCGGCTCGGCGAGCAGACCGCGTTCGAGCGGCTCGGCGAGCTGCACGGGGCCACCGGCGCAGGCGGTCCGGTCGACTGGCAGAAGATGGGCTCGGGCTGGTCGTGGTCGCGCAAGCCCGGCACCGAGGACGACCACGCGGCCGCCGCGGCCGAGGGCTGGGCCGAGATCAAGCGCCGGCTGGCCGCCGAGGAGCACGACCTCTACCTGCTCGACGAGTTCACCTACCCGGTCAACTGGGGCTGGGTCGACCTCGACGACGTCGTCGACACGCTCGCGAACCGCCCCGGGCACCAGCACGTCGTCATCACCGGCCGGCGCGCGGACCCGCGGCTGCTCGAGGCCGCCGACCTGGTCACCGAGATGACCAAGGTCAAGCACCCGATGGACGCCGGCCAGAAGGGCCAGCGCGGCATCGAATGGTGACCCTGCACCGCCTGGTCGTCGCCGCCCCCGCCTCGGGTCACGGCAAGACCACCGTCGCCACCGGGCTGATGGCCGCACTGGCCCGCCGCGGCCTGGCGGTCAGCGGCCACAAGGTCGGGCCCGACTACATCGATCCCGGCTACCACGCGCTTGCCACCGGCCGGCCGGGCCGCAACCTCGACCCGCACCTGGTCGGCGAGGAGCGCCTGGTGCCCCTGCTGCTGCACGGCGCCCGCGGTGCGGACGTGGCGGTGGTCGAGGGCGTCATGGGCCTGTACGACGGACAGCTCGGCGGGGACGGGTACGCCTCCACCGCCCACGTGGCCGCGGTGACCAGGACGCCGGTCGTCCTCGTCGTCGACATCTGCCACGCGTCGCGGACCATCGCCGCGACGGTGCACGGGCTCGCAACCTGGTCACCGGACGTGCAGATCGTCGGGGTGATCCTGAACAAGGCCGGCTCGGACCGGCACGCGGCCGAGGTCGTGCGCGCGCTGGGCGACCGGCTTCCGATCCTCGGCGTGCTGCGGCGCGACGACGGCATCGAAGCGCCCTCGCGTCACCTCGGCCTGGTGCCCGCCGCCGAGCGACCCGAGGCCGCCGCGGCCCTGGACCGGCTGGCGGCCCAGGTCGCCGAGCGCGTCGACCTCGACGAGGTGCTCCGCCTCGCGCGCACCGCGCCCGCGCTGGCCGGGGAGGCGTGGTCCGCGCCCGCCGCGGAACCGATCGGGACGCGTCCGGTCATCGCCGTCGCCGGCGGCCGCGCCTTCACCTTCGCGTACGCCGAGACCACCGAGCTGCTCGCCGCGGCGGGCTGCGAGGTGGTCACCTTCGACCCGACCACGGACGAGTCGCTGCCGGAGGGCACCCGCGGGCTCTACCTCGGCGGCGGCTTCCCCGAGCTGCACGCGGCGTCGCTCAGCGGGAACGAGTCGCTGCGCGCGCAGCTGCGCTCGAGCATCACGGCCGGGCTGCCCACGGTGGCGGAGTGCGCCGGCCTGCTCTACCTGTGCCGGACGGTCGACGGGGCCCCGATGGTGGGGGCGATCGATGCCGACGCCGCGATGGCACCCCGGTTGACCCTGGCCTACCGGACCGCCACGGCCACCGCGGACGACCTGCTCTCCCGGCAGGGTGAGACCGTGACCGGGCACGAGTTCCACCGCACGCACCTGCTGGCCGAGCCCGGTCCGGCCCCCTGGGACACCGGCGGCGGGCTCGCCACCCCGACCCTGCACGCGTCGTACCTGCACACGCACTGGGCCGGCCACCCCCACCTCGCCGCCCGGTTCGCCGCCGCCGCCGCAGCCGCCCGGCCGGCCCCCCGGCCCGCCCCTCGCACCGCCCCGGGTGCGTACACCAGCCTGCGAATGTCGCCGGTGGGACTGGTGGGACGAGCAGCCGTCACTCCCGCGACATTCGCAGGCCCGGGTACGCACGCGGCTGCGACCGACGCGCTGCGCCACCACGGCGACCGGGAGGCGACGGACGGGCTGGTCGACTTCGCGGTGAACGTGTTCGAGGGCCCGCGACCGGACTGGCTGGAGCGGGCGCTCGCACAGGCCGACGTGGGCCGGTACCCGGACAGGGCGCCGGCGATCGTCGCGCTCGCCGAGTACCACGACCGCCCCGAGGACGAGGTGCTCCCGACCGCCGGGGCCGCGGAGGCGTTCGGGCTGGTCGCCCGGCTGCGGGCCTGGCGGCGGCCGGTGGTGGTGCACCCGCAGTTCACCGAGCCCGACGTCGCACTCGCCGCCGCCGGGCACCGGCCCGAGCACGTGATCCTGCGCGCGGACGACGGATTCGCGCTCGACCCGACCCTGGTCCCCAGCGACGCCGACCTCGTGATCGTCGGCAACCCGACCAACCCGACCGGGGTCCGCCACCGGGCGGAGAGCGTGCACGAGCTGCGCCGGGAGGGCAGGCTGCTCGTCGTCGACGAGGCGTTCCTCGACGACGGCGACCAGGCGACGAGCGCAGGAGCGGACGTCGTCGTCCTGCGCAGCCTGACCAAGCTCTGGGGCATCCCGGGCGTCCGCGCCGGCTACCTGCTCGGCGACGCCGCCACCGTGGCGGGCCTGCGAGACCTGCAGACCCCCTGGTCCGTCTCGGCCGCCGCGATCGCCGCCCTGGTCGCCTGCCACACCCCGGAGGCCGAGGTCGAGCGGAAGCGCCGGACCGAGGAGATCGCCGAGCACCGGGCCTACCTCGAGACCAGGCTCGCCGACATCGGCTTCGCGACCAGCTCGACAGCCCCGTTCGTGCTGATCCGCACCGCCCCGCACGTCCACGAGGCCCTGCGGAAGCGGGGCTTCGCGGTCCGGCGCGCGGACACGTTCCCCGGCCTGGGCCCGGGCTGGCTGCGCATCGCCGTACGAGGTCCGGAGAAGACCGACGCGCTCGTGGACGCGCTGCGCGGAACGATCCGCGAGACCGGTTGACCCGGGGACCGGCGCGCCCACTACGCTGAGCCCACCAGGCCCGAGGAAGCCGGTGGGATTCCGGCACAGTCGCGCTACTGTGACACGGCTCGTGAGAGCGGTGGAGTCAGACCCGAAGGCCTGGATGACCCCTACGACAACGGGACGCTTCATCCCGAGGAGGACTCCATGGCCATCGCCACCCCCGCTGCCCCCACCGTCGACGTTCCGGCGATCCCGCTGCGCCAGCTGCTCCCGTGGCTCGCGTTCACCGCGCTGCTCGGCCTGCTGGTCATCTTCTTCGTCAGCGCCGACCAGGGCGCCATCTCGATCCCGGCCGGCAACGCCATCCACGAGTGGGTCCACGACGGCCGGCACCTGCTCGGCTACCCCTGCCACTGACGGGCGCCGGACATGACGCCGCGTACCTTCCTGGTACACGGTCTCCTCGCAGGACTCTTCGCGGGCATCGCGGCCTTCCTGGTCGCGCACGCCCTCGGTGAGCCTCCCCTGGAGACCGCGATCAGCCTCGAGCAGGAGCACAGCCACGAGTCCGGGCACGAGCACGAGAACGGCGTGACCGTCTCGCGCGAGAACCAGTCCACCTGGGGCCTGGCCACCGGCACCCTCGCCATCGGCGCCGCGCTCGGCGGCCTGGTCGGCCTCGCCGCCGCTGTCGCACTCGGCCGGCTCGGCCGCATCCGGGCCACCCAGAGCACCGCGCTCGTCGCCCTCGTCGGCTTCGTCGCGGTCGCTCTGGTGCCGTTCCTGAAGTACCCCGCGACCCCGCCCGCGGTCGGCGACCCGGACACCATCGGGCACCGCACGGCGCTGTACTTCTCCTTCCTCGGCCTCTCCGTCCTCGCCGCGATCGCCGCTGTCGTGCTCGCCGCCCGGCTGCTGCCGAGGCTGGGCACCTACCGGACCGTGCTCGCGGCGGCCGGGGGCTACCTTGTCGTCATGGTTCTCGCCGCCGAGCTGATGCCCACCGTCGACGAGGTCGGGTCGTTCCCCGCCTCCACGCTGTGGGAGTTCCGCCGCTCCTCGATCACCACGCTGGCCTCCCTGTGGGCGGTCCTCGGCGTCGCGCTGGTCGGGCTGGTCGGCCGCACGCAGGAGAAGCTGGCCGTCGAGAACGCCCGCCGCGAGCTGGCGGCGAGCCTGTGAAGGCGCCGTCGCAGACCGCCCGCGCCGAGGCCGCCGAGCGGCTGGCCGGACTGGCCACGCCGGCCGGCGCGCTGGGCCGGCTCGGCGAGCTCGGCGTCTGGCTGGCCGCGGTCCAGGGTCAGTGCCCCCCGGAGGTTCCCGAGCGGGCCCGCGCGGTCATCTTCGCCGGCGACCACGGCGTCGCGGCCCACGGCGTCTCGGCCTATCCGTCCGCGGTCACGCCGGCGATGGTGCGCACCTTCGTCCTCGGCCGCGCGGGGGTCTCCGCTCTCGCGGCGGCGCACGGCGTCACGGTGCGGGTCCTCGACATCGCCGTCGACGACGACCTGGCCGGGCTCGACCCGGAGGTGAGCCGCTACAAGGTACGGCGGTCCAGCCGGCCGCTGCACACCGAGGACGCACTCACGGCCGAGGAGACCCAGCAGGCCCTCGACGCCGGTGCCGCCGTCGCGGCCGAGGAGATCGCCGCCGGCGCGCAGCTGCTCATCAGCGGCGACATGGGCATCGGCAACACCACCCCGGCGACCGCGCTGATCGCGGCCAGCCTGGGCATGCCGGCCCGCGAGCTGACCGGCCGCGGGACCGGCGTCGACGACGCCGCCCTGGCCCACAAGGGAGCCCTGATCCAGCAGGCGCTGGACCGCACCCGCGAGCTGCACGCGGATCCGTTCGCCACGCTGGCCGCGCTCGGCGGGGCCGACCTGGCCGCCTCGACCGGGTTCTTGCTCGCCGCCGCGCGGGCCGGTGTGCCGGTGCTGCTCGACGGCGTGATCGCGGTGGCCTGCGCGGTGATGGCCGACCGGATCGAGCCGGGCGCGGCCGCCTGGTTCGCCGCCGGTCACCGGTCCACCGAGCCGGCGCAGTCGCTCGCGCTCGACAAGCTCGGCCTCGAGCCGCTGCTCGACCTCGGGCTCCGGCTCGGCGAGGGAAGTGGCGCGGTGGCAGCGGTCCCGGTGGTCCGGTCGGCGGCGGCGCTGCTGCGCGACGTGGCGCTGCTCTCCGAGCTGGGCATCTGAGGTACGGCGCAGCGATGCGCGTGCTGGTCACCGGCGGGGTGCGGTCCGGGAAGTCCCGGCACGCCGAGGCCCTGCTGGACGACCGCCCTCGCGTCGACTACCTCGCGCCCGGGCCGGTGCCCGGGCCCGAGGACCCGGAGTGGGCGGCCCGCGTGGCCGCGCACCAGGCCGCTCGCCCGGGCCACTGGCGCACCGTGGAGACCATCGACGTCGCCACCGCCCTCGACCCCGGCACCCCCGCGCTCGTCGACTGCCTGGGCACCTGGCTCGCCGCCCAGCTCGACGACCTGCGCGCCTGGGACACCACCGGCTGGGAGCCGGCGTTCCGGGACCGGCTCGACGCTCTGGTCGCCGCGGTCGAAGCCCACGAGGACGTGGTGGTGGTGACCAACGAGGTCGGCATGGGCGTCGTGCCCGGGCACGCCTCCGGACGGGTCTTCCGCGACCTGCTCGGCAGCACCAACCAGCGCGTCGCCGTGGTCTGCGACGAGGTCCACCTGGTCGTCGCCGGCCGGGTCCTGACGCTGTGAGGCCGAGCCGTTGAGGTGGGGCCGTTGAGGTGGGCAGGGCTGCTGCTCGGCTTCGCCGCCGACCGGCTGCTCGGCGACCCGCGCCGGTTCCATCCCGTCGCCGGGTTCGGGCGCGCCGCCGGCCGCCTCGAGACCTCCCTGTACGACGACAGCCGGCTGCGCGGGGTGGCGTTCACGGCCGTCCTCGTCGGCGGTGCGACCGTCACCGGCCTGGCCGCGGAGCGCGCGACCCGGACGCGGCCGCTGGCCCACACCCTCCTCACTGCCACCGCCACCTGGGCGGTCCTCGGCGGCCGGTCCCTGGAGCGCGAGGCGACCGCGGTCGGCGATCTCCTCGGCACCGATCTCCCCGCCGCACGGCAGCGGCTGACCCACCTGGTCGGCCGCGCCACCGCGCACCTGGACGAGACCGAGGTCGCCCGCGCGGTGGTCGAGTCGGTCGCCGAGAACACCTCCGACGCCGTGGTCGCGCCGCTGGTCCTCGGCGGGCTGCTCGGGATTCCCGGGCTGCTCGGCTACCGGGCCGCGAACACGCTGGACGCGATGGTCGGTCATCGCAGCGAGCGCTACCGGAGCTTCGGCTGGGCCAGCGCCCGGCTCGACGACCTGCTCAACCTGCCGGGTGCCCGGGTGGCCGCGAGCCTCGCGACGCTGCTGGGAGAGGACCGGACCGGCGCACTGCGTGCCTGGCGACGCGACGCCGCGCGGCACCCGAGCCCGAACGCCGGACCGGTCGAGGCGGCCTTCGCCGGCGCGCTCGGGATCCGCCTCGGCGGCGCCAACACCTACGGCGCGGACGTCGAGCACCGGCCGGTGCTGGGCGACGGAGCCGCACCCCGGCCCGCCGACATCGCCCGGGCGAACGACCTGGCGCGTCGTGCCGGCCGCGGGGCGCTCGTGGTCAGCCTGCTGCTGTCGCGCGCACCCAGGCGGCAGCGTCGCCGGGCCGCTCGACGACGCTGACCCAGGCCGGCGACGGCGGTCGTCGGACGACCACGACGGCCAGGCCCAGCGCACCGGCGGCCGCCAGCTTGGGGTAGGTCCAGCGTCCCCCGGAGTCCTTGGTGACCAGCACGTCGGCCCGGTGCCCCTCCATCCGGGCTCGCTCGCCCTCGAGGTCGTAGGGACCGCGCTCGGTGAGCAGCGTCCACCACGAGGGCAGTGCGATCTCGGGCGGGTCGACCACACGCACGAGGGCCTCGTGCTCGGCCAGCGGTCCGGCGTACGCCGCGAGGCCCTGACGTCCCACGGTCAGGAACGGCCGGACGCCGAGCGCGGCCGTCAGCACGGCCGCTTCCTCGTTGGTCGCGACCCAGTGCCAGTGGTCCGCGTCGGGATCGGACTCCCATCCCGGCCGGGCCAGCCGCAGCAGCGGCACCCCGGTCCGCGAGCACGCGGCGACCGCGTTGGCCGAGATCCGGGCCGCGAACGGATGGGTCGCGTCGACCACCGCCATCACGGAGTTCGCCTGCAGGTAGGCGGAAAGCCCGTCCACGCCGCCGAATCCCCCGACGCGCACCTCGCCGACCGGCAGCCGCGGCCGGGTCACCCGCCCGGCGAGCGAGGAGACCACCACGAGGCCGTCGTCGACCAGCAGAGCGGCGAGTGCCCGCGCCTCCGCGGTGCCGCCGAGGACCAGGATCACCGCGCGTCACCCGGCGGCAGGATCGGCAGGCCCGCGGGGGCACCCTCGCGCGCGAGCGCGAGCAGCGCGTCCACGTCCAGGTGCTCCTCGACGAGGTCGCCGAGCAGGTCGAGCCGGGCGTCCCGGCGCTCGGCGAACACGACGGCGCTCGGCTCGCGGGTCCGGCCGACGGCTTCCGCCACCTGATCCAGGAACGCCTGCCGGAACCCGTCGCTCTCCAGCGACCCGTGCCACATGGTCGCGAAGACCTGGCCCTCGCGGACACCGCCCGGGAACGCGGACCCGGCACCGGGCGTGTACCGCCCGTGGTGGATCTCGTACCCGCTGACCGGCTCACCGAGCCCCGTCCCACGAGGGAGCCGCAGCACCTTCTCGCCGCCGAACTCGGTGCTCGCGTCGACCAGGCCGAGGCCCTCGTCCACGCGTCCGGCCGGGCCCTCGACGCCCTCGGGGTCGGCGATGGTCCGGCCCAGCATCTGCGCGCCCCCGCAGATGCCGAGCACCGGCCTCCCCCTCCGAGCGTGCGCACGGACCGCGACGTCGAGCCCGCGCGAGCGCAACCAGGCCAGGTCGTCGAGGGTGGCGCGGGTGCCCGGGAGCACCACCAGGTCGGCGCCGTCCAGGTCGCTGGGCGAGACCGCGAACCCGACGTCGAGGTCGGGCTCGATCCCGAGCGCGTCGACGTCGGTGAAGTTCGAGATGCGCGGCAGCCGGACCACCGCGACCTTCAGCGCACCGGCCGCGCGGGAGCGACGGCCCTCCAGGTCCAAGGCGTCCTCGGAGTCGAGCCAGAGGTCCGGGTGCCACGGCAGCACCCCGTACGTCGGACGCCCGGCGAGCCGGGTCAGCTCGTCGATCCCGGGCCGCAGCAGCCCGAGGTCGCCGCGGAACTTGTTCGCCACGAACCCGGCCACCAGCGCCTGGTCGGCCGGCTCCAGCAAGGCGACGGTCCCGAACAGCGCCGCGAACAGGCCGCCGCGGTCGATGTCCCCGACCACCACCACCGGGAGCTCCCCGTGCCGGGCCAGTCCCAGGTTCACGTAGTCGCCGTCGCGCAGGTTGATCTCGGCCGGGCTGCCCGCACCCTCCGCGACGATCACGTCGAACCGGCTCGCCAGGTCGTCGTACGCGGCATGAGCGGCGGCCGCCAGGTGCGCGCGCCCCGAGGTCCAGTCGCGGGAGGAGACGCTGCCCCCTGGCCGGCCCATCAGCACGACGTGGCTCTGGGTGTCGCCCCCGGGCTTGAGCAGCACCGGGTTCATCGCGGCCTCGGGCTCGACGCGCGCGGCCAGCGCCTGTACCCACTGGGCCCGACCGATCTCGGCCGACGACCCGGTCCCGCCGGCGCAGACCATCGAGTTGTTCGACATGTTCTGCGCCTTGTACGGCGCCACCCGTACCCCGCGTCGTACGAAGGCACGGCACAGCCCGGTCGTCACGATGCTCTTGCCGGCGTCCGAGGTGGTGCCGGCCACCAGCAGCCCACTCACTCCTCGTCCTCCTCGGCCGAAGGCGCGGGCGGGTTCAGCTCGTCACGGCACCAGCGCACCCACACGAGGAGGGCGAAGGCGCCGAAGATCCACCACTCGATCGCGTAGAGCAGGTTGCGCAGCGCGGTGAAGCCGGAGACGTCGGGCACGTTGGCCGCCGAGACCGCGGCGAGCCCGGGCGCGGGGGACGGCGAGATCCTCCGGGCCACGACGTACCCGCTGTAGAGGTCGACGTCGTACTTCTCGACCAGGCTCGCGATCCGCATCTCCGGGATCACGTCGTCGCCGGGGTCGTCGTCGAACCGGCCACTGCCCTCGGTCGCCTGCAGCCACCCGGTCACCTCGGCGTCGCCCGTCGGTGCCGCGACGTCGGTGCGATCGGTCCAGCCCCGCACCACGGGCATCGCCGACTCGCTGCCCTCGACCCGGAGCGCCCCGACGACCCAGTAGCCGCGCCTGCCCTCGTGATTCCGGTCGCCGACGTACACGGTGCCGCCGACCCACCGCCCCGCGAACCGCACCGGCCGGCCGAGCGAGCGCCCGGGGAACGGGCTGTCGCCGGTCATCACCGAGTCCAGCGCCACCGCCGGCTTGCTGGACAGGTCGCGGGCGGCGTCGGCCCGGCGGGCGTGCCAGGCGTCCAGCTGCCAGAGCCCGAGCCCGGTGGCGATGGCAACGCAGACGACCATCAGCAGGTGCCCCGGCCAGAACCGCGGCCGGAGGAGGGGCAGCACTGGCCCAGCGTACGGGGGTGCTGCCACGATGCTTCCCATGCCCTCCCTGATCCGGCACCTCAACTGCGTGACCATGGCCCCGCGGACCCCAGGTTCGATGACGCCGGCGCGGATGGTCGCGCACTGCCTGCTCGTCGAGGGGCCCGACGGCCTCGCCCTGGTCGACACCGGGTTCGGCACCGTCGACATCGCCGAGAAGCGGATGGGCCGCGCCTTCGTCGGCCTGATGGCGCCCTCCCTCGACCCGGCCGAGACCGCGATCGCCCAGGTGCGCGCGGCCGGCTACGACGCGGCCGACGTCACCGACATCGTGCTGACCCACCTGGACCTCGACCACGCGGGCGGGCTCGGCGACTTCCCGGCGGCGCGCGTGCACGTCTTCGCCGACGAGCTGGCCGCGGCCCGGGCGCGGACGTCGCCGAAGGAGAAGAACCGGTACATCGAGGCGCAGTGGGCGCACGGCCCGAGCTGGGTGGAGCACACGGTCGCCGGGGAGGAGTGGCTCGGGTTCTCCTCGGTGCGCACGGTGACCGAGAACGTGCTGATGGTGCCGCTGCAGGGCCACACCCGGGGGCACTGCGGAGTCGCCGTACGACGTCCGTCCGGTGGCTGGTTCCTGCACGCCGGGGACTCCTACTTCAACCACGGCGAGAAGGAGAACCCGCCGACCTGTCCGAGCGGGCTGCGAATGTTCCAGGCCATGGTGCAGATGGACAAGAAGGCCCGGCACGCGAACGCGGACCGGGTGCGCTCGCTGCACGCCGAGCACGGCCCGGGCTCCGGGGCGAGCGAGATCGTGACCGTCTTCTGCGCCCACGACGCGGTCGAGTTCGACGCGCTCGCGGACGTCACCGACTAGGCCGAACGAGGCGCTTCCCCGTAGAACGCGGGCGATTGTCGGCAGGATGTGGCAGTCGAGCGCGTCTTTCGCGGTGGTCGGCCCACGCGACTCACCCGGTGTACAACGGTGCTGCCAGTGATGTTCCCTCGTCTCTCCAGGCCCTTGACCAGGAAGAACCGGGAACTCCGCATGGCTCAGAATCACCACCAGCGACGCGCGGCCGATGCGGTCGCCGCCCGGATGGCGCACCTGGAGTGGAACAACTCCCAGCTGGTCGCCGTCGCGCGGGTCGACGCGGGCACGGTGGGCGACTTCCTCAATGGCAAGCGCTGGCCGAAGATCGGCACCCAGGGGAAGATCGAGAAGGCGCTGAGCTGGCCGCTCGGCATGCTGCGCGCCATCGCGGCCGGCGCGGCCGTCCCCGACCCGGCCGACCCCGAGGGCAACGGCACCAAGGCCGAGGAGAGCGACGACGTCCGCTTCCGCCGCCCAGCCGGCCTGGATTCTGCGCAGTGGACCCGGATCAGGGAGCGCGCTGAGAGCTACCTGGCCTGGCAGGTGGAGCAGGAACTCGGCCCGCGGTGAGGAACGGATCGCCCACATCGACGTGATCCGAGGCAGGCTGTTCTCCATGATGATGGTCGAGATGCGGGCGGCTCAGGCTTCGATGACCCAGCTGCTCGATCGCGTCGAGCAAGGAGAGACGATCATCATCGCTCGGGATGGCGTTCCGGTCGCACGGCTGGCCCCCACGACTCACGCCGCCGAGAAGACCCGATGACCGACCTGCCCGCCTGGGCTCGGACCCTCGACCTGCAGCCCCATCCCGAGGGCGGCTGGTACGCCGAGACCTACCGGCACGCCGCGGGCGTCGACACCCCCGCCGGCCCGCGCTCGCTCGGCACGGCCATCTACTTCCTGCTACTGCCCGGCGAGTCGTCCGCCTGGCACCGGGTGCGGTCGGACGAGCTCTGGTTCCACCACCGTGGCGGCCCGCTCCGACTCTGGATCGGGGAGGACCCGGAGTCCGCCACCGAGCACGTCCTGGGTGACGACCTCGACGCCGGCCAGCGCCCGCAGCTGCTCGTTCCCGGCGGGGCCTGGCAGGCAGCGCGCCCGGTCGACGACGCGGTGCTGGTGAGCTGCGTGGTGGTCCCCGGGTTCGACTTCGCCGACTTCACCCTGGGGGACGCGGCGCCTGCGTAGCGATACAGCGCGCCGACGTACGAAAAGTGGAGCCTAGGGGACTCGAAGCCCTAACCCCCTGCTTGCAAAGCCCAGTCCGGGGGGCACAGCCGCTACCAATTGCGCCCCGGCGCGCCGCCGCACGAAAAGTGGAGCCTAGGGGACTCGAACCCCTAACCCCCTGCTTGCAAAGCAGGTGCGCTACCAATTGCGCCAAGGCCCCGAGTGGTGCCGGGGCACCGGTGCTGGGAGTGTGTCAGGCCTTCTCGACCGGGTCGGTGGCCTGCTGCCAGAGAGCCTGCTCGTCGCGGCTCTGGTCCATCTTCTTCTTCGCGAACACACCCGCCGCGACCGCGAGCGCCAGGAGCACGAGCTTCTTCATGCCGACCTCCCCAGAGTGGATCCAGTGGGCCTAAGAGGACTTGAACCTCTGACCTCTTCCTTATCAGGGAAGCGCTCTAACCGTCTGAGCTATAGGCCCGGGTGGCACCCGCTGAGCAGCAGGACCGAGAGGGAAGGCTACCCCATCGGCCGAGCCGCTCACAAAACGGGTTCAGCGGTCCTCGGCGAAGGTGACCTCGATGCCGCCGAGCAGGGTCGCGGCGAGGTTGTAGAGGAACGCGCTCACCGTCGCGATGGCGGTGATGAGGATGACGTCGAGCACCGCGACGATCATGGTGAAGCCCAGGACCCGCGAGGTGCCGAGGTACTTCTGGATCTCGAACGGCGTCCCGGTGTTGTCCCCGATCGAGTCCCGCACGATCGAGTTCACCGAGTCCCACAGGCCGGCCATGCCGAGCACCGACCAGACGATCGCGACCGCGACGACGGTGACGATGCCGAGCGCGACCGAGAGCAGGAACGAGGTCTTCATCACCGACCACGGCTCCACCTGGACCAGCCGGAGCCGGGCCTTGCGGACGCTCGGCCCGGCGGCCGGAGCGGGGTCGCGCTCCGGCTCGGGTCCGCGCTGGTCCCGGGGGGAGTCCTTCGGGTCGGCGTCCTTGCGCAGGGAGCGCAGCCACCCGCGGCCCTCGTCCGCGTCGGTGTCCGCCGGCATCGGCGGCACCACCACGTCGCGGTCGGCCATCAGTCCTCCTCAGTCGGTTCCGAACCCGCCTCGGTGTCCGCGGGCCCGGCCTCGATTGTTGCATCCGCGCCTGAGCCGGCCCCGGTCTCGGCGTCGGTGACCCCCTCGGAATCCTCGAGCTCCTCCTCCTCGGGGCGCTCCACGCTGCGGGTCACCACGTTCACCGCGTCGCCGTCCTTCGGGGTCACGAACTTCACGCCCATCGTCGAGCGCCCGGTCGGCCGGAAGTCGCTGTTGATCGGGCTGCGCACCACCTGGCCGCCGTTCGTGATCGAGAGGATCTCGTCGCCCTCGCGGACGATGAAGCCGCCGACGAGCACACCGCGCTCCTCGTTCTCCAGCTTCATCGCCTTCACCCCCTTGGTACCCCGGCTGGTCAGTCGGTACTCGCTGATCCGGCTGCGCTTGGCGTAGCCGCCGTCGGTCATGGTGAACACGTACTGGACGTCCTCGTCCGACTCCTCGTGCTCGGCCTCGCCGGCGCGGATCACCGACATCGACAGCACCGAGTCGCCCGCGGCGCAGTCCATCCCGCGCACGCCGCCGGTGGCCCGACCCATCGGGCGCAGCTGGCCGTCGTCGGCGCGGAACCGAACCGCCTGGCCCTTGCGCGAGATCAGCAGGATCTGGTCCTCGGGCGCGACCAGCTCGGCGCCGATGAGCTCGTCGTCCGCCTCGCGGAAGTTGATCGCGATGACGCCGGCCTGCCGGGGGCTGTTGTAGTCGGCCAGCCGGGTCTTCTTCACCAGGCCGTGCTTGGTGGCGAGCACCAGGTACGGCGCCTGCTCGTAGTCCCGGATCGCCAGCACCTGCGCGATGTTCTCGTCCGGCTGGAACGAGAGCAGCCCGGCCACGTGCCCGCCCTTGGCGTCGCGTGCCGCCTCCGGCAGGTTGTACGCCTTGGTCCGGTAGACCCGGCCGGCGGTGGTGAAGAACAGCAGCCAGTGGTGGTTGGTGGTCGCGATGAAGTGCTCGACCACGTCGTCGCCGCGCAGCGTCGCGCCGCGGACGCCCTTGCCGCCGCGCTTCTGCGAGCGGTACTGGTCGGCCCGGGTCCGCTTGGCGTAGCCGCCGCGGGTGATCGAGACGACCAGGTCCTCGTCCGGGATCAGGTCCTCCATGGACAGGTCGCCGTCGGCCGGGATGATCTGCGTACGACGGTCGTTGCCGTACTTCTCGACGATCTCGCCGAGCTCCTCGACGACGATGGAGCGCTGGCGCTCCTCCTTGGCGAGGATGTCCTGCAGGTCCGCGATCAGCGCCTCGAGCTCGGCCAACCGGTCCAGGATCTTCTGCCGCTCCAGGGCGGCCAGCCGGCGCAGCTGCATGTCCAGGATGGCGTTGGCCTGGACCTCGTCGATCTCCAGCAGCTCCATCAGGCCCTGGCGCGCGTCCTCGACCTCGGGCGAGCGCCGGATCAGCGCGATCACCTCGTCGAGCATGTCCAGCGCCTTGACCAGGCCGCGGTAGATGTGCGCGTCCTGCTCGGCCTTGGTGAGCCGGAACTGGGTCCGGCGCCGGATCACCTGGATCTGGTGGTCGACCCAGTGGGCAATGAACTGGTCGATGGTCAGCGTGCGCGGCACGCCGTCGACCAGGGCGAGCATGTTCGCCGAGAAGTTGGTCTGCAGCTCGGTGTGCTTGAGCAGGTTGTTGAGGACCACCCGGGCGACCGCGTCGCGCTTGAGCACGACCACGAGCCGCTGGCCGGTGCGCGAGGAGGTGTCGTCGCGGACGTCGGCGATGCCCTGCACCTTGCCGTTGTCGGCCAGCTCGGCGATCTTCAGCGCGAGGTTGTCCGGGTTCACCATGTACGGCAGCTCGGTGATGACCAGATTGGTACGGCCCTTGCTGTCCTCGTCGATCTCGATCACCGCGCGCTGGGTGATCGAGCCGCGCCCGGTCCGGTAGGTCTGCTCGATGCCGTTGCGGCCGACGATCAGCGCGGCGTTGGGGAAGTCCGGGCCCTTGATCCGCTCGATGAGCGCGTCCTGCAGCTCCTCGCGGGTGGCGGTCGGGTGCTCGAGGCACCAGATCGCGCCCTCGGCGACCTCGCGCAGGTTGTGCGGCGGGATGTTGGTGGCCATGCCGACCGCGATGCCGGCCGAGCCGTTGACGAGCAGGTTCGGGAACCGGCTCGGCAGGATGGTCGGCTCTTGCGAACGGCCGTCGTAGTTGGGCTGGAAGTCGACGGTGTCCTCGTCGATGTCGCGGACCATCTCCATGGCCAGCGGGGCCATCCGGCACTCGGTGTACCGCATCGCCGCGGCCGGGTCGTTGCCCGGCGAGCCGAAGTTGCCCTGGCCGTTGATGAGCGGCGCGCGCATCACCCACGGCTGCGCCAGCCGGACCAGGGTGTCGTAGATCGCCGAGTCGCCGTGCGGGTGGTACTGACCCATGACGTCGCCGACGACGCGCGAGCACTTGGAGAAGCCGCGGTCGGGACGGTAGCCCCCGTCGTACATGGCGTAGAGCACCCGGCGGTGCACCGGCTTGAGGCCGTCGCGGACGTCGGGCAGCGCGCGGCCGACGATGACCGCCATCGCGTAGTCGATGTAGCTGCGCTCCATCGAGGTGCGCAGCTCGACCTCGTCGATCCGGCCGCCGGGGCCCTGCGGGGGAGTGCCGCCGTCAGTGGTCTCAGTCATTCGCTCTTACTTTCGTCGTACGTCGCGGAGATCAGATGTCCAGGCTGGGTCAGATATCCAAGAACCGAACGTCTTTGGCATTGCGCTGGATGAAGGAGCGGCGCTGCTCGACGTCCTCGCCCATGAGGATCGAGAAGGTCTCGTCGGCGAGCGCCGCGTTCTCCAGGGTGACCTTGAGCAGCAGCCGCTGGTCCGGGTCCATCGTGGTCTCCCACAGCTCGTCGGCGTTCATCTCGCCCAGACCCTTGTAGCGCTGCACCGGGTTCTCCTTGGGCAGCTTCTTGCCGCTCTCCACGCCTGCCGCCATCAGCGAGTCCCGCTCGGCGTCGGAGTAGACGAACTCGTGCTCGTGCGGCTTGTTCCAGCGCAGCCGGTACAGCGGCGGCTGGGCCATGTAGACGTAGCCGTGCTCGATGAGCTTGGGCATGAACCGGAACAGCAGCGTGAGCAGCAGGGTGTTGATGTGGTGGCCGTCGACGTCGGCGTCGGCCATCAGCACGACCTTGTGGTAGCGCAGCTTGTCGACGTCGAACTCGTCGTGGATGCCGGTGCCGAGCGCGGAGATGATCGCCTGGACCTCGTTGTTGCCCAGCACCTTGTCGATGCGGGCCTTCTCGACGTTGAGGATCTTGCCGCGGATCGGCAGGATCGCCTGGATCCGCGGGTCGCGGCCGGACTTCGCGGAGCCGCCGGCCGAGTCGCCCTCGACGATGAAGACCTCGCACTCCTCCGGGTTCGTCGACTGGCAGTCGGCCAGCTTGCCGGGCAGGCCGCCGCCCCCGAGCAGTCCCTTGCGCGACCGGGCCAGGTCGCGGGCCTTGCGGGCCGCGATCCGCGCCGACGCCGCGGCCTGCGCCTTGCGGATGATCTCCTTGCCCTCGGCCGGGTTCTGCTCCAGCCAGGCACCGAGCTGGTCGTTGACGATCCGCTGCACGAAGCCCTTGGCCTCGGTGTTGCCGAGCTTGGTCTTGGTCTGGCCCTCGAACTGCGGCTCGCCGAGCTTGACCGAGATGATCGCGGTCAGGCCCTCGCGGATGTCGTCGCCGGAGACCCGGTCCTCCTTCTTCTTGATCAGGCCCCAGTCCTCGGCGGCGCTGTTGACCAGGGAGGTCAGCGCGGCGCGGAAGCCCTCCTCGTGGGTGCCGCCCTCGTGGGTGTTGATCGTGTTCGCGAAGGTGTGCACCGACTCGGTGAAGGTGGTGTTCCACTGCATCGCGACCTCGAGCGACATGTGGTTCTCGTTGTCCTCGGGCGTCTCGGCCTCGAAGGAGATCACGCTCGGGTTGGCCGGCTGCTTGGACCGGTTGAGGTGCTCGACGTAGTCGACCAGGCCGCGGTCGTACTTGAAGACCTGCTCCAGGCCGCCGCCCTCGCCGCGGTGGATCGCGGCGCCGGCCGCGGCCTCCTCGTCGACGGTCACGTCCTCGACCGCGTCGGCGATCTCCTCGGCGGACTCGCGCTCATCGCGGACGACGATCTCCAGGCCCTTGTTGAGGAAGGCCATCTCGCGGATGCGGGTGGTGATCGTCTCCAGCGAGTACGTGGTCGTCTCGAAGATGTCCGCCGAGGCCCAGTAGGTCACCGTGGTGCCGGTGCGCTCGCCGTCCTCGAGCGGACGGACCTGCTCCAGCGGGCCGTCCGGGTCGCCGAGGCTGAAGGACTGCCGCCACAGGTGGCCACGGTTCTTGACCTCGACGATCAGCTTGGTCGACAGGGCGTTGACGACCGAGACGCCGACGCCGTGCAGACCGCCGGAGACCTTGTAGCCACCGCCGCCGAACTTGCCTCCGGCGTGCAGCAGCGTGAGCGCCATCGTCACCGCGGGCAGCTCCTGGCCGGGCGCGGTGTCGGTCGGGATGCCGCGGCCGTTGTCGTCGACGCGGACCGCGCCGTCGGCCTGCAGGGTCACCACGATCCGGTCGCAGTAGCCGGCCAGGGCCTCGTCGACCGCGTTGTCCACGATCTCCCAGATCAGATGGTGCAGTCCGCGCTCACCGGTCGAGCCGATGTACATGCCGGGCCGCTTGCGGACCGCCTCGAGGCCTTCGAGGACCTGGATGGCGCTGGCGTCGTACGCGCCCTCCTCGACTGCTGAACCGTTGGTGGAACCGTTGTTGGTCTCGTCGGCCACGGCTTCCTCTTCACTCGCTCCAGACATGGAGGTTCCAGACATGGGAAGGGCCGCCGCGCAACGTCACCTCGTAGCTCGGACGACCGAGCGCCAGTCTACCGGCTGGAGGCCGCAAATCACGGGTAGACCCCGTCGGAAGGGGGGATCGCGGGTGAAATTCGCCCCACAGAGGCCTCAGAAGGGCTCATTCGCCCCGGTTCAGGGGTCCCGATGGGTCCCCCTACGTCCGCGCGGCCCGCAGATCGCCTCTCGGCACGCCTCAGCCGTAGGTGTCGCGCGGCCCGCGGCCCTTGACGCGGAACCGTCCCGACGTCCACCGGGGCAGGTGTGGGCCGAGCACGTCGACGACCTCGACGGTGCCCTCGCCGAGCTCCTCGTTGAGCCGCCGGACCACGTCCGCGGCGAGAAGCTTCATCTGGGTGGCCCAGGCCGTGGTGTCGGTGCGGACCACCAGCCGTCCCTCGACGTACGACTCCGGCGTCACGTGCTCGGCGACCTCCCGCCCGACGATGCTCGCCCAGCGGGTGAAGACGCCGTGCACCTGCAGCTCGGTCTGCCAGCCCTGCTCCGCGACGAAGCGGCCGAGGGTGGCGTCCAGGCTCTGCGGGTCGCGGTCGTCGGGGTGCGCGCCGCTCGCCTGGGGCGGCGTACGGCGCTTGGCCTTGCCCTTGCTCGTACGCCGCAGCGGCCCTGTCTTGCCGGCCAGCCCGCGCGCGATGCTGCGGGCCAGGTCGAGCCCGGTCTCCTCGTGCGGCTGCTCGTCGGCGTCGTCACTCATCGGGCACCACTTCTCCGCCGGCGACGGTGAACCTGCGGCCGCGCAGCCGCTCGGGGACGTCCTCGGCGACGGCGGCGGTGATGAGCACCTGCTCGGCGCCGGCGACGAGGTCGGCGAGCTGCTCGCGCCGGCCGGAGTCCAGCTCGGCGAAGACGTCGTCGAGGATCAGGATCGGGTCGTCGCCGCCGGAGCGCAGCAGGTCGTACGACGCCAGCCGCAGCGCGAGCGCGAAGGACCAGGACTCGCCGTGGCTCGCGTAGCCCTTGACCGGCATCCCGCCCAGGGAGAGCACCAGGTCGTCGCGGTGGGGTCCGACCAGGGTGAGGCCGCGGTCGAGCTCGTCGGCCCGCCGGCGCTCCAGCTCCGCGAGGATCTGCTCGGGCAGCGGCCCGTCGGTCACCTCGAAGGAGGGCTTGTACGCGAGTACCGCGTCGTCCCGGGTCGCCCCGCGCGCCACCGCCTCGTACGCCTTGCCCACCAGGGGCGTCAGGTCCTCGACCAGCTGGGCCCGGCGGGCCATGATCTCCGCGCCGAGCTCGGCGAGCCGGGAGTCCCAGACCGCCAGCGTGGACAGGGCGTTCTCGCTCGAGCCGCGGGCCAGGCGGGAGGTCTTGAGCAGCGAGTTGCGCTGCTTGAGCACCCGGTCGTAGTCGGCCCGGGTCCCGGCGTACCGGGGGGAGATCAGCACCAGCAGGTCGTCGGCGAACCGGCGCCGCTCGGACGGGTCGCCCTTGACCAGGGCGAGGTCCTCCGGCGAGAACAGCACGGTGCGGACCAGGCCCAGCAGCTCCTTGGCCCGCGGGAGCGGCGACTTGTTGATCCGGGCACGGTTCGAGCGGCCCGGACTGATCTCGATCTCCAGGACCGCCCGGCGCTCGTCGCGGATCACCGCGGCCCGGACCACGGCGTACTCGGCACCCTGGCGCACCAGCGGCGCGTCGGCCGCGACCCGGTGCGAGGAGAGCCGGGACAGGTAGTCGATCGCCTCGACCAGGTTGGTCTTTCCCTGCCCGTTGCGGCCCACGAACGCCGTGACGCCCGGCCCGATCTCCACCTCGACGCTCGGGTACGAGCGGAAGTCGTGGAGCGAGAGGTGGGCGACGTGCACCCACTCAGCCTAGGTGGTGCTCAGCTGCCGGACGGACCGTGCTCGCCGGTCTCCTCGCTCCCGGCGCCGGCCTGCTCCGCGGCGTGGCTCTGCGCGGGCTCGTGGTCGGCCTCGACGTCACCACCGGGAGGAGGTGCGGTGTGCAGGGCGTGGCCGCCGAACTGGTTGCGCATCGCGGCGACCGCCTTCATCGCCGGGCTGTCGTCCTGGCGGGAGACGAACCGCGCGTAGAGCGCCGCGGTGATCGCGGGCGTCGCGACCGCGTGCTCGATACCGGCCTCGACGGTCCAGCGTCCTTCGCCCGAGTCGTCGGCGTACCCGCGGATGCCCTGCAGCCCGGGCTTCTCGTCGAGCGCGGCGACCAGCAGGTCGAGCAGCCAGGACCGGATCACGGTGCCCTCGCGCCAGGAGCGGAACACCTCGGTCACGTTGTCGACCATGTCGACCGCCTCGAGGAGCTCCCAGCCCTCGGCGTAGGACTGCATGATCGCGTACTCGATGCCGTTGTGGACCATCTTGGAGAAGTGCCCGGCGCCGACCTTGCCGGCGTGCACCCAGCCGAAGTCGCCCTCGGGCTTGAGGGTGTCGAAGGCAGGCTGGATCTTCGCGATGTCCTCGGCACGGCCGCCGGCCATCAACGCGTAGCCGTTCTCCAGGCCCCAGACGCCGCCGGAGACACCGCAGTCGACGAACCCGATGCCCTTGGCGGCGAGCAGCTCGTCGTGGCGCAGGTCCTCGGTCCAGCGGGAGTTGCCGCCGTCGACGACCAGGTCGCCCTCGCCGAGCAGGCCGGCCAGCTCCTTGACCGTCGCGTCGGTGGGGTCGCCCGCGGGCACCATCACCCAGACGACCTTGGGGCTGGGCAGGGCTTCGACCATCTCGGCCAGCGAGGCCGCGTCGGAGACCTCCGGGTTGCGATCGAAGCCGACGACGGTGTGGCCGCCGTTGCGCAACCGGGTGCGCATGTTGCCGCCCATCTTGCCGAGTCCGACCAGTCCGAGGTGCATGCGTGGTCCTTCCCGCCCCGCGGTCGGCGGAGCTGGCTCCTGGGCGGCCCGCTCAGGAGAGCAGGCGTCGAGGCATCAGCAGGTACTTGAAGCTCGCGTCGACCTCGGTACCCGATGCGTCGAGCGAGTCCACTCCCGAGATTACGACGGGCTTGGACGACGTAGTGAAAGCGAGCTCCACGAAGGGCGACTCGATCGCGCCGAGGCCGTCGAGCAGGAACTGCGGGTTGAAGCCGGTGGTCAGGTCGTCGCCGTTGATGGCCGCCTCGATGGACTCGCTCGCCATCGCCTCCTCGCCGGAGCCGGCGTCCAGGGTGAGCACCCCGTTGCCGAAGGCGAGCTGGACCGCGGTGTTGCGCTCGGCGACGAGCGCGACGCGCTTGACGGCGTCGATGAGGACGGCGCGGTCGACCCGGGCGGTGGTCAGGTGCTCGCTGGGGAACAGCGAGCGCACCTTGGGGAACTCACCGTCGAGGAGCCGGGTCGTGGTGCGCCGTACGCCGCCCGCGGCCGAGCCCTCGAAGCCGATGATGCCTTCGCCGGCTCCGGTCGAGGAGAGCGCGATCGAGATCTCCGACCCGCCGGTCAGCGACTTCGCGGTGTCCGCGAGCACCTTGGCGGGTACGAGCGCGGCGGCGGAGATGTCCGGGGTCCCGGGGTCCCAGTCGAGCTCGCGCTGGGAGAGGCGGAACCGGTCGGTGGCCAGCAGCGAGATCGTCGATCCGTCCATCTCCAGCCGGACACCGGTCAGCACCGGGAGCATGTCGTCGCGGCCGGCGGCGGTGACCGCCTGGGTGACCGCGTGCGCGAAGGCCTCGCTCTTCACCTGGCCGCGGGCCTCGGGCATCGACGGCAGCGACGGGTAGTCCTCGACCGGCATGGTCTGGAGGCTGAACCGCGCGGCGCCGCAGGTGAGCGTCACCTTCGGCCCGTCCACCGCGACGTCGACCGGCTTGTTCGGCAGGCTGCGGCAGATGTCGGCGAGCAGGCGACCCGAGACGAGCGCCTTGCCCTCGGCCGAGACGTCGGCGTTGAGCGTGGCCCGGGCCGAGGTCTCGTAGTCGAAGGTGGACAGCTGCAGGCCGTCGGAGCCGTCGAAGGAACCGGCTTCGATCAGCAGGCCGGCCAGGACCGGTGCGCTGGGACGCAGGGGGAGGGCGCGGGCCGTCCAAGCGACGGCATCGGCGAGGACATCGCGCTCGACGCGGAACTTCACGGGTGGTGCCTCCTGCTGTTCTGCCTCACGGTGAGGCCGGTAGTGCTCGGGATGGGCATCCTGTCACGCCTGCGTGTCTGCGGGGGAGCCGAAGAACATTGTCGTTCGTCCCCAGGTTCGTGGCGCCCCGGTTGTGGGACGTCGAAGGAACCAATTGATGTCTCGTTGTCGTAGTAGGGCCCGTGGATTCTGTGGACAACTCCAGAATCCCCAGGTGGCGGCCGGTTTCCGTGTCCCCAGTGGCTGTGGACGAGCGGTGGGCGAGCAAGCGGTGCCTGTGGTTCGTACGACGTGGTGTGGAGGTTCGTCCCCAGTTGTCCACAGGCCGTCCACGGGCGATCCACCGAATTCGGTCCCGGGAACCACAGGAATTCTTGCGACTCAGCCCTGCTTGGCCTGCTGCTTGATCCTCATGGTGAGCTCGTTGACCGTCTTGTAGACCGTCTGGCGCTCGGCGAGGTCCTTGCGGATGCGGCGTTCGGCGTTCATCACGGTGGTGTGGTCGCGGCCGCCGAACTGCTGGCCGATCTTCGGCAGCGACAGGTCGGTGAGCTCGCGGCACAGGTACATCGCGATCTGGCGCGCGGTGACCAAGGCGCGGGTCCGGCTCGGGCCGCACAGGTCCTCGATGCTGAAGGAGTGGTACGCCGCGGTCTGGGCGATGATGAGCCCGGCCGTGACCTGCGGCTCGCCGCCCTCGGGGATGAGGTCCTTGAGCACGATCTCCGCCAGGGTCATGTCGACCTCCTGGTGGTTGATGCTCGCGAAGGCGGTCACCCGGATCAGCGCACCCTCGAGCTCGCGGATGTTGGTCTGGATCCGGCTGGCGATGAACTCGAGGACGTCGGCCGGCGCGTGCAGGCGATCGGCGGCGGCCTTCTTGCGCAGGATCGCGATCCGGGTCTCGAGATCGGGCGGCTGCACGTCGGTGAGCAGGCCCCACTCGAACCGGTTGCGCAACCGGTCCTCCAGCTGGGTCAGGCGCTTGGGCGGCCGGTCGGAGCTGATGACGATCTGCTTGTTGGCGTTGTGCAGCGTGTTGAAGGTGTGGAAGAACTCCTCCTGCGTCTGCTGCTTGCCTTCCAGGAACTGGATGTCGTCGATGAGCAGGACGTCGACGTCGCGGTACCGGCGCTGCAGGGCGGCCGTGTTGGCGTCCTTGATCGCGTTGATGACGTCGTTGGTGAACGCCTCGGAGGAGACGTACCGGATCTTGGCTCCGGTGTAGAGGCTGCGCACGTAGTGGCCGATCGCGTGCAGCAGGTGGGTCTTGCCCAGACCGGAGTCGCCGTAGACGAGCAACGGGTTGTACGCCTTGCCGGGCGCCTCGGCGACGGCGACCGCGGCGGCGTGCGCGAACCGGTTGGAGGAGCCGATGACGAAGGTCTCGAAGGTGTACCGCGGGTTCAGCGGGCTGTCCGGGACTCCGGAGCCCAGCAGATTTGTCGACAAGTCGTTTTGTGGAGAAGTCGGCTTGTCTGCTGTGAAGGCGGGCTCCGGCGGCGGTGCGAACCGGTCCTCGGTCTCAGCCTCGGGCGCCGGTACGGCGTGCGCATCGGCCTGCTCGGCGGGGACGACGGGCGGTGCCTGGTCGGGCGCGAGGGTGTCGTCGACGGTGACCGCGATCCGGATCGGCTTGTTGAGGCTGTCGCTGAGCGCGTCCTCGAGCCGGGTGCGCAGCCGGCCCTCGAGCTGGGTGCGGGTGAACTCGTTGGGAACCGCGATCACGGCGGTGGACTCGGCCAGCATCACCGGCCTGCTGGAGGCGAGCCAGACCCGCTGGTTGGGGGCGAGGCTGTCGAGGATGACCGGCCACAGTACGTCGAGCTCGCGTCCGCTGGCTGCTGATGACTCCACGCGTGCTCGCGCTCCCCTCGGCTCCGACGTCGTTCGGTGGCGCTGGTGTGCTCCCGAGACCCGTCTGGGTTGATCCACTTGTTCCGATCCACACCTTTGTCCACAGGTTGTGCAAGCAGGGCCCGGAAGGCCGGAACACGCGTGGAACCCCCCTGTCACGGGGTGGATCGGTGGCCCGGACGCTAACAACTCACACCCCTGTGGATCAACCGGTTCTCCACAGGTTCGGGCGTTTCGTCGGCGTGTCGCCCACAGGATCGGTGGGCATGCTGTCAGCATCTGGTCTTTTGGGCTGTGGTCGCCGTGACAGGCGGCCGAATTGACCCTCTCGACCGCGCACGCGTACCGTTGGCAGGTCGATTCCGGTTCGACCGGTGCCGCATGTCCACGACCGGGCCTCCGACGGAGGCTCTTCGCGCGGGCGAGCGGTGCCAGTTGGCGTGAATCTCGACTGGCGGCGCTTCGCGTCGTGCGAGCCGGTTCGTCGACACGTCCCAACCAGAGCAGCTGTGGAGTAACTCGTGAGCAAGCGTACGTACCAGCCGAACAACCGTCGTCGTCACAAGGTGCACGGTTTCCGCCTGCGGATGCGCACCCGCGCCGGCCGCGCGATCCTGTCCGCTCGTCGCCGCAAGGGCCGCAAGAGCCTCTCTGTCTGAGGCTCCGCCCCGCCGGTGGTGTCCTCCGTGCTGTCTGCTGGGCACCGGCTGACGACGGCCGACGACTTCCGCCTCGCGGTCCGTCGTGGGCGACGCGCAGGTGGCCCGCTGGTCACCGTGCACCTGTCGGCTCCGAATGTCGACAAAGAGATAAATAGCCCTACGAAGGTGGGGTTCGTGGTGTCGAAGGCCGTCGGTACGGCGGTGGTCCGCAACCGGGTCAAGCGCCGGCTGCGCCACCTGATGCGCGAGCGCCTGGACGTCGTCCCCGCCGGGTCGCTGGTGGTGGTCAGGGCCCAGCCCGAGTCGGCCGGCGCCAGCTACCGGGATCTTGCCGGGGCTCTCGATCGTTGTCTGGGTCGTCTATGAAGTACTTCCTCATCGCCCTGCTCAAGGCGTACCGGTTCGCGATCTCCCCGTTGTACGGGCAGGTCTGCCGCTACCACCCGAGCTGCTCGGCCTACGCGCTCGAGGCCGTGACCGAGCACGGCAGCATCAAGGGCAGCTGGCTCGCGGTCCGCAGGATCGCCCGCTGCAACCCGTGGGCACGCGGGGGATACGACCCGGTGCCCGCGAAGAAGACCTCCCGGCCTCGGCTGGGCCATGTGAGAACGACTCGAGGAGTCTGAGTGGGTTTCCTGAGCGACATCGGCGGATTCATCATGGATCCGCTGTACTTCGTCATCTCGGCGGTGCTGCTCGGCTGGCACAAGGTCTTCGGTGCCGTCTTCGGGACCGACTCCGGCGCCTCGTGGGCGCTGTCGATCATCGGTCTGACCGTCGTCATCCGGGCGGCGCTGATCCCGCTGTTCGTGCGGCAGATCAAGTCGAGCCGGAACATGCAGCTCCTCCAGCCGAAGGTGAAGGAGCTGCAGAAGAAGTACGGCCACGACCGTGAGCGCCTGACCCAGGAGACGATGGCGCTCTACCGCGAGACCGGGACCAACCCGTTCTCCTCCTGCTTGCCGCTCATCATCCAGATGCCGATCTTCCTGGCTCTGTTCCGGCTGCTCAACGCCGCGGCCCACGACAAGGCCAAGGGCCTGCTCACCACGGCGGACGTCGCCAGCCTGAGTGGCGCCAAGATCTTCGGCGGGCACATCGCGGACTCGTTCACGACCTCCGGCGCCCCGACCAACGTGAAGATCCTGGCCGCGTTCCTGGTCATCGCGATGACCGCGACCACCTTCCTCACCCAGCGTCAGCTGATGAGCAAGAACATGCCGGCCGACGCGCTCAGCGGTCCGTACGCCCAGCAGCAGAAGCTGCTTCTCTACGTCCTGCCCGTGGTCTTCGCGGTCGGTGGCATCGCCTTCCCGATCGGTGTGCTCCTGTACTGGACCACCTCGAACCTGTGGACCATGGGCCAGCAGTTCTACGTCATCCGGAACAACCCGGCGCCCAACACCGAGGCCTTCCGTGCCAAGGAGAAGCGCGACGCCGAGAAGGCCCGCCGGAAGGGCATCGACCCGGCCGCGGCAGCAGCCGCCGGGGACGTGGCCGTCGAGGACGATGCGGATGACCGCCGGCCGGCGCCGCGACAGCAACCCAAGAAGCAGTCGCGGCAGCAGCGCAAGGGCGGCGGCCCGCGCCCCCAGCAGCAGAACCCGAAGCAGAAGCAGGGAGACGACGAGTGACCGAGAACCTGGACACCACCGAGAGCACCGAGAGCACCGAGAGCGCCGAGGAGACCGTGGACTCCGTGGACACCGAGTCCACCGAGCCCACCGAGTCCGAGTCCACCGACTCCGAGTCGGGCGAGCCGCGGCCGTCGCGTTCGCAGCGGCTGGTCGAGGAGGGCGAGATCGCCGCGGACTACCTCGAGGAGCTGCTCGAGATCGCGGACCTCGACGGCGACCTGGACATGGACGTCGAGGGTGACCGCGCGACCGTCTCCATCGTGGGCGCCGACCTTCCGCAGCTGGTCGGCCGGAACGGTGAGGTGCTGGAGGCCCTCCAGGAGCTCACCCGGCTGGCTGTCTACCGTGAGACCGGTGAGCGGTCGCGGCTGATGCTGGACGTGTCGGGGCACCGCGCTGCTCGCCGGACGGCGCTGGAGGACGAGGCCGCGAAGGTCGTCGACCAGGTGAAGTCGTCGGGGGAGTCGGTCTCGCTGGACCCGATGTCGCCGTTCGAGCGCAAGGTCGTGCACGACGTGGTCGCTGCCGCCGGCCTGAAGTCGGAGTCCGAGGGTGTCGAGCCGCGGCGCTACGTGGTGGTCCTTCCCGAGTGAGTTCCGTGTGACCCCTGAGGATGTTTCACGTGAAACACCCCCTGCTCCTCCTTCGGCGCGGGGGGTGTTTTCCGATGCGCTCCCGGTGGCGGAGCGGTTCGCCGAGCTCTTGGCGACCGACGGGATCGTACGAGGGCTGATCGGTCCCCGCGAGGTACCCCGGCTCTGGGACCGCCACCTGCTCAACTGTGCACTGGTGACCGAACCGATTGCCCAGGGGGCCACGGTCTGCGACATCGGGTCGGGGGCCGGACTGCCGGGCCTGGTGATGGCGATCCGGCGTCCCGACCTCCAGGTCACGCTCGTGGAGCCGTTGCTCCGTCGCACCACCTTCCTGGACGAGACTGTCTCCTCGCTGGGCCTGGACAACGTGACAGTGGTCCGGGCGAGGGCTGAGGAGCGGCACGGGACGGTAACGTTCGACGTAGTCACCGCGAGAGCGGTCGCGCCCCTGGACAAGCTGAGCCGGTGGGCGCTTCCTCTGGTCAGGACTGGCGGTGAGTTCCTCGCCATGAAAGGCTCCTCCGCAGAGGCGGAGGTGGACGCGGCTCGGGCTGTGATCACACGGCAGCGCGGAGTCTTTCGCGACATCCTCGACGTGGGGACAGAGATCGTCGATCCCCCGGTTCGTCTCGTCAGGATCGACAAGCGATGAGGTGGTGCCGATGACGCCCGGCCGCTTCACACGTCGCGTCGACCCAGAGTTTTCCACCGGTACAGACCACCGGCTGAGCGTGAGAATCCACAGATCCACCTGAGTTTTCCACAGAGACCCAGCGCTGCTGTTTCACGTGAAACATCGCCCCAGGAGCACAGAGTGACCGAGCAAGGAGACCGGACCAACGGTTTCGGTGCGCCCATCGTCCGTACGGCGGGGGAGGTCGAGACGACCCCCACGGCCTTCGACGACCACACCACACCGATGGCTCGCGCCATCGAGGCCGAGCTGCGCGCGCGGGAAGGCATTGCCTTCAAGGACCCGCTGCCACGGCCGGAGAAGACCCGCGTGATGGTGGTGGCCAACCAGAAGGGCGGCGTCGGCAAGACCACCTCGACGGTGAATCTCGCGGTCGCCTTGGCCAAGCACGGCCAGCGAGTCCTGGTGATCGACCTGGATCCGCAGGGCAACGCGTCGACCGCGCTGGCCGTCGAGCACCGTCGTGGGATCCCGTCGTCGTACGAGGTGCTGGTGGACGGCCTTCCGATCGCCGAAGCGGTCCACCAGCACCCGGACATCCCGAACCTCTCCGTCGTGCCCGCGACCATCGACCTGGCCGGCGCCGAGATCGAGCTGGTCAGCGTCGTCGCCCGGGAGAGCCGGCTGCGCAAGGCGATCGCCGCGCACCCGCCGGTCTCGGAGACGGGGGAGGACCGGCTCGACTACGTCCTCATCGACTGCCCGCCCTCGCTCGGCCTGCTCACCCTGAACGCCCTCGTGGCCGGCCGGGAGATGCTGATCCCGATCCAGGCCGAGTACTACGCCCTCGAGGGCCTCGGTCAGCTGCTCGAGACCGTCGAGATGGTCAAGGCGCACCTGAACCAGGACCTGATCGTCTCGACCATCCTCATCACGATGTACGACGGCCGGACGAACCTCGCTGCCGGAGTCGCCGACGAGGTGCGCGAGCACTTCCGCGAGCAGGTGCTTCGGACCGCGATCCCGCGCTCGGTGCGGGTCTCCGAGGCCCCCAGCTACGGGCAGAGCGTCATCACGTACGATCCCGGTTCGCCAGGTGCGCTCAGCTACCTGGAAGCGGCGCGCGAGATGGCGATCAGGGGAGCACAAGTATGAGCGAGAAGCGACGGGGACTCGGACGCGGGCTGGGGTCGCTGATCCCGACGGCACCGGAGCCCGCTGCCGGGGCGGTCGACGGCCACCACGCCGGCGACGGCATCCCGGTCGCCCCGGACATGCCCGCGGACCTGCCGGTCACGGTCGCCGGGGCCTATTTCGCCGAGCTGCCGATCGACTCGATCACCCCGAACGCGCGCCAGCCACGCGAGGTGTTCGAGGAAGAGGCCATGGCCGAGCTGGTGCACTCGGTCAAGGAGATCGGCCTGCTCCAGCCGATCGTCGTCCGCCAGCTCTCCGGCGAGGGCCAGGACGGCAAGTACGAGCTGATCATGGGCGAGCGCCGCTGGCGCGCGTCCACCGAAGCCGGGCTCGAGACCATCCCGGCGATCATCCGGCAGACCAGCGACGACGACATGCTCCGGGACGCGCTCCTGGAGAACCTGCACCGGTCCCAGCTGAACCCGCTGGAGGAGGCGCACGCCTACCAGCAGCTGCTCGACGACTTCAGCTGCACCCACGAGGAGCTCTCCTCGCGGATCGGCCGCAGCCGGCCGCAGATCAGCAACACGCTGCGGCTACTCAAGCTCTCGCCCGCCGTCCAGCGCCGCGTCGCCGCCGGGGTGCTCTCCGCTGGCCACGCCCGGGCGCTCCTCGGCGTGAACGACGCCGCGGCGCAGGACCGGCTCGCCGGCCGGGTGGTCGCCGAGGGCATCTCGGTGCGCGGCCTGGAGGAGATCGTCGCGGTCGGCGTCGCGGACGAGAGCGACGGCGAAACGGTCCGGTTCAAGGCGAACCGGCCCACCGCGCCGGGTCTGGCCGAGCTGAACGAGCGCCTCTCGGACCGCCTCGACACCCGGGTGAAGGTGACCATGGGCAAGGCGAAGGGCAGGATCGCCATCGAGTTCGCCTCGTTGGGCGACTTGGAGCGCATCGTGAGCATCATCGACCCGCGCAACCGGGACGACCGGCCGATCTAGAGTTCGTCAATCAAGAAACAGGGCGACAAGTCGATAAGTCGACAAAGCGCCTTAGCTCTTCTTGGAGGCTCGCTTCTGGGCCCGGCGCTCGGCACGCAGCCGGCGCTCCTCGGCGTACAGGGCCGCTGCCTCTTCGAGGGTCGGCGCCGAGCCGCCGTACGCGGAGGGCAGCCACCACGAGCCCGGCGGCTGCTCCTGGGCGGGGTGGCTCCTGATGAGCCGGTCGAGCATCGCCTCCATGGTGTCCTGGAGGTCCGCGGTGACCTTGCCGGCGTCGGCGTCCAGGCCAGGCGTCATCGGCTTCCCGATCTCGATGCCGACGGTCTTGTGACGCTTGAAGTCGCGCGGCTTGCCCTTGGTGAGGAACCGCTGGGTGCCCCAGAGCACCACCGGGATCAGCGGGACCTGGGCGTCGATCGCGATCCGGGCCGCGCCGGTCTTCAGCGGCTGGATCAGGAAGCTGCGCGAGATGGTCCCCTCCGGGAAGATCCCGACCAGCTCGCCGCTCTCGAGGTACTCCCGCGCCTTGTCCAGGCCCGCACGGCCGCTCGCCCGGTCCAGGGAGATGTGGTGGAAGGAGCGCATCACCGGCCCGCCGACGGGGTGGTCGAAGATCTCCTTCTTCGCCATGAACCGCGTGAGCCGGCCGCGCTCGACGCCGGGGTAGCCGGCCATCAGGTAGTCGACGAACGAGAGGTGGTTGATCGCCAGCAGCGCGCCCCCGTGCTCGGGGATGTTCTCGGTCCCGGTCATCACGATCTTGATGTCGCCGAGCTTGAACCACGTCTTCGCGGCGGCGATGACGACCGGGTAGCTGATGTCGCGCATGCGCGAAACCCTACGGGAGCGTAGGGAGGGGCCGATATCCCCGGGCGGCCCGACGTGCGCGTCTGGAACAATCCGTGCATGCGCCGCATCGTCCAAAGCCGCAAGCTGCAGCACGTCCGGTACGACGTCCGGGGACCGATCCTGGTCGAGGCTCAGCGGCTCGAGGCCGAGGGCCACAAGATCCTCAAGCTGAACATCGGCAACCCGGCCCCGTTCGGGTTCGAGGCCCCGGAGGCCATCGTGGCCGACATGATCCACAACCTGCCCGAGTCGCAGGGGTACTCCGACTCCCGCGGCATCTACTCGGCCCGGACCGCGGTCGCGCAGTACTACCAGGGCCGCGGGCTCACCGACACCCAGGTCGAGGACGTCTTCATCGGCAACGGCGTCTCCGAGCTGATCTCGCTGGTGCTGCAGGCCTTCCTCGACGACGGCAACGAGATCCTGGTCCCGGCGCCGGACTACCCGCTGTGGACCGGCGCGGTCACCCTCTGCGGCGGCACCGCGGTGCACTACCGCTGCGACGAGGAAAACGGCTGGAACCCGGACCTCGCCGACATCGAGGCGAAGATCACCGAGAACACCCACGGGATCGTCATCATCAACCCCAACAACCCCACGGGTGCGGTCTACAGCGAGGAGACCGTCAAGGGCCTGGTGGACATCGCCCGGCGGCACAACCTCGTCGTGTTCAGCGACGAGATCTACGAGAAGATCCTCTTCGACGACGCGGTGCACCACCACAGCGCGACGTACGCGGCCGACGACGTGCTCTGCCTGACCTTCAGCGGCCTGTCCAAGGCCTACCGCGTCTGCGGCTACCGCGCCGGCTGGGTGATGATCTCCGGCCCCAAGCACCTCGCCGAGGACTTCCTCGAGGGGCTCACGCTGCTGGCGAACATGCGGATGTGCTCCAACGTGCCTGCCCAGCACGCGATCCAGACCGCGCTCGGCGGCTACCAGTCGATCACCGAGTACATCGGGCCCGGCGGCCGGTTCTACGAGCAGAGCAAGCTCGCCTGGAAGCTGCTCAACGAGATCCCCGGGGTCAGCTGCGTCGAGCCGATGGGCGCGCTCTACTGCTTCCCCAAGCTGGACACCGACCTGTACGGGATCAAGGACGACGAGGAGTTCGTGATCGACCTCCTCCGGGCCAAGAAGATCCTGGTCACCCACGGCACCGGGTTCAACTGGTTCGAGCCGGACCACTTCCGGCTGGTGACGCTGCCCGACGTGGACATGCTCACCGAGGCGATCGGCCGGATCAGCGACTTCCTCACCACGCTGCGGACCTGACCTACTCTTGACGTCATGGGACGCCAGGTCGAACGCCTGACCCTCGACAACCTCGCGCGGTTGCCGGGCGACTGCGCGTCCTGCACCTTCTGGGAGTTCGATCCCGTACGACGTGAGCAGATCCGCGGACACGAGACCGAGGAGAAGGCCGCGTGGCTCTCCACGATGCTCCGTGAGTGGGGCTCGGTCGGCCGGGTGATGGTCGTCGACGACGAGGTCGTCGGCCACCTGCTCTGGGCGCCTGCCCTGCACCTGCCCGGCAGCCAGAGCTTCGCGATGGCACCGGTGAGCTCGGACGCCGTGCTGCTCGCCACCGGCTACATCGACCCGCGGTTCCGCGGCCAGGGCCTGGCCCGGGTGCTCGTGCAGGCGATGGCCAAGGACCTGATCAAGCACGGCGGCATCGGCGCGGTCGAGGCGTTCGGCGCCCGGCGACCCAAGCCGGACGTGTGCGTGCTGCCGTCGGACTTCCTCGCCGCCGTCGGCTTCCGGACCCACCGGGTGCACCCGGCCTTCCCGCGGATGCGGATGGACCTGAGCACCACCCTGACCTGGCGCGAAGAGTTCGAGGCGGCCGCCGAGCGGCTCCTGGGCGTCGTCACCGGCAAGCGCCCCTCCCCGCGGCCCACGCACCGCGTCGTCCAGCGCGGCGGCCACGGCCCGCACGCACGCCCGCTCTAGGGACATCCGATCCGTTTCCTGCGCCTCCGATCCGATGCAACGGATCGAAGTGCCGGTTTCACATGTGCCTTCGGGAAACCGACAGCACGCCGCGCTAGTCCGCCTGCAGGGCCGCCCGGAGCTCACTGAGGCGCAGGACGCCGGTGTGGGCGTCGATCTCGGGGGAGAGGTAGAAGCGCTGGACGGCGACGACGACGGCCTCGGCGAGGGTGTCCCGGAAGCCGGGGTCGGCGAGACGGCGGGCGTCGCCGGGGTTGGAGAGGTAGCCGGCGTCGAGCTGGACGGCCGGCATCCGGGTGCGGCGCAGGAACTCCCAGGCCTTCGCGTGCGTGCGCAGGTCGACCAGGTCGGTGCGGGCCACGATCTCCCGCTGCACCAGGCCCGCGAAGCGCTCACCGGTCGATGAGTGGGTGCCGTGCTCGGAGGACCCGAAGTAGTAGGTGGCAACACCGCACGCGTCCTGGTTGGCGGCGACGTCCACGGCCAGCGAGATGCTCAGGTTCGCCTGGGCGCGGTTGGCGAAGACGGCGCGGTCGATCTCCTCGGCGTGCTCCTCGGCCGTGCTCGCCGCGGCACGGTGCCGTCCGGCCCGGGAGGCGGTCAGGAACGCCTGCACGCCGGTCGCGACCAGCCGGCCCTCGATGCGGGCGGCCAGGTCGTGCACGATCTCGGCGGCCTGGTCGGCGTACTGCGCAGGCAGGTGCGCGCCGCGCGAGGGGTCGATGACCACGATCTTGCCGCCCAGGTGGGGCCCGGCGTCACGGATCCGCTCACGGGCGCGCATCGCGTTCGGCGAGCCGCCGCTGACCCGGGGCGCGAGCTGGGAGAGCGCGCGCAGCGTCACCGGCCCGCAGGTGCCGTCGGCGGGCAGGCCCATGTTGCGCTGGAACTCGCGCAGCGCCTCGGCGGTCTCGGCGCCGAAGTAGCCGTCGACCCGGCCCACCTTGAAGCCGAGCTCGAGCAGCCGGCGCTGCAGCGCGAACACGTCGTCGCCGGCCATCAGGCTGCCGGGCAGGTGGGTCAGGATCCGGTCGCCGAGCGACCAGCGGGCTTCGTCGAGGCGGCGGAAGGTCGCCGGGCCCACGACGCCGTCCACGTGCAGCCCGCGCTGCTGCTGGAAGGCCCGGACCGCGAGCTCCACGCGGTCGTCGTACGAGCCCGGCAGGTCACCGTCACCGTCGAGGAAGCCGAGCCGCGCGAGGAGATCGACGATCTGCGCGACGGCGGCACCTGCGTCGCCGCTGCGGATGGTCGTGTCCAAGGGGGCTCCTGGGAGGTCGTGCGACGCCCCCCGAGTGGAACGCCGCAGGCTCTACTGAAACAGAACGCACGCCGGGAACCAAGCCCCGGAGGATCGGGGGGTTCCCGGCGTGCGGAGGTGTTCCGGTGCTCCGGGCCTCAGGCCAGGATGTCCTCGAGCTCGCGCAGCAGCGCCGCCTTCGGGCGGGCGCCGACGATCTGCTTCACGACCTCACCGTTCTGGTACACGTTGAGAGTCGGGATGCCGGTCACGCGGTACTGAGCGGGGGTCACCGGGTTCTCGTCGACGTTGAGCTTCACCAGGCGGATCTTGTCGCCGTGCTCCGCGGCGATCTCGTCCAGGATCGGGGCGACCTGGCGGCACGGACCGCACCACTCGGCCCAGAAGTCCACCAGGACGGGCGTCTCGGACTTGAGCACCTCGGCCTCGAAGTCGGCGTCGGTGACGGCCTGAAGGTTGGCCATGGTTGCTCCTCGATCAGTTGGGTGTCGTTGCGGTTAGTGAACACCAGGCCGCGGACAGTTGTTCCGCCGCCCGGAGCAGGTCACACGCCTGCCGTGACGGCCGTCTTGGCGGCGTGCTCGAGGTCGGCCAGGAAGCGCTCGGCGTCCAGCGCGGCCGCACAGCCGCTGCCGGCCGCGGTGATGGCCTGCCGGTAGGTGTGGTCGACCAGGTCGCCGCAGGCGAACACGCCGGTCTGGTTGGTCCGGGTGCTGCGGCCCTCGACGAGCACGTAGCCCTCGTCGTCGAGGTCGATCTGGCCCCGGATCAGCTCCGAGCGCGGGTCGTGGCCGATCGCGATGAACAGCCCGGTCGCGTCCAGGGGGCGGGTCTCGCCGGTGACGGTGTCGCGCAGGGTCAGTCCGGTCAGCTTGTCGTCGCCGTGGATGCCCTCGACCACCGAGTTCCACTGGATGTCGATCTTCGGGTCGGCGAAGGCCCGCTCGGCCATGATCGCCGAGGCACGCAGCTCGTCGCGGCGCACGATCAGGGTGACCTTGGAGCCGAACCGCGACAGGAACGTGGCCTCCTCGACCGCGGAGTCGCCACCGCCGACCACGGCGATGTGCTGCTCGCGGAAGAAGAAGCCGTCACAGGTCGCGCACCAGGAGACGCCATGGCCCGAGAGCCGGTCCTCGTCGGGCAGGCCCAGCTTGCGGTAGCCCGAGCCCATCGCCAGGATCACGGCCTTCGCGGTCCAGGTGCCCTCGTGGGTCTTGACCACCTTGAGCTCGCCGGACAGGTCGACCTCGGTGACGTCGTCGGCGATCAGCTCGGCGCCGAAGCGCTCGGCCTGGGCGCGCATCTCGTCCATCAGCGCCGGACCCTGGATGCCGTCGCGGAAGCCCGGGAAGTTCTCGACCTCGGTGGTGTTCATCAGCGCGCCGCCGGCGGTCACAGCGCCCTCGAACACCAGCGGGTGCAGGTTCGCGCGGGCGGCGTAGACCGCGGCCGTGTAGCCGGCCGGGCCGGAGCCGATGATGATGACGTTGCGGGGGGCGTCGTTGGTGACGTCGGACATGAGGTTCCTGCTCTCCACGGGACTGCTGCCAGAACAGATCCTAGGCAGGAGATGTTCCCCTGTGTCGCAGGTCTCAGCGAGGAACGGTCGCGCTGGCCAGCACCCGGGTGCCGTCGCAGGACCACGCCTGCACCAGCCGCTTGCCCCGCGCCGGCGGATGCACCACCAGCGTGGCGGGCTTGCCGTCCAGCAGCACCGGGGACGACGTCGACCCGGCCAGGGCGTCGGTCTGCGCGCCTTCCCGCGCGGGCGGCGTGCACGCGACGGCCTTGGAGGCCAGGTCGTTCATGAGCCCGGGCTCGTCGGCCGAGTACCCCTGGGTCCGCGCGGACTCGCTGGGCGCCGGGATGGCGGGAGCCACCGGGCCCGCGGCCGGCGTGCTGACCAGCAGCCGGGCGGCGTCCGCGGCGAAGGTCTTCGCGTGCACCTGCGGCACTGAGGCTCGCTGGAGCCGGTCCACGGGGCCGTCGGCGTCGCCGCTCGTGACCGATCCTCCGCTGCCCCCGGCCGACTCGGCGGTCGCGGCCTTGTCGCTGGACGCGGACCTGCCGTCGTCCAGCACCTGCCCGAGGCCCACCCCACCGGCGGCCACCGCGACCACGGCCGCCGCGGCGGTCAGCATCCGCACCCCCGTACGACGACGCCGGGACTCGAGCGCGACCACCGGACCGAGGGCCTCCTCGACGGCCTCCGCGCGCAGGCCGGCCAGCACGCCGTCGAGCCGGTCGGCCACCTCGGCGGGCATCGGCTCCCTGACGCGGGCGCCGGCGAGCAGGGCGCGCAGGTCGTCGTACGCGGGGTCGTCGAAGCCGGGAACGTCGCCCTCGGGGGCGTCTCCGGGACGGTTCTCGTCGCTCATGCCTGCACACCTCCTCGCTCGCTCTGGGGATCCTGTCCCGGATCGGACGTCCGGCCGTGCCAGATGGTTCCCTCCAGGAGGCCGGCCAGCCGGTGGCGGCCCCGCGCGCACCGGCTCTTCACGGTGCCCACCGGGCAGTCGAGCATGCGGGCGGCCTCCTCGACCGGGTAGCCCTCCATGTCCACCAGCACCAGCGCGGCCTTCTGGTCCGCCGGCAGCCGGTCCAGCGCGGCGAGCACCGCGGCCCGCTGATCGGCCCGGACCGCGGCGGCCGCCGGGTCGTCGGCGTCGGTCGCGGCGCTGAGCAGGGCACCGCGGGCGGCGTACTCGTCGAGATCGTCGGGCAGCGGCTGCGCGGCCCGGACCTTGTTGCGACGCAGCCGGTCCAGGCAGGCGTTCACCACGACGCGGTGCAGCCAGGTGGTGACCAGGGCGTCACCGCGGAACGAGTCGGCCCGCCGGTACGCCGAGATCATCGCCTCCTGGAGCGCGTCGGCGGCGTCCTCGGGATTGCCGGTGGTGCGCAGCGCGACCGCCCAGAGCCGGTCCCGGTGCCGGGTGAACAGCACCCCGAACGCGTCCGGGTCGCCCTGCCGGTGCGCGACCAGCAGCGCGTCGTCGTCGAGCTCGTGGTGAGCGGCGGTCACGGGCGCACCGTCACCTCGTCGATCTCGCCGCGGAAGCCGCCGTCCGCCGGGGGCAGCTTGGTCAGCCAGACGACCAGGTAGCGCGTCCGGGTCTGGTCGAACCGCGCCACCGCGGTGGTGCCGTTGGCGACCAGGCCGGTCAGCCGGCGTGCGTCGGCGAGGTCGGCGGGCGCGTCGTCCACCCCGGGCGGGGTCGCCAGGATCTCCAGCGAGGTCGGCTGTCCGGCGAGCGCGAGCTGGACCGAGCCGACCGCCTGCTCCGAGCCCAGGTCGAGGACCAGGCCGACACCGCTCTTCAGGCCGCCCAGCTGCGGGTCGTCCTTGTAGGTCAGCGTGCGCCAGCCGGTGGCCGGGTCGCCGTCGACCGCGAGCTTCGCCTGCTCGGGGTTCTCCGAGGGCGGGTCCCCTTCGGGGTCGAAGTCGGTGGCTTTGAAGACCTTGAGCGGGGTGCCCGTGGGCAGCGGGGTGCCCGAGGTCGCCCCGGTGGTCGGCTTCGCGGCCGGTTCGTCGTCGTTGCCGCGGCCGAGGTCGAAGGCGACGTACATCGCCACCAGCAGTGCCACCACGGCCAGGCCGAGCAGCAGGGGGCGCCCCCAGGAGCCGCCCTGCGCCGGCTCGTGCTCGGCCGCCGGCTGCCCGTCGAAGGGCCAGAAGCTGTCCGTGGACGCAGCGACGGGCGGTGGCGAGGCCGGGACCCGGCGCTCGGTGTCCGCGAACAGCGGCCGGTCCGGCGGCTGCTCGAACGGTGGCGGCGGTGCCGGTGCCTCGCGCGGCTCCCACTCCTCGGGCTCCACCAGGTCGCCGACCCGCAGGCCGGCCAGCGCGTGCGCCGCGGTGTCGTCCAGCGGGGGCGGGGCGGCCATGGTGGCGTCCGGGTCGACGGCGGGGTCCGGGTGTCGCGACGGTGGTGGCTCCAGGGGCGGCACCGGGGGCGGCACCGGGGGCGGCACCGGGGGCGGCACCGGGGGCAGCACCGGGCTGACCTCGGGACCCACCACGACGGTCGGCTCCGGGTCGTCGGCGGGCACGGGCTGCTCGGAGGTGGCGGTCACGTCCAGCGGCGCCATCGCCGGGTCGCCGACGTAGTCGCTGAGCACCGCCGCGATCTCGTGCGCGGTCTCGATCGGGAGGACGTGCTGCCCGGCCTCCTTGTTCAGCACCCGGTCGCAGATCGCGTCGAGCGTGCGCGGCACCCCAGCCCTGACCTGGCGCGGGCGCAGGTGCCGCCCGGTCGCCCGACCGCCCTCGCGGGGCGCCCGCGGCACCGCGGAGGGGGAGACGCCGGGCCAGCGGCCGGTGAGCGCGGTGTAGAGGATCCCGGCCAGGTCGATCACGTCGGCCTCGCGGTCGGTGAGCGTGCCGTACGTCGCCGGGTCGATCCGCCGCGGGCCGGCGAACACGGCGTAGACCGCGAAGCCGATCACCTTGACCGCGCCGGCCTCGGTCACCATCACGTTCTCCGGGTTCAGCCGGCCGTGGCAGATGCCGGCGGCGTGCGCGGCGGCGATCGCCTCGGCCACGTGCCGGGTGATCCAGGCCGCCCGCTCCGCCGGCAGCGGCTCGCGCTGCACCATCAGGTCCAGCGAGGTGCCGGTGCCCCACTCGTTGACCACCCAGGTCAGGCCGTCGGAGTCCGCGCAGTCGAGCACCCGCAGGAAGTGCGGGTCGGTCACCCGGGCCGAGAGCCGGGCCGCGTCCAGGATCGGGTCGGCGCGCGGGTCGTCGCTGGCGACCGCGTGGATGCCGACGCTGCGTGCCAGCACGGTGTCGGTGGCACGCCAGAAGCGCGCACCGTCGTGCTCGGTGAGCAGGTCGTCGAGCCGGTACCGGCCGCCCAGCACGGTGCCCGGAGTCATCGAGCTGGTGGACACGTTCCTCCTCCCGGGGTGGTGCCCATCGTAGGCCGAGGGGGTCGCCTCACCGGGTCAGCCGTCTGGTCAGGGTCTGGGTGAGCGCGGTGACCTCGGTCAGGCGGAACACCCGCGCGCAGGCCAGGTAGGCGCTCATCCCGACCAGGCCGACCACGCCGAGCCGGAGCACGGTGGCCGCCAGCGAGGTGCTCCCGACGATCTCGCGCGCCGACTCCCGGGCCAGCCAGGCGGCACCGGCCGCGACCGCGACCACGACGGCGAGGCGGACGCCGTACCGGAGCATGGCCCGGCCGCCCAGCCCGCCGAGGCGCCGGGAGAGCTGCACGTAGGACAGCGCGGCGCCGACGGCGTACGCGATCGCGTAGGCGACCACCAGCCGCGGCGCGGTGTCCACCGGGTCGATGTCGCGGGTCAGCGCGTAGGCGGCGCCGACGTTGACCGCCGCGATCACGCACTGGATGAAGAACACCCGGCGGTTCTGCTCGAGGGCGTAGAACCCGCGCAGGACCAGGTAGTGGCTGGTGAAGAAGAGCACCCCGACGGCGAACAGCGAGATCGTCGGCACGAAGTTCTGCGAGTAGTCGCTGTTGGCGCCCCAGCCGAAGACCAGCCGGGCCACGTCGCCGGCCACCAGCGGGAGCAGCGCGAGCAGCGGCACCACCAGCGCGAAGGTGAGACGCATCGTCTCGGCCAGCGACCGGGCCAGGCCGCGGGCGTCGGCCTCGGCGGCGTACGACGAGAGCCGCGGCAGGACCGCGGTCGCCAGCGAGACCGTGATGACCGCGTGCGGCACCATCACCAGCAGGAACGAGTTGGAGTAGACCGTGTAGCCGGTGCCCTGGGTCTGCGCGTCGCAGCCGCTGGCGACCGTTCCTGCCGACGCCAGCCGGACCACCACGGTGTAGGCGACCTGGTTGGCGATCACGAACAGCACCGTCCAGACGCCGAGCCGGAAGGTGTGGCCGAGGCCGGCGCCGCGGAAGTCGAACCGCGGCCGGAAGGTGAAGCCGGTCCGGCGCAGGTACGGGATGAGCACCAGGAACTGGACCGCGATGCCCAGCGTCGAGCCCAGGCCGAGGACCGCCTGCGCACCCGCGGAGTAGCCGCCGCACAGCTCGGAGTCCTTCGCCGGACCGTAGGCGACCAGGTAGCCGACCAGGACCACCACGGAGATCACGTTGTTGGTGATCGGCGCCCACATCATCGGGCCGAAGCTGCCGCGGGCGTTGAGGATCTGCCCGACCAGCACGAACATGCCGTAGAAGAAGACCTGCGGCAGGCAGTAGCGGGCCAGCGCGATCATCGACTCGCGCTCGGCCGCGTGCGCGGGGTCGAAGATGCGACCGTCGACGAGCACCCGCATCACCAGCGGCGCGGCGATCACGAGCAGGACCGAGACCACCGCCAGGAACACCCCGGCCAGCGTGATGATCCGGTTGGTGTAGGCCTCGCCGCCGTCCGGGTCGTTACGCAGCGCGCGCACCAGCTGGGGCACGAGCACCGCGTTGAAGACCCCGCCGGCGAGCAGGATGTAGAGCATGTTCGGGATCGTGTTCGCGATGTTGAACACGTCCGCGTGCAGGCCCGAGCCCAGCGCCGCCACCAGCAGGGCGGCCCGGGCGTAGCCGCTGACCCGGGAGAACACCGTGCCCGCGGCCATCACCGCGCTCGAGGAGCCCACCGAGGCCTGCCGCGGCCGGTTGTCGCGGTGCGCGCCGCCCCTAGCCACCGGGGTTCCCGGGGGTCGTCACTCGGCACCTCGCCAGCGGTGCTGGCGCACCCCGCGCCGGATCCGTCGGCCGATCATCACCACGAGCAGCAGCCCGGCCGCGCCGAAGACGTACCAGATCAGCGTGCCGACCTGGCTGGTGCGCAGGCTGAAGGTGAGCGGGGTGCCGAGCTCGGCGCCCTTGCCGGTGATCGGGGTCAGGGTGACCTCGTGCACGCCGATCGACGAGGCGTGCACGCGCAGCCGGCGCACCGCGCGCTCGCCGGGGGCCATCGTGAACGCCTTGGTGCCGTCGATGCGGACCGCCGGGCTGTCGGTGCTCGCGCTGATCCCGACCGTGATGGGCTGCTCGAGCCGGTTCACCAGGGTGACCGCGACGGTGCCGGTGCTGCCGGAGAGCCGGACGAAGTCGGTGCCGGTGACCGCGACGTCGCCGAGCCGGTTCTGCATCCGGCCGTCGAGGGAGAGCACGTCGAGGCGAGCCGCCTCCCGGTCGTCGCGGGCGTGGTACGAGACCGCGGCGAGCGCATCGCCGGTGAGGCTGTGCTCGACGGAGTTCTCGGTCTCGAGCAGCTGGCCGAGCACGGTCGCGGTGCGGATCAGGTCGGCGGCCACACCGATGTTGGTCGGGCCGACCTCGCGGCGCTGCTCGGCCTTCGGGTAGCCGAGCGCCGCGTCGAAGGTCGGGGTGCCGAGCTCGGGGTGGAGCACCCCGGTCAGGCTCAGCCAGGGCAGCGCGCCGAGGGTCTCGAAGAAGCGGGCACCCTCCCAGCCCGGGCCGGGGTCCCAGGTGGCCGGCAGCTGGACCACGAGCGGTCCGCTGCCCGGTTCGCCCGCCCGCAGGGCCGCGTCCGCGACGATCCGCTGGCGCAGAGCGAGCGCGTCCAGCCGCGGCGTCGGGCCGGGTCCGCCCGAGGAGGTCTGCGCGTCGGCGAAGACCAGGTCTTGGTCCGCCGAGGTGCGCCACTGCGTCCGCGTGCGCGGGGCGCCGTGGTCGGAGACCAGCACCAGGCTGCCGGGCGCGACCGCGGAGAGCGC
This sequence comes from Nocardioidaceae bacterium, assembly GCA_017744365.1. Lineage (GTDB taxonomy): Bacteria > Actinomycetota > Actinomycetes > Propionibacteriales > Nocardioidaceae > Marmoricola. The sequence continues at coordinate 1,032,789 of JAGIBL010000002.1, read as the reverse complement.
GTCGTCGTCGAGCCAGCCGTCCGGCGGCGCGACCGTGGGCACCGCGCCGAGCTCGAGCCGTTCGAAGGTGTCCGCGGAGAGCCGCTCGGCCCGGCGCAGCATGGCCGGGCGGTACCGGGCCAGCCCGGCGGTGTCGGGGTCGCCGTACGCGAGGCCGAGCAGGCCGCGCCCGGCCGCGAGCGCCTTGACGTCGCCGAGCCAGGCGGTCGCGTTGGCCCGGTCGGGCTCGTCGAGACGGTCCAGCGAGCGCGAGGTCTGCGTCGGCGTGGGCGACGGGGTCTGCTCCTTCTCCTTGCCGAAGGAGATCGGCGGGTTGTTCGCGGCCACCGACTCGGCCGCCTCCAGCACGGCCGGGTCGACCATCGCGCTGTAGGCCTGGGCGCCGGCGCTCTCCAGGAAGTCGACGATCCGGCGCAGCCGGCCGGTGCTGCTCAGCGTCGCCGACCAGTCGGCGGTGTCCTCGAGGCGGCCGTCGGGGTCGCGTCGTACCTGCTCGCGCAGCGGCACCACCAGCGCCACCGCACTGGTCGGCTGGCCCGCGGGCACCAGCGGGATGAACGTGCGTGCGCGGCCGTCGGCCAGCCCGTCGCGGCCGTCGGCGTTCTGGCCGAGCGCGTGCACCCCGATCCAGTAGACGCCCGGCTGGCTGAGCCGCAGTGCGGCGACCGGCAGCGAGATCCGGAACCGCGCGCTCTGCCCGGGCGCCAGGTCGCCGATCGTCGCGAACAGCCCGACCTGCGTGATCCGGGTGCCGACCTCGGTGTCCGGGTCGGTGGCCGCGGCAGCGGCCAGCTCGTCGCGGCTGGTGATCGGCGACCGGCTCAGGAAGGGGTGCACGTTGATCGCCGACCAGGTCTCCTCGGAGTCGTTGCGCACCGAGCCGACCAGGGTGATCGCGCCCTTCCTCGGGATGGTCGCCGGGGTCAGCCGGGCCAGGCGCACCGTGAGGGGGGAGGCCTGCGGCTCCTCGGCCGCCCGTGTCGGAGGGCTGACCACCACCAGCCCGAGGAGCAGGGTGAGCAGCAGGGTCGCCCTCGTCGCCGCCGCCCGGAGGGCAGCAGACGGACGGGAGGCGCTCACACCGCCTGATGCTAACGAGTACGCCCGGCCGGCCAGGGCCGCCATTCCCGGGACCGTCGGCGCGGATAGAGTGGACCCTCGTGTCCGACGAGGTCCTCAGCATGGCGCAGGTGCAGGAGCGCGCGGTCGCCGAGCTGCTCCGTCTCGCACCGGTGATCGACGAGCTCGGCGCCCGGTTCGCCGACGCCGGCGAGCGGATCGCCCTGGTGGGCGGCCCGGTCCGCGACGCGATGCTCGGCCGGCTGCAGAACGACCTCGACTTCACCACCTCGGCCCGCCCCGAGGTGACCGAGCGACTGCTCAAGGGCTGGGCCGACGCGATCTGGGACATCGGCCGCGACTTCGGCACCATCGGCTGCCGCCGCGGCGAGTGGCAGATCGAGATCACGACGTACCGGTCGGAGAGGTACGACCCGGACAGCCGCAAGCCCGAGGTGGCGTACGGCGACAGCCTGGCCGGGGACCTCGGCCGGCGCGACTTCACCGTCAACGCGATGGCGATCAACCTGCCCGAGCGGACGTTCGAGGACCCGTACGGCGGCATCGTGGACCTGGCCCACCAGGTGCTGCGCACGCCCGGGCGGCCCGAGGACTCGTTCTCCGACGACCCGCTGCGGATGATGCGCGCTGCCCGGTTCGCCGCCCAGCTCGGCTTCACGGTCGCGCCCGAGGTGCAGGCCGCGATGACCGCGATGGCCGAGCGGATCACGATCATCTCCGCCGAGCGGGTCCGCGACGAGCTGGTCAAGCTGGTGACCGCGCCGCGCCCGCGGGCCGGGCTGACCCTGCTCGTGGAGACCGGGCTGGCGTCGTACGTGATCCCGGAGCTGCCGGCCCTGGCGCTGGAGCGCGACGAGCACCACCGGCACAAGGACGTCTACCAGCACACGCTCACCGTGCTGGAGCAGTCGATCGACCTGGAGGACCGGCTGCCCGGCGGCGGCCCGGACTTCGTCTCCCGGTTCGCGGCGCTGATGCACGACGTCGGCAAGCCGCGCACCCGCCGCTTCCTCGACGACGGCACGGTGACCTTCCACCACCATGACGTGGTCGGCGCCAAGATGACCAAGAAGCGGATGCAGGCGCTGCGCTTCTCCGCCGACGAGACCGCCGCGGTGAGCAAGCTGGTCGAGCTGCACCTGCGCTTCCACGGGTACGGCGACGGGCAGTGGACCGACGCGGCCGTGCGGCGCTACGTGCGCGACGCCGGCGAGCTGCTGCCGCGGCTGCACGTGCTCACCCGGGCCGACTGCACCACCCGCAACCAGCGCAAGGCCGAGCGGCTGCGGCGCACCTACGACGAGCTCGAGGCCCGGATCGAGCAGCTGGCCGAGCAGGAGGAGCTGGACTCGATCCGGCCCGACCTGGACGGCAACCAGATCATGGAGCTGCTCGGCATCGGGCCCGGCCGCGAGGTCGGCGAGGCGTACCGGTTCCTGCTCGAGCTGCGCCTGGACAACGGGCCGATGTCGTACGAGGACGCCCGGGACGCGCTGCTGGCCTGGGCGGCGTCCCGGGGCTAGGGCGGGGCTAGAGCCCTGCGACGTGCACCGTCAGCGTCACCGGCGCGGCGGGGGTCGGGTTGCCGGTCTCGGTGAAGCCCACGGTGATCTTGTAGTCGCCCGGGAGGAGCGGGGTCCCGCCGATCGCACCGGTGGTCGTGCTGAACGACATCCACGCCGGCTTGCCGCTGATCGACCAGGTGCCTGCGGGGTCGCCGGCCACCGCGAGCTGCGCGGCGTACTTGGACCACACCTTGCCGTCCGGCAGCTCGGCGGTGGTGATGACCGGGGCCGGCCGCGGCGCCACCACCAGGTCGAGCGTCTTCGGGGTGGCCGCCGTCGGGTTGCCGATCTCGGTGAAGCCGACGACCACGTGGGTGGTGCCGGGCGCGGTCGGGGTGCCGCTGATGACGCCGGTGTGCTCGTCGAGGCTGAGGCCGGCCGGGAGCGGCGAGGCCGACCAGGTGCCGGAGGCGGGGCTCGTGGTGGCCAGCGTGACGTCGTACGACGAACCCTCGGTGGCCTGCGGCAGCGAGGTCGTCGCGATCACCGGCGCCGGCGGGACCTGCGGCTCGGGCGGGGTCGCGGTCACGGTGACCGGGGTCGAGGAGCCCGCCGCCGTCATGCCGCTGCGCGCCACGACGGCCCGGTAGGTGCTGGTCCGGGACACCGCGACCGCCCGCGAGTAGATGCCGTTGGAGTTCAGCGGGGCGGTCGCGACGGTGGCCCACGAGGACCCGGTCCAGCGCTGCAGGAGCACGCCGGCGCCGCGCACGAACGGGCGCACCAGGCCGGTCATGGTGGTGCTCGTGCCCGCGGTCACGGTCTTGGGCGAGGGGGTCAGCGAGACGAACCGCTTGGCCAGGGCGGCCACGCGGACGGTCTTCGAGGTGGCGGTGGCCAGCGAGCCCTTGCGGGGGGCGACCGCGCGGAACGAGTAGATCGCCACCGGCGTCGGCAGCGTCACCCGGACGGCGTACCGGCCCGTCGACGTGGTGGTCCTGGTGGCACCCGCGGCGACCCAGGCGCTGCCGGACCTGCGCTGCAGCCGCACGAGGGTGCCCTTCGGTGAGCGGGTGAGCCGGCCCGAGAACGTCACCACCGAGCCGCTCGCGGTGGCGGCCGGGGTGACCGCGATGCCCAGCGAGCGCGAGGTCGACGCCGACGCGGCGGGCTGCAGGCCGGTCAGGACCAGCAGCGCGACGGCGAGGGCGAGGAGGAACCGGACAAAGCGACGCGAGGACATGCCCCCGTCAACGACGCAGCACCGCCGGAGGTGACGAGCCGACCTGCGATGCTGGCCCTGTGTCGATGCTGCACATCCGGTTCCCCGGTCTCGACCTCGGGCACATGAAGCTCGGCGCCCGGCCCACGCCGGTGCGGCCGCTCGCGCTCGACGGGATCGAGGGGGTCGACCTCTGGGTCAAGGACGAGAGCGTCTTCGGCGACGGCGGCTGGGGTGGCAACAAGGTCCGCAAGCTGGAGTGGATCCTGCCCGAGGCCAAGCGCCGCGGCGTGCGCACCCTGTTCACCGTCGGCGGGATCGGCACCCACTGGGGGCTGGCCTGCGCCCGGTACGGCGCCGAGCACGGGTTCCGCACCGTCCTCGGGCTGGTCGACCAGCCGGTCGACGACCACGTCCGCGAGCAGCTGGCCCGGCTGCAGGCCTCCGGTGCCGAGCTGCACCGGTACCCGACCCCGGCTCGCCTGCGCCTGGCCGCGCCCTGGCTGATGGCGCGCTACGCCGGCGACTGGCGGCTGCCGTGGTACCTGCCCGCGGGCGGGTCCAACGAGTTCGGCACGCTCGGATACGTCGAGACCGCGCTCGAGATCGCCAAGCAGGTCGCCCACGGCGAGCTCCCCGAGCCCGGCACCGTGGTGGTCCCGGTCGGGTCCGGGGGCACCGTCGCCGGGCTCGCGCTCGGGCTGAGCCTGGCCGGCCTCTCCGCGCGCGTGTTCGGGGTCGTCGTCAACGACACCCTGGACCTCTCCGCGCCCGCCCTCGCCGGCCTGGCCTCGCGGACCGCCGAGCTGCTCGTCTCCCGCGGCGCCGCCGGGCCCTTCACCATGAGCGAGGACTGCATCACCGTCAGCAACGACTGGCTGGGCAGCACGTACGGCGACCCGACCCCGGCCTCGGTCACGATGGTCGAGGCCGGCGCCCGGGCCGGGCTGGAGCTCGAGCCCGTCTACACCGGCAAGGCCCTGGCCGCGATCGCCGACATCGGCCCTCAGCTTCCCGGCCCGGTGCTCTGGCTCAACACCCACGGGCCGCGCTGACGCTGCGCCTGCGCCAGGGCGACGACCGTGATCGCCGGGAAGACCCCGACGACGCCGAGGAGGAGGCCGGCGAGCAGGGTCAGGGCGGCGAGGCCGGTGAAGCCCAGGGCAGGGCCCGGTGCGCGGACGACAAGGGCGACGCTGCGCCCGAAGGCGGTGAACGGGTCCACCCGCTCGGTCAACAGGATGATCGTGGTGAGCTGGCCGAGGACGGCGAGCACGACGGCGGGCAGCAGGCACAGGGCGCTGCCGAGGGTCAGGCCGGCGCCGGCGAGGAGAGCGCTGCCGAGGACGGCCAGCGGGCGCGGCGCGGCCGGGGTCCCGAGCGCGGCCAGCGCGCGGTGGACGACCACGGCCCAGAACAGCTGCCCGAGCACGTAGAACGCGAAGACCCCGGCGGCCAGGGCGTTCCCGGCGTCGTCGACGACCAGTCCGATCAGCGCCTGGACCGCGAACTCGGCGACTGCCCAGGCCACCGCGGCGGCCAGCACCGGGAACAGCACCACGTCGGTGTGCTCGCGGAAGGCCCGCCACCCGGCACGCCAGGCCTCGAGAACAGTCACGCCCGGGATCCTCTCAGGGACCCCGGGCGTGCCGGACGGGTACGTGCCCTAGGTAGGAGCTCAGGCCTCGACGGGCGCGACCGGCTCGTTGTGGAGCACCCGGAAGGTGTACGCCGCGGCGATGAGGACCACCGGGGCGGCCACGAACAGGCCGATGCCGCAGAGGATCGCCCCGACGACCAGGCAGACGAACGCGAGGACGACGAACAGCAGCGTGTCGCTGAACCGGGAGGTCATGAACGTGATGCTCGACCGGATCGCCTCCGTCGGCGACTGGTCCTTGTCCACCACGAAGAACATCGTGAACGCGGTCAGGTAGCTGACGATCACCCCGGGCAGCACGCACAGCAGCGTGCCGATGAAGGTGAGCACGGCGACCAGGGCGGCCGCGGCGAGAACGTTCGGCTTGGTCACGTAGCCGAAGACGTCGCCGACGTTGACCTCCTTGCCGTCCACGTAGTTCAGCGCGCACCGGATCACGCCGGCACCGAGGGCGGCGATGATGAGGCTGGCCACGAACGACCCGATCGCGTTCGCGAACACGTTCATGAAGAAGCCGGGGCCGCACTGGGCCGTGACCTCGGTGCCGAAGACGGTCTTGGTGCACGAGTGCGAGTCGAGCAGCGTCGCCTGCAGGAAGAACTGCAGGACCACCTCGACGATGATCACCGCGAGCAGGTAGATCAGGCCGGGGACCAGCAGCGTCGCCGGGCTCTTGGCGAACTTGGCCCAGCCGTACTTGATCGCGTCGACCGCGTTGTAGGCGCCCCCGGCGGCCGGCGGCGTGGCGCCGTACGGAGGTGGCGGCGGCGGAGTGCCGTACGCGGGCGGCGGCGGTGGCGGAGCGCCCGGCTCGGGCGGCGGCGGAGGGGGAGTGTCATCGCTCATGGCCGACACCGTAGTGACGTGCGGGCGCCGGCGGGAGGTTTCTGACCCGGAGAGACGTCCGGATGCGCACGAGCCCCGGACCCGAAGGTCCGGGGCTCGTCACCGAAATCAGTGCGCGATGCGCGCGTGGGTCAGCGCTCGACCTCGCCACGGATGAACGCCTCGACCGAGGCGCGACCCTCCTCGTCGGGGCGCTGCACCGGCGGGGACTTCATCAGGTACGACGACGCCGAGAGCAGCGGGCCGCCGATGCCGCGGTCCTTGGCGATCTTCGCCGCGCGGATCGCGTCGATGATGATGCCGGCCGAGTTCGGGGAGTCCCAGACCTCGAGCTTGTACTCCAGGTTCAGCGGGACGTCACCGAAGGCACGACCCTCGAGCCGGACGTAGGCCCACTTGCGGTCGTCGAGCCAGGCCACGTAGTCGGACGGGCCGATGTGCACGTTGCGGTCGTCGATCTTGCCGGCCAGCGGGCCGTTCAGGTTCGAGGTGACCGCCTGGGTCTTGGAGACCTTCTTCGACTCCAGCCGCTCGCGCTCGAGCATGTTCTTGAAGTCCATGTTGCCGCCGACGTTGAGCTGGTAGGTGCGGTCCAGCACCACGCCGCGGTCCTCGAACAGCTTGGCCATCACGCGGTGGGTGATGGTCGCGCCGACCTGGCTCTTGATGTCGTCGCCGATGATCGGGACGCCCGCGTCCTCGAACTTCTTGGCCCACTCCGGGTCCGAGGCGATGAAGACCGGCAGGGCGTTCACGAACGCGACGCCCGCGTCGATGGCGCACTGGGCGTAGAACTTGTCGGCCTGCTCCGAGCCCACCGGCAGGTAGGAGACGAGCACGTCGACCTCGGCGTCCTTGAGGACCTGGACGACGTCGACGGCCTCGGCGTCGGACTCCTCGATGGTGGCCCGGTAGTACTTGCCCAGACCGTCGAGGGTGACACCGCGCTGGACGGTCACGCCGGTCGGCGGCACGTCGGTGATGCGGATGGTGTTGTTCTCCGAGTTGTTGATCGCGTCGGAGAGGTCGAAGCCGACCTTCTTCGCGTCCACGTCGAACGCGGCGACGAACTCCACGTCGGAGACGTGGTAGTCACCGAAGGTGACGTGCATCAGACCCGGGACGGTGCCGGACGGGTCGGCGTTCTTGTAGTACTCGACACCCTGGATCAGGGAGGTGGCGCAGTTGCCCACTCCCACGATGCCCACGCGTACCTTCGGCATGGTTCCTCCTGTTTCCTGAATCAACTGATTTCGGTGGTGGTGACGTCGGGGGTGGCCGGCGCGGGTTCGGGCCGGGCCTGGTGGCCGCTGCGGTCCTGGCTGGACCGCTCGGCCTCGATGAGGTCGGTCAGCCAGCGCACCTCGCGCTCGACGGACTCGGCGGCGTGCCGGCGCAGCTCGGTGACGTACCGGTCCTGGCCCCCAGCCAGGTGGTGCGCCCGGTCGAGCCGCTCCTGCAGCCGGGAGCGCCGGCCCTCGAGGATCCGCAGCCGGACGGCGGCGTCGGTGCGGGAGAAGAACGCGAACCGCATGTTGAAGTTCTCGTCCTCCCACGCGGCCGGGCCGGCGTCGGTGATCTCCGAGGCGAAGTACTCCATCCCCGCCGGGGTGATCTGGTAGACGATCCGCTGCCGCCGGGAGGCCGCCGCCGAGGTGGCCACCTCGGTGATCCACCCGGCCCGCAGCATCCGCTTGAGCGCCGGGTACAGCGAGCCGTAGGAGAGCAGCCGGGTCCAGCCCAGGAGCAGGTTGAGGCGCTTGCGCAGCTCGTACCCGTGCAGCGGCGACTCCTGGAGGAGCCCCAGCACGGCGAGCTCGAGAGTCGCGCCCTTGCTCGGCATCTGCCTACCCGTCGTACGGCGTCGAGACCCGGATGTCTCGAACGGTGGTATCGCAGCAATCTATCGCATCGATATATCAAGAGCGCAAGTTAACTCTCCGTTCCCGCGCGCGACGCCCGTCACACCCCGCTCGGCCACCGGTGGAGTTGGGTGCCCGGTTGCCCGACGCCGTACCCTCGACCCAGCGTTGCCCGCCCCTCCCGGATGGGTACTGCGCGTCTGACCTGCACGTTCTTCCCCTGGAGTCCGACACCGTGAGTGGCAACACGCCGAGACCGCCCGCCAAGAAGGCGGCCACCAAGGCACCCGCCAAGAAGGCGGCGGCCCAGAAGTCGTCGCGGAAGGCGCCGACGAGCAGGAAGGCCTCGAAGGACAAGCCGCGGCTGACCCGCAAGGAGCAGATCCGCAAGTGGCTGAAGATCAGCCTGATCGCCGGCGTGGTCGGCGTCCTGATGCTGGTCTCGATCTTCTACCTCGCCTACCGCGCGACCGACATCCCGGACCCCAACACCGCGTTCCAGGCGCAGACCACGAACGTCTACTACGCCGGCGGCAAGACCAAGATCGGCCGCTTCGCCACCCAGAACCGCGAGTCGATCCCGCTGGCCGACATCCCGCAGGTGATGCAGGACGCGGTGGTCGCCGCCGAGGACCGCACCTTCTGGACCAACAAGGGCATCGACCCCAAGGGCATCCTGCGCGCGGCGTTCTCCAACGCCAAGGGCGGCGCCACCCAGGGTGCCTCCACGATCACCCAGCAGTACGTGAAGATCCTGTACCTGTCCCAGGAGCGCACCTTCAAGCGCAAGATCAAGGAAGCGTTCCTGTCGCTGAAGATCCAGCAGCAGCAGTCCAAGTCCGAGATCCTCGAGGGCTACCTCAACACCATCTACTTCGGCCGGGGCGCGTACGGCGTCGAGGCGGCCTCGCAGGCCTACTTCGGCATCTCCGCGCGCCAGCTCAAGGCCGGCCAGGCGGCGATGCTGGCGGCGGTGCTGAACTCGCCGAACTACCTCAACCCCGACCGCGGCGAGGCCTCCCGGCAGGCGCTGACCAGCCGCTACGACTACGTGCTCTCGGGCATGGTCGACATGGACACCCTGGACGCGGCCACCGCCGCCAAGCTCGAGGGCAAGCTGCCGGCGCGCAAGAAGCAGACCACGTCCAACCAGTACGGCGGCCAGAAGGGCTTCATGCTCGACATGGTCAAGGCCGAGCTGCTCCGGCTCGGGTTCGACCAGTCCCAGATCGACGCCGGCGGTCTGCGGGTGACCACCACGTTCACCCCGAAGGCGATGCGCGCGGCCCGCGACGGCGTGCTCGCGCAGAAGCCGGAGGGCCTCAACGAGCTGCACGCCGCGGCCGCCTCGGTGGACGTGAAGACCGGCGCGCTGCTCGGCTTCTACGGCGGCCAGGACTACCTCAAGAGCCAGCTGAACTGGGCCTCGCTCGGCAACTCGCCCGGCTCGGCGTTCAAGCCGTTCGCGCTGGCCGCCGGCATCAAGGCCGGCTTCAGCCTCAAGGACACCTTCCAGGGCTCCTCGCCGTACGTGCTGCCCAACGGTGACGAGATCAAGAACGAGGGCCAGGGCGACGGGCACAGCTACGGCTCCCGGATCAACCTCATCAAGGCCACCCAGGAGTCGGTGAACACCGCGTACGTCGACCTCACCGAGTCGATGCCCGACGGCCCCGAGAAGATCCGCGACATGGCCTACGCCCTCGGCGTGCCCTCGACGACGAAGCTGCCGCCGGTGCCGAGCATCGCGCTCGGCTTCGCGTCGATCAGCCCGATCAACATGGCCAACGCCTACTCGACCTTCGCCAACGGCGGCGTCCAGCACGACGTGTACGTCATCTCCAAGGTCACCCGGGCCAGCGACGGCGAGGTGCTCTACACCGCGCCGAAGCGGAGCAAGCGCGCGATCAGCGAGGACATCGCCGCGGACGTCAGCTACGCGCTGCAGCAGGTGGTCCAGGGCGGCACCGGCGAGGCCGCGAAGGCGCTCGGCCGCCCGGCCGCCGGCAAGACCGGCACGGCGACCAACGACGACGGCAAGGTCATCACCTCGTGGTTCGTCGGCTACACCCCGCAGGTCGCGACCGCGGTCACCTACTCGCGCGGCAACGGACGCAAGGTGATCGAGGGCTACCTGGAGCCGTTCTACGGCGCCTCCTACCCGGCGCGCACGTGGACGGCGATCATGCAGGGGATCATGGACGGCGTCGAGGAGGAGGACTTCCCCAAGCCGGCGTACGTCGACGGCAAGGCGCCGGACAACGGGCACGCGCCGATCACCCCGAAGCCCAAGCCGAAGCCGTCGAAGAAGCCGACTCCCACGGTGCCGGTGACGCCGCTGCCGACGATCACCCCGACGCCCACCCCGACCGTGGAGCCGACGCCGACCCCCACACCGACGCCGACCCCCACCTGCGGCCTGATCCTGCAGCCGCCGTGCGACGGCGGCGGTGGCGGCGGCAACGGCAACAACCCGAAGCCGTAGCGGCGACCCGGTGACCCAGCCGTGAACCAGCCGACCCGCGAGGACCCGGTCGCCGCTGCCCTGAGCGAGGTCGTCGGTGGCCCGGTCGGCCGGCGCGCCCGGCCGCACTCGTGGTGGACGCCGGTGCGGGTGCTGCTCGCGGTGTTCACGGTGGTCTTCTCGCTGGCGCTGGTGCGCGACTACCCGTGCGGGAAGACCGACTGGTCGAACAACGACGTCCGCTACTCGCGGATGTGCTACTCCGACGTGCCCTACCTCTACACCGGGCGCGGGTTCGCCGAGCACCGCTGGCCCTACGGCCAGGACGACGGCCGCTACCCGGCGATGGAGTACCCGGTGCTGATCTCCTACCTGGCCTGGGGCGCCTCGGAGGTCACCGCGCTCGTCCCGTCGGGGCCGGCGCAGGAGATCCGCGCGCAGACGCCGGTGGCCGGGCTCTGGGGCCTGCCCGGGATGACGACCGAGGTCAACACCTACTTCCTGGTGACCGCGCTGCTGCTCTTCGGGTGCGGTCTGGGCGCGCTCTGGTTCCTGGCCGGCGCCAGCCCGGGCCGGCCCTGGGACGCGATGGGGTTCGCGCTCGCGCCGGTGCTGCTGGCCACGGCGCTGGTCAACTGGGACCTGCTCGCGCTGCTCTTCACCGCCGCCGCGCTCTGGGCCTGGGCACGGGACCGGCCCCTCCTGGCCGGCGCGATGGTCGGGCTCGGCGTGGCCACCAAGCTGTACCCGCTGTTCCTGCTCGGCGCGTTCCTGGTCGACCTGCTCCGCCGTGGGGAGGAGGACCGGCGCGACCGGCTCGACCGGGCCGGGACCACCCTGTTCGGGGCCGCCGCGGCGTGGTTCGCGGTGAACCTGCCCGCGATCGCGACCGGGTCGGCGGACTGGAAGGTGTTCTGGTCGTTCAACTCCGAGCGCGGCGCCGACCTCGGCTCGCTCTGGCTGCTCCTCGACCAGCTCGGTGCGCACACCTCCGCGCACTCCATCAACGTGGTCTCCGGGGTGGTCTTCCTCGCCGCCTGCGCGGGGATCCTGGCACTCGGCCTGCGCGCGCCGCGGCGGCCCCAGGTCGCGCAGATCGCGTTCCTGATCGTGGCCGCGTTCCTCATCGTCAACAAGGTGTACTCGCCGCAGTACGTGCTCTGGCTGCTGCCGCTGGCCGCGCTGGCCCGGCCGAACTGGCGCGACCTGCTGCTCTGGCAGGCCGGCGAGCTCGTCTACTTCGGCGCGGTCTGGCTCTACCTGGGTGGCTGGCTGGCGCCCTCGACCGGGACGGACGCGACCGCCTACCAGCTGGCGATCGTGGTCCGCGTGGCCGCGGAGCTGTACCTGGTGGCACGGGTGGTCGGCGACGTCCTCGACCCGATCCCACCGCTAGGAGATCTCGACCCGGTCGAAGGCAGTCGCGGTGAACCGGACCCGGAGCTCGACCTCGTCGCCGACGGCCGGCACCTGCGTGCCTGAGGGCAGGAACAGCATCGAGGCCTGCATGTGCGGCGGCTCGGCGAAGTAGCGCAGCTTGCCGCCCACCGTGTACGGCGACCGCGCCATCCCGACCGCGTCCAGCCCGCCGCGGGCCAGGGTGCCGACCCGGGCCTTGAGCCCGAGGTCGCCCGAGGGCGCCTCCAGGCCGATGCCGTGCGCGGTGCCGCCGGAGACCACCAGCAGGGTGCCGTTGCGCGGGATCGCCCGGCCGCGGTAGCCGAAGGTCTCGCCGCGCTCGACGGGATGGCTGTCCAGCACCTGCGCGGTCACCCGCAGCGCGCCGCGCTCGCCCAGCCAGAGCTCGGTGCCGGCGCGCGGGCGGAACCGGACCTCGGGGTAGCGGCCGGCCAGCGTGGCCAGGGCGTCGGCGGACAGGTGCGAGACCCAGACCTGAGCCGGGCCGCGGTCGTCGGCCTGGGCCAGGCCGGCGGCCACGACGTCGGTGAGCAGCCGGTCGGCTTCCTTCAGGTTGTCCTCGCCGTGCCCGAGCGGCAGGTGGATGCTCGTCCCCTCGACGGTGACGCCCGGCCCGCCGCGGTGCGCGGCGATCAGCGACGTCGCCTCGCGCAGCCCGCGGGCGGTGAACCCGTGCCGCTTCATCGAGGTCATCCGCTCGAGGATCACCCGGGGCCGGGTCTCGGTCGCCAGCAGCGCGGCGAGGTCCTCGAGGCGGCCGACGGTGTGGACGACCCGGGTGCTCAGCGACGCGGGAACCTCGGGCGCGAACGGCCGCCACGGGGTGAGCACGACCAGGTCGCCGTCGTACCGGGGCGCGACGTCGGGCACCTCGTCGTACGTGCCGACCGCGACCGCCTCGGCGCCCAGCCAGCCGGCCTTGCGCGCCAGCCGGGCGTTGCCGAACCCGTAGCCGTTGCCCTTGATCACCGGCACCAGGCCGGGCCTGCGCGCGGCCACCTCACGCAGGTGCGCGCGCCAGCGGTCCCCGTCGACGTGCAGAACCACACTCATCCGCGCCTCGCCAGGTAGAGCTCGAACGCCTTGTACAGCGGGCGGTTCAGGGGCAGGTCCCACTCGCCGGCGTACTCGACCGCCTCGCCGCCGGTGCCGACCTTGAACTGGATCAGCCCGACGTGCGGGTCGTCGGAGGAGAGCGTGTCGGTGATCCCGCGCAGGTCGTAGACCTCCGCACCGGCCGCCATCGCGTCGGTGATCATCCGCCACTGGATCGCGTTGGAGCCGCGCACGTCGCGCTTCTCGGTGGAGGAGGCGCCGTAGGAGTACCAGGCGTGCGTGCCGACCCGGATCGCGATCGTGGCGGCGACCAGGTCGCCCTCGTGGTGGGCCAGGTACAGCGTGATGCGGTCCGGCTCCTCGGTGCTGAGCGCGTCGACCATGGTGGTGAAGTACGACGCCGGCCGCGGCGTGAAGTGGTCGCGCTCGGCGGTGTGCGCGTAGAGGGCGTGGAAGGCGGCGAGGTCCTCGGGCCCCTTGCCCACCGTCACCACCACCCCGGCCTTGTCGGCCTTCTTGATGTTGCGCCGCCAGAGCTGGTTCATGCCCTTGAGCACGTCGTCGGGCGTGCGGCCCGCCAGCGGGATCTGGAAGTTGAACTGCGGCTGCCCGGCCGCGAACCCGCCGGCCACGCTCTGGCAGCGCCAGCCGAGCTCGCGCAGCTGGGAGAGCACGGCCGCCCCGGTCCGGCTGCGCTCGGTCGGCGGCAGCTCGGTCAGGCTGGTCACGGTGTCCGCGGCGATGCCCTCCTTGACCTGGGCCGCGCTCCACCGGCGGGTGACCACCGGGGGGCCGATCCGGATGCCGAACGCGCCCCGCTTCCGCAGGTGCGCGGCCATCGGGTCCAGCCAGGCGCCGAGGTCGTCGCTGTCCCAGTCGATCACCGGGCCCTCGGGGAGATAGGCCAGCGACCGCTTCGAGCGCGGGATCCTGCGGTAGAGCACCAGCGCGGCCCCGACGATGCGGTCGCCGGAGAACCAGCCCAGCGACTCCGAGTGCCACTCGCGCTTGACCTGCGCCCACGCCGGGGTCTGCAGGAAGGAGGCCGAGGGCAGCGTGCGCAGGAACGCCAGGTGCTCCGCGGGCGTGATCGTCCGGACGGAGATGGCTTCAGTCACGCAGCGAGCCTAGATGAGTCCTAGAGCCGCTCGCGCAGCCAGGCGAAGTCCGCCTGGTGCTCGGCGGCGCCGCCCGGGGTCTCGCAGATCACCGGCGCCCCCGCGTCGCGGACGACCGCGGCGAACTCGTCGGGGTCGAGCTGACCCGCGCCGAAGTTCGCGTGCCGGTCCGCGCCGGAGTCGAAGGCGTCGCGGCTGTCGTTGGCGTGCACCAGGTCGATGCGGCCGGTGATCTTCCGCAGGTTTGCCACCGCGTCGGCCAGCCCGATGCCCCCGGCCCAGGCGTGGCAGGTGTCCAGGCAGAAGCCGATGTTCTCGAAGCCCTCGGCGGCGCTGATCGCCTCCCAGACCCCGGCGATCCGGTCCAGGTGCCGGGTCATCGCGTGGTCGCCGCCGGCGGTGTTCTCGATGAGTACCGGGATCTTCAGGTCGGTGGCCTCGACCGCCTTGCGCCAGTTGTCGAAGCCGGTCTTCGGGTCGTCGCCGGCGTTGACGTGGCCGCCGTGCACGATGAGGCCCTTCGCGCCGATCTCGGCGGCCGCGTCGAGGTGCTGCTGCAGCAGCTTGCGGCTGGGGATCCGGATCCGGTTGTTGGTGGTGGCCACGTTCACGATGTACGGCGCGTGCACGTAGAGGTCGATGCCCGCGGCGGCGGCGTCCTCGCGCAGGCCGGCCGCGCCGCCGGCGTACCGGATCTCCGGGCCCTTGTAGCCCTGCGGGTCCCCGAGGAAGAACTGCACCAGCGTGGTGCCGCGCGCGGTCGCCTCGGCGATCGGGTCGGTCTGGTCGACGTGCGCTCCGATGGGGATGCTCATGGGTTCCACCCTAGGCGCGCGGTCGGACACTCCTGCGGGCTGCTGCCAGGGCCGCGGCGCCGAGGCCCAGCTCCATGCCGAGGGAGAGCCAGTAGATCGCGTCCGTACGCGGGCGGTCGGCGCCGTACGACGCCAGCCGGCTCGCTCCGGCGCCCAGCCAGGTGAACCCGACCGCGCGGTGGGCGTCGGCCGATCCCCTCACCAGCGCGAACGCGCCCAGGCCGGCGTACGTCGCCCCCAGACCGGCCCGGGTCTCGGTGATCCCGCGCCCGGAGCCCGGGACCAGGTCGAGCGCCGCGGCGACCCGGCCCGGCATCGCCACGCCGGCGAGTCCGGAGAGCATCAGGGCCGCACTGCTGATCCGTCCGGTGTCCATGTCGGACACAGTAGGACCGTGCGCCCTTGAACGTGTTCAATCGCACCTATGGCTCCCCAGGACACCCGCCAGCTGATCCTCGACACCGCGTTGCGCCTGTTCGAGGAGCGCGGCTACGCGGCCACCACGATGCGCGCCATCGCCGTGGAGGCCGGGCTGGCGCCGAGCAACGCCTACTACTGGTTCGCCGGCAAGGACGAGCTCGTCCAGGCCTTCTACGTGCGGATCCAGACCGAGCACGCGCAGCGGGCCGCCGCCGACCTCGCTCCCGGGCTGCCCCTGGTCGACCGGCTGCGTGCCGTGGAGCACGCCTTCCTCGACGTCATCGCGCCGTACCACGGGTTCGGCAACGCCTTCGTCTCGATCGCGGTGAGCCCCGGGAGCCCGAGCAACCCGCTGAGCGAGGCCTCGGCGCCGGCTCGCGAGCAGTCCCGGGCGATCTACCGCGACGTCGTCGCCGGCGCCGTGCCGCGGGTGCCCGACAAGATCCAGGACGTGCTCCCCGACCTGCTCTGGCTGTGCCACCTGGGCATCACCTTGTTCTGGGTCACCGACCGCAGCCCCGGGCAGGAGCGGACCCGGCGCCTGGTGGACGCCACCGTCCCCCTGGTGACCCCGATCGCCCGGGTCGCCCGGCTCCCCTGGGGAGGCGCGGTCGTGGACCAGGTGCGGGCCGCGCTGGCGGTGGCGATGGAGCGGACGTGAGCAACCGGACGGCCCGTATGCTCACGCGGGTGGTCCGCCGTCTTCTGCACTGGCAGCTCCCGGTGGTCCTTTCCCTCGGCTGCGTGTTGCTGGTCCTGCACCGATCCGGTGTCGGCGACCGCGACACGTTGACCTTCCTGGCCCTCCAGCTCGTCGCGTACCTGATACCCGGCCTGCTGGTCTGGCGCTGGCTGCGCGGCCGTTCCGGCTCGCTGCTCCTCGACGGCACCTTCGGCCTGATCCTGGGCCACGCGGTGACGATCGCGCTGTACCTGTTCTGCCGGTGGGTCGGTGTCCCACGGGCGATCTGGGTGTTCCCGGTGGTCACCGTCGCGGTGTTCGCGTCCGTCCCGGCACTGCGCCGGCACTGGCGGCCCGACCCCGCCCGGGCGGAGCCGACCTGGATGACCTGGGGCGTCACCGTGGGGATCGGCCTGCTCTGCCTCTGGTACGGCGGCTTGACGCCGATGAACCCGGTGGGTCCGCCGAACCTGCTCTGGCAGTCGGCCGATCACCTGTTCCTGCTCTCGATTGCCGGGGACGCGAGGAACCACGTGCCGCCGACGACGCCGTACGTGGTGGACGAGCGGTTGAACTACCACTGGTTTGCGATGGTCGACGTGGCCGCGACCAGCTGGCAGAGCGGGCTGGAGATGTCGACGCTGCTGTTCCGGCTGCAGCCGCTGTGGAGCCTGCTCACCGGCTTCATCGCCTTCGCGCTGCTGGCCGAGCGGATCGGCCGCCGCAAGGCGGTCGGCCTGGTGGCGCTCGGCCTCGCGGTGCTCGCCGGCAGCGTAAGCCTCCTGCACGGCGCCACCACCACGGTCGTCGACAGCACCCTGCTGCTGGTGAACTGGGTGGGCAGCCCGACCCAGGGGTTCGGCCAGGTGCTGGCCATTGCCTCCCTCTACGTCATCGTCGGGATCGTGCGCGGGGAGGACCGGGGACCGCGGCCGTGGGTGCTGCTCGCGCTGCTGACCGCGACGCTGATGGGTGCGAAGGCGACCTTCCTCCCGGTGATCGGCGCCGGCGTGGCGCTGGTCGCCCTGGTCGGGATGATGCGGGAGCGGCGGCTGCCCGGGCCGGTCGTGGCGGTCGGACTGCTGCTCGGGGCCGAGCTCCTCTTCGCCCAGGTGGTGCTGTTCGGTGGGGCCAGCCAGGGCCTGGTGCTGGCGCCGGGCGACGACTTCCGGGTCCTCGGGGCCTCGATCGGAGTACCAGCCGCCACCGGCGCGCTCACCCTCACCGCCGTCTGTGCGTGCCTGTTCTTCGGCTGGTTCGCACCGCTGACCGGTGCAGGCGTGCTGGCGCGGTTCCCGACCGGGGACCGGCCGGCCCTGCTCGACCCGGCAGCGATCCTGGTGACCGGGATGGTGGTCGCCTCCGTCGGCGTCGTGGTGCTGCTGGCGCACCCGGGGTACAGCGAGTACTTCTTCCTGCGTTCGGGTCTGCCCTTCGGCTACCTGCTGGTCGCGTGGGGACTGGTCGCCGCGACAGCCTTGGTGCCGGGCCGCCGGACCGTCGTCGTGCTGGGGTCCGCCGGCGCCACGGGCCTCGGCCTGGTGCTGCTGGCCCGCATGCTCAGTCGCCGGGACCTGTCCGTCGACGGCACCGCCTGGCGGGCGCTCGTGCTGGTCGTGGCGGCGATCGTGGCGACCGGCCTAGCCGGCTGGCTGGGCGGGCGCCTCTCCAGCGGCCTGGACCGGCGCGCCCGCCTGGTCCTCACGCTCGCGGCCGCGGGTGCCTGCACGGTCGGGATGGCCAGCGTGCGTACCGTCGACCTGGCACGCCAGCTCCCGATCTCGCGCGGGGACTACAGCGGTCTCCCGGCACGGTTGCGAGCGCTGCCTGTGGGTGGCATCGACGCGGCTCGGTACCTGCGGGCGCACACCAGCCCGGACGACATGCTCGCGACCAACGCGCATCTGCGGATCCCGAACGACAGCACCGGGGACGCACGCGGATTCTGGCTTGCCGCGTTCGCCGAACGCCGCGTCGTCGTGGAGGGCTGGGCCTATACGGCCACCGCCAACGACGAGGCGCCGAGCCCCGCGAGCGCGTTCCGGGTGCCGTACTGGAACCCCGCCTTGCTCGCGCTCAACGACGCGGTCTTCGATCAACCGTCCGTGGGAACCCTCCGCGCGCTGGTCGGGCGGTACCCGGTCCGGTGGCTCGTGGTGGACCGGCGCTACCACGCGGACCTCGCCGGACTGCGCAGCCTGCTGCCGGTGCACCGGCGGTACGGCGAGGTCACGATCTTCCGGGTCGACCCGGTGCGCTGAGCTTCGATTGGCCTCCCCGCCCCCGCTCCGGGTACCCTGACCCGTCGCCCACTCCCGACGAGCGGGCGACAACGCACAGCCCTCCTGCCACGGAAACGCCGTGGCCGCCGAGTCCGAAGGAGGTGGAGAACGCTATGCGTGCCTACGAACTCATGGTCATCCTGGACCCCGAGCTCGAGGAGCGGACGGTCGCACCGTCGCTCGACACGTACCTCAACGTCGTTCGCAACGACGGAGGCACCGTGGACAACGTCGACGTCTGGGGACGTCGCCGTCTCGCGTACGAGATCAACAAGAACGCCGAGGGCATCTACGCCGTCGTTACGCTCCAGGCCGAACCGGCCACCGTCAAGGAGCTCGACCGCCAGCTCACGCTGAACGAGTCGGTGCTCCGCACTAAGGTCATTCGTCCCGACGCTCACTGAGCGTCAGACCAGCTGTCGGACCCTAGGGAGAACCCATGGCAGGCGAGACCGTCATCACCGTCGTCGGCAACCTCGTGGACGACCCGGAGCTGCGCTTCACCCCCTCGGGTGCGGCCGTGGCGAACTTCCGGATCGCGTCCACGCCGCGCACCTTCGACCGGCAGACCAACGAGTGGAAGGACGGCGAAGCGCTGTTCCTGTCCTGCTCGGTCTGGCGGCAGGCCGCGGAGAACGTCGCCGAGTCGCTCCAGCGCGGCATGCGCGTGGTCGTGCAGGGGCGCCTCAAGGCGCGCTCCTACGAGACCCGCGAAGGTGAGAAGCGCACCGTCTTCGAGATCGAGGTCGAGGAAGTCGGCCCGAGCCTGAAGTACGCGACCGCGAAGGTCACCCGCGCCAACCGCAGCAGCGGTGGCGGGTACTCCGGTGGCGGGTCCGGCGGCGACGACCCGTGGGCCACCCCGGCTCAGCCGGCCCAGCAGGGCGGCGGCGGCCAGTGGGGTGGACAGCAGGGTGGCGCGCCGCAGGGTGGCGCCCCCCAGGGCGGCCCCGCCGGTGGTGGCCAGCCCGCTCAGGACCCCTGGGCGGTGCCGGGCGCCTCCGAAGAGCCCCCGTTCTGACCGATCAACCCATCACTAACCATTCCGGCCCTGGTAGCCAATCCAGAGCCGGGCTCAGCTTGAAGGAGCACCACAATGGCGAAGGCAGTGATGCGCAAGCCGAAGAAGAAGGTTTGCCAGTTCTGCAAGGACAAGACGTCCTACGTCGACTACAAGGACACGAACCTGCTGCGCAAGTTCATCTCCGACCGGGGCAAGATCCGCGCCCGTCGGGTGACCGGCAACTGCGTGCAGCACCAGCGTGACGTCGCCACGGCCGTGAAGAACGCCCGTGAGGTCGCGCTGCTCCCGTACACGTCCACGGCCCGCTGAGAGGAGGTCACATCATGAAGCTCATCCTGACTCAGGAAGTGACCGGCCTCGGCGCCGCCGGCGACGTGGTCGAGGTCAAGGACGGCTACGGCCGCAACTACCTCATCCCGCGTGGCTTCGGCATCCGCTGGACCCGCGGTGGCGAGAAGACCATCGAGTCGATCAAGAAGGCCCGCGAGGCCCGTTCGGTGCGCGACGCGGACCACGCGGCCGAGGTCAAGGCCCAGCTCGAGGGCTCGACCGTGCAGGTCAAGGTCCGTGCCGGCGAGGGCGGCCGCCTGTTCGGCGCCGTGACCGCGGCGGACATCGCCCAGGCCATCACCGAGGCGGGTGGCCAGGTCGACAAGCGGACCATCGTGGTCGGCAACCCGATCAAGTCGCTCGGCGCTCACACCGTGACCGTCAAGGTCCACGACGACGTCGAGGCGAAGGTCAACCTGAACGTGGTCTCGGCCTGACGTTCGCCCAGCCGTACGGCGAAGGCCGCTCCCCCTAGGCGGGTGGGCGGCCTTCGTCGTTCCCGGGCATCTCGACCACGAGCGGGCCGGGGCCGCCGAGCCACTCGCGCCGGTGCACCCGGAACAGGTAGTAGACGAACGCGACGTTCACGACCAGCGCCGCGGTCACGGTGACGTCGTCGAGGGCGGTGACGTTGCCGCCGATGGCGATCGGGGGGAGCGCCGCGAGGACGGCGAACCCCCACATCAGCAGGCCGAACCGCTTGCTCACGTAGGTGTCGACCGGCTCCTGCTCGAGGCCCTGCTCCGCGATCGCCCGGGCGAGCAGGAAGCTGAACGCGAGCTGCGGCAGGCTCAGCGCCCACGCGCCGGAGTCCGAGAGCCGGTGGCTGAGCTGGGGGAACCAGACCGCGACGCTCACCACCGCGGCCACCAGCGCCGGGAGCCGGAGCACGTCGAAGTGCGGGCGGCCTCGGACCAGCGCGTGCACGCCGAGCAGGACCAGCACCCAGCCGACCGGGTCGGGCAGCGCGTCGTACTGCTTCCAGGACGGGTGCGGGTCGGCCGGGAAGGGTGCGGTACCGATGACGAAGACCAGCCCCATGGCGATCCTCTGCAGCGGCGACATGGGCGTCAGCCTAGGGTCATCCAGGCCTCGCCCCGCTCGCGCGCCAGCAGTACCACCGCGCGCCCGCCCATGAACGCCACCGCGAACGCCACCCACAGCCAGGTCAGCGTGCCGCCACCGGCGACGGCCAGCCAGGCGGCCGGGGCGAAGACGGCCAGCACCCAGAGCCCGGCCCAGGCCAGGTAGCGGCCGTCGCCCGCGCCGATGAGGACGCCGTCGAGCACGAAGACCACCCCGGCCAGCGGCTGCCCCAGCGCGGCAACCAGCAGCACCGGCACCAGCAGGTCGCGCACCTCGGCATCGGTGGTGAAGACGGCTCCGAGCACCGGCGAGACGGCCGCCAGCGCGAGCCCGGTGACCACCCCCGACCAGAGCCCCCAGCGCAGCATCCGCCGGGTCACCAGCCGGGTCCGGTCCGCGTCGCCGGCGCCGAGGTGGCGGCCGGTGAGCGCCTGGGCGGCAATGGCGATCGCATCCAGGGCGAAGGCGAGGAAGGTCCAGATCGTCATGGCCACCTGCATCGCGGCCAGGTCGCCGGGCCCGAGGGCGGCGGCGCCGTACGTCATCACCAGCAGGCTGGCCCGGAGCGTGAGGGTGCGCAGCAGCAGCGGCACCCCGGCACGGCCGGCGCCGGCGATCCCGGCGAGCGAGGGACGCATCCGTACGTCGTACGCGCGGGCGGCGCGCGCCACCACGGCCACCATCACCGCTGCCGAGCCGGTCTGGGCGACCACGGTGCCGAGCGCCGACCCGGCGATGCCGAGATCGAGCCCGTAGACGAGCCACAGGTTGAGCAGCACGTTCGCGACGTTGCCGCCCACGGCCACCAGCAGCGGGGTCCGGGTGTCCTGCAGGCCGCGCAGGATGCCGGTGGCGGCGAGCATCAGCAGCAGCGGTACGGCGCCGAGCACACCGATCCGCAGGTACCGCTCGGCCTGCGCGCCGACCGCGTCCGAGGCGTCGAAGAGGCCGATCAGCGCCGGCGTGCCGAGCAGGCCGGCCACGGTGGTGACCGCGCCGATGAGCACCGCGAGCCAGAGCCCGTGCACGCCGTCGGTCAGCGCCCCGGGCAGGTCGCCGGCGCCGATCCGGCGGGCCACCGAGGCGGTGGTGCCGTAGGCGAGGAAGATGCACAGGCTGACCAGGGTGCCGAGCACCGCGCCGGCCAGGCCCAGGCCGGCGAGCGGGGTGGTGCCGAGGTGGCCGACGATGGCGGAGTCGGCGAGCAGGAAGGCCGGCTCGGCGACCAGGGCGAGGAACGCGGGGACGGCGAGCCGCAGGATCTCCCGGTCCTCCGCGCGCATGTCCGCGAGGCTAGTGGCGCGGGCCGAAGGTCCCGGACCCGGCCTGTGGGTTTCCGGGGGGATCGGGGTCATTTGTCGACTTGCAGACCGGGGCGTCCGGATGACGAAACAGTTAACAACAATCTGCTCGAGAATCTGGGTCCACACCTTGTGGATGCACGAAACCGCAGGTCAGCGGCCTGGTTGTTGCAGGCGGGGCCGTGCGATCCACAGTTCTGTCCGGCTGAATGTGGATCGGCCGAAACAAATTGTGAATTGGATCGCGGCTTATCCACACGCCGGTGGAGGCCCTGTGGATAACCGGATTCAGATCCTGTCCCCGGTCGCCCCTAAGGTCGCACGCAGCAGAGGTTGTCCACAGCAGGTGAGAGGGAGATCCGCGATGAGCATGACCGGGTCCGCCGGGCTGGAGGAGGCCGCGTTCGCGGACTACCCCGCCGGTGACTTCCCCGAGTCCGGCAACCAGGAGCACTGGTCGGGCCGGATGCCTCCGCAGGACAACGAGGCCGAGCAGAGCGTGCTCGGCTCGATGCTGATCTCCAAGGACGCGATCGCGGACGTCCTCGAGGTCTGCAAGGCGCACGACTTCTACAAGCCCGCGCACGAGACGATCTTCGACGCGGTCACCGACCTGTACGCCCGCGGCGAGCCGGCCGACCCGGTCACCGTCGCCGCCGAGCTGCAGCGCCGGGGTGAGCTGCAGCGGATCGGCGGCGCGCCGTACCTGCACACGCTCTCGGCCAGCGTGCCCATCGCCGCCAACGCCGGCTACTACGCCGACATCGTCCGGGAGAAGGCGATCCTGCGGCGGCTGGTCGACGCCGGCACCAAGATCGCCCAGCTCGGCTACGCCGGCGAGGGCCAGGTCGAGGACACCGTGGACCGGGCGCAGGCGGAGATCTACGCGATCACCGAGAACCGCTCCACCGAGGACTACGCGCCGCTGAGCGCGATCATGGAGGGCACCCTCGACGAGATCGAGGCGATCTCGAACCGCGACGGCGGCATGAACGGGGTGCCGACCGGGTTCGCCGACCTGGACGAGCTGACCAACGGCCTCCAGGGCGGCCAGATGGTGATCGTCGCCGCGCGACCCGCGATGGGCAAGTCGACGCTCGGCCTGGACTTCTGCCGGGCGGCCTCGATCCACAACGGCCTGACCAGCGTCATCTTCAGCCTGGAGATGACGAAGTCCGAGATCGCGATGCGGATGCTCTCGGCCGAGGGCAAGATCCCGCTCAACCACATCCGCAACGGCGGCATGACCGACGACGACTGGGCCAAGCTCGCGCGCAAGATGGGCGAGGTCTCGAGCGCGCCGCTCTTCATCGACGACTCACCCAACATGACGATGATGGAGATCCGCTCGAAGGCCCGCCGGCTCAAGCAGCGCCACGATCTCAAGCTCGTCGTCATCGACTACCTGCAGCTGATGACGTCGGGCAAGAAGGTCGAGTCCCGCCAGCTCGAGGTCTCCGAGTTCTCCCGGCAGATCAAGCTGCTCGCCAAGGAGCTCGAGGTCCCGATCATCGCGCTGAGCCAGCTGAACCGTGGTCCCGAGCAGCGCGCCGACAAGCGCCCGATGATGAGCGACCTGCGTGAGTCCGGCTCGATCGAGCAGGACGCGGACATCGTGATGCTGCTGCACCGCGACGACGCCTACGAGAAGGAGTCGACCCGCCCCGGCGAGGCCGACATCATCGTGGCCAAGCACCGCAACGGCCCGACCCGCGACGTGACCGTGCTCTTCCAAGGTCACTACAGCCGGTTCGTGGACATGGCCCACTGATCCGGCGGGCCGGCACGAACAGCCCGCGTCAGCCGAGCAGCGCGACCAGCTGGCCGGCGAGCCAGTCCTCGTACTCGGCCGGGGACCACCCGCGCCGGCGTACCAGCCGGTCGTAGCCCTCCGGCGCGTTCAGCGTCCACACCGCGTCGACCAGCCGTTGCCGGGCCTTCTTCCCGGCGTGCCGCTGGGCGAGCCCGAGCCGGTCGCGCACCCCGTCGATCGCGTGCGTGGTGCCGACGTACCGCTCCTGGTCGATCGTGGCGGCGAAGTCGACGAGCGCGGCGTCGGTGCCGTGCGCCAGCAGTGCGCCCAGCAGCGGGCCGACCCGCTCGGAGCGCTCGCGGACCCACCCCGCGTACGCCCGCGCGAAGGCGGCCCGGTCGGCTGCCTCGAACATGGCGCGGAACTCCGGGCGCTCGCTCATCGCCACCTCGTCGTCGTCACCGGCCATCGTCCGGTCGTAGACGGCCTTGACCACCGCCGCCTTGCCCCCGACGGAGTTGTAGACGGTCTGCGGACTGACCCCCGCGGCGGCGGCCAGGGAGGCGACCGTCATCGCCGGGTAGCCGCCATCGAGCAGCAGGTCGCGCGCGGTCGCGACGATCGCGCTGCGGGTGCGCTCCGCCAGCTGCGTGCGCGCGGAGTTGTCGTAGGTCCTTGCCACCGGGGCCCCGATTCACTAGATTGCCATTCCACTGGAATTGCATTCCACTCATTCGGGAGTCTAGCCATGACAGAGAACCCCGCGCAGGCCGCCGCGCTGCGCGTCTTCGAGGCCATCAACGCCCGCGACCTGGACTGCCTCGACGACCTGGTCACCCCGGACTTCGTCGACCACGGCTCGCCGTTCCCGCTCCCACCCGGCCCCGCCGGCTACCGGCAGATCCTCACCTTCGTCACCGAGGTCCTGCAGGTCCGGTACGACGTCGAGGACGTGTTCTCGACCGAGGACCGCGTGGTGCTGCGCGCGGTGGCGCACGGGGCCGGCGTGGACGCGGTGCACGGCGTGGGCGCCGAGGGGGGTGCCTACGCCATGGCCACCGCCCACATCTACCGGACCGAGGGCGACCGGCTCGCCGAGCACTGGGGGATCCGCGACGAGTACGGCGCCCGCATCCAGCTCGGCACGGCGGCTCCGCCGGACCCGGTCGTGCTCAGGTCCTGACCCGTACGGCGGGGCGACCCGGCACGGGACCCGAATCCGCTTTCCCTCGCGCGTGCTCCTCGGCCAGGATGGGCGCCGGCGAGCGAGGAGCGTGCGATGTCACTGACCCGGGTCCACAACCTGTCGATCTCCCTGGACGGCTTCGCCACCGGCGAGCCGCAGTCGCTCGAGGCGCCGTTCGGGCATGCCGGGGAGCGGCTCCACGAGTGGATGTTCGGCACCCGCTTCTGGGGTCCGGCGGGGAGCGAGGGAGTCGACGACGCCTTCGCCCAGCGGCACAGCCAGGGCATCGGCGCCGAGATCATGGGCGCGAACAAGTTCGGGCCGCCGGGGTGGCAGGACGATCCGGAGTGGCGCGGCTGGTGGGGCCCGACCCCGCCGTTCCACACCCCGACGTACGTGCTCACCCACCGCCCGCGGCCCCCGCTGGAGATGGACGGCGGCACCACCTTCCACTTCCTCGACGCCCGCCCGGCCGACGCGCTCGCCGTCGCGCGGGAGGCCGCCGGCGACCTGGACGTCCGGATCGGCGGCGGCCCCACGGTCGTGCGCGACTTCGTCGCCGCCGGGCTCGTCGACCAGCTGCACCTGGTGCAGGTGCCGATCGTGCTCGGCCGCGGCGTCCGGCTCTGGGACGGTCTGGAGGCCCTGGAGGACGACTACGACATCGAGGCGGTCTCCTCGCCCAGCGGCGTCACGCACCTCTCGTTCACCCGGAAGGTCACCGGCTGACGATCACCCCGCACAGGCTCGGCATCGAGATCTCGTTGTCGTCGGGGTCGCCGGGGCCGTCGCCCTGGACGTCGGGGTTGTTGGCCTGGCCGTCACCGTTGAGGTCGACGCCGTGCACCACGATCGCGTACTGGTCGAGCCGTCCCAGGGATGCGATCGCGTCGCCGTTGTCGATCAGCTTGAAGGTGCGGGTGTAGGCGAGCGAGGTGCCGCGGTCGTTGAGCCCGTTGGACAGGGTTCGCAGCACTGGCCCGTAGTCCGGCAGGCCCTCGAGGATGTCGATGAGCCCGTTGTGGTCGGCGTCGCGGTTCATGCCGGGGCACTCGGACTCGGCCTGCCTGATGCCGTGGATGTGCGCGATGTGGATGCCGTCGTCGAGGCCGGAGGCCCGCAGGTCGACCTCCAGGGTGGTGCCGTGCTGCATCAGCTGCACCGAGCCGCTTCCACCGTGGTTGATCGCGTGCAGGTCTGCCGAGTAGCTCCGGGTGCCGCCCATGACGGCGGCGGCGGGGGCGGCGGCCAGCAGCGGGACGGCCAGGGAGAAGGCGACGACGTGAGAGGCACGCATGAGCTGGTTCCTTCCGTGGGGGAGTGGACTCCCTGAGACACGGCCCTGAGCCCGGTCCCGTTCACCTGATCGTCGCCGGGCGGACACCGGTGGCTGGCCCGACGTACCGGGACCCTGCCTAGCGTGCGCCGCGGAGACGCCGATCACCGGCGTACGTGACTCTTGGGAGACAGACAGCATGCGACCTCGCAACCGCGCCGCCGCCGCGGCGCTTGCCCTTCTCGCCGGCGCCACCGGAGCCGGCGCGACCGCGGTGGCGACCGCGGGCTCGGCCGGAGCCAGCAGCGACGACGCGCGGATCAAGAACGTGATCTACCTGCTCGGCGACGGCATGGGCCGCACCCACGTGACCGCGGCCCGGGAGCGCTACTACGGCGCCCACGGCAAGCTGACCATGGAGACGATGCCGGTGGTCGGCCAGGTCTCCACGTACTCGATCGAGAAGAACTCCGGCCAGCCCGGCGAGGCCGACTTCAAGCCGAACTACGTCACCGACTCCGCCTCGGCGGCCACCGCCTGGTCCTCGGGCGTGAAGACCTACAACGCCGCGCTCGGCGTCGACGGCAAGGGCGGCCTGGTGCCGACGATGATGGAGCTGGCGCACCAGGCCGGCTACCGCACCGGCAACGTCTCCACCGCGGAGATCACCGACGCCACCCCGGCCGGCCAGATGAGCCACGCGCTCGCCCGCGGCTGCCAGGGCCCGACGTACTCGGCCGGTTCCTGCCAGGACACCGCGATCACCGGCGCGGCGCTGCCGACCTCGGACCTCCGGGTCACCCCGATCGCCGAGCAGATCGCCCGCAACGGCACCGCCGACGTCATCCTCGGCGGTGGCCTGTCCCGGTTCGACGCGGCCGACGAGACCGCGCTGACCGACCAGGGCTACCAGGTCCTCGGCTCGCCGGCCAGCCAGACGCCGGCCACCAAGACCGACCTGGCCGGGGCGAGCGGCGCGAAGGTCTTCGGCCTGTTCAACAAGGGCAACCTGACCATCGAGAAGTTCAAGCGGGAGAACCCCGCGTCGGTGCAGGCCCAGGAGCCGACGGTCGCGGACATGACCCGCAAGGCGATCTCGCTGCTGGACGGCAGCAAGAAGGCCGGCAAGGGCTTCTACCTGCAGGTCGAGGGCGCGCTGATCGACAAGCGCTCGCACGCGAACGACGCCGCGCAGACGCTCGAGGAGACCAAGGCGTTCGACGACGCGGTCAAGGTCGCGCTCGACTTCGCCAAGGCCGACGGCCACACCCTGGTCATCGTCACCGCCGACCACGAGTGCGCCGGCTTCAACATCATCGAGAAGGGCACCTTCACCAACGCCGAGGCCGCGGCCCCGCCGACCAACGTCGACTCCGGCAACACGGCGAACAGCTCGAGCCCGTCCCGCACCAGCGGCAACGTCAAGGACCCGCTGCGCTCGACCGGCCCGGTCAACGGCGCGGGTGCCGCCGACCCGAAGAACTTCGCACCCGCGACGTTCCGGACGCCGGACGACCCGGCCGGCGTGCAGGACGGCGACACCGCCGCGAGCCTGTGGCTGACCTATCTGTCCGGCAACCACACCGGCGCGGACGTCCCGGTCTTCGCCTACGGCCCGCGCTCCGAGGTGCTGGACGACAGCATCGACAACACGGACCTCTTCGACATCGTCGGCGCGGCGCTGCGCGTCACCGGCTGAGCAGGACCGGCCATACTCAGGGCGGTCCGGGCCGGCACGGCCCGGGCCGCCCCTGCTCGTGAACGACCTGCACGTGAAGGACATCGCATGAACCGCCGTCTGCTCGTGGCCGTCTGCCTCGTCGCCGCCGTCCTCGGTGGCGTCCTGGTCTGGGTGCTGAAGGACGACGACCCGGCCACCCGCGACACCGCCCCGCGGCCGCACCCGACCGGCGTGGTGAAGACCGACCTGCCCGGGCTGACCCCGGCCACCGGGGAGCCCTCGCTGCAGGGCATCCAGTCCGCCGCTCCCGACGCGCGCAAGGTGACCCTGCTGCCGGGGCCCTTCGACGACCGGTTCAAGCTGACCGGCCTGCGCTTCGACGGCACCGCGGTGACCGGGACGATGACGATCACCAGCGACGTCAGCGACGTGCTCGAGCTGCAGGTCCTGGCCGGGTTCTACGACGCCGGGGGGACCTTCCTCGGCGACGCCCGGTTCACCCACCACCTCGACGAGGACACCCACGCCGACGCCGGTCCGCCCAGCGAGCAGGAGAGCTTCCGGATCGCGGTGCCCGCGAAGTTCCGCGGTCAGGCGGCCTCGGCAGCCGTCGGCGTCCCCGTGCTGGTGAACGAGTGAATGAGTAGGGGTCAGGCGTAGTCCGCCCAGAGACGCTGGGTCTCGTTGTCGACGGTCATCTGGCCGCCGTACGGGAGGATCCACTGCGGCCGGGTGTGCCCGAACGGGACACCGACCACCACCACCGCACCGGGGTGGTACCGCTGCACGGTCGCGATCGCGACGTCGCGCTGCTCGGCCCGCTTGGCCGCCCGCTCCTCGGCGCTGGGCCGGACGGTGAAGTCCGAGGTCGGCGGCCGGGCGACCAGGACGGCGTCCACCGCGGCGAGCACGCCGCGCTCGCCGAGGGAGCGCAGGATCCAGGCGAACTCGCGCGCGGGGATCAGCTCCTCCGAGCTCTCCACCAGCAGCACGCCGCCGGCGAGCACGCGCGGGTCGGCGGGGAACCGGCCCGCGGTCAGCGCCCACTGGAGCACCTCGATGCAGCCGCCCCAGGTCCGTCCGGTGACCACGCGCGCGGGGCCGGCCCAGGTCCACGGCTCGGTCGCCTCGCGGTCCCCGTACGACGTCAGCGCGGCCGGGTCGTTCCACTCCTTCCCGACGTCCTCGGACTCCCCGGGCTCGACCACCTCGAGGCGCCCGCCGCTGAGCAGTGCCGCCCGCAGCGAGGCCAGGTGCACCGGGTCGACGGCCGGGCCGGGCCCCAGGTGCACCTGGGTCGAGCCGCCGTAGAACGCCGCGACGCCGTTGGTCCAGAGCCAGTTGAGCAGGTTGGTGTTGTCGCTGTAGCCGAGGAACGGCTTCGGGTCGGCGCGCACCAGCGCGGCATCCAGGTGCGGGACCACGGTGATCTGGTCCTCGCCCCCGATGGTCGCGAGCACCGCACGGATCTCCGGGTCGGCGAAGGCGGCGTTGAGGTCGGCCGCCCGGTCCTCGGCGGTGGCGTCGAGCCGCCGGGTGGTCGGGTACTCGACCGGGACCAGGCCGGTGACCTCGGTGAGCCGGGCGAGCGCCTGCTCGTGGATCGCGGGGGCGACCGCCGGCGCGGCGAAGGAGGGGGAGAGCACGGCGACCTTGTCGCCGACGCGGGCCTTGGCGGGGGAGATCAGCTGCACGTGCTCAGTGAACCCGATCCTGCTCGACCACGAGCCCGAGCCACGACGCCAGCGACTCGATCTCGGCGTCCACGGCCGCGCGCTGCCCGCGGGTCCAGCCGCCGTCCTCGTGCAGCGCGGTGACAGCGAGCACGCCCCGGTCGCGCTCCGCGGTGGCATCGACCTTGCCGATCAGCCGGTCACCGGAGAGCACCGGCAGAGCCCAGTAGCCCCAGCGCCGCTTCGCGGCCGGCTTGTACATCTCCAGCTGGTAGTCGAACTCGAAGAGCTCGGCCATCCGCTTGCGGTCGAAGACCAGGCGGTCCAGCGGGGAGAGCAGGGCGGTGCGCGGCTCCGCGGCGCCGTCCAGGGAGGCCGGGTCCACCCGCCAGGTCCCGCGCACGCCCTCGACGGTCGCCGGCTCGCCCGCCTCGCCCACGTGGTTGGGCTCGCTGGGCGCTTCGGCGGCCTTGGCCCGGGCGATCCCGAGGGCATGCAGCCGGCGCTCGTCACGGATCCGGAGGGCGTCGGCCAGCGGGACCGGCGGGTCGTCGGGGTAGACCCGGTCGGCCAGGTCCCAGAGCTTCTCGCGCCCCTCGTGGCCGGCGACCGCGATCTCGCCGCGGACCGACAGGCGCTCGAGCAGCATCCGCAGGCTGCGGTCGTTGTTCCACCCCGAGGACTCCCACGGGACCTCGGTGGTGTCGGGCAGCTCCGAGCGCGGCAGCGGACCCTCGTCGTACAGCTTGGTGAGGATCTCCCGGCGGCAGCCGTCGTTGGCCTCCAGCCAGCCCGCGATCCGGCGCTCCCAGGCCCGCGGCTCCGGCCCGGGCCAGGCCGCCATCTCCGCGCGGTACAGGGCGATGTCCTCGGCCGGGCGCAGCATCGAGAACAGCTCGACCAGGGTGCCGGCGGCCACCGCCTCGTCCAGCTCGCGTGCTCGGAACGCTGGGCCGAGGCGGCTCCAGGCGACCACCTCGGCACTGGGCGCGACGGCGGCGGTCGGCTCGACCTGCAGCAGCGTCAGCTGCCGGACGACGTCGAGCAGGCCGGCCGGGCGGACCGCGGTCAGGAGCTGGGCCTGGACCGCGATCCGCCGGGCGTCGTCCCGGGTGAGCCGGTGCATCAGCCCTCGACGGAGTACACGGCCTTCTGGATGCCGTTGCTGTAGGTGTCGTGCTCGACCAGGCGCAGCTTGGCGAACTCGCCTCCGTCGGCGGCGAAGAGCCGCTTGCCGCCGCCGAGGACGACCGGGAAGACCAGCAGGTTGTACTGGTCGACGAGCCCGGCCGCGGCGAGGCCCTGGGCCAGGTTCGCGCTGGCGTGCACGATGATCGGCCCGCCCTCGCCCTTCTTCAGCTCGGCGACCTCGTCGAGCGAGCGCAGCACGTGGCAGTTCTCCCACGGGCCGTTCGCGACCTCGTCGGCGTCGAGGGTGGTGGAGACGACGTACTTCGGCATCGCGTTGTACTGCGGGAACTCCTCGGTCATCGTCGGCCACACGGGCGCGAACTCCTCGTAGCTCTGCCGGCCGATCAGCATCGCGGCGGCCTCGGTCTGCTCGCGGCCCTTGAGCTCGTAGGCCTCCTCGACGAAGTCGACGTCCTTGAACGTCCAGCCGGCACGCGGGTGCTCGCCGCCGCCGGGGGAGTCGACGATGCCGTCGAGGCTGATGAACTCGGTGACGATCAGGGTGCGCATGGTTTCTCCTGGGGTTTCGTGGTCCTTGCTGTCACCCGGTCTACGAGCAGCATGGTGGCGATACGACAGCCTGCCCCAACTTTTTCTCGACGCGCGTGCGGGCGCGAGCAAGAGTGGGGTGCATGAGCACCGAGAAGCTGACCGGGCAGCAGATCGCCGAGGCCGGGCTGACCGGCTGGGCCCACCTCGCCGACGCGCTGCAGACCAGGATCAAGACCAAGGACTTCGCGGCCGCGCTGCAGGTCGTCAACGCGATCGGCGAGGCCGCCGAGGAGATGAACCACCACCCCGACCTGGACCTGCGCTGGGGCCGGGTCGACGTGCTGCTGACCAGTCACGACACCGGCGGGGTCACCGAGCGCGACCTGCGGCTGGCGCACCGGATCAGCGACATCGCCGCCGCGGCCGGGGTGAGCACCGACAGCGCGTCGGTCTCCCGGGTCGAGCTCGGGCTGGACAGCCCGGACGCAAGCGCGGTGGCGCCGTTCTGGGCCGCGGTGCTGGCCGGCAAGCAGGCCGGTGACGACGTCGTGGACCCGTACGGCGCCGTGCCGCTGGTCTGGTTCCAGAAGTCCGGCAGCGAGGAGCCCCGGCAGCGCTGGCACCCCGACGTCTGGGTCGAGCCCGCGCAGGTGCGGCCGCGCATCGACGCGGCCGTCGCGGCCGGCGGTTCGCTGGTCTCCGAGGAGGCCGCACCGCGGTTCTGGGTGCTCGCCGATCCCGAGGGCAACAAGGTCTGCCTGTGCACCACGCAGGGGCGCTAGCTCCTTCCAGTCAGCGGCGTAGTGAGGCCGCGGTGATGTCCGCGCGGGCGAGGTAGACGGTGAAGGTGCCGGTGCTGCCGGGGCCGCCGAACCGGAGCGGGAGCGGTCCGGTGACCAGCGGGGTGAACCAGGCCTCGTAGGTGTGGTCGGCCCGGCAGTCCTCGTCCGTCCAGAGCAGCGGGAGCGGCAGCGCGCCAGGGCTGGCTCCGGGGCCGGCTCCGGGGCAGCGCGCGTCGGTGACCTGTCCGTCGGGAAGCCGGCCCGTGCCGGTGACCACGAGACGGTACGTCTCGCCCGCGCGCAGCAGGAACGGTGTCCAGGTGAAGCGGTCGCCGGCCGGCACGGTGACCCCGGTGACCGCGGTCCGCGCCGGGTCGAGCTCGCGGGTGCCGGCGAAGAAGACCGGCAGCGAGGGCACGTTGCGGGCGCGGTACCAGGAGGTCTGCGCGGCCGCGCCGGCGTACCCGAGCGAGATGTGCACGTGGTTGAGGTGCCGCAGCGTGCGCGAGCAGCGCTTGAGGCTCGTGCAGCCGGAGTTCAGGTAGGGCCGCGGCTGGAAGTCCCGGTACGACGACCAGATCGTGTCGGCGTAGATGAGGTACATGATCCCCATCCGCCGGGCGAGCGCGTGCCGGTTGCCGGCGGCGTCGGTCGCGAGCGCGGCGCGGAGGAACGCGTACGCCGCCCGCTTCTGCCGCGGGTTGCGGACGTCGGCGCCCCAGTCGAAGGCACGGCCGTCCTTGTGCTCGCTGGTCCCGCCGACCCCGCAGGCGCGCATCAGCCCCAGCGAGCGGGTCGCCCGGTAGGTCCGGAGCAGGTAGCGCGACAGCGCGACGGTGCCGGGCTGCGGGCCACGGGTGCAGCTGCTCTGGGCGTCGTACGACGAAGGCTCGTCGACCAGCGGCGAGTAGCCGGTGCCGTGCGCCGACGGGCCGAGCAGCCCGAGCAGGAGGACGCCCGCGACCAGGAGCAGCAGCGGAGGACGACGCACCTCTGCCCGATCGGCGGGGCCCGGCGCGGCTGAAGGGAAACCCGCGGCGTTCTTGGGAGACTCGCCGGGTACCGACGGACCACTGAGGGCGAGGGGAGGGTGAGGGTGAGCCAGGACGTCGTCGAGCGGTCCCCGCGGGATCCCGTGCTGCCGCGCGGGCTGCTGATCCTGCTCGGCTTCGCGGCCGCGACCATCACCGTCACCGGGATGAAGACGATCGGTGGCCTGCTCGGGCCGGCGTTCCTCGCCATCGTGCTGATGATCACCGTCTTCCCGATCCGTGGCTGGATGGTCCGGCGCGGGCTGCCCGGCTGGCTGGCGACGCTGCTGACCGTCATCACCGTCTACGCCGTGCTGGTCGCGCTCGTGGTCGCGCTGGTGATCTCGGTGGGCCGGCTGGCCGCGCTGGTGCCGACGTACACCCCGGAGATCAACGACCTCGTCGACGACGTCACCCACTGGCTCGGCGAGCAGGGCGTCAAGCAGGAGCAGCTCAACTCGATCCGGGACTCCCTCGACTTCGGCAAGCTGCTCGGGCTGGCCACCTCGCTGCTGCAGAGCGTGCTGGGGGTGCTCTCCAACGCGCTCTTCATCGCCACCCTGGTGCTGTTCATCGGCTTCGACATGGCGAAGTTCCCGGTGCACCTGCTCAGCGCGCGCGACCACCGGCCGGCCGTGGTCGACGCGCTGATCTCGTTCGCCGCCGGCACGCGGAAGTACTACGCGGTCTCGGCGCTGTTCGGCCTCATCGTGGCGGTGCTCGACTACGCGGCGCTGGCGATCATGGGGGTGCCGGGCGCGCTGGTGTGGGGCGTGCTCTCCTTCGTCACCAACTTCATCCCGAACATCGGCTTCGTGATCGGCCTGGTGCCGCCGGCGGTGCTGGCGCTGCTGGACGGCGGCGTCGGCCTGATGATCGCGGTGGTCGTGGTCTACGTGGTCGCGAACTTCGTGATCCAGTCGCTGATCCAGCCGAAGATCGTGGGCGACACCCTCGGTCTCAGCGCGACGCTGACGTTCCTCTCGCTGGTGTTCTGGTCCTGGGTGCTGGGCCCGCTCGGCGCGCTGCTGGCGATCCCGATGACGCTGCTGGCCAAGGCGCTGCTGGTCGACGTGGACCCGGAGGCGCGCTGGGTGATCCCCTTGCTCTCCGGGGTGGGGCACGACGAGACGGACACCCCGGAGGAGACCGTGGCCGCCGTACGGCGTGAGGTGGAGCAGGCCGAGGAGTCCGTCGCCGCGACCGAGGAGGACTGATGGCCGAGCATCGCGCCGGGTCGTTCCTCGACCCCGCCGACGACCCGCGGCACCAGGGCGCGACGCCGGGTGGGGAGAAGGAGATCCTCACCGAGTACCTGCGACACCACCGGCAGACCCTCGAGCTCAAGTGCGCGGGGCTGGACGCCGAGCAGCTGGCCCGCCGGGCGGTGCCGCCCTCGACGATGTCGCTGCTCGGCCTGGTGCGGCACCTCGCCGAGGTCGAGCGCGCGTGGTTCCGCCGGGTCCTTTCCGAGCGGCCCGACACCACGCGGATCTACCGGACCCCGGACGAGCCGGACCTCGACTGGGACGGGGCCGTGGCCGACTCGGCGCTGGTCGAGGAGGCGTGGGCGAACCTCCGCGGCGAGCAGGACTTCGGCACGGCGTACCTGGCCGCGGCCGACCTGGATTCGCGGGTGCCGTTCGAGGACGGGACCATCTCGGCGCGCGAGGTGATCGTGCACCTGATCGAGGAGTACGCCCGGCACAACGGGCACGCCGACCTGCTTCGCGAGTGCCTCGACGGCCGCGTCGGCGAGTGAGCCAGATTACATGTGACACCGAGTTACAGATATCGGGGCTGAGGTCTAGTCTCGGTTCATGACTGAGAAGGCGAGCGTCGACTACGACGTCCTGGTCGTCGGCGCCGGGCTCTCCGGCATCGGTGCGGGCTACCGGCTGCAGACCGAGTGCCCCGGCAAGACCTACGCGATCCTCGAGGCGCGCGACTCGATCGGCGGCACCTGGGACCTGTTCAGGTACCCGGGGATCCGCTCGGACTCGGACATGTTCACGCTGAGCTTCCCGTTCCGGCCGTGGACCGCGAAGAACTCGATCGCCGACGGGCCGGAGATCCTGCAGTACATCAAGGACACTGCCGCCGAGTTCGGCATCGACTCCCAGATCCGCTTCGGCCACCGCGTCGTCGCGGCCGACTGGTCCTCGGCGACGAGCACCTGGACCGTCACCGTCGACCGCGCCGGCACCCGCGAGACCCTGACCTGCTCGTTCCTCTACTCCTGCTCCGGCTACTACGACTACACCCAGGGGCACGAGCCGGTCTGGGAGGGCATGGACGACTTCGCCGGGCAGATCGTGCGGCCGCAGTTCTGGCCCGAGGACCTCGACTACGCGGGCAAGAAGGTCGTCATCATCGGCAGCGGTGCGACCGCGGTGACGCTGGTGCCGTCGATGGCCGACGACGCGGCGCACGTGACGATGCTGCAGCGCTCGCCCACCTGGGTCGGGATCGTGCCCAAGCAGGACAAGATCGCCAACCGGCTGCGCAAGCTGCTGCCCGCGGGCCTGGCGCACCAGGTGATCCGCAACAAGAACGCCGCCTTCTCCATCGGGGTCTACGAGTTCTGCCAGCGGCAGCCCAAGCTCGCGCGCAAGGTGTTCACCGGCATGGCCACGAAGGGGATCAAGGACGAGGCCCTGGTGGCCGAGCACTTCACGCCGGACTACGACCCCTGGGACCAGCGGCTGTGCGCCATCCCCAACGGCGACCTGTTCAAGAAGATCCGCAACGGCAGCGTGGACGTGGTCACCGACCACATCGACCGGTTCGTGCCGTCCGGGATCGTGCTGAAGAGCGGCCGGTTGCTCGAGGCCGACATCGTGATCCCGGCGACCGGGCTCAAGGTGCAGCTGTTCGGCGGGGTGATCCCGACCGTGGACGGCTCTGCGGTGAACGTGCACGACAACTTCGTCTGGCAGGGCTGCATGCTCACCGGCCTGCCGAACTTCGCGCTGTGCGTCGGCTACACGAACGCGTCCTGGACGCTGCGCGGCGATCTGACCTCGCGGCTGGTCTGCAAGGTCATCAACGAGATGGACCGGGAGGGTGCGGGCGTCGTCGTACCGGTGCCGGACGGCCCGCTGGAGCCGCGGCCGCTGCTGGACCTGTCCTCGGGCTACATCCAGCGGGCGCTCGCCGACCTGCCGCAACAGGGGCACCGCGGGGCCTGGCGTGTCCGGCAGAACTACTTCATCGACGCGGCGACGACGCTGCGCCGGGACCTGCACAAGACGCTGCGGTTCGCGCCCGCGGGGACCCGGCTGACCGACGAGGTCCTGGACAAGAGCGCATGAGGGCGGCCGACGAGGTCACCTTCGCGGTCGAGGGCCGGGCCGTTCGGGTCCGGGTCAGTGGAGCCGGCTCTCCGGTGCTGCTGCTGCACGGGATCGCCCGCAGCCTGGAGGACTGGTCGGCGGCGCACGACCTGCTCGCCTCGAACCACCGCGTCATCAGCGCCGACCTGCCCGGGTTCGGCTTCACCCGTGCGTTCCCCGGACGCCCGGGACTCTCGGCGTTCGCCCGCGCCATGGTCGGCCTGCTCGACGCCGTCGGGGTCGAGGAGCCGGCGCACGTGATGGGCAACTCGCTCGGCGGCGGGGTCGCCATGACGATGGCCGCCGAGCATCGCGACCGGGTGGCCAGCCTGGTGCTGGTCGACAGCGTCGGGTTCGGCCGCGAGGTGAACCTCTCGCCGCTGCCGATGACGTACGCCGTGCTGGCCGGTCTCCCGCTGGTCGGGAAGCGCTTCGCCCCGCTCGCCCGCGAGGCCGGCGCGCAGGTGTGCCGGGACCAGTTCTTCGACCCGTCGTACGCGACGCCGGAGATGATCCGCCACTACGGCCGCGTCGGCCGGCAGCCGGACTTCCGGAA
Organism: Nocardioidaceae bacterium; assembly: GCA_017744365.1. Lineage (GTDB taxonomy): Bacteria > Actinomycetota > Actinomycetes > Propionibacteriales > Nocardioidaceae > Marmoricola. The sequence goes on along the minus strand of JAGIBL010000002.1, from coordinate 995,661 downwards.
CACCTTCCTGGGGACGGCCTTCGGCATCGGCGTGCCGATGGTCGGGCTGTACCCGGGCTGGCGGCGCCGGCTGCTAGAGCAGGTGCGCGACTCCGGGGTTCCGGTGCTGGTGGTGTGGGGCGAGGCGGACTCGGTGCTGCCGGCGAGCCACCTCGACGCCGCCCGGCGCGCGCTGCCGGACGCGCAGTTCCACCTGTTCGGCGAGGCCGGGCACATGCCGCAGATCGAGAAGGCCGAGGACTTCGTGGCGCTGGCCTCGGAGTTCGTCGCCAAGGCATCGTCGTGAGTGCGGTGCTCACCGAGCGTGACGGTCACGTCCTCGTGGTCACGCTCAACCGCCCGGAGGCGCGCAACGCCGTCAACGGCGAGCTGACCCTGGGGCTCGGCACGGCGCTCGAGGAGGCCGCGGCCGACCCGGAGGTCCGCGCGGTCGTGCTGACCGGGGCAGGTTCTCAGAGCTTCTGCGCCGGCGCCGACCTCAAGGCGATCTCGCGGGGGGAGTCGCTGAACCCGCCCGGCACCGAGTCCTGGGGCTTCGCCGGGATGGTGCAGCACCCGGTCGACGTGCCGGTCATCGCCGCGGTCAACGGCCAGGCACTCGGCGGCGGCACCGAGCTGGTCCTCGCCGCGGACCTGGCGGTGGCGGCCGAGCACGCGACCTTCGGTCTTCCCGAGGTACGACGAGGGCTGATCGCCGCGGCCGGCGGGCTGGTCCGGCTGCCTGCCCAGGTGCCGTCGAAGATCGCGATGCGGATGATCCTGACCGGCGAGCCCGTGGACGCCGCGACCGCGCTGCGCTGGGGCCTGGTCAACGAGGTCGTCCCGGCGTCCTCACTGCTGGAGAGCGCGCTCGCGCTCGCGCGCACCATCGCAGCGAACGCGCCGCTCTCGGTGCGGCACAGCAAGCGGGTCGCCCGCGGGATCGCTTCTGGAAGGATCCCGTCCGAGGACGCGGCCTGGGCGGCCAGCGACGCCGCGATGCTCACGGTGATGACCAGCGAGGACGCCCTCGAGGGTCCGATCGCCTTCGCGGAGAAGCGCGACCCAGTCTGGAAGGGCCGCTGAGACGGGACATCCGTCGCGAGACGGTACGTATCGTCTCGCTCTGGTGAGTGTTCCGTAACCGGAACTGACGGACACCGTTAGCCAGGCATGGCGATCTCACCCCGCCGGCGCGCCCTCTCCCTGGCTGCCGCCGCCGCGCTGCTCGCGACCCTCACCACCGTCACGCTGAGCTCGGCCCCGACCGTCGCGGATCCCGGTCCGGCCTACTCCGCGACGATCACCCGGACCGAGCACGGCATCCCGCACATCCAGGCCGGCGACTTCGGCTCGCTCGGGTTCGGCTCCGGCTACGCGACAGCGCAGACCGACATCTGCACGCTGGCCGATGTGGTGCTGACCGCGCGCGGCGAGCGGTCGAGGTACCTCGGCCCGGACGGGAAGTACGACGACCTGGTCGGCGGCATGTCCGGCACCAACCTCCAGGTCGACGCGCTGGTCACCGACCTGCACAACCGCAAGGTCGTCGAGGGTCTGCTGGCGAGCACCAGCGCCGGCCCGGGCGCGGAGGCCCGCGCGATGGTCACCGGCTACGCGGCCGGGGTCAACAAGTACCTCGCCGAGATCGGCGGCTCCGCGGGCATCACCGACCCGCAGTGCAGGAACGCGGCGTGGATCCAGCCGAACGCGACCCCGATGGACGTCTGGTACGGCGTCTACCTGGCCAACATCATCGGGTCCACCGGCCACTTCCTCCAGCAGATCGTCGGGGCGACGCCGCCGTCGCTGAAGGACCCCGGGCTGCCCAGCCTGGCCACCTTCGGGATCGTGCCGCCGGAGCTGCCCACCTCCGAGGAGCTGACCGCGCGGCTGACCGGCGACTCCGAGTTCGGCTCGAACGCGACCGCCATCGGCGGCGACGACAGCACCACCGGTCGCGGCATGCTGCTCGGCAACCCGCACTTCCCGTGGAACGGCCGCTACCGGTTCACCCAGCAGCAGCTGACGATCCCGGGTCAGTACGACGTCGCCGGTGCCAGCCTGATCGGGTCCCCGGTGGTGAACATCGGCTGGAACAAGAACGTCGCCTGGAGCCACACCGTCTCCACGGCGTACCGCTTCACGCCGTACGAGTACCGCACCGTGCTCTCACCGTTCCTCTACCTGTCCTCCAACGGCCTGCTCAAGAAGGTGGAGAAGCGGGTCGTCGAGGTCACCGTGAAGAAGACCGACGGCACACTCGGCACCGTCACCGAGGACATGTACCGGACCCCGCAGGGCTACGTCATCGACGACCCGTCCACGCTGATGGGCTGGACGCCGCTCAGCTTCTTCGCGATCCGTGACGCCAACGGCGAGCAGCTGCGCACCATCGACACCTTCCTCAACATGGGCAAGGCGACCAACGTGCACGACCTGCTCGCGCGCCAGGACGCCGGCGGCGGGATGCCGTGGGTGAACACCACCGCGGCCGACCGGACCGGGGAGGTCCTGTACGCCGACCACTCGGTGGTCCCGAACGTCTCCGACAAGCTGGCCGGCCTGTGCATGACGCCGATCGGCCGGGTCACGAACTTGCTGGCCGGCCTGCCCGGGCTCGACGGCACCTTCGCCGACAACCTCTGCAAGTGGGGCACCGATGCCGACGCCCAGCGACCCGGCATCTTCGGCACGGCGAACCTGCCGGCCACCTTCCGGCGCGACTGGGTGATGAACGCGAACGACTCCTACTGGCTGCCCAACCCGGCCCAGGAGCTCGAGGGCTACGACCGGATCATCGGCTGCGAGAACTGCGTGCGCACGCTGCGGACCCGGATGGTCGACCGGTACGTGATGGACGCGCTCGCCCAGGGGAAGATCAGTCCTGACCAGCTGGCCGGGTTCGAGCACCAGAACCGGGTGCTGGGCGCCGAGGTGATGAGCGAGAACGGCGACCTGGTGAAGATCTGCCAGAACGCCGACGGCGGCGACGCCTGCCCGGTGCTGGCCGCCTGGGACAAGCACTCCAACGTGGACAGCGTCGGCAACCACATCTTCGAGGAGTTCGTGAAGCGGCTGCCGAAGAAGGGGCTGCTCGGCCAGGGCAAGTACTGGGAGGTCGGGTTCGACCGCAACGACCCGGTGAACACGCCGCGCAACATCGACGAGGACAACAAGCACGTCGTCGCCGCGATGCGCGACGCCATCGCGTTCCTGCGCTCGCAGGGCGTCCCGATGGACGCGACCTGGGGCTCGCTGCAGGTCTCCGGCGACCGGGGCGCCCCGGCCATTCCCCTCGGCGGCGGTCTGGGCGACCAGGCCGGCAACGCCAACGCGCTGGCCACCAAGGGCGTGGTCGCCAACGGCGGCTTCTTCCGCCCGGTCACCTACGGGTCCTCGCACATCCAGGCGATCGCCTTCACCGACACCGGCGTGGACGCGAGGACGATCCTGACCTACGGCCAGTCCGACGACCCGACCTCGCCCTGGTCCTCGGACCAGACGGCGCTGTTCGGTGCCAAGCAGTGGGTCTCGTTCCCGTTCACCCCGGCCCAGATCGCGGGCCAGCAGATCAGCTCGGTGACGGTGACGGGGTAGACCAAACCGTCGAAACTGGCGCTTCCGATCCGATGCATCGGAGCGGAAGCGCCAGTTTCACATGTTCCCTTGGGAATCCGACGCGAGCCGGTAGCGCACGAACACCGGCACCGTGAGCGCCGCGACCACCACGAGCACGACCACGAGGATCCCGCCCCCGGCGGCGGTCGCGGCGGTGCCGGCGAGGGCGGCGGCGCTGCCGTGCGCCACGTCGGCGATCCGGGGGCCGCCCGCGACGACGACGATGAAGACGCCCTGCAGCCGGCCCCGGACGGCGTCGGCGGCGGAGGCCTGCAGCATGCTCGTCCGGAAGGCGGCCGAGGCCATGTCCGCGGCGCCGCCGAGCATCAGCATGAAGACCGCGATCGCGAGGAACACGGTGCGCCCCTGGCCGGCCAGCCCGACCGCGAGACCGAACCCGGTGATCGCCAGACCCCACACGACGATGGCCACGACGACCGCGAGGCCCTGCCGCTGGACCCGCGAGACCCAGCCGGAGAAGACCCCGCCGAGCACGGCGCCGGCGGGGATCGCCGCGAACAGCAGCGCGAAGGCGATGCCACCGCCGGAGGGCCCGCCGAAGTCGACGTGCGCGATCTCGGGGAACAGCGCGCGCGGCATCCCGAAGATCATCGCGATCAGGTCGACCACGAACGACATCAGCAGCACCGGGTGCCCGCGCAGGTAGGCGAGCCCGTCGATGACCGAGCGCAGCCCGGCCACGCCGGTCGCCCCCTCGACGGGCAGCCGCGGCAGCCGCACCACCGCGCTCAGCGTGGCCAGCAGCGTGACCGAGTCGATCAGGTACAGCCAGGAGAACCCGGTGATCGGGATCAGCGCCCCGCCGACCAGCGGACCGGCGATGCCACCGGCCTGCATCACCGTCATGTTGAGCGAGTTCGCGGCCGGCAGCTGCTCGGGCGGCAGCAGCTTGGGCAGCACTGCGCTGCGCGTGGGCTGGTTGACCGCGAAGAACGCCTGCTGCACCGCGAACAGGCCGAGCAGCAGCCAGACGCTGCCCAGGCCGAGCGCGGCCTGCAGCCAGAACCCGATGCTGGTGACGATCAGGCCGACCGTGGTGACGACCAGCAGCGTGCGGCGGTCCATCACGTCGGCGAGCGCGCCGCCCCAGAGCCCGAAGACGACCAGCGGCACCAGACCGAACAGGCCCGTGAGCCCGACGTACGCCGAGGAGCCGGTGATCGCGTAGATCTGGGCCGGTACGGCGACCACGGTCAGCTGCGCGCCGATGACGGTGATGATGTTGGCCGACCAGAGCCGGCGGAAGTGCGGGTTGCGGAGCGGCGTCGTGTCCGCCACCACGCTCCGCCACTCCACGCCAGGACGATACGGGTCCTTCCTTGAACCAGCCGCACCGGTCTGGTCGGATCAAGCCCATGAACTCTCGGCGGACCGTGCCCGTGCTCCTCGTCCTCGCCCTCGCGGCGACCGGGTGCGGATTCTTCGGCGAGGGGGCCCAGGCCCGCGACGAGGCCGAGAAGCTGGCCACCGGGCTGACGAAGGGCGACCTCGGCGCGGTGGCGTTCGTGAGCGACAAGAGCCGGACCGCCTACGCCGCGCAGGCCGCGCCGCTGAAGGGGTTCGACTCGAAGGTCAGCCTGGACCAGGTCACCCGCTCGGGCGACACCGCGAAGGCCCGGCTGGTGTGGAGCACCGACCTCGACGGCCAGACCTGGAAGCACACCACCTCGGCGACCCTGGTGAAGCGGGGCGACGCCTGGCAGGTGGAGTGGAAGCCGAGCATCCTGGCCAAGGGCCTCGGCGCGGACGAGACGCTGCGGGTCGCCCGGGTCAAGGCCGAGCGCGGCGACATCCTGGGCGCCGGTGACCAGCCGATCGTGGTGCCGCGGCCGGTGGTCCGGTTCGGCATCGACAAGGCGCAGGCCCCCGCCGGGACCGCCGCCGACGCCGCCCGCCGGCTGGCGGCGCTGCTCGACATCGACGCGACGTCGTACGCGACGAACGTGACGAAGGCCGGACCGAAGGCGTTCGTCGAGGCGATCGTGCTGCGCCGCGCCCAGGTGAGCAGCGACCTGCTCGGCCGGGTCGCCGCGATCAAGGGCGCCCGCGGGATCTCCGACCAACTGCCGCTGGCGCCGGCGAAGGGGTTCGCGGCCGCGCTGCTCGGCACCGTCGGCCCGGTCACCGCCGAGCTGGTGAAGAAGAGCGAGGGCCGGCTGCGTGCCGGGGACGACGCCGGGCTCTCCGGACTCCAGCGCCGGTACGACGAGCAGCTGTTCGGCACGCCGGGCATCAAGGTGTCCGCGGTACCGAGGACCGGCGAGCCGGAGGTGCTCTTCGAGGCGGACCCGAAGCCGGGCGAGGACCTGCACCTGTCCCTGGTCCCAGCGCTGCAGAGCAAGGCCGAGCAGCTGCTGGACGGCGTCGGCCCGGCGAGTGCCGTCGTGGCGATCCGGCCCTCGACAGGCGAGGTGCTCGTCGCCGCCAGCGGTCCGGGCTCGAAGGGCTACAACACCGCCACCTTCGGCCGGTACGCACCCGGCTCGACGTTCAAGGTGGTCAGCGCGCTGGCCCTGCTGCGCTCGGGACTCGAGCCGACCGCGACCGTGCCGTGCACCCCGTCGCTGACGGTCAACGGCAAGGTCTTCAAGAACTACTCCGACTACCCGGCGAACCGGCTCGGCACGATCACGCTCACCGAGGCGCTGGCCAACTCCTGCAACACCGCCTTCATCTCCCAGCGGGGGAGGATCCAGGGCAACGCGCTCGCCCAGGCCGCCGAGGCGCTCGGTGTCGGCAAGGACTACGAGGTCGGCTACCCCTCCTTCTTCGGCCAGGTCCCGCCGCCGTCCTCGGAGACCGAGCGGGCCGCCGACCTGATCGGCCAGGGCAAGGTGCTCGCCTCGCCGCTGGCGATGGCCGTGGTCGCCGCGAGCGTCGTCCGCGGGTCGACCGTGGTCCCGACCCTGGTCGCCGGACCCGACGCGGAAGCACCGAAGGCCGCGCCGGCCGCGCCGCTGACCGGCGCCGAGGCCCGGCAGCTGCGCGCGCTCATGCACGCCGTGGTCGAGCAGGGCTCGGGTGCGGCGCTCGCCGACCTGCAGCCCCCCGAGGTGCTCGCGAAGACCGGCACGGCCGAGTACGGCAGCGCGAGCTCCGGGGGCGGCCCGCTGCCCACGCACACCTGGATGCTCGGCGCCCAGGGCGACCTCGCGGTCGCGGTCTTCGTGGCCACCGGGGAGTCGGGCTCCCGGACCTCGGGGCCGATCCTCAAGGCGTTCCTGGGAGCGGCGAGGTAGATCCCCCTCCGCGGTGTATAGACCGGCACCGCCACGTATCAGAAACCGGCACCAACCGGACGTAATTCGTGAACACTGCGCTGTGCAGGCGGGCACGAACGGGGGCGGTCCCACCTGCTCCACCACGCTGAGCACACGAGCTTCAGGGACGCCCCATGCAGTCACGCCGTCGTACCTCTGCCCTCGCCTCCACCGTCTCCCTCGCCGTGGCGGCCACCCTCGGGGTCACCTTCGCGCCGCCGGCGCAGGCCGCACCCCAGGACGCGGCGACCGCCGCGGTGACCGGGCTGCTCGACCGCCTCGCCACGGACTTCCTGCCGCAGGTGGCCTCGAGCTCGTCGCTCTCCCAGCAGCTGCCGACCCTCGCGGTCACGCCCGCGGGGTCGGTCGGGCTGAAGACGGCGTTCTCCGACGCCCTCGGGTCGAGCGGGCAGCTGGGTGCCGCCAGTAGCCAGGCGACCCTCGACGACCTGAGCTCCTACCTCGCCGGCGCCGACGGCGGCGGCTGGACCTTCACCTCCAGCAAGCCGAACGACCACACCGTCACGCTCGGGTTCACCCGCACGGTCAGCACGGACGCCGGGCTCGACATCCGCGACCAGGACGGAACCCTCAGCCTCTCCACCGGCGGCGGCATCGACGTCACCGGCACGCTGACCGGCTCCTTCACCTTCTCCTACGACGCCGCCACCGACCAGGCGAGCCTGACGAACCCGTCGATCTCCATCGCGACCACGGCCGACCTGCCGGCCGGCAAGACCCTCAACGCCGGCCTCGGCATCCTCGGCGTCAAGGTCGTCGGCGCCGCGGGCACGGCCGACTACACCCTGAGCAGCAACGTCACCACCGCCTGGGCCAACCCCGACAACGACGCCGCCGGCGCGCTCTCCTTCGACAACCCCGGCACCGCCGCGGCCGACGACGGCGAGCTGGCTGCCGACGGCGCCGGCACCGGCATCGTCACCGCGACGCGCACCGGCACCCTGGCCGGTCACCTGGTCGCCGAGCCTCGCTCGAGCGGCCTCATCACCGGCCTGCCGAGCGTGGGTGCCACGGTCGACCTGACCTCGACGGCGCCGGCCACCTTCGAGGCCCCGGCGGTCACCGCCACCGTCCCGGACGCGGCGAAGCCGTTCCTCACCATGACCCCGCGCGACCTCGCGGCCGGACTCTCCCAGGCCGCCTCCGCGGTGCTGGGCATGCAGAACGCCGAGGACGGCCACCTGCCGCTGATGCGCGGCTCGATCGCCAACGCCGTCGACGCGGTCGGGGGTATCAAGGCGTTCCTCGCCGACCAGGTGCCCGACGCCGACCCGAGCGACCACACCCCGGGCCAGCCGAAGTTCGCCTCGCTGCAGGACCTGCTCGCCGCCCTCGACTCGGCTGCCTACGCCGAGTCGGGCTGGAGCATCGACGTCCTCGGCGGCGCCGACGCGGCCACCTTCGACCCGGCCACCAAGAAGGTCGGCTTCACCGTCCGGACGACGCGCGGCGGCGTCAGCGACCTCGAGCTCAACGTGCTCGGCGCCCCCACCAGCGGCACCGGCACCTACACCGCGACCGGGCTGTCGGCCACCGGCGTCGACTTCGACGGCCCGAACGACGACCAGGGCAACGAGCTCGTCGGCCGCAAGGTCACCGCCGGCGGCTCCTACGGCACGGTCGCCTCGGTCACCGGTGACCACGCCCTGACGCTGACCGCGGACGGCTGGGTGAACGGCCAGCCCGCGAACGGCACCGCCTTCTCCGTCGAAGCCGCCGACCCGAAGACCGGCGCCCCGGAGCTGGCCAACACCCTCGAGGAGACCACCGGGATCGCCAACGCCAACGCCGAGGTCTCGACCGCGACGGTCACCCCCGACGTCGTGCTCACCCTGCCGATCGCCCTGGACCTCAGCGCCCCGCTGACCTACGTGGACAGCCACGGCGACACCGTCCCCGACTGCGACCCGGACCCGACCGCCGAGGCGCCGTGCCCGTTCAAGCAGGTCGACGAGAGTGGCCTCGGACGCGTCATCACCTCGCTGCCGCTGGCCAGCGACCGGGTGCTGCTGCGCCAGTCCGCGCGCACCCTCCTCGTCGCCGACGCCGGCATCAGCTCGCCGGTGCAGATCAACGCGACCAGCGGCTTCCTCGCCCTGACCCTCGGCGGCGACGTCGACCTGACCGTCCCCGCCGGCCAGCACCTGCAGACCCTCGCGCTGACCAAGACCGGCGACATCCCGGTGCCGGCCTTCGTCGAGCAGGTCCGCCAGCAGGCGATCGGCAACGCCGACCCGGCCGACGACGTGTTCACCCAGACCCTCGGCGGTGCGGTGAAGGCGACCGTGGACGTGACCGTCGACGACGCACCGGACGCCTTCGCCGACGGAGAGGACTCCACCAGCCTCACCCTGGAGGCCGACGTCGCCGACCTCGCCGACGGCATCGACGACGGCGAGGTGACCGTCACCCCGGACGACGAGGACCGCGCCGACCTGCTCAAGGCGCTCAACTTCGAGCCCAACAACCCGACCTCGCTGTACGGCGGCGTGCGCGAGGCCTTCAAGAAGGCCGGCAGCGACCTCACCACGATGACCGGCGGCGGACTCGACGTGCCGATCCCGCTGGTGGGCGCGTCGGTGAGCCAGCTCATCGGCGCGGGCGCGAGCGGCGCCGACGGCGTGACCTACACGCAGAACGCGGGCCCGCCCGCGACCACGACGCTGACCGACCCGGACGGCGGGTTCGGCCCGGCCTTCCTCGGCCGGCAGGTCGTCGTCGGCTCGACCCTGGCCACCATCGTCGACCAGACCTCGACGACCCTCGTGCTGGCCCCGCAGCTGAGCAGCGAGCCCGCCGACGGCACGCCGTACGTCGTGGAGAACGAGCTCCTCGGCGCGGTCCACGTGCTCCAGGCGATGACCCCGGCCAGCCTGCAGGAGGCCCTCGGCACGGCCCAGTCCTCGCTGGGCCACGGCTCCACCATCGACTTCGGCCTGGTGAAGAACGACGCCGGGGACCCGCAGCTGCGCCTCGATCTGACCTGGCAGCGCGAGTACCACGTCGCCCAGCCGGTCAGCCTCGAGTTCGGCGACAACCAGCTCGTCGGCGCGAGCGCCGGTGGCGAGCTCAACCTGACCGCGAGCGGCAAGGTCAAGCTGCGGCTGTTCCTGCCGCTCACCGCCGCCGCGATGCTGCACCCGATCGACAACACCCGCGTCGACGAGAACGAGTCCAAGGTGGAGCTCGGGGTCACCCTGGGCGCCGACGACGCGCACCTCGGCGCCAGCGTGGGCCCGATCAGCCTCGACCTGGGCAAGGGCCCCGACGACCTCGGCAGCATCCACGCCGGCTTCGGCGTCGAGGCCACCGGCACGACGGGCGAGGACACCCCGTCGATCGGTGACTTCTTCTCCAGCGGCTTCCACGTCGGGCTCACCAACGGCGGCGCCTGCGACGACGCCGGCCAGATCCTCTGCGCCGACTTCCCGATGTACGTCAATGACATCCTGGTGCCCGGGGGCGACCTCACCGTCACCACGGCGCTCGGCACCGGGGACAACCTCACCGACGTCTTCACCGGCACGGGCACCGACGTCACGCTACCGACCGGCCTGCAGCAGATCATCGACGGCAACCCGTTCAAGTTCGACACCCTCGCCCAGGGCCTGCAGCAGTACCTCTTCTACTCCGAGACAGCGCTGCGCACCGCCTCCAACAACGGCGAGCTGCCGGTCATCGGCAAGGACCTGCAGGCCGGCGCCGACTTCATGGGCGAGACCCGCGCCAAGATCGACCAGTTCATCTCGGAGAACGGCGACCCGAGCACGGTCGGCGGTGCCACGACCCTGCTCAAGACCACCTTGGCCAACAAGCTCGGCATCGTGGTCAACGGACCCACCGGCGTCCAGGTCGGCTTCACCTGCAAGCTCGTCCTCGAGCCGCCGGCCGCCCCGACCGCGACGGCGACCGGTGCCGCGGCGGGTGACACCACCGAGTACCTCTACAAGGTCGTCTCGACGTACACGCACAGCCCGGACCCGGTGAAGAAGTCGAAGCCGTCGGACCCGACCGCGACCACCGTGGTGAACGCGGCCACGCTGTCGGCCACGAAGTACAACACCGTCACCTGGACCAAGGCGACCGGCGCCACCGGCTACGAGATCCTCCGTGCCACCAAGACAGGCACCACCGTCTCGGCGTACACCCTCGTGGGCACGGTCGCCGACGTCGCGACCTACGACGACAAGGGCACCTCGAGCACGGCGTACACGGCCTCGACCTCGAACCCGCTGCTCCCGGGCACGGTCTGCCCGGACGACACCCCGGTGACCAAGATCGAGGGCGTCACCCTCGGCATGGTGCTCGGCCAGGGCGACGTGTCCGCGGCGGACGGCTGCAAGGACAGCGCCACCCGCGGCAACTGCCTCGGCGCCAAGCTGCCGATCGACCTCGGCCTGCCGGGCCTGTCGCTGAAGACCGGCGACTCCGGCTCGGTCAGCGGCAAGGTGGGCTGGGCGCTCGACCTCAAGATCGGGATGAGCCGTAGCCGGGGCTTCTACATCGACACCTCCGACACCGACGAGCTCGAGGTCGGTGCCGCGCTCAAGCTCGACAAGGCGGCCAGCGGTCCGGACCTCAAGGCCCAGCTGGCGATCATCAACGTCGACGTCACCAAGAACGGCGACAAGTCCGAGTTCACCGGCCACTTCGGCATCGACCTCAAGGACCCGGGGAGCAACCCCGACAACGCGCTGACCCTCGCCGAGATCGCGCGGACCCGAGTCGCCGACGCGATCACGGTCAGCATCGGCGCGAAGGTCGACATCGACTGGCACCTCGCGGGCGCCGTCGACGCGGCGCTGCCGGGCGTCTCCACCGACTTCAAGCTGACCTGGGCCTGGGGCGCCAGCACCGGGACGACGCCGGCGAACACCAGCGGTCTCAAGGTGAAGTTCGACCACGTCACCCTCAACGCCGGCGAGTTCTTCGGCAAGGCGATCAAGCCGTACCTGCAGCAGGTCGTCGACGCCACCAAGCCGCTGCAGCCGGTGATCGACACGATCTTCACGCCGATGCCGGTCATCTCCGACCTGTCCAAGGCGGCAGGTGGCGACGAGATCACCATCGCCACCCTGGCCGAGAAGTTCAGCACGATCGCGGGCGGTCCCAAGATCAAGCCGTTCCTCGACGCGATCAAGACGGTCAAGCAGTTCCTGGCCGGGGTGAAGTGCGACGGCAGCGGCTGCGGCGTGGACATCGGCAGCTTCGAGCTCAACCCGGGCCGTACGGCGACCACGGGCGTGTCCGCGGGCAACGCGAAGTCGATGATCGACACCGACCCGTCGACGTACAAGCCGGCCACCGGCGCGTCCTCGGCGATCGCGGCCAAGGACACCTCGGGCCAGATGAGCAACACCGCCAAGCGCGCGCTGGCCGGGCTGTCGTTCCCGGTGATCGACGACCCGACGCTGCTCTTCGACCTCATCTCCGGCGGCGACATCCCGCTGGTCGAGTTCGACAGCGGCCCGCTGACGCTGGGCTTCCAGTTCCAGAAGTCCTTCGGCCCGATCTACGCCCCGCCGCCGGTCATGATGGTCATCGGCGGTGGCGCGTCGGTCTCGATGCGGATCGCGGCCGGCTTCGACACCTACGGCATCCGCCGCGCCATCGAGAACGGCGAGGCCGCCCAGGTGCTCGACAGCCTGTACTTCAAGACCGTCGACAAGAACGGCACCCCGATCCCGGTCGTGCAGTTCAGCGGCTACCTGGAGGCCGGCGCCTCGGTCTCGATCGGCGTCCTCGAGGTCGGCGTCGTCGGCGGCATCAAGCTGACCGTCGGCTTCTACTGGAACGACCCCAACAACGACGGCAAGTTCCGGCTCTTCGAGTTCGGCGCCGCCGTGGCCAACAACCCGATCTGCCTGTTCAACGTCGGGGGAGAGCTCTCGCTCTACATCAAGGTGTTCGTCACCATCGGGTTCAGCCCGTTCTCGGTGAGCTTCGACTTCACCCTGGTCAACATCAAGCTCCTCGACTTCAACCTCAAGCCCAACTGCACCCCGCCGCCACCGAGGCTGGCGGGCACCAAGGACGGCGTGCTCTACGTCTTCGCCGGCCGGTTCGGCGGGGGTGGCCCGCGCGGTGACAGCCTCTGGGCAGCGAACAACAAGAACGAGACCTGGGTGGTCCGCCAGGTGCCGGCGTACACGGACGAGGACGGCGCGCACGCGGCGACGGTCGACGTCCGCGGTCTCGGCATCACCGAGTCCTTCCCGGACACCGAGGCCAGCCCGATCACCACGGTGGTGCTCGACGGCCGCGGCTACACCGGCAACCTGACTATCACGTTCACCGGCGGCTCGGCCCCGGTCAAGGATGCCAAGCCGGTCGCGTTCACCAAGAAGTCCGTGGTCTTCACCGGCGACGGCGACGACATCATCCGCACCGGCGAGGGCGACTCCTGGGTCGACGCCGGCGGTGGCGCGGACAACGTGACCACGCTGGACCGCACCGACCTGTCCAAGGCGGCCGACTCGGTCTCCGCGCACGTGGCCGGTGGGGCCGGCGCGGACACGATCACCGTCGGCAACGGCAAGGACACCGTGACCGGTGACGGCTCGCTGCGCTTCGGCACCGCGGCCCGCACCGTCGACCTGGCGCCGATCAAGCCCGGCACCACCTCGCTGGGCGACCCGGTCGACGTCGCGTCCCTGCAGGACCCGGCCGACGCGGACCTGTTCGCGACGAACCCGGCCGGCTCGGGCAACGACCAGATCGCGGCCGGCCTCGGCGCGGTCGTGCTCTCCGGCAACGGAGGCGTCGACACCATCGGGACCGCGAACGACAGCACGCTCGCGGACTCCGCGGCGATCAAGGGCACCTCCAGCGAACCGCTCTACCGCGGGCACGCCTCCGTGCTCGTCGGCGGCGCCGGCGGCGACGTGATGAAGAGCGGGTCGGCCAACGACAAGGTCTACACCGGCGCCAAGTCCGACATCGACGAGTTCGCGACCGGCAGCGGCGACGACCCGGCCGACCGCAACACCGTCGACACCGGCGCCGGCTCGGACACCGTCTACGGCTCCAACGGCATCGACTTCGTCACCACGCACTCGACGACCGCGCAGAAGGCGATCGTCTACGGCGGCGGCGCGGACGACGTGCTCACCGGCGGCCAGGGCTCCGACGAGATCTACGGCGGGCCCGGCGACGACTACGTCGTGGCCGCCCCGGCAACCGTCGGCGACCCGGGCTCCGCGACCGACGTGCTCGGCGCGGCCCGCACCGTCGGCGTCCTGCCCGGCGCGAGCACCAGCACCAAGAAGCTGGTCGGCGGCACCGGCAGCGACCGCATCTACGGCAGTGACGGCCCGTCGACGATCTTCGGCGACACCACCACCGACGCCTGCCCGGTGCAGTCCGACCCGGTGAGCAAGCAGCCGGCGGAGAGCAACGTGGCCGGCGACGCGGCCGACCTGATCCTCGGCGGCAACGGCGTCGACGTGGTCAACGCGGGCGGGGCCGGCGACTGGGTCTACGCCGCCGGTGCGGCCGACCGGGTCTGCGGCAACGCCGGCGACGACCACCTGTACGGCGGCGACGACGCCGACCTGGTGTACGGCGGCAGCGGAGCCGACCAGGGCTACGGCGAGGCCGGGGCCGACCAGGTCTACGGCAACGACGGCGGCGACTCCCTCTACGGCGGCGCCGGCGCCGACCGGCTCCAGGGCAACGACGGCGCCGACTGGCTCGACGGCGGCTCGGAGGCCGACGTCCTCCTCGGCGGCACCTCCAAGGCCGGCCAGACCGACACCGCCGACGTGCTGCTCGGCGCCGGCGGTGCCGACGTCCTGGTGGGCGACAACGCCACCACCGACGTCCTGGCTGATGCCCCGTACCCGGCGGACCTCGGGTCGTCGGTCGCGAGCCTCGGCGGCAACGACTACCTGGTCGGCGGCGACCAGGACGACGGCCTGTTCGGCGGTCTGGCCGACGACACCGGCTACGGCGGCAACGGCGACGACGACGTCGAGGGCAACCCGGGATCGGACCGCTTGTACGGCGAGGCGGGCGACGACGACGTCGTCGGCGGCTCGTCCCAGCTGGCCAGCGGGCTGTTCACCGGCTCCGAGCCGGGCCGGCCCGACACCGGCGACTTCCTGTACGGCGGCGCCGGGCAGGACGTCATCGCCGGCGACAACGCCCGGATGGTCCGCGGCGCGACCGCGCACCCGGTCTCGGCCGGACGTGGCCTGACCACGAGCCGTGCCGTGGACCTGGCCGACGAGGGCGCCGGGACGCCGGCCGGCGTGGCCGGAGGCGACCTCATCCAGGGCGGCAACGACACCGACGTCGTCTTCGGCCAGCGTGGCGACGACGACGTCTCGCTGGGCGAGGCGGCCGACTACGGCGAGGGCGGCCCGGGCGTCGACCTGGTGCACGGTGACGGCGGCGACGACGACATCGTCGGTGGCTCCTACACCCCGGTCTCCGGGACGCTGCTGAGCGCGGTCGGCCAGCCCGACGCCGGCGACACCCTGGCCGGCGACGCCGGCGAGGACGTCGTGCTCGGCGACAACGGCGCCCTGACCCGGCCCGCGACCCTGACCGTGCCGCTGCTCGCGAGCCCGCTCACGCTCGTCCGGCTCGTGGCCCAGCGGCAGATCACGCCGTACGACCTGGGCGACGCGCCCGCGGCCGGCACCTCCGGCGCGGACGACGTCACCGGGGGCGCGGACAGCGACGTGCTGCTCGGCCAGGGCGGCAACGACAGCGTCGACGGCGGTGCGCAGGACGACTACGCCGAGGGCGGCCAGGGCACCGACCTGGTGCGCGGCGGCACCGAGGACGACGACCTCGCGGGTGGCTCGTCCGCGACCACCGCGAGCAACGCGGCCGGTGCGGTCGGCCAGCTCGACGGTGCGGACGACGTGTACGGCGGCGCCGGGTCCGACCTGGTCATCGGCGACAACGGCCTGCTGACCCGGGTGACGACCGGCCGCGACTGGCGCACGAACCGGGCCAACGCGGGCCAGTCCGCGCTCGTCCCGGGCCGCGGGATCACGCTGTTCGACCTGAACGGCGCCGTCCCGGCCACCGCGAACGCCAACCACAGCGGCGCGGACGCGCTCTCCGGCCAGACCGGGGTCGACGTGATCCTCGGGCAGGACGGCAACGACCGGATCAGCGGCGGCGGCGACGACGACTACGCCGAGGGCGATGGCGGGGCGGACGCGATCCACGGCGATGCCGCGCTGGGCGCCGGCGAGCTCGTGGCCGCGCCGGCGGTCGCCGCCTGGGTGACTCCGGCGGTCGACGCCGCGTCGGTCACCGAGGGTCAGGACGACCTCGCCGGAGGCTGGAGCAAGCAGGCCTACCGCGACGGGGACGACGCGATCCACGGCGACGGCGAGGACGACTTCGTGGTCGGCGACAACGGGTCGATCGCCCGGGTGCTCGACGGAACCGTCGAGCGGGTCTACACCCAGCGCTACGGCGCCTCCCGGACCGGCGACGCCAAGGTCCGGGTGGCCGGCGGCGGCGCGACCTCGACCCGGTTCTGCCCGACCACCGGGTCGTCCGCCACCGCGACCTGCGAGGTGAGCGGGGCCTTCGGCGCCGACACCGTGTACGGCGACGCCGGCCAGGACGTGCTCTACGGCCAGGACGGCGGCGACACCGTGTGGGGCGGCGCGGACGACGACGACCTGTACGGCGAGCTCGGCGCGGACCTGCTCTACGGACAGGACGGCGAGGACGCGATCCTCGGTGACCGCGGCGGCATCCAGGACCGGTACGAGACCGGCGCACGGTCGACCACCACCACGCTGAACCAGCCGCCCGCGGAGACCCTCGTCACCCGCCGGTCCGGCTCGGTCAGCCGCGAGGCCGACCTGCTGCACGACGTCAACGGCACCGACTTCACCGGTAGTGCGTCTAGCGCGCCGATGCCGCTGGACGGGATCTCGTACGGCGGCGCCGACCGGATCCGCGGCGGCGACGGCCACGACTCGATCCACGCCGGCGCCGGCGACGACCTCGCGAACGGCGACACCGGCGGGGACTACGTCTTCGGTGACCGTGGCGCCGACGTGCTCTGGGGCGGCCTCGGACGGGCCTGCGCGCCCACCGACGCGGCCTGCCAGGCCGACCGCGGGGCCACCGGCGAGTGGGTCGACCACCTGGTCGGCGGCAAGGACAACGACGTCATCGACTGGCGCCCGCGCGGGGTCTACGGGACCGGGCCGGCCTTCACCGGCCGGACCTGCACCACCGGCACGGCGCCGGTGACCACGAAGAAGGACGGCACCACCGACCCGTGCTCGTGGTTCGAGATGACCGGTCGCGACGACGACGTGACGTCCTCGCCCGCGACCTTCGCCAACAACCAGCACCACCAGGGCGTGGACTGGGTCTACGGCGGCTGGGACCGGGACGTGATGCAGGGCGACCAGGCCGGCAACGGCCCGAACCCGGGCGACCGCCTGATCGACTGGAGCGGCGTGTACAACCTGTACAGCCACTGCAACGCGGCCTACGGCGGCTTCAACGACCTGCGCAGCCCGTCCCCGGCGATCCAGGACTTCCTGCAGAAGTGGGCGACCGGTCTCGGCGCGGGCCGCCCGGGCGCGACCCCGGACGTCTTGACCCCCGGGACCTCCGCCTACGACGAGCTGGCCCTGGTCACCACCGCCGACGGCAAGGGACACGGCACCGGCAGCGCCTACCCGACCACCCCGGGCCACTTCGACGACGCCAACGCCTGCAGCGGGTTCTGAGTCGCCCGTCGACATCAAGGCCGGTCTAGCCTACCGTTGTAAATATTAGGTAATTCGACACGACACCGTTCGGAAACTCTAGGGTTGCGCACAGCCGTGTCGACCCCGGGAGACTCCATGCGATCGTCCACCCTTGTTCGCCCTGTGCCGCAGCGCGCCCTTGCGTCGCTGGTTGCGGCCGTGCTGCTCAGCGTGGTCTCGACCCTGCTCGCGCTCGGCCTGAGCAGCTCCGCTTCGGCCGACCCGGCCGCGCCAGATCCCAATGACGCACCGACGTTCTGCGATTCCGGCTCGGCCACCGGCCTCGGCGATGGGCACGGTTATGCGAACGCATATGTGCCTCCTGGCGCAACCGTCCAGTTCACGGGTGCTGGGACCATCCATCCTCAGCCGTGGTTCGCCGGATGGTGGACGGCACAGGGCTACATCTACCTGACGGCATCGCTCAGCGGCGCCTCTGTCTACAGCGCGACCCGCGCGTTCACCCACTACGACAGACCGCTCCCGCCCGCGATTCCGTTCACGACGAGCATGGGTTCGTGGACGAACACGACAGGCTCCGACGCGTCGCTGCTCTTGGACATGTGGAACACGGGATCGAGTGGAACTGGCTGGGCATCGATCTCGTGGAGCGTCCAGATGACGGTGAGCGGCGGCAGTGGCGGGACTCGTCCGATCGACTGTGTCGGGATGCCGCTGGAGCAGACGTTCGGTGATCCCTGCGGCGGGTGCTTCGGTGCCTCGTCGCCCCATCAGTACGTGACCGCGCGGCCGGTCAACACCGCGACCGGATCGCTGTACGAGAACTTCACCGACGTGAACCTGCCCGGCGCCGGACGCACGCTGAACTTCAGCCGCGCCTACAACTCCCTCGACACGACCTCGGGTCCGATGGGACCGGGCTGGACGTTCGGGTACAACGCCTCCCTGGGCGTGGATGCCGGCACCGGGTCGGTGACGGTGCGAGCCGGAGACGGCAAGCAGGCTGTTTTCCGCAGCGTGAGCGGTGGCTACGAAACGCCACCAGGGGTCCGCTCGACGCTGACCACGACCACTGGAGGCGGATACCGGCTCACCCAGCCGGACCAGTCGATCCTCGAGTTCGACGCGAACGGTCGCCTGGCGGCCATGAAGGACCGTCTCAGCGTGGGTGTGACGCTCGGCTACAGCTCCGGCAAGCTCGCGACGATCACCGACGCAGCAGGACGAGTACTCACGCTGACCTACACCGCAGACCTGCTGACTCGACTCGACCTCGCGGACGGCCGGCACGTCGACTACACCTACAGCGGAGGCCGGCTCAGCACGGTCACGGACATGCGTGGCAAGACGACGACCTATGCCTACGACTCCGACGGTCGGCTCGCGAGTGCGCTCGACCCCAACGGGCACTACCTCTTCCAGAACACGTTCGACGCCGGCACCGGCCGGATCACGTCACAGCTGGACGGCCGCGGCAAGCAGACGACGTTCGCCTGGGACTCCTCGGGAAAGACGGCGACCGTGACCGACCCGCGTGGTCATGCCTGGGTCTACAAGTACCGCCGCAACGTGTTGATCTCCAGCGCGGATCCGATCGGCAACACGACCGCCTACGGGTACGACGAGCACCTCAACCGGACGTCGATCACTGACGCCCGTGGCAAGACCACCACGATGACCTACGACAGCAACGGGAACCTGCTCACCCGCACCGGGCCGGCGCCGTCCTCGGTGGCCGAGTCGTGGACGTACACGCCCTTCAATGCCGTCGCGACGTTCACCAACGGGCGTGGCAAGACGACGACGTACGAGTACTTCGCCAACCAGCTCCTGAAGAAGAAGACCGACCCGCTGGGCCGCGAGACGGCCTACACCTGGACGGCGAACGGCCTGCCGGACACGATCACGGACCCGCGCGGGAAGGTGGTCGATCTCGGCTACGACGCCGACGGCAACCGGACCTCGATGCTGTCGCCCGAGGGGAACCTCACCACCTACGGCTACGACGGCTACGGACGCCGAACCTCCATGGTGGAAGCCCGCGGGAACCTCTCGGGCGCGAATCCGAACGACTACAAGTCGACGTACGAGTACGACGCCGAGGATCACCTGACGAAGACGACGGATCCGCTGGGCCATGCCACGACGTACACCTACGACGACGCGGGGAACCTGAAGACCGTCAAGGACGCGGACCTGAAGGTCACCACGTACGACTACAACGCCGACAACCAGGTCTCCAAGGTGACCGACCCGCGCGGTGGTGAGACCAGCACGGCCTACGACGACAACGGCAACGTCGCGAGCGTGACGACCCCGGCGGGTACGACCACCTATGCCTACGACGACGCGAACCGCCGGACCGGCGAGGTGACGCCGCGCGGGAACGTCGTGGGCGCGACGGCGAGCAGCTACACCTGGACGACGACGTACGACGCGAACGGAAACGCGCTCGCCGTGTCGAACCCGACCGCGGGCACGACCACGACCGCCTACGACGAGCTGAATCGGCCGACGGCGGTCACCGACGCGCACAACAAGGTGACGACGACGGTGTACGACGCCAACGGCAACGTCACCTCGGCGAGCGATCCCCTCAACCGGGTCACGGCGTACGCATACGACGACGCCGACCAGCAGATCTCCATGACCGACCCCCGGGGCAAGGTCACCCAGTACGGCTACAACGCTTCGGGCAACAAGACCTCGTCAACCTCGCCACTGGGCAACATCGAGAAGTGGACCTACGACGGTGACGGTCGCCTGGCGACCAGCATCGATCCGCGCGGCAACGTCACCGGCGGAACGCCGAGCCAGTACACAACCAGCTACGCCTACGACGCGGCAGGGCACCTGAAGACGGTGACCGACCCGCTGAGCCACGTCACCGGCTACGGCTACGACCGTGCCGGAAACCTGATCTCGCGGACCGATGCGCGCAACAACACCACGAGCTACGGATACGACGTGCTGAACCGGCTGACGTCCGTCACCGACCCGCTGAGCAACGTCACGACGTACGGCTACGACGCGACCGGCAACGTCACGTCGCGGACGGATGCGAACAGCCACGTCAGCAGCTTCACCTACGACCTGGCCGACCGGCTCACCCAGAAGACCACCCAGGTCGGTACCTGGAACTTCACCTACGACGCCGCCGGGAACCAGACCAGCACCGAGACTCCGGCCGGTAGCGCCACGGGCACCGCCGGCGACGGGACCATCACCCGGTCGTACGACGCCCTCGATCGCCTCACCGGCATCGACTACTCGGACTCGACACCTGACGTCACCTACACCTACGACGAGCTGCGTCGCACCGCCATGGCTGACGGAGGTGCTGCCGCGGAAACGTACGCCTACGACGACGCGGGTCAGCTCACCGCCGTCACCCGCGGCTCGGCGACGATCGGGTACGCCTACGACGACGGCAGGTTGACGACCCGGACTGTCCCGGACGGACGGTCGATCACCCAGACCTGGGATGACGACTCCCGTTCGACCGGGGTCTCGGGCGGCGGTGTCTCGACGTCCTACACCTACGACGCAGCGGGCAACCGCACCGGGACGACGTTCGGGAACGGGATCACCGAGACGCGCACGTACGACGAGGCCGGACGACTGTCTGACCTGACGACGAAGCGCGGCACCACGACCGTCTCCGGGAACACCTTCACCCGGGACGAGAATGGCAATCCGACCAAGATCGTGCGCGCGTACCCCGGGACGCAGGGCGAGAACTACACCTATGACGAGAACAACCGGATTGCCACCGTCTGCTGGGCAGGCAGCTGCACCCCCGGGCTGACCGCGGAGTCCCGGTTCACCTACGACGCCGTCGGTAACCGTCTCACCGAGTTCCGCAGGCAGGGCAACTTCATCGGCACCATCACCTCGACGTACAACGCCAAGGACCAGCTCACCAAGACCCACAAGCCGCCGTACGGACTCAACCAGGCGGTCGACACCAACTACACCTACGACGCCAACGGCAACCAGATCACCGCCGGCGCCACCACCTTCAGCTACGACCTGGCCAACCGACTCAAGACCTCGACGACGGGCGGCGCGTCCACGACCTACAGCTACGACGGTGACGGCACCCGCCTGAGCTCCGTCACCGGCACCAGTACGACGAGCTACACCTGGGACAAGAACTACCCGCTGCCCGAGCTGACGAGCGAGACCACGGGGACCAGCACCCGCAAGTACCTCGACGATCCCGACGGTGACCCGATCGCGCTGACCAACCCGGGCACCGGCACCGGGTCTGGCATCCAGTACCTGCACCCCAACGGCAACGGCTCGATCTCCGCGGTCACCGACTCCACCAACGCCCGCCAGGCCACCTACAACTACGAGCCTTTCGGTGGGCTGCGGGTCAGCCCCACGAACCAGGACAACGTCGCGAACCCGGTTCGCTTCGCCAGCGAGTACCTGGACTCCAACAGCAACCGCTACCACCTGCGGGCCCGCGACTACGACCCCGCCACCGGCCGCTTCAACTCCCTGGACCCGCGGGCCCAGGACATCACCGACCCGTACGTCAGCGAGTACATCTACGCCAACGACCGGCCCACGGTGCTCACCGACCCGAGCGGTCAGTGCCCGATGTGCCTCGCGGCCCTGGGCGGCGCGATCGTCGACCTCACCATCCAGGTCATCCACAACGTCGCCAACGGATGCGACCCGTTTTCGAACATCAACTGGCGTCAGGTACTGGTCTCTGCTGCCGCCGGTGCAGCCTTCGGCGGTTTGGCTGAGGCTCTTGCCTACCTGCGGGCCGCAGCAGGGATCTGGAGAACTGCCCCTGAGCTCAGGGCCGCGATTGCTGAAGCTGCGGAGAGTTTGGGCCCTCGCCAGATCACCCTCCTGGGCAGATACCTAGGCGGTACTGATGCATTCGTTGGCAAAGAAGGCTTCAATATCCTGGGGCTCACGTCGAAAGGTGCCGGCCGTTGGAACTGGACGCGGAACAAGCGCTTTATCGATGAAGCGTTGGCTCGCGGTGACGAGTTGCGACTGGTGACCGACCCGACCAAGCCGCTGTATGCGGGAGGCAATGTGTTTCAACGGGAGCTGAGGTACCTCCTGAAGCGCGGATACACCTGGGTTCAATCTGGCGATCACTGGGTGGTCGTGCCACGTGGTTAATGCGTCCAGGCCTCCTCAGCCTGGTCAGCGCGGTCGCTCGTCCTGGTTGCAAGCTCGCGTCGTGGAATTCTTTGGATCGGTTATGTCGCATCACGGATTCGTTGGACCAGAACTCCACGAACAAGGCCTCACCTACTACTCGCCTGCTGCAACGATCGAAGTTCTGTATGACGAGAGAGCTCAGGCTGTTGAAACCTTGGTGTGCGGGCTTGTGGGTGACTCGTATCTGAGGGCACGCCTGAGTTGTTTGCTCGTAGAGGCCGGCCTCGGGCCAGCTCAGAAGGTGAAAACAGCAGCGCGAACGACGCATTCGCTGGGCATTTCGCTCGCCTCACAGGTCGATGCTGTGCGGTTGGTGCTTCCTGCGCTCGCTGGACGCGACAGAGATCGCTTGCTGAGAGCGTGTCAAGCACGGTGACCGAGTGGCGGCGTGGTGGCGGTGACCGAGGATCAGTGAGCCAGTGGTGGAAAGCGTTCATGGCGCCTTCATGTCGTTTCTCTGCGAGCATGATCCGAGCGGTATGGGGTTGCAGGCACTGGTCTTCGCGGACTGGCGCGTCGATCATGGGGATCTCGTGTCCTCGACCTGAAACGATTCAGCCCGAGATTCCCTCATCAAAGGCCTGGACACTGTGACCGCGACATTCAAGAAAACCTGGAGGCGCGAGATCGTCTCCTCCGAGGGCTTCAGCGTCCGCCTGGTCGCTCGTACCGCGCTCCTCTACAAGGACGCGGCGGGCAGCCTTCGGATCGAATACGAACCCTTGGCGGGAGCGGGACTGACGGCGCAGCTGTTCAGCGAGAGCATTCCCGACGCACACGAACGCCCGCGGCTGGTCGTGATCGAGAACATCCGGCGGGCGTTTCTGTTCGCCGGCTGGGCCTTGATGGTCAGGTGAATCCGCTGACGATCTAGAGGCCGAGCTCTACGCCGCGGGTCTCCCGAGCGCCTTCGGGAAGTCCGCGCCCTCGATCCGGACGCTGGCACTCATCACCGGGTGGTCGGTCATCCAGTGCACGTAGCCGGACTTGTCCTCGAGGTAGTTGCTGAACTGCACGTCGTACGAGCCCGCGATCCAGTCCACCCGGTAGCCCCCGGCGACGCTGCAGCCGTTGCGCCCGCCCTCGCCGCCCGCGGCGGCGCGCAGGTCCCCGGGGCCGGCGACGGCGCAGAACCAGGAGTTGGTCTCGTTCATGTCGCCGGTGACGAAGATCGGCAGCCCGCTCTGGCGCAGCTGGCCGAACAGCTCGGCCTCGCGGGCCTTCGCGGCGGCACGCCAGCGACCCTGCCGGCCGTACTCGCGGGTGTCGGCGGGGTTGTGGAAGTTGGTCGCGATGATGGCGATCCCGCTGGCCTTGTGGCGCAGCGTGAGCACCGGCATGTTGCGCGGGTGGCCGCCGAAGTAGGGGATCGCGACGGTGTCGGCCTTCACCAGGTCCCACGTGTCGGTGCGCCAGGCGATCGAGTTCTCCCCGTCCAGCCCGTTGCCGGGGAAGATCTGGTACGCCCCGCCGGTGTTGCGCAGGAACACGCTGCGCTGGTCGCCCTGGAACTCCTGGAAGCCGACCAGGTCGAGGTCGTGGTCGAGCACGTACTGCGTCGCGCGCGCCATCCGGGCGGACCCGGAGGCCTTCTGCGGCCGCTTGGTGCCGCGGCGGGTGTGCGAGCTGCCGAGCACGTTGAAGCTGGCCATCCGGAACTCGGCCACCGGCGGCGGCGAGCGGCGCGGCTTCGGGCGGGCCAGCAGCAGCCGCCCGGCCAGCGGCGCGGTCGTGGCGGCCTTCTCGGCGCTCGTGGCGTCCTCGCCCGGGGTCTCGTCGTCGGACCCGGCGGCGTTGGCGTTGCCGGTGGTGGCGCTCTTCGACGGCCCCAGCGGGGTCGGCGTCGGATAGGTGGTGGTCGGCGTCAGCGTGGTGTGGGCCACCGGCTTGGAGTCGTCGCCACCGAGCGAGATGTTCCCGCCCATCACGACGAACGTGAGCACCCACGCCAGCACGACGCCACCCACGAGTCCCAGCTTCCCGACCACCGCGTCACGATATCTGACATATCGACCTCGCTGGCCGGAGTTCGCCCAGGGAGACCACAATGGCCGGGTGACCCGGCTGGCGCGCGACCACTGGCAGCGGCGCATCGCCGCCCTCGACCCCGAGACCGAGTACGCCGAGATCGCCCGGATGCTCTCCGCGCACGAGTTCCCGTGGGACACGCTGCAGGCGCTCTCGTTCGCGCTGTTCCGCACCTACGCGGTGCCCAGCATCGGCGACTTGCTGCACGACACCGGCGAGTTCACGAAGCGGGTGCAGAAGCGGTACGACGACACCGGGCTCCTGCTCGAGCAGATCCTCGAGCACGGCCTCCCGAGCGCACCCGGCACCGCCGCCGTACGCCGGATCAACCAGATGCACGGCCACTACCCGATCTCCAACGACGACTTCCGCTACGTGCTCTCCACCTTCGTGGTGGTCCCGGTGCGCTGGATCGCCGAGCACGGCTACCGCCCGCTGACCGACCACGAGCAGCGCGCGCTGACCAACTACTACCGCCACCTCGGCCGGCACATGGCGATCAAGGACATCCCGGAGACCTACCGCGAGTTCGAGCGGCTGCTCGACGACTACGAGGCCGCGCACTTCTCCTACTCCGCCAAGGCCCGCCGGGTCGCCGACGCCACCTTGGACCTGATGACCACGTTCCCGCCGAACAGGTACGCGCCCGCGGCCGTGGCGAAGCGGTTCGCCTACGCGCTCATGGACGACGCGCTGCTGGACGCCTTCGACTACCGCCGGCCGCGGCGCTGGGAGCGCCGGGTCGCCCGTACGGCGTTGCGCGCGCGTGCTCGGTTCCTCGCCCGCCGGCCGGCCCGCGAGCAGCCGCTCTACGTCCGCGACATGGGCTACTACCGCACCTACCCGCAGGGGTTCGAGGTCGGCGACCTGGGCACCTTCCCGGCGGAGGGATCAGCGCAGATCCGCTGACCAGCGCTCCTCGATCCGGCCGACCTTCCAGACGGCGACCGAGAGCGCCCACGCGACCACGAACAGCGCGACGATCCCGTAGCCGACGTACTCGAGATCCAGGTTCGCCAGCCAGGCCAGTGGCCCGGAGGTGATGTCGAGGTTCTCGGCCAGCATGCTGCCCAGGGTGGCCACGCCGATGATCGCGGCGACCGCGACCGAGAGCGCGGTCACGGTGATGTTGTAGTAGATCTTGCGCACCGGCCGGGAGAACGCCCAGCCGTAGGCGACGTTCATGAACGCCCCGTCGATGGTGTCCATCAGGGACATCCCGGCCGCGAACAGGACCGGCAGCGTGATGACCGCCCACCAGGGCAGGTTCGCGGCGACCGCGCCGCCGGCGATGACCAGCAGGCCGATCTCGGTGACGGTGTCGAAGCCGAGCCCGAAGAGGAAGCCGACCGGGTACATGTGCCAGGGCTTCCGCACGGTCTTGTTGACCTTGCCGAGGATCCGGTTGAGGAAGCCGCGGCTGTCGAGCTGGCGCTCCAGCTCGGCCTCGTCGAAGTGGCCGCGGCGCATGCCGTGGAAGACCCGCAGGATGCCGCGCAGCGCCATCAGGTTGAGGATCGCGATGGTGACCAGAAAGACGCCGCTGACGGTCGGGCCCCAGATGCCGGCGACCTGGTGCAGCGTGGAGCTCTCGTCGTCGACGCCGTCGGCCAGCGCGCGCACGCCGAGCGCGATGCCCATCACCATCACGAAGACCACCGAGGAGTGGCCGAGGCTGAACCAGAAGCCGACGCTCATCGGCCGCTGACCGTCGCTCATCAGCTTGCGGGTGGTGTTGTCGATGGCGGCGATGTGGTCGGCGTCGAAGGCGTGCCGCATGCCGAGCGTGTACGCGGTGACGCCGAGCCCGATGCCGAGGATCTTGCCGCCGACCTCGTAGTGCTGCGGGGCGACCACGCCGGCGAGCAGACCCCAGCCGACCAGGTGCAGGAAGACGACGAAGGCGACGCAGCGTGCCAGCGCGATCTTCTCCTCGCGGGAGATCCGCGGCTTCCCGGCGGGCGCCGGCGAGGTCGGCTCGAGCAGCTGGGTCACCCTGGCGACACTAGGCCGAGAAGATGCTTGTTGCAAACTGTTTGCAACAAGCGGGTGGCTCAGGCGGGGACCGGCTCGGGTTGGGCGGTGACGACCACGGTGCCGTCGTACGCGCGCAGCAGCCGGAGCACACCCGCGTGCCGCTCGACGAGCCGGCGGCGCTGCTCCTCGAGCGCCTGCTCGGTCAGGTGCGTGTCCAGCTGGGCGTCGCGGGTCAGCTTCCAGCGGTAGCGCAGCGCGGCGACCAGGTGGTCGGGGTGGCCGAACAGGTCGGCGTACTCGGCGTTCCAGGGCAGCGCCTCGGCGCCGGCGTTCGCGAGGGTCTCGATCTCGCGCAGTGCCTGCCAGCGCCGGTGGGTCTCGGTCCAGCTCATCTGTGTCACCTCTCGGCTCACCTCTCGCGCTCGCCCCGATCGGGGGCTGCGGCTCGTGGTGTCCACGCTAGGGAGGCGTCGGCCCGGGACCATCGGGCCGCGGTACCCAATCCGGCTCCGACCCTGGTAGGAGCCCGGAGAGCACACCGCGCTTCCACGGGGGGATGCCGCGAGAGCCCGGCGCTCCCTACCCTGGTGGCTGTGCGTGCCCCGTCCGTCCTCTCCCTCGCCGTGCGGCTGCGGCTGCTCATCGAGGAGAACATGGCCCGGCACGGCCTGGTCTACCCGTGGTGGATCCCGATCCTGAGCATGGTCGGGCTGGTCGGCGCGACCACCGTGTCGCTGACCATGCGCGACTGGCTGTGGCCGCCGTACGTCGCCGCGGGACTGCTCGCGCTGGTGCTCGTGCCCGGGATCCTCGAGCTGATCTTCGGCCGGCACATCAAGCCGGTCCTGGAGACCGCCGGGGTGTTCGCGGTCGCGCTGGTGCTGCTCTGGAACCCTGTCGAGTCGACCAGCACCCTGGACCCGGCGCCGGCCCTGCTGGCGTTCCTGACCGCCGAGGTGGTCGCCCGCGACGGGGTCCGGCCCGGGCTGATCGTCGGCGCGACCTCGGCCGGTGTCATCGCCGCGGCCGCCGCCGGACCCGGCGTGCACGGGCTGCCGGTGCACCTGGTCGACTTGGCGCTCGGCTTCGCGGTCGGCTACATGCTGCTGTGGCAGATGCGCGCGCTGCTGGCCGAGCGGGCCGCCCGCGAGGGCGAGCGGGCCCGGGCCACGCTGGCCGAGCGCGAGCGGATCGGCCGGGAGATCCACGACCTGGTCGCGCACGCGCTCAGCGTCACCCTGCTGCAGATCACCGGTGCCCGGCACGCGCTGCGCGACGTGCAGGCGGGCGAGCGCGACGAGGTCGCCGACATCGACGAAGCCCTGGCCGACGCCGAGCGGGTCGGCCGGCAGGCGATGGCCGACATCCGGCAGACGGTGAGCACGCTGGCCACCGGTCCGTCGGCCACGCAGGCGCTGCCCACCGCGGCGGACATCGGCGCGCTGGTCGAGCAGATGGGTCGGGCCGGGCTGGCGATCGCGTACGACGAGGTCGGCGACCCGAGCCGGCTGGCCGACGCCACCGGGCTCGGGGTGTACCGGATCGCGCAGGAGTCGCTGGCCAACATCGCCAAGCACGCACCGGCCGCCGCCGCGCAGGTGCAGCTCACCGTGACCCCGACCTGGGCGCGGCTGCAGGTGCGCAACCCGGTCAACGGCGTCGCGCGCGCCGGGGAGGGGCCGGGCTCCGGTCTCACCGGGATGCGCGCCCGGGCCGCGCAGCTCGGTGCACAGCTGGCAGCGGGACCGGACGGTGAGGACTGGCTGGTCGACCTCCGCCTGCAGCTGCGCGAGCGGAACGGCAAGCTGTTCTGCCCGGTCGGCCGGAGGGTGGCGTGGTGAACGCGGGGTCGTCGGACGAGTCGGTCGTCCGCGTGGTGCTCGTCGACGACCAGGAGCTGGTGCGCTCGGGCCTGCGCCGGATCCTGCGCCGCCGCGACGGGTTCGAGATCGTCGCCGAGTGCGGCGACGGTGCTGAGCTGCCGGCCGCTCTGGACGCGGTCGAGGCCGCGGGAAGCCGGGCCGACGTCGTGGTGATGGACCTGCGGATGCGCGGCGTCGACGGGATCACCGCGACCCGCGAGCTGAACCGGCGCGCGTGCCCGCCGCCGGTGCTCGTGCTGACCACCTTCGACGACGACGAGATGCTGTCGGGGGCGCTGCGCGCGGGCGCGGCCGGGTTCCTGCTCAAGGACTCCTCGGCCGACGACCTGATCCGCGCCGTCCGGACCGTGGCCGCGGGCGACTCCTGGCTGGACCCGGCGGTCACCGGCCGGGTGCTCTCCCGGTACCGCTCCGCGCCCGCCGCCGCGCCGGTCGTCAACGGCTCCGGCGAGCACGAGGTCCTCACCGTGCGGGAGCTGGAGGTGCTGCGCGCGATGGGCGCCGGGCTCTCCAACGCCGAGATCGCCGGCACCCTGTTCATCTCCGAGCTGACCGTGAAGAGCCACATCGGCCGGATCTTCACCAAGCTGGGCCTGCGCGACCGCCCCGCCGCGATCGTCTATGCCTACGACCACGGCCTGGTCGTCCCCGGCACTGCCCCTTGACGCTGACCTGGCGCAAAGGTGCACGTGTTTGCGCTGACCTGGCGCAAAGGTGCACGTGCGCACTCGCCCCTTTGCGACGGGTCAGCGTCGAGACGTGCCCTTTGCGACGGGTCAGCGGTGGGCGAGCGCGAGGGCACGTTCGGCGAGGGGGCGCGCCGCCTCGCGGTCGGCGGGGATGAGGCCGATCCTCGTACGACGGTCCAGCAGGTCGTCCACGTCCGCGGCACCCTCGTGGGTCACCCCGAAGACCAGCTCGGCGAGCGTCGCCGGGATCTGCGCGCTCACCGGCGTCAGCGCCTCCTCCTCGCTCAGCCCGAGAGCCAGGGCGTTCGCGAGGACGTCCGGTGCCTCGGTGCCGAAGCGGCGCACGAGACGAGACGGTCCGTCCACCTTTGCCAGCTCCTCGCGGGAGGCGGCGCCGAGCAGCGGCAGGTTCCGGGTCCGGCACGGGCCGGCGGCCAGGTGCGCCCGGGCGATCGCGGCGTCGACGGCGTCCTGCGCCATCTGCCGGTACGTCGTCAGCTTGCCGCCCACGATGGTGACCACGCCGGTCTCCGAGGTGAGCACCGCGTGCTTGCGGGACAGGTCGGCCGTCGAGCCGTCGCTGTCCAGCAGCGGCCGGAGCCCCGCGTAGGCACCGACGACGTCGTCGCGGGTCAGCGGCTTCTCCAGCGCCCGCGAGATCACCTCGAGCAGGAAGTCGACGTCCTCCTCGGGCACGCTCGGGACGTCCGGGATCTCGTCGACCTCGTCGTCGGTGAGCCCGACGTAGAAGGTCTCGTCGGGCTGGGGGAGCGCGAACACGAAGCGGTTCGAGGACCCCGGCACCGGCGCCATGATCGCGCAGCGCACGCCCGGCAGGGAGGCCTTGCGGAGCACGACGTGGGTGCCCCGGCTCGGCTTGAGGGTGATGCCCGGGACCAGGTGGCCGGCCCAGACGCCGGTCGCGTTGATCACGGCCTTCGCGGTGATCCGGCGCTCCTCGCCGGTGAGCTCGTCGCGCAGCAGCGCGCCGGTCCCGGTCAGCTCCAGCACGCGGGTGCGGGTGTGCACCCGGGCCCCGTACGACGCCGCGGTGCGGGCGATGCCGAGCACCAGCCGGGCGTCGTCCTCGAGCTGGCCGTCCCAGGACAGCACGCCGCCGCGGACGTCGTGGCGGACCACCTGGGCGAGGGTGCGCGTCTCGGTGGCGCTGATCCGGCGCGGCTTGGGCAGCGTCTCGCGGCGGGTGCGGGCCAGCAGCCGGAGCCAGTCGCCGGCGCCGACACCGCGCCGCGCCAGCCAGGCCTGGAACCCGGTGATCTCGGGGGTCAGCGGGATCACCATCGGCAGTGCCCGGACCAGGTGCGGCGCGGTCCGCTCCATCAGGATGCCGCGCTCGACGGCGCTCTCCTTGGCGATGCCGACCTGTCCCTTGGCCAGGTAGCGCAGTCCTCCGTGCACCAGCTTGGAGGAGAACCGGGAGGTTCCCCAGGCGACGTCGAAGGCGTCGACCGCGACCACGTCGAGACCACGGCTGGCGGCGTCGAGCGCCACCCCGGCGCCGGTGACGCCGAGGCCGACGACGAGGACGTCCGTGCTGTCCGGAATGTCGGCGCTGCCGGCAACGATGCGGGTCATGGCGTCAGGTATCCGTTCAGGAGGGCCGCGAGCTCGCGGTCGAGGTCCGCCTGCCCGATCGCGCTGGTCGTCACCGTGTGGACTGACAGGGTGAAACCGTGCGCGGTGAGCAGGATCGCGCGGGCGAGGGTCTCAGGGTCGCCCGGGCGGATCTCACCGGCGGCCTGCCCCGCGACGATCGCGGCGGCGGTCAGCGCGAGCACGCGATCCTGCGATCGTCCGGTTCGCTCCAGCAGGTAGGGCAGCAGCATCTGCGGGTCGAGCTCGACGATCCGGGTGAACAGCTCGTTGGCGCGCAGGGCGCCGACGGTCTCGACCACACCCTCGACCAGGGCGGTGCGCGGGTTCGGTCCGGTCGGCAGGGCGACCAGGCCCTCCCACTCGCGGGTCATCAGGTCGGCCAGCAGGGCGTTCATCTCCGGCCAGCGGCGGTACAGGGTCATCCGGCTCAGCCCGGCACGGCGGGCGATGTCGGTGAGCGTCGTCCGGCTCCAGCCGACGGCGAGGATCGCCTCGCGGGCCGCGTCCAGCGCGAGGTCCTCGGAGGATCGCGCGGGGTTGTTACGGAGTGACGTCATGTGTAACACTGTAACACATGACGACGAACCCGCAGGCCCCAGAGATGCACTGGTCCCGCTGGGGCGACCCGGCCGAGGCCGGCCCGCTCCCGGAGAACGCCTTCGCCCTGGTCGACGCCTTCATCGGCACCACCGACACCCCGGCGGTGGCGTCCGCGGAGGTGCGGCTGAGCGAGCCGCTCGACGCCGACCTGGTCGCCGAGCTCGCAGCGCTCGTGGGCGAGGACCACGTCCTCACCGACCACGAGACCCGGCTGCACCGCACTCGCGGCAAGTCCACCCCGGACCTGCTCCGCCTGCGCGCCGGTGACGGCTCGGACTCGCCGGACGCGGTCGTTCGCCCGGGCTCGCACGAGGAGGTGCTCGCGGTCATCGACTGGTGCGTCGCGAAGCACGTCGCGCTGGTCCCGTTCGGAGGCGGCACCTCGGTGGTCGGGGGGCTCGCTGCCCAGCGCGACGGCTTCGCGGGTGTGGTCAGCCTCGACCTGATCCGGTT
Organism: Nocardioidaceae bacterium; assembly: GCA_017744365.1. Classification (GTDB taxonomy): domain Bacteria; phylum Actinomycetota; class Actinomycetes; order Propionibacteriales; family Nocardioidaceae; genus Marmoricola. The sequence goes on along the minus strand of JAGIBL010000002.1, from coordinate 963,613 downwards.
CGACCAGCTCCTCGAGGTGGACCGCACGAGCATGACCGCGGTCCTCGAGCCGGGGCTGCGCGGCCCGCAGGCCGAGGCGCTGCTCGCGGCCGAGGGGCTGACCCTGGGGCACTTCCCGCAGTCCTTCGAGTACGCCTCCATCGGCGGCTTCGCGGTCACCCGGTCCTCGGGCCAGTCGAGTGCCGGCTACGGCCGCTTCGACTCGCTCGTGGTCGGGCTCAAGGTCGCGACTCCGCAGGGCACGCTGGAGCTCGGCTCGTCGCCGGCCAACGCGGCCGGTCCGGACCTGCGCGAGCTGGTGATGGGCTCCGAGGGAACCCTCGGCGTGGTCACCGCGGTGCGGGTCCGGGTGCGCCCGGTCCCCGAGGTCAAGGTGTACGACGCCTGGCGCTGGGCCTCCTTCGCCGACGGCGCCACCGCGATGCGAACCCTGGCCCAGGCGGGGATGCTGCCGACCGTGCTGCGGCTCTCCGACGAGAACGAGACCGCGATCAACCTGGCCAAGCCCAGCGAGGTCGGCGGCGAGTCGGCCGGCGGCTGCCTGATGATCACCGGCTACGAGGGCACACCGGCGGCTGTCGAGGCGAAGCAGGCCGCGGTGACCAAGCTCCTCTCCGACCTCGGCGGCACCCGCACCGAGGGCGGCGAGGCCTGGGCGCAGGGCCGCTTCCACGGTCCGTACCTGCGCGACTCGCTCCTCGACGTCGGCGTGCTGGTCGAGACCCTGGAGACGGTCACCTTCTGGTCCAACCTCGACCACGTGTACTCCCGCGTGAAGGAAGCCCTGGTCGGCGCTCTCGGCGAGGCCACCCTGGTGCTCTGCCACATCTCGCACGTCTACGAGACCGGCGCCTCGCTCTACTTCACGGTGGCCACCAAGGGCTCGGACGACCCGCTGAACCAGTGGCTCGCGGCGAAGGCGGCCGCCTCGGACGCGATGGTCGGCAACGGTGCCTCGATCACCCACCACCACGCGGTCGGCCGCGACCACAAACCGTGGCTGGCGCAGGAGATCGGCCCGGTGGGCGTGGAGATCCTGCGCGCGGTCAAGGAGAAGATGGACCCGACGGGCGTGCTGAATCCCGGAGTCCTGATTCCCTGATCGCGAGGGTGGCGGGGTTGCTACGGTTTCGCCGACCCGACTCGTGACGACTGGAGGACACCGGTGCGCATCGCCGTCCTGATGACCGGCCTGACGGCGTACCAGGACAAGTGCTTCGGCGAGCTCGCCGCCCTGGGCAACGAGCTGCTGCTGGTGCACCCGTCCTCGATGCGGTACGCGGCGTTCGACAAGTCGACGTTCACCGGCTCGGTCCAGCGGTACGTCTGGGACCGCACCGACAGCACCGACAACGGCGAGTCGACCGCCGGCAGCCCGCCGCCCGAGGTGCTGGTCCCGCTGATCGAGGACTTCAAGCCCGACGTCATCATCATGTGGTCCTGGGACGGCAAGGGCTACCGCGCGGTGATGAAGGCCTTCCAGGGCCGGGCCCTGCGGGTGATCTTCAACTCCAACTTCTGGCACGGGACGAAGAAGCAGTACGCCGGCTTGGTCGCCAGCCGGTTCTACGTGCTGCCGCTCTTCGACGCCGTCTGGGTGCCCGGCGAGCGGTCCGAGCTGTTCGCGCGCCGGATCGGCTTCCGCGGCAACCAGGTCATCCGGGGCGCCAACTCCGCGGACACCGACCTGTTCGAGCGCGGGCCCCGCGAGCTCGAGGAGATGGCCTCCCGCAAGCGGTTCCTCTTCACCGGCCGCCTGATCTGGCACAAGGCGCCGGTGCTGCTGGCCGAGGCCTACGCCGAGTACCGCCGCCTCGTCGACGACCCGTGGGAGCTGGTCGTCGCCGGCGACGGACCCGAGCGGGCGCACTTCCAGGGCCAGGAGGGCATCGACTGGCGCGGGTTCGTGCAGCCGGCCGACCTGGTGGACCTGATGCACGAGTGCTCCGGCTTCATCCTGCCCAGCCACATCGAGTGGTACGGCGTGGTGGTGCACGAGGCCGCCACCGCCGGGCTGCCGATCATCTGCTCCGACGGCGTGGGCGCGGTCCCGCACCTGCTCCAGGACGGGTTCAACGGCTGGGCCGTCGCGGCCGGCGACAAGGACGAGCTGGTCAAGGCGATGGTCCGGATGAGCACGATGAGCCCCGAGCGCCTCAAGTCGATGTCGGACGGCTCCCGCGCACTCGCGAGCCGGATCACCCCCACCATCTGGGCCCAGAACCTCCACGAGCAGCTCGAGCGCCGGGTCGCCGCGGGCGTCGGCCGCAGCTAGACGCACGCTTCTGTCGCCCTAGCCGAAGGCCCAGACCACCAGCGTCGCCGGCTCCTCGACCGTCACCGCGCGACCACCCTCCTCGGTGAGCCGGGCAGCGTCCCCGGGTCCGGCCGCGCGGTCCCCGAGGTCGACGGTGCCGTCCACCACGAAGACGTGCAGCAGCGGGGAGTCCGGGAGCAGCAGTCGCCCGGTCGCCTGCTGAGCCAGGTACAGCCGCGCGCCGGCGGTGCCGATCCCGAGGTCGCCCACCTCGGAGAGCCCCGGGCCCGCGTCGTACGAGGAGAGGGCGAGGGAGGGCGGCACGCCCGGCTCGTCCGGGCGCAGCCAGGTCTGCAGGAACCGTGTGGTGATCCCCGGCTCGGTGCGCTCGGCGTGCACGATCCCGCTGCCGGCGCTGGTCCGCATCACCGTGCCCGGGCTCAGCACCGTCGAGCGGGAGGCGTCCGTGTGCCGCAGCGCGCCGGCAAGCACGAGCGTGACGATCTCGGTGTCCCGGTGCGGGTGCTCGTCGTACCCGGTGCCGGGCGGGAGGTTCTCGTCGTTGAGCGCGACCATCGCCGCGAACCCGACGTTGACCGGGTCGTAGTGCCGGCCGAAGGAGAACGAGTGGAAGGTCTCCCGGCCCTCCTCGCGCGTGACGAACCGGCCGGACCCGGGGCGAATCTCGATCACATCGCCAATTCTGGCTTGACCACCCTGAGGCTCCAGATCCGCTGCTTGCGGGCGGCCAGCGTGGTCGCGGCCAGCGCGGCGGCGAACCAGGCGAGCAGCACCAGAGCGTCGCGGACCACGAGACCGGAGAGCCCGCCGTACATGAGCTGCCGCAGGCCGTCGACCGCGTAGCTCATCGGCAGCACGTGGTGCAGCGCCTGCAGCGGCTCGGGCAGGGTCTGCCACGGGAAGGTGCCGCCGGCGCTGACCAGCTGGAGCACCATCAGCACCAGCCCGAGGAACTGCCCGGCCGTCCCGAGCCAGGCGTTGAGCGCGTGCACGATCGCGACGAAGGTGGCCGAGACGCCGATCAGGAAGAGCAGCGAGCCGGGCAGGTTCTCCGGGACGATGTCGACCGCCGCCGAGACCACCGCGAGCAGCACCGCCATCTGCGCCACGCCGATCAGCGCGGGGGTGAGCCAGCCGGCGACCGCGACCCGCAACGGCGCCTGGTTGGCGGCCATCGCGCGCCGCGACAGCGGCCGCACGAGCAGGAACAGCACGTACCCGCCGATCCAGGCGGCCAGAGCCAGGAAGAACGGTGCCAGGCCGGCGCCGTACGAGTCGGCCTTGGTCTGGGCGACGTCGTCGACCGCGATCGGGTTCGCGATCGTCGAGGCGATCCGGTTGCGCGAGGCCTCGTCGACCGACGGGATCTCCTTGATGCCGGCGCGCAGCTTGGTCGCCAGGGTGCCGGCGCCGGTGTCGAGCTGGGTGAGCCCGCTGGTCAGCGCGGCCGAGCCGGTGCGCAGCTGCCCGGCGCCGGTGGCGAGCTGGCCGGCACCGGAGCGTGCCTGCCGGATCCCGGCCACCACCGCGGGGGTCGAGTCCGCGAGACGCCGCGTTCCGGTCGCGACCTGGCTGGCGCCGTCGGAGAGCCGGTCCAGCTGGCCCGAGGCGTCGCGTGCGGCGGCGACCGCGTCCCGGATCGGGGTGCGCATCCGGTCGTAGACGCCGAGGATCTGCAGCTGCTGGTCGGCGGGCATGCCCAGCGCGTTCATCCGGGCGACCAGGTCACCGCGGTGCGCGGTGTACGACGACTGCACCCCGAGCGCGAACTCACGCACGTTGTCGCCGACCTGGGCGACCCGGGCGTTCCCGTCGGCCACCTGCAGGGCACCGTTCGCGAGACGTGCCGTATCGCGGGGGAGGCTGGCCGTCCGCTGCTGCAGCGTGGTCAGGCCGCCTGCGAGGGTGCCGGCGCCGGACTGCAGCTTCGCGCTGCCGGCGTTCAGCGAGCGCGCCCCGCTCAGCGCCTCGGTCAACCCGCGGTGCAGCTGCTCGGCACCGGCGGCCGCCTCCTCCAGCGAGCCGCGGATCTCGCCGAACCCGAGCAGGAACTGCGTCGCCGCCTCGCTGCCGACCCGCTCGGTGATCGCCGCGCGCACCCTGCTGACCACGGTGTCCGCGATCGTGGTGGACAGGTAGGAGTTGGCGTCGTTGGTCGTCATCGACAGCCGCGCCTTCTCCGGGGTGAACCGCGCCGAGGAGGTGAGCGCCTCGGTGAAGTTGGCCGGGATGGTGAGGGCGAAGTCGTAGCGGCCCTCCTTCACCCCGACACGGGCCTTCGCAGCGCTGACCTCGTGCCAGTCGAACGTCTTCTGGTCGAGCAGGTTGCCGGCCACCTCGCGGCCGGCGTTCAGCGCCGTCCCCGACGGCAGCGTGCCGCCCTGGTCGAGCACGACCAGGGCCGCCGGGACCTGGTCGAGCCGGCCGTAGGGGTCGTGGTTCGCGTACAGGTAGAGCCCGCCGTACAGGGTGGGCACGATCGCCAGCGCGAACATCGCGATCTTCGGGAGCCGGCCCGCGGTCAGCCGCTGCAGCTCGCTGAGCATCATCCGGATGGCGGTCACGTGGTCTCCTCGTCCTCGGCGCTGAAAGCCGCGTTCCCGAACGGCACCACCCGGATGCCGGTGGTCTCCTCGGGCGCCTGCTGCTCGACGTGCCGGGCCACTCCGACGGACGTCGTCGCCAGCACGCCGTAGCCCTCGTCGGCCAGGCCTTGCGCGGTGGCCAGCCAGCCCTCGGGGTCGACGCCCCATCGCTCCGGCAGCGCCAGCACCAGGAACTCGACGCCGGGGCGCTGGGCCGCGAGCCGGGCCAGCGCGAGCGTCCGCGCCCCCGCGGGCAGGTCCTCCATCCGCGCCTCGCGGTGCACCCACAGGCCGTGCGCGGTGAGCCAGTCCTCGACGTGCCGCTTGCGAGCCGGCCGGCCGGCCATGGCCAGCTCCTCGGCGACGACCGTGGTCAGTGGCGCGACGTCGTCGGGATCGCTGACGCCGGGCACGTCGACGAGCGCGACCTTGCGGTGCAGGGTCTGCGGGCGCGCGTCGCCGTCGGCGAGCACCTCGCCGCCCCCGAGCACGAACCGGCCGCCGAGGGCGAGCGCCAGCAGCGGGTGCCGGTGGCCGGGGTCGCCGTACACGACCACGATGTCGCCGGCAGCGAGACCGACCGTGGTGGGCTCCAGCAACGTACGACGAGAGTCCGCGACCCAGACCCCGGACGCATCGAGCGTCATGCGGCCGAGATCCCGAACGGCAGGGTGGCGATCACGTGGGTGTCCCCTTCCTCGACGTGGACGAGGGTGGCCTCGGTGGCGTGTGCGTCCAGCGGGAGCCGCCGGTGCAGCGCGGTCCGCAGGGCCTCGGCGTCCTCGCCGTCCGGCAGCGGCACGGTCAGGTGCGGGACCACGTCGTCGAAGGCGCCGCCGTACGGGGGGAAGTCCGGGAACATGTGGTGCAGCTCCTGGGTGAGCAGCCGGAAGGTGCTGGCCGGCTCGGGCGACAGGTAGGTCACCCCGTGCGGGAACTGGCTGACCCCGGTCAGCGCGAAGCCGAACGGCGTGACGTCGGCGAAGAACTCCTCGAGGTGCCGGATCACCGCGTCGTCGATCTTCTCGGGCGGGTAGAACGGCGCCAGCAGGGTGATGTGCGCGATCACGCCGTCGTCGCGGGGGATGAGGCCCGGCCAGACCTGCAGGGCGCGCCGGCGCACGATCGTCTCAGCCTCGCGTACCGGGATCACGATCGAGCTGAACGCGACGCCGGGCTCGGTGCCCTCGGGGACCGGGACCGCTGCTGTGTCCACACGCGAACGCTACTGGCTCGTCGGCCTCCGGGGACCGTCCTTTCGGCCGGAGGGCTGGGTGATCCCCCTTACGATCTCCGCATGGGTGCGGGCCACGGTCACAACACAGGCGGCCACGACCACGCGCACGGGCGCGCCGAGGACCGGCGCCGCCTGCTGCTCGTGCTCGCGGTGACCGGCACCGTCGTGGTGGTCGAAGCGGTCGGCGCCTTCGTCAGCGGCTCGCTCGCCCTGCTCGCCGACGCCGGCCACATGCTCACCGACGCCGCGGGCCTGGTGGTGGCCCTGTCGGCGTCGCTGATCGCGACCCGGCCGCCGAGCCCGAAGCGCACCTACGGCTACCACCGGATCGAGATCCTGGCGGCGCTGCTGAACGCGGTCGTGCTGCTCGGCGTCTGCGGCTACCTCGCGTACGCCGGAACGAGACGTCTCGTCTCGCCCGAATCCGTGGACGCCGGCCCGATGCTGGCCTTCGCGGTGGTCGGCCTGGTCGCCAACCTGGTCTCGGTCGCCATCCTGACCGCGCGCCGGGACTCCTCGCTCAACATGAAGGGTGCCTACCTGGAGGTGCTCAGCGACACCTTCGGCTCGGTGGCCGCGCTCGTGGCCGGCGTCATCGTGCTGACCACCGGGTTCGACCGCGCCGACTCGATCGCCTCGCTGCTGATCGCCGCGCTGGTGCTGCCCCGGGCCGCCGCGCTCGTCCGCGAGGCGGGGGCGGTGCTGCTGGAGTCGGCGCCGCCGGACCTCAACGTGGCCACGGTCCGCGACCACCTCTGCGAGGTCGACGGCGTCGTGGACGTGCACGACCTGCACGCCTGGACGATCACCAGCGGCATGCCCGCCTTGTCCGCGCACGTGACCGTCACCGACGCGGCCCTGGCCGGCCGCGGCGTGGGCCCGATCCTGGACGACCTCACCGAGTGCGTCGAGGACTGCTTCGGGATCGACCACGCCACCTTCCAGGTCGAGCCCGCCTCGCACCGCGACCACGAGCAACCCACCGAGCACCCGTAGTTTCTGTCCTCGCTCCGCTCGGACTGCTGCGCCGCCCCTGAAGTCTCCGTCTTCCCTCGTCGCAGGCTCGCAGGCTCGCCTGAGCTCCTCAGTCCAGACGGAGCCGGGCGGCGCAGCCCGGTGGTTGCGGTACGGGTCAGGAGGCCGCTGCCAAACGCACGGCTTGCTCGATGGCGCGCTTGGCGTCCAGCTCGGCGGCCACGTCGGCACCGCCGATCACATGAGCGCTGCGCCCGGAGGCCAGCAGGTCGTCGTACAGGTCCCGGACCGACTCCTGACCGGCGCAGACGACGACGTGGTCCGCCTCGACGACCCGCCGCACGCCGTCGACGGTGACGTGCAGGCCACGGTCGTCGATGAGGTCGTAGGTCGCGCCGCTGACCTGCCGCACGCCGGCCTGCTTGAGCACCGCCCGGTGCGCCCAGCCCGAGGTCTTGCCCAGGCCCTTGCCGATGATGCTGGTCTTGCGCTGGATCAGGGTGACCTCGCGGACCGGTTTCCTCTCCGCCGGCTCGGTGAGGCCGCCGGCAAAGGCAGAAGGATCGCCGACGCCCCAGTGCGCCAGCCAGTCCTCGGTCGTCTCCGTCGGGTCGTGCGTGAGGAAGTGCGCGACGTCGACGCCGATCCCGCCCGCGCCGATGATCGCCACCCGAGACCCGACCTCGACCTCCCCGCGCAGGACGGCGTCGTACGCGACGACAGAGGGGTGCTCGATGCCCGGGATGCTCGGCATCCGCGGGGTCACGCCGGTGGCGACGACCACCTCGTCGAAGCCGGCCAAGGCGGCCGCGTCCGCTGCGACCCCCAGCCGTACGTCGACGTGGTGGATCTCGAGCTGACGGCGGAAGTACCGCAGCGCCTCGGCGAACTCCTCCTTGCCGGGGATCCGCATCGCCAGCCGGAACTGTCCGCCGAGCTCGCTGCCCTTCTCGAACAGCGTGACCGCGTCCCCCCGCTCGGCGTACGCGGCCGCCGCCGCGAGCCCGGCCGGGCCACCGCCGACGACCGCCACCTGGCGCTTGCGCAGCGACGGCATCAGCACGATCTCGGTCTCCCGCCCCGCGCGCGGGTTGAGCATGCAGGAGGCCTTCTGGTTCTTGAAGGCGTGGTCGAGGCAGGCCTGGTTGCAGGCGATGCAGGTGATGATCTCGTCCTCGCGCTCGGCGGCGGCCTTGTTCACGAAGTCCGGATCGGCCAGCAGCGGCCGGGCCATCGAGACGAGGTCGGCGGTGCCGTCGGCGATCAGCTCGTCGGCGAGCGAGGGCGTGTTGATCCGGTTCGACGCACACACGGGGATCGAGACCTCGCGCTTGAGCCGCGCGGTCGTCCAGGTCCAGGCACCGCGCGGGACCTGCGTGATGATCGTCGGCACCCGGGCCTCGTGCCAGCCGATGCCGGTGTTGAGGACGGTGGCGCCGGCCTCCTCGATCCGGTGCGCGAGCTCGACGACCTCGTCCCAGGTCTGGCCGCCCTCGACGAGGTCGAGCAGCGAGAGCCGGTAGACGATCGGGAAGCCCTCGCCCACGGTCTCGCGGGTGCGCCGGACGATCTCGACGGGGAAGCGCATCCGCTTCTCCGCGGTGCCGCCCCAGGCGTCGGTGCGCTGGTTGGTCCGCGCCGCCAGGAACTGGTTGATGAGGTAGCCCTCGGAGCCCATGATCTCGACGGCGTCGTACCCGGCCCGCTTCGCCAGCCCGGCAGCGTGCGCGAAGTCCGAGACGGTCCGGTCGACGCCGCGGGAGGAGAGCGCGCTCGGCTTGAAGGGGTTGATCGGCGCCTTGATCGCGGACGCGCTCACCGAGAACGGCGTGTAGCCGTAACGGCCCGCGTGCAGGATCTGCATCGCGATCGCGCCGCCGTGCTCGTGGACCGCCGCGGTGACCTGCTTGTGCCGCTCCGACTGCAGCCGGGTGGTCATCTCGCTGGCGAACGGCTTGAGCCAGCCGCGCTTGTTGGGCGCGTAGCCGCCGGTGATGATGAGGCCGACACCGCCGCGGGCGCGCTCGGCGAAGTAGGCGGCCAGCTTGGGGACGTCCCAGAAGAAGTCCTCCAGCCCGGTGTGCATCGAGCCCATCACCGCGCGGTTGCGCAGGGTCAGGTCGCCGATGGTGATCGGGCTGAGCAGGTGGTCGTACGTCATGCGTGTGCCTCCAGGTATTCGGTCAGCCAGGCGATCCAGAAGGTCTCCTGGAGGATGCCGCCGCGCAGCACCAGGTAGGTGTCGAGCTGCTGCCCGCTCAGCGACGACGGCGAGGGGTAGTCGCGGGCCGCGAGCCCCTCGTAGTGCGCCAGCCGGGTCCGGTGGTCCGCGACGAGCTCGCGGATGTTGGCGAGCAGGGCGTCGCGGTCGCCGTACGACGCGGCCCGCATCTTGACCGCGATCTCGCTGCGCGACCCGGCGCGCGGCGTGGTGGTGGCGATCCAGTCGGCCAGCACCTTGGTGCCCACGTCGGTGACGGTGTAGACGCGCTTGTCGGGGGCGCCGGACTGCGCCTGGGTCGTCGCGGTCACCCAGCCGTCGGTCTCCATCCGGCGCAGCACCTTGTAGATCTGCTGGTGCGTCGCGCTCCAGAAGAACCCGATCGAGCGGTCGAACCGGCGGGCCAGCTCGAGGCCGGCGGCGGGTCGCTCGCTGAGGGAGACGAGGAGGGCGTGTTCCAGGGCCACGGCACCACTGTGCCTGCCGAACGACCACTATGCAACTAGTTGCATAGTGGCGCCGACCACGCCCCCGCGCGTCGTCGTACGGTGGGTCAGTCCTTGATCGATCCGGTCCGGGTCTCGGTCGTCGTGGCGATGCAGGTGACCTCGTGGTCGCCGGCGGCCCAGGACCGCTCGAGCGGGTAGACGTAGAAGATGTCGACCTTCGGGTCGCGGAACGCGGCCGGCGCGATCTTCTTGAGCTGGTTCGAGCAGCGCTGGCCGGACTGCTTGTCGAACGTGGCCTCGCTCGGGTACTCGACGCCGGGCAGCTGGACGACCGCGTAGACCTCGCCGCGGTGCGGCTCGGCGCACGGGACCGCCGGGACGTCGGCGAGCGCCTTGGTCTCCTCGAGCGCGCGGATGCAGTCCCCGACCTCGAGGTCCTTCGAGTTCACCTGGCCGGAGTCGGTGATGGTGCCCTTCTCGTCCCGCTCGGCGCTGTCCATCGCGCCGACGACGCCGAGGACCACGATGACCAGGAACCAGAGCACGCTGAGCACGATGCCGGCGATCGCCATGCCCCTGCCCTGCTGGCCGTTCTTCTTGATCTGGTTGAGCGCGACGATGCCGAAGATGAGGCCGAGCAGGCAGCCGCCGATGATGCCGAAGACCAGCGAGGCGATCGCGAACCCGTTGGTGCCGGTCTTCCGCGGCGGCTGGTAGGCGGGCGGAGCCCCGTACGGCGGAGGCGGCGGCTGCTGCCCGTACGACGGGAGCGGCTGCTGTCCCGGGCTCGGCGGGGGCGGCGTCGGCGCGGGCGGCGGGAACTCCGGTGGCTCGGTCACCCGCTGATGCTAGAACCTCGGGTGCCTGCGTACGGCGAATGGTGGCAACGGGAGACGAGACGAGACGGTCCGTTCCGTGAACGCCCGCCGACCGTGACAGTGAATCTGTCATGATCCGCGCATGAGCGAGTTCGCGCTGGAACCTTTCGTGCTGGGACGGGGCACCGGCCCGCTGAGGGGCGTCAAGATCGTCGAGATCGCCGGCATCGGCCCGAGCCCGCACGCGTGCATGATCCTGGCCGACCTCGGCGCGGACGTGATCCGGATCGAGCGGCCCGGCGGGCAGATGCTCACCGGCGGCAGCCACGACCTGCTCAACCGCGGCCGGCCCAGCGTCGCGCTCAACATGAAGGACCCGGCAGCCGTCGAGACGGTGCTCCGGCTGGTCGAGGACGCCGACGTGCTCGTCGAGGGGATGCGGCCCGGCGTCACCGAGCGGCTCGGCATCGGCCCCGACGACTGCTTCGCGCGCAACCCGCGGCTGGTCTACGGGCGGATGACCGGCTGGGGCCAGACCGGTCCGTGGTCCCAGGTGGCCGGGCACGACATGAACTACATCGCGATCACCGGCACCCTGCACGGGCTCGGCCAGGTCAAGGAGAAGCCGCAGTTCCCGACCAACCTGGTCGGCGACTTCGGCGGCGGCTCGACCTACCTGGTGATCGGCATCCTGGCCGCGCTGCTGGAGGCCCGGGCGAGCGGGCAGGGCCAGGTGGTCGACGCCGCGATCGTGGACGGGACCGCCAGCCTCAATGCGATGACCGCCGCCTTCCTGGCCGGCGGTGGGTTCAAGGAGGAGCGGGCCGCGAACCTGCTCGACGGCGGCGCGCCGTACTACGACATCTACGAGACCGCGGACGGCAGGCACATGTCCGTGGGGGCGCTGGAGCCGCAGTTCTACGAGCTGTTCGTGGATCTTCTCGGGATCCGCGAGACCGCGCCCGACCGGTTCGACGCCACCAGGACCGGCGAGCTGCGCGGGATCATCGCGGACGCGTTCCGCAGCCGCACCCAGGACGAGTGGTGCAAGGTCTTCGACGGCACCGACGCCTGCGTGGCGCCGATCCTGCCGATGTCGGAGGCCTTCGAGCACCCGCACATCAAGGGCCGCGGCGTCTTCGTCGAGCACGAGGGCCTCACCCAGCCGGCCCCGGCGCCGCGCTTCTCGCGCACCGAGGCGACCCTGAGCCACCCGCCCGCCCCCGGCGCCGGCGCGCACACCCGGGCGGCGCTGCTGGCCTGGGGGATCGACGACGTGGACGACCTGGTGGCGAGCGGCGCCGCGGTCCAGCTCGACTGACGGGAACCCGGGCCCGGGGCGCCGCGTTGAACCTCCGATGCCCACCTTCCCAGCCCAGGTCGACCGTCTCGTCACGCTCGGGTACCCGGCACTCGCCGGGACGACCGAGCCCGCCTTCCGTGAGCTCCTCGAACCGCTGCGCCCGATCGCCGCGACGCTCGAGGCCGAGGACTCGCCCGCCCACGTCGCGTACGTCGTCGTGGTGACCCGCGACCTCGTCGCCCCCGAGGACGCCGTCCCGCTGCTCCGCCTGCACACCGCGCGTGGTGCCGGCGAGAAGCCCGGCGTGGTCGACCGCAACCACGCGCCGGGCGACCTGGCCGGGTACCACCCGATCGAGCCGAGCACACCGCCGGCGTCTGCCTACCTGCTCGTCGACGTCGAGCGCGGTGAGGAGTTCCGCGACGTCCGCCCCGAGGAGGCCACCGCGACGGTGCTGTCCCGAGGTCGCAGCCCGCTCACCATCGACGAGGGCATCGCCCTGGTCACCCAGGTGCCGGCGACCCTGGAGAGGAACAAGTGCTTCATGCTCGCGGGCTCGCGCCGCGGCGACCGACGCGTCCCGGCCCTGTGGATCAGCGAGCGCGCCCCCAAGCTCGGCTGGTGCTGGGACGGCAACCCGCACACCTGGCTCGGGCTCGCCAGTGCGGGGGGACGGGTCGCCTAGTCCCTACCCCAGGGCCACGATCGCGTCCCGGACGAACTCCGGATCCGTCAGCCTCTCCCCGTACCGCTCCCGCAGCTGCCCCATCCGGTACCGGACCGTCTGGGGGTGCACGAAGAGCGCCGCGGCGGCGTCCTCGCGACGGCCCTGGTGCAGCAGCCAGGCGCGCAGGGTGTCGGTGAGCTTGTCCCGGGTGGTCGCCGAGACGTCCGCGAGCGGAGCCAGCACCCGGGCCCGCAGGTCGTCGAGCGCCTCGGTGTCCGCGCCGACGACGAGCCGGGCCAGGTGCCGGTCGGTGTCGCCGGTCAGGCCGAGCCGGTGCGCCTGGAGCGCCCGCAGGTACGACGTACGGGCCGCGGTCCAGGGGCGTGCCGGGCCCACGACCGCCTCGGCGTCGGGCAGCACCCGCAGCAGCGCCGCACGCGCCCGCACCCCCGGCGTCGGCACGAGCAGCAGCAGGTGGCCCTCGGCGAGGTCGAGCGAGGCGCTGTCCTCGGTGAGCTGCAGGGTCCGCGACTCCAGCCGGCCGCGCAGCGAGCGCACGCGGGCCTCGGGCAGCACCACCGCGGTCAGCGCGGTCGGCGGCTCCCAGTCGGCGCGCTCGGCGGCGGCGACGAGCTCGGCCTCGGGGGCGCCCTCGACGAGCCGGACGGCCAGCCGGTCCAGCCGCCGCTGGCGCAGCCGCCCGGAGCTGGCCAGCTCGTCGGCGTGCCCGCTCACACTCGCGTCGGAGAGCTCGTCGATGTAGGCGAAGACCAGCTCGGCCATGCGCGCCAGCGTCGGCGAGTCCAGCCCGGTCGAGACCGCCGCGTCGCTCATCTCCCGCCAGGCCACCCGGGCGCCGACGCGGTAGGCCTGCGCGAGCGCGTCCATGCTGCGGCCGCTGCGGGCCTCGCCCCGCCCGAGCGCGTACGCCGCCTCGAGCACGTCCTCGATCTGGTCGCCGGCGTCGATGCCCTCGCGCCGCGAGGCCAGATCGAGGAAGCCGTTGAGCGCGACCTTCACCGCGATCTCGATGTTGCGGCCCATCTGACCGCGGAACGGGTCGCGGTAGCTCGGCACCTCGGAGATCACCGCCGAGATCACCTGCTCGGCGACGCCGCCGATGTCCTGGCGCATCACGGAGACCATGTCCGCGGGCAGGCGCAGTGCCATCTTCGCGCGATCGGCCATCACTTTTATCCTCAGCGAACAAGAACTGACGCGGCTTTCACGTCCTGCGGTCATGATTTTAACCCGCGGAACGGTCAGGCTTGGTGCCATGACCGAGACCGCCGTGCGAACGTCGCTCAGCCGCAGGCTGGTCCGTCTCGCCGAGGCCGCGACGACGCCGCTGCTCCCGGCCGACTACCTGGACCTGGTGGCGCCGCTGCGCCCCGGCGCCGACCTGCGCGCCCGGGTCGTCTCGGTCCGCCCGGAGACCCGCGACGCGGCCACCCTGGTCCTCAAGCCGGGCGCCGACTGGGCCGGCCACGTGCCCGGTCAGTACCTGCGCATCGGCGTCGACGTCGACGGTGTCCGCCAGTGGCGTGCCTACTCGCTGACCCACGGCCCGCGCCGTGACGGCCACATCTCGATCACCGTCAAGGCCGTCCCGGGCGGCACCGTCTCGCCGTATCTGGTGCACGAGACCAAGCCCGGCACCCTGGTCCACCTCGAGCCCGCGGCCGGCGACTTCGTGCTGCCGACCGAGGCCCGCAAGCTCCTCTTCGTCACCGCCGGCTCCGGGATCACCCCGGTCATCGGGATGCTGCGCAACCTGTTCCCGGTCACCGAGGAGGGCGTCGCCCGGCCGTCCGGGAAGCCGGCGCACGACATCGTGGTCCTGCACGTGGCACCGTCCGAGCCGGACTCGATCTTCCTCGCCGACCTGCGCGCCCTCGAGGCCGCCGGCGCGATCCGGCTCGTCGCCCGGTACGACGACCAGCACGGTGTCCTCGACCTGGCGGACCTGGCCGGCCTCGTCCCCGACCTGGCCGAGCGCACGACGTACGCCTGCGGGCCCGGCGGCCTCCTCGACGCCCTCACCGAGCACCACGAGAGCGCCGGGCTGCCGCTGTTCACCGAGCAGTTCCGTCCCACGATGATCGAGCCGGGTGAGGGCGGAACCCTGCACTTCGCCGACGGCCGCAGCGTCGAGGCCGACGGCGCCACGCCCCTGCTCGAGGTCGCCGAGAGCGCCGGCGTGCTGATGCCGAGCGGCTGCCGGATGGGCGTCTGCTTCGGCTGCGTGCTGCCGCTCAAGGAAGGCGCCGTACGGGACCTGCGCAACGGCGCGATCACCACCGTCGACCCGACCACCTCCGCCGCCGGCGGGGTCCCGATCCAGACCTGCATCAACGCCGCCGCCGGCGACTGCCACCTGGCCCACTGACGAGGGAGAGCAACCGATGACCGTTCTGCAGAAGAAGTCCGAGAGCCCGATCGCGCACCTCTCCCCCGAGGACGTCGAGCTGATCGGGATCGAGCTCGACGCCATCCGCCAGGAGGTGCTCGACAGCCGCGGTGCCCGGGACGCGCGCTACATCCGCAAGGTGATCACCACCCAGCGCTACCTCGAGCTGGGCAGCCGCGCGGTGCTGCTGGCCAGCGTCTTCCCGCCGGCCTGGATCCTCGGCACGGCGGGCCTGAGCGTCGCCAAGATCCTGGAGAACATGGAGATCGGGCACAACATCATGCACGGCCAGTGGGACTGGATGCGTGACCCGAAGATCCACTCGACCACCTGGGAGTGGGACAACGCCAGCCCGTCGGAGCAGTGGAAGCACTCGCACAACGAGCTGCACCACACCTACACGAACGTCGTCGGCAAGGACAACGACCTCGGCTACGGGATCATGCGTGTCGACGAGGACCAGCGCTGGCACCCGATGTACCTGGGCCAGCCGCTGTGGAACTTCGTCAACGCCTGCTTCTTCGAGTACGGCATCGCCGCCTACGACCTCGAGCTCGGCCGCAACCTGCGGATCCCGAAGGAGAAGCGCAGCGAGGACTTCAAGGCGCGCGCCAAGGCGACGCTGAAGAAGATCCGCCGGCAGATGACCAAGGACTACGTGGTGCACCCGGCGCTGTCGATCCCGACCGGCTCCTTCCTGCCCACGCTGGCCGCCAACTTCACCGCGAACCTGGTCCGCAACCTGTGGACGCACTCGGTGATCATGTGCGGCCACTTCCCCGAGGGCGTGGAGACGTTCGAGAAGAAGTCGATCGAGGGTGAGACCCGCGGCGAGTGGTACCTGCGCCAGATGCTCGGCTCGGCCAACATCTCCGGCGGCGCGGCCACGCACATGATGACCGGCAACCTGTCCTTCCAGATCGAGCACCACCTGTTCCCGGACCTGCCGAGCAACCGGTACGCCGAGATCGCGCCGAAGGTGCGTGCGCTCTTCGACAAGTACGACCTGAACTACCACGCGGCACCGCTGCCGAAGCAGGTCGCCTCGGCCTGGCACAAGATCGTCCGGCTCTCGCTGCCCAACGGCTGGCTCGACGACACCAACGCCAAGAACGCTCCGAAGCAGCTGGCCAAGCTCTACAAGATGACCACCGGCGGCCCGAAGGTGCGCCGGCTCATCGAGGCGGCCGACCGCCGGGCGCGCAACGACGCCCGGATCAACGCCGCCTGATTCAGCCGCGGATCCACGCGAGCACGTCGGCAAACAGCGCCCCCGGCCGTCCGTCGGCCTGGGTGACCAGCTCGTAGCCGTGACCTTGCGCCGCGGGGAGGAAGCGACTGCCCTGCGGGGCGTTCGCGACGATCGCCTTCGCGCCGGCCACCTGGGCGGCGTCCTCGTCCTCGGCCATCGACACCAGTGCCGGCACCGGCAGCGCGCGCCCCTCCCGGACCAGGCGCATGCCGCGCCAGTCCACCGGGCCCGACAGGTCGGCGACCGCGTCGACGCGGCGGTCGCGCACGGCCGTCATCAGCGCGACGCTGCCGCCCATCGAGGCCCCGACGACCACGACCCGGCGCGCGTGCAGCGTCCGCACCGCCAGGTCGATGGCCAGTGACGCCGCCCGGGTCTGAGCGGCATCGCCCTGTGCCGCGCGGCACCGGGCGGCGCCGTAGGAGCACAGGTCCACCGCGATCACGGTGATGCCGGGATCGGCGGCGACCAGGCCCGCGAACGGCAGCCAGCCGCAGAGCCCGCCGCCGTCGGTCTGGTGCAGCAGCACCGCCACCGTGTCGCCGCTGCCGGCGGTGACCGCGGGGATCTTGCCCACCGCGGGACTGCTGAGCGCCCGGTAGTCGAACCGCGTCGCCGCCACCGCTGGCGGCTGCGGGCCGCAGCGGCCGAGCGCGCCCGCCGGGGTCGTCCAGGGAGCAGCCGAGGTCGGCGGAGGTGCCGCCGGTCTCGTGGCGCCCGGCGAGTTGCCGCAGGCGGAGACGAACAGGAGGAACAGCCCGAGAACGAGACGGCGCGCCATAGCGAGGAAAGATAGTTCGACCTCGTACTATCTGGCAATGACCGAGCCCGTGCGCCAGATCGGCGCCCCCGACGGCACCCTGCTGCTCGACCTCCTGGTGATCCAGCGGGCGGTCGGCGACCTGCTCGAGGCAGCCCTCGGCGAGACCGGCGTGCGCCCGGTCGAGTACGCCGTCCACGGTCAGCTCGCCAAGGGCCCGCTGACCCCGCGCGAGCTCAGCGCCCTGCTCGGACTGCCGCCCTCGACGCTGACCGGGGTGCTGCGCGCACTCGAGGAGCGGGGCGACACCGAGCGGACCGCGGACCCGCGGGACCGGCGCTCCTACCGGGTGGCGCTGACGCGAGCCGGGAAGCGCCGGCACACGGAGGCGCGCCGACGGTTCCGGGTCGCCCTGGACCTCCTGCACGAGGAGCTGCCCGACGACGCGGGCGAGGCCCGGGCGCTGCTGCTCCGCATCGACGAAGCGCTCGGACGGGCCCGGGACCGGCTCAGCTGAACACGTCCACGTGCACGTGGTCGCGGTGCTCGAGGATGTTCACCGTTGCCTGCGAGCGACCGTGCGCCGCGACGACGTACGGGCGCCAGCCCTGGTCGGCCTTCTCCGCGGTCCAGATCCGGCCGTCGAAGATGACCGTCGCGATGTCGAGCGTCTTGGCGCGGGCGACCAGGTATTGCGCCAGCGCCCAGCCGCGCACCTTGTTCTTGGCGCTGATCGGGCGGGAGAAGGCGTCGATGGCGCGGCCCTCGTAGTGCGCCGAGCCGGGCATGTGGCCGCTGTGCACGCCCCCGGGCGCGTAGCCGCCGAGCGGCATCGACCGGTACCGGCCGCGCAGGATCTCGCGGATCCGCTCGGCCCGCGCGGTCAGTCCCTCGCCGTTGAGGCGGTCGGACTCGGAGTCCGGCGCGCCGAAGCCGTCGCAGACCAGGGCCGCCTTGGCGCTGCCGGCCAGGGCGGCGGCGAGCAGCCGGCCGTCCGCGCCCTTCAGCCCGATCGCGCGCTGCACCGCCGTACGGGCCGCCGCGTCGTCGCCGTACCGGAGCCGCCCGTCGGTGACCGCGATCGCCGCCTTCTCGGTGTCGTCGCGGCTCAGCGACACGGTCTGCCCGCCGCTGGTGACGGTGCACCCGTCGCCCCCGGACCGTACGACGACCACCACGACGAGCGCACTGAGCAGGACGGCCGGACCGGCGAGGACGACCCAGCCGCGCCGGGTCAGACGTGGAGACATGCCCCCAGTCTCGTGACCCGGCCAACCCGCCGGCCTCCACCTCAGGTACCGGTGAGGTAGCCCACAGGACCAGGACGCCCTGGCCCATTGACCCTGACAGTTCTACTGTCACAATGGCTCTGGCGACGTCGCACTTCCCCGTACGGCGGCGCGGACCACATTCGACATCACGAGTTGGGACACCTCATGGCACAACCCGAGGCTTTTGTGTACGACGCCATCCGCACCCCGCGGGGCAAGGGCAAGAAGGACGGCTCGCTCCACGGCACCAAGCCGGTGGACCTGGTGGTCGGGCTGATCGACGCCGTCCAGGAGCGGAACCCGAACCTCGACCCGAACCGGATCGACGACGTCGTCCTCGGCGTGGTCTCCCCGATCGGCGACCAGGGCGGCGACATCGCCAAGACCGCGGCGCTGGCCGCCGGGCTGCCGGAGACCGTCGCGGGTGTCCAGCTCAACCGCTTCTGCGCCTCGGGCCTGGAGGCCGTGAACCAGGCCGCGAGCCGGGTCCGCGGCGGCTTCGAGGACCTGATCCTCGCCGGTGGCGTCGAGTCGATGTCCCGGGTCCCGATGGGCTCCGACGGCGGTGCCTGGGCCTCCGACCCGCACACCGCGTTCGCCACCTCGTTCGTGCCGCAGGGCATCGGTGCCGACCTGATCGCGACCATCGAGGGCTGGAGCCGCACCGACGTCGACACCTACGCCGCCGAGTCGCAGGCACGGGCCGCGAAGGCGCAGGCCAACGGCTACTTCGACCGCTCGGTGATCCCGGTCAAGGACCTCAACGGCCTGACCGTGCTCGACAAGGACGAGTTCATCCGCCCCGGCACCACCGCGGAGAGCCTGGCCGGCCTCAAGCCCTCCTTCCAGTTCCACGGCGACCTCGGCTTCGACGACGTCGCGCTGCAGAAGTACCACTGGATCGAGAAGATCGACCACGTCCACCACGCCGGCAACAGCTCCGGCATCGTCGACGGCGCGGCCCTGGTCGCGATCGGCAACGAGCAGGTCGGCACCGACCTCGGCCTGACCCCGCGCGCCCGTATCCTCTCGGTCGCCGTCTCCGGCGCCGACCCGACGATCATGCTCACCGGCCCGACGCCGGCGGCCCGCAAGGCGCTCGCCAAGGCCGGCCTGCGGACCGAGGACATCGACCTCTTCGAGATCAACGAGGCCTTCGCCGCGGTCGCGATGCGGTTCATGCGCGACATGGGCATCTCGCACGAGATCACCAACGTCAACGGCGGCGCCATCGCGATGGGTCACCCGCTGGGCGCCACCGGCGCGATGATCCTGGGCACGCTCATCGACGAGCTCGAGCGGCGCGACCTGCGCCGCGGCCTCGCCACGCTCTGCGTCGGCGGCGGCATGGGCATCGCCACCATCGTCGAGCGCGTCTGAGCGCCCCCCACTCTTCAAGGAGCACGTATGTCTGAGTCTGCTGTGAAGTACGAGAAGGACGCCGACGGGATCGTCGTCCTGACGCTGGACGACCCGACCGCCAGCGCGAACACGATGAACGAGCTGTACGGCCGCTCGATGGAGGAGGCGGTCACCCGCCTGGAGGCCGAGAAGGACTCGATCACCGGCGTGGTCATCACCTCGGCGAAGAAGACCTTCTTCGCCGGCGGCAACCTGACCGACCTGCAGTCGGTCGGCCCCGACCAGGCGCAGGAGATCTTCGAGAAGAGCCAGGCGATCAAGGCGCAGCTGCGCCGCCTGGAGAAGCTCGGCGTGCCGACCGTCGCGGCCATCAACGGCGCCGCGCTCGGCGGCGGCCTGGAGATCGCGCTGGCGTTCCACCACCGCATCGCCGCGGCCGGCCGCTACGAGATCGGCCTGCCCGAGGTGACCCTCGGCCTCCTTCCCGGTGGCGGCGGCGTGACCCGCACGGTCCGGCTCCTCGGCGTCCAGCCGGCGCTGATGGACGTGCTGCTGCAGGGCCAGCGCTACAAGCCCGAGGCCGCGCAGGCCAAGGGCCTGGTGCACGAGATCGTCGCTCCCGAGGAGCTGCTCGGCGCGGCCAGGACGTGGGTCCTGGACAACAAGGACAACGACGAGGCCAAGGCGCAGCCGTGGGACCGGCAGGGCTACAAGATGCCCGGTGGCACCCCGTCGCACCCCTCGCTCGCGCAGATGCTGCCGGCCTTCCCGGCCACGCTGCGCAAGCAGCTCAAGGGCGCGCACTTCCCGGCCCCCGAGGCGATCATGTCCGCGGCCGTCGAGGGCGCCCAGGTCGACTTCGAGAACGCCAGCACCATCGAGTCGCGCTACTTCGCGTCGCTGGTCACCGGCCAGAACGCGAAGAACATGATCCAGGCGTTCTTCTTCGACCTGCAGACGATCAACTCCGGCTCGCTGCGGCCGCAGGGCGTGGAGCGGTTCCAGCCGACCAAGGTCGTCGTGCTCGGCGCCGGCATGATGGGCGCGGGGATCGCGTACGTCTGCGCCCGGGCCGGCCTGGACGTCGTGCTCAAGGACGTCTCGCTCGAGGCGGCCGAGAAGGGCAAGGCCTACTCGCAGAAGATCAACGAGAAGGCGGTCTCGCGCGGCAAGCTCACGCAGGAGAAGTCCGACGAGCTGCTCAGCCGGATCCTGCCGACCGACAACCCGGCCGACGCCAAGGGCTGCGACCTGGTCATCGAGGCGGTCTTCGAGGACCCGTCGCTGAAGAACAAGGTGTTCGCCGAGATCGCCGAGCACATCAACCCCGACGCGCTGCTGTGCTCGAACACCTCGACGCTGCCGATCACCGAGCTGGCCGCCGGCGTGGACCGTCCGGCCGACTTCATCGGGCTGCACTTCTTCTCGCCGGTCGACAAGATGCCGCTGGTCGAGATCATCCGCGGCGCGGAGACCTCCGACGAGACGACCGCCAAGGCGATCGACATCGTCCAGCTCATCAAGAAGACCCCGATCGTGGTCAGCGACAGCCGCGGGTTCTACACCTCGCGGGTGATCGGCACCCAGATCAACGAGGGCATCTCGATGCTGGCCGAGGGCGTCGCGCCGATGAGCATCGAGCGGGCGACCACCATGGCCGGCTACCCGGTCGGTCCGCTCCAGATCAGCGACGAGCTGAACATGGAGCTGATGTACAAGATCCGCAAGGCCTCCAAGGACGCGGTCGAGCGCGACGGCGGCACCTGGGTCGCGCACCCGTCGGAGCAGGTCATCGACGCGATGATCGAGGCCGGCCGGTCCAGCAAGCTGGTCGGCAAGGGCTTCTACTCCTACGACGAGTCCGGCAACCGGACCGGTCTGTGGGAGGGCCTGGCCGAGAAGTTCCCGGTCGCGGCCGAGCAGATCCCGTTCGAGGACATCGCCGACCGGCAGCTGGTCGTCGAGGCCATCGAGACAGTAAAGTGCTTCGACGAGGGTGTGCTGCACTCCGCCGCCGAGGCCAACATCGGCTCGATCTTCGGCATCGGCTTCCCGCCGGCGACCGGCGGCGCGATCCAGTACATCAACGGCTTCGAGGGCAAGGCCGGCCGCGGCCCCGCCGGGTTCGTCGCCCGGGCCCGCGAGCTCGCCGCGAAGTACGGTGACCGCTTCGAGCCCCCGGCCAGCCTGGTCGCGGTCGCCGAGAACGGTGGCACCTTCCCCGCCTGACGCCGACCTGTCGCAAAGGTGCATGTCTGAACGCTGACCCGGCGCAAAGGTGCGAGTACATCTGCACCTTTGCGCCGGGTCAGCGCAATTACGTGCACCTTTGAGCCGGGTCGGCGGGGGAGGACATTTCGGGCATTCCCTGGGCGGGATCACCGGGGCTGCACGAGAATGCCGGGGTGGGCGAGGTCCGGGTGCGTGGGTTGTGGGTGCGGTTCGGGTCGGTCGAGGCGGTCCGGGGCATCGACCTCAGCGCGTACGGCGGCCGCGCGACCGCTCTGCTGGGCCGCAACGGCGCCGGCAAGTCGACCACCATGCGGGTACTGGCCGGGGTGATCCCGCCGACCGAGGGCGACGTGCTCGTCGACGGGGTCGACGTCCGGTCCGACCCGCTGACCGTCAAGCGCGCCGTCGGCTACTGCCCCGACGTCGGCGGCCTCGTCCCGCGCGCGACCCCCTGGGAGCACCTGCAGCTGTCCGCGCGGCTGCGCCGGATGACCGGCTGGGAGCTGCGCGCCCAGGACCTGCTCGAGCGCTTCGACCTCGGCGCCGCCGCGCACCGGGTCACGGGCGGGTTCAGCCACGGCATGGGCCGCCGACTCGCGGTCGTGCTGGCTTCCTTCCACGAGCCCGCGGTGCTGCTGCTCGACGAGCCGTTCGACGGGGTCGACCCGCTCGGCGTCGAGGCCACCCAGCGGGTCATCGACGAGGCCAAGCAGCGCGGCGCCGCCGTGCTGGTCTCCACGCACTTGCGTGACCTGGCGATGGACGCCTGCGAGGACGCGCTCGTGCTGCGCGGCGGATCCGCGGTCGCCGCCCTGGACGCCGACGAGCTGGCCGGGGAGGCGGGCGCGCGTGCGTACCGAGCTCTCCTGGACTGAGCTGCTCCGCGGCGCCGCCGACCTGCGCGCGCTGCTTGCGTTCCGGGCCTCCGGGCTCTCCGAGCGCTCCCGGCGCCGGCTGCGGATCGCTGGCCTGGCGGTGCTGCTGGTCACGATCGCGGTGATCGTGGTCCCGGGCTACCTGCGCGACCCGCTGCACAACCGACGGCTGGGCAACTTCGTGGCGATCAGCCCGACGGTCTACCTCGGGTTCGTGGTCCTCGCCGTGCTCGCCGCGATCAGCTCCGGCGGCGGCCGCGAGGTCGTCCCGCGCGAGCAGGCGGTCGCGTTCCCGGTCTCCTCGGTCACCGAGCACCTCGGCGCGCTGCTGCTGGCCCCGCTGAACATCGCCTGGCTGCTGCAGGCATGGACGCTGCTCGGACTCTCGTCGTACGTCGCGGGTCCGCACCATCCCGAGCTGGCGGCGACCACCGTGCTCGTCTGGATCGCCTTCGCCACCGCCCTCGGCCAGCTGGTCGGCTGGGTCTTCGAGGGCATCCGCCGCGGCCCGTACGGCATCTGGCTGGCGCGCGGGATCAGCGGCGCCTGCGGTCTGGGCCTCGGCACGCTCGTGGTCACCGACCGGCTCACCGACGTCCTGGACCACAGCCCGACCACCGACGTCTTCATCGTGATGCTCCACGGTGCCTCGGCCAGGATTGCGCCCTGGCTGACCGGGACCGCGATCCTGCTCGGGCTGATGGTGCTGACCGTCGTGGCCGGCCTGGTCCCGGCGCGCTGGGCGCTGAACCGCCCGCAGCGCGAGGAGCTGCGGCTGGAGTCGGGCATCCGTGCCGCGCGCCCCAATCCGGCCTCGGACCTGCTCGCGATGGTCCGACTCGACCGGGCGTCGGTGTGGCGCTCGGTGCCCTTGCGCCGCGGGCTCTTCGTGCTCGGCCTGCTGCCCGGCGGGGTCGCCCTGGCCGGCGACCTGACCTGGGACCTGGTCACCGTGCTGCCCGGCCTGGTCGCCTCCGGTGGCGCGCTGCTCTTCGGGGTGAACGCCTGGTGCCTGGACGGGCGCGGCGCGCTGTGGCGCGACAGCCTGCCGGCCTCGCCGCGGGTCGCGTTCGCGGCCAAGACGCTGGTGCTGCTCGAGGTGCTGCTGGTCCCGGCGCTCATCACGCTGGTGCTGGCCGCGCTGCGCGCCGGCACCCCGAACGCGGCCGAGCTCGCCTCGGTGCTGGCCGCCACGCTGGTGGTCTGCGTCCAGGTCACCACCACCTCGCTGACCTGGTCGGTGCGCCGGCCGTTCGCCGCGGAGCTGCGCAGTGCCCGGGCCACCCCGGCGCCGCCGGTGGTGATGGTCGGCTACAGCGCCCGGCTGGCGATGACCACGACGCTGGTCGGGCTGCTGTTCTCGGCGACCGCGCTGGCCGGCAACGCGCTCCCGGCCGTGCTGCTCGCCGTACCGCTGCTGCTCTGGTCCGGCTACCGGCTCGCCGGCACCGCCGCCGCCTGGGCCACCCCGGCGACCCGGGCCCGCGTGGTCGCCGTGGTGGCCACCTAAGGGTGCGCCGCTCGGGCCCGTTGCCTGCTGCGCGCCGTCATCCGCGGCGCCTGGCTGCGCCATGTTGAATTCAACGGCGTGTCGGTCGACGGCCAACCCCGGGCCGCCTCCCTCCTCGGCCTTGCCATGCACCACGCCTGACGACGCTCGCGACGGCAGAGGCCCGAGCGCCGCACCCTGCTACTTCTTCTTCGTCGCCTTGGTCTTGCAGGCGGTGACCTTCTTGGTGCTCTCGTCGACCAGCTTGGTGCTGTCGCTGGACTGGGTCTGCGAGGCGACGATCAGCTTCTTCACGAACGACGTGGGCAGGTCCTCGCGCAGGCAGTCCTCGAGCTTCTTCGCATCCACCGTCTTGTCGGCCTTCGCGATCTGCTCGGCCTGACGCTTCTGGTAGTCGACGCAGCCCAGGAACGCGTCCGCGAACTTCGCCGAGGTCGCCTTGTCGAAGGTGGCACCGGTCTGGTTCAGCTCGCCCTTCTCGGTGATGAGCTTCTTCTTCTTGAGCTCGGGCAACCCGACCTTGTCCACGAAGCTCTGCGCGAAGCACGACGACTCCTTCGGGGTCAGCGCTCCGGAGGACTGCTGCGCGAAGGTCTGGGCGATGTTCTTCGCCACCTTCTTCTCCTCCTTGTCGAGCTTCGGCTTGTCCTTCGACGAGCCACCGCACGCGGTGAGGGCGAGCAGGAGCAGCACGCTCAGGGCAGCCAGGACCGGCTTCTTCATCATGTCTCCGTCGGGTCGGGAGGGTCCGCGATCGGACCAAGGAGCAGGGCAAGCCTGCCTCATCGGCCTGTGAACCGAGGCTCCCGGGGCGAAAAGTCCCGTTTGTCGGAGCGCCCAGGTTTCTCGGGCCGGTCCGTAACTTCCACGATGTCCCGTCGTTGGACCGAATGCTGCACACGGCACCTCGGGGTGACCCTCGGTGTCTCATGTCGACGTTCTGGGAGTTCGACCATGAAGAAGCTCGTTTCTCTGTGCGGAGCAGCGCTCGTGGCGCTGCTCGCGGTGGCGGGACTCGCCCCCGCGGCGCACGCCTACCCGGACGTCAACATCGACCTCACCGTGAACCGCCAGGTCCTCTTCGGCGGCGAGACCTTCACCGCCACCGGCACCTCTGACGTGACCTGCGCCTGGCACCTGACCTGGAACGGCGTGGTCCGCACCGGTCAGGGCAGCAACGGCTCGCCGTTCCAGACCACCTACACCGCGCCGGCGGTCACCAAGATCACCAAGATCCCGCTGCACGGCACCTGCACCTACACCCAGCCGACCGCCCGCAAGGCGGCCAAGGCAGCCCGGACCGCGGCATCCGCGGCGACCTGGGAGCGGACCATCATGATCACCGTGCTCCCGCGGGGCAGCGCGGTCTCGCCCCCGGACAACGGCGGCGACCTGCCGAACACCGGCGGCCCGAACTTCCTGATCTTCCTCAGCGGCATGGCGCTGCTCGTGGTCGGCGCCGGCGCCGTCGTGATGGCGCGCCGTCGTGCCGAAAACGCCGACACGGTGGCCGGTCAGGCCTGAGACTGCCCCCTGTGGGTGACTCGACCTCGGACAGGCGCTTCTCCGGACCCACGCCGCGGCAGCTCGGCATCGCCGCCGCCGTGGTCGTCCTCGTCGCCGTCGGCCTCTTCGTCTGGCAGGCGGTCACCGCTGCCCGCGCGCTGACCGACGCCCGCGAGCGCGCCGACCAGGTGCAGGACCTCGTCCGCGCCGGTGACTTCGACGGTGCCGGCAAGGCCCTGACCGACCTGCGGGCGAAGACCCGCTCCGCGCACGATGCCACCGACGGGCTGCTGTGGGACATCGGCCGGCACGTGCCGTTCGCCGGGAGGACGATCGGTGCGGTGCAGACGGTCTCGGCCGTGCTCGACACGGCCACCCGGGACAACGCCCCGGTGGCGCTGCGCCTCAGCCAGGCCGTGAAGACCGGGGAGTTCCGGCCGAAGGGCGGCCAGATCGACGTCGGCCTGGTCCGGCAGCTCACTCCCGACGTACGGCGAGCGGCCGGTTCGATCGCGAAGGCGGGCGCGGACCTCGACGAGATCGAGGCCAACGGGCTGACCTTCCCGTTCAACGACCTGGTCGGCGACCTGCAGGAGCAGGTGGAGAGCGCCCGGACCGCGGCGACCGCGGCCTCGACCGCCTTCGAGCTGCTCCCGAACCTGCTCGGCGAGGGCACACCGCGGAACTACCTGCTCATCGTGCAGAACCCGGCCGAGCTGCGCTCCACCGGTGGCCTGCCCGGCTCTCTGGCGGTGCTGCACGCCGAGAACGGGCGGGTGACCATGGGCTGGCAGGGCTCGGCCACCGACGTCAACCGCGGGTTGAGCGGCCCGGTGGTGAGGCTGCCCAAGGACACCGCGCAGCAGTACGGCCCGACCGTCGCCTCCGACCTGCGCGACGCGAACTTCACCCCGGACTTTCCCGAGGCCGCCCAGATCGCCGCGCTGATGGTCGAGCGGACCCAGCACGTGAAGCTCGACGGCGTGGTCTCGGTGGACCCGCTGGCCCTGGCCGCGATGATGCAGGGCACCGGGCCGATCGGCGTCGGCAACGGGATCACCCTGGCGCCGACGAACGTGGTCGCCGCGCTGCTCAACCAGACCTACCAGGCGCTCGACGACCCGGTCGCCCAGGACGACTTCTTCGAGCGCGTCGCGCAGCGGATCTTCGACACGGTGATGAGCGGCCAGGGCAGCCAGGAGCTCGCGGTCAAGGGACTGGCCGCCGGGGTCGAGCAGCACCGGGTGCTGCTGTGGCTGCGCGACCCGCAGCTGCAGGCCCGGCTCACCGACTCCGCCATCGCCGGCGACCTGGCCGCCGAGGAGGACCCGCGCCCGCACGTCGGGATGTACCTCAACGACAGCACCGCCGCGAAGATGGACTACTACCTCCAGTACCGCAGCGCGGTCTCGGCGGTGGACTGCCGCAACGACGGGGCCCAGGACCTGCGCGCGTCGGTCGTGCTCACCTCGACGGCACCGAAGGACGTCTCCGGGCTGTCTGTCTGGGTCACCGGCGACGGCAGCTACGCACCGAAGGGCACGATCGCGTTCAACCTGCGGCTCTACGGCCCGTACGGCGGGGAGATCACGGGCCTGACGGTGGACGGGAAGTCGCACTCGATCACCGCCGACCAGCACCAGGGCCGCCAGGTCGCGCTGCTGCCGCTCGCGCTGAAGCCCGGTCAGCAGGTCACCGTGACCGCCGATCTGCGCACCGGCCCGGACCAGCGCGGTGACGGGGTCTTCGACTTCACCCCCGGGATCCTGCCTGCTCCCAACGGGGTGAAGATCACCTCCGCGTGCCGCTGACCGCCCGCTAGGGTCACGGCCATGGACTTCAGCCCCTCCCCGCGGGCCGCTGAGCTCGCCGCCCTGGTCTCGGCGTTCGTCACCGAGGAGATCGAGCCGGTCGCGGCGCAGTACCACCGCGACGTGGCCGCGGCGCGGGAGGCGGGTCGCTGGGAGGAGTCGCCGATCATGGGCGAGCTGCGCGCCAAGGCCCGCGCGCAGGGCCTCTGGAACCTCTTCCTCCCGGCCGGCCACGAAGGCCCCTATGCCGAGCGGTACGGCACCCACGGCGGTGCCGGCCTCAGCAACACCGACTACGCCCCGCTGGCCGAGATCATGGGCCGCGCCACCTTCCTGGCGCCGTACGTGTTCAACTGCAACGCCCCGGACACCGGCAACATGGAGGTCCTGCTCAAGTACGGCACCCCGGAGCAGCAGGAGCAGTGGCTGGACCCGCTGCTGGACGGCCGGATCCGCTCGGCGTTCTGCATGACCGAGCCGTCGGTGGCCTCCTCGGACGCCACCAACATGGCCGCCACCGCGGTTATCGACGGCGACGAGGTCGTCATCAACGGGACCAAGTGGTTCTCCACCGGGGTGGGTCACCCGGACTGCAGGATCCTCGTGTTCATGGGGCTGTCCAACACCGAGGCCGACAGGCACCACCGGCACACGATGGTGCTGGTGCCGATCGACACCCCCGGCGTGAAGGTCGAGCGTCTGCTCACCACCATGCACGTCCACGACGAACCCGTCGGGCACGGCGAGGTCTCGTTCACCGACGTCCGGGTGCCGGCGGCGAACGTCCTGCTCGGCGAGGGCCGGGCCTTCGAGATCGCCCAGGGCCGGCTGGGCCCGGGCCGGGTGCACCACTGCATGCGCCTGATCGGGCAGGCCGAGCTGGCCCTCGAGCTGGCCATCAGGCGCGGCGTCTCGCGGACCGCGTTCGGGAAGCCGCTGGTCAAGCTCGGCGGCAACCCCGAGCGGATCGCGGACGCGCGGATCGCCATCGACCAGGCCCGCCTGCTGGTGCTCAACGCCGCCTGGAAGCTCGACACCGGCGGCCCGCTGCAGGCGCTGTCCGAGGTCAGCCAGATCAAGGTCATCGTGCCGAACGTGGCCCAGCAGGTCATCGACATGGCGATGCAGCTGCACGGCGCCGGCGGGATGACCGACGACTTCCCGCTCGCGGCGATGTGGACCAATGCTCGCGCGCTCCGCCTGGCCGACGGTCCGGACGAGGTCCACCGCGGCCTGGTCGCCCGGCTCGAGATCGGGAAGCACCTGTGATGCGGGTCTTCGTCACCGGGGGGTCGTCGGGCCTGGGACTCGCTCTGTGCCGTGCGTACCTGGATCGCGGCGACGAGGTGATCAGCGCCGACCTCAACCCGTCTCCGCTCGACGCCGTGGAGCACCTGCAGCTCGACGTGCGCAGCGACGCGGACTGGGCGGCCGCGCGGGCCCGGGTCGACGAGCGCTGGGGTGGGCTGGACCTGCTGTTCAACAACGCCGGTGTCGCCGGTGGCGGCCGCATCGACGTCGCCGGGCTCGACGAGTGGCAGTGGATCACCGAGATCAACCTGTTCGGCGTGGTCCGCGGCGTGCGCGTCTTCGTGCCGATGATGAAGGCCCAGGGCAGCGGCACGATCGTGAACACGGCCTCGCTCGCCGGACTCGTGCACCCGGCGGGGATGGCGTCGTACAACGCGGTGAAGGCGGCCGTGGTCGCGCTCACCGAGACCCTCGGCCACGAGCTGGCGTCGTACGGGATCACCGCGCACGCGATCTGCCCGTCGTACTTCCGCACCGGGCTTGTTGATCACCTGCAGGGCTCGGACGCCGCGGTCGGCGCGGTCATCGGCGCTCTGGTCGCGAACGCCCCGCTCGGTCCCGAGGAGATCGCCGCCGAGGTGCTGGCCGCGCTGGACCGAGGCGAGGAGCTGATCCTGCCCGACGAGGCCGCGCGGGCGGCGTACGGGCTGAAGACCACCGACCGGCCGGCGTACGACGCCCTGATGCGCAAGCAGGCGGCCCGGCTGAACGCGATGGGGGACGCATGAGCATCGAAGGCGCGGCACCGGTCCGCGAGGAGGACGCCTTCGACGTCGAGGCCGTGCGCGCCTGGCTCGGCAAGCAGGGCGTCGAGCTGGACGGCGAGGTGGAGATCCAGCAGTTCGGCGGCGGCGCGTCGAACCTCACCTACTCCCTCCGTACGGCGACCCAGGACCTGATCCTGCGCCGCCCGCCGGCCGGCCGGAAGGCCGCCGGGGCGCACGACATGGGCCGCGAGTACCGGGTGCAGTCCGCGCTCGCGGAGCCGTTCGGCCTGGTCCCCGAGATGGTCGCGTTCTGCGACGACGAGTCCGTGATCGGCTCGGACTTCTACGTGATGCGGCGGCTCGACGGGCTGATCCCGCGCAAGGACCTGCCGGAGTCGCTCGCCCTCGACGAGGACGGTGCTCGCGCCCTGTGCCGCACGTTCGTGGACACCCTGATCAGGCTGCACCGGGTGGACACCGGCCGCCCCGACGTCGCCGCGCTGGGCAAGGGCACCGGGTACGTCGAGCGGCAGATCACCGGCTGGTCGACCCGGTACCGCCACGCGATCACCGAGGACGCACCCGGCTTCGAGACGGTGATGGACTGGCTGGCGGCGCGGATGCCCGCGGACGTCGCGAACTGCGTGATCCACAACGACTACCGCTTCGACAACGTGGTCCTGGACAAGCGTGACCCCAGCAGGATCGTCGGCGTTCTCGACTGGGAGATGGCCACGCTCGGGGACCCGCTGATGGACCTGGGCAGCACGCTGTCGTACTGGGTGCAGGCCGACGACGACGACATGTTCCAGCTGGTGCGCCGTCAGCCGAGCAACGTACCGGGGATGTTCACCCGTGAGGAGCTCGTGGCCTACTACTGCGCGCAGATGGGCTACGACGTGAGCCCGGAGCAGTGGAAGTTCTACGAGGTCTACGGGCTGTTCCGGTTCGCGGTGATCGCCCAGCAGATCTACTACCGCTGGTTCCACGGCCAGACCACCAACGAGGTCTACGCCGCGTTCGGCCAGGCGGTGCACTACTACGAGCAGCGATGCCTGCGGGTCATCGACGGGAGCCTGTGATGGGTCAGATCCTCCTGGTCCGGCACGGCCAGGCCTCCTTCGGCGCCGACGACTACGACGCGCTCTCGCCGACCGGCTTCGAGCAGGCCGGTCTGCTCGGCAAGTCGCTGGCGGCGCGGTCCCTCGGCGCGGACCTGATCGTGCACGGCACCATGCGCCGGCACCGCGAGACCGCGGAGACCTGCGCCGGCGCGGCCGGCTGGCACGGTGTCCCGGTCGAGGTCGACCCGGGCTGGGACGAGTTCGACTTCCTCTCCGTGCTGGCGGTGCACCCGGCGCCGCACGGCAACGAGGAGCCGACCAAGGCCGAGTTCCAGCGCTGGTTCGAGGTCGCCACCGCGGCCTGGATCGCGGGCGAGGACCGCGACTACGCCGAGACGTTCGCCGGCTTCGGTGCCCGGGTGAACGCGGCCCTGGAGCGGACCGTCGAGGTGGCGCAGCAGGGCACCGTCGCGGTGTTCACCTCAGGCGGGCCGATCGGGTGGGCGGTCGCCACGGTGCTCGCCGAGGGCGAGGGTGCCGCGGTCGGACGGGCCGACCTCTGGACCCGGCTCAACCGGATGTCCGTCAACGCGGCACTGACCCGGCTGGTGACGGGCAGCCGCGGGGTGAACCTGCTGACCTACAACGACCAGTCCCACCTCGACGGCGTCCCCGGTGCCGTCACCTACCGCTGAGGGGTAGCCATGAGCACGATCCTCATCACCGGCGCGAGCAGCGGCCTCGGCGCCGAGATGGCCCGGCAGTTCGCCGCCAAGGGGTACGACCTCGCGCTCTGCGCCCGCCGTACGGAGAAGCTGGCGGAGCTCAAGGCCGAGATCCTCGCCGCCGACCCCGCGCGCCGCGTCGAGATCCGGGCGCTCGACGTGACCGACGACGACCAGGTCTTCGAGGTCTTCCGCGGCTTCCAGGCCGACTTCGGCACCCTCGAGCGGATCGTCATCAACGCCGGGCTGGGCAAGGGCGCGCCGCTGGGCACCGGCCGGTACGACGCGAACAAGCAGACCGCGATGACGAACTTCGTGGCCGCACTCGCGCAGTCCGAGGCCGCGATGGAGATCTTCCGGGCCCAGAACGCCGGCCACTTCGTGATGATCTCCTCGATGTCGGCGATGCGCGGGATGCCGAAGACGCTGACCACGTACGCCGCGACGAAGGCCGGTGTGGCGCACCTCGCCGAGGGTCTGCGGACCGAGCTGTACGGCAAGCCGATCAAGGTGACCGTGCTCTACCCCGGCTACATCCGCTCGGAGATGAACGACCAGGTCGCGCAGTCGACGCCGCTGATGTCCTCGACCGAGAAGGGCGTGCGCGCCATGGTGAAGGCCATCGAGCGCGAGGTCGCCGACGCCTGCGTCCCGCCCCTGCCCTGGGCCCCGATGTCGGTCGTCATGAAGCACGCCCCGCTGCCCCTGCTCAAGCGGCTGATCTGAGGCTCAGGCCAGGAACTGGGCCACCAGGCCGGGCACGGCCTCTTGGGCGAGCGCGGTGGCGCGGTCCTCGGCGAGGTCGACGACGGCGTACCGTTTCTCGCCGGCGGCCGTGGTTGCGACCAGGGTGACCAGGCCGGCGCGGCGCTGGAAGAACGACTGCTCGACCCGCCAGCCGATGATGCCGCGGCGCAGCAGCAGGTTGCGGTGCCGGCTGACCTTCGGCTCCCCGGCGACCAGGTGGTGCGCGGTGAGCAGGTGCCCGAGCGCGCGGTACCGGTCCCGCCCGGCCCACACCGCCAGTGGAACCAGCACGGCGGGCAGCAGCGCCACCCACCAGGGCAGGTCGAAGGACAGCGCGACGACGGCCACGGCCAGCACCAGCCAGAGCACCCCGCGCAGCGGCCGGAGCAGCTGGCGGCGCGCCGCCCGTGGCCCGTGCTCGACCAGCGCGCCGTCCACCGCGAGGTCGTCGCCCGCGATCCGCAGGCAGACGTCGTGCACCAGCCGGTACGGCGCCGCCGGGGCGATCTGCGCGGAGCTCTTGCTGTCGTCGTCCTCCTTGAGCCCGGTCACCAGCGCCCGCGCGGTGCCGCCGTTGACCAGTCGCAGCCCGGCGGGGCGGCACAGCGACAGCCCGCGTACCCGGGAGGTGTCGACGCTCGTCTCGGTGGTGGTGAGCAGTCCCTTGGTGATGTGCCAGGACCGCCCGGCCCGGTCGCGGGAGAACCGGAAGCCCCAGTTGGTCAGCGCGTACCCGGCCACCGAGAGCACCACGAGCGCGATGCCGAGGAGGAACCCGCCGCCGGCCACGAGGGCGACGATCGGGATGCCGTCGGCACGGTCGGAGAGCCGCTGGCCGAGGTTGCCGACAGGTTCCTGCAGCGGGCCCGAGCCGGCGCCGACGGCACCGGCCGCGATCAGCAGACCGGTCCCCGTGAACGGCGCCAGCAGCAGCCAGCGCGGGTCGAACCGGAGCAGCACCTCATCGCTCTCCAGCACCGGGGGAGCGACGATCCCGTCCGCGAGGCCGGGGCCTAGGGTGGGCTCCTCGACCCGGTGCAGCAGCGAGGACCGCAGTGCGCGCGCCTCGGCGGTCCCGAGCGCGTTCAGCTCCAGCCGGTTGTCGTCGCCGGTGCCGATCTTCACCTTCGACAGCGACAGCACCCGGTGGATCGGGCCGGCGTCCAGGGCCACGGTGCGGACCTTGTCGAGCCGGGCCCGGGTGACGTGTCGCCCGATCATGCCCTCGCGCAGCTCGAGGTGCTCGGGGGTGATCCGGAACTGCGTGGTCGCATAGCGCCACAGGCCGAGCGCGACCGGGATCGCCACGACGGCCACGTGCCAGCCGTCGATGCCGCCGCTGCCGAGGAACACCAGCAGGAGCAGCGGGATCGCCAGTCGGCCGACCTCGCTGACCGGATGCACCAGCAGCATCTTCGGGTCGAGCCGGCGCCAGGGGACCTCGGGAACCTCGGGAACCGCCTCGCTCACGTCGCGTCCCCGGTCTCGGACTCCGCGGCGGCCGTCAGCGAGGCGGTCAGCTCGCTCGCCACGGCGTGGTCGAGCAACGCGATGTGCAGGTCGTCCTCCGCCGCGGTGCTGACGCTGACCGAGGCCAGCCCGAGCAGCCGGTCGAGCGCGTCCTGGTGGAGCTCGACGGTCTGCACCCGCGACATCGGCACGATCTCCCGGGTCCGGCCGATCCAGCCGGTCTGGGTGTAGACGGCGGTCGGGGTGGACTCCCAGCGGTGGGTGGCGTAGCGCAGTCGCGGCATCGTGACCACGTACGACGCCGCGCCGCCGACGTACAGGAGCGCCCAGAGCCACCACAGAGGTGCCTCGCTGACCACCAGCACCCCCGTCAGGACCGCCGCGCCGACGAGGGTGACCAGCACGGCGCTGATCGTCCAGCGCAACCGCGCCTTGGGGGAGACCTGGTGGGCCGGGTCGCGCAGGGTCGTCACGGCACCACCCTAGGCGCGAGCCGGTGGGCGTTCGGGACCGCGTGTGCCCCGCTACTTCGGACGTCGGCGCGGCGAGATCGGGTGCGCGATGACGATCCACACGGTTCCGACGAGGGTCACGAGGGTGATGACCACGCTCACGATGCTCTGCCAGGCGTTCACGAGGACACCGTACGTCGGTCGGTCATGTGGAGAAGCCGGACCAGGCGGTCGGGGCAGGACCGCCGTCTTCCCCGAACCAACCACTACCGCGGACAGGCCTTCCGCAGGCGAATGCGTCAGCGTCGCACAGCATGACTCGCATGATGATGCGATGCCCCTCCTTGAAGTCCCGATAGCACTTGCGCTCTCCCTTGAGGCTGTTGCCCAACCTGGAGACGCACATACCCCATCGGCCGTAGTCCGTCTTCCACTCGACGCCGACCCGTCGACCGTCCGGGGCGTTGTCGAAGACCCGGAAGTCGTCGTCATCGCCGTAGTAGCAGCCGTCGCCGGCTCGATCGTCGATGCCCTTGCAGTGAACACCTCGGTGGAAGCCCGGATTCAAGGCGTTGTTCTGCGACCCGTAGTCGATCCCCTCCCACGTGTAGGTGACCGCATTCGCAGAACCACCTGCCGCGACGAGCAAACCTGTCACGAGGAGCATGACGAGAGTCATCCTCACCATCTTCATTCGACGTTCTCCCTCCCCGGAGGCCGTGCGGACGAACCACGCTGGTGGATCCGGGTTGGCAACTTCAAGCAAGTCGCGGTTTCGAGGGAACCTTTCTTCCGCCGGTCCTACTCCAGCAGCAGCCGGATCACCCGGAGGGCATCGTCGACGGCCGGTTCGCGCTCGACGATGGTGTCGTTGTAGACGAAGCCCTCGATCAGCCGGACCACCGCGTACGCCAGCAGCCCGACGTCGCCGCGGGGGGTGTAGGTGCCGCGCTCGACCTCGGCCTCGACCAGGCGGCGCACCTCGGCGACCAGGCGGTCCTGGAACGGGCCTCGGGTGGTGAGCAGCCGCAGCGCGGCGTGGGTCTCGTTGCGCAGGAAGGCGTGCAGGGCGTCCGAGGCGGTGATCGTCTCGACGTACCGGCGCAGCGCCTCCAGCAGCCGGCTGGTGCCGCGGCGTCGCGAGGTGCCCGCCCAGATGTCGGTGATCGCGCGTTCCGAGAGCGCCCAGATGACGTCCTGGAGCAGCCGGTCGCGGCCGCCGGTCCAGCGGTAGAGGGTGTTGCGGGAGATGCCGAGCTCGCCGGCCAGCTCGCGCATGTCCAGCCGCTCGCCGGCCAGGTACACCCGGGTGGCAGCGGCGTGGGCGTCCTCGGGTGTGACCATGGTGACACTCTAGCGATCTGTCACTTGTAGGACACATTGCGGATGTGTCACCCTCGACCGCATGGATGCCGACGTCATCGTGGTGGGAGCTGGGCTGGCCGGCCTGGTCGCGACCGCCGAGCTCGCCGACGCGGGCAAGAAGGTGCTGCTGCTCGACCAGGAACCCGAGCAGAGCCTCGGCGGGCAGGCGTTCTGGTCGCTCGGCGGGCTCTTCCTGGTGGACAGCCCCGAGCAGCGCCGGATGGGCATCAAGGACTCCTACGACCTGGCGCTGCAGGACTGGCTGGGCAGCGCCCAGTTCGACCGCGAGACCGACGACTGGCCGCGGAAGTGGGCCGAGGCGTACGTCGCCTTCGCGGCCGGCGAGAAGCGGCAGTGGCTGCACGACCAGGGCCTGCGGATCTTCCCGGTGGTCGGCTGGGCCGAGCGCGGCGGTGGGCTGGCCGGCGGGCACGGCAACTCGGTGCCCCGCTTCCACCTGACCTGGGGCACCGGTCCGGGGGTGGTGGCGCCGTTCGAGCGCCGGGTCCGCGAGGCCGTCGCCCAGGGTCTGGTGCAGCTCTGCTTCCGGCACCGGGTCGACGACCTGGTCATGACCGACGGCGTCTGCACCGGCGTCCGCGGTGCGCTCTTGGCCGACGACGACATGGAGCGGGGTCGCGCGTCGAACCGCGAGGTCGTCGGCGACTTCTCGTACGGCGCCCAGGCCGTGATCGTGACCTCGGGCGGCATCGGCGGCAACCACGAGCAGGTCCGCCGGCAGTGGCCGGTCGACCGGCTCGGCGAACCGCCGCGGTTCATGGTGGCCGGCGTGCCCGCGCACGTGGACGGACGGATGCAGGCGATCACCGAGGCCGCCGGCGGCGAGATCATCAACCCGGACCGGATGTGGCACTACACCGAGGGCCTGCGGAACTGGGACCCGATCTGGGAGAACCACGGCATCCGGATCCTGCCGGGCCCGTCCTCGCTGTGGCTGAGCGCGACCGGGGAGCGCTTCCCGGCGCCGTACCTGCCCGGCTTCGACACCCTCGGCACGCTCGGCGCGATCATGCGCACCGGCTACGACTACTCCTGGTTCGTGCTCACCCAGAAGGTGATCGAGAAGGAGTTCGCGCTCTCGGGCTCGGAGCAGAACCCGGACCTGACCGGGAAGGACGTCAAGCTGCTGCTCTCCCGGGTGCGGCCGGGCGCCCCTGGTCCGGTCGAGGCGTTCAAGCAGCACGGCGAGGACTTCGTCGTCGCCTCGAGCGTCGAGGAACTGGCCGCCGGGATGAACCGCGTCGCCGGTTCCTCGCTGATCGATGCGGACTCACTCCGCCGGACCGTCACCGAGCGCGACCGCCAGCTCGACAACCCGTTCTCCAAGGACGCGCAGGTCACCTTCCTGCGCCAGCACCGGTCCTACCGCGGCGACAAGCTGATCCGGGTCGCCTCCCCGCACAGGTTCCTGGACCCGAAGAACGGCCCGCTCATCGCCGTACGGCTCAACATCCTGACCCGCAAGACCCTCGGCGGCCTGCACACCGACCTCGACGCCCGCGTCCTCCAGGCCACCGGCGAACCGCTCCCCGGGGTGTACGCCGCTGGCGAGGTGGCCGGCTTCGGGGGTGGCGGCGTGCACGGCTACAACGCCCTCGAGGGCACCTTCTTGGGCGGCTGCATCTTCTCCGGCCGGACAGCGGGGCGGGCTGCTGCCGCCGCGGTTGGCTGAGTTGCGGTTTCCCAAGGGAACATGTGATTCCTGCCCGAACTGGCGATGCTTCGGATCGGAAGTGCCAGTTTCACCAGTTCCCTTGTGATTCCGCCGGCCCCGATACGCTTCGAGCATGAGCGGACGCGTCGTGCACTTCGAGATCCCCTTCGACGACGGGGACCGGGCTCGGAAGTTCTACGCCGAGGCCTTCGGGTGGA
Source organism: Nocardioidaceae bacterium (assembly GCA_017744365.1). Taxonomy (GTDB): domain Bacteria; phylum Actinomycetota; class Actinomycetes; order Propionibacteriales; family Nocardioidaceae; genus Marmoricola. The sequence goes on along the minus strand of JAGIBL010000002.1, from coordinate 926,357 downwards.
CCATCAACGTGATCCCGGACATGCACTACTCGATCGTGCAGACCGGGCCCGTCGGCGAGGAGGGGTTCCCGACCGAGCCGGGCTACATCGGTGGCGGGATGCTGCACCGGGAGTCCCCGACCGACCGCCCGGTCATCACCATCGGCGTCGACGACATCGACGAGGCGCTGGAGAAGATCGAGTCCCTCGGCGGCACCACGCTGGTCGGCCGCCAGAACGTCGGCGAGATGGGCTACGCGGCGTACTTCAAGGACGTCGAGGGCAACCTGATGGGGCTCTGGCAGTCGCGGTAGGCGGCTCAGGAACGCGCCAGCAGGTCGCGGATCAGGGTCCGCAGCCTCGGCAGCTCGTCGGTCAGCCCGAGCGGCGCGGCCTGGTCCTCGATCATGCCGCGGAACAGGTGCGACTGCTCCACGATCCGCGGGTCGATGTGCTCGAAGACCTCCAGCGTCACGGTCCCGTAGAGGCGTGACCACGCCCGCTCCAGCAGCCAGATCAGCCCGCGCAGCTCGTCCGGTATGTCCGGAGGGACCGGCGCCTGCGGGTCGCGCAGGATCTCGGCCAGCGAGGGGTCCAGGTCGTCCAGCGAGGGGACCGGGAACTGGTACTTCTGCCACAGCTCGAGGAGCAGGCCGGCGAACACCATCCCGCACGACGTCTTGCCCTCGTACTGGTCGAGGCACTCCACGTCGACGTTGGTGAAGACGAGCGCGAACTCCTTGCGGTTGGCCAGCGCCCACTGCCGGAACTCGACGGTCGCCGCGATCAGGCGCGCGGCCGGGTCGTCGGCCGGCTGGGTCTCGGCCGCCGCGGTGATCCGCTCGGCGATGTCGCTGTCGATCTCCACCGCGATCAGCTGCACCAGCTTCTCGTGGCTCGGCGCGTAGCGGTACAGCGCCGGTGCGGTCAGGCCGAGCTCGCGCGCGACCGCGCGCAGGGACACCTCGCCGTCGCTGACGAGCAGGCGGCGCGCGGCGGCCACGATGCGCGCCTCGGTGTCGAGGCGGTTCTGCTGGCGCGAGGTGGTGAGCGAGGTCATCGGGCCTCCGGCGTACGGCGTGAAGAAATCGAACTTGACACCCGGCACTTTACACCGTTTAGAGTTAACACCGTAAAGCGTTAACGGTGTAAAGACTTCAGGGAGATCCCCATGTTGCAGCGCTGGACCCAGTTCCTCGTGACCAGGGCGAGGTTCGTTCTCGTCACCGGCATCATCGCCACCATCGCCGCCGCGACCTACGGCATCGGCGTCTTCGACTCGCTGGGCCAGGGCGGCTTCGACGACAAGAGCAGCGACTCCTCCCAGGAGCTCCTCCGCGAGCAGGAGGTGTTCGGCAACACCGGGGTCGACGTGGTCGCGCTCTACCGCAGCAAGACCATGACCGCCGACGACCCGGCCTTCCGCGCCCAGGTCGAGAAGACCATCGCCGGCATCCCGAAGGGCACCACCACCTCGGTGCTGACGCCGTGGGACACCCACGACCCGGGCATGGTCAGCACCGACAAGCACGCCGTGCAGGTGCTGGTCAGCCTCGCCGGCAAGGACCAGAACGAGCAGGCGGACAGCAACGACCTGGTCATGCCGGCTCTGAAGAAGAGCGGTGACCTGAGCACCGACCTGGCCGGTCCCTGGGCCGTCTACACCGGCGTCAACGAGACCGTCAGCTCGGACCTGGCGCGCGCCGAGTCGATCACGCTGCCGATCGTGGCGATCCTCTCCCTGCTGATCTTCGGCAGCGTCGTGGCCGCGCTGATGCCGGTCCTCGTCGGGGCGATCTCGGTGCTCGGCGCGATGGCGCTGGTCCGGCTGCTCACCACGTTCACCGAGGTCTCGGTCTTCTCCATCAACGTCATCACCCTGCTCGGCATGGGCCTGGCGATCGACTACGCGCTCTTCGTCATCAGCCGGTTCCGCGAGGAGCTCGGCAAGCTGCCCGAGGACGACCCGGACGCGGTCCGCACCGCGATGGGCATCACCCTGCGCACCGCCGGCCGGACCGTGCTGTTCTCCGGCCTCACCGTGGCGGCCGCGATGTCGGCGCTGCTGATCTTCCCGCAGGCGTTCCTGCGCAGCCTCGGCTTCGGTGGCATCACCGCGGTCATCGTCGGCGTGGTCACCGCGCTGACCGTGCTCCCCGCGATCCTGGTGCTGCTCGGCCGCCGGATCGACGCCGGCCGGCTGCCCTGGCGGCGCGGTCGCGCGGTCTCCGTCGACAACGACCACGGCGCCTGGGCCCGGCTCGCGCACGCGGTGATGCGGCGCCCGGTCGTCGTGATGGTCGTGGTCACCGGCGCGCTGCTCGCGATCGCCTCTCCGTTCGCCGGGGTGAAGTGGGGCTCGGTCGACTACCGGGTGCTGCCCGACGACCACCCCGCGCACATCGCCGCGACCAAGCTCAACGAGCAGTTCGGGCAGGAGAAGTCGACCGCGAACATCGTGCTCGAGACCGCGGACAAGGCCGAGGTGGCGGCGTACGTCGAGCAGGCAGCGCAGGTCGATCGAGTGCTCGACGTACGACCGGTGAGCACGAAGCGCGAGACCACGCTGCTGCGCGCCACCTGGTCCGGCAACAGCCAGACCTCGGCGTCGCGCCGGGTGGTCGAGGACCTGCGCGCGGTGCCCGGCCCGAACGGGGACCACGTGCTCGTCGGCGGGCTCAGCGCGGACACCGTCGACCTGCTCGCCTCGATCAAGTCGCACCTGCCGTGGATGCTCGGGATCATCGCGGTGGTGATGATGGTGCTGCTGTTCCTCGCCTTCGGCTCGCTGGTGCTGCCGATCAAGGCGATCGCGATGAACCTGCTCTCGATCAGCGCCTCCTTCGGCGTGATCACCTGGATCTTCGCCGACGGGCACCTGCAGGGGTTGCTCGGCTACACCTCGACCGGGTTCCTGGACGCGACCCAGCCGATCTTCATGCTGGCGATCCTGGTCGGCCTGTCGATGGACTACGAGGTGTTCCTGCTCAGCCGGGTGCGCGAGCAGTGGGACAAGACCCACGACAACACCGAGGCGGTCGCCGTCGGCGTGCAGAAGACCGGCCGGATCATCACCTCGGCGGCGCTGCTGCTCGCGGTCGTGATCGGCGGCTTCTCCACCAGCGGCATCGTGTTCATGAAGATGATCGGCGTCGGGATGCTGGTCGCCCTGCTCGTCGACGCGACCATCGTCCGCGCGCTGCTGGTGCCCGCGACGATGAAGCTCCTCGGCCGCTGGAACTGGTGGGCGCCCGGCCCGCTACCCCGGCTCTGGGAGCGGTACGGCGTCCGCGAGACCGCCTGACGGCTACTCCACCACCGGCAGTGCGAGCACCTGGCTCGTGCTGCCGGTGGTGATCGTCACCAGGTTGGCGCCGTCTCCACCGCGGTAGTTCAGCGACGACGCCGCGACCACCAGCCGGATCCGGTGCCCCGGGGCGAACCGGTGCACGAAGCCGGGCATGGTCACGGTGAACGGCTTGGTCACGTCGGGCACGCGCACCGGCGCGGTCAGCATCTTGATGTCCGAGGCGGTGCCGTCCGGCGCCACGTCCTGCATCCGGACGAAGACCACCAGCTTGCCGGCGTGGCCGAGCAGCCCGGTGACCGCGGCGGTCGGCGCGGAGACCTTGAGGGTCAGCACCGGCGGGCCGACCACGTCCACGTTCTCGGTCAGCGGCGCGGTGTTCCAGGCGGCGGTGGTGCCGGGGAGGTCGAGCTCGGGCACGGACAGCTTGGAGAAGTAGGAGATCGCGTCCAGCTCGGACAGGTTGGTCGGCACCCCGGCCGGCGCGGTCAGGAACGCCTGGCTGCCCTTGGCCAGTCCCACCGGGCTGGTGGTCAGGCCGGTGCCGGACAGGTAGTACTTGCGGGCGCTGCCCACCGGGTACGACGGGGAGGTGGCGTACGCCGGCGCGGCGTTGCCGCTGTACCCGACCCAGTCGCGGAAGTACGCGAACTCCGGCCCGGTGCCGACCTCGGCGTCCTTGAGGTAGTGCTCGAACCAGTCCGAGATGCGGCCGGTCTCGTACTGCGCGCTCGGGTCCGGGTTGCCCAGGTCGATCTCGCCGGGCGCCGGGGTGGCGTTGGAGTGGCCCCACGACTGCCAGATCATCTTGACCTCGGTGCCCTGGGCCTGCAGTGCCTGGTAGGTCGCGATCGCCTCGTTGAGGTTGAACAGGGTGTCGGCCTCGCCCTGCACGAGCAGCGTCGGCACGGTGATCCGGTTGAGGTAGGTGGTCACCGAGGCGTGCCGCAGGTGTGCGATCGAGGCGTTGTCGAAGAAGCCGGTGGTGCCCGCGGTGACCAGGGCCGGGCAGACGAAGAAGGCGAAGTTCGGGCACGGGATCAGCCGGAACGGGTCGGTCTGCGCGTTCATCACGCCGTTGACCATGCCGAGCACCGAGAAGCCGAGCCCCCAGGTCAGCTTGGTCGCGCCCGGGACCGAGGTGCTCACCCCGCTCGTCTGGCCAGGAATCTGGGCGGTGTTGTTGGGCCCGAGCGAGTAGGTGAGGTCGTTCCAGGTGATGATCGGGACGATCGTGTCCACCCGCGGGTCGACCCCCGCGACCGCGAACTGGATCTGCCCGCCGTACGAGCCCCCGACCATGCCCACGCGCGGGTCGCCGGGCGCGTCCAGCTTGATGAGGTCCAGCGGCTCGACCGGGTTCTTGTGCGCGTCGTCGGTGAAGGCGATCCCGGCGGCGCCGCCGAGGTAGCTGACCAGCTGCTTGCCGGCCACGCCGTCCCAGTCCGGGTCGTCGAGGGTGATCTGGCAGTCCGAGCCGCCGAAGCCGAGGCCGGAGTAGGAGAGCACCGCGTAGCCGCGCGCGCTGAACGCCTTGCCGATGCCGGCCTGGTCGTTCTTCGAGCCGCCGAAGCCGTTGGTGGTGAGGATGGCCGGCACCCGGTTCTCCGGGCTGGCCTCCGGCGGCAGGTAGAGGTCGCCGACGATGTCGCAGACCTTGCCGCCGTTCGGCCCGACGTTGACCTTGAAGTGCAGCGTCTGGATGGTGGGCTCGGAGTCAGCGGCGGTGGCGCTGGTGCTCAGGGCGAGGGCCGGGAAGGCCGTGGCGATCAGGGGGAGTGCGAGCAGGCCCAACAGCCGTCGGTGAGACATGTTCGCTCAACGAGGGCCATGTGACGCCGGTTACGTCGGTGTCTGGACCAGTGGAATGTTCTCGCCACTCATCTGGTTGAATCGTCAACAACTCAGGAGAGAAGGCAGCAGGCATGGAGTACGGCATCTTCACGGTCGGCGACGTCACCACCGACCCGACCACGGGCATCACCCCGACCGAGCACGACCGGATCAAGGCGACCGTGGCGATCGCGAAGAAGGCCGAGGAGATCGGCCTGGACGTGTTCGCGACCGGCGAGCACCACAACCCGCCCTTCGGAGCGCCCGCCAACCCGCCGGTGCTGCTGGCGAACATCGCCGCCCAGACCGAGCGGATCAAGCTCTCCACCTCGACCACGCTCATCACCACCAACGACCCGGTCCGGATCGCCGAGGACTACGCGTACCTGCAGCACCTGGCCGACGGCCGGATGGACCTGATGCTGGGCCGCGGCAACACCGGCCCGGTCTACCCCTGGTTCGGCAAGGACATCCGCGAGGGACTGCCGCTGGCGGTGGAGAACTACGCGCTGCTGCACCAGCTCTGGCGCGAGGAGAACGTCGACTGGCAGGGCAAGTTCCGCACGCCGCTGCAGGGGTTCACCTCGACGCCGCGGCCGCTGGACGGCACCCCGCCGTTCGTCTGGCACGGCTCGATCCGCAGCCCCGAGATCGCCGAGCAGGCGGCGTACTACGGCGACGGGTTCTTCTCCAACCACATCTTCTGGCCGGCCTCGCACACCGCGCGGATGATCGCGCTGTACCGGGCCCGGTTCGAGCACTACGGGCACGGCAAGGCCGAGGACGCCATCGTCGGCCTGGGTGGCCAGGTCTACATGGCCCGGAACAGCCAGGACGCGGTACGCGAGTTCCGTCCCTACTTCGACGTGGCGCCGGTCTACGGCCACGGCCCGTCGCTGGAGGACTTCATGGAGCAGACCCCGCTGACGGTGGGTTCGCCGGAGCAGGTCGTGGAGCGGACGCTGTCCTTCCGTGAGTACGCCGGCAACTACTCGCGCCAGCTCTTCCTGGTCGACCACGCCGGCCTGCCGCTGGACAAGGTGCTCGGCCAGCTGGACCTGCTCGGTGAGGTCGTCGCCGAGCTGCGCAAGCACGACACCGGCACCGAGCCGAAGCCGGTCGTCCGGAAGGCCGTCCTGGAGGGAGCCGAGTCATGACCGACGTACGACGGATCGTCGTCATCACCGCGGGCCTGAGCGACCCGTCGTCGACCCGGCTGCTCGCGGACCTGCTGCGCGACGCCACCCGCGAGGCGCTCAGCGTCCGCGAGGTGCCCGCCGAGGTCGAGGTGGTCGAGCTGCGCCCGCTGGCGCACGCGCTCACCGACCACCTGCTCACCGGGTTCGCCTCCGGCGACCTGGCCGAGGCCCAGCGCAAGGTCGCCGAGGCGGACGCGGTCATCGCGGTGACGCCGGTGTTCAGCGCGTCGTACAGCGGGCTGTTCAAGACGTTCTTCGACGTGCTCGAGCAGGGCGCGCTGGACGGGACGCCGGTACTGGTCGCGGCCACCGCCGGCACCGCCCGGCACAGCCTGGTGCTCGAGCACGCGCTGCGGCCGCTGTTCAGCTACCTGCACGCGGTCGTGGTCCCGACCGGCGTCTTCGCGGCGACCGAGGACTTCGGCTCGCGCAGCGAGCTGGACCGCCGGATCGCCCGGGCGGCTGGGGAGCTGGCGGACCTGGTCGCGAGCCGGGAGGCCTCCGACCGCGGCGACCAGTTCGACCGTGACCTGGCGGCGATGGGCGACTTCGAGAACTTGCTCCGCGGCTGAGACCGGGACAGGGTGGAGGACATGCCTGCTGCTCCTCAGCCCTGGTCCCGGGCCTTCAAGCTCGAATTCCCGCAGTCCCTGGCCACGTACGACGACTACCCGGCCGCCCAGCGCACCGTCGACTTTCTCTCCGACGAGCACTTCCCCGTGGAGAACTGCATGATCGTCGGCACCGACCTCAAGCAGGTCGAGCGGATCACCGGCCGGCTCTCCTACGGCCGGGTCGCCATGGCCGGCGCGCTCTCGGGCCTCTGGCTCGGTGTCTTCGTCGGCGTGATCTTCGCGCTCTTCGACAGCGAGAACCAGTTCGCCAGGATCGTCACCACGGCGATCCTCGGGGCGATGTTCGGGATCATCTGGGCCGTGGCCGGCTTCGCGGCGACCCGCGGTCAGCGCGACTTCGCCAGCGTCAGCGCCGTGGTCGCCACCAAGTACGAGGTGCTCGTCGAGCACAAGCACCTGGCCCAGGCCCAGCAGCTGCTCGCCAAGCTCCCCGGCGCCCTCCCCAACCCCTTCGCCTGACCCCGGCCGGGCAGTTTGGGCGCCGCGATTTCCGCTGACCGGGCAGTTGGGACGCCGCGATTTCCGCTGACCGGGCAGTTGCGGCGGTTGCGGAACAGCCCGCTCAGCGTCGTACGGCGGGTACAAACCGCCCGCTCAGCGTGGTACGGCGGATACAAACCGCCCGCTCAGCGCACACGCGGGGTGATCTGGCGGGCCTGGTCCTCGGGCATGGGCTCGTAGTGGGCGAAGGTGCGGGTGAAGGTGCCGGCCCCGCGGGTGGCGGCGCGCAGGTCCACGGCGTAGCGGACCAGCTCCCGCTGCGGGACGTGGGCGCGCACCAGGGTGCGGTCGTCGCCGATGTTCTCGTTGCCGAGCAGCCGGGCCCGGCGCGCTGAGAGATCGCTCATCACGGCGCCGACCAGGTCGTCGGGGATGAGCACCCCCACCTCGTCGTACGGCTCCAGCATCGAGACCGTCGTCCCCTCGGCCGCCTCGCGCAGCGCCAGCGCGCCGGCGCTCTGGAAGGCCATGTCCGAGGAGTCCACGCTGTGCGACTTGCCGTCGGTGAGGGTGACCCGCAGGTCGATGACCGGGAACCCGTTGCGCACGCCCCGCTCCATCTGCGCGCGCACGCCCTTCTCCACGCTCGGGATGTAGTTGCGCGGCACGGCGCCGCCGACGACCTTGTCCACGAACTCGAACCCGCTGCCTTCGGGAAGCGGCTCCACCTCGATGTCGCAGATCGCGTACTGCCCGTGCCCGCCGGACTGCTTCACGTGCCGGCCGTGCCCCTTCGACGGACCGGCGAAGCACTCCCGCAGCGGCACGATCAGCTCGCGCTGCTCGACCGCGACGCCGTGCTTCTCGGCCAGCCGCTCCAGCACCACCTCGGCGTGCGCCTCGCCCATCACCCAGAGCACCAGCTGGCCGGTCTCGGCGTTGTGCTCCACGCGCAGGCTCGGGTCCTCCGCGGCCAGCCGACCCAGGGCCTGGGAGAGCTTGTCCTCGTCGGAGCGGGTGGCCGCCTCGATCGCCACCGGCAGGAGCGGGTCCGGCATCGACCACGGCTTGAGCACCAGCGGGTTGTCCACCGAGGACAGCGTGTCGCCGGTCTCCGCGCGGGAGAGCCGGGCCACGGTGCCGAGGTCGCCGGCCACCACGCGCGAGGCCAGCAGCTGGGCAGCCCCGAACGGGTGCCCGAGCGCACCGACCCGCTCGTCCTCGTCGTGGTCGGCATGGCCGGCGTCCTCGCCGAAGAACGAGGAGAAGTGCCCGGAGACGTGCACCGGGGTGTCCGGGTCGAGGGTGCCGGAGAAGACCCGGACCAGGCTGATGCGCCCGACGTACGGGTCCCCGGCGGTCTTCACGACCTCGGCGACCAGTGGGCCGTCGACGTCGCAGGAGATCGGCCCGGCGGTGCCACCCGCGGGCGTGAACACCTCGGGCGGGGTGTGCTCGAGCGGGGACGGGAACGCGTCCACGCACAGGTCGAGCAGCTCACCGAGCCCGAGCCCGGTGGCGCCGCAGACCGGGATCACCGGGTGGAAGTTGGCCCGCGCGACGGCGGTCTCCAGGTCGTCGACCAGCGCCTTGAAGTCGATCTCCTCGCCGCCGAGGTAGCGGTCCATCAGGCCCTCGTCCTCGGACTCCTCGATCACCGCCTCGATCAGCTCGCCGCGGCGGGGGTCGTCGGTGGAGCCGGTGATGAGGCCGACCATCGCACCGTCGTGGGCGAGGTAGACCGGGAGCACCTTCTCGCCGAAGGCGTCGCGGGCGTGCGCCATCACGCCGTCGGCGTCGGCGCGCGGATGGTCGAGCTTGGTGACCACGACCGCGCGCGGCATCGCGACCTGGGCGCACTCGCGCCACAGCTGCCGGGTGCCGTCGTCGATCTCCTCGTTCGCCGCGACCACGAACAGCGCGCAGTCGGCCGCGCGCAGGCCGGCGCGCAGGTCACCGACGAAGTCGGCGTAGCCGGGGGTGTCGACGAGGTTGATCTTCACGTCCCGGTGCACGAGCGGCGCGACCGCCAGCGAGATCGAGCGGCCGTGACTTCGCTCCGCGTCCTCGGTGTCGCAGATCGTGGTGCCGTCCGCGGTGCTGCCGGCGCGGGTGATCGCCTTGGTGTGCGCGAGGAGGGCCTCCACCAGGGAGGTCTTGCCAGACTGAGAAGGCCCGACCAGGACCACGTTGCGGATCCGGTCGGGCCTTGTCGCCGCGAGGTCGTGTTCGGTCGCCTCTCGCCCGTGCTTGTCTGCCATGGGTTCACGTAACTCCTGCTGCGCCCAGGAAACAAGGGGTCAGGTCCCGTTCGCGGAGCTGTGCTGGTCGCTTCAGCCGCCGGAGCGGCTGAAGTGCTGCAAGTCCTTCAGCGAGTGCCAGGAACCGCCCCAGCCCCAGCCGATCGCGGTGAAGGCGCGGACCACCGTCCCGCCGGGCAGGATCATCCCGGGCCGCTTCCAGGCCCGGTCGGTGTAGGCGCCGGCGAGCTCGGGGAGGACCAGATCGCCCTTGGTGTAGGGGTTCTGGAACGGGTTCACGTCGACGGCGAGACCGTAGGCGTGCTGGCTGTACGTCGTCGCGCCCCGGACCGGGCGGCAGTTGAAGGCGCTGGTGTCGTTGCCGTCCCCGGTCGGCTTCGCGGTCTGCTCGGCCTTCGTGGTGATGGTCATCTGCTCGAGCGGGAAGCGCTCGTGGTACAGGGTGCGGAAGACCGTGACCAACGGCGCGGCGACGTCGCCGCGGACCAGCAGCTCGCCGGTGTGCCGGCGCCCGTCGAAGCCCCAGAAGGTGAGCCGGACCCAGGCCAGGTCGCGCGCCTGCACCGGGCAGCCGGGTGCCCAGGTGGAGCGCGCGATCACGTCGGCCGGGGCCGGGTCGGCGATCCGGGAGGCGAAGCCCGCGCCGGGGAGCATCGGCACGGTGTCGGGCAGGGTGAAGCGGCGGTTGCGCAGGGCCGGCGGGGTGGGCCGCTGCACACCGAAGCCGGCCGCGGTCGTGGGGAGGACGTGGGTGCCGAGCCAGGCCGGGGGGACGGTACCGGGGGAGGGAGGCGGCGGGCGGTGCGTGGGGGAGGGCGTCGGGGTCGGTACGGCGGGCAGCGACCGGGTCGGGGAGGAGGTGGGCGAGGGCGGCGTCGCGACGGGGGCGGCCGCGCCGCACGCCGTACAGATCGAGAGCACCGCAACCAGGAAGAGCCGCCGCACGGTTCGAGGCTAGCCGCGTGACCCAACTCTCCTTACCCACCGGTAGCAACGCGTCCTACGATGGGCCGCATGGAGCGCACCATCTACGAAGACGACCACGAGGCCTTCCGCGCATCGGTGAAGGAGTTCCTCGACCGCGAGGTGGTCCCGCACCTCGAGGAGTACGAGGCCGGTCACGGCCTGAACCGCGAGTTCTGGCTCGCGGCGGGCAAGCAGGGCTTCCTCGGCCTCGAGATCCCCGAGGAGTACGGCGGCTCCGAGGCCGGCGACTACCGGTTCAACGCGGTGCTCACCGAGGAGCTGGCGAAGGTCAACATGACCCTGCCGAGCTGCGTCGGCATCCACGCCGACATCGTGGCGCCGTACCTGGTGCACCTGACCAACGAGGAGCAGAAGCAGCGCTGGCTGCCGCAGTTCTGCACCGGCGAGCTGCTCACCGCGATCGGCATGACCGAGCCCGGCGGCGGCTCCGACCTGGCCAACCTCAAGACCACCGCGGTCCGCGACGGCGACGACTGGGTGATCAACGGCGCCAAGACGTTCATCACCAACGGCGGCAGCGCCGACCTGGTCGTGGTGGCGGCGCGCACCTCGCCGGAGAAGAAGGCCAAGGGCATCTCGCTCTTCGGCGTGGACACCACCAAGGCGGGCTACTCGGTCGGCCGGGTGCTCGACAAGGTCGGCCAGGACGAGTCCGACACCGCCGAGCTGGCCTTCGAGGACGTCCGGGTCAGCGACGCGGACCGGATCGGCGAGCTCGACACCGGCTTCATCTCGATGATGCAGTTCCTGCCGCAGGAGCGGCTCGGCTCGGCGATCACCAACCTCGCCCACGCCGCGCAGATCCTCACCGAGACCATCGCCTACGCCCACGACCGCAAGGCCTTCGGCGCCTCCATCGGGACCTTCCAGCACAACAAGTTCCTGCTCGCCGACCTGGTCACCCGCATCGAGGTCACCCAGCACTACGTCGACCAGTGCGTGGTCGCGCACAGCAAGGGCCAGCTCACCGCGATCGACGCCGCCAAGGCGAAGTGGTGGACCTCGCAGGTGCAGAACGACGTGCTCGACCACTGCGTCCAGCTCTACGGCGGCTACGGCTACATGAACGAGTACCGGGTCGCGCGCGCCTGGCGGGACGCCCGGGTCACCAAGATCTGGGCCGGCTCGAACGAGATCATGAAGGAGCTCATCGGCCGGGACCTGGGCTTCTAGGACCCGTTTCTGAGGAGGGCTTCGCGCTCGGTGGTCAGGGCGGTCAGCTCCTGGCTGATCCCCTGACGCCGGGTGCGCAGGGTCTTCACGATCGCGGTGACCTGGCCCTGCGTCTCCTCGACGGCCCGCGCGGCGTCCTGGATGCGGTTGCGCACCATCCAGTCGCTGAAGATGTTGTCGAACCAGACGTCGAACGCCTCCAGGGCGCCGCTCAGCTCGAGGCTGGCGACCCCCTCGACCTTGACGTCGGCCAGCTCGCGGCCGAACGCCTTGAGCGCCCGGTCCACCTCCCCGAGCTGGGTGCGCGCCTCGTCCATCCGGCTGTGCTTGACCATGTCGGTGAGCAGCCCGCCGCCGCCGAAGGTGTCCCAGGTCGACCAGCTCTCCGCGCTGGAGAGCCGTTCGGCCGCCGCGGCCAGGAGCTTCGAGGCAGTCACGCCCGCGTCGTCGGCCTCGCGGGACTCGCGGAACTCGACCTCCAGCACCCCGCGCCGCTGCGCGATCTCGTTCAGCCGGTCCCGTGCGGCCGGGTCCTGGGCGGCGAGCCACTCCTCCTTGGCGGCCAGCGCCGCGGTGTAGGCGGCGTCGGTGTCGGGCAGCTCCTCGAGGCGGGCCGTGGCGGCGGCGAGCTCGGCGGCGGCCTGGTCGCGGCGGACCTCGGCCTCCCGGAACGCGTACCGAGCCGCCTCCCGCTCGGCGGTCTCCCGCTCCAGGTCGGAGGCGTGCCGACCGCGCAGTGACGACGCGATCCGGGTCCAGGAGAGCTTCTCCAGCCGGGCGACCTCCTGCTCCTCCTCGGACAGCGCGACCTGCCGCTCGTGCAGGGTGACCTCGGCATCGCGCAGCCGCTCCTCGGCCTGCGCGACCCGGCGCCGCCGTACGACGGCCTCGGCCTTGTCCGCGATGGCCGCGGAAAGCTGCTCGTCAGGAGTCATGGCGGGACACTAGCCTCGACGGCGATGCGCATGTTCGTCGCGGCGATCCCGCCGCCGGAGGTCGTCGAGGACCTCGAGGAGTTCCTGTCCGTACGTCGTGAGGCCGAGAGTCTCCGCTGGACGCTGCCCGACCAGTGGCACCTGACGCTGGCCTTCCTGGCGGACGTCCCTGACCGCGCCTACGACGACCTGGTGGCCCGGCTCGAACGGGCCGCCCGGAAGCGGCACCCGATGACCGCGACCATCGCCGGCGGCGGCGCGTTCCCGCACCCGGGCCGGGCGAAGGTGCTCTGGGCGGGCGTCGAGGTGGACGACCCGGTCGAGCTGTCCCGGCTGGCCACGGGCTGCCGCGCCGCCGCGAGCAAGGCCGGGATCGAGGTGCCCGGGGAGAAGTTCAAGGCCCACCTCACGCTGGCCCGGATGAGGCACCCGATCGAAGCGACCCGGTGGCTGCGGGTGCTCGACGCCTACCGCGGTCCGGCGTACGCGCTGGACGAGGTCGCGCTGGTCGCCTCGCACCTCGGCGAGGGTCCGCGGCGGCGCCCGCGCTACGAGGTGCACGAGACGTTCCGTCTCATCGGGAAGTCCGCCCTGCCGGATTAGACCACCTCCTGGCGGTGCATAACTCCGCCCCTGAACGGTCGTGGTGCTGGAGTTGCGCGGGGGGCGCGGCGCACGCTCCGGGCAAAGCGGGTCGAGCCCCCCCGAGACGTCCCAAAAGGATTTAACGGATTCCGTTGCCAGCCGGTTCGCGACCGGAGAAGGATCCGCGTCGCCGTCGAGCGACGGCTCTCGGGTGACGACGTGGGGGTCATCTGATGGGCGAGCACTTGCGCACGCGGAAGCGCGGACACCGGCGGAGCCTGCGGACCCTGGTGCTGACCGGGGTCGTCGCCGCGGCGGTGACCTTCGCCGGCCCGGCCTCGGCTCTGCTCGGCATCACGCTGCCGATCCCGAGCGGCGGCAACCCGACCACGCCGATCACCATCGGCGGCAGCCTGACCGGGCCCGGGGACGATGTCCCGAACGCGAGCCTCGACCTGAGCGGGCTGAACGCGTCGGTCGACGGGCTGCTCGGCCTGACCAACATCTCCGGCGGCCTGACCCAGACCACCACCACGCTGACCCAGCTCCTCCAGGGGCTGCAGACCGGTGCCGCCGTCGCCGCGCCCGTCGTCCAGGCGCACGCGACCGAGGCGACCGCGACCGCGATCGCGAACCTCACCTCGCGCGCCCAGGCGACCACTGCTGCTGCCGCCGCGCTCGACCCGGCCACCGCGACCGCCGAGCTCACCGGCATCCTCACCGACCTCCAGGGCCAGGCGCTCGGCGAGGTCGCCGGCCTGCTCCCGCTGGCGCTGACCACCGGGCTGCAGGTCGTCCAGAACATCGTCACGCCGGTCTGCTCGCTGACCGCGATCCCGTCCAGCTTCCTGCCCGGCATCGGCCTGGACACCACCCGCACCTACATCAGCGCGCTGCCGGTCATCCAGCAGACCGACGCGGCCACCAACCAGCTGCTGCGCGACACCTACGCCAACCTGTACGACGACACCCTCGCCTCGGTGAACAACATCCCGAACGTCGGCCCGATCGCCGGGGCACTGCTCACCCTGCTCAAGTACAACTGGACCTCGTCGTACACCCCGCCGGGCTCGTCGACGCCGATCGTGACCACCACCAAGGCGCTGATGAACGTGCCGACGCCGATCGACGTCGACCACGACGGCCTCTTCGACCTGTGCGGCACCACCAGCTTCGCGTTCACCGGATCCGGGACGAGCATCACCGGGCTCAAGTTCACCCAGACGCTGACCAAGATGCCGCTGGCCAAGCCGGTGCTCCCGGTCGACATCACCGGCGGCCTGCTCAACGTCATCAACTTCGGCTACGACACCACCGAGTCGACGGTGCCGATCGTCTACACCACCTCGGCCACGCTGGACGGCTCCAGCGCCAAGCTCAACGTGGACAACAACTACGCCGTCCACCGCGGCACCAACCTGACCATCCCGCCGGTGATCCTGCAGGACCTGAACCTGCTGACCGGCGGGCTGCCGACGTTCCCGACGCTGCTGACCCCGGCCCCCAAGCCGATCGTCACGCAGAAGGTCTGCATCGGCGCCTGCTCGGGCCTGGCGATCAAGTACCGCTTCGAGAACGTGCCGACCGCCACGCACGTGGACTCGCCGCTGGCCTCGCTCGGCGTGAACGTCAACTACACCGGCGCGCAGGCCTCGGACTCCTTCGGCTACAGGTTCGGCCTGGGCAGCATCGGGCTGGGCACCGTCGTCGGCGCCGACCGGGCCGCGGCCGGCAGCACGCCCGCGCGAGTCTTCGCGGCCCCGACCGCGGCACGCAGCTGCTTCTCGCTGACCGACGCGACGTGCTCGACGAACGCGAGTGACAAGTACACGATCGGGTTCAGCTCCTCCGCGCCGACCTCGGTCGACGACGACATCACCCTCAGCGGCTCGCCGACGGCCGACTGTGCCGGGATCGGGTCGACCAACGCGCAGGTCCGGCTCAGCGACACCGACTCCTTCCACCTCGGCGCGATCAAGGGCGGGTCCGCGGTGTCCTCGGGCCGGCTGGCGATCGACACCGGCGGTGACGAGGTCGACGGCTGCGCCGGCTCGGGCTCGCTGCTCGCGCTGACCGGCATCCCGTCGCTGACGCTGCCCACCGGCTTCAAGGCGAGCAACCGGGTGGCGACGTACCACCAGGCCAACATCCTGACCGCGCCCACCCCGGACACCAAGACCGGTACGATCACCTGCCCGGCCGGGACCGCGGCGTCGTACGTGACCCCGCTCTCGGCCAACCTGCAGCCGGTCATCTGCTTCCTGCCGCCGGCCAACACCACGGCACCGTCTATCTCCGGCTCGGCCACCGTCGACTCGACGCTGACGGCGAACAACGGTGCCTGGACGCCGCCGGCGCCGAACGCGCCGTCCTTCACGCGGCAGTGGAACAAGTGCGACAGCAGCGGGGGGAGCTGCCAGCCGATCACCGGCGCCACCGGGTCGACCTACGTGCTCGACTACGGCAGCTACCCGAACGAGCCGACCGACTTCGGGCACCGGTTCACGGTGACCGTCACCGGCACCAACCTGGACGGCTCCGCGACCGCGACCTCGGCCCCGACCGACGTCGTCGTGCTGCCGCCGCCGCCGGCGAACACGGTGCCGCCGGTGCTCGGCAGCAACCGCAAGGTCGGCGTGGCGACCACGACGACCAACGGCACCTGGAACCCGGGTGCGTCCAGCTTCGCCTACCAGTGGCAGCGCTGCCTGGACTCGGCCGGCCTGATCTGCGCCGACATCGCGGGCGCGACCGGCTCGACGTACGTGCTGCAGAGCGCGGACAAGTACCGCTGGATCCGGGTCGGCATCGTCGCCACCAACCACGGTGGCTCCAGCGCGGTCGTCTACAGCAACACCGGCTACGTGCCGGGTGACCCGGTGAACACGACCCCGCCCGGCATCAAGAACGGCCCGGCCAACGCGGTCGGCGTCGCGGTCGCGACCGGCGACAACCTGGCCGCCACGCCCGGCACCTGGGTCGACACCAACGCGCCCTTCACCTACCAGTGGCAGCGCTGCGACGCGGGCGGCAACGGCTGCACCGACATCGGCGGCGCCACCGGTGCGACGTACGGCGTCCAGCACCCGGCCGACGACGGCGGCACCCTGCGCGTCGCGGTCACCGGGCACGGTCTCAACGGCGACACCACGGCGTACAGCGGCACCACCGGCGTGGTCCTGTTCAACGACCTGTCGGCCAAGCCGGTGACCCAGATCCCCGACGGCACCGTCAACGCGACCGTCGCCGGCGCCAGCACCACCACGTACGTCGGCGGCTCGTTCGACACCGTGGGCGCGCCGACCGGCGGCTCGGGCCTGGTCCCGGACAGCGGCACCGGCTCGACGGTCTCGCTCGCCTCGGCCACCGCCGGCGCGGCCAACGGCGGGGTGATGGCGACCGTCCCGGACGGCTCCGGCGGCTACTTCATGGGCGGCTCGTTCACCCAGGTGAAGGGCATCGGCTGCCCGGGCCTGGCGCACCTGCTCAGCGACGGCTCGGTCGACCAGACCTACTGCTTCGGCGGGCTGACCGGCACCGTTCGCTCGCTGGCCCGGATGACCGGCGGCATCTCCAAGGTGCTCGTGGTCGGCGGTGACTTCAGCCTCGGCGGCCGGCAGAACCTGATGTTCCTCGACCCGGCGGCCCCGGGCAGCCCGGTCTTCCTCAGCGGCGGTGACCCCAACGGCGCCGTGAAGGCCCTGGCCACCAACAACTCCAACAACAACGTCGTCTACACCGGCGGGCAGTTCAACCAGGCCGGTGGCACCAACGCCGGCAACCTGGCCGGCGTCCAGCTCACCTGGACCGGGACCCAGCTCAGCTCGGCGGCGCGCAACGGCTGGCTCGCGGCGGTCTGCATCGGCACCCCGGCGACCACCGCGTGCGGCAACGCGAACGCCTCGGTCAACACGCTGGCCTGGCTGTCCACCGGTGTCGTCCTCGCGGGCGGCCGGTTCGACACCCAGTACCGGGCGAA
The DNA here is from genome assembly GCA_017744365.1 of Nocardioidaceae bacterium. GTDB lineage: Bacteria > Actinomycetota > Actinomycetes > Propionibacteriales > Nocardioidaceae > Marmoricola. The sequence continues at coordinate 909,043 of JAGIBL010000002.1, read as the reverse complement.
CGCATCGGGCACGCCGTCCAACGCGACCACCCGCAACAACGTGCTGATGATGAGCGACAACGGCAACGCGGGCGTCAACGGCTGGAACCCGAACGTCGGCGGCGGCAACCAGACCGTGAACGCGATCGCGCTCGGGGCGATCAACGGCCTGAACAACGTGCCGATCTACCTCGGCGGCGACTTCACCACGATCGCGGGCCAGAACATCAAGAACCTCGGTGAGTTCGGCTCCACGGTCCTGGGCACCAGCGCCGGGTCCGGTGGCAACAACAACTCCGGCCCGATGACCACCTGGGTCCCCGCGCCCAACGGCCCGGTGACCAGCCTGGCCTGGGCAGGCAGCGCGTCCTCGAGCACGCTGATCGTCGGCGGCGCCTTCACCGCGATCAACACCGGCCCGGCCGGCTCGCCGACCACGCTGGTGCGGCACCGGCTCGCCAAGATCAACCTGGCCAGCTCGAACGGCTCGACGCTGCCGGCCGTGGACGCGAGCTGGGACCCGAACGCCGGCCGGACGGTCCGCACCGTCTCGCGGGACGCGACGCTGGGCACCGTCACCGTGGGCGGCGACTTCCTGGTGCTGGGCGGCAAGACCCGCAACAACCTGGCCGAGCTCGACCCGAACACCGGCGTGACCGGCTGGAACCCGGGCACCGACGGCACCGTCAACGCGCTCGCGTTCCGCGGTGGCACCGTCTACGCCGGTGGCTCGTTCGCCAACGCCGGTGGTGCGGCCCGGGCCAACCTGGCCGCGATCGACGGCGCCAGCGGCACCGCGACCGGCTGGAATCCCGGTGCCAACGGGACCGTCTCCGCGCTGGCGACCGACGCGTCGAACGTCTACGCGGGCGGGGCGTTCAGCACCGCCGGCGGGGCGTCGCGGGCCAGCCTGGCGGCCCTCGACGGCAGCGGCACCGCCACCGGCTGGAACCCGGGCACCGACGGCACCGTGAAGGCCCTCGCGGTCGACGCGGGCACGGTCTACGTGGGCGGCTCCTTCGGCACCGCGGGCGGTGCGGCCCGGGCGAACGCGGCGGGGATCGACGGCTCCGGCAACGCCACCGGGTTCAACCCGGCTCCGAACGGCGCCGTGAACAGCGTCGCGGTGAACAGCGCGGGGGTCTACCTGGGCGGTGCGTTCACCGCGGTCGGGCCGGACGGCCGGGCGCACGTTGCTCTGGTCGACCCGGCCTCGGGTGCGGCGGCCGGCTGGAACCCGGGCACCGACGGCACCGTGAACGCGCTGTTCCTCGTCGGCAGCCAGGTCTTCGTCGGCGGCCAGTTCGCCAACGCGGGCGGGGTCGGCCGGAGCAACCTGGCCGCGCTGGACGCGGGCAGCGACGCGGCGCTCTCCTTCAACGCGGCCCCGAACGGCGCCGTGAACGCGCTCAGCCGGACCAGCGGCGGGTCCATCGCCGTCGGCGGCGCGTTCACGATCATCGCCGGCCAGGCGGCGCCGGCCCTGGGCTTCTTCGGCGGCTGAACCGGTCGAGGGCGATCCCGCGCTCCTCGTCGTGGTCGACGACGGGGCGCGGGTAGCCCCCGTCGTACCCGCGCTCGTGCTTCCACGGCTCGTGCGCGGCCCGGCCTGGCAGGTGCGCCAGCTCGGGCACCCAGCGGCGCACGTAGTCGCCGTCCGGGTCGAACCGCTTGCCCTGGGTGACCGGGTTGAAGATCCGGAAGTACGGCGCCGCGTCCGTGCCGGTGCCGGCCACCCACTGCCAGCCGTGGTTGTTCGACGCCAGGTCGCCGTCGACGAGCAGCTCCAGGAAGTGCCGTGCGCCGACGGGCCACCAGGCGTGCAGGTCCTTGGTGAGGAAGCTCGCCGCGATCATCCGGACGCGGTTGTGCATCCAGCCCTCGGCGGCCAGCTGGCGCATCCCGGCGTCGACGAGCGGGAAGCCGGTGCGGCCCTCGCGCCAGGCGTCCACGGCATCGCCGGGGTCGTCGTACGGGAGGTGGAGGGGACGCAGGTCGGACCACGCGCTCTCCGGGTGGTGCCAGAGCACGTCGGCGTAGAACTCGCGCCAGGCGAGCTCGGTGACGAACTTCTCCGCGCCCTCGGTGGTGGAGGCCAGCAGCGTGCGCGGGTGGATCGCGCCCACCTTCAGGTACGGCGAGAGCCGTGAGGTCGCGTCGTCGGCGGGCAGGTCCCGGGTCTCGGCGTACGACGACAGCGAGGGCCGGAACGCGCGCCACCGGGCCAGCGCGGCTGCCTCGCCCGGCTCCGGCATCCCCGCGGGCGCGTGCCGGATCGCCTCGTCGAGGGCAGCCGTGGCGCGGGCGTCGTTGCGCATCCGCCGCCAGGTGACTTCGGGCGCCGGGAACGGAGCCTGGGTGGCCTCCGACCGCCAGGCCCGGGCGAACGGCGTGAACACCTGGTAGGGCCCGCCCTGCCGGGTGCGCACCAGCCCGGGCTCGACGACGTACGGCGTGCCGGTCTCCAGCAGGCGCACGCGCTCGGCCACCCGGGCGTCGCGGGACCGCCCGTACGGCGTGGTCTCGCCGGTCACGTGCACCGTGCTCGCGCCGGCCGACCGGGCCACCTCGGGGACCACGGTCGCGGGGTCGCCGTACCGGAGGACGAGCGCGCCGCCGGTGGCCTCGGCCAGGGCCCGGACGTTCGCGGCCACCCAGGCACGGCGGGCCGAGGAGGCCCACAGGCGCGGGTCGACCACGAACAGCCCGACCACCTCGCCCTCGGCCGCCGCGGCCGCCAGCGCCGGGTGGTCGGAGATGCGCAGGTCCCGGCGGAACCACAGCACCGAGGTCATGGCGCCCACCCTGGCATGCTCGCTCCCTGAGGATCGCGGTGATCGGTACCGGCTCGGCCGGACGTGCGCTGGCAGGCGGGTTCCGGCGGATCGGGCACGACGTGGTGGTCGGCAGCACCCGGGGACGTCGAGGAGGCCCGCCGGCGCGACGAGTGGGCGGACTCGGAGCTGACCCTGGTGACCTTCGGCGAGCGCGGAGCCTGCGGCGTCGTGCCCGCAATCGCCAGCGGAGGCCCGCGGCCTCGAGATGTGGCTGCCGTTGTGGGTGCGACTGATGAGCACCCTCGGGACGGCTGACTTCAACCTCAGGATCGTTCGCTGAGACGCTGGGAAACGCGGGGGTAACCCGCACCCGTTAGGGTCGAACGCATGTCCTACCTGCTGCGCGTCGAGCTGCCCGACGTCCCCGGTTCGCTGGGTCGCCTGGCCAGCGCGATCGGTGACGCGGGGGCGAACATCGAGGCGATCGAGATCGTCGCGAAGGACGCGGCCGAGGAGGTCGCGATCGACGACGTCTTCCTCACCCCCGACCCCGGCGTGATGCCGGACAGCATCGTCTCGGCCTGCACCGCGCTCGACGGTGTGCGGGTGCTCTGGATCTCCCGCTATGCCGCCGGCGGCAACCTGTTCCTCGACCTCGAGGCCGTCGAGGCGATGACCCAGGACCCGACCGCCGCGGTGGCCCGGCTGGTCGACGCGGTGCCGCAGGTGTTCCGTGTCGACTGGGGCGTGCACCTGCGCCGCAAGGAGGACGGCGGCGTGGTCGAGTACGGCACCACCGCCGCACCCACCGACGTGCCCGCCGGGATCGGCTGGCCGAGCAGCCTGGAGAAGGCGCAGCGGGTCGACGTGCCCGAGGCCTGGTCCGACCTGGTCGTGGCTGCCTCCCCGCTGAGCGCCGACGAGCTCGTCGTGGTCGGCCGCCGGGGCGGCCCGGAGTTCCTCGACTCCGAGATCGCTCGCCTCGCGCACCTGGTGGCCATGGCCGCCTCGCTCCGACGAAACGCGTGAGGGTGGTCGCCGCTAGCCTTCCGGCGTGACCCTGTACCTGCACCGCGCCGACGGCACCGACGTGCTCGCCGATGCGCTCGCGGGTCTGCTGGCCACGCCGCTGCCGGACCCGTTCGAGACCGACGTCGTGGTGGTGCCGGCCAAGGGTGTCGAGCGCTGGCTCTCCCAGCGGCTCTCCCACCACCTCGGCACCAGCCCGGGGCGCGGCGACGGGGTCTGCGCCGGGGTCGAGTTCCGTACGCCGGCCAGCCTGGTCGCCTCGCTCCTCGACGACCGGCCGCACGACAGGAGCGAGGACCCGTGGGCGCCGGACGCGCTGGCCTGGCCGCTGCTCCGGGTCATCGACGCCGCCCTCGGCGAGGACTGGTGCCCGGCTCTGAGCGCGCATCTCGGCCACGGGTTCGAGGGCGAGGAGGCCGAGCTGCGCCGCGGCCGGCGCTACGCGGTCGCCCGCCGGCTGGCCGGGCTGTTCTCCTCCTACGCCGCCCAGCGTCCCGAGATGCTGGCCGACTGGCAGCGGGGCACGGATGCCGACGGTGCCGGCGGCGTCCTCGACGAGGACCTGACCTGGCAGGCCGAGCTCTGGCGCCGACTGGTCGCCGAGGTTGGCGAGCCCACGCCCGGTGAGCGGCTGGCGTCAGTGCTGGCGCTGCTGGGCGAGGACCCGGGCCGGGTGGCGCTGCCGCAGCGGCTCTCCCTGTTCGGGCACACCCGGATCCCGCGCACCGAGGTGGCGCTGCTGCGCACGCTGGGCCGGCACCGGGACGTGCACCTGTGGCTGCCGCATCCCTCGCCGGCGCTGTGGGACGCGCTGGCCGGGCAGCAGGGCACGGTGCCCCGGGCGGACGACGACTCCCACGAGCGGGTCGAGCACCCGCTGCTGGCCTCGCTCGGCCGCGACCTGCGCGAGCTGCAGCGCGGGCTCGGCGAGCTCGACGCGGACGGCGACCTGGTGCCCGGCACCGCGCCGCGTCGCGACGACCTCCTGGGCTGGCTGCAGTCCGACCTGGTCGCCAACCGGGCGCCGTCACCCGTGGGGCGCGTGGTCGGGGAGAGCGACGACAGCGTCCAGGTGCACGCCTGCCATGGCCCGGCCCGCCAGGTCGAGGTGCTGCGCGAGACGATCCTCGGCCTGCTCGAGCGGCACCGCGACCTGGAGCCGCGCGACATCGTGGTGATGTGCCCGGACATCGAGGCGTTCGCGCCGCTGATCCAGGCAGCGTTCGGCATGGGGACCGTCGGGATGGGGGTCGGCGGTGACTCCGACCGCCACCCCGGCCACCAGCTGGAGGTCCGGCTCGCCGACCGGTCGCTGACCCAGACCAACCCGCTGCTCGGTGTGCTCGGCCAGGTGCTCGAGCTGGCCGGCGGGCGCGCCGAGGCGAGCCGCGTGCGCGACCTGGTCGCCGCCGAGCCGGTCCGGCGGCGCTTCGGGTTCTCCGAGTCGGACCTGGAGACCATCGACTCGTGGATCGCCGAGGCCGGGATCCGCTGGGCCTTCGACGCCGAGCACCGCGAGGAGTACGGGCTCGCGGCGTACGTGCAGAACTCGTGGCGGTTCGGGCTCGACCGGATCCTCGCCGGGGTCGCGGTCTCCGACGACGCCCGCCGCTACTTCGCGACCACGCTGCCGCTCGACGACGTCGGGTCCACCAGCATCGACCTGGCCGGCAGGCTGGCCGAGCTGGTCGACCGGCTGGCCGCGCTCGCGGACAGGCTGCGCGGCGCGCACCCGCTGGAGCACTGGGTCTCCGCGCTCGGCGACGTCGTGGACCAGCTCACCGCGGTCGGCTGGGGCGAGGAGTGGCAGGTCGGGCAGGTCAACCGCGAGCTGGCCGCGATCCGGGCCGGGGCCGGGGGCGAGGCGGACCTGCGGCTGGCCGACGTCCGGGCGCTGATCGGGGAGCGGCTCGCCGGCCGGCCGACCCGGGCGAACTTCCGCACCGGCACGCTCACCGTCGCGACGCTGGTGCCGATGCGCTCGGTGCCGCACCGGGTGGTCTGCCTGCTGGGCCTCGACGACGGGGTGTTCCCGCGGGCCGGCGCGGTCGACGGCGACGACGTGCTCGGCCGGCGCCCGCTGACCGGCGAGCGCGACGTGCGCAGCGAGGACCGCCAGCTCATGCTCGACGCGATCCTGGCCGCGCGCGACCACCTCGTGGTCACCTACACCGGCGCCAACGAGACCACCGGCCGGCCGCGGCCGCCCTCGGTGCCGCTCGACGAGCTGCTCGACACCCTCGAGGCCACCGCGCCCGGCGCCCGCGAGCACGTGCTCCGGCAGCACCCGCTGCAGGCGACCGGTGCCCGCAACTTCGACCCGCAGGAGTCCCTGGCGTTCGCCCCGGGCACGCCGTTCTCCTTCGACGCCGCGGCCCTGGCCGGTGCGCGCGTCGCCGTCGCCGACCGGCCCGAGCCGACCCCGATCGGTGCCGAGATCCTGCCGGCGCGGACCGGGGACGTGGACCTGGCCGAGCTGGTCCGCTTCCTCAAGGACCCGGTCAAGGAGTTCCTCCGCCAGCGGCTCCAGGTCAGCCAGCTCGACGAGGGCGAGGAGACCTCCGACGGCATCCCGGTCGACCTCGACGGGCTCGAGCGCTGGCAGATCGGCGACCGGATCCTCGGCGACCTGCTCGCCGGCCGCACCCGCGAGGACGCGCTCGCCACCGAGTGGCGTCGCGGGGTGCTGCCCCCGGGCCGGCTCGGGTGGAAGGTCGCGCGCACGCTCGCCGACCAGGCCCAGCCGCTGGCCGAGGCGGCCGAGTCCTTCCGGGCCGGGATGCCGATGCGCGCGGTCGACGTGGACCTCGACCTGGGTGCCGGGCGACGGCTGCGCGGCACCGTCACCGACCTGTACGGCGACCGGCTGGTCCGGGTCAGCTTCTCCTCGCTCGGGCCCAAGCACATCCTCGACGCCTGGGTGCCGCTGCTCGCCCTGTGCGCCGCGCAGCCCGGCCGGCACTGGTCCGCGGGCGCGATCGGCCGGTACCGCCGCGGCCACGCCCGCGCGACGTTCGCCGCGGTGCCCGAGGCGCCCGCCCTGCTGGCCGACCTGGTCGCGCTGTACGACGCGGGCCTGTCCGCGCCGCTGCCGTTGCCGCTCAAGACCGGCTACGCCTGGGCGCAGCACCGCAAGTACCCGCAGCAGGCGCTGTTCAAGGCACGGCAGGCCTGGGCGCTGACGCAGTACGGACCCGAGAGCGCCGAGGCCGCGCAGATCCGGGTCTGGGGACAGCACGCGCCCCTCGAGGTGCTGCTCGACCCGCCGCGTCCGGGCGAGGAGTTCGAGAACGAGAAGCACCGTCTCGGCGCGCTCGCCTCCCGCCTCTGGGTGCCGATCCTGGCGAGGCAGCGTTAAGGCATGACTCCCCAGTCCGTTGCCTGCTGCGCGCCGCCATCCGCGGCACCTGGCCGCGTTGTCGTCGGTCGCCGGGACTCCGTCCCGCCTCCCTCCTCCGCCTTGCCATGCACCACGCCTGACGACGCTCGCGACGGCAGAGACTGGGGAGGCATGCCTTGACTCCTTTCGACCTGCTCGGGCCGCTTCCCGAGCCCTGCAGCACGACGGTGCTGGAGGCCAGCGCCGGCACCGGCAAGACCTACGCCGTGGGCGCGCTGGTCACCCGGTACGTCGCCGAGGGCATCGCCACCCTCGAGGAGCTGCTCGTCATCACCTTCGGCCGGGCGGCCAGCCAGGAGCTGCGCGAGCGCGTGCATGCCCAGCTGGTCGACGCCGAACGGGCCCTGGCCAGCGGCGACGACCGGGGCGACGCGCTGCTGGCGCTGCTGCTTTCCGCCGACCGCGACGCCCGCCGGCGCCGGGTCCGCGACGCGCTCGCCTCCTTCGACGCGGCCACCATCGCGACCACCCACCAGTTCTGCCAGCTCGTGCTCCGCTCGCTCGGCGTCGCGGGGGACACCGACGCGCGCGCCACCCTGGTCGACGACCTGGACGAGCTGGTGGTGGAGGTGGTCGACGACCTCTACCTGGCTCGGTTCGGCGGGCAGGAATCGCCGCCGCTGACCCGCGCCGAGGTGCTGGACCTCGCCCGCCGGGTGGTCGACGACCCGCAGGCCGAGCTGGCGCCGGCCGCGCCCGAGGGATCGCGGACGGCGGAGCGGGTGGAGATCGCGCACGACGTACGACGTGAGCTGGACCGGCGCAAGCGCCGCCTCGGCCTGCTCTCCTACGACGACCTGCTCAGCCGTCTCGCCGCGGCCCTGGACAAGGAAGGCTCCGCGGCCCGGGACCAGATGCGCCGGCGCTGGAAGTTCGTGCTGGTCGACGAGTTCCAGGACACCGACCCGGTGCAGTGGCAGGTGCTCGACCTGGCCTTCCGCGACCACGCGACGATGGTGCTCATCGGCGACCCGAAGCAGGCGATCTACGCCTTCCGCGGCGGCGACGTGGTCACCTACCTGGCCGCGGCCCAGCACGGCACCCGGTCGACGCTCGCGAAGAACTGGCGCAGCGACGGCCCGCTGGTCGACGCCCTCGGGCACCTGCTCGGCGGCGCGACCCTCGGCGAGGAGATCCTGGTCCGCCCGGTCGAGGCGGCCCGGCCCGGGACGCGGCTGGTGGGTGCGCCGAGCCCGGCGCCGGTGCGCGTCCGGACCGTCGCCGCGACCGACCTCGGCGGGGACGACGGCGACCAGGTGCCGATCGGCAAGGCCCGCGAGCACATCGCGAAGGACCTGGCCGACGACGTCGCGCTGCTGCTGTCGTCCGGGGCGACGTTCGACGGGCGTCCCCTCCGGGCCGGCGACGTGGCGGTGCTGATGCAGAGCCTGAGCCAGGTCGGACTGTTCCGGCAGGCGCTGCACGCCAAGGGCATCGCGTCGGTGGTCAGCGGTGGCAGCAGCGTGCTCACCAGCGAGGGCGGCGACGACTGGCTGACGCTGCTGGAGGCGCTCGAGCAGCCGCACCGGCCGCTGCGGGTGCGGGCGGTCGCGCTGACCCCGTTCGTCGGGCTGACCGCCGCAGAGCTGGACGCCGGCGGCGACGAGCTCACCGACGACCTGGCCGAGCGGGTCCGCGGCTGGCTCGACCTGATCCGGGCCCGCGGCGTCGCCGCCGTGCACGAGGCCCTGGTCGCCGACGGCCTGACCGCGCGGGTGCTCGCCCAGGCCGACGGCGAGCGAAGGCTCACCGACCTCAACCACCTGGCCCAGCTGCTGCACGAGGTGGGTCGCCGGGAGCGGCTCGGCCTGCCCGCGCTGGTGGCCTGGCTGCGCGCGGAACGGCGCTCGGTGGCCCGGGTCGACGCCCGCACCCGGCGGCTCGACACCGACGCGGCCGCGGTGCAGTTCACCACCATCCATGCCAGCAAGGGCCTGCAGTACCCGGTCGTGTACCTGCCGACCGCGTTCAACCGCTGGGTCCCGCCCGAGCTGACCACCCAGCTCTTCCACGACGGCGAGCGCCGGCTGCTCGACGTCGGCGGCGACCTCAACAAGCGCGCGGTCGCCGAGGCCGCGGCCGAGGAGCTCCGGCTCACCTACGTCGCGCTGACCCGGGCGCAGTCCCAGGTGGTCGCCTGGCTGGCCCCGACCAAGGACTCCGCCACCGCCGGGCTCAGCCGGCTCCTGCTCGGCCGCCGGGCCGGGGAGGCGCTGGTCCCGGACACGATCACACCGGGCGGGCCGGCCGCCGACGTCCGGGCCGCGCTGGAGGCGTGGGAGCAGCAGGGCGCCCTGGTCGCCGAGCCGTCCACGCTGCGCCGCGCGGCCCGGGTCCCCCCGGAGGCCCAGGCGACCGGGTTGCGCAGCCGGGTCTTCGACCGGGGCCTGGACACGGCGTGGCGTCGTACGTCGTACTCGGGACTGATCCGCGCCGAGGAGGAGCAGGGCGGCCCGCCCACCGAGAGCGAGCCCGAGGTCGAGGGCACCACCGACGAGCGCGACGAGCTCGAGCCCGGCGTGCTCCGCGGCGGCGTGCCCGGCACCGACGCGCTGGCCGACCTGCCCAGCCCGATGGACGGACTGCCCGCCGGCGCAGAGTTCGGCTCGCTGGTGCACGGCGTCCTCGAGCACGCCGACCCGCAGGCCGACGACCTGCTCGCCGAGCTGCGCGCCCAGGTCGCCGAGCAGCAGCGCTGGTGGTCGGTCGGGGTGGACACCGAGACGATCGCCGCTTCGCTGCTGCCGCTGCACCACACCTCGCTGGGCCCGCTCGCCAACGGGCTCACCCTCGCCGGGCTGAGCAAGGGCGATCGGCTCTGCGAGCTCGACTTCGAGTTCCCGCTGACCGGGGGCGACCGGCCGGCGCCGCTCGACGTCGCGCTCGCCGCGGTGGCCGGGGTGCTGCGCCAGCACCTGCCGGTCGAGGACCCGATGCGCGCGTACGCCGACCGGCTGGAGTCGCCGGCCCTCGGCGAGCAGGTGCTGCGCGGCTACCTGAGCGGCTCGATCGACGTGGTGCTGCGGGTGCCGGACGCGGCCGCCGGGCACCGGTTCCTGATCGCGGACTACAAGACCAACCGGCTCGGCGAGGTCGGCAAGCCGCTGACGGCGCTCGACTACACCCCGCGTGCGATGACGGCCGGGATGCTGCACTCGCACTACCCGCTGCAGGCGCTGCTCTACTCGGTGGTGCTGCACCGCTACCTGCGCTGGCGGCTGCCGGGCTACGACCCGGAGCAGCACCTGGGCGGCATCCTCTACCTCTACCTGCGCGGGATGTGCGGTCCGCAGACGCCGGTCGTCGACGGGCAGCCCTGCGGGGTGTTCGCCTGGAAGCCACCGGCCGCGATGGTCACCGAGCTCTCCGACCTGCTGGACGGGGTGCTGCCGTGACGACGTACGAGGACCGCCACGACCGCCGGCTCGCGCTGCACGCCACCGGCCTGCTGGCCGCGTTCAACGCCGCCGGCGTCCTCGACGCCGCCGCGGACGTGCATGCCGCGACCCGGCTCGGCGCCATCCTGGAGGAGACCGACGAGCGGGTGCTGCTCGCCGTCGCGCTCGCCGTCCGGGCCACCCGCAACGGCGCCATCTGCGTCGACCTCGCCGCGGTGGCCGACGCCGCCCGGGACACCGAGGAGACCGAGTCCCTGGACTGGCCCGAGCCCGCGTCGTGGGTCGACGCGGTCGCCGGCAGCGTGCTGGTGCGCGAGCAGGTGCTCCGGCTCGAGGGCAGCACGGTCTACCTGGACCGGTACTGGCGCGAGGAGCGCCAGGTCTGCGACGACGTCGTCGCGCTGGTGCGCCGCGAGCCACCCGAGGTCGATGCGAGCCTGCTCGCCGCCGGGCTGGACCGGGTGTTCCCCGACGCCGGGTACGACGAGCAGCGCGCCGCGGTCCGGGCCGCCGCCGGCCGCTGGCTGACCGTGCTCACCGGCGGGCCCGGCACCGGCAAGACCACCGCGGTGGCCGGCCTGCTGGTCCTGCTCGCCGAGCAGCACGAGCAGGCGCACGGAACGCCGCCCCGGATCGCGCTGTGCGCCCCGACCGGCAAGGCCGCCGCCCGGTTGCAGCAGGCGGTCGGCGAGGCGGTCGAGCGGCTGCGCGACCCGGGCGACCGGGCCCGGCTGGAGGGGCTGCGCGCCTCGACGCTGCACCGGCTGCTCGGCTGGCGGCCCGGCAGCAGCATCCGGTTCAAGCACGACCGCGCCAACCGGCTGCCGCACGACGTGATCGTGGTCGACGAGACCTCGATGGTGTCGTTGACGATGATGGCCCGGCTGCTGGAGTCGCTGCGCCCGGGCACCCGGCTGGTGCTCGTCGGCGACAAGGACCAGCTGGCCTCGGTCGAGGCGGGCGCGGTGCTGGCCGACCTGGTCGACGGGTTCGCCGCGCTGGAGGACTCCCCGGTCGCCGCGCTGCGGACCACCCACCGCTTCGGCGCCCGGATCGGCGAGCTGGCCGAGGCCCTGCGCGCCGGCGATGCCGCGACGGTCGTCCGGCTGCTGCGCGAGGGCGGCCCGGACGCGGAGGTCGAGCTGGTCGACCCGGCCGACGAGGAGGCGATGGACAGGTTCCGCGGGTCGGTCACCGACGTGGCGGTCGCGCTGCGGGAGGCCGCCGAGCACGGCGACGCCGCCAAGGCGACCCGGGTGCTCGACGCCCACCGGCTGCTGTGCGCGCACCGGCGCGGCCCGTACGGCGTCACCGGCTGGAACCGGCTGGTCGAGCAGCTCGCCGCCGACCGGACCGGGGTGGCCCACTACCAGCCCTGGTACGCCGGCCGGCCGGTGCTCGTCACCGCGAACGACATCGGTCTCGGGCTCAACAACGGCGACACCGGGGTGACGGTGCGCACCGAGGACGGCCGGCTGCGGGTCTTCCTCGACGGTCCGCAGGGGGAGCGGGTGCTGGCCACCACCCGGCTGCCCGAGGTGGAGACGCTGCACGCGATGACCGTGCACAAGGCCCAGGGGTCGCAGGCGACCACGGTCAGCGTGGTGCTGCCGCCGGACGACTCGCCGCTGCTGACCCGCGAGCTGTTCTACACCGCGGTGACCCGGGCGCAGGAGAAGGTCCGGATCGTCGGCACCGAGACCGCCATCACCGCCGCGGTCGCCCGCGAGGTGCAGCGCGCCAGCGGCCTCACCGACCGCCTGCGCGCGGCACTCAGCTCTGCGGAGTGAGCAGGAAGACCGGGATCTCCCGGTCGGTCTTGGTCTGGTACGACGCGTAGGTGTCCCAGGTCCTCACCGCGTGCTCCCACCAGTCGGCGCGCTCGTCGCCGGAGAGCAGGCGTACGTCGTACGTCTTCTTCTCGGGGCCGTCCTGGAGCTCGACCTCCGGGTGCGCGAGGAAGTTGTAGTACCACTCGGGCTGGTCGGGGGCGCCGCCCTTGGACGCGATCGCGACGTACTGGCCGTCGCGCTCGACCCGCATCACCGGGTTCTTGCGCAGGTGCCCCGACTTCGCGCCGACCGAGGTGATGACCACGATCGGGTCCTTCGACCCGCGCAGGGTGTTCGCCTCGGCGCCGTCGGAGGCCTCAAACGCCTCGACCTGGTCCCGAACCCACTGGGCCGTGCTCGGCACGTACTCGCCTTGAAGAGTCATGTCCTCTCCAATGCCCGTGCCCGGCCCCCGCATTCCCGCCGAATCCGGCCTTCTGGCCCGCCGAGTCCGGCCTTGTGGCCCGCCGAGTCAGGCCTCGTGGTCAGGCCAGCGCCTTGTCGAGATCCCGGTCGAGCGCCGACTTCGGGCGGGCGCCGACGATCTGCGCCTTCGGCTCGCCGCCCTCGAACAGGATCAGGGTCGGCAGACCGAGCACCCGGTATTTCGCCGAGGTGAGCGGGTTCTCGTCGGAGTTGATCTTCACCACCCGCAGGCCGTCGGCCCGCTCCTCGGCGACCCGCTCCACGATCGGGGCGAGCTGGTGGCAGGGGCCGCACCACTCGGCCCAGAACTCGACGAGCACCGGCTGCTCGGCGGAGAGCACCTCGGTCTCGAACTCGGCGTCGGTGATCGCGTTCACGGTCATGGTCAGGCTCCTTCTCGGTAGCTCTCGGCGTCGGCGAGCAGCCGCGCCAGCTCGGTGCGGAGCGAGGTCAGCTCCGCGATCCGGTCGTCGATCTCGGTGATCCGGCTCCGGTACGCCGACAGCGAGGCCGGGCACACATCGGCCCGGTCGTTGCCGGCGCGCAGGCACTCCACGAACGGCCGGGTCTGCTCGGCGGTCAGTCCCAGCGAGAGCAGCGCCCGGATCTCCCGGACCACGCCGAGGTCGTCCTCGTCGTACGTGCGGTAGCCGTTGGTCGCCCGCTCCGGGGCCAGCAACCCGCGGGCCTCGTAGTAGCGGATGGCCTTGACGGTCACGCCGCCGCGCTCGGCCAGGTCCTTGATGTGCATGGAGAGACCGTAAACCTTGACCCACGGGGCAAGGTCAAGGTCTTTCCGGCGACGCCGATAGATTGCGCGGCATGAGCGCGATCGACGGCGTCAGCGACATCTTCGACCCGGCCGAGTGGGACGACGTCCCGGGCTTCGAGGATCTGACCGACCTCACCTACCACCGGGCCAAGGCACACGGCACCGTCCGCATCGCCTTCGACCGGCCCGACGTGCTCAACGCCTTCCGGCCGCACACCGTCGACGAGCTGCTCCGAGTGCTGGAACACGCCCGTACGTCGGCCGACGTCGGCTGCGTCCTGCTGACCGGCAACGGCCCGAGCACGAAGAACGGCAAGCACGCCTTCTGCACCGGCGGCGACCAGCGGATCCGCGGCAAGGCGGGCTACCAGTACGAGACCGACGGCCATGTCGACGAGGGCGAGCCCCCGAATCCGATCGACGCCGCCAAGCTGGCCCGGCTGCACATCCTGGAGTGCCAGCGGCTGATTCGGTTCATGCCGAAGATCGTGATCTGCCTGGTCAACGGCTGGGCGGCTGGCGGCGGGCACAGCCTGCACGTGGTCAGCGACCTGACCTTGGCCAGCGCCGAGCACGGGCGGTTCAAGCAGACCGACGCCGACGTGGGCTCCTTCGACGGCGGCTTCGGCTCGGCGTACCTGGCCCGCCAGGTCGGCCAGAAGTTCGCCCGCGAGATCTTCTTCCTGGCCCAGGAGTACTCCGCCGAGGACGGCGTCCGGATGGGCACCGTCAACAAGGCCGTCCCGCACGCCGAGCTCGAGAAGACCGCCCTGGAGTGGGGCCGGCTCATCAACGGCAAGAGCCCGACGGCCCAGCGGATGCTGAAGTACTCGTTCAACCTGATCGACGACGGCCTGGTCGGCCAGCAGCTCTTCGCCGGCGAGACGACGCGTCTCGCCTACATGACCGACGAGGCCCAGGAGGGCAGGGACCAGTTCCTGGAGAAGCGCGACCCGGACTGGTCGCCGTACCCCTGGTACTACTGATCCGGCGCGTTTGCGCGGGTCAGAGGCCTAAGAGCCTCGTGCGTGGCAGATGCGTGGCAGGAATCGCGAGTGAGCTGTCGCGGCCGGGCGATTCGGGACCGCGGCTCCTGCCGAGTTCAGGGAGCATGAGCCCGTGACTTCCAGCGAGGCGGACGCGCGCGGCGTGGATGCCCGAGAAGAAGACCTGGGACTGGGTCTGCCTGACCGTCCTGCCGCGCATCGGCATGTGGACGGGACAGATTCGGTTCGGACTCGCAGTGGCCTGGATAGAAGGATTCGAGTGGGGGCACGGGGAGTCGATCACCCAGCTGATGCGGGGGCGCTGCGAGGAGCGGCTGGGGCGACGAACCCCGCTCGGCTGGCACCAGTACATCAAGGCGGAAGCGCTCGGCGTCAGCGTCAACGAAATGCCGAGCGATTCGGAGATGACGGACGAGCAGCACCGATGCCGCGAAGGGATGGGAGTTCAATCGGGCCTTCTACCTTCGCTCGCGGTCCGGCAACGCAGAGGAGTGGTTGCGCACCGAAGTTGTCGCTGCGTACGACGCTCTGAAGGCCGACCCGTCACGGGCAATCCCCGCTGAGGCCGTGCGCGCGGAGTTCGAGGTCAAGTGGAGCAAGCGGTCCGCGCAAGAGCGCGCCGACGAGTCGGAGCAGACATGATGTTGTGGTGACGGCGCAGTACTTCCCCGATTCGGCGACGGTTCGCGCCGTCGCGCTCGGAGCCAAGTTGCGAAATCCGCATCCCTCCGCGCGCGGTTGGCTTCTGGAGAAGATCGACCGACCGCCTACGGACTGGGATGAGCGGGCTGTCCTCACCATCCCCGGAGTCGTGTGGACCGTGAGCAGCGATACCTGCGCTACGGGGCGACTCAGCGCACCCGAGAACGTCGCCTACGACCACATCCACCGCGAGTTCGTCTTCCGTCAGCCGCGCGACGCGACTGAACTAGGTGCGATCATGAGCGCGGACTCGGAGGAGGTGTTCGCCTGCTACAGGTTCGACGGGTTGGAGCGGTGGACGTCGCGAAGCGTCGCCGCCTGGCACGAAGACATCGAAGTCGTCATCGGCTACGCCCGTCACGCGCTCGGCGAGACCGATGACCCCGAGCTCCGGCAATATCTCGGCGCCTACGCCTCCTACCTCGAAAGCGACGAGTTCAGGCATTACGTGGGTGCCCTGCGGGCGCATCTTGAAGCGCTGGGGCGGACCGGCACTGCAACGATCCGCAGAGGGTGAGGCGGTAGTCGCTCGATCCCGGCAGCCTGTCGCTCGTCCGGCGTAGACTCAACCCATGACCGCCGGAATGGACGAGATCACGCAATTGGCGCTGACGCTCCCGGTGGATCAGCGCGCGCAGGTGGCCAAGGCACTGCTGGCCAGCCTTGACGATCCGGCCGACTCCGCCGAGGTCCACGAGGCGTGGACGGCAGAGATCAAGTCTCGGGTCGATGACATCACCAGTGGTCGTGTGCAGACCATCCCCCATGACGAGGTCAAGGCTCGGCTCGCGGCGGATCGCGCCGCGAGGCAGCAGCGGTGACGCTGAACGTTCGCTACCACCCCGAGGCACTCGCCGAGCTTCGTGCTGGCGTGGCTTGGTACGAAGACCGCGGCGCCGGGCTCGGTGACCGGTTCGAAGGTGCTGTCGACGAAGTCATCGACACCGTCCTCGAATGGCCGGAGTTGGGAGCGATCTGGCCCGGTTGGGACAGCATTCCCGTGGTGAGGTCGCGTCGCGTGGCTGGCTTCCCCTACAGACTCGTCTACCTCGTTCAGCCGGCCGAGCTCGTCGTCCTCGCCCTCGCGCACGACAAGCGCCTGCCGGGCTACTGGCGGGAGCGGGCCGGAGCGTGACCCCTCGATGCGTGGCAAAAACGTGGCAGGAGAGTCATCAGGGCCCGTTGACCACCAACGCCCATAATCACGTTTGCGCAGGTCAGCAGCACATACCCGTCACCGACCACCAACACCAGCTGAGCGTGCCGCGCTTCCCCTGGTACTACTGAGCCAGGTGGCCGCGGCGGCACCGCCCCAGGGGGGAGGAGGCGTGCCGCCACGGCCGGTTCGGGGGCGCCGGGGGACCGGCGCGAGGGGCGGGCTACTGATCCACGGACGTCGCGGGGCTCAGTGCCGGCTGTCGTTCTCGCACGACCTTGGCGGCACGACGCGGCCGGCCCATCGGGGTCAGGGTCGTGCGCGGCTTGGGCGCGGTCGGCAGGAGCCCGTACCGGGCGAGCTCCTCGTCGGTCTCGCCGTGCATCCCGGCGGTGGTCAGCGGGCGCACCGATGCGCCGAGCAGCTGACCGCGGTGAGCCCGGGCGACCCGCAGCTGGACGATGCCCCACAGCAGCGACTGACGCAGGCCGACCCAGTCCGGGTCGAGGCCGAAGGTCGGATCCGAGGCGACCCGGAGCTCCAGCTCCTCGAGGTTCCGGCACGGGCCGATCGAGTTGGCCAGGGCGAGGTCGAGGAGCTTGATGCGGTGCGACCAGAACGGCCGCTCGTAGCCCTCGCTGTCGAGCTCGTCCGGCCCGACGACGGTGATGCTCCACCCGAGAGCCCCGGCCCACAGCAGGCACGGCAGCCCGCTCTCGCTCCACCAGCCCCAGACGCGGACCGAGGTCCGGGTGGCGCGGTCGAGAACGACGGCAGGGTGGCCGTGCCTCTCGAACTCGGTGCCGGGCAGGCGCTTGAGGGCGTCACTGAGCATGAGGTACTCGGTCAACTTCTTGTCCGCGTCGGACGGCAGCATCGGTGTCACGGTCTACGACTCGCCTCTGTGCTCTGCGCGCCGGTTAGTGTGGGGCTGGGCCCGAGATTCGTAGCAAAGCGCGCAGATCTGACATTACTGAGTTAACAGAACTCAAACATCAGATACCGGTCCGTAACAAAAAGTGATCCATGTCACTTTGTGGCAGTTGGCGGCAGCTACTGACCCGCGCACTCCCGCGCCAGCCCCCGCAGCCTCGCGGTGTCGGCGTCGCTGATCTTGCTCGCCGTCAGCGTCGAGATCGGGAACTCCTGGACCGACCGCTCCGAGAGGCAGCGGGCCACCTTCACCGGGGCACCCTGCTTGACGAACTCGGCGCCGAGCTGGCCGCGCACGGTGACCAGCGTCAGGGCGTCGGTCGAGTCGTCCTTGCCGGTGTTGGCCTTCTTGCCCGGGTCGCACGACTCGAACCGGACCAGCGCGCCACGCTTCTTCACCGAGGCGGGCGTGCCCGGGACCTCGGCGATCCAGCGCCGGACCGCACCGAGGAACCGGGTGGCATCGGCCGAGGAGTCGGTGGCCACGTCGATCCGTGCACAGGTGGTGTCCTGGCGGTCGAAGGCGACGTACTGGTCGCCGTTCCAGCCGTCGGCGGCGGCCAGTGCGTCCTTCAGCGGCATCCGCTGGCCGAGCACGAAGAACCAGGTGAGCGCTCCGAACTCGTCCGCGGCGATCTTCTTCTCCCCGTCCGCGAGCGCGGGTGCCGGCACCTTCTTCGCGCCGGTGCGGCCCTCGATCACCTCGAGCGGGTCCAGCAGCGCGGCCTCGTGCGTCGGCGGGTCCCGGAACAGCGCGTCGACCGCGGCGTTGCCGCCGTCCTCGGCGATCGTGTTCACCATCGCCTGGCCGAGCGTGTACGGCGAGGACATCAGCGTGAGCACGACCCGGGGGATCTTCGTGTAGGCCTTGTCGGCGTCCTGGGTGTCGCGGTCCTCGGCCTTGGCCAGCGCCTGCCGCTGGGCGCGCGGCAACGACTGCCGGTACTTGTTCGCGACCCGCTCGGCGTCACCCTCGACGATGGCATCGAAGACCGAGGCCGCGGTGCCGCCGGCGCCGTCGCGCTCGTCGGCCTTCTTCGCGTCGGCCACCTGCTTGGTGGAGATGTCGAAGTACTGGTCCTGCAGCGCGTGCGTGAGCTCGTGCACCAGGGTCGCGTGCACGGCCAGGGTCAGCGCGGTCCCGCGGATGACGATGTCCTTCTTCTCGAAGGAGTAGTAGGCCAGCGTGCCCGCGCCGGTCGCGTCGTTCATCGCCGCGAACAGGTCGACGTCGCCGGCCAGCAGCCCGACCGCGCGCATCAGCCCGGTCTGCTGCTCGATCTCCTTGCGGTCGTTCTTGTCCAGGTCCTTCTCGTCGGCGGTGACGGTCTTCTCGAACGCCTTGTCGGGCAGGAAGCGCACCGTCACCGGGTGCATGAACCGCAGCCCGCGCTGCTTCTCCACGACCTTCACGTACGGCGCCACCCGCGGGTCCCAGCTCGCCGGGAAGCTGATGCCGTGGTGCTTCTCCTTGGTCTCGAGCACGCCGCCGAGCACGACGTACGCCGCCACCCCGGCACCGGCGAGCATCACCGCGATCGCGGTCACGATCGCCCAGAGCGGGATGTAGGAGTCCGGCTTCTCGGGCTCGGGACCCGACGCGACGGGAACGGCGACGGGCTCCGGGACCCCGTACGTCGGATCGCTCACGAGCCCGCGCCCGTGGGAAGGTCGGCAGCGTCGGGTGCTCGCAGTGCCGCGACCAGCAGGGCCAGGCCGCCGAGCAGGCCGAGGCCGAGCTGCCACCAGCTCGGGTGGCCGGGTGCCACCAGCGACAGCGCGAGCGGCACCATGGTCGCGGCGGCCGCCACGATCAGGATGCGGAAGCCGACGTGCCCGCTCGCCATCGCGCACACGGCCCAGAACAGGATCAGCAGCGCGGTGTAGAGGAGCACCGCGTAGCCGTCGTCGTGGAACGGGTTGCCCTCCTGGTCCTCGCCCAGCACCCCGAAGCCGGCGACGAGGAAGTAGAACGGGAAGAAGAAGCCGGACCCGTTGAAGAACAAGGCGATCGCGCCGGTCACGACGCCGACCAGGACCCGCATCGAGGGCAGCAGCGTCCAGGCCAGCGTGGTCACGACGGTCACGAACACGACCAGCGCCCCGCCGTACACCCAGATGAACGAGTCGCCGGCGTCGCCGATCGCCTGGGTGACGCCCCACAGGTAGAGCACGGCGAGCCCGAGCAGCCCGGTGAGCACGAACGGCGCGGTCCGTCGTACGAGGAAGCCGCCGAGGCTGAGCGCCAGCACCAGCAGCGGTGCCACGTACAGGGCGGGCTCGTCGTCGATGAGCACCGCGGTCATCAGGCCGACGCCGACGATGCCGCCCGCGCCCGGCCAGGAGACCAGCGCCGCGCGGCGCTCCAGCCCGGGCACCTTGAGCTCGGCCGCGATGGCGATCGCGAGCAGGCCGAGCGAGGCGACCACGCCGAGGCTGAAGACCGACCCGTCGAGCTCGCCGTGCTTGCGCGCGTAGGCGGTCGAGACGACCACCGAGGCGAGGACGAGGGCGACCCCGACCGCGGCGGCGGCGCTGGGCAGCCGGGACAGGTCGAGGGTGATGGTCCGCGAGGGAGGAGAGGGAGGAGCGGGCGGCGTCGGACCCGGTTCCGGCATGGCACTCATGCCGAGAACGTTAAGCCCCGTCGTACGCCTCGCGGTGCCGAACGATGCGGGCCGCGTGCTGCTCCGCCCAGAGGCGGACGGCGTCGATGGGACCGAGCAGGTCGCGGCCGAGCTCGGTCAGCTCGTACTCGACCCGCGGCGGCACCTCGGCGTAGACGGTCCGGGTGACGAGCCCGTCGCGCTCGAGCGCGCGCAGGGTCTGGGTGAGCACCTTGGGCGTGACGCCCTCGATCTTCTGCCGCAGCTGGGAGAAGCGCAGCCGGCCGTCGGCCAGTGCGACCACGACCAGCACGGTCCAGCGGTCGCCGATCCGGTCGAGGACCACTCGGGAGGCGCACTCGCGGGCGAAGGCGTCCGGAGGCAGGGCGACAGTATCCATGAGGTATCTATAGCACGTTGAAGTACTCGATATCCAATAGATACCTTCGCGGAAAGGACACCCCACGAAGGAGATCACCATGCACATCGCCGTCTACGGCGCCACCGGCGCGATCGGCAGCAGGATCGTCGAGGAGGCCCGTGCGCGCGGGCACGAGGTCACCGGCATCAGCCGCCGCGGCGGCGGTGCTCACCAGGACGGGGCGCTGACCGGCGACGCCCTCGACGCCGAGTTCGCCGCGCGGGTCGCCGAGAAGCACGACGTCGTCGTCTCCGCGATCGGGCCGAGCCGGACCGAGGACGACGGCACCCGGTTCGCCGACAGCGTCGCCAACCTGGTCCGGACCCTCGGCGACCGCCGCCTCGTCGTGGTCGGCGGCGCCGGCAGCCTCACCGTCGACGGCGTCCGGCTGGTCGACACCCCGCAGTTCCCCGAGATCTACCAGGCCGAGGCGCTCAAGGGCGCGGACACGCTCGCGCTGCTCCGGGCGACCGGCGACGAGGTCGACTGGACCTACCTGTCTCCGGCGCCGGTGATCGCGCCCGGCGAGCGGACCGGCGTCTTCAAGCTCGGCCTGGAGAGCCCGGTCGGCGACCAGGTCAGCATCGAGGACCACGCCGTCGCGCTGGTCGACGAGATCGAGAAGCCCGCGCACGTGCGGCAGCGGTTCACCGTCGCCAACTGAGTCAGCGATCGGCGGCCGCGACCACCGACGACAGCACTCCCGGGAGCTCCGCCTCGACCTCGTCGAGGCGGAGCTTCTGGTGCGTCTGCCCGCCGATCACGACCCGCTCGGTGATCCCGGCCTCCCGCAGGATCTTGAAGTGATGGCTCGCGGTCGACTTGCTGATTCCCGCGTACAGGTCGGCGCACGCGATCGGCTCGTCCACCTCCGCCAGCCGGCGCACCATCTCGAGGCGAACCGGGTCGGCGAGCGCGGAGAGCACCTGCTGCAGGTCGTGTGTCATGCGTCTCTCTCCGCCTTAAAAGTTTGATGAACGTCGAACCGAGGACTAGCGTCCCTGTTCGACGGTGATCGAACTTAGCACGGCTCCTAGGAGATTCCCATGAAGCCCTACCCCCTGCTGATCGGCCTCCTCGCGGTGGCGCTCGGCGTCTCCGGCGTCCCGGCACCGCTGTACGGCGTCTACCAGGACGAGTGGCACCTGGCCCCGATCACCACCACGCTCGTGTTCGCCGTCTACGCATTCGCGGCCCTGGGTGCGGTGCTCGTCGCCGGCCAGGTCTCCGACCGGTTCGGGCGCAAGCCGCTGCTGGTGGCCTCGGCGGTGGCGATGGTGGTCGGCCTGGTCGTGTTCATGACCGCCGACGGCGTCACGGCGCTGTTCGTCGCCCGTGCGCTGCACGGTGCCGCCGTCGGCGCGACCGTGGTGGCCGGGACCGCCGCGCTGCTCGACCTGCGGCCCGAGGACGGCGCCCGCACCGGCCACCTCACCGGGATCATGTTCAACGTCGGGATGGCGGTCACGATCCTGGCCGCGTCCCTGCTCGCGCAGTACGGACCCGACCCGCTGGTCACGCCGTACGCGGTGGTCGGCCTCGTGGTCCTGCTGCTGCTCTTCAACCTGCTGCTGATGGCCGAGCCGCACCAGGCCCGCTCGACCACGCCGATCCGGCTGGCCCGCCCCAACGTGCCGCGCGCGATCCGCGGCGACTTCCAGTTCGCGGTGCTCGGGGTGATGGCGGCCTGGTCGGTGCTCGGCGTCTACCTGTCGCTGTTCCCCGCGTTCGCCGGGGTGTCCACCGGCATCCACAGCCTCGTCTTCGGTGGCGCCGTCGTGGCCGCCATGGCCAGCTCGGCCGCGGTCAGCCAGGCCGTCGGGGTCCGGCTCTCGCCGCGCAAGGCCGCCATCGCCGGCGACTTCGGCACCGCGGTGGCGCTGGTGGTCAGCTACCTCGCGCTGCAGAGCGGGCAGGCCGTCCTGGTCGCGGGCGCCGCGGTGCTCATGGGTCTCTCGTTCGGGCTCGCCTTCGGCGGGTCGCTGCGCTACCTCGGCCGGGTGGTCCCGGCCGGCCATCGCGGCGAGGTGATGTCGGCCTACTACGTGCTCGCGTACGGCGCGATGGCGGTGCCGACGATCCTGGCCGGCTGGGCCGCGACCCAGTGGAGCCTGGCCACGATCTTCCCGTGGTTCACCGCGGCGGTGGCCGTGGTCTGCCTGGCCGCCGGTGGCCTCGGCCTGCGTACCCAGCCGGGGGATAGCCTGCCCGCGTGAAGGTCGTCGTGCTGACCGGTGCCGGGATCTCCGCCGAGAGCGGGCTGGCCACGTTCCGCGACGCCGACGGGCTCTGGGAGGGTCACCACCCCGAGGACGTCGCCACCCCGGAGGCCTTCGACGCCGACCCGGCGCTGGTGCAGCGCTTCTACGACGAGCGGCGCCGGGCGCTGCCCCGGGTACAGCCGAACGCCGCGCACCGTGCGCTGGCCCGGCTCGAGGAGACGCTCGGCGACGACCTCTTCCTGGTCACCCAGAACATCGACGACCTGCACGAGCGCGGTGGCTCGACGCGCGTGCACCACATGCACGGCAGCCTCGTCACCGCGTGGTGCGTGGCCTGCGACAGGCGGACGCCCTGGTCCGGGGACCTCCTCGACCAGCCGCCTTGCCCCGGCTGCGGGACCAGCGCGCTGCGGCCGGACGTGGTCTGGTTCGGAGAGATGCCGTACGGCATGGACGACATCCACCGCGCGCTCTTCGGCTGCGAGCTGTTCGTCTCGATCGGCACCTCCGGCGTGGTCTACCCGGCCGCCGGGTTCGTCGACTACGCACTGGCAGGCGGCAGCCGCACCCTCGAGCTCAACCTGGAGCGAGCCGCGAACAGCGACTTCCACGAGCACCGGCAGGGCCCGGCGAGCGAGCTGGTCCCCCGCTGGGTCGACGAGGTTCTCGCGGGGTGAGATCGCTCGTGGTGGCGCTGGTGCTGGCGACCGCGGGCTGCGGCGCCGGAGCGGACACCACGCCCGCACGCCGTACGACGCTGAGCGGCACGCGCGTGGCCACCATGGCCGAGACCGCCCTCGAGGCGCAGAACCCGCGGATCGCGCCCGGCACGATGACCTGCCCGAGGCTGCGGCTCGAGGTCGGACGCGAGGTGCGCTGCCGGCGCACGGCGGTGCTGCCCGGAGGCCGCCAGGTCCGCCTGGGCGTGACCGTCCGGGTCACCAGCGAGGCCGGCGCCGGCCGGCTGCACGTCGAGGTCGACCGGTAGCCGTGGCAAGCCTTGCCTTCGTTGCCGCGACCAGGGGCGGCGGGAAGGATTGCGGGCATGACCGCCGAAGCTGAGCTCCCCGCCGGCATCGGCCCGCACCCCGGCGAACCGCACCACAACGGCGTCAACGGCCTGCTGAACTGGCTGCGCGCGGCGGTGCTCGGCGCGAACGACGGCATCGTCTCGGTCGGCGGCCTGGTCATGGGCGTCGCCGGCGCCACCACCGACCGGCAGACCATCTTCGTCACCGGCCTGGCCGGCCTGGTCTCCGGCGCGCTCAGCATGGCGGCCGGCGAGTACGTCTCGGTCAGCACCCAGCGCGACACCGAGCAGGCGCTGCTCGCCAAGGAGCGTCGCGAGCTGGCCGAGGAGCCCGAGGAGGAGCTCGCCGAGCTCGCCGGGATCTACCGCGACAAGGGCCTCTCGGAGGAGGTCGCGCTGCAGGTCGCCCAGGAGCTGACCGCGCACGACGCCCTGGCCGCGCACGCCGAGGCCGAGCTCGGCATCGACCCCGACGAGCTGACCAGCCCCTGGCAGGCGGCGATCGCCTCGATGCTCTCCTTCACCCTCGGCGCGCTGCTGCCGCTGCTCACCATCACGCTGTTCACCCAGGACCTGCGGATCGCGGCGACGGTGATCGCGGTGGTCGCGGCGCTCGCGGTCACCGGCTTCGCCTCGGCCCGGATCGCGGAGGCCGACGTACGCCGGGCCATCGCGCGCAACATCGGCGGCGGCCTGCTGGCCATGGGGATCACCTACCTGATCGGCCGGCTGGTCGGCGCCTCGCTCTGACCGGGAGGGCTAGTTTGCTCGGGTGAGGATCGCCGTCGCCCGGGAGTCGCGGGACACCGAGACCCGGGTCGCGCTGGTCCCCGCACGGGTCGGCGAGCTGCTCGCTCTCGGCCACCGCGTGCTGGTGCAGCCGGGCGCCGGTGCCCAGGCCGGCCACACCGACCAGGAGTACCGCGACGCCGGGGCGGTCCTCGACGAGCAGGCGCTCTCGGTGGCCGACCTCGTCCTCGCGGTGCAGCCGCCCGAGCCGGCGGCGATCCGGACGATGCCCGCCGGCGGCGTGCTGATCTGCCTGGCCGTCGGCCAGGACCCGGACGTGCACGCTGCGCTGCGCGACGCCGGCGTCACCACGCACGCGATGGAGCAGGTGCCACGCCTCTCCCGCGCGCAGTCGATGGACGCGCTCACCTCGCAGGCGCTGGTGGCCGGCTACCGCGGCGCGATCGTGGCCGCCGGGCTGCTGCGCCGCATCGCCGGGGTGCACATGACCGCCGCCGGGACGGTGCCCGCGGCGAACGTGCTCGTCCTCGGCGCCGGCGTCGCCGGCCTGGAGGCGATCGCGACGATGCACCGGCTCGGCGCGCGGGTCCGGGCCTACGACGTACGGGCCTCGACCGCGGAGGAGGTGCGGTCCCTGGGCGCCGACTTCGTCGACCTCGGGCTGCCGCCGCTGGACGGTGCCGCCGGGTACGCCCGCGAGATGACCGAGGAACGGGCGGCCCGGCAGCAGCGGCTGCTCACGCCGTACGTCGCCGAGGCGGACGTGCTCATCACGACCGCGATGGTGGCCGGACGGGCGGCGCCGGTGCTCGTCAGCGCGGCCATGGTCGAGCTGATGCGGCCCGGCTCGGTGGTGGTCGACCTGGCCGCGGATGCCGGCGGCAACGTCGAGGGAACGGTCGCCGGCAGCATCGTCCGGATCGGCAACGCGCAGGTCTGGGGAGGCCGCAACGTGCCCGCCCAGCTGCCCGGCCCGGCCTCGGACCTGTACGCCCGCAACGTGGTGGACCTGGCCGTGCTGCTGCTCCGGAACCCCGACGACGAGATCCTGGTCGCCACCCGGGTGGCGGGCGTACCGTAGAAGGCGGAGGACGGAGGCCGGACATGGCACGCACCGACCAGTTCAAGATCGCCCCGACCGATGGGCTCAACTACTTCGCCCCCGAGCGCGACCGCGAGCGGCACGCCCGCGAAGGCGGCTACATCATCCTCGGACTCGTCGTCGCCCTGGTCATGCTCGCCACCGCCAACGGCTGGGTGACGGTCTTCTACTACTGAGGCTTCTCCTGCTGAGGTCCTACTGGGCGAGGCCGTAGAGGCGGTCGCCCGCATCCCCGAGCCCGGGCACGATGTAGCCCTTCTCGTTGAGCTTCTCGTCCAGCGCCGCGGTCACGATGGTGATCGGGATGTCCAGGTGCGCGACCAGCTTCTCCAGGTTCGCGACGCCCTCCGGCGCGGCCAGCAGACAGATCGCGGTGATGTGGTCCGCGCCCCGGCCGACCAGGAAGTCCAGCGCCGCGGCCAGGGTGCCGCCGGTGGCCAGCATCGGGTCGAGCACGTAGCACTGCCGCCCGGACAGGTCGACCGGCAGCCGCTCGGCGTACGTCGACGCGGCCAGCGTCTCCTCGTTGCGGACCATGCCGAGGAAGCCGACCTCGGCCGTCGGCACCAGCCGCATCATGCCCTCGAGCATGCCGAGTCCCGCGCGCAGGATCGGCACCACCAGCGGGCGCGGCCGGCTCAGTGCGAGGCCGTGCGCGGGCGCGACCGGCGTCTGCACGGTGACCTCCTCGACGCGGACCTCGCGGGTGGCCTCGTAGGCCAGCAGGGTGACCAGCTCCTCGGTGAGCCGGCGGAACTCGGGCGACGCGGTGCTCTCGTCGCGGAGGGTGGTGAGCTTGTGCGAGACGAGCGGGTGATCGACGACGTGCAGACGCATGAACGGAACCTAACGCACTTGGCCGTCCCGCCGTGTTCTGCCACCATCGCTTGAGGAGGCTCTCGTGGTGGCGAAGGGTGGTGCGACGTGACGGACATGACCGATGCCGAGGTCGAGGCGATCGACCTGGCCGTCGTCGCCTACCGGGACGAGGGGGACTGGAACCTCGCCGAGCTGCCCGGCCGTGCGCTCGACGACATCGAGACGATCGGCAAGGAGCTGCGCCGCTACCCCGGCGAGACCGGCGCCCTCGCCCTGATCTCCATCGACGAGGACTTCGTGCTGCTGGTGCGCGCCCAGGGCAGCCTGGTCCGGGTGCTGCTCTCCGACGCGACCGCTGCCACCGACTGGACGCTGGCCCGGTCCGCGGTCGATCACCTCGGCGTGCACATCGACGACGAGGACGACCAGGCCCCGGCCGGTGACCTCGGCATCGTCGCGGACATGGGCTTCACCGCGGCCGAGATGGGCGCGCTGCTCGACGACCTGGACCTGTACCCGGACGAGGTGCTCAGCGAGATCGCCGGCCGTCTCGGCTTCGGCTCGAAGTTCGACGAGCTGGCCGACATCGGTGACTGACGCCGCCTGGGCCGAGCCGATGCGGCAGGCCCTCGCGATCGCCGCCACGGCCCGCGACTCCGGCGACGTGCCGATCGGCGCGCTCGTCCTCGACCCCGACGGCATCGTCATCGGCGAGGGCGTGAACGTTCGCGAGCGCGACGCCGACCCGACCGGGCACGCGGAGGTCGTCGCGCTGCGCGAGGCGGCCGAGCGGCTCGGCGAGTGGCGGCTGACCGGCTGCACCTTGGTGGTCACCCTGGAGCCGTGCACGATGTGCGCCGGCGCAGTGGTGCTGTCCCGGGTGGACCGGCTCGTCTTCGGCGCGTACGACGACAAGGCCGGTGCCGTGGGCAGTCTCTGGGACGTCGTTCGGGACCGGCGGCTGAACCACCGGCCGGAGGTGGTCGGCGGCGTGCTGGCTTCAGAGTCAGCCGCGTTGCTGGACGCCTTCTTCGCCGAGCACCGCTAGCGCCTCGGTCTCCTCGTCGGTGAACAGCCGCGACCGGATCAGGAAGCGGACGCCCTCGGGTGCCTCGACCGAGAACCCGGAGCCGCGGCCCGGCACCACGTCCACGGTCAGGTGCGTGTGCGACCAGTAGGCGAACTGCGCCCGCGACATCCAGAACGGCACCTTCCTGGAGAGCCCGATGTCGAGGTCGCCGAGGTGCACGTCGGCCTCGCTGAGCAGGAAGTCGCCGTCCGGGAAGCACATCGGCGAGGACCCGTCGCAGCAGCCGCCGGACTGGTGGAACATCAACGGGCCGTGCTTGCCGACCAGGCGACGGAGGAGCTCCGCCGCCTGGTCGGTGAGGGCAACCCTCTTCATCAGAAGAAGCCCAGCGCGTCCGGGGAGTAGGAGACGAGCAGGTTCTTGGTCTGCTGGTAGTGGTCGAGCATCATCTTGTGGTTCTCGCGGCCGATGCCGGACTGCTTGTAGCCGCCGAAGGCCGCGTGCGCCGGGTAGGCGTGGTAGCAGTTCGTCCAGACCCGGCCGGCCTCGATGCCGCGGCCCATCCGGAAGGCCCGGCCGCTGTCGCGGGTCCAGACGCCGGCGCCCAGACCGTAGAGGGTGTCGTTGGCGATCTTGAGCGCGTCGTCCTCGCCGGCGAAGTGGGTCAGCGCGACCACCGGGCCGAAGATCTCCTCCTGGAAGACCCGCATGGAGTTGTCGCCCTCGAAGATCGTCGGCTGCACGTAGAAGCCCTCGGCCAGGTCACCCTCGAGCACGTTGCGCTCGCCGCCGGTGAGCACCCGGGCGCCCTCGGCCTTGCCGATCTCCAGGTAGGACAGGATCTTCTCGAGCTGGTCGTTGCTGGCCTGCGCGCCGATCATCGTGGTGTCGTCGAGCGGGTTGCCCTGGACGATCTTCTCCACCCGGGTGACGGCGTCGTGCACGAAGTCGGCGTACATGGTGTCCTGCACCAGCGCGCGCGACGGGCAGGTGCAGACCTCGCCCTGGTTGAGCGCGAACATCGCGAAGCCCTCGAGCGCCTTGTCGTAGAAGGCGTCCTGGGTGCTGGCCACGTCGTCGAAGAAGATGTTCGGGCTCTTGCCGCCGAGCTCGAGGGTGACCGGGATCAGGTTCTGGCTGGCGTACTGCATGATGAGCCGGCCGGTGGTGGTCTCGCCGGTGAAGGCGATCTTGGCGATCCGGTTCGAGGAGGCGAGCGGCTTGCCGGCCTCGACGCCGAAGCCGTTGACGATGTTGACGACGCCGGCCGGGAGCAGGTCGCCGATCAGCTCGAAGAGCACCAGGATCGACCACGGCGTCTGCTCGGCCGGCTTGAGCACCACGCAGTTGCCGGCGGCCAGCGCGGGCGCCAGCTTCCAGGTGGCCATCAGGATCGGGAAGTTCCACGGGATGATCTGGCCGACCACGCCGAGCGGCTCGTGGAAGTGGTAGGCGTAGGTGTCCGCGTCGATCTCGCTGATGCCCCCCTCCTGGCCGCGGATCGCGCCGGCGAAGTAGCGGAAGTGGTCGACGGCCAGCGGCAGGTCGGCGGCCTTGGTCTCGCGGACCGGCTTGCCGTTGTCCCAGGTCTCAGCGACCGCGAGCAGCTCGAGGTTCTGCTCGATCCGGTCGGCGATCTTGTTGAGGATGTTGGCCCGCTCGGCCGGGCTGGTGCGGCCCCACGCGGCCTTGGCGGCGTGCGCGGCGTCGAGCGCCTTGTCGATGTCGGCCTCGGTGCCGCGGGCGATCTCGGTGAAGGGCTTGCCGTTGACCGGGCTGACGTTCTCGAAGTACTCGCCGCCGGCCGGGGCGACCCACTCGCCACCGATGAAGTGGTCGTAGCGGGGCTTGACGGGGACCAGCGAGTCGGCGGATCCCGGGGGTGCGTAGACGGTCATGGTGACTCCAGAGGGTGAGGCTGTGATGACGCTCACACGCTAGGAATCTGCACGTTGCGCAGACGTTGCGGGAGTTACAGCAGCTCGCGGTCGAGGCGGGCGAGCTGGCCCTCGACGAGGGGCAACATCGGGGAGCCCGGGCCGACGGCGGCCTTCTGGGCGACCCACATCTCGTAGTCGTCGCTGCCCCAGGAGGATCGCGTCCACGTCGAGATCAGGTCGGCCTGCGCGCTGCGCCGTACCGCTTCGCGCAGGCTCATGTGCAGCTGCTCGCGCAGGCGTACGACGCCGGGGGCCGTCGAGCGGGGGAGCACCGGACCGCGGTAGCCGCGCATCGCGCCGCGCAGGTCCCCGGCCGCGAGCTGGGCCTCGAGGGCGAGCCAGTCGGCGGTGACCGAGCCGGCCAGCCGGTAGGGGCGGGAGGCGAGCACGTCCTCGCCGAGCAGGCCGCGCAGCCGGTTCAGCTCAGCACGCAGCGTCGAGGAGGCGCTGTCGTCCTCGTAGACCAGCACCGCCAGCTCGTCGCCGGACAGACCGCGCGGCGCCGAGGCGAGCAGCAGCAGGATCTCGCTGTGCCGGGGGGAGAGCCGGACCTGGTGCCGGTGCCCCCGGCCGTCGTCGATGGTGAGCAGCGAGTCGCTGCGGCCCAGGGACTCGATGACCAGGTGCATCGCGCCCGGTGCCGTCTCGGCGGGCTGGACCCGGCTGAGCTTCTCCCGGGCCAGCTCCGCCTCGGCCATCCGGGCGGCGGCCCGCACCATCGCCAGCGTCTGCGGGACCGCGATGTCGTCGCTGCCGGTGATGTCCAGGACGCCGAGCAGGCTGGTCGAGGACGGGTCGTGGATCGGCGTGGCCGCGCACGACCAGGCCTGCACCGAGTGCCGGAAGTGCTCGGCCCGCCACACCTGCGTGGCCCGGTCCAGCCGCAGCGCGAGGCCGGGGGCGTTGGTGCCGGCGAGCCGCTCGTCCCAGTTGCTGCCCTCGACGAACCCGATCTTCTCCGCACGCCGCAGCGTGGCCGGGGTGCCGCAGACCCAGAGCAGCTGGCCGTCCGCGTCGGAGACGGCCATCACCGCGTCGCAGTCCCGGGCCGCCTGGCCGAGCACGTCGTCGAGCAGCGGGAAGACCTGCGCCAGCGGGTGCGCGGCCCGGTGGTCGGCGAGCACGTCGGCCGGCAGCGTGATCGGCGCCTCGACGTCGTCCGCGGACACGCCGGCCGCGGCGGACAGGTGCCAGGAGTCCGCCACCTCGGCGCGCATCGCGCGAGACGTCATGGAGCCAGTAGACATCAGCGCGAGCGTGCGCGCACCGACGTTGCGACCACGTTGCACGACCCCGCCGCCCGATTTCAGCCCCTCGGTCACCCTCCGGTACCCTCGTCCGCGGTGGCGTGTCCGAGCGGCCTAAGGAGAACGCCTCGAAAGCGTTTGTGGGTGCAAGCCCACCGAGGGTTCAAATCCCTCCGCCACCGCCATGTGATGTCTCAGGACATCGGAGACACCCGGGCCCACGGAGACGTGGGTTCGGGTGTTCTCATCTCACCTCTCGGCGCTACCACAGGTCCTTCGTGCTGGACCCAGGGCTCGCCGTGTCAGTTTCCCTCACCAGCAGGCGAGCGATGGTGATGCATCTGTCGGTGCCGTCTGGCATGCTCGACACCGCCCAGGAGAACTTCGATTGGCTGGGCAACACCGTCGGGGCGACCTGAGATCGGCGAGGGAGGTTCGTCATGACACACACTGCTCGCGATATCGCGAATTGGTTCCTAGCGTGGGCTGACGAACTCGAAGGCGACGACGCTGGGCTCACGAACCTCAAGCTGCAGAAGTTGCTCTACTACGCCCAGGGTCACTACCTCGCCCGCTCCGGGACGGCGCTGTTCGCAGACCCGATCGAGGCATGGGCGCACGGCCCCGTGGTGAAGTCTGAGTATCACCGCCTCAAGCTGTACGGCAACGGAGCGATCGACGTCGACAACGCCATACCCGAGGACTTTGACTGGGACACCTTTCGTGACGTTGAGGATCACCTCATCCGCGTGTGGAACTCCTATGGCAAGTACGCCGCATGGGCGTTGCGCGAAAAGACTCACCGCGAAGCACCTTGGCTCGATGCGTTCATCGCAGGCGAGCGCAACATCGTCATTCCACAGGACGCCCTGCGCACCTACTTCGAGGGCGTCGAAGCGGGCACATGAGTGGTACCCCCAAGGGACGGGGTCGCGGTACACGCCCAGACCGGCGCGGCGAGGAAGTCAAGGAAACCCCGTCGTCCCCGGAAACGACAGGGCACATGCTCCTGTCATTGCGCCACATGTGCTCCGGCTTCGGAGTCGACGAACTGAGCGAGCGGCAGCGATCCCAGTTCCTGCTGAAATGGGCGAAGCGCTCCTCCTTCACCTGGAAGGAGATCATTCAGCACCCCAAGCACGGCCTCGGCTACGAGATGATGCCGGCCAGGCAGATTCACCCCACGCCGCCGGAGCATCTCCAGCAGGACAAGTACATGGTGTTCCGGCACGACGGCAACCAGCCAGTTGTGGGGTTCAAGGTTGGTGACGTGTTCCACGCACTCTGGTTCGAAGCCGACTATGGAGACGTCTACGACCATGGGTAGCTTCAAGAGTCCGACGTTGTAGCGATGGATGGGGCCACCTTGCTCTCCATCCCCACGGCCGCCTCCACCCGCTCCCGGGCCCCCGCCACGAAGACGTACTCGACGTTGCGGAGGCGGGAGACCTTCCCGACCTTCTGCCCCGCCGGGCTGTAGATGCCGATCTGGGCGCCGACGTACCGCTTGGAGTCGAAGGCGAGCATCCGGACCTCCTCGTGGCCGGCGTCGCGCAGCATCCCGGTCATCTCCTCCGCGGAGATCCAGGACTCGTCGTTGTAGGAGACGACCACCACCTCGGCCCGCGCGCGTTCGAGCAGCGAGGCCAGCGCGGCCGGCATCGCGCGCTTGGAGTTGAAGACGCTGCGGGTGGCCTCGTCGCGGCTGTCGACGCGCTTGCACGCGACCCCGTAGTGCTCGGGCCGGTCCCAGCGGACCAGGGTCTCCCAGATGTGGTAGTTCGTGAAGTACCGGTGCTGGTTGTACGGCGGGTCCAGGTACATCAGGTCCACCGGCTCCAGCAGGTCCACCGTCTCGCTGGCGTCGCCGAGCACGGTCCGGCCGCTCCCGGCCAGCAGCGCCGGGGGCTGCAGCACCAGGTCCTGGTGCGCCCGCGGCGCCCATTGCTTGAGGTAGGCCATCTGCACCCCGGTCGTCGAGTCGACCCGGTCGGCGGCGAGCAGCAGGCTGGTCAGCAGCACCGGGAACAGCAGCGAGTCGCGGTACTCGGCCTCGAGCAGGTCCCGGATCGCGTCCACCCGAGCACCGTTCTTGGGCTGGAAGAACCGCGCCGTCTCGCAGAAGGTCTCGGTGAAGTACCCCGCCCTGCCGGGCAGCGCGTTGAGCCGGGCGAGCGCGTCGGTCAGCTCCCGTACGTCGACCGCGCCGGCGTCGGTCGCCACGTAGCAGTCGCTGAGCACCTGGCTGTACGTCGCCAGGTCGGTGGCCGTGACGAAGAGACCCCGGCGCTTGAGCTCCTGGGCCACCCGGGTCGTCCCGGTGAACAGGTCGACCGCGGTGCGCGCGCCGACCCGCTCGGCGATGTCGCCGAGCACGGGCACGAGCGTCCGCTTCGAGCCCAGGTACTTCATCACGGGCCCGAGCCTAGGAGGCGAACACTGGTCTGGACCGATCCGACGCCCCGGGTGCTCCCACGCATGTATCTGCGTCGCTCTGGGTATCTCTAGCCACTGCGGAGGGGAGCGTGCGAACACGAAGGTGAGGCAGCAGCGGTGAGGTCGTCGCCATGATCCGCCTGCCTACGGTCGTGCTCGTCGACGACTCCGCCGACGTACGGGCCCTCATCCGCTCCCAGATCCGCCTCTCCGGCCGCCTCGACGTCGTCGGCGAGGGGACCAACGGCCTGGACGCCGCCGCCCTGGCCAACCGGCTCCGCCCCGACCTGATGCTGCTCGACGTGTCCATGCCGGTCGTCGACGGGCTGGCCGCACTGCCGCAGGTCCTCGAGGTCTCCCCGGGCACCCGGGTGGTGATGTACACCGGGTTCGAGGAGGCCGGCCTGGCGGACCGGGCCCGCGACCTCGGCGCCGCCGCGTTCCTGGAGAAGTCGGTGCCGGTCGACGTGCTCATCGACACGATGGTGCGTCTCGCCGGGGGGCCAGCCGAGGGCGAGGACGAGGTCGAGGAACCCGCCGAGCAGCCCGCCGGCCTGGACCCGTTGCTGGCCGACCACCTGGAGCGGTTCCGCGAGGTCTTCGAGGACGCCGCGATCGGGATGGCCACGATGACGCTGTCCGGCCGGCTGGTCCGCGCCAACCGCAGCCTGGCGCACCTGCTCCACCGTCCGGTCTCCAGCCTGGTCGGCCTGGCCCTGGCCGATCTGGCCGCGGACAAGGAGGCCTTCGACGAGGCCTTCGACCAGCTCGACGCCGGCGAGCCGGCGGTCCAGGTCGAGCACCGGGTCGCCGGCGATCCCGAGCGCCTGTTCCGCTCCACGCTGTCGCCGGTGATCGACGCGCGCGGCCGGCCGCTCTACCTGTTCCTGCAGGTCCAGGACGTCAGCCTGCAGGTCGCCGCCGAGGCCGAGCTGCGGCGTGCCGAGGCCCGCTTCCGGCTGCTCGTCGAGGCGGTCGAGGACTACGCCATCTTCATGCTCGACCCGCACGGCTACATCAGTAGCTGGAACCCGGGCGCCCAGCGCACCGAGGGCTACACCGCCGAGGAGATCATCGGCCAGCACTTCCGGGTCTTCTACCCGGCCGAGCAGCAGCAGGCCCGCCACCCCGAGTACGAGCTCGAGCAGGCGCTGGCGAACGGCGCCTACGAGGAGGAGGGCTGGCGGATCCGCAAGGACGGCACCCGGTTCTGGGCGAGCGTGACCATCACCGCGGTCCGCGAACCCGGGGGCGAGCTGGTCGGCTTCGCCAAGGTCACCCGGGACACCACCGAGCGCCGCAAGCTCGCCGACATGGCTGAGCAGCAGGCCGAGTTCTTCGCGGTCACCGCGCACGAGCTGCGCACGCCCGTCGGGGTGCTCACCGGCGCTGCCAGCACCATCGCCCGGCGCGGCAACGAGCTGCCGGCCGAGGACCTCGAGGAGCTGGCGGCCGCGGTGTCCCGCAGCTCGGCCCAGCTGCGCCGCCTGCTCGACGACCTGCTCACCGCCGCCCGGCTGCAGGCCCGCCGGCTCGCCCTGGTCACCGAGGTGGTCGATCTCGAGGAGCAGGTGCACGCCGTGGTGACCGCGGCCGCGCAGTCCGCGCAGGACGCGCGCATCCGCGCCGACGTCGAGCCCGGGCTCAAGGTGCACGCCGACCCGACCCGCCTGGCCCAGATGCTCGACAACCTGGTCACGAACGCCCTGCGGCACGGCCGGCCGCCGGTCGAGATCACCGCCACCGGCCGCGGCTCGTCGGCCGAGATCGTGGTCCGCGACCACGGCGAGGGCGTGACCGAGGAGATGCGGACCCGGCTCTTCGAGAGGTTCGCCACCGGGAGTGCGCACGGCACCGGTCTCGGCCTGTTCCTGGTCCGCGAGCTGGCCCGGGCGCACGGCGGCGACGCGAGCTACCGATCGGGCGACGGCGCGTTCGTGCTGTCGCTGCCGAGGAGGTGAGCGCGGTGCCCCCGATCACCACCCTGCTCGTCGACGACGCTCCCGACGTACGGACGATGCTGCGGATCGCGCTGCGCAGCCGGGGCGGCTTCGAGGTCGTCGGCGAGGCCGAGACCGCCGCCGGCGCGGTCGAGCTGGCCTCCGAGCTGCGGCCCGACGTGGTCGTGCTCGACCTCGGGCTCCCGGACCTCGAGGAGGCCCGCGAGGTGCTGGGCCGGATCCGCCGGGCCTCGCCGACCTCGCGGGTGGTGGTCTTCTCCGGTCGCGAGACCGACCGGCCCTGGTTCGAGCAGCGTGCCGCCGGCTACGTCGTCAAGGGCGCCGACCTCGACGACCTGATGGACCTGCTCGAGCGCGTCGGCGCCGACCAGTCCCACGACCACGCGGCGCTGGAGCTGCCCGACGACGTGCTCTCGGTCGGCGAGGCGCGCGGGGTGGTCCGCGACCTGCTCGAGCGCTGGGGCTACCGCGAGCTGATCGACGACGCCGAGCTGGTGGTCAGCGAGCTGGTCACCAACGCCGTCGTGCACGCCGAGACCGGCTGCGCGGTCATCGTCAACCGGGGCGAGGGCGGCATCCGGATCGAGGTGCAGGACCAGGGCCCCGGCTGGCCCGACCCGCAGTCGCCGGGCGCCGGGGCCGAGGGCGGCCGGGGCCTGATGATCGTCTCCGCGCTGAGCACGGCCTGGGGAATCCAGGCCGTGGACCGGTCGAAACGGGTTTGGGTCGAATTGTCCATGCGCAACTGATCGCGGTTCGCCCAATCGGTCACATCCTGGCGAACGCCCTGGTAGACCTACGCCCATGCACCCTCGCCGCACCCTCCCCCTCGTCGCGGCGGCCGCCGTCGGCGCGCTGCTCACCGCTGCCCTCCCGCTCGCCCAGGCGAGCACGCCCACCGACGCCGCCACCGCGCAGGCCGCGGCCCGTGAGACCGGCTCGCCGGTCGAGGTCGTCTCCGCCCGTACGGCGACCTCGGCGACGTACGCGAACCCGGACGGCAGCTGGTCGCGCACGATCCGTGCCGCCGCCGACACCTGGATCGACTCGGGCAGCAACAAGGCCAGCCAGGCCACCTCGCCCGAGCTCCGGATCGGCTCGACGAACTCCGGCTTCACCAAGGCCCGCAGCTACCTGACCTTCGACACCGCGGCGCTGGCGGGCATCCCGTCGACGACGATCAGCTCGGCCGCCGTGACGGTCTCCGACTTCGTGACCGGCTCCTGCGCCGGCAGCGCGATCCGGATGTCGCGGGTCACCGCGGCCTGGAGCGTCACCGGGCTGACCTGGGCGAAGCAGCCGGCCACCACCGCGACCGGGTCCTCGACGACCAAGGAGGCGCACGGCGCCGCGAAGTGCCCGGCCGAGGGCCCGATGACCTTCGACGCCACCGCGATCCTGGCGGCCTGGGCCGGCGGCTCGGCCAACTACGGCGTCCAGCTGAAGGCGGACTCGGCGAGCTCCTCGGCCGGCTTCCGCAAGCTGCGCTCGCTGGAGAACGGCGACCTCGCCAAGGCGGCGACGCTCTCGGTCACCTACGACAACGCCCCGGTGGTGCCGACCGACCTGGCCGTCGCGCCGGGGAACGAGAAGTACATCACCTCGACGACGCCGACCCTGTCCGCGCGCGTCACCGACCCCGATGGCGGCCAGGCGCGGGCGCACTTCCAGATCTACACGCAGAGCACGGCCTCGCTGATCTGGGAGGACACCAGCGACTGGGTGACCTCCGGCGACGTGGCCACGCTCGACGTGCCCGAGGGCGTGCTCACCGGGGAGCCGGTCTACGTCGCGGCCTTCGCCGACGACGGCAAGCTGGAGAGCGCGACCGCGCAGGTGAAGGCCTACCGGGTCGACACCGTGGCGCCGGTCGTGACGATCACCGCGACCGGGTACACCAACGGCGGCTGGGACCCGACCCCGCCGACCTCGAACACGTTCACCCTGGACGGCCCGTCCGACACCGCGACCTTCCACCTGGTGATCGACGGCTGGTACGACGTGACCGCCTACCCGGCGGCCAGCGGCAGCGGCGACTTCTCGTTCGCCTTCGCCCCGGCCTCGGGCGTGCACACGGTCCAGGCGACGGCGACCGACAAGGCCGGCAACGTCGGCCCGACGGCGACCTTCACCTTCGGCGCGGGGGTGCCCGTCCCGGCCTCCTGACGGGAGGCCGCCGCGCCTCCTCCGGATGTGTATGATTAACTCTACTGAGTTACTACACATTGAGAGGAGGCAAGTCAGATGGCCCAGGAACACCACGCGATCGACGTCCACCAGCACTTGTGGACCGACGAGCTCGTCGACCGGCTGCGCGCGCGTACGTCGGTGCCCTACCTGAGGGGCTGGACGCTGCACACCGCGGCGGAGCCGCCGTACGAGGTAGACCCGGAGAGCCACGACGTCGCGCGGCGCCTCGCCGCGGACACCGAGTCGGAGGTCGGCCTGACCTGCCTGAGCCTCTCCGCGCCGCTCGGGATCGAGGCCCTGCCACGTCCGCAGGCGAGCCTGCTGATCGACGCCTGGCACCGTGGGGTGAGCACGCTGCCGGAGCACTTCAAGGCGTGGGCCTCGGTCCCGAGCATCGACCCCGACCTGGCCGCGGTGCGCACGATCCTGGCGCACGAGCGGTTCGCCGGCCTGCAGCTGCCCGCCACCGAGGTGGACTCGCCGGCCGCCTGGGAGCGCAACGCCGGGCTGCTGCTCGCCGCCGAGCAGGCCGGCAAGCCGGTGTTCGTGCACCCCGGCGCCGAGCCGCGGCGACCGCTGCGCGGGACGGTGCCGGGCTGGTGGGACCCGGTGGT
Source organism: Nocardioidaceae bacterium (assembly GCA_017744365.1). Lineage (GTDB taxonomy): Bacteria > Actinomycetota > Actinomycetes > Propionibacteriales > Nocardioidaceae > Marmoricola. Next base: position 871,264 of record JAGIBL010000002.1, on the reverse strand, counting down.
CGGGTACGTCGCGCAGCAGCAGGCGGCCTGGTGGGGCTGGCACGCCTTCGACGGCCGGTCCCTCTTCCCCGACCTGCGGATCGTCTTCGCCGCCGGCGCCGGGCTGGCCCCGGTGCACGCCGAGCGGCACCTGATCCGCGGCGGCCGCTCGGCCCCGGTGGACCCGAACGTCTTCGTGGACACCTCCTGCTACGGGCCGCGCGCGCTGGACTCGCTGGTGCGGCACCTCGGCATCGACGCCCTCGTGCTCGGCAGCGACCGGCCGTACGGCGAGCCGATCGCCGAGCTCTTCGGCGACGCCGCCACGCACGCGGTCCGGGTCGCCAACCCGCAGCGGCTGCTCGAGCCCCGACCCCGCGGGGGTGAGCTCGAATGGGCGATCGCGAGCTGACGCTGACCTCGCTGCCGGGCCGCGACCTGAGCCCCGAGGAGCTGGAGCGGCTGGTCGCCCACCTGGCCGCGGACCGGGACCGGTGGGCCGAGCACGTCGCGTACGACGACGACGAGCGCGTCTACGTCTCGCTGCACCGCGACGAGCACGTGGACGTCTGGCTGCTGTGCTGGACGCCGGAGAACGACACCGGCTGGCACGACCACGACGTCTCCTCCGGGGCGGTCGCGGTGGTGGAGGGCGAGCTGGTCGAGAACAACCTGACCCTCTCCGACGGCGCCCGCGAGACGCGGGTCAAGGCCGGCACCGTGTTCTCCTTCGGCGGCGACCACATCCACCGGCTCACCGGCCTCGCGGACCGCTCCGTCTCGGTGCACGCCTACAGCCCGCCGCTGTGGCGGATGGGCCAGTACGCCGTCGACGAGTCCGGGGTGCTGCGCCGCCGGTCGCTCTCCTACGCCGACGAGCTCCGGCCGGTGGGCGCGTAGGTCTGGCACCATCACGCAGGTGAGCAAGCGCCCCTGGCTGACCCGCAACCTCAAGGTCGTCTCCGGCGTCTCGCTGCTGCAGGACGCGGCCTCCGAGCTGCTCTACCCGCTGATGCCGATCCTGCTCACCTCGGTGCTCGGCGCACCGGCCGCGGTGGTCGGTGCCGTCGAGGGCATCGCCGAGGGGGTCGCGGCGGGGACGAAGGTGGTCGCCGGCCGGGTCTCGGACCGGTTCCGCAAGCGCCCGCTCGTCGGCCTCGGCTATGGGCTGGCCGCGGTCGGCAAGGTGCTGGTGGCGGCCGCCTCGGTCTGGCCGGTGGTGCTCGCCGGCCGCGCGGTGGACCGGCTCGGCAAGGGCATCCGGGGTGCGCCGCGGGACGCGCTGCTGGTCCAGGACATCCCGGTCGAGGCGCGCGGGCGTGCCTTCGGGTTCCACCGGACCGCGGACACCGCCGGCGCGGTGATCGGCCCGCTGATCGCGCTGGCCGGCTACGAGCTGCTCGACCACCGGCTGCGGCCGCTGCTGTGGATCGCGGTGGTTCCGGCTTTGGCGAGTGTTGCGCTGGTCTCTCTGGTGCGGGAGGTGCCGGGGGCCGCCGAGGCGGCTCAAGCCGTGCCTCCTCCGCTTCGCTCCCCCGGTCCGTTTGAGCCGCCTCGGCGGTTCTGGTGGGTAGTTGCTGTTGTTGGTCTGTTCTCCCTCATCAACTTCCCCGACGCACTGCTCCTGCTCAGGCTGCACGAGATCGGGTTCGGGGTGACCGGGGTGATCCTGGCGTACGTCGGCTACAACCTGGTCTACACGGTGCTCAGCTACCCGGCCGGCGTGGTCGCGGACCGGCTCAGCCCGCAGACCGTCTTCGCCGTCGGGCTGCTCGTCTTCGCGGTCGTGTACTTCGGGCTCGGCGTCACCGAGAACCACGCGGTCGCCTGGCTGCTGCTCGGCGGGTACGGCGCCTACACCGGCCTGACCGACGGCGTCGGCAAGGCCTGGGTCTCCGGACTGCTGCCGGCCGGCGCGCAGGGCACCGGGCAGGGCATCTTCCAGGGTGTGCTCGGCGCCGGCGTGCTCGTCGCCGGCATCTGGGCCGGCCTGGCCTGGGACGGCGACGGCCACCTCCCGCTGATGGTCTCGGGCGTGGCGGCGGGCGTGATCGGCCTCACGTTGCTGCTCGCGCCACGACCCGTGCGGGCATGATGGCCGGGTGACTGAACAGGCGACCTGGTTCGACTCCGCGGCCGACGCCGCCAAGCGGCTGGCCGAGGTCGGCTACCTGGCCGACCCGGCGACCGCGACCACGACCTACCTGGCCGGGGCGCTGGAGAAGCCGCTGCTCGTCGAGGGTCCGGCCGGCGTCGGCAAGACCGAGCTGGCCAAGGCGATCGCCCGCGCCAGCGGCGCCGAGCTGGTGCGGCTGCAGTGCTACGAGGGGCTCGACGAGGCCCGGGCGCTCTACGAGTGGAACTACAAGAAGCAGCTGCTGCGCATCCAGGCCGCCGGCGCTGACGGGACCGGCGCCACCTGGGAGCAGACGCACGACGACATCTTCACCGAGGAGTTCCTGCTCACCCGGCCGCTGCTCACCGCGATCCGCCGCGCGGACCCGACGGTGCTGCTCATCGACGAGGTCGACAAGACCGACGTCGAGGTCGAGGGCCTGCTGCTCGAGGTGCTCTCCGACTTCCAGGTGACCATCCCCGAGCTCGGCACCGTCTCCGCCGTACGGCGTCCGCTGGTGCTGCTCACCTCCAACGCCACCCGCGAGCTCTCCGAGGCCGTCCGGCGGCGCTGCCTGTACCTGCACATCGACTACCCCGACGCCGAGCGCGAGCACGCGATCGTGACCTCGCAGGTCGAGGGCATCGAGGACGCACTGGCCCGGCAGGTGGTCGAGGTGGTCACCAAGCTGCGCGCCCTGGAGCTGCGCAAGGCGCCGTCGATCGCGGAGTCGGTGGACTGGGCGCGCACGCTGGTGGCGCTGGGTACCGGCACCCTGGACGCGGCCACCATCGACGCCACCCTCGGCGTGGTGCTCAAGCACAGCAGTGACGTCGACCGCGCGGTGCGCGAGCTGAAGCTGCGGGCATGACCCTGCTCGACCGGCACCTGTCCTTCGTCGAGGCGCTGCGCTCGGCGGGCCTCCCGGTCTCGCTCTCCGAGGGCCTGGACGCGGTGCACGCGGTGCAGGCCCTGGGGCTCTCCGACCGCGAGACGCTCCGTTCCGCCTACGCCGCCACGCTGGTGAAGCGGCAGCCGCACCGGCCGGGTTTCGACCACCTCTTCGACCTCTACTTCCCTGCGCTGGTGGGGGATCCGGGCCACGCTGCGCACGAGGAGGAGGAACCGGGGCGCAGCGACGGGCCGCTCCCCGACGGCCCGCAGGACCTCGCCCGGTTCCGCGAGACCCTGGTCGAGGCCCTCGGCATGGGCGATCCCGACGCCCTGACGCTGCTCGCGCGCGAGGCGGTGCAGCGGTTCGGGATGATCCGCGGCCGTGGCCCCGGCGAGCAGCGCTGGTCGTCGTACAACGTGATGAACCGGGTCTCGCCGGACGAGCTGGTCGGCAAGGTCCTGCAGGGGCTCCTCGGCGAGCTCGACGACGACCCGGCGCTGCGGCGGCTGGTCGAGGCGCAGGTGCGCGCGTTCGAGGGCATGGTCGACGCCGAGGTGCGGCGCCGGGCCGCCGAGGTGCGCGGCCCCGAGCACGTCGCGCGGTACACCGTGCGCAAGAGCATCGACCAGGTCGACTTCACCGCCGCCCGCAAGTCCGACCTGGAGGAGATGCGCCGCGAGATCGCTCCGCTGGCGCGCAAGCTGGCCGCCCGGGTGAACCGGCACAAGGCCTCCAAGCTGCGCGGGCCGCTCGACTTCCGTCGTACGGTGCGCGCCTCGGTCTCCTCCGGTGGCGTGCCGCTGGAGACCCACCACCGGCCGCGCCGGCCCAGCCGCACCGACCTGGTGGTGCTCTGCGACGTGAGCGGTTCGGTCGCCAACTTCGCGAACTTCACGCTGATGCTGGTCTTCGCGCTGCGCGAGAACTTCAACCGGGTCCGGGCGTTCACCTTCGTCGACGAGATCCACGAGGTCACCGACCAGTTCGTGCCCGGCGCCGACCCGGTGACCACGATGGCCTCGCTGGCCGCGAGCGCCCAGCACGCGACGCTGTGGGGCCGGACCAACTACGGCCGCGCGTTCACCCGGTTCGCCGAGCGGCACCCGGATGCGCTCGGCCCCAAGGTCAACCTGCTCGTCCTCGGCGACGCGCGGTCCAACTACTCCGACCTGGCCACCGACGTGGTCGAGCAGCTGGTCAAGGACTCCCGGCACGCGTGGTGGCTCAACCCGGAGTCCACCCGGCACTGGGGCACCGGCGACTCCGCGGCCCGGGAGTACGGATCGCTGATGCCGATGGTGGAATGTCGGAATCTCAAGCAGCTCGGCGAGTTCGTGCACGATCTCGCCTAGGTTGGAGCCATGCGCCGTCTTCTTCCCCTGCTCGTGCTCGTCCTCGTCCTGGCCGGCTGCGGCGGCACCGGCAGCGTTCGGACCCAGGAGAAGGCGAAGCTCGCGAGCACCCCGGTCGCCATCGTGGTCGCCGCCGGCGACATCGCCTGCCCGCCGGGCAGCCCGGTCACCAAGACCACCTGCCGGCAGGCCGCGACCGCCAGCCTGGTCCGCTCGCTGAAGCCGCAGAAGGTGATCGCGCTCGGCGACCTGCAGTACCAGAAGGGCTCCTACGCCGACTTCCTCGGCTCGTACGCGAAGACCTGGGGCACGTTCCGCGACCGCACCATCCCGGTCCCGGGCAACCACGAGTACTACACGGCCGGCGCCGCCGGGTACTACAAGTACTGGGCCGGCAAGACCACGAAGCCCGGCTACTACCGGACCGCGATCAACGGCTGGCAGGTCTACGTGCTCAACACCAACTGCGACCGGGTCGACTGCGCCGCCGAGCGCACCTGGCTGGCCGGCGCGCTCAAGGCGCACCCGTCGCGGTGCGCGATGATCGTCGGCCACCACCCGCGGTTCTCCTCCGGCGGCGAGCACGGCAGCGCGCTGTTCATGCAGTCGTTCTGGCGGATCGCGCAGGCGGCCAAGGTGGACGTGGCGCTGTCCGGTCACGACCACGACTACGAGCGGTTCGCGCCCAAGCTGGCCACCGGGACCGTCAGCGCCGGCGGCATCCGGCAGTTCGTCTCCGGGGCGGGCGGCAAGAGCCTGTACAAGAAGGGCGCCACCGTCGCCGGCTCGCGGTTCTTCCTCAACACCGCGCCCGGCGTGCTGCGGCTGCGGCTGACCCCGACCGCCTACTCCTGGCAGTACCGCGACATCTGGGGCAAGATCCGCGACTCCGGCACCTCGGCGTGCCACTGACGTCTCCTCGATCGGTATTGCTGGGACACCCGTCATCGGGCGCAGGTAGAGTTGAGGACTCCCTATTCGCCGTCTGAAGGACCCGCGAAGTTGAACGATGACGTCGCCGCACGCGAGATCGCGCGCGAGCAGGATTTCGTCGACACCGTCTACCGCCAGCTGGCCGAGTCGGCGCGCTCGGCCGAGGAGCTGGCCGCCGAGGGCCGTGCCCGTGGCCAGCTCGGCCACGAGGGTGGCCTGGTCGAGCGCGACGCGATGCTCTACCAGGCGGCCAAGCGGCTCGCCACCCTCGACGCCGCGCACGAGGGGCTGGTCTTCGGCCGGCTCGACATGCGCGCCGAGGTCGACCCGGAGCCCCGGTACGTCGGGCGCATCGGCCTGCGCGACGCCAACCGGGACGTGCTGCTGATCGACTGGCGGGCCCCGGCCGCGGCGGTCTTCTACCAGGCGACCCACGCCGACCCGCACGGCGTGATCCGGCGCCGGATCCTGCGCAGCCAGGGCGTCACGGTGATCGGCGTCGAGGACGAGCTGCTCGACGGCGACGTGGAGACCGAGCTGCCCATCGTCGGCGAGGGCGCGCTGATGGCGCAGCTCTCCCGGGCCCGCGACCGCTCGATGCACTCGATCGTGGCCACCATCCAGGCCGAGCAGGACCGCGCGATCCGCGCGCCCAACAAGGGCGTGGTGCTCATCGGCGGCGGTCCCGGCACCGGCAAGACCGTGGTCGCGCTGCACCGTGCGGCCTACCTGCTCTACGCCGACCGCCGGCGCTACGAGACCGGCGGCGTCCTCGTGGTCGGTCCCTCGGGCGTGTTCATGCGCTACATCGAGCGGGTGCTGCCCTCGCTGGGCGAGACCGCGGTGGCGCTGCGCTCGCTGGGCGAAGTCGTCGACGGGCTGCGCGCCACCCGGCGCGACGACCCGCGCATCGCCGAGGTCAAGGGCTCGGCCGCGATGGCCGAGCTGCTCCGCCGTACCGCGCGGCAGAGCGTGCCCGGCGCGCCCCGGGAGTTCCGCATCTTCTACCGCGACGACGTCATCACGCTCGGCCCGCGCGAGCTCGGCCAGGCCCGCCGGCAGCTGCTCTCGATGGGCCCGCGGAACCGCTCGACCACCAAGGTCGCCTCCACGCTGATCGACCTGATGTGGCGGCAGGTGCGCTCGGAGCGCGCCCGCGAGCGGACCAAGGAGGACTTCGCCGACGAGATGCGGACCTCGGACGCGTTCCTGGACTTCGCCTCGTCGTGGTGGCCGGTGCTGGACGCGGCCACCGTGCTCGGCTGGCTGCGCGAGACCGACCTGCTCGAGCGGGTCGCCGAGGGCGTGCTCGAGGACGAGCAGGTCCGGCTGCTCGCGAAGTCCTGGAGCGACGAGCTCAGCGTCGACGACATCCCCCTGGTCGACGAGCTGCGCTACCTGCTCGGGGACCCGCCGCTGGTCGCCGACGAGGACCAGGACCCGCTCGACCTGGTCGACTCCTCGCTGCAGGAGCTGACCACCGCCTCCGACCGCGAGTACGCCGGGCCGCGGGGCTGGGCGCCGCCGTCGGGCCGGATCGAGGACGACGGCTACGCGCACGTGCTCGTCGACGAGGCGCAGGACCTGACCCCGATGCAGTGGCGGATGGTCGGCCGGCGCGGCCGGACCGCGACCTGGACGATCGTCGGGGATCCGGCGCAGTCGTCGTGGCCGGTGCCCGCCGAGGCCACCGCGGCGCGCGGCGCGGCGCTGGGCGACAAGGCCGTGCACGATTTCCACCTGTCGACCAACTACCGCAACTCCGCGGAGATCTACGCCTTCGCGGCGGCGTACGCCGAGCGGGTCGGCCTGGACGCGGACCTGCCGAACGCGGTCCGCTCGACGGGCGTGGAGCCGGTCGAGCAGGTCGTGCCGGACCTCGAGGCCGGGGCCCGGGCCGCGGTCGCGTCGCTGGTGGAGAGCGTCGAGGGCACCGTCGGCATCGTGGTCCCGGTGGCCCGCCGTGCCGAGGCGTCCCGCTGGGTCGCCTCCTGGCCCGAGCTGGCCGGGATGGTCGAGGGTGCCGACGCCCGCGTGGTGGTGCTCACCGGCCTGGACACCAAGGGCCTGGAGTTCGACGGCATCGTGGTGGTCGAGCCCGGGGAGATCGAGGCGGAGTCGCCGACCGGCCGGGCCACCCTGTACGTCGTCTACACCCGGGCCACGCAGCGGATGACGACCGTCTCGACCAGGTGACCTCCGCGGGGTGTCACATCTGGGAGCCGGCCGGCGTCTTGATGTCGTACCGACTGAGACTGGAGGACGACATGCCTGGAACCACCCGCCTGCCCGCCGCCGAGATCACCGGCTTCAAGGGGGCGCTCATCAAGCGCTTCGCGAAGAAGAACCTCGGCCAGGTGCCGAGCTCGCTCGGCGTCTACTGGCACAACAAGCCGGTGCTGATGGGGATGGCCGGCGCCGGCGCCAAGGTCAAGAAGTGGGACGCCTGCGACGAGCAGCTCAAGTCGTTCGCGCACATGGCGGTCGCCGCCCTGGTCGGCTGCAGCTGGTGCCTGGACTTCAACTACTTCGAGGCGCACAACCAGAACCTCGACATGGACAAGGCCCGGGAGATCCCGCGGTGGCGCGAGTCGGCGGTGTTCTCGCCGCTGGAGCGCGAGGTGCTTGCCTACGCCGAGGCGATGACGGTGACCGAGCCCGTGGTGACCGACGAGATGGTCGCGTCGCTGCGCCGCCAGCTCGGTGAGGCCGCGCTGGTCGAGCTGACCGCGGTGATCGGGTTCGCCAACTTCACCACCCGTCCCAACGTCGCGCTCGGCATCGAGTCGGACGGCTTCGCGGCGGCCTGCGGACTGCGCCCGATGGCGCGGCCGACCGTGGTGGTCTCGTGACCGATCCCTTCGTGACCCACCGCGGCCTGCTCTTCACCGTCGCCTACGAGATGCTCGGCTCCGCCGCGGACGCCGAGGACGTGGTGCAGGAGACCTGGCTGCGGTGGGACGCGATCGGCGAGGACGGGCGTGCCGAGGTGCGCGACCCGCGCGCCTACCTGGTGCGGGCCGTCACCCGGAAGGCACTCGACCGGCTCCGTGCGAACGCCCGGCGCCGTGAGGAGTACGTCGGCGAGTGGCTGCCCGAGCCGCTGCTCACCGCTCCGGACGTGGCCGAGGACGCCGAGCTCGCCGAGAGCGTCTCCATCGCGATGCTCACCGTGCTGGAGACGCTGACGCCCACCGAGCGCGCGGTCTTCGTGCTGCGCGAGGTCTTCGACACCCCGTACGGCGAGATCGCGGAGGCGCTCGGCAAGTCCGCGGCCGCCGTACGGCAGATCGGGCACCGGGCCCGGGAGCACGTGGCCGCGCGCCGGCCCCGGATGGAGGTCAGCCGTGGTGAGCAGCAGCAGGTCGTCGAGCGGTTCCTCGCGGCGGTGACCGGCGGCGACCTGCAGGCGCTGCTCGACGTGCTCGCCCCCGACGTGGTGCTCGTGGCCGACGGCGGCGGGGTGGCCCAGGCGCTGCTGAACCCGGTGGCGGGCGCCAAGAAGGTGGCCAACCTGCTGCGCACGTTCTCGAAGTTCGGCGCGGGCGCCAGCATCCTGCCGACGCTGCTCAACGGGGCGTCCGGGGCTCGGGTCGTGGGCACCGACGACGGCTACGACACGGCGCTCAGCTTCGTCGTACGGGACGGCCGGATCAGCCGGATCTACGCCGTCCGCAACCCGGCGAAGCTGAGCGGGCTGCGGGCCGAGGCGACGATCAGCCGCTGATTCACATGCCCGTCACACCGGCTCGCTACCGTGGGTCGCATGGACCAGCCGCACGTGATCGTGCTGTTCGGGGCGACCGGTGACCTCACCCGGCGCAAGCTGCTGCCGGGCCTGCTCCGGCTCTCGGAGGCCGGGCTGCTCAGCGAGTCGAGGATCATCGGCACCTCGCTGGAGGACCTCGACACCGAGCGGTTCGTGAAGCTCGCCCGCGAGGCCTGCGAGGGGGTCACCGACGAGTTCGCCGCCGACCTGCGCTACGTCCCGCAGTCGGCGGGACCGGCCGCGCTGGCCGCGGAGGTGGCGGCTGCCGAGCACGACCTGAGCGAGGAGTGCGGCGTCCCGGTCGCGGACATCGGCCGGCTGCACTACCTGAGCGTGCCGCCCAAGGCCGCCCTCGACGTGATCCGCCAGCTCGACGAGGCGCAGCTCGTCGAGCGCTCCCGGGTCATCATGGAGAAGCCGTTCGGGACCGACCTACGGTCCGCGGAGAAGCTCAACGCCCGGGTCCACCAGGTCTTCGACGAGAGCCAGATCTTCCGGATCGACCACTTCCTCGGCAAGGAGGCGGCCCAGAACATCCTGGCGTTCCGGTTCGCCAACGGGCTGTTCGAGCCGATCTGGAACCGCAACTTCATCGACCACGTGCAGATCGACGTACCGGAGACGCTCGGCCTGGAGGGGCGGACCCGGTTCTACGAGAGCACCGGCGCGTTCCGGGACATGGTGGTGACGCACCTGATGCAGGTGCTCGCGTTCATGGCGATGGAGCCGCCGACATCCCTCGCGCCCGGGCCGATCAGCGACGAGAAGCTCAAGGTGTTCCGCTCGATGCGGCCGATCGAGCCGCACCACGTGGTGCGCGGGCAGTACGCCGGCTACCGCGGCAAAGAGGAGGTCTCCGACTACTCCGACACCGAGACGTTCGTCGCGCTGCGGATCGAGATCGACAACTGGCGCTGGGCCGGGGTGCCGTTCTTCCTGCGCACCGGCAAGAAGCTCGCCGAGGGCGCGCGGATCATCTCGATCGCCTTCAAGGAGCCGCCGCTGACGATGTTCCCGGCCGGCTCGAACGCCGGCACCCAGGGCCCGGACCACCTCACCTTCGACCTGGCCGACCAGTCCCGGATGTCGCTGTCCTTCTACGGCAAGCGACCCGGCCCGGGGATGAAGCTGGAGAAGCTCTCCATGCAGTTCGCCACCCACGAGACCACCAGTGCCGGGTCGGTGCTCGAGGCCTACGAGCGGCTCATCTACGACGCCATGCGCGGTGACCACACGCTGTTCACCACCGCCGACGGCGTAGAGACGCTCTGGGAGAAGTCGCAGCCGCTCCTCGACAACCCGCCGCCGGTGCGCACCTACGCGCCGGGCTCCTGGGGCCCGAACGCGATCCACCAGCTGATCGCGCCGCACGCCTGGCGGCTGCCGTTCGAGCGGTCCTGGCGGGACCCGAACCGGGCAGGGGAGTAGGCCCGGCGGACACGGGCCGTTTGCCTGCGAGCCACCTGTACCTGACACGTTCCTCCGGTTTCCGGCCGAAGGAGTCTCGTGCGTCGCGCTCTCATGGTGGCTGCGTTCGTGGCCGCGCTCATCGGCCTCAGCGGGGTGCCCGCCGAGGCGCACGGGTTCAGCTCGGTCGTGTACGCCGACGTGACGTCCCCCGAGCCGGACCACGTGCGGGTCCGGCTCGGGCTCGAGTACGACCTGCTGGTGGTCTCGGTCGCCTCGGCCGAGCACGACGGCGACTTCTTCCAGGCCGGTCAGCCGGCCTGGGAGGACGGCGACTACCCGGCCATGGTGCGGGCGATGCGGGACCACGCGGACTCGATCGCGTCGTACGTCGCAGAGCGGTTCACCCTGAGGACCGGCGGCGGCGAGGCGTGCACGCCGACGCTGGAGCCGGACGTCTCGGTCGAGCTGAGCAAGAGCCAGGACGTCCCGTACGCGACCGCGTTCGTCGACTACCGCTGTCCGGCGATGGGCGAGACGGAGCACGGGCACCTGATCCGGTCGGCGCTCTTCCCCGACAGCGAGGGCTTCGTCAAGCAGACCAAGACCGTGCTCACCTACGAGGTGGACGGACGCTCCGGCTCGGCGGCCCTGGACGACGCGCACCCGTCGTTCTCCACCGAGCAGACCTGGTACCAGCGCTTCGGGGAGTTCTTCCGGCTCGGCGCCGAGCACCTGCTCACCGGGCTGGACCACCTCCTGTTCCTGCTCGCCCTGATCGCGGGGTCGAGGCGGCTGCGCGAGGTGGTGCTCGCGGCGACGACCTTCACCGTGGCGCACTCGGTCACCTTCATCTTGGCCGCGCTCGGCGTGGTCAGCCCGCCGGGCCGGATCGTGGAGCCGACGATCGCGCTCTCGATCGCCGCCGTCGCCGGCTTCCACCTCTGGCGGCTGCGGCAGCGCGGCAGTCACGCGATCGACCTCGACGTGAGCGGCAACGGCCGGCTGGGCCTCGACCGGGCCGGCTGGCTCCGGCTCGCCGTCGTCTTCTGCTTCGGCCTGGTGCACGGGCTCGGCTTCGCGGGCGCCCTCGGGATCACGAGCTCGTTCTCGTGGCAGCTGCTGTGGTCGCTGCTGGTGTTCAACGTCGGGATCGAGGCGGTCCAGATCGGGATCATCGTGGCGGTCTTCCCGGTGCTCGCCCTGCTGCGCCGGACCAACCAGACCCTCTACCTGTGGGTCACCGGGGCGATCGCCGCGGGAGTCGCGGCGATGGGCCTGATCTGGTTCGTCGAGCGCCTGGGCTGAGGCCCCGGGCCTCAGTAGCGCTCCGCCGGGATGCGCACGATCACGCTGCGGTAGCCGGTGAGCACCGCGGCGACGCCGGCGCGCAGGGCCGCGTACGCACGCGGTGCCGTCACCGCGCGCGGGTCGTAGAAGTGCGACTCCGGAAGCCCCTCGCCGAGGTAGGCCGAGCCGGTCCAGTCGGTCGCGGCGATGTTGGCCGTCGGCTCGGCCACCTCGGCGCCGAGCACCAGGAACTGCTGCGGGTCCTCGCCGGCGTAGTTGGCCGAGACCGCCGCGACCGGTTCCACGAGGGCGTTGCCGGCCGTCATGATCAGGTCCGCGTGGTCGTGCTTCGCGGCGTCGTCGAGGTCCCGGATGAACGTGCGCGGATCGCTGAGGTAGCGGACCTTGAGCTGGACGCGGCCCTCCGCCTTCGCCCACTTCCTGGCGGCGGCGACGAGGGTCGCGACCTGCGGGTCCTGCGCGACGCGCCTGCTCCTCCCGGCGGCGAGCAGCAGCACCCGGTAGTCGCCGGACGGCCGCACCCGGGTCCAGGTCTCCGGGTCCGGCTCGACGACCTGGCTGCTGTAGAAGCCGTCCAGGTCGGGTGCGTGGAAGTCCGGATCGAGCTGCCCCTCGGCGTGCGGGACCCGGTGCGGCGAGCTCCAGTCCATCGCGTCCGTCCGGGTGCCGAGCAGGAGGACAGCGCCGGCGACGAGGGCGAGCGCGGCGGCGATCGCCACGGCGGTGCGACGGAGGCGACCAGGGGCGGCGGGAACAGGCACGAGCCCCATTCAAACCCCTTCCGCCAGGTGTTCAGGCCGCCGCAGCCAGAAGTACGCGTGAGACGCGCTGAACCGCCCGTCCACGTTCACCGCGATTTCATCGCGGGCCGAAAGATTGCTCGCGCCCTGAACCCCCGACATCGCAAAGGATCGCAACCCATGAAGGTCAGCTCGCCGCGGACTTCAAGGTCCGCACGCCGCCGGATGGTGGCTGGCGCGGGGGCTCTCGCCCTCGGCGCGGGCGTTCTCGTCACCGGTGTCCTCGCCCCGGCGGCCCAGGCCGCCGGCGCGGTCACGATCAAGGACCTCGTCCTCGGCGTGGGCGCCAACGAGACGCAGCGTTACGTCACCTGGTACGCCAGCGCGGGTACCGACTCGACCGTCCAGCTGGAGAAGACCGCCGAGCTCAACGCCGGCGCCTTCGACGAGGACGTGATGAGCTACCCGGCCACCGTCACCGCGACCACCGGGACGTCGGGCGGCGACATCGCCCGGTCGCCGTACCGGGGCTCCGCCCTGCTCGACACCCTCGAGGCCAACACCTCCTACACCTACCAGGTGCTCGCCTCCGACGGCAGCACGTCGTCGACGTACACGTTCAAGACCGGCGCGTTCGGCCTCGGCAGCGGGTTCGAGTTCGCCGCGTTCGGCGACCCGCAGATCGGTGCGGACTCCAACAACAACTCCCAGTCGACCTCGGCCGACCTCAGGGAGGACGCCGCGGGCTGGGCGGACACCCTGAGCGTGCTGCAGGCCGACGCGGGCGACGACGCGCTCCCGCTGGAGCTGCTGACCTCCACCGGCGACCAGATCGAGACCGCGAACGTCGAGTCGCAGTGGGACGCCTGGTTCACCCCGGACCAGCTGCGGACCCTGCCGTACGCCGCCGCAATCGGCAACCACGACTCCTCCGACCTCGGCTACAAGTACCACTTCTCGCTGCCGAACAACGACACCACCACCGCGAACCTGCAGACGACCGCGGGCGGTGACTACTGGTACGTCTACAAGGGCGTGCTCTTCGTGGTCATCAACTCCAACGCCCAGTCGTCGGTCAAGGACCCGGCGCACATGGCGTTCGTGACCCAGGCGGTCAAGGCCAACCCCGGCGCGAAGTGGCGCGTCGTGTCGTACCACCACGCGCTCTACTCGCCGGCCTCGCACGCCAACGACGGCGACGCGGTGGCCCGGCGCCAGCCCTACACCCAGGCCTTCTCCGAGCTCGGCATCAACCTGGTGCTGCAGGGTCACGACCACTCGTACTCCCGCTCCTACGTCCTGCAGAACAAGGGCGCCGGCGCGGACCGGCAGAACGCCGCCGAGGCGCAGGCCGCGAACAACGTCCTCGAGGGTCCGGGCGGTGTCATCTACGTGACCACCAACTCCGCCTCGGGGTCCAAGTACTACAACCTCACCGAGCCGATCGCGGGCACGAGCGACGCCACCCACGGCGGCAAGTACCCCGCCGGCACCATGCCGAACGCGCCGACGGCAGGCGGGACGCACACCCTGCACTGGGCCAACTCGGTCGAGAACCAGGACTACGTCCGCACCTACCTCAAGGTCGCTGTCACGGCGGACAAGCTCGCGGTGACGAACGTGGTCGCCGGTGTCTGCGACTACCCGAACAAGTACACGACCCAGCACGTCGGGCAGTGGTGCGGTGCGACGCAGACGACCACGACGCTGGCGGACAAGAACGGCAACGGCACCTTCGACCGGAACAAGCCCTCCAGCGGCGCCCCGGCGACGCCGAGCAACGCCGACGCCGACAAGTACACGACCACCACGGGCGTGGCCCCGGTCGGCACCGCGCAGGACACGGTGAACATCACGAAGTGGGACGGCACCCAGGGTGACGGCCAGCTCCTCGCCCTCGACGTCCCGCCGTCGAACCCGGGCGAGCTCGGCTGGTTCATCAACGGCGGCAACCACCTGGTCAACCTCGGGACGGCCAACCGGCACGGCAACTACTTCACCGCCACCGGCACGGTCGACCCGCTCTCGATCACGGACTCGCGGACCTTCGGGGACACGTCCTGGTCGCTGAACGCCCAGGTGTCCGACCTCAAGGACGGCAGCGCGACCCTGGCCGCGAAGTACGTCGGCTGGGTGCCCAAGATCGTCGTCGCCGGTGGCGGTGCCAACGCGGGTGCGGCGGTGGCCAACGGCTACAGCGGCGGGACCGGTCTCAGGACCTCGCGCACGCTCGCCACGGCCGGCAACGGTCACGCCCCGGGCACTGCCCAGGTCGGGGCCGATCTCAACCTGAAGTTCCCGGTGTCGGTCAGCGGCGACGCGGCCCACAACTTCTGGGGCGAGATCACCTACACGCTGCTGTAGAGGCGATCGGACGCTTGATGCACCACTCGTTCAGACGAACACTGGCGGCACTGACCGCACTCGTGGTCGCCGGCCTCGGGGTCCTTCTGGGCCTCGGGGCCGGCGACGGCGCGCAGGCGGCGGGCCGGGACGACTCGATCTCCTGGTCCGTGCGCACCGCGCTGAGCAGGTACGGCTCGGACCGGCCGAAGTACACCTACACCGTGAAGCCGGGCGAGGAGCTCACCGACGGCATCGACATCGCCAACAAGGGGCGGACCAGGATCACGCTGAGGATCTACGCCTCGGACGGCTTCACCACGGACTCCGGGGGCTTCGACATCCTCACTCCCGACAAGCGCTCGACGGGGATCGGCACCTGGGTGCGGCCGGGAGTCGCGCGGGTCACGATCCCCGCGCACCAGCAGGTGCAGATCCCCTTCACCATGAAGGTCCCGGCGAACGCCACGCCCGGTGACCACCTGGGCGGCATCGTGACCGTGCTCGACCAGCAGGACTCCTCGGGGTCCGGCACCGTCGTGCACCGTCGCGTCGGCCTGCGCATCGAGACCCGGGTCGCGGGCAAGGTGACCCCCCGCCTCCAGGTGGAGGACCTGAAGCTCGAGTACGACGGCGCCAACCCGTTCGGGACCGGCCCGGCCACCCTCCGCTACACGGTGCACAACACCGGCAACACCGTCCTCGGCGGCCTGCAGAAGGCCGAGGTCGCCGGTGGCCCGGGGCTCTCCTCGCACACCCTGGACCTGGCCCGGCTGCCCAACCTGCTGCCCGGGGAGTCCTGGGACGCGAAGGTCTCCGTCCCCGACGTGCGAGCGATGCTGTGGGTCTCCGGGAAGGTCACCGTGACTCCGGTCGCGACGGACGCGGCCGGCTCCACCTCGACGCTCGCGCCGGTCGCGGGGTCCACCCGCGCGGTCGTCTCCGCGCTGTCGTTCGTGTACCTGGCCGGCTTCCTGGTCGCCCTCGTCGTCCTCGTCCGGCTGGTCGTGGTCGTGGTGAGTCGCTGGCGCCGGTCGCGGAAGGCGAAGGTCGACGCGACCGTGGCGGCGGCGGTCGAGGAGGCGCTCCGGGAGAAGGCGGGCCGCTGACGCGGCGCGTTCCACAAGGCTGTCACCGTGCGAGACTCCGGCGGTGAAGCTTCGTACATCCACGGTCGGGACCTTGCCTGATGCGGCCCCGGCGACGGTTGCGCCGGCGTTCGCGGCGCACTTCACTGACCCGACCTACGAAGACGAGTCCGACGAGACCACTCCGTTCGGGTCCGACGAAGGCGCGGACATGCTGGCGAGCTGGGAGGAGCATCGCGACGAGCTCGGTCCCGATTCGACGGTGGCCGACGTCCTCGAAGGCGATCCGGCGGAGTACTTGGGCACCCACACCTTGGACGACGCCATGGCTGTCCAGTCGGCGGGCTTCACGCTGCTGCGGCTCACGGGTCACATCGACGCTGCGGGCAAGCAAGCAACCCTCGCGGCGCTCGACCAGCTCCTGAGCCCCGAGATGTTCGGTCAGATCGCTTCGCTGGTTCAGCAGCGGGACGACTTGCGCACCTGGACCGACTAATCACGCGTCTCTCAGGCTGCTGGTGCTCTTGATCGGTAGCGGTGCCCGGTCGGAGTGGTGGTTTCGACGGTGTGTGTTGGCCCGGGGACGGTCACACTCGACCAGCCGGCGGCTTGTTTGGCGTGGTTGCAGGCTTCGCAGAGTCCTTGCCCGTTGACGGCGCTGGTCTCGCCTCCGTCGGCGTGGGGCTTGATGTGGTCGCGGTGGCGGATGGGGGCGTCGCACCAGGGGGTGCGGCACCAGCGGTCGCGGATGCCGATGAAGTCGGCCAGTGCCTTGGGGAAGAGCCGGGCGCGGGAGTCCATCGCGATCAGCTCGCCGGTCTCGGGGCGGGTGAAGAGTCGCTTGAGCCAGACCTTGGCGCCGGCGTCGAGGTTGTCGGCGATCAAGGCGCGGCCGACCTCGGCGGGGGCGGGGCCGTAGCCGTCGATCCAGACCGGCTCGTCGCCGTGTTCCAGCAAGGCATCGGTGGTCATGGCCATGCCGAGCGCGACCGGTGGGGGCAGGTCCTTGGTGAGACCGGTGACACGGCGGACCAGTTCGTCGGCCATCGCGGTACCGATGCTGGTCGCCTCACCGATCCCGACCGCCGTGGTGGCGTGGGCCTTCAACGAGGCGTAGACCCCGATGCCGGTGGCCATCGGGAGCAGTGCGGTAAGGAAGACCATCGAGTCCGGCGCCGGGCGGATGCTGACCCGGCGAGCAGACTCGGCGTACCGGCGCCGCCGGGCGAGCACCGCCGCATCGAGCCGGGCGGCGTGCTGCTGGACCATCGCCGCGGTCTCCTTGTCCCCACGCTGGGACAGCTCGACGGGGTCGCCGGCGATCGCCTCGTCGACCTGCATCCGGTGCTCCAGGGACAGGCAGCCGGTCTCCCGCGCGATGATCTGCGCCCGCCACTGCGAGATCAGACCCGCCTCGAACGCCGCCTTCGTACAGGGCAACTCCCGATCCAGCACCGTCGCCAGGGACAACAGCTGGCTCCCGCGATACGGAGAGACCCGCCTCGCCAGCGCGACCTCGGCGTGCACCCCCGTGTCATCACCCTCCGACCGACGCAGCGTCTGCAACGCCACCGTGAGCCGGGCCTGCCGTGCCTCGGCCACACACTTGAGCTCTTCGAGGGCCCGCAGCTCCTCCACGATCGCGGCGGCGTCGGTAGGTAGCGGCGCGGCCGCCACCGCTACAGCGGGGTTCCGCATGGCTACCTCCTTGTTCGAACGTATGTTCGATTCTACCGAAACCCACCGACGCCCGCCCGAAACCGGCGCCCCGGGCGACCATGATTTTCGGAGCCGCTGACCGACCCGTCTGCCCGACGCTCAGCCGGCGGTCAGGCTCTCGATGTGGGCGAGCGCCATGTCGATCGACGTCGCCATCGGGGCCACGTCCTGCGCGGTCTGCGCCAGGAGGTAGCCGCCCTGGACGGCCGCCATCAGCCCGGTGGCGAGCCCGTCGGTCGACGCCTCGGGCGGAAGTGCGCCACCGTCCTGGAGGCGGCTCAGCGCGCCTGCCAGGAGGTCCTGCCACTCGGCGAAGAGGCGGGAGAGCGACTGCCGGGCAAGGGCGTCGTGGTCGGCGACCTCGGAGGCGAGCGAGCCGAGCGCGCAGCCGTAGGCGCCGTGGCGCAGCGCGTTGCTCCGCACCAGGGCATCGCGCCAGCGCCGCAGGCCGCGGAGCGTCGAGACCTTGCCGAGGGCCTCCCGCTCGCGCTCGATGACGCGTTCGCCCACCTGCTCGACGACGGCCCGCACCAGAGCGTCCTTGCTGTCGAAGTGGTGGTACAGCTGGGACTTGCTCGCTCCGCTGGCGGTCAGCACGTCGTCGATGGTCGTCGCCTCGACTCCCTGGACGTACATCAGGTCGGCCGCGGCGGACACGATGTTCGCCCGCGTCCTCGCCCCGCGCGCGGTCAGGCGCCTGCCCGTGGGCGGGTCGGCGGCGGTCGTCACCCGGCCATGCTACTGAGCCCGCCCGGCGTCCCCGGGAAACAAGATTGGACTAAACAGTCCAATACGAGTAGCGTCGCACCGAGAGCACGGCTACCGGGAAAGGCGTGGCGCATGAAGGCGATCGTGGTGACCGATCAGGCTGCGGGACTGGCCGGGATGACGCAGACCGAGCGACCCGAGCCGCCCGTGGCGATCAACGACGTGCTCGTCGAGGTGCATGCGTCGGGGTTCGTCCCGACCGAGCTGGAGTGGCCGTCCACCTGGACCGACCGGTCCGGCCGCGACCGCACGCCCTCGGTCCCGGGGCACGAGCTGGCCGGGGTGGTCACCGCGCTCGGCTACGGCACGACGGGCCTGACCGTCGGGCAGCGCGTGCTCGGGCTCACGGACTGGCATCGCGACGGCACCCTCGCCGAGTACGTCGCGGTCGAGGCGCGCAACCTCGCGCCCCTGCCCGGCGACGTCGAGTTCCCCGTGGGGGCGAGCCTGCCCATCTCCGGCCTCACCGCCTGGCAGGGACTCTTCGACCACGGCCGCCTCCGGCCGGGGACCAGTGTCCTCGCGCACGGCGCGGCCGGCGCCGTCGGGACGATGGTGACGCAGCTGGCTCGCGAGGCCGGCGCCCACGTCATCGGCACCGGACGGGCGGCCGACCGCGCGAAGGCGCTCGACTTCGGCGCCCACGAGTTCGTCGACCTCGACGGCGACCGGCTCGAGGACGTCGGCGGCGTGGACCTGGTCTTCGACGTCATCGGCGGCGACATCGGGAAGCGCTCCGCGGCCCTGGTCCGGTCCGGCGGGACCCTGGTCTCCGTCGTGGGCCCGGTCGAGGCGAGGCCGGCCGACGGCCTCGCCGTGGACTTCGTGGTCGAGTCCGATCGCGCTCAGCTCGGCGAGATCGTCCAGCGGGTGCGCGACGGACGGCTGCGGACCAACATCGGCACGGTCGCGAACCTCGACGACGCGCTCGCCGCCCTGAACCCGACCGAGCGGCTCCGGGGGAAGACGGTCATCCGCGTTCGCTCCTGATGCGCGGCGGAGGCCCGGATTTGAACATGTTCAAATCCGGGTCTAGCCTTCCTCCATGCGCATCGTCATCCCCGGAGGCACCGGCCAGGTCGGGGGCGTGCTCCGGCGCCACCTTGCCGCGGCCGGGCACGACGTCGTCGTCCTGAGCCGGCACCCCGAGACCCTCGAGCCCGGCGTCCGGCACCGGCTCTGGGACGGCCGCACGGTCGGCGGCTGGGTCGAGGAGCTCGACGGTGCCGACGTCGTGGTCAACCTCGCCGGGCGATCGGTCAGCTGCCGCTACACCGACGCCAACCTGCGCCAGATGATGAGCTCGCGGGTCGACTCGACCCGCGCGGTCGGCAACGCCCTGGAGCAGGTCGCGAACCCGCCGCGGGTCTGGCTGCAGATGAGCACCGCGACCATCTACGCCGACCGACGCGACGCCCCCCACGACGAGGCCACCGGCATCATCGGGGGCGAGGAGCCGCACGTCCCGCTGTACTGGGAGTACAGCATCCGGATCGCACGGAGCTGGGAGGCCGCCCAGCAGGAGGCGACCCTGCCGCACACCCGGCGGGTCGCCCTGCGCGCCGCGATGGTGATGAGCCCGAGCCGCGGCGGGGTCTTCGACTACCTGCTGTGGATGGCGCGCCTCGGCCTGGGCGGTCCGGTCGCCGGCGGTGGCCAGTACGTCTCCTGGATCCACGCCCTCGACTTCTGCCGCGCGGTCGACCTGCTCCTCGAGCGCACCGACCTCGACGGCGCGGTCAACCTGGCCTCGCCGGGCCCGCTCCCGCAGCGCGAGATGATGCGCGACCTGCGCCGTGCCTGGGGCCACCGGCCTGGCCTGCCCGCCACCAGGGCGATGGCGGGGCTCGGTGCGTGGGCGCTGCGCACCGACACCGAGCTGCTCCTCAAGAGCCGCCGGGTGGTGCCGGGCCGGCTGCTCGACGCCGGGTTCGAGTTCGCCCACCCGAGCTGGCCGGAGGCGGCGGCCGATCTGGTGAGCAGCGTCCGCGCTCGCTAGGCCTCCGGCTCCGGCACCAGCAGCCGCGACCCGCGCACGCGTCGCAGGATGCCCGGCGCCCACCAGTTCCAGCGGCCCAGCAGCTGCATGAGCGAGGGCACCAGCAGCCCCCGGACCACCGAGGCGTCGATCAGCACGGCCAGCGCGGTGCCGAGCCCGAGCTCCTTGATGAACGCGATCTGCGAGGTCGCGAACGCGCCGATCGCCACCGCGAACAGCAGCGCGGCCGCGGTCACGATCCGCCCGGTGCGCTCCAGGCCCAGCGCCACCGCGGTCTCGTTGGTCGCGCCGCCGTCGTACGCCTCCTTGATCCGGGAGAGCAGGAACACCGCGTAGTCCGTCGCCAGCCCGAACGCCATCGCGAACAGCAGGATCGGCTGGGTCGCGTCGAGCGCACCGGTGCTCCGGTAGGAGAGCAGGCCCTCCAGCCGGCCGTCCTGGAAGACCAGCACCAGCACGCCGAACACCGCGCTGAGACTCAGCGCGTTCATCAGCACGGCCTTGATCCCGAGCACCAGCGAGCCGGTCATCAGGAACAGCGCGAGGATCGTCGAGGCGACCACGAGCAGCAGCACCCAGGGCAGGTGCGTGCCGAGGCTGTGCCGCAGGTCGACCCAGTGCGCGGTGTCGCCGGCGACCTCCACGGAGACCGGTGCCTCGAGATCCCGTACGTCGTGCACCAGCTGCCGGCTCGCCGCGCCGTACGTCGACCGCGCCGGTGCCACGTCGACCAGTGAGAGCGCCGGACCCGCGGGCCGGGCCGGTGCGACCGCCGCGACGTTCGGCACCGAGCGCAGCCGCGACACCAGCGAGGCGACCTCGGGCGACCCTGCCGGTGCGCCGATCACGACGTGCAGCGGCGACGTGCGCCCGGGCGGGAACTCGGTGCGCAGCGCGGTGTCGACCTGGTGCGCGCTCGCGCTCGACGGCAGCACCCCGGCATCGGCGGGCAGGAACCGGATCGAGGCGAACGGGGCGCCCAGTGCCACCAGGGCGACGGCGCTCGCCAGCGCGATCCGCCCGGGGCGGGCGACGACGAACCGGGAGAGCCGGTACCAGAAGCCCGACTCGGCGGGCCGAGCGTCGCGGTCCGCCGCGCGCTGCAGCCATGCCGGCGCGAGCGCGTTGACCCGCGGACCGAGCACGGCCAGCAGTGCGGGCAGCACGACGAGCGCGAGCACCGCGGCCACCAGGGCGACGATCGCGCCGGCGAGGCCCATCGAGTACAGGAACCGCTGCGGGAAGACGGTCAGCGACGCGAGCGCGGCACCCACGGTCAGCGAGCTGAACACGATCGCGCGACCCGACGTCGCCAGGGTCCGGCCCAGCGCCTCGACGCCGAAGCCGGTGCGCGCCGCCTCCTCGCGGTAGCGGGAGACCATGAACAGGCTGTAGTCGATGGCCAGCCCCAGACCGAGGCCGGTGACGATGTTGAGCGCGAAGACGGACAGGTCGGTGAAGCTCGCCACCACCCGCAGGGCGAAGAACGTCACCAGGATCGCCAGCCCGCCGAGCACCGGTGGCAGCAGCGAGGCGACGAACGACCTGAAGAACAGCAGCGAGAGCAGGCAGATCAGCGGGAACGCGAACAGCTCGGCGCGGGCGAGGTCGTCGCCGACCTGGGTGTTGACCTGCGCCGCCGCGATGGCACCGCCGCCGAGCCTCACGTCGCGCTGGTCCGCGAACGCCTCCTCCAGCCGGGTGGCGTCCTCCTGCAGCCGGGTGTCCGAGCGTGGCGCGAAGCTGGCGACCACGTACGTCGAGCGCCCGTCCTTCGAGACCATCGCGTCCTCGTGGGTGTCGTAGTACGTCGAGACCGCTGCCACGTCGCGGCTGGCCCGCAGCTGTGCGGCGACCTGCTCGACGCGAGCGCGCGACATCGGCGAGACGACCGCGATCACCCCGGGGTCGATCTGCCGGCCGGTGGCGGCCTCGAAGCGGCGTGCGGCCTGCTCCGACTCGGTCCCGGGATCGCTGTCGCCGTACGGGCTCAGGTGCTTCGCGACCCCGATGCCGACCGCGCCGGCGAGCGCGACGGCGACCAGCGCGAGCACCAGCACCCGGACCCGGTGGCGGTGCAGGAACGTGGCGAGCTTCTCGAACATGGCGACTCCTTCACTTGGATGTTCCAAGTAGAAAGCGCTTGGATTATCCAAGTCAAGGGGTTTACGATGACGACATGGCCGCACCTGTCGAGTACCAGTCCTTCTGCCCCGTGGGCGCCTCGCTCAACGTCGTCGGCGAACGCTGGGCGCTGCTGATCGTGCGCGACCTGCTGCTCGGGCCACGGCGCTACTCCGAGCTGCTCAACGGGCTCGGCGGCATCGGCACCGACATCCTGGCGGCGCGGCTGCGCACGCTGACCGAGCACGGCGTCCTCCGCCAGATCGGAGCCGGACGGTCCCGCGGCTACGAGCTGACCGACGAGGGCCAGGCGCTGCGGCCGGTCCTCGAGGCGCTCGGCCGCTGGGGAGCGCCGCGGCTGCGACTGCCCGAGGACCCCGCGCAGATCCCGCTGCGGGTCCCGCTCACCTCGCTGCTGCTCGGTGCGACCGCCCTGCCCCGTCGTGCGAACGGCGTCTTCGAGGTGGGCGTCGAGGACGAGCACGTGCGGGTCGAGGTCGCCGGCGGCGAGGTGCGGGCGGCGCCGGACCGGGAGCCCGACGCGACCCTCCGGCTCACCTGGTCCGGGCTGCGCTCGCTCATCCTCGGCGAGCGCGTGGCCGACGCCGACGTGGTCGTCACCGGGGACGCGCGGAAGGCGCACGCACTGCTCGACGGGCTGACCGGGCCGCCGCTGCTCGCCGGGCTGCGCGACCAGCTCGGCGCGGGTTGACGGAGGCCGCGATCGTGGGCCATTGCCTTGTCCACGCCGCCCCTGTCAGTCTGGATCCGTCGAGAAAGGAGCGGGACATGTTCCGTCGCCGCGGTGTACCGCGAGAGCGCATCGACGTGCTCCGCCAGGTCCCCCTCTTCGAGGGCCTCTCCGGCAAGGTCCTCGCCCGCATCGACAAGCACCTCTCCGAGGTCGACGTCCCCGAGGGTGAGGTCCTCACCTCGCAGGGCAAGCGCGCGTACGAGGTGTTCGTCATCGCCGACGGCGTCGCCGAGATCCGGATCGACGACAAGCCGGTGCGCGACACCGACGTCGGCGAGCTCATCGGCGAGGTCGGGGTCCTCAAGAACACCCTGCGCGCGGCCACGGTGGTCGCGAAGACCCCGATGCGCCTGTTCGTGCTGCACGCGCGCGAGCTGGAGGACTTGCTCCACGAGGACGAGAAGGTCGCCGAGCGGGTCCAGCAGAACCTCGCCCGGCACCTGCAGGGGAACTAGTCCCGAGTCAGGGCGTCCAGCTGGCGACGTACGCCGGCAGCGGCGGATCGCCGCGCAGGTCCGGGGCCGGCCGCGCCTCGCCGTACGACGACACGATCGGCAGCACCCCTGCCCACACCGGCTCGTCGAGGTCCTCGGGCGGGTCGTCGGGGTCGCCGTCGCTGATCTTCACCGACCACTCGTCCAGCGGCAGCGTGAGCACCAGGGTGGCGGCCAGCTCCTTGGCCCGCGGCGCGCGCAGGGTCTCCCAGCGGCCCGGCATCCACGCCTCCGACATCGCCCGCAGCGCCGCCTCCTTGTCCTCGACGACCGTGGCGACCCCGAAGACCATCGCACTGCGGTAGTGCATCGAGGACTCGAAGGCGGACCGGGCCAGCACCATCCCGTCGAGCAGCGTGACCGTCGCGCACACCGCGGCGCCATCGGCCAGGGTTCGGAACAGCCGCGATCCGGTGGACCCGTGCAGCAGCAGCCGGTCGCCCTCGCGGGCGCAGGCCACCGGCACGTTCACCGGATGGCCGTCGTGCACGAACGCGACGTGAGCCACCCGGGCGGCGTCCAGGACGGCGTGCAAGGAGGCCAGGTCGGCGGCGGCCTTCTCGGGAAGGCGGCGCAGGCGCGTGCGTCCAGAGGGTGGCACTGTCATGCGCGCGATTCTGCACCGTGGTTATCCCGGCGAGCACCCGAGTTCTCGTTGGTAGCGTTCGAGCATGTCCGCACAACAGCCCTCCGCCCCCGAAGCCCTCGCGCAGGTGACGGGCCAGCAGGCGTGGGCGGTCATCCGGCTGCGCGACAGCGAGACCGTCACCTTGGTCGGCGGGTCGCTGGTGGACGCCGAGCGGCTGGCCGACATCCCCGTCGTCGAGGGCAAGCCCGAGCCCGGCCGCCGCTTCGACACCCTGGTCGCGGTCCCGTTCCGGCAGGTGACCGAGCGTGGCTTCGAGGCCCACGACGACGGCACGCCGCTGGCGGTGGTGTCCCTCGAGACCGAGCTCGAGGTGCCGCTGGCCGAGCTGGTCGCGGCGCTCCCGGACGAGGAGGTCGCCTTTGCCGACCGCGGCGGCTTCGAGACCGACGACGCGACGTACGCCGGCACGGTCGGCCGGATCATCGCCGAGGAGATCGGCAACGGCGAGGGCGCGAACCTGGTGATCGGCCGGCACTACCGGGCTCAGCTCGCCGACTGGGGGCCGGCCAAGGCGCTGACCGTGCTGCGGCACCTGCTCGAGAACGAGCGCGGCGCCTACTGGACCTACTGCTTCTGGACCGGCGACCGGTTCCTCATCGGCGCCTCGCCGGAGCGGCACGTCAGCGTGCACGGCGGCGACGTCAAGATGAACCCGATCTCCGGCACCTTCCGGCTGGTCTCCGCCGAAGTCGACCCGGACGAGTCCGCCGAGGCGCGCAAGGCCCGGCTGCTGGACTTCCTGGCCGACGAGAAGGAGATCTACGAGCTCTTCATGGTCGTCGACGAAGAGCTCAAGATGATGTGCGACATCTGCCACGAGGGCGGCCAGGTGCTCGGCCCGTTCCTCAAGCCGATGACGCACCTGGTGCACACCGAGTACCTGCTGGCCGGGCGCACCCGTTCCGACGTCCGCGACGTGCTGCGCGACTCGATGTTCGCCGCGACCGTGACCGGTGCCCCGGTGGAGAACGCCTGCCGGCTCATCAAGCGGTACGAGACCGAGGGCCGCGGCTACTACGCCGGCGCGCTCGCGCTGATCGGCCGCGACGCCGAGGGACGCCAGACCGCGGACTCGCCGATCGTGATCCGCACCGCGGACGTCTCCCCGGACGGCGCCCTCAAGGTGACCGCCGGCGCGACCCTGGTGCGCGACTCCGACCCGGCCTCCGAGGTCGCCGAGACCGCGGCCAAGGCGGGCGGGATCCTGTCGGCCTTCGGGCTGGTGCCGCGCGCGTCCGGCAAGCCCGCCGAGATCGCCGACCTGGCCCGCGACGAGGATGTGCTGATCGCGCTGAACTCGCGCAACCAGCGGCTCTCCAAGTTCTGGCTGACCGACCAGGCCGGCGCGGCGCCCGCACCCGAGCTGGCCGGGCGGAGCGTGGCGATCCTGCACGGCGAGGACGACTTCGCCAACATGCTCTGCCACGTCTTCGCGGTGCTCGGCATGAAGCCGACGGTGATCCGGCACGAGGACTACCGGCCGGGCGGCTTCGACACCTACGACCTCGCCGTCGTGGGTCCGGGCCCGGGTGACCCGCGCGACGAGAGCAGCGCCAAGATCGCCACGTTCCGCGGTGCCGTCGACGAGCTGCTGGCCGGGACCAAGCCCTTCCTCTCGGTCTGCCTGGGGCACCAGGTGCTCTGCGACCGGCTCGGGATTCCCCTTGCCTACAAGGACATCGTCTTCCAGGGGACGCAGTCGACCGTCGAGATCGACGGCCGTCCGGAGGTCGTCGGGTTCTACAACACGTTCGTGGGACGAGTGCCCGACCGGCTCCCGGACAGGGTCCGCGTCGAGGCCGACGGCCCGACCGGGGACATCCACCTCGTCGCCGGGCCGCACTTCCGCGGCGTCCAGTTCCACGCCGAGTCGATCCTCACCGAGAACGGCGTCGCGCTGCTGCGCAGGCTGCTGCTGGACCTCGTGACGTGAACGTCCTCGTGGTCGACCACCACGACTCCTACACCTGGAACCTGGTCCACCTGGTCGCCGCGGTGACCGGTGTGCTCCCGGACGTGGTCGAGCACGACGAGGACCCTGACCTGTCCGGCTACACCCACCTGGTGCTCTCGCCGGGCCCGGGGCACCCGGCGTCGCCCGCGGACTTCGCCCTGGGCAGGGCCGTCTTCGAGCGCGGGGTGCCGGTCCTCGGCGTCTGCCTCGGGATGCAGGCCCTGGTCACCTCGTACGGCGGGCGCGTGGACCGGGTCCCCCCGGCGCACGGCGAGGTGGCCCGCATCCAGCACGACGGCACCGGCGTCTTCACGGGACTGCCGCCGGGGTTCGACGCGGTCCGCTACCACTCGCTCGCCGCGGTCGAGGTGCCCGACGTCCTGCGCGTCACCGCCACGGCGGACGGCGTGGTGATGGGCGTGGTGCACCGGGAGAAGCCGCTGCACGGCGTCCAGTTCCACCCCGAGTCGATCCTGTCGCAGCACGGCCGCGCGCTGGTCGCGAACTTCCTGGGCGGCGCCGATCGGGGAGTGGGGTCGTGAGCGCGGCCGAGGAGTTCGCCCGGATCGCCGCCGAGCACGACCGCTGCTTCTGGCTCGACGGCGGCGGCTCGCAGCCGTGGTCGGGGCAGCGCTCGATCCTCGGCTGGCTGGCCGAGGACGACGTCTCCCTGGTCCTCGCCGACGGTGTCGTCACCGAGCGCCCGGGCGGCCGGGTCGTCGGCGACGACGTCTTCGCCGCCCTGCAGCAACGGCTCGACGGCGACCCGGACACGCACTGGGTCGGCTACTTCGGCTACGGCGCCCGCCCCGACCTGCCCGCACGCAGGCTGCCGGGCGTGCCGGACGCGGTCTGGATGCGGGCGCGCACGATCCGGGTCTCCGAGGGTGAGGTCCCGGCGCCGCCGACCGACGTCGACGCCGAGGTCGACGAGCCGGTGCCGGACTGGTACGCGACGGCGTTCGCCGAGGTGCAGGAGCAGCTGCACGCCGGCAACTCCTACGAGGTGAACCTGACCTACCGCGAGCAGCACGCGTCGGCCGACGACCCGGTCGCGATCTACCGGCGGCTGCGCAGCACCAACCCGGCGCCGTACGCCGGCGTGCTGCGACACGGGGACACCTGGCTGCTCTCGGCCTCGCCCGAGCGGTTCGCCACCATCGACCGGAACCGGCGGGTCGAGACCCGGCCGATCAAGGGCACCACCCCGCGCGGGCGCACGCCTGCGGAGGACGAGCTGCTGCGCGAGCGGCTGGCCACGGACCCGAAGTTCCGCGCCGAGAACCTGATGATCGTCGACCTGCTCCGCAACGACCTGTCCCTGGTCTGCGAGCCGGGCACCGTCGAGGTGCCCCGGCTGCTCGACGTCGAGTCGTACCCGAGCGTGCACCAGCTGGTCACCACGATCACCGGCCGGCTGCGCGCCGAGGTCGGCACCGTCGAGGCGCTGCGCGCGATGTTCCCGGCCGGCTCGATGACCGGCGCCCCCAAGCTGCGCACGATGGAGGTCATCGACGCCGTCGAGGCGGATCCCCGCGGTGTCTACGCCGGTGCCTTCGGCTGGATCTCCGGGGACGGTCGCGCCGACCTCGGCGTGGTGATCCGCTCGCTGTTCCGCTCCGGCGCCGGGCCGTGGTGGCTCGGCACCGGCGGCGGCATCACGGTGCGTTCCGAGGTCGCCGAGGAGTGGGCCGAGTCGCGCTGGAAGGCCGCCCGCGTGCGGGGTGCGCTCTAGGAGTTCGTGGTCTTCGCGTCCGAGCCGAGGGTCGCCGTGGTGGTCTGGGTCTTCCCGTCGCGCAGGTAGGTGATCGTCACCTTCTCGTCGGGCCGGTGACCGCGGACGGTCGCCACCAGGGACTCGGAGCTGTCGATGACCTCGTCGTCGACCTTGGTGATGACGTCGCCCTTCCGCAGGCCGGCCTTGTCGGCCGGGCCGCCGGACTCGACGCTCTCCACCTGGGCGCCCTGGGCGAGGGTGTCGCTGCCGACGTCGGAGACGCTGATCGCCAGCCGGGCGTGGGTCGGGGAGTCGCCGTCGATGATCTGGTTGACGATCGGGAGCGCCTCGTCGATCGGGATCGCGAAGCCCAGGCCGATGGAGCCGCCGGACCCGCCGAGACCGCCGCTGTCGGAGGTACGGATGGAGGAGTTGATGCCGACCACGCGCCCGCTCATGTCCACCAGCGGGCCGCCGGAGTTGCCGGGGTTGATGGCCGCGTCGGTCTGGATGGCCGGGTAGGTGGTGCTCTGGCTCGGCTGCTGCTGTTGCTGCTGGCCGAAGCCGAACGGGTCGGAGGGCTGGCTGTCGTCCTCGCTCTGCACCGAGACCGGCCGGTTGAGCGCGGAGACGATGCCCGTGGTGACCGTCGAGTTCAGCCCGTACGGCGAGCCGATGGCGACCACCGACTGACCAACCCGCAGGTCGCTGGACTTGCCGAGGGTGGCCGGCTTGAGGCCGGAGACGCCGTCGACCTTGATGACCGCGAGGTCGGTGACCGAGTCGGTGCCGACCACCTGCGCGCGGACGGTCTTGCCGTCGTTGAAGCTGGCCGTGATCGAGCCGCCGTCGCCGGCCAGCGAGACCACGTGGTTGTTGGTGAGGATGTGGCCCTGGTCGTCGAGCACGATGCCCGAGCCGGATCCGGAGCCGCTGTTGCCGCGCACGTTGATCTTGACGACCGAGGGGAGCACCGTGGCGGCGACCTTCTCGACCGTGCCCGAGGGCAGGTTGGCCGCGTTGCTCGCGCTGATGGGTCCGGAGGAGCCGGTCGACGAGACCGTCTGGTCGTCGCCCTTCCAGGCGTCGTACCAGGCGGCCCCGCCGACTCCGGCTGCCCCTCCGAGGAGGAGAGCCCCGGCCAGCACCGCCGCCGTCAAACCTCCGGGGCGACGCACGGGTGCGGTCGTGGTCGCGGGGGAGGCGGGCTGTTGGAACGGCGGCAGGGGCCGGGTCTCTTCCGCAGCCGGAGCCGGGGGCTCGGCAGACCAGCCGTACCCAGGAGGCGTCCCAGCCGGGGTCTCGTCGTTCGAGGTGCCTGAGGGGTCGTGCTGCTCTGTCATGCCTTCGATCGTGCCGAGCGATCCTGAGAGGTTTCTTTGACCCGGCTACGAGTAGTCCCAAGAGTTCCGGTGCCGGTGGATGCGTCCGGGGGAGCCGGGTGCCCGGGCAGCGAGAACCAGAAGCCGGCGCCGCCGTCGGGCCCGGTGCCGGCGCGGACCACGCCGCCGTGCCGCGCGGCGACCGAGGCGACGATGGAGAGACCCAGCCCCGAGCCGGGCATGCTGCGCGACTCCGCCGACCGGTAGAAGCGCTCGAAGACGTGCGGCAGGTCGGCCGCCGCGATCCCCGGACCCTGGTCGGCGACCAGGAGGGTCCCGTCCTCGAGGTGCACCGCGACCGTCGAGCCCGCCGGGCTCCACTTGGCGGCGTTGTCGAGCAGGTTGGTCACCGCTCGCTCCAGCGCGTCTGCGTCGCCGGTCACCCACCACGGCGAGGTCCGTACGTCGAAGTCGACCTCGGGCGCGCGCCGGCGGACCCGGGAGACGGCCTGCTCGATGACCGCGCTCAGCTCGACCGGCTCGACGGTCGGCGCGACCGGCTCGTCGCGGGCCAGCTCGACCAGGTCGCCGATCAGCGTGGTCATCTCCTCGATCTGCGCGCGGACGTCGTCGAGCAGCTCGGCCCGGCTCTCCGGTGAGAGCCCGGCGGTCGCGTCCGCCTGCACCAGCAGGTCGAGGTTGGTGCGCAGCGAGGTCAGCGGGGTGCGCAGCTCGTGGCCGGCGTCGGCGACCAGCTGCCGCTGGCGGTGCTGCGAGGCCGCGAGCGCGCGGAGCATCTCGTTGAACGCGCTCGCCAGCCGGGCCACCTCGTCGCTGCCCTCGATCGGGATCGGCTCGAGCCGCTGGGTCCGGGCGATGTCCTCGACCACGAAGGTCAGCCGGCGTACCGGGCGCAGGCCGTTGCGGGCCACCGCCCAGCCGGCCAGCCCGGCGGCAATCATGCCGGCCACACCGAAGAGCAGCATCACCAGCCCGAGCCGGTCGAGCATCTTGTCGGTGGACTCCATCGACTGCGCGAGCACCAGGGCCTGGCCCTCGCCGGCGGGCACCGAGACCACCCGCCAGCGCTCGCCGTGCCACCAGACCGTGCGCGCGGAGGTCTCGTGCTTGCCCTTGGCGACGTCCACCTCGCGGGTGCTGATCCCGACGGTCCCCTCGGTGTTGCTGAACGGGTAGATCGTGATCGGCGTGGTCAGCACGCTGATGTAGATGATGTTGACGTTGGCCGCACCCAGCGCCCACGCGGGCACCTGCTCGCGGGCCAGAGCGTTCAGGCTGTTGGCGTCGGCGGCCTGCTCGGCCCGGGCGATCATCGACTCGTCCAGCGAGCCGATGGCCTGCGCCTTCACGGTCGCGTACGCCGCGAAGGCGACCGCGCTCACCGCGAAGCCGACGGCCATCGTGGTCAGCAGGGTGACCCGGCTGGCCAGGGAGCGGCGGTAGTGGAGACCGCTCCACACATTGCTCATGTGGGTTCCTCGCGCAGGACGTAGCCCACCCCGCGCACGGTGTGCAGCAGCCGCGGCTCGCCCTCGGCCTCGGTCTTGCGGCGCAGGTAGCCGACGTAGACCTCGAGGCTGTTGGCGGTCGTCGGGAAGTCGAAGCCCCAGACCTCCTCGAGGATGAACGAGCGCTCCAGGACCCGCTTGGGGCGGCGCAGGAACAGCTCCAGCAGGGCGAACTCGGTCCGGGTCAGCGTCATCGAGCGATTGCCGCGGCGGACGTCGCGGGTGGCCAGGTCCATGGTCAGGTCGGCGAACTCGAGGAGCTCCTCGGGCTCGGCGGCGGTCGGGCCGACCCGGCGCAGCAGTGCGCGCAGCCGGGCGAGCAGCTCGTCGAGCGCGAACGGCTTGGTCAGGTAGTCGTCGGCGCCGGCGTCCAGGCCCTCGACGCGGTCACCGACGGCATCGCGGGCGGTGAGCACCAGGATCGGCACCTGGTTGCCGACCGAGCGCAGCGCGCGGGTGGTCTCGATGCCGTCGAGCCGCGGCATCATCACGTCCATCACCACGGCGTCCGGGTTGATCCCGCTGATCCCGGCCAGGGCCTCGGCCCCGTCGCCGGCCAGCGAGACCCGGTAGCCGTTGAACTCCAGCGACCGGCGCAGCGACTCGCGGACGGCTCGGTCGTCGTCGACGACGAGGACGTGCGGCTTGGGATCGGCAGTGCTCACCGCCCCAGATTGCCACTAACCCCTGAGTGGTTCCTGAGGAGTCAGGCCAGCTTTCTTGCGGCTTCGCCGGCTAGCGCACCGTAGCGTCCGCCGAACATGGCGGCGTGCACGAGCAGCGGGAACAGCTGGTGCAGCGGCTGCCGTTCCTCCCAGCCGTCGGCGAGCGGGGTCTCCTCGGCGTACGACGCGAGCACCCGGGGCAGCTGCGGCAGGCCGAACAGGCTCAGCATCGCCAGGTCGGTCTCCCGGTGGCCGCCGTACGCGGCCGGGTCGACGAGCACCGCACTGCGCTCGGCGGACCAGACGATGTTGCCCGACCACAGGTCCCCGTGCAGCCGGGCGGGCGGCTCCTCGGGCCCGGCCAGCTCGACGATCTTGCGCACCACGGCCTCGACCGCGTCGGCGTCGCCCGGCTCGATCCGGCCGCGGTCGGCAGCGAGCCGCAGGTACGGCAGCACCCGTCGTACGGCGAAGAACTCGGCCCAGCTCGGCGCCGACCGGTTCGGCAGCGGTAGCGACCCGATGAACCCGTCCTCGGGAGCACCGAAGCCGTCGGCGCCGCTCGCGTGCAGCCGGGCCAGCATCCGGCCCAGCTCGGCGGCCGCCTCCGGGCTCGGCCGGGCGGGCTCGACCCAGCCCAGCACGATGCAGTCGGGCTGGACGCCGAGCACCTCGGCCACCTCGGCGGCACCGGGCTCGGCCAGCCAGCCCAGTCCGCGGGCCTCGGCCTCGAAGAAGCCGTCGGGCGGGTTCGGCCGGGTCTTGATGAGCGCGGACCGGCCGTCGGAGAGGCGCAGCCGGGTGGCGGTGCAGACGTCCCCGCCGGCCACCGGGGTGGTGGAGACCACGGCGGCGCCGAGGAGCTGCTCGGCACGTGCGGCGACGGTCCGCATCCGGGTCATGCGGGACATCCTCGCCGGGACCGGGGCCGGACTCAACGCCTGCGACTTACACTGAGTCGCTGGGGAGGACGGGCCACCTGCTCGTCCGGCGGTGGAAGGGACGGGGGTACGGCGATGCCCGATGCCGACCCGTACGACGAGAACGCGTTGCTCGAGGCCGTGCGCGCGGGCGACCAGCACGCCCAGGGCGTGCTCTTCGCCGAGCACCGTGGCGCCGCGCTCGCGTTCGCCCGCTCGCTCTCCCGGGACGGCTCGGCAGAGGACCTGGTCTCCGACTCCTTCCAGCGCGTCTTCGAGGCGATGAAGGCCGGTGGCGGCCCGCAGAAGTCGTTCCGCCAGTACCTGCTCACCACCGTCCGCCGGGTGCACATCGACGCAGTCCGGTCGGTCTCGCGGCGCGAGCTCGCGGTCGGCGGGTCCGAGGAGATCCAGCTGTACGGCGACAAGCCGATGGTGCTCGACGCCGGCGCGGAGTCGTTCGCGGAGGGCGACCTGGTTCGGCGCGCGTTCGCCACCCTGCCCGAGCGCTGGCGGGTGGTGCTCTGGCGGACCGCGGTCGAGGGCAAGACGCTGCAGGACGTGGCCGACGAGCTCGGCATGAAGCCGAACGCCGTCGCCCAGCTGACCTTCCGGGCGCGCGAGGGGCTGCGCACGGGCTACCTCGGCGAGCACGCCGCCGACGCGGCCCAGCCCGAGTGCCGCGCGATCGCGACCGACCTGGCTCGCTGGGTCCGGGGCGGGCTGTCGCCGAAGCGGTCGGCGCAGATCGAGGCTCATGTCGAGGGCTGCCTGGGCTGCACCGCCGCGGTCGACCAGCTCTCCAAGATGAACAGCGACCTGGGTGCGGTGCTGCTGGTCAGCATCCCGCTGGCCTCGGCGCCCCTGGCCGGTCAGGTCGCCGGTCAGGTCGCGGGTCAGGACGGATGGACCCGCGCGCGGCAGCTGCGCCGGGGCCTGGTGGCCGCTGCCGTGCTGGCCGCGGTCGGGCTCGGTGCCTGGCTGCTGCGGTCCGGCGACGACGCGGCGCCGGTCAGCTCCGAGCCGGTCGTCCCGCTCCCCGGGCTGACCCTGACGCCCTCCCCTTCGCCGCGCCCCTCGGCGACGCCGTCGGCCACGCCCACCCCGACGCCCTCACCGTCGGCCTCTCCGACCCTGGCGCCCGCGGCGACCCCGACCCCGCTGGCCCGGCCCTCGGCCCTGCTCGCGCCGCAGCCGCGCACCGTCCCGAACGTCGACGTGCGGGTGGTCGCGGCCTCATCCGGACCGGTCCCGGGAGCGGACCCGTCCTGGCACCACGTCGCGTTCTCGGTCCGCGCACCGGCCGGGACCGCGCTGCGGCTGACCCTCTCGCTGAGTGGCACGAGTGGCGTCGAGGTGCACCACGACCTGCCCTTCGGGCGCTGGTACTGCACCCCGACGGTCCCCGGGAACGGAACCTCCGCCTGCACGCTGGCGCGGACCTCGACCTCGCGCGACTTCGCCCTCGACGTGCGCACCGCGTCGAGCGCCGGCGTCTCCATCAACGTCCAGCCCGTCGACGCCCGCGACACCGCGCCCGGCAACAACGCGCGCGCGATCACCGTCTCCTAGGACCGAGGCCGCGGTGGCAGGCGAGGAGCACGAGGAGGAGCACGAGGACGGCTACGTCCAGGCGCTGCTGCGCTGCCTCTTCGACCACGAGCGGGACGCCGCCGCGATCCCGCACATCGTGGTGTGCCGGGCCGACGTGCGGCGCGGGGAGGTCTACTTCGGGCCGTTCCGCGACCGCGGAGCCGCCGAGTCCGCGGCCGCCCTGCTCGACTGCTCGGGCCGCCACTCGGCGCGGCTGCACCAGCCGGTGCCGCTGCTTCCCCCGGGGCTGACCGCATGAACGGCTCGCTCTACGTCGTCGCCTGCCGGGACGACGAGACCGGCGTGACCACCTACTCCGGCCCGTACGACGGCTACGCGGAGGCGGTCGCGGCCCTGCCGGAGATCGCGCTCGCCGAGCAGGTGCCCGGGCTGGAACCGCCGCGCCGGCTCACCCTGCGGGTCGGTCCGCTGCACGCCGGACCGGAAGGCCCCTACGCCGAGCTCGGGGACCTCGACGACTGAAGGTGCTCCACCAGGGAGGCCGCGGTCCGCTCGACGACGGCCAGCACCTCGAGGAAGCCCTCGCGCCCGCCGTACCAGGGATCCGGCAGGTCCGGGCCGGTGCCGGTCGCGGGGTCCGCCCCGGGTGCCTCGGGGTCGAAGGCGCGGAACATCTTGACCCGGTCGTGCCGGTCGGCCGGGAGCTCGTCGCGGACGTCGGCCAGGTTGCTCGCGTCCATCACCAGGATCAGGTCGTGGTCGTACCAGGAGGGCCCGAAGTGCTGGGCCCGGTGCGCGTCCGGGTGGTAGCCGGCGTCGCGGAGGACCCCGGCCGAGCGCCGGTCCATCGGCTCGCCGACGTGCCAGTCCCCGGTCCCGCTGCTGGTCACCTCGACCCCGGTGACGCCGGCCCGGTCGAGCAGCTCGTTGAGCACCACGTCCGCGGTGGGTGAGCGGCAGATGTTCCCGAGGCAGACGAGGGCGACCCGGTAAGTCGCTCCGGGGGCCATCAGTGCGGGTCCGGCAGCAGCGACTCGGCGATCATCGAGGCGATCGAGATGACCAGCCCGCCCCAGACCGCGGTCCAGAAGCCGTCCACGTGGAAGTTCAGCCCGACGCCGTCGGCGATCTTGCTGGTCAGCAGCAGCATCAGCGCGTTGGTCACCAGCAGCATCAGGCCGAGGGTCACGATGATGAGCGGCAGCGCCAGCGTGTTCACGATCGGCTTCACCACCGAGGTGATGACCCCGAAGATGACGCCGACGATGAGCAGCGTCACCAGGCGGTCGCCTCGGTCCTCCCCGGTCAGGGTGATGCCGTCGAACAACCAGATCGCCGCCGCCAGGCCGAGGCAGTGCACGGCCAGCCAGATCACGAGCTTCATGGCGCCAGGTTAGGGCCGGACCCGACCCCGAGGGTCTCCAGCAGCGAGCGCTCGGCGCCGTCGAGGTGGTCGGCCAGCTCGGCCCGGGCCTCGTCGACGTGGCCGCGCTCCAGCATCCGCACCAGGTCGCCGTGCGCGTGCGCCTGCTCGCGGGCGTTGCCGCGGGCCCGGTCGACCCGGGCGAGGGCCAGCCGCAGCTCGGCGTACAGGGAGTCGGCAGTGGCGATCAGCCGCGGCGACTCGGTCAGCCCGACCAGGGCCCGGTGGATGGCCAGGTGCGCGGCGGTCAGGTCCTGCGGCGGGCCGCCGGTCTGGGCGAGCCGGTTGAACTCGGTGAGCGCGTCGCGCAGGGCGTCCCGGGACTCCTCGCCGGCACGGGCCCAGTGGTCGATGCCGGCGGTCTCCAGCACCGCCCGCGCCCGGGAGACGTCGTGCACCTCGTCGCTGGTGAGCTCGTGGACCACGGTGCCCTTGTTGGGGATCCGGTCGGCCAGGCCGTCGGAGACGAGCAGCCCGAGCGCCTCCCGGACCGTGGACCGGGCCACCCCGAGGGAGTCGGCCAGCGCGACCTCGCGCAGCGGGGTGCCGGGCTCGACCTCGCCGTCGAAGAGCGCCCGGCGCAGCTCGTCGGCGACCCGCTCGACGATGCTGACCGGCTCGACGGACAGGTGCGCGAACGGCTCGGACATCTCCTGGATTGTCCGACAAGAAGTTGCGCGGAGGCACCTCGCTGACGCACACTGAGATTGTCCGACAATCCGGCAATCCAACAATGGGGGAGGAACTCATGCTGTCCTGGGGCCGTCGCTATCTCCTGGTCTCGCCCGACCACTTCCGCGTCGAGTACGCGATCAACCCCTTCATGGACCTCGCCGCCCAGCCGGACCCGGCCCGGACCCGCGCGCAGTTCGAGGCGATCGTCGCGGCGATCGAGGCCGCCGGCGGCAGCGTCGAGGTGCTCGAGCAGCGGGCCGACTCCCCGGACATGGTCTACGCGATGAACCTGGGCTTCGTGGTCGAAGGACGGGCGGTGCTGTCGCACATGCGCTACCCCGAGCGCCGCGCCGAGGTGCTCACCTCCGAGCCCTGGTTCGCCGAGCACGGCTTCGCCCCGGTCGCCATCGGCCGCGACGGCGTCGGTGCTCACTTCGAGGCCGGGGACGCCTTCGCCTGGCGCGGCGACCTGGTCGTCGGCTACGGCCCGCGCACCGAGAAGCTCGCTCTCAAGCACCTCGCCGACGAGCTCGACGTGCGGGTGCACGGCGTCGAGATCACCCACCCCGGCATGTACCACCTCGACCTCTCCTTCTGCCCGCTCGACGACGAGCGCGCGATGGTCTGCCCGGCCGGGATGTCGCCGGAGTCGGCGCAGCGGCTGCTCGACCTGGTGCCCGAGCCGCTGGTGCTCACCGAGGACGAGGCGATGACCTTCTGCGCGAACTCGATCGTGATCGGCACGACGGTCGTGATGCCGGCCTGCCCGGACCGGGTGCGGGCGCAGCTGGAGGCCTGGGGCTTCGAGATCGTCATCGTCGAGGTGGACGAGTACCTCAAGGGTGGCGGCGCCATCCGCTGCCTGACCAACCCGCTCGACGTGCGGCTCGGCCGCGACCTGGTCCAGGGTCGGGCTGAGGTCCGCCTCTAGGCGATCAGCGGCGCGTCCGCGGGGTGCTCCGGGCGCGCCGACTGGGCGATCAGGATGCCCGCCACCACGGCCGCGCAGCCGGTGATCGCGATCGGTCCCAGGGACTCGTCGAACCAGGCCCAGCCGAGTGCGGAGACGCCGATCGGCTCGAGCATCGCGATCACCGTCACCGTGGTCGCGCGCACGAAGGACAGCGCGAACAGCTCGGCGAAGAACGGCACCACCGTGCCGAGCACGACCACCCAGCCGAGCACCAGCCACAGCGGCACGTGCGTGCCCTCGAGCGAGCCGAGCAGGGAGACCTGGTCGCCGAGACGCGACGTCTCGAAGTTCCACAGGGGCGTGAAGACGTTGATCGCGATGGTGGCGACGCCGAAGGACCACAGGATCACCCGCAGCGGGTCCAGGTCCGCGCTCTGCCTGCTGGTGGCTGCTTCCCCGATCAGGAAGTAGCCGGCGAAGCAGACCGCGGCGGCGAACCCGGCGACGATGCCGATCCCGTCGACGTGCGCGTCCTCCCAGACGCCGGTGGCCGCGGCGAGCCCGCCGAGGGCCAGGGCGAGACCGAGCCAGAGCCGCGGCTTCACCTGCTGGCGCTGCACCGCCCATGCCCAGAGCGCGACGATCACCGGGGCCTGGTACTCCAGCAGCAGCGCCATCCCGACGGGGAGCCGGTCGATGGCCACGAAGTAGGTCCACTGCAGGGCGGCCACCCCGACCAGCCCGTGCGTGACGACCAGGGCAAGCTGCTTCCCGGTCGGGGGCCGGAGCGCCGTACGACGGAAGCAGAGCGCCACCAGCAGCAGGATCGCGAACGTCGCGGTCACCCGCAGGGTCGTCAGCATCGACGGGTCGACGCCGTGCCGCAGCGCCACCCGGGACACCCCGGCGTTGACCACGAAGCAGCTCGCGCCGAGCACGACGAGGCCGATGCCGAGGGTGGGGTTGCGGGCTGGCACGCGCGCCACTCTAGAGGGGACATATCGTGCAGCCGTGAGCACATCCACCCCGCCGCTGCCCCGGGACAACATTGCCGCCATTCCGGCGTACGTGCCGGGCAAGCCCCTGGCCCCGCGCCCCGGGCTGACGTCGTACAAGCTGTCGTCGAACGAGAACCCGAACCCGCCGCTGCCCGGCGTGCTTGAGGCGGTGGCCGCGGCGGCGGCCTCGATGAACCGCTACCCGGACATGGGCAACACCGCGCTCTACGCCACCCTCGCCGAGCGGCACGGCGTCCGGCCGGAGAACCTCGCCGCCGCCACCGGCAGCGTCGCCGTGCTCTACCACCTGCTGCAGGCCTACTGCGGGCCCGGTGACGAGGTCGTCGTCGCCTGGCGCTCCTTCGAGGCCTACCCGATCGCGGTCGCGGTCACCGGCGCGACCACCGTCCAGGTGCCCCTTGCGGCCGGCGCCCGGCACGACCTCGACGCGATGCTCGCCGCGATCACCCCGCGCACCAGGGTCGTCGTCCTGTGCACGCCGAACAACCCGACCGGGCCGGCGCTCTCGCACCCCGAGGTAGCCGCGTTCGTGGACCGGGTGCCGGCCGGCGTCGTGGTCGCCATCGACCAGGCGTACGCCGAGTTCGACCGCACCCCCGAGCCGGTCGACGGTCTCGCCCTGCTGGCCGCGCACCCGAACGTGGTGGTGACGCGGACCTTCGCGAAGGCCTACGGGCTGGCCGGCCTGCGGATCGGCTACCTGGTCGGGCATCCCGACGTCGCGGCCGCGGTCCGGGCGTGCGCGCTGCCGTTCGGCGTCTCGACCATCGCCCAGGCAGCCGCGCTGGCCAGCTTCGCCGCCGAGGACGAGCTGCTCGCCCGCGTCGACGCGCTGGTCGCCGAGCGGGAGCGGGTCACCGCGGGGCTGGCCGAGCAGGGCTGGTCGATCCCGGACGCGCAGGGCAACTTCGTCTGGTTCGAGCTGGGCGAGCGCACCGGCGCCTTCGTGGCCGCGTGCGAGGAGGCCGGGATCGCGGTCCGGCCGTTCGCCGGCGAGGGAGTCCGGGTCAGCATCGGCGAGACCGAGGCCAACGACCGGCTGCTGACGGTGGCCGGGACCTTTGGTGCCACACCCGTGCACTGAGAAGTCCCATGTGTCCGCTTTCGCGACATATGCCCGGCAGAGTGGACTAGCCCGCCCACTCTGGGCTTGCCCAACTTTGTTGCTCGATCTTCGCTGACCCGAGTCCACTGTTCCCACGGGACTCGCCTGGCGCGTCCCGAGCCGGTCGCAAATGGGGCGCTGCCGGTGAATTCGGACTCGCATCGAATCTGCTGCAAGGGGCTTGCAGGTCGTGCGAAGGCAGTGGTTGGGGGCAGATCATGCAGTGGAAGCGTTCGTTCTCTGTGCTCGGAAACGGTCGTACCCGGCGGGTGGCCTCGGTCACCTCGGCCGCGGCGATCGCCGCGATGCTGGTCCTCGGGTCCGGCGCCGCGTACGGCGACGACGGAGGCTCGGCCGCCGGTAGCGCCGGCGCGGGCAGCCTGGGTGCGCCGGCCGATGCCACCCCTGCGGACCCGCCGGCGTCGGACGCGCCCGCGGACCCGCCCAAGACGGACGCTCCGGCAGACCCGCCGAAGACCGACGCGCCGGCCGAGGAGCCGAAGTCGGACCCGCCGGCCGAGGAGCCCCAGGCTGACC
Organism: Nocardioidaceae bacterium; assembly: GCA_017744365.1. GTDB lineage: Bacteria > Actinomycetota > Actinomycetes > Propionibacteriales > Nocardioidaceae > Marmoricola. Next base: position 831,491 of record JAGIBL010000002.1, on the reverse strand, counting down.
CGCCGGCCGACGAGCCGACGAGCGACGAGCCCGCGGCCGAGCCGAAGACCAGCGCTGCCGGCTCCACCGGGACCGCGACGCGCACGCTGGCCAAGCTGGTCGCCGCGCCGATCATCAACGCGCTCACCATCAACTGCATCAACGGCGCCGGCACCGTCGTCGGCGGCTTCGAGATCGACGGTGACACCTGCGTCGACGTGCCCGGCAACAAGGACTGGGACAACACCGGCCAGTCGGTCGTCGACGGCCTCGGCGACAGCACCACCTTCCACGGCGGCACCTCCGAGGGCGACGACCCGGCCGGCTGGGCGCTCGGCGGTCCGTCCCCGAACGGCAAGACCGACATCGAGACCGCCTGGGCCTGGTCGCAGGCTGCCAACGGCACCGTCTACGGCTACTTCGGCATCAGCAACGCCTCCGACACCGGTGGCACCAGCCAGTACGACGTCGAGTACAACCAGGCCGACCCGATCGGCGGCATGCCGAACCGGACCCCGGGCGACCTGCTGTTCCGCTTCTCCAGCATCGGCTCGGCCCCGATCGCCTTCACCGACGCCAAGATCTGGCGGCTGCAGAGCAGCCCCGACTGGGGCGCCGGCTGCCAGCCGATCACCGCGACCGCCGGATGGTGCACCATCCCGATCCCGCCGATGGCCTTCGAGCAGCAGCGCAACTCCGAGGGCACCTTCTTCGAGGGCTCGATCAACATCGGCCTGTTCTTCGGCAACGGCACCTGCTCGGGCGACTTCGGCGTGGTCAACATCCGCTCGGTCACCGGCAACTCGTTCTACAGCTCCTCGCTGAAGGACTACGTGACCCCGATCGGCGTCGACACCCCGTCGACCTGCGGCAAGATCATCATCAACAAGAAGGACGAGCACGGCACCCCGCTGGCCGGTGCCACCTTCTCGGTCAGCCCGAACCCGGACCCGACCAAGGCCAACAACGTCCCGTACTCGATCACGGACAACGACGCCAAGGATCAGAACCCGGCCGACGGCGTCATCGAGATCAGCCCGGTGGACCCGAACGAGTCCTACACCGTGACCGAGACCGCGGCACCGACCGGCTACCTGCTCGACAACCCGCTGGGCACCAGCACGAACCCGCAGCTGGTCGGCCCGAGCGGCACCATCACCTTCAACTTCGTCGACCACAAGCAGTGGAAGCCGCTGACGATCAGCAAGACCGCGACGCCGTCCTTCCACGCGTCGTACGCCTGGTCGGTGGTCAAGGAGATCGCCGCCGGCCCGAACGGTCCGTGGTTCGCCGACACCAGCAACGGTGACCCGCTGGTGAAGAACGTCCCGGACGACGCGGCCAACGCCGGCAACCTGTACTACCGGGTGACGGTGACCGAGGGTGCGCAGACCACCAGCGACTACCTGGTGTTCGGCACCATCCACGTCGGGAACCCGAACGACGCGTCCGTCGACGCCAGCGTCGGTGACTCGCTGCCGGGCGGCACCTGCTCCATCGGCGGTTTCGCCACGCCGCACACGTTCTCGGTCCCGGCTGGCGGCGCGGACTACCCGTACAGCTGCGACCTGGGCGACAGCCCGGCGCCGGCCGACATCACCGGCACGCACAAGAACACCGCGACCGTCACCTGGGACAAGTCGACCTACCCGCAGACGGTGGACGACCTCAGCGACAACGGCACGTTCTCCGAGGCCGCCCAGGCCGACTACGCGTTCACCACGCCGACCTCCACGGTCGACAAGACGGTGACCGTCTCCGACAACCGCACCGACGCGCTGGACGGCACCCAGTACACCTGGACCGCGCAGGGCACCGAGCACCACTCGGACGTGTACAGCACCACGCACACGGTCACCGCGGGCTCCTGCACCGACGTCATCGACAACACCGTCTCGGTGACCGGTGACGGCGACCAGGTCGTCGCGAGCGACTCCGCGTTCGGCAAGATCTGCCTCGGCTCGAACCTGAGCATCGAGCGGGTCGACGCCGAGACGCTGGTGCGGACCTACCCGTGGTCGGTCCGGAAGTCGACGAGCACCCCGAAGGTCTACGTCAAGGACGGCAAGGCGGTCGCGGACTACACCGTGACGGTCACCGCCGGCGACGGCGTGGACAGCGCGTGGAACATCACCGGCACCATCACGGTGAAGAACCCGAACGACTGGGAGGCGGTCGACGTGACCACCCTGCCGGTCAGCTACACCGGTGGCGGCACCTGTGCGGTGACCGGGGAGTCCTTCCCGGTGTCGATCGCGGCCTCGGGCCAGCACGACTTCCACTACAGCTGCAACTTCGTCAGCCAGCCCGACTACAACGGCACCATCAACGCGACCGTCAACTGGGACGCGGCCGCCGCGCACACGCCGGACAGCTCGGCCAGCGACGGCAAGGCGATCACCGAGGCCGACTGGGGCAAGACCCTGGTCAACGACACCGTGGTCGTGCACGACGACAACGGCACCCCGGGTGACACCAGCGACGACCGGAACACGCCGCTGACCTGGGCGGACGTCTTCGCCGAGAACAACCACGAGCACGTCATCACCTACAGCGTGGACATCACCGACCTCCCCGAGATCGGGACCTGCGCGAACCGGGTGAACACCGTCGAGGTCATCGGCGACGAGAACACGATCCTGGACGCCGACGAGAACAGCGAGAACAACTCGGCGACCGTCCAGATCTGCAACCCGTACACGCAGATCTCGGTGACGAAGGTCGACTTCGAGACCGGCGAGCCGCTGGCCGGTGCGGTGTTCGAGCTCTTCCAGGGCGACACCAAGCTCGGCGAGGCCACCTCGGGTGACGACGGCGTCGCGATCTTCGACAACAAGCTGCTGCCGGGCACCTACACGGTGACCGAGACCCAGGCGCCCGACGGCTACGACCTGCCGCCGGTGGGCCAGCGGTCGACGATCGTGACCGTCGACCACATCCTCGACCCGGACAGCAACTTCGTCGAGAACGGCGTGATGGCCTCGGCCTTCACCTTCCGTGACCCGGCCACCGGCACGCTCACGCTCAGCAAGCAGCACTACGAGCGCGACCCGCTGACCAACGACTGGGTGGTCAGCGACGGGGCCGTCGACTTCGGCGAGGAGATCCGGTACGTGATGACGGTCAAGGCCACCGGCCCGCGCCTCTTCCACGACACGACGCTCACCGACTACGTCCCGGGCTTCAACCCGGCCGACACCAAGTCGACCGCCGACGGCGTGCTCGAGGCGGGCAGCGCGATCTGCACCGGTGACTTCACCTGCACCGCGACCGAGGACGTCGCCTCGGGCCTGATCACCTGGGTGCTCCACACCGAGGGCCAGGACGACGGGGTGGTGCGCGGTGACGCGACCGGCACGATGGAGTTCATCGTCCGGATGCCCGACCTGCCGGCCGACCCGCCGTTCGTCAACGGGGTCTACGAGAACCTGCTGTGGAACCAGGCCTTCCTGGACTGGAAGCAGGTGACCGTCCCGACCGAGGTGCAGCAGCCGCCGAGCCTGGCCCGGATGGCGCTCGAGGCGATCGACCTGCCGACGGAGCCCGGCCACCTCGACTCCGAGGAGGTCACCGACGAGGCGAAGGCCTTCGAGCCCGCGCCTCCCGTGGTGGAGCCGCCCGGCGCGCCGAGCGGTACCCCGCTGCCCAACACCGGCGGACCGGACCTCCGGATCCTGCTCGCGGGACTCGCCCTGGCACTCGGGGGCATGGCGCTGGTTCTGAGCGACCGCCGGCACCGGCGTCGGAGCTAGCCCCAGACACCGGCCCTCCCGGGTGCGCCCACCCCCTCGCGCACCCGGACTGAGCAGGGCCGGTGCAAGCTCCGGCTTCGAGCGCCCGGGAACCTCTGGTTCCCGGGCGCTCTTGCTTTGCTGCCGGTGGGGGTCGGAACCTGGGAGCGGATCCAGAAAGGCCGCAGCGCCGGCTCGGCGTATTCCTTCAGCGCCTCGGTGAAGATATTCAGCTTCCTCGGATTCAATCTAGGGATCAAGCGGCCCTACGCATCGTCGGCCACAATGAGCTACGTGATTGGGCCGAGTGGGAATCATCAGATGTGCGGTAAGGACAACGATCCTTTCTACGCGTCAAAGGTCCGCGAGCGACTCGTCCCGTGAAATCAGGTACAAAGCTCGGGGCGCGCGGAACCGGCGAAAGGGGAAGACGTTGGGTGGCATTCGCTTGCATGATCTTCCTCGTGTGTGTCGCCTGCGATAGCGAGGGGCAGAACGGCACTCACGTCGACGGAAACGGCCCGTTGTCTGCCTCGTCGGGCAACACTCGCGCTACGCTGCCCCGTCCGCCTCAGATCGAAGGCCGCTGGTCAGGAACGTTCGGCGGGTTCAAACTGTGTCGGACAAACAGCTCTGGGCGTATCGAGTTGCTGAGCGCTCAGCCAGCGCGACGTGTCCCGGCGCACGAAGGGGAAATCACCCCGTTTGTCCGAACCCTGCGACCCAATCCCGGCAATGCTGGGATCATCTCAGCGTTCGGTAGTCCACCTGATTTCGCCGAGCCGTACGCGCAACCACATCGCGGTGATTTTCGCCAGAAGATCCGGGGCTTCGAGGTCAAAAACCGCTGCGGGCGCAAGCCCGACGAGGGATTCGACGAACTCCTGATCAATCTGGCCTCGGACACTCCTGGGATCGAGGTCGACGGGCTTGAGGTTGCCTATACGTACAAGGGCCGGCCGCACACCCTGCACATCTCGGCCGAGATGATCCTGTGTGGAGACACTCCCGAGATCAGAAGGTATTGCGAAGCCGCCAGGCATTGAACGGACTCCCGCGCCGATCGAGAGGGGCATGCGCGACAGGTCGCCTGCAAGTATGTTGCACCCCGAGCGACACTCGCGCGGGCGCTCGTCCTCATTGCCTGCGGGTTCTCTCGACGGAGATCACGATCGCGACCGAGGCCACGATGACCGCGCCGCCGATGAGCACGGCGTGGGTGATCGGCTCGTCGAGGATCAGCGCGCCGAGGAGGACCGCGACCACCGGGTTCACGTAGGCGTAGGTGGCCACCAGGCCGATGGGGGCGTTGCCCAGCAGCCACACGTACGCCGAGAAGGCGATCATCGAGCCGAAGACGACGAGGTAGCCCCAGGCCAGGAACGTGTCGCCGCCGTACGACGTCGGGTCGGGGCGCTCGCCGCGCAGGAAGCCGAGCGCGAGCAGCATCAGCCCACCGGTCCACATCTCGTGCACGGTCATCACGAAGGCGTCCTTCGGCAGCGTCAGCCGCGGCTGCACCCAGGAGCCGAACGCCCAGCAGGTGCTGGCGAACAGCACGATCAGGGCCGCGTCGACGGGCACCCGGTCCGAGCCGCCGGTGTCCCGGCCGGCCAGCACCAGGTAGGCGAGCCCGGCGAAGCCGAGCAGCACCCCGAGCACGCTCCACGCCCGCGGCCGGTCGCCGGCCAGGAACCGGAAGAGCGTGATCATCAGGGGCGCGATTGCGATCAGCAGCGCGGTCACCCCGGACGGCGCGCCCTTGTCCTCGCCGACCGAGACCAGGCCGTTGCCGAGCACCGGGAGCAGCAGGCCCATGGTCGCGCAGCCGAGCAGCTGGCCCCCCGTCACTCGGAGCCGCCCGAACCCGCCGCCCGGCTTCCCCCGGCTGACCAGGGCCAGCAGCAGGCCGAGCAGCACGCCGGCGGTCAGGTACCGCGAGCCCATCCCGGTCAGCGGCGGGACCTCCTCGACGACCACCTTGATGCCCAGGTAGGTCGAGCCCCAGACGATGTAGACGACGACCAGCGCGAGCGCGACCAGCCCGGCGGGGGCGGCGGCGCGGGGGATGCGGCGGGGCGTCTCGGTACTGGTCTCGGGGCTCGTCACGACCTCACCCTGCCGCACGGCACCGACAGTTCGCACCAGGAAATCAGGCGGCCGTGAGACAGTGCTCGGATGCGCGGACGACTCCTGGCCCTGGCGGTGCTCGCCGCCGCCTGCCTGGTCCCGGCGCAGCCCTCCGCGCAGGCAGCAGCGGACCCGGTGGTCGAGCACGGCACAGCGCTGCCAGACCTCCCGACGGGACAGCGGGCGTACGGGATCGCGCTGTCCGGGGACACCGTCTACCTGGCGTTGCGGACCTATCCGGGCCCCGCCGGGCCGTTCACCGTCTACGCCGCCCCGGCCGCGGGCAACGGCAGCTGGACGGCCGTCACCGACCCCGCCACGGCGGCGCCGCTCCAGACGAGCTCGATGCCAATCGTGCACGGCAACACGATGCTCGTCGCCGGTCCGGAGGACGACCAGACCCCCTGCAACGACTACCGCCTGATCTCGGGCGCGACCGCGACCGCGTTGACCAGCTGCGGCCCCCCGGACCTCACCCGGGACGGGCTGGTGCTGCGTACGACCAGCCCAGCTGGTCCGTGGCGGATCGAGCAGGTCGACGGGACACCCCTTCAGGAGGCGTCCTCCCGCCCGCTGGTCGACGCCGGCGTCGCCTGGACCTATGCGAGCGGCACGCTGACGGGGATCTCCGTGGCGACCGGTGAGCCTGCCGGCACCGCACACCCGCCCGGGAGCTGCGGGCCGAGCGGCGCCTACGGCGTGGTGGACGGGTACGCGGTGTTCGGCTGCGACGGCGGCGATTTCGCAGCGGCGGTGGACCTGACGGGCGATCTTCCCGCGTGGGCGCTGAGCTTCGGGCCGTGGCTGGTGGGGGACGGCTTCGTCGCCCGGCGGGGAAACGTGGGCAGTGCGTGGACAGCGGACGTCGTAGATCTCGGAGCCGGCAAGGCGGAGCGTCATTTTGCGATGTCCTCACGGGGACTTGTCGCCCTCGACCACGAGGGCTCCCCGCGGATCGCGGTGCTCGCCTCGGAATCCACCGTCGAGGTCGCGGACCTCGCGCCGCTGGCACCGCGGCCGACGGGACCGGACGACACCGAGCCGCCGATGATGGACACCTTCTCGGCACCTCCGGCGGTGGTCCGTGCGGGCGCCCCGTCGTCCACGTTCGCCTGGAGCGGGCACGATCCCGGCCATCCGCGGGCGCTGTCGTACCAGTACCGCTTCGGCAACCGCCCGCACGGCACCGCCTCGATCACCTGGAACGGCCCGTCGGTCACGCTGGCGCAGAGCTGGCCGGCGTTCTACGGATCGCTGCCCTACGACAGCTGCTTCCAGGTCAGACCGGTGGACTGGGCCGGGAACATCGGCGCCTGGACCGCGCCGTCCTGCCTCTACGGCGACGCCGACCCGCCGCAGGTGGGCTGGGTGACCGGCTGGCAGCCGATCCAGCCGCGGACGTCGCGGACTCCGGTGCTGGTGCGCTACACCGCGGCCGACGACGACAAGGTGGCGTCGTACGACGTGCTCGCCCGGGTCGCGCCCGCCGGTCGCGCCTGGGGCCCCTGGACGGCCTTCGTCCAGCGGACCACCGCGACCTCCGTCCGGCACACCTGGCCCGCGGGCAGCAACGTCTGCTTCCTGGTCCGGGCCCGCGACCGCGCCGGCAACGTCGGCCAGACCAACCTCACCTACGACTCCCGCTGCACCACCGTCCCGTACGACGACCGCGGCCTCGTCCGCGGCGGCGGCGCCAAGCCCGGCCGGGCCGCCTGGGCGCAGAACGGCACCATCACCACGCTGACCGGGTCGGCCTCGCTGACGGGTCCGCGGACGCCGGTGCGTACCGTCTGGGTCTCGATGCGCAGCCGCGGCGGCTACTGCCCGCGGCTCTGGATCGGTGGCCGGCAGATCGCTGCGTGGCGCTGCAACTGGTACCCGATCGCCGGCCGTCCCGGGTTCCGCTACGAGCTGCCGCGTACGGTCACCGGCCGGGCGACGGTGCGCGCCGGCCGGAACGACCGGATCCAGGTCGACGCGGTCGCCCTGGCCCGCTGATCCTGGCCCGTTGACCCTTACCCGCGGGTAGATCTGCTCGGGTGCCCGAGTTGATTTCGCCGGAGCAGGGGCGACTCGGTACCGTGGCAGGGACATGTGGCCCGCGTCACAGCCACCTCACCCTGGTGGTGGACGCGGGTCTGAGACGGTGCACCCGGCGATCCCGGAACGCACCCGATGGATCTGGAGACCGCATGACTGAATTTCTGGTCCCTCGAGCCGAGGGCGACACCGAGTTCGTCCAGCTGCTCACTCCCGAGGGGGACCGGGTCGAGCACCCCGAGTACCGGTTCGACGGCGGCGCCGACGAAGCCGAGACGATCCGCGGGTTCTACCGCGACATGGTGCTCACCCGCCGTATCGACACCGAGTCCACCGCGCTGCAGCGCCACGGCGAGCTGGGCATCTGGGCCCAGCTGCTCGGCCAGGAGGCGGCGCAGATCGGCTCCGGACGCGCGCTGCGCAAGCAGGACTACGTCTTCCCGACCTACCGCGAGCACGGTGTCGCCTACACCCGGGGGCTCGACCCGCTGCGGCTGCTCGGCCTCTTCCGCGGTGTCGACCAGGGCGCCTGGGACCCGTACGCGAACAACTTCGGCAACTACACGATCGTGATCGGCGCGCAGACGCTGCACGCGACCGGCTACGCGATGGGCGTGCAGCGCGACGGCGCGGTCGGCACCGGCGACCCCGACCGCGACACCGCGGTGGTGGCCTACTTCGGCGACGGCGCCTCCTCGCAGGGCGACGTCAACGAGTCGTTCATCTTCGCCGCGTCCTACAACGCGCCGGTGGTCTTCTTCTGCCAGAACAACCAGTGGGCGATCTCCGAGCCGATCGAGCGGCAGACGAGAATCCCCCTCTACCAAAGGGCTCGTGGCTTTGGCTTCCCCGGCGTCCGGGTCGACGGCAACGACGTGCTCGCGGTGCACGCGGTCACCCAGGCCGCCCTCAACCACGCCCGCGAGGGCAACGGCCCGGCGCTGATCGAGGCCTACACCTACCGGATGGGCGCGCACACCACCACCGACGACCCGACCCGCTACCGGCTCTCCGACGAGGTCGAGTACTGGAAGCTGCGCGACCCGATCCAGCGGGTCAAGGTCTACCTGACCCGCAACGGCCTGGCCGACCAGTCCTTCTTCGACGAGGTCGAGCTCGAGGCGGAGGCGCTCGGTGCCCACCTGCGCGACGGCTGCAAGGCCCTGCCGGACCCGACGCCGCTGAGCGTCTTCGACCAGGTCTACGCCGAGCAGACCGACGAGCTCGCCGCCCAGCGCGACGAGTTCGCGGCGTACCTCGCCACGTTCGAGGGGGCGCACTGATGACGAAGGTGACTCTCGCGAAGGCCCTCAACGCGGGCCTGCGCAAGGCGATGGAGGACGACCCCAAGGTCCTGCTCATGGGCGAGGACGTCGGCAAGCTCGGCGGCGTCTTCCGGATCACCGACGGGCTGCAGAAGGACTTCGGCGAGGACCGGGTGATCGACTCCCCGCTCGCCGAGTCCGGCATCCTCGGCACCGCGGTCGGCCTGGCCATCCGCGGCTACCGGCCGGTGTGCGAGATCCAGTTCGACGGCTTCGTCTACCCGGCCTACGACCAGATCGTCAGCCAGGTCGCCAAGCTGCACTTCCGCACCCAGGGCCGGGTGAAGATGCCCATGGTCATCCGGATCCCGTACGGCGGCGGCATCGGCGCGGTCGAGCACCACTCGGAGTCCCCGGAGGCGCAGTTCGCGCACACCCCCGGGCTCAAGGTGGTCACCTGCTCGAACCCGGTCGACGGCTACTGGATGATCCAGCAGGCCATCGCCCACGACGACCCGGTGGTCTTCCTGGAGCCCAAGCGGCAGTACCACGCCGACAAGGCCGAACTCGACGAGGAGGCCACCCCGCCGCCGCTGTTCAGCTCCCGGGTCGTCCGCCCGGGCTCGGACGCGACGCTGATCGGGTACGGGCCGATGGTCAAGACGCTGCTCAAGGCCGCCGAGGCGGCGGCCGGCGAGGGCCGCTCGCTCGAGGTGATCGACCTGCGCACGCTCTCCCCGCTCGACCTCGGCCCGGTCTACGAGTCCGTACGGCGGACCGGCCGCGCCGTGGTCGCGCACGAGGCCCATGTGAACCTCGGCATGGGCTCGGAGATCGCCGCCCGGGTCACCGAGCAGTGCTTCTACTCGCTGGAGGCCCCGGTGCTGCGCGTCGGCGGCTTCGACACCCCGTACCCGCCCGCCCGGATCGAGGAGGAGTGGTTGCCCGACCTCGACCGCGTCCTCGACGCCGTCGACCGGACGATGGGGTTCTGATGAGTGAGTACTTGTTGCCCGATGTGGGCGAGGGCCTCACCGAGGCGGAGATCGTCACCTGGAAGGTGAAGGTCGGCGACGAGGTCAAGATCAACGACATCGTCGTCGAGATCGAGACCGCCAAGTCGCTGGTCGAGTTGCCGTCGCCGTACGCGGGGACCGTGGAGGCCCTGCTGGTGCCCGAAGGCGAGACCGTCCCGGTGGGCACGCCGATCATCCGGATCGGCACGGGGGCCTCGGAACCGGCTGCTCCCGCCGCGCCGGCGGCTCCCGACCTGTCGGACATGGACCTCTCCAACCCGGCCGCCAGTGGTGGCGGCGAGGGCGAGAGCCTGGTCGGCCGCAGCAAGGCCGAGCGGGGCGCCGTACGACGGACCCGCCGGACCGCTCCGGACGCCGCCGGCGCCCATGCGGCCAAGGCGGACGTCCAGGACGTGTTCAATGCCGGGGCACCGCGCCAGCACGACCGGGTCATGGGGATCGTCGAGGCGGTCACCAGCGACATCGAGGCGCAGGCGGGCCCGCAGCCTGCGCCGGCGCCCGCGCCGGTCGCAGCCGTCACGGAGCCGCGGGCGCTCGCCAAGCCGCCGGTGCGCAAGCTGGCCAAGGACCTCGGCGTGGACCTGGCGACACTGACCCCGACGGGCCCGAACGGGACGATCTCGCGGGCGGACGTCGAGGGGGCGGTGGGGGCCGTGGCGCCCAAGCCCGCAGCGACGGCACCGGCCGGAGACCGCTCGTGGCGCGAGCCGATCAAGGGCGTGCGCAAGATGATGGGCCAGGCGATGGTGGCCTCGGCCTTCACCGCGCCGCACGTGACCGAGTGGATCACCGTGGACGTCACCCGCACGACCGAGTTCGTCGAGCGGCTCCGGGCCCGCCGCGAGTTCGCCGACGTCAAGGTCTCGCCGCTGCTGGTGCTGGCCTGGGCGAGCATGCGGGCGCTGCGCCGGACGCCGGTGGTCAACAGCGTCTGGGACGAGGCGGCCCAGGAGATCGAGTTCCGGCGGTACGTGAACCTCGGCATCGCCGCGGCCACCCCGCGCGGGCTGGTGGTGCCGAACATCAAGGACGCCGACTCGCTGTCGATGGTCGAGCTGGCCGGCGCGCTCGGCGACCTGACCGCGACCGCGCGGGCCGGGAAGACCCAGCCGGCGGAGATGAGCGGCGGCACCTTCACGATCACCAACGTCGGCGTCTTCGGCGTCGACGGCGGCACCCCGATCATCAACCCGGGCGAGTCGGCGATCCTCTGCTTCGGCGCCACCAAGCGGCAGCCCTGGGTCGTGGGCTCGGGGGCCGAGGAGCGGCTCGAGGTGCGCGACGTGTGCACCCTGGCCCTCTCCTTCGACCACCGCCACGTCGACGGCGAGAGCGGCTCCCGCTTCCTCGCCGACGTCGCCGCGATCATGGAGGACCCCGCCACCTCGCTGTTGTTCTAGGGGTCCCGCAGCCGGAAGCACGCGGCAGCGGTCGCCAGGAGAGCCAGCATCACCACGCTGCTCTCGGCGACCGCTGCTGTGGTGCCCGGTCGGTCGAGCAGTGAGAATCCCGCGTCGTGCAGCGACGGTGCCCTGAGACTGTCGGCCGCGCCGAACGGAAGGTACGGCAGCTCGTCGATGAACCGTTGGAGCGACGGCACCAGGAGCACGACCCCGCGCACGAGTGGTTCGGCGAGGAACTGCGCTGCGAGCACGGCGAAGACCGCGAGTGTCGCGGAGCGAAGAATGACGGTCGTGTTCGCGTAGACGACGGTGAGGAAAGCGAAGGAGCCGACGGTCCGGATCGCCTGCACGGCGAGTTGCGCCGGGTCGCTCAACGCCGTGTTCCAGCCGATCGACGCGCCGATCACCGCGAACACGACCAGGCAGCACGCGAGTGCGCACAGGAGCGCGACGACGATGGAGGTGATCGTCCTGGCGACGAAGACCGCAGTTCGTCCGTTGATCGTGGTCAGTGTCGTGGTGGCCGCCTCCCCGCGGACGTCCTCGGCCCACGCCAGCGCCCCGAGAAAGCCGCACAGATGCGCGGCGAAGAACGGAATTCCAAGGGCGCCACCTTGGCTCAGTGCGGTCGCGACGACGTCGCGGGGGCCGCTGACCGCGCCTTCTCGAGCCGCCATCGCCACGAAGGCGGCGACGAGTCCCGAGACGGCGAGCGCACCCCCGAGCAGAGCCCAGGAGGACGACAGGCTGCGCAGGCGCCACCACTCGTACGACGCCGACCGGCTCCAGCGCGGAGGCGCTGTCAGGGTTGTTGTCACGACAGCCGCTGGCTGACCGCATGGACGATGTCTTCCAGCGTGACGACCTCGGGGGTGAGCTCGTCGAGCGGGACCCGGTACGCCGCGGCGAGGCCGCCGATCGCGGCTGCGGAGAGCCCGTGCACCTGCAGGGAAGCGTCGGCGCCGGCTACCACGTGTCCACCGTGCCGGACGACCAGGTCGGTGAGTCGTTGACGCGCCTCCGTCCTGACGTTGACGGGCCTGTCGGCGCTGTGCGCTGCGCGGAGTGCGGCGACCGGTCCGGCTGCGCGGACTCGGCCGGCGTCGAGGATGACGACGTCGTGGGCATACGCGTCGGCCTCGCGGAGATGGTGCGACGAGACGAGGACGGTCGTGCCGTTGCTCGCCACGAACCGTAGATAGTCGCGGAACCACACGGCGCTGGCGGGATCGAGACCGTTCGTCGGCTCGTCGAGCAGCAGGATCGCCGGGTCGCCGATGATCGCGTTGGCGATGGACAGCCGTTGCTTCAGCCCGAGCGACAGAGCTTTGATGGGAGCACGGGCGTACTCGGTCAAACCGGTTTCGTCGAGGACGGCATCGACGCGTTCAGGCGGCAGGGCCGAGGCGGCTGCGACCATCCGCAGGTGGGAAGACACGCGTCGGCCTGGGTGGAAAGGTGCCGGGGCGAGTGCCGCTCCGACGTACTTCCTCGGCGTCGGGAGATCGAGGAAGCGCCGGCCGTCGAAGTACGTCGATCCTGAGCCACGGGTGAGGCCGACCATCATCCGCAGGATCGTCGTCTTGCCCGAGCCGTTCGGCCCTAGGAGCGCGCAGACCCGGCCGCGCGCGACATCGAACGAGACGTCATCGACGACTCGTCCGCGACCTCGTCGATGCTTGGTCAGGCCGCGAACCTGGATCGCCGTCACGACATCGGAGGCCAGGCCGGGACCCGTCGCTCGTAGGCCACGTCGAGGTCGTCGCCCCCGGCGACGGTCTCGTGCAGAGTGCCGACGATGCGCGGCAGCACGTGGAGCCCGTCGTCGTCGAGGACGAATCGCTCCCATGCGTGACCGGAGACGATCGCACGAACCGCATCGAGCACGATGTCCTCGTCGTCCACACCGCCGTACCCGAAGGAGTCGGACGAGCCGCTCCCGAAGGTCAGCCGGCAGACGTCGGCGAAGATGCGCACCACAACCGGAGTGTGCTCGTCTCCCTCCGGCACGAGGATCGCGTCCAGGCGCCCGTCCGGCAGCCCGTCCCGCGCGACGACCCGGCCGCGACCCAGCACGATGTCCTGCAGGCCGAGCAGGACCCGGGTCGTGTCATACCTGTCCATCGAGGTGGTTTCCGTTCCGGGAGGCGGTGGAGGGGGATGTGAGCCTAGTCGCAGGGATTCGTGACGGCATTGCCGTACTCCCACGCGGCCGAGCTGCTGGGCCTGCCATCGAGGACTCCCGACCCGCGAGCGGCGGAGCGGAAGACTCCGCGCCGGCAGCTGTAGGTGTCGGTCATGACGACGTAGGTCTTCCCGGCCCTGGTGTTCTCGTAGGCTCTGCTCTTGCTGGTGAACGGAACATCCACCCAGGACCCGTCGATCCTGCGCTGCAGCTTGATGGTGCCGGAGAGCCGCTCGAGCGAAACGCTGCAGGTGATCTGCATCTTCGCGTCCATGAACCCCGGGCTTCCGGTGGATTGATGGACGTTGTTCGCCTTCACCGTGCAGTTGCCGGTTCCGGCGTCGGCGCTGAACCCGCACCCGCCCAGGGTCACTGCGAGAAGCAGTGCCAGCACAAATGCTCCGACTCGTCTCAGCGTGGTCGTTCCCATGGCCGACTGACGGAACGAGGCTGCTGCGCATTACGCGCCGCGACAAAGCGAACTTTTTCCGCGAACGCCGTAATGTTCGCGGCCTTTCTCCCGTCCACCGGAGCGTGAGGACATCCGACCGCGTCCGGTGACCCGGGCTCGGACTCGACGTACGACCGTTGTCGCCACCGGGACTCCCGGTGCCGGCAGCGGTCGTCGTCATGCCCGGAAGGCGAGGGGAACATGCCTGCCAAGGTGCCGGGAGAGCACCCGTACGACGACGACACGACCGACCTGGAGCCGCCCGACGCGACCCTGATCCAGGCGGTCCGGCGCGGTGACGTCGAGGCGGCCGCCGAGCTGTTCCGCCGGCACCGGCCGGCCGCGATCCGGTTCGCCTCCTCGAACGCGAGCCACACCCACGTCGAGGACATCGTCTCGGAGGCCTTCGAGCGGGTCTTCGCCGCGCTCTACCAGGGCGGCGGGCCGGAGGCGTTCCGGCCGTACCTGTTCACCACGATCCGCCGCGTCCGGGTGGACCTGCACCGCAAGCACGGCCGCGAGGTCGCGCACACCCGGGTCAGCGAGGTGAACTCGGAGGCGCCGCCACGCGAGCTGATCGCGCCCGACACCGCCGGCGCGACCCTGGACGCGGAGATCGTGCGCCGGGCGTTCCTGTCGCTGCCCGAGCGCTGGCGGCTGGTGCTCTGGTACACCGCCGTGGAGTCGCGCACCCTCGAGGAGACCGCCGAGCTGATCGACGGCAACCCCAACTCGGTGGCGGTGCTGAGCTTCCGAGCCCGTGAAGGTCTGCGCAACGCCTACCTGGCCCAGCACGTCGCCCTGGACCGGACCGGCGCGCACAAGGAGGTCCTCGAGCTGCTGCCGCGCTGGGTCCGCGGCGGGCTGACGCCCTCCAAGCAGGCGCTGGTCGAGCGGCACCTCGACGGCTGCGTCTCGTGCGCCGCGGTGGCCGCCGAGCTCGCCTCGATCAACACCAACCTGGGCGCCGCGATCGGGCCCGCCCTCCTCGGCCTCACGGCACCGGTCCTCGTCCGCGGCTTCCTGGCGCAGCACCACCTCGCGCGCCTGCTGCTCGTCGCGGCCGGCCTGCTCGGATCCGCCGTCACCGTCGCCGTCCTGGTGTGGCCGTCGGGCCATGCCGACCGCGCGCCCGCGCCGGTCCCGACGGCCGCACCCTCGGTCCGCTCGGCCCCCACCCTGCAGGCGCGGCCCACCCCCGCGGCAACGCGGCACCAGCACGTCCCGGTCGCGCCGCTGCCCGATGCGGGCAGTCTCGACCCGGCCGCGCCGGCGACGCGCTCCCCGTCGCCGAGCCCGCGACCGTTCACGCCCGCGCCGTCCCCGACGGCGACCGCGGCGGCACCCGTCGACGTGGGTTTGGGCGGGTACGCCAGCGAGCCGATCGAGGGCTCACCCTGGCAGCACGTGGAGGTGCCGGTCACGGGTGCCGTCGCCGGCCCGGGCACGGCACTGCAGCTGGACGTGGTGCTGCACGCCGTCGCGAACCAGCGGGTCCACCAGGACCACGACTTCGGTGCCTGGACGTGCATCCGGAGCACGTCACGGAGCACGTCACAGGGCGACGTGCGGCTGACCTGCCTGCTGCCCGCCGGAGCCGAGCCCCGCACCCTCGGGATCGACGTGCTGCCCGCCGGCCAGCAGCCGCGGATCACGCTCGCGATCCGGCCGCTCGGGGTGCCGGACCCGGACCCGTCGGACAACCGGATCAGCATCCTGCTGCCGGTGACGTAATCCAGACGGCCTCTTGGCCGTCAGTGGGGTGGATCCCGGAGGCACCGGGAATGGACCGAAAGTGACGACATGGATGAGCAGGAGTCGATCCTCCAAGCCATCTCGCGGATGATCACCACCGAGATCGAACGGCCTCACGTCCTCATCTGCGCCGACCAGGCCACCGGGACGACCAGCTACCTGGGCCCGTTCCCGGACGGGCTGTCGGCCCTGGTGGCCGCCGACGAGCAGGAGCGCCAGGACCAGCTGCACGCGCCCGGCGACGCCTTCGTCTACACCGTCGCCCCGCTGTACCGGCCCTGACCCGTGAGAACAGCCCCGAAAGACGGCACAGCCCCCCACGCAAGCGCCCTGTTCCCCCGAACCAGGTGCGTGCGTGAGGGGCTGTCCACCCCCGGCCTGTACACGACCGTTCACTGAGGTCAACGACGGAACGCACGCCGAGGTCACGGACGATCTGGCCCGTTCCAGGACCGAAAATCAGCGGATCTCGGCAGCGCTCAGCCGTCGGCGAAACGGATCAGCCCGGCCAGGGTCGGCATGTAGGCCGCTCCGTCCGGACCGAGGTAGATCGCGGCGTAGTGGTTGTTCCACTGGATCCCGTTGCCGGTGCGCTGCATCCACCGGGTCGTGCCGGTGCGCACGTCGATGGCGGTCAGGTACCAGTTGTCGCACAGCAGACATCCGGCCGGCTTCGCGTAGACGTAGAGCAGCCCGTTGCCGAGCGAGACCTTCGGCACCGAGGTCGGCGCCACGATCGGGTTGGTCCAGTCGACCTGGCAGGTGTCGTCGTCGTTGAGCGTCACCTTCGCGACCCCCGGCGAGGAGGTCTTGCCGAGCAGGGTGCTCTGCAGGCCGGCGTAGCCGTAGTTGTTCTCCACGATCACCGAGTGCCCGCCCGCGTACACCAGGCTGTTCTCGGTGTCCGAGGCGCCGTCGGCGAAGACCGGGACCTTGCACAGCTGGCGCCCGGGCTCCGATCCGCTGCGCCGGTAGAAGATCACGTTCATCCGCGGCTCGGCGTTGTCGGTGATCGCGACCAGGTCCTGGCCGATCAGCGTCGGCGTGGTGCCCGAGCCCTGGGAGAGCTGGCCCGGCTTCTGCGTGGTGCCGCGGTCGTAGGTCTCGGACCAGCGCACCACCGGGGTCCCGGTGCCGTCGGCCTCGACCGCGGCGAGCCGGTGCGTGGTGACCAGGTAGATCGCGCCGGTCTCGTCGCCGGCCAGCGAGTTGTAGATGCCCTCGCCGTCACCGAACTTCATCGTCTTGACGGTGCCGGTGTCCTGGTCGATGACGCCGACCCGGCCCTGCTGGGTGGCGAAGAAGATGTGGCCGCTCCAGTCCGGCATGGTCGCGACCATGCAGTCGCCGTCGGGGACGGCCGCGCTGGCGTCGTACGCGCCGAGCTTGGTGAAGCCGTCCGCGTCGACCCGCACCTTCCAGACCTGCTTGGTGGTGGTGAGCACGTAGGCGACGTCGTGGCTGTCCAGGGAGAAGTAGGTGCCGCCGCAGATGTCGCTGAACGGGTTCTGCAAGGTCAGCAGGTTGCGCTTCGAGGTGGTGAGGTCGCCGCCGATGGTGCGCAGCGTGACCGGGTCGATCAGCCGCAGCTTGAACCCGTCCAAGGCGCCGCAGAGGCCGACGATCCGCTTCCTGGAGTCGAAGGCGATAGTGGCGCACTCCGAGACCCCGTACGTCGCCGAGCGCACTGTGAGGTCGACCCCGAGCGGGCCGCTGACCTCGTAGGCGTCGGAGGCGTAGGCGTCGTTGTGCATCGAGTTCGTGCCGTTGGCGGACAGGAAGGGGTTCTGGCCGATCGGCTCGTGCGGCAGGGGGTTCGCGGTCGCCGGCGTGCCGCTGAACGGCTCGCTCAGCCAGTCCGTCGGGAGAGCCGGGATCGGCAGTGCGCCGTTCGCGCTCGCGGCCTGGGGCAGCAGGCACGCGGAGAGCAGCAGGGCGAGGGCGAGCAGGCGCTTCATGGCAGGCTATTTAACAGGGTCCGTTGATTGCGCGCCAGCGACCGGCCCCACTTCCCAGCCCTGCGGGCTCTGCGGGTGCAGGATCGCGTCAGTGCCACCGTCGACGAAGGTGACCGTGCCGACCAGCAGGCTGGCCTCGTCGGAGAGCAGGAACGCGACCAGGGCGGCCACCTCGTCGGGCTGACCGGGCCGGCCGAGCGCGGTGGGGTAGGTGTCCGCGAACGGTCCGAAGACCGGGTCGGCTCGCAGGGCGTCGGTCATCGGAGTGGCGATCAGACCGGGCGCGATGGCGTTGACGCGGATGCCGGAGCCGGCCCAGCGCGGGGTGACGCCCTCGCGGCGGGCCCAGTAGGCCAGCGCCATCTTCGAGGACGGGTAGACCTGCACCGCCTCGGTCTTCGCGGCCATCGAGCGGGCGGCCTCCTCGTCGCCGGCCAGGCAGGCGCCGGCCACCTCCGCGTCCCAGCCGGGCTGGCAGGTGATCGAGTTCGAGGCGAGCAGCACCACGGCACCGCCCTCGGTCATGAGCTCGTGGAGCCCCTCGACCAGGGCGATCGCGCCGAAGTAGTTGACCGAGACCAGCAGCGCCGGGTCCGTGCCGGTGAACCCGGCGATGCCCGCGCACGGGACGATCCCGTCGACCCGCTCGGTCAGGCCGCGGACGCCCGCGACCGCCTGCTCGCGCCCCGCGGGAGTGCTCAGGTCCGCGGTGACGTCGGCTCCCTGGAGGTCGATGCCGAGCACCCGGTGCCCGTCCCGCTCGAGACGGTGCATGACGGCGGCGCCGATCCCGGAGGCGGCGCCGCTGACGACGTAGGTCTTCACGCGCCCTATTGGAACACGTTCTAGTCCCCAGGGGGAGACGTGGCGAACCGCCGGGCCCGTACGACGCGCAGCGCTCCGGGGTCCGCGTGGAAGAGCGCGGCCAGCTCGTGGGCGAGCACGTCCCCGACCCGGCGGCAGAACGCCTCGGCCTCCTCGGCCGCGTCCGGAAGCTCGGGCACGATCCGGTCGACCACCCCGGCGTCGCGCAGGTCGAGCGCCCGAACCTGCTGGGCGCGGGCCATCTCGGGTGCGTGGGCGGTGTCGCGGTGCACGATCGCGCTGGCGCCCTCGGGGGGCAGCGGCGAGAGCCAGGCGTGCTGGGCGGCGACGACCCGGTCCGCGGGCAGCAGTGCCAGTGCGCCACCGCCGTTGCCCTGACCGAGCATGAGGCACAGTGTCGGCGCGTCCAGCGAGACCAGGTCGGCCAGCGAACGGGCGATCTCGCCGGCCAGGCCGCCCTCCTCGGCCTCCGGGCTCAGCGCCGCGCCCGGGGTGTCGATCACGGTGAGCAGCGGGAGCCCGAGCTCGACGGCCAGCCGCATCCCGCGACGGGCCTCGCGCAGTGCGCCGGGACCCATCGGCCGGTCGGCTGTCTGCCCGCGGCGGTCCTGCCCGATCAGCACGCAGGGGGTGTCGCCGAACCGGGCCAGCGCGATCATCAGGCCGGGGTCCGCTTCGCCGAATCCTGTTCCGTTGAGCGGGATCACGTCCGCGGCGGCGTACCGGAGCAGCCGACGCACGCCCGGCCGCTCGGGGCGCCGCGAGCGCAGCACGGCGTCCCAGGTGTCCACCTCGCCGATCTCCGGATCGGGTTCGGCGGGGCCGGGGACCGCGGGCCGGGTCAGCAGCATCGTGAGCGTCCGGTCCAGCAGGCCGGCGAGCTCGCCGGGTGCGACGACGCCGTCGATGATGCCGTGCGCGAAGAGGTTCTCCGAGGTCTGCACGCCGTCGGGGAAAGGCTTGCCGTAGAGGGCCTCGAAGACGCGCGGGCCCAGGAAGCCGACCAGGGCACCCGGCTCGGCGACGGTGAGGTGGCCGAGCGAGCCCCAGGAGGCCATCACCCCGCCGGTGGTGGGGTTGCGCAGGTAGACCAGGTACGGCAGGCCGGCGCTCTTGTGCGCGCTGATCGCCGCGGAGATGGCGATCATGTGCACGAAGGCCGGGGTGCCCTCCTGCATCCGGGTGCCGCCGCTGACCGGGGCGGCGACAAGGGGCAGGCCCTCGGCGGTGGCCCGCTCGACCGCGGAGACCAGCCGGGTCGCGGCGGCCTGGCCGATCGACCCGGCCAGGAACGAGAACTCGCCGAGGACCACTGCGACCCGGCGCCCGTTCACCGTGCCCGTGCCGGTGAGCACCGACTCGTCGACCCCGGACTTCTCCCGCGCCCGCGCCAGATCCGCGGCGTAGGCGTCCCCGATCGCGCCGTAGACGGGCGGGGTGTCCCAGGAGCCCCAGGAACCCTCGTCGAGGGCCAGGGCGATCAGCTCGTGCGCGCGCAGCCGGGACATGGCCCGGATCGTACGGCTGGCAGGCCGACCCGGATCGCCGACCTGGCGCAAAAGTGCACGTGTTGGACGCTGACCTGGCGCAAAGGCGCACGTACACGTGCGCCTTTGCGCCAGGTCAGCGCAATGACGTGCACCTTTGCGACGGGTCAGCGCAAGGGCTTCTCGAAGAGCATCACCTCGTGGCCGGCGAAGGGGAGGGTGCCGACCTCGACGTAGCCGCGGTGGCGGTGGAAGGCGAGCGAGGGCTCGTTCGGGGGATCGCTGTTGACCTCCAGGCAGAACACCGGCGTCCCCGCGGCCGCCTCGAGCTCGTCGTAGACGCGGGTGCCGAGGCCGGTGCGGCGGAAGGCCGGGTCCACCACGATCCGGTCCAGGTAGACGAAGGACGGGTACCGCTCGGCGAACCAGCGGAAGTTCGGGGAGTCGTAGTCCGACCCGGCCGCGAAGGTGAGCACGAAGCCGGCGTCGCGGCCCTCGTGGGCGATGACCGCGGCGGTGTCGGCCCAGCCGATCAGGGTGACCAGCCGCTCCTCGGTCAGCGGTGCCAGCAGCTCGACGTGGTCCTCGTTCCAGGCCAGGACCGCGGCGAAGTCGGCGCGGGTGATCGGGCGCAGGAGGGTCACGGGTAGCGGATCCCGGTGGCCTGCTCGCTCAGGTCCCAGAGCTGCCGCTGGGCGTCGGCGTCGTACGCGCGCCGGCGGGCCTTGACGATGCGCGGGTAGCCGCGCATCTGGCCGAGACCGTCGGGTCCGACGTACGTGGAGCCGGGTAGGTCGGCGGTCGCGGCCATCAGCGTCGGCAGGGCACCCAGGTGGGCCGGCTGGCCGAGCAGCCGGGTGGCGGCGTGCATGATCTGCCCGCCGACGCCCCCGGTCTTGCCGACCAGCTCGGTGGCCGAGTAGCCCGGGTGCGCGGCCAGCGCCTTGACCGGCAGACCGGCCGCCTTCGCGCGCCGGTCTAGCTCGAAGGCGAAGAGCAGGTTGGCCAGCTTGGACCCGCCGTACGCGCCCCACTTGGAGTAGCGGCCGTGCAGCGTGCGCGGGTCCTCGAGCGGCGCCCGCCGGGCGAGCCGGTGCGCCTGCGAGGCGACCACGACCACCCGGCCGTCGCCGGACTCGGCCAGCCGGGGCAGCAGCATCCCGGTCAGCAGGAAGGGCCCGAAGTGGTTGGTGGCCAGCTGCAGCTCGAACCCGTCGACCGTGCGCGCGTACGGCAGCGCCATCACGCCGGCGTTGTTGACCAGCACGTCGAGGGGACCGAGGGCGGCGACCTCGTCGGCGCCCTTGCGGACCGAGCCGAGGTCGGACAGGTCGGCGATGACCGGGACGAAGCGCGCCGTGGGCACGTCGGCCTCCAGGCTCCGCCGTACGTCGTCGAGCTTGCCGTGCGAGCGGGCCACCAGCACCACCTCGGCGCCGGCCCGGGCGAGCTCGCGCGCGGTGGCGGTGCCGAGCCCGGCGGTCGGGCCGGTGACCACGATCCGCTTGCCGGTCAGGTCGGGCAGGTCGGCCAGCGTCCAGCGCGAGCGCGTCACGGCGTGACCCCCAGGTTCTCCAGGACCTTGCGGCCGAGCGCCTCGTCCCCGTCGTACGCCGGCGCGGTGGCCTCGACCGTGCGACGACCCCCGGCCAGCACGACGAAGTCCTCGGCGCCGAGTGTGATGGTCACGTCAGCTCCCGCGTCCTCGGGGGCTGCACCGGCGCGTCCGTCCTCGCCGATGCTGACGGTCCACGTCTCCGCGAAGTCGGGCACCGCCAGCCGGACCGTGGTCCCGGCGGGAGGCGCGACCCGCTTGCCCACGACCATCCCGAGCGCCCGGCCGAGGGAGCTCACCGTGTGCCGGGCGGCGGCGCAGTCGTAGCCGCCGGGACGGCCGATGGCCCGCCGGATGTCCTGCTCGTGCATCCACACGTCCAGCGGCCGGTTCGAGAGCAGCGTCTGGTTGTTCCACGGGACCCCCGCGGGCGTGCGCGGCGGGGCGGCGGCGCCGTCGGTGGGCGGATCCGCCTGCAGCTCGGCGTACCGGGCGGCCGCGGCGGTCTCGATCTCCTCGACGAGGGCGGGCATGTCCAGGTCCCGCCGGGCCAGCACGCCCTGCTCGGTGTAGAAGCCGGCGAGGTCGCGGATGTGCTCGGCCGGTGACACCTCGAGGGACTCCTCCGGAGCGCCGGCGAGCACGGCCTCCAGGTGCGCGGTGTGCGCGACGTTGTCCTTCACGCTCCAGCCGGGCAGGTCGGTCGGCAGGTCCCACTGCTCGGCGGGGATCTCGCGGGCGAGCGCGACGAAACTCTCGATCGCGCCCCGCCAGGTCTCGACGAGGGTGGCCAGACGGGCTGCGTCATCCATGGCCTGCAGCCTAAGGGGCACGCCCGGCGGCGGTCAGGTGGTGAGAATAGTCGAGTAATCTAGTAGACTTAAGAAATGGCTCACGTACTCGCCGTCTCCGGCAGCCCCATGGAGGTCTCCCGCAGCGCCGTGCTCCTCGGCCACGTCAGCGCCCAGCTCAGCGAGCAGGGGCACACGGTGGACTGCCTCCGGGTCCGGGACCTGCCCGCCGAGGCGCTGCTGCACGCCGACTTCGGCCACCCGGCCATCGTCGAGGCGGCCGAGCGGCTGGCCCGCGCGGACGGACTGGTGGTGGCGACGCCGGTCTACAAGGCGTCGTACTCGGGACTGCTGAAGTCCTGGCTGGACCTGCTGCCGCAGTTCGGGCTGGCCGGGAAGGCGGTGCTGCCGCTGGCCACCGGGGGCAGCGCGGCGCACGCACTCACCCTGGACTACGCGCTGCGGCCGGTGCTGACGTCGATGGACGCCCGGCACGTGGTGAACGGCTACCTGGTGCTGGACCGCTTCATCGAGGCGGCCACGCCGGTGGAGCCGTCGCCGTTCGAGGCACCGGTGAACATCCACGCGGAGGCCGCTCCGGCGCTCGCCCGGGTGGTCGACCAGTTCGTCGCCGCGCTGGTCGACGCACGCCGGGCTGCCGCCTGAGACCTACTCCGGCGGCACGTCGCGGTACTCGACCCCGCCGGAGTGCACGACCGTCCGGCGGTGCTGGGCGGTGAGGATCAGGGCCATGATGAGGCCGAGGGCGCCGACGGCGACCAGGATCCAGCCCAGGGTGTTCGAGTCGACGTGGGCGTCCCAGCTCGAAGGCAGGTCGACCACGTCCAGTGCGAAGATCAGGCCCGCTGCGATCAGGACGATGCTGAGTCCGATGCCCATGCCAGGTCTCCTTCCGTGAGTTCACGTGGACCGTGAGTTCACGAGACCTTTACCCCAGGCGGGTCAGGACAATCCCAGGATCGCGCAGGCCGGTCCGGGTACCGTCTCGGCCATGGGCACGGAGTACTTCCGGTTCGTCGCCCTCGGCGACTCGCAGACCGAAGGCCTCAATGACGGCACCGACGAGGCCGGCCATCGCGGCTGGGCCGACCGGTTCGCCGAGATGCTGGCCCGCACCACCAGCCCCGAGCTGCACTACGCCAACCTCGCCGTCCGCGGCTGCCGCGCCCGGCACGTCCGTGAGGTGCAGCTGCCCGCCGCTCTCGCGCTGCGCCCGGACCTGGCCACCGTGGTGGTCGGCATGAACGACCTGCTCCGCCACGACTTCGACGCCGACGCCGTGGTCGAGGACGTCGAGGCCACCGTCGCCGGCCTCC
Organism: Nocardioidaceae bacterium; assembly: GCA_017744365.1. Taxonomy (GTDB): domain Bacteria; phylum Actinomycetota; class Actinomycetes; order Propionibacteriales; family Nocardioidaceae; genus Marmoricola. The sequence goes on along the minus strand of JAGIBL010000002.1, from coordinate 807,562 downwards.
GCGCGACCGGCTGCCGGGTGGCCACGATGACGTTCCCGGACGTCGCGATGGTGCTCCCGGTGCTGCGCTGGCTGCGACCCAAGCAGGCCGCCCTGAACCTCCGGCTGGTGGAGGTGGCGAGCCGGTACGACGTCGACGTGCTCGACCTGTTCCCGCTGTCGATCTCCGCCGAGCGCGGGATGTGGAGCCACGACCGGATCCACGGCAGCGCGGTCGGGCACGGCCGGATCGCCGAGGGGATGGCGCACCTGTTCGGCCTGCCGGGCGCCGACCCGGACTGGGCGAGCACCATCGCCACGCCGCGCTCGCTGCTGCGCACGATCCGCGACGACGGCCACTGGGTGGCCACCTTCCTGGTGCCGTTCCTGGTCAAGCAGCTCCGCGGGCAGCCCTACGCGGCTGCGGTGGCCAAGCGCCCGGGGCTGCTGCCCGTGACGCACGACGGCCGCCCCACCCTGCTGGGTGGAGCGGCCGTCGAGGCGTGAACCTTAGAAGCTGGCCTCGTCGAGGTCCATCAGCGACAGGTCGGTCGCCTCGGCGATCGCGACCTCCGCGGTGATCTTCGGCAGGTTGGTCCGCGCGAAGAACTGCGCGGCGGCGACCTTGCCCTCGTAGAAGGCCTTGTCCGCCTCGGAGACCTCGCCGGCCAGCTTGGCCAGCGCCACCTCGGCGCCGCGCAGCAGCAGCCAGGCGCAGACCACGTCGCCGAGCACCATCAGCAGGCGGGAGGTGTTGAGTCCGACCTTGTAGATGTTGCGGATGTCGCCGCCCTCGGCCGACTCGTCGGCGCTCATCAGGGTGGTGATCATCGAGCCGACCAGCGCGCCGGCGTCCTCGAGCGACTTCGCGAGCAGCTCGCGCTCCACCTTGAGGCGACCGTTGCCGGCCTCGCTCTTGACGAAGGCATCGATCTCGGTGTTCAGGTGGGTCAGCGCCTGCGCCTGGTCCTTGACGATCTTCCGGAAGAAGAAGTCCTGGCCCTGGATCGCGGTGGTGCCCTCGTACAGGGTGTCGATCTTCGCGTCGCGGACGTACTGCTCGATCGGGTACTCCTGCAGGAAGCCGGAGCCGCCGAGGGTCTGCAGCGACTCGGTGCCGAGCAGCACCCAGGAACGCTCGGACCCGTAGCCCTTGACGATCGGCAGCAGCAGGTCGTTGACCTTCTCGGCCAGCTCGTCGCGCTCGCCCTTGTGCTCGGCGATCTGCACCCGGTCCTGCCAGGAGGCGGTGTAGAGGACCAGCGATCGCATCGCCTCGGCGAACGACTTCTGGGTCATCAGCGACCGTCGTACGTCGGGGTGGTGGGTGATCGTCACCCGCGGCGCGGTCTTGTTGGCGGCCTCGGTGAGGTCGGCGCCCTGGACGCGGGACTTCGCGTACTCCAGCGCGTTCAGGTAGCCGGTCGAGAGGGTGGCGATCGCCTTGGTGCCGACCATCATCCGGGCGTTCTCGATGACCTGGAACATCTGCGCGATGCCGTTGTGCACCTCGCCGACCAGCCAGCCCTTCGCGGGCTCGCCGCCGCCGACCTGCGGGTCGCCGAAGGTGACCTCGCAGGTGTTGGAGACCTTGATGCCCATCTTGTGCTCGACGTTGGTGACGTAGGCGCCGTTGCGCTCGCCGGTCAGCTCGCCGGTCTCGTGGTCGAAGTGGTGCTCCGGCACGATGAACATGCTCAGGCCCTTGGTGCCCGGGCCGCCGACGCCGTCGATGCCCTGCGGGCGGGCCAGCACCAGGTGGATGACGTTCTCGGTCATGTCGTTGGTGGCCGAGGTGATGAACCGCTTCACGCCGGTGATGTTCCAGGAGCCGTCCTCGTTGAGGGTGGCCTTGGTGGTGCCCGCGCCGACGTCGGAGCCGGCGTCCGGCTCGGTCAGCACCATGGTGGCGCCCCACTGCTTCTCGACCATGATCTGGGCGATCCGCTTGTCGCGGTCGGTGCCGTTGCGGTGGATCACGCCGGCGAAGGACGGGCCGGCGGCGTACATCCAGATCGGAGCGTTCGAGCCGAGCACGAGCTCGCCCATCGCCCAGTTCAGGGACGAGGGGGCGGGGGTGCCGCCGATCTCCTCGACGATCTGGAGCCGCCAGTACTCGGCGTCCATGTAGGCCTGGTAGCTCTTCTTGAAGGCCTCCGGGAGCGGTGCCGCGTTGGTCTTCGGGTCGAAGACGGGCGGGTTCCGGTCGGAGTCCTCGTACGACGCCGCGAGGTCCTCGCGGGCCAGACGGTCCATCTCCGCCAGGATCGTGCGCGCCGTCTCGCTGTCGATCTCCTCGAACGGGCCCTGGCCCAGGACCTCGTCACGGCCGAGCACCTCGAAGAGGTTGAACTCGATGTCGCGCATGTTGCTCTTGTAGTGGCTCACAGATCCACCTTTTCCATCTCGGAACGTTGGGTCCGGCTGCTGTTTGCTACCGGCCGGTAACAACAAGTATCCACCCCGGATGTTGACCGTGCAAGCAGATCGCTAGCACGTGTGACGAGGCTCAAATTGCAGCGATCTGGGCGTATTTCAGCCGCTGAGGAGCCCGTACGACGGGTAGAACGGGGTCGTGACCGTCACCCGAGCGCTAGCCGAGACCGACACGGGCGAGTACACGGCGCTGCTGGTGCGCAATCGCGAGCACCTGCGCCCGACCGACCCGGAGCGCCCGGACTCGTACTGGACCGAGGAAGGCCAGGCGGCGCTGGTCGCGCGGCTGCTCCGCGAGCGCGCCGCCGGGACGACGTACGCGTTCGTGATCCTGGACCCCGACGGTGCGCTCGCCGGCCGGATCACGCTCAACGAGGTCGTGCGCGGGCCGCTGCAGTCGGCGTCGGTGGGCTACTGGGTCTCCGCCGACCGGGAGGGCCGCGGCCTGGTCTCGGCGGCGCTGGCCGAGACCGTGCGGTTCGCCTTCGACGAGCTCGGTCTGCACCGGCTCCAGGCCGGCACCCTGCTGCACAACGAGCGCTCCCAGCGGGTGCTGCTCCGGGCGGGGTTCACCCAGTACGGGATGGCCCCGAAGTACCTGAGGATCGCGGGCCGCTGGCAGGACCACCTGCTCTTCCAGCTCCTCGCGCACGACGAGGAGTGAAGGGCGGGACACCCGGGCCCGTTGCCTGCTGCGCGCCGGCAGAGGCCCGGGCGACCCGCCCTAGACCGCCGTCAGCTCCGCGAGCTTCTTCTTGTGCTTGCGGCGCTTGCGGTCGAGCCGGTCGTTCTCGGCACGCAGCCGGGCCACCTCGGCGCCGAGCCGCTCCACCTCGGCGGTGGTCGCCGACAGCAGCCCGGTCACGGCGGCCAGCTGGGCGTCCGGGTCCAGGTCGAGCTCTCCGGCGAGCGCCGGCGGCACCAGCGTCTGCGGGCGCGGGACGTCGAGCACGTCGGCAAAGCTGAGCAGGGTGGCCCACAGGCCGTCCGCATCGGCCGGAGCGTCGACGACGTGCACCCGCTCGGGGTGGAAGGCGCGGGTCCACAGCGGCAGGATCCGGCCGAGGTCGTGACCGGCCCAGAACTCCTCGGCCTGCCAGTGGCTGCGCTCCGGATCGAGCACCCGGGCGGCGTACTCGGGCAGCGTCGTGGTGCTGCCGTGCTGGAGGCCGGCCTGCCAGGAGGCGTGCACCTGGGTGGGCAGGTCGCGGACCAGCAGCACCAGGTGGACCTCCAGGTCGCGCAGGCCGTTGAGCCGCAGCGAGACCTTGTCCTGGTCGGCGCGGGCGATGCCCGGCGTGCTCAGCAGCGAGACGCCCTTGTGCGCCCAGATCTGGTCCTCGATCTCGTGCCACCTGCCCGCCGGCGTGGCGATGCCGCGCTCGGCGAGCTCCGCCGCCGCCGCGCCCAGCGCGCTGGAGAGGAACCCGGTGCCGGGGTCCGCGGGACCGATGTGCCAGATGACCTTGCGTCGTGCCATGCCTCGAGGGTGACCGCGGCGGGTGGCGGGACGGTGAACGGCAGGTGTCCTTGTCGGTGAAACGAGCGTGACCCGGCGCACGTGCGCCGGGCCACGCCCGTCTCAGGAGGGAGGCTGCTCACATGAGCAGCACCGCGAGGATGGTGGCCAGGACCAAGCCCGAGACCACCGGCAGGAAACATCGGCGGGCGAGCTCGAGCACCGGGACCCGGGCGAAGCCGGCCACCGCGATCAGCGAGGACCAGGCGACCAGGGTGCCGCCGCCGGACCAGATGTTGCCCATCTGGCCGATCGCGGCGAGCGTCTCGGAGTCGACGCCGGTGACGTGGCCGAAGGTGCCGGCCAGCGATCCGGTCAGCGGCAGGCCGGAGAAGCCCGAGCCCTCCAGGCCGGCGATCATGCCGATGATGAGGATGCCGAAGGCGGTGATGAACGAGTTCTCTGGGATGTGCTGCTGACCGTGCAGCACCAGGTCGAACAGGAACGCCGGGCCGCCCGGGCTGCCGTCCTTGTTCGGCGCCACCCCGAGGATGCGGCCGGCGAAGTCACCGTTGCCGATGAAGAAGAACCCGGCGATCGGCAGCACCACGCCCATGGCCTTGAAGGCGAAGACCAGGCCGTCCACGACGTGCTCGGCGGAGCGCTCCATGAAGGTCTTGCGGCTCTCGGTGAAGGCGGCCAGCAGGATCGTGATCGAGGCGATACCGCCGACCAGCGCCGCCGCGTCGCCGCCCTTGAGGCCGTCGGAGTGACCGCTCGAGGAGAGGCTGTAGATCAGGTAGCCGATCAGCGCCAGGTAGGCGAGCGGGACCGCGATCGCGAACACCGTCGCCGCCCAGGCGGGGGCGTCGTTCTTGGGCGGCGTGACCGCGGGCTTGCTGCCCGACAGCGAGGGCCGCTCGCCGTCGCCGTTGGCCGAGCCCGATCCCGAGCCTCCCGCGGGCGCGTCGATAACCGCCGTACCGACTCCGGCGGAGCCGTGGCTCACGTCCGATCCGATGGTGCCGCCCGCGGCGGCCATCGCGCTGTGCTCGCGCAGCGCGGGGCCGTGCCCGATGGTGGGCGCGTCCTCGATCTCGGTGGCCTCGAGAACCTGGGCCTCGACGTCTCCGGCCTCCCACTCGTCGAGCCACTGCTGCGAGGGCTTCCGCATCCGGCGGACCTCCAGCACGTAGCCGATCACCAGGGCGGTGACGCCGACGATGAGGGAAAGCACCATCGCCCGGTTCGCGACCGAGTCGGGGTCGACGCCCGCGGCGGTCGCGGACAGGCCCGGGGCGACGCGGATGACGTAGTCGCTGGAGAGCGCCATGCCCTGCCCGGCGACCGCGACGGTGAACGCCACCGCCATCGGGCGCAGGCCGGCCCGGATCGCCACCGGGATCAGCACCGCGCCGATCAGGGGCACCGCCGGGGTGGGCCAGAAGAACAGCGAGATCAGGTACGTCACCACGGCGAGCGTCCAGAACGCCAGGTGTCCGTTGCGCATCACCGGCCGGAAGGGGGCCACCATCTTGGTGTCCGCGCCGAGGGCTTGCAGCGCCCCCAGCATGCCGGTGACGAGCGCGATGATCAGGAAGATGCTGAACAGCTCCTGGGCGGAGACCAGGCTCGCGTTGAACACGCCGGCCAGGCCACCGGCCAGGCTCTTCTTGAACACCAGCGCGGTGAGGAAGGTGAACAGGACGGCGGGGACCACGATGTTCTTGCGGATGAGCATCGTCCCGAGGATGGTCACGACACCGACGAGGTAGACCCAGTGGGCCGCGGTCAAGTCATGCATGGAGCCTCCAGGGGCTAGGCGGGGTTGCGTCAGGTTGCTCGTCCCGCGGAGCCCGCTGCTACATCGACGTTGCCCAACTACGGTGGCACTTTCTGTGCAGGATGTCCCTGAAGCTCGGAAGTCCGTCCGGTGCACCATGAGGGGGAGCCACAAGGGACACGGACACGACGCGAGGAGGGTTACGTGGCGCTGGGCGTCGCTCGGGTGACCCTGCTGTCGGTCACCGTGCTCGGCACCATGTGCAACAACGTCGTCAACGTGCCGTTGCGCTCGATCGCCGCCGACCTGGACGCCTCGCTCTCGGCCGCGGTGCTGTGCGTGAGCGCGTTCGTGCTGGCGCTGGCGATCGCGATGCCGGTGACCGGCTGGCTCGGCGACAGGTTCGGGCAGAAGCGGACCCTGGTGCTCGCGCTGGTGCTGATGCTGGTGGCCCAGTCGCTGGCCGCGCTCGCGCCCAACCTCACCGTGCTGGTGGTCCTCCGTGGCGTGCAGGGGCTGGCCTGCTCGGCGATCCCGCCCATGGTGATGGGCCTGCTGGGCGCGTTCCACCCCGACCGGCGCATCGAGATGATGAGCGCCTGGGCCGCGGCCAACGGCGTCGGCCAGGCCGTCGGCCCGCCCACCGGCGGCGTCATCAGCGACGCGTTCGGCTGGCGGACCATCTTCGTCGTGCTGGCGGTGGCCTGCCTGCTGGTGCTGGTCTGCACGTGGCTGTTCGTGCCCGCGGTGCCGCGGCGGGAGAGCCCGTTCGACGTCCGCGGGGCGGTGCTGCTCACCGGTGGTGTCGGGCTGGTGCTGGTGGCCGCGACCACCCTCTCGCAGCGCACCGAGAGCGCCTGGGTGCCGGCGCTCGAGGCGGTCGCCGGGCTGGCGCTCGGGCTCGGGTACGTCGCGGTCTCGCGCGGTCGCGCGCAGGCGATGATCCCGCTGTGGGTGCTGCGCGAGTCGCGGTTCCTGCGCAGCACCACCGCCGCGTTCGGGCAGATGTTCTGCCTGGGCACGGTGCTGGTCGCGCTGCCGCTCTACTTCACCGGGCCGCTGGGCCTGTCCCGTGCCGCCGCCGGGGTGCTGTTCTTCACGCTGCCGGCGGTGATGGTGCTGGCCGCGCCGGTGGTCAGCCGGCTCAGCCGCCGGCACGGCCCGCGGCTGGTGCTCCGCTCCGGGCTGGTGATCCTGGTCGCGGGCACGCTGGCCACCGGGCTGGTCGCGTCGCTGGGCACCGGCACCACCACGGCGGTCCTGCTCACCGTGATGATGCTGGTCCTCGGCATCGGGATGGCGGCGGTGCAGACGCCGGCCGCCGCGGGCGCCTCCAGCTCCCCGGCCGGCGGGTACGGCGCCGCGCTCGGGCTGTTCTCGATGATGCGCTTCTCCGGCTCGGCCATCGCCGCGGCCTGGGTGGCGCTGGTCTACTCCGCCGACGCGATGCCCGTGCTCTTCGGCGGATGCGCGGTGCTGGCCGGGCTGGGGCTGGCGGCCAGCTACCTGGGCCCGGACCCGCCGCCGATGCCGGGCGTGCTCATCCGGACGCCAGATCCCGGTTGACCCGCCGGGCGGTCTCGTCCAGGTCGGTCAGCCGGATCGCCAGCCACACGGCGAACTGGGTGTCGGGCTCGCGGATGTTGCGCTGCAGCAGCCGGGTGATCCGGTCCAGCTTGTAGAGCAGCGTGTTGCGGTGCACGCTCAGCCGCCGGGCGGTCTCGTTGATGTTGCCGCCCGCCTCGACGTACGCCCGCGCCACCTCGACCAGCCGGCCGTCGCGCTCGGCTCGCAGCGGGTCGAGCATCTCGGTGGAGAACTCCCGGCCGGGCTGCTGCTGGGCCAGCTCGAGCAGCACCGAGTCCACCCGCAGGTCGGCGAACCCGCAGACGTCGTTGACCCGCAGCCGCTGCCGCAGGTCGAGCGCGACCCGGGCCTCGCGGTAGCTCTCCACGATCGCCTCGGCGCCCTCGACCGGGCGGCCGTAGGCGACCAGGACGTCGCGCTGGCTGCGCTCGGTCAGCCGGCGGTCGAGCGCGGTGGCGTACTCGCGCAGCTCCTTGGTGGCCGGGTCGTCCTGGCCGCGCCGGCTCGGCGAGACCTGCCGGACGACGGCGATCGCGTCGCCGACCACCGCGGTCAGCGTCTGCCGCTGCGGGCTCTCGGCCAGCTTGGCGGCGTCGCGAGCCATCTCGGCGAGCTTGGCGGGGGAGTCGCCGCGCGCGATCAGGCCGCCGCTGTGCGCCACGATCACGGCGTAGCGGGCCTCGGTGTCGAAGTCGTAGTGCGAGGAGCGCGCCACCAGGTCGGCGTGGTTGGTGAACCGGGCGTGCAGCAGCGCGTGCACGAAGTTGCCGCGGGCCCGCTCCTCGGCCCGTTCGAGACCGCGGACCCGGAGCAGCTCGGTGCCGACGATGGTGACCGCCTGCTCGACCGCGACCCGGTGCTCGGCGAGGTCGTGGTCGGTGACCTCCTCGGCGTCGTCGATGAGCACCACCCAGCCGTCGCGCTGCTCGACCAGCTCGATGGCGCCGGCCAGGCAGGTCACCGAGCGGTCGCGTACGGCGAGGTCGAGCACGGCCACGCTCTGCGGGGTGTGCCCGCTCAGCTCGCTGAGGCACGGCTCGGCCGACTTCAGCGCCGCGGTGACCGCGGCCGGGTCGAGCGCGGCCGGGCCCGGGTCGAAGGCGAGCAGGTGCAGGTCGTTGCCCACCACGGCGACCGCGCAGTCGGAGAGACGGGCCAGCCGGCTGCACAGCGAGGTGAGCCCGGCGCCGCGGTGCAGCAGCTGGGCCAGCGTCGAGTGCACCCGCTGGCCGTACTGCAGCACGTGGGTCTGGTGGGCCAGGCTCAGGGTGGCGACCAGCTCGACGAGACCGCGGCTGTGCACCGAGCCCGCGACCTGTACCACCGGCGGCGGCTCGGCGCCGCGAGGCGGGGCAGGCGGGCGGACCGGGGTGTCGCTGCGCACCAGGATCGCCGCGCAGTTGCTGCGCAGCAGGTCCGACCACTGCTGCGGGTCGAGCCGGGCGGCGTCCGCGAGCACGACCACGCCGGTCAGGTCGGGGTCCTCGTCGCCGAGCACGTCGGCCAGCGCGTGGCACCAGCGGACGTCGCGGTCCAGGTGCTCCTCGCCGGTCAGCACCCGTGCCCCGCGCAGCTGCCGCTCCTCGAGGAGCCGGCGGACGGTGAGGTCTCCCGTCATCTGTGCACCCTAACCGAAGGAATCCGGGGAAGTTGAGCACTTTGCCCGTACCCGCCGCGGGGTGCGATCAGCAGACTCGACGCCATGCACTCCGTCTTCCGGATCACTCTCGACGACGCCCTGCCCGTGCTCGCCGCCGCCCGCGCGAAGGCCGAGGAGCTGGGGGTGAAGCAGACGCTCTGCGTGGTCGACGACGGCGGCAACGTGGTCGCGCTGCACCGGCTCCCGGGCGCCCGGCTGACCGGCGTGGACATCGCCATCGCGAAGGCGTTCACCGCCGCGGGCCACGAGCGCGCCACCCACCTGTTCAACGAGCCGCCCAACGGTCCCGCCCTGCCGGGCAACGAGGCGTTCGGGATCAGCCACATGCTGCCGGGCAAGTTCGCCATCTTCGTGGGCGGCTTCCCGATCGAGTACGACGGCGCGATCGTCGGTGGGCTGGGCGTCTCCGGCGGGACCGGTGCGCAGGACAAGGCCGTCGGCGCCGCCGGGCTCGCTGCCTTCGCCGAGCACGTCGCCGCCAACCCGCCCAGCTGAGCCATCAGGCTCCGCCCTCCAGCTCGTGCCAGGAGCAGGTCAGGTCCAGCTCGACGCAGGCGCCTCCGGGCAGCGAGGTCACCCCGACCGCGGTCCGGCTGGCCGCGCCGCGCTCGCCGAGCAGCTCCCGCAGCCGTGAGGAGGCGCCGTCGGCCACGGCGGTGTGCTCGGTGAACCCGGGCGCCGCGTTCACGTAGACCGTCATCCGCAGCACCCGGTCCAGCTGCTGTCCCGGGTCCAGTGCGGCCAACGCCGCGGAGAGCGCGTTGCCGACCGCGACGGCCGCGGCCTCCTGGGCCTCGTCGACGGACAGGTCGGTGCCGACCTGGCCGCGCAGGTGCAGCACGCCGTCGACGCGCGGGGTCATCCCGGCGGTGACGAGCACGCCGGCGTGCGCGACCGCGGGCAGGTAGCCGCCTTGCGCCGAGGGCGGTGGGGACAGCACGCCGGCCAGCTCGGCGGCCGGGTCGGAGACCTCGTCAGAGAGCAAGAGCCACCCCTTCCATCCGGGGGTCGGCCGCGGCTGCGAGCACGCCCCGTTGCTGGTCCAAGCCGATCACCAGCGCCGAGCCGCCGGGCCCGCCGCGCTGTGCGGGCACCCGTTCGACCCGGTGGCCCCAGGCCTCGAGCCGGTCGGTGACCGCGACGTCGATGCCGTCCTCGACGCGCAGCACCGGCTCGGCGCCGAGCACGTCCGCGTCCGAGCCCGGGTGCACCGTGACGCGGGGCAGCGAGACCGCCCGCTGCACGCCGGTGCCGTGGTCGACGAGGTGGCTGACCACCTGCATGTTCCACTGCACCTGGCCGTCGCCGCCGGGGCAGTTGCCGAGCGCGACCAGGTCGTCGCCGTCGGTGAGCAGCCAGGCGTTGAGGGTGTGCATCGGCTTGCGGCGCGGCATCACCTCGTTGGGGTGCCCGTCGATCAGGTACGCCCCGCGGCCGAGCCGGTTGTTGAGCAGCACGCCGGTCCCGGGCACGGTCGTGCGCGCCCCGAAGGTGAAGGCCAGCGAGTGGATGAACGAGACCGCGGTGCCGTCGGCGTCCACGCACACCGTCGAGGTGGTGTCGCCGGCCAGGGTCAGCCCGGGAGCGCCGCTGGCCTGGAACGAGCCGATCCGCTCGCGGGTCTCGGCGAGCGCGTCCTCGGTCGTCGCGCGCTGCCAGGCGTCGTCGTACGAGCCGGTCGCGAAGCGGTGCCGGAACGAGGCGCGCGCGGCCTCGGCGAACCAGTGCACCGCCTCCGCGCCGAGCGGCTCGGACTGCGCGATCCGGCCGTCGAGCAGCCGTGCCTGGTGCAGCACCATCCAGCCCGGGGTGGGCAGCGGCGTCTCGTGCAGCACCAGTCCGCCGTACGACGTGTGCAGCGCGGCCTCGGGAACCATCCGGCCGCCGAGAGCCCACTCCTCGCCGGTGAACGGGGCGCCGTCGCCGAGCAGCGAGGACACGGCGCGCTCGGCGAACCAGCCGGTGTAGAAGGCACCGAGGTCACCGGCGAGGAGGGTCAGGGTACGGGCCAGGTCGGCGTGCCGCAGCCGGTCGCCGACCCGCGGCAGCCGGCCCTCGGGCAGGAACACCTCGCGGGCGCCCGGGTCCGCGGCCAGGCCGGCGGCGTGCTCGGAGATGTCGGCCAGTGTCTTCGCGGTGCACGGCACGCCGTCCAGCGCGGCGTCGATCGCGGGGCCCCAGAGGTCCGTCAGCGAGCGGCTGGCCCGCTCGTGCAGTGCGCCGACGACGGCCGGTGCGCCGGGCACCGCGACCGCCAGCGGTCCGCCGAGCGGGAGCGCGTCCAGCCCGTGCGCGCGGTAGAAGTCCGGGGTACCGCCGTCGGGCCCGAAGCCGCTGCCGTTGAGCGTCCAGACCCGGCCGTCGCGCTCGCGCACCATCACGAACGCGTCCCCGCCGAGACCGCACTGGCCGGGCAGCACCAGCCAGGAGAGCGCTGCCATCGCCAGGGTGGCGTCGAAGGCGTTGCCGCCGCCGGCGAGCACGTGCGCGCCGAGCTGGGAGACCGCCGGGTGGCTGGAGGAGACGGCGCCGCGGGTGCCGAGCGCGGGCACCGGGCTGGGCGCGACGGGCTCTGTCATCGTCCCGCGGCCGTCAGTCCCGGCGCAGACGACGCCGGCGCGGACCGCCCGAGACCACGTCGGCCTCGCTCACCCCGACGTACACCTCGCCGTCCTCCTCGCGCACCGGGTAGACCGCGATCGGCTCGGTGGCCGGCGGGTAGATCGGGTCGCCGGTCTCCAGGTCGAAGACGCTGCCGTGGCAGGAGCAGCGGATGCCGTCGTCGATGATCTTGCCGCTGGAGAGCAGGCAGTCCAGGTGGGTGCAGTAGTTGCTGGTCGCGAAGACCTGGCCGCGCAGCCGGGCGACCGCGCACTCCAGGTCGCCGACGTAGAACCGGCGGATGTACCCCTCGGGCACCTGACCGGCGCGCGCCACCCGGTGGAAGACCACTTCCTCGGACGGCTGCTCCTCTGGCTGGCTCATGCGGGCTCCTCCGGGCTCAGGTAGACGGTCTTCTCGCGGGTGTAGAACTGCATCATCGAGGCGCCGCCCTGTTCCTTGAACGTCTGCGTGCTCGACCTCTTCAGGCCACCGAACGGGGCGTTGATCGCGACCCCGGTGGTGGCCTGGTTGACCTTGACGACGCCGGCCTCGGCCTCGGCGGCGAAGCGCAGCGCGGTGTCCAGGCTGCCGCTGACCAGGCCGGCCGAGAGCCCGTACGACGTCCCGTTCATCACCGTCATCGCCTCCTCCCAGGAACTCACGCTGAGGAAGGCGAGCATCGGCGAGAACACCTCTTCCTGGGCCAGCCGGCTCCCGGGCGCGACGCCGGTGAGCACGGCCGGGCGGACGAACCAGCCCCCTGCCGGGGACCAGTCGCCGGTCGGCGTCTCGAGCCGGGCGCCCTCGTCGTGGGCGACCTGCAGGTAGGCGTGGTGCTTGTCGCGCTGGGCGGCGTTCGCGAGCGGGCCCATGGTCACGCCGGAGACCAGGCCGTTGCCGATCACCGCGGCGCGGGCGCGCTCCATCACCCGGTCCAGCAGGCCGTTGAGCACGCTCTCGTGCACGACCACCCGCGAGGTGCCGGTGCAGGCCTGGCCGGTGAGCCCGAAGGCGCCCTTGGCGATCAGGTCGGCGGCCAGGTCGAGGTCGGCGTCGGACCAGACGAGCACGGCGTTCTTCCCGCCGAGCTCGAGCTGGGTGCGCACCCACGGCGGCACCGCGGCGTGGATCGCCTCGCCGACCGCGGTCGAGCCGGTGAAGGTAACCGCGTCGACGCGACGGTCGGCGACCAGGGCCCGGCCGACCTCGGCGTGCCCGTGCACCAGCGCCAGTGCGCCGCCGGGTACGCCGGCCTCCAGCAGCGCCTCGACCAGGCGCTGCCCGAGCAGCGGGGTCAGCTCGCTGGGCTTGAAGACCACACCGTTGCCGGCGGCCAGGGCCGGGCCGAGCTTGCGCGAGGGAATGTTCAGCGGGAAGTTCCAGGGGGTGATCGCGGCGACCACGCCGACTGGCTCGCGCCGGGTGAGCACCATCGAGGTGCCCCCGGTCGGGAAGGTCTCGCCCGCCAGCCGGAGTGCCTCGCCCGCGAAGGCGCGCAGGTTCTGCGGTGTCCGGCGGGTCTCGTTGCGCGCCTCGGCCAGCGTCTTGCCCTCCTCGCGGACGAGCTCGACGGCGAGCTGCTCGGCGCGCGAGGCAAGAAGGTCGGCGGCGCGGAGGAGCACGTCGGCGCGGTCCTCGGCGGGCGTCGCCGCCCACGCGTGGTAGCCGGCGGACACGTGCGCGACCGCGTCGGCCACGTCGTCGGCGCCGGAGTCGGGGACGTCGAGCACCACCTCGTCGACCGCGGCCGGGTTCTCGCGCAGGTAGCGGCGGTCGGTCACCGAGCCGGTCCACTCGCCGCCGATGAGGTTCGCGATGTGCACGGTGCCGGTGGTGGTCCCGGCCGGGGACTGCTCGATCGTGGTCATCCGACCTCCTCCAGGGCCTCGAACAGGTCGGCGTCGCGGTCGGCGAGGACGTGCTCGGGCACGCCGAGCCGCATCGAGATCAGCTCGCGGGCGACCGCGATCTCCTCGCCGGCGTCGAGCGCGAACGCCGCGGTCACCAGGCCGGCGTCGTCGAGGAAGAACGCCGTCCAGGACTCGTCCTCCAGGTCACCGCGCACGACCATCCGGTCGTGGGTGCCGGCGTGGCCGACGTGCTGCAGGTTGCGGCCGAACTGGTCGGAGTAGAACCAGTGCGGATCGTCGTACGGCGTCTGCTCGCCGAGCATGTTCCGGGCGGCGACCGCGGCCTGCCGGGTGGCGTTGTCGACGTGCTCGACCCGGACACGGCGGCCGCCGTGCGGGTGCTCGGCGACGTCGCCGGCGGCGTAGACGTGCTCGGTGCTGGTCCGGCAGTACTGGTCGACGAGCACGCCGTGCCCGACCTCGAGGCCGGAGGCGACGGCGAGCTCGACGTTCGGCTCCGCACCGACACCGACGACGACCACGTCGGCCTCGAGATCGCCGTCCGAGGTCCTCACCACGAGACCCCGGGTGCCGGTGCGGAGCCCGTCCACACGCGTGTTCACGCGTACGTCCACGCCGTTCGCCCGGGCGATCCGGGCACAGGCCTCGCCGAGGCGCGCGCCGACCGCCTGGGCCAGCGGCACCGGCCCGGCCTCGAGCATCGTCACCGCGGCACCGCGGGTGCGCGCCACCGAGGCGACCTCGGCGCCGATGAAGCCACCGCCGACCATGACGAGGTGGGTTCCCGGCCCGAGCCGCTCGCGCAGTCCGTCGGCGTCGTCGCGGGTTCGCAGACCGAAGACGCCGTCGCCGTCGAGACCGGGGAGGCGGCGGGCGCGGGCTCCGGTGGCCAGGAGCACCGCGTCCGCCGGGATCCGGGAGCCGTCGGCGAGCAGCACCGCACCCTCGCGCGCGCAGATCTCGGCCGCGCGGGTGCCGGTGCGGACCTCGATCGCGTGCTCGGTCGTCCAGGCCTCGGGCAGCAGCTCGAGCCCGGAGTCGTCCGCCGCGGCCAGGTACTCCTTGGAGAGCGGCGGACGCTGGTAGGGCCGGTGCGGCTCGTCGGCGAGCACGGTGATGGCGCCGTCGTACCCGCGCCGGCGGAGGGTTCGCGCGGCCACCGCGCCGGCCTGGCCACCGCCGACGAGCACGACCGACCTCATCGCAGGGCTCCTTCACGCTCGAGGCTGACACTGACGATGCCGTCCTCGCTGACCTGAACCGGGAAGACCGGCTGGCAGCGGTCCTGCCCGTCGGCCTCCCCGGTGGCGGGGTCGAACTTCCACTGGTGGCCCGGGCAGACGACCTTGCCGAACAGCACCGCGCCCTTGCTGAGCTGGCGCTGCTCGTGCACGCAGGTGTCCGCGAGGGCGTAGACGCGGCCCTTGATCCAGAACAGCGCGATCGTGGTGCCGCCGACCGTCACCGCGGTCTTCTTGCGGGCTTCCAGGTCGCGCAGGCGCGCGACCTCGTGCCACTGGCTCACGGGCTCGTCTCCGGGTTCGCGTCAGGCCGAGCCGAGCAGCTCGTCGACGAGGACCTCGCCGGAACCGTCCGGGCCGAGGTCGGGCGCGACGTAGGTGTCGTAGAGCGACCGGGTGTAGGCGTAGCGCATCTCGGCACCCCAGCGGACGTACTGCAGGCAGCGCTGCTGCAGCTCGGGGGTGTCCGCGCACTCGAGCACGATCTGGTAGCCACGCTCGCCGTGCACCTCGTCGGAGGTGATGTGCAGGTCGAAGAACTCGATCTCGTCCTCGGTGAAGCCGTAGGCCTCGCGCAGCGGGACGATCTGCTTCTTGTAGATCGTCGGCACCTGCGACTCCAGGCCGACCACGAGCGCCGCGGTGGCCACGGCGAAGTGCTCGCGCATCGAGGTCGCGTAGCACCAGGCCTGCAGGCCGCGGGTGACCGCGTTGGCGTTGTTGGGGTCCTCGACCCGCTCGCGGGTGGTGCCGCACGACTCGGCGAACCGGATCAGCAGGTCGGTGTGCCGGATGTCGGCCAGCTCCTCCTCGTACATGTTCTGGAGCAGGAAGTCCTTGGCCTCGGTGAAGTGGTCCGGGGTGTTGCCGTAGATGTAGCCGAGGTAGTCGGCGAACGGACCCACGTAGTGGTAGTGGTTCTCGGCCCAGCGGGCGAAGTGGTGGCGCTGCAGCTTGCCGTCGGCCCAGGCCTGGGAGAACGAGGCGTTCGCGGCCTCCCGGCCCTTGATCGCGTCCTTGAGCGCGGCGCGGAAGTCGTCGTGGTTGAGGAGTTCGGTCATCTCGCCGTTCCTTGTCCGGGGTTGGTGGGAGGGCCGACGTTAGGTTCGGCCGTCCGGGCGATCCCACGGTCTTGTTGCACAAGTTCCGGGCCGGATTCGGTGCAGGATGACCCGGGGACCGCGGCCCTCGACCTGGCAGCATCGGCGCCCGTGACCGCTCGGACCCGTGACGTGCTCGTGGTGCTGCTCGCGCTGCTCTCCGGCGCCACCGACGCCACCGGATTCCTCGCGCTGGGCAGCGCCTTCACCTCGGTGATGACCGGCAACATGGTGCTGGTCGGCGTGGCGATCGGCACCAGCGACTTCTCGGCCCTCGGGCACGTGCTGGCCGCCATCGGGGGGTACGTCGCCGGCGCGGCCGCCGGGGTCCGGGTAGCGGGGACTCCCCGGCAGGGACAGGGGATCTGGCCCTCCGGCGTGACCCGGGCGCTGCTGCTCGAGCTCGGTCTGCTCACGACGTACGGCGTGTGCTGGTGGGCGCACGGCAGCCACCCGCCGGAGTCCTGGTTCTGGTTCCTGCTCGCGCTCAACGCGGCCGCCCTCGGCGTGCAGAGCAGCGCGATCCTGCGCTTCGGGGTGGGCGGCCTGTCCACGACCTACCTGACCGGCACCCTGACCACCGTGGTCACGAAGCTCGCGACCCGGCAGCGGTTCGCCGACGTCGGCCACGCGGTCGGTCTCCTCGCCGGCCTCATCTCCGGAGCCGCCGTCGCCGCCCTCCTCGTCACCCACGCCCGGCCTCTCGCCCCCGCCTTCCAGCTCACCCTCCTGCTCACCGTCCTCCTCCTCGCCGAATCCGGTCTTCTGGCCCGCCGAAACCGGTCTTCTGGCCCGCCGAAACCGGCCTCGTGGTCAGCCGAGACCTGAGCTCTGGTCACGGAAACTGGAACACGTTACAGTTTTGGGATGATCGAGTCCGAGTTCATCACCTGGGAGGCGCCCGACGGCGACCACCCGGCCCGCCGGCTGTCGCAGCGCTCGTACGACGCCGTCTCGCGCAAGGCCAAGGAGGAGTGGCTGGCGCTCTTCGACGACGACGCCCTGCTCGAGGACCCGGTCGGCCCGTCCTTCTTCGACCCCGAGGCCAAGGGCCACCGCGGCAAGGAGGGCATCGCGGCGTTCTGGGACCTGGCGATCGCGCCCGTCAAGGAGTTCCGGTTCACCATCCGCGACTCGTTCGCCAACGGGAACTCGTGCGCGAACATCGGCACGTTCAGCACGGTGATGGAGGACGGCACCCTCGCGGACACGGACCTGATCGCGACCTACGTCATCACCGACGAGGGCAAGATCAAGTCGATGCGGGCGCACTGGGAAGTCGAGCGGACGCTCGCCACGGTGCGGAAGCCTTCGTGATCAGTCGAGCCGGTCGGAGACCCACTCGACGAGCGGCTTGAGGGCGCGCCAGTCCTTGCGTACGACGTCGAGCAGCGCGGGCGTGTGGATGACCTTGTCGAACCCGATCGGGTGGCCGACGGTGATCGACTTGTGCCGCAGCAGCGCGATGCGCGGGTGCGCGGCGTCGTACCCGCGCGGAGCGGTCTTGAGGGTCTCGCCGCCGATCTCGAAGCCGGCCTTCTCGAGCTTGGCGAGGATCGCCTGCAGCTGCTTGCCGGTGGCCTCGTTGGCGATCGACTCGCGCACCCGCGCCAGGTTCGCGCCGCTGGCCTCGTAGAACCCGCCGCCGGTGCGGACACCGCGCGCGGAGATCTCGACGTACCAGCCGCAGGACGGCCCGGCCGCCACGAAGGCGCCCTGGTGGGTCTTGTACGGCGTCTTGTCCTTCGCGAACCGCACGTCGCGGTAGGGGCGGAACACCTTCGGCGTGCCGAACTCCTCGGCGAGCGCGTCGGTCAGCGCGGTCATCGGCGTCTTCACCGCGTCCGTCCAGACCTGCTTGTGCGCCTCCCAGAACGACTTGGTGTTGTCCATCTCCAGGTCGTCGTAGAAGTCGAGCGCCGCCTCGGGGAAGCCTTGGAATCCGGTCACCCGGCCGAGCCTAGCTGCGGTCGAGCGCGCTCCAGCGTCCGTAGCCCTTGGCGTTGTGGGCGCGTACCTGGCAGAGCACGCGGCCGCGGGGGAGCCTGGTGACGGTGATCGGGGAGACCGTACGGCGGGCGTAGTGCCACGCCTTGCCGACCCGGTGGCAGCGGGCCTGGTACAGGTCGATCCTGCGGCCGCCGTTGGCGATCGGCCGCACGAACCGGACCCGGGCGGAGTGGGCGGTGATCTTGCGGGCGACGACGGCGCGGGGCATGCCGGGTGCACTCGGCTTGGTCGTCAGCCGGTACCTCGGTCGCGAGAAGCCGATCCCCGCGACGCGGACCCAGATGCCGGTGCTCGTGTGGGTGAGGGTGAACGGCGTCGTCGTGGTGGTTCCGAGGCGCTGGACCACGATGCTGCCGCCGGTCAACGTCGACGGGTACGGAACGCCGAGCTGGTTCAGCAGGTAGGAGTTCGGCAGGAAGGCCTCGAAGAACCCGGTCGCCTGCACGCCCGGCGCTCGCAGGTGCGGGTTCGCCATCGAGATCACCAGGCTGTTGGTGGTCGCGTCGTACTCGGGCTCGCCCTGGTACTGCGCGTTGCTCGCCATCACGAAGCCGGTGCGAGCGCCGACGTAGCGCGGCGACGGAGAGTCGCCGAGGTCGGTGACGTAGCCGTCCGCGAATCCCTTGTCGGCGTCGGAGACGAACTCGGCGGGCACCGAGTCGTCACCGCACGCCGTCATGTTGCACGGCGTCGGGCCGTCCGCCCAGTGCCAGGCGATCGGGACCGGGTTGAACGAGATCTGGAACCAGTAGCCGGTCGTCGCGTTCCCGCCCCGGACGAAGCCCGTGTTCCGCGTCCTGCTGTTGACCTCGCGGGGCACGTACGAGCCGGTGTTCACGGTGATGACCCAGGTCGCGTCGCGGTCGACGCTCCTGCTCTGCGTCACCGGGCCCGGGCCGGCCGGCACGGTCGCGGCGTTCAGGTTGAACGCGAACATGCCATTGCGCCAGCCGTTGTCGACGTAGAACCACTCGTGGGTGCCGGGTGTCGACGGGTACACACCAGCCGTCATGGCGGCACCATCGCGGGTCGCCGAGACGACGCACTCCTTGCCGTCGGCATCGTCGGAGCACATGGGGAGGACCTGGTAGGTGAAGGCCGGCCCGGCGTCGGGAGCCGCCTGGGCGAACGGCACCCCGACGAGTGCCGTACCGACGCAGACGCCGACGGACGCGAGCAGGACGAGAAGACGAGTACGCATGACGTTCCCTCCGAGAGCCCAGAAGTACGGGGAAAGGCTAGGGCCGGGATCGGCGCGTGCGAGGCGAAATGCGTAGTTGAAATCCGGAGCGGTCGCGTAAGCCGCCGTGCCGTCGCCCCGTCTTCTCCGACAGCGAGAACCGACGAACGGAGACCGCATGCGTACGAAGGGCGGCCTCGGGAGCCGAGTGGTGAGAGCTGCGCTCACCGTTCTGCTCATGCCCGCGATGGCGGGTTGCGCTGGGGACGATTCGACTCCGCGGATGACGCAGCAGTTCCGCAGCGGGCCGTGGAAGCCCGTCAGCGTCGACCGGCCCGCGGGGGTCGTCGTGGTGAAGATCGCCGATGGCGGTTGTCTGGAGTTCGTCCGCGTCGATGTCGAGGAGACTCCCGCCCAGGTCGTCCTCACCTCGGTCCTGCGCGATGTCACCGAGCCGGGCATCGTCTATAACGCGGACCTCCGGACGGGGGACGTCCGGGTGCCGCTCGACGCGCCGCTGGGAGACCGCCGTTCGGTCCATGCGCCGGTCGAGGTGATGAACGGCGAGCTGAGATGAACGCGCTCGAACTGGACGTGTTGGTGACGTTCGCAGCGCCGGGTCGCGTAATGCCCTGCCACGTCGAGACGTCTACCGGTCACCAGTTCCAGTGATCGCGGAAGGCGGACCGATGGTCGGACGGACAGTCGTGAGCATCTCGCTCGCGGTCGTTGGCGCTGTGATTGTCACTGCTGGGGTTGCACTCGTCGTTCATGGCTCGTCCTCAGAGAACCTCGAAATCGTGGCGCACGACAAGTCCTGGCTCGGATATCTGCCGGCCGATGCCGTCGACCTCGAGGTGGCGGGCCTCGCCGAGGAGTCCGTGGGGGGTTCCAGGGTGCGCCTAGTCGACGTCCTCGATCGCACACAGACGCGCTTCCATCGCGGAGGCGGCAGCGCAGAGGGACTGAGGTTGTGCTTCGGAGGGTCCGTCGAGCGCGCACTGCAAGTCTGCGTCGGTGCTGTCCCGCTGGGTCGCATCGACCGTGATGTCGACCTTCCATGGGTCGTTCGGGTAGGCGATGCGCACGGCGTGGACTGGCGTGCTCGGCTGAGTCGACGGGCGCCGACGCTCGCTGACGTCGAGTACTTGAAGAAGTGATCGGAATCAGCACGGTGCGGAGGATCAGATGAGGAAGCTCGTTGGAACCCTGTCGGCGGCGATGATGGCGGCTGCTGCTGTCGTCTGCGTCCCGTGGCCAGCCAGCGCCTACAACCTCAACTGCGGCAAGTTCGATGGACCCAATCCGACCATCACGTACCGCTTCTTCGATGTCGGGCCAGGTTGGGAGAACGCGTTCAACCAGGCTCAGTACCGGTGGGACGTCGTGCACGTGCCTGGCAGATTCGTTCCGACGTCGTCGAGTGATCCGATGATCGAAGTTCGGGATGGCTCCTACGCGGATGACTTCTGGGCCCGTACGTCGTGGACGTGCCCGATCCTGCCGTGGCAGACGAACTGGATCGGCAACGAGGTCAAGCAGAAGTACAACACCCGTACCACCGGATCGCTCTCGGCCGAGAACAAGAAGTACGTCGCGATTCACGAGCTCGGGCATGCGTACGGCTTGGCCCACGAGTCCATGACCTGCTCGTCAGGACCTGCCGTCATGGAGCAGGGATCGGAGAAGTTTCACTGCGCGGGGCTGCCGCCCTGGCAGGACGACCAGAACGGCGTCATCGACAAGTACTAGCGAAGGGTGCGAAACGGTGAACATCATGCGAGCGCTGGCGGCGTCGACGCTGGTCCTCCTTGCAGGTTGCGGGTCTGTGCACAGCGACGGTCCCCCCGCGTCTGGAAGCGCCGACTACGCGACGTACGGGAGTGTCGAGGACCTTGCCCGAGAGGCCGACTTCGTGGGCGTGGTCCGGATCGGCGAAGTCAGTACCCGCGAGCTCGACGACGGCGGATCGGGCGACCCGGCCGACGGGGTGCCGATGGCGTTCTGGAACGCCGAGGTCACGGAGACCTGGCGGGGCGAGCCGCTGGCAGACCAGAAGATCGTCGTGGCCTGGCCGGACCTCGAGAAGGAGCAGGTCGACGGACGCAGCGACCTGGCCGCCGGGCAGGTCGTGGTGCTGTTCGCTCGTCGGCTCACGCCCGCCGAGGCGCCCGGCATCAAGACCCAGGAGGTCTTCTACGCCCCGGTGGGCGGTGACAACGGGGTCCTCGACGTCAAGGACGAGGTAGCGGCGCCCCGATCAGCGGATCTCGAGCGACTTCGGGCTGACGACGCTGAGTCTGGTGATTTCGCACCGGCACTCGAGGTGCTGAAAGGGCTCGTGAGCAAGACCCCCGGTTGAGCGGAGCGGATGACGAGACTCGAACTCGCGACATCGACCTTGGGAAGGTCGCGCTCTACCAACTGAGCTACATCCGCGTGCCGGCCGGAGCCGACGAGGAGTGATGGTACACAGGTTCACTTCAGGGTCGCATGGCAGACTGACCCAGGCCTTGCGGAACCCAGCCGCGGGCCCGCCCCAGACGACGAGTCGAAACGAGTTGGATCATGCGCACGCTCGCCTCCCGCCGGACCGCCCCGGTCGCCCTCCTGGCCGCCGCGGCCCTGCTGCTCGCCGGATGCGGCGGCGGTGGGGACTCCTCGTCGAAGGACAAGGACACCAAGAGCACCGACGACCCGACCTCGAGCGCCACCGCGCAGAAGATCGCGACCGGGCAGTGCCAGGAGCGCAAGGCGGGCAAGGCCAGCGACGGGGTCAAGGTCACCGGCGACTTCGGCAAGTCCCAGACCGCGACCTTCGACAAGCCACTGGAGTCCGACGACCTCGAGCGCACCGTGGTCACCAAGGGCACCGGCGCCTCGACCAAGGCCGGTGACGAGGTGGAGACCCTGGTCACCGCCTACACCGGCAAGGACGGCAAGTCGCTGGGCAGCACCCCGCTGACCCTGACGGTCGCGGACAAGTCGCTGATCGACGCCTTCTCCGCCGCCATCGAGTGCGTGCCGTTCGGCTCGCGCGTCGTGGTCGCGGTCCCGGCGATCCAGATGTACGGCCCGGACGGCAACGCGCAGGCGGGCATCAAGGGCGACGACACCGTCGTCCTCGTCGTCGACGTCATCAAGAAGAAGGTGCCGCTCAAGCCGGCCGCGTGGACCAAGAACGTCCCGACGGTCACCTTCGACAAGGCCGGCAAGCCGACCCTGAAGCTGGTGGGCCCGCCCGCCAAGGACCTGATGCTCAAGGTCCTCAAGCCTGGCAGCGGCGAGGTGGTCAAGTCGGGCGACCAGGTGACCGTCGACTACCAGGGCACCGACTGGAACACCAAGAAGATCTTCGACCAGAGCTACGGCAAGCAGCCGGTCCCGTTCAAGACGACCGAGGTCGTCCAGGGCTTCGGCGCCGCGCTCGTGGGCCAGAAGGTCGGTACCCGGCTGGTCGTGACCATCCCGGCGCAGTACGGCTACGGCCCGAGCGGCGGCAACTCGAGCGCCGGCATCGGACCCAAGGACGTCATCGTCTTCGTCGTCGAGATCAAGGCAGTAGCGGCCGGCTGATCGGAGCCAGGGCCGGCCTCTTCGGGTCGATCCCGTCACCGGAGGACCGGCCGGTGAGCCGGCGCTGCACCCACGGCACCATGTGCTGGCGGGCCCAGACCAGGTTCGCCCGGCGGGCCTCGGCGGTGCTCAGCCGCGGCGCGGCCACCGGGGTGAGCGGCGTCAGCGGGTGCTCGAGGCCGAGCGCGTCGAGGACGGCGATGGCGATCGCGTTGTGCCCGACGGCGTTGAGGTGCAGCCGGTCCTCGTCCATCACCTCGGCGACCTTCCAGCCGCGCATCCGCCACATGTCGACGAGCACGGCGCCGTGCCGCTCGGCGATCTCGCGGACCCACTCGTTGAAGATCGCGGTCCGGCCGCGGATCACCCGGATGACCCCGTTGAGACCAGGGTCGGCGATGGTGAAGACGACCACGGTCGCTCCCGTCGCCGCGACCCGGCCGACCGCCTCGTCGTACCGGGCCGCCAGGGCGTCGAGGTCGACCTTGGGCCGGAGCACGTCGTTGCCGCCACCGTGGATGGTGACCAGGTCGGGGTTCAGTGCGAGCGCCGGGTCGAGCTGCTCGTCGAGGATCTGCGGGAGCTTGCGGCCCCGGATCGCCAGGTTCGCGTAGCCGAAGTCCGGCTCGGCGGCGGCGAGCACCTCGGCGACCCGATCGGCCCAGCCACGCAGGCCGTTGGGACGGGCCGGGTCGGGGTCGCCGACGCCTTCGGTGAACGAGTCGCCGAGGGCGACGTAGCGGTGGTACGACACGAGAGAAGATTACGAGGCGCGGTAGCGTGACCGCGTGCTGCTCTCCGACCGCGACATTCTCGCCGAGATCGACGCCCAGCGGATCCGCGTCGAACCGTACGACGAGGCGATGATCCAGCCCTCGAGCATCGACATCCGGCTGGACCGGTTCTTCCGCGTCTTCGAGAACCACAAGTACCCGCACATCGACCCGGCGGCCGACCAGTCCGACCTGACCCGCGAGGTCGAGCCCGAGGGCGACGAGCCGTTCATCCTGCACCCCGGCGAGTTCGTGCTGGGCTCGACGTACGAGGTCTGCACGCTGCCCGACGACGTGGCCGCGCGTGTCGAGGGCAAGTCCTCGCTGGGCCGCCTCGGCCTGCTGACCCACGCCACCGCCGGCTTCGTCGACCCCGGCTTCAGCGGCCACGTCACCCTCGAGCTGGCCAACGTCGCGACGCTGCCGATCAAGCTCTACCCGGGCATGAAGATCGGCCAGCTCTGCTTCTTCCGGCTGACCTCGCCGGCGCTGCACCCGTACGGCTCGGAGAAGTACGGCTCTCGCTACCAGGGGCAGCGCGGCCCGACCCCGTCGAAGTCGTACGCAAACTTCCACCGCACTCAGATTTAAGGTAAGCCTTACCTAAGTTATGGTGGTCGCATGACGACCACCGAAGTGCTGCCGTACCTGCTCGCCGAGGTCGAGGCCGTCGAGGTCGAACGGATCTCGCCCAGCTTCGTCCGCGTGGTGCTCGCCGGCCCGGAGCTCGCCGGGTACGGCGTCGACGGGCCGCGCTACGACCAGCGGATCAAGCTCGTCTTCGGCGAGGGCGGCCCGATGCGGACCTACACGATCGCGGACGTGCTCGGCGAGGGGGAGGAGACCCGCCTCGTCGTCGACATCGTCGTCCACGAGGACGGTCTCGCCGGTCCCGGCGGGTCCTGGGGACTGGCCGCACGTCCGGGGGATCGGGTGATCGTGCCGGTGCCGAGACGCGGCGTTCCGTTCGGCGGGATCGAGTACGACGCCCCGGCCGACACCCGGCGGGTGCTGCTGGTCGGGGACGAGACCGCGCTGCCGGCGATCGCGAGCATCCTCACCGACGTCGCGCCGCAGACGCGAGGGCATGTGTTCGTCGAGGTGCCCGAGGCCCTCGACATCCGCGACCTGGTCGCGCCGGCGGGCGTCGAACTGTGCTGGCTGGCCCGCGGTCACGGCGACCCGGGAAGCCGGCTGGTGCCCGCCGTACGGGCGCACCTGGGGTTGAAGGCCGGGCTAGAGCCGGGCGAATGGGCCGACCCGGCGGAGGTCGACCCCGACCTCTGGGAGACGCCGACGTACTCCTCCTCCGGCGCGACCCTCGAGGCCGACCAGGTCGGCGACGACGGCCACGACCTCGACGGGCTGTACGCCTGGATCGCCGGGGAGTCCCGGATGGTGACGACGCTGCGCCGGGCGCTGGTCGACGAGCTCGCCGTCGAGCGTGCGCGGGTCGCGTTCATGGGCTACTGGCGCCAGGGCGTCGCGATGCGGTCCTGACCGCGGGCGCGGCGGGCGGCGGACGGGCCGGCCGCCCTCGCGCCGGGTCTCGGGTGCGGTCATGACTGGCTCCCTCCTCGTGGTCTTTCGTCAGACCTGGCGCAGGACCACGTCGCCGCTGACCGTGCTGGCCCGCAGCTCGACGTACGGCTGGCCCTCGGCCGGCTTGCCGGCGCTGACCAGGTTGCTGGCGACGTTGCCGGACACCGAGGTCACGTCGGTCCACACCGGGGTGCCCTCCGGGATGCCGACCCGGACGTCGCCGGAGACGTTCTTCGCGGTGACCTTGCCCTGCGGCACGTGTCCGAGGGTGACGTCGCCCGAGGCGGTGGACAGCGAGACGTCGGCGTTGGACCGCTTCACCTCGAGGTCGCCTGAGCCGGACTTCACCACGGTGGTCGCGTGGGCCAGGCCGATGACGACGTCGCCGGAGCCGGTGGAGATCGAGGTGGTGCCGCGTACGTCGCCGAGGTCGATGTCGCCGGACCCGCTCTTGATCCGTACGTCGCCGCGCAGCTCGTGACCGCGGATCGAACCCGAGCCGCTGTCGATCGCCACCGCGCTGTCGGCGCGGTCGATCTCGATGCCGCCGGAGCCGGACTTGGCCTTGATGACCCCGAAGGTGCCGGTGGCCTCGGTGTCCGCGGAGCCTGCCTTGGTGGCCAGGTCGGAGGTGGTCGGCACGACGATCCGGACGGTGTGGTCGTCGCCGAAGCCGAAGAACCGTCCGCGCGGGGCGACCACGCTGACCGACCGGCCGGCCTGCTCGACCTTGAACTCCTCGGCGCGCGGGCCGTGGATGTCGATGGTGGTGGTGTCGACCTCCTCGGCCGCCACGGTGAGGTGGCCGGCGCCGAGCTCGACATAGAGGTGGACGGGGTCGGGGGTGTCGAACGTGGTGTGCATGAGGGGCTCCCTTGTCTCAGACCCAGCCGGTCATCCGCTTGCCGCGCCGGCCCGGGGGCAGGTCGCCGAAGGGGATGCTCGACAGATCGATGTCGATGTTGATGGCGTTCTCCCGGGTCGCGTTGCGCAGCACGTTGACGATCCAGGTGTTCAGCGAGCTGCCGCCCTTGGTGGCCAGCTCCTCGGCGCGGGTCTTGATGCTCTCGGGGAGGCGCAGCGTGATCCGCGCGGTGGCGCCGTCCTCCTCCTCGTCCTCGGCAGCGGGGGCGGCCGCGGCGACGGCGTCGGGGGCCGGGGCGGGCGCCTCGACCACGAACTCCAGCTCACGGCCGCTCAGCCGCACGTCGACCGAGCCGGCGCGCATCTCGGTGGTGATCTCGGCGGCGGCCTGGGAGAGCGCCTCCATCAGGGCCAGCCGCATGCTCGGGTCCAGCGCCAGGGTCAGCCGGTCGGCCGCGTCCCGGATCTGGTCGTCGCCGGCGGCGGCAGCCTGCGCGAGGTGCTCGCGGAGGCGTTCGACGTACGGGGTGATGTCCATGCGCACCACGATGACATCATCGTGGTGTCACGTCAAGCCCGATGTGACGTCAGGCTGCGTCAGGGTGATGTCAGTGCCGGCAGCGTGAGCTCCGACGGGTACGTCGAGGAGGCGTGGATCTTGACGACGGTCAAGGTGCCCAGCAGGTCGGGCAGCGTCGGCAGCAGGTGCGGGACGTCGAAGGCCTGCACCGCGATCCGCAGCCGGTGGCCGGGCTGGATGCGCCCGCCGGTCGGGAAGATCTCGACGTCCACCGGCGCGACCTCGCCCCAGCCGAGCTTGTCCTGGGCCGACTTCGTAAACGGGTGGTACGGCTGGATCAGCTTGCCGTCGAGGTAGCGCGACCTGCCGGTGTCGAGCGCGCGGTGCGAGATGACCTGCCAGCCGGCCGTCAGCCGGGTGACCACGCCCGTCGGGGAGACGTCCTCGACCGCCACCGACAGCATCCCGTCGCCACTGGCGCTCGAGGTGTAGAGGCGGGCGTTGATCGGTCCCTGGAACGCGAGCGGGCTGGTCAGTGGCGCCGTCTCGTAGACCACGCCCATCGAGTCGTTGAGCTTGTTGTTGCGCAGGCACGGTCCCTCGCCAGCGGTGCTGAGCAGGCCCGCGGTCCACTGGTCGGCCGAGCGGGTGCACAGGCCGGCGACCGGGATCGGCAGCAGGTTCGCGCTGCCCTTCTGGCTCATCTCGGAGAGCCGGTAGCTGACGGCCTTGCGCTCGCCCACCCACGACGGCGCGTGCAGCCAGGAGCCGGTGCCCTGCTCGTAGTAGGTGACCGGCGGGATGTCGCTGTCCAGGCCCGGGTCCGGGAGGCCCTTCACGTAGTGGTCGAACCAGCGCAGCTTGAGCTCGTCGAGCGTGCCGAGCCCGGCCTTGCCGACCTCCTCGCCAGCGGAGGCCTGCAGGTGGTTCCACGGGCCGACGATCAGCTTGGCGGGGACGCCGCGCTTCTGCAGGTTCTCGAAGAGCAGCGGGGTGCCGCGCTGGAACAGGTCGAACTCGCCGCTGACCAGGAAGGTCGGCACGTCGACGTTGCTCACCACGTTGATCGGCGAGCGCTGGGCGTAGAACGGCCCGTCGTACGCCGGCTCGCCGCCGGTGAAGGCCTCGAGGATCAGCGGCAGCGTGAACGACCCGCCGCCGATGAGGTGGTCGACCAGGGTGGTCAGCGGGGACGCGTCGGTCGGCGGGGTCATCGGCGGCAGCAGGCCGGTGAAGGTGACCAGGCCGAGCCAGAGCGGGATGAAGCCGACGTCGAGCTGGCCGCCCGAGGCGACCACGTCGCGGTAGACGTCGCCCGCCGGGACCTGCGGGAAGATCGCCTTCAGGCCGGCGGGCTTCCCGGCCGCCGCGAAGATCTGGTTGATCCCCATGTACGACGGGCCCGCCATCGCGGTGTCCCCGTTGCTCCAGGGCTGTGCGTGCGCCCAGTTCATGATCTCGGTCGAGTCGACGTCCTCGCGGGTGCAGAACGCGCACCACTGCCCGGCCGAGGAGCCGGTGCCGCGGGCGTCGACGGTCAGCTGCGCGTAGCCGCGCTGGACCAGGTACGACGGCGCGCCGCCGGCCAGGCCTCCGGCGTACTGCTGGACGCTCTTGTTGTACGCCGTGATCGTCACGATCACCGGGAACCGGCCCGGGACCGCCTGGCCGTCGGCGTCCGCCGGCAGCACCAGGTCACCCTTGAGCACGACGCCGTCGCTCATCGTGATCGGCAGGTCGGTCCGGGTGACCGTCTTCGGGTACACCGCCGGCCGCGGGGTCCACCCGCTCGCGGCCTCCGCGGTCGTCGGGGTGGCGACGAGCGTGGCCCCGGCGATCAGGGCGAGTGCGGTGACGAGGCGGGTGAGTGCGCGCATCGGACTTCCTCCCAGGGGGTCGGAGGGTCAACGAGGGCGCGGTCGCGAAAGTTACTCAGGTGTAGCAAGTGGGGTCGCGGTTTCCCGAGGGAACATGTGAAACCGGCGCTTCCGATCCGATGTCTCGGGTCGGAAGCGCCGGTTTCGGAGCGGCAGTGAGGCGCTCAGTCGTCCCAGAGGTCGTCGCCGGTGGCCGGCTTGGACTCGGCGGCGGGCTCGGCCAGCTTCGGGGCCTCCGCCGCGGGAGCAGCGGGGGCAGCCGGAGCAGCGGGAGTCGCCGGGGGAGCCGGAGCCTCGTCGTCATCGTCGAAGAGCGAGTCGCCGGACGGGGCCGGCTTCTCCTCGACCGGAGCCGCCGGGGCAGCCGGGGCGGGCGCTGCCGGAGCGGCAGCAGCCGGGGCGGCCGGCTCGTCGGCGAACAGGTCGTCGTCGTCGAAGAGCGAGTCCGCTTCGGGCTTGGCCGCAGCCGGAGCCGCGGGAGCAGCCGGGGTCGCCGGAGCAGCCGGGGCGTCGTCGGCGAACAGGTCGTCGTCCCCGAAGAGGTCGTCCCCGCCGGCCTTGGCAGCGGCCGGGGCCGGGGGCTCCTCGACGAGGGTCGCGGTCGCGGCCGGAGCGGCGGGCGCCGTGGTCGTCGTACCGGACGCCGCCTTCGCCTTGGGCGCCTCGCCCTTGATCGAGGCCAGCAGCATCTGCGCGACGTCGAGGACCTCGACCTCCTCGCGGGCGTTGCCGGCCGACTGCTCCTGGGTCAGGCCGTCCTCGAGCATGGTGCGGCAGAACGGGCAGCCGACCGCGATCTGGTCGGCGCCGGTGGCCACCGCCTCCTTGGTGCGGTTGACGTTGACCCGCTCGCCGATGGTCTCCTCCATCCACATGCGGGCACCGCCGGCGCCGCAGCAGAAGGAGCGCTCGGAGTTGCGCGGCATCTCCTTGAGCTCCGCGCCCGGGATCACGTCGAGCAGCTCGCGCGGCGGGGCGTAGACCTGGTTGTGGCGACCGAGGTAGCACGGATCGTGGTAGGTGATCGAGCGCGCGGCACCTTGTGCGGCGACCGGGGTCAGCTTCTTCTCGCGGACGAGGCGGTTGAGCAGCTGGGTGTGGTGCACGACCTCGAGCTCGTAGCCGAGCTGCTTGTACTCGTTCTTGAGGGTGTTCATGCAGTGCGGGCAGGTAGAGACGACCTTCTTGGCCTTCGCCTCGGTCAGCGTCGCGATGTTCTGCTGCGCGAGCGCCTGGTAGACGAACTCGTTGCCGGCCCGGCGCGCCGAGTCACCGGTGCAGGTCTCGCCGTTGCCGAGCACGCCGAAGGAGACGCCGGCCATGTCGAGCAGCTCGGCCACCGCACGCGCGGTCTTCTTGGCGCGGTCCTCGTAGGCGCCGGCGCAGCCGACCCAGAACAGCCACTCGACCTCGTCGAGCGTCTCGATGTCCTCGCCCACGACCTTCACGTCGAACGGCAGGCCCTGGGCCCACTCCATCCGCGCGTTCGGGTTCATGTTCCAGGGGTTCCCCTTGTTCTCCAGGCCCTTGAACAGACCGTTGAGCTCGGCGGGGAAGCTCGACTCGACCAGCACCTGGTAGCGGCGCATGTCGACGATGTGGTCGACGTGCTCGATGTCGACCGGGCACTGGTTCACGCAGGCGCCACAGGTCGTGCAGGACCAGAGGACGTCGTTGTCGATGACCGCGCCGCCGCTCGGGTGCCACTTCTCGCCCTCGGACTCACCGACCAGCGGCCGCTCGGCCTCGGCCATCACGGCCGGGGAGAAGTCACCGTTCGGGCCGTCGCCCAGGATGTACGGCGCCTTCGCGAACGCGTGGTCGCGCAGGTTCATGATGAGCATCTTCGGAGACAGCGGCTTCTCGGTGTTCCAGGCCGGGCACTGGGACTGGCAGCGACCGCACTCGGTGCAGGTCGCCATGTCGAGCAGGCCCTTCCAGGAGAAGTCCTCGATCTTGCCGATGCCCAGGACCGTGTCCTCGTCCATCTCCTCGACGTCGTCGAGGGTGACCGGCTTGCCGGCCGACATCATCGGCTTGGCCGGGCCGAGCGCGACCGGGCGGTCGGGCCGCTTGAACATGACGTTCAGTGGGGCCACGAAGATGTGCAGGTGCTTGGAGTTGAGCACGATGATGAGGAAGACGAGCATCACGCCGATGTGCAGCAGCAGGCCGACCCGCTCCAGGACCTCGATGCCGTGCGCGTCGGTCGGGCCGCCGAGCACCTTGCCCACGCCGTACGACGCGAACGCCCACTTGCCGTAGCCGAGGTTGCCCAGCGCCGAGGACGCGCCGCGGAACAGGAACATCGTCCAGATGACGTTGAAGATCATGATCAGCACGACCCAGGCGCCGCCGGTGTGCGAGCCCTTGAACCGGGACAGCCGGCCGAGCTTCGCGGGCGAGTTCCGGTACCGGATGATCGTGAAGGTGAGCAGGCCGACCAGGCAGAGCACGCCGATCAGGTCCTGGGCGAAGCCGAGCAGGCCCCAGTCGTTGAGGATCAGGAAGTGCCACTCCGGGTTGCGGGAGATGAGCACGCCGTAGGCCTCGATGTAGACGGTCGCCAGGATCAGGAACGCGTACATCACGAAGGAGTGCGCGATGCCGGGCACCGACCACTTGAGCAGCTTCTTCTGGCCGAGGACCTCGACGAGCTGGCCCTTGATCGCGGCACTCGTGCGCTTGGTGACGTTCGCGAGCCGGTCCGGTGCGGGCTGGCCGCTGGAGATCAGCCGATAGAGGAAGAAGACCCGCTGGCCCGCGAAGAACAGCGTGACGGCGGTCGCGATCAGGCCGATGATCAGCGTGGTAGTCAAGAGAACACTCCAACCTGCCCAGCCCCGCGGCCGGGTTGCGTGACGTATCGGGCACAGACTATTGGTCGCGCCGGACAGGGTCACCGGGAGTCCATGTGACAATTGCTACTCGGTGGTAACCACAGGGTCCCGGGCCAGGTCCCGAACCGGACTTTTCCTGACCGCCCGGAACTCCCGGGCACACCTGTCGGCCCCGGTTCACACAGTGTTCTCTCGTCGTTGCTCGAACGGCGCTGAGTGGCAACCTTCCTGCGTTGATCTTCTCCTGCCGGTTCTGGGCCCTACCCCTTCAGGCGCGAGCTAAACACCCTGGTTCGGTGTGCCCGGATCCTCGCGATCGGTTCCGCAATCCCGCGGGCCCGTGACATCGAGAGAGAGTGGCAGCTCTGCTATGCAGCTGAAGAGACTCAACAAGGCAGTGCTCGGTGGACTGGTCGCCATGACCGCCGCCACCGGCCTCATCGCATCCACCATCCAGCCGGCCTCGGCTGACCCGACCCGTCCGTACGCCGCCGTCGGCTCGGACACCATCCAGGACGTCTGGAACGGTCTGACCAACGACTTCGGTGCGCCGATCCCGTCGGTCGCCTCGTGGAACGCCTTCGCGCAGGGCACCACCGCCGAGGACACCGGGTCGCTCATCCAGACCAAGACCCTCACCCCCTGGTTCCCGCGCCCGAAGGGCTCGGGCAACGGCCAGCGCGCGCTGAGCGCGGTCTGGGACCTCGCCTACAACGGCACCTGGCCGGCCTCGGGCACCAACGCCACCGACCTGAACGGCTGGACCGACGCGGACGCCAACGCTCCGGTCGACTTCTCGCGCTCCTCGAGCGGCCCGGCGGCTGCCGGCACCTCGCTGAAGTTCATGCCGATGGCCCGTGACGCCGTCTCCGTGGCGTACAAGCCGTCCGGCGCGTTCGACAACATCAACTTCACCACCGCGGAGATCGCCGCCGTCTTCGGCCAGAACTGCACCGACACGGGCAACGTGACGTTCGCGGGCTGCACCCAGGGCGGCGCGACCACCGCCGGCACCACGGTCTCCTACAACGGTGTGGCGATCCACCCGCGGCTGCCGCAGAACGGCTCGGGCACCTACGAGTTCTTCAACAACGCGACCTTCGGCAACCTGACCAGCGTGGGCCTGCAGGTCGACACGGCGGGCAACAGCCTCGAGGAGAACCGCACCTCGACGCTGCCGAACGCCGGCGACCTGATCTGCTTCTCGGCCGCCCAGTGGATCGCCCAGGAGCGCGGCGTGACCAACCCGCAGGGCGCGGCTCCGACCGTTGCCGGCCTCAAGCTCGCGAGCATCAACAGCCTCGTTCCGGTCACCGGCACGGGTGCGAGCGCGGCGCCGGGTGCGCTGTACGGCGCCAAGGTGGGCTCGAACTACACCACCGTCCCGGTCGCCGCGATCGGCACCTACAACCGCGACGTGTACAACGTGGTTCCGACCTCGTTCCTGACCGGAACCCTGAAGCAGACGACGCTGGCCAACACGATCCTCGGCGCCGGTGGCCTGAACTCGGGCGCCGCCCGGGCCATCATCGGCAACTACGGGTTCGGCACGCTGTCGTACATCGGCAACGGGGCCAACTTCAAGGACGCTGCCTTCCGGCACTGATCCGGCCCTGACGTAGGAGAGCCTCCACTCGGTGGCACCGGGCCGGGCGCCAGCCCGGCCCGGTGACCACGCCGGAGGCATCGCGCACCCCCTTGGCGAGCTTTCCCGAGCGACGGCCCGGGCCGCCCGCGTTCGTTCCGCGTGGGTTCAGCAGCACCGATTCCGCAGCACTCGAATTCAACTCCCAAGAAAGAAGAGTCATGCGCACATCTCTTACCCCCCGCGGGGTGCGGTGGCGTCGCGTGGTGGCCGGTGTGGCCGCTGCCGCGATTCCGCTCGGCCTGGTCGCGGCGACCGCTATGCCCGCCCAGGCGTACAAGCCCAGTGGGTCGCCGGTCGAGGTCATGCTCGAGTCGGGCGTGAGCGGCGACCTCAGCAACGCGATCCAGCACGGCTGGTGGGGCCACGAGGGCAACGCTGCCGCGCCCTCGGGCACCAACCCGACGACCCTCTCGGCCGACTACCTCTCGGGTCAGCTCCAGTCCGCGTTCACCGACCCGGACAACAACCTGCGGGTCGTCTTCGTGCCCACGTCGGCCGACGGCTCGACCGAGAAGCCGAACGCGACCACCGGCCAGACGGTCGACCAGGTCTTCGGCCCGAACGCCCGCTTCGCCGACCAGGGCCTGTTCGCCGGCCTCAACGGAACCTCGAACGCCAACGACAGCGTCCTGACCGTCTCCACCGGCGCCGAGTGGAACGCGTGGTTCGCCGCCGGCCAGCCGCTGCAGGGCTACAACAGCAACCTTCAGCTGGTCGACATCGGCCCGAACACGGTCTCCTCCACCCCGCAGGGCAAGTCGATCCTCAACGCCTGGCCTGCCGGCACCCAGCTGAGCATGGTGTTCTTCGAGTCCAACGGCCAGTACACCAACGGCAAGCCCCAGGTTCTCGCGTCCGGCGGTAAGGCCAAGACCGCCTGGCTGACCTTCACCACGGTGGCCAAGCCCTCGGACTCGCTGCGCACCTCGTCGGGCTACAACGTGACGTCGTTCGGCGCGATCCCGCAGAACACCACCACCTCGCTGACCACCTCGGTGACCTCGCCGCAGGCGGCCGGCACCTCGATCAACCTGACCGCGACCGTCGCGCCCGCCTCGGGCACCGACGTGCCGGTCGGCTCGGTCGAGTTCTTCGACGGTGCCACCTCGCTGGGCACCGGCGCCCTGTCCGGCGGTGTGGCTCACCTCAACGGGCAGACCCCGGCCGTGGGCAACCACACCTTCAAGGCGGTCTACACCCCGACGAACACCTCGACGCTGGCCTTCAACACCTCCACCTCGGCCGATGTCCCGTTCGTCATCAACGGCACCCCCACCACGACCTCGGTCGCCGCGACGCCGGGCGCCGATGTCACCGCCCCGGTGGACCTGACCGCGACCGTCAGCCCGGTCGCCGCCGGCACGGTGCAGTTCAAGGACGGCCCGACCAACATCGGCTCGCCCGTCACGGTCGACGGCGCGGGTGTCGCCACCCTGTCGCACACCTTCGCTGCCGCCGGAAGCCACACGGTGACCGGCGTCTTCACGCCGACCTCGCCGAGCTTCGGCGGTTCGCAGGGCAGCGTCACCTTCACCCTCGCGGCGCCGTCCGGCGTCTCGATCGACGACCAGACCATCACGGCCACGATCCCGACCGGAACGCTGACCGTGACCACGCCGTACGGCCCGGGCAACCCGCTCGACCTCGGCACGCTGGCACTGACCACGGCGCTCGACGGCTACCGCGGCTCGGCCCAGTTCGACGGCATCCACGTCGTGGACACCCGTGACGGTGCCCAGCCGTGGGCGCTGACCGCGCTGGCCGGCAACCTCGCCGACGGCTCCGGTCACTTCATCAACGGCCAGAACGTCGGCCTGACCACGCTGGTGGCGGACCCGGGCAGCAACCCGGGCATCGGCACCATCACCGCCACCGACAACCCGGTTCCGGCTGCCCCGGTGGCTCCGGCCGCCAGCGGCAACCTGGGCCTGGGTGGGATCCCGCACACCGTGCTCTCGGCGAACCAGGGCCCGAGCAACGTGACGTACCACGGCACGCTCACGATCTTCGCGCCCACCACCACGCCGTCCGGCACCTACACGGGCACGGTGACCTTCACCGCGTCCTGACCCACGAAGACCGCCAGGGGGCGGGGGAGACGGACGCGTCTCCTGCACAGGTGGGGCGGGTGCCTCGGCACCCGCCCCACCACCCCTGGCGGAACCTCCGCACCACGTCAGAGAAAGATCCGCCCCCGATGCACGAAGCACACCCCTCGATCCGCAGAGGGCTGCGGGTGGTCGCCGTCCTGGTGGCCGCGCTCCTCAGCCTGACGCTCGTCTCCGGCTACGCCGGCGCGGACGACACCCAGCCCAATCCCGGCAGCGGCACCGCCAAGAACGGCAAGGGCGACGCCAGCTGGGGCATGGGCCCGGCCAAGCACGTGCCGGACAAGCAGGTCGTCGACGGCCGCGCCTACCTGGTCTACTCGGCCAACCCCGGCGCGACGATCCTCGACCAGATCAAGATCTTCAACTACGGCACCAGGCCGCTGACGCTGCAGGTCTACCCGACCGACGCGGTGCAGAGCGACGACGGTGCCTTCGGCCTGCTCCCCGGGGGCGACACCCCGGCCGACGCCGGTACCTGGATCACGCTGCGTGACCTCCCGAAGAACGGGCGGATCACCGTGCCCGGCCGGGTCGGCAAGCAGCCCTACAACACCAAGCTGGTCAAGTTCATCGCGCGCATTCCGCTCAAGGCCGCCCCCGGTGACCACGTCGCCGGCATCGTCGCCTCGCTCAAGGTGACCAGCCGCAACAAGAAGGGCGCGAAGATCACCCTCGACCAGCGGGTCGGCGTGCGCGCCTACTTCTCGCTGAGCGGGGACCTCGCCCCCAAGGTGTCGGTGGAGAACCTCCACGCGTCGTACGACGACCACCGCGACCCGCTGGGCCGCGGCCTCTACACGGTCAGCTACACCGTGCACAACACCGGCAACATGCGCCTCGACGTCGCCCAGGACGTGAACGTCGACCGCTGCGTGGTGCCGCTGGTCCCGTGCCCGTTCTCCGACCTGGTGGCGCACCCGCGCCGGCTGCGCGACCTGTTGCCCGGGTCCAAGGTCACCGTCACGCAGAGGTTCGAGGACCGGTTCGGCCTCGGCCGTCCGCGCGCGAAGGTCACCCTCCATCCCTCGGTGGTCGACACCGGCTACGCGAAGAAGGTCCCGGCCGCGACCGCCTCGGCCGGGTTCTGGGCGCTGCCCTGGCTGCTGGTCCTCGAGATCGTCGTGGTCCTGCTGCTGCTCGGCTTCCTCGGCTGGCGGCTCGACCGCCGCCGCCGTGAGCGAGCCCGTCTCAAGGCCGAGATCGCCGCGGCCCCCGCACCCCGGCACGCCGCCGTCGTCACCAGGAGCGAAGCATGACCACCACCGTGAAGACCCGGATCCTCCGCACGGTCGCGGCCGCGGTCGCCGCCGCTTTCGTGGCGACTCCGGCCCTGCTGGCGGCCCCGGCGGACGCCAAGGCGCCCCGGGGCTCGCTGGCCGAGGTGATCCTCGAGCCCGGTGCGCTGACCGGCGATCCGACCCACGCGATCCACCGAGGCTGGTGGGGTCACGGCACCGGGGCGACGCCGGCCAGGACCGGATCGACCTTCCTCTCCCTCGACCTCGCGGACCAGAGCGGGAAGGTGACCGCTGCCTCCACCGCCGCACTCGGCAAGAAGCTCCAGGACCAGACCCTGGAGAACCTCCGGGTCGCGTTCGTCCCCTACAGCGCGGACGGCTCCAACGAGCGACCCGCGGTGACGAAGGGCCAGAACGCCGGTGAGGTCTTCGACTGGTTCACCGACGCCCCGTTCGGCGCGGCGTGGAACGGGGCCGCCAGCAAGAACGACGCCGTGTTCACCGTGTCCACGCTGAGCGAGTGGACGGCATGGTGGAAGGTCGGGCGGCCGCTCCAGGGCTACAGCCCGGACCTCAAGGTCCTCAACGTCAACTCGGCGGGCAGCGGTGACCCGACCACCACGCCGGAGGGTGCGTCGATCCTGAACCGCTGGCCGGCCGGAACGAAGATCAGCATGGTCTTCTACCTCGCCGACGGCTACGACAAGACCTACCCGCTGATCCCGCGGGTGGCGGTCGGGCCGGACGGCCGGGCGATCTCCGCCTGGCTGACCTTCCGGACCGTGGCGAACCCGACCGACCCGGCGCGGACCTCGGCCGGATTCGAGGTGCTGACCTACAGCCCGCCCAGCGCCTACCCCGGTGGCGGCAAGGCGGGCACCACGACCGGCGAGGACGCGAGTGGCGCCCCGGCGGCGCAGCAGGGCGAGAGCGAGTCAGCCTCTTCCGCGCGGGCGTCCTCGAAGGCCGGCGACGGCAGCACGAGCGAGAACTGGCTCGTGGCCGCCGTCCCCGGGGGCCGGCCCGTCCTCTTCTCGCTCCTGGCCGTCGTCGTCCTGGCTGCGCTGGTCGGGTGCGTCGCACTCCTGCGACGCGGCGCCGCTGCGAGTGGGCACCCGTGACAACGTTTCGGCTGCGTTCAGCGTCCGTTCGCGGATCGTTTCCAGGCTCTCGGTTTGATCGGCAGGGCACGAAGGAGGCGGCTCGGGACCGCACCGGCGCCCGGCCCTGGGTACGTGTCACCACTCTCTTCGAAGGGACCACCATGTCCGTCACCACCCCGCTCGGCCGACGCACGGGTCGCCTCGCCGCCGTCCTCGCGACCGCGCTCGCGCTGACCTCGGTCGCGATCGCCGGCCCGGCGCAGTCGGCCGCTCCAGCGGGCTCCCTCGTCCAGCTGTTCACCGAGTCGCCGGACTTCACCGCGAACCCGGCCAACGCGATCCAGCAGGGCTGGTGGGGCCACGAGGGTGGCACCGGGCCGGCAGGCGCCGGACCGACGTACCTCTCCCTCGAGGGCGTCGACGGGAGCGGCCAGATCACCCAGGCCTCGCAGGACGCCCTGCTCGCGGCGCTGGGCACCGACAACTTCGACGACATCGGCTACGCCGTGGTCCCGTACACCGCCGACGGCTCGAACGAGCGGCCGACCGTGACCGCCGGCGAGAACGCCGCGGAGGCGTTCGACTGGGTGATCTCCGGCGCCGCGGGCTGGGGCGCATCCCTGTCCGGCGGCTCGGCCGCGAACGACTCGGTGACGACGGTGTCCGACCTGGCCCAGCTGTCCGCGTGGGTCACCGCCGGACGCCCGCTCCAGGGCTTCGACGACAGCCTCGTCCTCCACGACCTGGGCGGCGCCAACCCCGTGTCCACGGCTCCCAAGGGCAAGTCGATCCTCAACAACTGGCCGGCCGGCACCCAGCTGAGCCTGGTCGCCTACGTCACGAACGGTCTCGACGCCGACCTCCAGAACGAGGTCCCGCTCGTCGAGGCCGATGGCACCGGGCACGCGAAGACCGCCTGGATGCCCTTCACGACCGTCGCGAGCCCGACCAGCGGTATCCGCACCTCCGCGGGGTACCAGGTGCTCGGCGCCTATGCGCCCACGGTCACCGTGACGTCGTCGTTCTCGGGCAGCAACGCGACGCTGACCGCGACCGTCAAGAACAACGCGAACGGCACCGCGACCGACGCGACCGGCTCGATGATGTTCGCCGAGGTTGTCGGCGGCGTCGCCGGCACGGCGGTGCCCGCGTCGTTGACCAACGGCGTCGCGACGCTGCCCGTCACCGGGTTCGCGCCCGGCACCGCGCGCACCTACGAGGTGCACTACGAGCCCGATGCTCCCGCGCAGGCGACCTACCTGGCCTCGGTGAACGTCCGCAAGACCTTCACCAACCCGCAGATCGCGACGTCGACCACCCTCAGCGCGAAGGGCGGCTCGACCGACACCTTCACCGCGACCGTCACCCCCGGGCTGGCCGGCAAGGTCACCTTCAAGGACGGTGCCACCGTCTTCGCCACCCTGGCCGTCAGCCCGACGGTGCGGACCGTCAAGGCAGTGCGCAAGCTCGCCACCGGCAAGCACGTGGTCACCGCGACCTTCACGCCCACCAGCACGTCGTACAAGACGTCGGTGGCCTTGAAGACCGTCTGGCAGGGCACCGTCTCGGGCGTCCTCAAGCCCGCGCGGCCGCGGGCCGGCACCCGGCCCAAGCTGATCGTCCGGGTGACCGCACCCGGAGCGCCGGTCTCCGGCCGGGTGACCGTCGTCTTCGACCCGCCTCGAGGCGTGACCAAGCGGTTCGTGCTCACCCTGCGCGCCGGTACCGCGACGATCCTGCTGCCCAAGGTCGTCAAGGGCGTGACCAGGCTGACCCTGATGTACGGCGGCAACGCCTACGTCCTGGCCAGCAACAAGGTGCTCACCTTCCGCGCGACCTGAGAAGGAGACTGGGATGCCACCCTCGGCGACCCCTCAGCGAACTTCTCGGGGATCGTCGACGCGTGCCCGCGTCGTGGTCGTCGTCTTCGGACTTCTGCTCGCACTCGCCGGGCTGCCGGGCTGGATTGGTGGCCCGGCGGTCGCGGCGACCGGCGTCAACGACGGCTCGGACTGGGGCCCGTCCGGCCTGCTGACCAGTGACAGTGCCGTCACGGTCCGTTGGGACAACACGGGGAACCCGTCCTCGGACGTCGTCTTCCGGGACGGCCGGCAGGGCGTCCCGCACACGGGCGGGAAGACGTACGACGACATCCGCAGCTCGATCGTCGCGCCGTACTTCAGCACCTTCGGGGCCGACAACGGCCTCGGTGGGCTCGAGGTGCGGGTCTCGCAGACCCGGAACCTGGTCAACCAGTCGGTCGCCGTCGAGATCTCCGGTGCCAAGGGTGGTGCCACGATCCCGGGCGGGGCGTCGTACGCGAGCTTCCAGATCTTCCAGTGCTGGGGTGGCCTGAAGGCCAACGGATCTCCCGACCCGAGCGGGAGCGCGCCCGACCCGGCGACCTGCCAGGTCGGCGCCGGCGACGCCGTGGCGAACCGGGCGCCGAACCCGCGCAACGGTCGCTACCTGGGCAACGATCCGCTGGCCGGCGGTGGTGACTGGGAGAAGTTCCTGGGCCAGACCGGCGACCACGACGTGCCGTTCACCGCGCTCACGGGCGAGAAGTCGGGCAGCACGACGGGCAGCAACAACCAATTCTTCAACCCAACCACCACCAACGAGGTGTCGCGGGTGAACATCTCCGCCGGAGGGGACGCGGCGACCCAGTTCGAGGTCCAGACCTCGGTCGAGGCGCCGGGTCTCGGCTGCGGCCGGCGGGTCGGCCAGGCCAGCATCGGGTCGTGCTGGCTGGTGATCGTGCCCCGGCTCGACGACGTGCTGGCGACCTCGGGGCCGATCTCCCCGTCGTTGTGGGCGCAGCGGCTCCAGGTGCGGCTCGGCCTGCGCGACATCCTGCCCGGGTGCCCGGGCGGGCAGGCCCGGTCGCTGACCAACGGCTCTGAGCTGCTCTCGCTGGCCGCCGCCTCCTGGGTGCCCGGCCTCTGCAAGGCCGAGAACATCGCCCTGGGCTACACGGTGCTGGGCGACGAGGTCGCCCGGAACCAGCTCGCCTCGGGGGCCAGCTCCGCCGCGCTGACGACCCGCCCGGCCGTCGGAGCCGTGCACGTCCCGATGGCGCTCGCGGCACCGGTCTTCGCGTACTCATTGACGTACCAGGTGCAGTGCGAGCCGCCGTACACCGCGGAGAACGTGACCACGAAGTGCGGGTACGGCAGCCTCGCCGAGTTCGAGAAGGACCTCGAGCGGGTCGGGCAGCCGGTTCGCGATCTCCGGCTCGACGCGCGGCTGGTCGCCAAGCTGCTGACCCAGAGCTACCAGCGGGCGATCATCAGCACGCGCGCGTACCCGTTGCAGGACTGGATGGCCAACCGGCCGGCCTCGGTGGCGTACGACCCGGAGTTCCAGCGGCTCAACCCCTCGCTGGCCCACCTCGACGGCAGGTCGGTGAAGAACCTCATCGCGCACCTGCTGGTCGAGGGCACCCGCTCGGACGCCGCGAGCGAGGTCTGGCGCTGGATCCTGGCCGACCCCGATGCGCGCGCGTTCCTCAACGGCTGCCCGGACCACGACGGCATGGTCGTCAACCCGTTCTACTCGACCCGGACCTACCAGGGCTGCGAGTCGCAGAAGACGGCGCTCGCCGCCAAGGCCGACGCTGACCGCAAGGCCCAGCCGGTTCCCGACTCCTACGTGGACCAGCCGGTGAGCTACCCGCCCGATGGCTCGCCGTTCCCGCTGCCGGGCTGGCAGGAGTCGGTGGAGACCGTTGGCGACGTCAAGCAGCTGCCGTACTCCGTCTTCGAGTTCCTGCCGCGCGTCGACAACATGACCGTCGCTGCCCGGGACACGGCGATCGGGTACCTGCCGCGGCTGGACGACTTCTGCTACACGGCGATCGACGGCAGCTGCCTGCCGGCGCCCGGCAAGTGGCGGGACCTGAAGACCCGCCAGGCAACCGACCGGATGGGCATCATGGCGATCGTCGGGTCCGCGGCCGCCGCGACGTACCAGCT
Source organism: Nocardioidaceae bacterium (assembly GCA_017744365.1). GTDB lineage: Bacteria > Actinomycetota > Actinomycetes > Propionibacteriales > Nocardioidaceae > Marmoricola. The sequence continues at coordinate 766,584 of JAGIBL010000002.1, read as the reverse complement.
GCCCACCGCGAAGCTGTGCGACAGCGATGGCAAGCACTGTGTCGGCGCCACCACCGACTCGATGCGCAAGGCGGCAGCACGGTTCGTCGACAGCGGGGTCGAGGGCGCCAAGGAGCCGGGCTCGGCCGACTACGCGGCCGGGGCCTACCCGCTGACGATGCCGGTCTTCGCGGCCGTCGCCAAGACGATCAGCGCCGACCAGAAGCACGTCTACGGTCGCGCGCTCAAGTACGTGACCACGGCGGGCCAGAAGGCCGGGTTCGCGCCGGGCAACCTGCCTCCCGGCTACGCGCCTCTCACCAGTGCCCTCCAGGCGGACGCGAGGGCCGGCATCGCCACCCTGCTCGCCGCCACCGACCCGAAGCCCGCCGGCCACGGCACCCAGGGCGACGGGGACGGCTCGGACCCGGACACCGCGGGCTCGGGAACCCCGGGCAGCAACGGCGGCGACGTCCCGGTGGCGAGCGCTCCGGTGGGTGCGCCCGCCGGCGGCAACGTGGTCTCGCCCAGTACGCAGTTCGTCAACGCCTCGGCGGGGACCGAGTCGTTCCCACGGTGGATCCTCCCGTTCGGGCTGGGCATCGCCCTGGTGACCGGACTGATCGGCCCGCTCCTCCGCCTTCGCAGCACCGTCAAGATCGGCTGACCGCAGTGACCACGACCTACCTGCCCGACTACCCGGCCAGCAGCCTCGACGACGCGGTCGCCCGCGACATCCGGGTCGCCCACGCCCCGGTCGACCAGGCGTTCCGGCAGATCACCCGGCTGGCCGGCTCGTTCGTGCTGGTCATCATGGTGCTGGTCGGGACGTTCCTGAGCGTCAAGGCCGTCAAGGCGATCAAGTCGGTCGGCGTCTGGGAGTTCCTCACCACCCAGAAGTGGTCGCCGGAGACCAACCACTTCGGCATCGCCGCGCTGCTCACCGCCACGGTGACGATCGCGCTGATCGCCCTGGTCGTCTCGCTGCCGCTCTCCCTCGGCGCCTCGCTGTTCATCACCGAGGTCGCCACCGGCCGGCTGCGCGGGTTCCTCACCGGCGCGATCGATCTGATGGCCGCGGTGCCCTCGGTCGTCTACGGCCTGTGGGGCCTGGTGTTCCTGCAGTCGCACATGGTGCCGTTCGCGCGCTGGCTGTCGACGTACTTCGGCTGGATCCCGATCTTCAAGGTCGACGGCGCGGACCCGTCGAACCCATTGCCCAACGACGCGCTGTACACCTCCTCGGCCTTCATCGGCGCGCTCGTGGTCGGGATGATGATCATCCCCATCCAGACCTCGATGATGCGCGAGGCGTTCTCGCGGGCACCGCAGGGCGAGCGCGAAGGCGCCTACGCGCTCGGCGCCACCAAGTGGGGCATGATCCGCTCGGTCGTGATCCCGTTCGGCAAGGGCGGCATCATCGGCGGCACCATGCTCGGTCTCGGCCGGGCGCTCGGCGAGACGATCGCGCTCTACCTGATCCTCTCGCCCGTCTTCGACATCAACCTCCACATCCTGCAGAACGGGTCGAACTCGGTCGCGGTCACCATCGCGCTGCGGTACGGCGAGGCGAACGACTTCACCATGAGCGCGCTCATGGCCGCGGGTCTCTCGCTGTTCCTGCTCACCATGGCGATCAACTTCACCGCCTCCGCGATCATCGCCCGGTCGCGCTCGGGTGCGGAGAGCGAGGGCTGATGACGACACGGATGACCGACGAGATGGTTCCCGCCCCGCGCACGCCCGAGACCGGATCCGGCGCGGGCACGTTCACCCCGCGCGACGAGCTGCCGCCGCTGCTGCACGAGCCGGAGCGGGTCCGCACCCGGCCGCCGCTGCTCGAGCGGCTCGGGCTGCCGCTGGGCTCGATCGCCGCGGCTGTCGCGCTCGGCCTGATGCTCGGCCCGGTGCTGGGCATCATCGGCTTCGGCTGGGTCCCGGTCACCGCGTTCTTCTGGATGCTGGTCACCTACATCGCGCTGACCCGGCTGACCGAGAACGGTCCCGCGGTCAAGGACCGCTTCGTCGGGGTGCTGCTCGCCTCCGCCGGCATGATCGTGGTCGCCCTGCTGGCGCTGGTGATCGGCTTCGTCGGCTGGCGAGCGCTGAAGATCGTCGGCTCGCTGCGGCTGAGCTTCTTCACCACCGACATGGGCCTGACCGGGCCGCTCTCGCCGCTCAAGGAGGGTGGCGCGCTGCACGCGATCGTCGGCACCCTGGAGCAGATCGGCATCGCCCTGGTCATCACGATCCCGCTGGGCATCGCCACCGCGCTGTTCCTCAACGAGATCGGCGGCCGGTACGCGCGGCTGGTGCGCACCGTCGTCGAGGCGATGACCGCGCTGCCCTCGGTGGTCGCCGGCCTGTTCATCTACGCCTCGGTGATCCTGCTCTTCACCAAGCAGTTCAACGGCTTCGCGGCGGCGCTGGCGATCACCGTGCTGATGCTGCCGATCATGATCCGCTCGGCCGACGTGGTGCTCCGGCTGGTGCCGGGCAACCTGCGCGAGGCCGGCCTGGCTCTCGGTGCCGGGCAGTGGGCCGTGGTGCGGATGGTGGTGCTGCCCACCGTCCGCTCGGGCCTGACGACCGCGATCATCCTGGCCACCGCCCACGGCATCGGTGAGACCGCACCGGTGCTGCTCACCTCGGGCGTGACCAGCAACCTGAACTGGAACCCCTTCAACGGCCCGCAGATCTCGCTGCCGCTGGCTGCGCTGGAGTTCATCAAGAGCCCGCAGCCGGACATGAAGACCCGTGGCTTCGCGGTCGCTGCGCTGCTGCTCCTCCTGGTGCTGGTCCTGTTCGTCGTCGCCCGCCTGCTCGGTGGCCAGCAGGCCGGCGAGATCACCGACCGGCAACGCCGGCGCCGCGCGACCCAGTCCGTGCGCGACATGTCACGTATCGAGTCCAACCACGCCGAGATCGCCGCGCACCTGGCCGCGCTGCGAGGCTCGGACCCGACCCAGGGAGCCTCCCGATGACCCCCCGCCGTCTGCCCCGACGACGTACGCTGCTCGCCCTCTTCGCGGCGGTGGCCCTGCTCACCATCAGCGCCGGCCTCGGTGCGGCGTACGCCGTCCCGACCGCCACGATCAGCGGCAACGGCTCCACCTGGGCGGCCGGCGCCATCGAGGACTGGCGGGCCACGGTCAAGGCGCAGGGCGTGACCGTCAACTACACCAACGACGGTTCCTCCTCGGGACGGAAGAACTTCGCGATCGGGCTCTCCGACTTCGCGGTCTCCGAGATCCCCTACTCGGGCGACACCGCGGACCCGCAGGACTCCCAGCGCCCGAGCTTCGGCTACGGCCTGGTGCCCGCAGTCGCCGGCGGCACCTCGTTCATGTACAACCTGCCGGTCGGCGGGCAGCGGTTCACCAAGCTGCGCCTCTCCCAGCAGGCGCTGGCGAAGATCTTCTCCGGGCAGGTGACCCGGTGGAACGACCCGGTCATCGCGGCCAGCAACCCCGGCGTCGCGCTGCCGGCCCAGCGGATCACCGTGGTGGTCCGGTCCGACGGCTCGGGCGCGACCGCGCAGTTCACGCTCTGGATGCTGCGCCAGTTCCCGGGTGACTACGCCAAGCTCTGCGCGAAGGCGGGCTGCAACCCGAAGAACGCCACCTCGTACTTCCCCTACCAGGGCCTGTCGAACTTCACCGCGCAGTCCGGCTCGAACGGCGTCACGACGTACACCTCCAACACGCCGTACACGATCAACTACGACGAGTACAGCTATGCGCTCGGCGTCGGGTTCCCCGTCGCCAAGGTCAAGAACGCCGCGGGCTTCTACACGGTGCCGACCGACAAGGCGGTCGCGGTGGCGCTGACCCAGGCCAAGATCAACATGGACAAGACCTCGCAGAACTACTTGTCACAGGACCTGTCCAAGGTCTACGCGTACGGCGACCCGCGGACCTACCCGATCTCGGCGTACTCCTACCTGGTGATCCCGACGCAGACCCACGGCGCGTTCAGCACCGGCAAGGGCGCGACGCTCGGCTACTTCGCGACGTACGGGCTCTGCGAGGGCCAGCGGTCCATGGGCGCGCTCGGCTACTCGCCGCTGCCGATGAACCTGGTGCTCGCCGCGATGGACCAGGTGCTGCGCATCCCGGGAGTGGACGCCGCGACGAAGAAGACGATCTCCGCGACCAAGGCCGGGGTGAAGGCGGGCACCTCGAACAAGTGCAACAACCCGACCTTCAAGCCCGGGGACAGCCCGGCGCACAACGTGCTCACCGACACCGCGCCCTTCCCGGACGAGTGCAACGCTGCCTGCCAGGCGCCGTGGATCAGCAAGCGTGGCGCGACCGTTGGCGGTGGCGGCACGACCACCGGCGGTGGCACCACGACCGGAGGTGGCACGACCACCGGGGGCGGCACGACCACCGGAGGCGGTACGACGACGGGCGGCGGGACCGCGCCGCCGGGCAGCACCGCGCCGACCTGCGACCCGGTCACCGGCCAGTGCGGCACGCCGCAGGCGACCGCCGGCGGGGACCTGAACCCGACCGCGGCCAGCACCGTCATCCAGGGGCAGAAGACCTGGGGCCCGGCGGTGTTCGCGATCGTCCTCAGCGTCGGGTTCCTGCTGCTGCTCGTGGTGGCCCCGCCGCTGGTCTCGCGGATGCTGGACACCCGCGCCGGTGCCCGCGGCGGCCCGCCGACCCAGGGGCCCGCGCGTGGGTGACTCGATGACCGCTCCCCGGGAGCTCGGCTGGCGACGCCGGCTCCCCGAGGCGCCGGGCTGGACCCGCCGGGTGCCGCGGGTGCGCCGGGTGCCGCGCGCCGGCACCCCGGACCCGATCCTGGTGGGCATCTCCTACGGCCTCACCATCCTGTCGCTGGCGCTGCTGGTGATGGTGCTCAACGTGACGCTGGTCAGCCAGCTGCAGCACTTCACCGCGCAGCACCGCCTGTACGACGAGCTCCGGCTCAACCTGGCGCAGGGCTCGACGCCGATCGGCCAGACCGATGCGCAGGGTGCGCTCGTCGAGCCGGGCACCCCGATGGCGTTGCTCAAGATCCCCGACCTCGGCATCCGTGAGGTCATCGTCGAGGGCGCCGCGTCGCGGCAGACCAAGATGGGCATCGGCCACCGGCCGGACACGCCGCTGCCGGGACAGCCGGGGGCCTCGGTGCTGATGGGACGGTCCTCGGCGTACGGCGGGGTCTTCGGCCAGATCGACAAGCTCAGGCCCGGGCAGACCTTCACCGTGCTGACCGGGCAGGGCCAGTCGACGTACAAGGTGCTGGGCGTGCGCGGACAGGGCAGCAAGCTGCCGGCGCTGACCGGCGATGCCGGCAGCCTGGTGCTGATGACCGCGAGCGGGCCGCCGTTCCTGCCGCACAAGACGGTCCTCGTCGACGCCGAGCTGGTCTCGAAGTCCTTCCCGCGGCCGGCCCTGGCCTTCAACACCTACAAGCCGACCGAGCGGCCGCTCGCCTCCGATCCCGGGCGGATGTTCTCGCTGTCCTGGCTGATGGAGCTGCTGGTCCTGTTCACCGTCGGTGGCGTGTGGGCCTGGAAGCGCTGGGGCCATCCCGGCACCTGGATCGTCTTCGCGCCGATGGTCGGCGCCACCGCGCTCGCCTGCGCGGACCGGGTCAGCGACCTGCTGCCCAACCTGATGTGAACCCTGGAACCGAAGTAGGAGCTGTCATGTACGAGTCGAGCGAGCAGATCGAGGTCCCGAGCGACCGGGACGTCGAGACCCAGGTCCTCGAGCTCGAGCGCGGCCTCGCGGCGCCGCCCGCGCCGGACCCGCAGGCCCGTGGCCGGCGACGGCCCTGGGGTCGCGGCGGTGCGCGGCGGGCGGGCAGCGTCGACGTCAGCGGTTCCAACGTGCTGCGCGGCTTCCTCGGTGGCACCCAGGCCGCCGAGCTGCGCGCCGAGGCGATCACCGCCTGGTTCGGCGACCGCAAGGTGCTCGACCGGGTCTCCCTGACCATGCCCGCCGGCCAGGTGACCGCGCTGATCGGCCCGTCCGGCTGCGGCAAGTCCACGTTCCTGCGGATCCTGAACCGGATGCACGAGCTGATCCCGAGCGCCTCGCTGGCCGGACAGGTCGTCCTCGACGGCCAGGACATCTACGCGCCGGGACAGCGCGTCACCGACGCGCGCAAGAAGATCGGCATGGTCTTCCAGAAGCCGAACCCGTTCCCGGCGATGTCGATCTACGAAAACACGGTCGCCGCCCTGGACCTGACCGGCACCAAGGCGAGCCGCGAGGAGCGCGACTTCCTGGTCGAGGAGTCGCTGAAGAAGGCCTCGCTCTGGGACGAGGTCAAGGACCGGCTGCACCAGCCCGGCGGCGGGCTCTCCGGTGGCCAGCAGCAGCGGCTCTGCATCGCCCGCGCGATGGCGCTGACCCCGGAGATCCTGCTCATGGACGAGCCGGCATCGGCCCTGGACCCGAGCTCGACGCGGCGCATCGAGGAGACCATCGCAGACCTGCGCGGCGAGGTCACGATCGTGATCGTCACCCACAACATGCAGCAGGCCCACCGGATCTCCGACCAGTGCGCGTTCTTCCTCGCCGAGCACAACGCGCCCGGCGTGATCGTCGAGTACGGCGACACCGAGGCGATCTTCAGCAACCCCCGGGACCAGCGGACAGACGACTACGTCAACGGCCGCTTCGGCTGAGCCTCACCCCCGGACCGAGGTCACCCGCCCGCGCGCGTTGAAGTTCACCAGGACCGTCCCGCTCGCCCCGCAGTAGGCGAACTGGCGGTCGATCCGGCGGTGCGGCTGGCCGGCGGTCCGGACGACCTTCCACCAGGTGCTCCCGACGCGCACGCGGGTGTGGAAGAAGCGCGAGGAGTGCTTGCCGCCGTTGCTGCAGGCATCCGGCTTCACGCCGTACGCGCGCTCCCACGTCTGCAGGTAGGCCTCGGGCCCGCGGGTCATGTCCTGGACGATGCGGTTGCCGCCGAGGATGCGCAGGTCCTCGATCCAGTCGGGGTAGAGACCGTAGTGCGCGACGCCGTCCTTGTTGATGTCGTAGGTCCGCACACCGCTGGTCTGCTGGTAGACCTTGACGCCCCCGAGGCCGGTGAACGGGTACCGCACCGGGTTGCTGACGTCGGCGCCGCGCGGGTCGCCCTGCGCGCCGAGGCCGTTGATGTCCGCGCCGAAGCCGATGCCCCAGTAGGTCCGCGGGTTCGCCCAGGTCAGCGCGCGGCGCCACTTGGCCACGAAGCCGGTGCTGTCGCCGGCGTACGGCGTGATGAAGCCCTTCTCGCGGTAGATGCGCGGGTAGGCGTCCGGCGTCGACCAGGAGTGGCTGGAGACCACGCCGGAGTAGCGCAGCTGGTCGATGAGGTCGAGGGACTGCTTGCGTGCCTTGACGCTCATGTGGTCGGGGTCGAAGAGCATGTTCCGCTTGACCATGCCGCGGATGGTGTACGCGCCGAGCCCGGAGAGGCCGAGCTTGTTGCAGTGGTGCTTGGCCGGGTAGAGCGGGATCGCCGGGAGGCTGGCGAGCAGGTTCTGCGGCAGCACCCGGAGGATCGCGCCGAACAGCGCGTCCTGGTCGGGGATGGGCACCGAGTTGTCCTGGTCCTTGTCGTGCACCTCGGGGTCGTTCGGGTCGCAGGTCGCCATCCGCCACGGCGAGCCGGTCTCGAGCGTGTTCGCGGTGTTGACCAGGTAGCCGGTGGTGCCCTCGTCGCCCGCGACGCCGGCGAGCGCGTTGTCGAACTTGTTGACCAGCTCCATCTGCACCACGCCCATGCGCTTGACCTCGTCGAGCTGGCGGTCGATCGAGGTGGTGGTGCAGGTCGAGTGGCCGAGCCGGGTGTGGCAGCCGAACAGCACCGAGGTCTCGATGCCCATGATCACGGCCATCTTGCCGGCGTTGATGACCTGACGGGCCTGCACGGGGTTCGTGACGATCCGGTACCAGCCCTTGCCCGGCCCGCCGTGCTGGGCGTCGATGTAGTCCTGCATCAGGTGCATGTCCTTGGCCTGCAGCCTGATCGAGGTCATGTCGTTGCAGGAGTTCCGCTTGATCGGGTAGAGCGTGCAGAGCTGGTTGTTCTCGACGAGCAGGTTCACCAGTACCCGCTGCCCCGCCCGCCAGGACCGCTCCATCCACTTGTAGTAGGTGCCCTCGTGGGTGAGCGCGTCCGGCGCCGGCCAGCTCTTGAACGTCGGCCACCCGACCGGGTCCGCGCCGATCTCGCCGGACAGGAACGACTCGACGGCGCTGCCGGTGACGCTGTTGAGGCCCTGGCAGCCGGCCAGCGCGACCGCGACGCCCCACGGCGACCAGGGCCGGCCGCAGTGCAGGTCGCCGCCGAGGAACTCGAACGCCATCCCGTGCGTGTGCGCGTCGATGTAGCCGCGCGTCTCCTGGTACGACGTCGTACCGGCGGTGGGGTTGCCGCTCACGTTCACCGCGATCTCCGGGAAGGCGGTGCAGCCGGAGCGCCGGTACGGCGTGAACTGGGTGCGCCCGGTCGGGGCGGCGACGAAGACCGCCTCGCCGCTGGCCGCGGCGGCCAGGTAGCCCTTGCCCGGCAGGAACAGCCGGAACTGGCGCGCGCCGGCCTGGGTCACCGTCCAGTTGGTGGAGGCGTTGCCCTTCGTCGCGTACGTCGCCTTCCCGGCCTTCGCGCCGAGGAAGGTCCGCGTCGGCGAGTAGAGCAGGTAGCGGCCGAGCATGGTCGGCTTGAAGTAGAGCGGCGTGCCGGTGCCCTGGCTGGTGGCGGTGACGTGCACGCCGTTGAGCCAGCGGCCGGTGGCCGTCGAGCGCAGCCCGTAGCAGGCGTTGAACAGGTTGAACCGGTTGGCCGGGATCGTCGGCTGGGCCGGGTCGACCGCGACGTGCCGGAGCGGGACGGCCCGCTGGGTTCGCTGCTGGGCGGCGGAGCGCTCGTCCGCGCGGGCCTGGGCCGGGGTGGTCGGATCCGTGGTGTCCGCGTCCGTCGCGGTCGCCGCGCGCGAGATGGCGTTCTTGGTGGCCGGGTCGTTGTCGTCGTGCGGTGGCGTCCCCGGGTCGTGGGCGTGGGTGCCGTCCGCGTTGTAGACGGTGTCGTCGGCCTTCTTCCTGGTCGTGTTCGCCGCGGTCGCCGTGTACGACTTCTTCAGCTCGTCGGCGCTTCCCTGCCCGCCTCCCTGCCCGCCCGCGGACCGGCTGTTGTAGGCCAGCACGGCGCCGACCAGGGCGAGCGCGACCACGACGGTGATCGCGAGGCGGGCGGCGGAGCGGGGGGAGGCAGGCGTGGCTGAGCGCATGGCGGACCCTTGCTGTACTGGTGAGTACCTGTCAGACCCCCAACGAGTGCGCCTGGCCGGGGTCACGGCTCGCGAGACGCGGAGTCTCGTCTGGTCCGCTCCGGTCCAGCGTCCGCCTCAGCGCCGGCTCAGTGTCCGCCGACCCGTCGTCCCAGGGCGGCGGCGGTGGCCCGTACGGCGGACGCGATCCGCTGGGTGTCCGCGTGGCCGTCGGCGGGGAAGGTGACCGCGACGCCGGCCAGCGGCAGGTCGTTGTGGTCGATCACCGGGACCGCGATCGAGGCGAACCCGGTGGTGATCTCGCCGTCCTCGACCGCGAACCCGCGCTGCCGGGTCTCGGCCAGGATCGTGCGCAGCGCGCTCAGCGAGGTCGGGCCGAGGCCGGTGCGCTCGACGAAGGCGGACCGGTCCGGGTACAGCGCGCGCACCTGCTGGGTGGGCAGCGCGGCCAGGATCGCCCGGCCGCTCGCGGTCAGGTGGGCGGGCAGCCGGACGCCGACCTCGGTGACCAGCGGCGGTCGTCCGGGGGCGCGCTCCTCGATGACGTAGAGGACGTCGCGCCCGTGCGGGACGGCCAGGTGCGCGGACTCGCCGACCTGGTCGCTGAGCCGGGCCAGGTGCCGGCGGGCCAGGCGTTGCAGGGGAGCCTGCCGGGTGTACCCGCTGCCGACCTCGAAGGCGGCCACGCCGAGCCCGTAGCGGCGCTCCTCGGCCAGGTGCGTGACGAACCCTTCCTCGGCCATCGCGTTCATCAGGTGGTAGGCCGTCGAGCGGGGCAGCTCGCAGGCGCGCATGATCCGGTCCAGGGGCACCGGGTCGGGCTGGCTGGCCAGGAACTTGAGCACACGCATCGCCTTGGTGGCGGCGGGGACCTGGCTCATGGAGGCAGCCTACGGCTGTCTGGGATCCGAGACCAGGCAGGTTGTCGGTGGCGGCTGCCAAGGTGTCTCCATGGACGAGTACTCCTTCACCGCCGAGCTCTGGCAGTGGGACGCGCAGACCACCGCCTCGTGGTTCTTCGTGACCATGCCGCCCGAGCACGCGGCCGACCTGCGCCTGGAGGCCGGGCCACCGCGCGGGTTCGGCTCGGTTCGTGTCGAGGCGACCATCGGGGGGTCGACCTGGCGGACCTCGGTGTTCCCGCAGGCCGAGAGCGGCTCGTTCGTGCTCCCGGTGAAGAAGGCGGTCCGGGTCGCCGAGGGGATCGACGAGGGCGATGCCTGCGAGGTGGTGGTGCGGTTGGTGGAGTGACCCCGACAACTACAGAGCGGAGAGGTCCGTCTCGTCGCGCGGCACCAGGGGAGCGGCGATGAGCGGGAAGATGCCGGTCACCCCGAAGGCGAGCCCGTAGCCCCACAGCGGCACCAGGAAGCCGATCACCGGCGGCACGAACACGGCGGTGAGGTACTGCCCGGTGTTCTGCAGGCCGAGCGCGCGCCCTGACCAGAACGGCCCGGCCCGTTCGGCGACGGCGGTGAAGGCGAGCCCGTTGTCGGCCACGGTGATCGTCGAGGCAAGCACGATCAGCGGGACGGCGACGGCCCAGTCCGCGCGGATGCTGACGCCCACGGCGAGCATGGTCAGGCCGGCCGCGATCGCGACCCAGCGCAGCGGGCGCGTCCGGGAGCCGACCACGTCGGAGAGGTGGCCCGAGCCGATCCTGCCGGCGGCGCCGAGCACCTGGGCGAACGCGACCAGGGCACCGGCGGCGCCGGGGGACCAGTCCCGGCCGACCTGCAGCCAGACGAGCATGAAGCTCCACACGGTGAACTGCGGGATCACCAGGAGCATCGAGACCGCGTGGATGCGCTGCAGATAGTCCGACCCGCGGTAGGGGTTGGCGCCGACGGTCGCGGCCGTTCGCTCGGGCCGGGCCGGGTCGAGGACCCAGGCCGCGCACGCCAGCGCGCTGAGGCCGGCGACCAGGGCGGGCGCGAGCACGGCGGCGGCGATCCCGGGCCCGGCGGCGAGCACCGGGACGGCCACCGCGGCCAGGCCGACGCCGACCGGCTGGGCCATCTGGCGCACGCCCATCGCGGTGCCGCGCCTGCGGGGCGGGAACCAGCCCACCACGACGCGTCCGCTGGCCGAGGACGTGCCCGCGGCGGTGGCGCCGGCGAGGAACAGGAAGAGACCGAGCAGGACGGGGGAGTCGTGGGTCGCGGCGGCCGCGGCCAGGCTGAGCGCGCTGAGCCCGAGGCTCGCGGTCATCACCAGCCGCTCGCCGATCGCGTCGACGACCGCCCCCCAGAGGATCAGGGTGCAGGTACCCCCGATGATGGAGGCAGTGGCGACCCAGCCCGCGGCCGAGAGGCTCATCCCCTGCTCGTGCAGGGCCGGGATCAGGAAGGCGGGCCCGTTGACCACGGCCGATGAGGCGGCCTGGCCGACGGTGGACAGCAGCAGCATCACCCACGGGTGCGGACGCTGCTGACTCATGCGGGAAGTCTACGTCTGTTTCATTATTCAAGACATTCTGTCTCATTCAGCGGGACGAAAGGCCTGCGCGCCGGATCCGCGGGCGACATCGTCGACGCGGGCAGGACGTCTCGGATATGAGACAGCGACACCCTTGACGGGGCTGTTCGGCGGGCCTGCCGGGGCGTTGGATGAGGACATGAGCAACGCCCGACAGACTGTCGAGATCGGTATCGGCCCGGTCTCCTTCGCCGACGTGGTCGCGGTCGCCCGCGACGGCGCCGCCGTCACCCTCTCCGACGACGCCCTGACCGCCATCGACCACGCCCGTGCCGTGGTCGACGAGCTGGCCGAGCAGCCCACGCCGGCCTACGGCATCTCCACCGGGTTCGGCGCCCTCGCCACCCGGCACATCCCGGTGGAGATGCGCGCGCAGCTGCAGCGCTCGCTGGTGCGCTCGCACGCCGCCGGCTCCGGCCCCGAGGTGGAGCGGGAGGTGGTCCGCGGCCTGATGCTGCTGCGGCTGTCCACGCTGGCCACCGGGCACACCGGCGTGCGCCGGGAGACCGCCGAGCTGATCGCCTCGCTGCTCTCGGCCGGGATCACCCCGGTGGTGCACGAGTACGGCTCGCTCGGCTGCTCCGGCGACCTGGCCCCGCTCTCGCACTGCGCGCTCGCGCTGATGGGCGAGGGCTCGGTCCGCGACGCCGAGGGCACCCTGATGCCGGCCGCCGAGGCGCTCGCCGCCGCCGGGCTCAAGCCGGTCGAGCTGGCCGCCAAGGAAGGCCTGGCTCTCATCAACGGCACCGACGGCATGCTCGGCATGCTCGTGCTCGCGCTCACCGACCTGACCATGCTGCTCAAGACCGCCGACGTGGCCGCGGCGATGTCGGTCGAGGGCCAGCTCGGCACCGACCGGGTGTTCGCTCCCGAGCTGCAGGCGATCCGGCCGCACCCCGGCCAGGCTGCCTCCGCCGCGAACCTGGTCGCCCTGCTCGCCGACTCCGGTGTCGTCGCCTCGCACCGCGGGCCCGACTGCAACCGGGTCCAGGACGCGTACTCGCTGCGCTGCTCGCCGCAGGTCCACGGGGCGGCTCGGGACACCTTCGCCCACGCCGCCGCCGTCGCCGGCCGGGAGCTCGCCTCCGCGGTCGACAACCCGGTGGTGCTGCCGGACGAGGGCCGCGTCGAGTCGAACGGCAACTTCCACGGCGCCCCGGTGGCCTACGTCCTCGACTTCGCCGCGATCGCCGCCGCCGACGTCGCCTCGATCAGCGAGCGCCGGACAGACCGGTTCCTGGACAAGGCCCGCAACCACGGCCTGCCGCCGTTCCTCGCCGACGACCCGGGCGTCGACTCCGGGCACATGATCGCCCAGTACACCCAGGCCGCGATCGTCTCCGAGCTCAAGCGGCTCGCGGTCCCGGCCAGCGTCGACTCGATCCCCTCCAGCGCGATGCAGGAGGACCACGTCTCGATGGGCTGGTCGGCCGCCCGCAAGCTGCGTCGTTCGGTCGACGGGCTCACCCGGGTCGTCGCCATCGAGATCCTCACCGCCGCGCGTGCCCTCGACCTGCGCGCGCCCCTGGTTCCCTCGCCGGCCACCGCGGCCGTCGTACGGGCTCTCCGGGATGCCGGCGTCGCCGGCCCGGGACCCGACCGTCACCTCGCCCCTGAGATCGAGACCGCCGTCTCGCTCGTCGCCTCCGGCGCCCTGTTGGCCGCCGCCGAGTCCGTGATCGGAGAACTGCAGTGACCACCACCCCTGAGAGCACCAACCCGCGGCTGCCCATCCACGCCGCCACCGGCACCGAGCTGTCCGCCAGGTCCTGGCAGACCGAGGCGCCGCTGCGGATGCTGATGAACAACCTGGACCCCGAGAACGCCGAGCGCCCCGAGGACCTCGTCGTCTACGGCGGCACCGGCAAGGCCGCCCGCAACTGGGAGTCCTACGACGCGATCGTCCGCTCGCTGCGCGACCTCGCCGACGACGAGACCCTGCTGGTGCAGAGCGGCAAGCCGGTCGGCGTGTTCCGCACGAACACCTGGGCCCCGCGCGTGCTGATCGCGAACTCCAACCTGGTCGGCGACTGGGCCAACTGGGAGGAGTTCCGCCGGCTCGAGGAGCTGGGCCTGACCATGTACGGCCAGATGACCGCGGGCTCGTGGATCTACATCGGCACCCAGGGCATCCTCCAGGGCACCTTCGAGACCTTCGCCGCCGTGGCCGACAAGAGGTTCGACGGGACGCTCGCGGGGACCATCACCCTGACCGCCGGCCTCGGCGGCATGGGTGGCGCCCAGCCGCTCGCCGTCACCATGAACGACGGTGTCGCGATCTGCGTCGACGTCGACCAGAGCCGGATCACCCGGCGCATCGAGCACCGCTACCTCGACGTCCAGGCCGACGACCTGGAGCACGCGCTCGAGCTGGCGGTCCAGGCCCGCGACGAGAAGCGAGGCCTGTCCATCGGCCTGCTCGGCAACGCCGCCGAGATCTTCCCGAAGCTGCTGGAGATGAAGGCGCCGATCGACATCGTCACCGACCAGACCTCGGCACACGACCCGCTGTCGTACCTGCCGGTGGGGGTTCCCTTCGAGGAGTGGCACGAGCGCGCCGAGCGCGACCCGGAGGGCTTCACCAAGGAGGCCCAGGCCTCGATGGCCGCGCACGTGCGCGCGATGGTCGAGTTCCAGGACGCCGGCGCCGAGGTCTTCGACTACGGCAACTCGATCCGCGACGAGGCCCGCAAGGGCGGTTACGACCGCGCCTTCGAGTTCCCCGGCTTCGTGCCGGCCTACATCCGGCCGCTGTTCTGCGAGGGCAAGGGCCCGTTCCGCTGGGCCGCGCTCTCCGGCGACCCGGAGGACATCCGCAAGACCGACGAGGCGATCCTCGAGCTGTTCCCGGACAACGAGCGGCTGCGCAAGTGGATCGGGATGGCGCAGGAACGGGTGCACTACCAGGGACTGCCGGCGCGGATCTGCTGGCTCGGGTACGGCGAGCGCCACCTGGCCGGCCTCAAGTTCAACGAGATGGTCGCGAACGGCGAGCTCTCCGCTCCCATCGTGATCGGCCGCGACCACCTCGACTGCGGCTCGGTCGCCTCGCCGTACCGGGAGACCGAGTCGATGGCCGACGGCTCCGACGCCATCGCGGACTGGGCGATCCTCAACGCTCTGGTGAACACGGCCTCGGGCGCGACCTGGGTGTCCTTCCACCACGGCGGCGGCGTCGGCATGGGCCGCTCGCTGCACGCCGGCCAGGTCTGCGTCGCCGACGGGACCCCGCTGGCCGCCGAGAAGATCGAGCGTGTGCTCACCAACGACCCGGGCATGGGTGTGATCCGGCACGTGGACGCCGGCTACGACCGCGCCACCGAGGTCGCCGCGGAGCGCGGCGTCCGGATTCCGATGCGCGAGCAGTGAGCCGCCTGGTCGAATGACCGTGTGACCGAGAACCCGGGTGGCACGCCGCCCTCCTCGTGGCCGCCGCCACCGCCCCTGCCGCCGACCTGGCAGCAGGGGCCGTGGCAGGCCCGGACCGGCCCGCCGGGGACCGTGCAGGCCGCCGCGATCATCACGTACGTCTGCTGCGGGCTGGCGGTGCTGCTGACGCTGTTCTTCCTGGCGATGGCCGCGCTCGTGGGCAGCATCGTGCTGCGCGACTTCGGGACCGGCGACAGAGCCGAGATGGTGGCCTTGGCGCTCGGGAGCGGGGCAGTCTCGCTGGGCTCGTCGGCACTGGCCTGCTGGTTCGCGCGGCAGACCTGGCGGCGGAAGTCCTGGGGGCGCGTCGGCCTGGCGGGCTGCTCGGCGCTTGCTCTCGTCCTCTCCGTGCTGACCTTCGGCCCGCACACGGTCGTCATCGCGCCTGCCGCGGTGGCCGTGGTGGTGCTGCTGTTCGTGCCGACGACCAATGAGTGGTTCCGCGGTACGAGCGTGCCGAGTTATCCCCAGGCGTGATCTGGGACGAGTTCTCCACAGGCCGGCGCTCGGGACGAGCGGGATCCAACGCGACGTCCCTAGCGTCGGCCGGGTGGAGAAACCGCCCCCGCCCTCGCTGACGATCGTGCGCGCCGAGGTCGATCGGCACGTCGCAGAGGCCGAACGGGCCGGCTCGGAGGTGGACTCGCGAGCCGGCCTCATCGTCGGCTTCGGTGGCGTCTTCATCGGACTGTCGCGGGAGCTGCAGAACTTGCTGCAAGCCGCCGCAGTCGTGGTCGCAGGCCTGGCGGTGCTGGCGGCCGTCGTTGCGCTGTGGCCGCGCTCAGTCGCCGAGGCGGTTGGTGCCCGAACCGTGCGTGACCGCTACCTGGCGGCGCCGGCGGATGTGACCACTCGCGACCTGCTCGACGCGCGCATCTTCTTCCTCGATCTCGAGGAGAAGCGCTTGAACCGGAAGACCGCCTGGGCGAAGTTCTCGGTGGTCGCTATTGCCGTTTCTGCCGTCCTGATGCTCGCCGGATCTATCGTCGAGCTCGCGAGCTGACGACGGGAGGCATCTCCATGGCTGATGACAAGTCCTACGAGCCGGGCGGGTGGATCCCGTTTCGGCCCAATCCTGAGATCATGGCCGACTTCTACGGCCGCAAGCGGCAGACGGCAAAGCTCCAGGCGAGGGCGCGCAAGGCCCTCGAAGCCGAGATCGCGGCCGACCGGGCCGCCGGGCGGATCCCGCCCGAGGACGAGACCGACCCCGGGAGCGCCTGACCTTCGAGGGTCAGGAGGCCGCGCTGGCCCGGGCCGCCCGCGCCTGCGGCGTGCCCCACGGGGAGGCGTACCAGATCGTCCGGTGCAGCCAGTTCCCCGGGCCGAGCCGCGGCGGCGAGCAGACGATCAGGGCGAGCTGCGGCGGGCCGTCCTTGGCGTAGTACTCCCAGGACCCGCCGCTGGCCACGATCACGTCCCGCTTGGTGACGGTGTAGCAGAGCTCGGCGCCGCCCTGCCCCCGCACGATGATGGTGTGCCCGACCTGCACGTTGTCGAGCAGGTGGTTGCCGAGCGCGGTCCCGTCCGGCCAGGTGTGCGCGTTGATGAGCACGTTGCCCTGGGCCTCGCCGGGCTTGATCGTCGGCGCGTCCCAGGCGAACTGCGTCTTGCCGGTGCTCGAGATCGGCGGGGCCTGCGGCACGTTGTTGGCGTCCCGGGGGAGCGCGAGGACCTCGGCGTTCGTGGTCACGTGCGGCACCGTGATCCGGGTCGGCACGAACGGGCGCGTGGCGGGCCGGTGGCACAGCGCGTCCTTGAGCACGGTCCCGGCGACGACGGCCTGCGGGGCTGGCGGCGGCGCCGGCTCGGCGCGCGGCACCGTTCCCTCGGGCCAGAGCAGCCAGACCGCGGCGATGGCAGCCGCCACCGCCAGGGCGACGACGGCGACCCCGCGCTGCACCCGCGCACTCCGGCCGGACTCCCCCGCGAACATGTCACCAGGGTAGGTCGTCGGCGGTGCCCGGTCGTCGCGAACCCCGAGGGGTCTCGTATCTCAGACAGCGCGGGTCGCTGCCGCGTTGACCCCGGTACGCCGGACCAGTGGACTGGACCCGTGCCCTCTTCAGCGCCAGTGCCCGCGATGCACGACCTCGGCGACCGGCTTCCGCGGCCGGCGCGAGGGCGAGCCCTGGGCACCGGCGTCCTCGGCGCGATGGCCCAGGGTGATCACGCCGACCGGGTCGTGCGCCGGGTCGATGCCGAACTCCTCGCGCACCGCACCGACGCGCTCGACCGGGATGCCGAAGAAGCACGCGCCCAGGCCCTCGTCGACGGCGGTCTGCAGGATCAGCAGCGAGGCCATCGCCGCGTCCATGTGCCAGAACGGCGCCGGCCAGCGAGCCTCGTCTCGATCAGTCCAGCCCTTGTCCGCCTCGGCGTACCGGTCCAGGTAGGCCGCCTTGCTGGAGCACGGCACGATCACCACGGGTGCCCGCATCATGCCGCGCAGCCAGCGGTCCGGGGCCTCCAGGGACCCGGGCTCCGCGGTGACCTGCCACCAGCGCCGTACGTCGCCGGGGGTGTCCAGCACCAGGAAGCCCCAGCCCTGGCTGAACCCGGCACTCGGCGCCCGGGTGGCGTTGCGCAGCGCGCGATCCACGATCGCGCGATCCACCGGCCGGTCGGCGTAATTGCGGACCATCCGGCGCCGATCCACGACCTCCTGAAAATCCATAGGGGAAACCTTGCCTGACGACTTCGAGTCGATGTGGACCGCCCTCGCCGCCCTCGGCCGGTCGGCCAGCAGCGGCGGCTACTTCCGCCAGCCCTTCGCCACCGCCGAGCGCGAGTGCCACGCCTGGTTCGCCGAGCAGGCCGCCGCGCGCGGGCTGCGCCTGGAGCACGACGGCAACGGCAACACCGTCGCCTGGTGGGAGCCCGAGGGCGCCACCGGCAAGGCGGTCCTGACCGGCTCCCACCTGGACTCGGTGCTCGACGGCGGCGCGTACGACGGCCCGCTGGGCGTGGTCTCCGCGCTGGCCGCCGTCGACCTGCTCCGCGACCGCGGCTTCACCCCGGGCAAGCCCGTGGGCGTGGCCGTCTTCGCCGAGGAGGAGGGCAGCCGGTTCGGGCTGGCCTGCCTCGGCTCCCGGCTGGCCGCCGGCACCACCACGCCCGAGCGTGCCCGCGAGCTGCGCGACCCGGCCGGGGTCGGCATCGAGGACGCCATGGTCGCCGCGGGCCTCGAGCCCGACCTCGGGCCGAGCCGGTGGCTGCAGGACGTCGCCTGCTACCTGGAGCTCCACGTCGAGCAGGGCCGCGACCTGGTGCACCGCGACGAGGCGGTCGGGCTGGCCTCCTCGATCTGGCCGCACGGGCGGTACCGCTTCGACTTCACCGGGCAGGCCAACCACGCCGGGACCACCGCGATGCCGGACCGGCACGACCCGATGCTCACCTATGCGATGACGGCCCTGGCCGCGGCCAAGCAGGCCCGGCTCTCCGGCAACCGCGCCACCTTCGGCCGGATCGACGTGGGCCCGAACGCGACCAACGCGGTGCCTTCCCGGGTGACCGCGTGGATGGACGCGCGCTGCGCCAGTGACGACGCCCTCGCCGAGCTGGTCGCCACCATCGAGAAGCAGGCGACCGAGCGCGCCGGCCGCGACGGCACCGAGGTCGAGGTCCGGGTCGAGTCCGTGACCCCCGAGGTCGTCTTCGACGCCGAGCTCACCGGACGTCTCGCGCACGGCCGCCCGGTGATCCCGACCCAGGCCGGCCACGACGCCGGCGTGCTCGCCGACGCCGGCATCCCCAGCGCCATGCTGTTCGTGCGCAACCCGACCGGCATCTCGCACGCGCCCGACGAGCACGCCGAGACGGCCGACTGCCTGGCCGGCGTCGAGGCGCTCGCCGACGCGCTCACGGAGCTGACCCGATGACCGTCCACGAGTACGCCCTCGTCGGCGACCAGGTGCTGGCCAACGTCGAGATCACCAGCCAGGACGGCGTGATCACCGGCGTACGAGCCGGCGCCGCCGGGCCCGTGACGAAGGGCCTGACGATGCCCGCGATGGCGAACTGCCACTCGCACGCCTTCCACCGGGCCCTGCGCGGCCACACCCAGACCGAGCGCGGCACCTTCTGGACCTGGCGCGACCAGATGTACGCCCGCGCCGCCGAGCTCACCCCGGACTCCTACTTCGCGCTCGCGAAGGACGTCTACGCCGAGATGGTCGCGACCGGCATCGGCGCGGTCGGGGAGTTCCACTACCTGCACCACCAGGCCGACGGGACGCCCTACGACGACCCCAACGAGATGGGCAAGGCCCTGCTGGCCGCCGCCGACGAGGCAGGCATCCGGATCCGGCTGCTCGACACCTGCTACCTCGCCGCCGGGATCGGCCGCGAGCCCGAGGGCGTGCAGCGCCGCTTCTCCGACGGCGACGCCGACCGCTGGGCCGAGCGGGTCGCCGCTTTCGACGATCCGCGTGTGGGCGTGGCGATCCACTCGGTGCGCGCGGTCCCGCGCGACCAGCTGGCCACCGTCGCCAAGGCGGCGCAGGGGCGGCCGCTGCACGTGCACCTGTCCGAGCAGGTCGCCGAGAACGAGCAGTGCCTGCGCGCCTACGACCTGACCCCGACCCAGCTGCTCGAGGAGGCCGGCGCGCTCGGCCCGATGACCAGCGTCGTGCACGCCACGCACCTCACCGGCACCGACATCCGGCTGCTCGGCGAGTCCGCGACCCGGGTCTGCTTCTGCCCGACGACCGAGCGCGACCTCGCCGACGGCATCGGCCCGGCTCGGCGGCTGCACGACGCCGGCGCGGTGCTGACCCTGGGCTCGGACAGCCACGCGGTCATCGACCTGTTCGAGGAGATGCGCGCGGTGGAGATGCACGAGCGGCTGGCTTCCCAGGAGCGCGGCCACTGGTCGGCCGCCGAGCTGCTCGACGCCGCGACCGTGCACGGCCACGCGAGCCTCGGCTTCGAGGACGCCGGCCGGATCGCGGTCGGCCAGCGCGCCGACCTGGTCACCGTCGACCTGGACACCTGGCGGACCCGCGGCACCGGTGCCGCGCCCGAGACCCTCGTCTTCGCGGCGACGGGGGCGGACGTGAAGGGACGAGCATGACGAGCCACCTGCTGACCGGCATCGGCGAGCTGGTCACCAACGACCCGTCGTACGACGGGAGCCTCGGCGTCCTCGGGAACGCCGCGCTGGTGATCGAGGCCGGCGAGGTCGCCTGGGTCGGTCCGCAGGCCGAGGCCCCCGACGCCGACACCCGCGAGGACCTCGGCGGGCGCGCGGTGATCCCGGGCTTCGTGGACAGCCACGCCCACCTCGTCTTCGCCGGCGACCGGTCGGCCGAGTTCGCCGCCCGGATGGCCGGGGAGTCCTACAGCGCCGGCGGCATCCGGACCACCGTCGCCGCCACCCGCGCCGCCACCGACGAGCAGCTCGCCGCGCACGTGGCCCGGCACCTGGCCGAGATGCGCCGCCAGGGCACCACCACCGTCGAGATCAAGAGCGGCTACGGGCTCAGCGTGCGCGACGAGGCCCGCGGGCTGGCCGTGGCGAGCCAGTT
This sequence comes from Nocardioidaceae bacterium, assembly GCA_017744365.1. GTDB lineage: Bacteria > Actinomycetota > Actinomycetes > Propionibacteriales > Nocardioidaceae > Marmoricola. Next base: position 745,920 of record JAGIBL010000002.1, on the reverse strand, counting down.
CACCACCGAGACGACGTTCCTCGGCGCGCACGTGGTCCCGCCCGAGTACGCCGACGACCCGGCCGGGTACGTCGACCTGGTCACCGGCCCGATGCTGGAGGCGGCGGCGCCGTACGCCACCTGGGTGGACGCGTTCTGCGAGCGCGGTGCCTTCGACGCCGACCAGTCCCGCGCGGTGCTGCGGGCCGGGATGGCGAAGGGGCTCAAGCCCCGGCTGCACGCCAACCAGCTCGGTCCCGGTCCGGGCGTCCAGCTGGCCTGCGAGCTCGGCCTGGTCGCTGTCGACCACTGCACCCACCTCGACGACGCCGACGTGGCCGCGCTCGCCGGCTCCGGCACCATCGCCACGCTGCTGCCCGGGGCCGAGTTCAGCACCCGGTCGCCGTACCCGGACGCCCGCCGGCTCCTGGACGCGGGTGTGACCGTCGCCCTGGCCACCGACTGCAACCCCGGGTCGAGCTACACCTCCTCGATGCCGTTCTGCCTGGCCGTCGCGGTCCGGGACATGGGGATGACGCCGGCGGAGGCGCTCTGGGCGTGCACGGCCGGGGGCGCCGCCGCGCTGGGCCGCGAGGACGTCGGACACCTGGGCGTGGGCGCCCGGGCGCACCTGGCCGTGCTGGACGCGCCGTCGTACGTGCACCTCGCCTACCGCCCCGGGGTGCCGCTCGTGCTCGACGTGCGGGCCTAGGAAGCCGGAGAGCCGCCGCTCAAGTCCCGCTCAAGTGCCGCTCAAGCGGCCTCCTCCACCGTGGTCCCACCACGAACGAGGAGAAACGCCATGAGCACCACGACCTACCCCACGCAGCTGGTCCTCCCGGGCCAGGTCGCCGCGCCCGAGGGCCCGGTCGACATGAAGATGATGTACCTGATGCACCACGCCTTCCGTCGCGACCTGAACAAGTTCGCCGCGGCCGTGGCCGCCACCCCGGCCGACGACGTGGACACCTGGCGGGCGCTCGGCGGCCGCTGGGAGCTCTTCTTCGAGGTGCTGCACAAGCACCACAGCGGCGAGGACGCCGGCGTCTGGCCGTTCCTGCTGGAGCGGGCCGACGCCGAGGAGCGGGCCACGCTGGAGGCGATGGAGGAGGAGCACAGCCACATCGACCCGCTGCTCACCGCCTGCGCCGAGGGGTTCGCCACGCTCGCCGGTGACCGGCAGGGCATTGATGCCGAGGACGTGCGGCGTGCGCTCAAGGTGCGCATCGAGGCCACTCGGGACGCGCTCGCCCGGCACCTGGCCCACGAGGAGACCGACGCCATCGCGATCCTGCAGCGGTACATGACCAACGAGGACTGGGAGCGGCTGGAGCAGGAGCACTTCCGCGAGCGGACCCCGCTCAAGCAGCTCTTCGGGGCCGTGCCGTGGGTCGTCGACGGCCTGCCGGCCACGACCCGGGACCAGCTCTTCGCCGAGCTGGGCGGGCCGTTCAAGCTGATCTGGGTGCTCGCCCGGCGCTCCTACCGCCGCCAGCAGGACCGGGCCCTCAAGTATGTGAGCTAGAAGCCGTGCTTCTCCCGCAGGTCGCCCAGCCACCGAGCGACCTGCGGGACGTCCCACTCCTCGCACCGCTTCAGCGCCACCTCGGCGTGCTCGGTGGCCAGGGCGCGCTCGCCGGTGGCCGCCGCGGCAAGAGCCAGGTAGGCGTCCGCGGGTCCGTGGGCCGGGCCGGTGCCCGCGATGACGCACTGACCGCGCAAGGGCAGCAGCCGGGTGTAGATCTCGGCGCCCAGATCGGGAAGCCCGAGCCCGAGGGCGATCTCAGCGCAGAAGGACCAGAGCAGCTCGGCGAACCAGGTGTCCGAGCCGAGGTCGAGGGGCCAGGTCGACCACACCTGGCCTGCGAGCTCGTCCTGTCCCTGGCGCAGCAGCATCACCGTGAACCCAGGGGCGATCGGGATGTTCGCCTGGTCGATGAACCCCAGGAAGCTCTCCGCCGGGAGCGGGTCGGCGCCCCACATCTGCGGAACCAGCAGCGCGCCCTGGAGGGCGTCGGCCTTCTGGGACAGCGAGATCAGCCCGTCGAGCTCGAAGAGCCGCCCGATCCGCGACGACAGCGCGGCCTGGTCGCCGCGCATCGCCGCCCAGGACTGGCTCAGGGTGATCGTGGCGAGCTCGAGGAAGTACAGCCGCAGCTCGCGAGCGGTCCCGCGGATCGAGGCGACCTCGTCCTCGACTCCGGCCAGGTCGCCGCGCCCGCAGCGGACCACCGCCACGAGGAACCGGGCCAGCAGCTCGGCGCGGACGTCGCCCTCCTCGCGGGCCAGCACCAGCGCCTCCCGGGCCATCTCCTCGCGGTCGGGTGCGGTGGCCCGGCGCCAGCGCACGCTGAACCCGTAGCTGAGCGTGCTCAGCAGCAGCCGCCGGTCACCGAGCCGGCGCGCCATCGCGATGCTCTCCTCGGTGAGCGCGTCGATCTCGGCCGGGTGCGCGCCGTAGAACAGCTCGCCGGCGAGGAGCAGCAGCAACCGGCAGCGCACCTCGGTGTCCTCGTGCGGCAGCGCGTCCAGCGCCCGGCGCATCGCCTCCACCACGGCTTCGTTGACCACGCCGTAGTTGCGCGTCGGCCAGACCGCCCCGTCGGCCAGCACCGAGGCGGCACCGACGACCAGGTGCGGATCGCCGATCCGGTCGCCGACGACGATCGCCTCGTCGAGCGCCTCGGTCATCTCGTCCAGGCGCGTGCTCCATCGGCAGGCGTCGGCGTACCCGACCAGGAGGTCCCAGTGCTGCCGCGGGGTCGAGGCCGGGTCCTTCGCGCGTAGCCGCAGCGCGGACTCGTAGTGGGTCACCGCCTCGTCGGTCGCGTGCGCGGCCATCGCCTGCCGGGCTGCGTGCGCGGCGGCCCGCCAGGCCCGGTGCACGTGCCGGTCCCCGGCTGCCGCCCAGTGCCGGGCCACCTCGGCGGCGCGGCTCGCCAGCCCCGGTCCGGCCGAGACCAGGGTGGCCACCCCGGCGTGCATCCGCTCACGGCGGGACTGACTGAGCTCGCCGTACGCCGCGTCGCGGACCAGGGCGTGCCCGAACCGGAACCGGTCCGCGCCCAGGTCGCGCACCAGGTCGGCGGCGAGCGCCGGCTCGAGCAGGTCCAGCGCCTCCAGCTCGGAGGTCTCCAGCGCCTGCGCGAGCAGCTCGACGTCGAACTCGCGCCCGATCACCGCGCCGGCGGTCAGCGCCGTCCCGCTGCGCTCGGGCAGCGAGCGGATCCGGCGCCGGACCACGTCGGAGACCGTGCGCGGCATCGACTCCAGCGCGCCCGCCAGGTCCAGGCCCTCGTCGCGGGCCAGCCGGGCGTACTCGATGAGGAAGAACGGGTTGCCCTCGGTCCGGTCGTGCACCGCCGCGGAGACCGCCGGGTCGAGCTCGTCGCCGGCGACCGCGGCGAGCACGCTGCGGGCATCGCCGGCGGAGAGGCCGTCGAGCTCGACGTACGTCGCGTGCCGGCGCGCGAGCGCCTCCGAGGCCTCCGCCAGCGGCTGTGCGTCCGGGGCGTCCGGAGCGCCGCGACGCCAGGTGCACAGCACCAGCAGTCGGCCCGTCTCGGCGTGCGCGGCCAGGTGCCGCAGCACCCGCAGCGACGACGGGTCGGCCCAGTGCAGATCCTCGAGCACCAGGAGCACGGTCCGGTCCCGGGCCAGCGCGAGCAGGTCGGCGCGGATGCCCTCGCTGAGCGCGAACCGCTGCGCGTCGTGGTCCTCGCCGGGGTCGACCGCGCGCGGTACCCAGTGCTCGCCGAGCGCCATCGTCCACGGCCACAACGGTGGCGCGTCCTCGTCCGCGGAGCAGCGACCGAGCAGCACGACGGTGTCCCGGTCCCGGGCGTGCAGGCCGAGCTCGAGGGCCAGCCGCGACTTGCCCGCGCCGGGCTCGCCGACCAGCACCGCGAAGCCGGGTGTGCCCGCGTCGGCGGCATCGAGCATCCGGTCCAGCAGGGCGAGCTGATCGCCGCGGCCGGCCAGCGGCCAGGGCGGGGCGACCAGCTCGACGGCGGGCGCGACCGGTGCGGGAGGAGCCGGGGGCGCGGGCGCTGCCGCGGGGACCGGGGCCAGATCCAGCTCCTGGCGCAGGATCGCGGTCTGCAGGTCGCGCACCGCGGGGGACGGGTCGATGCCGAGCTCGTCGTCGAGGCTGGTGCGCAGCCGTTCCAGGGTGGCCAGCGCGTCGGCCTGCCGGCCGGTCCGGGCCAGGGCCACCGCGCGCAGCGTCCAGAGCCGTTCGCGCAGCGGGTGCCGGGCGGTCAGCGCGTCCAGCTCGCCGACCGCCGCGCCGGGCGAGCCGCCGGCGACCAGCAGGGTGGCCCGGTCCTCCTCGGCGAGCAGGCGCAGCTCACCGAGGCGGGCGCGCTCGGCCACGGCCGCCTCGGACGCGGCGGCCTGGGAGGCGGGGACGTCCGCGAACGCCTCGCCGCGCCACAGGGCCAGGGCCTCGTCGAGCCGGGCGAGGGCGGCGTTCGCGCGGGCGGGATCGGTGACCGGGGCCGGGGCGCTGGTCAGGTCGGCGATCTCGGCGTGCACCGCGGTGACCGTGCGGGCGAAGACGGCCGCGTCCACGGCGTCCTCGCCGACGGCCAGGGTGTAGCCGAGGTCGCTGCTGAGCAGGTAGCGGGACGGCTCGCGGGGGCCCAGGTCGGGTTCCAGCGTCCGTCGTACGGCGGAGAGGTAGCTGTGCAGCGTGCCCAGCGCGCTCGGCGGAGCCTCGTCAGCCCAGAGCGCCTCGACCAGCGCGTCCGCGGAGACCGGCCGGCCCGGCTGCAGCGCGAGGGTGGCCAGCAGCGCGCGGTGCTTGGCCGCCTTCAAGGTGGCCCGGTCGTGCCCGTCGGCGGTGGAGCGGACCACGGTCGGACCGAGAACCCCGACCCACATGGCGAGTGATCCTAGGAGCGGCCCGGGCCGCGCGCAGGAGAATCAGTCCTTCCGTGTCCCGACCCAGCGCGCTGTCCCGGTGAACGAGGCCGCCGCGTCCTTGGCGTCGAAGGACGGCAGGAACGTCCCGGTGACCGCGTCGCAGGCGGTCGACTCGACGGTCATCGTCGTGGAGGCCCGGCCGCTTTCGTCGATGGGCGCGGTCTGCTGGACCGGCTCGGTGATGCTCGCCTTGCCGTGCAGCGCCCAGCGCCCGGCCACCACCGGGAGCGTGACCGGCCCGCGCACGGTGCCGGCGATGCTCGCGGTCAGGTCCACCGTGGCCGCGGCCTGGGCGGTCTCGGCGTGCCCGGTCGAGGTCCAGCCGACCTTCCAGGTCCCGCGGGTGACCTGGCCGCGCGCGACCACCAGCGTCATCGTGCCGACGCCCGGGCTGCTGGTGAACGCGGCGCTGCCGCCCCGGGCCTGGACGTCCATCGTGATCGGCCCGGTCCAGGTGCCGTCGGGCAGCACCCCGACCCCGACCGACGGGCACGCGGTCGGCGTCGCGGAGCCCGACGGGGTCTTCCCGGGCGCGGGACCGTGGTGGTTGATCGTGACCCAGCCGACCGGCCCCTGCACCGAGACCAGGTCGGGAAGCAGGGCCGGGTTGGCGCCGAACAGGCCGGTGAGCAGCGCTGGAAGGCTCGGCACGCGCAGGGCCGCGACGCTCGTCGAGACCGCCACCGGCTCGGCGAGCAGCGGGCCGTTCTCGTGGTCCGCCGCGGTCTCGGTACCGGTGGTCAGGTGCAGCCGGGCGGTGCCGTCGGCGCCGATCCGCGGATCGGTCGTGGTGACGCGGGCGACCGCGTCGGGCCGGACCGTCCAGGTGACCGGGCTGCCGGTGACGCCGACCGGCGCGGGTAGGGTGACGCCGGCGGCCTTCGCGCAGGTGGTCAGGTCGGCCGGCCAGGTGGCGCCGGCGGTGACGTCCGGGCCGACCTCCGCGGTCACGACCACCTCGGTGCCCTGCCCGCCCCGGGAGAAGTGCGCAGGGTCGGGGGAGCCGGTGATCCTGATCGCCCACGGGTTCAGCAGCGAGCTCGCCGAGGCCAGCACGCCGAGCTGCCGGGCCGCGGTCCCGACGGTGTGCTGCACCGGGCCGGTGAGGGCGGGCAGGGCCAGGCTCGCGCTGGACGTGCCGATCTCGGTGGCCGTGCTCCACAGCGTCGGCAGGACGCCCCCGGCGCCTTGCCCGAGGCCTTCCGCGAGGAAGTCCCGGAGCCGGCCGCAGTCCTCCCCGCCGTACGACGACGAGCCGGGCCCCGAGGCGGGCCCCGCGGCGGGCCCCGACCCGGCACCCAGGTCGTGGGCGAAGAAGGCGAGCACCGCGTCCGGGTAGACGATCTCGCGGGCGTGCCGGGCGAAGTCCTGGTCGCCCATCAGCGTGCGGGAGGCCTCGGCGCCCGGAGTCCGGGCGGCCTCGACGTACGCGGCCAGCACGACCGAGACCGGGACCTGCCGCGACCCGGCGAGCACGTCCAGGTCGGTGCCCCGGTAGCCGCGCAGCGCGTTGAGCTGGCGGGTCATCGTGTCCACCTGCCAGCGCAGCAGCCGGGCCTTCCCGCCGGTCGCGGGGGTGCGCAGCGGGGCCTTCGCGCCGGCTTCGGCGTACGTCGCGATGCCGGCGCCCGCGAGCAGGGCGACCAGCTGGTCGGCGGTGACCGCCCCGGCCTCGCCGCCGGAGGAGGAGGGCTCATCGCCGCCCGGTTGCTTCGTCTCGTCCGGACCCGAGGAGCACCCGGTCAGCACCGGCGCGAGACCCAGGAGCAGGGCCAGCAGGAGGGCCACGACCGAGGTGGCACGGGTGCGCATGCGGGCCAGCCTAGGTACCTCCTAAGGCATCGCGCCGCGCGGCGGTGGAGCAAATAAGGCAGCAGTCCGATGTAGCGGCCTACCTCAGTCGGCGAATCTCGTGGTCAGGAACGAGAAGGAGCACGACCATGCAGAACTCACTGATCTACTACCAGGCCGAGGTCGCGTACCGCCGCGAGCACGCCCGCCGCGAGCGCCGTGGCTGGATCGGCCGCACCCGCAACGAGGTCCGGGACGCCGAGTACGGCGCCGAGTCCGACACCGCCGCCTGAGCCACCCGTGGCCCAGGCGGTGGTGCCGCAGGCGGTGCCGGAAACCCGCGCGCGCCTGTCGGTGGTACCTGTGATGATGGGGGGCGTGCCGCTACCCGAGCTCCCCGCCGACGGACGTGCGCTGATCGGGCGTGAGGCCGAGCTGTCCGAGCTTGCCTCCGCGCTCGGGGTGCGCCCGGACGCGAGCGTGCCGCAACGGGCGGTGCTGCTCTCCGGCGATGCCGGCGTCGGCAAGACCCGGCTCCTGACCGAGCTGCGCGACCTCGCCTTCGAGGAGGGCTGGCAGGTCGTGGCCGGTCACTGCCTCGACTTCGGCGACAGCGCGCTGCCGTACCTGCCGTTCTCCGAGGTGCTCGGCCGTCTCGCCACCGACGAACCCGACCTGCTCGAGGAGATCACCGGGCAGCGTCCGGTGCTGCGCGCCCTGCAGCCGGGCCGTCGCACCATGAAGGGCTCCGAGCAGGACACCACCGCCGAGATCGGCCGCGCCGAGCTGTTCGAGGCGGTGCACGCGCTCTTCGAGTCGGTCGCCGCGACCGCGCCGCTGCTGCTCGTCGTCGAGGACGTGCACTGGGCCGACACCTCCACCCGCGACCTGCTGTCGTTCCTGTTCACCCGCGCCTTCGAGGGCCCGGTCACCATGGTCGCGTCGTACCGCTCCGACGACATGCACCGCCGGCACCCGCTGCGCCGCGCGACCGCCGAGTGGAGCCGCATCCCCGGGGTCGGCCGGATGCAGCTGGACCCGCTGCCGCCGACCGCGGTCCGCTCGCTGGTCAAGCAGCTGCACCCGGCGCCGCTGCGGGAGAGCGAGATGGCCGGCATCGTCGCCCGCGCGGAGGGCAACGCGTTCTTCGTCGAGGAGCTCGTCGGCGCCACCACCGAGGCCGGCCGGGCCCTGCCCGACGACCTGGCCGAGCTGCTCCTGGTCCGCCTCGACCGGCTGGGCCCGACCGCGCAGCAGGTGGTCCGGGCCGCGTCGGTCTCCGGGCGCCGGGTCGCGCACGCGCTGCTCGCCGAGGTCGCCGGGGTCACCGAGGCCGAGCTCGACGCCGGTCTGCGCGAGGCCGTCGAGCTCAACGTGCTGGTGCCCTCCAGCAACGACTTCTACCGCTTCCGGCACGCGCTGCTGGCCGAAGCCGTGTACGACGACCTGCTGCCCGGCGAGCGGGTCCGGATGCACGCGGCGTACGTCGACGCGTTCGGGTCGGGCCGGGTCAACGGCACCGCCGCCGAGCTGGCGCGGCACGCCCGTGCCGCGCACGACCTGGCCACCGCGGTCGACGCCAGCATCCGCGCCGGCGACGAGGCGCTCTCGGTCGGCGGTCCCGACGAGGCGGCCGACCACTTCCAGACCGCGCTCGAGCTGCTGGCCGACCCGGCCGCGCGCACGGACACGGCCGTCGACATCGGCCACGTCGGCAGCCGTGCCGCCGACGCGCTCATCGCCGCCGGCCGTCCGGCGCGCGCGATCTCGGTGGTCCGCGAGCTGCTCGACGGCCTCGCCGAGAGCTGGCCCGCCGAGCAGCGCGGGCGGCTGCTGGTGGCGATGGCGACCGCGGTGATGCTCGACGAGAACCGGCTGGACCCGCTGGAGTTCACCGAGCAGGCACTCGCGCTCATCCCGGACGCGCCCTCGCGGCTGCGCGCGATCGTGCTGGCCGCGCACGCCCGCGCGCACGCGTTCAACGACAACGTCGACGCGGCCCGGGAGTACGGCGCCGAGGCGCTCACCCTGGCCGAGACCCAGGACATGCCGCGGCTGGCCACCGACATCATCACCACGCTCGCCGGGCTGGGCGCCAAGGGATCCGAGGACGTCCGGATCGGCCTGGAGGACGCGGTCAGCCGGGCCCACGAGATCGGGGCCGACGGCGCCGAGATCCGCTCGCTGTACCTGCTCGGCCGCTGGCACCAGGACCGCGGCGCGCTGGCGGCGGCCTGCGAGAACTTCCGGAAGGCCTCGGCGAAGGCGACCGAGCTCGGCCAGCCCTGGGCGCCGTTCGGCTTCGACAGCCGGCTGCTGCTCGCCCAGATCGCCACCATCACCGGCGACTTCGACGAGGCGATCCGGCTGGCCGACGTGAGCGGGCAGGCGCCGCCGGTGGTGCCGGAGACGCTGCTGGCCGCGATCGTGGTCTCGGTCAAGGCGGCCCGGGGCCAGGAGATGGCCGTCGAGATGCTGTCCGAGCTTCGTCGGCACTGGTTCAAGGACGGACTGATCCCGATCACCGCCGGCCCGGCCGCGATCGAGCTCTACGCCCAGCGCGGGGACGTCGACGCGGTCATCGCCGAGCACGACGCGGTGATCGAGGCGGTCACCACGATGTGGCGCGAGTTCTTCCACGCCCGGGTCCGGCTGGGCGCGGTCACCCTCGGCGCGCTCGGCTGCGTCGTGGCCAGCCTGCCGGCCGCCGAGCGCGAGCGGGTCGCGGTGGAGGCGGCCCGGATCGTCGAGGGGAGCCGGCGCACGCTGGCCCTGCAGGCCGAGGAGGCCGCGCACTGGGGTCCCGAGGGCGTCGCCTGGGCGGCCCGGCTGAGCGCGGAGTACCTGCGCTTCCGCTGGCTGGCCGGCATCGACCCGCCCGCGCAGAACGAGCTGGTGGAGGCCTGGCGCGCGGCGCTGGCCCGCTTCACCGAGTTCGGTCACGTCTGGGAGATCGCGCGCAGCCAGTCCCGGCTGGCCGCGGTGCTGGCCGCCGCCGGCGAGCAGGCCGAGGCGCGCGCGCTCGCGGACGCGGCCCGGGCCACCGCGAAGAAGCTCGGCGCCGAGCCGGTGCTCGACGAGCTGCGCGGCGTCGTGCCCACGGCGCGTCCGCGCTCGTCCGCGGGATCGACGCCGGCCAGCGTCACCCTGACCGCGCGCGAGTCCGAGATCCTCAAGCTGGTCGCCGACGGCCGCACCAACGGCGAGATCGGCAAGCAGCTGTTCATCGCCACCAAGACGGTGAGCGTGCACGTCTCGAACATCCTGGCCAAGCTCGGCGCCAGCGGGCGTACCGAGGCCGCGGCGATCGCGCGCCGCCAGGGGCTGATCTGAGCAGTCCTACCGCAGTCGGATCCTTGGGTGCCGGAGCCCGGCCTAGCATGGGCATCGGAAGGGATCTGACATGAGCGCTTTTGAGATCGACCCCCGCACCGAGGCCCGCTTCGAGAAGATGCGCCCGCTCTCCCAGGGCGTCGCCTCCCGGGTCGACCCGAGCGCGCTCCCGCCCGGCCCCCGGTTCAACGGCCTGCTGCAGAGCATCCTGCTGATGCGCTTCCGTCACCAGTGGGTGCCGCGGCTGCACCGCAAGCACGGTGACGTGTTCTCGATCAAGATCCTTCCCGAGGGCCGCTGGCTGGTCTTCTTCCACACCCCCGAGCACGTCCGCGAGATCTTCGCCGGCGACCCGGAGGTCTTCCACGCCGGCAAGGGCAACGCGATCCTCGGCCCGGTGATGGGCGAGCACTCGCTGCTGCTGGTCGACTCCAGCCAGCACAAGCGCGCCCGCAAGCTGCTGATGCCGGCGTTCAACGGGCACGCGCTGCGCTCCTACGAGTCGATGATCGCCGGGCTGGCGAAGACCGAGGTCGGCTCCTGGCGCAGGGGAGTGCCGTTCGCGTCCCTGGAGCGGATGAACGCGCTCACCCTCGAGGTGATCCTCCAGGTCGTCTTCGGCGTCACCGACGAGGCCCGCCTCGCCGAGCTGCGCCCGCTGGTGAACCGGACCGTCAACGTGAGCCCGGCGGTGTTCCTGGGCTGGGGCTGGCCGCGGCTGCAGAAGCTCGGCCCCTGGCGCCGCGCCTTCGAGAACCAGGCCGCGCTGGACAAGGTCATCTACGCCGAGATCGCCGAGCGCCGCCGGGCCGAGGACCTGGAGCAGCGCACCGACGTGCTCTCGAGGCTGCTGCTCGTGAAGGACGAGGACACTGCCGACGGTCTCACCGACGAGGAGCTGCGCGACCAGCTGGTCACCCTGCTGCTGGCCGGCCACGAGACCACCGCGACCGCGCTTGCCTGGACGCTGCACGAGCTCGGCAAGGACGCCGCCCAGGAGCAGACGGCACGCGAGGCGGCGGCCGCGGGCAACGACGAGTACCTGGAGGCGGTGCTCAAGGAGTCGATGCGGCTGCACCCGGTGATCCCGATGGTGGTGCGGCACCTGATGAAGCCGGTCACCATCGGCGGCATCGACCTGCCCGCCGGGACCAACGTGGCCGCCTCGATCATCCTGGCCCACGAGTCCGAGGCCGCCCACCCCGACCACCTGGCCTTCCGCCCCGAGCGGTTCCTCCAGGGCGAGGTCGCCACCAACACCTGGATCCCCTTCGGCGGCGGTGTCCGCCGCTGCATCGGTGCCGGCTTCTCGCTGATGGAGGGCGTGGCCGTCCTCCGCGAGGTCCTCTCGACGTACGACGTCTCCCTCCCGCCCGGCACCCAGGAGCAGCCGAAGGTCCGCAACATCACCTCGGTCCCCAAGAACGGCGCGGTCATCGTCGTCGAGTAGTCACCCCGTCCCCGTCGAGTGGTCGGTTAGCCTCCGAGCGTGAAGTTCGAACGCAAGCACGCGCTGTTCCTGCTCGGCGTCGCCGTCTGGAACGTGCTCACCTACGCCCGGTTCACCAAGGCGCTCATCGACACCGAGGAGGACCGGCCGACCGGCTACTACGTGGCCCACTCGATCCTCATCGTGGTCAACGTGCTGATCGCGGTCGTGCTCGGCCGCTGGGGCTGGCAGGCGCTCCGCGCCCGCCGTACGACGGAATCATGAACCTCTCCCACGAGGAAGCCCACCGGATCGCCCGGGAGAAGGGCAGCAACCCGGTCGCGTACTTCCTCGCCCGGGTGATCCTGGTCCCGCTGCTGCGGATCTTCTTCGGCCTGCAGGCCAAGGGCGTCGAGAACATCCCGAAGGCCGGGCCCGTCGTGATCGCCCCCAACCACAAGAGCTTCTGGGACTCGTTCTTCCTGGCCGCGGTGGTCAAGCGCCGGCTGCACTTCATGGGCAAGGCCGAGCTGTTCACCGGCTGGCGCGGCCGGCTCTTCCTGGCCCTCGGCGCGTTCCCGGTGCTGCGCGGGACCTCGGACGCCGAAGCCATCGGGACCGCCCGTGCGATCCTCGAGCGCGGCGACGTGCTGGCACTCTTCCCGGAGGGCACCCGGGTCTCCGACCCCGAGCGGCTCGGCAGCCCCAAGCGCGGAGCCACCCGGCTGGCCATCGAGACCGGCGCGGTCATCATCCCGACCGCGATGACCGGGACCGAGAAGCGGAAGTGGCCGCTGCCGCGCAAGGTGCGCATCGTCTTCGGCGAGCCGATCCCGGTCACCGACCTGACCCCCGGCCCGGAGCACGCCGGCCTGTTGCTCAACCAGTCGGTCTGGCCGACGGTCTCGGAGGAGTACCGCAACCTGCGCAACACCCCAGGCCTGATCGCCGGTGGCCTGGCCGCCGCGGGCATCGGCTACGCGCTCTGGCGCCGGACGAGGAAGCACTGATGCGGGTCCCGCCGACGACTGCCCACCAGGTCCGCGAGGGCTCGGTGACGCTCGCGTTCCGGCGCTGGCGCAAGCAGGACGTGAAGCCGGGTGCGCGCTTCAAGACGGCCGCCGGCGTCCTCGAGGTCGGCACCGTCGAGGTCGTCGAGGACATCACCGACGCCGAGGCGGTCCTCGCCGGCCACCGGGACGCCGCCTCGGTCCGCAAGCGCCTGGCCGGCGAGGAGGACTGGCCGGTGTACCGGGTCACCCTGCGCTGGGTCGGCGAGGACCCGCGGATCGCCCTGCGCGAGAGCGCCGAGCTCAGCGACGAGGACGTGGCTGTCATCGACGTCCGGCTGGAACGGCTGGACAAGGCCAGCAGCCACGGTCCCTGGACGATGCGGACCCTCGACCTGATCCGCCGGCACCCGCAGCGCCGTGCTCCCGACCTCGCCGCGATGGAGGGCCGGGAGACGGCGCCGTTCAAGATCGACGTCCGCAAGCTGAAGAACCTCGGCCTGACCGTCAGCTTCGCGGTCGGCTACGAGATCTCCCCGCGCGGCCTCGCCTACCTGGAGCGGACCCAACGACGCTGACCCGGCGCAAAGGTGCACGTCATTGCGCTGACCTGGCGCAAAGGTGCACGTGCACTCGTACTTTTGCGCCAGGTCAGCGTCAACACGGGCACTTTTGCGCCAGGTCAGCGGTGGTGGTGGGCGGCGAGGGCGGGGGCCAGGACGTGCGTCGGGGCGCTGTGGAACTCGCCCTCCAGCTCGAGGTAGCGCCCGTCCGGGACGGCAGCCGCGGCTGCCTTCGAGGCGTTGCGCAGCCAGTCCGGGCTCCCGGTGCTGCCGAGCGCGAGCACCGGCACCCTGATCGAGGCGAGCAGGTCGGCCGGGAGCGGCGCCTGGCTGCCACCGAGGCAGTAGCCGTCGTACAGCACGGTCCGGCCGATCGAGGCGAGGTCGGCCCAGAACGGCATCTCCTTCATCGCCGCCACCTGCTCGGCCGGCTGCCCGACCCCGGCGACCATGAAGTACTCCAGCATCGCGTCGGCGTCGTCCGCGTCGTACAAGGACTGCAGGTGCTCGACGTAGTCGGCCGGGGGCGTGGGGGCGTCGCCGACCCGGTACGGCGTCTCGAAGGTCGACAGGCTGGTGATCGGCAGGCCGGCGGCGGTGGCCCGGTTCGCGAGCGCGCCGCCGGAGGAGACGCCGTGCACGCCGGCGCTGCCGCCGGTCGCCGCGATCACCGCGGCGAGGTCCTCGATCTCGCGCTCGACGGCGTACGGGCGGGTGTCGCCGCTCTCGCCTCGCCCGCGCCGGTCGTAGGTGACGCCGGTGAAGCCGTCCGCGGCCAGCGCCTCGGCCAGCTCCAGCCAGTCGGTCTTGCGGTTGGTGGCGCCGCCCACGACGACGACCGCCGGGCCCTCGCCGAGCGCGTGGAACGCGATGGTGGTGCCGTCCGCGGAAGCGGTGGTCTGGACGTTCATGGTTCTCTCCTCGTTCGCGTTGGTGACCCTACGTCGAACGAGGCCGGGCGTTCTCGACATCGACTCCGGACTACGCGGCCAGCGCGTCGCTGCCGGGCAGGAACCTCCGGACGCAGTCGCAGCTGTCGCTGCAGGCGAGGAAGGTGTGCGCCGCGTGTCCGCAGCTCGCGCACGGCAGGTCGTGCGACAGGTGGATCTCGTTGGTCTGCACGGTGTCCCACATGGCCGGATCTCCTCGGTGAGCTGAAACTTCCTCTCACTGGTACGACGATCCAGCCCCCGCGGATCCGACACTTTTCCGCGGACTTTCTCCTACCGGTCGAACGCCGCGCGCACCTGCGTCTCGGTGAGCCCGTAGTCGGCCAGGTCGTAGGAGTGCCGCGGCTTGGTCTTGCCCTCCTTGGACTCGCGGTCGAGCGCGGAGATCGCGGCCTCCACCTCGGGCGTCCAGTCGAGGCCGAACTTCTCGTAGACCTGCCGCGTCGTTCCGTGCGGATCCTTGACCAGGTCGCCGAACGCGATGTCGATGAACTGGTCCTGGTCGTACGCCGGACGGGCGTCGTGGAAGGCGTGGTAGGCGCGCGACCACAGGTCCAGCTGGGTGCGGCCGATCACCTCGCCGTCGTACGTCGTGGAGTGACCGACCGTGGTCTCGGCCGAGAGCGAGCACGAGGACGCGATGCAGGTGACCGGGTCCCGGTGGGTGTAGACGACCAGCGCGTCCGGGTAGACGGTCATCAGCGCGTCCAGCGCGCTCATGTGCGACGGGTTCTTCAGCACCCAGCGCTTGTCGGCGTCGTTGAGGCCGACGAGCTGCAGGTTCTGCTTGTGCCGCGCGTAGGCGTCGGTCCAGTCCTGCTTGGCCAGCCACTCGGTGTAACGGGGCACGTTGGCCAGCGACTCGTAGGAGTTGGACTTGCCGGTCTGGCGCAGCAGCCGCCAGCACTCCTCGACGGTGGTCGCGTCCATGTAGTGGATGCCCATGTACTCCGGTGACTCGACGTGGTGCGCGGCGAAGGCCTGCTGCATCGCCGTGAAGATCGGGTCGTCCTCCCAGGTCTCCCGGGGCGGGCGCGGCTGCGGGTACTGGGTCAGCCACATCTCCAGCCCCTGCGCCGCCGGGTCGGCGTGCAGCAGCCGGTGCAGCGCGGTCGTGCCGGTGCGGGGCAGGCCCATGAGGAAGACCGGCCGTTCGATCGGCACGTCCGCGTGCTCGGGGTGCGCGGCGAACTGTGCCTGGGTGAGCAGCACGCCGACCAGTGCGCTCTTCACCTCCGAGCGCTGGAAGTAGTTGCCGCGCGGGGTGAGCCCGGCCTCGGCCGAGGCCAGGTCCTCGACCAGGACGCGCAGGCCCTCCTCGTGGGCGCCGTCCCCGAAGTCACTCATCCCGGTCGTCCGTACGGCGGCCGCGGCGATGTCCTCGTAGGAGCCGACGTCCGCGCGCTCGCGGGCCATGACGTTGTCGGACATGTCAGTCGTGGAACTCTCCGCAGTCGACGGTCAGCATCTGCCCGGTGACCGCGCTGGCGAGGTCGCTGGCCAGGAACAGGGTCGCCCGGGCCACCTCCTCGGAGGACGCCAGCCGCTGCAGGTCCGTGGGCGCTGCCTTCTCGGCGTACACCTGCTCGTGGGTCTTGCCCTCCACCGCGGCCAGGAAGTCGAAGTAGCCGCGGTTGACGTCCTCGTAGATGTACGACGGCGCCACGCTGTTGACCCGGATGCCGCGCGGGCCGAGCTCGGTGGCCAGGGACGAGGCCAGGTGCTCCAGCGCGCCCTTGGACAGCTTGTAGCCGGCGTACTCGGGCTGGGAGGAGAACGAGACGCAGGAGTTGAGCATGATGACCGAGCCCTTGGACTCCGCGAGCGCGTCGGCGAAGAGAGCCGAGAGCCGCAGCGGCGCGAACACGTTGGTCTCGTTGACCTTCGCCAGCTTCTTCGGGTCGATCTGGGTGATCGGGTCCATCGGCGGGATCGCGAACGCGTTGTTGATGACGCAGTCCACCCGGCCGAAGGCTTCGAGGGCCTTGTCGCGCAGGTTCGCCCGGGAGTCCTCGTCGGTCACGTCGGTGACCACGGTGACCGCGCGCACGCCGTGCTCGGCGACCTCCTTGGCCAGCTCCTCGAGGCGCTCGAGGGTCCGGCTGGCGAGCACCAGGTCGGCGCCCATCTTCGCGGCCTCGACGGCCAGCGAGCGGCCGAGGCCGGGCCCGATGCCGGAGATGACGATGACCTTGCCCTTCAGCAGGGGCGCCGGGATGTAGCGCTCCTCGATCGAGGTGTCGTGGGCGTCGGCGTAGCCAAGGGTGTGGTTCACGAGATCATCCTTCGGGCGATGCCGACCTGGCGGGCGGCGATGCGGGCGGTGTACTGCTCCGGGGTGACCCGGTTGTCCTGGAAGTAGGGGAGGCTCTCCGAAAGCTGGTCGAAGGGCACGAGGGCGACGGCGGGGCCGTCGGCGGCGGTCAGGTCGCGGGAGAGCCGCTGCCAGCGCAGCATCATCACGCCCTGGGCGTGGCCGGTGGTCTCCAGCCAGTTGGCGATGCCGGGGTCGCGCTCGCTCACGACGTACCGGAAGAACCCGTCCGGGTCGGCCTGCGACTGCGCGCCGGTCAGCGAGGTCTGGTGGTGCTCGTAGTCGGTGGAGACGTACCAGCGCGAGCCGATCTGGATGGCCTGGTACGGCGCCGCGTCGCAGACCGGCACGGTGACGACGAGTGCCTGGTCCTCGTCCAACGAGTAGTGACCCAGCGAGGAGAACTGCGAGGCGAGCCCGCCGGGCGTCGACGTCGGCGTCGTCAGGGTGTTCACCGGCTCCTTGTAGGTGAACCACTCCGGGAACGCGAACCAGGTCTTGATCTTGCCGGTGAGCATCTTGGCCGCGACGCCGTACCGCTTGGCGATGCGGTCCAGCTCGACCGGTCCGCGCGGCACCCCGGCGGTGTCGAGCCGCTGGATCCGCAGCGTGCCACGGTCCTCGGCGTTCCAGTCGGAGTAGACCTCGCGGACGATGAGGGTGGCGCCCTTCTTCAGCCCCATCTCCGGGCCGAAGCGCCAGGAGAACGACCCGTCGGCCGCGACGTCGAGCTCGCGGTCGTCGAAGGCGGCCAGCGAGGTCGGCGACCCGTCCGCGGAGTAGTTGCCGTCCATGATCTGGAAGGACAGGTCCGTCGTGGTCCCACGGACGCCGGAGACCTCGTAGGTCGCACCCTCGTCGAGGTAGGCGTTGAAGTAGATCGCGTCCGGGTTGTCCAGGCCCTGCCGGGCGTACTGGTGCGTGGGGTTGATGAGCACCGGGTGCTCGAGGTCGTAGTCGAAGGCCATCTGCAGCGAGGAGCGGATGCTGCCGGCGAGGTAGTCGAGGCCTTCGGCGAGGTCCTGGTCGTCGATCGGGAAAGGCGGGTTCCTGACCAGCGCCTCGGCTTCTCGTACGGCGTCAGCGAAGACGCCGGCGACCTCGTCGCTCACAGCGAGACCTTCGAGATGACGTCCTCGGCGTACCGGTTGAGGTTGTCGATCTTGGTCTGCAGCGGCTCGGTGTCCGGGCCCACGATGTAGGGGATCCGGAAGCCGACGATGCAGTCGGTGACGCCCTTGTCCTCCAGCCGCCGGATCCCGTCGATCGTGTAGGCGTCGTACGAGATCACGTGCACCTCGAAGTCGTCGCGGTCGTCGCCCTCCTCCTTGCGGATCTCGGCGAGCCGCTCCAGCAGCCGGTCCAGCTCCTCGCCGTCACCGCCGGCGTGCATCCAGCCGTCGCCCTTGAGCACGGCCCGGCGCAGCGCGGCGTCGGAGTGGCCGCCGACCAGGATCGGGACCGGCTCGGTCGGCGCCGGGCACTGCTTGAGCGGCTCGATGTCGTAGAACTCGCCGTGGTACTCGAAGAACTCGCCGCTGGTCAGGCCGCGGATGATGTCGATGCACTCGTCGGTGCGCTTGCCGCGCCGCTCCCACGGGACGCCGAGGGCCGCGAAGTCCTCGGGCCACGGCGAGAGGCCGACGCCGAAGCCGAGCCGGTTGTTCGACAGGAACGCCAGGGAGGCGGCCTGCTTGGCGACGAGCACCGGCGGGCGGATCGGCAGCTTGAGCACGAATGGCGTCAGCCGCAGCGTCGAGGTCACCGCGAACAGGTGCGCGCACAGGATCATCGTCTCGATGAACTCCTTGCCCTCGAGGAACTCCCGGTCGCCGGTGTCGGTGTAGGGGTACTTCGAGTCCGACTCCTTCGGGTAGATCAGCGAGTCGGCGACGGTCATCGAGGTGTAGCCGGCGGCCTCGCAGGCCTGCGCCAGCGGCGCGTAGTACTCGGCCTTCGTCATGCCCTCGGCAAAGGAGAAACGCATGGCCACAACACTAGAACGTGTTCCATTTTCGTGACTAGAGTGCGGACGAGGCTCTCGTCACCTTTTTTCTGAAGGCGCCTTCACAGGAGGACAGATGGAACTGCAGGAGCTCTCCGACCGGATGGAGATCCGCGAGGTCATCACCCGCTACACCCGGGCCATCGACACCCGTAGCTTCGACGACCTCGACCACGTCTTCGCCGACGGCGCGATCCTCGACTACTCCTCGGTGGACGGGCCGGTGGCGCCGCTGTCCGAGGCGCGGCCGTGGGTGATCGACGGGCTGTCGTTGTTCACCCGCTACCAGCACACGATCGGGCAGGTGGCGATCGACTTCGACGGCCCCGACAAGGCCCGCGCGACGGCGTACTTCGTCAACCCGCTCGTGATGACCGACCCCGAGGGCAAGGAGATCCTCTGGGAGGTCGGCGGCTACTACCACCACGACCTGGTCCGGACGGCCGACGGCTGGCGGAGCGTGCGGATGGTCGACGAGAACATCTACTCGCGGTTCTGACCGACGGCGGCCCGGTTGCCGCCGCCCCCCTATCCTGGGGCCGTGATGTCACCGGGCAGCCGCATCGACGAGGAGCGACGACAGCTGTTCGTCTCCGCCGGCGTCAAGGTGCTCGGGGTGGCCGTCGCCATCGGCCTGGCCATCGGGCTCGGCACGTACGTCGTGGTCAAGTCACTGGGCCTGGACGAGACCGACACCGGCGCGCTGGGCCAGGTGCACGTCGACCCGGTCACGCCGCTGCCGACGACCGCGCTGCCGGTGCCGACCGACCTGCCGACGCCCTCGGGCGAGCCGAGCGGCCTCATCACCAACACCCCGACCGGCGGAGCCACCGGGGGCCTGACCCTGTCGGCCTCCCCGGTGTTCGTGAAGCCCGGCGAGCGGATCAACCTCACCGGCACCTGGCCCGGCCACGACGCGATGGGCTTGCTGGTGCAGCGCAAGCTCGGCGCGGACTGGTCCGACTTCGGGGTGCAGACCCAGGTGAGCGTCGGGACCTACGACACCTGGGTCATCACCAACCGCACCGGCGACCAGATCTTCCGGGTCTACGACCCGGCCTCGAAGACCGCGTCCAACGAGGTCAAGGTCACCGTCCAGTAGGTCGAGCGATCCCTCACGGGATCCAGTCGAAGACCTCCGGGTCCGGCCCACGCCGGCCCGCGACACCCCGGTCGAGACCCGTGATCGCGGCCACGTCCTCGGCCGAGAGCGTGAAGTCGAAGATCTGGAAGTTCTCCCGCATCCGCGCCGGCGTCACCGTCTTCGGGAACACGATGTCGCCGCGCTCGACGTGCCAGCGCAGCACCACCTGAGACGGGGTGCGTCCCAGCCGTTCCGCGATCTCGACGACGACCGGGTCGTCGAGGACGGCGCCCTGCGCGATCGGCGACCAGGCCTCGGTGAGGATCCCGGCGGCGGCGTCCGCCGTACGGGTGGCCTCGTTGCCGTAGTAGGGGTGGACCTCGATCTGGTTCACCGCGGGGACGGTGCCGGTCTCGGCGGCCAGTCGCTCCAGGTGCGCCGGGGTGAAGTTGGAGACGCCGATCGAGCGGGCCCGGCCGTCGGCCTTGAACTCCTCGAGGGTCTTCCAGGTGGAGACGAAGTCGCCGTCGTACCGGGTGGGCAGCGGCCAGTGGATGAGGAAGAGGTCGACGTGGTCGGTGCCGAGCGCCGTCAGCGACTCCTCGAACGCGCGCCGGGCGTCGTCGGGCCGGTGGAAACCGTTGTTGAGCTTGGTGGTCAGGTAGATCTCCTCGCGCGGCAGCGCCTTGATCGCCTCGCCGACGCCGCGCTCGTTGCGGTACATCTGCGCGGTGTCGAGGTGCCGGTAGCCCGCCTCGAGGGCCTCGGACACGACCTGGGCGGTCTCCGCGGGATCGACCTGGAAGACCCCGAAGCCGAGCTGGGGGATGGTGTGGCCGTCGTTGAGCTGGAGTGCGGGAACTGTCATGGGAGTCACGACACCACATCCGGGCCCGATATTCCTCAGCGGGAACAATCCCGGGGGGACCTGAGTTGGGACCCATGACAAGAGTTGAGTTGAAGCGACTCAAGTTATTTGCCAGACTCGACGGTGTGGTCCGACGATGACGGCGAACCCAGACTTCGACCAGGCACCAACCGCCCGGGAGCTCCCGGGCCCAGATGGAGGTAACACACATGGCACGAGCGGTCGGCATCGACCTCGGTACGACGAACTCCGTCGTCGCCGTCCTGGAGGGCGGCGAGCCCACCGTCATCGCGAACGCGGAGGGCGCGCGTACGACGCCGTCGGTGGTCGCGTTCGCCAAGTCCGGCGAGGTTCTCGTCGGCGAGGTGGCCAAGCGTCAGGCGGTCACCAACGTGGACCGGACGATCCGGTCGGTCAAGCGGCACATGGGTACCGACTGGACCGTCAAGATCGACGACAAGGACTTCACCGCGCAGCAGATCAGCGCCTTCGTGCTGCAGAAGCTCAAGCGCGACGCGGAGGCCTACCTGGGCGAGCCGGTGACCGACGCGGTCATCACCGTCCCGGCGTACTTCTCCGACGCGCAGCGCCAGGCCACCAAGGAGGCCGGTGAGATCGCCGGCCTGAACGTGAGCCGGATCGTCAACGAGCCGACCGCGGCCGCGCTGGCCTACGGCCTCGACAAGGGCGAGCACGACCAGACCATCCTGGTCTTCGACCTCGGTGGCGGCACCTTCGACGTCTCCCTGCTGGAGATCGGCGACGGCGTCGTCGAGGTGAAGGCGACCAGCGGTGACAACCACCTCGGTGGTGACGACTGGGACCAGCGCATCGTCGAGTGGATGACCAAGAAGTTCAAGGACAACAACGGCGTCGACCTGAGCCAGGACAAGATCGCCGTCCAGCGGCTGCAGGAGGCCGCGGAGAAGGCGAAGATCGAGCTGTCCTCGTCGTCCGAGACCACGATCCACCTGCCCTACATCACGCACGGCGAGAACGGCCCGCTGCACTTCGAGGAGAAGCTGACGCGGTCGGAGTTCCAGAAGCTCACCGCCGACCTGCTCGAGCGCACCAAGGCGCCCTTCAAGCAGGTCATCAAGGACGCCGGCCTCGACGTCGCCAAGATCGACCACGTGGTCCTCGTCGGCGGCTCGACCCGGATGCCCGCGGTGGCCGACGTGGTCCGTGAGCTGACCGGTGGCAAGGAGCCCAACAAGGGCGTGAACCCGGACGAGGTCGTTGCCGTCGGCGCGGCCCTGCAGGCCGGTGTGCTCAAGGGCGAGGTCAAGGACGTGCTCCTCCTCGACGTCACCCCGCTCTCCCTCGGCATCGAGACCAAGGGCGGCGTGATGACCACCCTCATCGAGCGCAACACGACGATCCCCACCAAGCGGTCGGAGATCTTCACCACCGCGGACGACAACCAGCCGTCGGTGGAGATCAAGGTCGCCCAGGGCGAGCGCCAGATGTGGGCGCAGAACCAGCCGCTCGGGAACTTCGAGCTGACCGGCCTGCCGCCGGCTCCGCGCGGGGTGCCGAAGATCGAGGTCACCTTCGACATCGACGCCAACGGCATCGTGCACGTGCACGCGAAGGACCAGGGCACCGGCAAGGAGCAGTCGATGACGATCTCCGGCGGCAGCGCGCTGTCGAAGGACGACATCGAGCGGATGGTCCGCGACGCCGAGCAGTACGCCGAGGAGGACGCGAAGCGCCGCGAGGCCGTCGAGGTCCGCAACCAGGCCGACTCGCTCGTCTACACGACCGAGAAGTTCATCGCGGACAACGGCGAGAAGCTGCCCGAGGACGTGAAGTCCGAGGTGCAGGCCGACGTCGACGCGCTGAAGAAGCTGCTCGAGGACGCCGAGGCGGACAAGGACGCGCTGGTCGCGGCCATCACCAAGCTCGGTGAGTCCAGCCAGAAGATGGGCGCTGCCATGTACGCGGCCGACGAGGCCGCGGCTGCTCCCACCGAGGGCGCGCCGACGGCCGAGGCGGACGACGACGTGGTCGACGCCGAGATCGTCGACGAGCCGGGTGAGGACGAGGCGAAGTGACCTCGGAGAACCCCGAGATTCCTGACGACATCAGCGGCATCGACAACCTCCTCGAGGAGGGTGGCCCGCTGGAGCCCCAGGACGTCGACGAGGTGGAGGGGGTCGGTTCCGCCGACCCCCTCGCCCAGGCGCGGCAGGAGGCGGCCGAGCGGACCGCCGACCTGCAGCGGCTGCAGGCGGAGTTCCTCAATTACAAGCGGCGCGTCGAGCGTGACCGAGAGCTGGTCGCGCAGAACGCGGTGTTCCGGGTGCTCGAGCCGATGCTCGACGTCCTCGACAACATCGACCGGGCCCGCGAGGCCGGCGAGCTCGAGGGCGGCTTCAAGGGCGTCGCCGAGCAGCTGGAGCGGATCGTGGCCGGGCTCGGCCTGGTTCGATTCGGCCAGCCGGGCGACGCGTTCGACCCGCTGCTGCACGAGGCGCTCTCGCACGTGGGCACCGACCCGACCGTGTCGGTGGTGACCTGCAAGCACATCGCGAAGGCCGGTTACAAGATCGGCGACCGGGTGGTCCGGGCCGCACAGGTACTGGTGGTGGACCCGCCGGAGCCGGTGCTGACCGACGAGCCCGAGAAGAGCTGACGAACACGACCACGACGAGAGGGGGTGGCACCCGATGAGCCAGGCCGACTGGGCCAACAAGGACTTCTACCAGGTCCTCGGCGTCGACAAGGACGCCGACGCGAGCGCGATCAAGAAGGCGTACCGCAAGCTCGCCCGGGAGAACCACCCCGACTCCAAGCCGGGGGACGCCGCGGCGGAGGAGCGCTTCAAGGAGATCGCCGAGGCGTACGACGTCCTCGGCGATGCCGAGAAGCGCGCCGAGTACGACCAGATGCGCGAGATGTTCGCCGGCGGCGGCTTCCCCGGTGGCTTTTCCGGTGGCTTTTCCGGCGGCGGCCAGGGCTTCCCGGGCGGCTTCTCGTACAGCACCGGAGGCCCCGGCGGCGCGGGCGGTTTCGACATCTCCGACCTGCTCGGCGGATTCTTCGGTGGCGGCGCGGGGCCACGCGCCTCTCGTCGTACGGCGACCCGCGGAGCGGACCTGGAGACCGAAGCGACCATCGCGTTCACCGATGCAGTCGAGGGCACCACGATCTCGCTGCGCATCTCGGCGGACGGCACCTGCCCGACCTGTCACGGCTCGGGCGGCAAGCCCGGCACCCAGCCGCATGTCTGCCCGACCTGCGAGGGCGCCGGCATGGTGACCGTCAACGCGGGCGGCGGGTTCGCGATGAACGAGACCTGCCCCCAGTGCCACGGTCGCACGGTCGTGTACGACGAGGCCTGCCCGACCTGCCACGGCTCCGGTCGCGCCCGGTCCACCCGGACCATCCAGGCGCGGATCCCGGCGGGCGTGAAGGACGGCGCGCGGATCCGCCTCAAGGGCAAGGGCGCGCCGGGCGAGAACGGCGGCCCGGCGGGCGACCTGTTCGTCACGGTGCACGTCTCCGCGCACCCGCTGTTCGGCCGCAAGGGCGACAACCTGACCCTCACCGTGCCGGTGCGCTTCGACGAGGCAGCGCTCGGTGCCGAGATCCGGGTGCCCACCCTGGGCGGTGCTCCGGTGACGCTGCGGATCCCCCCGGGTACGCCGAACGGACGGACGCTGCGGGTCCGTGGCCGTGGCGGTGCCAAGAAGGACGGCAGCCACGGCGACCTGCTGGTGACCGTCGAGGTGCAGGTGCCGGCCGAGCTCGATGACGCGGCGCGCGCGGCCGTCACCGCCTACCGTGACGCCATGAACGGGTCGGACCCGCGTGCGGTTCTGTTCGAGAGGAGTCGATGATGCCTCCGCGTCAGAGGCCGCGGCCTCCTGGCCCCTCGACCCCGGTCTACGTGATCAGCGTGGCCGCCGAGCTGACCGGGCTGCACCCGCAGACGCTGCGCCAGTACGACCGCGCCGGCCTGGTCTCGCCGGGCCGGACCGGGGGCGGTGGCCGGCGGTACTCGCTCAACGACATCGAGGCGCTCCGCGTCGTCGCTGAGCTCACCGCCGCCGGCATCGGCCTCGAAGGGGTTCGCCGGATCCTCGAGCTGGAGAACCAGGTCGCCGCCCTGCGTGCCCGCAACGCCGAGCTCGGCCGCCGCGTCGGCGAGCTGACCGCCGCCCTGGAGGCCGCGATGGCCGCGCTGCACGAGCGCAAGCCGAACCTGCCCGCGCTGCGGCCCCGGGGGACGCTGCACCCGTTCCAGTGAGACATGACGAAGCGCCCCGGACCTGACGGTTCGGGGCGCTTCGTCGTTCGGTGGGTCAGCGCACCGCGGCCATCCGGCCTTCCATGGCCTGGCGCTGCTGAGCCGTCGGCTGCCGGGCCGACGTGCTGGTGCTGGTCACGTTGCTCAGCTTGGTCAGCGTGACGATCGCCGGCTGCGCGAGCGTCGTCCCGAGGAAGCTGACCGTCGGCGGTGTGGTCCAGTTCGCCGAGGCGTTGCAGAACACGTTGAAGGTGACGCCGAACCCGGACGGGTTGATGACGGTCGTGGCCGAGACGCCCATCGTCGGCCCCGCGCTCGGGCCGGTGCCGACGGCAGACGCGGTCGACGCATGACCGCTGCCCTGGTAGGTGCCGAAGATGATGGCGTTGCTCTGCCCGACCTCGCAGTAGCCCCACTCGGACTGGGTGGTGGAGCCGCCGAGAGTCATCGGGACCGAGTAGGACAGCAGGTAGGTCCCGGGCCCGGGGATCGGGATGTTGAAGGTGTGCCCGGTCGCCGGCGTTGCGGCGGTGAACTTGTAGACCTTCGTCTGGTTGTTCGCGGCGAAGGCGGACGAGTCTTTCCCGTCGAGCAGGTCCGCGTTGAGCCGGGCGACCTTCGTGGTCCGGTTGACGCTGAACGGCGGCTGGTTGGCGAGCGTGTTGAACCCGACCGCGGGACCGGCGTTCGTTCGCTGGAACGTGGTGACCCTGTTGGCCTTGTTGAGCTTGCCGAGGATGGCGCTCTTTCCTGTCGCGGCGAAGCTGGCGTAGTCGAGTGCGAGCACGATCGCGACGGCGATGCCGAGCGCACTCAGGACGGACTTCAATCGCATGGACTCTCTCCCCAGTTCCGGCCCGAGCCCGGTGCCCGAGCCAACAGCCATGACAGCGGTCGCCGAGGCGCGCGTCCAGACCTCGGAGCCGATTCGGGGCCTCTGGCGGCGCGGGGGGCCCGATCGGACTAGACGGCCTGGCCCGTTCTGACCATCCCAGCCGCGTGTCGCCTTGCCGTCCCGTCCATCGGCACTCAGTGACCGATGGGTAGCAGAGCCGTTAGTCTCTGCGACGGTCTCGAAAAGCGACCGCGAGCGGAGGTGGGGACCGGTGACGATGCCGCTGGAGGTCGACTGGTTCTTCCAGCACGTCGACACCGAGGGCTGGATCCACATCGCGACCATCCCGGTCTTCACCGGCGTGATCGGCTGGCTCATCAACTGGACCGGTCTCATCATGCTGTTCTCGCCGGTGCGCTTCCACGGGTTCACCGTGCCCGGCCTCAAGCAGCTCTCCCGGGTGCTGCCGCGCAAGCTGCAGGAGGTCCCCGGCTTCCTGCAGGGCGGCGTCGGCTGGCAGGGCATCGTGCCCGCGCGGGCCGCCAAGATGGGCAGCATCGCGGTGGACAAGGCGATCGCCAAGCTCGGCACGCCCGCGGAGTTCTACCAGCAGCTCGAGCCCGACCAGATCGCCGAGCACATCGTCACCGTGTTCGCCCCGGACATGCCGGCGATGATCGAGCAGATCATGGAGCGCGAGCACCCCAACCTGTGGCGGGACCTGCCCACGCCGGCCCGCCGCGCGATCGTTGCCCGGGTCCAGGCGCAGCTGCCCACCGTCGTACGGAGCATCACCGACGAGATCGGCGTGCACATCGACCAGCTGCTCGACCCGAAGGTGATGGTGATCGAGCACTTCCGCGCCAACCCGGCGCTCGTGGTGCGGATCTTCCGCGACTTCGGCCAGAAGGAGCTCAACCTGATGGTGGCCTTCGGGTTCATCTTCGGGTTCCTGCTCGGCATCCCGGTCGCGATCGCCGACCACTGGTTCGGGCAGTGGTGGCTGCTGCCGATCCTCGGCGTGCTCGTCGGCTGGATCACCAACGCGCTGGGCATGTGGCTGATCTTCGAGCCGCCGGAGCCCAAGCGCATCCTCGGCATCCGCTGGCACGGGCTGTTCCTGCGCCGCCAGGACGAGGCGGCCGAGGTCTACGCCCGGATCATCGCCGACGACGTCATCACCCTCGAGCGGATCGGCGACTTCCTGCTCGACGGTCCGCGCGGTGACCGCACCCGGCAGATGCTCGCCACCGCGATGCGCCCGGCGATCGACCAGGCCGCCGGCCCGGTGCGCGGCGCGGTCCGGATCGCGGTCGGCACCAAGCGGTTCGACAGCATCCGCGAGGCGATCGCGTCAGAGGCCGTCGACCGGACCATCACGCCCTTCCGCGATCCGGAGTTCAGCAAGCGGCAGTCGGACAAGATCCGCACCCTGGTCGCGGCGCGCACCAAGGAGCTGCCGCCGCGCGACTTCGTGGAGATGATGCGCTCGGCCATCAAGGAGGACGAGTGGATGCTCTACGCGCACGGGGCGATCATGGGATTCGCGGGCGGCGTCATCCACCTGGCGCTGTTCGGGGTCGGAGGGTCATGAGCGAGCCGGTCAACGGTCAGGAGCGCCTCCCCGCGGTCTGGGAAGGCGCGGCCGAGGCGCTGCCCGGGGTCGCCCGGATCGCCGGGACGGCCTGGCTGCGCTCGGCCTCCTGGGCGGTCGGCGCCGGATCGCGCTCGGCCCGCAACCTGGCCAAGGCGATGACCGACCCGAAGGCGGCCGGCGAGCTGGTCCGCGGGGTCGCGGAAGACGTCGCCGAGGCGACGCGGGCGATCTCCAGCGTGGCCACCGCGGTCTCCGGCGGGGTGCCGCTGCCGCGGGCGCTGTTCGAGGCGAGCGTGACGCTGTCCAGCGTGATGGCGCCGGAGGAGGCGCCGCGCAAGGAGCGCGAGCTGACCCTGCGGGAGCGTGGCGAGGAGCTGCTGCGCAAGTCGCGCGACGTGTGGAGCGACGACGAGGCGCACCCGGCGTACGGGCGGATCCTGGACGAGCTCGCCCCGGACGAGGCGCGCATCCTGCTGCTGCTCCTGCGCGGCGGCCCGCAGCCCTCGGTCGACGTGCGCACCGGCGGCCCGGTGGGCATGGTGAGCTCGTCGCTGGTCTCCGCGGGGATGAACATGATCGGCCCGCGGGCCGGGGTGCGCTACCTCGACGAGGTGCCGGCCTACCTGAACAACCTGTTCCGGCTCGGCCTGATCTGGTTCTCCCGGGAGCAGCTCGAGGACCCGCTGGAGTACCAGGTGGTCGAGGCGCAGCCGGACGTGCTCGAGGCGATGCACTCCGTGCGCTTCGCCAAGATCGTCCGCCGCTCGATCCACCTGACCCCGTTCGGGATCGACTTCTGCAAGACCTGCCTGGTCGACGAGCAGGAGACCACCAACCTGCCGGAGCACGAGCTCCCGGAGGAGTAGCTGCCGGAGGACCCGCTCACGACCGCGGCCAGGGCCGCCCCTCGAGCTCCTCGATGGACGTGTTGAGCCGGGTCAGCAGCCGGTGCAGCGCGGCCACCTCGGGCTCCTCCCAGCTCTCGACGACCTGCGCGACGTGGCCGCGACGGGTGCGCCGGTCGGCACGGAGCAGGTCGCGACCGCGCCGGGTCGGGCGGACCAGCCGGGCCACGCCGCCGTCCGGGTCGGGGATCCGCTCGACGAGGCCCTTGTCCCGCAGCGCGGCGATCTGCCGATTCACCGTCGAGACGTCGAGCCGGAACGCCTCGGCCAGCTGGCCCAGCGACATCGGCCCGTGCTCGAGGCGGCCGAGCAGCTGGTAGCCGGACCGGTCCAGGTGCAGGTCGGGGGACTGGCTGTTGCTGAGGTGGTGCCGGGCGAGCAGGGTGAGCTCGCGCTCCAGCAGGGCGAGCGTGTCGGTCGCGGTCACGGCCACAGTGTGACGCACCTCTCCTCCTCCCGTCGGCACCAGTGATGTGCATAGTACACATCATGTGTAGGCTACACATCCATGACGGTACAGACCGCGGCGCCGCCCGTCGTACGGGACGAGAACCGGAAGATCGCGCACCCGACGCTGATCGTGGCGATCGGCTGCTTCTGCGGCATCGTGGTCGCGCTGACGCAGACGATGATCGTGCCGCTGGTGCCGGTGCTGCCGACGATCCTGGACAGCTCCGCCGCGGACGCCTCGTGGGCGATCACCGCGACCCTGCTCGCCGCCGCCGTCGTCACGCCGATCTCCGGGCGGCTCGGTGACATGGTCGGCAAGCGGCTGGTGCTGCTGGCCTGTCTGTCCTCGCTGCTCGCCGGCTCCCTGCTGTGCGCGCTGAGCAGCTCGCTGGTCGTCGTGATCGCGGGCCGGGCGCTGCAGGGCTTCGCGATGGGCGCGATCGCGCTCGGCATCAGCATCATGCGCGACGAGCTGCCGGCCGACCGGATCGGTCCCGCGGTCGCCCGGATGAGCGCGACCATGGGCGTCGGCGGCGCGATCGGGCTGCCGCTGGCCGCGGTCATCGCCGAGAAGGCCAGCTGGCACGTGCTGTTCTGGGTCTCCGCCGGGCTAGCGCTGCTGTGCGCGGCCGCGGTCTTCTTCTTCGTGCCCGAGTCGCCGATCAAGACACCGGGACGGTTCGACGTCCTCGGCGCGCTCGGCCTCGCCGCCGGGCTGGTCATGCTGCTGCTCGCCATCACCAAGGGTGGCGACTGGGGCTGGACCGACGGCCTCACCCTCGGCCTGGTCGCCGGCGCGCTGGCCGTCTTCGCGGTCTGGGGCGTCTGGGAGTGGCGCAACCGCAGCCCGCTGGTGGACCTGCGCGTCTCGGTGCGCCCGCAGGTGCTCTACACGAACGTCGCCTCGGTGGCGATCGGCTTCGCCATGTACGGCTTCTCGCTGATCCCCACGCAGATCCTGATGGCGCCCGAGCGGACCGGCTACGGCATGGGCCTCAGCATGATCCAGGCCGGGCTGGCGGTCGCGCCGAGCGGCCTGATGATGTACCTGCTCTCCGGTACCGGCGCGCGCATCTCCCGCGCCCGCGGCCCGCGCACGAGCCTGATCGTCGGCATCCTCGTCCTGGCGGCCGGCTACCTGCTCGCGATCGCGCTGCGCGGCGCCTGGTGGCACCTCACCCTGTCAGCCACCCTCATCGGTGCCGGCATCGGCATCGCGTACGCCGCCATGCCCGCGCTCATCATGGGCGCGGTGCCGGTCACCGAGACCGCGGCCGCGAACGGGCTCAACGCGCTGATGCGCTCGCTGGGCACCTCGTTCTCCTCGGCGGTCGTCGGTGCCGTGCTGGCGCACCTGACGATGCCGCTCGGGGACCACGTGCTCCCCTCGGACCACGGCTTCACGGTGGCGCTGCTGATCTCGCTGGGCGCGTGCGCGCTGGCACTGCTGCTGGCCCTGGCGATCCCTGCCCGTCGTACGGCGTCCGCCTGATCGCTAGTCGACGGCGCCCTTCTGCATCACCACGGCGATCAGGTCGTACGCCGTCGACCAGGCCTCCCGGTCCTCGGCGGTGCACTCCTCGCCCAGGTGCGCGGCGATCGCGATCACCAGCACGTCGCGGACTTTCGCGTAGTGCTCGGCGCCCACGCCGTACTCCAGGTGCCGGCGGCCCAGTGCGCGGCCACGCTGCTCGAAGCCTTCGGGATCGCCGAGCGCCTGGACCAGGGTGCCGAACTCGTCGCCGAAGCGGGCCCGCTGGGCGCCGAGGTCCTCGGGGAACATCGGCCGCAGCTCGGGCCGGAGAGTGAACAGCACGTCGTAGAACGTGACCACGAACTCGTGGTCCCCGCGCAACCGCCGGGCCTGCTCCCGCAGGCGCGCCATCGCCGCTCCGGGCAGCCCGTAGCGCGTCACCTGATCCGTCACCCCCGACACCTCCGTGCGCATGCTACCGGTCGCCGAGACGGCCCGGACGAAAACACAGAGTTGAGTGGAATGCACTCAACTTTGCAGGCGTTGGACAAGTGACGGATCCGCCCGGGTCCGCCACGATGACGTAGAGACCCCAGGGGGAGACGGATGGACGGATCGAAGTTCACCTCGCGCAGCGTCGAGGTCATCAACGCTGCCCATACCGCGGCTGTCAGCGCGGGCAACGCGCAGGTCGAGCCGGTGCACCTGGCGTTCGCGCTGCTGCGGCAGGACGGCGGGATCACCCCGTCGCTCCTGGAGAAGGCCGGCGCGGACACGGTCGCGCTGCGCGGTGCGATCGACGAGGCGGCCGTCCGGCTGCCCAAGGCCAGCGGCGCGACCGTGGCCACCCCGAGCACCTCGCCGGCGCTGACCCGCGTGCTCGCCAAGGCCCTCGAGCTCGCGACCGAGATGAAGGACGAGTTCGTCGCCACCGAGCACCTGCTGCTCGCGCTGGCGATCGTGGACAGCCCGGTCAAGGACGCCTTGACCGCGGCAGGTGTCACCGAGAGCGGTCTGCGCGAGGCCATCGCGGCCGTGCGCGGCAACCGCCGGGTGACCAGCCAGGACGCGGAGGCGTCGTACGAGGCGCTGGAGAAGTACGCGGTCGACCTGACCGCGCGCGCGGAGGAGGGCAAGCTCGACCCGGTGATCGGCCGCGACGCCGAGATCCGCCGGGTCGTCCAGGTGCTCTCGCGGCGCACCAAGAACAACCCGGTGCTCATCGGCGAGCCCGGTGTCGGCAAGACCGCGGTCGTCGAGGGACTGGCCCAGCGGATCGTCGACGGCGACGTACCGGACTCGCTCAAGGGCCGCCGGCTGCTGAGCCTGGACCTGGCCGCGATGGTCGCGGGCGCCAAGTACCGCGGCGAGTTCGAGGAGCGGCTCAAGGCCGTGCTCGAGGAGATCCAGAGCTCCGAGGGCCAGGTCATCACCTTCATCGACGAGCTGCACACGGTCGTCGGCGCGGGTGCCGGCGGCGACTCCGCGATGGACGCCGGCAACATGCTCAAGCCGATGCTGGCTCGTGGCGAGCTGCGGCTGATCGGCGCAACCACGCTGGACGAGTACCGCGAGAGGATCGAGAAGGACCCGGCCCTGGAGCGCCGGTTCCAGCAGGTCTTCGTCGGCGAGCCGAGCGTCGAGGACACCGTCGCGATCCTGCGCGGGCTGCAGGAGAAGTACCAGGCCCACCACGGCGTGAAGATCACCGACCAGGCGCTGGTCGCGGCGGCGATGCTCTCGGACCGGTACATCCCCGGCCGGCAGCTGCCGGACAAGGCGATCGACCTGGTCGACGAGGCCGCGTCCCGGCTGCGCATGGAGATCGAGTCCTCGCCCGTCGAGATCGACGAGCTCCGTCGTACGGTCGACCGGCTGAAGATGGAGCAGCTCGCGCTGGAGCGCGAGACCGACGAGGCGTCCAAGGACCGGCTGGAGAAGCTGCGCGTGGACCTCGCCGACGCCGAGGAGGAGCTGCGCGGGCTGGAGGCCCGCTGGGAGCGGGAGAAGCAGGCGCTGGAGGGCTCGGGTGAGGTGCGCAAGCAGATCGACGCGCTCCGCGTCGAGGCCGAGCGGCTGCAGCGCGACGGCGACCTGGCCGCGGCTTCCGAGATCCTCTACGGCCGCATCCCCGCGCTGGAGAAGCAGATCGAGGCCTCGGAGTCCGGCGAGGCGATCGAGGACCCGATGGTCGCCGAGGAGGTCGGACCGGCCGAGATCGCCGAGGTGGTCGAGGCGTGGACCGGCATCCCGACCGGGCGACTGCTCGAGGGCGAGACCTCGAAGCTGCTCCGGATGGAGGACATCCTCGGCGAGCGGCTGATCGGGCAGCGGTCCGCGGTGTCCGCCGTCTCCGATGCCGTACGTCGTTCGCGTGCCGGGATCAGCGACCCCAACAGGCCGACGGGCTCGTTCCTGTTCCTGGGCCCGACCGGCGTCGGCAAGACCGAGCTGGCGAAGGCGCTGGCAGAGTTCCTCTTCGACGACGAGCGCGCGATCGTGCGCATCGACATGAGCGAGTACTCCGAGAAGCACTCGGTCTCGCGGCTGGTCGGCGCCCCTCCGGGCTACGTCGGCTACGACGAGGGCGGCCAGCTGACCGAGGCGGTACGGCGACGCCCGTACTCGGTGGTGCTGCTCGACGAGGTCGAGAAGGCACACCCGGAGGTCTTCGACATCCTGCTGCAGGTGCTCGACGACGGCCGGCTCACCGACGGGCAGGGCCGCACGGTCGACTTCCGCAACACGCTGCTGATCCTGACCAGCAACCTGGGCTCGCAGCTCTTGATCGAGCACAGCCTGGTCGACCCGACGCTGGGCGCCGAGGCCCTGCGCGAGCAGGTGATGGGCGTGGTGCGGCAGGCGTTCAAGCCGGAGTTCCTCAACCGTCTCGACGAGGTGGTCATGTTCGACGCGCTCGGCAAGGACGAGCTCGCGCACATCGTGGACCTGCAGCTCAAGGCGTTCGACCAGCGGCTGGCTCCGCGGCGGATCACGGTGACCGTCACCGAGAACGCGCGCACCTGGCTGACCGAGAACGGTTACGACCCGTCGTACGGCGCCCGGCCGCTGCGCCGGCTGGTGCAGACGGCGATCGGTGACCCGCTGGCCCGGATGCTCATCGCCGGCCAGGTCCTCGACGGCCAGCACGTCGTCGTCGACACCGAGCCCGGCCCGGACGAGGGAACCGGCTCGACCGGGGGACTCGCGCTCCGGGTGACCGACTAAGACGCTGACCCGGCGCAAAGGTACCTGTGTTCACGCTGACCTGGCGCAGAGGTGCACGTGTACTCGCACCTTTGCGCCAGGTCAGCGCAAATACGCGTACTTTCACGACGGTTGGTTGAATAGCGGGCATGAGCCGGAACGACGCGAGCGCGCGCCCCAGCCAGGTCACGGTGGCCGGCTGGACGGTCGCGGTCGCCTCCGCGGTGGTGGTGCTCGCCGTCTGGCAGACGATGTCCCGGCTGCACAGCCTGGACCTGCGCGACGAGCTGGACCGGTTTCTGACCACCGGCTCGGGCAAGGGCCTCGGGCTCGACGTGGACGACATGGTCGAGGTGGTCCGCTGGTCGCTCTACGTCACCGGGGTGGCCGCGGTCGCCTCCGCGATCCTCGGCGTCTACGTGCTCCGGCGCGACAAGGCGGCCCGGATCGGCGTGACCGTCGCGGCCGTGCCGATCGTGCTCACCTCACCGGTGGCCGGCTCGCTGCCGGGCCTGGTCGTCGGCGCGGGCGCGGCGATGCTGTGGACCGCTCCGGCGCGCGACTGGTTCGCGGGCAGGCCCGTCCGCGCGACGGCACCACGCCGGCAGCAGCGACCTCCCGAGCCCCCGCGGCACAGCGATCCGGCCGCCCCGCGCCCGGACCTGTCCGCCCCGCCGGCGAGCCAGCCAGCGCCCACCCGGGCGTTCGGCCGCGTGAGCGGTGCCGACTTCCCGCCGCCGCAGCACCCTCCGGTGCACCCGATGCTGGCCCCGCCTCCGCCCGCGACCTGGGCACTCCCGGCTTCGGTCAGGACCGAGGCGGCCGCGATCCCGGCCCGGGTCCGGATCGCGTGCTGGACCACCTGGGTCTTCACCGCCGTGACCGGCGTCGCCGCGCTCGCCTCGATCGTCGTGCTCCTCCTCCACCAGGACGCCCTGGTCGACGAGGTCACCAGCAGCGAGGCGTGGAAGGCGTCGATGGACGAGAGCCTGATCGTGCCGACCGCGGTCGGGCTGGCGGTGGTGATGGCGCTGTGGTGCGCGGTCGCGGCGGTGCTGGCGGTGTTCGCGTGGCGCCGGCAGACGTGGGCCTGGGTCCTGCTGCTCGTCTCGACGGGATTCGCCGCGCTCTTCTCGATGTTCGCGATGCCGCGCTCGGTGGCCCACCTGGTCGCCACCGCGCTCTGCCTCGGGCTGCTGCTCAACCGCGAGATCCGGGCCTGGTACCGGGCTACGCCTCCAGCGGGACCGCCGCCAGCCGGGCGAGTCCCTCCTCGATGACCTGAGGCCGCTTGCAGAACGCCCACCGAACCAGGTGCCGGCCCTCCTCGGTGTCGTCGTAGAAGACCTGCGAGGGGATCGCGACCACGCCGGCACGCTCCGGCAGCGCCAGGCAGAACGCGCGCCCGTCGTCGTACCCGAAGGCGGAGACGTCGGTGGTGGCGAAGTAGGTGCCGTCCGGGCGGTACACGGTCATCCCGAGCTCGGCCAGCCCGGAGCAGAGCAGGTCGCGCTGGGCCCGCAGGTCGGCGGCGAGCCGCTCGTGGAACTCGTCGTGCTCGTTCAGCGCGAGCGCGACCGCCGGCTGCAGCGGCGCCCCGGAGGCGAAGCTCAGCCAGTTCTTCGCGCCCTCGACCGCGGCCACCAGCTCCGCCGGCCCGCTCGCCCAGCCGATCTTCCAGCCGGTCACCGAGAAGCTCTTGCCCGCGCTCGAGATCGTCACCGTGCGCTCGAACATCCCGGGCAGCGTGGCCAGCGGCACGTGCTCGACTCCGAAGGTGAGGTGCTCGTAGACCTCGTCGGCGACCACCACCAGGTCGTGCTCCATCGCCAGCGCCGCGACTCCCTCGAGCTCGGCGCGGGTCAGCACCGCGCCGGTCGGGTTGTGCGGGGTGTTCAGCAGGATCAGCCGGGTCCGCTCGGTGATCGCGGCGGCGAGCTCGTCCAGGTCGAGCCGGAAGTCCGGGGCGCGCAGGGTCACCGGACGTCGTACGCCGCCCGCGATCTGGATCATCGCGACGTACGAGTCGTAGTACGGCTCGAGCACCACGACCTCGTCGCCCGGGTCCACCAGCCCGAGCAGCGCCCCGGCGATGGCCTCGGTGGCACCGGTGGTGGCGACCACCTGCGACCGGTCCAGCTCGAGTCCGTAGTGCCGGCGCTGGTGGGCGACCACGGCGTCGACGAGCTCGGGCGTGCCGTGCCCGGGCGGGTACTGGTTGCGCCCGCCGCGCAGCGCCGCCACCGCCGCCTCGAGCATCGCCGGAGGCCCGTCGGTGTCCGGGAATCCCTGTCCCAGGTTCACCGCGCCGGTGCGGGCGGCGAGCGCGGACATCTCCGCGAAGATCGTGCTGCCGATGCCGTCGAGGCGGTGCGCGTGAGCAGCCATGCGCCTGAGGTTAGGCCAAGAGTCGGCGGCGAATCCCCCGCGGCGAGCGCGCGTGGTTCACAATGTCCGCGTGAGTGACCACGAGCCCATGGGGGAGAGCTCCGGCCAGCAGACCGCCCTGGCGCCCCGCCGCCGGGAGCCCCGCCCGCCGCGCAGCACCGCCCGGCGGATCACCTACTGGGTCGGCATCGGGATGATCCTGGCCGGCCTCGCGCTGCTCGGGTACGTCGCCTGGCAGCTGTGGGGGACCAACTGGGTCTCCAAGCGGCACCAGCGCGCGATCACCCACCAGCTGCAGGAGGACTGGGCCGCCGGCCAGGGCTGCGACAAGTTCTGCCCCGAGGGCAAGGCCTCCGCGCTGATCCGGATCCCGAAGTTCGGCAAGAAGTACGTCGTCCCGGTGCTCGAGGGCGCCGCCGACGGGACCATCTCGGGCGACATCCTCTCCAAGGGCTACGGCCACTTCGCGCTGGGCCTGCCCGGAGGCGGGGCCGCCAAGCCCGGCGAGATCGGCAACTACGCCCTGGCCGCGCACCGGGTCACCCACGGCGAGCCGCTGCGGCACCTGCCCGACCTGCGGCCCGGCGACGAGGTGATCGTCGAGACCAGGACGACGCGGTTCATCTACGTGCTCGACACCGACCCCAACAAGCTGGTGATCCCGTTCACCGAGACCTGGGTGCTCGACCCGGTCCCGCACAACCCCGACGCGGGCGAGCCGGAGCCCAAGCAGGCCAAGGGGCAGCGGCTCATCACGCTGACCACCTGCTCGGAGATCTTCCACACCGACAACCGGATGATCGCCTTCGGCCACCTCAAGACCGTGCAGTCCAAGACCGTCCCGAAGAAGCCCGCCGGCTGACCGCTAATCTCAGCCGCATGACGGACCGCGACGTGCTCCTCGACCAGGTCAACAGCAAGGCGATCGTGCGTGGCCGGGTCACGCTCTCCTCGGGGCGCGAGGCCGACTACTACGTGGACATGCGCCGGGTGACGCTGGACGCCGAGGCGGCGCCGGCGATCGGCCGCGAGATGCTCGCGCTCACCGAGGACTGGTCGTACGACGCCGTCGGCGGCCTGACCCTGGGAGCGGACCCGGTGGCGAGCGCGATGATGCACCAGGCGGCCGCGGCCGGGCGCCGGCTGGACGCGTTCGTGATCCGCAAGGCGCAGAAGGTGCACGGCCTGCAGAAGCTGATCGAGGGCCCGGACGTGGCCGGTCGCCGGGTGCTCGCGGTCGAGGACACCTCGACGACGGGCGGCTCGGTGCTCGAGGCGGTCAAGGCGCTGCGCGAGGCCGGCGCCGAGGTCGTCGGGGTGGCCGTGATCGTGGACCGGGACACCGGTGCCAAGCAGGCCGTCGAGGCCGAGGGCCTGGAGTACCGCTACGCGGTGGGGATCTCAGACCTCGACATCTGAGAGTGGCGTCTCGCCGTTGCGCTTGCGGGCCGCGGCCGCGCGGTGCCGGCGGCGCTTGAGGTACTCGTAGGCCAGCGGGATCACCGTGACACCCAGGATCACCAGGATGGCCTTGTCGATGTTGGAGCCCAGGCCCGGCCACTTCTTGCCGAGCACGTAGCCGGCCATGGTGATGCTGAGCACCCACAGCGCCGCGCCGACCGCGCTCCACAGCGAGAACCGCCGCCGGTCCATCCGGGCGATGCCCGCGACGACGGTCACGTAGGTGCGCACGAACGGGACGAAACGACCGATGACGAGCGCCTTGTTGCCGTGCTTGTCGAAGAAAGCGGCGGTCTGGTCGAAGTACTTCTTCTTGAGGATGCGCCCGTTGCGCTGGGCGAGTGGTGGCCCGATCTTGCGGCCGATCTCGTAGCCGGTGACGTTCCCGAGGAACGCGCCGACCCCCAGGATCAGCATCGCGACGATGACGTCGACGGCCTTGTTCCCGGGGATGACCTCGATCCGGCCGGTGGCGATGAACAGGCCCATCGCGAACAGCAGCGTGTCGCCCGGGAGGAACGGGAAGAACAGACCGCACTCGACGAAGATGATGGCGACGCTGATCCAGAAGAACTCCTGACCGAACTGGTCGAGCCACCAGTTCGGGTCCATCCAGCTGATACCGGCCAGCTGCGCCACCTCGAGGATCACGCGGTGAGCGTAACCGGCGGAACCTGAACCCCACCTGTCGTTTCACGACCGTGATCCCTTTGTTCGTAGGGTGAGCGCGTGGAGGACGGATCGAGATCTCCGTACGACCCGATGCCGCACGGACCGGAGGAGGTCGGCGTGGGGCCGTGGCAGGGGCCGTGGCCCGACGATCCCCGGTACGACGGGACGCTGCTGGCCGAGGGCGACCGGCGCAACGTCGTCGACCGCTACCGGTACTGGACCGTCGAGGCGATCGTGGCCGACCTGGACACCCGGCGGCACGACTTCCACGTGGCCATCGAGAACTGGCAGCACGACTTCAACATCGGCACCATCGTGCGGAGCGCGAACGCGTTCCTGGCCGCCGAGGTGCACATCGTCGGCAACCGGCGCTGGAACCGCCGCGGCGCGATGGTCACCGACCGCTACCAGCACGTCCGGCACCACGCCACCGCCGAGGAGCTGGCGGCCTACCTGCACTCGTTGGCCGAGCCCGTCCGGCTGCTCGGCATCGACAACCTGCCCGGCTCGGCGCACCTGGAGACGATGACGATGCCGCGCCGGGTCTGCTTCCTGTTCGGGCAGGAGGGGCCGGGACTCTCCGACGGCGCCCGCGCGGTGGTGGACGGGACCTTCTCGATCGCGCAGTTCGGCTCCACCCGCTCGATCAACGCCTCGGCGGCAGCGGCGATCGCGATGCACTCGTGGATACGCGCCTACGCCGACCTGTCCGGCGAGGACGCCTGGCGGGGCTAGTCGTTGCCGAACAGCAGCGGGAAGGCGAGCACGACCACCCACGCCCAGGCGGCGTAGACCGTCAGGTACGACGTCTGCCAGCGCTCGAGCCGGGTCACCGGAGCGGTGCCGCGGACCAGGCGCAGGAGCAGCAGGGCCGACCAGCCGAGGTTCGCGAGGAGGACCAGGTTCTCGCCCAGGGCGGCGGTCCGGTTGGCGCTGAACCCGTAGTCCCCGATCCGCCCGGCGAGTGCGATCAGCACGATCACGTCCACGAGCAGGGTCACCGCGACCAGCACCAGACGCAGCAGGTCGGACCACTCCCGCCCGGGCCCGTACGCCGAGATCCCGTAGACGAGCAGGCCGAGCACGACCACCAGCAGCAGGTCGAAGAGGATCAGGGTGTCCCGCTCGACGTCGAGGCCGCCGGCCAGGACGATGCCGGTCACCAGCGCGCCGAGGGCGAGCGCGAACAGCGGCGCGAAGACGGCGCCGAGCACCGGGGCCATGTTCTCCACGACGCTCTTCTTGGCCTCGACCATCCAGGCCGCGACCACGACGGCACCGGCGGCGCCGCAGGGGATCAGCCACTCGCCGACGAACTCGTCCGCCTGGTAGCCGATGGTGTCGAAGGTGCCGAGCACGAGTGCGGACAGCACGCCACCGCCGAGGGCGAGCAGAGCCATGTAGACGACCCACTCGCCGGTGAACCTGATGAAGTCCATCCGCGCGCGGGCGTCGCGCCAGTCGCCGCCGACGTACGCGACGCCGGTGGCCAGCCAGAGCGCGATCGGCAGGTGGATCGCGGTGAGCACGGTGACCTGCGCGTCGGGGTCGAAGGGGTAGGCGTTCGCGGCGACCACCCCCAGCCCGAAGAGCCCGGCGACCGCGGCGCAGACCCGCGTGCTCGCGTCCCGCGACCAGCACAGGTACGCCGCCAGCGGAGCGAGCACGAGGACCGCCACGTTGCGGGCGAAGAAGGCGAGGTCGCCGCTGTCGTCGTACCCGACGCCGACCAGTGCCGGCGCCTTGACCAGGACCGCGCCGAGGGCCGCGAAGCCGAGCACGACGGCCAGGTCGCGGTCCTTCTCGCCGTCGGCGTCGACGAGGACCAGCTGCTTCCAGAGCCGGTCGGAGTGCTCCCGGGCGAACTCGCGGGTGAGCGCGTCCAGGCTGCCCATCCGCTTGACCGCGACCAGGAAGGCCTCGTCGGGTGCGAGCCCGGTGGCGACCAGCTCGTCGATCCGGTCGCGCAGGTGGTCCTCGAGCTCGTCGGTGTCGGTCGTCCCGATCTCACGGCGCTTCTCGGCGTACGCGCGCCACGCCGCGATCTGGGTCTCGACGTCGCTCATGCGCCCTCCCACGCCGGCTGCGCACCGAGCGAGGTCCAGACGTTCTCCAGCGCGGCGACGACGGCGGCCCACTGCCTGCGCTGCTCGGTCAGCTCGGCCATCCCGGACGAGGTGATCCGGTAGTACTTGCGGCGCCGGCCGCCGTCGGGCTGGCGCCAGACCGACTCGACGTGACCGAGCCGCTCGAGCCGGTGCAGCAGGGGGTAGAGCAGCCCGTCGGTCCACTCCAGGCGACCGCCGGAGAGCTCGGCGACGTGCTTGAGGATCGCGTACCCGTAGCTCTCGCCCTCGGCGAGGATGCCCAGCACGAGCGGGGTGGTCGAGGCGGCGACCAGGTCCTTGGCGATGCGCATGCGCGCCGTCCTTCCCTAGATCTCTGATGCATAGTAGTTCTAGGTATAGCGCACCGCCAAGCTCGGGTCAGCCGACGGCCTCGAACACGTGGTAGCCGAACGCCCCGTTCGTGACGACAGCCAGGATCGCCACGACGGCGATCACGACCCGATCGCGGCGAGCGCGAGGACCAGCACGCCGAGGAGCGCGAGGACCAGGTTCGCCAGCACGTGCGAGGTCTTCGGGGTGACGCCGAACAGCCCGTCGAGCAGCGCCACCGGCGTCGCCGCGAGCTGGCCGAGGTTGCCGGTGACCAGGGCGAAGGCGAGCGCGAAGGCGGCGATGGCGCGGGCCTGCGGATTCACGGAGAGCATGTGCCGACCGTAGTCAGCACCTCCACTAGGGTGGGGTACATCCGGATCGTTTCCCGAGGAGTTCTCCATGCCCATCGCCACCCCCGAGAAGTACGCCGAGATGCTGGACGCGGCGAAGGCGAGGTCCTTCGCCTTCCCGGCCATCAACGTCTCCTCCTCGCAGACGCTCAACGCCGCGCTGCAGGGCTTCGCCGACGCGGGCAGCGACGGGATCATCCAGATCTCCACCGGCGGTGCCGAGTACCTGTCGGGCCCGAACGTGAAGGACATGGTGACCGGCTCGGTCGCCTTCGCGGCGTACGCGGCCGAGGTCGCCAAGAGCTACCCGGTCAACATCGCGCTGCACACCGACCACTGCCCGAAGGACAAGCTCGACGGCTTCGTCCGGCCGCTCGTCGCGATCAGCCAGGAGCGGGTCGCCCGCGGTGAGGCGCCCCTCTTCCAGTCGCACATGTGGGACGGCTCCGCGGTGCCGCTGGACGAGAACCTCCAGATCGCCGAGGAGCTGCTGGCCGCCTGCGCCGCGGCGCACATCGTGCTGGAGATCGAGGTCGGCGTCGTCGGTGGCGAGGAGGACGGCATCGTCGGCGCCATCGACGAGAAGCTGTACACCACCCCCGAGGACGCGCTCGCCACCGTCGAGGCGCTCGGCACCGGCGAGAACGGCCGCTACCTGACGGCGCTGACCTTCGGCAACGTGCACGGCGTCTACAAGCCCGGCAACGTCAAGCTGCGCCCGGAGATCCTCAAGGCAGCCCAGGAGGCGGTCGTCGCCAAGCTCGGCCTGCCCGAGGGCAGCAAGCCGTTCAACCTGGTCTTCCACGGCGGCTCGGGCTCCTCGGCCGAGGAGATCGCCGCCGCGGTCGACTACGGGGTGGTGAAGATGAACGTCGACACCGACACCCAGTACGCGTTCACCCGCCCGGTGGCGACCCACATGTTCACCAAGTACGACGGCGTCCTCAAGGTCGACGGCGAGGTCGGCGACAAGAAGAGCTACGACCCGCGCTCGTGGGGCAAGGCGGCCGAGGCCGGCATGGCCGCTCGCGTCGTGGAGGCCTGCGAGAACCTGCGATCGAACGGCCAGACGATCGGCTAGATGATCGGCTGGGGCTCCGGCGGTTCCGGCGCGACCGGCGGCACCACCGGAGGTACCGGCAGCACCGGACGGCCCGTGAGGCGACCCTTGAGGCGCAGCGCGGGCCGTTCGACGTACCGGGAGGAGAGCGCCGCGATGACCAGCGTGAGCGGCAGCGCGACCAGGAACATCACCTTGGCCTCGGTGATGTCCGCCCGGTCCTTGAGCACCATGATCACCGGGTAGTGGAACAGGTAGACGCCATAGGAGACCGAGCCGAGCCAGACCAGCGGCCGCCAGGCCAGCAGGGCCCCGACGCCGCCGGCGCGGACCCGGTTCAGGTGCACCAGGAGCGCGACGGTCAGCAGCGCGGCCGCGGGGGACTCCCAGAGGATCGCCCGCTGGCGGACGAAGATCGAGTCGGTCCAGGCCGCGAACAGGACCACCCCGAAGGCCAGCCCGATCACCCAGCCGACCCAGTGCCGGGCCGGTCCCTCGGCGCTTCGCTTCGAGGCGGCGCGGGTGGTGAGCAGCACCGCCGCCAGGGCGCCCAGCAACAGCTCGAACGCACGGGTCCAGGGCAGGTAGTAGGCCGCCGGGAAGTGGTCGTCACCGGGAGCCGACTGCAGCACGTAGAGCCCGTAGGAGACCACGATGCCGCCGAGGACCCACGGCGCCAGCGGCAGCTTGCGCCGCAGCATCCAGATCAGCACCAGCGGCCAGACCAGGTAGAACTGCATCTCGACGGCGAGGCTCCAGGTGTGCCCCAGGCTGCCGAGCTCGGTACCGCCCAGGCCCCAGACGAAGTTCTCCACGTAGAAGCCGGCCGCTGCCGCCGTACGGAGGTAGCCGGGGAAGGTGCCGTCGTCGCCGAGAGTCGTGGCGAAGAAGACCCCGAGCACCAGGGTCAGCAGCAGCGCCGGGTAGAGCCGCAGCAGCCGCCGGACCCAGAAGTCGCGCAGGCTGACCGCCCCGGTCCGGTCCTGCTCACGCAGCAGGATCAGCGTGATGAGGTAGCCCGAGAGCACGAAGAAGATGTCCACGCCCAGCCAGCCGCCCGTGGCGGGCTTCAACCCGGCGTGGAACGCCACCACCGCCAGCACCGCGAACGCGCGGATGCCGTCCAGCTCCGGTCGGTACTCCACGCGCGGAGAGTGGCACGCTCACCGCTCCTCGCGCGGGCGAATCGAAGAAGTGTCCGATCCG
This sequence comes from Nocardioidaceae bacterium, assembly GCA_017744365.1. Lineage (GTDB taxonomy): Bacteria > Actinomycetota > Actinomycetes > Propionibacteriales > Nocardioidaceae > Marmoricola. The sequence continues at coordinate 703,367 of JAGIBL010000002.1, read as the reverse complement.
CCCGAATCAGTCGAGCGCGTGCGCCGGCTCCGCCGTGGAGGGCGGGGTGGCCGGAGCGGCCGGAGCGGCGAAGTGCCGTGGTCGCTCGAAGAGCAGCACCGCCAGGAAGCCGAGCAGCAGCACCGCCGGCACCAGCAGCAGCGACTGCGACATCGCCGTGCTGAAGGAGTCGGCGACCGCCGCGGGCAGGTGGCCCGCCGGCACGCCCTCGCCCCCGGCCGCGCTCAGGCCCTGGGAGGCCAGCCGGTCGTCGATGAGCACCGCGATGCCGGCCGAGCCGAGCACCGCGCCGACCTGGCGCACCGCGTTGTAGACCCCCGAGCCGGCACCGGCCAGCTGCGGCGGCAGGTTGCGGGTCGCGGTCGCGGCGAGCACCGCCCACAGGAACGAGCTGCCGACGCCGATCAGCGCCATCGCGACCAGCACCTCCCACAGTGGGGTGTCCGCGCCCAGGATCAGCGCGGCGAGCAGTATCGCGCCGATGAGGATCCCGAACCCGAACGCGGTCAGCAGCCGCGGGTGCAGCCGGTCCGACAGCTTGCCGACCGTGGGCGCCAGCACGATCGACATCACCGCCATCGGGACCAGCAGCAGGCCGGACTCGGTGGGCGAGTAGCCGCGGACCACCTGGGCCCAGAGCATGAGCGGGAAGCCCATCGCGGTGAAGCCGAAGCTGACCGCGGCGATGGCGAGCCCGGAGATGGAGAAGTTGCGGTCGCGGAAGACCCGCAGCGGCATCAGCGGCTCGTTGCTGTTGCGCGCCTGCCAGTACACGAAGAGGGCGAGCACCACGACGCCCGCGCCGATCAGCCGCCACACGGTGATCTGGCCGGTGATGGTGGACCAGTCGTACTGGTGGCCCTCCTGGATGCCGAAGACCAGCGCGAACATGCCGAGCCCGCTGAGCACCACGCCGAGCCAGTCGAACTTGTGCGCGTGCGTCTCCAGCCGGGGCACCAGCCAGAGGGCCAGCCCGAAGGCGACCAGGCCGACGGGCACGTTGATGAAGAAGATCCACTCCCAGCCGAGCGAGTCGACCAGGACGCCGCCGAGGACCGGGCCGACCAGGGTGGCCACGCCGGCGGTCGCGCCCCACAGCGCCATCGCCCGACCACGGCGGGCGACCGGGAAGACGCGGGTGATGATCGCCATCGTCTGCGGCGTCATCATCGAGGCGCCCACGCCCTGGACCACCCGGGCGACGATCAGCCCCTCGACGCTCGTGGTCAGGCCGCACCACAGCGACGCGGCGGTGAAGATCGTCAGGCCGACCAGGTAGAGGTTCTTCGGGCCGAACCGGTCGCCGAGCCGCCCGGTGATGAGCACCGGCACGGCGTACGCGAGCAGGTAGGCGCTGGTCACCCAGACCACCGCGTTCACCTCGGCGTCGAGGTCCTCGATGATCGCGGGCGTCGCCACGGTGACGATGGTGGTGTCCAGCAGGATCATGAAGAAGCCGATGCACAGCGCGATCAGCGCCGGCCACGGGTCCTTCTCGGTGTCGGGGGCGTGGTTCGCCGAGGTCGTGTGGGTCACGAAGCCACTCAACACCCGCCCTGGGACAATTAGTTCATGCCCGCTTCTGACAAGCCCGTCCAGGACCTGATGGCCGGACCGCCGCCGACCCGTCTCCCGGAGGATCCGGCAGCGCCGGACCTCCTCGGCGGCGCTGACCCCCGCGCGGTCGTCACCGCCCACCCCGAGTCGCCGCTGGCCTGGGCCACCCTGGCCGAGGGTGCCCTGGCGGCCGGCGAGGACGACGTGGTCGCCTATGCGTTCGCGCGCGTGGGCTACCACCGCAGCCTCGACCTGCTGCGCCGCAACGGGTGGAAGGGCCACGGGCCGGTCCCGTGGGACCACGTCCCGAACCGCGGTTTCCTGCGCGCGCTCGCGGCCCTCGCCCTGGCGGCGGGGAGGATCGGCGAGACCGCCGAGGAGGAGCGCTGCCGCGATTTCCTGCGCGACTCCAGCCCGGAGGCGTACGACGCGTTGATCTGACGCTCGGGTAGCCCCCGGGTGTGACCAGTGTCATACCCGGGTACGGGCTGGGCATGAGTCACCAACCTGGCGTCCCGCCCACGAACAAGCCACTCCTGGTCGCGGCCGGCGTCTGCCTGCTGATCCCGCTCGTCGCGCTCCTGTGGGTGGACAGCTACGCGAAGGAGACGCCGCGTCTCGGCGGCGTCCCGTTCTTCTTCTGGTACCAGTTCCTCTGGGTGTTCCTCTGCTCGGGACTGACCTACCTCGCGCACCGGCTGGTGCTGGCCGCCCGGCCCCATCGCGGCCGGCACCGGCACGAGGACGTGCCGCCCAACGAGCCCGTCGGTGACGGCGACACCCTGAACCCGATGCCGGGGTTCCGGTCATGAGCGCCCCGCTGCTGGTGGCGCAGACGGCGGACGCCGGGGTCAACGGCGTCGCGCTCACCGTGCTGGTCGTGCTGTTCGTGGTCGTCACCGTGCTCGGCTTCTGGGCGACCCGGTTCAAGCGGGCCGAGAGCCTGGAGTCGCTCGACGAGTGGGGCCTGGGCGGCCGGAAGTTCGGTACCTGGATCACCTGGTTCCTGCTCGGTGGCGACCTCTACACGGCGTACACGTTCGTCGCGGTGCCCGCGGCGATGTTCGCCACCGGCGCGGTCGCCGGCTTCTTCGCGGTGCCGTACACGATCGTGCTCTACCCGATCGTCTTCGTCTTCATGGCCCGGCTCTGGTCGGTCAGCCACCGGCACGGCTACGTCACCGCCGCGGACTTCGTCCAGGGCCGGTACGGCGACCGCGGGCTGTCCCTGGCGGTCGCGGTGACCGGCTTCGTCGCGACGATGCCCTACATCGCCCTGCAGCTGGTCGGCATCCAGGCGGTGCTCGAGGTCGCCGGGCTCGGCAGCGGCGACAACTGGTTCGCCAAGGACGCGCCGCTGTTCATCGCGTTCGTGCTGCTCGCGGCGTACACCTACACCTCGGGCCTGCGGGCGCCGGCGGTGATCGCCTTCGTCAAGGACGCGCTGATCTACCTGGTCATCATCGTCGCGGTCATCTACCTGCCCCACAAGTTCGGCGGCTGGGAGCACATCTTCGGTGCCGCGCAGGACAAGATGGCCAGCACCAGCGACGTCACCGGCAAGCCGACGGGTGTGTTCATCCCGCCCAGCGGCCAGTTCTGGGCCTACGCCACGCTCGCCCTCGGCTCGGCGATGGCGCTGTTCATGTACCCGCACTCCATCACCGCCTCGCTGTCCTCGCGCTCGCGCAACACCATCCGGCGCAACGCGGCGATCCTGCCGGCGTACTCGTTCTTGCTCGGCCTGCTGGCGCTCCTGGGGTGGGTGGCGATCGCGGCCGGTACCAAGCCGATCGGGCTGGACGGCAAGCCCAACCCGCAGCTGGTGATCCCGCAGCTGTTCGAGGACGCGTTCCCGAGCTGGTTCTCCGGGGTCGCCTTCGCCGCGGTGGCGATCGGCGCGCTGGTGCCGGCCGCGATCATGTCGATCGCGGCGGCGAACACGTTCACCCGCAACATCTACCGGGCCTGGATCAAGCCGCACGCCACCCCGGCCGAGGAGGCAAAGGTCTCCAAGCTGATGTCCCTGCTGGTCAAGGCGTTCGCGCTCGCCTTCGTGCTCAGCCTGGACAAGCAGAACGCGATCAACTTCCAGCTGCTCGGAGGCGTCTGGATCCTGCAGACGTTCCCGGCCATCGTCTTCAGCCTCTACACCCGCTGGTTCCACCGGTGGGCACTGCTGGCCGGCTGGGCGGTCGGCATGGTCTACGGCACGGTCAAGGCCTACCAGGTCATCAACCCCGCCACCGGCAAGCACTTCGGCGGCTCGCTCGCGGAGATCCCGGGCATCGGCGACCTGGGCTACATCGCCCTGACGGCGTTCGTGCTCAACGTCCTGGTCGCGGTCGTGGGCACGCTGCTGCTGCGGCTCGGCAAGGTGGGCAACGGGACCGACGCCACCGCGGCCGGCGACTACTTCGCCGACGAGGGCGACCCGCGGGTGGAGGCCGACCTGGAGGTGCACGGCGGGACCGAGGCCGGAGGTTTCGAGACGAGCGCGAAGCGCTCTCCTCAACCACCGTCCTGAGGCAGCAGCAGCGCGTACGCCGCGGGCTCGACGTGCCAGGTCCGCCGCCGCTCGGGGCCGCTGAGCTCGCCGTCGGCGCTGATCCAGAACGCCTCGCCGCTGACCGAGACCCGGCTGCCGCGCAGGTAGCGGACGTCGTCGCGCTCGGGGTGCCGGCCGCGCAGTACGTCGACCGCGTAGCCGAGCCGGGCCAGCGGCGCGGTGGCGAACGAGATCATCACGTCGACCTGGCCGTCGGTCGGGTCGGCCGCCGGGGTGACCTCGGCGCCGCCGCCCACGCTGGCACCGTTGCCGATCGCCACCATGAGCAGCTGGTCGTCCATGTCCGCGACCACGACCCCGTCCACCTCGACCCGCAGCCGCAGCGAGGCGGGCGCGATCGCGGCCCGGGCGGCGCCGAGCGGGTAGCCGAGCAGGCCCAGCCCGAAGGGTCCCAGCCGCTTCTTGAGGCCGGCCCCGTGCTTGCTGGCCAGCGCGCTGGTACCCGCGTGCACGTTGTTGACGACCACCTCGCCGAGCTCGTCGACGACCAGGTCCATCGGCCGCGGTCGCGCCGCCAGCAGCGCCCGGGCGGCCTCCTCGGGATCGGTGGGCAGCCCGACGGTGCGGGCGAAGTCGTTGCCGGTGCCCAGCGGCAGCAGGCCGAGCGTCTTGCCGGCCAGGTCGTTGCGCCGGTGCAGGGTCGCGACCACCGCGTGCAGGCTGCCGTCGCCGCCGGCGACCACGATCGGCCGGCTGCCGGCGCGGTGCAGCACGCCGTCGAGCTCGCCGGGGTTGCTGGTCTCGGCGACCTCGACCGAGACCCGGTCGCCGAGGACGTCCAGCGCGACGGACAGCGCATCGGCGTTGCCCGTGCCGGCATGGGCGACGACGAGGAGCGGTTCCACGCCCGACAACCTAGCGAAGCGGCCACGGGCCCGGTCTCTGGTAGCGTGTGGCCGCAAGAGCCCCGTGCTGTTGCACGTCGGGCTCTTCGGCTTTTCTGAGAGGGGTGGCACATGCCCGCGATCGTGGTCCTCGGTGCCCAGTGGGGTGACGAAGGCAAGGGCAAGGCGACCGACCTGCTCGCGACCAGCCAGCCGATCGACTTCGTGGTCCGCACCAGCGGCGGCCACAACGCCGGTCACACCATCGTGGTCAACGGCGAGAAGTACGCCACCCACCTGCTGCCCAGCGGCATCCTGACCCCGGGCGCGACCTCGGTGATCGCCAACGGCGTGGTCGTCTCGCCGGAGGCGCTCTTCGCCGAGCTGGACGGGCTGGTCGAGCGCGGCGTCGAGATCGCTCCGCTGGTGGTCAGCGCGAACGCGCACGTGATCGCGTCGTACCACTCGACCGTCGACAAGGTCACCGAGCGCTTCCTGGGCAAGAACCAGATCGGCACCACCGGGCGCGGCATCGGCCCGGCGTACGGCGACAAGGTGAACCGCGTCGGGATCCGGGTGGCCGACCTCTTCGACGAGGGCATCCTGCGGGAGAAGGTCGAGGCGGCTCTCGACGTACGGAACCAGGTGCTGGCCAAGGTCTACAACCGGCGCGCGATCGCGGTCGACGCCGTGGTCGAGGAGCTGCTCTCGTACGTCGACCGGCTGCGGCCGATGGTCGCGGACACCTCGCTGCTGCTCAACGACGCGCTCGACGACGGCAGGACCGTGCTCTTCGAGGGTGCCCAGGCGACGATGCTCGACGTCGACCACGGCACCTACCCGTTCGTGACCAGCAGCAACCCGGTGGCCGGCGGCGTCTGCGTGGGCGCCGGCATCGGCCCGACCCGGATCGACCGGGTCATCGGTGTCATCAAGGCCTACACGACCCGGGTCGGCTCGGGCCCGTTCCCGACCGAGCTCTTCGACGAGGACGGGCAGAACCTGCAGCGGATCGGCGGCGAGATCGGCGTCTCCACCGGCCGCACCCGGCGCTGCGGCTGGTACGACGCCGTGGTGGCGCGGTACGCGTCCCGCGTCAACGGGCTGACCGAGTTCTTCCTGACCAAGCTGGACGTGCTCGACTCCTGGGAGCGCATCCCGGTCTGCGTCGCCTACGAGGTGGACGGGGTCCGGCACGACGAGATGCCGATGACCCAGACCGAGTTCCACCACGCCACCCCGGTCTACGAGTACTTCGACGGCTGGGGCGAGGACATCTCCGGGTGCCGCTCGTTCGAGGAGCTGCCGAAGAACGCGCAGGTCTACGTGAAGGCGCTCGAGGAGATGTCCGGCGCGCCGTTCTGGGCCGTCGGAGTTGGTCCGGGTCGCGAGCAGACGATCGTCGTCAACGACCTCTGAACCATCTAGGCTCCCCCCATGGTGGAGCCCGAGCAGGCGATCGACCGCATCAACGGCGTCTTCGGACGTCACCCGGGACACCGGGCGCTGCACGCGAAGGGCCACTTCTACACCGGCACCTTCACCGCGACGCCGGCGGCGACCGCGCTGTGCACGGCCGGTCACCTGCAGGGTGAGCCGGTGCCGGTCCGGGTGCGCTGGTCCAACGGCGGGGGCAACCCGAAGGTCCCGGACACCGCGCCCGACGTACGGGGGATGGCGGTCTCGTTCCGGCTCGCCGACGGCACCGCCACCGACCTGCTCGGCCAGACCGCGCCGCGCTTCCCGGTGCGCACCCCGGACGACTTCGTGGAGTTCGTGGAGGCGTCGAAGAAGCAGGTGACGCTGCCGCTGTTCCTGCTCAAGCACCGCTCCGCGTTCCCGGCGCTGCTGGCCAACGTCAAGGGCAAGGCGATCGTGCCGCCGCGCTCCTACGCCGAGGCCACGTACTACCCCGTGCACGCCTACTCGTGGACCGCCGCCGACGGCTCCTCCACGTGGGTCCGCTACCGGTTCACGCCGCGTTCGAGCACCGCGCCGGAGGGCTCGTACGACGGCGCGGACCGGCTGCAGGAGGAGATCGTCGCCCGGCTCGCCGCGGGGCCGGTGCAGTACACCCTGGAGGTCCAGCGGGCCCGGCCCGGCGAGGACCCCCACGACCCGATGTCGGTGTGGCAGGGGGACTGGTTCGACGCGGGCACGATCGAGGTCACCGGCACCGACCCGGAGCGAGAGACCAACGGCGAGATCGTGGTCTTCGACCCGACCCGCGTGGTGCCCGGCATCGGCCTCTCCGACGACCCGATCCTGCACTACCGGGCGGCCGCGTACGGCGAGTCCGCCCGCCGCCGGATGTCCTGATCCACGGACCCGGACTGGTCTAGATCATCAGCGCCGGCGCAGCAGCGTGGAGAACAGGTCCTGACCGAACTCGACGAGCCCGTCGCGGTCCAGGTCGACGTCGCCGCTGAGCCAGGCGGCCACGATCTCGGCGAACCCCGCGATGGACGCGATGCCCTGCAGCCGGGCCCGTGCCGGCGGCCAGGCGTCCTCGCCGAACATCACCGATCCCTCGCGTCCGACGAAGTCGCCGAAGAGGCCGATGAGCTCGTGCCGCCGGGCCCGCAGCCGCGGGTTGGCGCTGGCGTGGATGACCGCCACCTTGGCCTTCGACGGCTGCGCCACGACGAGGTCCACGACAGTCGAAACGACCGCACGCACGCGCTCTTCGGCGTCTCCGCTGGTGTGCTCGACGGTGTGCATGGCGATGCCGAGGATCTCCGTGCAGACCTCGTCGAGGGCGGTCAGCAGGGCGTCGTCGAGGTCGGCGAAGCTCTCGTAGAAGTAGCGCTCGGACAGCCCTGCCTGGGTGCAGATGCGGCTCATCGTGGTCCGGGTCTCGCCGTTCTCGGCGAGCACCTCGATGGTCGCGGCCACCAGGCGCTCCCGGCGCTCGGCGATCCGCTCGTCAGCACTGCGTCCGCCGTAGCTGCGCATCGTCCCCGTTGCTCGGCTCATTCCGACACTCTGGCGGATCGGAAGCGCGAACGACAGCGATCCGAAAAGTTCGTTGGTCGATTCCCCGGGGGCTTGCGGTTCCACCGCGGAGCAGGCCGTCACCGGCCGCCCCGCGCGGCGACTAACCTTCTCCTACGTGAAGACCCTCGTGATCGGCACCGGCGGCCGGGAGCACGCCCTCGCGCTGGCCCTCTCCCGCGACCCCGCCGTCACCGAGGTGCACGCCGCGCCCGGTAACCCGGGGATCGCGGCGGTCGCCACGCTCCACGCCGTCGACCCGCTCGACCCGACCGCGGTCGCCTCGCTGGCGGCGTCCCTCGGTGTCGACCTGGTCGTGGTCGGCCCGGAGGCGCCGCTGGTCGCCGGGGTGGCCGATGCGGTCCGCGAGCGCGGCATCTCCTGCTTCGGTCCGTCGGGCGAGGCCGCCCAGCTCGAGGGCTCCAAGGCGTTCGCGAAGGACGTGATGGCCGCGGCCGAGGTGCCCACCGCGATGGCGCACGTGTGCACCACCCCCGAGCAGGTCGAGGCCGCGCTGGACGCCTTCGGCCCGCCGTACGTCGTGAAGGACGACGGGCTCGCGGCGGGCAAGGGTGTCGTGGTCACCTCCGATCGCGTCGAGGCCGTGGCGCACGCCGCCGGGTGCGAGCGGGTGGTGATCGAGGAATACCTCGACGGTCCCGAGGTCTCGCTGTTCGCGATCACCGACGGCTCCACGGTCTACCCGCTGCAGCCGGCGCAGGACTTCAAGCGCATCTCCGACGGCGACGAGGGCCCGAACACCGGCGGCATGGGCGCCTACACGCCGCTGCCGTGGGCGCCGGCCGGCCTGGTCGCCGAGGTGCTCGAGCGGGTGCTGCAGCCGACGGTCGACGAGCTCGCCCGCCGCGGCACCGTCTTCTCCGGGCTCCTCTACGCCGGCCTGGCGCTGACCAAGCGCGGCGTCAAGGTCGTCGAGTTCAACGCGCGGTTCGGCGACCCGGAGACGCAGCCGCTGCTCGCGCTGCTCGACTCGCCGCTGGCCGCCCTGCTCAAGGGCGCCGCGGACGGGAAGCTGCACGAGGTCGAGCCGCCGCGCTGGAAGCCGGGGGCCGCGGTCGCCGTGGTGATGGCGAGTGCCGGCTACCCCGCGTCCTCGCACTCCGGCGACGTCATCAGCGGCATCGAGAGCGCCGGGTGCGACGTGATCCACGCCGGTACGGCGCTGGTCGACGACGCCCTGGTCACCGCCGGCGGGCGGGTGCTCGCGGTCACCGCGGTCGGCGAGGACCTGGCCGACGCCCGGGCGCGCGCGTACGACGGCGTCGCCGCGATCAGGTTCGACGGTGCCCAGTACCGCACCGACATCGCCGCGAAGGCGGCAGGAGAGGTTCGATCGTGACCCGCGAGCGGAGCGAGCAAATCCGATACAGCCCTCGGGGACACTCGGCGGCGCCCGATGCGAAGCGAGGAAGCCGATGAGTGTCCCCAACGTCCTCGCCACCCGGTACGCCGGGGCCGACCTCGCCGAGATCTGGTCGCCCGAGCACAAGATCGTGCTCGAGCGACGGCTCTGGATCGCCGTGCTCAAGGCGCAGAGGGACCTCGGCATCGACGTCCCCGACGGCGTCGTCGAGGCCTACGAGGCCGTCGTGGAGAAGGTCGACCTGGACTCGATCGCCGCGCGCGAGCGGGTCACCCGGCACGACGTCAAGGCGCGCATCGAGGAGTTCGCGGCGCTCGCGGGTCACGAGCACATCCACAAGGGGATGACCTCGCGCGACCTCACCGAGAACGTCGAGCAGCTGCAGATCCTCGCCTCGCTGCGGCTGGTCCGCCAGCGCGTGGTGGCGACGCTGGCCCGGCTGGCGCGGCTGGCTACCGAGCACGAGACCCTGGTGATGGCCGGCCGGTCCCACAACGTCGCCGCGCAGGCGACCACGCTGGGCAAGCGGTTCGCCACCGTCGCCGACGAGCTGCTGGTCGCGCTGACCCGGCTCGACGAGCTGATCGCGAGGTACCCGCTGCGCGGCATCAAGGGCCCGATGGGCACCTCCCAGGACATGCTCGACCTGCTCGACGGCTCCTCGGACAAGCTGGACCAGCTGGAGCGGCGGGTGGCGGAGCACCTCGGCTTCGCGCAGACCCTGACCAGCGTCGGCCAGGTGTACCCGCGCTCGCTCGACTTCGACGTCGTCTCCGCGCTGGTGCAGGTCGTGGCCGCCCCGTCGAACCTGGCCACCACGATCCGGCTGATGGCCGGCATCGAGCTGGTCACCGAGGGCTTCAAGGAGGGCCAGGTCGGCTCCTCGGCGATGCCGCACAAGATGAACACCCGGTCCTGCGAGCGGGTCAACGGCCTCGCCGTGGTGCTGCGCGGCCAGCTGTCCATGGTCGGCGAGCTGGCCGGTGACCAGTGGAACGAGGGCGACGTCTCCTGCTCGGTGGTGCGCCGGGTCGCGCTGCCGGACGCGTTCTTCGCCTGCGACGGGCTGTTCCAGACGTTCCTGACCGTGCTCGACGAGTTCGGCGCCTTCCCGGCGGTGATCCAGCGCGAGCTCGACCGGTACCTGCCGTTCCTCACCACGACCAAGGTGCTGATGGCCGCGGTGCGCAACGGCGTCGGCCGTGAGGAGGCGCACGAGGCGATCAAGGAGCACGCCGTCGGCGTCGCCCTGGAGATGCGGGCCGGTCTCGACAAGAACGACCTCTTCGACCGGCTCGCCGCGGACACCCGCCTCGGCCTGACGCGCGAGCAGATCGCCGCCCTGGTGGCCGACCCGATCGAGTTCACCGGCGCCGCGGTCGCCCAGACCCAGGCCGTCGTCGCCCGGGTCGAGCAGGTCGTCGCGGGGGATCCGGCCTCGGCGTCGTACGTGCCGGGCGCGATCCTGTAGACGCTGACCTGGCGCAAAAGCGCACGTGTTGACGCTGACCTGGCGCAAAAGCGCACGTACTACGTGCGCCTTTGCGCCAGGTCAGCGCAATGACGTGCACCTTTGAGCCGGGTCGACATGCCGGCGAGGAGGCAGTCGAGGGCGAAGGTGAACTGGGCGTCCGGGTCGGGGCGGGCGGCGAGCATCTCCTCGAGGTGGGGGAGGTCGCCGGCCCGCTCGCGGACACCGCGGTCGAACTCGGCGTACTGGGGGTCGTCCCCGCCGGCGGCGAGCGAGCGCTGCCAGGCCTCGCCCAGGGCGAGCGTGTAGATCGCCTGCACGCAGTGCTGCACCTCGGCGGTCCCGAAGCCGGCCTCGTCGAGCGCGGTCGCCAGGTGCTCGATCCGGTCCAGCCGCAGCGCCGTCGGCGTGCTGGTCAGCCGTACGTACTGCAGCAGCTGCGGGTGCGCCACGATCGCGGCCCGGGTCGCGTGCGCGAACGCGGAGACCCAGTCCTGCCAGGTCGCGTCCGGGCCGGGCTCGAAGTCGTCGTACGGCGTCTCGTCCATGATCCGCGCGGCCACCAGGGCGAGCAGCTCGTCGCGGTCCCGGACGTGGTTGTAGAGCGCGGTCGCGCCGACGTCGAGGGCGCGAGCCACCTCGCTCATCCGCAGGTCGTCGGCACCCGAGGACCGGCCCAGCGCGACGGCGGCGTCCACGATCTGCTCCCGGGAGATCTGCCGGGGCCGCCCCCGGCGCCTGCCCTCGCCCACGGGTCCTCCTCATTTAATGAATCGCCTCATAAAACCTAGCAGAAACCCTTGACAGACGAGAACGCGTTCTAGTTCTGTGGGCGGATGACCAACGACGCCGCTGAGTTCACGATGCAGCGCAGCAGCCGCGACGACGCCGCCATGGTGCGCGCTCTCACGCCCTGGCTGGCCGGCCTGCTCCCCGAGGGCGCGGATCCGGAGGTGGCGCTCTCCGGGGCGTCGGACTCCAACGGGATGTCCAGCGAGACGATCCTGGCCGACGTCACCTGGACCGAGGGCGGCGAGCGCCGTACCGAGGGCTTCGTGATGCGGATGGCCCCGTCGGCGCAGGACGTGCCGGTCTTCCCGTCGTACCGGCTCGACCACCAGTACGAGGCGATCCGGCTGGTCGGCGAGCGCTCGGAGGTCCCGGTGCCGACGCCGCGCTGGCTGGAGCCGACGGGTGAGGTGCTCGGTGCGCCGTTCTTCTTCATGGAGCGCATCGACGGGATCGTGCCGCCGGACGTGATGCCCTACACCTTCGGCGACAACTGGTTCTTCGACGCCGATCCGGCCGACCGCCGCCGGCTGCAGAACCGCACCGTGGCCGCGATCGCCGGGCTGCACCAGATCCCCGACGCCGCCGCGACGTTCGGGTTCCTGGACACCGAGGCGCCCGGGGACACCCTGCTGCGCCGGCACTTCGCCCGGACCCGCGCCTGGTACGAGTGGGCCGCCGCCGAGATCGGCGCGTCCACGGTGATCCCACGCGCGCTGGCCTGGCTGGAGGCGAACTGGCCCGAGGCGGACACCCCCGGCAACGTGGTGCTCTCCTGGGGCGACTCGCGGATCGGCAACGTGCTGTACCGCGACTTCGAGCCGGTCGCGATCCTCGACTGGGAGATGGCCGCGATCGGCCCGCGCGAGCTCGACCTCGGCTGGATCGTCTTCGCGCACCGGGTCTTCGAGAGCCTGGCCACCACCTTCGAGCTGCCCGGGCTGCCGGACGTCCTGCGGGCCGAGGACGTCTGCGCGACCTACGAGCGGCTGACCGGCGCGACGGTCGGCGACCTGACCTGGTTCCAGCTCTACGCCGGGGTGATCTGGGGCGTGGTCTTCATGCGCACCGGCACCCGCCAGGCGCACTTCGGCGAGATCGAGCTGCCCGAGACGCCGGACGCCCTGATGCACCACGCACCCCTGTTCACCCAGCTCCTCGAGGAGGTAGGCGCATGATCGGCCCGCTGGACGAGTACCCGATCCACCAGGCGCCGCTGCCCGTCACCCGGGTGGCCAGCAGCGACCGCAACTTCTACGACCGCTGCTACTTCAACGCGATGGACACCGCCTCGGGCGAGCACATGCTCGTCACCGGGCTCGGCTACTACCCCAACCTCGGGGTCAAGGACGCCTACGTCGTCGTACGACGGGGGGACACCCAGACCGCGGTGCACCTCTCCGACGAGATCGACGGCAACCGCCTCGACCAGCGCGTCGGTGCCTACCGGCTCGAGGTCGTCGAGCCGCTGCAGAAGATCCGGCTGGTGCTCGAGGAGACCGACGGCATCGGCATGGACCTGACCTGGGAGGGCTCCGGGCCGGTGGTCCAGGAGCTGCCGCACCTGATGCTCGCCAGCGACGTCCGGCCGACCCTGGACGCGCAGCGCTTCGCCCAGCTCGGCTCGTGGAGCGGCACCCTGCTCGTCGACGGCGAGGAGACAGAAGTGGACCCGGCGTCGTGGATGGGCAGCCGGGACCGGTCCTGGGGGATCCGCCCGGTCGGCGAGGCCGAGCCCGCGGGCCGGCCGCAGGACCCGCCGATGGAGGGCTTCTGGTGGCTGTACGTGCCGCTGCGCTTCGACGACTTCTCGGTGGTGGTGATCATCCAGGAGCGTCACGACGGCTTCCGCACCCTCAACGACGCGACCCGGATCTGGAACGACGGCCGGGTCGAGCAGCTCGGCTGGCCGCAGGTCGAGATCGACTACCTGCCCGGCACCCGGCACCCGACGCGCGCGCGGATCACCGGGACCGGCGCCGAGGGCAAGCCGGTGGTGATCGAGGTCGAGACCCGCACCAACGTGGTGCTGCACGTCGGTGGCGGGTACGGCGGCGACCCGGACTGGACCCACGGGCAGTGGAAGGGCCCCGCCTTCACCGAGCGGGTGACCTACGACCTCAACGCCCCCGACGTCGCCGGACGGGTGCCGTTCGGGGTCATCGACCACTGCGGCCGGGCGACCTGCGACGGGCAGGTCGGGCACGGGCTGTTCGAGCACGGGACCTTCGGGCGGCACGACCCCACCGGGTTCGTGGACTGGAGCAACGAGCGTCGCTGACAATGGCGGCGTGACCGACCCCCTCGACGAGCTGCGCCGCTGGGTGGCGTTCGGGGGCACCACCCAGGTCGAGAGCGAGACCCCGGACGGCGTCGTCGTCGGGCTGTGCCGCTGCGACGGGGGCGAGCGGGTCGGCCAGGTCGTGCTCACGCCCGCCGAGGCCGAGGAGTGGCTCTCCTAGACCAGCGCGCGGCCGTCGTGCTGGGCCAGCCGCTTCGCGACGTGGGCCAGGTCGGCGCGCCAGATCTCCTCGGGGACCGCGGGGAGCACGTCGTCCCACTCGACCACGAACGACCCACGCAGCTGGGGGAACCGCTCCGGCCGGGCGATGTGCCACAGGTGCAGGTGCGCGGCGCCGTCGCCGATCCGCATCACGTGCACCCGGCCGACGTGCTCCAGGTTGCTCATGATCCGGGTCAGCCAGACGCTGATCCGGCCCAGGTCGGCGGCCTGGGCGTCGTCGAGGTCGGTGTAGTCGAGGTGCTCGCGCGGCTCCAGCATCAGGATCAGCAGGCCGGAGCGCTCCAGGGCCGAGACGGTCCAGGCGTCGTTCTCCCAGATCCGCCGCTCGGTGTTGCGGCCCTCGCAGACGTCGCAGCCGGTGCCGTCCTCGCCGTGCCGCGGCTCCTCGGCCTCGACCGGGCCGAGCAGCGTCTTGGTGGCCAGGGCGCCGTCGGCGACCTCCCACGGGAAGATGTCCCAGGTGGTGCCGGAGGACAGCGGCAGCCGGCCGTCCGGGCCGACGGCGTCGAGGATCCGTGCGTACAGGGCTTCGGGGGACTCGGCCATGCGCCCACGCTGCCAGATCCGCACCCGTCGTACGAAACCGACCTCTCAGGTCCGGCCGCTGCCCGCCGATCTTGACCGGGTCACGTGCACTCAAGGACGAGTGCCTCCCGGGAAGGAATCCCCATGCATCGACGACTCAGTCACCTGCTCCGCTCCGGCATCGCCGTCGCGGTCGCGACCGCCGCCCTTGGCATCGCGCCGGCGATCGTCTCCTCGGCATCGGCGGGCTCGGTCTCCGCGGAGTGCCAGGCAGCCCGTACGGCGTACGCGACCGCGCGCTCGCAGCAGACCGCGGCCGGCAAGGCCGTCGCGAAGGCCCGCAAGGCCCTGAAGAAGGCCAGGCACCAGCACCGGCCCGCGAAGGTCCGCAAGGCGAAGAAGGCGCTGCGGGTCGCGACCGTGCGCTACCAGGCGCGCGTCAAGGCGACCAAGAGCCGGGGCGCCCGGATGGGGTACGCCTGCTCGGCCCCGAGCTCCGCCACCCGCGCCAACGGCACCGGCCGCACGCTGGCCCTGCTCGCGCTGGCCGACGGCCTCGACCTCGGCGTGATCGACCTCGGCCAGCTGACCGGGCTGCTCGAGCGGTTCCTGCCGGGCCTGGCCGACGATCTCTCCCCGGCGCAGCTGAGCGCCCTGCTGACCGGGTTCAACGCGGTCGCCGGCAGCGGCCTGAGCCTGGCCAACGCGGCCACCATCCTCGGCGGCGCCTTCAGCCCGGCCGACCTCACCGCCCTGCTCGGCGGGGCGGCGGGCCCGGAGCTGCTCTCCGACCTCGCCGAGCACCTGCTCGGCCAGCTCACCGGCCTCGGCGGGCTGCCGATCCCCGGCGGCTTCGACCCGGGCGACGTGCTGGAGACCCTCTCCGGCCTGCTCGGCGGACTCGACGCGGCCCAGCTCGGCCAGCTGCTGGGCCTGGTCACCACCGCGCTCGGCGGCGGCTCGGCGCTCGACCTCGGCCAGCTCACCGACCTGCTCGACGGTCTGGTTCCCGGCCTCTCCGACGGCCTCGACCCGGCGACGCTCACCGCGATCCTGGGTGCGGTCAACGGCGGCGGACTCGACGCCGGCACGCTGACCAACCTGCTCGGCGGTGCGTTCTCGGCCGGGGAGATCACCCAGGTGCTCGGCGGGACCGCCGGGACGGCCCTGCTCGGCGCGGTGATCGCCCAGGTGATGGCGCAGCTCGGCACCTTGGACGGCGGCGCCTTCGAGCTGCCGACCGGGCTCGACCTGACCACCCTGACCAACCTGGTCAGCACCGTCACCGACCTGCTCGACGCGGTCACAGGCGGCGGGATCATCCCGGTGGTCTGCGGGATCGTGCCGATCCCGCTGGTCTGCCCCTAGCTCGCTAGGAACGGCCACCCGCGAGGAGCGCGTCCAGCTTCCGTTCCAGGCGCTGGATGTCCTCGCGGGTGGCGCCTTGCTGCTCCGGGCGCATCGTGGTCACGATCGCGCCACCGGGCTCGATGCTGACCGACTCCACGTCCGCGACGCTGTTGGCGTTCTGCCGGCGCAGCGCGGCCTCGACGTCGCCCTTGCGCAGCCCCTCGCGGCGCAGCGCCTCCTCGTCCCAGGCGCCGTCGCGGGCGAGCACGGTGGAGGTGCCCTCCAGCGCACGCGCGACCCGGTCGTCGGCGCGCACCACCCGTTCGATGGCGCCGTTGGCGAGCAGCAGCACCACCGCGCCGATCAGCCCGCCCAGCAGGCTGTTGTCCGGGCCGATGATCGCGTTCTGGACGACGTTGCTCAGCAGCAGCATCACCACGAGGTCGAACGAGTTGAGCTGGGCCAGGTCGCGCTTCCCGGCCAGCCGGAGCAGCACCGCCAGCGCCAGGTACACCGCGACCGTGCGGATCACCTTCTCCAGCACGGACACGTCGAGATGCATCAGGTCGTTCCACATGGCGGTCATGGTCCTCGCTGGGCCACCACCCGGCAACGGGTCGCGCCCGACACGCTGGGACGATGTTCCGGTGCAGCACGAGACCCGGTCGCCGAACGCGATGGCGGTCTGGGTCGTGGCGCTGCTGGTCTACGTGCTGGCCGTCTTCCACCGCTCCTCGCTCGCGGTCGCCGGCCTGGCCGCGACCGACCGGTTCGGGATCGGCGCCGCCCAGCTGGCCATCTTCACCACGCTGCAGCTGCTCGTCTACGCCGGCATGCAGATCCCGGTCGGCCTGCTCGTCGACCGGTTCGGGCCGCGCGCGGTGCTCACCGCCGGCGCGGTCACCCTCACCGTCGCGCAGACCGGGTTCGCGTTCGCGCAGAGCTACCCGGCCGCGCTGCTGGCCCGCGTCGGGGTCGGCATCGGCGACGCGCTGACCTTCATCTGCGTGCTGCGGCTGGTCAACGCCTGGTTCTCCGGACGACGGGTGCCGGTGATGATCCAGCTCACCGGCGTCCTCGGCCAGCTCGGCTCGATCGCCGCCGCGGTCCCGATGACCTGGGCGCTGGGCCACCTGGGCTGGACCCGCTCCTACCTGGTTGCGGCCTCGCTCGGGGTCGTCCTCACCGTCGCCCTGCTGCTCGTGGTCCACGACGCCCCGGCCAGCCGGAGCCTGCGCGGCCCGGCGATGGATTCGCGCCGGATGCGCGCCAGCCTGGCCGCCTCGTGGGCGCACCCGGGCACCCGCCTCGGCTTCTGGATGCACTTCACCACCCAGTTCAGCGCGACCGTGCTCAGCCTGCTCTGGGGCTTCCCGTTCCTGGTCAAGGGCGAGGGCCTCAGCGAGCAGGCAGCCGGCGTGCTGCTCAGCGTGATGGTGCTGGCGATCATGGCGGCCGGGCCGGTGCTCGGCTGGCGCACCGCGATCCGGCCCTGGCACCGCTCGACGCTCGTGCTCGGGGTGGTGCTCGCCATCGTCACGGTCTGGACGGTCGTGCTGGCCTGGCCCGGTGACGCGCCGCTGCCGCTGCTGGTCCTGCTGGTGCTGGTCTCCGGGGTGGGCGGACCGGCCTCGGTGATCGGCTTCGACCTCGGCCGCACCTCGAACCCGCCCGAGCGGCTGGCCAGCGCCACCGGGATCATCAACCAGGGCGGCTTCTACGCGAGCCTGGTCCTGGTCGTGGCGGTCGGGCTGATCCTGGACTGGCGCACCCCGTCCGGCGGCGACTACACCGCGAGCGCGTTCCGCTGGGCGATGAGCTTCCAGTACGTGCTGTGGGGACTCGGCCTGGTGCAGATCGTGCGGTACCGGCGCCAGGCCCGGGCGCGGCTGCGTGCCGACGATCCCGACCTCTGGCAGGAGCTCTCCGGGGCATAGGGTCAGGCCCGTGGAGCTGAACATCCCCGACGCCCCGGCCATCCCCGGCACCGAGCACCTGCACTCCGGCAAGGTGCGTGACCTGTACCGGGTCACCGAGGGTGAGCACGCCGGCCGGCTGCTGATGGTGGCCAGCGACCGGATCTCGGCCTTCGACTACGTGCTGGACAGCACCATCCCGGACAAGGGCGCGATCCTGACCCGGATGTCGCTGTGGTGGTTCGACCAGCTCGCCGACCTGGTGCCGAACCACGTCGTCTCCACCGACGTCCCCGCCGAGGTGAAGGGCCGCGCGGTGCTCTGCGAGGAGCTCGCGATGTTCCCGGTCGAGTGCGTCGCCCGCGGCTACCTGACCGGGTCCGGGCTGCTCGACTACGACGCAGGAGGCGAGGTCTGCGGGATCGCCCTGCCCGCGGGCCTGGTCGACGGCAGCCGGCTGCCCGAGCCGATCTTCACCCCCGCCACCAAGGCGGCCGTCGGGGACCACGACGAGAACGTCTCGTACGACGCCGTCGCCACCGAGGTCGGCGAGGAGAGCGCCGCCGCGCTGCGCGACCTGACCCTGCGGATCTACGGCCGGGCCGAGGAGATCGCCCGCGAGCGCGGCATCATCCTGGCCGACACCAAGTTCGAGTTCGGCACCCGTGCGGGCGGGCAGATCGTCCTCGCCGACGAGGTGCTCACCCCCGACTCCTCGCGCTTCTGGCCGGCCGACGACTGGGTGCCCGGTCGCGCGCAGCCGTCGTACGACAAGCAGATCGTGCGCAACTGGCTGCTCTCGCCCGAGTCCGGCTGGGACCGTACGTCGGGGGAGCGGCCGCCCGCGCTGCCCGAGGCCGTCGTCGCGCACACCCGCGCCCGCTACGTCGAGGCCTTCGAGCTGCTCACCGGGGAGAGGTTCTGAGCGTCGACTTCGACGTCCCCGCGGAGGTCGCCTTCGCGTTCCTCACCGACCCGCGGAACCGGCCGCGCTGGCAGTCCTCGCTGCGGCGCGTCGAGCGGATCTCCCCGCCCACTCCGGGCGTGGGCCAGCACTGGGTGGACGTGACCGTGCCGGGCTTCCGGCCGGCGATGGAGACGACCGTGCTCACGCCGCCGGTGCAGTGGACCGAGCGCGGCCGGTGGCGCTCGGTGCGTGCCGAGCTGACCCTGCTCTTCGCGCTGCGGCCGGGCGGGTGCCGGGTCACGGCGCAGGCCCGGGTGACCGGGTGGGGCCCGGTCGGCCCCCTGCTGACCCGGCTGGCGCCGTACGCGGTGTCGAGCGACCTGAGACGAGCTGCCCGGCTGCTGTCGCGGAACGTGACCGGCCAGTAGGTTCTGCAGCAACGCCACGTCGTACGAGCAGGAGGCCCACCCGTGTTCAACCTCTCGATCTTCCTCGAGGACAGCGCTCGCAAGTACCCCGCGCGCGACGCCCTGGTGCTCGGCGACGTACGGCTGACCTACGCCCAGGTCAACGGCGCCGCGAACCAGGTGGCGAACCTGCTCGTCGAGCTCGGCGTGCAGCCCGGTGACCGGGTCGCGCTGACCTGCCCGAACCTGCCGTACTTCCCGATCGTCTACTACGGGATCCTCAAGGCCGGTGCCGTCGTGGTGCCGATGAACGTGCTCAACAAGGGCCGCGAGGTCACCTACTACCTCGACGACGCCGACGCGAAGGTCTACTTCTGCTTCGAGGGCACCCCGGAGCTGCCGATGGGCACCGAGGGCAAGGCCGGCGTCGACGGCGCGAAGAGCAGGCCCGAGCTCATCCTCATCACCGCCGACCCGAGCGCGCCGTCCCCGGTCGAGGGCGCCCGCACGCTGACCGAGGCGCTGGCCGGGAAGTCGCCGGTCTTCGAGGCGGTCCTCGGCGCCGAGACCGACACCGCGGTGATCCTCTACACCTCCGGCACCACCGGCCAGCCCAAGGGCGCCGAGCTGAGCCACTCGAACCTGGTGCTCAACGCGCTGACCTGCAACCGGCTGTTCGGCTCGACCCCGGGCACCGACGTGCACCTGCTCACGCTGCCGCTGTTCCACTCGTTCGGCTCGACGGTGCAGATGAACGCGGGCTTCTCGATGGGCGCGACCCTGGTGCTGCTGCCGCGCTTCGACGCCCAGGCCGCGATCGGCCTGCTGCAGAAGGAGGACGTGACCTTCTTCGCCGGCGTGCCGACGATGTGGTGGGGCCTGCTCGGCGCGCTGACGGAGGACGTCGACGTGGACCGGATCGCGAGCAACCTCCGGGTCGGCGTCTCCGGCGGTGCGGCCCTGCCGGTGGAGATCATCAAGGAGGTGCAGGCCCGGCTGGGCGTCCAGGTGCTCGAGGGCTACGGGCTTTCCGAGACCAGCCCGGTGGCCACCTTCTCCGACCCGGACAAGGAGCCGCGGCCGGGGTCGATCGGGGTGCCGATCTGGGGCGTCGAGGTCAAGCTGATCGACGACGACTGGAACACGGTCGAGGGCGCCGACCAGATCGGCGAGATCGCCATCCGCGGGCACCTCATCATGAAGGGCTACCTGAACCGGCCCGAGGCCACCGCCGAGGTGATGAAGGACGGCTGGTTCCGCACCGGCGACCTGGCCCGCCGCGACGAGGACGGCTTCTACTACATCGTCGACCGGTCCAAGGACATGATCATCCGCGGCGGCTACAACGTGTACCCGCGGGAGATCGAGGAGGTCCTGATGACCCACCCCGACGTCTCGCTGGCGGCCGTGGTCGGGGTCCCGCACGAGTCCCACGGCGAGGAGGTCAAGGCATTCGTGATCCTGCGCGAGGGCGCCTCGGTCACCGAGGAGGAGCTGGTCGCCTGGGGCAAGGACCAGATGGCCTCCTACAAGTACCCGCGGATCGTCGCGTTCGTGGACTCCCTGCCCATGACGGCGACCGGCAAGATCCTCAAGCGCGAGCTGGTCGACTGACCTCGACTTGACGGCACCGCTTACCCTTCCGGGGTGTCCTGGGGCTCCGACCCGGCGCCGCTGCACCGCGGTCGCCACCGTGCGCCACGCCCTGACCTGATCGGTCGGGCGCTGCGCCGTGCCCTGCTCGCGACACTGCTGCCGGGGGTGCTGCTCGCGGTCGCGGGCCTCGTCGTACGGCGGACCGCGTCGAGCCAGGTGGTGGACGCGGCGCTGAGCGCGGACACGCTGCTGTGGATCGTCGTCGGCCTCGGCGTGGTCTGGCTGCTCTGGGTCGGGCTGATCTGCCGGACCTACGCCCGCAACCGGTCCCGGACCGCCCCGCGGGCGATCCAGCTGGTCGGCGGCGCCGCCGTCTTCCTGCTCTGCGCCGCGGTCACCGCGCCGATGGCGATGGGCGCCCAGTACGCGCTGGTGCAGCGCGACCTGCTGCGCACGATCTTCCACGAGACCGACAGCGCGACCACCCCGAAGGCCACCAAGAGCAACCCGTGGGGGCACCGCAAGCGGGTCAACGTGCTGCTCCTCGGCGGCGACGGCGCGATCCACCGGCCGGGGGTGCGCACCGACTCGGTGATCCTGGCGAGCATCGAGGTCAAGACCGGCAAGGCGGTGCTGTTCAGCCTGCCGAGGAACCTGCAGAACGTGCCGTTCAAGCCGGGCTCCAAGCTGGCCGAGCTCTACCCGAACGGCTTCACCGACGGCACCGCGAACAACGCCGAGTTCTTCCTCAACGCCGTCTACCGCAACGTCCCGGCGGTCCATCCCGGGGTGCTCGGCAAGTCCGACAACGAGGGCGCCGACGCGGTCAAGCTGGCCGTCTCGGGTGCGCTCGGGCTGCGCGTGGACTACTACGTGCTGGTGAACCTGGACGGGTTCTCCAAGCTGGTCGACGCCATCGGCGGGATCACCGTCAACATCAACGAGCGGGTGCCGATCGGCGGCAACACCGACGCGCACATCCTCCCCGACGACTACCTCGAGCCCGGCCCGGAGCAGCGGCTCAACGGCTTCAAGGCGCTCTGGTTCACCCGGGGGCGGTACGGCTCCACCGACTACAAGCGGATGGAGCGGCAGCGCTGCGCGATCAACGCGATCGTCAAGGAGGCCAGCCCCGTCAAGGTGCTGCAGCGCTACCGCTCGCTGGCCCGCACGGCGAAGGAGATCGTCCGCACCGACATCCCGGCCGGGCTGCTCTCGGCGTTCGTGGACCTGGCCGGCAAGGTGAAGGGCCAGAAGCTGGAGGCGGTCGGCTTCGAGCGCAGCGACGAGTTCGACCCGAACGAGCCCGACTTCGACTTCGTGCACACCGCGGTCCAGGCCGCGCTGCACCCGGTGCGGAAGCCGGCGACCCAGAGCGTCTCCGGGGTCACCCCGCCGGCCGCCTCGGACGAGCCGAGTCCGCCGAGCAAGGCCAGCGACGCCGACGACGACTGCGCCTACCACCCGACCGAGGGCACCCCCACCAGCTAGCCTCGGCGCCATGGCGCCCTACCTGCTGTCCAGCTCCGAGGTCTTCGCCACCACGCCCGAGGTCGCCTACGACACCTTGGTCGCCGCCCCGCTGGAGGCGCTCTTCACGCAGCGCTCGGGCCCGATCCCGCCGGTCGCCCGCACCGAGGGCCAGACCGGGGAGTGGGGCACCGCCGGCGCGACCCGGCGGGTGGTCCTCGCCGACGGCGGCAGCAACCTGGAGACGCTCGTCGGTGCCGACCGGGCCACCCGGGACTACCGCTACGAGCTCACCGACTTCCGCGGCCCGATGAAGCTGCTGGTCGCCAAGGTCGAGGGCCGGTTCGCGTTCGACGCCGCCGGCGCCGGTACCCGGGTGACCTGGACCTGGCGGCTGCACGCGACCAACCCGGTGACCCGGCTCGCGCTGCCGGTGCTCGGCGCGTTCTGGCGGCCGTGGGCGAAGGCGATGTGGCCGCGGTACGAGGCGCGCCTGCCGTGACCTAGGATTTCCCTCGTCAGCCCCACCAGCCTCGCTCAGGAGCAAACGTGGCCCGTGTCGTCGTCGACGTCATGCCCAAGCCCGAGATTCTCGACCCCCAGGGAAAGGCCGTCCTCGGGGCTCTGCCCCGGCTCGGCTTCGAGGGCGTCAGCGACGTCCGCCAGGGCAAGCGGTTCGAGCTGGAGATCGACGGCGAGGTGACCGACGAGCGGCTCGCGCAGGTCGAGCAGATGGCTGAGACGCTGCTGTCCAACCCGGTGATCGAGGACTACACCGTCCGGGTGCTCCAGGAGAACGACCGGTGAAGGTCGGCGTCGTCACCTTCCCCGGCTCGCTGGACGACGCCGACGCCCGCCGCGCGGTCCGCCTGGCCGGTCACGAGCCGATCGCGCTCTGGCACGGCGACCACGACCTGCAGGGCGCTGAGGCGGTCATCCTGCCCGGCGGCTTCTCGTACGGCGACTACCTGCGCTGCGGCGCGATCGCCCGGTTCGCCCCGGTGATGACCGAGGTGATCGCCGCGGCCCGCGAGGGGATGCCGGTGCTCGGCATCTGCAACGGCTTCCAGATCCTCTGCGAGTCGCACCTGCTCCCGGGCGCGCTGATCCGCAACGACCACCGCAAGTTCGGCTGCCTGGACCAGCGGCTGGTCATCGAGAGCAACCGCACCGCCTGGACGAACGCCTACGAGACCGGCCAGGAGGTGACGATCGTGCTGAAGAACGGCGAGGGCGCCTTCGTAGCCGACGAGAAGACCCTGGACATGCTCGAGGCCGACGGCCGTGTGGTCGCCCGCTACGTCGGCAACCCGAACGGATCCCAGCGCGCGATCGCCGGGATCACCAACGAGGCCGGCAACGTCGTCGGCCTGATGCCCCACCCCGAGCACGCCATCGAGGCGCTCTGCGGTCCGGGGGAGGACGGGCTCGGGTTCTTCGCCTCGCTCGCGCGGGTGGCCGTCTAGCGCCAGCGCCCTGCGTTGAGCGCGGCCCAGGTCAGGCTCGCCACCACGCCGGTGGCCTTGATCCGGACGGTGCGCTGGTAGGCGGCGACGGAGCGGATCGTGCGAGCGTCGTACAGGCCGCTGACGGGGAGCTTGTCCTGGCGCGCGGCGTTGAGGGCGCGCTGGACCCGGATCACGTCGGCGTTGCGGGCACCCGCCTTGAGGGTGGTGCCGCTGTTGCCGGCCGCGAGCAGCGAGACCCAGTCGACCGGGTAGAACCCGCCGCGGACCGGGTGTCCCTTCTTCCGCTGCCAGGCCTGCATCGCCTTGACGGTGGCGGTGTTCCAGGTGCCGGTGACCGCGGCGGTGTAGAGCCGCTGCTGCTTGAGCAGGCACTGCAGCGGCACGTACAGGTCCTTGCGCGCGGTCGCGCTGGTGAAGCTGTAGGAGGCCTTGCTGATCGAGGTGCTGGTGCACTTCGGGTCGCGCAGCGACGAGGACGGCGGCGGGGGCGTCGTCGGGGGCGCGGTGGCCAGGTTGCGCAGGTCGAGCCAGTTGCGGTCGATGTTGATCTTCACGCCGCCCCAGGTCTCGGTGTGCCCGCCCTGGTACTGGTGGATGCGCCGGCCCGGCCAGCCGTCGTTGCGGATGTACGTCGAGTAGGGGTCGGCCTTGCCGTTCCAGTCGGCGATCCAGACGACGTCGGGCAGCGGGATCTTCGTGCTCGGGTTGAGCCGGGCGTAGTCGAGGAGCTTCATCCCGGACGCTGCCGAGGAGTAGATGCCGGCGTTGAAGCCGTACCCGCGGATCGCCGCGCTCCAGGCGCCCATGAACTTCAGCGAGGAGGTCCGGCAGCTGGCCGTGGCCATGCTGAACCCCTCGAGGTCGTAGAAGAGCACGCTCTTGGGAGCCAGGCCGAGCCGCCGGGCCGCGGTCACCGCGACGACCGCCTCCGCGGAGGCCTGGCTGCGGGCCTTGGCGTAGTCGTTGGTGGCGTCGGCGCTGATCTTGTTGCTCTGGTACCGGTCCCGGGTCGTGCAGGAGGCTTGCGCGCCCAGGTGGATCGGCAGCAGCTGCCAGCCGTTCGCGATCTGGGTGCTGACCCAGGTCGGGGTCAGGTTGGTCTGCGCCTGGCAGTACCGCAGCGACCCGGAGATGTAGATGCCGACGGCCCGGAACGGGGAGCTGCGCCGCCACGCGTTCATCGCGGTCTGGCTCGGTGCCTCGCACTGGTCGAACCCGTAGCCGGCGAACGGGCCGGGGGTCGGCGGGTTCGGGGTCGACGCGGTCGACGACACCACCAGGCCGACCGTGCCGAGCACGGCGGCCAGGGTGAGGCCGACGAGCACCCGACGGCCGCGCAGCAGGGGAAGCATGCTCTCTCCAAGGTCGAGGTCGAGTCACCATAACCACAGCAGTAACACCCGCAACAGTGGTCACAGCGAACTACAGATCTGTAATTCGCAAGGTGCCTGTGGGGGCCTCATCGGCAGCCACGCAAGGGATCTGAGCGCTGGACCGGGTCCGGGGCGTTCCGCCGTACGGGATAGATTTGCGCCCGTGCCTGACCGACCCGCCCTGGACACCGTCGACGTCGCCGCGCAGGACCCGGACCGGGAGCAGCCCTGGGCCGATCTCGGCCTGAAGGCCGACGAGTACCAGCGCATCCGCGAGATCCTCGGCCGCCGCCCGACCAGCTCCGAGCTGGCGATGTACTCGGTGATGTGGAGCGAGCACTGCTCCTACAAGTCGAGCAAGGTGCACCTCAAGCAGTTCTCGGAGATCGCGCAGGAGACGCCCGTCGGCAAGATGCTGGCGGGCATCGGCGAGAACGCGGGCGTCATCGACGTCGGCCAGGGCTACGCGGTCACCTTCAAGGTCGAGTCGCACAACCACCCGTCGTACGTCGAGCCCTACCAGGGCGCGGCCACCGGCGTCGGCGGCATCGTCCGGGACATCCTGGCGATGGGCGCGCGGCCGGTCGCGGTGATGGACCCGCTGCGCTTCGGCCCCCTCGACGCCGAGGACACCCACCGGGTGCTGCCCGGGATCGTCGCCGGGGTCGGCGGCTACGGCAACTGCTTGGGCCTGCCGAACATCGGCGGCGAGGCCGTCTTCGACGAGACCTACCTCGGCAACCCGCTGGTCAACGCGCTCTGCGTCGGCGTGCTGCGGCACGAGGACCTGCATCTGGCCAAGGCGTCCGGCGAGGGCAACCAGGTGATCCTGTACGGCGCTCGCACGGGCGGTGACGGGATCGGCGGGGTGAGCGTGCTCGCGAGCGAGACCTTCGACGCTGACGGCCCGGCCAAGCGGCCCAGCGTCCAGGTCGGCGACCCGTTCATGGAGAAGCTGCTCATCGAGTGCACCCTGGAGATCTTCGCGGCCGGCCTGGTCGCGGGCATCCAGGACCTCGGTGGCGCCGGGCTGTCGTGCGCGACCAGCGAGCTGGCCAGCGCCGGTGACGGCGGCATGCGCGTCGACCTCGACCAGGTCCCGCTGCGCGACTCCACGCTCGCGCCGGAGGAGATCCTGATGAGCGAGTCGCAGGAGCGGATGATGGCCGTCGTCGAGCCCGGCGACGTCGCACGGTTCATGGAGATCTGCGCGAAGTGGGACGTGGAGGCCGTCGTCATCGGCGAGGTCACCGAGACCGGCCGGCTCGAGATCGACTGGCACGGCCAGCGCGTCGTCGACGTCCCGCCGCGCACCGTCGCGCACGAGGGCCCGGTGTACCAGCGCCCGTTCGCTCGCCCGGACTGGCAGGACGCGCTCCAGGCCGACGCCGCCGAGGCGCTGCCGCGACCGGGCACCGGTGCCGAGCTGCGCGAGACCGTGCTCCGTCTGGCCGGCTCGCCGAACCTGTGCGACAAGTCCTGGATCACCGACCAGTACGACCGCTACGTGCTCGGCAACACCGTGCTCGCCCAGCCCAGCGACAGCGGCATGATCCGCATCGACGAGGAGACCAACCTCGGCGTCGCGGTGAGCACCGACTGCAACGGCCGGTTCGCCAAGCTCGACCCGTACGCCGGCGCGCAGCTGGCCCTGGTCGAGTCGTACCGCAACGTGGCCACCGGCGGCGCCAAGCCGCTGGCGATCAGCGACTGCCTCAACTTCGGCTCGCCCGAGGACCCGGCCGTGATGTGGCAGTTCGCCGAGGCCTGCCGCGGTCTCAAGGACGCCTGCGTCGAGCTGGGCATCCCGGTCACCGGCGGCAACGTCAGCCTCTACAACCAGACCGGCGAGACCGCGATCCTGCCGACGCCCGTGGTCGCCGTGCTCGGCGTCATCGAGGACGTCACTCGCCGGACGCCGACCGGGTTCCAGGCCGCGGGCGAGGAGATCTTCCTGCTCGGCACCACCCGCGAGGAGCTCTCCGGGTCGGAGTGGGCGCACGTCGTCCACGGCCACCTCGGCGGCAAGCCCCCGGCGGTCGACCTGGCGGCGGAGAAGGCACTGGCCACCCTGCTCGCCGACGGTCTCGGCCTGCTCACCAGCGCCCACGACCTCTCCGACGGCGGCCTGGCCCACGCCCTGGTCGAGGCCACCCTGCGCCAGGGCATCGGCGCTTCCGTGACCGTCGACGGCGACGCGTTCGTCGGCCTGTTCGCCGAGTCCGCCGGACGCGCGGTCGTGACCGTCCCGGCAGGCTCGGTCGAGACCCTCACCGCGCTGGCCCTCGAGCACGGCGTCCCGATCCGCCACCTCGGTCGCACCGGCGGCGAGTCGCTGGTCGTCGAGGGCCAGTTCGAGATCGCCCTGGACGAGCTGCGGGAGACCTGGACGGCCACCCTCCCCGCCGCCCTCGCCTGACGCAGGTGCCCCCGCGACGCCGCCTGTGGATAACCAGAACCGCTAGCGGCGCGCGCCGGATAAGCTCCCCACCCTGGGTGGGGGGCCTCGTCGTCCCCTGGCTCGGACTCGTGGGCGGGCTGCTGCTCGCGGTCGGGCTCGGGTGCCTCCTCACCGGGGCGCTTCCCCGGGACGACGCCACCGCCCTGGCCGAGCGGACCTGGCCGGTCCTGCTCTTCGTGGTGGCGGCCACGGTCGTGGCCGAGCTGGCCGCTGTCGCCGGCGTCTTCCACTGGCTGGCCGAGCGGCTCGCCCTGGTCGGGCTCGGCCGGGCCTGGGTGCTCTGGCTCCTGGTGGTGGTGCTGGCGGTCGTCTCGACGGTGTTCCTCTCCCTGGACACCACCGCGGTCCTGCTCACGCCGGTGGTCGTGCTGGTCGCGCAGCACCACCGGCTCGACCCGCTGCCGTTCGCGCTCGCCACCGTCTGGCTCGCGAACACCGGATCGCTGCTGCTGCCCGTCTCGAACCTGACCAACCTGCTCGCCGACCGCCGGCTCGATCTCGGGCCGGCCGGGTTCTCGTCGCTGATGTGGCCGGCCGCACTGGTCGCCGTGGTGGTGCCCGTGGCGGTCCTGGCGGTCGTCTTCCGCCGCAGCCTGGCCGTGCGCTACGAGCGGGTGCGCGCCGAGGCCGAGCCCGATCGGGTGCTCACCCTCGTGGCCGGCGTCGTGGTGACGCTGCTGGTACCGGCGCTGGTCAGCGGCGTACCGGTGTGGATCCCGGCCAGCATCGCCGCCGCCGTGCTCGTCCTGCTCGTCGCCGTACGACGCCCCGCCGCGCTGCACCTGCGGCTGGTCCCGTGGCAGGTCCTGCTCTTCGCGGCCGGGTTGTTCCTGGTGGTGCAGACGCTGCACGCCCACGGGCTGACCGACCTGCTCGACCCGGTGGCCGGCGGAGGTGAGGATCTCGGCGGACTGGCGCGGGTCGCGGGCAGCGGCACCGTGCTCGCCAACGGGATCGACAACCTGCCGGCGTACCTCGCCCTCGAGCCGCTCGCCGAGACCCCGGCCCGCACCGGTGCCCTCCTGGTCGGCGTGAACGCCGGCGCCCTGGTCACGCCGTGGGCCTCGCTGGCGATCCTGCTCTGGCACCACCGGCTCACCGCGATGGGCGTACGGCTCTCCTGGCGGCGCTACGTGCTGCTGAGCCTGCTGGTCGCGCCGCTGACCGTGGCTCTCGCCCTGCTCGCCCTTCGCTGACCGGGCTCAGACCTGCCGAGAGTCACGCCGACAGCGCAGGTTCGTGCCCGCTCGGCGCGATCCTCGGCAGGTCTGTGCCCTCGCGCGGGGTGGGGGGTTGCCAGACGGCGGGGCGGGGGACGGAGCGGACCGAGGTGCTCAGGGTCGGGATGAGGGCGGCGGCCGCGGTCAGGGCGCCGAGGACCAGGAGCGCGGGGGCACCGCCGATCCCGGTCAGCAGTGCGCCGGCCAGCAGCGGCGCCAGCGGCATCGCCGACATCGAGGCGAACTGGTTGCTCGCCTGGACCCGGCCCTGCAGGTCAGCCGGCGTCAGCGCCATCCGGTAGGCGCCGATGCCCGCGTTGCCGGCCGGGTTGAGGAACAGCCCGGTGGCGAGCGCGGCAGCGACCACCAGCGGCTGGTTCCACAGGACGATCGGTACCGCCAGCGGCACGAAGCTCCAGGCGACCAGCACGGTCAGGGTGCCGGTGCGGAACCGGTCGATCAGCGCCGGTGCCGCGATCGCGCCGAGCACCCCGAACAGTCCGGCCGCGGTCTCGACGAAAGCGATCTGCACCGGCGCGAACCCGGCCTGGATCAGCCGCAGCACGGCCAGGAAGAACAGCGCGTTCACGAGCAGGTTGGCCAGCGCCGACCAGACCATCAGCACCCGGAAGAACGGCCGCTGCCAGATGAAGCCGAACCCGGCCCGCAGCTCGGTGCGCACCGACGACGGCTCCCGGGAGACCGGCGACAGGTCGGCGCGGACCCGGCCGAGCAGCAGCCAGGACAGCGCGTACGACGCCGCATCGACCGCCAGGGGCAGCCACCGCGCCAGCGAGAGCAGGGCACCGCCGAGCGGCCCGCCGACCAGCGAAGCCACGTGCTGGCGGGCCTGGTTCTGCGAGAGCGCCGCGGCGAGCTGGTCGTCGGGGACCACCGTGCGGATCGCCGAGGTCTCCACCGGCGCGAACAGCCCGGCCGTCGCGCCGCTGAGCAGTGCCACCGCGAGCAGGTGCCCGACGGTGAGGCCGGCGGTCAGCGAGGCGACCACCAGCGAGACGTACAGCGCGCAGCCGGTCGCGCTCGCGGCGCGCATCAGCTGCAGCCGGTCGGTCCGGTCGGCGAGCACGCCGGCGGGCAGCAGCAAACCGCAGTAGCCGACCAGGTGCAGCGCCTCCGCGGCCGCGGCCCACAGCGCCGACCCGGTGAGCCCGTAGGCGATCAGCGGGAACACGAACAGGCTCATCCGGCTGCCGAGCTCGTTGATGGTCTGACCCACCCAGAGCACGGTGAAGTCGTGGTTGCGGAGGAGTGCGCGCATGCCGGTCATATCCGCAACATAACTTGCGCAATCAAAGTTGCGCAATAGTTCGTGCGTAATTTCCGCTAGGGTGGTGCCATGGCAGTCAAAGGCAGCGAGATCAGCGACCCTCGCGTCCTGCGCGCGATCGCGCACCCGGTGCGGACCCGCATCCTCGGCGAGGTCTACGCCGCCGGCCACCTGCGCGCGGCCGACGTGGCCGAGACGCTCGGCATCCCGGCCAACCAGGCCAGCTTCCACCTGCGCCAGCTGGCCAAGTACGGCCTCGTCGAGCCGGCCCCCGAGGCCGCACGCGACGGCCGCGACCGGGTCTGGAAGCCCGCCGCCGAGGGCAGCCTCTCCCTCGACGTCGAGAACATGGAGCAGGGTCCCGGTGGCGAGGCCGCCGTCCGGGTCTGGCGCGGCCAGGCGGTCGCCTCGGCGCAGGAGGCGGTCGAGCGCGCCTTCGCCGCCCGCAAGAACCGCGACACCCACGTGATGATCTCCAACGACTGGATCCGGCTCACCAAGGCCGAGGCCAGGGAGCTGGCCGAGGAGCTGCTCGAGCTGCAGGCGCGCTGGCAGGAGCGCAGCCGGGGTCCCGCGCCGGCGCGCGGCGTACGCCGGACCTACCACCTGATGGAGATCCTGCAGCCGGCCCCGAAGGTGGACCAGTGAGCCTCAAGCAGGAGGTCAGGGACACGCTCGCCCGGCTGCAGGCCAAGGCGCCCGGTCACTCGGTCGAGGTGCGGGTCCCGCCGTACGGCGCGGTCCAGGCCGTCGAGGGCGGCCGGCACACCCGGGGCACCCCGCGGGCGGTCGTGGAGACCGACCCGGAGACGTGGCTGGCGGTCGCGCGTGGCGAGGTCGCGTGGGCCGACGCGGTCGCCGACGGCCGCATCCGCGCCTCGGGCGAGCGCACCGACCTCTCGCCGTACCTGCCGCTCTAGGAGACCGGCGCGCCGGAGAGCTGCAGGTACTCCGCGATCCGGTCCGCCCGGACCGCCGCCCACAGGTCCGCGTCCTTCTGCTCGTCGAGCCGGACGTAGTCGACGCCGTCCACGGTGAGGATCGGCTTCCTCGCCGCCGGCACCGTCAGGAACGTCGTGTTCGAGGTCCGCAGCCCGCGCATCCCCCACAGGGTGCCGAGCATGCTGGGGAAGCCGAAGCCGTCCTCCAGGGTGGTGTGGGCGGCGCCGGCGCGCAGCAGCCGGTTGACCCGCAGCGGGTGGGTGACCGTGCCGCCGTCGACCGCGGCTCGCATCAGCGCCTTCATCAGGCTCTGCTGCCGGGCCACCCGGTCGAGGTCCTTGTTCGGCATGCACGGTCGCAGCGCGATGTACTCCAGGGCCCCCTGGCCGTCGAGCCGTCGCTGGTCCCGGGGCTCGTCGCAGACCGCGGCGGGCACGGTGACCTCGACGCCGCCGAGGATGTCGGCCATCTGGCCGAACGCGTTCAGGTCCAGGGTCATCACCCGGTCGAACCGGAGCCCGGTCAGCTCCTCGACGGTGCGCACGTAGAGCTTGGCGCCGCCGACGTCGTACGCGTCCGAGAGCCGCCCGGCACCGCGTCCGGGCAGGTCCACCGCGGTCGAGCCGGGGATCGAGATGACGTACATCGAGTGCTTGTCGCGGTCCAGGTGCAGCACCATCACCAGGTCGCTGTTGGCGAAGTCGTTGGCCCAGCCCAGCCGCGTGTCGCGACCGGCCACCGGCTCGCGCGGGTTGGTGCCGACCACGAGGAAGTTCTCGCCGGGGGTGTTCGCACCGGCCTGACCGGCCACCCGCGGCATCCGCTCCAGCCCGCCGAACGTGTACCGGTACCAGAGCAGGCCGGCCACCAGGAGCAGGCACAGCCCGCCGGCCAGGACGACCGCGATCCGGCGGTTCCGGCGCCGGCGGCGGACCTTCCTCTTGTGCGCCTCGCGGCGCTCGCGCCGGGCGGCCCGCTCCTCCTCGGAGGGCTCGGGCTTGTCCAGCCAGGCGAGGTCCTCGGTGGCCTTCGCGAACGCGGCCTCGACGGGATCCTTCCGCTCGCCGGGCTCGGGCAGCACCGCCGGGTTCTTGAGCACCGCGGGCTTGTCGAACAGGGGACGAGCACGACGAGAGGCCGCGTCGTCCGCGGCCTCGGGAGGGTCGTCCTGCTCGGTCATCCGCGCGATGGTACGACGACCACGGGCCCGCGGACAGGAGGTGTCCAGACCCGCTTAAGGTGAGTCCCATGCGCGCAGACGAGCTCCGCCCCCGTGTCCAGGCCGTCCTCCCCGGCATCCGCGCCGACCTCGAGGACCTGGTCAGGATCGAGTCGGTCAGTGCCGACCCGGCCCGGCACGGCGAGGTCCAGCGCAGCGCCGAGGCCGTCAAGGCGCTCTTCGAGGCGGAGGGCTTCGACCTGCGCATCGTCACCGCCGAGGGCGGCCTGCCGGCGGTCATCGGTCGCAAGAACGGTCCCGAGGGCGCCCCGACCGTGCTGCTCTACGCCCACCACGACGTGCAGCCCGAGAACGACCACGCCGACTGGGACAGCCCCCCGTACGAGCCCACCGAGCGCGACGGCCGGCTCTACGGCCGTGGCGCCGCCGACGACAAGGCCGGTATCGCCGCCCACCTGGCCGCGATCCGGGCGCTCGGCGACGACCTGCCGGTCAACGTGGTGCTGTTCTGCGAGGGCGAGGAGGAGATCGGCTCGGACACCCTGGTCGCCATGCTCGCCCAGGAGAAGGAGCACCTGGCCGCGGACGTGATCGTCATCGCCGACAGCGGCAACTGGGACATCGGGGTGCCGGCGCTGACCACCAGCCTGCGCGGCCTGGTCCGCGTCGACATCGAGGTGCGCACCCTGGGTCACGCGGTGCACTCGGGCATGTGGGGCGGCCTGGTGCCGGACTCGATCATGACCCTGGCCCGGCTGATCGCCAGCCTGCACGACGACGAGGGCAACGTGGTCATCGACGGGCTGCACGCCGGCCCGGCCGCGGACGTGGAGTACCCCGAGGAGCGGCTGCGGGCCGAGTCCGGCGCGCTCCCGGGCATCCGCTGGATCGGCTCGGGCCCGATCGTGGAGCGGCTGTGGACCAAGCCCGCGCTGAGCATCACCGGGCTCGACGCGCCGCAGGTCTTCGGGGCCAGCAACACCCTGGTGCCGGGCGCCCGGGCGCGGATCTCGCTGCGGATCGCCCCCGGCGACACCACCGAGAACGCGGTCGCCTGCCTGCGCAAGCACCTGGAGACGCACATCCCGTGGGGCGCCGAGCTCGGCTTCACCGTGGTCGACACCGGCGAGGCGACCGCGATCGACGCCCAGGGTCCGGCGTACGACGTCGCGCGGGACGCGTTCACCCAGGCCTGGGACGGGGTCGCCCCGGTGGACATGGGGGTCGGCGGCTCGATCCCGTTCATCGCCGAGTTCGTGGACACCTTCCCGGGCGCCAGCGTGCTGGTCACCGGCGTCGAGGACCCCGACACCCGCGCCCACGGGGCCAACGAGGGGCTGCACCTGGCGGAGTTCGAGCGGGTCTGTCTCGCCGAGGCCCTCCTGTTGGCGAATCTGGGTTCGGTGAGCCAGTAGACTCCTCCCCGTGGCCCGCGGGGATGGACGACTGACGCACGAGCTCGACCCGACCGACCGCGGACCCCAGGACGCCTGTGGCGTCTTCGGCGTCTGGGCCCCCGGTGAGGACGTCGCCAAGCTCGCCTACTACGGCATCTACGCCCTGCAGCACCGCGGCCAGGAGTCGGCCGGCATCGCGGTCAGCAACGGCCGCCAGATCCTGGTCTACAAGGACATGGGCCTGGTCTCGCAGGTCTTCGACGAGGCCACCCTGGAGGCCCTCAAGGGCCACCTCGCCATCGGGCACGCGCGCTACTCGACCACCGGCGCGAGCACCTGGCACAACGCCCAGCCGACCTTCCGGCCGGCCTCCGACGGCTCGATCGCGCTGGGCCACAACGGCAACCTGACCAACACCAGCGAGCTGGCCCAGATGGTCGCCGACCTGCCCAGCGAGAACGGCGAGCTGGACATCCACGCGCGCAACCTGGAGACCTCGACCAACGACACCTCGCTGGTCACCGCGCTGCTCGCGCACCACCCGGACAGCACCCTGGAGGAGCGCGCCGTCCAGCTGCTGCCGCAGGTACGCGGGGCGTTCTCGTTCGTCTGGATGGACGAGGGCACCCTGTACGCCGCCCGCGACCCGCAGGGCATCCGGCCGCTCGTGCTCGGTCGCCTCGAGCGCGGCTGGGTGGTCGCCTCGGAGACCGCGGCACTGGACATCGTGGGCGCCTCCTACATCCGCGAGATCGAGCCCGGTGAGCTGATCGCCGTCGACGAGGACGGGCTGCGCACCCGCCGGTTCGCCGAGGCCGAGCCCAAGGGCTGCCTGTTCGAGTTCGTCTACCTGGCCCGCCCGGACACCCGGATCTCCAACCAGCGGGTGCACAGCGTCCGCGTCGAGATCGGCCGCCGGCTCGCGCGGGACTTCCCCGCGGATGCCGACCTGGTCATCCCGGTCCCGGAGTCCGGCACCCCGGCCGCCATCGGGTACGCCGAGGAGAGCGGTATCCCCTACGGCACCGGACTGGTGAAGAACTCCTACGTCGGGCGCACCTTCATCCAGCCCTCGCAGACCATCCGCCAGCTCGGCATCCGGCTCAAGCTGAACCCGCTGCGCGACGTCATCGAGGGCAAGCGGCTGGTCGTCGTGGACGACTCGATCGTGCGTGGCAACACCCAGCGGGCGCTGGTGCGGATGCTGCGCGAAGCCGGCGCCCGCGAGGTGCACGTGCGCATCTCGAGCCCGCCGGTGAAGTGGCCCTGCTTCTACGGCATCGACTTCGCCACCCGCGCCGAGCTGATCGCGAACGGCCTGTCCACCGAGGAGATCTGCGCCTCGATCGACGCCGACTCGCTGGCCTACATCTCGCTCGAGGAGCTCGTCGAGGCCACCACCGTGCCGGCCGACAACCTGTGCCGGGCCTGCTTCGACGGCGTCTACCCGATCGAGCTGCCCGAGCCCGAGCTGCTCGGCAAGCACCTGCTCGAGGTCGCCGCGGTCACCCCCGACCGGGCCCTGGACGTGGACGGGCTGGCCGCCTCGCTGGCCGGCGGCGGTGCCACCGACGCCCTCGACCGACCCTGAGGATCCCTGTGAGTACTTACGAAGCCGCCGGCGTCTCCATCGAGGCCGGTGACAAGGCCGTCGAGCTGATGAAGGTCTGGATCGAGAAGGCCCGGCGACCGGAGATGGTCGGCGGCATCGGCGGGTTCGCCGGCCTCTTCGACGCCAGCGCGCTGAAGTCCTACGACCGGCCGCTGCTCGCCTCCTCCGCCGACGGCGTCGGCACCAAGGTCGCGATCGCGCAGGCGCTCGACAAGCACGACACCATCGGCTTCGACCTGGTCGGCATGCTCGTCGACGACCTGGTCGTCTGCGGCGCCGAGCCGCTCTTCCTCACCGACTACATCGCCACCGGCCGGGTCGTGCCCGAGCGGATCGCGGCCATCGTCAAGGGCATCGCGGAGGCGTGCGTCGAGGCCGGCTGCGCGCTGGTCGGCGGCGAGACGGCCGAGCACCCGGGCCTGCTGGGCCCCGAGGAGTACGACGTGGCCGGCTCGACCACCGGCGTCGTCGAGGCGTCCGCGCTGCTCGGCGCCGAGCGGGTCGTGCCCGGCGACGTGGTGATCGCGATGGCCTCCAGCGGGCTGCACTCCAACGGCTACTCGCTGGTCCGGCACGTGCTGCTCGCGACCGCCGGGATGTCCCTGGACGCCCACGTCGACGAGCTCGGCCGCACCCTGGGTGAGGAGCTGCTCGAGCCGACCAAGATCTACGCGAAGGCCTGCCTGGCGCTGGCCCGGGGGACCGGCACTCACGCGATGTCGCACGTCACCGGTGGCGGCCTGGCCGCGAACCTGGAGCGGGTGCTGCCCGAGTCGGTCTCGGTGACCCTGGACCGGGGCACCTGGGCGCTGCCGCCGATCTTCGACCTCGTCCGGCGGACCGGCTCGGTCGAGCGCGCCGACCTGGAGAAGACGCTCAACTGCGGCGTCGGCATGGTGGCGCTGACCCCTGCCGAGGACGCCTCGGCGGCGGTCGCCCTGCTGGCCGAGCACGGGGTCGACGCCTGGGTGGCCGGCGAGGTCGCCGCGGCCGAGGACGGGGCGGCGGGCGTCGTACGGATGACCGGCGACTACGCCTGAGCCGTCTCGACCCGCGCGACATCCGGAACGGATGTGCAGGAATGTGGGTCGGACGGGTACGGTTGGACACACGAGACGATGAATTCCGACCGGCAGCCCACGTGCGCCGGCCAAGTGTGCGAGGGGGTCGACCCGGATGGGACGCGGCCGAGCTAAGGCAAAGCAGACCAAGGTTGCTCGTGATCTGAAGTACCGGACTCACGAGACGGACTTCGGGGCACTGGCCAACGAGCTGCACGGGGAGAACCGCTCCTCCTCGTCCGACTCCGACTCCGACGCGGAGTACGACGACTACGACGACTGGGCCTCGCCCTCGTCCTCGCGCGACTGACCGGCCCTCTGGCCGGCTCGCCCCACGACTGAATCCCCATTCGGTTACGGGTGGTCTGTCCGATTTGTCCAACGGTCTAGACCGCGAGGGACGTGTCCGTTTAGTCGGCTTTACATGATCTTGTCGCGGGTGTCATGCTCAACCTGTCCTCCCGACGTACAGAACAGCCGAACAAGGGGCCCGCACCATGCAGAACAACGCTGAGAACGAGACGCTGCTGACGCCCGCCGAGGTGGCCGCGATGTTTCGTGTCGACCCCAAGACGGTCACTCGCTGGGCCAAGGCCGGCAAGCTGAGCGCCATCCGCACCCTGGGTGGTCACCGCCGCTACCGTGAGGCCGAGGTCAAGGAGCTCCTGGGCGGTGTCATCCCGACCCAGCGGGGCGCCTCCGACTGAGCACCTCACGACGACTCACGAGGCCCGATGCCGTCCGGCATCGGGCCTCGTCACGTTCCCGGACGGCTCAGAAAGCCCCGTGCCGCCCCTCCCCGGCGGCAAACCGGGCGGCGCCGTCGAGGGCCTCGGCGGTGACCGCGCGCAGGCCGTGGTGGTACTCGGCGAGCAGAGCGGCGTCCTCGGGGAGGCTCCACTGCTCGAGGGCGCTGGCGCGGTCGGAGCGGACGCAGACCTGCGGGAACGCGGCGATCTGGGCGGCTAGCTCGAGGGCGGCGGCGAGCGCGTTCCCCGGAGCGGCGACCCGGTTGGCCAGCCCGATCGCGAGCGCCTCGGCGGCGTCGACCGGGCGGCCGGTGAGGATCAGGTCCATGGCCCGCGAGTGCCCGATCAGCCGGGG
Source organism: Nocardioidaceae bacterium (assembly GCA_017744365.1). Classification (GTDB taxonomy): domain Bacteria; phylum Actinomycetota; class Actinomycetes; order Propionibacteriales; family Nocardioidaceae; genus Marmoricola. The sequence goes on along the minus strand of JAGIBL010000002.1, from coordinate 665,977 downwards.
CAGCCGGACCGTGCCGCCGTCGATGAGCGGCACCCCCCAGCGCCGGCAGAAGACCCCGAAGACCGCGTCCTCGGCGGCCACGCGCAGGTCGCACCAGAGCGCCAGCTCCAGGCCGCCCGCGACGGCGTGACCCTCGACCGCGGCGATGACCGGCTTCGTGAGCCGCATCCGGCTCGGGCCCATCGGGCCGTCGCCGTCCGGGGCGAGCCGGTTGGCCCGGTCGGTGGCGAGCCCCTTGAGGTCCGCTCCGGCGCAGAAGGTCCCGTGCGCTCCGGTCAGCACGGCCACCGACAGCGACTCGTCGGCGTCGAAGGCGCGGAAGGCGTCGGCGAGCTCGGCGGCCGTCGGACCGTCGACGGCGTTGCGCACCTCGGGACGGTCGATCGTGATGGTGACGAGGTCACCCGCGGGTTCGTAGTGAACGGTCACCGATGCATTCAAGCAGCGGGCGACGCCTCGTACATCCGGTCCAGTGCGGCGGCCGCGGCCCGCCGGCCCAGCTGCAGCAGCTCGGCGGTCCGGCTGAAGTCGGTCATCCGGGTGCCGAGGTCGGCGGTGTAGAGGTGGTGCACCTCGACGTCGGGGCCGAGGTCGGTCAGCGGCCGGGCGCGCATCGCGACGCCCAGGCTGGCCACCAGCACCTCCAGCGGTGTCCGCCCCGCGGGCAGCCGGGTCGGCACGGTGGCGTCCAGCACGAACACCCGGGTGGGCTCGAGCGAGGCCGCGCCCGCGAGCGGGACCAGGTCGGTGACGCCGCCGTCGACGTGCGGGACCGGGTGGCCGTCGAGACCGGGTAGCGGGACCGGTGCGAACACCCCGGGCACGGCGGTCGAGGCGAGCAGCAGCGTCGCGATGTCGCCGCGGTCGTGGTACGCCGCGGGTCCGCCGGTCAGCGGGGTCGTGGTCACCCGCAGCGGCGTCGGCAGCTCCTCGAGCCGGCGCACCGGCGCCCAGGTGTCGATCAGCGTGCGCAGGCCGTCGGAGGAGTACAGGTACGGGTGCCGCTGGGCCAGGTGCCCGAGCCGCGTCCACGCGCTGCCGGGGAAGATGTCCCGGGTCCGCAGCGCCAGCCACCGGTCGGCGAGCTGGTAGGCCCGCTGCACCGTCGGCGCGGAGGCGAGGAAGGCGGCGTTCAGCGCGCCGACCGAGGCGCCGACCAGCGCGTCGGGTGTGACCCCGGCGCCCAGCAGCGTCTGCATCATGCCGACCTGGACCGCGCCTCGCGACGCGCCCCCGGAGAGGACGAAGACGTCCCGTGTGTACTCGCTCATGGCACCCCCTGCGCCACCAGTCCGTCCCCACGATGATGATCGGCGCTTGCGAAAGGCTTGTAAGCCGTTTGGCCGCAGATGGCCCGTTCGGGTGGGGCGTCCTACGACGAACGGGTGCTCCGTAGGCTCGACCCATGAGGCGGGAGGGGTCCTGGGACCGGGTGAGCGTGGTCTCCGCGCTGCTCGCGGTCGCCGCCCTGGTCGGGGTGGTGCTGGCCTCGCCGACGGTGCTGCCCCGCGGCGTGCGGGACCTGGTCGGCCTGGGCCCGGACCGGGTGGCCGATGCGCAGGACCCCGGCGGTGCCGGTGTGTACGCGTTTCTCCAGCACCAGCAGGGGAATCCGGACGATCCCGTCGGCTACGACCCCTGCCGGCGGATCGCCGTCCGGGTGAACCTCGCGCACGCGCCCCGCGACGGCCTCGAGATCGTCCAGGAGGCGATGCGGCTGGTCGAGAAGGCCTCCGGGCTCCGGTTCGACTACCAGGGCCAGACCGAGGACCGGCCGCACTGGGATCGCGAGTTCGTGCCGTCGATCTTCGGTCAGGTCCGGGCCTCGCCGGTGCTGGTCGCCTGGGCCGACGACGACGAGGTGCCCGAGCTGGAGGGCAAGGTCGCCGGCGTCGGCGGCAGTGTCGCGGTGCCCAACGGCAGCGGCTACCTGCGCTACGTGACCGGCGGCGTCACCCTCGACGCCGGCGTCTTCGGTGACCTCGACCGCGGCGACCAGGGCCGGGAGCAGGCGGTGCTGATCGCGGCCCACGAGTTCGCGCACCTGGTCGGTCTCGCGCACGTCGACGACCCCAGCGAGCTGATGTTCTCCTCGTACGTCGGACAGCCGGGGTTCGGGCCGGGAGACCTGGCCGGACTGGCCCGGGTCGGCGCCACTCCCTGCGCGTGAGGGGCTTCTACTCCGGCGACCTTGGACAAACCTTGTGACCGGGTTTCCGGGCTAGACCGAGGCTTCGCCGTACGGCGATCGGGTTCACCATGACTGGTGGGACTGGGGCGCGCACCTACAACTGAACCGATGGCCTCCCATGAGAAGAAGCACCCAAGTCTCATTCGTCCTGTCCCTCCTCCTGCCGATGCTGATCGGCGTCGCCGTCAGGCCTGCCGTGGCCGCGGACGTCGGCGCGGGCTGGTCCGCGGCCGGTCCCGGCGCGACCCTGCTCTCCGACGGGAGCACCGCCTCGCCCTCGTTCCGGTACAGCACGATGAGCCAGGGCAAGTGGACCTTCCTGCGCACCGCGACCCAGGCCGGGACGATCACGCTCCCGTGGTGGTGGAGCGGCGAGAACGGGGTCAGCCGCGCGTCCCGCATGCTGTCCCTGGGTGTGTTCAAGGGCGGCAACCTGGTCAAGCCGCAGGTCCTGGTCAACAAGGCCGGGACGGCCACCGGCCCGAGCACCTTCACCGAGAGCGGCAAGGCCACCCTGACCGTCGCCGCGGGCGACACGTTCGGCTTCCAGCTCGAGGCCGGGGCGCGTGACTCTGCCTCGACGATCAGCGCCCGGTTCGTGCTGCCGAAGCCGCCGACCGTCACCGTGCCCACCCAGCCGGTGACCGCGACCACGACGGACGAGACCGGCACCGCGGTGACCTACGCCGCCTCGGCCACCGACGAGGTCGACGGCACGATCCCGGTCAGCTGCACGCCGGCCTCCGGCACGAAGTTCCCGCTGGGCGACACAGGAGTCACCTGCTCGGCGACCAGCTCGACGCAGCAGACGACGACCGCGAGCTTCGTCGTGCGGGTGTTCTTCGACGAGCCCAACGTCGCCTGGCCCAAGGCCGCGCTGATGGGCGGCGCGGACCAGCGCACCGGGACGATCCGCACGATCGATACCGCGCTCTGGTACAAGTTCCCGGTCCAGCCGGACACCGTCGTCCAGGTCGACCTCAAGAACCTGCCCGCGAACTACGACCTCACCCTCTTCGGCGACATCGGCCAGGCGTTCTCGCAGGCGCTCAGCGTGCGCGACCTCAACCACCTCTCGGCCGAGTTCGCCGCGGACGCCTTCTCGCCCAGTGCCTACTCGCCCAGTGCGTTCAGCCCCAGTGCGTTCAGCCCCAGCGCGTTCTCGCCCAGCGCCTACTCGCCCAGTGCGTTCTCCCCGAGTGCGTTCAGCCCGAGCGCCTACAGCCCCAGCGCGTACTCGCCGAGCGCGTTCAGCCCGAGCGCCTACAGTCCGAGTGCGTACTCCCCGAGCGCCTACAGCCCGGCGGTCTCGCTGCCCAGTGCGTTCTCGCCGAGCGCGTTCTCTCCCAGCGCGTACTCCGACGACGAGCTGCGCCAGGCCTACAGCAGCGCCCAGACCCGCACGCTGATCGCGGTCTCGTCCCGGGACGGGCTGGCCGACGAGCAGATCCGCGCCAACACCTGGAGCGCGTCCGGGTTCTTCTACGTGCGCGTGCAGGGGCGCAACGGCACGTTCGCGCCGGGCAAGCCCTTCACCGTCACCACCAGCGGTGCCAGCGGTGCCTGCGCCGCGCCGATGCAGGACTTCGGCACGCAGGCGACGTTCCGGGGCAGCCCCGGGACCGCACGCACCGTGATCCTCACCGACAGTGCGCGGATGACCAACGCCCCGCTGGCCGCGCTGCAGGGCTTCGCCGCGCGCCCGGAGATCGGCGGCGTCGTGGTCGACGCGGCGACCATCCCGCGGGTGCAGTCGCTGCAGGCCCAGGCCGACCAGCTGCGCGGCTGTCCGTACGCGAAGAACCTGGTCGCCCAGGAGCTGCGCCGGGTGGTCAACAGCTACCGCGACGCGGCCGGCACGCTGAAGTACGTGGTCATCGCCGGCGGTGACGACGTGGTGCCGTTCTTCCGCTCCGCCGACGCCGCCGGCATCGGCCCGGAGCAGGGCTACGTGCCGCCCGTCGACGACCTCAGCGCCTCGCAGGCTGCGCTGCGCCGCAACCAGGTGCTCAGCCAGGACGCGTACGGCGCCGCCACGGACGTGACCCTCAAGGGCGCCACGCTGCCCGTCCCGGACCTCGCGGTCGGCCGGCTCGTCGAGACGCCGGCGCAGATCACCGGCGCACTGAACCGGTACGCGGCGCTGTCCGGCGGCGTCCTGCCGACGCGGTCGGCCCTGGTGACCGGCTACGACTTCCTCACCGACGCCGCTGACCAGGCCACCGGCCAGCTCGAGGCGGGCCTCGGCGCGGGGCGCACCGACCAGCTCATCACCGACCGTGACGTCGCACCCGGTACGACGACAGTCGGCGGGGTCCCGGACCGGCGGCACTCCTGGACCGCCGACGACCTGCGCTCGGCCTTCCTGGGCAAGCGTCACGACGTGGTGCTCCTGGCGGGTCACTTCAGCGCCAACAGCGCGCTGGCGGCCGACGACCGCACCCAGCTGCTGACCACCGAGGTGCGCGACTCGGCGGCCGACCTGACCAACGCGCTGGTGATGAGCCTGGGCTGCCACAGCGGCTACAACATCGTCGACAGCGACGCGATCCCGGGCCTGACCGAGAAGCTCGACTGGGCCCAGCTGATGGCCGAAAAGGGCGCCGTCCTCCTCGGCGGCACCGGCTACCAGTACGGCGACACCGACCTCCTCGAGTACAGCGAGCGGCTCTACAACGGCGTGCTCCACGAGCTGCGCACGGGCACCGGCGCGGTGGCCCTCGGCGACGCCCTGGTCCGGGCCAAGCAGGACTACCTGGCCACGACGCCGGTGATCTCCGGCATCCACCAGAAGGCGCTGCTCGAGGCCACCCTCTTCGGGCTGCCGATGATCGGCGTGAACCTGCCCTCAGGACGGATCACGGATCCGAACCCGGGCACGGTGAACCCGGCCGCGGTGAGCAGCGGACCGGGCGCGGTGCTCGGTCTGCGAACCTTCGACCTCAACGCGCACGGCGCCACCACCCTGGTGACCCAGCCCTTCGACGACGTCGACAACACCGGCAAGACCCAGTTCACCTACCTGCGCGGGGTCGACGGGGTCACCACCTCGCCCGGACAGCCGGCGCTGCCGCTGGAGTCCTTCGACGTCGGCGCGGCCGGCCTGGCGCTGCGCGGCGTCGGATTCCGCGGCGGCACGTACACGGACACCCCGGGGATCGTCCCGCTGACGGGTGCCCCCTCCAGCGACCTCAGCGAGGTGCACACCAGGTTCTCCTCGCCGGTCTTCTTCCCGCGCCGGCTGGGCCTGGGCAACACCTACGGCGCGCTCGGCGGCGACGGCGGCACCCGGCTGCTGGTCACCGCTGCCCAGCACCGATCGGACGCCGCGTTCACCAGCACGCTGCGGCGCTACTCCTCGCTGGACTTCCGGCTGCTCTACAGCGGCAACACCCAGGTCTACAACGGCAACACCCCCGCCCTGGCCGCGCCGCCGGCGATCTCCTCGGTGACCTCGACGGTCTCCGGCTCGCAGGTGCAGGTCGTCGCCCGGGTGGTCGGTGACCCCTCGGCCGGCATCCAGAGCGTGTGGCTGACCAGGACCGCCGAGACCGGCCCCTGGTACGGCGCCTGGACCTCGCTCGACCTGACCCAGGACACCGCCGACTCCACCCGCTGGACCGGCACGCTGACCCTGCCCGCGGGCCAGGCGGCTGCCGACGTCCGGTTCGTGCTCCAGGCGGCCAACGGCGTCGGGCTGGTGACGCTCGAGGACAACCAGGCCCGCGAGTTCATCCCCGGCGTCGACCCGGCCGCGATCACCCAGACCGGTGACGCGAACAGCACGCTGGTGCTCGACGCCCCGGCGAGCGCGGTGCTCGGCGACACCGTCCCGGTGACCGCGACCCTGACCGGCGCCTCGCCGCTGAACGGCCGGACGGTCCTGTTCGCGCTCGGCGGTGCTACGAAGACCGCGAAGACCGACAGCAGCGGCATCGCGAGCGTCTCGTTCCCGATCGTCGAGCAGCCCGGCTCGCAGCAGCTCTCGGCCACCTTCGACGGCGACGCCGCCCTGCGCCCGGCCTCGGCGCAACGGGTGATCGCGGTGGCCAAGAGGCCGACCAGCATCACCCTGACCGGGCCGCCCGGTGCGGTCTTCAGCGGGGACGACACCGGGGTGAGCGCGCTGCTGCGCTCCGGGACCACCCCGATCACCGACCGCTCGGTGCTCCTCGTGGTGCGCGACGCCGGGGGCGCCGTGGTCGCGGCCGCTGCCCGTCGTACGGGACCCGACGGACGCGCCGCCCTCGGCGCGGTGGCGCTGCCCGCCGGCACGCTGTCGGTGACCGCCTTCTTCGGCAGCTCCGGCGTCGACGTCGGCGGTGGCAACACGTCCGGCAGCGTCGACCCGGAGAACGCGGCGTCGGTCTCGGCTCCGCTCAGCCTCCAGGTCAAGCAGGCGACGACCCCGGCGATCACGACCACCTCGCTGCCCGACGCGCGCGCCGGACAGCCCTACCAGGCGACTGTCGCGGTCACCGGGGACCCGCCGCCGACGGTCACCGTGACCGGGCTGCCCAGCGGCCTGACGTACGCCGGCGGCAGCATCTCCGGGACCACGACCGCGGCCGGGACCTACACGGTGACGGTGACCGCGACCAACCGCGCGGGCGCCGCGACCCGGCAGCTCACCCTGGTCGTCCAGGCGGCCGCCCCGGCCGCCGTCGTGACGATCTCGGGCTCCGGGCAGGCCACCACCTTCGGCACCGTCTTCGCCGCCGCCCTGGTGGTCCGGGTCACCGACACCTTCGGCAACACGGTGCCCGGTGCGAGCGTCACGTTCAGCTCGCCGGCGACCGGCGCGGGCACCAACCCGCGCACGGTGACCGCGGTGACCGGCGCGGACGGACGCGCCTCGGTGACCCCGACCGCGAACAGCACGATCGGCTCCTACGACGTGGTCGCCGCGGTGACCGGCGCCGGCAGCACCACCTTCCGGCTCGCGAACTGGTACGCGCTGAGCGCCTTCAGCGCGCCCTTCACCGCCCCCGACGGCGGGTTCGTCGACCTCCCGGCCACCACCAACGCGCCGCTCTCGGTGCAGATCTCCGACGCGAACGGGCCGACCCCGTTGCTCGGCGGGGTGGTCGGGGCGCTCGGCTGCCGGGTGACGCTGACCGACGTGTTCAGCGGCAAGGCCTGGTGCATGGGCTTCGACCTGCTCTCGGCGCGGTTCGTCGCCAACGTCAACGGCAGCACCCTGGGCTGGGCCTCCGGCCAGGTGCGAGCCCTGCGGGTCGACGTCTGGAACGGCGCGGAGGTCCAGGGCAGCCGACTGGTCAGGGTCCGGGTGCAGTGACCTCGACCGCCACCGGCTCGGGCGCGACCGGCGCGCTGCCGTTCGACGATCCCGCGGCCTACGTCGCGGAGGACCGGCGGCGCGCCCTCGCGGGCGGCCCGGGGGTGGACGGCCGGGTGCACGGATCGACCCTGTTCGCGGATGTCTCCGGCTTCACTGCGATGACCGAGATGCTCGTCCGGGAGGTGGGTGAGCAGCGGGGCGCGGAAGTCCTCGCCGAGACCCTGGAACGGGTCTTCGGCGAGGTGATCGCGGAGCTGCACCGGTGGGGCGGCTCCGTTCTCTACTTCAGCGGCGACGCGATCACCTGCTGGTTCCGCGACGACGACGGTGTCCTCGCGACCCGGTGCGCCTTCGGTGTGCAGGAGACGATGGCGCGCGTCGGGGCTCTCACCACGCCCGGGGGCGTGGCGCTACGGCTGAGCGTGAAGGTGGCGGTCGCGGCCGGCACCGCCTACCGCTTCCTGGCCGGGGACCCGGCGATCCAGCTGATCGACGTGCTGGCCGGCTCGCTGATGGACGAGGTCGCCGCCGCCGAGTCCGCAGCCCGGCCCGGCGACGTGGTGGTGACCGCGACGGTCCTGGGCAGGCTCCCGGAGACGGCCTTCGTGGAGGAGCGCCCGAGCAGCCGCGGGCCGATGGCGGTGGTGCGGCCGTGGCCGGACGGGGCCGAGCCCGACGCGTCCGCCATGGGCGACCTCGCGCCTCCGTTGCCGGACGCGGTCACCCGCGAGTGGCTGCTGCCGCCGGTCTACCTGCGGATGAAGGCCGGACGCGGCGAGTTCCTCTCCGAGCTGCGTCCTGGCGTGCCGGTCTTCCTGCGCTTCGGCGGCCTCGACTTCGACACCGACCCGACCGCGCCGCGACGGCTCGACGAGTTCGTGGTCGCGGTGCAGCGGGTCGTCGACGGCCACGGCGGCAACGTGCTGCAGCTGACCGTCGGCGACAAGGGCGCCTACCTGTACGCCGTCTTCGGCGCGCCCATCGCGCACGAGGACGACGCCGCGCGGGCCTGCGCCGCCGCCCTCGACATCACCGGGCTGGACGCGGACGTGGCCGAGGTGACCGTCGGCATCGCCAGCGGGCGGATGCGCAGCGGCACCTACGGGCACCGCGACCGGCGCACGTACTGCTGCCTCGGCGACCCGGTCAACCTCGCCGCCCGGCTGATGGCGAAGGCGGACCCCGGCACCGTGCTGGTCTCCGGCGCGGTGGCGAGCGCGGCGGGGGACCGCTTCCGGTACGGCGACCACCAGCACGTCGCCCTCAAGGGCCGGGCCCGCGAGGCCGACGCGGTCGTCGTCGAGGCCGAGGTGCGCACCGACGGCGGCATGGCCCACGGCGGCCTGCCGGTGATCGGGCGCCGTACCGAGATCGACCGGGTCACCGCGTCGGTGCGCAACGCCGTGGCCCCGGCGCCGGCCGGCCCGGTCGCGCGGATCACCGGGGTGACCGGCGAGGTCGGCGCGGGCAAGTCCCGGCTGCTGGCGGAGACCGTCGCGGCCCTGCGGACCAACGGCCTGCGCGTCGTCGCGGCGACCGCGCCGACCCGCGGCGTCGCACCGGCGTACGCGGGCTGGTGGCCGGTCTGGTCGGCGCTGCTCGAGGTCGATCCGACCGACGAGGCCGCCGAGGTCGTCGAGCACCTGGAGCACCGGCTGCCGCCCGAGCTCCGGTCCCGGCTGCCGCTGCTCGGGGCGCTGGTCGGCGTCCCGCTGCCCGACAACGACCTGACCGCCTCGCTGGACGCCAAGCTCCGCAAGGAGAGCCTGGAGCAGCTGGCACTCTCGGTGCTGGCGCGGGCCGCCGGAGAGGGTCCGCTGGTCCTCGCGATCGACGACGCGCACGCGCTCGACCCGCTCTCCCGCGACCTGCTGGTCGAGGTCGCGCGGGTGCTCGAGGCCGTGCCCGTGGTGCTGCTGCTCGCCTACCGGTCCGGCGAGGAGCGGCTCCTCGGTCTCGGGCTGGAGAAGCTCGTCGCGGCCGACGAGCTCACCGTGACCAGCCTGGACCCGGACGAGACCCGGTCGCTAGCCGCCCGGTCCCTCGGCGAGCTCTTCGACGGCGACCCGCCGCCGGGATCGGTCGACCTCGTCGTGGAGCGTTCCCAGGGCAACCCGCTCTGGGTCCGCGAGCTGTGCCGCTACCTCCACGACCGTGCGGTCGCCGAGGAACCCGGCGAGGACACCCTTCCGGACACGCTCCACGGCCTCGTCCTCGGCCGCCTCGACCTGCTCGAGGAGACGCCACGGCGCACCGCGAAGGTGGCCAGCGTGATCGGCCGTCGCTTCGAGGGCGGGCTGGTGCGCCGGACCTGGCCCGAGCTCGGTGCGGAGGGCGACGTACGGCGGGCGCTGCAGCACCTGGGCCGCCGCGGGCTGACCACGCCCGACGACGTCACCGCCGACACCTGGCTGTTCACCCACGGCGTGCTGCGCGACGTGGCCTACGAGAGCCTCCCGTCCTCCTTGCGCAGCACCCTGCACGACGGGGTCGCCACCGCCCTGGAGTCCGGCGACTTCGGCGACGTGGAGCGGCACCTCGACGCGCTGGCCCACCACTCCTGGCACGGCGAGGACACCGAGCGGAAGCGGCGCTGGCTCCGGCGAGCGGGCGAGGCGGCGCAGCAGCGGTACGCCAACGACACCGCGCTGCTGCACTACGGCCGGCTGCTCACGGTCGCGCCCGAGGACGAACAGGCCGACCTGCACCTGCAGATCGGCCACGTCCAGGAGCTGCAGACAGCCTGGGAGGAGGCGGCACGCTCCTACGAGCGCGGCCGCGCCGCCGCCGTGGCCGCGGGCGCTCCCGGGACCGCGGCCTGGGCGACGGTCTGGTCGGCCGAGGTCGCCCGCAAGCAGGGCCACTATGCCGACGCCCAGGAGCTGCTCGCGCGAGCAGCCGCGGCCTTCGCCGAGGTGGGCGACGACGCGGGCTCCGCGCAGGTCGACCACTTCGCCGGGACCCTGAACGCGCAGCAAGGCGACCTCGAGACCGCGCGCGAGCACTACACCCGCAGCCTGGAGATCCGCGAGCGGCTCGGTGACGCGGTCAACGTCGCGAACATGCTCAGCAACCTCGCCGTCGTCGCCGAGCACCAGCAGGACTACGACCAGGCGGGCGTGCTGGGCGAGCGGGCTCTCGCGGTCCGGCGCGAGATCGGCGACCGCCGCGGGATCGGCATCTCGCTGAACAACCTCGGCATGCTGGCCACCCTGCGCGGCAATCCGCGCGAGGCGCTGGAACGGTTCGAGGAGTCGATGCGCTTGCACGCCGAGGTCGGTGACGCGTGGCTGGTCGCGCTCGGCCACCACAACCTCGGCAACACCCACCGCGACCTCGGCGACCACGCCCGCGCGCGCTCGTCGTACGCGGAGGCGCTGGAGGCGTTCCGCCGGTTCCAGGACGAGTGGGCGGTCGCCGCGCTCTACGAGGACCTGGCCTTGCTGCTCGCCGCTGCGGGCTCCGAGGACGCGTGGCGACTGGTCGGTGCCAGCGACGCACTCCACGAGCACCTCGGCTCGCGGCGGTCCCCGGACGTGACCGCCCGGCTGGAGCAGGCGCTGACACCCGAAGGCGAGCAGCTGCGCGAGCAGGGAGCGTCGATGAGCGCGGCCGAGGTCGACGGCCTCGTCGCTGCTAGCGGCGGATGATCCGCTGCTCGATCGCCTTGGAGACCGCGCCGGTGCGCGAGTCCACGCCGAGCTTGCCGTAGATGTGCGCGAGGTGGGACTTCACCGTCGCCTCGCTGACGAACAGCCGCTTGGCCAGCTCCTTGTTGGGCAGCCCGTCGGCGAGCAGGCCGAGGATCTCGACCTCGCGTTCGGTGAGCACCGGGCCGGGCGTGCTCGCCCTGCGGACCAGGGTCGCGGCCACGGTCGGGGCCAGCACGGTCTCGCCGCGCGCGGTCGCCCGGACCGCCCGGAACAGCTCCTCGGGCGGGGCGTCCTTGAGCAGGTAGCCGGCGGCACCGGCGTCCATCGCGGCGAGGATGTCGGACTCGGTGTCGTACGTCGTGAGCACCAGCACCTGCGGCGGCTCCGGCAGCGCGCGCAGCTCGGTGGTGGTGGCGATGCCGTCCGGACCTCCACCGAGGTTGAGGTCCATCAGCACCACCTCGGGCCCGGTCCGGCGGACCAGGTCGAGCGCGGCGGCCGAGTCGGAGGCCTCGCCCACCACGGTCAGGTCGTCCTGGCCCTCGAGCAGAGCGCGCAGCCCGGTGCGCACCACCGGGTGGTCGTCGACGAGCGCGATCCGGATCACGAGGCCCTCACGGGGAACCGGGCCGCCAGCGCGGTGCCGTCGCCGGGCGCGGACTCGACGGTGAGCTCGCCACCGAGGGTGCGTACCCGGTCCTCGATCCCCGCCAGCCCGTGACCGCGGACGCCGTCGGCGCTCGTGCGCGCCGGGTCGAAGCCGATGCCGTCGTCGCGGATGTCCAGCGTCACGCTGTCCTCCTGGTAGGTCAGGGTCATCATCACCCGGGTCGCGCGGGCGTGCTCGACCACGTTGGCCAGCGCGCCGCGGGCGGTCCGCAGCACCGCGGTCGCGACCGCGTCGCCGACCGGCACCGGGTCGCCGTGGACGAGCACGCCGACCTCGGGTCCGCCGCCGGCCACGGCCCGCTCACCCGTACGACGAAGCGCATCGCCCAGCGCGTCCGGCCCGCCGCCGAGCTCGGGCGCGAGGTCGCGCACCACCCGTCGTACGTCGTCGAGGCCGTGCCGCGCGGTCAGCGCCGCCTGCTCGACGTGCCCGCGCGCCGACTCCGGCCGGCTCTGCCAGTCCTGCTCGGCGGCGCGCAGCAGCAGGTTGATGCTGGACAGGCTCTGCGCGACGCTGTCGTGCAGCTCGCGGGAGAGCCGGCTGCGCTCGGCCAGGACGCCAGCCGCGTGCTGGGACTCGGCCAGGTCGCTGCGCGCCTCGCTCAGCTCGGCGAGCAGCGCGCGCTGTCGAGCGGACTCGCGCTCCAGCGCGCGGTAGGCCAGCACAGCCAGGCCGGCGACCGCGATCGGGCCGAGCACGACCGTCGGGTCCACCCGGTCGAGCATGCTCGTCCAGGCGACCGCGACGGCCACCGTCATCAGGCTGATCACCGCGACCGCGGCCCGGTAGGGCAGCACCCGCAGTCCGACGAAGGCCAGCGGTACCGCGCACCAGGAGAACGAGGGCGCCAGCAGCACCAGCACCAGCCAGAGCAGCACCAGCGCGGCGAACCAGAGGGTCGGCCAGGAGACCCGGGGCAGCGCCGCGTAGCAGAGCAACAGCACTGCTGCCACGGGAAGCACCACCGGCGCCCGGTCGCCGAGCCCGTGCCCGGCGACGTACCGGATCGCGGAGGCGACGGTGAGCACGGCGAAGGCGGCGTGGAGCCAGATCTCCAGCCGGTCGACGCCGGCGAGGATGCCGCGCTTGCTCGTGCTCATGGTGGGGCCAGCGTAGGTCCGGGCCCCGGCCGCGGCATCATCCATCTGGCTATCGGAGCCGATGCCGACGGGCGATGAACGCGGCCCCGCCGGCGGGGAGTCTGGTGGACATGAAGATCCAGCACGCACTCGCCACGATCCTGACCACGACGGCCGCCGCGGCCGTCCTCGGCGGTCCCGCCTTCGCTGACCCGCGCCCGGACACCTACACCCTCGACGGCGACGCCGGCGCCCCGGCCGGCTCGAAGTTCGAGGGCATCGGCGTCGACAGGACCGGCGGCACCTTCTACGTCAGCGAGACCACCGGCGGTGAGCTGCACCGCGGTCGCGTCGGCCAGGCCGGCGCCGAGGTCTGGGTCGACGGCGACGGCACCGACGGTCGCTGGACCGCCCGCGGCGTCACCGTGGACGGCGCCGGCCGTGTCTACGTCGCCGGCGGCCCGAACCGCCTCGACCACCCGGGCGCGCCGGACCTGTGGGTCTACGCCCCGGGCGGCTCTCTGCTCGCCGCGCTGCAGGTCCCGGCCGGCAACGCCTTCCTCAACGACGTCGCCATCGGCCCCGACGGCGCCGCCTACTTCACCGACTCCAACGCCGCGCGCATCTACCGGGTCGCGCCCGGCACCGACGGCTGGCGTGCGACCACGTGGGCCGACGCCTCCGCCGTGATCGCGCAGGCGCCCGGCTTCAACCTCGGCGGCATCGTGCTCACCGGCGACCGGCAGGCGTTCGTGGTCGCGCAGGGCAACGTCGGCAAGCTGTGGCGCTTCGACATCGCCACGCAGCGGGCCACGCTCGTCGACACCACCGGTGCCGACCTCGCCGGCGCCGACGGCCTGGTGCTCCAGGGGGACACCCTGCTGGTGGTGCGCAACTTCCAGCGGCACCTGACCTCGCTGACGCTGGCCGAGGGCGCCACCCAGGCGACGCTGCTGCACGACGAGGCCTCGGACCCGTCGCGCGTCTTCACCACCGCGAAGGTCTCCCGCGGCAGGCTGCTGATCGTGGACAGCAAGTTCGACGAGCCGGTTGCCTCCGCGCCGTACCAGGTGGTCTCGATCCCGTGGCACGACGCCGTCTCCTGAGCGCCGCCGTCCTGCTGACCCTCGGGCTGGTGACAGCCTGTGGGTCGCAGGACGGGGCCTCGCCCCCCGCGCCCACCCCCGCTTCCCCGACCGTCAAGGAGACTCCCGTGACCCGCGAGACGCCGCGTCTCACCCAGGCCGAGCTCGACGAGGCCTTCCTCCGCGCGACCGCCGACGGCGACCTCCCGCTCCTCCGGCAGGTCCTGCGTCAGGGCGCCGACATCGGCATCCACGACCAGTACGACGGCACCGGCCTGATCCGGGCCGCCGAGCGTGGTCACTGGCGGGTGGCCGGCGAGCTGATGCAGGCCGGGGTGGCCCGCGACCACGTCAACAACCTGGGCTGGACCGCCCTGCACGAGGCGGTCTTCCTCGGGGACGGTGACGCCGACGCGCTGGCCACCGTGCGGGTGCTGGTCGCGGCTGGGGTGGACGTGGACGTCCGCGCCACCCGCGACGGCTCCACCGCCCGCGAGTACGCGGTGTCGAAGGGCTTCCGCGCCATCGCCGACCTCCTCCGCGAGGCCGAGCAGCCGCGCCCCGGCAACGCGAACGACCGGCTGCTGCGCGCGGCTGCGTCGGGTGACGCCGACGGAGTGGCGCTGGCACTGCGAGACGGCGCGTCTCGCGAGGTGCGGGACGGGCATCGTCGTACGGCGCTGCTGCTGGCGTCCGCGGCCGACCACGTCGACGTCGCGCAGGTGCTGATCGCCCTCGGCGCCGACCCGGACGCGCTCGACGACCGGCACGACACCCCGTGGCTGGTCACCGGCGTGACCGGCAGCGTCGCGATGGGCCGGGTGCTGCGCACGTCGAACCCGGACCTGACCATCCGCAACAGGTACGGCGGCATCTCGGTGATCCCGGCCAGCGAGCGCGGCCACGCCGACTACGTCCGCTGGGTGGTGGGCACCGGCATCAAGGTCAACCACGTCAACGACCTCGGCTGGACCGCGCTGCTCGAAGCCGTGATCCTGGGCGACGGCTCGGCGCCGTACCAGCAGATCGTCACGACCCTGCTGGACGCGGGTGCGGACCCGGAGCTCGCCGACCGAGACGGGGTGACCGCCCTGGAGCACGCCGAGGAGAAGGGGCAGGCGGAGGTGGCGCGGATCCTGCGCGCGCGGTAGGTGTCGTACCGGGGGTCGTCCGTTCGTAGCAGGGGTGAGAGCACCTTCCACGACAGGAGTCACGATGCAGCACCACGCACCCGACGCCCGCCGCTTCTTCGACCTCACCGAGCCGATCTGCCTGGTCAACTTCTTCGCCGACGAGCCCAACGAGGCGATGGCGGAGCTCGGCTTCCGGGGCTACTGGGACGGCTACTTCGCCGGACGCTCCGCGCCCCTGGGCCGGGTGCCCGCGGAGGTGGTGCACGCGGCCTTCTACAACTTCGCCGACGGCGAGGCGGCCCGGCACGTCCCGCGGGTCTGGGAGACCACGACGCCGGAGGCGGCGCACGGGGCGCGCGAACGGGGCTGCGTCGCCGCGCTGCGCCGGATCCTCGGTGACCTCGTGGAGAGCGAGGGACTGGTGCGCGCCGCCGACCTGCTGGCGAAGGCGGCGGTCAGCGCGCCGACCGAGGGACGGGTCATGTACGCCGGACTGCGGGCGCTGCCGATGCCGGCCGAGCCGGTGACCCGGCTCTGGCACGCGGCGAACATGCTGCGCGAGCACCGCGGCGACGGGCACATCGTGGCGCTGATGGCCGAGGGCATCGGCGGGCTCGAGTCGCACGTGCTCAGCGCACTCGACATGGGGATCTACCCGGCGGAGTCGTTCGGCCGGATCCACCACCTGCCGGCTGCTCTGCTGGCCGAGGTGATGAGCGGCCTGCGCGACCGCGGACTCGTCGATGCGTCGGGGCACTTCACCGAGGCGGGCCGGGCGAAGAAGGACAGGATCGAGGCGCTGACGGACACGCTCGCGGAGTCGCCGTACGACGGGTTGTCGGCGGACGAGCGCGACGAGCTGGTCGAGGTGCTGACGCCGATCGCCGCGCGACTGCAGGATTGAGAAGTGGGTCAGCCGAGCTGCTCGAAGAGGGAGACGACGATGCCCTCCGGCCCGCGCACGTAGGCCATCCGCACGCTGCCCTCGTACTCGCCGATGCCGCCGACCAGGCCGTAGCCGTCGGCCGCCAGCGCGTCGACGGTCGCCTGCAGGTCGTCGACCTCGAAGGACACGTTGCGCAGGCCCACCTCGGTGGCCAGCGCGTCCGGCGACCCGGGGGTGTGCTCGGGGAAGTCGAAGCTTGACAGCTCCAGCCGGACCGGGCTGCCGGGTGCGCGCAGCATCGCGATCCGGCAGCGAGCGCCCGGGATCGCGCAGACGGTCTCGACGAACTCGCCCTCGACGAACCCGGTGCCCTCGACCTCGAGGCCGAGGTTCACGAAGAACGCCGTCGCCGCGTCGAGGTCCGCGACGGTGATGCCGATGTGGTCGAACCGCGTGATGGTCATGCCGCTCCTGTCCCGATGCGTCGCAGCCGCATGGTCACCCTTCCCACGCGCAGGCCCAGGAAACGCATCTCGAGGGTGTCGACCATCGTGTCCGGGTCGACCAGGCGGACCTCGTCGTCGCAGCGCAACGGCACCCGCAGCGGTCCGAGCACGGGCGCGAGGATCGTGTAGGAGAACCGGAAGCCGTCGGCGGTGACGTGCTGGTCGGTGCCCCCGGGCATGTCCGCGGCGGTGATCCGCCAGTGACCCTCGCCGACCAGGCGCGCGTTCATCGTGCGCTGCCAGGTGCGGCCGTTCGGGAAGGTCGTCGTGTCGTGGACCGTGAGCCCGGTCGTCTCGGCCTGGTCGAGGTCGGAGACCTCGGTGCGGAACGCGAAGGTCGTCGCGACCGGGAACCAGCGGAGCCACCAGGGGCGCGCGACGGTGGCGGTGCCCTGCCAGGGGTGGGCGAAGAGCTCGCGCAGGTCGAGGGGTGCTGCCGGGTTCACGGGGTCATCGTGTCGTGTGAGCCGACGGGTCCACCAGGTCCGGTCGAGAAAGATCGCCGTCCGACCTGCCGTTTCGAGTGGGTGTCGGTGGGTTTGGGTAGAATCGAACATACGTTCGAACAAGGAGGTAGCCATGCGGAACCCCGCTGAAGCACTGGCCTCCGCGCCGCTGCCTACCGACGCCGCCGCGATCGTGGAGGAGCTGCGGGCCCTCGAAGAGCTCAAGTGCGTGGCCGAGGCACGGCAGGCCCGGCTCACGGTGGCCTTGCAGTCCCTCCGTACGTCGGAGGGTGATGACTCAGCGGTGCACGCGGAAGTCGCGCTGGCCCGACGGATCTCTCCCTATCGCGGGAGCCAGCTGTTGTCCCTGGCGACGGTGCTGGCTCGGGAGCTGCCCTGTACGAAGGCAGCGTTCGAGGCGGGTCTGATCTCCCAGTGGCGGGCGCAGATCATCGCGCGGGAGACCGGCTGCCTGTCCTTAGAGCACCGCATGCAGGTCGACGAAGCGATCGCCGGCGACCCGGCCGAGCTGTCCCAGCGTGGGGACAAGGAGACCGCGGCGCTGGTCCAGCAGCACGCCGCCCGGCTCGATGCGGCGGTGCTCGCCCGGCGGCGCCGGTACGCCGAGTCTGCTCGCCGGGTCAGTATCCGCCCGGCCCCGGACTCGATGGTCTTCCTCACCACGCTGCTCCCGACGGCCACCGGCATCGGGGTCTACGCCTCGTTGAAGGCCCACGCCACCACCGCGGTCGGGATCGGTGAGGCGACCAGCATCGGTACCGCGATGGCCGACGAACTGGTCCGCCGTGTCACCGGTCTCACCAAGGACCTGCCCCCACCGGTCGCGCTCGGCATGGTCATGACCACCGATGCCCTGCTGGAACACGGCGACGAGCCGCTCTGGATCGACGGCTACGGCCCCGCCACCGCCGAGGTCGGCCGCGCCTTGATCGCCGACAACCTCGACGCCGGCGCCAAGGTCTGGCTCAAGCGACTCTTCACCCGCCCCGAGACCGGCGAGCTGATCGCGATGGACTCCCGCGCCCGGCTCTTCCCCAAGGCACTGGCCGACTTCATCGGCATCCGCGACCGCTGGTGCCGCACCCCCTGGTGCGACGCCCCCATCCGCCACCGCGACCACGTCAAGCCCCACGCCGACGGGGGAGCCACCTCCGCGGTCAACGGGCAAGGGCTCTGCGAAGCCTGCAACCACGCCAAACAAGCCGCCGGCTGGTCGAGTGTGACCGTCCCCGGGCCAACACACACCGTCGAAACCACCACTCCGACCGGGCACCGCTACCGATCACGCGCACCAGCGGCGTAGAAAACGGCTGCGTTCCCACGCGCTCAACCACGTCTTCACCACGCCCCGCGATGGGCGTTTCGACATCGCGTGCGACGTGCAGGGTGCCGACGTGCGCGTGGGGCCGGTCGGGAACCTCCGCCTGGTCATCTGCACGCGCGCAGCTCGCACACGGGTATCTCGGACAGGTGTGACCGTCGTACGGCGGGGGCAGGCTGGACTCGGTACAGAGGAGGACGCAGATGCCCGACCTTGTCGTCGACTTCATCACCTCGCTCGACGGGTACGCCTCCGCCGAGGGCTGGCCCGGCTTCTGGGGTCTCGAGGGACCCGAGTACCTGGGCTGGCTGGCGGAGAGCCCGGAAGGCGCGTGGCCCGTCCTCATGGGCGCGAACACCTACCGGCTCATGCACGGCTTCACCGAGGCCGGCGAGCCCGGGACCGATGCCCTGACCGGCATGACGAAGATCGTCTTCTCCAGCACGCTGGATGACCCGCTGGAGTGGGAGAACTCGAGGCTGGTCAGCGGTGATCCCGTCGAGGCCGTGCGAGAGCTGAAGGCGAACGGCGACAGTCCGATGCGCACCATCGGCAGCCTGATGCTGTGCCGCACCCTGATGGCCGCGGGACTGGTCGACCGGTTCCGCGTGGTGATGTTCCCGGTCATCACCGGAGCCACCGGCGCGGAACGGATCTACGACGGCTACCCCGACGTGGCCCTGGACATGGTGGACGCCCGGACCTTCGACGGCCGCATCCAGCTTGTCGAGTACGTGCCGCGGGTGCTCGACGGCCCGCCGGACGCCGGCTGACGTCACGGGTTCGTCAGCAGTCGGCCGTTCCGGAGCGCGATCACCGCGACCTAGCGTGAGGCCATGAGGGAACCCTGGGAGCTCCTGGTCACGGGACCCGAGGACGCGGACCGGTCGGTCCTGCTCCTGCCCGGCGGAGCCAACGCAGCACGCTCGTTCGACCTGGTGATGGCCGATCCGGCCTTGGCGGGCGCGCGGCTCGTCGCCACGACCCTGCCCGGGATGGCCGGAGCCCGCCTGGACGAGGACCCGTCGGTGCAGGGCCTGGCCCGTACGGCGTCAGCACTCGCCAAGGAACAGCGTTGCGACGTGGTCGTCGGCTTCTCCCACGGAGCGACCGTCGCCCTGGAGATGCTCCTGTCCGGTCAGTTCCAAGGACCGGTGGTGCTGCTCGGAATCAGCCTGACCACCGAGGACGAAGCCGGCTTCTTCCGTGGTGCCGTCCGGCTCTCGCAGAAGGTCGGGGTCTGGCCGCTCGCGATTCTGCTCAAGCTCGTGCCGCTGATGGCCAGGTCCGCCAAGATCCCCGAACCACACAAACGCGAGCTGGTCGAGGACCTCAAGCAGAACAGGGCCCGCGACGCGGTCCGGGTGTGCGCCGACTACCTCGACTACATCGCAGCCGCCCGCGACTTCGCCGCCGAGATCGCCGCGTCCGGGAGCCCGGTGTGGGTGGTCCACGCCGAGAAGGGCGACGGCGACCTGACATCCTCCGAGCGGGCAACGCTCGAAGCCGCGGAGAACGTGACCGTCGTGACGATCCCGGGCTCGGTGTTCCTGCTCCCGGACGAGGTGCCGCGGGAGGTTGCCGGGGTGGTCGCGGCGGCGCTGGCGGTGGCCTGAGACCTGTTCACGGAGCGCAGCGCAAGGGTGCGTGGCGTGCGTGCTTGGGCGGCCGGGGGTTGTACGTCCCTATTGCGGCGGGTGACGAAGGGTCACCGCCCTTTGATCCACGCGACCAGATCACCCCACAACGTGTGATCGCCCGTGTTGGCGACCAACATCGTTGCCACCGCTACCAGCAAGGATCCCGCGGCCACAACAAGCGCGAGCCTTCCCAGCCGGCTCGACTCGGCGCTCGCGCCGAGCGAGGTGACAGTCGTCAAGACTTCACGATAGGCACTGTCTTCCTTGATCAGCTTCTTGAAGTTGTCCCTGCACGCCCGTCGCAAATCCTCAATGAAGTCGAACTCCTCGGGCGGATGCGGCTCTCCCGGGAGGGCGACGCCATGGACCTCAACGCCGCTGAAGCGACGCCAACGCTCCTCCCAAAGAGACATCGCGTCGCGCGCGACGACATGAAGATCGAGGCTGGTTGACAGGAGTTCGGACCTCAACTGGCGAACACCCCGTTGGCTAAACCTGCCGTGCTTCGAGTTCGCTGCATCGCGCCCTTCTGCAAGACGGCTTCGAAGCTCCTCGACATATTGCAGGACGGCTAGGTGCAACAGAAACGGTCGGACGGCGTCATCCACGATCGCCGCGATCGTGGTCGCCCCGAAGGGCCGGGCCCCATATCCAGGCCGATCGTTCTGCTCGTTGAAGCGCTCGTGGGAACAGACCGCACCCCAACAGTTCGTCAGCACTTCTGCGTTGGCACCGCGGACAAGTGTCGGTACTAGCACTACGCCAGGCATCTGTGGAGATACATACTGCCAAAGGAATGTTCCTTCCAAGCCGAGTGCACGCAGGGGGTCTGCCAAGCGCCGGGTCTCGCCGTTGGCCAGTGGGTCGTACTCTGCGAACACATTTAGGTCGATCACTGGTTGCCTGGATTGCGAAGCAGCGAGAAACCCACCACAGCGCTCTTGCAGCCATTTCCTGCCAACGTCGTGGATTCTCTGACGCTCGGTCTGAGTAGCACGGATGGCTGCAAAGAGTCGACCCTCGGTCCTAGGCATGCGCAAGCCGCGCCACTCGAACCGCGGTTCGTGCTGAGCCTTCCACACCTCATTGAGTGACCGCTGGCCCACCTCGCTCAAACGCATGAATGCGATGACCGCTGTCAGGCTGTGACCCATCTGAACGGCGGACAACTCGACAAAGGTGAACTCCCGAGGGAGGACTTCACGCTTCGCGTCGAAGACCGGGTATGCAGTGTTCGGATTTGTCACGGTCCCCAGTCGAGACCACATGAACCCTCGCCCATGCCTTGCCTGGGCGACGAGTTGAGCATTGGACTTGTCCTCGCGATGAAAGAGGTTCTCCGCATCCCATCCGTTGCGATCAAGCGACCGTCGAAGGGCTGCGAAGTGGCTCGGTGGGAACAGCTCGACGATCCAGATGCCGCCTTGGGTGACCTCTTCGCCCTTCGGGACGATCAAGTTCTCCATCGGGTCGTCTAGGGGCTGGACCTTGAGGCGTTCGAAGTGGTTGAAGATGCCGAAGAAGTTGAGTGCCCTGTTGAGCCGATACCTCGTGCTCCATGGGAGAAGCTTCCGACGCCACCCGCGCAGGCTCCACAACAAGAATCTGTAGGGGACGTCGTACCAACGCCAGCTGGCGCCGGGTTCGGGTACAAGTTCAAACAGGCGATGAACCTTGGCGCTAATTGCGTCAGAGTCGATCGAGGATTTCTTGCTCGACGGCTCTCGGACGTCCGAGTCAGAAGCCGGCACAGGCGACGCGATCTGCGTATCGTCCTCTCCTGTTGGATTCACGCGTGCGAATCTACCGATGCCGACCGACCATGTGACGTGCGAAGGCTTGACGCACGATCAGGGATCACATCTGACTCGGGGTCCATGGCTCGCAGGCGGCGGAGCGACGCGGGCAGTGCTGCGATGCTACGAGAGCTGCAGACACACCAGGTCGGACTCGAAGAGCTTTCGAGGTCCATCCCCTCCTACAGCGAGACGCTGGAGGCAATGGAGGCGCCAGATCAGTTCCCATACCGGGTCGCCAGGTGCGAGGTAGTCGATGTTGAGGCCGATCTCCTCCGCCTCGTTGTGCCCGATCATCTGGCTGTGGGTCAGCCATCGGTTGGTATCGATGAGGTCAGCAGTGATGCGCGTGTAGGTGCCATCACCCCCCTTGCGGAACATGCCTTCCTTGAGGTGCTTGTCAGAGAGTTGACGCGCTCTCTTCATGATCACCTTGAACGATTCGATTTCCGCCGGGTCGAACTTGCCCAGCATCATTTGGGCTGCGAGATCGCCCGGGTTGTCCTGGACTGCGATCACGGACTGCGCGTATGCATCAAGGTGGTGGTGAATCGCGAGGACCCTGATGGTTCCATCGGGACGGTATTCAACGCGCTGAGGGTCGATCGGTCCGAGGTCGGATGAATCACTCATCACGATCGCGTCAGCAGCCAACGCCAGGAGGGTGCCGGCGCTCTTTGCCATGTCAGGAACTACGACGCGCAGCGTTCCCGAGGCTCCGATTCGCGCCCAGAGCATGGTCGCCAGCTTCTCCGTTGTGTCGATGTCGCCCCCTCCGGTGTGGAGGAGCAAATCCACGTCTGAACCTTCGTCGATCGGATGAAGGAGGTCGACGAACGGCATGACGTCGTCTCGATCGATAGGCGCGCCCGGCGCTGCCGTGTACGAGACAACTTGGCGACCGGTTCTTTTCTGAAGTTCGCGAATCAGTGCCTGGCGCTGGTAGCGAGGGGCATTGAACGCCTCGAATAGGGGCGACTTGGACGCGGCTTTCGACTGCTGCTCGGACGGGCTTGACTCCGATAGAGGCTGGTCGTCGTGCGCTTGTTCCTGATGACCTGATTCATTCATGCCTGCTCCTTAGACCCACTGCACTTTGCCACGACGGATGAAGTAGTGGCACCGAATGTGACTCTCCGCTGAATCGATGCTGGGTTGCAGAGTCGCTCCGCTGAAAAGGCTGTTACGCAAGGTCCAGTACGGGCGTCGGCGCTGGTCGAGGTTCAGCATGATCTCGTGCCCCGTACCGCAGGGACATTCGAAGATTGCCCACTTCGGTGAATCCATCGAACCCACCAAGAGAATTCTGCGCCGTGGAAGCGGACGGTCGATGTCATCGGCTTCCGTCAGGATGACCATGACACGCCAGCGCCGCCTAAAAAGACGTCGGACGATATTCATTCGATCCACGCCTTTCCGAGGAACGTTGATTCGTCTTTAACGGCGTTGGGATCGCAGAAGTGGCCCGCTCGTGGACTGGCGCTATTGGTAGAGGTTTCGCGTTCGTGCGCGCGCAGGAGAATTTCTGAAGGGCGCGGCGTTGGTCCGTATCCGATCATGTGCTCGAGCAGTTCTGCCACGGCAGTTGATGCGACCATCGACGTGTATGACACGACCGCAGGCTGGATTCCTCCGAGCGCGGGTGCGTACCCTTCGCGCGCCAGTCTTGAGTGCTCGGCAGCGGGGAGTTGCTCGGCGGCGGCGCGTTGCAGGTCGACGCGGTCTCGACAAATGAGGCAAGCCTGGCCTGGGCGCATGATTGTGACGCGGCCGTTGATGCCATCGATCGTGCCAGCGTCATCGCTGGTAATTAGCACCCCCATGTCGATAACCAACTGGCGGGCGTACGCGGCTAGCCTCGACAAGATGATGCGTCCGGCATTGTCGTCGGTGCAGCCGAAGACAACGTCGCAAGCCGAGAGTTGTGAAGCCGCCCGCTGTCTGGTGATGGAGTCGCGGACTGCGGTGACGTGCGCATCGGGGGCAATCCGGAGAAGGTGGTCGCGTAGGACTTCGACCTTCGGCTTGCCGACGTCGCTCGGGGTACTCCCGTAAACGCGTGTGACGTTGGAGAGATCGAGGACCTCCGGGTCGACGAGTACGACAGATCTCACGCCGAGGCGGGTGAGTTGCTCCGCGACAGCACTCCCGGTGCCACCACAGCCAACGATGCCGACCTTTAGAGCTCCGAGAGAGTGCTGCACGGGTCCTCCGAAAGCTGCGACCTGCCTTGAATACAAGTCACTCGCTACTTCGGTCTGGTCGTGCTCATTCCTGAGAGTCAACTCAAGTGATTCTCCAATGGTGACGACGGCGTCCATATCCACTGTCATGCCCGACTCGGTAGTCAACTCGCCGACCATTTCCAGGGTGCCGTCGCGTGTTGTCGCAATGACCGACAGGTATTCCTCAGCGCCCGCGCGCAACCTGAAAAGCGGCCCGAGGTCGCTGTCTACGACACGGTCGAGATCGCTGTGTTGGATTGGGCCTGGCGAGGCTGGATGGGTATGGAACCAACCGGCGATCAGCCCCCGTTCCTCGGCGTCGCCCAGCATCGGAACAAACCCGCTACTGCTGATCCTCAGTTGGTCACGAGTGCGTTCAACGTAGGCCTCATCAGGTACCCATTTGATCTCCTCAAGGATGAGTCGCGCATGTGAACCAGAGATGTACGGGCGGCAAAGAAGCACCGCGCCTGTCTCCACGTCTAAGCCAGCGGCTGCCTTGATCGCGTCCCGCTGGTCTTCGCTGAGAACTAGGGTCCAGCCTTGGAATGAAGTCTTCATGCCGCCTCTCCCGAGTGGGCTTGGAGCTCAGAGGCAACGAGGGCCAGGTAGCTCTCCAAGCCGTCGGTTCCTACCAACCATTGCCCTGCCGCAAAGTGGCGTGACCATCGCTGCCAGGTGCGCTGCAGGTACGTTTCCATCGACTCAGTGGCAGGGATCGCAATGCCGTCAGCGCGCACGACTGCTGGAGAAAACCACCACATGTCGGGGCAGGTGTCGGGATAGGTCGGGCTCAAGCGCAGCAACAGGTCGGCGTGCTGCACCGTGTATCCGGGAGGCAGCGGCCAGTCCTTGATGACTAGGCAAACCATTCCCGACTCGACGGCGAGGTCGAACTCGAGTCCACGTTCCGTGAGAAACGCAGTGTCGGCTGCTGGGAGCACTTGAGGTCCTGAGCCCTAGATGCGTAGATCCAGCGCCACGGCACTGGAGCCCGGGTTGATCTGTCCAGGCGCTGAAAAGAAGCGCATCCCAGACTTCAACGTCACAGTTTCACCGGGTGCGATCTTGTGGTCCTGACCCCCGGGGACCACCTGAAAAAGGTCCCGCGACTCGGGGATGTCTGGGTCGGGAAGAGCTCGGAGTTGCGCTCCGGTCAAAGCTTCGACATCGACCGAGAAGTGCTCGCGGTCGATCTGGATGTTGATGTGAGGAGCCGGCTTGGCTCCTCCAGTTGCTTGAGTCACTGGGAACTCCGTTCCGTAGTCGTGATACCACGGTATCACAGTTGCATTACACCGCAAGTTGGGGGATCATGGCTGGCATGAAGGAATCGAAGGCGATGACGATCCGGCTCGGCCGCGACCAGGCAGATGCACTCGAGATGGTTGCCGCAGTCGATGCTCAGCCGATCGCAGAGGTCATCCGCCTAGCGATCAGCGAACACATCGTGGCAAGGCGCGACGACAAGGAGTTTCAGCAGAATCTGCGTGATCATCTTGAGCGTGCACGCGACCTGCTCGAAGGCGGGGCTTCGGACAAGTCCTGAAGGCATGCAGTGCCCCAAGCAGATCTCGTCCACGTTGAGCGGCTAGGGAGCCACCTGAAGGCGCGTCACTTTGGACCGATAAGACGTGTCGCAAGCGAGCTCTGCAGCGGATCGCGTCCGGCCTTTCGGATATGCGAGAGCCAGGTACGCGGGGACCAGAGCGAACTGGTCAACACTCGGCTAACGCCGGAAGCCCAGTTCGCCAGCCAGGCCTTGCCGGGCGGGAGAGGCAGGCACCACAGCCGGGGGTGGGCGGATCGACCCCGCAGACCTCCCCGAACCACCAACCCCCGCCCCCTCCCCGGGATACCGTGGCGGCCTCGGTCCAGCCCCTCCCGAAGCGCGTGGGCCGTCCTTTCTCTGGAGGCTTCATGCGCACACTCACCTCGGCCGGCTCCACCCTGCGCACCAAGCGGTGGGGCGGCTCTCTCGTCGCCTTGCTCGTCGCGATGGTTGCGTCGATCACCCTCACGGCGCCGTCCACGGCGGCCACGCCGGCGACCGTCACCGGCCGGCTGGTGACGGACGCTGGGGTTCCGGTCGACGCGATGTCCGCGGTGCTTGTCCAGTCCGGACTCCCGGTCGACGAGTTCACTACCGGGACGGACGGCACCTTCGAGCTCTCGGTGCCTGCCGGGGACTACATCTTCACCGGATCGGACAACTTCAACACGTACTCGTTCATCTCCAAGCCCCTCACGCTCGCTGACGGGGAGAGTCGCGCGCTCGGCGACATCGAGGTGTTCGAGTCGGGGTTCACGAGTCCCAACGCGAGGCTCGTCGGTCACGTGTACGACCCCGCGGGCAAGCCAGCACGCGGCATCCAGGTCCTCGCGCGCACCAACACCCCGTTGCAGGGGGACAGCGTGGTCGGTGGGTTCGCGGTGACCGACCGGAACGGCCGCTACGTCGTGGACACCGACGGTTCCTCCGGGCCCCCGGTGCCCGGGACGTACAAGCTGGTCTTCTCCGATCGCTTCGTCGTGCCCGAGACCTTCAATTGGGGCGGCCGCTACTCCGGTGACCAGCCGACCTGGGCCCGTGCCTCGACGGTGACCATCGGCGGCACGCTGCAGACGGTCCCCGACGTGACGGTGACGCGCAACGGCGGCATCTCCGGATCGATCACCGGCACGGTGCCGATGACGAACGGCACGATCACGGTCTACGACCTGGACGGTGAGCAGGTCGCCACCAAGACCGGTGCCGCGGGCGCCTACGCGATCACCACGCTGCGACCGGGCAGCTACTTCGTGCGCTTCTCCTCGCCCGACCCGGCTCCGGGCGGCGGCAGCCCGTTCGTGCGGAGCTTCTGGCCGGGCGCGTCCTCGCTCGCCGGCGCGACTCCCGTGGTCGTCAAGGCCAACCAGTTCACGGCCGGGGTGAACCAGGTGCTGAGCAACCAGCTCACCGCGTTCCGCAAGCCCACGATCTCGGGGCGGGCCCTGGTCGGCTCGACCCTGATCGCCTCACCCGGAGCGTGGAGCCTCACGGCCGGGACCGAGTACACCTACGAGTGGCTTCGCGGCATCACCGTCGTCGGGACTGCGCCGTCCTACCGGCCGACCGCGGCCGACGTCGGGAAGGCGCTGAGTGTCCGGGTGACCGCGAGGTTGCTCGACAGGTCGGGCGTCGCCACCTCGTTGCCGACCGCGGCGGTCAAGCGCGTCTCCACGGTGACCGCGCGGGCGGCGTACCGGAGTGCGCGCAAGCAGCTCGTGCTCACGATCCGCGTCGCGGTACCCGGTCTCGCCAACCCGGGCGGGACGGTCACAGTCAAGGAAGGCTCCCGCCTGGTGAAGGCGAGAGTCGCGGTCCGCAACGGGACTGCCGTGGTCGTGATCTCCAGGCCGAGGGCGGGTCGGCACGGCTACGGGCTGAGCTACTCCGGGACCCCGACGGTGCTGGCCGACACGGGAAGCGTCGTCGCCAGCGTGCCGCGTCGCTGAGCTCACTGCGATCCTGGTCCCGTGCAACTCTCCGAGTCCGAGCTGACGATCGCACTGACCGGCGTCGCCAAAGCGACCCTGGCCGCGCAGAACAAGGACATCCGCAAGGGGAAGGTCGACGTCGAGGACGTCTGGCGCGACCTTGGCGGGTACGGGCGCTACCAGGTGCTCGACTCGCTCGGCGGCCAGGTGCTGCCGGTGCTGGCCTCGCTGCCGGACGTTCCCCGCGTGCACGGTGAGCGCCCGTCGTACGGGATGTCGCAGATCAAGGCCGCCGTCGAGGAGCACGTCGGGGACGAGGGTGGCCGGCTTCGCCGCAAGGCGACCGTGCTCGCGAGGGTGGCGCTGGTGCAGGCCGCGCTCGCGCAGCTGCCGCCGTACGTGGACCCGGACGCTGATCCGGACGTGGCGCAGGCGCCGGAGTGACGAACCGCTTCAGCGAGTGGATGGGGCGCTGGGGCATCTTCGCGGTCTGCTGCGGCCTGCTCCTGCTGGTGGCCTGGAGCCTGCCGACGATGATCGACGCCGCGCGGAACGAG
Organism: Nocardioidaceae bacterium; assembly: GCA_017744365.1. Taxonomy (GTDB): domain Bacteria; phylum Actinomycetota; class Actinomycetes; order Propionibacteriales; family Nocardioidaceae; genus Marmoricola. The sequence goes on along the minus strand of JAGIBL010000002.1, from coordinate 637,986 downwards.
GGCACGTTCGGCACCTTCACGGCCGAGTTCGAGCACTGCCACAAGAACGACTGCGACTGGACCGGCACCTTCGTCAGCGAGGACCGCGGCCTCACCCGCCACGACGTCGCCTACCAGGGACCGGGCATCACCGGGGTCGGGGACATCGCCCGGGTGCAGTGGCTGGCGGGCGACGCGTACGCGGTGTACGAGGAGGGTGACGACGGCTGGGTCATGGCCGTCGTGGTCGGCGCGGGCTCCCTGGCCTACCTCGTCTGGTGGGGCGCCGTCCGCCGCTGGCGTCGCTGAGGCCCCAGCCGCGGCAGCGCTGGCAGTTCCGGGGACCTTCGGGTATCTTTTGTCTAACATGCAGATCAATCTTGACAATTCGAGACGCCCCCTTCTAGACAGTGCGCACGGTGGCCGCGTCAGGGCGGCCCGCGGCAGGTAGGGGAAGACAGTGAAGTTCGCATCGAAAGCCAGGCTCGCGGGAGCGGCCGCGATCGCTCTCGGCGTTCCGGTGGTCGCCATCGCGCCGGCCCACGCGGCGTGCAGCACCACCTGGAAGACGTACGCCGTGTCCCTCAGCAATTCCACCGAGTTCGACGCCAACACCGGCTGCGACGGTCTGTGGGCGTGGCAGGCTGACCTCCGGACCGACGACGTGCGAGGCCGGTTCTACAAGGAAGGCGCATGGCAGTACAGCACCTACGGCTGGAAGACCGTCACCACCGCCTCGCTGTCCGGCGGGAAGATCGTCGGCGACACGGTCACCGATCGCCGGCTGAGGGGCCAGAGCCAGACGTACTCGCAGTCGATCAAGTCCGAGTACTAGGCGCCCGCGCGACGCCCGAGCGACAGGAAGGGTCCCCACGTTGAGATTCCGCAAGGTCGCGGTCGCTGCCGCGACGGTGTCGCTCCTGGTGGGCTGCGGGCAGACGTCCGACCCTTCGGATGACGGCCGACCCCCCGGTCGGGAACGACCGGGGGCGTCGGCCACGAGCACCGCTCCGGACGACGGTTCAGGACCGACCGATCCGCAGATCCTGCGTGACGTGATCAGCGGTGCCTTCCCGATCCCTGGGCGAGAGATCAAGCGCGCCATGCGGGTGAACGCGTTCAGCCTGGGACTGGCCATCGAGAAGTGCGGCGGCACGCCGCCGCCGATCGAGATGACCTCCGACCGGTTCGCCCAGGACCTGTTTCCGGACCTGGACCTGATCGCCCAGAAGGGCTTCAACGACGAGGTCGACGAGCGCGACAAGGCGCTCGCGACGGTCGGGCCGGACTGCCAGGACCTCCTTCCGGGGCTGGCGGCGTACGAAGACTGGCGGGACCTGTTCCACGACTGGACCGTGCTGGCCGAGACCACCCAGGCCGAGAGCACGGCACTGGCCGCGACCAAGGCGCACGCGGCCGCCTGCCTGCGGGACCGGTCCGGGCTCACCGTCGACGACGCCGACCCGACGACGTACCTGCGGTCGGTGAACATCGAGATGTCCGCGGACGGTACGACGAGAGCCGACTCCCTGCGGTACGCGTCCATCTACGCGGAGTGCACGAGAGGGTACTTCAACACCATGGGCTCCGAGCTCGCGAAGCGGCGTTCGCAGCTGGTGGAGCGCAATCGCGAGCTCCTCGAGCGGTTCGCACGCGAGCTGGCCGGGGCCGGCTATGTCCCCTGACCGAGGGAGGACCGCGGGGCCGAGCCGGTTCACCGCGGTCCTGCTCGGCGCGGTGGGGGTGTCCCTCATCTGGGTCGTCGTGCTCGTGCTGACCTCCACGACACCCGACCAGGCTCGAGAACGGCGCGAGGCGCCCGACCTTCCGCCGCCCTCGGTCACGGTGGAGAAGCGCGTCCTCGACCAGGTCTCGTGGTACGACTGCGACCGATCCGTCCGCTCGGTCAAGGTCGAGGCGCCGGCCGCGCCGCCGGGGACCCGGTCGGTGGTGACCTCGCTGGCGGGGCCGCACTCGAAGGTCGAGACCGGGACCGTCCTCGCGAGCGTCGCGGGGGAGCCGCTCGTCGGGATCGTCACCGGTGGCGTGTTCTACCGCGACCTGGAGGCCGGCGCGGAGGGTCGCGACGTGCTGGCCCTCACCACCGCGATGACGCGTGCTGGCTGGATCACACGGGCGAGCGATCGGCTCGGGTTCGACGCGGTCGCGGCGTGGCAGCGGAAGACCGGTCTCGACGCCTCCACGATCAGGTGGCGCAACCTCGTCGCGGTTCCGCCGGCAGCGACGGTCGGTGCGGCCGAGGTCGCGGTCGGCGATCCGGTGAAGCAAGGTCAGGCCGTCCTGACCGTGACCGCGCAAGCGCGGGCGTTCACCTGCGACGTCGCCGATCCCGACCCGTCCCTGACCGCGCGGCAGCTGCGCTTCGAGGTGGCGGGAGCCGATGCGCCGGTCGCCCGGATCGTCGTCCACGTCAGGGACGGGGACTCGCCCGGCGCGGTCGAGGTCACGCCCGCGGCGAAGGCAGCCGGCGAGTCGGCCAGGCTCGGCATCGAGACCGGCGGTACGGCGGAGCCGGTTCTCGCCGTCCCCCTCGGCGCGGTCAGGACCGCCGCGGACGGTTCGGCCGCGGTCGTCGTCCTCGACGGTCGCCGGAGTCGCGAGGTGGAGGTTCGACTGGGTGCCTCTGCCCAGGGATGGGTCGAGCTGCTCGGGACCGACCTCGAGCCCGGTACGACGCTGCGGCTGTTCGGCCCCGCAGCACGAGACTCCGCGGGCTCATGACGGGCAGCACTCCTGGCAGCGGCGCCCTGGTGGAGCTCTCGGGTGTCGGCCTGGAGATCGCCCACCCCGTCCGGACCCGCATCCTGCAGCCCACCGACCTGGAGATCGTGGCCGGCGAGTCCGTGGCGATCGTCGGCCCGTCGGGGGCCGGCAAGACGACGCTGGCCTCCATCATCGGGACACTGCAGTCCCCTTCCGAGGGCAGCTACCGGTTCGCCGGCCAGGAGATGGTCGGCAAGACCCGCAAGGAGCTGGCGCGGTTCCGGGCCGGCCAGCTCGGGTTCGTCTTCCAGCAAGCCCATCTCGTCGAGTACCGGACCGCCCGGGCGAACGTGGAGCTGGGACTGACGGATCCGTCGCTGAACCGCGCCGGACGCCGCGAGCTCAGCATGGAGGCACTGCGCCGCGTCGGGCTGCACCGCCTCGGCGAACGGCTGGCCGCCCACCTGTCGGGTGGCGAGCAGCAGCGTGTCGCCATCGCGCGGGCCCTGGTCAAGGCACCGAGCCTGGTCATCGCGGACGAGCCGACGAGCGCCCTCGACCAGCGAACCGGCCAGGCGATCCTCGAGCTGCTGGCCGGCGTCGGCACCCTCGGCGCCACCCTCGTCCTCGTCACCCACGACGAACGTGCGATGGGGACCGCCGGCCGGGTGGTCACGATCGTGGACGGTGGGATCCGCCCGTGACGACCACGCCGGCCTCCGACCTCGCCAGCCGCGCGCGCCAGCGCGTCGGCGAGGTCGTGCGCGTGTCGGCCGACGCCGCGCGGGCTCTCATCCAGCGGCCGATGCACACGCTCGCGATGATCGCGGGCGTCATGCTGGCCGTGGCCAGCGCGACCGCCGGTGTCGTGGTGGCGGACACGCAGCAGGCGCGGATCGACCTGCGCTTCGACCTGCAGCGATCGGACCACGTCGTCATCCAGGCCGACGACCTGCCACCGGCGGGGTTCCCCGCACAGCAGCTGCGGCGGCTCGTCGCCCTGGAACCGGTCACCGCGGCCGGAGAGCTGTCGATCTGGGACCACTCCGCGCGCGTCTCCCGGTCGATCCCCGACACTCCGGTCACCTCCAACGTCGTCGTGGCCGACGTCGGGGGCCTCGCCGCGGCCGGCGTCCTGGGACGGTCGGGCGCGCCCCTCGAGCTGATCTCGGCGACCAGTGGCGCGCCCGTCGCGTGGATCGGCGACCGCCTGGCAGCCAGGCTCGGTGTCGCGCCGGCCACGGGATCGCCGGGTGCGGGCCAGGACGCGCAGATCCTGGTCGACGGCACCCCGCTCTCGGTGGCCGGGGTCGTGTCCGCCCCGTCGGCCTTCGGTTACCTCTCCGGTGCCGTCGTCGTGTCGCGCGCGACGGCGGTCGAGCACGTGTCGGGGGCGGGCGAGAACATGCGGGTCGTCGCGCAGGTCCGCCCGGGCGCGGCGAAGGCGGTGGGAGGGTATGCGACGCAGGCGCTCGACCCCCAGGGCGACGCGGGCCTTCGCGATCTCACGCCGCCGGACGGCGAGATCCTGAAGTCGAACGTCGCCTCCGACCTACGCCGGATCGGCATGGCGCTCGCCGTCGTGATCGGGCTGGTCGGGATGCTCACGGCGGCCAACACCTTGATCATGTCGGTCTACCAGCGACGCCGGGAGCTCGGGCTTCGTTCCGCGATGGGATGGAGCCGGCGCAAGATCGGCGCCCTGCTGCTCGCCGAGTCGGCGCTCGCCGGCCTGCTCGCCGGCGTCCTGGGTGTCGGGCTCGGGTTCGCCGGCGCCGCGATCTGGTGCGAGGTGCAGGACTGGGAGCTGATCATCGAGCCGCTCCTCCCCGTCGTCGTGCTGGCGGGCGGTGTGCTCGCCAGCCTGGTGGGAGGGCTGCTCCCGGCGCTGAAGGCGGCCTCCATCAGCCCGTTGACGGCGATGCGCTCGTAGGGCTCCGGCCTCACCCCAGCCGCGTCTCCCGGTCCAGCAGCCTGCGGGTCCGCAGGGCCAGGTGCAGCTCGGTCAGGTCGTCGAGGTCGTCGAGGTGGCGGCCGGTCAGCTCCTCGACCCGCTTCATCCGGTAGATCAGTGTCTGCCGGTGGATGGAGAGCTTCTGGCTCGCCGCCTGCCAGGAGCGTTTCTCGTCGAAGTAGGTCTGCAGCGAGGTCAGCAGCTCGGTGCCGTGCTCCTCGTCGTACGCGAGCAGCACGCCGAGGACCCGGGACACGACCGCCTTCGCCTCGGTGACCGTCCCGGGCAGGAACAGCGGGCGGTCGACGCCGTACCAGGCGGTCCGGGCATCGTCGACGCGCGCGGCCTGGCTGGCCCAGGACGCCTCCCGGACCGAGTCGGCGATGCCGCTGAGCCGCTGGGTCACGTCCGAGACGCCGATCCGCCCGGCCGGACCGGCCGCGGCCTCGAGGATCGGGATCGCCTGCTTCTTCCTGGACACCGGGAACAGCACCATCGTCCGCTGCCGCACGTCGTTGACCAGCGTGGGCACCCCGGCCCGGAGCAGCCGCTGCTGCAGCCGCAGCAGGTCGATGGTCTCGGGGGTGTCCAGGGTCGCGGTGAACCAGGGACCGCGCTGGAGGCCGAGGCTGCCCATGAGCACACGGGCGGACTCCAGGTCGAGCGAGCCGTTGACCAGCTGGGTGTAGAGCCGGGTCGACTCGTGCAGGTGCGCGGCCGCTTCGGCGACCCGCTTCTCGGCCTGGACCGAGGCGATCGTCGAGACGTGCTGCAGCACCACCAGGTCGAAGGCCGCGCTGGTCACCTCGGCCACCAGGGCGAACTGCTTGCCCTCGCCGATCGGCAGCAGCAGGTACTCCGCGTCGCCGGTGCGCACCCGCGTCACCGCCGGCAGCGGCTTCTTCGACGGGAACTGGCCGACCACCTCGGGCTCCAGCGCGGGCGCGTCCGCGTCGGCGGAGACGAGCACGTCCCAGGTGTCGATGCTGACCACGCGAAGCCGCGCCCCGACCTCGGTACCGAGCCGGTCCAGGATCGCTTCCTCCGAGAGCCCCTGGACCGAGGACTGCCGGTAGAGCTCGTAGACGCGGAGGATCTTGGTGAGCTGGGAGTCGCGGCTGCTGGACTCGGCGACCGCGCGGGCGACGAGCACGAACGGCACCTCGTACGCCGTCTCCAGCACCGGGAACCCGAGCGCGTCGGCCTCCGCCGCGGCCTCGGGGGTCAGCTCCGCGGCCATCCGCTCGGCCAGGGCCAGTCCGGCGATCCCGTTGCCGTTGAGCTGGCGTATGAAGTGCACCTGCTCGGCGGCACCGGCGGGGAAGTTCTGCCCGGTGGTCATGAGCAGCTCGCCGTTGCCCATCCACTCCCATGGGTCGGGCAGCTCGATGGAGTGCGCCCAGGTGAGCTCGCGTTCGACACCGGCGCTCCCGGCGAGCACGCGCGTCCGCAGCGTCGGGTTCGCGATCACCTCCCGGACCGTCGGACGCATGCTCACAGGGTCAATCATCGGCACCCGGTGCGCGCTTGTACATCCGTACAGACGGGGGCGCTGATCCTGTCGAAACTCAGCGTTGTCGGGTTCCGCCGCGGCTCCTGAGGATGGCGGGACCCGCACAACCAAGGAGAACACCATGGGATTCGAGCACGCCGACGGCGGCGTCCTGATCGACGGCAAGTGGCTCGACGGTGCCGCCGGCACCTTCGAGGTGCGCTCGCCCGGCACCGGCCAGGTCGTGCACACGGCCAGCAAGTGCGACGTCCACGACGTCGCGGCCGCGGTCCGGGCAGCCCGCGCCGCCCAGCCGCAGTGGGCCGGCCTCGCGGTGATCGAGCGGGTCGAGATCCTGCGCCGGATGGCGCAGCTGGTCCACGACCACGGCGAGGAGATCGCCCGGATGGTCACCACCGAGACCGGCAAGACGATCCGCGAGACCCGCGAGGAGCTCTACGAGTACACCGCGCCGGCCTTCAGCCGCGCGGCCGAGCAGATCCTGCGCTACACCGGCAAGACCTACCCCTCGACGCAGGAGAAGTCGAACAACAAGCGGCTGGTCCTCACCCACCGGCCCATCGGCGTGGTCGCGGTGATCGCGCCGTACAACTTCCCGACCGACATCTCGTCGATCGCGATCGCGCACGCGCTCGCCGCCGGCAACACCGTGGTGTGGAAGCCGTCCGAGTACGCCCCGCGCGCGTGCGCCATGGTGGCCGCCCTCGCCGAGGAGGCCGGCATCCCACCGGGCGTCGTCAACGTGGTCCAGGGGCTCGGCGACATCGGCGCCGCGCTGGTTGAGCACGACGACGTGGACGGCATCTTCTTCACCGGCTCCACCGCGACCGGAAAGGCGATCGCCGCCAAGGCGGGCCTGAAGAAGCTGCTGCTCGAGCTCGGCGGCGACGGCCCGCAGATCGTCCTCGAGGACGCCGACGTCGACGCCGCCGTGGCCGGTGCGGTCACCGGTTCCTTCTACCTGGCCGGCCAGGTCTGCACCTCGGCCGAGCGGATCCTCGTCCACGAGGACGTCTACGACGAGTTCGTCGCGAAGTTCAAGGCGGCCATCGCGCAGCTCAAGGTCGGCGACCCGCAGGACCCCGCGACCGACATGGGCCCGGTCTGCAACGACGCCACCCTGACCCGGGTCCGTGCGCACGTCGCGCAGGCCCAGGAGCTCGGCGCCGAGGTCTGGCAGCACGGCACCGAGGAGGGCTACTTCTACCCGCCGACCGTGCTCACCGGCGTGCCGCTCGAGGCCGACGTGATGGTGCACGAGACCTTCGGCCCGGTCATCCCGGTGGTGCGGATCTCCTCGGCCGACGAGGCCATCGAGATCGCCGGCTCCTCGGGCATGGGCCTGGTCGCCTCGCTGTGGACCCGCGACCTGGCCACCGCCTGGCGGGTGGCGGAGGCGCTGCCGCACGGCGCGGTCAACATCAACGAGACCTCGAACTACTGGGACCAGCTGGCTCCCTTCGGCGGCGCCGGCAAGAGCGGCGTCGGCCGCGAGCTCGGCGACTGCTTCTTCGAGGCCTTCATGGAGCCCAAGCTGCTGCTCTTCGAGCTCGGCGACCGTCAGCGTGTCAGCCGCGAGTCCGTCGGCGGCTGGTGAGAGGAGAACAGGTGATGATCGAGGTCCGTTCCATCGACTACGTCCCGCCGCAGGAGCGCTCCGGCCGGCTCACCGACCAGGCGACCATCTGGTTCGGCGGCAGCGCGCACATCCTCAGCCTGGCCACCGGTGCCATCGGCATCTCGCTGGGGCTCAACCTGATCTGGACGCTGATCGCGCTCGTCGCCGGCACCGTCGTCGGCACGGTGCCGGTGGCCGCGCACGCCACCCAGGGCCCGCACCTCGGGCTACCGCAGATGGTCCAGTCGCGCCCGCAGTTCGGCCGGTACGGCGCCCTGTTCATCTGGGCGATGGCGATCGCCGTCTACTGGGGCTACGTCGTGCTCGGCGACAACCTCCTCGGCGCCACCAGCGAGCAGCTCGGCTGGGGCGGCGCCGGTCCGTGGACGATCGTCGTCGGCGTCATCGCCATCGTGCTCGCGATCTTCGGCTACCACTGGCTGCACGTCGCCCAGCGCTGGGTCACGCTCGCGCTCGTCGTCGCGCTCGCCGTCTACCTGGTCGGCCTCATCGCCGGCGGCCACATCCCGGCCGGCACGATGTCGCTGGGCTCGACGTTCTCGCTGGCGCCGTTCATGGTCGTCGTCTCGGCCTCGGCGGCCTACCAGCTCTCCTGGGCCTTCTTCGTCTCCGACTACTCGCGCTACATGCCCGCCGACACCGACAAGACCGCGATCATGGGCTTCACCGCGCTCGGCCTCTTCTTCGGCGTGCTGTCCTTCGAGGTGGTCGGCGCGATCTGCACCGCGGTGCTGCCGAAGGACTCGATCACGGCGGGCCTGGCCGAGACCGGCGACTACGTCTTCGACGGCTTCGGCAACATCCTGCTGGTCATCGGCGCGCTCGGCCTTCTCGGCCTGATGGCGATGTGCATCTACGGCGGCTCGCTCACCCTCATCACCGCGCTCGACAGCCTGCGCCCGGTGCGGCCGACCCGCGGCATCCGGGTGGTGACGATCCTCGTCGTCGGCGTCACCGGAGCGCTCGGGGCCGTCTACCTGCCGGCGGACTTCCTCAACAGCAGCTTCTACACGGTGCTCGCGGTGCTGGCCTACCTGATGGCGCCCTGGACGGCGGTCAACCTGGTCGACTTCTTCCTCGTACGACGCGGGCAGTACTCGATCCGGGAGATCTTCAACGCCGACGGCATCTACGGCCTGTGGAACTGGCGCGGCATCACCGCCTACCTGCTCGGGTTCGCGGCGATGGTCCCGTTCATGAACCTCACCTTCTACGAAGGCCCGCTGGCCAAGGCCCTCGACGGCGTCGACATCGCGTTCTTCGTCGGCATCCCGGTCGGCGCGGTGGCCTACGCGCTCCTGTGCCGGGGGATGGACCTGGTCCGCGAGCGTGCCGCGATCGCCGAGGCCGACCGCGACCTCGACCTCGACCTGGTCGCCGTCCCGATCGCCTGACCGACGTACGAGAACGAACCGGAGAACACCCATGCAGAACACCGCCGTGCGCAGCTCGCTGTGGATGGAGGAGGCGCTCGACGAGGACGACGACCTCGCGGCCGAGTCCCTGACCGGTACGACGACCGCGGACGTGTGCATCGTCGGCGGCGGCTACACCGGCCTGTGGACCGCGCTGGCGATCAAGGACCGCGACCCGTCCGCCGACGTCGTCCTGGTGGAGGCGAGCATCTGCGGTGCCGGGGCCAGTGGTGTCAACGGCGGCTTCGCGATGACCTGGTGGCCGAAGTGGAGCACGCTGGCTAAGCTGGTCGGCTCGGACGCCGCGGCCGTCGCGCAGGCCTCGGAGGACGCGGTCGCCGAGATCGGTGACTTCGTGGCGGCCCACGGCGTCGCGGCGGACTTCACCGCCGCGGGCTGGCTGTGGGCGGCCACGAACAGCGCCCAGCTGGGCTCCTGGGAGGAGACCGTCGACGGCTGGGCCGCGGCCGGGCGGTCGCCGTACCGGGCCGTCGACGCCGCTGCCGCGGCCGCGATGACCGGCAGCCGCACCCACCTCGGCGGCGTCTTCGAGGCCGGCGTCGCGACACTGCACCCGGGCCGGCTGGTCCGGGCGCTGCGCCGGATCGCCGTCGAGCGCGGAGTGCGCCTGCACGAGAACACCCCGATGACCGCGCTGGACCGGCAGGGCACCGAGACGGTCGTGACCACCCAGCGCGGCAGCGTTCGCGCCGCCCAGGTGGTGCTCGCCACGAACGCCGCCCTGGTGGCGCACCGGGAGATCCGCCGGCACCTGATCGTGCTCGGCAGCGACGTGGTCGCGACCGCCCCGTGCCCGCGGCTGATCGGCGACTGGGACCCCGGGCTCGCGGTCTCCGACTCGCGGCGGCTGGTGCACTACTACCGGACCACCAAGGACGGCCGGGTCGTCTTCGGCAAGGGCGGTGGCCGGGTCGGGTTCGGGCGCCGTATCGACCCGCGGTTCTGGGGACGCTCCGAGCGCGCCGAGCAGGTCAGCGCCGGGCTGCACCGGACCTTCCCGCAGCTGCGCGACGTCCCGGTCACGCATGCCTGGTCGGGCGCGGTCGACTACGCCATCGACGGGATGCCGTTCTTCGGCGCCCTGCAGGCGATGCCGAACGTGCACTACGTGGCCGGCTTCTCCGGCGACGGCGTCGGTCCCTCCCGGCTCGCCGGGCACGTGCTCGCCTCGCGGGTGCTCGGCATCGACGACCAGTGGAGCGCGTTCCCGCTGGTGCGCACCCCGCGGGGTGCGCTGCCGCCCGAGCCGGCCCGGTTCCTGGGCGGGCAGGTGGTCCGCCGCGCGATCACGCGCAAGGAGCGGCTCGAGGACGTCGAACGGCGTCCGGGGCGGGCGCTGGTCGCGGTCGCCGGCCTGGACCCGACCAGCTTCGTCGGGTAGTCCCGGCGAAAGGCGAAAGCCGCAGGTCAGAGGAATCTGACCTGCGGCTTTCGTCGTGGTGGGCAGGGGCGGGGTCGAACCGCCGACCTTCCACTTTTCAGGCGGACGCTCGTACCAACTGAGCTACCTGCCCAACGAGCGAGAAGCATACAGGCCGGGTCGCGCACGGCCGAATCGGGCCGGGGGTTCTGCACAGTGCTGCAGTGCGAAGGTCTGCACCGCCGTACATCTTGCTGCGGAGTCGGCGCCGGGCGCAGATTTCCTTCGGCTCAACCCGAGCCCGGACAAAGGAGTTACGAGTGAAACGACTCGTTGCCGGGGGCTTCGCAGCAGCCCTCATCACCGCGATGGCGATCGCCGCCGTGCCCACAGGCGCGGACGCCGCCGTCCCTGCCAGGAAACCCGCCCCCACCGCGAAGGAGCGCGCGGAGGCCACCGCCCACCGCCTCGTCGAGAGCAGGACTCCGGCCCTGCGGGCGGGCCGCTACGACCGGTTCGTCGCCCGGCCGGCGGTCTCCTCGACCCGCGGCCTGCAGTACGTGCCGTTCGAGCGCACCTACCGCGGTCTCGAGGTGGTCGGCGGCGACGTCGTCATCGCCACCGACGCGCAGGGCCAGGTGCTGGCGACCTCGGTCGCGCAGACGTCCCCGATCGGGGCGATCGCGACCACGCCGCGCGTCACCGCGGCACGGGCCGCGCAGGTCGCCCGCGGCCAGGTCGCGCGCGACGCGAGCACGGGCGAGGCGACCCTGGTCGTCCACGCCCTCGGCACGCCGCGGCTGGCCTGGAAGGTGCCGGTCGCCGGCATCGACCGGCACGGCGAGCGCACCGCCCTGGACGCCTACGTCGACGCCCGCACCGGCGCCCTGGTCGGCTCCCGCCAGCGGATGGCCTTCGGCGACGGCACCGGCCACTGGAACGGGCCGAGCCCGCTGAGCCTGTCCACGACGCAGTCGGGGTCGACGTTCCAGCTCAAGCACCCGACCATCACGAACTTCTCCTGCACCAACATGAGCTTCACCGTGCTCAGCGGCACCGACGACCACTGGGGCAACGGGGTCGGCAACAACGTCGAGACCGGCTGCGTGGACTCCTACTTCGGCGTCCAGACGGAGAACTCGATGCTCTCGAGCTGGCTGGGCCGCAACAGCTTCGACGGTGCCGGCGGCGCCTGGCCGATCCGGGTCGGGCTCAACGACACCAACGCCTTCTACTGCGACGGCAGCTTCGGCTGCCCCTCGGGCGGGATGCAGGTCCAGATCGGCCACAACAGCGCCGGTGACTGGATCGGCACCCTGGACGTGCTCGGTCACGAGATGGGCCACGGCATCGACGACCACACCCCGGGCGGGATCTCCGGGTCCGGCACCCAGGAGTTCATCGGCGACGTGTTCGGCACGGCCACCGAGGCGTTCGCCAACGAGCCCTCGACCTACGACGCACCCGACTACACCATCGGCGAGAAGGCCGACCTGCTCGGCCAGGGCCCGATCCGGGTGATGTACGACCCGTCCCAGGTCGGTGACCCGAACTGCTACTCCAGCTCGATCCCGAACGCCGAGGTGCACGCCGCGGCCGGGCCGGGCGACCACTGGTTCTACCTGCTCGCCGAGGGCAGCGCGCCGGGCGGCGGCAAGCCGAGCAGCCCGACCTGCAATGGCTCGTCGGTGGCCGGGCTGGGCATCCAAAAGGCGACCAAGATCGTCTACAACGCGATGCTGCTCAAGACCAGCTCGTCGTCGTACCTGAAGTACCGGACCTGGACGCTGACCGCGGCGAAGAACCTGTTCCCGGGCAGCTGTGCGGAGTTCAACACAGTGAAGGCGGCGTGGGACGCGGTCAGCGTGCCGGCGCAGGCCGGTGACCCGACCTGCACGACGGGCGGCAACACCGTCACGGTCGCGAACCCGGGCAACCGCACCGGCACCGTCGGCACGCCGGCCAGCCTGCAGATGACGGCCACCGACTCCCAGGCCGGCCAGACGCTGACCTGGTCGGCGACGGGCCTGCCGGCCGGGCTGTCGATCAACGCCTCCACCGGGCTGATCTCGGGGACGCCGACCACGGCGGGCACCTCGAACGTGACGGTGACGGCGAAGGACACCACGAACGCCCAGGGCTCGACCGGCTTCACCTGGACGATCGGCACGTCGGGCGGCGGGAGCAGCCAACTGCTGCTCAACCCGGGCTTCGAGTCGGGCGCGGTGAGCTGGACCGGGACGGCCGGCCCGATCACCAACAACACCGGGCGTCCGGCGCGCACCGGGACCTGGAAGATGTGGCTCGGCGGCAACGGCGTCACCGCCACCGAGAACGAGGCCCAGTCGGTGACGATCCCGGCGTCGGCGACGAGCGCGACGCTGACGTTCTGGATCCGGATCGACTCCTCGGAGACGACCACGTCGGTCGCCTACGACACCGCCAAGGTGCAGATCGTGAACGGCGCCACGACGAGCACGCTGGCGACGTACTCCAACCTCAACAAGAACGGCACCTACGTGCAGAAGTCCTTCGACGTCTCGGCGTACAAGGGCAAGACGGTGTCGGTGAAGTTCCTGATGAGCGAGGACTCCAGCCTGCAGACGAGCTTCGTGGTGGACGACACCGCCCTGACCGTCGTGAGCTGAGTCTTGTCAGGGGCGCCGGTCCGGCGCTATAACTGGACATGTGTCCAATCAAGTGTCCAAGTACGCGCAGCCGGACCGGCGCCCCGCGGTCGTCAGCGGGGCGTCCTCGGGGATCGGCGCGGCGACCGCGCTGAGGCTGGCCGAGGCCGGGTTCCCGGTGGCGCTCGGCGCTCGCCGGGTCGAGCGGTGCGAGGAGGTCGTCGCGCGGATCCGCGAGGCCGGCGGCGAGGCGGTCGCGCACCCGCTGGACGTCACCGACTCCGCGTCGGTGGAGAAGTTCGCCGAGGCGGTCACCGCCGACCTCGGTGACGTCGAGGTGGTCGTCTCGAACGCGGGCAAGGTCGCGCCGGGCACCATCCACGAGGTCGACTCCGAGCGTTTCGGTGCCGAGATCGATCTCAACCTGGTCGGTGCCCATCGGCTCGTCCGCGCGTTCGTGCCGGCGATGGTCGAGCGCCGTCGCGGTGACGTCGTCTTCGTGAGCAGCGACGTCGCCGTGCGCGCGCGACCGTTCATGTCGTCGTACGCCGCCGGGAAGTGGGGCCTGGAGGGCATGGTGCACGCCATGCAGATGGAGCTCGAGGGCACGGGGGTCCGCGCGAGCATCGTCCGCCCCGGGCCCACCTGGAGCGAGATGGGCACCGACTGGGACGACGCCGCGGCGGCCGATGTGCTCAACGGCTGGATCCGCTTCGGCCTTGCCCGGCACCCGCACTTCCTCAAGCCCGCAGCCCTCGCCGACGCGATCAGATGCGTGGTCAGCGCGCCGCGCGGGGTGCACCTGAACCTGGTCGAGGTCAACCCCGAGGCGCCGGTGAGCGACGCATGACCATCACCATTCCCGAGGTCTCGAGGCGCTTCCCCGACAGCCCGCACGGGCACCTGGAGGACCTGCGCGACGACCCGATCGACCTGCTGCACCGGGTCCGCGAGGAGTGCGGCGACATCGGCCGGTTCCGGCTCGCCGACCGCGACGTCGTGCTGGTCACCGGGGCCGAGGCTAACGAGGCGTTCTTCCGGGCCCCCGACGACATCCTCGACCAGGCCGCGGCCTACCCCTTCATGACGCCGATCTTCGGCAAGGGCGTCGTCTTCGACACCACGCCCGAGCAGCGCCAGGAAGCCCTGAAGAACCAGGCCCTCAAGGGCGAGATGATGCGCGGCCATGCCGCCACCATCGAGAACGAGATCAACCGGATGGTCGCCGGGTGGGGTGACGAGGGCGAGATCGACCTGCTCGACTTCTTCGCCGAGCTCACCATCTACACGACCTCGGCGTGCCTGATCGGCAAGCCCTTCCGCGAGGAGCTCGACGGCCGGTTCGCCCAGCACTACCACGATCTCGAGCGCGGCACCGATGCGCTGGCGTACGTCGACCCCTACATGGAGGGCGTCGAGTCCTTCCGGATCCGCGACGCCGCCCGGCTCGAGCTGGTCGCGCTGGTGCAGGCGATCATCGACAAGCGGCACGCCCGCGGGAAGGTCCCGCGCGAGGAGCGCGACCTGCTCGACGTGCTCATCTCGCTGCGCAGCGAGGACGGCTCGCCCCACTTCAGCACCGACGAGATCACCGGCATGTTCATCTCGATGATGTTCGCCGGGCACCACACCTCCTCGGGGACGGCAGCGTGGACGCTGATCGAGCTGCTCCGGCACCCGGACGTCATGGTCGACATCGTCGCCGAGCTCGACGACCTGTACGCCGACGGCCCAGAAGGTCGCGTGGAGGTGTCCTTCCAGGCGCTGCGAAGCATCCCTCGTCTCGAGGCGGCGCTGAAGGAGACGCTGCGGCTGCACCCCCCGCTGATCCTGCTGCTGCGCGTGGCCCAGACCGACTTCGAGATCGGCGGGCACGTGCTCCCGGCGGGAACGATGGTCGGCGCCAGCCCGCGGGTCTCCAATCGGATCGCCGCGGACTTCCCGGACCCGGACGCCTTCGACCCGGGCCGGTACCTGGACCCGAACCAGGCCGACCTGCAGAACCGCTGGACCTGGATCCCGTTCGGCGCCGGCAAGCACCGGTGCGTCGGCAACGCGTTCGCGATGATGCAGCTCAAGGCGATCTTCTCGGTGCTGCTGCGCGACTACGAGTTCGAGATGTCACAGCCTTCGCAGAGCTATCGCGACGACACCTCCAAGATGGTGATCCAGCTCGAGCGCCCGGCGAAGGTTCGCTACCGGAGGCGGACCCGATGAGAGCGCTCGCCGACCTGGAGCTGTGCCAGGGCCACCAGAGCTGCCAGTTCGAGGCGCCCCTGGTGTTCGGCTACGACGACGAGACCGACAAGGTCACCGTGCTCGACGAGCACCCACCCGAGACCGAGCGCGACAACCTGGTGCGCGCCGTTCGCTACTGCCCGGCGATGGCGCTGGGGATGGAGGACTGATGGCTGTCACCCGTGCCGAGATCGAGGAGTTCTGGGACTCCTGGCTGGCGATCAACCGCGAGGCTGAGCGGATCGGCGACTGGCGGATCATGGCCGAGCACTACGCGCTCGACGCCACGTACGGCTGGATGTACGCGCCCGACGAGCACTTCATGGCGGTCGGCCGCGACCAGATCCGCGACTGGGCCATCGGCATCGAGATGGACGGGCTCGACGGCTGGCACTACGACTACCAGGCCACCCTGATCGACGAGAAGAGCCAGATGGTCGTCGGCTTCTGGAAGCAGCGCTCGGGGATCACCGACGACAGCACCGGCGAGGAGTTCGAGATCCTCGGCATCGGCGGCTCGTGGTTCGGCGTCGAGCGGCAGACCTCCGGCCCCGACGAGGGCCTGCTGAAGTTCGCGTGGCAGCGCGACTGGTTCGACATGCCATCGACCGCGCACACGTTCCTCTCCATCATCGAGGCCGGCAAGGCGCCCGAGACGCTGCTCAACCGGATGAAGGTGACCGGGCTCGACGTGCCTGGGCACTACCGCCACCGCGACCTGCCGTCGACCGTCTGGCCGCCGCCGGTGGAGGCCGGTGCCTACATCACCCAGGAGACTGTCCGATGAACGTGCCCCAGCCCCTGCTCCTGATCGACGGCAAGCTCACCCCCGCGAGCGACGGGGCGACGTACCCGATCCTCAACCCCGCGACCGGCGAGGAGATCGGCCAGGCGCCCGACGCCACCGCGGCCGACGTGGACGCCGCGATCGCCGCCGCTCGGCGGGCGTTCGACGAGACCGACTGGTCGACGAACCACGCGTTCCGGGTGCACTGCCTGCGCCAGCTGCACCAGGCGCTGATCGACAACGCCGAGGCGATGCGCGCGCTCACCACCGCCGAGGTCGGCGCACCCGCCTTCCTCACCGCGGGGCCGCAGTACGACGTGCCGGTCGAGTCGGTGAAGTGGGTCGCCGACCTGGCGGAGAACTACGCGTGGGAGCAGGACCTCGGCGTGGCCGAGCCGATGGGCATCCGCACCCGGCGCACCGTACGACGGGAAGCCACCGGCGTGGTCGCGGCGATCACGCCCTGGAACTTCCCCAACCAGATCAACCTCAACAAGGTCGCGCCCGCCCTCGCCGCCGGCAACACCGTGGTCCTCAAGGCCGCCCCGGACACGCCCTGGGTGGCCTGCGAGCTGGGCCGCCTGGTGGCCGAGCACACCGACATCCCGGCCGGTGTCCTCAACGTGGTCACCCCGCGCAGCAACCAGGTCGCGGGCCTGCTCGTCACCGACCCGCGCGTCGACCTGGTCTCGTTCACCGGCTCGACGGCGACCGGCAAGGCGATCATGGCCGCGGCCGCGCCGACGCTGAAGAAGGTGTTCCTCGAGCTCGGCGGCAAGTCCGCGGCGATCGTGCTCGACGACGCGGACCTTGCGGCGGCGGTCGGCACCACCGCGTTCTCGGTCTCGATCCACGCCGGTCAGGGCTGCGCGCTGACCACCCGGCTGCTGGTGCCGCGGGAGCGGTACGACGAGGCCGTGCAGATCGCCGCGGACACGATGGCGAGCATCGGCGCGAACGACCCGACCGATCCGGGCACCATCTGCGGACCGGTCATCAGCGAGGTCCAGCGCGACCGGATCGCACGCTACCTCGACCTCGCCGTCGAGGAGGGTGGCCGGTTCGCCACCGGGGGCGGCATCGACACCGCCAAGGAGGGCGGCTTCTGGATCCAGCCGACGGTGATCGCCGGGCTCGACAACAGCGCCCGGGTCGCGCGGGAGGAGATCTTCGGTCCGGTGCTCGTGGTGATCCCGCACGACGGCGACGACGACGCGGTCCGGATCGCCAACGACTCGCCGTACG
Source organism: Nocardioidaceae bacterium (assembly GCA_017744365.1). Taxonomy (GTDB): domain Bacteria; phylum Actinomycetota; class Actinomycetes; order Propionibacteriales; family Nocardioidaceae; genus Marmoricola. Next base: position 620,484 of record JAGIBL010000002.1, on the reverse strand, counting down.
GGCTCTCCGGCTCGGTGGAGGCGGGCTCGCTGGAGCGGGCGCGCGCGGTCGCGGACCGGATCCGGACCGGCACGATCGCCGTCAACGGTGGGGTCTGGTTCAGCCCGGACGCGCCGTTCGGTGGCTACAAGGAGTCCGGCGTCGGCCGTGAGATGGGCGTGCCCGGATTCGAGGAGTACCTGGAGATGAAGCTGGTGGCGGAGGGTGCCTGAGATGCGGTTCACGGACAAGGTTGCGATCGTCACCGGCGCGGCGCAGGGGATCGGCGAGGCCTACGCGCGGGCGCTCGCTGCTGAGGGTGCCAGTGTCGTGGTCGCCGACCTCAACGAGGACGCCGGCGAGAAGGTGGCCTCCGACATCGGCGGGCTGTTCGTCCGCTGCGACGTCGCCGACCCCGTGAGCGCGGCGGCGATGGTCGAGGCCACCGTGGCGGCGTACGGCGGGATCGACCACCTGGTCAACAACGCCGCGATCTACGGAGACATGCAGTTCGACCTGCTGCTCACGGTCGACTGGGACTACTACCGCCGCTTCATGAGCGTGAACATGGACGGCGCCCTCGTGGTCACCCGGGCGGTGTACCCGCACATGCAGGCGCGCGGCGGCGGCTCGATCGTGAACCAGTCCTCGACGGCGGCGTGGCTGTACTCGGGCTTCTACGGACTCGCCAAGGTCGGCATCAACGGGCTCACCCAGCAGCTCGCCCACGAGCTCGGCGGGATGAACATCCGGGTCAACGCGATCGCGCCGGGTCCGGTCGACACGGAGGCCACGCGGACCCAGGCAGGCCAGGCGGCGCACGACATCGTGAAGAACAGCCTCGCGATCAAGCGGATGGGGCAGCCGGCGGACATGGTCGGCGCCTGCCTCTTCCTGCTCAGCGACGAGGCGTCGTGGATCACCGCACAGATCCTCGACGTGGACGGCGGGCAGGTGTTCCGGGCGTGACGACCAGGGTCGGCTTCATCGGCCTCGGGAACATCGGCAAGCCGATGGCGCAGCGGCTGACCGCGTGGGGCGGCGGCCTGACCGTGTACGACGTCGCGCCGTCGGCGGTGGCCGAGGCGGAGAGCGCCGGTGCGCGCGTGGCCGCTGGCGTCGCCGACCTCGCCGCCGAGTGCGCCGTCATCTGCGTGATGGTCAACACCGACGAGCAGGTCCGCGACGTCATGGGGGAGATCCTCGGAGCCGCCAAGCCCGGCACCGCGATCGTGGTGCACTCGACGATCTCCCCGGACCTGCCGCCGCGGCTGGAGGACCTGGCCGGCCGGCACGACCTGCTGCTCGTGGACGCCCCGGTCAGCGGCGGGGCGATGGGCGCGGCCGAGGGGACCCTGGCGATCATGGTCGGGGGCACGGACGAGGCCTTCGCCGCGGTCGAGGGCCCGCTCAGGTCGATGGGGACCGAGGTGGTGCACTGCGGACCGGCGGGCAACGGCACCGCCGCGAAGCTGGCCCGCAACCTGCTGCACTTCGTCGCCTTCACCGCGACCGGCGAGGCGCTGCGTCTCGCCGAGGCGGCCGGGATCGACCTGGTCGCGCTGGGCCGGATCGTCCGGCACACCGACGCGATCACCGGCGGGCCGGGCGCGATCATGCACCGCGGCACCACCGCGCCGCTGAGGCCCGAGGACGGCTGGACGAGCATCTTCGAGCACGTGCTGGCGATCGGCGAGAAGGACCTGGCGCACGCGATCGAGCTGGCCGACCGGCTCGGCGTCGAGGTGCCGATGGCGACGTACGCGCAGGAGCACCTGGCAGCGGCGCTGGGACTGCGAAAGGTGGAGGCATGAGCACAGAGTCTTCTAGAAGCGCACGTGAGCGCGGCCTGGAGAAGATGCGCGAGGTCTACGGCTTCGACTTCTCCGACGGGCCGGGCGACTTCTTCGGCTACACCGCCGACCACCTCTTCGCGGACATCTGGTCGCGTCCGGGGCTCAGCGTCCGCGACCGCCGGCTATTGCTGATCGGGATGCTTGCGGGCCAGGGCGCCCACGACGTGCTCACCATCCAGGTGCCCGCCGCGTTCCAGACCGGCGACCTCGACGCCGAGGCGCTGCGCGAGATCGTGATCTTCCTGTCCCACTACGCCGGCTGGCCGGTCGGCGCGCGGCTCAACAGCCTCGTTGAGGAGACGGTGGCCACCAAGCCGGGTAAGGGGCAGGCATGACCGACGTCATCACCCCGCACCTGCGCCAGGGCCTCAACCGCCGTCAGGCCGAGACCGTCGAGAAGCTGCTCGCGGCCGGTGAGGCCGAGCTCGAGGAGTCCGGCCCGGAGGCGCTGACCATCCGCACGGTGGCCCACCGCGCCGGTGTCTCCCCGGCGACGGCGTACACCTACCTCGCCTCGAAGAACCACCTGTTCGCCGAGCTCTTCTGGCGCCGGATCGTCCACGACGCACCCCCGCCGCCGACCGGGAGGAACGCCGTCGAGCGGCTGCAGTCGGTGACCGGGCACTTCGCCCGGATGCTGGGCCGCTCACCGCACCTGGCCACCGCAGCGAACATCGCGCTGCTCGGCACCGACCCCGAGGTCGAGCGGCTGCGGCTGGTCATCGGCGCCGAGTTCATCTCCCGGTTCGCCGGTGCGATCGGCGAGGACGCCGACCCCAAGGTCCTGGACGCGCTCACCTTCGCGTTCTCCGGCGCGCTGCTCCAGGCCGGCATGGGCCTGATGACGTACGACGAGCTGGCCGGCCGCCTCGACGACGTGGTGGCCACGATCATGAAGGGCCATGCGGATGACTGACGGGTGCCCGCTGCACTTCGACCACTACGAGCACGCGCTCCAGGACGATCCCTATCCGACGTACGCGCGGATGCGGGCGGAAGCCCCGCTGTACCACAACGAGGAGCACGACTTCTGGGTGCTCTCGCGGCACCGCGACCTGCACCGCGCGTTCCGCAGCGACGACGTCTTCTCCAACCGGATGGGGGTCTCGCTCGACCCGAGCTCGTGGAACGAGAACGCGCACCTGGTGACGTCCTTCCTGGGCATGGACCCGCCCGAGCAGACGCGGTTGCGCAAGCTGGTCTCGCGCGGCTTCACGCCCAAGCGGGTGGCCGACCTCGAGCCGCGGATCGCCGAGATCAGCGCGCACTACCTGGACAAGGCGGTCGCGCAGGGGGAGTTCGACTGGATCGGTGAGTTCGCCGGCAAGTTCCCGATGGACGTGATCTCCGAGCTGCTCGGCGTGCCCGAGGCCGACCGCGACGAGGTGCGCCGCTACGCCGACCTGCTGGTGGTCCGCGAGGACGGCCTGCGCGACGTGCCGCCGGCCGGGTTCGAGGCCGCGATCTGGCTGTTCGGCTACTACGGCGAGCTGCTGGCCGAACGGAAGGCCCGTCCCGGCGACGACCTCGTCAGTGCGCTGCTGAGCGCCGAGGACGAGGGCCAGCGGATGACCGACCAGGAGCTGACCGCGTTCCTCTTCCTCATGGTGGTGGCCGGCAACGAGACCACCACCAAGCTGCTCGGCAACGCGGTCCGCAACCTCGCGCTGCACCCCGACCAGCGCGCGGCCGTCTTCGCCGACCCCGGGCTTGTCGAGCCGTGGATCGAGGAGACGCTGCGCTACGAGGCGTCCAGCCAGCTGCTCGCCCGGCTGACCACGAAGGACTTCACCGTCGACGGGGTCACCTGCCCGGCCGGCTCCAAGATCATGTTCAACATCGGCGCGGCCAACCACGACCACGAGGTCTTCACCGACGCCGAGGAGTTCGACATCCGCCGCGACAAGGCCGAGCTGTCCCAGCACATCGCCTTCGGCGGCGGCCGGCACTACTGCCTGGGCGCGAACCTGGCGCGGCTGGAGGCGAGCATCGCGCTGCACCAGCTGGTGGAGCGGTGCTCCTCGATCGAGGTGGCCGGCGAGCCGGTGCGGTTCTACTCCGCGAACGTGCGCGGGTACGCGTCCTTGCCGGTGCGGGTCCAGCGCCGATGATGGCGCCGATGAGCCGGTACGCCGGGCTCGCCCGCGACCAGCTCGCGGTGCTGGTTCCCGAGCTGCTGTTGGTCGGCCAGCTCATCGACCGGTCCGGGATGGCCTGGTGCATCGGGGCGTTCGGCCGCGAGGGGATGGGCCAGGTGGCCATCGAGGAGTGGATGGCGGCGAGCCCGATCTACACCCGGCGGATGCAGCGCGCGCTGTCGTACGAGGGCGACGACGTGGTCACCATCTTCAAAGGGCTGCAGCTCGACATCGGCGCGCCGCCGCAGTTCATGGACTTCCGCTACACCGTGCACGACCCGTGGCACGGCGAGTTCCACCTCGACCACTGCGGCGCTCTCATGGACGTCGAGCCGATGGGGCCGGATTTCGTGCGCACCATGTGCCACGACATCGAGGACCCGACCTTCGACGCGACCGCGGTGGCGACCAACCCGCGTGCCCAGATCCGGCCGATCCACCGGCCGCCGCGCACACCCGCGGACCGAAGCCCGCACTGCGCCTGGACGGTGGTCATCGACCCGTCGCATCCCGAGGTGGGGGAGTCCGCGGACTGCACCGCGCTCCGCTCCTCGCACGCCGCGCTTTGCGACCTCGCCCCGATCGATGCCGCAGATCCCGGCCTCGCCGACTACAGCGGTCCGCTGCTGTCCGACCTGGACTTCGCGGCGTTCTCGCACAGCGCCCTGGTCCGGATCGCCGACGAGGTGTGCCTGCAGATGCACCTGCTCAACCTCGGCTTCGGCCGCGCGGTCCGCCGGCGCGCCGCCCCCGAGCAGGCCACCGACATCCTCACCCAGCAGCTCGTCGGCATCGCCGGGGTCGCCGCGTCGCGGATCGCCCGTGCCCTCTCGCTGAGCGACCCGCTGACCGTGCTCACCCTCCACCCGCTCCTCAACCCGGCCGCCTACGTCACCGCGACCGTCGGCGAAGCCGTGAGGGTCAGCGCCGGCCCGGCTCACGAGGACGACGCCTGGATCACCCTCTGCGGCCCCGGCCGCCTCGCCCCGCTGCAAGCGGCCGTCCGCGCCGTCGACCCCTACCTCGACGTCGAGATCACCGGCGATGCTGCCGACTGGACCGCCCACGTCGTACGACACGAGGCCCCGGCCGACGAGGCGAGCGAGGTGGCGGTCACGAGGTTCAGCACCGGCGCGACCTTCGAGTTCCAGCCCCGCCGCTCCCTCCCGATCACCCCGGTTTAGGCAAAACATCGATCTCGATTTAGGCAAAACATAGACTTCGCGTTAGGCAAAACATAGACTTCACCCATGAGTGACTATCGGGACCGGGTCGCCGACGGCGAGCTGGCCGCCCGGATGTCGGCGATGGGAGCCGTGCTCCTCGAAGGCCCCAAGGCCTGCGGCAAGACCGCCAGCGCCTCTCGACTCGCGAAGACTGTCGTGCGTCTCGATGAGGACGCGAATGCCCGCGCGGCCGTCAGGGTCAACGCGCAGGCACTCTTCGACCAGCCGACCCCGATCCTGTTCGACGAGTGGCAGGTCGAGCCGGATCTTTGGAACAGAGTGCGCCGGCAGGTCGACGATCGTGGCGAGCGCGGCCTGTACCTGCTCACCGGGTCCGCGACCCCTCGTGACGACGCGGCGCGCCACTCGGGTGCGGGTCGGATCGGAACGCTGCGGATGCGCCCGATGAGCCTGCACGAATCGGGCCACTCGAACGGTGACGTGTCGATCGCGGCGCTGTTCGCGGGCGAGCCGTCCCTGGCCCGTGACAATGGTTTGACCGTGCCGGACCTGATGGAGCGCGTGGTGGTCGGAGGCTGGCCCGGCCTGCTCGACTCCAGCGAGGCCGACGCCCGCACCTGGCTCGCCGACTACCTCCGTCAGATCGCGGAGGTGGATCTCCCAGCGGCCGGTCCACGCCGCAACCCGCGCAACATCGCCCGGCTGTTCGCATCGCTGGGTCGATCGGTCGGTCAGGCGGTGAAGCTGACCGAGATCGCCAAGGACGTCGGCGGTGACCGGGGCGCCGTCGCGTCCGAGACGCTGACCGGCTATCTCGACGCACTCGACCGGCTGATGCTGATCGACAACTCGGAGGCCTGGCAGCCGCACATGCGCTCGACCACGCGCCTGCGGAACGCACCGGTGCGGTACTTCGTCGATCCGTCGATCGGCACGGCGGCGCTCGGGGTCGGAAGCGGCGATCTGCTGGCCGACCTGAACGCGGCTGGATTCCACTTCGAGGCCCTCGTGGTCCGCGACCTGCGGATCTACGCCCAGCCACTCGGCGGCGTCGTGGACTCGTGGCGGGATGCCAACGGCCGCGAAGTCGACGCTGTCATCTCGTTGCCAGACGGTCGATGGGGAGCCTTCGAGATCAAGCTCGATGCCGACGCCGCCGACAAGGCCGCGACGTCGCTCCTCCGGTTCGCTCAGAGTGTCGACACGACCCGTCATGGTGATCCCACCGTCCTCGGCGTCATCACCAGCACCGGGTATGCCGGGGTGCGGTCCGACGGCGTGCACGTCATCCCGATCACCGCTCTGGGGCCCTGACGGATCAGGCGCCGCCGTACGGGACCGTGATGATCTCCAGGTTGTGCCCGCCCGGACCCTCCCAGTAGAGCCCGCGGCCGCCGTCGTTGGTGTTGATCTCGTACGGCGACTGCCGGAACGGATCTGCCCAGAAGGTCTGTCCGCGCTCGACGATGCGGCCGTGGATCGCGGTGAACTCCTCCTCGCCGACCAGGAAGGCGTAGTGCTGCACGGCGATCTCGCCGTCGTCGGTCATGAAGTCCAGGGTCACCCCGTTGGCCAGCTCGACGACCGCGAACGGCCCGTAGCGGGTGGGCTCCTCGAGGCCGAGCAGCGAGGCGACCTCGCGGGCGCCGGCGTCGCGGTCGGGGACGTGCACGATGGTGTGGTTCAGCTCGATGCTCATGGTGATCTCCTTATCGATGAGTGTGCGCCCGGGCGTCCAGCCCCAGGGCGACGACGGCGGCCACCACGACCAGGACGACGGCGGCCCAGCCGGTCGCGGTCGCGAAGCCGTGCACGATCGCGGCGGCCGGGCTGCCGCCGAATCCTGACGTCGCGTCGATCGCGATGGTGTTGAGCACCGCGGTGCCGACGCTGCCCCCGATCTGCATCGCAGTGTTCGCGGTCGCGGCGGCGACACCGGCCATCCGCGGGTCGACCCCGGAGGTGGCCACGCCGATGGACGGGGTGAAGACCATCCCGACGCCGAGCCCGACGAGCACCATCGCCGGCAGGATCAGGGTCGCGTAGCCGCTGTCCGGCGACAGCCGGGTGAGCAGGGTCAGCCCGACCGCCGCGACCAGCAGGCCGGGGGCGACCAGCACCCGTGCCGGTGCCGAGGTCATCAGCCTGCTGGCCAGACCGGAGGAGGCGATGACCGCGACGTTGAGCGGCAGGAACGCGACGCCGGTGTGCAGCGGGCTGTACCCGAGCACCACCTGGAAGTGGTAGGTGAGCATGAGGAACATCCCGAAGGTGCCGATCACCGAGGTCGCGGTGGCCAGGTAGGCGCTCGCGCGGGACCGGTCGGCCAGGATCGAGAGCGGCAGCAGCGGGTGGGCGGCGAGTCGCTGACGCAGCAGGAACAGCATGCCCAGGCCGAGGCCGGTGAGACCCGGGACGAGCACCCGCGCCGAGGACCAGCCGTGCGTGGCGGCCTCGCTGGCGCCGTACACGACCGCGGCCAGCCCGGCGGTGGCGAGCACGCCGGAGATCACGTCGACCGGCGCCGGGTAGCCGTCGCCGCGCGGCAGGGCCCGCGAGCCGACGAGGAGCGCGCCCGCGGCGATCAGCACGTTGACGTACAGGCACCAGCGCCAGCCGGCGTACTCGGTGAGAGCGCCGCCGAGCAGCAGCCCGGTGACCGCGCCGCTGCTGGCGACCGCGCCGAAGATGCCGAACGCCTTGCCGCGCTCGCGCGGCTCGGTGAAGGTGACCGCGATCAGCGAGAGCGCGGCCGGCGCCATCATCGCGGCGAACCCGCCCTGCAGCGCCCGGCCGGCGACCAGGACGCCGAAGGACGGGGCGGCACCGGCCAGCGCCGAGCTGGCCGCGAAGCCGACCAGGCCGGTCATCATCGCCCGGCGACGGCCGACCCGGTCGGCCAGCCGGCCGCCGAGGAGCAGCAGCCCGGCGAACGAGAGCGTGTACGCGGTGATGACCCACGAGCGCTGGGCGTCGTCGAAGTCGAGAGCGCGCTGCGCGGTGGGCAGCGCGACGTTCACGATGGTCGCGTCCAGGGCGACCATCAGCTGCGCGACGGCGATCACGCCGAGCGCGACCCAGCGGCTGGTGCCGGCGGGGGCCGTGACGGTCGAAGTCATGTCCTTGCTCCTAACTGGAGAATTTTCCTCCGCTTCAAGGTGACACGCGCCCGCGCGGTATGTCAAGAGAAATGGAGAAATATCCTCCGCTTGGGATACGATCCAGCGCATGACCATGCGTGCCGACGCCCGCCGCAACGCCGAACGGCTGCTCGCGGCCGCCCGCGAGCTGATCTCCGAGCGCGGCCCGAACGTCCCGCTCGACGAGGTCGCCAAGCTCGCCGGCGTCGGCATCGGCACGCTCTACCGCCGGTTCCCGGACCGGGACGCGCTGCTGCGCGCGGTGGTGCTCGACGCCCTGGCCCAGACCCGGGACGCCGCCGAGCGGGCCGCCGAGACCGAGGACCCGTTCGAGGCGCTGGCCACCTACCTGCGGCTGGCCCTGGAGCTGCGGGTCTCCGCGGTGATGCCCCAGGTGCTCGACCTGGTGATCCACGGCGATGCCGAGATGGATGCGGCCCGCGAGGCCTCGGCGAAGGCGGTCGAGGCACTGGTCGACGCGGCGCGGGAGAGCGGCGACCTGCCCGAGGACGTCACCTTCGCCGACGTCGGCATGATGCTCGTCCGGATCGCCCGGCCGCTGCCCGGCCCGATGCCCACCGAGCTCAAGGACGAGCTGGCCCGCCGGCACCTCGAGCTGTTCCTGCGCGGCCTGCGCACGCCGGGTGGCCCGCTGACCGGCCCCTCCCTGTCGCGCGAGGACCTGGGCCGGCTGTAGCTACTCCGTCGCGATGGCCGCCAGCACGTTGAGCCGGGAGGCCCGTACGGCGGGGATGACCGCGGCCAGCACCCCGACGATGACCGCGATGATCGCGAAGACCACCAGCTGCCCGAACGGCAGCGCCAGCGAGGTCAGGTCGTCCTTGAGCACCTGCCGCACCAGTACCCCGAACACCAGCCCCAGCGCCATCCCGAGCACCGCGCCGAGGACCGCGATCGCCACCGACTCCAGAGTGATCGTGCGGCGCAGCTGCCGCCGGGTCATCCCGACCGCGCGCAGCAGGCCGACCTCGCGGGTGCGTTCGAGCACCGAGAGGCCGAGGGTGTTCACGATGCCGATCACCGCGATCACGATGGCCAGCGCGAGCAGCCCGTAGATCATGTAGAGCAGCTGGTTGACCTGGCCGCGGATCTCCTCGGCGAAGCTGGCCTTGTCGAAGACCTGCAGCAGCGGCGCGTCCTCGACCACGTCGTCGAGCTTCTTCTGCACCGCGCTCGCCTTCGCGTCCTTCTTCAGGACGACGTTGAGCACGTTGTCCTGCCGCGAGATCCCGGCCTCGCGTACGACGGAGAGGGGCACGTTGATGTCGAAGGCCATCACGTTCTCCTCGATGATGCCGCCGATCGGCACGGCCACCTTCTTGCCGGCCGGGAACGACAGCCGGATCACCGAGCCGACCTTCCAGCCGTGCTTCTTCGCGGTGTCCTCGAAGACCAGCGCCTTGTCGCTGTCCGCGGACCCGGCGACCGCCTTGAGCTCGGCAACCCGGCCGAAGGCGCCGTCGACCGCGCTGATCGTGGTGGTCTTGCCCTCGATCTTCGCGCTGACCGCCTGCTGGCGGCTCACCGTCGCGACCCCGTCCACGTCGCTCATCCGGTCGCCAACCTCGGTCGAGAACGGCGCGAAGATCACCGCCTGCACCCGGAAGTCCGGCGAGAACTGCTTGTCGACCAGGTCGCCGATGGACTTGTTCATCGAGGACGCCATCACCGCGATCGTGGAGACCAGGGCGAGCCCGATCATCAGCGCCGACGCGGTCGCGCCGGTCCGCCGCGGGTCGCGCAGCGCGTTCTCCCCGGCGAGCCGGCCCGGGGCGCCGAACAGCCGCACGAACACGTTGCGGCACGCGGTCAGCACCGGCCGGCCGATCACCGGGCTCAGCGCGGCGACAGTGAGGAGGGCGACGAAGCCGCCGACGCCCACCCAGGCCGCGGCCGGCATGCCCGGGGCGCCGGCCAGTCCGGCGCTCGCGGCCAGGGCGGCGACCACGAGGGCGATGCCGCCGAGCACCGTACGGCGGCGCAGCGATCCCTTCGCGGGGACGTTGTCGGCCGACATCGCTGCCACCGGCGCGACCTTGCCGGCCCGGCGAGCGGGCAGCAGCGCCGCGACGAGTGTGACCACCATGCCGACCGCGTAGCTGATGACCACTGTCGTGGTGGACAGGGTCAGGAAGGTGCCCTCGATGTCCAGGCCGACGCTGCTGAACATCGCCGCCAGCCCGCGCGCCAGCGCCCAGCCCAGGCCGATGCCGATGGTCGAGGCGAGCAGCGCCATCACGAACGCCTCGACGAGCACCGAGGCCGTCACCTGCCGGCGACTGGCGCCCAGGGCCCGCAGCAGCGCTGACTCGCGCGTGCGCTGCGCGACCAGGATCGAGAAGGTGTTGACGATGATGAACCCGCCGACCACGACCGCGATCAGCGCGAACACCAGCAGGAAGGTGTCGATGACGTCGAGGAACTGGCTGGTCGCGTCCTTGGACTCGCGCACCACGACGTCGCCGCGCACCGCCTCGAACCCGTCCGGGAGCACCGTGTCCGCGGCCTTGGTCAGCGCCTGCTGGGAGACCCCGGGCGCGGCGGTCAGGTTGATGGTGGTGAAGGCGTCGCGCCCGCCCAGGAAGACCTGCTGCGCGCCCGCGGTGTCGAAGATGATGAGGGTCGCCCCGGCGGTGCCGCCGCGGTTGAACTCGGCGGTGCCGACGAGCGTCGCGGTGCGGCGCAGCTCGCCGTACGGCGCCATCAGGGTGACCGTGTCCCCGACGTGGTAGCCGGCCTTGTCCGCGGAGCCCTCGTCGAGCACGATCTCGCCGGCTCCGTGCGACCAGCGCCCGTGCAGCAGCTTGAGGATGTGGTCGCCGTCCATGTTCGGGGTGTTGGTGCGGTTGAACGCGAGCGTCGGGGCGCCGGTGCCGCCGAGCAGCTTGCCCTTCGCGTCCACCACGTACATCCCGAACCCGTCGACGCTGCCGTCCGCGCGGGCCACCTCGGGCAGTGCGGCGAGGCGTCGTACGACGTCGGGGGAGAGGGTCGCGGAGGCGACCCCGTTCTCTCCCGCGGTGAACGACTCGGCGCCCTCGACGCGGACCACGCCGTCCGGGGTGGTGCCCTGGATGATCCCGTCGAAGGTCTTGCCGAGGCCGTGCGAGAAGACCAGGACGCCGGAGAGGAAAGCGACGCCGAGCACGATCGCGAGCGCGCTCATCAGCAGCCGCATCTTCCGGGCGGCGAGGTTGCGCAGGGTGAGCTTGAACATCAGGCCTCCGCGCGCGACGCTGCCCGGGCCGCCGCGGCGGCCTGCAGCTCGGTGATGTGCTCGAGGATCTGCTCGCGGCTGGGGTGGGCGAGCTCGTCGACGATGCGGCCGTCGGCGAGGAAGACCACCCGGTCGCAGTGCGAGGCGGCGAGCGCGTCGTGGGTGACCATCACGATCGTCTGGCCGAAGTCGTCGACCGAGCGGCGCAGGAAGCTCAGCACGTCGGCGCCCGAGACCGAGTCGAGGTTGCCGGTCGGCTCGTCGGCGAAGATGATCGACGGCTTGCTCACCATCGCGCGGGCGCAGGCGACGCGCTGCTGCTGTCCGCCGGACATCTCGCTGGGCCGGTGCCCGAGCCGGTCGCGCAGGCCGACCGCCTCGATGACCGTGTCGAACCAGGCCTGGTCGGGCTTGCGGCCGGCCAGCGAGAGCGGCAGCAGGATGTTCTCCTGCGCGGTCAGCGTCGGGATCAGGTTGAACGCCTGGAAGACGAACCCGATCCGCTCCCGGCGCAGGGTGGTCAGGTTCTTGTCGCCGAGGCGGGCCAGCTCGACGCCGTCGATGGTGACCTGGCCCGCGGTCGGGGTGTCGAGCGCGGCCAGGCAGTGCATCAGGGTGGACTTGCCGGAGCCCGAGGGCCCCATGATCGCGGTGAACTCGCCCGCGTTCAGGTCGACGGTGACCCCGTCGAGGGCACGGACCTCGGAGGCTCCCGAGCCGTAGACCTTGGTGAGATCGATGGCCCGGGCAGCGGCGGTCTGGGGGATCGCGGTGGCGGTCATGGGACCACTCTCGCAAGGACCCGGGGGGCGCGGCCATCAGGATTTACCCTGACCCGGAAACCAGAGAACCCCCGGACCTTGCGGTCCGGGGCTTCGTCTCTGCGACCCCGACGGGACTCGAACCCGCGGCCTCCGCCGTGACAGGGCGGCGCGCTAACCAACTGCGCTACGGGGCCTGGCTTGTCGGCTCCAACTTCAGGAGCCACGGAATGCTAACGCATCACCGGCCCGACTCTGAAATCGGCCGTCCCCCTACGCGCGGAACCGGGTGAACACGTGGATTCCGTCCCTGTTGTGCGGGCGGTTGGTGTTGAAGTACAGGCGGTCGCCGCTCAGGCCCACCCCTTCGATCTCGAACAGCCTGTCCTTCGAGACGACCTTGAAGTACGGCTTGGCAGCGGCGCGGCGCCGCCCGGTGGTCTTCCAGGTCACGCCGTGGAAGACCAGCACGACGCTGGTGTTGCCGCCGGTCAGCGGCACGTACAGGTCACTGCGGGTCTTGTCGTAGTAGATGCCTTGCCGGTTGGTGACCCCGGGAAGCCTTTCGCCGACCGGGTTGGCCAGGTCGACCGTGAAGGCCGCGGTCAAGGCAATGGTTCCGGAGCTGGCGCCGGGCTTGATGGTGCCCCGGTAGAACTGATCGACGGAGGCGAAGAAGAACTTGATCCGAGATGGCGAAACGGCCACGACGTTCACAGCGTGCGCCGGGACCACCGCCCCGGCGCTGTCGCGCAGCTTGAAGCGTCCGACCTTCTCGTACGAGGCGCCGCGGAGGCGCAGCTTCACCAGCTGGGCGCCGGTTGGCTTCATCGTGACGACGTACAGGTACTGCCGACCACCGATGGTCACGAGGGTCATGTCGTTCGCATGCCACAGGCCCTTGACGGACGTGGTGCCGTTGGCACGGTTGGTCATCAGCTTCCTGGCGCCGCTCGACTTGTCGACCCGGTAGATGACCGCCCGCTCGTTGTCCTTGATCTTCACCGAGTACAGGTAGCGGGACCCCGCCGCGAACCCCTCGGTGGTCGTTGCACGGTTGGCGTTCGGAACCGCAGCGACATCCCGGAACGAGGTGTACGTCGCCGCGCTGGCCGACGTCACCGGTACCGCGACCAACCCCACGACCAGCGCGAGCAGCACCGCACCGTGCCGCATCATCCGAACAAACGAAGACCTTGATCCCATGACCCCTCCGAAAAAAGACGCTCAACGGCTCGTACCCGTGTAGACGCCTGGGACGCCCGAACCATTACGCGGAGGTCTCACCCAGCTGCCAGCCGGCCGCAGGTCAAGTGGCGGAAAGTTGCACCCCCAACGGGATTCGAACCCGTGCTACCGCCGTGAAAGGGCGGGGTCCCCGAGAGCCCGCCCGCTAGACGATGGGGGCCCACCAACGATCGCACCCCCAACGGGATTCGAACCCGTGCTACCGCCGTGAAAGGGCGGGGTCCTAGGCCGCTAGACGATGGGGGCCCTCGCCCGCCCGTCCGGGCGCGCGACCGACCCAGCATAGGGGTGGTGCCGAGGCCCGACAAATCATCGCTGGCCTGCGGGGACGCCGCCTACGCTGAGCCGCGTGGAGCTCTCCGACGCCGCCTTCGACGACCTGGTCGCCGACGCCCTGGACGCGATCCCGGCGCCGCTGGCGGCGCTGATGGACAACGTCGTGGTGCTGGTCGAGGAGGAGCCTCCGGCCGACGACCCCGACCTGCTCGGCCTGTACGTCGGCACCCCGCTGACCGAGCGGGACAGCGGCTACACCTTCCACCCGCCCGACCAGGTCTTCGTCTACCGAGGCCCGCTGCTGCGGATGTGCGAGGACCTCGAGGAGCTGGCCGAGGAGGTCGAGATCACCGTCGTCCACGAGGTCGCCCACCACTTCGGCATCGACGACGAGCAGCTGCACGACTGGGGCTGGGGCTGAGGGTTCGCGGCGATTTCGGGCAATGACACCTGCCGTAACTTTCCTTGCCAGTAACGGGAGCGCTGTGGTGAACTCCGCGCACTGGTGTTAGGGGAGAAGAGGGTGCGGATGTCGTCTCACCGGGGTGTTCGTGCGCGTTTGAGCGGGGCCGTGACACTGGCGTTGGCCGCCACGTTGCTCAACGTCGTGCCGTTGGCGGAGTCGGCGCAGGCTGCGATGCCGGGCAGCGTTGCCGCCACCGAGGTGGTCCCGATCCGGGGCAAGAACTTCAGCTCGCCTGCCGTGGAAGATCCCCCGCCGGCGAACGAGATCGATGACCTGCCAAGGGGAGAGGCGGCGGTCGATCCGAGCCTGGCCTGGCAAGACGTCGAAGGAATCCCGGTCGAGGTGCGTGACACCAATCAGGTCACGGTCGCTCCCGACGTGCCTGGTGACGAAGCGACGCCCGAGCTGGTGCCGGCCGATCAGGATTCCTCCGCCGGCCCGATGACTGTGTCGATCGCGCCGACAGGCGGCCAGGAGACGCCGGCACTGGTCCTGCGGATCGAGAAGAAGGCCGTGGTCTCGGACGGTCCGTCGCCGTCCGACACCCCGTCGCCGTCCGACACCCCGTCGCCGTCCGAGACCCCGCCGTCGTCCACGACCCCGTCCGAGACCTCGTCGCCGTCGATCCCAGCCGATCCCACGTCCCCCGTGCCCCCGACGCCGTCCGAGACCGCCAGTGCTGAGCCGTCCCCGACGACGACGGCCGATCCTGATCCGGTGGTATCTGCGGACACCTCCGGTGGTGATGCGGTGCGCGTGCGCCTGTCGTACGCCGACTTCCGGCACGCCTATGCGGGGGACTGGGGCTCTCGCCTGCAGGTGCTGGCGTACCCGTCCTGCGTGCTGACCACGCCGGATGAGCCCGGGTGCGACAGCGGTGTCGTCGTCGCCTCGGACAACGACCCCGCGACCGAGACGCTGTCCTTCATCACCGCCGATCCCGACGCGGCACTGGTGCCGGCAGTCGAGGTCACCGCGCCCGACGAGCCGGTTTCGTGGTCCGAGGCGAGCCACAACGAGCCGGCGGCCTTCACGGCCACGACGAGCGGCGGGACCGTCTACATGCTGGCTGCGGCCTCGGCTGGCGACACCGGTGACTACGGCGCGAACCCGGTGCCCTCCTCGGCCAGCTGGGCGGTGGGGGACGGGTCGGGGAGCTTCTCCTACTCCTACCCGTTCTTGCTGCCGCGTCCCGCAGTGGGCGGGCCCGCGCCGTCGGTGTCGCTGGACTACTCCTCGGGCTCGGTGGACGGCATGACCCGGGCGAGCAACGGTCAGGCCTCGCAGTCCGGGATCGGCTGGGACATGGACCCCGGGTTCATCACGCGCACGCAGATCCCGTGTGCGAAGGACTCCACGGTCAACATGCACGGGAAGGGTGACCTGTGCTGGAAGAGTGCCAGCGACGGTGAGCTGGAGGAGCTTTCGATCGTGCTCAACGGTCACGCATCGCGGCTGGTCCAGGAGGGGACCACGAACACGTTCCGCCTTGCCGATGACCCCGGGTGGCAGGTGGTCCGGTACCGCAATGCGCAGTCGGCGGTCACCTCCGGAGACGCCGACAACACCGACGACGACAACGAGGCGTTCCGGGTGAGGACGCCGGACGGTACGACCTACTGGTTCGGGTGGGGCCGGACGGCGGCCGGTGGCGACGACGGATCCACGCTGACCGTCCCCGTGTACGCGAACGATCCGGGTGAGCCGTGCTACAACGCGTCGAACGAGGCGGCTTCGTACTGCAGCCAGGCATGGCGGTGGGGTCTGGACCGGGTGGTGGACCGGCACGGCAACGAGATCCGCTACGAGTACGGCCGCGAGATCAACTACTACTCCCGCTACGGGCTGACCAGCAACCACCAGGTCTACGACCGAGCGGGATACCTGACCCGGATCACCTATGGCGCCAGCCGCGCCGCTGCAGGCAACTACTCCGAGGTCGTCTTCACCATCGGGGACCGCTGCCTGGAGACGGTCAGCCTGGGGACGGCCTGTCCGGGTGGTCCGCGCAGCGCGCCGGCGTCGTGGCCGGACGTCCCGGGCAACTTCTTGTGCGACAGCAACGACGTCTGCCTGAACGGTTCGCCGACGTTCTTCTCCACCAAGCGCTACGCGGCGATCGCGACGCGCCAGTACTGGAACAGCGTCCAGCTCCCGGTCGACAGCTACACGCTGGAGCACCGGTTCCCCTCGCCGCCCAATCCTGAGACCAACGGCGGCCCCCGCGACCTGTGGCTGCTCTCGATCACCCGTACAGCCAAGGGGTCCAGCGGCGTCGGCGCGGACTTCGACCTTCCGGCCGTAATGCTCGACGGCGACTTTTACCACAACCGTGTGGTCACGCCCTCGGGCGAGGATTCCTTCTTCAAGCGCCGGGTGACCTCGGTGCGCACCGAGACCGGCGGTCGTGTCGATGTGACCTACGGCCACACCCCTGGCCGGACCTGCGACGCGGCGTACGTGAGTGGGCGAGGAAGGCAGGCCTCGGACCGGGAGTGCTTCGCCCAGCGGCTCGGCGAGGACTGGGAGTGGTGGCACAAGTACGTCGTGCTGCGGACGGTGACCAACGACGACGCGCTGGGCTACCGGGTCGGCACCACCACGACCACCAACCTGCTCGGACGCGCTCAGGTGCTCGACTACGAGTACCAGGGTTCGGCGGGCTGGCGGTACGCAAGCACGACCGCGGTGGTTCCGGCCGACGACAAGTCGTGGGACGACTGGCGTGGGTACGGCACGACGGTCGTGCACAACCGCAGCGTGACCACCGCCCAGGTTCCCACCAGCACGGACGTCTCGGCCCGTCGAGTGGTCGTCTTCCGGGGCTTGCACGGCACCCGGCTCGACCCCTCGGGAGGTACGCGGGTCGAGAAGGTGACCACAGCGGAGACCACGCCGGGATCCGAGTTCTCCGACCTGGTCCAGCTCGAGGGCCGGGTCGCGGAGGAGTCGACCTGGGGCGCTGGCCTGCTGATGAGCCGGACGAACTACGGGTACGGCTACTACGACACCGCAACCCGCTCGCCGTACCTTCCGGCGCACTTCACCTACACCGCGCGCGTGGCGACGCTCCCCAGGGTCGGAGCTCCCATCCGGACGGTCACCTACGCAGTCGACGACGGTGGCACCTCGCATCGAGGCACACTGCTGGGTGCGGTGACCATCACCCGCGACGACCAGGCGACCGCCGCGAACGCGACCGACGACCTGGTGACGTGCACCGGCTGGGCAGCCAGCCCGGAGACCACCTATCTCTCCGACGCCCCCGTGCGAGGGACCACGCTCACCTCGGTGCGACTCGGCGACTGCAACGGTGCCGTGCAGTCCCACCACATCAACTACTACGACGGATCACTCGACTACACCGTGATCCCGTCCGAGGGCGACGTCACCCGGACCGCCGACGGCACCGGAAGTCAGTACGTCTTCCAGCACCACGACTACGACGTCTACGGGCGCGAGACGAAGACCTCGGTTCCGTCGTACAACGCGGCCGACCAGAACTGGACGGTGACGAACTACAACCCCGACGTCAACTCCAACGCCCTGCTGGTCAAGATCGAGACGAAGACACCGGCCGTCGGCGGCGTTCCCGTCCTGACGACCACCCAGACGCTCGATGCTCGCCGCGGATTGCCGCAGACCACGACCGACCCGAACGGCCAGTCCACCCTGGTCTGGCGCGACCCGCTCGGTCGGCCGGTCTACGTCGACAAGCCAGACAGGACCGACACGCACTCGATCACCTTCGCCTATGTCATGGGGCCGACCGCCGCCGGCCGGGTGGCGACCACCATCACTCGCGAGGCCGGGAAGTCCGAGACTTCCTGGTCCTACTTCGACGGCTGGGGACGACCGATCTCGACCCGGGTGCAGAACCAGAAGGGCGATGCCTACATCAGCTCCTTCACCGGATATGACTCCCGCGGCCTGGCCTGGCTCTCCGTCCCGGCCGCCAAGGTGTCCAACAACGCGACCGTGGGCGATCCTGTCCTGTCGACCGTCGAGCACTACACGGCCTCCAGCATCGACGCCCTGCACCGACCTTCGGTGGTCACGGACGCGAGCCTCGGCGTCGAGAACTGGAGCACCCGCTACACCTACGAAGCCCAGGCCGACGTGGTCGCCACCACTCCACCAGGCACCACGACCGACTCGCAGAGCAAGACCCGGACCGATCTGGATGCCGCCGGCCGACCGGTCAAGGTCACCCAGTACGTCAACGGCAAGAGCCCGGACCCGGCCGGCAAGGACGATGTCGCCGACTACACCTACACCCCGTCCGGCCAGCTCAAGACGATCATCACGCCCACGGGTCCGGGCGGCACCGCGCCGGTCACTTACACCTATGCCTACGACCAGCTCGGACGCCGCACCTCGGCCACCGATCCCGACACCGGTCTGACCAGCTACCAGTACGACGCCCTCGGCAACACCACCCGCGTCGACGACGCCACCTCCAACCCGGCCATGCTGACCACCTACGACACCCTGGGCCGCCCGACCCTGCGCAAAGAAGAGGGCGGCGCGGACGTCGCCACCTGGACCTACGACACCGTCGCGAACGGCCTGGGACTCCTCGCGAGCACGTCGAGCGTCACCAGCCTCGGCACGTTCACCTCGACCGTCGGGGGCTACACCGTCATGGGGCAGCCATCGACGGTGACCGAGTCCTACCCCGCGACCGCACTTCCCAACGGCACGGCCGGCTCCCTGCAAGTCGGGTTCACCTACGACCAGCTCGGCCAGGTCAAGTCGACCTCCTACCCGGCCGTGGGCGGGCTGGCCGCAGTCACCACGGCCCGCACGAACGGGAACTACGGCACCTTCAAGTCGCTCACGACCAACGAGACGAGCCAACACACCCTGGCCTGGGCCGACTACGACGCCCTGGACCGACCCATCGCCCTGACATCGGCGAGCGGCACCGTGATCGACAACACCGGCGACACCTCGGACGTCAACCGGCTCACCCGCGCCTACGCCTGGGCAACGAACGGACGACTCACCGGCCTCGATGCGAAGACAGGCAACACCTCCAGCGAGTGGACGCAGCTGGGCTACAACTACCTCTACGACGTCCTCGGCAACCCGACCCGGGTCACCGGGACCCGCAAGGACACCAGCATCTCGCCCGGGACCCAGGCGGCCTGGTGCTACACCTACGACGGCATCAGCCGCTTGACCGCCGCGTCGACCGGGGTGCCGGCCGGTGGTTCGGGAACGGGTTGCCAACCCGGTGCCGACAGCGCTGTCAAGCCGGTGACAGGGGAGCAGTACGCCCTCACCTTCGGCTACGCGCAGACCCGGCTGTCCACGATCGCGAGCGGGTCCAAGACCTCCACCTACGCCTACAACGCCACCCAGCCTCACGCGCCGAGCAGCATCACCGCGTCCGGCAGCGGAAGCTCCACCGGCCTGCCGACCGCTGGGGCGTTCCAGTACGACGCCGTCGGCCGCGCCACCACCTGGACACCATCGACCGGTCCGGCCACCACCTACGGCTACGACTCCGAGGGCAACCTCAAGACCGTCGACGATGCCAGCACCGGAGCCGGCGCGGACATCACCAATGCGTACGACGCCGGCGGCATCCGCATCGCCCGCAAGACGCCCACCGAAACGGTGCTCTACCTGGCCGGGACCGAGATCACCAAGACCACCAGCGGCACCCTCAAGGCACGCCGCAGCTTCAGCACCCCCGGCGGCACACCGCTTGCGGTCCAGGAAAGCAACGGATCGGGAACCACCACCTGGACGTGGCTCTTCGCCGACGCCCAGGACTCGGTCCGGATGTCCAAGAACGCAGCCACCGGGGCAGTCGAGCACCACACCTACTACCCCTTCGGCGACCTCATCTCGAACCCGTCGAACCTGCCCGGCGAACACGGCTTCCTCGGCAAGACCCACGACCCCGACGGAAGCGTCCGCCTCGACCACCGCAACTACGACCCGGGCCTGGCGACCCTGACCACCCCGGATCCACTGATGGATCCGATGGACCCGCAGAACCTCAACGCGTACGCGTACTCGCGCAACAATCCGATCGCGTTCAGCGACCCCTCCGGACTGCGGTGCACTCGCGGCGACGTGGAGGTCGCCTGTCCCCGCAATCCTGACGCTGACCCGGGCACGCCGATAGGAGGAGACTCCGATCCGTTCGACGGCACGATCGACTCGGAAGAGGGGAAGTACGAGGCGCTCGCCGACGTCCACAAGTACGAAGGCACTGACGAGTACGTCACGAAGCAGCACGAATTGGAAGTGGCGATCAATGAGTATGAGGCCCGGAAGGAGGCATCTGGCGGCGTGGCGTCCGCGGTGGGCCTGGCTGTCTGCTCGTGGATACCGATCATTGGAGTGGGGTGTGATGGCTACGACCTGGAGCAGAGCATCGACCAGGACGGGGCATGGTCGTGGAGCACGGCTGCATCGGCCGCTGGTTTCGTCCCATTTGGTGACGGCTTCAAGATCCCGAAGCAGATCGACAACATCCACGACGCCGCATCGGCGGGTAGAAGAGCCGCAAAGTCGGCAGATGAGGCTGTGGCGGGAGTCGATGACGTCCTCAGCGGCCTTGGCAAGGGACGTAACAGCGGCGTCAAGACTGTCGGCTCTGACGCTGAGCTGAGTGAGGTCTACGGAACGCTGACTCGCGGTGGCACACCGATCGACGTTCCCGGTTACAAGGGCACTTGGATTGAGCGCGCCGACGGCGTCCGTGTGGGCATCCGAGACGCGTCCAAGAGTGGCGGGCGCACGATCGACATTCGCTACCCGGATGGGACGACCCGAAAGGTCCACATCGAATGAACGCCAACTCGCCGAACCGGACATTGACAGAGGACCTTCTCGCCCGAGCAGCCGAGGACTGGGTTTCCGCGGCCGAAGTCATCGACCTCGTCCGCCAGGCCGGGGTCGTGGACCCTTCCGACTGCCGGGACCTGGCTGTCGGACTGATCGCTCGCCTGCTCGGACAGGGGTTGATCTCAGCTGGCGACATCGAGGGAGTCGAGCATTCGCCTTGGCCATTGTCCACGGCCGAAGCGATCCTGAGGATCGCCTCAGAGTGGGCCTCCGAGGAGGACCCGTTCGTCATGCCAGGGTCGATCGTCTGGCTGAACACAACTCCGCGCGGGCAGGTGATCGGCGAAGGGGTCTGGCGCCGGGAGAGTCAGCCGTGAAGCGACTCATCGCCCTGGTGGTCGCCGTCGTCCTGAGCTGGCTGGCGACGCCGGTAATGGCGAGCACGCATCTGGTTCCAGTCGGCACGGTGCTCGCCTACACATACGACGGTCAGCACTCTTCTGCTCCTGCCGCCAGGGATGCTTCCCAGCGCCGTTTCCCGGTCGACAGCAGCACTGCCTACCCCTACGACAATGTCGGCCGTTGGCCAGACAGCGCTTCGGCGCGCTCAGCGTGGGCTTCATCCCCGCCCACACGTTCGACGACCCTACGGAGTTTGTCCGGGCAACCCCGGTTTCGGGGGGTGCGCCACGCCCGGTGGGATCTTGCACGTTCCGCGCGATCGGACGTTGCCGCAAAGGCCACACCGCAAGTACTCAAGGGGCCTATCGCGGACGCAGTTCCCAAGAACCTTGCCCAACAGCTGGCCCTCGGAGCAGCGAAGGACGGCCAGGGAACGATCATCATGCGAAACCTGACCACCAAGATGGATGTGGAGTTCAAGTTCCCATGATCGTGCGCTGCATCTCGAACACCGGTGAATCCTTGCCTGCCACGAGCCGTGACAGCTCCCAGGGAGTCAACTCCGACACTGAGTTCCCAGTGACCATTGGCCGCTCGTACCCAGTTTTTGCGGTGACCGTATTCCTTGGCACCGCCTGGTACTACGTGTTGGACGACGACGCGCATGACTGGCCAACGTGGATCCCCGCACCGCTCTTTGATGTCGTTGACGGTGCTCTTCCCGAGAGCTGGAGGGTCGGCTACTTCCGCTTTGGAGTCGAGGATCAGTATCCGATCCTGTCCTTTCCCGAGTGGGCATCCGACCATGCTTTCTACGAGCGGCTGGTCGGCCGCGACCCAGAAGCGGTCCGCATCTTCGCAATGAGACGCACTGAGGTGGAACAGGCTTGACGCTGAAGCGGCTCCTTGTCGCGTTGCTCGCGGCCGCCATAGTTTCGCGACGACTGGCGCGGCGGTTGCTTCGCTCCCACAGAGTTCTTCGATCAGGTATGAGTCGTGATTCACAAAATCTCTGACCCGGACGATCTCGCTGCTATGCGTGAATTGCGGCGTCGAATCACCAGTGGCCAAGGCGATTTGTCGGCCAAGTGGCTCAGTTCGACGGGCGCTCGGGTGCTGGCCGAGGAAAGCGGGCGTCACCTTGAGGCTGGAGAGGCCCATGCGCTTGCTGATGCCCTCGCCGGGCGTCTGCCGGCATCGCTCGTTGCGGTCGTCGTGGACAGCCTCGCGGTGGACGGAGAGGCTCATGCATTGAACAGCACGGCAGAGGATCTGATGGCCATCTCTGACGAACTGGGTGGGATCAATTTTCTTCTGTCGGACAGCACGGGTACGTGGTGCGTTCTGTTCACCGCGGACGATTTCAAGCTCGTAGCAGGACCATTTGACTTTGTGAGCCAGATTCTCGGCGACCCGAAGATGGTGCGTAGCGCGTTCCTGGAGTTCGCTGCCGATCAGCCGGATGAACTTCGGCATGTCGCTCTTCGCGCGGCGAGATACATGGACTGGGTGGTTGAGCGCTGAGGCTGACCGGCGGGCGGGTCGGTGTTCGGTGCTGGAACAAGTCCTGAGGGGAGTACAAGCAGATGTTTGACAGCCATGACGCGATTGACTTCGGATTCTGAGATGCCCCAAACCTTAGAAGATTTCCTCCCTACGCTCCGGCGGCATCCCGGAATGTATGTTCCATCTCTTTCCTATGTGTCATTGAGCGCCTTCGTTGCGGGATACGGATTGGGCACCGGTGAATCCCTTGCTGGCTTTCACGACTGGTTAGCCTCGCGCGGTGCCGGTCCGCCTGAACTTGGTTGGTCATGGTTGGTGCTGGCGGAGTTGCACCCAGAGGGGTCGCTTCCCGATCCGCAACGGTTCACCAGCGATGAAAACGCAGAACACATGGATCTCCTGTTCGATCTGCTGGGCGCGTACTTCGAGGATCGACGCCGGTCCACTTTCAGGGGGCCGGGTGCATGACAGATGGTGCACGAGAACGTGATGGGCGCCGACGACCTCTGGGGCGGTCGGCTCACTGAACTTGTGTTCAATCCGCAGTCGCACACGTGTGAGCTCAGCATCACCGCTGTGGACGGTGGAAAGGTCACCGACTACAGGGTCACCTGCACATCGGTGACCGACCTTCACTTCAGGAACTCGATCCCGGGGCTCTGGACCTTTGCCGACGTGACCGAGGTTCACGAGGAACTCATGGACGAAGGCGGGTCAAGGAGACTCGACATCATGCTCTGGTCCGAGGAGGCCGGCATCTCCATCGTCTGTGCCACCGTGGACGTCGAGGAGGTCCAGGCATAGTTGACGGCGACCTCCGCGGCAGATCCTCTCAGGGTGTCGGGCGTGCCTGAGCGGTGTTCGACTCCTGCAACTGGAGGAGCGTTGATGACGTACGAGACAGCACCGCACGAGTTGTTGATGTTCGCCTGCCGGCCTCGACTCCGATGATCGCCAACAGGCAGGAAATCATTGAGGCGGTCCGGGATCTGGTGGAATTGCGCCGACCTCTTGACCAGGTGTTGCAGAGGCTCGAGCTTGCCGCAGCAAGACGCGACTGAGCCAGGTGTGACTTTCACCTTGCGCGACCTGCGTCGTGCACTCGACTCCTATGTCGCAGGGCAGATGGACGATGCGATGACCTGACGTCCTAGTTTCAGAAATTCCCTCGGACTTAAGGGAATAGAAGACATCACCGGTGACAAGTGGAAGCGACCTCGTCTAAGCGGAGGATGCTGATGAAGTATGTAGTAGTGCGATGGGATGGCGACCAGCGCGGGTACTGGCTGGACCCACGCGGGTATTTGGACGTGCTCCCCCTACTGGCTGAATCCCTAGGTCCGGGGGCCGCGTCGTTTGCTACAGATCCGCACCACTACGACTTCCACAGCGAAAGGTGCGTCAAGGACTTGTGGTTCCAGTCGATCAAGGCGCTCGAGAATGCCCAACGCGCGGAGTTGGTGCTGAGCCCGAACGCCTCCAAGCACAGCCGCGGGCTGCAAATCATCTACACCTCGCCAGTTTCGGTCACCGTCGAACACACCGGTGATCCGGGCGTCGGGTGGCTCGGGTCCTTGCTGCTTGACGAGATACTCCCGACGGACAAGGGCGCATCACATGAGTTGGTCTTCACTGGCGGAACAATCCGCATTCTCGCGGGAGATCTTTCAGCCACCTGGGAGTGAGTCGATCAGCCGAGTACATACCCCACCCACGCCACCCCGAGACACCCCACCACCGTCCCGACGGCGTACGCCAGCCCCGCGAGCCCGCCGCGGTTGACCGACTGCACGGCCAGCGCCGAGTAGGTCGTGAAGGCGCCGCAGAAGCCGGTGCCGAGGAGGGCGAGGGGGTTCCCGTCGACCCCGTGGCCGACAAGCCAGCCGAGGAGGGCGGAGCCGGCCAGGTTCACCAGCAGGGTCCCCCAGTGCGTGGTCCGGTCGAGGTAGTGGCCGGCGAGCAGGCGCAGGGGCGCCCCGACCGCGGCCCCGAGAGCGACCAGCAGGGCGGTCACTCGTCAGCCTCCTCGTCCTCGACCTCCGCGCGGGCTTCGGGAGTGGTGAGGAGCGAGACCAGCCAGGCGGTGGCCAGCGCGGCGGCCAGGGTGCCGCCGGCGTAGCTCAGGGCCGTCCCGATCCGGTCGTGGTCGAGCAGCACCACGGTCTGCTCCGAGGCGGTCGACATCGTGGTGAAGCCGCCCAGCACGCCGGTGCCCAGGAACACCGCCAGCCACGGCGTACGGCGCACCACGGGCACGGCCGGCAGGGCGGCCAGCAGCGCGCACCCGGTCACGTTGATCCAGAAGACCGCCCAGGGGAAGCCGAGGCCGGGCGGGCTCGCGTCGCTGATCGCGTACCGGGCCAGCGAGCCGACGATGCCGCCGAGCGAAGCCGCGATCAGAGCAACAGGGAGCCGCGCACGCGTCACGAGACGTCCCGGCGGCGGTCCAGCCGCGCCGGGCCGGTCCACGGGGTCGCCGCCTCGCCGGCGCCTTGCCGGACGAACTCGCCGAGGTACCAGTCCTGCAGCGCGCGCAGCTCGCCGGACGGCTTCACCGAGATCAGCGTCTGGTCGAAGCCCAGGGCGATCCGGCGCAGCACGTCGGCGACCCGGGCCATCGTGGCCGGCGCGGTCGGGGGCACCCGGTAGTGCAGGTCGACGGTCTCGAAGCCGGCCGCGGTCGCCTTCTCCAGCACCTCCAGCCCGCGCACCTGCCGGCGCTCGTGCTCGACCTGGACGAACAGCGTGGCGTACTCCTCGGCGAGCGGATGGTTGCCGGGCTCGATCACCGCGAGCAGCCGCAGCTCGCGGGCCAGCTCGTGGAACATCAGCCGCAGGTGCGCGAAGAGCTGGACCGGGAAGCCGACCAGGTCGACGCGGACCAGCTCGCCCGGGTCGGCCAGCTCGCCGCCGTACGCCATCAGCGCCTGGTCCATGTCGAACAGCGCGCCCTCGACCGGCTCGTCGCGCGGCTCGTGCCGCGGCTCGAACCAGACCACCTTGCCGATCCCGCGCGGGTCGATGTCCGCGCCCCACGCGACCGCGTGGCAGCCGACCAGGTCCAGGCCGCGGCCGGTCGTGGTCCAGGTGAGCTCGTCGTCGAGGGCGACCGCGGCGCGCGGGCGCGGCATCGGCGGTCGCAGCGACTGGTCGGAGACCTCGACACGGGGGTGCTCGGTGGTGCCGCGAAGCCGGACGGCGAGGGGCGGCTCCGCGTGCAGCAAGGCGTTGGTGACGAGCTCGGAGACGCCGAGGCGGGCGCTGTCGACGAGCTCGGGACGGCCCATCTCCTCGAGCACGGTGCCGACCCAGTCGCGGGCACGCCGAACCGACGGCGCACTCGGGATCAGCGCCAACGTCTGCTGTCTCCAGGGCACTGGGCGAACTCCTGGGGAGAACTCTGGGGCGGGGCGTGGGCCGGCTCACCTCCAGCCCACCGTTGGAATCAAACCACACGGGTACCGGCGGACGTGTGACCGACGAGACGCACGCTCAATTGTGGTCGCGAGCGCCGGTTCGGGAGAATGGAGACATGGCTGAGAAGGCTGCGACCAGTCCCACCCCGACCAGTCCCACGCAGCGTCACCGCGTGGTGGTGGTCGGCTCCGGCTTCGGAGGCCTGTTCGGGACCAAGGCCCTGAGCCGTGCCGACGTCGACGTGACGATGATCGCGAAGACCACCCACCACCTGTTCCAGCCGCTGCTCTACCAGGTGGCGACCGGCATCCTCTCCGAGGGCGAGATCGCGCCGCCGACGCGCGAGGTGCTGGCCAAGCAGAAGAACGCGACCGTGCTGCTCGGCGACGTCACCGGCATCGACCTGGACGAGCGCACCGTCACCTCACACGTGCTCGGGCGCCAGCTGGTGACGCCGTACGACTCGCTGATCGTGGCCGCGGGCGCCGGCCAGTCCTACTTCGGCAACGACCAGTTCGCCGAGTTCGCGCCGGGCATGAAGAGCATCGACGACGCGCTCGAGCTGCGCGGCCGGATCTTCGGCGCCTTCGAGCTGGCCGAGCTCTTCGCCGCCTCCGGTCGCAACGTCGACCACCTGCTCACCTTCGTCGTGGTCGGCGCCGGCCCGACCGGGGTGGAGATGGCCGGCCAGATCGCCGAGCTGGCGCACAAGACCCTCAAGCGCGACTTCCGCGCGATCAACACCCGCAAGGCCCGGGTGATCCTGGTCGACGCCGCCGGTCAGGTGCTGCCGCCGTTCGGTGCCAAGCTCGGCCGCTGGACCCAGGAGAAGCTGGAGCGGATCGGCGTCGAGGTGCTGCTCGGCTCGATGGTGGTCGCGGTCGACGAGCGCGGCCTCGAGGTCCAGGACAAGGCCGGGAACCGCACCCGGATCGAGGCGGTCACCAAGGTGTGGGCGGCCGGTGTCCAGGCCAGCCCGCTGGGCCGCACCCTCTCCGAGCAGACCGGCGCGCAGCTGGACCGGGCCGGCCGGATCGCGGTCAACCCGGACCTGACCCTGCCCGGGCACCCCGAGGTCTTCGTGGTCGGCGACATGGCCGCCCTGGACAACCTCCCCGGTGTCGCGCAGGTGGCGATCCAGGGCGCCCGGTACGCCGCCAAGGAGATCGACGGCCGGCTGCGCGGGAAGGCACCGCACCCGCCGTTCAAGTACTTCGACAAGGGCAGCATGGCGACGATCTCGCGCTTCGGCGCGGTGGCCACCGTCGGCAAGCTCCGGATCACCGGCTTCCTGGCCTGGGTGATGTGGCTGGCGGTGCACCTCTTCTACATCACCGGGTTCAAGAACCAGGTGACCGCGCTGCTGCACTGGCTGGTCACGTTCGTGGCCAACGACCGCTCGGAGCGGACCGCCACCGAGCAGCAGATCTTCGCCCGCGCCGCGCTCAAGCGCCTCGACCTGGGTGCGCAGGAGCTCGTCAGCGAGCCGGGCCGGACCCGGGAGGAGCTGGAGGCGCAGGCGCTCGAAGAGGTGCGGCTCACCGACAGTGGCGCCCGCGGCCGCGCGGACGCGTAGGTTCACTCGTACTGCGGCGGCGCCTCGCCGGACTCGGCCAGCTGCTCGCGCGCCCAGCGGGGCAGGATGAACAGGCCCTCGGCCTCGACGGTGACCTCGCCCTCGGCGTCCTTGAGCCAGCCCTTCACGACCGTCTTGATCCCGTCGCGGCGGTCCACCCACGCCTTGGCCGAGCAGTGCCCGAGCGCGGTGGGCTTGCGGTAGCGCAGGGTCAGCGTGCCGGTCATCCCGGGCGACCCGCCGGCCGCGGCGGCCTCGCCGAAGACCTGGTCCAGCACCAGCGCGGCGACGCCGCCGTGCACCTTGCCGGGCGGGCCCTCGTAGAGCGGGCTCAGCACGAACGCCGAGGACGCCGAGCCCTCGTCGCGGTCCTGGACGATCCTCAGCGGCGGTGCCACCGGGTTGCGCAGCCCAACCACCGCGTTGCCGTAGCCGCGCACGTGCCCGCTGGTGGTCACCACGACGCCGAAGTTCCCGGGGATCATCGCGGTCTCGAGCTTCTCCGCCATCTCCTCGACCTGCGCGGTCACGAGACGCACCGTCTCGGCGTCGACGGTGGTCCGCAACGAGGCCTCGCCGAGCCGGCGCAGCGCCTGGGTGAGCCCGCCGTAGACCGCCTGCTCGTCGGCGAACTCCTCGTCGGTCATGTCGACGGTGCGGTACTCGAAGGGCGCTCGGCTCATGCCGGTCACCCTAGAACGAGTTTCAATTCATGGCGACGTGATGCCGTTCACGTGCTGAGGACGGCGCCGACCGGCTCGGGTGCGAAGCCCGGGAACA
Organism: Nocardioidaceae bacterium; assembly: GCA_017744365.1. GTDB lineage: Bacteria > Actinomycetota > Actinomycetes > Propionibacteriales > Nocardioidaceae > Marmoricola. The sequence continues at coordinate 591,707 of JAGIBL010000002.1, read as the reverse complement.
CCTGCGCGGTCGAGGCGCCCAGCCGCTTGCTCACCACCTCGGCGAGCACGCTGCGGTAGTCGGTGGTCACGGGCAGGTCGGCGTCCAGGCTGTTGGTCAGCCCCGGCCAGGAGCCGTAGTAGCCGCCCTTGACGCCGGCGCCGAGCACGAGCATCACGTTGCCGTAGCCGTGGTCGAGGCCCTGGTTGCCGTTCTCCTTCACCCGGCGGCCGAACTCCGAGACGGTCACCACGGTGACCCGGCTAGCCCAGGTGCCCAGGTCGGCGAAGAACGCTGCCAGCGAGGTCGCCAGCGAGCCGGCGGCGCCGATCATCCGGCCGCGGTCCAGGGTGCCCAGGTCGGTGTGCATGTCCCAGCCGCCGTCGTGGTCGACCGCGATCACCTCGGCGCCGATGTTCGCCTTGATCGTGCGCGCGGCCGAGGAGAGCGCGCTGCCGAGGTCGTCGTTCGCGTAGCCGCCCCGCGCGGGCACCCGCTTGGCCGGCGCGAAGTCGGCGATGGTGGCCAGCGCGGACCGGGCGCCGCTGCCGAGCGGGCCGCCGGCGGTGCCCCACAGCGTCCGGATCGATGACGTACGACGTCCGCGGGCATCGGCCCCGCTCAGCGCGATCGCGTCCATCGAGGTCGCGGTCACGGTCGGCTCCGGGCCGTAGAGCGCGCCGATCGGCGAGGACATCCCGAACCCGACCGCCTGCAGCGGGTGGTGGTAGCCGTCGCGCCCGACCAGCCGGTTGATCCAGCCGACCCGCTGGCTCGAGCCCGGGTTGGCGTCCTCGAGCTTCTCCATCGCGTCGAAGTGCGACCGGTTCACCACCGGCTGCCCGGTGGCGTGGATCGCGGCGACCTTGCCGGCGTTCCACAGCGGCAGCAGCGGCGCCAGCCGGGGGTGCAGGCCGAAGAACGCGTCCTTGGCGAGCAGGTTCGCGGCCGGCACCGCGATCCGCGGCCGGGCGGCGTAGTAGGCCGGGTCGCCGTGTGGCACCACCAGCGAGAGCCCGTCGGCCGCCCCGCGCAGCGAGAGCAGCACCAGCACCCGCGGGACGGGCCGGGTGGCGCCGTACGCGGTCTGCAGGAAGGTGGCGCCGAACATCGACGTGGCCGCGCTGACGCCGGCCACGCCGAGCGCCCCGCGCAGCAGGCCGCGTCGGGACAGGCCGGCGTACTCCTCGCAGCAGTCGTCCATCGCGCTCACCTCGTCATGTGGGTCGGGTTGTCCAGGAACACGGTGAGCAGCGCCGGCATGCTGTAGCGCAGCAGCGGGTGCTTCGCGGTGATGACCGTGGTCGGCCGCAGCCCGGTGGCCTGGCAGGCCGCGAGCAGCAGCCGCGACGTCGAGGGCCGGCCGAGGATGCTGCGGGAGAGGTGGTCGACGAGCTGGCCGAACCGGATCTTCCGCTGCGGCAGCCACTGCCGCGGCGTGCGGTAGCCGATCTCCGTCGGCGGGCTGCGCCGGCCGGCCAGGTGGTAGTGCACGTCGAAGGAGGCGAGCACCCGGGAGACCGACGACCAGGCGGTGCCCTGGTCGGGACGGCCGTCCGGGCGCGGCCAGCTGAACGGGCCCTGCCCGATGTAGCGGCTCTGGTACCAGAGCAGGTTCGCGGCCGAGGTGGTCCGTCGCGGTGGTGCGACCGCCACGCCGAGCGCGCGGTAGCTGGCCACCAGGTCCTCGTCGGGGGTGCGCACCTTCCGGCCGGCCGACGCGCGGAACTCCGCGCTGGCCACCAGGGCGCGCAGCACCGGCGCGATCGCGGTGCCGTTGGCCAGGTACACCTGCGCCAGGTGCTCGACCAGCGCCGACGACGGGGTGTCGCTGACGAACCGCAGTGCCAGCTTGGCCGCGATCCGGCGCGCGGTGGCCGGGTGGTGGGCCAGGTAGGACAGGTAGGCCTGGGTGACGGCGCGTCCGTCGGCATCGGCGTTGGCGTGGCTGAAGCCGAGCACCGAGACCGGCCCGGTCCAGTGCGCGGCCGCGTCGTACGCGGTGGACCAGGTCTTCCACAGGTCCACGCGGTAGCCGGTGAGGATGCGGGCCGAGGCCTTCACGTCGTCCTCGGTGTAGCCGGCCGCGCGGCCCACGGTGTGCAGCTCGAGCAGCTCGCGGCCGAGGTTCTCGTTGGGCGCGTTGCGGGTGGAGACCGCGTTGCCGAGGAAGATGCCCAGGCAGGGGTGCGTGACCGCGGCGTGCAGCAGCGTGTCGAAGCGGCCGAGCGCGAGGGCGCGCAGCGTCTTGCCGTACGACGACCGGAACCGCACCTCGGCGCCCCCGGCCGCGGGCACGTGGAAGTGGTGCTCCCAGAACGCGGCCATCGTCTCCTGGACCTGCCGCTCGCCGCGCAGCCGCCGCACCATCGACCAGCGCTGGTAGTTCGCGCCCATCATCTCGGGGGTCTCCAGGCCGGCCACGGCGCGGGCGTCGATGCCCGCGGGGGTCAGCGCGTTCGAGACCCACCAGCGGGCGGAGGCGTAGTAGAAGGTGTCGGGGACGGAGCCCGGGTTGAGCTGGCGGGCGAACCAGCGGTCGATGCCGCCGGCGCGGCGGACCTCGGCGCCCAGGGCGGGGGTCCAGCCGGCGGTGAACCGGTTGAGGACCAGCAGCGAGCGCGCGTCCAGGATCGGGGTGCGGGGGTACGGCAGGGGCCGGTACGACATGACGGATCCGGGGTGCTCGGGGGCAGTGCTTCCTTCTCCGTTCGGCCCGCGCTGGCGTGACCTGAGGGGTTCAGCCGCGTCGGTGCCGGGCCGGGCTGGTTCCGTACCAGCGCTGGAAGGAGCGGTTGAACGTGCTCTGCTCCGCGTACCCGAGCAGGCCGGCCACCTGGCGCAGCTGCAGCCCGGGCTCGGCGAGCAGCCGGGCGGCCTGCTCCTTGCGCTCGGCGTCCGCGACGGCCCAGAAGGTGGTGCCCTCGTCGGCGAGGCGGCGCTGCAGCGTGCGCGGGTGCACGCCGAGCTCGTCGGCCACGGCGGCGGCGCTGCACTGCCCGGTGGGCAGCAGCCGGCGGACCAGCTCGGCGACCCGCGGCGCCAGGCCGGCGTCCTCGGGCAGGTAGGAGGCGGTCAGGTACCGGGAGACGAGACGTCTCGTCTCGGGATCGGCGTTGTCGACCTCGTGCTCGGCGAGCTCGTCGGCCAGCTCCATCCCGCACCAGGGCTGGCCGAACCGCACGTCGGTGCCGAAGGTCTCCTCGTACGACGACACGGGCCCGACCCGCGGGTGCAGGAAGGAGACCCGGCGCGCCCGGGCGTCCTCGCCGGCCAGCAGCCGCAGGATCCGGTTGCCGTTGGCCAGGCTGAGCTCGTAGGCCTGCGGGGGATAGGGCAGCCCGGGCTCGACGACCGTGAAGTGGAAGGTGTGCCCGCCGGGACGCACCCCGGGCGCGCCGGGCTGAGCCTCGGTCAGCCGCAGGGCCGGGGAGTGCACGTAGAGGTACCGGGCGATCTCCTCGAACGCGGCCCGCACCGTCTGCGCGTTCCGGGCGATCACCGCGACCGGGCCGAGGATGTCGAGCCCCTGCCAGGCCGCCAGCCGCAGCCCGAAGTCGGGGCAGTCCAGCTCCTCGGCGGTCGCCTCGAGCATCCGGCTGAACGCGGAGAACGAGACGAAGGCGTCCTCCACGTGCTCGACGCCGGGCCTGATCCGGTGCCGGCCGAGCAGGGGCGCGGGATCGCCGCCGAGCTGGCGGACCAGGTCGGCGTACCCCCAGAGGTTGGTGGCGCGCAGCAGGCTGCTCATCGCGATCCCTGTCGTGAGCGATCTCTGTCGTGAACGGCGATCTCTGTCGTGAACTGCAAAAAACGTGTCCGGAAATGATAAGACTCCGCCGCGCTCCGGCGAGGACAGTGCTCGTATGACCACACAGCACGTCGACGTCCTCATCATCGGGGCGGGCATCTCCGGTGTCGGGGTCGCCTGCCGGCTGCGCCGCGAGTTCCCCGGCCGCACCTTCGCGATCCTGGAGCGGCGCGAGCAGCTCGGCGGCACCTGGGACCTGTTCCGCTACCCGGGCATCCGCTCGGACTCCGACATGTTCACCTTCGGCTTCGAGTTCCGGCCCTGGGACGACCTCAAGGTGCTCGCCGACGGCACCTCGATCCGCGGCTACATCGGGGCGACCGCGCGTGAGTACGGCGTCGACCGCGACATCCGCTACGGCCTCAAGGTCGTCTCCGCGGACTGGTCCAGCGAGCAGCAGCAGTGGACCGTCACCGCGCTGCACGAGGCCAGCGGCGAGACCCAGACCTGGACGTGCGGGTTCCTCGTGACCGCCACCGGCTACTACGACTACGACAACGGCTACCTGCCGTCGTTCCCGGGCGAGGAGACGTTCGAGGGCCAGCGGATCCACCCGCAGCACTGGCCCGAGGACCTCGACTACGCCGGCAAGAAGGTGGTGGTCATCGGCAGCGGCGCGACCGCGGTCACCCTGGTGCCGGCGATGGCCGACCAGGCCGCGCACGTGACCATGCTGCAGCGCTCCCCGTCGTACGTGTTCTCGCTGCCGGCGCTGGACAAGATCTCCGCGTTCCTCAAGCGGTTCCTGCCCGACTCGCTGGTCTTCCGGATGACCCGACGGCGCAACATCGTGCTGCAGCGGGCGATCTTCAAGGCCTCGCGCCGGTGGCCGAAGCCGGTGCGCAAGCTGCTGCTCGCCGGGGTCCGCCGCGGCGTCGGTCCGGACTTCGACATGACCCACTTCAGCCCGCGCTACAACCCGTGGGACGAGCGGCTGTGCGCGGTGCCGGACGGCGACCTGTTCGAGGTCCTCCGCGACGGCCGGGCGTCGGTGGCCACCGACACCATCGAGACCTTCACGCCGACCGGGATCCGGCTGGCGTCGGGCCAGGAGCTCGAGGCCGACATCGTGGTCACCGCGACCGGTCTCAACGTGCAGGTGCTCGGGGGCGCCGCGATCAGCGTCGACGGCGAGGCCCGCAACCTGCACGACGTGCTCACCTACAAGAGCGTGCTGCTGGAGGGGATCCCCAACCTGATGTGGGTCTTCGGCTACACCAATGCCTCCTGGACGCTCAAGGTCGACCTCGCCGGGGCCTACCTGGTCCGGCTGCTCTCCCACATGGACGCCACCGGGCAGGCCGTCGCGGTCGCGGTCGACCGCGGCGACAACGCCAACGGGGACGGCATCGTCGACGAGCTCTCCGCCGGCTACATCCAGCGCACCAAGCACGTGATGCCACGGCAGGGCCGCGAGCACCCCTGGCACGTGCTCATGGACTACAAGCACGACAGCAAGGTGCTGCTCACCGAGCCGGTCGACGACGGCATCCTGCAGTTCGCCCCGGCGCGGGTCGCCTCGGACGCGGTGGCGTGAGCGCGCCTTCGCTGGAGGTCCTCGGGCCGCGGATCGACCCGAGGGTGGATCCGCGGGTCGGGCCCGGTGGTGACCGGCCGCCGCTGCTGTTCGTGCCCGGGCTCGGCCACGAGGCCACCTGCTGGGACCGGTGGCGTACGGCGGCCACGGAGGCCGGCTACCCGGCGTACGCGATGTCGCTGCGCGGGCACGGCACCAGCGAGGGCAACGTACGACGCGCGCGGATCGGCCAGTACCGCGACGACGTGATCCGCACCGCCCTGTCGCTTCCCGACCAGCCGGTGCTCGTCGGGCACTCGATGGGTGGCCTGGTCGCGGCGATGGCCGCCGCCCGGATGCGGGTGCGGGCGCTGGTGCTCGTCGCCGCGGTGCCGGCCCGACCGGCGGTCGGCTCGCTGCTCACCGTGGTCCGGCAGCACCCCCTCGACGCCGCCGGCATCCTGGCCGGCCGGACCCTGCGGATGCGCCCGGAGTACCTGTACGAGCGGCTCGACGACGCGACCGCCGCGGACTACATCTCCCGGTGCGGGCCGGAGTCGCCGATCGCGCAGTACCAGCTGATCTTCCACCGCCGCCCGGGCCGGCCGCTCGGGGGAGCGCCGGTGCTCTCGCTGGCGGCCCGCGCGGACCGGCTGGTCCCGCTCGCCGACGTCCGGGCCACCGCCCGGCACTACGACGCCGAGCTGATCGAGCTCGACGACCTCGGTCACAACCTGATGCAGGACGAGGGCTGGGAGCTTCCCTGGGCCGCCGCCGAGGCCTGGCTCAACCGCATCCTGGGAAGCACGGTGACCGTCTAGGCTCCGCGGTCATGGAGATCGGCGTCGCACTTCCGCAGATGGCCCTCGGCTACGGACCGGCCACCACCGTCGACTGGGCGCGCGGGATCGACGACGGCCCGTTCTCCAGCGTCTCCGCGGGCGAGCGGGTGACCTTCTCCAACCCCGAGCTGGTCGCCACGCTCGGCGCCTGCGCGGCGGTCACCTCGCGGGTGCGCGTCTTCGCGAACCTGTGGGTGCTGCCGCAGCACGAGATGGCGATGGTGGCCCAGCAGATCGGCACCCTGGACCAGCTCTCCGGCGGCCGTCTCGACGTCGCGGTCGGCGTCGGCGGGCGCGAGCACGACTACCGCGCGCTCGGCTCTCCGTTCGCCGGGCGGCACCGGCGGCTCGACGAGCAGGTCCGGGTGCTGCGCCGCCTGCTCGCCGGGGAGCCGCCGTTCGAGGGCGCCGACCCGGTCGGGCCGGCCTGCGTGCAGCCCGGCGGGCCGCGGATCCTGGCCGGCGCGATGGGTCCCAAGGCGATGGCGCGGGCCGCCGCCTGGGCCGACGGCATCAGCGGGTTCAGCATCGCCGGGGACGCCGGCGAGATCGCGCGCGCCCACGACCTGGCCGACCGGTGCTGGGAAGAGGCGGGCCGGACCGAGGTGCCGCGCAAGGTCAGCGGCTGCTTCGTGGCGCTCGGTGTGCCGGACGCGGCGGAGGTGCTGCGCGCGTTCACCGCGCGCTACCTCGGCTTCCTCGGCCCGGCCCTGGCGGGAGCCGTCGCCGCCACCACCCGGGCCGCGTCCGTGGACGTCGTACGGGAGGTGCTGGCTGGTGCCGCCGAGGCGGGCTGCGACGAGTTCGTGCTGGTGCCCGCGACGACCGACCTGCGCTGCCTGGAGGCGCTGCGCGAGGCCGCCGGCTAGGAGCCCTCGGCCACCTTGTGGGTCGCGTCGCACCAGGGCTGGCGCTGGCTGAGCCCGCACAGGCAGACCGCGACCACCGGACGGGTCACCGGGTGCGCGGCGCCGTCGGGATCCGCGACCACGTCGGCGCCGCGGACCAGTGCCGGGCCGCCGGGGACCACCTCGATGCGGCACTCCCTCACGCGACCCGCTCCTGCTCCGGCGCCCGCAGCGCGCTGAGGCCCTGCTCCCAGGCGTCCAGGGTGGCGCGCGCCGCGTCGGCCTCCAGCAGCACGCACGCCGCGGCGCCGAGGAGCACGTCGGCGCGCAGCGCGGGCTGCTGGTCGACCAGGCGGGCGCAGATGTCGCGCGCGGCCAGGTGCTCGTGCACCGCGTCGGCCTCCACGTGCTCGTCGAAGTAGCGCACCACGGCCGGACCGAGCTCGAGGCGCTCGGCGCCCTGGGCGTATCGCCGGCACGGCAGCGAGCTGGTCATCTCGAACGCGGCCAGGTGGCCGACGCACGCCCCGACCAGCCGGCGGTGCAGGCCGAAGAGCGACATCGCGTTGTTGACCGCGAGCACCGGAGCCGGGGTGAGGTCGACGTAGCTGCCGTACGCCGGGTCCAGGCCAGCCTCGGTGAGCGCGTCGGCGAACAGCTGCTGGTGCACCCGGTCGGGCCGGCCCCCACCGAGCTCGTCGTACTGGAGCTCGGCCAGCGCCGCCTTGGGAGCGCCGGTCAGGCGCGGGACCGCCCACGAGTGCGGGTCGGACTCCTTGAGGTGGTAGACGCTGCGGGCCATCAGGAACTCCCGGTACTGCTCCGCGGTGGCAGTCCGGTGCAGGTACGACGAGAGCGCGGGGACGTCGGCCTCGGCGATGAGCCTCAACGCGGTGACCACGTCGTCCTGCTCCCCGGCCTGCTCCTCGGCCTCGGTGACCAGTCCGGCACAGCGCTCGCGGATCGCGGCCTCGAACCCGGCCTCGAGCGCGGCGCGCAGCCGGAGCAGCTCGGGGTCCCACTCCCAGGTGCCGGGCACGTCGTCGAAGCCGCGGTAGTGCAGCTCGTAGAGGACCCACAGCGACAGCTGCAGGTCGTCCTCGTCGTCGTGCGCGCCGGTGGCCGGGACCGGGCCGTCGCCGCGCAGCGCGGAGACCAGGGCGGCGCCGAGCGTGCCGCGCGGAGAGGGGAGGAGCACCGGGCCTCCTGGGGTTCGGGGAAGGGCGTCGGGATGGGACGGGAGTACCCGGAGGCGATGGTGGTCATGTGCGGGGCATGGGCGGGCACCGACCCGGGTACGCCTCGCCCATGCGAGCAGTCACCTGGCAAGGACACCGGCGCGTCGCGGTCGAGGAGGTCCCCGACCCGATCCTCAAGGAGCCGGACGACGCGATCATCCGGATCACCTCCACCGGGCTGTGCGGGTCCGACCTGCACCTCTACGAGACCCTGGGGCCGTTCATGACGCCCGGCGACGTGATCGGGCACGAGCCGATGGGGATCGTCGAGGAGGTCGGCGCGGACGTCGCGACGCTGCGGCCGGGCGACCGGGTGGTGGTGCCGTTCCAGATCGCCTGCGGGCACTGCTTCATGTGCGAGCGCGGCCTGCCGACGCAGTGCGAGACCACCCAGGTGCGCGAGTACCGCACCGGGGCCGCCCTGTTCGGCTACAGCAGCATGTACGGCGCGGTGGCCGGCGCGCAGGCGGACTTCCTGCGGGTGCCGCACGCCGGGTACGGGCCGATCAAGGTGCCCGAGGGGCCGCCCGACGACCGGTTCCTGTTCCTCTCCGACGTGCTGCCGACCGGGTGGCAGGCGGTCGCGTACGCCGGCGTCGGGGCGGACGAGACCCTGCTCGTGCTCGGCCTCGGTCCGATCGGCGACATGGCCTCGCGGATCGCGCTGCGGCAGGGGATCCGTGTCATCGGGGTCGACCTGGTTCCGGAGCGGCTGGTGCGGGCGTCGTCGTACGGCGTGGAGACGATCGACCTGACCCAGGTCGACGACGTCGCCGAGGAGGTCCGGTCCCGCACCCACGGCCGCGGTGCCGACGCGGTCGTCGACGCGGTCGGGATGGAGGCGCACGGGTCTCCGGTGGCCGAGATGGTGCAGCGGTTCGCGGGGATGCTGCCCAAGAGCATGTCCCAGCCGATGATGCGCCGCGGCGGGATCGACCGGCTGGCCGCGCTGCACACCGCCATCGACGCGGTCCGGCGCGGCGGCACCCTCTCGCTGGCCGGCGTCTACGGCGGGCAGACCGACCCGCTGCCGATGCTCACCCTGTTCGACAAGCAGGTGACGCTGCGGATGGGGCAGGCCAACGTGCGCCGCTGGGTCGACGAGATCCTGCCGCTGCTGACCGACGACGACCCGCTCGGCGTGGACACGTTCGCGACCCACCACCTGTCCCTGGAGGAGGCGCCGCGGGCGTACGCGGACTTCCAGGACAAGGCCGACGGGATGGTGAAGGTGGTGTTCCAGCCATAGCGCGGTCGATGCGGTTCGGCCCGCTGACGATCGGCTTCGACGAGCGGGTGCTGACGCCGCGGCCCTGGACGGTCCGGCAGTCGGAGTGGGGCGCCTGGCTGCTGGACGAGCTCCCGCCCGGGCCGGTCCTGGAGCTGTGCTGCGGGGCCGGGCAGATCGGGTTGCTGGCGACGTACGGGAGCGACCGGGCGCTGGTCCAGGTGGACCGGTCGGAGGCGGCCTGCGCGTGGGCGGCGGAGAACGCGGCGCGGGCGGGACGGGAGACCGACGTGCGGAAGGCCTCGCTGGAGGACGCGCTCGAGGCCGACGAGCGGTTCGCGCTCGTGCTCGCCGATCCGCCGTGGGTCCCGCACGACGCGATCGCCCGCTACCCCGAGGACCCGCCCGAGGCGATCGACGGCGGCGAGGACGGGCTCGACCTCGCGCGGCAGTGCGTCGGGGTCGTCGCGCGGCACCTGCTGCCCGGGGGCCGCGCGATCCTGCAGCTCGGGACCGAGGCGCAGCTGGTGGCCCTGCGCCCGGCGGTGCGCGAGGCCGGGCTCCGGGTCGTGGCGCAGCAGGTGGTGGCACCGCGGGGCGGTGTGCTGCTGCAGCTGGGGTCTTGACGCCGTACGCCCGTTGCTAGAACGTGTTCTACCGTGACCTTGCGCGTGATCCAGTGGGCGACCGGCGGCGTCGGCCGGGCCGCGATCGAGCACGTCCTGCGGCACCCCGAGCTCGAGCTCGTCGGCTGCTGGGTGCACTCCGACGCCAAGGCCGGCCGTGACGTGGGCGAGATCGTCGGGATGCCCCCGCTCGGCGTGACGACCACGAACGACGTCGAGGAGATCCTCGCGCTCGAGGCCGACTGCGTGCTCTACGCGCCGCTGATGCCCAACCCGAAGGAAGTGGCGGCGCTGCTGCGCTCGGGCAAGAACGTGGTGACTCCGCTCGGCTGGTTCTGGCCGACCGACGAGGAGCGCGCCCGGATGGAGCCGGCCGCGCTCGAGGGCGGCGTCACCCTGCACGGCACCGGCATCGACCCGGGCGGGGCGACCGAGCAGCAGCCGCTGTTCTTCGCCGGGCTGTCCTCGGCGATCACCTTCGTGCGCGGGGAGGAGTACTCCGACATCCGCACCTACGACGCCCCCGACGTGGTCCGGCACATCATGGGCTTCGGCGGGACGCCCGAGGAGGCGATGTCCGGCCCGATGCTGGCGCTGCTGTCCAACGGCTTCGAGCAGTCGGTGCGGATGTGCCTGGACACCCTGGGCTTCGGGCCCGCCTCTCTTCGGAGCAGCCGGGAGGTCGCTGTCGCCACCGCTCCGATCGACTCGCCGATCGGGACGATCGAGCCGGGTCAGGTCGCGGCGCAGCGGTTCGCCTGGGAGGCGTACGTCGGCGAGGCCAAGGTCGTCCGGGTGGCCGTCAACTGGCTGATGGGCGACGAGCACCTGGACCCGCCGTGGACCTTCGGGCCCGAGGGGGTGCGCTTCGAGGTCGAGGTGCACGGGGACCCGGACTGCCACGTGACCATCCACGGCTGGCACCCCTCCTCGGTCGCGGCCGGCCTGGAGCGGAACCCGGGCATCGTCGTCACCGCCGCCCACTGCGTGAACTCGATCCCCTACGTCTGCGCGGCCGCCCCCGGCATCCTGACCTTCGTGGACCTCCCCCTGGTGACCGGTCGGGCCCACCCGGACCTCGCCCCCTGACCCTCCCCGCGCCGCCTCCCCTGACCCTCCCCGCGCCGCCTCCCCGCCCGCCTTCCCGCCGCCTTCTCGCCCGCCTTCCCGCGTACCCGGGCCTGCGAATGTCGCGGGTGGGGCTGCTGAGGTTCAGCGCCGTCCCACCCGCAACATTCGCATGCTGGGCTACGCGCCGGGCCCGTGCCGAGGTCCCCGGGCGGGGGCCCCTGAAGGCACCTTCAGAACTAGAACCTGTTCTTGTTTTCCGAGCGGACCAGTGGTCTGATGCGTGCATGACGAAGCGCGTGGTGGTGTGGGGGACCGGGGTCGTCGGCTCGATGGTGATCGCGGAGATCGTGAAGAGCCCGGCGTTCGAGCTGGTCGGCGTCGGGGTCAGCAACCCGGCCAAGGTCGGCAAGGACGTCGGCGAGATCGTCGGCATCGAGCCGACGGGCGTGATCGCCACCGACGACGTGGACGCCCTCGTCGCGCTGAAGCCGGACGCGCTGGTCCACTACGGCCCGACGGCCCAGTACGCCGACGACAACATCCGGGTGATGACCGCGTTCCTGCGCGCCGGCATCGACGTCGCCTCCACCGCGATGACCCCGTGGGTGTGGCCGGCGATGAAGCAGAACCCGCCGAGCTGGATCGAGCCGGTCACGCAGGCCTGCGAGGAGGGCAACGCCTCCTGCTTCACCACCGGCATCGACCCCGGGTTCGCGAACGACCTGTTCCCACTGACCCTGATGGGCCTGTGTGGCGAGGTCCGGAGCGTGCGCGCCTCCGAGCTGCTCGACTACACCGACTACGAGGGCGACTACGAGGACGAGATGGGCATCGGCCGCCCGCCCGAGTTCAGCCCGCTGCTCGAGATCCCCGACATCCTCATCATGGCCTGGGGCGCGACCGTGCCGATGATCGCGCACGCCGCCGGCATCGAGCTCGACGAGATCACGACGACCTGGGAGAAGTGGGTGACGCCCGAGGACCGCAAGTCCGCCAAGGGCGTCATCAAGGCCGGCAACGTCGCGGCGATCCGGTTCACCATCAACGGCGTGTACGACGGGCGCGAGGTCATCACGCTGGAGCACGTGAACCGGATCGGCCTCGACGCCGCCCCGCACTGGCCCGCGGGCAGCCAGGACGACGTCTACCGCGTCGACATCGACGGTTCGCCGTCGATCAGCCAGGAGACGTCGTTCCGGTTCACCGACGGGTCCGGGCGCGCCCCGGCGGTGGCCGGCTGCCTGGCGACCGGGATGCGCGCGCTCAACGCCGTACCGGCTCTCAACGACCTGCCGGCCGGCTGGGTGACCGCGCTGGACCTGCCGCTGGTCCCGGGCGTGGGGACGATCCGCTGACGCGCTAGTTGGTCGCGTCGTCGAGGTCGACGCCGCACTCGTCCTTGGCGTGCTTCTGGATCGCCGCCGTCGCCTTGGTCAGCTTCTCGCTGCTCAGGCCCTGCAGCTTGGTTCCGAGCGCCTGCAGCTTGCTGGCGTCCAGGCCCTCGGGCATCTTGCCGGAGGCCGCCTCGCTGAGCTGCTGCAGCGTGATGCCGGCGTCGTCGAGCGCCTTCTGGAGGTCGTCGAGGGTGCCGTCGAGGACCTTCCAGTCGTCCTTGACCGCCGCCGGGGCCTCCTTGGCGAGGTCGTCCGCGCGGTCGAGGAACTTCTCGAACTCCTTCGCGTCCGGGACGTCGTTGCCGCTGAGGGTGTTCAGCTCGGATTGGGAGTCCTTGAGCAGGTCGCAGTAGCCCTTGCTGGACGAGCCCTTGTCATCGCCGCCACCGCAGCCGCCGAGCAGGCTGGCGCCGAGCAGCAGCCCGGCCGTGAGGATCGCGGTCTTGCGCATGGTGAGGCTCCTGGCGTTCGGTGTCGGGGACAGGTCCAACCTACTCGGTGCGAGACGAGACGTCGCGTTTCGTTCGCTCCAGGACGACGGCGCTCCCGGCCGCCACGATCAGCAGCAGCAGGCTGAGTCCGCTCACCGCCGGCCAGCCGCCGTGGCTCCAGGCGGTACCGCCGAGACTGCCGAACACCGAGGAGCCCGCGTAGAAGGAGAGCAGGTAGAGCGAGGCTGCCTGCGCGGTGGCCACGCCCGCCGCGTGGGCGCGAGCCGGGACCCAGCCGCTGGCGACCGCGTGCGCCGCGAAGTAGCCGACCACGAGCAGCGTCAGGCCGCCGCCGACGAGCCAGAGCCGGTCGGCCAACGAGAGCAGCACGCCCGCGCCGGAGACCACGATGCCCATGGCCAGCACCCGTCCCCGGCCCGTGTGCCCGGCCATCCGCCCGAACGCGGTCGCGCTGATCGTGCCCAGCGGGTAGCTCAAGAACACCAGGCTGGCGGCGCCGACACCGAGATGGAACGGCGCGTCCGCGAGCCGGAAGCCGATGACGTTGAAAGTGGCCGCGACCGCCCCGGCCGCGCTGGCGCCGATCAGGTAGAGCAGCGCCAGCCGCGGATCGGCCAGAGCGCGGCTGAGACGCCGTACGGCGGGCGCGACCCCGCGTGCGGCGGGCCGGAAGTGCTGGGAGGCGGGCAGCAGCACGAAGACCGCGATCGTGCACAGCGATGCCATGACGGCGGTGGTGGCGAGCGCCCAGCGCCAGCCGGCGGCTTCCGCGACCAGCCCGGTGAGCAGCCGGCCGGTCATGCCGCCGAGCGCGGTCCCGCCGATGTAGAGGCCCGCCGCCCGGGCCTGCGCGGAGCCGTGCACCTCCTCGCGCAGGTAGGCGGTCGCGACCGCGGGCAGGCCGGCGAGCGCGATCCCCTGGGCCAGCCGCAGTGCCAGCAGGGCGTGCCACGACGGGGCGAGCACGGTGAATACGGCGACGACCGAGGAAATCGCCAGCGACCAGCGCACCAGCACGGTCCGGCCGAGGGAGTCCGAGAGCGGGCCGGCGACCAGCAGCGCGAGCCCGAGCCCGATCGTGGTGAGCGACAGGGCGAGCGTGCTCGCGCCCGGGGAGACACCGAACTCGCGGACCAGGTCGGGCAGGATCACCTGGGGCGAGTAGAGCAGCGTGAACGTGACCATCCCGGCCGCGAAGAGGGCCACTACCACCCGGTGGTAGCCACGGCTGCCGGGCAGGTGGCCCACGACGGGCGCGACCGGAGCGACGACGGACATGCCGCCCAGAGTGCGCCCGCTCATGCTCATGCGTCCAATGTCTAGATCTGTCATTGGTCATGCGTACTCCGTATGCTTCTTCCATGTACGTCAGGGATCTTGCCTGGCTGGTCGAGCTCGCCGAGCGGGGTCACGTCACCGAGACGGCCGCCGCGCTCGGCACCACGCAGCCCACGCTCTCCCGCGCCCTGGCCCGGGTGGAGACCGAGCTCGGGGTGCGGCTCTTCGAGCGCCACCACGAAGGTGTCGCGCTGACGCCGTACGGCGAGCTCGTGGTGGACGCGGCCACCACGATGTCCGACCGCTGGCAGCAGCTGACCGACACCCTCGCCGGCATGCTCGACCCGGACGCCGGGATCGTCCGGCTCGCGTTCCTGGACTCGATGGCCACTTCGGTGGTACCCGCACTGCTGCGCGACTTCCACCGGGCGGCGCCGCGGGTCCGGGTGCTGCTCAGCCAGGAACCGGCGCACGAGATCGCCGCCGACCTGCGCACCGGCGCCGCCGACCTGGCCGTCTGCTCGCCCATCCCGGAAGCCGGCGGGTGGCACCCGATCCAGGAGGAGCGGCTGGTGCTCGCGGTTCCGCCGGCGCACCGGCTGGCCGCCCGGAAGCGGGTCCGGGTCGCCGACCTGGCCGGCGAGGAGCTGGTCACCACGCCGCGCGGCTTCGGGTTCCGCGCGCTCGTCGACGCGATCCTGGCCAGTGGTGGGGTGTCGCCCGCGATCTCGTTCGAGAGCCAGGACCTGGCCACCATCGAGGGCCTGGTCGCCGCCGGGCTGGGCGTCGCGATCCTCCCCGAGCACCTGGCCGGCGCTTCCGGCACCGCCGCCGTCCCGCTGGCCCACCCCCAGGCCAAGCGCACGATCGGGTTGACCTGGCGGCGGGACCGTCCACTGGCGCCAGCCGCGGAGAGGTTCCGGGAGTTCGTGGTCGCCGCGCGTGCGGGTTGGTAGGCCCCGTGGGACTCGAACCCACAACCCGCGGATTAAAAGTCCGCTGCTCTGCCAGTTGAGCTAGAGGCCCGTGGCGCGGAGCGCCACGAGGATGCAGTCTCCCACGGGCTCAGGGCAGGTCGCGGGTGACCCAGTCGGAGCGGCCGAACTCGCGGGCGACCTCGCGCAGCCCGCGGGTCAGCCCGCCGGAGAGGAGCAGGTCCTGCGGGCTTTGCCCGCCGAGCTCCTCGGACGACAGCACGAACCAGCTCGCGATGTCGGCCGGCCAGCGGCAGGTGACCAGGCGGAGCAGCGTCTCGACGTCGTCGCGCACTTGCCCTTGCTCGAACTGGAACGGCGCGTACCGCCAGCGGCCGTCGACCCGGGCCCCGAGCAGCCGGCCGCGTCGTCTTCGCTGGTGGATCGCGGCCGCGGTGGTGTGCCGGCCGGCGCGTTCGAGCTTCTCGATCACCTCCTCGGCCGTCAGCCAGGTCCGCACTACCTGCTGAACGTTCGGATCGGCCACGTCGATGGTCCGGTCCTCAGCGCCGTCGTTGAGCTCCATTCATCCCCCGATGAACTCAATCCCCCGTCCGCGAGACCGGTCGTGAGACGCGGCGTCACGGTTATTGACGCTCCATCATGACGTCAACTTGCGGTAACAGGTAGGTCCTGTTGGCAGTTTCGGACCAGAAAGTTCGCCGTGAGCCTTGCTGGGAGCGGGCGGGGGAGGCCTCAGTGGGAGGCGTGCTCGGCGCGGTAGTGCTCGACGATCTCGGTGAACTGCGCCGGGTCGACCGCGGCCGGCGAGATCACGTGCCGGCGGCCGTCGTTGCCCCGAACGGTCGCCCGCCAGGCGCGCGAGGAGGTCTTCCCCGAGAAGCTGATCTGCGTCTCCGGGTCGCGCAGGTCCCAGCTGTCGCCGCCCGCGCCCCGCGCGATCTCGAGGATGCCGTTGCTGATCGAGACGATGGCCGGCGTCCAGTTGAGCAGCGCCCACCACGAGGCCATCGCCAGCCCGGTCAGGCCGGTCGCGCTCAGGATCGCGTTCGAGCCGCCGTCCGAGACCGCCCAGAAGATCGCGATCACGGCGCCGACGGAGAAAATCGTGAACAGGGTGCCGAAGACGTAGCGCAGCGCCGTCCCGGGGTGAAACTCCACGAACCGCGGCACGGGCTCCCGGGCCGCCTCGGGCGCCGGCGCAGGCTCCGGTGCGGGCTCCGGTGGCTTCGGTACGTCGACCTCGACCTTCACGACCTGCTCGACCTTCTCGTCCGCCCCGCCCACCGGCTGGTCTTCCGCGTCGCCCAGCATGCGAATGTCGCTGCTGGGGCCCGTGGTGTGCTCATCAGCCTCGTCCGCAACATTCGCATGCTCGGCTACGAGCTCCGGCTCCTCCGCGACAGGCTCCGGCTCCTCCGCGACGAGCTCCGGCTCCTCCGCGACGAGCTCCGACTCCTCCGCGACCACGTTCGGCTCGACCACGGGCTCGGGGTCGGCAATGGGCTCGGGGTCGGCAGCACGCTCCGGGTTGGCAGCACCCTCCCAGAGCTCGACGGCCGGCTCCTCGGGAAGGTCGTCGACCGTCGGCCCGTCCCCCACGGAGGAGGCAGCAGCGGGGGTGGGAGCGGGCGGCACCGGGGCGCTGACCGCGGAGAGGCCCGCGGCGGCGGCGGTGCGGCCCGGTGCCTGCGGAGCCACCGCGCGCGCGGCCCGCTCGGCAGCCTCGCGCTCCCAGGCGGCGCGCTCGGCAGCGATGCGCTCCTTCTCGGCGCGCTGGGCGGCGATCAGCTCCTGCTGGGCCCGCAGTGCCTCGGCCCGGCGACGTTCGCGTTCCTCGGCGGCCAGTCTCGACTGCTCGGCGAGCTCGGCCTCGCGGCGGCGGCGCTCCTCCAGGGCAGCCGCCCGGCGGGCCTCGATGACGGCCCGGCGCTCCGCCTCGGCCAAGGCGGCGGCCAGACGGCGCCGCTCGGCCTCCTCGGCAGCCGCCTGCTCGGCGGCAAGTCGTTCGGCCTCGGCCTGCTCCGCGGCGAGCCGCTCAGCCTCGGCACGCACGGCCGCCAGCCGGTCGTCCTCCGCCTGCTGGGCGGCGGCGCGTTCGGTCTCGATGCGGTCGGCCTCGGCCTTCTCCGCGGCGAGGCGCTCCTCCTCGACGCGGATCGCCGCCTGGCGCTCGGCCTCGATCCGGGCCGCCTCCAGGCGGGCCGCCTCGGCCTCCTGCGCACGCGCGCGGTCGTGCTCGATGCGGAGCCGCTCGGCCTCCTCGGCCGCCAGCCGGCGCTGCTCGGCCTTCTCGGCCTCGATCCGGCGGCGCTCGGCCTCCTCGGCGGCGAGACGCTCGGCCTCGAGTCGCTCGGTCTCGGCCTGCTGGGCGGCGGCGCGCTCGGCCTCGATCCGGTCGGCCTCGGCCTTCTCCGCGGCGAGGCGCTCCTCCTCGGCCTTGATCGCCGCGAGACGCAGGGCCTCCAGGCGCTCCTCCTCGGCGCGCTGGGCGGCGGCGCGCTCGGCCTCGACGCGCTCGGCCTCGGCCTTCTCGGCCGCGAGGCGCTCCTCCTCGGCCCGCAGAGCAGCCAGCCGCTCCTCCTCGACCCGAACCGCCTCCAGCCGCTCGGCCTCGGCCTGCTGGGCGGCCACCCGCGCGGCCTCGATCCGCTCCGCCTCCGCGGCCTCGGCGGCGAGCCGCTCGTTCTCGATCCGAACCGCCTCCAGCCGCTGGGCCTCGGCGTGCTGGGCGGCGGCGCGCTCGGCCTCGATGCGGTCGGCCTCGGCCTTCTCCGCGGCCAGGCGCTGGTTCTCGGCCTCGATGGCGGCCAGCCGCAGTGCCTCGAGCCGCTCGGTCTCGTCCTGCTGGGCGGCGGCCCGCTCGGCCTCGATCCGGTCGGCCTCGGCCTTCTCGGCGGCCAGCCGGTCCTCCTCGGCCTTGATCGCCGCGAGGCGAACCGCCTCGAGCCGCTCGGTCTCTGCCTGCTGGGCGGCGGCCCGCTCGGCCTCGATCCGGTCGGCTTCGGCCTTCTCCGCGGCCAGGCGCTGGTTCTCGGCCTCGATGGCGGCCAGCCGGAGGGCCTCGAGCCGCTCGGCCTCCGCGCGCTCGGCAGCAGCACGCTCCGCGGCCAGGCGCTCGGCCTCCGCCTTCTCGGCGGCCAGCCGGTCCTCCTCGGCCTTGATCGCGGCGAGGCGCAAGGCCTCGAGCCGCTCCTCCTCGGCCCGCTGGGCTGCAGCGCGCTCGGCCTCGAGCCGCTCGGCCTCGGCCCTCTCAGCTGCGACCCGGTCCTCCTCGGCCTTGATCGCCGCGAGCCGAATCGCCTCGAGCCGGTCGTTCTCCGCGTCCTGAGCCGCGGCTCGGGCGGCCTCGATGCGCGCGGCCTCGTCCGCCTCGTCGCGCAGCCACTGCTGGAACCGCGCCTCCTCGGCGACCCGGAGGGCTTCGAGGCGCTCTGCCTCCGCCTGCTGGGCAGCGGCCCGCTCGGTCTCGATGCGCTCGGCCTCGTGCGCCTCGGCAGCCAGCCGGACCTCCTCGGCCCTGACCGCTGCCCGGCGCAGCTGCTCCTGGCGGCGCGCCTCGTCTTCCTCCTGGCGCCGCCGCTCGGCCTCGACGCGCTCGGCCTCGGCCTGCTCGGCGGCCAGTCGCTCCTGCTCCGCGACCAGGGCGGCGCGCCGGGCGCGCTCGCGCTCGATCGCCTCCTGGCGCTCCCGCTCCAGCCGTTCCTGCTCGACCCGCTGGCGCTCGGCCTCCTCGGCTGCCTTGCGGTCCTCCTCGGCCTGGAGCGCGGCCAGCCGAGCTGCCTCGCGCCGCTGTGCCGCCTCCTGCAGCGCGGCGATCCGATCGGCCTCGGCCTTCTCGGCGGCCAGGCGACGCTCCTCCTCCGCGGCGAGACGCTCGGCCTCGCGGCGTGCCGCTTCCTCGGCCTCCCGCCGTACGGCGTCCTCGGCCTCCTGCAGGGCAGCCTCGAGCGCGGCTTCCTCGGCGGCGATCCGGTCCCGCTCGGCCTGCTCGGCTACGGCCCGCTCGGCCGCGAGACGCTCGGCCTCGGCCTGCTCGGCGGCCAGACGGTGGCGTTCTGCCTCCTCGGCTGCGGCCCGGATCGTGGCCAGGCGCGTGGCCTCGGCCTCTTCGGCGGCGCGGCGCTCGTCCTCCAGCCGCTCGGCCTCGGCTCGCTCGGCGGCGAGACGCTCGGCCTGCGCGGCCTCCCGCTGGCGCTCGGCTTCCTCGGCGGCAGCTCGTTCTGCCGCGGCCCGGATCGCTTCCGCCTCCTCGGCGGCACGGCGCTCGGCGGCGAGGCGGGCAGCCTCGGCGTCCTCCGCGGCGGCGCGCTCGGCCTCCAGCCGCTGCTGCTCGGCGCTCTCCGCGGCCAGCCGCGCGTTCTCCGCCTCGAGGTGCGACTCGTCGGCCGGCTCGTCGCTCGCCGGTTCGTCCAGGTACGAACCCAGGAACGAGGCCGGCTGCTCGCCCCCGTCGACCGAGCGGTCCCAGGGCTCGTCGACGACGTGCTCGACGACGATCTCCTCGGCCGGCGCGGACGCGATCTCCTCGCGGGGCACGTCGAGGTAGTTGCCCAGGAACTCACGTGGCCCCTGTTCCGCGGGGGCGTCCGCTGGCTCCTCGGCCTCGGCGGACTCCTGGACCGGCTCGGGCTCGTTGTCCTTGCGGCGCCGGCGCGAGGACCGGCGCGAGCGTCGTACGGCGTCCTCGGTCTCGTCCTCCGGCGCCGGCGACTCCCCGGGCGTCTCTCCGGGCGCGGCAGCAGCCGAGTCCGGCGCAGCCACTTCCGCGGCCACCTCCGCCGAGACCACCGGGATCTCCCCGGTCACCCACGGCTCGAGCGGGCCGGTGTCGTCGGCCAGGTCCTGCGCCCAGGTGGTCACCCGGGGTACGTCGATCGCGGCCGCCGCCTGCTCCAGCGGGTCGATGGTGGGTTCGGCGAGCCCGGCCTCGGCGACGATCTCGGCCACGGACCTGTCGACCAGGCCCGGACCGGTGATGCCGGCGACGGCCTCGCGGGAGAGCTCGGGCACCGGCGGGCCGGCGTCGCGGCCACGGCGGAACAGGCCACGCCGCGCGGCGGTCGTCGTACCTGCCTCGTCGTGCTCCACGGGCGCAGGCCCGCCCTCCTGCTCCTCGTCGATCGCGTGGCTCAGCACGGCGAGCGGGTCGGGGGCTGGGCCGATGTCGTCGATGGCAGCGGGCGCGTGGGTCGCGTTGGCCTCCTCCTCGACGTCCTCGAGGCCCTCCGAGGCGACACGCAGGGGGTCGATACGCTCCTCGCCATCGGTCAGCAGCTCGGCGCGTTCGCGGGTGGGGTCGGTGGAGTCGGCGCGGCGATTCCGTGCCACGGCATACCCCTTCCCCTGATCCGCCCGAGACGCTGGACGGCGCGATATCCCTGCAGTTCCGAACCCTTGCATGTTTGCTGGCTGAATGCCGCAGTTCGCAACGATTTGTCGGCTCGTGACGTCGCTGATTTCCCAACGAGCCAGCGCTGGATTCGGCACGCTCCGTGCGGAACCGGGCGCGAACGGGCGAACAACGCCCGGCCAACTCTGGACGAGTCTGCTCCTGAGGCGTGACAACCGGTCCTGGATTGGTACTGTCGTACCTGCAGATGCGTTTCCAGCGGTAACCAACGCGGTTGGAGTTCGTGAGCCAACGGCGTTTCTTCTCCATGCGAGGCGGGACGACGTATCACCGCATCTGTGCAGAGGCCGCCGCAGTGGTGGTTTCCCGCCCGAACAAGGAGAAAAACGAGCATGGCTCAGGGCACCGTCAAGTGGTTCAACGCTGAGAAGGGCTTCGGCTTCATCGCCCAGGAGAACGGCGGCGACGACGTCTTCGTTCACTACTCGGCCATCCAGTCGCAGGGCTACAAGTCCCTCGACGAGAACCAGAAGGTCGAGTTCGACGTCACGCAGGGTCCGAAGGGCCCGCAGGCGGAGAACGTCCGTCCTCTCTGAATCTTTTCGGATTCGTCCCAGGGGCTTCGACCATTCGGTCGGAGCCCCTGGTCTTTTGGGTGTATGACGGACCCTGTACACATACCCGTGAGGTAGGCGCGCCGAAGGGAGGACCGTGGTGACCGGTGACCCGCTCGAGGTCGAGCTCGAGGATTCCGAGCTGCTGGCGGAGGTCGACCTGACCACGACGTTGATCGCTGCCGCCAACCAGTCCGACGGTCCGCTGTCGGGCGAGGAGATCGACCGGCTGCTCGGCCTGGCCTGAGACTGGCGTCACCCTGGCGACCCTGGCTTGCGTTCGGGGCCCGGTGACCACCTAGCATGTGGTCCGTTCTGGTCCTGCTCTCCAGGAGTTCACCGTGGCGTTGAGGTTCAAGCCCGTCGACACCGCCTTCTACACCCTTCTCACCGCCTCGGCGTCGGGACTGGTCGACGGGGCTGCCTTGCTGGCCGAGATGCTCGGTGACGGCAACGACCGCGAGGCGATCGCGCGGCGCATGCGCGACGCCGAGCACCAGGCCGACGAGACGACCCACGAGATCGTCCGCCGCGTCAACAGCACCTTCGTCACCCCGTTCGACCGCGAGGACATCTACGCGCTCGCGTCCGGGCTCGACGACGTCATGGACTTCATGGAGGAGGCCGTCGACCTGGCGCTGCTCTACGAGGTCGACACCCTGCCCAGCGAGCTCGCCGACCAGGTCGAGGTCATCCAGCGCTGCGCCGAGCTGACCGCGGAGTCGATGCCGAAGCTGCAGTCGATGAAGGATCTCGAGGAGTACTGGATCGAGATCAACCGGCTCGAGAACTCCGGCGACAAGAGCTACCGGCGGATCCTGGCCAAGCTGTTCAGCGGCCAGTACGAGGCGCTCGAGGTGCTCAAGCTCAAGGACATCGTCGACTCGCTCGAGCACGCGATCGACGCCTTCGAGAAGGTCGCCAACATCATCGAGCAGATCCACGTCAAGGAGTCCTGACCGGTGGATCTCGCCATCGTGATCGCGGTGGTCGTGGTTGCCCTCGCGTTCGACTACACGAACGGCTTCCACGACGCGGCCAACGCGATCGCGACCTCGGTCTCGACGCGCGCCCTGACGCCGCGGATCGCGCTGACCATCGCCGCGGTGATGAACTTCGTCGGCGCGCTGCTCGGCCAGGAGGTCGCGCACACGGTCAGCGACACCATCACCCCGCCGGACGGGAACCACGGCCTCATCATCGTGATGGCCGGCTTGCTCGGCGCGATCACCTGGAACCTTGTCACCTGGTACTTCGGCCTGCCCTCGTCGTCCTCGCACGCCCTCATCGGCGGCCTGGTCGGCGCCGCGCTGGCGGCGGGCGCCGGGGTGCACTGGAAGACGATCGTCGACAAGGTCGTGATCCCGATGGTGGGGTCGCCGGTTGTCGGGTTCTGCGCGGCCTTCCTGGTGATGCTCTCGATCATGTGGATCTTCCGCCGGCGCAACCCGCACCGGGTGCAGCGCGGCTTCCGGCTGGCCCAGACCCTCTCGGCCGCCGCCCTCGCGCTCGGCCACGGTCTGCAGGACGCGCAGAAGACGATGGGCGTGATCTTCCTGGCGCTGGTCGCGGGCGGGTACGCCGGCAAGGACGACGACCTCCCGCTGTGGGTCATCATCGCGGCCGCCTCGGCGATCTCGGCGGGCACGTACGCCGGTGGCTGGCGGATCATGCGCACCCTCGGCCGCCGGATCATCGCGCTGGACCCGTCCCGCGGGTTCGCCGCCGAGTCGGTCGGTGCCGCGGTGCTCTACACCACCGCGTTCGTCTACCACGCCCCGATCTCGACCACCCACACCATCACCTCGGCCATCATGGGCGTCGGCGCCACCAAGCGGCTCTCGGCAGTCCGCTGGGGCGTCGCCCGCACCATCCTCACCGCCTGGGTCCTCACCTTCCCCGCCGCAGGCGCGGCCGCCGCCCTGATGTACGCCGTGCTGCGGTTCGTGTTCCAGCTGCCGTAGGGGTTCTGCACGCCCTCTGCCCCCGCTCGCTGCGGCGCCGAGCGCGTACCCGAGCCTGCGAATGTCGCGCGTGGTGCGCGAGTGACGTGCCTGCGTCCCTCCAGTCACATTCGCCTGCCCGGGTACGCGCCGGCACGCAAGCCTTCGGGGTCTCGACGCAGCCCGGTCCGGGGGCCTGTGGATAGCGGCAACCGGTTCGCGGAAATTTCACGCAGCCTCTGGGGGTGGATCTCGCCAGCCATGTGACGTACCTCGGCGGCGCTTGCCGGCGCCCAGAGATCGTCGCGCGCTGCGGCAGGTCCGCGGTAGACCGGGCGCTGCGGTCGGGCACGCTGGTGCGGGTGGCCCGCGGGATCTACGCGCTCGCCACCGCGAGCGACGCGGTCAAGGCCGCGGCGACGTACGGCGGCGTGATCTCCATGCGCAGCGCCGCACAGCGACACGGCTGGGGGCAGCGGCTGGTGCCCGCGCTCCCGGACGTCACCTTCCCGCGCACCCACCACGTGCCACGCGCGGCGAGGCGATCACTGGTCCCGCACTGGTCGAACATCGCGCCCGAGGACATCGTCGCCGGCGCCACGAGCAAGCGCCGCACACTCGTCGACTGCATGCGGAACCTGCCGCTCGAGGAGGCGGTGCCGATCGTCGACAGTGCAATCAGGGCCGGGGACATCACGTCCGGGCAGCTGCGCGCACTCGCCGCCTCGATGCGAGGCCGCGGCCGCGCGCGGGCGATGGCGGTCGCGGCGATGGCGACCTCGGCAGCCGCGAACGCGTTCGAGTCGACGCTGCGGGCGATCGCCTCCACGGTCCCCGGGCTCGCGGTCGAGCCGCAACGGCCCCTGAGGGTCGGGCCTGGGTGGGTCGTCCAGCCGGACCTGGTCGACGTGACGCTTGGCATCGTGATCGAGGCGGAGAGCTTCGAGTGGCACGGCAAAAGCGCGGCGTTGACCCGTGACTGCGTCCGCTACAACGCGCTGTCGACCCTGGGGTACCTCGTCATCCGATTCAGCTGGGCCCAGGTGATCCACCAGCCGACGTACGTCGTCGAGGTGCTGTCGCGGGCGGTCGAACGCGCACGCGGGCCTGCGAATGTCGCTCGTGGGCCCACTGATGCGGTCGCCTGACCCACCAGCAACATTCGCAGGCCCGGGTGCGCGGACAGGCCCGGGTAGGCACACGGGCCGAGCGACAGGGGATCAGCCGAAGCGGCCGGAGATGTAGGCCTCGGTGGCCTCCTCGTCCGGGACGCTGAAGATCTTCTTGGTGGGGTTCATCTCGATGAGTCTGCCCGGCTTCCCCGCACCGGCGAGGTTGAAGAAGGCGGTGTCCTCGGAGACCCGGGCGGCCTGCTGCATGTTGTGGGTGACGATGACGATCGTGTACTGCTCCTTGAGCTGGTGGATCAGGTCCTCGATGGCCGAGGTCGAGATCGGGTCCAGCGCGGAGCAGGGCTCGTCCATGAGCAGGATCTGGGGCTCCACGGCGATCGCGCGGGCAATGCAGAGGCGCTGCTGCTGACCACCGGACAGGCCCATGCCGGGCTTGTTGAGACGGTCCTTGACCTCGTTCCAGAGGTTCGCCCCCTGCAGCGACTTCTCGACCAGGTCGTCGGCGTCGCGCTTGGAGAGCTTCTTGTTGTTGAGCCGTACGCCGGCCAGCACGTTCTCGTAGATCGACATCGTCGGGAACGGGTTCGGCCGCTGGAAGACCATGCCGATCATCCGGCGCACCTCCACCGGGTCCACGGACGGGTCGTACAGGGACTGCCCGTCGACCATCACCTTGCCCTCGACGTGCGCGCCCGGGATCACCTCGTGCATCCGGTTCAGGGTGCGCAGGAAGGTCGACTTGCCGCAGCCGGACGGACCGATGAAGGCGGTCACCGAGCGTGCCTTGATCGTCATCGAGACACCCTCCACGGCGAGGAAGTCGCCGTAGTAGATGTTCAGGTCAGAGACGTCGATGCTCTTGGCCATGTCGCTTCCTTGGTCAGTGCCCGGTCTTGGGGGCGAAGATACGTCCGGCGATGCGCGCGATCAGGTTCAGCGCCATCACGATGATGATGAGCACCAGCGCACCACCCCAGGCCATGTTCTGCAGGATCTCAGGGTTGCGGCCGGGCTGGGTATAGCTGGAGTAGATGAACACCGGCAGGCTCGCCATCTGCCCGCCGAACAGGTTGAAGTTCGAGGAGTCGGTGTTGCCGCAGATGATGAGCAGCGGCGCGGTCTCGCCGATCACGCGGGCGATCGCCAGGGTGACGCCGGTGATGATCCCGGCCATCGCGGTCGGCAGCACCACCCGGACGATGGTCTTCCACTTCGGCACGCCCAGCGCGTACGACGCCTCCCGCAGGTCGTTCGGGACCAGCTTGAGCATCTCCTCGGTGGAGCGGACCACGATCGGGATCATCAGCAGCGAGAGCGCGACGCCGCCGCCGATGCCGAACTGGGTACCCGGCCCCACCACGATCGCGAACAGCGCGTAGGCGAACAGGCCCGCGACGATCGAGGGGATGCCGGTCATCACGTCGACCAGGAACCGGATCCACCGCGCCATCCGGGACTCGCCGCCGTACTCGACGAGGTAGATCGCGCTCAGCAGGCCGACCGGCACCGAGATGACCGTCGCGGCCAGCGTGATGAGCAGGGTGCCGATGATCGCGTGGTAGATGCCGCCCGGCTCGCCGATGACGTTGCGCATCGTCCAGGTCAGGAAGCGCCCGTTGAGCTGCGGCGCACCCTTGGTGATGACCTTGTAGAGCAGCGAGACCAGCGGGATGAACGCAAGCCCGAGCGCGACCCAGATCAGCGAGGTCATCATCCGGTCGGTGGCGGCGCGGGCGTTCTCGACCAGCCTCGACCAGATGTTGAGGCCGACGAGGTAGAGCAGGACGGCGACGACGACGATCCCGGCGACGTTCCAGCCCAGGCTGATCCCGAGCAGGGTGCCGGCGGCCAGCGCGACGGCACCCGCGATCGCCGGCGCGAACCGCGGCAGCCGGCGCACGCGCGCCTGCGCGATGGTGTCCGGCGCGGTCTGGAGGCTGGTCACTTCTTCCTCCCGGGCTCGTAGCGGGCGACGACCGCGCGGGCCGCGAAGTTCACGATGAAGGTGATGACGAAGAGGACCAGGCCCGAGGCGACCAGCGCGTTCCGGGCGACGCCGGTGGAGTCGGGGAACGACAGCGCGATGTTCGCGGCGATGGTCGACGGGTTCGTCGAGGAGATCAGGTTGAAGGTGACCACGCCGCTGGCGGAGAGCACCAGCGCGACGGCCATGGTCTCTCCGAGCGCGCGGCCCAGGCCGAGCATCGCGGCCGAGACGATGCCGGAGCGGCCGTAGGGGAGCACGGAGAGCCGGACCATCTCCCAGCGGGTGGCGCCCAGCGCGAGGGCGGCCTCCTCGTTGAGCCGGGGGGTCTGGCTGAAGATCTCGCGGGTGATCGCGGTGATGATCGGCAGCACCATGATCGCCAGCACGATGCCGACGGTGAAGATGGTGCGGCCGGTCGGCGACGCGGGCCCCTTGAACAGCGGGATGAAGCCCAGGTGCTCGTCGAGCCACTGGTAGATCGGGATCAGCTTGGGGCCGAGGAAGCCGATGCCCCACAGGCCGTAGACCACCGAGGGGACGGCGGCGAGCAGGTCGATCACGTAGCCGATGGCGGTCGCGATCCGGCGCGGCGCGTAGTGCGAGACGGCCAGGGCAACGCCGAGGGCCAGCGGGGTGGCGATCACCAGGGCGATCACCGCGGCCAGGATCGTGCCGAAGACGAGCGGCGCGACGTAGGCCAGGAAGTTGTCGTGACCCTGGAGCTCGCCGGCCTTGGCGCCGAACGCCGGCAGGCCCTCGGACGTCAGGAAGATCGCGACGCCGGCGAGCGAGACCAGGATCAGCGCGCCCGCGGTCCGGGTGAGGTTGGCGAAGACCACGTCGCCCAAGCGGCGCTTGGGCGACGTGGTCCTCACGGATGCGGTGGTCACGAGCGTGAGTGCTCTCGGATCACTTCGCCTTGATGCCGTCGATGATCTCGGCGGCCTTCTGCTGCAGCGAGGACGGCAGCGGAGCCGACCCGGCGTTGTCGGCGGCCTTCGACTGGCCGTCGGTGCTGACCACGTAGGACAGGAAGCCCTTGACCAGGTCGGCCTTGGCCGCGTCGTAGGTGGGGCACGCGATGACGTACGAGGTCAGCATCAGCGGGTAGGCGCCCGGCTCGGTGGTGGTCCGGTCGACCTTGACCGCCAGGTCGCCCTCGGTGCGGCTGTCGTCGACCGGGGAGGCCTCGAGCGCCTTGGCGGCACCCTCGGCGGACGGCGCGACGTAGGCGTCGCCGACCTTGATCGAGGCCTGCTGCAGGTCGGTGGCCTGGGACTCGTCGGCGTAGCCGATGCTGCCCTTGCCCGCCTTGACCGCGGCGACCATGCCGGAGGTCTGGGCCGCGGCCTCGCCGGACTTGATCGGCCACACCTTGTCGGCCGGGAACTTCCAGGAGCCGCCCGAGGCCTTCTCCAGGTAGTCGGTGAAGTTCTTGGTGGTGCCCGACTCGTCGGAGCGGTGCACCGGGGCGATCGCGTCGCCGGGCAGGGTCACGCCGTCGTTCTCGGCGGCGATGGCCGGGTCGTTCCACTTCTTGATCTCGCCGCTGAAGATCTTGCCGAGCGTGGCCGGCGAGAGCTGCAGCTTGTCGACGCCCTGCAGGTTGTAGACGACGGCGATGGGGCTCACGTAGTTCGGGACCTCGAGAGCGTTCACGCCACCGCAGCGCTGCTTGGCGGCGTCGACCTCACCCTTCTCGGCGTCGAGCGCGGAGTCCGAGCCGGCGAAGTCGATCGCACCGGCGTTGAACTGCTCCACACCCGCGCCGGAGCCGGCCGGGTCGTAGTTGACGGTCACCTTGGAGTTGTCGGTCTGGAAGCCGGCACGCCAGGCGTCCATCGCGGCTTCCTGCGCGCTCGAGCCCGCACCCTTCAGGGTGCCGGAGAGCTTGCTGTCTGAAGAGGAGCCGCCGCCGTTCTCGTTGGAGGCACCACAGGCGGACACCGCGAGTCCGAGAGCAAGAGCGGCGATGCCAGGAGCGGCAACGCGGCGGAGGGCAGTGCGGTTCACTTTGATCTCCTGTTGTTAAGCGATCTGTCACCGCCGAACGTAGGAATGCCAAGTGACGCGACCGTCGGGCGCAGGTGAACGCGAGGTGAACGCGAGACGGCCGTGTGGCCACCTCCCCGCGTGGGGAGAGCCGGGTCACAGAGGAGTCAGCGGAAGCCGCGCAGCCGCGGGTCGAGCCGCGCCTTCAGCGCGAAGGCCCGTTCCGCCGTACGACGGACGAGGCTGCCCTGGGGCTTGCGGGCGGGCAGCTCGCGGTAGCGGCGCACCGAGTCGGCGAGCCCGTCGGCGAGCAGCTGGTCCGCGTCGGCCCCGGGCATCACCTGCTCGACGACGTGCGCCCAGACCCGGCGGTCCAGCCGGGTGCGGTGGTCGAGCAGGGCCCGGGTCTCCTCGTCGAGCTCGCCGGCCAGGTCGGTCGGCACCACCGGCGGGTGGGCGCTGCGGTCGTTGAGCCGGCCGCCGGCCACGGTCACGCCGAGCTTCTCCCCGAGCCGCTCCAGGAACGCCCGGTTCTCGACCACGTCGACGTGCAGGAACGAGTCCAGCGTCTTGACCGCGGTCTCGACCAGCACCTCGTCGTCGGCCTCCGCGATGAACGCGGTCGGCTGCAGCGCGGCGTGCGGCCAGGTGAGGAACCGGGTGATCGTGTTGTCGATGTTCGGCGCGATCATCTCGTGCCGCAGGTACTCCCCGAGCGGACGCCGGGCGATCCGGAACGCGTACGCCGGCCCCCAGTGCCGCAGGTCCAGGTCGGTCAGCGAACGCCCGTGCACCCACTGCGAGATCACCCGCGAGTGCGGGTTGCGCAGGATGGTCACGTGCGGCGCGTCCGGGTAGCGCGCCATCGTCGTCCCCGGGGTGATGTGCCCGTGCACGTAGTCCGCGTCGGGCAGCTCCTCGGGGCTGAACACGAACCGGCTGCGCGCCACCGGGTCGAGCTGGGAGAAGTCGTCGTACCCGCCGACCAGAGCACGGTCCAGGTAGTAGACCGGCCTGACCGGGCTCAGCGCCGCCTGCAGCGCTCCGGTGATCGCAGTGCCCGCGCACTTGGGGATGTGGTTGAACACGAGGAGGGGGCGGAGCGTCGAGGCGGGGCCCGTGGGAGGGGTGGGCGCGTCCATGCAGGGTCCTTCGCTGGTCAGGCGAGTTCGGAGCCTCCGACTCTAGTGCCCGGCCTTCCCGGCGTACGGCGAAATGCGGGGTTCGGGCCGTACGGCGCACGCCGCGCACCTATCCTGTCCGGGTGTCCCGTGCTGCCGCCCTGATGGGTGCGATGAAGCGACCGGGCGACAAGCTGATGCTGCTGATGATCGCGCTCGGGGGCGTGCTCACCCAGTTCCTCACCCTCGTCTCCGGCGTCGTCGCCGCCCGCATGCTCGGCGTCGAGGGCCGCGGCCAGATCGTGCTCGTCTCCGTGCTCGCCCAGATGGCCTCGCAGCTCACCCTCGGGGGCAGCCTGCCGAACGCGATCACCAAGGAGCTCGCCTCGCACGGCCTCCGCGCCCGCGACGGCCTGCACGGTCTGATCGGGCGCTGGGCGCTCTGGGGCTGTCTCGGCGCCGCCGCGGCCTCGGCGTACTTCCTGCTGACCGGGGTCGACGAGGTGGACGCCACCGCGGCCGGCCTGGCCGTCGGGGTGGCGATCATGGCGCTGACCGGGATGACCGCCCGGATCCTGGTGGGCGCGATGCTCGGGGAGCAGGCGGACCCGCTGAAGATCGCGATGACCGGCGTGCTGCCGCAGCTCTTCGCCACCGTCACGCTCAGCACCGCGCTGGCGCTCGGGATCGACTGGAACCCGCTCGAGATCGTCGTGGTGATGGTCGTCTGCCAGGCGCTCGTGCTCGGCTTCCGGCTGCGCAGCCTCAAGCCGCCGACGAACCGGCCCGAGGACCGTCTCGACCGTGCCGAGCTGGCCCGGATCGCCCGGCGCACACACATCGGCAGCATCGGCCCGCTGGACGGGCTCGCCCTGGACCGGGCCCTGGTCGGCTCGATGATCGGCAGCGCGGCGCTCGGCCTCTACTCGGCCGCGGTCGCGCTCGGCAGCCTGGCCGCGATGCTCGGCGCCACCGTCGCGATGGTGGCGCTGCCCAAGATCGCCGCCGCGCAGCGCGGTCCGCGCGACGCCGAGCGTGCCCTCGTGCGCCGCTGGCTGCTGATGTCGGTGGCGGTGCTGGTGCCGACGGTGCTGGTCTTCGAGGCCGCCAACCCGATCGTGATTCCGCTGCTCTTCGGCGAGGACTTCCGGGGCGCGATCGCCTGCGGCTACTGGTACGTCGCCGCGGCCGGCCTGCTCGCCTTCCGCCGGCTGCTCATCGTGATCCTGCAGGGCCGCGGGCGCGGGTTGGTGGCCTCCTGGATCGAGCTGGCGCTGACCCCGTTCGTGCTCGTGGCGGTCCTGGTCGGCTCGATCCTCGACGACGTCGAGGTGGTCGGCATCGGCATGCTCGGCGTGGCTCTGTGCTCGGTGGTGGCGCTGGCGGTGTCGGTGCGGGTGCTGGAGCCGGCCCCGGTGACCGCGCTGCGCTCGATCGAGGACGAGGCCGTCGTAGAGATCCTCAACGACCCGGACGCAGTGCCGCTCGAAGCACCAGGATCCGACGCAGCAGTGTCGGGTCGTTGACCTCCCAGCCGATCCGGCGTCCCAGCGGCGCCAGCTGACGCCGGGCCCGCAGCGAAGCGCCGATCCGGGCGGTCTGGTCGCGCAGCCGCGAGGCCGGGGTGGCGCACCGGGTCAGCAGCTTGTCGACCGCCTCGGGCGGGATCACCGGGTCGAGCAGGCTCGGCGTGGCCAGCGTCTCCCGGATCCGCGCGGACGCGGTGACCAGCACCGTGCGCCAGTCCGGGGAGTAGCCCATCGTGGAGGCGAACGGCACGTCGAAGACCTCGGGCACCAAGCCGCGCACCGTCTCGCGGTAGAGCGCCTTGCCACGCCGGTCGGCCGAGCCCAGCCGGGCGACCAGGTCGAGCACGTCGCCGTCCAGGAACGGGTTCAGCACCTGGCGGCCGTCGCCGGCGAAGCTCTCCCGCCACGGCATCAGCCCACGGCACAGGCGCTCGGCGAAGTAGAGGGAGTCCTTGCTGTCGTGCGGGTCGCGCTTGCCCAGGTGCGGGGCGACCGCGTCGTCGACGAGCCGGTCGGTGGCCGTGCCGATCTCGCCGAGCCGGTCCGTGCCGACCAGGTCCCGCAACCGCCGCAGCCCGGAGGAGCGGTGCAGGTAGACCGCCTCGAGCACGTCGTCGGCGCCCTCGACGGGCACGTCGTTCCAGCCGAAGCACTCGTCGCCGACGACCACCGGCAGGTCGTGGTCGAGCTCGTGCGCCCAGACCCGGACCTCGTCGCAGACGTTGGTCAGCCCGCGACCGAGCCGGGCGTTGTCCTCGATCACCCGGACCACGTCGTCGTCGACCGACTCGACCAGCTGGTGCGGGTAGCCGGCCTCGGCGGCCAGCCGCGCGGACAGGGCGGCGTCGCTGGCCGGGGCCGGAGTGCCGTGCACGTAGGAGAAGGTGGTGACGTCGGTGCGGCCGAGCCGGTGCCGCAGGATCCCGAGGATGCCGCGTGCGTCGTAGCCGGCGGAGAGGGAGAGCCGGGCGGGCCCGGTCACGTGCCGCTCGACCGCCTGGACCAGCAGGTCGGCCAGCAGCGGCGCGGCCTCGGCGCGGTCCAGGTCCGCGGCGGGGGTGAAGGACCAGTACGGCGTGCTGGTGACCTGTCCGTCGCGGACCGTGGTGACCGAGCCCGGGCGCAGCGCGCGCACGCCGGCGAACAGGGTGGCGCCGCCGAGCGGATAGCCGTTGACCAGGACGCTGCCGATCGCGCCCAGGTCCAGGGCGGCCGGCCCGGCGGGACGCTCGTCGAGGCTCACCGACCCGCCGTGCACGAACGCGCGCCGCGAGCCGGTGCGGTCGGTCACCCAGGTCTCGTCAGCGGAGTCACGGACGCGCAGCAGGAACGAGCCCTGCAGGTCGCCGTACGAGCCGGAGCCGACGGCCCGGCGTACGGCGTCGTCACCACCGGCCACGTAGCCACGCAGTGCGATCCGCTCGTCGATCTCCCGCCACCCCGTGGACATGGGCCGAACCCTAGGGCATCTCTTGGCGAGCACGACGCGTCAGCGGACCAGATGTCTCTCGGTCGCCACGACCTTGCCCTTGCGGTGGTGCACGACCACCAGCTCGCCGGGCGCGAGCGGCTCCTCCTCGACGCCGAGCTCGTCGAAGATGTGCGGCAGCACCGGGCGGTGGCTGCACAGCACCGCGTTCTCCTTCTGCGCGAGCAGGTGACCGACGGTGTGCGAGACCGTCTCGCCCGACGAGTCCTCCTCGTTGATGCCCGGGAGCGCCTCGACCGGGAGCACGTGGTCGCGCGCGTAGGGCATCACCGTGCGCAGGCAGCGCTCGCTGTCGGAGGAGACGATCCGGCTGACGCCGTACGCCGAGAGCACCGGGACCAGGCTGCGTGCCTGCAGCCGGCCCACCTCGGTCAGCGGCCGCTCGCTGTCCGGGCCGGTCCAGCTGGTCCGCTTGCGGGCCCGCCCGTGGCGCAGCACCACCAGCGCGTAGGTGTTCTTGCGCTGCCGGACCACCTCGTCGAGCAGGGCGACGTCGTCGGCGTAGGTGAGCATCATCCGCGCCTTGTCGAAACCGAACCAGGCGACCTGGTCGATCTCGTCGTTCGCCGGGTAGCCCGAGACGTCCTCCTCGCCCACGACCCGGCCCAGCCAGTAGTGCACGTGCTTGGTGCGCCCGCTGGCGACGGCGTACAGCTGCGGGGGCAGTGGCCGGCCGAGCCGGATCTCGACGCCGCTCTCCTCGACGACCTCGCGGACCGCGGTGGCGGTGACGTGCTCGCCGGGGTCCTGCTTGCCCTTGGGCCAGGACCAGTCGTCGTACTTGGGCCGGTGCACGAGCAGCACCTCGCCGCCGTCCTGCTTGCGCACCACGACCGCACCGGCGGCGACGATGTCTGGGCCCACGCCGGATATTGTCGCGGGCAACCGAGCCGAGGGGAAACCAGGGATGCCCGTACGACGACGCATTCTCGTCGCGGCCGCCGTCGCCGTGCTCCTCGTCGCCGGCGTCCTGGCCGTCCGGATCCTCCGCGGGGACCGGACCGACCTGCGCGCCGCGGTCGACGTCGTCCCGCGCAGCACCCTGCGGCTCTCCTTCACCGACTGGGCGGGGGTGCGCGACGCCCTCGGCGTGCACGGCACCGGAGCCGCCGCGGTGGACCGGCTGGCCAAGCGCGGCTACGACTCGGACCTGACCGGGGTGTCGAGCATCGACGAGTCGGTGGCCGCGCTGCAGAAGTACTTCGGGTTCTCGCCGCTGACCATCGACTGGGAGGCCTACGCGCAGTCCCGAGCCGGTTCGGCGATGGTGGTCCGGGTCCCCGGCGACCTCGACAGGGTGCGCGACCACCTCGAGGACCTGGGCTTCACCAAGCCCGCGAAGAACGACGGCGTCTGGGCCGGCGGCGTCGACCTGGTCGCCGGGATCGACCCGACGATCACCCCGGAGCTGCAGTACGTGGCCGTCCTCGAGGACCAGCACCTGGTGGTCAGTAGCGACACCGCGGACTTCGCGGCCACCGCGGCGAGGGCGGCCGCGGGGAAGGGCCCCACACTCGGCGACGTCGGCAGTGTCCGCGACCTGGCCGGCAAGACCGGCGAGCCGGCCGCGGCGACGCTGTGGGCCCGCGACTTCGTCTGCGACGACCTGGCGATGTCCCAGGCCGACCCGGACACCCAGCAGCAGGCCGAGACCGCGATCGCCCGGGCCGGCAAGATCACCCCGATGACCGGGATGGCGATGGCGCTGTCCGCGCACCGCGCCTTCAGCGTGGTCCAGCTCTTCGAGAGCGCCGGCCAGGCCAAGGAGAACCTGAGGGCACGCGCCGCGCTGGCCGCCGGCGAGGCGTTCGGGCGCGGCGGGTCGTTCGGCGACACGCTCCGGCTGGTCTCCTCGCGCACGCACGGGGACGCCGTGGTGCTGCGCTGGACGCCGACGGAGAAGACCGGCTACCCGCTCTCCGGGCTCTCGACAGGGCCGGTGGTCTTCGCCTCCTGCTGACTAGCGCCGCCGCTTCTGCCTGCTGACGAGGTAGTCCTGCAGGTTCACCAGCGGCTCGTCGTCGGGTGACTTGTGCGCGGTCCAGGTGCCGTCCTCGTTCAGCACCCACGCGGCGGTGTGCGCGTCGAACGCCTTGTCCAGCAGGCCCTGCACGCGTGCGGTGAGCTCCGGGGTCGGCAGCTTGACCAGCACCTCGACCCGGCGGTCCAGGTTGCGGTGCATCAGGTCGGCCGAGCCGATGAACGCCTCCGGCTCGCCGCCGTTCTCGAACCAGAAGACCCGGCTGTGCTCCAGGAACCGGCCTAGGATCGAGCGCACCGTGATGGTCTCGCTCAGCCCGGGCACGCCCGGCCGCAGCGCGCAGATGCCGCGCACCAGCAGCTCCACCGGCACCCCGGCGCGCGAGGCGCGGTACAGCTCGTCGATCAGCGCCTCGTCCACGATCGAGTTCGCCTTGAACCGGATCCGCGCCGGCCGGCCGGCGCGGTGGTGGTCCACCTCGGCGCGGATCCGCTCGGCCAGCCCGGAGCGGACCGAGTCCGGGGCGACCATGAGCTGCTCGTAGGAGGCGTTGCGCGACCAGCCGGAGAGGTTGTTGAACAGGTGCGCGATGTCCTCGCCGATGGCCTCGTCGGTGGTGATGAGGCCGTAGTCCTCGTACATCCGCGCGGTCTTCGGGTTGTAGTTGCCGGTGCCGATGTGGGTGTAGCGGCGCAGGCCGTCGGGCTCCTCGCGGACCACCATCGCCAGCTTGCAGTGCGTCTTGAGCCCGATCAGCCCGTAGACCACGTGGCAGCCCGCCTGCTCCAGCTTGCGGGCCCAGCGGATGTTGGCCTCCTCGTCGAAGCGGGCCTTGATCTCGACGATCACCAGCACCTGCTTGCCGGCCTCGGCAGCGTCCACGAGCGCGTCGATGATCGGGGAGTCGCCGGAGGTCCGGTACAGCGTCTGCTTGATCGCCAGCACGTGCGGGTCCGCGGCGGCCTGCTCGATGAACCGCTGCACCGAGGTGCTGAACGAGTCGTAGGGGTGGTGCAGCAGCACGTCGTTGCGCTTGACCGCCTTGAAGACGTCGACCGGCGAGGCCGACTCGACCGGCGCCAGCAGCTTGTGCGTGGCCGGAAGGAAGGCCTCGTACTTGAGGTCGGCCCGGTCCAGGTCGGCGATGTCGTGCAGGCCGCGCAGGTCCAGCGGGCCGGGCAGCCGGAAGACCTCCTGCTCGCTGACGCCGAGCTCGGAGACCAGCAGCTGCAGCACGTGCTCGTCGATGGTCTCCTCGACCTCGAGCCGCACCGGCGGGCCGAACCGGCGGCGCAGCAGCTCCTTCTCCAGCGCCTTCAGGAGGTTCTCGGCGTCGTCCTCCTCGACCTCCAGGTCCTCGTTGCGGGTCACCCGGAAGGTGTGCACGGCCTTGACGTCCATGCCCGGGAACAGCCGCTTGAGGTGCTCGGCGATGACGTCCTCGAGCGGCACGAACCGCTGGTTGCCCACCGGCACGAACCGGGCGAAGCTCTGCGGCACCTTGACGCGGGCGAAGTGCTCCTTGCCGGTCTTCGGGTTCTCCACCAGCACCGCCAGGTTGAGCGAGAGCCCGGAGATGTAGGGGAACGGGTGCGCGGGGTCGACCGCCAGCGGGGTGAGGACCGGGAAGATCCGCTCCTTGAAGACCCGCTTGGCCTGGCGCTGCTCGTCACGGTCCAGCTCGTCCCAGCGCAGCAGCTCGATGCCCTGGTCGGCCAGTGCCGGCACGACCTCCTGGCGGAACAGGGAGGCGTGCCGCGACATCAGCGTCGCGGTCTCGGACCAGATCTGCTCGAGCACCTCGCGCGGCATCAGCCCGGAGGCGGCCCGGACCGCGACCCCGGCGGCGATCCGGCGCTTGAGGCCGGCCACCCGGACCATGAAGAACTCGTCGAGGTTGCTGGCGAAGATCGCCAGGAACCGGGCGCGCTCGAGCAGCGGCAGCCCGGGATCCTCGGCGAGCTCGAGCACCCGCTGGTTGAACCGCAGCCAGGACAGCTCCCGGTCCAGGAACCGGTCGTCGAACTCACCGGTGGCCAGGTCGCCGCTCTCCGGCTCGTACGGCGGGTCCACGTCGAACTCGGCGACCACGCGCAGCGCCGACTCGACGGGCCCGTCCTCGGCGGCGCTCGGGAAGGTCTCGGTGGTCATGAGGGGCAGTCTGACACTGACGGGTGAACGAGTGGTGAAGTAGTTTGCGGGCCATGACTTCGGTTCGCACGGCCGTCGAGACCGCGGTGCTGCGGGGCGCGATGGCGCTCCCGCCGGCGGTGCAGCGAGCGCTGGTACGCCGGCCGCGTCAGGCCGACGGGCACACGCTCTCGCCCGAGATCCAGCTGATGTTCCGGCTCTCCGACCTCAGCGGCGCGCCCGGTCTCGGCGAGCGCCCGGTCGAGGATTCGCGGGAGCAGATGCTCAAGGACTCGGTGATGGCCGGCGGCCGCCAGCCGATCGGTGCGATCCGGGAGCTCGTCGTCGACGGCGCCGAGGGCACCCTGCCCGCGCGGTTGTACATCCCGTCGGCGCGGTTCCGCGACGACTCTCGCCCGACGCTGATGTTCTTCCACGGCGGCGGGATGTGCCTGGGCGACCTGGACACCTACGACGCCGCCTGCCGGCACCTGGCCGAGCGCTCCGGGGTGCAGGTGCTCTCGATCGCCTACCGGCTGGCGCCCGAGCACCCGTTCCCCGCGGGCGTCCAGGACTGCTTCGCGGCCTACCAGTGGCTGGTGAAGAACGCCGGCGCGGTGGACGCCGACCCCGAGCGGCTCGCGGTCGGGGGCGACTCGGCGGGCGGCTACTTCGCGGCGACCACGGCGATCCAGGCCGCCGAGGCGGGCCTGCCGCTGGCCTTCCAGCTGCTGATCTACCCGGTGACCGACCTGGTCAACCGGTCCCGCAGCCGCGACCTGTTCGACGGTGGCGGGCTGCTGCTGACCCGGGACGGCATGGACCGGCTCAACGACTGGTACACGCCCGACCCGTCCGACCGGACCGCGCCGCTGGCCTCGCCACTGCTCAACGAGACGCTGCCCGCGATGGCGCCGGCGTACGTGGTGACCGCGGGCTTCGACCCGCTGCGCGACGAAGGCGAGGCGTACGGCGCGCTGATGGCGCGCCACGGGACCACCGTGGAGACGCAGCGGTTCGGCTCGATGGCGCACGGCTTCGTCAACATCGTCGGGGTCGGCCGCGAGGCCCGGGCCCGCGCCGCCGAGGTCGCCGACAAGCTGGGGGCGGCGCTACAGGCGTGAGGTGTCGACCGGACCGCGGTACTGCACCTCGGTCCGGCGCAGCTCGAAGCCGGTCCGCTCGTACAGCGCGACCGCGGGGTCGTTGTCGCCGTCGACGTACAGGATCACCTCGTCGACGCCGGCGTCGTTGAGGTGCCGCAGGCCGACGTTGGTGAGCACGGTGCCGAGTCCGCGCCCGGCCGCCTTCGGGTTCGCCGCGACGACGTACACCTCGCCGTACGGCGGGTCCTCGTCGCGGTGCACCTTGGTCCAGTGGAAGCCGAGGATGCGCGGCTCCTCGCTCGCGTCCTCGGGGACCGCCAGGAACAGGCCGTCCGGGTCGAACCAGGCCTCGTTGGTCCGCTCGGTGAAGTCCTCGTGGGTCATGTGGCCCTGCTCGGGGTGGTGCGAGAACGCGGCCGCGTTGACCTCGAGCAGGTCGGCCTCGTCGGCCGGGGTGAAGGTGCGGATCCGCACCCCCGGCGGCACCATCACGTCCGGCAGCGGCAGCGAGGTCGGCCGCGCCATGATCCGCAGCTCGCGCTCCTTGGGGATCCCGAAGCGCTCGGCGATCCGCCCGGCCGCGGGGTCGTCGCCGTGCGACCAGGCCTCGACCTTGCCCTCGGTCTCGGCGGCGCCGGCCAGCGCGGCCCGGGCGAGCGCGGTGCCGACGCCCTGACCGCGCGCGTCGGGATGGACGGCGATGTCGAGGATCTGCCCGTGCAGGAGGGCGAAACCGCCGTCGCCGAGCCAGAGGGCGGCGTCGCGCAGGCCGCGGTACTTCAGCTGCAGGCAGGCCTGCTCGTTGAGGGTGATGACCCCGTCGTGGTCGTCGCAGGCCTCGGCGATCCGGCGCACCTCGGCGGCCGGTCCGGTGCCGCTCTCGCTGTCGAAGTCGCTGTGGTCGATCCGGGTGATGCTCACTGGGTCCTCACTGGGCTGGCACGTCCTCGCGGTCTCGGTTCTTGTCCTTGGGCGGCAGCACGAAGCGGTAGCCGACGTTGCGCACGGTACCGATCAGGGACTCGTTCTCCGGACCGAGCTTGGCGCGCAGCCGTCGTACGTGCACGTCGACGGTGCGGGTGCCGCCGAAGTAGTCGTAGCCCCAGACCTCCTGGAGCAGCTGCTCGCGGGTGAACACCCGGCCGGGGTGCTGCACCAGGTACTTGAGCAGCTCGAACTCCTTGAAGGTCAGGTCGAGCGTACGGCGGCCGAGCTTGGCGGTGTACGTCGCCTCGTCGACGACCACCTCGCCGCCGCGGATGATGTGCGCCTCGGGGTCGTCGGCGTCGCGGGCCGCCTCCAGCCGGCCGAGCGCGACCCGGATGCGGGCGTCGATCTCGGCGGGACCGGCGGTCTCGAGGACGACGTCGTCCATGCCCCAGTCCGCGGCGACCACCGCGAGCCCGCCCTCGGTCACGATCAGCAGCACCGGCTGCTCCGAGCCCGTGGTGCGGATCAGCCGGCACAGGTCGCGGGCGTGGGCCAGGTCGCGGCGGCCGTCGATGAGGACGAGGTCGCTGGCGGGTGCCTCGAGGAGGGCGCTGCCCTCCGCGGGGAGGATCTTCACCTGGTGGGGGAGCAGGGCGAGCCCGGGCAGCACGTCGGCCGAGGGCTGCAGCGCGCTGGTCAGCAGCAACAGGGTGCCCATGGCCACCTCCCGTCCCCGGCTTTCGCCGATGAGGAAGGATATCCAACATGAACGGTCGGCTTTCGCACGACGAACCAGAACGCGGACAGGTCGCGCTCCGGTTCTGGGCCTCCGCGCGGGCCGCCGCGGGGCTCGCCGAGACGCACGTCACGGTCGAGGGACCGGTCACGCTGGCCTTCCTCGTGGAGACGGCCGGGGCCGGGAACGACCGTCTCGCCCGCATCCTCGGCACCTGCTCGGTGCTGCTGGCCGACCAGCCGGTGGCCTCGCAGGACCCGGCGTCCGTGCTGGTGGCGCCGGGCCAGACCGTCGAGTTCCTGCCGCCTTTTGCCGGAGGCTGAAGTTGGCAGAGCGCGGGTGGCTGAATGTGCACCGACTTGGGAATGTTTCCCGCCGTACGGCGTTGAGCCAGCCGTGAGCACCGGCACCTGGGTCCTGATCGCCGTCGTGGTGCTCGTGCTCGCCTTCGGCAGCTACCGCGCGCTCACCGACGGCCGCTTCCGCGGCACCCACCGGGTGCGCGGCGCCGTGCCGGGCGAGCCGGACCAGCCGGCCCAGGCGCCGGACTCCGTCCTCGCCGGCACCCCCTGGGCCCACCAGGGCGGGTCCGAGTTCACCCTGCTGCAGTTCTCCTCGGCCTTCTGCGCCCCTTGCCGCGCGACCCGCCGGGTCCTGTCGGACGTCGCCTCCTCGTCCCCCGGCATCGCCCACCTGGACGTGGACGCCGAGCACCACCTCGACCTCGTCCGGAGCCTCGGGATCCTGCGCACCCCGACCACGCTGATCCTCGACGGGGAGGGCCGTGAGCTGGGCCGGGCCTCGGGGACGCCCACGAAGGCGAACGTGCTGGGGGTCCTGGGTCGCGGCTGACGACGACCGTTGCGTCGACTTTTCGACATTTTGATGTCAGTTTCTGGAGTACCGCCAGGTCCCCGGCCCGGCCCTCCGGGGCATGGCCCTCATGGTCCGAAGGGCGTCGTGAACCTCGGAAAGGCCTGTGTCGAGATTGGCGTTGCTAGTGCGGCCGGAGGCGCTGTCGGAGGCGCCATGGCGGGTGGTATCGGCGCCGCTGCCGTTGTTGTACTGATGCGCGTCGAAAGCCTAAGTCGATTCATGAGAGTGCCCGGCCGGCATGGGCCGGCGGTCATCCTCGCGTTTTCGATTGCGATCTCGGCGTCCGCAGTGACCCAGCAGATGAGCCATGCACCAATCCTCGTCGGCACGGCGGTTGCTACGGGCATTGTTGTTGCTTCTATGTTCGTGCTGACCGCTTTCTACTGGATCGCGCACTGGTGCCTGTGCGCCGGGTCGCGCTCAGAACGCGACCGGTGGTGCTGCGACCATCGATCCGATGATGTCAAGCGATGAGGCGACACTGAGTGGGTCTGGTTCAGCGAACAGTGAGAAGATCCCGGGACAACAGGCGGCGAATCGCTGCGATCTTCGCGGAGCCCGGGGTTGTGATCGTTCGTCCCGGCAAGTTCTTGCGGTATGTCATTGTCGGATTCTTCGTTGTTTCGTTCATGTGGATCGGCGCGTACGAACTCACGCTCGGAGACGCGGGTGAGGCCATCGTCGGCTTGGTCTCGATTGCTGTTGCAGTCGCCGGTTTCTGGATCGCCTGGTTCAGACTCCGCCTAGCGGTCGGCCACGACGCGCTCGTGGTCCGCAACCCTTTCTTGACTCACGTTGTCCCCCTGTCAGACGTCGCGTCCGTCGAGGCGCGCTACGAGGGGCTGCGGATCGCGCGCACGCGCGGTAGAGATGTCATCGCATTGGCCGTCGAGCGTCACAACATCAGTCTCATGCTCGGCCGTCGCTCCAAGGCAGATGACGTTGCGGACTTGATCGAGCGCAGGAAAAATGAGTTCGGCGCCCGCCGTGATCGAGTGCCAGCGGATCACGACCGAAGGACTGATCGGTTGACGTTTCCGTCGGTGCAAGATGCTGGATCGCTCCCGGGAGCACAGCCACCTTCGGTAGGGTTCCCGACGCACCCGCCACCCCCAGGAGACACCAGTGAGCCAGCCCGCACGCGTCGTGATCGTCACCGGCGGCAGCCGGGGCCTCGGAGCCGGGATCGTGCGCTCCTACCTGGAGAGCGGTGACCTGGTGGCCACCTGCGCCCGCTCGATCACGCCCGAGGTCGAGCTGTGGCAGAAGGAGTTCCCCGAGCAGTTCCTCTGGCAGGCCGCCGACCTGGCCAAGGCCGACGACGCCGACTCCTTCGTCAAGGCGGTCATCGACCGCTGGGGCCAGGTCGACGTGCTCATCAACAACGCCGGGGTCGCGCGCGACGGCATCCACAGCATGTTCTCCGACGAGGACATCGACACCGTCGTCGACCTGAACATCAAGGGCACCCTCTACATGAGCCGCGCCGTGGGCCGCCGGATGCTGGCCCGCCGCTCGGGCTGGATCGTCAACATCTCCTCGATCGTGGGCCTCTCGGGCTACCGCGGGCTGGCGACGTACAGCGCGTCCAAGGCCGCCCTCGACGGCATCACCCGTGCCCTGGCCCGCGAGCTGGGCTCGCGCGGCATCGTGGTCAACAGCATCGCGCCGGGCTACCTCAAGACCGAGATGAGCCACGGGCTCGACGAGGCCCAGCTGGGCCAGATCGTCCGCCGTACGCCGGCCGGCCGGCTCGGCGACCCCGAGGACATCGCCCGCGTCTGCCAGTTCCTCACCGACCCGGCCAACACCTACCTGACCGGCCAGGTCATCGTCGTCGACGGCGGGCTCACCTCCTGATGGCCAGCAAGCTGGTCAACGCCGCCCTGATGGCGGCGTACAGGCGGGGCTTCGAGATCCGCCGGCACCCCGCCGTACGGCGTCAGCGGATGTTCGCCGCGCGGGGCGTCGACCTGGTCCTCGACGTCGGCGCCGCCACCGGGCTGTTCGGCAAGGAGCTGCGCCAGTTCGGCTACACGGGACGCATCGTCTCGTTCGAGCCGATGGCGGCCTCGTTCGCGACGCTGCGCGAGCGCGCGCAGGGCGACACGCTCTGGGACGTGCGCAACGTCGCGCTCGGCGACGAGGCGGGCGAGGCGAGCATCAACGTCGCCTCGAACCGGGACAGCAGCTCGCTGCTGCCGATGGAGCACGCGCACACGGATGCGGAGCCCGGCGTCACCTACGTCGGCCAGGAGGTCATCCGGGTCGAGCGCCTCGACGACATCGCCGGCGAGCTGATCGGCGACGCGGGCAAGGTCTTCCTCAAGCTCGACACCCAGGGCTTCGAGCGCAACGTCCTCGCCGGCGGCAAGGAGACCCTGGACCGCCTCGTCGGCCTGCAGCTGGAGCTCTCCTTCGTGCCGCTGTACTCCGGCGGGATGCTCGTCGACGAGGCGATCTCGATGGCCTACGGCGCCGGGTTCCAGCTCGAGGTCATCGAGCAGGGCTGGGCGGCACCGTCGGGCCAGATGCTGCAGGCGGACGGCATCTTCTTCCGTTCCTGAGGCGTCCCCTCGGCGCCGTCCGGTAGCGTGCGCGGTGGGGGAGCCAACCAAGTGGGGACTACGGGGGGTAGGGAGCGTTTTCTCGGCATGCCTGTTCTCGGTTCTGGGAGAAGTGCCAAGCAGATCGCGGCGGGATTCCTGCCGGCCGCGCTCGTCGAGCTGCTCGACGGGCTGGTCGCGAGGTTCCGCCGCGGCCGTATCCGGCTGCTGCACCGCATCGCTGGTCTGTTCGGCTACAACATCGTCCGCAAGTCCGACTACTACTCCGTGCTCCCGGTCATCGACGAGATCGAGAGCACCCGGGCCCGCTGGGACCGGCCGAGCGCGCTGGTCGGCCTGGACATCGACCCGGAGACGCTCACCAAGCAGCTGACCGTGCTGGCCGAGAGCTGGGAGGACGACTTCCGTGCGGCCGCCCCGGACTACCTGGCCAA
Organism: Nocardioidaceae bacterium; assembly: GCA_017744365.1. GTDB lineage: Bacteria > Actinomycetota > Actinomycetes > Propionibacteriales > Nocardioidaceae > Marmoricola. The sequence continues at coordinate 548,568 of JAGIBL010000002.1, read as the reverse complement.
CGCAGCCAAGGGATTCGGCCCGGGCTACCCGGCCTTCGACGCGCGCACGCTGTTCTACATGCTGCGCGAGTACAAGCCGACCCGCTACCTCGAGGTCGGCTCGGGGCTCTCGACGTACTACGCGAGCCTGGCCGCCGAGCGGAACCGGGCCGAGGGACACCCGCTGCACATCACCTGCATCGAGCCCTACCCGTACGACGCGCTGAGGACGCTGGACGACTTCGAGCTGGTCGAGGGGTTCGTCCAGGACGTGCCGCTCGAGCGCTTCGAGGAGCTCGAGGCCGGTGACGTCCTGTTCATCGACTCCTCGCACGCGCTCAAGATCGACAGCGACGTGGCCTTCCTGTTCATGGAGGTGGTGCCGCGCCTGAAGAAGGGCGTGCTCGTGCACATCCACGACGTGCACTTCCCCTTCAACGGGCCGTTCCCGGCCGACACCTGGCTCTTCGGCGAGCGCTGGCCGGTCTACTGGAACGAGGCGATGGTGGTGCAGGCGTTCCTGGCGTTCAACGACGCCTTCGAGACGCTGCTGTCCACGCCGATGGTCCGCCACCACGACGAGCAGCGGCTCGTCGAGCGGTTCCCCGACTACACCCCGTTGGCCAAGGACCCGAACCCGCCGTCCTCGCTCTGGCTGCTCAAGACCCGCTGATGGGTGCGGAAGCCCGGCAGCCCGGTCTCGCCGCGCCCGCGCAGCCGCGGATACTGCTCGGCCCACTCGAGGATCACCGCGCCGTAGGCCTCACCGACGAGCTGGTGCACCTCGGCGTTGTAGTGGAAGCCGTCGGCCGCGGCCTCGACGGACTTGTCCGTGCGGCTCTCGGCGATCTCGGGCACCGGCAGCAGCCGCACGTGGTCGTCGTACCCGTCGACCATCGCGCGGATGTCGCGGTTGACCATGGCCGCGCGGTCGGCCATCCCTGGGAACCAGTCCTGGGCGCGCTTGTTGGGCACCAGGAACTCCGGCAGCAGGATGAGCGGCCGGCCGACCTTGCGCGAGCGGTCGATGAAGTGCGCGATGTCGGCGGCGATGCGGCGTGAGCGCCGGGCGAAGAAGCGTCCCTGGACCTTCTTGTCCAGTGCCTTCTGGAGCTCGGCCAGGGACTTCCAGAACGGCCGCAGCACGCGCTTGCGGTAGAGCGAGCGGATCGGGCCGGGTCGCGCCTTGAGCGAGTTGGCGTGCCGCTCGAGCCAGCGCGGCAGGATCAGGTGCACGCACTCGTAGTAGCCCCAGGTCAGGATGATCACGTCCGGCTCCCAGGCCTTGACGTGCTCCTCCCAGTGCCGCATGCCCATCGACGCCATCTCGCTGGCGACGGCGGGGTTCCAGACCTCGACGGCACGACCGTGGTCGAGGAGGTACTCCTCGATGACGCGCGGGAAGACGAACTGCTCCCGCTGCTGCGGGAACTCCGAGACGTCGTGGCCGAGGGAGGCGCCTTTGACCAGGATGCGGAGGGGGAGCTGGAACCGGTCGGTCACGCGGGGATCCTATCCGCGTCGCTCGTTCGCCCGCGGGCGTTCCGCACGGACGGTACTGTCAGCGCGCTGGTCGTCGGGTGAGGAGGCGTGATGAGGGACTGCTCGTGGCTGCTGCGCATCGAGGACGGCCGGTGCACCCTCGTCGCCGGTGACCGGGTCGAGAGCGGCGAGCGCTTCTTCGCCGAGGGTGCCTGGGCGGGCCCGTTCACCGCCGACGGGCTGCTCGGCTCCGGGTTCGTCTGCGGCTCCGGCGCGGTGTACGACGGTGCGACCGTGCACGTCGTCGGGCCCTCGCATTCGGTCGAGCCGGTCTACGCCTTCCTTGGTGCCGGCCGGGCGCTGGTCTCCAACTCGCTGCACGCCATCGTCGCCGCCTGTCCCGAGGCCGCCCCGCCCGACCTCAAGTCCGCACGCGTGCACGCCGCCTCGGCGACCGCGGGCCTGCACGGCTACGAGCGCTCCCTCTACGACACCGCGGCCGGCGAGATGCGGCGCTACCTCTTCTCCGGGTTCTCGATCGACGTCGGCGACCTCGCCGTCCGCGAGCGCCCGCGTCCTTCGCTCGACGCCGAGCTCGGCAGCTTCGCCGACTACCGCGGTGCGCTGGCCGGCACGCTGTCCGCGCTGCGGGAGAACGCCGCCGCGCCGCAGCGCCGGCATCCCTTCGACCGGGTCGTGACGACCTGCAGCTCGGGCTACGACAGCCCGGTGTGCGCGGTCCTCGCCCAGGAGATCGGCGCCGTCCAGGCGCTCACGATCTCCTCGGGACGCGGCGGCGCCAAGGACAGCGGCCGGCCGGTCGCCGAGGCCCTCGGCCTGGAGTGCCTGGAGTTCGAGCGCGTCGGCTCCGGCCTGGAGAAGCAGGGGCGCCTGACCCTGCCCGAGGGCCTGCGTGGGCTGGCCCTGCTGAAGTACCTGGTGCGCGCCTCGGTGAAGTACGTCGCGGTACGGCTGCGGCTGTGGCCGAGCGACCGGGGCCTGAGCTTCCTCGACGCCGCGCACGTGCCCGCGACCGGCTACGAGGACTTCCTGGCCACCGTGAACACCCCGGAGGACCTGTTCTTCGCGCCCTTCGAGCCGCACCTGCGCGGGGCGATCGTGCTGACCGGCTTCCACGGCGACAAGGCCTGGCACCCCGGCTGCCCGAGCGGCCCGGAGATCAAGCGCGGCGACAACAGCGGCTCGGGCCTCGACGAGTTCCGCAAGCGGGTCGGGTTCGTCAACGTGCCGGTCCCGTTCATCGGCATCGAGCAGAACGAGCAGATCGCCCGGGTCGGCGCGAGCGCGGAGATGGCGCCGTACACGCTGGGCAACGACTACGACCGCCCGATCGCGCGTCGGATCGCCGAGGAGGCGGGCGTTCCGCGCGAGGTCTTCGGCAGGGAGAAGTCGGCCGGGTCGGTGCTGCTGGTCAAGGCCGAGGCGCGCCGGCGGGCGGCGTTCGACGCGTTGGTCGCCGAGTACCGGACCGCGGTGGCGGACCGGCCGACGCTGGTGCTCAGCGAGGGCTGACTGCCGGGCGACCGATCGCCGCGGAGCGCTCGGCGGCCGCGTCGGCGATGGCACTGGCGATCCGCCGGCGAAGCTGCGGGTTGTAGTGCAGCCCGTCCGGCACCGGGTCGCCCTCGGCCTCCGGTCCGACCAGGGCGCGCACCGAGAGCATCCGGACGTCGGCGTCGGCGAATCCCGCGACCATCGCCTCCAGGGCGTCGTTCATCGCCGCGATCCGGCCGGCCATCCCGGGGAACCAGGACGCCGCCCGCTCGTTCGGGCCGAGCAGGTCCAGCACCAGCACCAGCGGGCTGCCGGCCCGGCGGGAGCGGTCGATGATCGCGGCGTAGCGGCGGATGACCCGGCGGCGCAGGCGGTCCGCGCGGATCCGGTGCACCCGCTGCTCCCAGAACCGCTGCACCTGGGCCGAGCCCTTCCAGGCCGGGCGGACGAGCACCGTGCGACCGAGCTCGCGCAGCACGCCCGGGCGCCTGATCTCGGGGTTGGCCAGCCGCTCGAACCAGTGCGGCAGGAAGCCGTGGATGCACTCGTAGTAGCCGTAGCCGAGCACGATCACGTCCGGTGCCCACGCGAGCACCTGGGCCTCCCAGTCGGCGAAGGCGGCGCTGGTCGGCTCGCCGACGACGCCCGCGTTCCAGACCGTGACCGGGATGCCGCGAGCCACCAGGTCGTTCTCGACGTGCCGGGGGAACGCGTACTCGCCGGGGAGCGGGGCGCGCTCGGGCACCTTGAGCACCAGCGAGGAGCCCTTGACCAGGATGCGCAGCGGCGTCGGCGGCGCTCCCGTGTCGGTCACGGACGCTCCGCGTTGTCGAGGAACCGGCCGACGTCCTCCCGGTCGGCGTCGACCATGAGGCGCGCGAGGTCCAGCGCCGTCGTACGGGCCTTCCAGCCGAGAGCCTGCTCGGCCTTGGAGGAGTCGCCGATGAGCGCGTCCACCTCGGAGGGCCGCTCGAAGCTGTCGTTGTACTTGACGTGGTCGCGCCACTCCAGGCCGGCGTGCGCGAACGCGGCCTCGCAGAACTCGCGCACGGTGTGGCCCTCGCCCGTGGCCAGCACGTAGTCGTCGGGCTCGTCGGCCTGCAGCATCCGCCACATGCCCTCGACGTACTCGGGCGCGAAGCCCCAGTCGCGGACGGCGTCGAGGTTGCCGAGCTCGACGTGCTCCTGGATGCCGGCCTCGATCGCGGCGACGGCCTTGGTGATCTTGCGGGTCACGAAGTTCTCCCCGCGGCGCGGGGACTCGTGGTTGAACAGGATGCCGCTGACCGCGAACAGCCCGTAGGCCTCGCGGTAGTTGACCGTCACCCAGTGCGCCTGCAGCTTGGAGGCGCCGTACGGCGAGCGCGGATGGAACTTCGAGTCCTCGTTCTGCGGCGGGGGAGTCGCGCCGAACATCTCCGAGGTCGACGCCTGGTAGAACCGGCAGTCCAGCCCGGCGGCGCGGATCGCCTCGAGCAGCCGCATGGTGCCGATCGCGTTGGTCGAGGCGGTGTAGTCGGGCATCGAGAACGACACCTTGACGTGGCTCTGCGCGCCCAGGTTGTAGACCTCGTCGGGACGGATGTGGTGCACCAGGTTGACCAGCGCGGTGCCGTCGGTGAGGTCGCCGTAGTGCAGGTGCAGCGCGGTGTTGCCGTGCAGGTGGTCGATCCGGGTGCGGTTCAGCGTGGACGCGCGCCGCACCAGGCCGTGCACCTCGTAGCCCTTGTCCAGGAGCAGCTCGGCGAGGTACGACCCGTCCTGGCCGGTGATGCCGGTGATGAGTGCGCGCTTCATGGTCTGCGCAGCCTAGATCATCGCCCCGGAGCAGGTAGAACACGTCCTACAACCGCTCTTTTCGGATCCGCGATTCGCCTGCGGTGCCGGGCAGCCGCGATCTAGAGTGACGTTTTGTCGGATGCGTCGTTCAACTCCCGTGCGCGCCTCTCGCGCGCAGCACCCGTCTCGGGGCTGATCGCCTCGGCAGAACCGACCTCAGGAGGGTCTTGCTGTGAGCAACGTCGATGTGCTGGTGGCCGGCGGTGGCGGCTTCATCGGAGGTCACCTCGTCGCTGACCTGGTCAAGCAGGGCCTGACCGTTCGCTCGGCCGACGTGAAGCCGCTCGAGGAGTGGTACCAGGTCCACGAGGGCGTCGACAACGTCGTCGCCGACCTGTCCAAGCTGGAGAACGCGATGAGCGCCACCGAGGGCGCCCGCGAGGTCTACCTGCTCGCCGCGGACATGGGCGGCATGGGCTTCATCGAGAACAACAAGGCGCTGTGCATGCTGACCGTGCTGACCAGCACGCACCTGCTCGAGGCGGCGCGCGACCACCAGGTCGAGCGGCTCTTCTACTCCTCCTCGGCCTGCGTGTACGCCGCCGGCAAGCAGACCGACCCGAACGTGACCGCGCTGGTCGAGGCCGACGCCTACCCGGCGCAGCCCGAGGACGGCTACGGCTGGGAGAAGCTCTTCACCGAGCGGATGTGCCGCCACTTCGAGGAGGACTTCGGGCTCACCACCCGGGTCGCCCGCTACCACAACGTCTACGGCCCGAACGGCACCTGGACCGGTGGCCGCGAGAAGGCCCCGGCGGCCGTCTGCCGCAAGATCGCCACCGCCGCGATCACCGGTGAGCACACGATCGACATCTGGGGCGACGGCAACCAGACCCGTTCCTTCATGTACATCGACGACTGCGTCCAGGGATCGCAGATGATCCTCAAGGGGATGAGCAACGAGCCGGTGAACCTGGGCTCCGACGAGCTGGTCACCATCAACCAGCTCGTGGACATCGTCGAGGACATCGCCGGCATCAAGTGCGAGCGCGAGTACAACCTCGACGCCCCGCAGGGCGTGCGCGGCCGCAACTCCGACAACACCCTGATCAAGGAGATCTACGGCTGGGCGCCGTCGATCACGCTGGCCGACGGCCTGGCGAAGACCTACGCCTGGGTGTACGACGAGGTCAAGCGCTCCCTCGGCTGATGCGGGTACTCGTCCACGACTTCTCCGGCCACCCGTTCCAGGTCGAGCTGAGTCGTGAGCTGGCCCGGCGCGGCCATCGCGTGACGCACTCCTACTGCCCGGCGTGGGTGTCGGGCAAGGGGCGTCTGGAGGCCGAGCCGGGTGACACGCTCGTGATCGAGCCGGTGGGCCCGAGTGAGCCGATCGCGAAGGACGCGTTCGTACGACGCGTGCTGGTCGAGGCGCGGCTGGGACTGCAGCTGCTCGGTCAGGTCCGTCGTACGAAGGCGGACGTGGCGCTGCTCTCGAACGCGCAGATCCCCACGCTGGTGGTCTTCTCGCTCGGCATGATGCTGCTGCGCAAGCCGTGGGTGCTCTGGCACCAGGACGTCTACGCGGTCGCCGTACGGGCCTTCGCGGGCGACAAGCTCGGTCGTGGCTTCCGGCTGGTGGCGGCGCTGTTCACCATCGCCGAGCGCTGGGTCTCCCGGCGTGCCGCGGCGGTGGTGGTGATCGCGGACTCGTTCGTCGACGTGCACCGCGAGTGGGGCACCGACGCCAAGACCACGGTCATCCCGAACTGGGCGCCGCTGGACGAGATCGTGCCGGTCCCGCGCCGCAACGCCTGGTCGGGCGAGCAGGGCCTCGACGAGGTGCGCACGCTGCTCTACTCCGGGACGCTGGGCCTCAAGCACAACCCGGCGCTGCTGGTCTCGCTGGCCCGCGCGGTCATCGACGGCGGCACCCCGGTGCGGCTGGTCGTGGTCAACGAGGGGCCGGCCGTCGACGTGCTGCGCGCGGAGGCGGAGCGGCTCGACGTGCCGCTGACGCTGCTGCCGTTCCAGCCCTACGAGCGGCTCTCGGAGGTGCTCGGCTCCGGTGACGTGCTGGTGGTGCTGCTGGAGCAGAGCGCGGGCGCGTTCTCGGTGCCGTCCAAGACGCTCTCCTACCTGTGCGCGGGCCGTCCCGTGCTCGGCCTGATGCCGGCGGAGAACCTCGCCTCGCAGCTGGTCGCCTCGGTCGACGGCTGCGTGCTGCGCCCCGAGGAGGCCTCGATCCCGGCCGCCGCGGACTGGGTGCGCGGCGTCCTCGCCGACGACGAGGAGCAGGCCCGCCTGGGCAAGCAGTCCCGCGCCCTGGCCGAGCGCGAGTTCGCCCTCGAGGGCTGCACGGACAAGTTCGAGACGATCCTGCGCGGCGCCGTACGAGCCTGAGATCACGCGTCGGGTCTCACTTCCTGGACTTATGTCTCACGAAGTGAGATGTTCATTTCCGTGCGGTGTTCTCCGCGCCCTAGGCTTCAGGCCATGTTCTCGACCATGCTGACCAAGCGCCGTGCGGTGGACCACTGCCGCGTGCGCTCGTCGCTGTGTCGAATGTCCTGACGGGGCGCCCCGACTCCTGCTGACCGGCCGGAAGGCCGGCGAGATCGGCTGTTCGCGTCCCCCGTACCGACCATCCGTCAGGACGCTTGAGGAGCCTTCCCATGAGCACGAGCTCGCCGCAGATCGACCCGCGCGGCCCTCGCTTCACCGCTTCCGTCACCGCCGTGATCCTCGCGGTGGTGCTGGTCACCGGACCGTCGGCCCCGGCCGTCGTGCTGCTCGCCGTACAGACCGTGTTCTTCGCCGTCGGCGCGTTCGCCGGCGTGCAGCACACCCCGACGGCGTTCCTGTTCCGCACCCTGATCCGGCCGCGGCTCCCGGCGCCCTCGCACCTCGAGGACGCCGCGCCACCACGCTTCGCCCAGGCCGTCGGCCTGGTCTTCGCGACGGTGGCCCTGGTCGGCTACACGTCCGGCGCGACCCTGCTGGGGGCGATCGCGACCGGGTTCGCCCTCGGAGCCGCGTTGCTCAATGCGGTCTTCGGCTTCTGCCTCGGCTGCGAGATGTACCTGCTGCTCCGGCGCATCGCCCCCAAGAACACCACCACTCACACCGCAACCAACAAGGAAGTAGTCGCATGAGCCGCGAATCCGCTCTCGTCAACGCCGACTGGGTCGAGCAGCACCTCGACGACCCCAAGGTCGTGCTGGTCGAGGTCGACGAGGACACCACCGCGTACGACAAGGGCCACATCCGGGGAGCCATCAAGCTCGACTGGACCACCGACCTGCAGGACCAGGTCCGCCGTGACTTCGTGAACAAGGCCCAGTTCGAGGCGCTGCTCTCGGACCGCGGCGTCGCGAACGACGACACCGTCGTGCTGTACGGCGGCAACAACAACTGGTTCGCGGCGTACGCGTACTGGTACTTCAAGCTCTACGGCCACCAGGACGTGAAGCTGCTCGACGGTGGTCGCAAGAAGTGGGAGCTCGACAGCCGAGAGCTGACCGCCGACGCGACCTCGCGCGAGAAGACCAGCTACACCGCCACCGAGCAGGACCTGTCCATCCGCGCGTTCCGCGACGAGGTCGTGGCCGCGATCGGCACCCAGAACCTGGTCGACGTGCGCAGCCCTGACGAGTTCGCCGGCCGGCTGCTCGCCCCGGCCCACCTTCCGCAGGAGCAGGCGCAGCGCGCGGGTCACATCCCGACCGCCGCGAACGTGCCGTGGAGCAAGGCGGCCAACGACGACGGCACCTTCAAGTCCGACGACGAGCTCAAGGAGATCTACACCGAGGCCGGCGTCGACTGGAACAAGGACACCATCGCCTACTGCCGGATCGGCGAGCGCTCCAGCCACACCTGGTTCGTGCTCAAGGAGATCCTCGGCGAGGAGAACGTCAAGAACTACGACGGTTCCTGGACCGAGTACGGCTCGCTGGTCGGCGTTCCGATCGCGCTCGGCGACGAGCCTGGCCTTCCCGAAGGGCAGAGCGCCTGATGTGCGGCGCGACTGAGGGCGGGCTGTCCCTGGACGGTGTCGACGTCAAGAAGGAGGCGATCATCCAGGGTCAGGTGACCAAGGGTGGCGAGCCGGTCGGCACGGCCTACGTGCGGCTGCTCGACCGCACCGGCGAGTTCACCGCCGAGGTGCCCACCTCGGCGACCGGGCACTTCCGGTTCTTCGCCGGCCCGGGCGAGTGGACGCTGCGCACGCTGGCCCCGCAGAGCGAGCCGGTCGACAGCAAGGTGACCGCCGCCACCGGCGTCATCGCCGAGGTGGCCGTCACGCTCTGAGCCACTGACCCCCACGCCGAGGCGTCGCAGATGAAAGTGTCATCTGCGACGCCTCGCGCCGTTCTGAACTTTCATCTGCGACGCCTCGGCTGAGTTGTAGGCTCACCGCCATGTCGGGCCCCCCGAAGCCGGAGGACTCCGTGCCGGCACCTCCCCCTGAGGTCCCCGAGGAGTACGCCGCTGCCTACGCCGAGGCATACCGGCGCGCCCTCGAGTCGGGCCAGGTCGGCCAGCTCGAGCCCCAGGAGATCGTCACCGTCGGCGCGCACAGCAGCCACGGCGAGCACCCGGCCCGGCTGCTCGACCAGGTCCGTGCCTCGCGCTGGGGCCTTCCCCTGCTGCTGACCGGGCTCGCGCTGCTGCTGGTCCTCGGCGCGTACGGCGTCGGCAAGCTCGCCTCGGACGACGGCGGCCCCGATGTCACCGGCACCTCGGGCACGACCGAGGGCACCGGGTCGCCGAGCCGCGGCACCGACCGGCCCTCGAGCAAGCCCACCAAGACCGAGCGCGCCCGTCCGGTGGCCGGTGCCTGGGACGGCCCGGTCCAGCCGATCCGGGCGGCCGAGGCGACCGCGGACTGCGTCTCGCGGCCGAGCGTCGACTCCGCCGGTGAGCGGGTCACCTACGGCGTGGGCAAGACCCTCGACGACGACGCCGCCACGGCCTGGCGCTGCGACGGCCCGGCGACCGGGGAGAAGCTGACCTTCGCCTTCGACGACGACGTCGAGCTGGCCGAGGTGGGGCTGATCCCGGGCTACGCGAAGACCGACGCGAAGAGCGGTGCCGACCGGTACGTCGAGAACAACCGGATCACCCGGGTGCGCTGGACGTTCGGGGACGGCGAAAGCGTCGTGCAGAAGTTCGACCCGGACCCGGAGAACCGCGCGGTGCAGACGGTCCGGGTCCCGCGCACGGAGACCGACGAGGTGACCCTGGAGATCCTCGAGGTGCGCCGCGGGCCGCGGAACACGACCGCGATCAGCGAAGTCGTGTTCGCAGAGGTGGGCTAGCGTTCGGCGCCCGAAGCCGTCTGGACTGACGAGCGACCGCGAGCGCAGCGAGCGGGCGAGGAGGGAAGACGGCTTCTCCGGGGGCGCCGAACAGCCCGAGCGGAGCGAGGGCAATTCAACGCTGTAGCCAGAGCATCCCGTAGCCGGGGCCGCCGAAGTCCGACCGGGTCACGGTGAGGCCGGCGGTCGCGAAGAAGTCCCGCAGCTCGTGCCAGTGCCGGTCCGGGACGCCGTGGAACTCCATGGTGACCCGCTGCACGCTGGCCCAGTCCTCGGGCTTGCTCGACAGCACGATCGGGTACTCCGCGCCCTCGACGTCCATCTTCACCAGGTGCACGGTGCCGCCGGCCGCCGCGACCGCGTCCGCGAAGGTGACGCAGGGGACCTCGACCAGGTTCTGCTCCTGCGGGCTGGTCATCCCGTTGAGCCCGCTGCCGGCCACGTTCGCGGCGAAGGACAGCGTGCCGCGGTGGTCGGAGACGGCCTGGCCGTGCACGTGGATGCGGCCGTCGAGCCCGTTGGCGGTGACGTTGCGCTGCAGGTACTCCACCGTCGAGGGCGAGGCCTCGTAGGCGTGCACGGTCGCCTTCGGGGCGGTGCTGGCCAGCGAGGTCGAGAAGCACCCGATCTGGCCGCCGATGTCGAGCACCACCAGGTCCTCGGGCAGCCCGTCGAGCAGCTGCGCCATCTGGTAGGTGTCCTCGGCGAACAGCTCGTAGAGCGGCACCCGGGCACCCGCCACGTTCGGGCAGACGATCCGCAGGCCGGTCTTCGTGACGAACTCGAGCTCGTCGGAGCGCCGGGCCAGGTTCCAGAGCAGCTGCGGGCCGTTCTCGAAGGCGGTCACGGTCTGCAGCAGGCGGCGGCGGGCGATGCCGGGGGCGCGGCTCATCGGATCCTCCCAGGGGATCGCAGGGCGGGCAGGGGCTTCTTCTCGGGACGGGCGCGGAGCTCGTCCTCGGGCACCGGGTCGTCCGGCGTACGGTGCAGGGCGAAGACCAGGCCGAGCGCGCCCCACAGCACCCGGTCGTAGACCGTCGGGCCGATGGCGGCGAAGGCGGCGTACGAGAGGGCGACGAAGGCCAGCCGGTTCGGTACCGGCTCGTCGAAGAGCGGCTTGATGTGCGCGGCGATCACGAAGACGAACCCGACCACGGCGAAGACGCCGCCGGCGACCGCGACCTCGAGGTAGGCGTTGTGGTAGGCGAGGATGTCCGACCAGCCGTTGCCCTTGATCGGACTGGCCCAGAACTTCTCCCAGCCCTGGCTGAGCAGCAGCTCGCGCGCCTGGTTGGAGCCCTGTGAGGTGCCGCCGCCCTTGAGCCGCGCCAGCGACGATCCCTCGGGGGCGGTGGAGATCAGGTAGTTGAGCACCACCGCGGCGACCAGCGCGAACGAGGTGAGCACGTAGACGCTGATCGCGGTGCGCTCGACCACCGGCCAGAGCAGCACCGTCAGCGTGATGCACAGCAGGCTGGCACGGCTGCCGGACTGGTAGACCGACAGGGCGCAGAGCACGGCGGCGCCGACGACGATCCAGCGGTACTGCCGCGGGGTCCGGTAGAAGAGGAAGACCAGCAGCGCGAAGGCGAGCTGGCCGCCCAGGCCGTAGAAGTTCGGGTGCGTGGTCCAGCCGACGCCGCGGCCGCCGGCCACCGAGCTGTGGATGCCGTAGGAGATCGTGCCCTTGGCCATGCTCACGATCTGGCCGAGCACGAAGGCCCAGGCGAACGCGTTGAGCAGGTGGAAGCCCATCCGCAGCCGGTGCATCACCACCGGGATGATGACGATCGCGTAGAAGACCCGGACGAAGCCGAGCAGGCTGACCAGCGCGATCGGGCTCAGCAGGCTGACCACGAGGGCGTCGAGCACCAGGATCCAGACGCCGATCGTGTAGAGCCGCGGCATCTTCGAGGTCGACTGCAGCATCCGTGGCAGCAGCAGGCCGATGCCGGCGACGTACGCGAAGTCCGCGAAGGTGACGTTGCCGCTGCCGACCTTGAGCCCGTTGATCGGGGAGAGGAAGACCGCGACCAGCAGGGCCAGGATGCCCAGCCGGTCCGGGCCCAGGTAGATCAGCAGCGTCACGCCGACCGCGAGCCCGATGGCGACCCCGGTCAGGATCAGCTGGCCCTGGCTGCCGAGGACGACCAGGACCAGCAGGGCGAACACGCCGGCTGCGTTGGCAGCCGCGGTCTTCATGAGGCCCGTCCTGCGGGCACGACGTCAGGCATGCGGCCGTCCGAGGGTCTTGTACTCCCAGCCGGCGGCGCGCCACCGGTCCGGGTCCAGCGCGTGCCGTCCGTCGAAGACCCGCTTGCCGGCCACGATCTCGCCGAGCACGGCCGGGTCGAGGTCGCGGAACTGCTGCCACTCGGTGAGCACCAGCACCGCGTCGGCGCCGTGGGCGGCCTGCTCGACGGTGTCCGCGTAGCCCAGCTGCGGGCTCTTCCGGCGTGCGTTCGCGAGCGCCTTGGGATCGTGCAGCACGACGTCGGCACCACGCACGTGCAGCGCCTCGGCGATGGAGAGCGCCGGGGAGTCCCGGATGTCGTCGCTGTCGGGCTTGAAGGCCGCGCCGAGCACGGCGATCCGCTTCCCGACCACCCGCCCGCCCAGCCAGGCCATCACCACGCCGACCGCGGCGTCGCGGCGGCGCAGGTTGATCGCGTCCACCTCGCGCAGGAAGGTCAGCGCCTGGTCGGCGCCGAGCTCGCCGGCCCGGGCCATGAACGCGCGGATGTCCTTGGGCAGGCAGCCGCCGCCGAAGCCGATGCCGGAGTTGAGGAACCGGCGGCCGATCCGGGCGTCGTGGCCGAGCGCCTCGGAGAGCTTGGTGACGTCACCGCCGGTGGTCTCGCAGAGCTCGGCCATCGCGTTGATGAAGGAGATCTTCGTGGCCAGGAAGGCGTTCGCGGCCGTCTTGACCAGCTCGGCGGTGGGGAAGTCGGTGACGACCAGCGGGGTGCCGGTGTCCAGGATGTCGGCGTAGACCTCCTGGAGGACCTTGCCCGCCTGCTGGCCGCGCTCGCCGGGCCCGACACCCATCACGATCCGGTCCGGCTCCAGGGTGTCCTGGACCGCGAAGCCCTCGCGCAGGAACTCCGGGTTCCAGACCAGCGAGACGTCGGTGCCGTGCTCGTCGAGCCGCTCGGCGATGCCGGCAGCCGTACCCACCGGCACGGTGGACTTGCCGACCACGACCGCCCCGGGCCGCAGCACCGGCAGCAGCCCGTCGATCGCGCCGTTGACGTAGGTCATGTCGGCCGCGTGCCGCCCCGGGGTCTGCGGGGTGCCCACGCAGACGAAGTGGACCTCGGCGTCGGTGGCGTCGGCGATGTCACGGGTGAAGGTGAGCCGGCCGGCCTCGATCTCCGCGGTGATCATCTCTGGGAGCCCGGGCTCGTAGAAGGGCACCTCGCCCTTCGAGAGCGCCTCGTAGCGGCGCTCGTCGTTCTCGACGCCCACGACGGTGTGGCCCAGCCGGGCCATCGCGGCGGCGTGCACCGCGCCGAGGTAGCCACATCCGATGACGGACAGCTTCATGTCGGTTCCTCCACGGACCGGCAGGTTCCGGTCCCGTCAGGCCTTGGGCTTCTCGGGCCCGTAGCCGTAGCCGTAGCCGTACCCGTAGCTCTTGCCGCCGCGCTTCGGGGTCATGTTCACCGTGACGCCCAGCAGGCTGGCGTCCACCTGGGCGAGGCGGACGCTGGCCTGGCGCAGCTGCTCCTTGGTGGTCTTGCCGTGGCGGACCACCAGGATCGCTCCGTCGACGTCGCGGGCCATGATCGCGGCGTCCGAGACCGGCAGCAGTGGCGGTCCGTCGATGATGACCATGTCGAACATCTGTGACACGCGGTCGAACAGCTCCTGAGCAGCACGTGACTGGAGCACTTCGGTCGGGTTCGGCGGGATCGGGCCGCTGGCCAGGAAGAAGATGCCCGAGTCGGTGTGCTTCTGGATGCTGTCCTGCAGCTCGCTGCGGCCGACGAGCACCGTGGTCAGGCCGACCGAGCGCTCCAGGCCGAGCACGCTGGCCAGCTTGGGCCGGCGCAGGTCGCCGTCGACCAGCAGCACCCGCAGGCCGGTCTGGGCCAGCGCGATGGCCAGGTTGGTCGCGGTCGAGGTCTTGCCCTCGCTCGGCACCGCGCTGGTGATGACCAGCGAGCGCGGCCGCGTGTCGATGTCCAGGAACTGCAGGTTGGTCCGCAGCAGCCGGAACGCCTCGACGCGGGTGGAGTGGCTGGCCGCCTCGGTGAGCAGCGGGTGCTTGGGCACGTCGCTGTCGTACTGGATGTTCGCCAGCACCGGGGTGTCCAGCGTCTTCTCCACGTCGTCGGACGAGGAGACGGTGGTGTCGAGCAGGTCGCGGACCAGGGCCATCGCGACACCGACCACCAGGCCGATCACCGCGCCGATCACCAGGTTCAGCACCGGCTTCGGGCTCACCTGGCTTCCGTCGTACGACGCCGGCGACGAGATCGTGGCCTTGATCGGCGACTTGGACGCGCCGAACGGGGTCTCCACCTCGGTGAGGTACTCGGTGAGCGCCTCGGACTCGGCCTTCGCGATGCGCTGGGCTTCGGCCGCGCTCTCGTCGGTGACCTTGATGTCGACGATGGTGGTCTGCGCGACCACCGAGGAGCTGATCTTGGCGGCCAGGTCACCCGGGGTCATGTCCAGCTTGAGCCGGGCGATGACCCGCTGCATCAGCTCGCGGCCCCGGGCCAGCTCGGCGTAGGACTGGACCCGCTGGATGGCGATGAAGTTCGCGGTCGCCGCCAGGCTGGTGTCGGTGCCGGTGACCTCGGTGGAGACGTAGACCTTCGCCTCGCTCTGGTACTGGGGCGTCATCAGGTACGTGATCGCACCCGCGCCCAGCAGCCCCAGGAGGAAGAAGACCACGATGGTGAGCCAACGACGCTGCGCCATGCGCAGCAGTTCCCTGAATTCCACGCCGTACTTTCTGGCTCGATCCCGACATCACACGACCACCCCGGAGTGTAACGGTGGACGTCTGTCCGCGAAGGCGGTTGAACACGCTCGCGGAGTTCTGAACGATCCTGCCCGGCAAAGGTGACGTCTCGGGGCAAATCAGCTCTCGAGCAGCAGCGTGACCGGCCCGTCGTTGACCAGCTCGACGGCCATGTCCGCGCCGAACACGCCCCGCTCGACCCGGGTGCCGGCTTCCTCGAGAGCCGCGCAGACGGCCTCGTAGAGCGGCTCGGAGACCTCGCCCGGGGCGGCCGCGGACCACGTCGGGCGGCGGCCCTTGCGGGCGTCGCCGTACAGGGTGAACTGGCTGACCACGAGCACCGGCGCTCCGGCGTCGGCCACCGACCGCTCCTCGCGCAGCAGCCGCACGTCGCGGATCTTGCGGGCCATCCAGGCCACCTGCTCGGGGCCGTCGTCGTGGGTGACGCCGAGCAGCACCAGCAGCCCGGGCTCGTCGATGGCCCCGACCACCTCGCCCTCGACGGTCACCGAGGCCCGGGACACCCTCTGCAGCACAGCTCGCACGGGAGCAAAGATAGGTTGCCTCCCATGGGAGACCTTCTGATCACGGTGGCGCCGACGGGGGCCGAGACCACCAAGGCCGACTGCCCGCAGCTGCCGACCACCCTGGCCGAGCTCGTCGAGACCGCGCAGCGCTGCGAGGCCGCCGGCGCCGGGATGATCCACGTGCACATCCGCGACGACGAGCACAGGCCGACGCTCGACCTGGGCCGGCTCACCGACACCGTCGACGCGCTGCGCGAGGGCACCGGCCTGGTCGTGCAGCTCTCCACCGGCGGCTCGGTGCACGACCCGCTGGACGACCGGCTCAAGGTGCTCGACGCGCGGCCGGACTCGTGCAGCCTCACGATGGGCACCACCAACTTCGGCGACGACGTGTTCCTCAACCCGTGGCCGTTCGTGCAGGACCTCTACCAGCTCAGCCAGGAGCGCCAGGTGGTGCCCGAGTTCGAGCTGTTCGACCTCGGTCAGGTGCACGCGCTGCACCGGCTGCTGGACAGGTTCGGCCTCCCGTACGGCGGGAAGGTGCACGTGGACCTGGTCATGGGCGTGCCCGGCGGGATGCCCGGCACCGCCGACGCCCTGGTCGCCGCGGTCGCCGCGCTGCCGGCCCGGACCACCAGCTGGTCGGCCACCGGGATCGGGCGCTCGACCCTGTCGGTGGCGCTCGCCTCGCTGAGCAAGGGCGGTCACCTGCGCGTCGGCATGGAGGACGTGCTCACCCTGGCCAGGGGCGTCCCGGTCGAGCACAACGACCAGCTGGTCTCCCGTGCGGTCGAGCTGGGCCGCCTGGCCCAGCGCACCCCGATGACCGGCGCCGAGGCCCGCGCGCTGCTGGGCCTGGCTGCCTGAACACCTCACGAGACGCCGCGTCTCTCCCTACCCTCGTCGTGTGACCGACCACGACCGCACCGCGCTCAGCGCCCGGATCCGGCGCGCCGCCGAGCAGGGGCGGATCAGCGAGGCGGACCGGGACATCCGGCTGCGCAACGTCGCCTCCGCGCGCAGCGAGGTCGAGCTCGACCTGATCGCGCGCGACCTCGACGTGCTCGAAGGGACGCTCTCGCCCGGCTCGGCGGTGCCGCCGCCCGTTCTGCAGCCCGGGCCGGTCTCCGTGGGCCCGCAGCCGCGGCGCGGGCCGTTCCGCCCCGGGCTGCTGGTCGGGATTGCGATCGGGGTGCTCATGATCGTCACCGCTGCCGTGGTCGGGACGGTCGCGATCCGCGGCGGCGACAGCGGGTCCACGCTGTTCGCGCCCGAGCCGATCGCCTCGGCGGAGACGCCGGAGCCCAGCGGCGAACCCACGGACAGTGGCCCGGCGTCGTCGTACGGGCTGGACGGTCCGGGCATCCGCGGGTTCCTGGCCGGATACCAGCGGACCTTCGACACCAGCCTGGTCGTCAACCTCGTCCTGTACGACGACTACGCGGTCGCGCAGGTGCCGCAGCTCCACAAGAACCGCCACGCCCAGGTGCTCTTCCGCCCGGAGGAGGGCTGGCAGCAGTTCGGCGACATCAGCGCGAACTTCCCCGGGTCACGCACCGTGGACCTGCGCCGGCTGGACGTGGCCGCGCTGGTGAAGAACATCGCGCGTGCTCGCCGTACGTTGCGGGTGGAGGAGCCGACGCAGACCTACGTGATCGTCCAGCACATCGGCGCCGCCACGACGGTGCCGTCGGTGGACATCCACGTGGGCAACGAGTTCAACGAGTCCGGCTACCTGGCCACGCGGCTGGACGGCACGGTCGTCCGGGCCTACCCGTACCAGGCCCGCTAGCGGCGGTCAGTAGACGAGAGCTTGCACGCCCTCGGCCAGCACCGACTCCGCGAACGAGGCCGCGCCGGCGATCCGCGCGCCCGGCACCAGGTCGGCCTCGGTCAGCTCACGCCGCGCGGCGCACTGGGTGCAGACGATCAGCGTGCCCTGCTCGAGCACGAGGTCACGCGTCTCGGCCAGCGGCGCGGCCTGCGGGAGGGAGAACTCCTCGGCCCGCCCGGGCACCGCGAACCAGGTCGCCTCGCCGGTGAGCCACAGCGTCACCGACGCCCCGGCGGCGATCGCGGCCGCGGCCACCGTGAAGGCCTGGTTCGCCCGCTCGGCGTCCTCGGCACCCGCCGTGCACTTGATGACCAGACTGCGCATGCAAGCACCCTAAACTGGCTCCCGTGGACGCCTTCCTCGCGGTGCTGATGGCCCTGGTCATGCTCACGGTCGGACTCTGGGCGGTGGTCGCGACCCGGCGGCTGCTGGTGCTCGCCGACCGGCGCGGAGGAGACGAGTAACCGTGCCCTTCGAGATCCCGCAGAACATCCACCCGAACTGCGCCCGGCTGGCCTGGCTGATCGGCACCTGGGCCGGCAACGGCCACGGCGAGTACGAGGGCATCGAGCCGTTCCAGTTCGGCCAGGAGCTGATCTTCCAGCAGGACGGCCGGCCGTTCATCCACTACATGAGCAGGTCCTGGATCGTCGACGAGCAGGGCAACCACGTGCGCGAGGCTGCCCAGGAGACCGGCTTCCTGCGCCCGCAGGAGGACGGCACCCTCGAGGTGGTGCTGGCGCACAACACCGGCATCACCGAGATCTGGGTCGGCGAGATCCACGCCGACCAGCCGCGCTTCGAGATCGTCACCGACGCGGTCGCGCGCACCGCCACCGCCCAGGCCTACGCCGGCGGCAAGCGGCTCTACGGCTACGTCAACGGCGACCTGCTCTACGCCTTCGACATGGCCGCGATGGGCAACGACCTGCAGCCGCACACGCACGCCCAGCTCAAGCGGCTGTGATGTCCGACTGGCAGCAGCGCCTGCGCGAGAGCGGCCACCGGCTGACCCCGCAGCGCGAGCTGGTGCTCGCGGCGGTGGAGAAGCTCGGGCACGCCACCCCCGACGCCGTCTACGCCGAGGTGCGAGCGCACTCCGAGGCGATCAACCTGTCCACCGTCTACCGGACCCTGGAGCTGCTCGACGAGCTCGGGCTGATCCGGCACGCGCACCTGTCCGACCGGGCGCCGACCTACCACGCCGCCACCGGTCACGAGCACGCCCACCTGGTCTGCCGGAGCTGCAAGAAGGTCATCAGCGTGGGCCGCGCCGACGTCGAGTCCGCGCTCGGCCCGCTGGTCGCCCGGCACGGGTTCGCTCCGGACTACGGGCACCTGACCGTCTTCGGTCTGTGCGCGGACTGCGCCGAACAGGCCTGATCCGCGCGTATCTGACGACTTCTTCCTCCCTCTGTGCTGGTGCGGGACTTCCGCATGCACGCAGGCTCGGCGGCGGTGCCGGGCCTGCCTGGGAGAAAGGTCCGTTCCACCATGAAGCAACGAACACCCCTGCCACGTCGCGGTATCGGCCTCGTCGCCGCTGCCGCTCTCTCGGTGACCGGCCTGGTCGCCTTCGCCGGCCCGGCCTCGGCCGACACCGGCGCCGTCACCACCACGATCTCGGGCAGCCAGACCCTGGGCACCGAGTCCTACCCCTGGGCCAGCGGTGCCTTCCACGGCTCGCTCTCCTTCTCGGCGGACGCCGACTGGAGCCAGCCGGCGGTCGTCTCGGTCGACTGGGACCCGGACCAGGTGCGCCAGGGCCGCAACGCCGACCCGAGCGTCGACTACGGCCGTCCGGCCTCGGGCACGCTGAGCATCCACTACTCGGTGACCGGTGAGGTCGCGGTCGACACCGACGCGTTCGGCACCCTCGGCATGAGCGTGACCGCCGGGATCACCACCACCGGCAGCTGTGCTCTCAAGGCCAGCGGTGCCGCGTACGACTGCCACCTCGAGAGCGGCGACGTCGGGGTCTTCGACCCGAGCATCTTCGCCGTCGGCTTCCCGTACCTGACGCTGAAGATGGTCTCCGACGTGACGGTCACCCCGGACGCGCTGGAGACGGTGCGCACCGCGCGGACGCCCAGCCAGGTGGTCGGCACGAACGACCTCGACCTCGGCGAGGACGCCCAGACCGACCCGCTGCTGATCGGGTGCAAGATCCCGGCCGGCGACGACCTGGGCTACGAGCTCGGTGACCTGTCCAGCACGCCCGGCCTGCACATCGCCAGCGGCGTCAACGTCGACGCGGGCTTCGTCGCGCCGAACCCGGTGACCGTGACGCCGGGCTTCCGGGTCAGCGTCTACAACACCACCGTCCCGGTCGCGACCAGCGACATCTCGGTTCCGATGTCGGGTGCCGGTGGCAGCGTCGACCTGGGCACCATCCAGCCGAACAACATCCCGCCCTCGCTGGGCGCGGTGACGATCTCGCCGAACGCGGTCGAGGGCACGCCGGTGCACTTCGCCACCTCGGCGACCGGCCCGTGCGCCGCCGGTGCGACGTACAGCTGGGACTTCGGTGACGGCAGCGGGCCCGGCCACACGGCCACTCCGCAGCACACCTACGCCGACAACGGCCACTACACCGGTCAGGTGGTCGTCACCGACGCCACCGGGCTGACCGACGTCAAGGACTTCGCGGTCGACGTCGACAATGCCGACCCGAACGTGACCGTGGTCCCGGGCGCGCCGGTGACGGTGCCGTGGGGCAAGCCGCTCACGCTGAAGGCGCAGGCCGTCGACCCGGGTGCGGCCGACCAGTCCACGCTCACCTACGACTGGGCGTTCGGCGACGGCGACTCGATCGACAACGGCGGCGCCAGCGCGACGCACGCGTGGGCGGTGCCGGGCGACCGGACGCCGACCGTGAACGTGTGCGACAAGGACGGCGCCTGCACGCTCCGTGACTTCACCGTGCACGTCCGCACGCACGCCACCACGCTGTCCTACACGGGACCGCAGGCCGCGGACTTCAGCAGCACCAGCACGCTGACGGCCTCGCTCGTCGACGAGTTCGGCACCGCGATCAACAACGCGCCGGTGGTGTTCTCGGTGGACGGCTCTCCGGTCGGTACGGCGACGACCAACGCGTCCGGGCAGGCGAGCCTGGCGTACGTGGTCACCAGGACGGCCGGGGCGCACACCGTCTCCGCGTCGTACGCCGGCTCGGCGCTGTTCGACGCGGACGGTTCGGGCTCCTCGCCGTACGGCGTCTCCGCGATGGCCAGCACGATCGCCTACACCGGTGGTCTCAAGGGCGCGCCGAACAAGCCGACCGCGGTCTCGGCCAAGGTCGTCGACGCGCTCGGCCGTCCGCTGGCCGGCTACGTGGTCACGTTCGTGATCGGCAGCCAGTCGGCGACGGCGACCACCAACGCCAGCGGCGTGGCGGCGACGTCGATCACGCTGACCCAGAAGCCGGGGTTCTACCCGCTGACCGCGTCGTGGGCCGGTGACCCGGGCAAGTACCTGGGCGCCTCCACCTCGGCGCAGTTCAGCCTCAACAAGAAGTAGCGGCAGGTCTCCCGCGCGGCGCTGAAATAGTGCCGTGCGGGAGACTGTTGGGGTGGACGTGACCAGCCCTCTGCTCGATCTCCCCGGTGCCGTCGCCGGAAACGGCGTCGACGCGCCCGTGCCCGCGCACTACGGCTCCTTCCACGGCGAGCAGCGCACGCTGTCCCAGGGCGACGGCTTCGTCGACCTCTCCCACCGCGGCGTCGTCCGGATCACCGGCCCGGACCGGCTGGACTGGCTGCACTCGCTGACCACCCAGCACCTGCTCGGGCTCGCCCCGGGCGAGCCGGTCACCACCCTCGTGCTCTCCCCGCAGGGGCACATCGAGCACGCCCTGTACGGCGTCGACGACGGCGAGTCCTTCACCGCCCACGTCGAGCCCGGGACCGCGCCCGCGCTGGCCTCGTGGCTGGACTCGATGCGCTTCCTGATGCGGGTCGAGGTCGCCGACGTCACCGGCGAGATCGCGGTCGCCTGGCGGCCGCTCGCCGATGACCCTCATGGCCGGTACGACCTGGTCCCGCGCGCACGCCTGCGCGAGTACGCCGACGCCGCCGGACCCGCCGCCGGGATGTGGGCGTTCGAGGCGCTGAGGATCGCGCGCGGGGAGCCGCGCCCGGGCCTGGACACCGACCACCGCACCATTCCCAACGAGGTCGGCTGGATCGAGCGCGCGGTGCACCTCGACAAGGGCTGCTACCGCGGCCAGGAGACGGTCGCGCGGGTGCACACGCTGGGCCGTCCGCCGCGGCGGCTGACGCTGCTGCACCTGGACGGCTCCGACAACCGGCTGCCCACCCAGGGCGCTCCCCTCACGTACGGCGAGAAGGAGATCGGCCTGGTCGGCTCCTCGGCCCGGCACCACGAGCTCGGCCCGATCGCGCTTGCCCTGGTCAAGCGCGCGGTGCCGCTCGACGCCGCTCTCGTGGCCGACGGGATCGCGGCGGGCCAGGAGGCCGTCGTCGACCCCGAGGTCGGCTTGCACGTGCGCCCGACGTTGTGACCGCACTCGGCTGAATCGCCCACGCTGCCTGGGCCATCCCTTCTAGGCTGGAACCCATGCACCGGCTCCACAACGGCGTCCAGAACTACGACTGGGGTTCCCCCGAGGCCATCCCGAACTTCCTGGGTGACCGTCGTGCCGACGTGCCGGTGGCGGAGATGTGGATCGGCACGCACCCGCTCAAGCCGTCGGTCGCGGTGGACCCGGACGGCACCGAGAAGCCGCTGGCCGACGTCGCCGGGGACCTGCCCTTCATGGTCAAGCTGCTCGCCGCCGACCGGCCGCTCTCGCTGCAGGTGCACCCCTCGCGCGCGCAGGCCGAGATCGGGTTCGCGCGCGAGCAGGAGGCGGGCGTCCCGCTGGAGGCACCGCACCGGGTCTACAAGGACCCGAACCACAAGCCCGAGATGGTCTTCGCGCTGACCACCTTCGACAGCCTCATCGGGTTCCGCCCGACCGCGGAGATCCTGCGGGTGCTGGGCCCGCTGAACACCCCGCTGAGCCAGCGGCTGGCCGACGACCTGCGCTCGCAGCCGGGCTTCGCCAGCATCGTCCGGCTGATCGAGCGGCTGCTGTCGGAGGAGATCGACCCGGCCGAGGTCCACCAGATCGTCGGTGCCTGCCGGACGCTCGCCTCGCTGGGGATGGACATCAAGCGCGCCTACGCCACCGCGGTGGAGATCGCCGAGCACCACCCGGATGACGTGGGCGTGGTGATCTCGCTGATGCTGAACCGGATGACGCTGCAGCCCGGCGAGGCGGCGTACCTGGAGACCGGCGTGATCCACGCGCACCTCAAGGGCCTGTGCCTGGAGGTGATGGCCAGCTCGGACAACGTGCTGCGCGCCGGGCTGACCTCGAAGCACATCGACCCCGAGGGTCTGGTGGCCTGCCTGGAGAGCGGGATGGCCCGGGTCTCGCGGGTGACCCCGGACTTCATCGAGTACGACACCGAGGTGTTCTCCCCGGCCGGCGGCGGCTTCGCGCTCGCGGTCACCCAGATCTCCGCGGCCGCGCCCGAGGGCGTCGCGCTGGTGCGGTGCGAGGGCAGCCTGCTGGTCTGCATCGGCGGCGAGGTGACCGTGACCACCGACGCGGGGGAGAAGCTGACCCTGGGGCGCGGGGAGTCGCTGTACCTGTCCCCGGACGACAGCGGCGTCACCGTGCACGGCCTCGGCGAGGTCGCGCAGGCCTACGTGCCGCCCTCGGAGGCCCTGACCTCCCGCCTCATCGACGCCGTCCCCACCTGGCGCCAAACCCACTGACCCGGCGCAAAGGTGCACGTAATTGCGCTGACCTGGCGCAAAGGTGCACGTACTACGTGCACCTTTGCGCCAGGTCAGCGTTCACACGCGCACTTTTGCGCCGGGTCAGCGTTCAGGAGCTGCTGTTGATCATCCCGGCCCCGACGGTGACGCCGGTGGCCTCGTCGATGAGGATGAAGGAACCCGTGGTGCGGTTCTTCGAGTAGGGGTCGCAGAGCAGCGGGACCGTGGTGCGCAGCTGGATGCGGCCGATCTCGTTGAGGCCCAGCTCCTTGGTCTCCTGGTCGCGGTGCAGGGTGTTGACGTCCAGGCGGTACTGGATGTCCTTGACCAGCGCACGTCCCGTCCGGGTGGTGTGCTTGATGGCGAGCTTCTGCTTGGGGCGCAGCGGCTCGCTGGTCATCCAGCAGATCATCGCGTCGATGTCCTGCGACGGGGTCGGGGCGTTCTTGACCCGGGCGATCATGTCGCCGCGGGAGACGTCCACGTCGTCGGCCAGCCGCACGGTCACCGACATCGGCGGGAACGCCTGGTCGATCTCCTGGTCGAACAGGTCGATGCCCTCGATGGTCGAGGTCATCCCGCTCGGGAGCACGACGACCTCGTCGCCCTTCTTCAGCACGCCGCCGGCGATCTGGCCGCCGTAGCCGCGATAGTCGTGGAACTCGTCGGACTTCGGGCGGACGACGTACTGGACCGGGAACCGCGCGTCGATGAGGTCGCGGTCGGAGGCCACGTGCACGTGCTCGAGGTGGTGCATCAGCGTCGGGCCCTGGTACCAGGGCATGTTCTCCGACCGGGTCACCACGTTGTCGCCCTGGAGCGCGGAGATCGGGATGACCTCGAGGTCCGGGATGTTCAGCTTGGTCGCGAACTGGGTGAACTCGGCGTGGATCTTGTCGAAGACCGCCTGGTCGAACTCGACGAGGTCCATCTTGTTCACCGCGAGCACCAGGTGCGGCACCCGCAGCAGCGAGATGATCACCGCGTGCCGGCGGGACTGCTCGGTCAGGCCCTGGCGGGCGTCGACGAGCACCAGGCCGAGGTCGGCGGTGGAGGCACCGGTGACCATGTTCCGGGTGTACTGCACGTGCCCGGGGGTGTCGGCGATGATGAACTTCCGTGTCGGCGTCGCGAAGTAGCGGTACGCCACGTCGATGGTGATGCCCTGCTCGCGCTCCGAGCGCAGCCCGTCGGTGAGCAGCGCCAGGTCGGTGTAGTCGTAGCCCTTGGCCTCCGAGGTCGCCTCGACGGCCTCGAGCTGGTCCTCGAAGATCGCCTTGGAGTCCAGCAGCAGCCGGCCGATCAGCGTGGACTTGCCGTCGTCGACCGAGCCGGCGGTGGCGAACCGGAGCAGGTCCATGGACCGCCCGGGAGCGCCCTGATCAGAAGCAGACATCAGAAGTAGCCTTCCTTCTTCCGGTCCTCCATGGCTGCCTCGGAGAACCGGTCGTCGCCGCGGGTGGCGCCGCGCTCGGTGACCCGGGCGATCGCGACCTCGTCGATGATCTCGTCGATGGTGCTGGCGGTCGACTCCACGCAGCCGGTCAGGGTCAGGTCGCCGACGGTGCGGAACCGCACGGTCCGCTCGCGGGCCTCCTCGCCCGGACGGCACGGGTTGAACTCGGACTCGGTGAGCAGCATCCCGTCGCGCTCGAAGACCCGGCGCTGGTGGGAGAAGTAGATCGAGGGGATCTCGATGCCCTCGCGGCCGATGTAGTGCCAGATGTCGAGCTCGGTCCAGTTGCTGATCGGGAAGATCCGCATGTGCTCGCCCTCGTGCA
This sequence comes from Nocardioidaceae bacterium, assembly GCA_017744365.1. Classification (GTDB taxonomy): domain Bacteria; phylum Actinomycetota; class Actinomycetes; order Propionibacteriales; family Nocardioidaceae; genus Marmoricola. The sequence continues at coordinate 523,582 of JAGIBL010000002.1, read as the reverse complement.
GCCGCCCGTTGTAGAGGCTCCACAGCTCGGGGCGCTGGTTCTTCGGGTCCCACTGGCCGAACTCGTCGCGGTGGGAGTAGACCCGCTCCTTGGCGCGCGCCTTCTCCTCGTCACGCCGGCCGCCGCCGAAGGCCGCGGTGAACGAGCCCTCCTCGAGCGCGTTGAGCAGCGTGCCGATCTGCAGCCGGTTGCGGGAGGTCTTGCCGTCGTCGACGACGACGCCGTTCTTGATGGCCTCCTCGACGCTGGCCACGATCAGCCGCACGCCCAGCCGGTTGACCCAGTTGTCCCGGGTGGCCAGCACCTCGGGAAAGTCGTAGCCGGTGTCGACCTGGAGCACCGGGAACGGGATCTTCGCCGGGTAGAACGCCTTCTCCGCCAGGCGCATCATCACGATGGAGTCCTTGCCACCGGAGAACATCAGCACCGGTCGCTCGAACTCCGCGGCGACCTCGCGGAAGATGTGGATCGACTCCGCCTCGAGCTGGTCGAGCTGGCTCAGCTGGTAGTCGACATGGGTCTGGGTCATGAGGGCCTCTCACCTGGGAACGGCAGCCGTCATCGTATCCGGCGGGTCCGGAGCGACCGACCATCGTCTCACGTCAGTGGAACGTGTTCTATTTTCCTGGTACGACGAAGCTACTCGAGCTCGCCGCCGGTCGGGTCCGGGGCGGTCTCGTCGTCCAAGCTCTGTCCATCAAGGGGACCCCCGATGGCGTCCTCGCTCCACGAGATCACCGTCCAGCCGTCCTCCGGCGTCCCGTCCAGCTCGATGCAGGCGGTGTTGTGGAAGCCTTCGGTTGCCTTCTCGTGGTGGGCCGAGCCGTTGACCCGGTTGGCCACCCAGGTCCGGATCGCGGCACCGTGGCTGACGATCAGCGCGCGCTCGTGGCCGCCCGCGGCGATGGTCGCGACCGCGTCGTCGTACCGCGCCAGGAACTCGTGCCCGGTCTCGCTGCCGGACATCCGCGGGTCCAGCCGGCCCTCGATCCAGTCCGCGACGGTGCCGACGTACCCGAGGATCGAGTACTCGTCGGTGGCCATCTCGTAGTCCCCGGCGGCGATCTCGCGGATGCCGTCCAGGATCGTCGGGGTCATCCCGAGGGCGTCGGCCAGCGGTGCCGCGGTCTGGCTGGTGCGCACCAGCGGGGAGACGAAGATGCCGTCCACCGGCGGCAGCCCGTCCGGCGCGGCGAGCACCCGCGCGGCCGCCTCGGCCTGCCGGACGCCGAGCTCGGTCAGGTCCAGCCCGGGGATCGCGGTGTCGAGCGCCCCCGAGGTGTTGCCGTGGGTCTGACCGTGTCGCAGGAGCAGCAGCCGCATGGGCCCGATGCTACGGAGCGTGCGTGCCCTGCTCGTGAACGGGCTCGGCTCCCGGGCCCTTCTCCAGCTCGGCGACCGTCGGGGCGCCGAACATCGGCATCCCCTGCTGCTTGCGCAGCAGGCCCCACACCAACGGCACGAACACGAGCATCACCAGCCCGATGACCGCGATCAGCACCGGGTGGGTGTCGTCCTCGCCGGCGCCGAGCGGAGCCCAGCCGGCCTTGTCCAGCAGCGCGATGCCGGACATCGTCAGCACGATCACGATGCCGCGCCGGATGATCGACTGCGGCACCTTGGCGGCGAACCGTGCCCCGAGCAGCGTGCCGGGCACGGAGCCGAGGATCAGCGGCACGGTGAGGCTCCACTCCAGCCCGTTGACCATGATGTTCGAGATCGCCGCGGCCAGCACGAGCGGCACGGCCTGCACCAGGTCGGTGCCGACCAGCTTCAGCGGTCCGAGCGCCGGGTAGAGGATCAGCAGGATCACCATGATGACCGAGCCCGAGCCGACCGAGGTGACGCCGACGAGCAGGCCGCCCAGCGCGCCGGTGAGCAGGGTCGGGATCGGCCGGATCCGGGTCTCGCCCTCGCCGTGGGCGCCGCGGCGCACCCGGATCAGCTGGATCCAGAGCCGGATCGCGTAGGTGGAGGCGGCGAGCAGGAGCGCGAAGCCGATGCACTCCTTGAGCAGGTTCTCCACGTCGTCGGGGTCCACGAACCAGTCGACCAGGTGCGGGCCGAGGAAGGCCATCGGCACCGAGCCGGCGATCAGCCAGGCCGCGAGCCGGAAGTGCGGCTCGCCGTGCTTGGAGTGCACCACCGCGCCGCCGGACTTGTAGACGGCCGCGGCGGTCAGGTCCGCGGTCACGATGGAGGAGGTGTCGCCGACGCCGAGGAAGATCAGCGCCGGGGTCATCAGTGCGCCGCCGCCCATGCCGGTGATGCCGACGACGATGCCGACGAAGAAGCCGGCGGTGATGATCTGGACGGCGCTGTCGCCGAAGAGCACGTGCACGAGGGTCCCGTCTGTTGGTCAGGCAGAGGGTTGAAAGTCGATCAAGTAGCGATACTAGATCAGTCGAAGGGCAGGACGGCGAGAACGTCTCGCAGGGCGTCCTCGACCGTGCGTCCGGTGGTGTCCACCCGGACGGCGGCGTCCTCCGGCTCCTCGTACGGCGAGGAGATGCCGGTGAACTCGGGGATCTCGCCTGCCCGCGCCTTGGCGTAGAGGCCCTTGCGGTCGCGCCGCTCGCACTCCTCCAGCGGGGTGGCCACGTGCACCAGCACGAAGGTCCCGCCGGCGTCCTCGGCCATCGCGCGCACCTGCTTGCGGGTGCTGTCGAACGGCGCGATCGGCGAGCAGATCGCCACCCCGCGGTGCCGGGCGATCTCGGCGGCCACCCACCCGATCCGGCGGATGTTGGTCTCCCGGTCCTCCTTGGAGAAGGTCAGCCCGGCCGACAGGTTCCGCCGGACCACGTCGCCGTCCAGGCTGGTCACGGTCCGCTCGCCGTGCTCGAGCACCCGGTCCAGCAGCGCCTGGGCGAGCGTGGACTTGCCGCTGCCGGACAGGCCGGTGAAGAACACCACCACGCCGGGCTCCTCGGGCTGGTCCTGGGCGACGACGGCCTCGATCTCGGCGGGGAGGTCGTCGTCGTCGCTGTCCGGCAGCGCGAGCACGTCGCCGGGGGCGTAGTTGGCCACCACCTGCTGGCCGAGCGCGTGGTCGGTGTCCGCGTCGCCGTGGCTGGGCAGCGTCGCCGCGACCACGTCCGCGTCCCCGAGCAGGTCCGCGGCTGCCAGGGTCGCGCGCACCAGCCCGACGCCGGTGAGGCCCTGCGGCGTGCCGGTGCCGACCAGCGCGAGCAGCAGCACCCGGCGCCCGCCGCGGGCGGCCTGGATCGCGGCCAGGTCGGCGGTGCTGAGCGCGGAGGCGACCGGGACGGTCAGGGCACCGTCGTACCGGCTCCTGGTCTCGGCCGGCGCGAGGTGCAGCCGCCGGAACGGCCCGTACGACGGTGCGCTCAGCGCCGTGAGCGAGTCCGGGGTGTACCGCGCCAGCGGCAGGCCCTCGGGGTCGACCAGCTCGGCCTCGGTGAGGCCGTCGGGCAGCGTGAGCGAGACCGGGCCGTCGGTGAAGTTGGTCAGCGGGGCGAGGCCGCCGTTGAGCAGCAGCTCGAGGTCGTCGAGCTCGCGGGGCGTCGGGCAGTACTGGTCGGGCACGGCCGCCATGCTGCCAGAGGGTCAGACCAGCACGGCCCGGATCTCGCCGACGACCGCGCCGCCGCCGTACAGGGGGTGCTCGCCGGTCCGGCGCACCGCGGCGGTGTCCACGCCGGGATCGGTGTCCACGCCGAGGTGGCGCAGCAGCGCGGCCATCACCACCGGCCGGGCCCGGGCGGCGCCGTCGTCGGTCTTGAGCGCGAACGCGCGCCCGTCGGGCAGGGCCACCGCGTAGCAGGACTCGGCGCCGGCCTTGCCGATCGCGCCCGGGATCGCGGTGAGCAGCACCCGCTCGTCGCGCTCGCTGCCGGAGACGTACGCCGGGTGCTGCCGGATCGCGCCGGCGACCCGGGCGGCGGCCGGGTCGGCGGCCGGGTCGGCGGCCGGGTCGGTGGCCGGGTCGGTGGCCAGCCGCGAGAACGCGCGGGCCAGGCCGACCAGCGAGGTGGACAGCAGCGGCGCACCGCAGCCGTCGGTCGCCACGTGCGCGACGCTCTCGCCGGTCTGCGCGGCGAAGTCGGCCGCGATCGCCTGCTGCAGCGGGTGCGCGGGGTCGAGGTAGGTCGCGGTCGGCCAGCCGTTGGCCACGCAGGTGGCCAGCATCGCGGCGTGCTTGCCGGAGCAGTTCATGAACAGCCGGCTCTCGGTGCCGCCGGTGCGCAGCACCTGGTCGCGGACCCGGTCCTCCAGCGGCCATCCGGCCGGGTTGCCGAGGGCGTCCTCGCCCAGGCCGGCGCCGGCCAGGATCCGTCGTACGCCGTCGAGGTGGAAGTCCTCGCCGGAGTGGGAGGCGCAGGCGAGCGCGAGCAGCTCCCCGTCCAGGTCCAGCCCGGCGCGCACCATCGCCAGTGCCTGCAGCGGCTTGTTGCACGAGCGCGGCAGGAACGGCGCGGTCACCTCGCCGCGGCTGTAGGTGACGGACCCGTCGGCGCCGAGCGCGACCACGGCACCGTAGTGGTGGCCCTCGACGACCCCGGAGCGGACGATCTCGGCGATGACAGGCGACACGTGCGAAGACTAGCTAGCAGTCCGGTTGGTTGAAACATCGCCTATTCTCCGGTGAGTCACTCGACTTTGTGACCCGATTCACCAGTCCTGAGGTTGCAGAGTGCTAGCAAGAGTTAGCACCATGGTGACGTGGCCAAGAAGTCCAAGGTCGGGATGACCGTCGAGTCCCTCGGTGGGTACCTGCGCGAGCAGCGGGTGAACGCCGGGGTCTCCCTGCGCCAGCTCGCCGAGCAGGCGGGCGTGTCCAACCCCTACCTGAGCCAGATCGAACGCGGTCTGCGCCGGCCTTCTGCCGAAGTGCTCCAGCAGCTCGCGAAGGCACTTCGGATCTCTGCCGAGCAGGTCTACGTCCAGGCCGGGATCCTGAACCCGGACGAGGACCAGGTCCGCTCGGTGGAGCTCGCGGTCCTCGCCGATCCCGGTCTGACCGAGCGGCAGAAGCAGGCGCTGCTCGAGGTCTACCAGGCCTTCCGGGCGACGAACGCGAGCGGCAGCAACGAGAGCAACGATGCTCACACCACCCCCACCCCCGACGCCCTGCCGGCAGACCCCGGTCCGGGTGCAGGAAACGAAGGAAATTGAGATGGCCAAGACCCAGTTCAACGCCGAGCAGCTCAAGACCGAGGCCGTGAAGCCGCTGTACGCCGTTGCCGGCGCCACCGAGCTCGCCGTCGAGTACGCCCGCGGCTACGCGACCGAGGCACAGAAGGCGACCCAGGCCCGGTTCGACACCGTCCAGACCCGCGTGTCCGGCGTGCAGGCGCGCGTCGCCAAGGTCGACTTCGACTCCAAGACCCTGCAGGCGCAGGCGAAGACCCGCGTCGAGGAGCTCCGCGCGGACGCAAAGAAGGCCCAGGCCAAGTTCGAGGCTCGCGTCGCCGAGGCCCAGAAGGACGCCCAGGCGCTGCCGGGCAAGCTCGAGGCCCTGGTGAACGAGGCGATCGAGGAGCTCAACAGCACCTACGCCGAGCTCGCCGCCCGCGGTGAGAAGTTCGTCGCCGCGCTGCGCAAGGACGGCGTCAAGGCCGTCGCGAACGTGAAGCCGGCCAAGAAGGCCGCCCGCAAGGCCCCGGCCACCAAAACCGCCGCCAAGAAGGCGCCGGCGAAGAAGGCCACCGCCAAGAAGGCTCCGGCCAAGAAGGCCGTCAAGAAGACCGCCTGACCCACGCGTCACCGACTGGGCCCCCGGAATTCCGGGGGCCCAGTTTCGTGTACGGGGTGTGGATCAACGTCTCGGTAGCCAGGACGCGGGTGGGCCGTGCGCTCTAGGGTTGGGGGGTGTTCTTCGAGTTCCGCAACGACGTCGTCGGCATCTTCGCCATCGCGCTGCTCCTGCTGAACCTCTGGGCACTCCTGGATGCGGTCCTGCGGCCGGCGCAGGCTTTCCACGCGGCGGACAAGCAGACCAAGAAGGCATGGCTGTGGATCCTCGGCCTGGCGCTCGGGGTGCAGGTCCTGCTGCCGGGCGGACTGTTCATGATCATCGGCATCGTCGCGATCCTGGTGTACCTGCTCGACGTGCGCCCGGCCCTGGTGCAGGTGACCCGGCGACGATGAGCGAGACCGTGAAGGACACCGAGAGCGACGTGCTCGCGCCGGATCCCGCGACCGTGGTCAGCACGGCGGGCCCGGCCCGCAACGTCCGGCTGACCTACCGGATCCGGCAGATGCTCATCGGGGTCTTCCTGGTCGACGCCGGCGTGCTCCTGGTGACCTCCTGGCTCGCCTGGAACTGGCAGCACCAGGTCGACAAGTACTTCCACGAGGTGCCGCACGACTTCAGCTGGGCGCCGATCCTCGGACCTGGCGTGATCGTGCTGTGGCTGCTGATGCTGCTGCTCCTCGGCGCCTACCGGGTGCGCAACTACGGCTCCGGCTTCGAGGAGTTCCGGGCGATCACGATCGCCTCCCTCATCACCTTCGGGATCGTCTGCACCGGCGGCTTCTTCTCCCAGGCCCAGCTCACCCGCGGCTACCCGTTCCTGTTCTTCCTCATGGGCACGCCGCTGCTGCTCATCGCCCGGTACGTCGACCGGCAGACGCTGCACTCGGCACGCAAGCAGGGCCGGCTCTCGATCCGGATGGTCGCGGTCGGCTCGCCCACCGCGGTCCGCGAGCTCGTCGAGGTGCTCGGCCGCTCGCCCTGGCTGGGCTACCGGCTCGTCGGCATGTGCGTGCCCGGGGGCTACGACCCGCTCGCCATCGGGGTGCCGGTGCTCGGCGACATCGAGCACGTCCGCCAGGTCGCGATCGACCAGAAGGTCGACGGCGTCATCGTGGCCGGCGGCTCCTACTCCTCGGCCGCGGACCTGCGCCGGCTCGGGTGGACCCTGCAGGGACTGGACCTCGACATGCTGGTCGCCCCGGCGCTGACCGACATCGCCGGCCCGCGGGTGCACATGCGGCACGTCGCCGGGCTGCCGTTCGTCCAGGTCGAGGAGCCGCAGAGCGACCGCGCCGGCGGCTGGGCCAAGCGCGCCTTCGACCTGTTCGTCTCCTCGTGCGTGCTGCTCGCGCTCTCGCCGCTGCTCATCGTCACCGCGCTGGTCATCAAGCTCCAGGACCGCGGACCGATCTTCTACCGCCAGGTCCGGGTCGGCATCCACGGCGACGAGTTCGAGATGGTGAAGTTCCGCTCGATGGTCGTCAACGCGGACAAGCTGCGCGAGCAGCTCGACGACGCCAACGAGGGCAGCGGCGTGCTGTTCAAGATCAAGGACGACCCGCGGATCACCCGGTTCGGCCGGTTCATCCGCAAGTACTCGATCGACGAGCTGCCGCAGCTCATCAACGTGTTCAAGGGCGAGATGAGCCTGGTCGGCCCGCGGCCGCTGTTCCCCAAGGACGTCGAGCGGTACGAGAAGGACACCCACCGGCGGATGCTGGTCCGTCCGGGCATGACCGGCCTGTGGCAGGTCTCCGGCCGCTCCGACCTGTCCTGGGCGGAGTCGGTGCGCCTCGACCTCTACTACGTCGACAACTGGTCGATGGTCATCGACCTGGTCATCATGGTGAAGACCGTCAAGGCCGTGCTCGTCTCCGACGGCGCGTACTGAGATCCTGACCGCGTGCTCGCCCTTCGCGCCCTGGTCCTCGCGGCCCTGCTGGCCCTGCTGACCGCGTGCGCCGGCGGGTCGGCGGTCCGCCAGGACTCGCCCACGACCGCCCCGGTCAGCTCCGCGGACAGCGACGGCGAGGACGGTGCCGAGACGCCGCTGTCGGAGGGCACCTGCTGGACCGAGACGATGCTCGGCGCGGACCCGCAGGCGATCCTCGCGCTGGCCACCGCGCAGCGGGTCAGCTACTTCGCCGCCGCGCACGCGCTGGCCGACCGGCCCGCGTTCGAGAAGACCCGCTCCTGTGCGAAGAGCCACCGGATCGAGGTCTACCGGGTGGTGCAGATCCCGAGCCTGACCCCCAAGCTCACCTCGTACGCCGTGCTGCTGCGCACCGACCGGCCCCTCTACCGGGCGCTGGAGCGGGCCGTGCTCAACACCTGCATGACCAAGCCGCTGGCCGCCGCCGCGGTCCAGAGCAGGCTGCCCGGGGCGGTCGTGCGCCCCGCGCTGCCGATCGGCATGAAGGTGAGCTGGGCACCGCCCTCGCCCGAGCAGTTCCAGCGCGGCCAGCGGGTCTTCGCCTGCACGTTCGTCCAGCAACGGGCCAGCACGATCCGCTACGCCGACGTCTTCGGCAGGCGGTTCCCCACCTCGCAGCGCACCTGCATCGACTCGCGGGCCCTGGTCTACGTGGACTGCGCCCGCAAGCACGACCGCGAGCGGATCGCGGTCATCGACGCCAAGGTCGCCGTGCTCGCCCGCCGGTTCCCCGGCCCGCGGGGCATCAAGCGCGGCCCGGACGGCCGCTACCTCGACGTGAGGCCGGCTCGCTACGCCGTCCTCGACAGGGCCTGTACGTCGTACCTGCGGGCGATCTCGACCACCAAGAGGCTCACCGGCATCGCCGAGATCGACGTGGACGCCTGGCCTGCTCCGGACGGGTCCTACCCGATCGCCTGCGAGGCGGACACCCGCCCGGAGCAGAAGCCCTTGCGGACGAAGGGCTCGGTCTACAACCGCTAGACCAGGACGGGCGTCCGCTCGTCCACGACCGGCGCTGGGCTCTCGTCCAGCATCGTGGTCTCGTCGAACGGGTCGCCGCCGGCCAGCACCAGGTCCAGCCGCTGCTTGTCCAGGGTGCCGGTCCAGGAGCCGATCACCACGGTGGCGATGGCGTTGCCCGCGAAGTTGGTCAGCGCCCGGGCCTCGGACATGAACCGGTCGATGCCGACGATCAGGCCGACGCCGTCGAGCAGGTCCGGACGGTGCGAGGCGAGCCCGCCCGCCAGCGTGGCCATGCCGGCGCCGGTCACGCCGGCGGCGCCCTTCGAGGCCACCACCATGAACAGCAGCAGCGAGATCTGCTCGCCCAGGTGGAGCGGGTTGCCCATCGCGGTCGCGATGAAGAGCGTCGCCATGGTCAGGTAGATCGCGGTGCCGTCGAGGTTGAAGGAGTACCCGGTCGGGACCACCACACCCACGGTCGGCTTCTCTACGCCGGCATGCTCCATCTTCGCGATCAGCCGCGGCAGCGCCGACTCCGAGGACGAGGTCGAGAGGATCAGCAGGAACTCCCGGCCCAGGTAGCGCAGCAGCTTGAAGACGTTGACGCCGGTGGCGAGCCGCAGGATCGTGCCGAGCACGACGAAGACGAACAGCGCGCAGGTGACGTAGAAGCCGACCATGATGACCGCGAGGCTCTTGAGCGCGTCCACGCCGGTCTCGCCGACGACGGCCGCCATCGCGCCGAACGCGCCGACCGGCGCGGCCCACATGATCATCGAGAGGATCCGGAAGACCAGCTTCTGGACGTGCTCGACACCGGTCAGCAGGGGCTTGCCGGCCGACCCCATCGCCTGCAGCGCGAAACCGACCAGCAGCGCCACCAGCAGGGTCTGCAGCACCGAGCCCGCGGTCAGCGAGGAGAGCAGGCTGGTCGGCACGATGCCGAGCAGGAAGTCGGTGGTCGAGGTGTGCTCGGCGGCCTGCGCGGCACCGGCCTTGGCGGCGTCCGCGGTCAGGTGCAGCCCGCTGCCCGGGTGCAGGAGGTTGCCCACCACGAGGCCGATCGCCAGCGCCGCGGTGGACATCGCCAGGAAGTAGCCGAGGGCGAGCCCGCCGACACGGCCGACCTTGGCGGCGCTGCTCACCGAGCCGACGCCGAGCACGATCGTGCAGAAGATCACCGGCGAGATCATCATCTTGATGAGCGCCACGAACGCGGTGCCGATCGGCTTGAGCTCGACCGCGAAGTCCGGTGCGGCGAGCCCGACGGTAATGCCGAGGACCACCGCGGCGATCACCGCGAGGTAGAGGTAGTGGGTGCGGTCCTTCTTCGGTACCGCGGTCTGGGTGGCCATCGGTTTCCTCCAGGGGTGAGGGGGCTGACCCGCTCACTCTCCGGCGCTCTGTGACCTGGGTCACCGTTGTGTACGTTGAGTTCGTGCGACGACGTCCGAGCTCCGTCGCGGCGCAGATCTTCCTGCTCCAGACCCTGGTGATGGTCGTCGTCGTGGTCGCCGCGGTGGCCCTGGCCTACCTGGACGCGCGCCGCACCCAGCTCGACACCGCCCGGGACCGCTCGGTGGACGTGGCCCGTGCGGTCGCGGACTCGCCGGCCGTGCTGGCGGCCCTGCGCACGCCCGACCCGTCCGCGGGCATCCAGCCGTACGCCGAGCGGGTGCGCCGCGACACCGGCACCGACTTCGTCGTGGTGATGGGCCTGGACCGGACCCGGTACTCCCACCCCGACCCGTCGCAGATCGGCAAGAGGTTCATCGGCGACCTCGGCGGCGCACCGCGCGGGCACGTCTTCACCCAGGAGCACACCGGCACCCTCGGCCGCTCGATGCGCGCGGTGGTGCCCGTCGTCGACGGCGACCGGGTTGTCGCGCTGGTCGCGGTCGGGATCACCCTGGAGAAGATCGGCGAGGCGCTGCGCGAGCGGCTGCTGCCGATCGGGCTCGCCGCCGGCCTGATCCTCGCCGGGGGTGCGCTCGGCGCGTGGCTGATCAGCCGGCGGCTGCGCCGGCAGACCCACGGCCTCGGCGAGCAGCAGATCACCCGGATGTACGAGTACTACGACGCGGTGCTGCACGCGGTCCGCGAGGGACTGCTGCTGCTCGACGACGAGGGCCGGGTGCAGCTGGTCAACGACGAGGCGCTGCGGCTGCTGGGTCTCGTGGACGCGGTGGGCGTCCCGGTCGAGTCGCTCGGCCTGCCGGGCGCGCTGGTCGACTCGCTGCGGACCGGGTCGGCGGGGCCCGACGAGATCCACCTGGTCGGCGACGCGGTCCTCGTGGTCAACCAGGCCGAGGCACGCTGGGAGGGCCGCCACCTGGGCTCGGTGGTCACCCTGCGCGACCACACCGAGCTGCGCGCGGTCTCCGGCGAGCTGGACACCGTGCGCGGGATGGCCGAGGCGCTGCGTGCGCAGAACCACGAGGCCGCCAACCGGCTGCACACCGTCGTGTCCCTCATCGAGATGGACCGCGCGGGCGAGGCCGTCGAGTTCGCGACCTCGTCGCTGCAGGCGGCCCAGGTGCTCACCGACGCCGTGGTGAGCGCCGTCGACGACCCGGTGGTGGCGGCCCTGCTGCTGGGCAAGAGCGCGCAGGCGGCCGAGCGGGGCATCGACCTGTCCATCGACGCGGGCTCGCGGGTGCGCGGCCTGCCGGTGGAGTCCCGCGAGCTGGTGACGCTGCTCGGCAACCTGCTGGACAACGCCTTCGACGCGGTCGGAGCCGGCGCCGACCGTCGCGTCCAGGTGCACATCGTGGGCGACGCGACGGCACTCGCGATCGACGTCGGCGACAGCGGGCCCGGTCTGCCCGCGGGCCTCGTCGAGGACGCGTTCGCCCGCGGCTGGTCGACCAAGCGCGGCGACGACGCGCTGGGCCGCGGGCTCGGGCTGGCGCTGGTCGCGCAGGTGGTGCGCCGGTACGACGGGACGGTCTCGGTGGATCGCTCCGACCTCGGCGGCGCCCTGTTCCGGGTGCGGATCCCGTCATGAGCATCCGGGTGCTCGTCGTCGAGGACGAGGCGGTCGCGGCGCAGGCGCACGGCGAGTACGTCGGGCGGGTGGGCGGGTTCGAGCTGGCCGGGACCGCGCGCTCGGGGAACGAGACGCTGCGTCTCCTCTCCTCCCTCGGCGGCGTCGACCTGATCCTGCTCGACATGCACCTGCCCGACGTACACGGTCTGGAGCTGCTGCACCGGATCCGTGCCGCGGGCTCGACCGCGGACGTCATCGCGGTGACCTCGGCGCGCGACCTCGAGGTGGTGCAGCGCGCGGTCTCCCTCGGCGTCGCGCAGTACCTGCTGAAGCCGTTCACCTTCGCGGCGTTCCGGGCCAAGCTCGAGCAGTACGCCGCCTACCACGAGCAGCTGGTGGCCAGCCGGCGCGAGGTGGTCCAGGACGACGTGGACCAGCTGCTCGGGCTGCTCCGTTCGCCGGGCTCGGCGGCACCGCTGCCCAAGGGGATGAGCGCCGAGACGCTGCGTCTCGTCACCGACCGGCTGCGCGAGACCGGGCAGGCGCTCTCGGCCAACGAGGTCGGCACCGCGGTCGGGGCCTCCCGGGTGACCGCGCGCCGCTACCTGGAGCACCTGGCCGAGCTCGGCCTGGTCGAGCGGCAGTCCCGCTACGGGCGCAGCGGACGCCCCGAGGTGGAGTACCGCTGGCGTCGTACGGGCTAGGAGCAGGGACCCCGTCCGAGGCGGCGCAAGCCCTCGAGGTCGCCCGGGCCGTAGACCTTGCGGCCGATGTTCTTGCGGTACATCAGCTCGCCCGGCGAGTCGACGTGGGCGAGACCGAAGACGTGGCCGAACTCGTGGAGCAGCACGGCCAGCTCCTCGGCGTGATCGCCCCGGCGCGCCAGCGAGGCGTAGTAGTCGCGGGACAGGGCGATCGTGCCGGCCACGTAGCGCTGGGTGCCGCCCGAGCTGTTGATCCGCGGACTGCCGCCCAGCCCGGCGACCTCGTCGGTCATCGCGGCGAGAGCGGCGCCGTCCTGCCAGGAGACGGTGATCGGGTCGTCGATCCGCACCTGGGCGGTCTCGAAGTTCCAGTTGGCCGCGTGCCCGGCGAAGGACCCGATGACGACGATGTCGAGCCCGGTGACGGCGCGCACCTGGGTCACCGCCTCGCGCACCAGCTGCTCGGCGCCGGGCGGTCCGCCGGCGGGGTAGACCGCCACCTGGATGTGGCTGCACGAGCTGTAGGTCACCGGCTGGCCGTCGACCGTGTCGAGGAACGCGTACGCCGGTGCGTCCTGGTGTGCCGTGCGCAGCAACGGTGCCAGCACGAACACGCCGACCAGTGCGCCGACGGCCACGGAAAGCCATCGCTTGGGGCGGCGACGTCCCGGGGCGGGAGCCGCGACGACCGGCGGCGGTGGCGCGTCCACGTGACCGCGTCGGTGCAGGTCGCGCAGGATCCGCTCGTACTCCACCTCGCTGACGCCGAGGTCGTCCGCGTCCGGGGTGGGCCGCTCCATGCGGCGAGGATGTCAGCCCTTGCGGGCCCGCGCCGCCGTTTTCGCCCGGTCGTTCTTGTCCAGCACCACCTTGCGGATCCGCACCGCGTCCGGGGTCACCTCGACGCACTCGTCGTCGCGGCAGAACTCGAGGCACTGCTCCAGCGAGAGCTTCTTCGGCGGGATCAGCTTCTCGAAGTTGTCCGAGGTGGAGGAGCGCACGTTGGTCTGCTGCTTCTCCTTGGTGATGTTCACGTCCATGTCGTCGGCACGGCTGTTCTCGCCGACGATCATGCCCTCGTAGACGTCCGTGGTCGGCTCGACGAACATGATCCCGCGCTCCTGCAGGTTCGTCATCGCGTACGCCGTCGCGGCGCCGGCCCGGTCGGCCACCAGCGAGCCCTGCGAGCGGGACTGGATCGGCCCGGCCCACGGCTCGTAGCCCTCGGAGATGTGGTGCGCGATGCCCGTGCCGCGGGTCTGGGTGAGGAAGTCGGTGCGGAAGCCGATGAGGCCGCGCGAGGGGACCAGGAACTCCATCCGCACCCAGCCGGTGCCGTGGTTGGTCATCTGCTCCATCCGGCCCTTGCGCAGGGCCAGCAGCTGGGTGATCGCGCCGAGGTGCTCCTCGGGGGCGTCGATGGTCAGCCGCTCGGTCGGCTCGTGCAGCTTGCCGTCGATCTCCTTGGTGACCACCTGCGGCTTGCCGACGGTCAGCTCGAAGCCCTCGCGGCGCATCTGCTCGACGAGGATCGCCAGCGCCAGCTCGCCGCGACCCTGGACCTCCCAGGCGTCGGGACGCTCGGTGGGCAGGATCCGCAGCGAGACGTTGCCGACCAGCTCGCTGTCCAGCCGGTCCTTGACCAGCCGGGCGGTGACCTTGGTGTTCTTGGTCGGGCCCTTGCCGGCCAGCGGCGAGGTGTTGGTGCCGATGGTCATCGAGATCGCCGGCTCGTCGACGTGGATCAGCGGCAGCGCGACCGGGTTCTCCGGGTCGGCCAGGGTCTCGCCGATGGTGATGTCCGGGATGCCCGCGACCGCGACGATGTCGCCGGGTCCCGCGCTCTCGCCGGGCTTGCGCTCGAGTCCCTCGGTGACCAGCAGCTCGGTGATCTTGACGTTCTTGGTGCTGCCGTCGCGGCGCATCCAGGCCACGTTCTGGCCCTTCTTCAGGGTGCCCTGGTGGATGCGGAGCAGCGCGAGCCGGCCGAGGAACGGGCTGGCGTCGAGGTTGGTGACGTGCGCCTGCAGCGGCGCGCCCTCGTCGTACGTCGGCGCCGGGATCGTCTCCAGGATGGTCTTGAACAGCGGCTCGAGGCTGTCGCCGTCGGGCATCGCGCCGTTCTCGGGCGCGGTCAGCGAGGCGATGCCGGCGCGACCGGAGGCGTAGACCACCGGGAAGTCCAGCGCGTCCTGGCTGTGCGACTCGTCGAGCAGGTCCATGAACAGCTCGTAGGTCTCGTCGACGACCTCGGCGATCCGGGCGTCGCCGCGGTCGGTCTTGTTGACCACCAGGATCACCGGCATGTCGGCGTTGAGCGCCTTGCGGAGCACGAACCGGGTCTGCGGCAGCGGGCCCTCGGAGGCGTCGACGAGCAGCACGATGCCGTCGACCATGGAGAGACCGCGCTCGACCTCGCCACCGAAGTCGGCGTGCCCGGGGGTGTCGATGATGTTGATCGTCATCGGCTTCCCCTCGGCCGCAGGGCCGGCGTAGTGCACCGCGGTGTTCTTGGCGAGGATGGTGATGCCCTTCTCGCGCTCCAGGTCACCGGAGTCCATCACCCGCTCGGCGACGCCCTCGGCCTCGTGCGCGGAGAAGGCGCCCGCCTGGTGCAGCATGGCGTCGACCAGGGTGGTCTTGCCGTGGTCGACGTGCGCGACGATGGCGACGTTGCGCAGGTCCGCGCGGGTGGTGGTGGACATGGGTGCCTTCCGGGCAGGGGTGAGACGGGTCTCGTTTGCGGGGTAGCCGCGTGCGATGCGGCGCCCGAGTTTATCGTGAATCCCATGTCTTCCTTCCGGGTGCTCTTCGTGTGCATCGGCAACGTGTGCCGGTCGCCCGTCGGGGAGCGCCTGCTCGCCGCCCGGCTGCCGCGGGACCGGTTCGTGGTGGAGAGTGCCGGCGTGGGCGCGATGGTCGGCTACGCGATGAGCAAGTACGCCGCCGAGGAGCTGCGCGGCTTCGGCGGCGACCCGACCGGTTTCGCGGCCCGCCAGCTGGAGCCGGCGATGGTCGAGCAGGCCGACCTGGTGCTGACCGCGACCCGGGCGCTGCGCTCGCAGGTGCTCGCCGAGGTGCCGACCGCGCTGCGCCGGACGTTCACGATCCTGGAGTTCGCCGCGCTGGCCACCGCCGCCGACGTCGAGGGCTCCGGCGCCGAGGTGGTCAAGTGGGCGGGCGCGCACCGCTCGCTGGCCGGGCAGGTCGAGCAGGACGTCCCGGACCCGTACCGCCGCGGCGCCGAGTCGCACGCCGCCGCCGCGCTGGCGATCCACACCGCGGTCGAGCAGATCGCCAAGGGCCTGGACCGATGAGGACCGCCGTCGCCGCCGCGCTGCTGGCCGGCCTCGTCGCGACCGCGGCCGCCGGGCCCGCGGCCGACGCGCAGCGGGCCGACCCGACGCCCGTCGTGACCCCCGCCCCGGCACCGGCCCCGGCACTGCAGCGGCTCGTCGCGACCGCTCCGCTGGCCGGGATCACCATCGCCCTCGACCCGGGCCACCAGCTCGGCAACCACAACTTCCCGCGCCAGATCCGCCGGCCGGTGCCCGCGGGCGGCTTCAGCAAGCCGTGCAACACCACCGGGACGGCGACCAACAGCGGGTACGCCGAGGCCACCTTCACCTGGCAGGTCTCCCGGCTCGTGGCGGCCCGGCTGCGCGCGCTCGGCGCCGAGGTCGTGCTGACCCGGACCGCGAACAGCGAGTCGCTCTGGGGCCCGTGCGTGGACTACCGCGGCCGGTTCGGCGCCCGGGTCCGGGCCCGCCTCGAGGTCAGCCTGCACGGGGACGGCGCCCGCTCGTCGGGCCGCGGCTTCCACGTGATCGCGCCGGTCGCCCGGGCCCCGTGGACCACGGACATCGCGGCACCGTCGTACCGGCTGGCCAAGGCGCTGCGCGCGGGCCTGGACTCCCGGCACCTGCCCCGCTCCACCTACCTCGCCGGCGGCACCGCCCTGGTCCGCCGCTCCGACCTCGCCACCCTGAACCTGTCCGACGTCCCCGTCGCGATGATCGAGCTCGGCAACATGCGCAACGCCTCCGACGCCCGCCGGATGAAGTCCCCCACGGGCCGCGCCACCTACGCCGCCGGCGTTGTCGCGGGCATCCGGAAGTACTTGGGACGTTGAGTAGTCACGGACTGACTACTCAACGAACAGCGGGCCCCGGTGCAGCTGGTGCTGGGTCGCCTGGGCGACGGGGCGCAGGACGAGGTCGTCGACGTTCATGTGGCGGGGGAGGGAGGCGACCCAGCGCACCGCCTCGGCCACGTCCTCGGCCGTGAGGGGCGAGTCGACGTCGGCGTAGACCGCGTCCGCCCTGGCCTGGTCGCCGCCGAAGCGGACCAGGGCGAACTCGTCGGTGCGGACCATCCCGGGCGCGATCTCGGTGACCCGGATCGGCTCCCCGTTCAGCTCCAGGCGCATCGTCTGGCTGAGCGCGTGCAGGCCGTGCTTGGCCGCGGTGTAGCCCGCGCCGCCGGCGTACGCGGTGGTCCCGGCCGTCGAGCCGAGGTTCACGATGAGCGCCGCGGAGGCGGCCCGCAGCGCCGGCAGCAGCGCCTGGGTCACCCGGGCGACGCCGAGCACGTTGACCTCGTACATCCGCTCCCAGTCGGGCAGCGAGGCCGCCTCGACCCGGTCCGCGCCGAACGCGCCGCCGGCGTTGTTGACCAGGACGTCCAGCCGCGGGCCCACGGCGGCGGCGAGCGCGGCCACCGACTCCGGCGAGGTCACGTCGCAGGTGACCGCGACGCCGCCGATCTCCGCGGCCAGCGCCTCGACCCGGTCGGTGCGCCGGGCCGCGCAGACCACCCGGAACCCGTCCCCGGCCAGCGCCCGCGCCGTGGCGGCGCCGATGCCGCTGCTGGCTCCGGTGACGACGGCGAGGCGGCCGGGAACGGTGCTCACGAGGGCTCCTGACGACGGCGGGACGAGAACGGGGGGCTGGTGCTCCGCCGGGAGGCGGGACATCATCCTGGCATGCACACGCGTCTGGGAGCCGCGGTGCTCGGCCTGCTCGCGGGGCTGATGCTCACCGCCGGCGGTGGGCTCAGCTTCCTCGCCGGGGAGCGCTCCGACTGGTACCGGCTGCTCGCGGTGGCGGGCTACGCGGTGGCGCTCGGCGCGCTGCTGCTGGTCGGCTACGGGCTGGCCGGGACCGCGCCGGTCTGGCTGCGGCTCGTGGTCAGCGCCGGGCTCCCGCTGCTGGCCTTCTCGGTCTGGCAGCTGGTCGCCGACGAGATCGACCGGCGGGCCGACACCTGGCGCGGGCCGGCCTCGGCGTACCTGGCCGCGGGCTTGCTGATGCTCCTCCTGGGCCTGCTGATGGCCCGCCGCGCGGCGCCCGAGGAGGGCCGGTACCAGCCGACCCACCGCTGAGCGGCGGGAATGGAGGACAATCTCCGGTGGTTGGGCTTGGTCGGAGGTGTCTGTGGAGAGCGAGACCACGTACGGCGAGCCGCTGCACCGGCTGGCGATGATCAGCCTGCACACGTCCCCGCTGGACCAGCCGGGGACGGGCGACGCGGGCGGCATGAACGTCTACGTGACCGAGCTGGCCCGCCGGCTGGCCTCCCGGGACATCGAGGTCGACATCTTCACCCGGACCACCTCCTCCGCGCTTCCCCCGGTGGTCCCGCTCGACGACGGCGTCACCGTGCGGCACATCGTCGCCGGGCCGTTCGAGGGCCTCGCCAAGCACCAGCTACCGGGCCAGCTCTGCGTCTTCGCCCGCGAGGTGCTGCGCACCGAGGCCCAGTTCGACGTCGGCCACTACGGCGCCGTGCACAGCCACTACTGGCTCTCCGGGCAGGTCGGCGCGCTGGCCCGCGACCGCTGGGGCGTCCCGCTGGTGCACTCGATGCACACCATGGCCAAGGTCAAGAACGACCTGCTCGCCGAGGGGGACACCCCCGAGCCGCAGGAGCGCGTCATCGGCGAGGAGCAGGTGGTCGCGGCCGCGGACATGCTGATCGCGAACACCGACGAGGAGGCCAAGGAGCTCGTCAACTTCTACGACGCCGACCCGACCCGGGTCGAGGTGGTCCACCCCGGCGTCGACCTGGACGCGTTCATGCCGGTGCCGATGGCCACCGCCCGGGCGCGGCTCGGCATCCCCGCCGACGCCGACCTGCTGCTCTTCGTCGGCCGCATCCAGCCGCTCAAGGCACCCGACCTGCTGCTCCGCGCGGCCGCCGACCTGCTCGCCCGGGACCCGTCCCGCCGGCGCCGGCTGCTGGTCGCGGTCGTCGGGGGCCCGTCCGGGTCCGGCCTGGAGCACCCGACCGCGCTGGCCGACCTGGCCGCCGCGCTGGGCATCGCCGACCTGGTCCGGTTCGTTCCGCCGGTGCGGCGTGAAGACCTGGTCGACTGGTACGCGGCCGCGAGCCTGGTCTGCGTGCCGTCGTACAACGAGAGCTTCGGCCTGGTCGCCGTCGAGGCCCAGGCGGTCGGCACGCCGGTGGTGGCCGCCGCGGTGGGCGGGCTGACCACCGCGGTCGCCGACGGGCGCTCGGGCTTCCTGGTCGCCGGTCACGACCCGGCCGACTACGCCCGCGTGATCGCGAAGGTGCTCGACGCCCCGGACCTCCGTACGACGCTCGCCGCCGGTGCGCTGGCGCACGCCGCCGACTTCACCTGGGAGCACACCGCCGACGCCACCCTCGCCGTCTACGCCGAGGCCCAGCGCCGGATGCGCTCCGAGGTGCTCCGGTGACGTCCCAGGACGAGGCCGCGGGCGTCATCCGCGAGGTGCTCGAGGCCGGTGAGTTGGAGTGGTCCGAGAGCGCCGAGGGTGTCTTCGACGTGGTGCTGCCCGGCGAGCGCAAGCTCAAGACCCCCGTGCGGCTGGAGGCCGGCCCGCACGCGCTCAGCGTGCACGCCTTCGTCTGCCGCCGCCCCGACGAGAACCACGAGGGCGTCTACCGCTGGATGCTGGAGCGCAACATGCGGATGTACGGCGTCGCGTTCGCGCTCGACGCGGTCGGCGACATCTTCCTCGACGCCCGGCTGCCGCTGAGCGTGGTCACCGCCGACGAGGTGGACCGGCTGCTCGGCTCGGTACTCAGCTACGCCGACGAGTCGTTCAACGTGCTCCTCGAGCTCGGGTTCGCGACGAGCATCCGCAAGGAGTGGGAGTGGCGGCTCGCGAACGGCGAGTCCACCGCGAACCTGGAGGCGTTCCGCGGGTGGCTGGAGCAGCCGGCGCCGGAGTAGGTGCTTGAACTCGGCTGTCGCCGGTGGTTGACTGATGCGTCAATATGCGGGGGCGGACGAGAGGGGCTGGCGTGGCCAGGACGAGCGTCGAGGCCGAGCGTCGCGAGCAGATCATCCAGGCGGCCTGCGAGGTGGTCTCGGAGATCGGCTTCAAGTCCCTCCGGGTGGCCGACGTGGCCAAGCGCGCGCAGACCAGCACGGGCACCGTGCACTACTACTTCGACACCAAGCGCGATCTCATGCACGCGGCCTTCGAGTGGAACTTCAACCAGTCCCTCGAACGCCGCCGGCCGTTGCTGGAGTCGCATGCCGAGCCGCGGGACCGGCTGCGCGCCTTCGTCGACTCCTACCTGCCTCGCGACCCGGTCACGGTGACCGCCTGGCACGTCTGGGCCGAGCTCTGGGTCGAGGCCCTGCACGAGCCTGACCTGCAGGAACTCAACGAGAACGTCTACGGCGAGTGGCGCCGGGTGATGGCCGCGATCATCCGTGACGGGCAGGACGCCGGCCAGTTCCGCGACGGCGACCCGGTGCTGCTCGCGAACGCGCTGATCGGCATGATCGACGGTCTCGCGCTGCAGGTGCTGCTGGCCTCGCACAGCATGAACGTGGACCGGATGAAGGCCGTCTGCGACCACGTCATCGCCGCCCTGGAGAGCTGATCCCCACACTCCTTGTCCGGTCCCGCGCGGCCGGTCGCTGAGGCCTGCCCGAAGGTCCGCGTCTCGGTACTGAGATTTCCGGATGTGACCCTTGACACCACGCCGTGACCCGGGTCACTGTTGTCGTCATTCATAACTGACGCACCAATCAACTTTGGAGGCATCCGTGCCCATCAACCAGCGAATCGCGATGGCAGCGGCCGTCGTCGGCATGCTCGCTGCGTCCGCCTGCTCCGCGTCCGGGGACAGCGGGAACGCCAGCTCCTCGGGCTACGGCGAGTGCAAGGTCTACGGCGCGAAGGGCTCGATCAAGCTCAAGCCGGTCAAGTCCGGCGTGCTCACCGTGCAGACCACGCTGCCGTCCCCGGGTTGGTGGAAGGGCACCTCGCCTGACTCGATCAGCGGAGGCTACGAGTACTGCCTCGCCGCGAACATCGCGCACCGCGCCGGGCTCGACCGGGTCAAGGTCGACAACGTCTCCTTCGACGCCCTCGTCGCCGGCCAGACCAAGGACTACGACATCGCAATGGCGCAGATCTCGGTCACCCCGGAGCGCCAGAAGGTGGTCACCTTCTCGGCGCCGTACTTCGACTCCAACATCGGCGTGCTCGCGCCGAAGGACAGCAAGCTCACCGCCGACGACATCGGCGCGGCCAAGCTCGGCGTCCAGGTCGGCACCACCGCGGTCGCCTGGGCGAAGGACACGCTGAAGCCGGAGAAGGACGCCAAGGTCTTCCAGGACACCACCGCGATGGTGACCGCGGTGACCAGCGGCCTCGTCGACGCGGCTGCTCAGGACACCGCGATCATGCTCGGCTTCGCGAAGAAGTCCGGGGGCGCCCTCGAGGTCATCGGCCAGTACGAGACCGGCGAGCACTACGCCGCGATCTACCCCAAGGGCTCGGGGAACGCCTCGATCGTCGACGCCGCCATCGAGGCGATGCACACCGACGGCACCCTCGACAAGCTCTCGGCGACCTGGCTCGGCCCGGAGCTGGGCGGTGACCCCAACGCGGTGCCGGTGTGGCAGGTCCCGTGATGGCGGCCGCGACCGCGGTCCCGGCGGTGCCCGGGACGCGTCAGGGCCCGCCGCCGACCCCGCCCGCCCGCGTGGTGCCGCTCGCCCTCGCGGGCCTGGCCGTCGCGGTCGTGGCCGGCGGGTGCGCCGGGCTGGCGCTGCACTCGCTGCACGCGATGATCGAGCACCCGGCCGCGTGGGCCCAGGCGCTGATCTGGCTGCTGGCGGTGGCCGCCTGCCTGCCGGTGGTGCCCGCGGTGCGCGCGCTGCTCGCGGCCCCGCAGCGCACCCGCCTGGTCGCGGCCGGTGACCTGCCGGGGGCCCGGGCGAGCGCAGCCGACGGCCGCGAGCACGCAACCGTCGCGATGGGCTACGCGCTCTCGGTGCTGATCGGCGCGGCCCTGGTCTGGTTCGTCACCGCCAACGACGGCGCCATCTCGCACACCTTCCTGCGCTGGACGTTCATCGACCAGGCGTGGAGCGGCGTGACCAAGGCGTTCTGGGTCAACATCCGCGTCGCCGTGGCCGCCGAGGTGCTGGTGCTCGTGCTCGGCCTGGTGCTCGCCGTGATGCGGCAGCTGCCGGGCCGCTCGGGCCGGCCGCTGCGCTGGCTGGCGACCCTCTACGTCGACATGTTCCGGGCGATCCCGAGCATCATCGTGCTCTACCTGGTCGGCTTCGGCCTCTCGCTGGCGAAGGTGCCGGTGGTCAAGGACCTCTCGCCGATCTGGCTCGCGATCTTCGCGCTGACGCTGACCTACTCCGGTTACGTGGCCGAGGTCTACCGCGCCGGCATCGACTCGATCCACCCGAGCCAGTGGGCCGCGGCGCGCTCGCTCGGACTCTCCTACCCGATGACGCTGCGCACGGTGATCGTGCCGCAGGCGGTCCGGCGGATCGTGCCGCCGCTGCTCAACGACTTCATCGGCCTCCAGAAGGACACCGCGCTGATCGGCGTGATGGGCGTGACCGACGCCTTCACCCAGTCCCGCCTGGTGTCCTCCGATGTCTTCAACCTGTCCCCGGTCATCGTGGTGGCGGTGCTGTTCGTGGTCATCACGATCCCGCAGGCCCGCTTCGTCGACCGGCTGATCGCGCGCGAGCAGGGTCGTCGCGCCGGGAGGACCTCATGACGTTCCTGCAGATCCGCGACGTGCACAAGTCGTACGGCGACCACGAGGTGCTCCAGGGCGTCAGCCTCGACGTCGCCCGCCACGAGGTCGTCTGCCTCATCGGCGCCTCCGGCTCGGGCAAGTCCACCCTGCTGCGCTGCATCAACGCGCTCGAGGAGATCAGCTCCGGCGACATCCTCGTCGACGGCGACGTGGTCAGCGGCCGGGGCGTGGACGTGAACCGGCTGCGCCGCAACGTGGGCATGGTGTTCCAGTCCTACAACCTCTTCCCGCACATGAGCGTGCTGCGCAACATCACGCTCGCGCCGACCCGGATCGGCGGCGTCGCCAAGGAGGCCGCCGAGGAGCGGGCGCTCGCCCTGCTCGACCGGGTGGGCATGCGGGACAAGGCGAACGCCTACCCGGACGCGCTCTCCGGCGGCCAGCAGCAGCGGGTCGCGATCGTGCGCGCGCTGGCCACGAACCCCCAGGTGCTGCTCCTCGACGAGATCACCGCCGCGCTGGACCCCGAGCTGGTCGGGGACGTGCTGGCGATCGTGCGCGAGCTGGCCGGGGACGGCCTCACCATGCTGCTCGCCACCCACGAGATGGGCTTCGCCCGCGAGTGCGCGACGCAGGTCTGCTACCTCCACGAGGGGCGGATCCTCGAGCGCGGCAGCGCCGAGCAGATCTTCGAGGACCCGCAGGAGGAGCGCACCCGGCAGTTCCTCGGCCGGGTGCTGACCGGGGGCAGGCTCTGATGGCCGGCATCGCCCTGGTCCGGCGTCCCACCGCCGACCTCGCCGACGGCATCGTCACCCACATCGAGCGGCAGCCCGTCGACGCGGCGCTCGCCGCCGAGCAGCACGCCGGCTACCGCGCGGCCCTGACGGACGCGGGCTGGCGCGTGGAGGAGGTCGAGCAGGCGCCGGGCTGCCCGGACGCGGTCTTCGTCGAGGACACCGTCGTGGTCGTCGGCGGGCTCGCCGTGCTCACCCGTCCGGGTGCGGACGCGCGCAAGCCCGAGGTCGCCGGCACCGAGAAGAAGGTGCGCGAGCTCGGCCTCGACGTGGTCGCGATCGAGGGCCCGGGCACCCTGGACGGCGGCGACGTCCTCCAGGTCGGCAGCACGGTGTACGTCGGTCGCGGTGGCCGCACCGACGCCGAGGGCGTCCGACAGCTGCGCGCGGCCGTGGAGCCGCTCGGCCGGACGGTCGTACCGGTCGGCCTGGTCGACGTGCTGCACCTGAAGTCCGCGGTCACCGCGCTCCCGGACGGCACCTTCCTGACCCTGCCCGAGCTGCTCGAGCCGGGCGTCTTCCCGGCCGGTCGCCCGGTCCTGGAGGAAGCCGGCTGCCACGTGGTCCCGCTCGGCGGCGACGACGTGCTCATCAGCAGCTCGGCCCCGCGCACCATCGACCGGCTCGCCGACCTCGGCTTCTCGCCGCGGGTCGTCGACATCGGCGAGTTCGAGAAGCTCGAGGGCTGCGTCACCTGCCTCAGCGTGCTCATCGGCTGACGCCGACCCACCCCATCTTTCGTGACGAGGAGAACACCCATGTCCCACACCATCCGCGACGGGATCGAGCTGACCGAGGAGCAGCGCGAGTTCGTCGCGCTCGCCCGTGACTTCGCCGCGAACGAGATCCGGCCGCGCTCGCGCGAGATCGACGAGGCCGACGTCGAGTCCCCGCTCGACCTCTGGGCCAAGGCCGCGCGGATCGGGCTGGCGTCGTACATGATCCCGGCGGAGTACGGCGGGGGCGGGGTCACCGACCTGGTGACGCAGTGCCTGGTGCAGCAGGAGCTCTGCTACGGCGACATCGGCATCGGCAACTTCCTCACCTCCAGCGCGTTCTTCGCCGGCCCGGTCGAGGCGCTCGGCAACGAGGAGCAGCGCAAGCGCTGGCTGACCCCGCTGACGACCGAGAACCCGCCGGTCACCGCGGTCGCGGTCACCGAGCCCGGCGTCGGCTCCGACTCCGCGGCGCTGCAGACCCGGGCGGTACGCGAGGGTGACGTCTACGTGCTCAACGGCCAGAAGACCTGGATCTCCAACGCGCCGTACGCCGAGTGGATCGTCGTCTTCGCCACCGTCGACCCGAGCCTGCGGTCGCGCGGCGTCACCGCGTTCCTGGTCGAGCGGGACATGCCCGGCGTCACCATCGGCCAGCCGATGCGGAAGATGGGCCAGCGCGGCATCGTCAACGCCGAGGTCTTCCTGGACAACGTGCGGGTCCCGGTCGAGAACCGGCTCGGCGAGGAGGGCAAGGGCTTCTACGGCCTGATGCGCACCTTCGACGCCTCCCGGATCCTCATCGGCGCCGGCGCCACCGGGCTCTCCCGGGCCGCGCTGGACGCCACGATCCAGTACGCCACCGAGCGCACCCAGTTCGGCAAGCCGATCATCGAGCACCAGGCGGTCGCCTTCCGGATCGCCGACATGGCCGCGAAGACCGACGTCTCGCACCTGGTCACCATGCGCGCCGCCCGGCTGTTCGACGCCGGCGAGTTCACCGCGCTGGAGTCGGCGATCGCCAAGCTGACCGCCGCCGAGAACACCACCTGGGTCACCAACGCCGCGCTGCAGACGCACGGCGGCTGGGGCTACAGCCGTGAGTTCCTGGTGGAGAAGTGGCTGCGCGACGCCAAGCTGGAGGAGATCGAGGAAGGCACCAGCGACATCCAGCGGCTCATCATCTCCCGTGCCGTGAGCACGCAGCCGTGAGCGACCTGACCGTCTTCTCCGACCCTCGCTCGGTGGCCGTGGTCGGCGCCTCGCCCGACCCGGCCAAGTGGGGCTACTGGCTCGCCCGCGGCGCGCTGCGCGGGTCCGGCCGGCGCACCGTGCACCTCGTCAACGCCAAGGGCGCCAGCATCGACGGGGCCGCCTCGGTGCGCTCCCTCGGCGAGCTCGACGAGGCGCCCGAGCTGGTCGTGCTCACCACGCCGGCGGCGACGCTGCCGGCGGTGGTGGACGAGGCGCTGGCGCTCGGGTCGCGCGGCTTCCTCGGCATCACCGCGGGCCTGGACCCAGCCACCGAGCGGCAGGTGGTGGAGCGGATCCGCGCCGCCGGCGCGCGCATCGTCGGGCCCAACTGCCTCGGCCTGTACGACGCCACCCACGACCTCGAGCTGGCCTGGGGCACGTTCACCCCGGGCAGCCTGGCGATCGTCTCCCAGTCCGGCCAGCTCGGCCTCGAGCTCGCCGGCCTGGCCGCGCACGCGGGCCTGGGTGTCTCGCGGTTCGTCTCGGTCGGCAACCAGGCCGACGTCACCGCGCGCGACCTGCTCGACGACCTGGTGCACCACGACGAGACCCGCGCGGTGGTGCTCTACCTGGAGAGCTTCGCCGACGGCCGTGGACTGGTCGAGACGATGACGCGCCTGCGCGGGCAGGGCAAGCCGGTCGTCGTGCTCACCGTCGGCGCCTCCGAGGCCAGCCGGGCCGCGGCCCGCTCGCACACCGGCGCGCTCACCGCGGCCACCGACGTGGTCCGGGCCGCCTGCCGGGCCGCGGGTGCCGTGCTGGTGGACACCCCGGTGCAGGCGATCGACCTCGCGCACCTGCTGCTGGGCAGCCCGCTGCCCGCCGGGCGCCGGGTTGCCGTCGTCAGCGACAGCGGCGGCCAGGGCGCCGTCGCCGCGGACACGCTCTCCCGCAGCGACCTGGTGGTGCCGCGGTTCAGCGCCGAGACTTCCGCCGCTCTGGCCGCGTTCCTGCCGGCCGCCGCCGCGGTGGCCAACCCCGTCGACCTGGCCGGCGCCGGCGAGCAGGACCTGACCACCTACGCGCGCATCGTCGACGTCCTCGCCGGAAGCGGCGAGGTGGACGCCGTGGTGCTCTCCGGGTACTTCGGCTGCTACGGCGACGACACCCCCGAGCTGGTCGAGCGCGAGCTCGAGGTGGTGGCCACCCTCGGCGAGGCGGTCACCGTGCACGGGCGCCCGGTGGTGGTGCACAGCATGAGCCACGACTCGGCGGCGGTCCGCGCGATGCGGGCCAGTGCGGTGCCGACCTTGCACACCATCGACGCGGTGGCGCGCTCGCTCGACCTCGCCGCCGCGATGGCCGAGGCGACCGCGTTGCCGGCGCCCTCGTCCGTGCCGGTGGGCGCGGAGGTCGGGGACGCCGTCGACTACCTGGCCGGGCGTGATCTGGTGGCGTCGTACGGGGTGCGCTATCCCGGTGCTTCCGCGATCGGCTCCGCCGACGAGCTCCGCGATGCGGCGACGCGCCTGCGGGCGCCGTACGTGCTCAAGGCCGGGTGGCTGGAGCACAAGACCGAGGCCGGCGGGGTCGCGGTCGGCCTGGCCGACGCCGAGAGCGCGGTGGCCGCGTTCGAGGAGATGCGCGCTCGGCTGGGGGACGGCGCCTACGTGCTCGAGGAGATGGACACCCAGCGCGACACGGTCGAGCTGATCGTCGGCGCCCGCCGGGACCGCTCCTTCGGCCCGGTGGTGCTGGTCGGCGTGGGCGGGGTCCAGGCCGAGCTGCACCGCGACGTCCGGCTCGCGCTCGCCCCGGTCGGCGAGGAGCAGGCGGCCGCGATGATCGGGTCGCTCGCCTCCGCGCCCCTGCTCGACGGCTGGCGCGGACGCCCCGCGGTGGACGTCCGGGCCGCAGCGGCCGTCGTCGCCGGGATCTCCCGGCTGGTCGCCGAGCACCCCGAGGTCGTCGAGTGCGAGGTCAACCCGCTGCGCGTCGGTCCGGCCGGCGCGGTCGCGGTCGACGCCTTGGTCGTCGCCGGCACCGCGAACGGCGCGAGCGTGCACTCCGAGACGACGACGAGGACAGTGGTTCCGTGACCGAGATGACTGGTGGAGAGGCGCTCGTCGCGGCGCTGGTCGAGCACGGGGTCGAGGTCGTCTTCGGCATCCCCGGCACCCACAACCTGGAGATCTACAAGCACCTGTCCCTGCGCGGGGTCCGGCACGTCGGCACCCGGCATGAGCAGGGCGCCGGCTACGCCGCCGACGGCTACGCCCGTACGACGGGCAAGGTCGGGGTCGCCGTGGTCACCACCGGCCCGGCTCTGCTGAACGCCGCGACCGCGATCGGCCAGGCGTACTCGGACTCGATCCCGGTGCTCGTCGTCTCGCCGGGACTGCCGTTGCGGCACCCGGCCACCGGCAACGGGCTGCTGCACGAGACCAAGGACCAGGGCGCCGCGATGCGCGCGGTCGCCGCGGCCAGCCTGCGCGCGACCAGCGTGGCGGAGATCCCGGCCACGGTGGCGCAGGCGTTCGCGATCATGACGAGCGGCCGGCCGCGCCCGGTGCACCTCGAGGTGCCGCTGGACGTGCTCGAGGAGACCGCCCCCGTGGCCCTCGTCGCCCCGCTCGCCACGGCCGTACCGGTGCCACCGGTCGACGAGGCGGTGTCGTTCCTCGACGCCGCGACGCGGCCGGTGCTGGTCGTCGGTGGCGGTGCCCGGGGCGCGGCTGTCCAGGTGCGCGCGCTGGCCGAGCGGCTCGGCGCTCCGGTGGTCACCACCTCGAACGGCAAGGGAATCCTTCCGGAGGACCACGCGCTGGCCCTCGGCGCCGGGGTGCACCTGCCCGCGGTCGTGGACCTCGTCGCGGAGTCCGATGCGGTCGTCGCGATCGGCACCGAGCTGGCGCCGGCCGACCACTGGTACGGGCCGCTTCCCCTGCACGACAAGGTGATCCGCGTCGACGTCGACCCGATCGGCGCGGTCACGAACGCCTCGCCGCGGGTGGCCCTGGTCGGCGATGCGGCCGGCGTTCTCGACGCGCTGCTGGACCGGCTCGCGCAGCACGGGCCGGGTCACGACCTCGTCGCCTGGCGCGAGCGCAAGCAGAAGGACGCCCGGACCGAGGGCGCTGCCTGGGTCCGGTTCGTCGAGGAGCTCGCCGCCGCCCTGCCCCGCGACGCGATCGTCGGCGCCGACAACGCGATGGCCTGCTACCTCGGCGTGCACACCCAGCTGCCGACGTACGGGCCGTCGACGTACCTGTTCCCCAGCGGCTACGGAACCCTGGGCTTCGGCCTGCCCGCGGCGATCGGCGCCAAGATCGGCAACCCGGACCGCCCCGTGGTCGCCGTGCTCGGCGACGGCGGGGTGATGTTCACCGTGGCCGAGCTGGCCACTGCCGCCGAGCAGGGCCTCGCCCTGCCGGTGGTGATCGCCGACAACAGCGGCTACGGCGAGATCCGCAACGAGATGGCCGACCGGGGCGACCCGGTCCATGCCGTCACCTTCGGTGCCCCCGACTTCGCCCTGCTCGGGCAGTCGCTCGGGTGCCACGGCGTCTCTCTCGACGGCACCGAGGGACTCGCCGCCGCGGTCCGCGTCGCGCTCGTCGCCGACCGGCCCACCGTCCTCCACGTCCGCCTGCCCGAAGGAGCAACCGCATGAGCTCGTCCCTGCTGGAGATCACCTGGACCGACCCGGTCACCGGCACGAAGGGCTTCGTGGTCATCGACAGGCTGATCCGCGGGCTCGCCAGCGGCGGCCTGCGGCTGCGCCAGGGCTGCACCCTGGAGGAGGTCCGCGGGCTGGCGCAGGGGATGTCGCGCAAGGAGGCGCTCGTCTACGACCCGGCCGACCGGTACGTCCCGCTCGGTGGCGGCAAGGGCGGCATCGACATCGACCCGCACGACCCGCGCGCCGACGAGGTGCTGCACCGGTTCCTGGCCGCGGTGCTGCCGGTGGTCAGGGAGCAGTGGAACACCGGTGAGGACTTCGGGCTGCGCCAGGAGACCATCGACAAGGTCGCCGCGGACCTCGGCCTGCCCTCCACGGTCGAGGCGGTCTTCGCCACCCTGGACGAGCCGGCGGTGGCGCGTCAGGCGCTGGCCGCCGCTTTCGCCGTCAACGTCGGCGGCATCTCGCTCGGCGACCTCGTCGGCGGGTACGGCGTCGCGCAGGCCGGCCTGGTCGCCGCCGAGCTGCTCGGCTTCGAGCCCAGGACCGCCGTGGTGCAGGGCTTCGGCTCCATCGGCGGGGCAGCCGCGCGCTACCTGGCGGCCAACGGAGTGAAGGTGGTCGCGGTCGCCGACCGGGACGGGCTGATCAGCCACCCGGACGGGCTCGACGTGGAGGCGCTGCTGGCCGCGCGCGACAGCCTCGGCATCGTGGACCGCTCGGCCCTCGCGTCCGACGTGGTGCTGGGCGACCGCGACGCCTGGCTGGACGTGCCCTGCGACCTGCTGGTGCCGGCCGCGATGTCCTACGTCATCGAGGCCGCGGACGCGTCCCGGGTCCAGGCCCGCGTGGTCGTCGAGGGCGCCAACATGCCGACCCTGCCGGAGGCCGAGAAGGCCTTGCTGGACAGGGGAATCCCGGTGGTGCCGGACTTCCTGGCCAACGTGATGACCAACGCCTGGTGGTGGTGGATCGTGTTCGGCGACATCGCGCCGACCGCGGAGTCGTCGTACGCGAAGATCGACGCGGTGATGCGCCGGTTGCTGACCACGGTCGCCGCCGACGGCCGTCCGTGGCGCGAGGCGGCGCTCGACTTGGCCGCCCGCAACGCCGCCGAGGTGACCGGGCGCGTCGGGATCACCGGGTGACCTCACGCCCGGCGGCGCTCGCGCTGACCGGGGTCACCGCGGTCTGGGGCTCGACCTTCTCGATGAGCAAGGACCTGCTGGAGCGGAGCGGCGTCCTCGACTACCTCGGCGTGCGGTTCCTGCTCGCCGCGGCGGTGCTCGCGCTCGTCCGCCCCGGTCTGCTGGTCCGGCTCGACCGGCACACCGTGCGGGCCGGCGCCGGGCTCGGGGTGGTGTACACGGTCGCGCAGGCGCTGCAGTTCTTAGGGCTGAAGCAGACCGCGCCCACGGTCTCGGCCTTCGTGGTCGCGATGTACGTCGTGTTCACGCCGCTGCTCGCCGCGGTCGTGCTGCGCCGCCGGCCGGACCGGACCAGCGTGCTCGCGACGGCGCTCGCCACCGTCGGGGTGGCCGCGATGTCCTTGCGGGGCTGGGCAATCGGGCCCGGCGAGCTGCTGACACTGGTGGCCGCCGTGCTCTACGCGGTGCACATCCTGGCCGTCGGCGCGTGGGCGCGGGCGGGCGCGGCCTTCGAGCTCGCGTTCGTGCAGCTGCTCACCATGGGTGTGCTGTTCACCGTGGTGGCCGCGCCCGGCGGGATCGACGTACCGCAGGGCCGGGACTGGCCGGCGTTCGTGTACCTGTCGGTCGGCGCCGCCGCGGTGGCCCTACTGGTGCAGACCTGGGCGCAGGCGCACCTGGACCCGGCTCGCGCGGCGGTGCTGATGGTGCTCGAGCCGGTCTGGGCCGCGCTGTTCGCGTTCGCGCTGTGGCACGAGGCGCTCGGCCTGCGCACCCTCGCCGGGGCCACGCTCGTCCTCGCCGCGATGGTGATCGTCATCACCCGGCCAGGGACGCTGACCGGATCCGGTGCCTCCATGGCCGAAAACCGCGTGTCATGCGGGTCTCCCGGCGCCTAGATTCCTGAGGTGACCAGCACCCGCCCCGCGCCCGCGCCGATCGCCACCCCCGCCCAGGCGCCCTGGCTGCCGGCGGCCGCGATCGGGGTCACCCTGCTGCTCTGGGCCTCGGCCTTCGTCGCGATCCGGCACCTCGGTCACGAGGTCAGCCCCGGCGCGCTCTCGCTGGGCCGGCTGCTCATCGCCGCGGTCGCCCTGAGCGCCCTGCTGCTGCGCGCGCCACGCCACCGGCTGACCCGGAACGAGACGCTGCTGCTGCTCGCGTGCGGCATCGCCTGGTTCGGCATCTACAACCTGGCGCTGAACGCCAGCGAGCAGAAGATCGACGCGGCCACCGCGGCGATGGTCGTCCAGGTGGGACCGATCCTCATCGCGCTGCTGGCCGCGCTCTTCCTCGGGGAGAAGCTCACGTCCTGGTTCGCGGTCGGCATGGTGGTCGCGTTCGGCGGCGTGGTGGTGATCGGCTCGGCGATGCGCGGCGACGGCGGCTCCGACCTCGACGGTGTTCTGCTCGCGCTGCTCGCCGCGGCGACGTACGCGATCGGCGTGGTCTGCCAGAAGGTGCTGCTGCACCGGCTCTCCGGCCTCGAGGTCACCTGCTACGCCTGCTGGATCGGCGCGGTCGTCTGCCTGCCGTGGGTCGGCGACCTGGGCGACGTGGTCGGTGACGGCGATGCGAAGACCCTGCTGCTGATCGCCTACCTCGGCCTGTTCCCGACCGCGATCGCCTTCAGCACCTGGGCGTTCGCGCTGCGGCACACCGACGCCGGCAAGCAGGCGATCACCACGTTCCTGGTCCCGGGCATCACCGCGCTGCTGGCCTGGGCGCTGCTCGGCGAGGTCCCGCCCGGACTGGTCTTCGTGGGCGGGGCGCTCTGCATCGTCGGGGTCCTGCTGACCCGGAGGAAGCCGCGCCGTTCGGCCGACCCGGCGTAGTCCTTTCGGGCCGCCCGGCGGCCGTTTTGGTGCGCATCGCCCGGAATGTCTCCTACCGTCGTGGGCGAGGGGAGGGACCGCGATGTCACCGCTGAGCTCGATGCAGTACACGATCGGCACCGCGCTGGAGCGCGCCCGCGAGCAGGGACTCCCGGTGCGGGTGCTCGTCGAGGGCGAGTGGCTCGGCGGCCGGGTGGTCGCCAACGACGGCACCGGCGTGGTCCTGGAGGACGAGGACTTCGAGTACGCCGTGGTCCGGCTGGAGCACGTCTCCGCGGTCCAGGTGCGGTCCTCCGCGCGGGTCGGACGTCCGCGGGCCGCCTCCTAGCCGAGAGCCCCCGCCAGCAGCGTCAGCGTCTCGGCGCAGCCGCCGTCGATCTTGACGTCGGCGAAGGCGTCGCCACGGGTCTCGCCGCGGTTCACGATCACCACCGGAACCCCGCTGGCGTGGGCCTTCTTCACGAACCGGCGGCCGCTGAAGACGTGCAGCGAGGAGCCGAGCACCACCATCGCCTCGGCCTCCTCGACCATCCGGTAGCAGTGCTCGACCGTCGGCACCGGCACGTTCTCGCCGAAGAACACCACGTCCGGCTTGAGCGCACCGCCGCACGCGATGCAGTCGGCGAGCACGAACCCCGCCGTCGACTCCAGCGCCACGTCGCCGTCCGGGAGCACCTCGACGTCCTCGGCGCGGAAGCCCGGGTTGAGCCGTGCGAGCCGGTCCTGGACGACGGCCCGGGAGCTCAGGTCCCCGCAGGACAGGCAGATCACGCGGTCCAGGCGCCCGTGCAGGTCGACGACGTCGCGCTGGCCCGCGCTGGTGTGCAGGCCGTCGACGTTCTGGGTGATGAGCCCGGCGACCACGTCCTGCTCCTCCAGCGAGGCCAGCAGCCGGTGCGTGGTGTTGGGGGTGACCGCGCCCATCGTCGACCAGCCGAGGTAGGCGCGCGCCCAGTAGCGCTGCCGGGCCGGCGAGCCCGAGCGGAACTGCTGGCCGGTCATCGGGGTGCGCGCCGGCGCACCCGGTCCGCGGTAGTCGGGGATGCCCGAGTCGGTGGAGACGCCGGCGCCGGTGAGGACCAGCCAGCGGCGCCCGGCAAGCAGGTCGAGGGCCTCGTCGACGGTGGTGCGCGGCGGGGCGGCCTGGATCGTCACCTCACCAGTATCCGGTGAGGGCAAGCGCGGACCCTCAGAGGTCGAGCTTGTAACCGAGCCCGCGCACGGTGGTCAGGTACTTCGGCTCGGCCGGGCTCGGCTCGATCTTCGCCCGCAGCCGCTTCACGTGCACGTCGAGGGTCTTGGTGTCGCCGACGTAGTCCGAGCCCCACACCCGGTCGATGAGCTGGCCGCGGGTGAGCACCCGGCCGGGGTTGCGCAGGAACATCTCCAGCAGCTCGAACTCCTTGAGCGGCAGCCGCACGTCCTCGCCGTCGATGGTCACCACGTGCCGCTCGACGTCCATCCGCACCGGACCGGCCTCCAGGGTCAGCGGCGCCAGGTCGGGCTCGGTCCCGCGGCGCAGCACCGCGCGGATCCGGGCGACCAGCTCGCGCGGGCTGTACGGCTTGGTCACGTAGTCGTCGGCGCCGAGCTCGAGGCCGACCACCTTGTCGACCTCGTCGTCCTTGGCGCTGACCATGATGACCGGCACGTTCGAGGTCTGCCGGATCTGCCGGCACACCTCGGTCCCGGGCATCCCGGGCAGCATCAGGTCGAGCAGCACGATGTCCGCGCCGGCTCGGTCGAACTCGGCCAGCGCGTCCGGACCGGTGGCCGCGATCGCGACGTCGAACCCCTCCTTGCGGAGCATGTACGACAGGGCGTCGCTGTAGCTCTCCTCGTCCTCCACGACAAGAACGCGGGTCACGCTGAAGCCTCCATGCTGGGTGCCTTCCTCGGCAGGGTGAGTGTGAAGGTCGATCCCTGGCCCTCGACCGACCACACCCGGACGTCGCCCCCGTGGGACGCCGCGACGTGCTTGACGATCGAGAGCCCGAGCCCGGTGCCGCCGGTGGAGCGGTGCCGGGCCGGGTCGACGCGGTAGAAGCGCTCGAAGATGCGGTCGATCTCGGAGGCCGGGATGCCGATGCCCTGGTCGGTGACGCAGAGGTCGACGGTGGTGTCCGCGCCCTTCGCCGAGACCACCACCGAGGAGCCCTCGGGGGAGTAGGCGACCGCGTTCGCGACCAGGTTGCCGACGGCGACCGCGACCTGCTCCTTGTTGCCGAGCAGGGTCAGGTTGCGCTCGCCGTTCTGGACCAGCGAGATGTCCTTGGCTCCTGCGTCGGTGAGGTTCTCGTCGATCACGCGCTGCACGATCTCGTCGACGGAGACCGGCACCGGCTCGTCCAGCGGGTCGTCGCCCTGCAGCCGGGAGAGCTCGATGATCTGCTGCACCAGCCGGGCCAGCCGCTCGCTCTCGGCGTGCATCCGGGCCGCGAACCGCTGCACCGCCTCGGGGTCGTCGGAGGCGTCGATGACCGCGTCGGAGAGCAGCCGGATCGCACCCACCGGGGTCTTCAGCTCGTGGCTGACGTTGGCCACGAAGTCACGCCGGATGGACTCGACGCGGCGCTCGCGGGTGCGGTCCTCGACCAGCGCGAGCACCTGCTGGGAGTTCAGCGGCGCGACTCGCGCGGTGACGTGGCGCGGCGGGATCCCGGGTGCCCGCTGCATGACGATCTCGGTCTCGCGGATCTGCCCGTCGCGGCGGACCTGCTGGACCAGGCTCTCCAGCTCGTGCACCGCGATGCGGCGGTCCTTGACCAGGCCCATCGCGATGGCCGGCGCGGAGGCCTTGAGCACCTCGTCGCTGCCGTCGACCACGAGGGCGCTGCTGCGCAGCACGGACAGGACGGTCGCCACGCCGGGCGGAAGTGCGGGCGAAGGCACGACCTCGGGCCTAGTCTGCTGCTCGGAGATCCGCCAGGCGAGGACGACGCCGCCACCGAGCACCGCCCCGAGCAGGGCGAACAGCAGCGATTGCGTCGTGGGGCTCACGACAGGATCGTACGCAGGGTTTCATCTACTGTTCGGCCCCGCGAAGTCGCTTTCAAGGACTGTTCGCCCCCCGTTCACGATTCGACCCCTGCTGTTCACCACGCGGATCTAACCTCGAACCATGCGCGATGCCTACGCCGACCAGCTCGACTCGATCCGGGACGACCTGCTGACCATGACCCGGCTGGTGGAGACCGCCATCTCGGAGGCCACCAAGGCCCTCCTGGACGGGGACGCCACCATCGCCGAGCAGGTCATCAGCGCCGACGCCCAGATCGACGCCCTCCGCGTCCAGATCGAGGAGCACAGCTTCGAGCTGCTCTCGCTGCAGAACCCGGTGGCCGGCGACCTGCGGATGCTGGTGGCCTCGCTGCGGATGGTCAGCGAGTTCGAGCGGATGGGCGACCTGTCGGTGCACATCGCGAAGATCGCGCGGCTCCGGGTGCCGGACGTCGCGGTGCCGACCGAGGTGGTCCCGACGATCACCCGGATGGCCGCGATCGCCGAGGTGATGATCGCCAAGGTCGGCCACATCATCGCCAACTCCGATGTCGCCGCCGCCGAGGAGCTCGAGCAGGTCGACGAGGAGATGGACCGGCTGCGCCGGCAGTCGTTCCGCGAGCTGCTCGGCTCGGACTGGAAGCACGGCGTCGAGCCGGCCGTGGACATCGCCCTGCTGGGTCGCTACTACGAGCGGATCGCCGACCACGCGGTCTCGATCGCCCGCCGGGTGGTCTTCCTCGTCACCGGCGAGCAGCCTAGTTATCTTGCCTAACGCTCGCTTCGCTCGGTCAGGCGTGCTGCGCCGCCCTGAAGACTCCGTCTTCCCTCGTCGTCCGCTCGCTGCGCTCGCGGTGGCTCCTCAAGTCCAGACGGAGTCGGCGGCGCAGGGTTTGATGGCCCTCGCTCCGCTCGGGCTGCTGCGCCGCCCTTGAAGGGCGCGTCTTCCCTCGTCGCGGGCTCGCTGCGCTCGCCAGTGCTCCTCAGTCCAGACGCGCCCGGGCGGCACAGCCTGGGGGTTGCGGTTCGGGTGGGTGCGGTGGGGCTGGTTGCTGTTGTTACTTGCCCTGGTTCGCCACGGCCGCGGCGGCTTCTGCCGCTGCCTCCGGGTCCAGGTAGCGCCCGCCGGGCACCGTCGGCCGGTACGACTCGTCGAGGTCGTAGACCAGCGGCATGCCGGTGGGGATGTTGAGGCCGGCGATGTCGGTGTCGGAGATCTGGTCGAGGTGCTTGACGATGGCGCGCAGGCTGTTGCCGTGCGCGGCGATCAGCACGGTCCTGCCCGCCGCGAGGTCCGGCACGATCGCGGACTCCCAGTACGGCAGCATCCGGGCGATGACGTCCTTGAGGCACTCGGTGCGCGGCATCTCGTCGCCGAGGTCGGCGTAGCGCGGGTCGCCCGCCTGCGAGTACGGGTCGTCGTCGTCGATGGGCGGCGGCGGGACGTCGAACGAGCGGCGCCAGAGCATGAACTGCTCCTCGCCGTACTCGTCGCGGATCTGCTTCTTGTCCTTGCCCTGCAGGGCTCCGTAGTGCCGCTCGTTGAGCCGCCACGAGCGCCGTACGGGGATCCAGTGCCGGTTCGCCGCGTC
Organism: Nocardioidaceae bacterium; assembly: GCA_017744365.1. Lineage (GTDB taxonomy): Bacteria > Actinomycetota > Actinomycetes > Propionibacteriales > Nocardioidaceae > Marmoricola. The sequence goes on along the minus strand of JAGIBL010000002.1, from coordinate 487,290 downwards.
CAGCGCGATGTTCGCGGTGTTGATCGCGCGCCGCTGCAGCGAGGTGTGCACCACGTCGGGGAGCACGCCGGACTCGGAGATCAGCACGCCGCCGCGATGCGCCTCGGCGCGACCCTTGTCGGTCAGCTCGACGTCCACCCAGCCGGTGAAGAGGTTCTTCGCGTTCCACTCGCTCTCGCCGTGGCGGAGCAGGACCAGGGTCGGCATCACTCAGCGGCCGGGCTGGCGTCGTCGCTGGGCTTTGCCTTCGGCAGCGGGACGTCGGCGTAGTCGCCCTCGTCGGTCACCACCGGCACCGTCACGGTGGTCGCCTGGCCGTTCTCGAAGGTCAGCGTGAGGGTGACGAACTTGCCGGCCGCCACGCCGTCGCCGTCGACCGAGACGTCGCCGGACTCGGCCAGGTTCACCAGGCCGTCGACCGGCACGGTGACCTTCTTCGCGTCCACGGTGACGCCCTCGCCGGTGACGCCGGTGAGCGCGTCCTTCTGGGTCTGGCTGTTGTTGACCAGGGTGACGGCGAGCGTGCCGGAACCGTCCTCGCCGCTGACGATGAGTGCGTTGAGCACGTCGATGTCGCCGGAGCGGTCGTTGACGCCGGTCGCCGCCTGGTAGACCTGGTCGGTCTGCGCGCCGAAGCCGCAGGCCGCCAGAGCAGGAGCCAGCAGGAGGGAAGCGAACGCGGCGCGGCGCTGGGACGAGATCTTCACGGGACCGGAGCCTATCGCGTCGGTTCCGGCCTCACTGACGCAGTCCGGTGCCGAGGACGGCGGCCACCAGGCCGGCCACGGCGAGCCCGCTGAGCAGGATCGTGACGAGCAGCAGACGGGGTGCGCCGATGCGCAGCGCCAGCCGCAGCGGCAGGTTCCGGGCACCCGCCTTGTTGTCGGCGACCAGGTCGCCGAGCGTGGTCACCAGGTGCCAGCAGAACCCCACGGCGGCGGCCGCTCCGGTCACCGCCCACGTCGGGGCGTCGCCGTGCAGCTTGCCGCCCCAGCCGCCGTACGCCAGGAAGGCCGGCGCCACCGCGAAGGTGAGCGTCCAGGCGACGAAGGAGAACGCGGTGCGGTGCAGCCAGTGGTTGTGCAGCCAGCCCAGCGGCAGCGTGACCAGCAGCGCCACCGCGGCGATGCTGCCGTTGAACGCGGCCAGCGGGATGGCCAGCAGGATCAGCACGTACATCGCGTAGCTGGCCGACTCGGTGGGCAGTGCGCCGGAGGCGACGGGCTTGCCCGGGGTCTGTGCGCGGTAGTCGTGCTGGGCGTCGGCGAGGTCGTTGTCCAGGCCCAGCGAGAGCTGCACGGCGAGCACGGCGCCGGCGGCGACCAGGCACTCCCGGGTGGCCCGCCCGTCAGCGGCCGCGAGGACGCCGACGAGAGCCGCGAAGAACAGCGCCTGCTTGGGGTGCGCGCTGCGCGCCAGCAGCAGGCCCCGGCCGGTACGGCGGGTCGTCACCGCGTCGCTCATGGGCGAAACCTACCCATTGCGGACGCCGGCGGGGGAGGAATCGACGCGGTACGGCGAACATCGAGACGCATCAGGACGCATATGGACGAGGGTTCTGTCAAGCCTTCACTAGTGCCCTGACCTGCGCAAACGCGAAATCGGCGCGCGGAACGACGTGTTAGACTAGTCACTCGAAAGGGGTTCTTTGCACATGACTTTCACCGTCGGCGAAACGGTTGTTTATCCAAATCACGGGGCCGCTGTCATCGAGGACATCGAGATGCGGACCATCAAGGGCGAGGAGAAGCAGTACCTGGTCCTCCGCATCGTGGCTCAGCAGGACCTGGTCGTGCGGGTTCCGGCGTGCAACCTCGACCTGGTCGGGGTCCGCGACGTGGTCGACAAGGAAGGCCTGGACCGGGTCTTCGACGTTCTCCGGGCGATCGTTCCCGACGAGCCGACCAACTGGTCGCGCCGTTACAAGGCGAACCTCGAGAAGCTCCACTCCGGTGACGTGATGAAGGTGGCCGAGGTCGTCCGCGACCTGTGGCGCCGCGAGCGTGACCGTGGCCTCTCGGCCGGTGAGAAGCGGATGCTGGCCAAGGCGCGCCAGATCCTCGTCTCCGAGCTGGCCCTGGCCGAGCACACCAACGAGGACAAGGCGGAAGCCATCCTCGACGAGGTCCTGGCCTCCTGAGCACCTCAGGCACGCGCCTGGCCGCGTTGTCGTCGGTCGACGTCCCGCTCCGCTGAAGGACGCCTTCCCTCCTCCGCCTTGCCAGCCACGCACCTGAGGCACTCAGGTTCTGAAGCAACACGTGAACGCCCCCGACCTTCGCGGTCGGGGGCGTTCTGCTTTGCTGGGCGCGTGTTCGACGAGGAGCAGGATCCCCCGCTGGCCTGGGTGCCCGTCGAGGGCCGCGGCTCGCTGCCGTTCGCGCTGGTGCACGGGGAGTCCCTGGTGGCCGCGGCGTCCTGGGCGGTGGGCGAGGCCGGCTGCCAGCTGTACGACGCCTCGGTCCCGTTCGACGCCGTACGACGGTCCGGGCGCGACCTGCTGCTGCACGACCCGCTCTGCCCGCTGACGCCGGCGGGCTTCCTCGCGGAGGCCGCCGCCCGTGCCCGCGAGACCGGCCGCGTGGTCGTCGCGTTCCGCGAGGTGACCGACACGATCAAGGGGCGCACCGGTGACCGGCTCGGGGAGACCGTGGACCGGGCCGGGCTGCGCACGGTGGTCTCGCCGGTGGTCGTCCCGGGCCCCGTCCTCGCCGGGCTCGAAGTCCTCGACGCGGGAGAATTCCCTGTCCTGGTAGGCGATCTGGCCACCCGCGCCGAGATCGAGTGGCTCGAGGCACCGGCGCTGGCGCGGCGGGTCCACGACCTCGAGGAGCTGGCCGTGCTGGAGGCGCTCAGCCGGTCGCAGTCCGGATGAGGTTCTCAGCCAGCGCCAGGTCCTCGGGATAGGTCACCTTGATGTTCGCGGCCTCGCCGGCGATCGCCGTGATGGTCGCGTCGGTGAAGCGCTCCAGGAACGAGGCGGTGTCCGTCCCGGCGAACGAGACGTCGCGGGCGGCGTCGTACGCGTGCAGGAGGGGGCCGGCCGCGAAGGCCTGCGGGGTCTGCACCGCGACCAGGTCGCCGGGCGCCGCCGAGCCGTCGCGACGGGAGAGCCCCGAGGCCGGCACCACCGGGACCGCGCCGCCGTCACGGCCCGCGACCGCGAGTGCCTGCTCGAAGAGCGCGCTGCTGGCCAGCGGGCGGGCGGCGTCGTGGATGGCGACGACCGCGATCTCGCCGGACTCGATGTCACCGCGCAGCGCCTGCAGGGCGTTGTCCTCGGAGTCGTGCCGCTCGGCGCCGCCGTCGATGAGCCAGACGTCGTGGCTGCCCAGGTGCGGCGCGAGCGCGGCGGCGACCTCGTCGCGGTCCTCGGGCCGGACCACCACCACGATCCGGTGCACGCCCGGCACCGCGAGCGCCGTACGCACGCTGTGCACCAGCACCGGCACGCCGTCGAGCGGCAGCAGCACCTTGTTGGTCTCGGCACCGACCCGGCGGCCGGCGCCGGCGGCGAGCAGGACGATCGCGGCGTTCACGCCGTCCAGGATCACAGGTGCGGGCGGACCAGGCGGACCAGGGTGGCCGAGACGATCTCGTCGCGCTCCAGCGGCAGCATGTGCCCGGCCTCGGGGATGACGGTGAGCACGGCACCCTCGACGGCGTCGGCGATCCGGCGCGCGTGCTCGGGCGGGGTGAGCACGTCGCGGGTGCCGACGAGCACCTGGGTGGGGATGCCGTCGAGCACCTTGAGCGCCGCGGTGCGCTCGTGCTCCATGCAGTTCTCGTAGAAGCCGACCATCGTGGCCGCGGGGGAGTTGATGATGCCCTCGACCGTCAGGGCCGCGTCCACCAGGCGCATCGGGCGGCCGAAGAGGAAGTTCCGCACGATCCGGCGCTCGATGATCGGCGCGCGACGGCGGGCGCGCTTGGTCAGGGTCCGGGACCGGAAGGCCAGCACCCGCGGGATCTGCCGGCGCAGGAACGGGCCCATCTCCGGCAGGCCCAGCGTGACCGTGTCCAGCCGGCCCGAGGAGGTCGCCACCAGCGCGACGCCGACGACGCGCTCGAAGATCTCCGGGCGCTGCTCGGCCAGCGCCATGATCGTCATCCCGCCGATGGAGTGGCCGGCCAGCACCAGCGGTCCGGGGGCGGCGTGCTGCTCGATGACGTCGGCCATGTCCCGGGCCAGGTTGGCGACGGTGCAGTCCGCCTTGGGCGACTCCTGCGAGGCGCCGTGGCCGCGGTGGTCCCAGGTGACGATCCGGATGCCGTGCCCGAACTCGCGCTGCAGGTCGCGGACCTGGTAGCTCCAGTCGGCCTGGTTCAGCGTCCAGCAGTGCGCCAGCAGCACCGTCAGCGGGGCGTCCTGCGGCCCGGAGGTGCGGACGTCGAGGCTCAGGCCGTCGAAGGTCTTCATGGCTTCTGAGTGTGCACGCTCACCCGCCGGACGGCGTGCGTTTGTGAAGTATCTGACACACCGTGTCTCAGGTACTTGCGGCGCCTCGCACGACCAGCGCCGTCGCGATCGCCGCGATGCCCTCGCCGCGGCCGGTCAGGCCGAGCCCGTCGGTGGTCGTCGCGGTGAAGGACACGTCGATCCCGTGCCGCGCGCCGATGGTGGCCTCCGCCTCGGCCCGGCGCTCGCCGATCCGGGGCCGGTTGCCGACCAGCTGGACCGCCACGTTCCCGACCCGCCAGCCGGCCTTCTCCAGCCGGCGCAGCGTCTCGGCGAGCAGGTCGTCGCTGGGAGCGCCGTCCCACTGGGGGTCCGAGGTCCCGAAGTTGGAGCCGAGGTCGCCGAGCGCCGCCGCGGAGAGCAGCGCGTCGCAGATCGCGTGCAGCACGACGTCCCCGTCGGAGTGGCCCTCGGGTCCGACGTCGTCGGGCCAGTCCAGGCCGGCGATCCGCATCGGGCGCCCCGCCGCGAGCCGGTGGACGTCGGTGCCGATGCCGATGCGCAGATCCATGCGCCCGATCATGCCGGGTGCGTCGCCGGCACGTCACCGAGCCGTCATCCTCTTCCGGGACGCGACGTTGCCGGATAGGACACGATGGAGGGGTGCCTCGGACGCCCTCACTCGCGCTGGCCGGTGCCCTCACCGGTGCGGCCGGCATCGTCACCAGCCAGGCGACGGCCTGGTTGCTGCGTGCCGACAACCCGCCCGTCGAGGCAGTCGCCAGCGCCGTCCGCGACCTGACCCCCGGGCCGGTCGCGCACTGGCTGATCCAGCGCGTCGGCGACCACGACAAGCCGCTGCTCATCGCCGGCACGCTGGTCGTGCTGCTCGCCCTGTGCGCCTGGACCGGGGTCCTCGCGCGGCGCCGCCCCCTGGTCGCGGACCTCGTCTACGTCGTGCTCGCGGTGATCGGGCTGCTCTCCGTGCGACGGCTCGACGACTCCACCATCGGCTCGACGTTCGCGGTCGCGGTCGGCTTCATCACCTGGGTGGTGGTCAACCGGTTCCTGACCGCGCCGCTGCTCGCCCCGGACACCTCCGACGGCCTGGCCCGCCGCGACTTCCTGCTGCGCGCCGGCGGCGTCGTGGTCGCGGTCGCCGGTGCCGGCATCGTCGGCCGGATCAGCAACCAGCGCCGTCGCGACGTCGAGCAGGCACGCGACCTGGTCCGGCTCTCCGGCCAGCGCGGCGCGGTCCCGGCCGGGGCGAACGTGAAGGTCGACGGCCTGCCGCCGTGGCGGACGCCGAACGACGACTTCTACGAGATCGACACCGTCTTCGCGCCGCCGCTGATCCGCCCCAGCGAGTGGAAGCTGCGGGTGCACGGCCTGGTCGAGAACGAGCTGGTGCTGACCTACGACAACCTGGTCAAGCGCAAGCAGACCGGCGCCTGGGTGACGCTGTGCTGCGTCTCGAACGAGGTCGGCGGCGACCTGATCGGCAACGCCTGGTGGGCCGGCGTGCTGATCCGCGAGGTGCTCGCCGAGGCCAAGCCGCTGGCCGGCGCGGACGCGGTGCTGCAGACCTCGCAGGACGGCTGGACCTGCGGGACCCCGCTGGCGGCGCTGACCGACGACCGCAACGCGATGCTGGCGCTGGAGATGAACGGCGACCCGCTGCCCATCGAGCACGGGTTCCCCGTCCGGATGGTGGTGCCCGGGCTGTACGGCTACGTCTCGGCGACCAAGTGGCTGGTCGACCTGGAGGTCTCCCGGTTCAGCGAGATCGACGCCTACTGGACCAAGCGCGGCTGGTCCGAGCACGGCCCGGTCAAGACCCAGTCGCGGATCGACGTGCCCCGCGACGGCAGCGACGTGGATGCCGGCATGGTCGGAGTCGGCGGGGTGGCCTGGGCCCAGCACACCGGCATCGAGAAGGTCGAGTACCAGCTCGACGGAGGGCCTTGGCAGACCGCGAAGCTCGGCATGGTCCCGAGCCTGGACACCTGGGTGCAGTGGACCGGGGACGTGGACATCGATCCGGGTCCGCACACGCTCGTGGTCCGGGCCACCGACAAGAGCGGCTACACCCAGACCGCGGTCCAGACCGACGTCATCCCGAACGGCGCCACCGGCTGGCACTCGATCCAGTTCGACGCCCGCTAAGCCCTACGCTGCGCGCATGAGTGACTTCTCCGGCCGCAGCGGCGCGGCTCTGGTGGTCGGCGGCAGCGGCGGCATCGGCCGGGCGATCGTGCGGATGCTCGGCGAGCGGGGCAGCGCGGTCGTCGCCTCCTACCGGTCGAGCGCGGCCAAGGCCCGCCAGGCCGTCGACGAGGCGGTCGCGTACGGCGTCCGCGGCGAGGCGCTGGCGCTGGACACCGGTGACGACGCCTCGTGCGCCGAGGTCGTGGAACGGGTCGTCGCGTCGTACGGCGGGCTGCACACCCTCGTGTACGCCGCCGGGCCGCACGTCCCGATGCAGCACCTCAGCCGGGTCTCGCCGTCGTCGCTGGAGGAGCAGCTGGCGGGGGACGCCGGCGCCTTCTTCAGGATCGCGCACGCCAGCCTGCCGGCCCTGCGGGAGAGCCAGGGGAGCATCGTCGCGGTCACCACCGCCGCCACCGCGCGCTTCCCGGTCCGCGACGGCCTGTCCTCGGCGCCCAAGGCGGCCGTCGAGGCGCTGGTGCGCGGGCTCGCCGTCGAGGAAGGCCGCTTCGGGGTGCGGGTGAACGCGGTCGGTCCCGGGATGCTCACCGACGGGATGGCCGACACCCTGATCTCCTCCGGCGAGCTCGACGAGCGCGCCCTCGAGATCACCCGGGGGAACATCCCGCTGCGCCGCTTCGGCCAGGCCGTCGACATCGCCGAGGCCGTCTGCTTCCTCGCCTCCGACCGCGCCGGCTTCGTCTCGGGCCAGAAGCTGGACGTCGACGGGGGCTACACGGCCTAGCGTCACCAGGCCCGCTGGCCCGCCGGGCGGGGCGGGAGCGGGTGGCGGAGGTCGCGGACGACGTAGGTGGTGCCCCCCGAACGCTGCCAGGCCTGCTCGAGCTGGGCCCGGTCGTAGCTGCGCCGGACGCCGGCGTCGGTGCTCGCGGCGGGGTCGTTGACGACCGGGCGGCCGGTGGCGGTGAACCCGACCAGGACGAGCAGGTGCCCGGGGGTCGCGGAGATCGGGGCGCCGGCCAGCTGGCCGCGGCCGAACCGGACCGAGATCGCCAGCGGGATGCCCGCACGCACGAACCGCTCGGCCGCACGCAGGCTGGGCAGCCGGGTGACGAAGCCCTCGCCGGCCCGGCGGGCGCCGACGGCGGTGTTGAAGGGCCAGTTGCCCGCGCCGGCGTACGCGTAGTCGTAGGTCTCCCGGGCCAGCTGGTTCACCCACGCCTGCTGGTACGGTGCCCAGGCGTACTGCGACGGCGACGGCAGCCGGCCGTAGTAGCCCAGGATCATCGCCAGCGAGGTCGGCGAGCACCAGGCTTCGCCCCCGCCGCCGTACTCGGGGTTCTGGCCGCGGTGCGTCATCTGCGAGTACGACGGCACCGGCAGCGTGATCGCCGAGCGCTGCACCGGCGCCGACGTCGCGGGCGTGCCGATCGGCATCCGCGAGCCGACGGCGCCCACCGAGCGCAGCGCCGGACCGGTCCTCCCGGGCAGCCGCATCAGCCGGACCGTCAGCCGGTAGGCGGTCAGCGTCACGCCCCGGCGAGCGACCAGGGTGTCGGTGGAGACCGCCGCGACCGCGTCCGCCTGTGTGCCCGCGCTGCGCCGTCGGAACCCGCTGTCGGAGAGCGACCAGCGGCCCAGGTCCTTCCAGCCGCTGGACCGCCCGGCCGTGTCGCGCACCTGCGCGAGCAGCTGCACCCAGGTGCCGGCGGGCGTGGTCGCGTTCCACGAGCCGATCAGCTGCGAGAACGACGGTCCGCTCACCCAGGGTGAGGACCACGACCCGACCTGGTAGGTGCGCCCGGCGTAGACGCGGGTGCCGAGCCGGCCTGCGAGCACCAGCGAGCCGGCGGAGGCCGTGGTCCCGGCGAATCGGCCGCGGCGCAGGTCGGCGTCGGTGTCGAACCCGGTCCAGGTGTGCACTCCGGGGGTCACCGCGGTCAGCCGGAGCGTCTCGGGGTGGTCGCGACGCCCCGCGGCGAGGAAGCCCAGCGGCACCACCAGCGCGACCAGGGCGACCAGCGAGACGACGACCCGCGGGTGCCAGACGAGGGCGGCGATGCGGGGACGGAGGGCGGGGAAGCGCACCCGAGTACGGTAACCCCACCAGTCACAGAAGCGGACAATTTTCACAGGTGCGTCGACGCCATAGACTCCTCCGGTGACTCTGAGGCTCTACGACACCGCGACCGGCGAGGTGCGCGACTTCCAGCCCCTGCGCGAGGGCGAGGTCGGCATCTACGTCTGCGGTCTGACCGTGCAGAGCGAGCCGCACGTCGGCCACGTCCGCTCGGCGGTCAACTTCGACGTGCTCCGCCGCTGGCTCCTCGCCCGCGGCGAGAAGGTGACGTTCATCCGCAACATCACCGACATCGACGACAAGATCCTCCTCAAGTCCGCGGCGCAGAACCGTCCCTGGTTCAACCTGGCCTACGACATGAAGCGTGAGCTGGACAAGGCGTACGACGCCCTCAACGTGCTGCCGCCGACGTACGAGCCGGCCGCCACCGGGCACGTCCCGGAGATGGTCGAGCTCATCGAGGCCCTGATCGAGCGCGGCCATGCCTACCCTGCCGGGGACGGCTCCGGCGACGTCTACTTCGACGTGCGGTCGTGGCCGTCGTACGGCGAGCTGACCCACCAGAACGTCGACGACATGGAGGCGGCCGCCGACGCCGACCCGCGCGGCAAGAAGGACCCCCGCGACTTCGCGCTCTGGAAGGGCTGGAAGCCCGAGTCCGAGCCCGCGACGGCGAGCTGGCCGAGCCCGTGGGGCCGAGGCCGCCCGGGCTGGCACATCGAGTGCTCGGCGATGGCGGGCAAGTACCTGGGCGAGGCCTTCGACATCCACGGCGGTGGCGTCGACCTGCGCTTCCCGCACCACGAGAACGAGCAGGCCCAGTCGCGCGCGGCGGGGCACCCGTTCGCGTCGTACTGGATGCACAACGCCTGGATCACCACCTCGGGCGAGAAGATGAGCAAGTCGCTGGGGAACTCGCTGGTGGTGCCCGAGGTGCTCAAGCAGGTCCGGCCCGTCGAGCTGCGCTACTACATGGTGGCCGCGCACTACCGGTCCACCGTCGAGTTCTCCTTCGAAGCGCTCGGCGAGGCGGCGACGTCGTACCGGCGCATCGAGAACTTCCTGGAGCGGGCCGGTGGCTTCGCCGAGTCCGGGGAGCTGCCGGCCGAGTTCGCCGAGGCGATGGACGACGACCTCGGCACGCCCGCCGCGATGGCCGCGATCCACAACGCCGTCCGCGAGGGCAACAAGCAGCTCGCCGAGGGCGACGTCGGAGCGGTGGTGACGGCCTCGAACGTGCGCCGGATGCTCGCGGTGCTCGGCCTCGACCCGGCCGACCCGCACTGGGCCGCCGGCAGCGGTGCGGCCGAGGGCCTGAGCAACGCCGTCGACGTGCTGGTCCGGGCGCTGCTCGACCAGCGCCAGGCCGCCCGCGCGGCCAAGGACTTCGCCGCCGCGGACGCGATCCGCGACCGCATCGCGGAGGCCGGCATCGAGATCGAGGACACTCCCGAGGGCCCGAGGTGGAGCATCTGATGGCTGGCAACTCGCAGCGCCGCGGCGCGATCAAGAAGACGGGCAAGGGCAACCCCACCGCCGGCTCCGGAGGCCGGGTGCGCCGCGGCCTGGAGGGCAAGGGCCCGACGCCGAAGGCCTCGGAGCGCCCGTACCACCAGGCCTACAAGTCCAAGAAGCGCGCCGAGAAGGCCGCGGCCAAGAAGGGCGCCGCGCGTCCGCGCCGCAGCGTCAAGACCGGCGACGCGGAGTGGATCGCCGGGCGCAACTCGGTGGTCGAGGCGCTGCGTGCCGGGGTCCCGGTCAACACCCTGTACGTCGCCGAGGGAGCCGAGCGCGACGGCCGCCTGCGGGAGGCGTTCGCGGCGGCGGCGGAACGCGGCGTCTCGCTGATGGAGGTGCCCCGGGTCGAGCTCGACCGGATGACCGGCGGTGCCGTGCACCAGGGCCTGGCCGCGCGCGTGCCCGCCTACGAGTACGCCCACCCCGACGACCTGCTGGACCGGGCCGCCGAGCTCGGCGAGCCGCCGTTGATCGTCGCGCTGGACTCGGTGACCGACCCGCGCAACCTCGGCGCCGTGGTGCGCTCGGCCTCGGGCTTCGGTGCGCACGGCGTGGTCGTGCCCGAGCGGCGCGCGGCCGGCATGACCGCCTCGGCGTGGAAGACCTCCGCGGGTGCGGCGGCCCGGGTACCGGTCGCGCAGGCGGTGAACCTGACCCGCCAGCTGAAGGCCTACCAGGAGGCCGGCTGCATGGTCGTCGGCCTGGCCGCCGACGGCGAGGTCTCGCTGCCCGACCTGGACCTGGCCGACGGGCCGCTCGTGGTCGTGGTCGGCTCCGAGGGCGAGGGCCTGTCCCGGCTGGTCGCGGAGACCTGCGACCAGCTGGTCTCGATCCCGATGGCCTCCTCGCTGGAGTCGCTGAACGCCGGGGTGGCCGCGTCCATCGCCCTCTACGCGATCTCGCAACGGCGCCAGTAGCCTGGGGAGCATCATGCGCCGGCGACTGGGACTCCTCGGAGCCTGGGTCGTCCTAGCCGTACCGCTCTGGTTCGCGCTGTTCCTGCACTCCGACACGGAGATGGTCGTCGCCGGCCACGAGTCGGTGGTCAGCCCGACGTTCGACGGCGAGGTGCGGCTCGAGACCGGCCCGTACCTGCCCGACCTGCGGATGCCCAGCAACGGCCGGGTCGGCGTCCGGATCGCGATCGGCAAGACCACCGCGCAGAGCACCGACGAGCTGGTGCAGCGGTACGCGCTGATCGCCAACCGTCCCGAGGCGGAGGTGCGCGCGGTCACCCGCGAGGTCAAGTCGCTGGCGCTCGCCGCCGCGCTGCGGGCCGCCCTGCTGGCTGCGATCCCGGTGGCGGGCTGGGAGCTGCTCGGCGCGCGCCGCCGCCACGAGCTGTTCCACCGGCCCTCCCGGCAGGTGGTCGCGACGGGCACCGCGGTGGTGCTCGTGGCCGGCCTGCTGGTCTGGCAGCCGTGGCGCTCGTCGCCGCCGCACTTCAAGGCCGGCACCTGGGTCGGCCTGCCCGAGGCCGTGCCCGAGCTGACCGTGCCACCGGAGCTGCGCCGGGTGCAGGTGCAGAACGCGATCTTCACCCAGGACACCAAGCGGCTCATCTCCGACGCGTTCGGCTACTACGACCGCAGCAAGGCCTTCTACGAGCGGCTGGTCGACCTGGCCCCGACGACGGCGGCGCAGCTGCACCAGCCCGAGGAAGGCCAGACGGTCGCGGTGCTGGTCAGCGACCGCCACGACAACATCGGCATGGACGCGGTGGTGCGCGCGGTCGCCGAGCAGGCCGGCGCCACCGCGGTCGTCGACGCCGGCGACGACACCTCGGCCGGGCAGTCCTGGGAGGCGTTCAGCCTGGAGTCGCTCGACGAGACCTTCGACTCCTACGACGACCACCTCGCGATCTCCGGCAACCACGACCACGGGAAGTTCGTCAGCGGCTACCTGGCGAAGCGCGGCTGGACCCATCTTGACCACAAGGCGGCCGAGAAGTTCGGGGTGCGCTTCTACGGCGTCGACGACCCGCGGTCCAGCGGGCTGGGCGCGTTCATCCCGGTGAAGGGGCCGACGCTGGAGGAGGAGACGGCCACCACCGCCGACGAGGTGTGCGACCTCGACGAGAAGGGCGAGCGAGTCGCGACCCTCGTCGTGCACGACGCGAACATGGGCCGGACCGCGCTCGAGCGCGGCTGCGTCGACCTCGTCGTGGCCGGGCACCTGCACGTCCAGGTGGGGCCGGAACGCGTGGTCGGGACCAACGGCAGGGCCGGCTACACCTACACCAACGGCACCACCGGCGGCGCCGCGTTCGCGGTCGCCGCGGTCGGCCAGCTGCGCCGCGAGGCCGAGTTCACCTTCCTCACCTACGCCGAGGGGCGGCCGGTCGGGATCCAGCCGGTGCGGGTCTCCACGCACGGCACCGTGACCGTCGACCCGTACGTCGCCCTCGACCTCTCCGCGACAACCGGTGCCGTGCCGGACTGAGTGGCAATCCACCCCTCGGCGACTGTTCTGAGAGACTTGGTGCCATGCGCGTCACCGCCAAGTCCGACTACGCCCTGCGGGCCCTGATCGAGATCGCCCGCCGGGACGACGGCGGCCCGGTCAGCGCCGAGGAGCTGGGCCGGCTGCAGGACATCCCGCACGGCTTCCTGCAGGCCATCCTCGCCGACCTCCGCCGGGCCGGCATGGTGATCGCCCAGCGCGGCCAGTCCGGTGGCTGGCGGCTGAGCAAGGACGCCGACGAGGTCTCGGTCGCCGACGTCATCCGCGCGGTCGACGGCCCGCTGGTCTCGGTCTACGGGATGCGCCCCGAGTCGGTCGAGTACAACGCCCAGGCCGCCGTGCTGCAGCACGTCTGGATCGCCGGCCGGCAGGCGCTGCGCGACGTCTTCGAGAAGGTCTCGGTCCGTCAGCTCGCCGACGGAAAGCTGCCCAAGGCGGTCACCAGCCGCACCGCCGACGAGGACGCCTGGCAGTCCGGCGAGAGCCGCACCCACTAGGTCGGGCTAGAGCTCGACCCGCCAGATCGACGCGCGCGGACCGCGGCCGTTGCCCACGCCGTACAGCTGCTCGACGTAGGTGACTCCCGGCAGCTCGCCGGTGACGCCGTCGCGGGTGACGCTGACCAGCAGCGTCTCGCGCGGGTGCTCGCGCAGGAACGCGATGTCGTCGTGGCCGATCCGCACCCAGCGCAGGCTGCCTCGCCGCAGCGCCGGGTGCGTACGACGAAGGCCCGCGAGCCGGGCGTAGACCGCGGCCGTGCGCAGCTCCCAGGACTCGTGCGAGTCCCAGGGCATCGTCCGGCGCGAGTCCTCCCCGTCGGTGCCCTCGAAGCCGAGCTCGTCGCCGGCGAAGACCATCGGCACGCCGGGCAGCGTGAATTGCAGCACCACGGCCAGGTGGTGCAGGTCGGCCGAGCCGGTGGTGGTGCGGATCCGGGGGGAGTCGTGCGAGCCGAGGATGTTCCAGCTGGCCGAGACCGAGCGCCAGCCGAAGCTCGCGGTGAACGCGCGCATCGCGGTCACCGCCTCGACCCCGCCGCGACGCGGGACGTCGACGGGCAGTCCGAAGCTGGGCACCTCGCGGCGCGGGTCGCGCAGCCACTCCCAGACCGGGAAGGAGAAGCCGTAGTAGTTCATCGTCCCGTGCCAGCCGTCGCCGTCGAGGTCGCCGGTCGCGTCGTGGCCGTGCTCGGCCAGGACCAGGGCGTCCGGGCGGACCTCGGTGGCCGCGGCCCGGATCTCGCGCGCGACCTGGTGGGCGATGTCGACCTCGGCGTGCCGGCCGGTCATGTTCGCGACGTCGATGCGCCAGCCGTCGATGCCGAACTCGAGCCAGCGCTGCACCACCGCGCGGAACCGGCTGCCCAGCTCGCGCGAGGTGTGGTCGAGCTTGGGCAGGGTGTCGTAGCCCTTCCAGCCCTCGTAGCTGCCGTCGGGGGCGAAGTAGTAGAAGCGGCGCTCCTTGGACCGCTTGTCGGCGCGGGCCCGCAGGAACCACTCGTGGGTGTCGCCGGTGTGGTTGCTGGTCAGGTCGCCGAGCACGCGCAGGCCGCGGGTGTGCGCCTCGTCGATCAGCCGCCGGTAGGCCTTGTCGCCGCCGAGCAGCGGGTCCACCTCGTCGAAGGTGCTCGCGTTGTAGCGGTGGTTGGACTCGGCCGGGAACACCGGCGTCAGGTAGATGGTGTCGAAGCCGAGCGCGGTGACGTGGTCGAGTCGCTCGGTGATCCCGTCCAGGTCGCCGCCGTAGAACTGCAGCGGCGTGTGCGGGCCGACGTGGATCGGGTCGTCGTCCCACTGCGCGGGGACCGCCCAGTCCGGGATCGGCCGGGTGTCGGCGGCCGCCGAGCGGGCGAACCGGTCCGGGAAGATCTGGTAGACGATCGCGTCCCGGCCCCAGTCCGGCGCGGCGTCGTACACGGAGACGCGGAAGTCGTCGGCATCGGTGACGTCGCGGTCGAAGACGCCGGCCGCGTTGAGCCAGCGGACCCGGCCGTCCTCGGTCTCGACGAGGAAGCGGTAGCGCTGCACCGGGTTGCGCACGTGCACGTGCCCGGCCCACCAGACCGCGTCCCCGTCCACCCGGTCCACGGTGCAAGAGGTGAAGAACGGCTCGCCGTCCTCGACGGTGCGCACCCAGATCGCCTCGACGGGATCGTGCTCGCTGGTGCGCACCCGGATCGGCACCTCGTCGCCGAGACGCGCGGTCTCCTGCTTGAGGTAGAGCGGGGAGCCGTCGTGATGCGGCTCGTGCAGCAGGTGGTCCACGCCGGACATCATCGCCGATGTCCAGTTTGTCCCGCAGCAGGTTCGCGGTGTTCGGGCCGGTAGCATCGGGCCCGCCGGGGCGGGCTCGCCTCCCCGCGCGCCGGTGTAGCTCAGTTGGTAGAGCGCCTCACTTGTAATGAGGATGTCGCGGGTTCGACTCCTGTCACCGGCTCTGAGGTGAAGTCGCTGGTCAGGCGGCTGTTTCGCTCTTCGCGGTCGTTCGCCGCGCCACCGGCATCTTTGGTGCGTGCCCCCGACGTGCCCCGCTTTTGCCGGCCGCGTCGATCCTTTTCGCCGCGTCCCAGAGGTTCTGGTCGATCAGGGGGCGGCCGTACGAACGCGGCAGGGTTCACGGTGATGCGGCTGTCCCGTACGGCGTGGTTGAGCACCGAGCGCAGCGTCGCCAGATAGCGGTTGACGCTCGACGCGGAGTGCCCGGCGGACGAGCGAACCGACCCATTGCTCGACCTCGGCCGTCGTGATCGACGCGACCGGCCGGTCGCCGAACCGCGGCTCGACGTGAAGCCGCCAGGTCGACTCGTCGGTCTCCCGCGTACGACGCTTGACCGCACTGCGCGCCGCCAGCCATTCCTCGGCGACCTCTTCGAGCGGCACCCGCCCACGGCGCGGGTCGAACCACTCGCCGAGGTGTAGACGGCGCTTCTGCTCCCGCTCCCATGCCTCGGCATCCCGGCGCCGCTCGAAGACCCGCGTGGCGACCTCGCGGCTGTGGAACTTGATGCGTGCGCGGTAGCGGACGCTGCCGGAGCCGGTCGTGTAGCGCTGGATGCTCATCAGGACGCGTGCTCGCGGTTCTGCTCGACCCAGGCGTTGACGGCCGTTTCCTCCCACAGCAGCCGTCGGCCGACCTTGACCGCGGGTGCGAAGCGGCCGTCCTGGCGCAGCCACCGGATCGTCAGCACCGGCACCCGCAGGTACTCGGCCACTTCCTCGATCGTCATCAGTCGTTCCATCACAGCTCCCGAGTGTCCGTGCGCCGGCGGCCCGAGCCGCCATGAACTGACGGTGCCACGCAACAACCCCCTTCGCATCCGCTCGTTTCCGGTCGGGCGAGCCAGAACCGTCCCACCAGCAACCGAGGACGCCGACCCGTACCGCGGGGTCCCGCCCTGTACCGCGAAAATTCGCGGAACAAGGTCGCCGGAAATCTCAGGCCGTGAGACGGGACCGTGCGCGTACCCTTGGCGCATGTCCCGACTGGACCGGATCACCACCGATCCCGAGATCTGCCACGGCCAGCCGACCGTGCGCGGGCTGCGCTATCCGGTGCAGATGCTGCTGGAGCTGTTGTCGTCGGGCATGACCATCGACGAGGTGCTCGCGGACTACCCGGAACTCGAGCGCGATGACCTGCTCGCAGCGCTCGAGTTCGGCGCCCTCGCCGCCGGCGGACACCCGGTCCAGCTCGGCGCGTGAAGTTCCTCGTCGACGCGCAGCTGCCCGCGCGCGTCGCTGCGTTCTTGGCTGAGGCTGGCCACGACGCGATCCACACCAGCGAGCTCCCGCGCGGGAACCGGACCACCGACCGCGAGATCGCGGAGTTGGCCGACGCAGAAGGCCGCGTGGTCGTCACCAAGGACAGCGACTTCCGCGACAGTCACCTGCTGGCGGGGCGTCCCGCCAGGCTGCTCGTCGTCGCCACCGGGAACATCACGAACAACGCGCTCCTCGACCTGTTCGCCCGCGCCCTGGACGCGGTCGTAGCAGCCTTCGATGAGGCTGACTTCATCGAACTCCACCGTGATGATCTGGTCGTCCACGACCGGAGGGCCGAGTAGAGGATCTGTCCGGGGTTCCTCAACTCTGAGTCTGAACTCGAAGAGGACACACCTCGTGGACCATCGGTGAAAACAGCTGTCTCTGCGCGCTCAGGAATGCGCTGCACTTCGCCGCCTTAGCCGCTCTGGTGCTTGGCCGGGGCAGACTCCCTAGTTGTACTCGGCGATGACTTCGATCGTGCCGACGATGTGCGCGTTGAAGGCGTCTAGTTCCTCGGCGGGGATCCAGTACTCCAGGATCGTTTCGACGCCGACCTGGTGGACCTCGTGTTGGTCCAGGTAGCTCTTCTCCACCTCGAAGCGCGTCACGTAGCCGACGCCGCATGCCTTGACGTTCCAATCGCGCGCGATCCGGATCGCGTAGTCCTCGTTGAGGACGGGGTAGAGGATCGGTTGGTCAGGCAGCCGCGCTGGCCATTTGCGCCAGCCGGAGGCTTCGACCAGTGCGAGCTCCTCTGGACCGGTTGGGCGCCACAGCGTCACTGTCTCTGCTTCCACGTCACGCTCCTGGTTGGTCATTGGTCTGGTGCGCGTGGTCGGCCGGCCGGACGAGCGGGGGAGAGAGGAGCTCCGCTGAGCCCCGTCGGTACAGCTGTGCGGGTCGGCCTCCGTCGCGAGTCGTCGTCATGCCGGTCGGCTCGAGGAAGCCGATCGTCTTCGTCGCCTTGCGGTGGAAGTTGCGTGCGTCGATGGTGATTCCCCAGACGATCTCGTAGACCCGGCGCAGCTCCGCAACGGTGAACTCGGCGCTGCAGAAGGCTGCGGCCAGCGAGGTGTACTCGATTTTCGACCGCGCTCGCTCGAGGCCGTCGTTGAGGATCAGCTCGTGATCGAAGGCGAGCCGTCTGTTGCGCCCGAGTAGCGACGCAACGGGCGTCCATCGTGCGTCCGCCGCGTCGGAACCTGACTGCGGAGCCGGGAGGTCTGGAGCCAGCGCGAGGTAGGCGACGCTGACCACCCGCATCCGCGGGTCGCGGCGAGGGGCGCCGTAGGTCGCCAACTGCTCGACATATACGTCCTGAGGGGAGAGCCCGGTCTCCTCGTGCAGTTCACGGGCCGCCGCCTCATCGAGGTCCTCGGCCGGTTGGATGAAACCTCCGGGAAGTGCCCATTGCCCCTTGAAGGGCGCCTCGCCGCGCCGGACGAGCAGCACGCACAGCTCGTCATCGCGGATCGTCAAGACCACGAGGTCCACGGTCACCGCGACGGCCGGGTACCGGGACGGGTCGTAGTCCTTCATGGGTCGCAGCCTACGCCATTATCGTCAACTTGACGAGAAGAACCTAGGGCGTTAGATTTATCGTCATAACGACGATAACTGGAGGTGGCCCTCATGGCCGACATCACTCGCTACCCCTTCGTGCGGCACCTGCGTGGCAGTACGACGATGCACGTCGAGCACGTTCGCAATGGCCGCGCGGTGCACGCAGGCACCGGCGCTTCGTTCTGGTTCCGTCCGCTCAGCGCCGTGCTGTCGGAAGTGCCGATGGACGATCGGGAGCTGCCGTTGCTGTTCCACGCCCACACCTCCGACTTCCAGGACGTGACGGTCCAGGCCACGGTGACCTTCCGGATGACCGATCCCTCGCTGGCAATCACACGCATCGACTTCTCGATCGACCCCGAGAACGGGATGTGGCGAAGCGCTCCGCTCGACCAGGTCGCCGGCCTGCTCACCGAGACGGCACAGCAGTACGCGATGGACATGCTCGCGACCATCGACTTGACGCAGGCGCTGGCCGGCGGCGTCGGCCCGGTGCGGGATGCGATCACCCAGGGTCTGGCCCACGACGCGCGACTGGTCGACACCGGCATCGCCATCATCGGTGTCCGGGTCGTCGCACTGCGTCCCGAGCCAGAGGTCGAGAAGGCGCTGCGTACGCCGACGCGCGAGCAAGTCCAGCAGGACGCCGACAAGGCGACCTACGAGCGTCGCGCCCTGGCTGTGGAGCGAGTACGCGCCATCGGTGAGAACGAGCTGCAGACCCAGATCGAGCTGGCGCGCCGTGAGGAGCAGCTGGTCACCCAGCGAGGCGCCAACGCGCGCCGAGAGGCCGAAGAGAGCGCCGCGGCGGGCCGTATTGCTACCGAGGCCGAAGCCGAGCGCGCCCAACGGCTCGCCGAAGCGCAGGCGGAAGGCACGCGCGTCACCGGACTTGCCGAGGGTGATGCCGAGACTGCCCGGCTCGCCGCCTACCGCGACGTCCCCGAAGCGATCCTGTTCGGCCTGGCGGTCAAGGAGCTCGCGGCGAACCTGCCCAGCATCAACAGTCTGGTGCTGACCCCGGACCTCCTGGCACCCGTGCTCGCACGGCTCGGAGCGAACAGCGAGGCGGCGGAGTCGTGAGCACGCTTCCACCACGCGCAGTCATCGTGCACCGGCGTACGGAGCTCGAGGAGCTCGTCGCGCGCCACGGCACCAAGGGGCAGGCCGCGTTCTTCCTCTCCACACGCGGGCGAAGCATGGAGGAACTCGAAGAACGCCACCACGCCAACCAGCGTGCGTTCGATGCCGTCGCTGCGTCGGTTCCGGTCGACTGGCGATCCGGCCGGGTGGAGCGAGCGGACCTGGACCGGTTCCTGTTCGCACCAGACGACGTCGTCGTGGTCGTTGGACAGGACGGGTTGGTCGCCAACGTCGCCAAGTATCTCGACGGCCAGCCCGTCATCGGCATCGACCCGGAGCCGCACCGCAACCCCGGCGTCCTGGTCGCGCATCAGGCCGCGGATGCCGCAGAGTTGCTCCGCACTCTGTCGATCGCCGAGCACCGCGCCATGGTCGCTGCGACCACCGACGACGGGCAGCGGCTGCTCGCGCTCAACGAGGTGTACGTCGGCCAGCCGACGCACCAGACGGCCAGGTACGCGATCCGGCCGCCCGGGGGGACTCGAGAGCGGCAGGCCTCCTCGGGCCTGATCGTCGCGACCGGCACCGGCTCGACCGGCTGGTGCCGGTCTGCCTGGCTCGAGCGGCAGAGCCATCTGGTCCTGCCGTCGCCTGACGAACGCCGCCTGCTGTGGTTCGTCCGCGAGGCCTGGCCCTCGCCTGCAACCGGCACCGAACTCACCCAAGGCGAACTCAGCGACGCGGACCTGAACATCGACATCGAGTCCGACGGCCTGGTTGCGTTCGGAGACGGCATGGAGGACGACCGCCTCGTCCTCACCTGGGGACAGACTCTGACGGTCGGCCTCGCTCAACAGACTCTGCGCATGGTCGGGTAGGGCCCGTCCGTGCCCCCGACGTGCCCCGTTCGCGTCAGACCGCCCCTGAACAGCCCTCACCCCCTACCCCGATTCACGCTCAGAACAGAGTGCCCTGACCGTCGTCCGCAGCCCCTGGCCGATCTTGTAATGAGGATGTCGCGGGTTCGACTCCTGTCACCGGCTCCCTTGCGGACTCGCTACAGCGCGACCAGCCGGTCGAAGAAGTCCCGGTAGCGCTGCAGGGCCGACCGGAGGTCCTCGGTGCCGGGCTCGCCGTCGTTCCACTGGTCCTCGAGCCCCTGGCGCTGGTCCTCGAAGGTCGTGGCGAGTCGGTCCAGGACGTCGCGCACGAGAGCGTCGGCGTCACCGACAGCGGCCCGCGGGTCGTCCACGAAGCCCTGCTGGATCGCCTCCCAGCGTGACCGGAGGTCCACGGCGGCTTCCGGTGGGAAGAGCGGCTCGCTCTCAGGTGTCGCCGTCGCTCCTCCTCGTGCCGTAGGTCGGCGATGGACCGTCGGCGGGGGACGAGTCGTCCAGGAGCGCGGCGACGAGCTCCCGGTACGAGGTCACGGCCTGGCGCAGCTGCTCGGTGTCGGCCTCGCCGGCGACCTGCTTGACCGCGACCGCGTGGGCCTCGCGGTAGTGCTGGGCGACGTCCGGGTGGTCGACGGAGATGTCGTCGGCCCGGCGTTCGAAGTCGTCGACGGGGTAGCCGCTGTCGCGCATCATCCTCACGACCAGGACGTCCGCACGGCGTACCGCGCCCGCGGGCTCGTCGACGAATCCCTGCTGGATCTCGGCCCACTCGCTCCGGTACGCCGCGGCGGCCTGCTCGGACAGCGGGGTGACGTCGAACGAGGACCGGCGCTTCTCGCGCTCGTGCAGCACCTTCTCCGCCGACCGGCGGTGGCCGGCCTGCCTGACGGTGCGCTCGTACTCCGGTCCGAACCGCTCCTGGAGGCTGGACGACTGCCTCCTCCGGTAGACGTAGGCGCCTGCAGCGGCGACGACGGCGATCACGACGATGACGATGATGACGACCACGATGGTGTTCATGTGCGGATCTCCCTCCCTGCGGAGGCGCAGTACCCGATCGGCCGCAGGCGTATCTTGCGTGCCGTGAGCACGACACCCGGCCGCCTCGTGGTTCTTGTCGCGGTCGTGCTCGCGTCTCTCGGGGCGGGCGCCGTGGTGCTCGCGGCCGGCGACGATCCCCCGGCGCGGCTCAGCGTCGGGTGGGATGGCAGCGAGGGGCGCCCGAGCTGCGCGTACGACGCCTCGACCCGCTCCGTCGCCGTCAGGCTCCTGGTCACCGGCGGGGAGCGGCACGACGTCGTGACCGTGACGGTCTCCGCGTACGCCGACGAGAACACCTCCGACCAGGTCGGGTCGCGCACTCGCGACGTACGGGTCGACGGGACCGGACGCCAGCGGGTCGCGCTCACGATCGGCGTCGCCCGGCCGCCGCACGTCGACGAGGACGGGGAGGCCGCCTGCCGGCTCGCGGTGCAGGACTGACACCGGCGGGTGTCTAGTCCGATCGCTAGCGAGACTCGTCAGTCTTGCAGTACGTTGCGCAGCGATCGGGGGATCCTTGTGGGGAAGGACCGTCCTTGATGCTGCACCCGATCCCGAGCCTGCGCCGGATCCTGCTCGTCCTCTCGCTGGCTCTCGGGCTGCTCGCGCCCGTCGCCGCGACGTCGGTGGCCGACGCCGCCGGCGAGCCCAAGCCGACGACGCTGAAGCTCTCGGTCTCGTACGGCGACCACGTGGGCGAGACCTATTACGTCAACGTCGTGGTCCGCGGCCCGGACGACGAGCCGGTGTCCGGCGACGTGGTGTTCACCGGCATCACCGACGGCAACCCGGTCGCGCTCAGCCCGGCCGGCGTGATCAACCTCGACGCGGTGGCCACCTCGAACGACCCGGTCGCCGTCACCGCGACGTACCAGGGCAACAGCGAGTACGCCGGCTCCTCGGCCAGCGCCGCGACCACGCCCCTGGTCACGCCGTACTTCAGCCCCGACCCGACGATCGCCAAGATCGGCCCGGGCCTCAAGCTCACGCTGACGCTCTCGACGCACGCGAAGAACTTCGTGGGTGCCCCGATGGCCGGCGTCCCGGTGGTCTTCACGCTGTTCGGCCCGGGCAACAACGTGGCGCCCGGCCCGGCCCAGTCGGACCCGTCCGTCGTGGTCTGCCGCGCGGTGACCGACGCCAGCGGCTTCGCCTCCTGCAAGGGCAGCGGCCTGCTCGGATCGATCGTCTCGATCCTCAGCGGCGCCTGGGCCGCCTGGGACGACGGCACGCTGCGGAGCATCGGCCACCACACCAAGCTGCCGGTCATCGTCACCGGCTGAGCCCCCAGAGCAGGGAACTTTCGGGCGAAATCGTTCGATATCGTCCCGGTCGACGGGCCTATCTGGGAACCGTCGACCGGGGGCGGAGCGGAGGATGGCAACACCTGGCAGGTTCTTCCCGCGAGTTCCCCGCGCAGTACCTCGGTGTACAAGGGGGTGCGACCTGATGTTCCCTCTGTGCTCCAGCCACCAGCAGGAGCACACCCCATGGCCCAGACCAAGAACCAGCGCCGCGCCGCCGACGCGGTCGCGGCGCGGATGGCTCACCTGGAGTGGAACAACACCCAGCTGGTGACCGCCACCGGGGTCGACCCCGGCACCATCGGTGACTTCCTCAATGGCAAGCGCTGGCCCAAGCTGGGCACCCAGGGCAAGATCGAAAGTGCCCTGGACTGGCGCCCCGGAACCCTCCGCTCCATCGCCGCCGGCGGCCCTGCCCCCGACCCGACCGCGGGTGTCGGTGCCCTCAGTCATGCTCAGGACTCCCAGGACGACTCGCTGCGACTCCGGCGCCCGCCGCAGGTGACCGACGAGCAGTGGGCTCGGATTCGCGAGCAAACGGAGGACTTCGTCGCATGGCAGGTGGATCGGGAGCTGCACCGACGCTGAGGTACGACCCGGCCGCCGACCTGGCGGAGCGCTACCCGGAGTGGCGGGTCTACACCGCCGACCTCGACGGGATCGTCCCGGAGGTGATGAGCCCGAAGCGCAAGTTCATCCTGCTCGAGGAGACCACCAGCGCCGTGGTGCAGCGCTGCTCGCTGGCGCACGCGATCGCGCACATCGACCTCGGCCACGGCTGGACGCTGCCGGGCTGGTTCGAGAACAAGGAGGAGTCCGACGCCGACGACCTCGCCTCGCGCCGGCTGATCGCCCTGGAGGACCTGGCCCGCGCGCTCGCCTGGAGCCGCGACCGTGAGGAGATCGCCGCCGAGCTCGAGGTCGACCTGGAGATGCTCGAGGTGCGCGAGCGCAAGCTCGACAGGAAGGAGCGGATCCGGCTGCGACGCCTGCTCTCCCGGCGCGTCGATCTGGACTGAGCCCACGTAGGCTTGGCCGATCGAGTGCGTCTGCGCTCTGGGGAAGTGGGAATCGTGAAGCTCACGCGCGCGCAGCGCCTTGCCGGCACGGCCGTCGTGCTCGCCCTGCTCGGGGGCATGGCGGCCTGCGGCGGATCGTCGGAGCCGGCTGTCCGTCGTACGCCGGGCCCGAGTGCCTCGGGCACCGCCGCCCCGCCGCCGGCCACCGGCACGCGGGCCGCCGTCGCCCGGCCGAACATGCTGGTCATCGAGGCCGACGACATGCGCACCGACGAGCTGCGCTGGATGCCGAACGTGACCCGGTTCCTCGGTGGGCGTGGGCTGACCTTCGAGAACTCCTTCGCGCCGTACCCGCTGTGCTGCCCGTCCCGGGCGAGCTTCCTGACCGGCAAGTACGCGCACAACCACCACGTGCTCAGCCACGTCCCGCCGTTCGGGTTCAAGTCCTTCGACGACTCGGTGACGCTGGCGACCCGGCTGCAGGACGGCGGCTACCAGACCGCGCTGGTCGGCAAGTACCTCAACGGGTACGGCGAGCAGCCGATCCGCGGCACGAAGACCTCTTCGCTGACCTACGTGCCGCCGGGCTGGACCGAGTGGCACGCCGGGTCGGACCACATCTGGCGCCCCGGCGAGAAGTGGCGCGGCCGCGAGTACCACGGCGGCACCTACTCCTACTTCAACCTGACCCAGAACGTGAACGGGTCGCTGCGCACCTTCCCCGGCCAGTACAACACCCACGTGCTGGCGCGGCAGACCCGCAGCCTGATCCGCAGCTTCGGCAAGGCCGACAAGCCCTGGTTCATCTGGTTCACCCCGATCGCGCCGCACCACGGCAGCCCGGCCGAGCCGGACGACCCGAAGCCGACCCGGATGTCCAACGGCAAGCTGCTGAAGTGGAACACCCCGGCCCGGCCCGCGTGGGTCAAGGGCATGTTCGACCAGCGCATCACCCATGGTCTGGGCACGCCGGCGCACGGCTCGGCGGAGGCCGACATCTCCGACAAGCCGCGCTGGCTGCGGGCCTACCCCGAGCTCACCGATGCCGAGAAGGCCAACGAGACCAACATCAGCCGCCAGCGCGCCGAGGCGCTCTTCGCGCTGGACAAGGAGATCGGCCAGACCCTGGCGGTGCTGCGTCGCACCGGCCAGGAGGACGACACCGTGCTCGTGTTCACCTCCGACAACGGCTACTACCTCGGTGAGCACCGCAAGCGCCAGGGCAAGATCGAGCTGCACGAGCCGTCGCTGCGGGTGCCGTTCCTGATCGCCGGCCCGGGCATCCCGCACGGGCGTCGTTACGACCCGATCACCACCGTCGACCTGGCGCCCACCTTCGCCGGCTACGCGGACATCGGGCCGATGCCGGAGGCGGATGGGATCGACATGCGGCCGGTGATCCGCGGCGGCGACCGCGGCTGGACCCGGCCGGTGGTGACCGAGGGCCTGATGGGCGAGTACCCGAAGCGCCGGTTCGAGCACGGCTTCAACTCCGAGCTCAACACCCGCGGGCTGCGGCTGGGACGCTGGAAGCTGATGGAGTACTCCACCGGCGAGAAGGAGCTCTACGACCTGCGCCAGGACCCGCTCGAGCTGCAGAACGTGGCCGGCGACCCGAAGTTCCGGGACGTCCTGGGCCGGATGGAGCGGCTCTGGTTCTCCTACAAGGACTGCGCGGGAGCGGCCTGCACGGCGACGCTGCCCCCGGCCTTCCGTACGACGGTCGCCCAGACGCGCGCGATCACCGACAACGAGACCCGGCGGGTGGCGCAGTACTACGGCAACTGACGGACCGCGAACTGCCTCCGCGGGTGGGCGTAGTACTCCTGCGACTCCACCAGCAGCAGCTCGGGTGAGTCCGCCTCGTGGGTGGCGCTGAGCAGGTCGAACACGCTCGACGCCGTACGGGCCAGGGCCTCGCCGGGGTCGCCGGTGCTCAGCAGGTGCGCGGAGAACAGCGCCGCGGTCACGTCGCCGGAGCCGCCGGTCTTGCGCGGCAGCCGCGGGGTCCGGACCGACCAGGCACCGTCGCCGGTGACCGCGACCATGCCGGTCTCCTCGGGCTTCGCCGGGTCCTCGACGCTGGTCACCAGCACGGTCGACGGGCCGAGCGCGCGCGCCGCCCGGGCGCCCTCGAGGACGCCGTCCACGCCGGTGAGCAGGCCGAGCTCGAACTGGTTCGGGGTGACCACGTCGGCGTGCGCGACCAGCCGGTCCCGGATCAGCGGCGGGATCGCGGGATCGACGAAGCAGCCGCTGAGCGGGTTGCCCATCACCGGGTCGCAGGCGTACGACGCCGCCGGGTTGGCCTTCTTGACCCGCTCGACCGCGTCGAGGACGACCGCGACGATGTCCGGGTGGCCGAGGTAGCCGGAGAGCACCAGGTCGACGCCGGCTAGCGCACCGCGCTCCTCGATGCCGAGGATCACCTGGTGCACGTCCTCGGCGGCGAGCACTGGCCCGCGCCAGGCGCCGTACCCGGTGTGGTTGGAGAAGTGCACGGTGAAGACCGGCAGCACCTCGTGCCCGATCCGCTGCAGCGGGAACACCGCCGCGCTGTTGCCGACGTGGCCGTGGGCCACCGAGGACTGGATCGAGAGGATGCGCACCCGGCGATCCTGCCAGGCGGACGGTCTATGCCCCCAAACTAGAACTTGTTACAGTTACTGCGCCCGGGTGACCCGGGTCACGGGACGTGCGGAACGAGTGAGGGGACCATGGGCAAGCAGCGCATCAGCGAGGCCGACTACGTCGTCGTCGGGTCCGGCAGCGCGGGCAGCGCGGTCGCCGGGCGGCTGGCAGAGGCCGGGCACAGCGTCATCCTGCTCGAGGCGGGCAAGAGCGACGAGAAGTTCCTGGTCAAGAAGCCGGGCATGATCGGCCCGATGCACTCGGTCCCGGAGATCAAGCGCACCGTGGACTGGGGCTTCTACTCGACCCCGCAGAAGCACATCCTCGACCGCAAGATGCCGGTCCCGCGCGGCAAGGTCGTCGGCGGCTCCTCCTCGATCAACGGCATGGTCTACGTGCGCGGCAACCGGGCGAACTTCGACTCCTGGGCGGCCGAGGGCAACACCGGCTGGAACGCCGACTCGGTCAACGCGGCGTACAAGCGGATGGAGGACTACGAGGGCGGCGCCGACGACTACCGCGGCGTCGGCGGCCCGATCCGGGTCACGCTCAACAGGTTCCCGCAGGAGGGCACCCACCAGTTCCTCCAGGCGACCTCGAACGCGCTCGGCGTGCCGGTCAACGAGGACTACAACGGCGCCTCCCAGGAGGGCATCTCCCGGATGCAGCAGAATGCCGCGGACGGGCTGCGCTACAGCGCCTCCCGCGGCTACGTGCACAACCTCAAGCCGGGCACGCTGGACCTGCAGAGCCGGGTGATGGTCGACCGAGTGGTGATCGAGAACGGCCGCGCGGTCGGCGTCGAGGTCACCGACAAGGACGGCAGCTCGCGGGTCGTCCGGGCGGGCAAGGAGGTCGTCCTCTCCGCCGGCTTCGTCGGCTCGGCCCAGCTGCTGATGCTCTCCGGCGTGGGGCACGCCCAGCACCTGCGCGACCACGGCATCGAGGTCGTCGCGGACCTGCCGGTCGGCGACAACCTGCACGACCACATGTTCCACGCGATGACGTTCCACACCACCTCGACCAAGATGCGCGGCACCCCGTGGTACTTCGCCAAGGGCGTCGCCAAGGAGGTGCTCCGCCCGGGCACCACGTTCCTGGCGAACTCGGTCTTCGAGTCGGTCGGCTTCGTCCGTACGTCGCAGGCGACCGACGTCCCGGACCTGCAGCTGCACATGCTGCCGTGGGCCTACGTCTCGCCGAACCAGGACGAGCCGATCCGCCACGACGTGGACCCGCGCACCGCGATGACCATCCTGGTGACGCTGATCTACCCGAAGAGCCGCGGAACGCTGCGTCTCGCCTCGGCCGACCCGGCGGCGAGCCCGCTCATCGACTTCAACTACCTGGCCGACCAGGCCGACCTCGACCTGCTCCTCGAGGGCTCGGAGATGGCCCGCGCCATCATGGCCGACCAGGCCTTCGGTGGCGCGGTCAAGGAGGAGATCCACCCGGGCGCCGGCCTGCAGGGCAGCGACCTGCGACAGGCGATCCTCAACCGGGCCACCTCGGTGTACCACGGCGTCGGCACCTGCCGGATGGGCGTCGACGAGCTCGCCGTGGTCTCCCCGGACCTCAAGGTCCGCGGCGTCGAGGGCCTCCGGGTCGCCGACGCCTCGATCATGCCGAGCATCACCGGCGGCAACACCAACGCCCCGGCCATCATGATCGGTGAGATGGCGGCTCAGATCATCCTGGGCCGCTGAGGCTCACGCCACCTGCAGCGACCGCTTCGACAGGCCCAGCCAGAAGCCCTCGAAGAGCTGCTCCCCGGGGGCCTCGGGGTCCAGGGCGGCGCCGAGCGTGACGAAGAGCGGGGTGTAGTGCTCGACGGTCGGGTGCGCGTACGGCATCCCCGGGGCCTTGGTCTTGTACGACGCGAGCTCGGCGACGTCGCCGCGGGAGAGCGCCTCGGCGGCCCAGAGGTCGAAGTCCTTCGACCATCCGGGGGCCTCGGCGTCGATGCTCCAGTCGCGCAGGAACGGCAGCCCGTGGGTGAGGAAGCCCGAGCCGATGACCAGCACGCCCTCGTCACGCAGCTCGCGCAGCCGGCTGCCCAGGGTGAGCAGCTTGTACGGGTCGTCGGTGGGCAGCGACATCTGCAGCACCGGGATGTCGGCCTCGGGATACATGATCGTCAGCGGCACCCAGGCGCCGTGGTCGAGCCCGCGGCTGGCGTGCTGGTGGACCGGCTCGGTGTCGGGCATCATCGCCGCCACCCGGGCGGCCAGGGCGGAGGCGTCGGGGGTGTCGTACCGCATCCGGTAGTACTTGGGATCGAAGCCGCCGAAGTCGTAGACCAGCTCGATGCCCGGGCCGCTCGCGCTCAGCGACAGCGGCGCGGACTCCCAGTGCGCGCTGACGATGAGGATCGCGCTCGGGCGCGCGAAGGTGCTCGCGAGCTCGCGCAGCTGCCTCGACCAGACCGGGTCGTCGAGCAGCGGGGGCGCGCCGTGGCCGATGTAGAGGGCGGGCATCCGTTCCATGGCGCTCATGATAGTTCAGTCTTCAACTAAATGCTAGGGGAGGCGCCAGTCGACCGGAGTCCCGCCCTGCTGCTCGAGCAGTGCGTTGACCCGGCTGAAGGGCCGTGACCCGAAGAACCCGCGGTGCGCCGAGAGCGGGCTCGGGTGCGGTGACTCCACCCACGGCACCGGCCCGAGGGCGGCCTTGAGCGACTGAGCGTCCCGGCCCCACAGGATCGCCGCGAGCGGGCCGCCGCGCTCGACCAGGGCCGCGATGGCGCGCTCGGTCACCGGCTCCCAGCCCTTGCCGCGGTGCGCGTTGGAGACCCCGGGCGTCACCGTCAGCGACCTGTTCAGCAGCAGCACCCCGGCGTCGGCCCACGCGGACAGGTCGCCGTTGCTGGGCGGGTCCACGCCGAGGTCGTCGATGAGTTCCTTGTAGATGTTCACCAGGCTCGGCGGCAGCGGCCGTACGTCGGGAGCGACCGAGAAGCTCAGCCCGATCGGATGTCCCGGGGTCGGGTACGGGTCCTGGCCGACGATGAGCACCTTCACCTCGGCCAGCGGCCGCTGGAACGCGCGCAGGACGTGGTCGCCGGCCGGCAGGTAGCCCCGCCCGGCGGCGATCTCGGCGCGCAGGAACTGGCCCATCGCGGCGATCTGCGGTTCGACCGGGGCCAGTGCCCGTGCCCAGTCCTGAGCGACCAGCCCCTTGGTCACGAGGTCGTCGAGAGTCGTCACTGCTTCTTCTCCAGGAGATCGGCGACCAGGTCGGCCACGGCCCGGTGGTAGGCGGGGTAGGGATGCAGCTGGGCGCCGTCGGTGGCGCTGCCGTCGATGCCGTGCACCCACGGGTCCGCCGAGCACACGTCGTGGCCGGTGCTCGCGTCGTAGGTGTCGGCGAACAGCGCGCCGGTCTCCGCGGCGATCCTCCGGTACCGCGCGGTGACGTCGGCGAGCACGGTCCGGGCGCGCTCGAGCGCCTTCTCCGGCATCGGCACCAGGGCCGGGCAGGAGCCGGTGTCCGGCAGGTAGCGCGGGTAGCCGATCAGCACGACCCGCGCCTTCGGCGCCTTCGTGCGCACGGCCTTGACGACCGCGGTGACGTTGTCGCCGATCCGGTCCAGGTAGGGCGCGAAGTTGGCGTCCGGGGCGTCCAGGTAGGTC
This sequence comes from Nocardioidaceae bacterium, assembly GCA_017744365.1. Lineage (GTDB taxonomy): Bacteria > Actinomycetota > Actinomycetes > Propionibacteriales > Nocardioidaceae > Marmoricola. The sequence continues at coordinate 457,728 of JAGIBL010000002.1, read as the reverse complement.
TGGCAGCCCTTGTTGGTCTTGCCGCCCGTCTCCAGGCACTGGTACAGCAGCAGGTAGCTGAGCCCGTAGTCGTTGAGGCCGATGCCGATGGTGACCAGACGGGTGCTCTTCCCGACCGCGGCCAGCTGCAGCGGGTGCTCGCCGCCCTTGTTGGTCTGCGGCTTGGTGAGCACGTTCTGCGTCTTCGCGCCGCCGCACGAGACGTCCGTGAAGGAGGGCACGTCCAGCTTCTTCGCCAGCAGGTGCGGGTAGTTCACCGCGGATCGGACGCAGCCGGCGTCGGCCACCGGCGTGATCCCCGGACCCGAGGTCCCGGAGTCGCCGAGGGCGACGTACCAGGCCCCCGGCTTGGTGCCCGCGACGGCCTTCTTCTCCTTCTTGCCGCAGCCGGCGACCGCGATCGCGAGCACCACGCAGAGGGCGAGCAGCACCGCCCGCCTCACGAGGCACCCCGCGCGACCGCCACGATCCGCTCCGCGACGGCCCGTTCGAACGCCGGGGTCGGGTGCAGCGGCGCCCCGTTCGCGCCGCCGTTCTTCACACCGTTGACCCAGGGCGAGGTCGAGCAGACGTCGTGGCCGGCGGAGGCGGTGTACATGTCCAGGTAGCTGACGCCGAGGTCCGCGGCCACCTTCCGGTAGTCGGCGTTGACCTGGCGCAGCACCCAGCGCAGCCGGGTGGCCGACTTGCCGTCCAGCGGGAGCTTGTCGGGGCACGCGCCCTGGTCCGGCAGCATGTGCGGGTAGCCGACCAAGATCACCGTGGCCTTCGGCGCCCGCTCCTTGATCGAGGTCAGCGAGAGCCGCACCTGCCGGACCACCTGGGCCAGTGCCTTGTGCAGCACGCGGTCCGGGGTGGCCAGGTACTTCTGGCAGGCCTCCTGCTGGTTGAGCGCGGGCAGGCAGACGTAGAGCAGCGTCACCGAGAGGCCGGAGTCGTTGAGGCCGATGCCGAGGGTGACCAGGTCGGTGCTGGCGTCGACGGCGGAGAGCTGCGGCTGGTTGATCGCCCCGCCGTCGTGCTCCTGGCTGCGCACCAGGTTCGCCGTGGTCGCGCCGCCGCAGGTCACGTCCTCGCGGTCCAGCACGCCGAGCTCCTCGGCCGCCAGCGCGGCGTAGTTGGCCGCCGACCGGAAGCAGACCGGGTCGGCCACCGGCGAGATCCCCGGCCCGGCGGCGTAGGAGTCGCCCAGCGACACCATCCGGGTGACGGTCGAGGCCGGCGGCGGCGGTTGCTCCTGGGTGCCGCAGGCGGAGAGCAGGAGGGCGCAGCCCACCACGAGGAGGGCTCCGCGTTGCCGGGAGGAGAGCAACCTGGTCATCGAGGTCGAGTATGCCGAGAGGCCGGTCACCGGGTCGCGAGCGCGGCGATCACCGCGTCCGCGGCCGCCTTCTGGGCCGGGGCCAGCGGGAGCAGCGCGAGCTTCTTGTCGCCCTTCGGCGAGCGCACCCACGGCGTCGCCGAGCAGGCGTCGTGGCCGTCCGAGACGGTGCTCAGGTCGGCGTACTGGGTGCCGGTCTGCTGGGCCGCGCTGCGCATCGACTTGTTCACCTGGTCGAAGAGGTAGTTCACGCCGACCAGCTGGTTCGCGTCCATCCTGGGCAGACCGTCGCAGCCGGCCTTGGGCGGGGCGATCTTCGGGTAGCCGACCAGGACGACGTACGCGTTCGGCGCCTTCTGCAGCACCTGCCGCACGATCTCGGTGACCTGCGTGCCCGCGGTGGTGGCCTCGGTGGCGAGCTGCTGGGCTGGGATCCGGAACTTGGCGCAGGGCCACTCCATGCACACGTAGAAGCCGCGCTGGAGCAGGTTGTCGTCGGTGATCCCGGCGGTGATCGTGACCAGGTCGGTCGCCTCGGTGACCGCGTCGATCTGCGCCTCGAGCTCGCCCTTCCCGTCCGGCGCGGCCGAGCGGTAGAGCATCGCGCGGGTGGTGGCGCCGGTGCAGGTGACGTCGGTGACCGGGACGCCGAGGCGCTTGGCGACCTGGGCCGGGTAGCTGCCCGCGCCGCGCCGGCACCCGCGGGCCGGGTCGGTCCGGCCCACCTCGGGCGCCGCCGCGAACCCGTCGCCGATCGCCACGTAGGTGCGGATCGGCGGGCGCGGCTCCTCGTCCGGCTTGTCGCCGGTGAACCCGCCGGCACCGCAGCCGGCCAGCAGCACGGCGACGACGGCGCCGAGCGCCAGGCGAATCAGGGCGGTCACCGCTTCGGGGCCGACTTCTGGGCCAGCCCGCGCGAGGACGAGGATCCGTAGCGGCGCTCCCGGTTCGAGCCGATCGCCGACCGGTCCGGAGCGACGGCGGGGGACTTCGTGGCAGTCGCAGCCTTCTTCGCCGGTGCCTTCTTCGCCGCGGGCGCTTTCTTGGCAGCGGCCTTCTTGCGTGGTTTGCGGGCCGGCTGCGTGCTCTCGTCGGGCGTGGAGTACTGGGCGATCCACTCGTCCATCACCACCCACGTCGTACGACGGGCAGCACGACCGGTGAGCATCCCCAGGTGCCCGCCGGGCACGATCTCGAACCGGACCTCGTGCGCGTTCTTCAGCAGCGGCACCACCGCCTTGACCGCCGGGATCGGCGCGATGCCGTCGGTGTTGCCGGCGAAGACGAGCACCGGCACCCGGATCGCGGCCAGGTCGATCTCGTGGCCGTTGATGTCGACCTTCCCGGAGCGCAGCGCGTTGTGCTTGAGCATCCGGTGGTAGAGCTGGCCGAAGGTCCGCCCGGGGTAGGCGATCATGTTCGCGGTGAACCGGTCGACGGCCTCGATCTGGGCCAGCCACTCGGCGTCGTCGAGGTGCTGCAGCGTGGCCAGCGGCTTGGTCAGGATCTTGGTCCCGCTGCTGAGCTGGAAGGCCCGTCGTACCAGGGGTTTCGGGGCACCGCCCATCATCCGGTAGACGCGGGTGACGATGCCGCCGTCGGTCAGCCGCAGGATCGGGCGCAGCGGTGCCACCAGCGGCACCTCCCGTACGTCGAACGGCGACCCGACGATCGTCAGCGAGGCGATCGGCAGCGCGGGCTGGTCGGCCGCGACCAGGGTCGCGAAGATGCCGCCGAGCGACCAGCCGATCACGTGCACCGGGCGGCCGCCGGCGTGCTCGCTGACCACCTTGACGGCCTCGGGCACGACCTCGTCGACCCAGTGCTCCATGCCGAGGTTGCGGTCCTTGAAGGAGATCTCGCCGTACTCGACCAGGTAGGTCGGGCGGCCCGCCTTCACGAAGTGCTCGACCAGCGAGCAGTCCCGGCGCAGGTCGAAGCAGATCGCCGGCGCGGCCAGCGGGGTGACCAGCATGATCGGATCGCCGGTCGCCTTGACCTGCTTCTGCGGCCGGTAGTGGTAGACCTCGCGCAGCGGGCCGTCGTCGATCAGCGTGCGCGGCATCGGGCGGAGGTCGGCCAGCCCGCCGTACAGCACCTTGTGCGCGACGTTGCTGGCGGCGGAGGCGACCTGGTCCGGTTTCGGGATCAGATCCATGCCCGGAAAACTACCAACCTCCCGTGTTCGTTACGGCGAGTCCCGAGGCGAGGACTGGTAGGACTGGCCTCATGACCGAGACCCCGAAGGTCGCGCTGGTCACCGGAGGGTCCTCCGGGATCGGCGCCAGCACCGTGACCGAGCTCCTCGACGCCGGCTTCACCGTCTACACCGCCGCCCGCCGGGTCGACCGGATGCAGGAGCTCGCCGGCAAGGGCGCCCACGTGTTCGCGATGGACGTCACCGACGACGCCTCGATGGTCGCGGGCATCGAGCGCATCGTCGCCGAGCAGGGCCGCATCGACGTCCTCGTCAACAACGCCGGCTACGGCTCGTACGGCGCCGTGGAGGACGTGCCCCTGGAGGAGGCCCGCCGGCAGTTCGAGGTGAACGTGTTCGGCTTGGCGCGCCTGACCCAGCTGGTCACCCCGCACATGCGCGAGCAGAAGGCGGGCCGCATCGTCAACGTCTCCTCGATCGGCGGCAAGTACTACGAGCCGTTCGGCGCCTGGTACCACGCCACCAAGTTCGCGGTGGAGGGGTTCAGCGACTGCCTGCGGCTCGAGCTGCGGCCGTTCGGGATCAAGGTCGTCATCATCGAGCCCGGGCCGATCCTGACCGAGTGGAACGAGATCGCACGGGACTCGCTGCTGGAGCGGTCCGGCGCGACGCCGTACGGGAGGTGGGCGAAGCGCGCGCACAAGGTGCTCACCGAGTTCGACAAGCCCGGTCGTGCCTCGACGCCCGAGGCAGTCGCGCACAAGATCCGCAAGGCGGTGACGGTGAGGCGTCCCGCGGCTCGCTACCCGGTCGGCCGCGGTGCCCGGATCATCACCTCCAGCCGCGACCACACCCCCGACCTGGTCTTCGACCAGGTGATCAGCAGACTCTACGGGTCGCGCTGACCGTAACCACGGCGAAGCTGACCCGGCGCAAACGCACCGGAGGAGCGAAGCGGGGGAGGGCGGCTTGCGCCGGGTCAGCGCTGGGCGCAGTGCGGGGAGGCTCGCTGCGACCTCACGCACGGATGCGTTTCCGCCGGGTCGGCTTCAGTGCGCGGTGAGGGCTGCTTCTAGTGTTTCGAGCTCCTCGCCGGCGTACACGGCGATGTGCTGCAGCGAGGGGATCGAGTCGCGGTCGCCGGTGAAGCCGATGTTGAACTCACCGTCGTAGGAGACCGCGGTGATGTTGAGCGCCTGTCCGTTGAACAGCAGCGAGACCGGGTAGATCTCCTCGAGCCGGGAGCCGTCGAGGTAGCGCGCCTCGGCCGGGCCGGGCACGTTCGAGATGACGACGTTCGACGCTGGCCGGCCACGGCCGCCGAACCCGAGGATCGCCTGGGAGAGGAACGGTCCCATCAGCACGGCGGTGTAGGCGTCCATCGCCAGGCCGCTGACGTCCGGCAGCCGGTCCTTGCCCAGCCGGGTGGAGGCCTTGATGGTCCTGATCCGCTCGACCGGGTCGGCCACGTCGGTGCCCAGGCTGGCGTACAGGAAGGTGATCGCGTTGCCGACGCCGGCGGCCTCGCCCTCGCGCACCGAGACCGGCACGTTGGCGATCAGCGACTCGGCCGGCAGGGCATCGCGCTCGGTCAGGTAGCGCCGCAGCGCCCCGCCGCAGATCGCCAGGAACACGTCGTTGAGACTGCTGCCGGTGGCGGTCGCGACCGCGCGCAGCCGGTCGACCGGGTAGTGCTGGGTGGCGAACCGGCGCGGCCGGTGCACCCGCCCGTTGAACAGTGTCTTCGGGGCCCGGAAGGGGACAGCACGGTCGGCGTCGTTGCTGCCGACCAGGCTCTCGGCGTACGTGCGCCCCAGCGAGCCGAGCACGGCTCCGGCGCTCTCCAGGGGCGAGTGGCCATTGCGCTGGGCGGGGATCCGGTCCTTGGGTGGCAGGCCGGACTGGTCCGGGCCCCGCGTGCCGACCGCCCACGGCGGCAGCATGTCGCGGGCGTCCGGGTCGGCCGAGAGCATCCGCTTGAGCAGCCGGACGCCGCCGACGCCGTCGATCTGGGAGTGGTGCACCTTGAAGTACATCGACCAGAGGTTGTCCTCCAGGCCCTCGATGATGTGGCACTCCCAGAGCGGGTAGCGCCGGTCCATCTTCGCCGAGTGCAGCCGTGAGACCAGCACGCCGAGCTCGCGCTGGGAGCCCGGGCGCGGGAGTGCCGAGTGCCGCAGGTGGTAGTCGAGGTCGATCTCGGCGGGCTCGAGCTCCTGCCAGCTCGGCACCGGGGTCGCGCGCAGCAGGTAGTTGAACGGCGGCTCGTAGACCGGCGTCTCCCGCCAGCGCGCGACCAGCTCGCTGACGAAGTCGGGCCTGTCGTCGGGGACCGAGAAGGTGGCGAGCAGGGCCACCTGCATCGGGGTCCGGTGCGACTCGGCGTACAGCCAGGCCGAGTCGTTGACCTTCAGCACCTTGCGGCTCATTGCCGCACGATAGAGGCCCGACCTCGTCGCGGAACAGGTTCTAGCGCACGGATGCCTCGAGTTTGTCGGCCAGCGCGTTCATCACCGCGGCATAGGCCCGGTACGACGGAGGCGCGACGGCCTGCCAGGCGACGTAGCGTCCCGCCCTCGCGCCGGCCACCTGCCCGAAGACCGGCTGCCTCCGCAGCAGGTCCAGCGTGCCCTGACCGTCGCGGCTGTCCCAGAGGACGACGTCGCCGCCGTACTTGTCCGCCTTCTCCCAGGACACCTCGTCCCAGTACGAGCCGGCCTTCGCGGTCGCGGCCACCACCGGCAGCCCGAGCGAGCGGAAGTAGGCCAGGTCGGGGAACTGGCTCGGGTCGGCCACGTAGAGCAGGTCGGTGGTGGCCGAGACGACCAGGACCTTGCGGTCCCCGAGCCGGCGGCCGACGTCGCGCAGCCGCGCGCTCGCGTCGTCGAACGCCGCCTTGTCCGCCGCGCCGTCGTTGCCGCCCAGCGCCTTCGCGACCGTGCCGACGGCCTCGATCGTCTCGACCAGGGACTTGCCCTGGAAGTCGATCGCGAGGGTCTTGGTCAGGCCGTCGACCTTGGTCTCGGTGGCCTTGTTCACGTACCAGAGCTCGGGCGGCACGAACATGTTGGTGACCAGCAGGTCGGGGCGCAGGCCGACCAGCTCCTCCATCTCCAGGTCGCCGTACTCGCCGGTGCCGGTGACGTCGGTGACCGCGCTCGGGTCGAGGCCGGCGGCCTGCGGGTCGACCTGGCCGTCCTTGCCCTTCAGTGGCCCGAACACCCCGACGACGTCGACGCCGTCGTCCTTCAGGGCGGCCGCGATGGACGACTGCGCCACGATCCGGGACGGCGCGTGGTCGAGGCTGATCCGGGTGCCGCGGCCGTCGGTGAACGCCCACGTCTTCCCGGCGCTCGCCGTGCGGTCGGCGTCGGCGCCGCAGGCGGCCAGCCCGGTCAGGCTCGCCAGCAGGGCGGCGGTGGTCAGGGTGCATACGATCTTCATAAGGTTAGGCTAACCTAACATTGCGTTTCCGGTGACGCGGGGAGAGTGTGAAGGACATGTCCTTCGTCCGCTACCTGGTCTCCGACGTGGAAGCGTCGGTCGAGTTCTACGGCCGGCTCGGGTTCACCCTCGAGCGGCAGTTCCCCGCGATCGCGATGGTCCGGCGCGACGACGTCGTGCTCTGGCTGGCGGGCCCGGACTCCTCGGCGGCGAGGCCGATGCCGGACGGGCGGGTGCCCGAGGCCGGTGGCTGGAACCGGTTCGTGCTCACGGTCGAGGACCTGGACGCGACCGTCGCGGACCTGCGCGCGCACGGCGTCGGCTTCCGCAACGACATCGTCACCGGCCCGGGTGGGCGGCAGATCCTCGCCGAGGACCCGTCGGGCAACGTGGTCGAGCTCTTCGAGCCGGCCGAGCCTGACGCCTAGGAGCGTCGGGCGGGCTTGACCTGCTTGTGGTGCGCCGGCCGCTCGACGCCGAGGTCGGCCAGGAACGCCGAGGCCCAGTAGGCCACGTCGTGCTCGGCGACGGTCTTGCGCATCGCCCGCATCCGCTTGGACAGGTCCTTCTCGTCGGCCAGGTAGGCCTCGAGCATCTGCGCCTTCATGCCGTTGATGTCGTACGGGTTGACCAGATAGGCCTGGCGCAGCTCCTCGGCGGCGCCGGCGAACTCCGAGAGCACCAGCGCGCCGTCGCCCTCGAGCCGGCAGGCGACGTACTCCTTGGCGACCAGGTTCATCCCGTCGCGGAAGGGCGTGACCACCATGATGTCCGCGGCGACGTACAGGGCGGCCATCTCCGAGGTCGGGAAGGAGGCGTTCAGGTACGAGATCGCCGGGCGGCCGATCCGGCCGAGGTCGCCGTTGATGTGCCCGACCAGCCGGTCGATGTCGTTGCGCAGGATCCGGTACTGGTCGACCCGCTCGCGCGAGGGCGAGGCGATCTGCACGAAGGTGGCGTCCTCGACGCTGAAGTGCCCGTCGTGGATGAGCTCGCTGAACGCGCGCAGCCGCGCATAGATTCCCTTGGTGTAGTCGAGCCGGTCCACACCGAGGAACAGCTTGCGCGGGTTGCCCAGATCGGCGCGGATGCGCGCGGCGCGCTCCTGGACCTCGGGTGAGGCGGCCAGCTTCTCGAAGGCGGTGGTGTCGATCGAGATCGGGTACGCCTTCGCGGTCACCATCCGGCCGTCGGGCAGGTAGACGCTGTCGCGGTGCGTCTTGTGGCCGACCCGCTGCCGGACCAGCCGGATGAAGTTCTGCGCCGCGCCGGAGAGCTGGAAGCCGACCAGGTCCGCGCCGAGCAGCCCCTCGAGGATCTGTCGCCGCCAGGGCAGCTGGCTGAACAGCTCGGCGGGCGGGAACGGGATGTGCAGGAAGAAGCCGATGCGCAGGTCGGGGCGCAGCTCGCGCAGCAGTGCCGGCACCAGCTGCAGCTGGTAGTCCTGGATCCAGACGACTGCCCCCTCGGCGGCGACCTCGGCGGCAGCGCCCGCGAAGCGCTGGTTGACGTCGATGTAGGAGTCCCACCACTCGCGGTGGAACTCCGGCTTGGCGACCACGTCGTGGTAGAGCGGCCACAGCGTCGCGTTCGAGAAGCCCTCGTAGTACTCCTCGTACTCCTGCGCGGAGATGCTCACCGGGACCAGCTGCATACCCTCGTTCTCGAAGGGCTCCATCTCCTCGGTCACGTCGCCCGGCCAGCCGATCCAGGCGCCCTCCTGCTCCTGCATCACCGGCGCGAGCGCGCTGACCAGGCCGCCGGGGGAGCGGCGCCAGCTGGTGGAGCCGTCGGCGTGCACGACGCGGTCGACCGGGAGCCGGTTGGCCACGATCACCAGGTCGGCCCGCTGGGGAGACTTCTGCTTCCGCGCCGTGGGGCTCACGGGACCACCCTAGGAGACGTCGTACGACGGAAAGCGGCCGGGACGCGCGCCGGGGACCGTTCTGGCGAGCCGAATGACATCGATGTGTTTCGTCGTCTAGGCTGGGCCACGCCCTGCAGCAGCACGACGAGGAGTCGACGACGATGGTCGCCACCGAGGCCTTCCACGACGGCCAGCCCGAGGAGTCGGGCGCGCTGTCGGAGCGTGACCGCGGGATCCTCGACTTCGAGCGCCAGTGGTGGAAGTACGCCGGCGCCAAGGAGAGCGCGATCCGGGACAAGTTCGACATGAGCTCGACGCGGTACTACCAGGTGCTCAACGCGCTCATCGACCGTCCCGAGGCGCTCGCCCACGACCCCCTGCTCGTCCGCCGCCTGCGCCGCCTACGCGCCGCCCGCCAGCGCCAGCGCTCGGCCCGCCGGCTCGGGTTCGAGCTCTGATCTCATGACTGGGCGCCGTCGGGTCCGCGACGAGCACGGCTTCGTGCTGCCCACCCGGCTGATGGTGTTCAGCATCTCCGCGGTGGCGATCGCGGGCCTGGCGTTCGTGGCCACCCAGGGCGACGACAAGCCCGACACCGCCTCCCCGGCCGCGTCCTCGTCGAAGACCAGCCAGAAGCCGGCGGCCAAGCCGACCAAGAAGGCCGACCCCGTGCCGCCCGCCACCAGCACGCCGAAGCCGCCGCCGGTGGTGGACCGCGCCAAGGTGTTCGTCGTCGTCTTCAACAACTCCAACATCAAGGGCCTCGCCGGCCGCATCGCCACCCGCGCCCAGGGCGCCGGCTGGAACGTCGTCGGCTCGGACAACTGGTACGGCACCATCGACACCAGCACCGTCTACTACGGCCCGAAGCTCAAGGCCGCCGCCGACCTGCTGGCGAAGGACCTCGGCGTCACCCGGGTGAAGCCGGCCATCGACCCGATGCGTGCCGACCGTCTCACGGTCATCCTCACCCAGACCTTCCACTAGCTCGTCTGGTTGAGTGGAGCCATGGCGCTCGACTCCGCTGCCGCTGCCTACAACGCCGTCGTGGACGTCGCGGACGGCCTGCTGGTCGCCCTGGACTTCGACGGCACCCTCGCCCCGATCGTCGACGATCCCGAGGTCGCGCTGATCCACCCCCGGGCGCACGAGGTGCTGGTCCGGCTGGCCGCGCGGGTGCGCACCATCGCCGTGGTCACCGGCCGCCCGGCCCGCCAGGTGCTCGCGCTCGGCGGGCTCGACGAGGTGGGCGACGCGATCGGCGAGGACGGTCGCGAGCTGGTCGTGCTCGGCCAGTACGGCAACGAGCGCTGGACCTCGGCCCAGCGCCGGGTGGTCTCCCCGAAGCCGCCGCCCGGGCTGGCCTCCTTCCTCGGCGACCTGCCGCGGCTGCTGCGCGAGGCCGGCGCGAGCGACGTGTGGACCGAGGAGAAGGGGCTCGCGGTCGCGGTGCACACCCGTCGTACGGCGGAGCCCGCGGCCACCTACGACCGCCTGCTGCCCGTGCTGAGCAAGGCCGCCGCCGACCGGGGCCTGTCCGTCGAGCCGGGCCGGATGGTCATCGAGGTGCGCGCGCCCGGGATGGACAAGGGCAAGGCGCTGCGCTCCCTGGTCACCTCGTACGACGCCCGCGGCATCGTCTTCGTCGGTGACGACCTCGGCGACGTGCCCGCGTTCGAGGCCGTGCTCGCCCTGCGCGAGGAGGGCTTCCCGGGCCTGCTGGTCTGCTCGGGGTCCGACGAGCAGTCCGCCCTGCGGTCGCTCAGCGACCTGGTCGTGCCCGGGCCGGACGGTGTGATGGACTTCCTGGACGACCTCGCCGCGACGCTCGATTCGTGAGATGCAGCGGTCTCGCATGTCGGAATCGATGTGCACATTCTGAGACGGCTCTCTACGCTGGTGCCCAGCTCATCGAGAGGGACTGAGGGATACGGCCCGTTGAAGTCCCGGCAACCGCCACCGAGCCTCCGACCCGTCGGATCCGGTGGAAGTGGTGCCAAATCCGTCCCGAGCCGAGAGTCGGCCCGGGGAAGATGAGAAGGAGGCCTCCTTGAGCACCGTCACCACGACGTCGACCGGCACTGTTCTCCGCGACGGCGCCTTCGGGAACGCCACCGGGCTGGTCTGCCGCGAGTGCGGCGCGACCCAGGAGCTCGGCCCGCACTACGCGTGTCTGGAGTGCTTCGGTCCGCTCGAGATCGCCTACGACTTCCCCGAGGTCACGCGCGAGCAGATCGAGGCCGGCCCCCGCAACATCTGGCGCTACAAGGCCCTGCTGCCGGTGCCCGACGACATCGAGCAGTCCCCGAACACCGAGCCCGGCTTCACCCGGCTGCTGGCCGCGGACAACCTGGCTCGCGAGCTCGGCATCGACAAGCTCTGGGTCAAGGACGACTCCACCAACCCGACCAACTCCTTCAAGGACCGGGTCGTCGCGTGTGCGCTCAGCGCCGCCCGCGAGCTCGGCTCCAAGGTGTTCGCCTGCCCCTCGACCGGCAACCTGGCCAACGCGGTCGCGGCCGCCGGTGCGCGCGCCGGGATCAAGACCGTGGTCTTCATCCCGAGCAACCTGGAGACCCCCAAGCAGGTCAACTCCGCGATCTTCACCGACTCCCTGGTCGCCGTCGACGGCAACTACGACGACGTGAACAAGCTGGCCTCGGAGATCGCCGGCGAGGAGGACGGCTGGGCGTTCGTGAACGTCAACGTCCGCCCGTTCTACGCCGAGGGCTCCAAGACCCTGGGCTACGAGATCGCCGAGCAGCTCGGCTGGCGGCTGCCCGACCAGATCGTCATCCCGGTGGCCTCCGGCTCCCAGCTCACCAAGGTCGACAAGGCCTTCCAGGAGCTCATCAAGCTGGGCCTGGTCGAGGACAAGCCGTACAAGATCTTCGGCGCACAGGCCGAGGGCTGCGGCCCGGTCGCGACCGCCTTCAAGGCCGGCACCGACGCGATCCGCCCGGTCAAGCCGGACACCATCGCCAAGTCGCTGGCCATCGGCAACCCGGCCGACGGCATCTACGTCCTCGACATCGCCCGCCGTACCGGCGGCGCCGTCGAGGAGGTCACCGACGAGGAGATCCGCGCGGGTATCGTGCTGCTGGCCCGGACCGAGGGCGTCTTCACCGAGACCGCCGGCGGCACCACCGTCGCGGTGCTGAAGAAGCTCGTCGAGACGGGCCTCCTGGACCCGTCGCTGGAGACCGTCGCGATCAACACCGGCCACGGCCTGAAGACCCTCGACGCGATCAGCGGCCAGGTCTCCGCGGCCGCCACCATCGCACCGACGTACGAGGCCTTCACGGCCGCCGCCATCGTCTGAACTGGAGAGAGAAGCCCCATGAGCGTGTCCGTCCGGATCCCGACCATCCTGCGCAGCTATACCGGTGGCGCGTCCGAGGTGACCGCCGAGGGCGCCGACCTGGCCGCGGTGCTGGACGACCTGGAGGCCAACCACCCCGGGATCAAGGCGCGGGTGCTCGACGACTCCGGGGAGATTCGGCGGTTCGTGAACGTGTACGTCGGCAACGACGACGTGCGGTTCCTCGACGGGCTCGGCACCGCCACCCCGGCCGGCGTCCAGCTCTCGATCATCCCGGCGGTCGCGGGCGGCTGCTGAGCACCGCTACTGTCCGGCCATGAGCCGGGCGCGCCTGTTCCACCTGCTGACGTTCGCGGTCGCCACCTTCGCGGTGGTGCTGCAGCTGGTGCTCGTGATCCAGGGACACCGGGTGCTCGACGAGCACAACCGGCCCGACCTCGGCACCCGGCTGGTCCGCTTCGCCTCCTACCTGACCATCTGGGGCAACGTCCTGGTGGCCTGGTCGGCGCTCACGCTCGCCCTCGGCCGCGACCGTGACTCCCGGCTGTGGCGGGCACTGCGGCTGGACGCGGTGGTGCTGATCCTGGTGATCGGCGTCGTGCACTTCCTGTTCCTGCGGCCGCTGCTCGACCTGCACGGCGCGGACTACCTCGCCGACAAGCTGCTGCACATGGTGGTGCCCGTGCTCGGCGTGGCCGGCTGGCTGCTGTTCGGCCCGCGCGGCCGGGTGGCGTGGCGCGACCTGGCGCCGTTCCTCGTGGTGCCGCTGGCCTGGCTGGCCTACACGCTGGTGCGCGGCGAGATCGTCGAGTGGTACCCGTACCCGTTCATCGACGTCAACGAGCACGGCTACGGCGTGGTGCTGCTCAACTGCGCCGGCGTCGCGGCGCTCACGCTCCTTGTCGCGTACGGCGCGCTGCGGCTGGACCCGCGCCTGCCCGGCCGGGTCGAGGAGGTCAGCGAGCCCGTCGGCTGACCAGGTGACGGCGCTCGGCGTCGTTGTCGCACAGGGCGATCGCCCGTTCCAGCTCGGTGGCGGCGTCGTCGTACCGGCCGGCGCGGGTGAGCAGCTCGGCACGGGTGCCGGGCAGCCGGTGCCCCGGCAGGTCCAGGCCGTCGAGCAGCGCCAGCCCGGCCAGCGGGCCGTCGGCCTCGGCCACCGCGACCGCGCGGTTGAGCCGGACCACGGGGGAGAGGGTCAGCTCCTCGAGCTCGCGGTAGAGCCCGGCGATCCGCGGCCACGCGGTGTCCTCGGGCCGGGCCGCGACGGCGTGCTCGGCGGCGATCAGCGCCTCCAGCAGCCAGCGGGTCGGCGGATCGTCCACGTGCGTGGCCAGCAGGTCGAACGCCTCGGCGCTCTCCTCGGCCCGCCAGCGGGTCCGGTCCTGGTCGGCGAGCAGCACCACCTCGCCGTCACGGACCCGGGCGTCGCGGCGGGCGTGCTGGAGCAGCATGAGGGCCAGCAAAGCGTCCAGGTCGGCGCTGGCCGGGGCCACGTCCCGGAGCACCCGGACCAGCCGGATCGCCTCGCCGGCCAGCGCGGCGCGATGCACGTCGGCGCCGCTGGCCGGGGCGTACCCGGCGGTGAAGGCGAGGTAGGCGACGCTCGCGGCCAGCCCGATGCGGTCGGCGAGCCGGACGCCGTCGGGGACCGCGAACGTCTCGCCGGCGAGCCGCTGCCGGGCCCGGGTCAGCCGGGCGGCCATCGTCGGCGTGCTGACCAGGAACAGCCGGGCGATGTCCGCGGTGGAGACACCGAGCACCAGTCGCAGCGTCAGCGCGGCGGCCGACTCGGGGGCCAGGGTCGGGTGCGCGCAGAGCAGCACCAGGCGCAGCCGCTCGTCGCGCACGGTCTCGCCGGCGTCGGCCATCACCCGCTGCGCCTCCTCGGTCAGCTCGGCCTCGACCGCGAGCAGCGGCATCCGGCGGGCAAGCACGGCGTCGGAGCGGAGCCGGTCGAGGATCCTCCTGCGCGCCGCGGTCAGCAGCCAGGCCGGCGGGTTCGCGGGCAGGCCGTCGGCCTCCCAGGTGCGGGCGGCCGCCTCGAACGCCTCGGCGAGACCGTCCTCGGCCAGGTCGAGACGGCGGTACTGGGCGACGAGGAGGGCGAGCAGCCGCCCCCACTCGTCGCGCCAGACCCGCTCGATCGCCGGTCCCGTCATCGGGTGGTCACCCGTCGGCTGGTCACCCGGAGTGGTCCACGCACTCCCGGACCTCGACCCCGTTACTGCCCTCGGCGAGGATGCCGACGACCTTGCACAGGTCCTCGAGGTCGTCGGTGTCGACCACGTAGAAGCCGGTCAGCTGCTCGGCGGTCTCGGCGTACGGGCCCTCGGTCACGGTGACCTGGTCCAGGCCGCCGCGCACCACCCGGGCCCCGGTGCTCGCGGTGAGCTCGTTGCCCGCGGTGATCTTGTGGCCACGCTGGGCGAGCAGCTCGGCGAACTTCATGTGCCGCCCGTACATCTCGGCCCGCTCCTCGGCGCTGGCCTGCGCCCACACGCTCTCGTCGCCGGGCAGAAGGATCGCGTACTCGGTCATGGGGTTGTCCTCTCGGTCGAATGGGACTCTGTCACTGCGATGACGCGGGAGGAACCCCGAATTCGACAGCGGTGCCCGCTCGGTACCGTGACCGCCGTGAGCACCCCCGACGTCCTCCTGGTCACCTGCCGCGCCCTGCCCGAGGGGGAGCCCGGGGCGGCCGTCCTCGACGAGGCGCTGGCCGCGCGCGGGATCACGGCGTCGTGGGTGGCGTGGGACGACGACGCCGTGGACTGGGCCGGGTCGCTGGTGGCGGTCCGGGCGGCCTGGGACTACGACGCGCGCCGCGAGGAGTTCCTGGCCTGGGCCCGGTCGGTGCCGCGGCTGCTCAACAGCGCCGCGATCTTCGCCTGGAACACCGACAAGGCCTACCTGGCCGCGCTCGCCGAGGCCGGTGCTCCGGTGGTGCCGACGTACGTCGTGGAGGGTGCCGCCGTGGTCAAGCCGCGGGTCGGGGCCGGAGGGCGCGGGGTCCAGGTGCTCGACTCGGTCGTGGTGCAGCCGCTGGTCGAGTCGATCCGCACCGAGGGGGAGTACTCGGTCTACGTGCTCGGCGGCGAGGTCGTCTCGATGGCGGTCAAGCGGCCCGCCGCCGGCGAGATCCGGGTGCACGAGCAGTACGGCGGGCGCACGGTCGCGCTCCCGGTCACCGAGGAAGCGGCTGCGGTCGCGCGCTCCGCCGTACGGGCCGCCGAGCAGCTGCTGGGCGAGCGCCTGGACTACGCGCGGGTCGACCAGCTCCGGCTCGCCGACGGCACCTTGGCGGTCAGCGAGCTCGAGGTGACCGAGCCCGGGCTGTACCTCGAGGAGATCCCCGGGAACGGGCCCGCGTTCGCGGCGCTGGTCGCCGCGCTGCTGGGCCGCTGAGGATTGTTTGCACTCTCTGGGGCCGAGTGCTAACAATTGGGCTTGGCACTCTCGTCATGAGAGTGACAACCAGGGCCGAGTGAGTCGAGGTCCGAAGGCGCCGCCGGGAAGGGTCTGGCGGGTCAGCCCGGGCCGTCCGTCGCGGGCGACGATCCCGGCCGTCCAACTCATCTGCGTGAGGATTCGCACGAGTTATGCCGAAGCTGATTGCTTTCAACGAGGAGGCCCGGCGCGGTCTGGAGCGTGGCATGAACACGCTCGCCGACGCCGTCAAGGTCACCCTGGGCCCCAAGGGCCGCAACGTCGTGCTCGAGAAGAAGTGGGGCGCGCCCACCATCACCAACGATGGTGTGAGCATCGCCAAGGAGATCGAGCTCGAGGACCCCTACGAGAAGATCGGCGCCGAGCTGGTCAAGGAGGTCGCGAAGAAGACCGATGACGTCGCCGGTGACGGTACGACGACCGCGACCGTTCTCGCCCAGGCGATGGTCCGCGAGGGCCTGCGCAACGTCGCGGCCGGCGCGAACCCGATGGCGCTCAAGCGCGGCATCGAGAAGGCCGTCGAGGCCGTCTCGAGCCAGCTGCTCGAGATGAGCAAGGACGTCGAGACCAAGGAGCAGATCGCGGCGACCGCCTCGATCTCCGCCGCGGACACCACCGTCGGCGAGGCCATCGCCGAGGCGATGGACAAGGTCGGCAAGGAAGGCGTCATCACCGTCGAGGAGTCGAACACCTTCGGGCTCGACCTGGAGCTCACCGAGGGCATGCGCTTCGACAAGGGCTTCATCTCGCAGTACTTCATGACCGACCCGGAGCGCATGGAGGCCGTCCTCGACGACCCCTACATCCTGATCGCGAACCAGAAGATCTCGACGGTCAAGGACCTGCTCCCGGTGCTGGAGAAGGTCATGCAGTCCGGCAAGCCGCTGCTCATCATCGGCGAGGACGTCGACGGCGAGGCCCTGTCCACGCTGGTCGTCAACAAGATCCGTGGCACCTTCAAGTCCGTCGCCGTCAAGGCTCCGGGCTTCGGTGACCGCCGCAAGGCGATGATGCAGGACATCGCGATCCTGACCGGCGGCCAGGTGATCTCCGAGGACGTGGGCCTCAAGCTGGAGAACACCGACGTCGAGCTGCTCGGCCGCGCCCGCAAGGTCGTCATCACCAAGGACGAGACCACCATCGTCGAGGGTGCCGGTGACGAGGAGCAGATCAAGGGCCGGGTGAACCAGATCCGCGCCGAGATCGAGAAGAGCGACTCCGACTACGACCGCGAGAAGCTGCAGGAGCGGCTGGCCAAGCTGGCCGGCGGCGTTGCGGTCATCAAGGTCGGTGCGGCCACCGAGGTCGAGCTGAAGGAGCGCAAGCACCGCATCGAGGACGCCGTGCGCAACGCGAAGGCGGCCGTCGAGGAGGGCATCGTCGCCGGCGGCGGCGTCGCCCTGGTGCAGGCCTCCGACAAGGCCTTCGAGAAGCTCGAGCTGGTCGGCGACGAGGCCACCGGTGCCGCGATCGTCAAGCTGGCTTCCGAGGCCCCGCTCAAGCAGATCGCGGTCAACGCCGGTCTCGAGGGCGGCGTCGTGGCGGAGAAGGTGCGCAACCTTCCCGCGGGCCAGGGCCTGAACGCGGCCACCGGCGAGTACGTCGACATGGTCGGCACGGGCATCATCGACCCGGCCAAGGTGACCCGATCGGCGCTGCAGAACGCCGCGTCGATCGCCGCGCTGTTCCTCACCACCGAGGCCGTCGTGGCCGACAAGCCGGAGAAGGCTCCGGCGATGCCGGGCGCCGACGGCGGCATGGGCGGCATGGACTTCTGAGTCGCCCCTGAGCAAGCGGAAGGGCCCCGGTCGCGAGACCGGGGCCCTTCTGCGTCCGGGCGGCCTACGCCGGGTGGATGTTCGCGCCGATGGCGGCCAGCATGTCCGGGCCGACCTCGGCGACGCCGTGGGCCTCGCGGGCGTGCACGACGACCTGCGCGAGGATCAGCTCGCGGCTGTCCTCCTCGAACCGGGCCGAGCAGCCCGGGACCGCGTCGCCGCAGGCGAGCTTGAACTTCATGGTTTCCCTCCCTTGTCCCCGCTCGGTCCGGGCCCGGTTGGCTCAGGATCGAGCGCTGGTTCGTGTGCCCCGTCCCGGGGCAGCCGTACGAAGAGCACGGTGTGCCGGTCGTCGCCCTCGGCCCCGAGGAACCCGCGGTGGGCGACGGTGAGCACCCGCGCCAGGTAGAGGCCGATGGTCACGCCCGTGGCGTCGTCGTTGGAGCCGAACGGGTCCAGCAGTGCCTTGAGCACCAGCGGGCTGATCGGCGCACCCTCGCGGACGAAGCGGATCTCGTGCCACGGGCCGGTCTCGACGACGTCGATCGCGACCGACTCCGGCTCCGGGTCCAGGTGCGCGGTGGCCCACAGGTCGCGCAGCACCCGGCCGATCAGCCGTGGGTCCGCCCGTACGACGAGGTCCGCACCGCGCCGTACGGCGGGCGACCCGTCGAGCGAGCGGCACAGCGCGGCGACGTCGAGCGGCTCGGGCGTCACCCGGATGCGTCCCAGCGAGGTGGACGCACTCAGCTCGACGTCCTGGATGTGCTCGGCCAGCCGGCCCAGCGCGTCGGAGAGCCGGGTCAGCGAGTCCGGCACCTGCTCGCCGGGGACGTCGCCGTCGGCGAGCATCATGGCCCAGCCGTGGGCGACCGCGACCGGGGTGCGCAGCTCGTGCGCGAACGCGGCCAGGAACCGGTCCCGCTGCCGGGCCTCGTCGGGGTCGGGCCGGTTGGTGATCGCGGCGGTGCCGGCGACCAGGAAGTCCCGGACCCACCGGTGCACCAGCGAGGCCTCGAGGTCCCACTCCTGGGCGACGTCCTCGACAGACCTGCCGCTGAGCACCGCGACCACCATCGAGACGCGCAGGTCGACCGACGCCTGCGCGGCCACGCGCGGGTCGACCTGGCCAGGAATGTGCGCGGCCGGCACGACGTGCGGTCGCACCGGCTTGGCCATCTCGGACATCCGTTCCCTCCCAGGCACGTCGCCCCCCGCGACGTGCCGCCACCTCGCCGCCCCGAGAAGCGCGCGAGCCCACGGTCACCGTACGCCCGTCCCCCCATATGGGGGGTGTTATGGGTGGAATGGTCTAGTTCTGTGACCGCGCCGTGACCGTGGGCCCGCCAGGTGTGCCGTGGCGGCCGGGAGCTCAGGCGGCCCGGCTGGCCACGAAGCCGCCACCCAGCTCGGCCGCCTGGCGGTGCGCGACCTCGCGTGCGCCGGCCGCATCGGCGGTGGCGAGGTTGGGCTGGAAGCTGACCCGGTCGATGTCCGTGATCCCGGCCCAGCGCAGCCAGCCCTCGAAGTAGCCGGAGAGGTGGTCCTCGCCGAACGCGGGCGGCCGGCCGGGTCCCCAGACGGCGCCGGTGTAGAGCACCGCGGCGCGGCGGCCGGTGAGCAGGCCGGTGTAGCCCTCGTCCGGGTCGAAGCCGAAGACCATCCCCGGCTGGCTGACCACGTCGATGAGCTGCTTGAGGATGTAGGGCACGGTGTGGTTCCACATCGGCACCGAGAACAGGTAGGCGTCGGCGGCGGCGAACCGCTCGAACGCCTCGCGCGCCCGGCGCCACGCGACCGCGGCGTCGCCCTCGGGGTCGGCGCCGGCGAACACGGCCATCTTCGCGGCCACGGCCTCGGGTCCGAACGGGGGCAGGGTGCCGTCCCACAGGTCCCAGTGGTCGACGGCGAGCCCGGGCTCCGCCCGGCGGGCCGACTCGAGGAACGTCTCGGCGAGGGCGAGCGACTCCGAGTCCTGGCGCCGGGGCGAGGCGGAGACGTGCAGCAGCGTGGTCATGGCGGGTCCTTTCGAGTATGTGTGCGTGTGCACGCATACTCTAATGCGTGCACACGCACACATATTCCGGAGCCTCAGAACACGTTGCGCGGGCGGAACTGGACGCTGACCCGCGGGCCCACCGGCCGGGTCGTCTTCGGGACCGCGTGCTCCCAGGTGCGCTGGCAGGAGCCGCCCATCACCAGCAGGTCGCCGTGGCCGAGGTGGTGGGTCAGCGTCTCGCCGCCGCCCTTGGGCCGGAGCAGCAGCTTGCGCGGCGAGCCGAAGGAGACGATCGCGACCATGGTGTCGTGCTGGCGGCCGCGTCCTAGGTTGTCGCCGTGCCAGGCGACCGAGTCCTGGCCGTCGCGGTAGAAGCAGCACCCCGCCGTCACGAACGGCTCCTTCAGCTCGGGCAGGTAGTGCTGGCTGAGCGCGTCCCGCGCGGCGGTCAGGGCGGGATGGGGTAGCTCCTCGCCGATGCCGTACGAGCAGACCAGCCGGGGCACGTCGACCATCCGCTCGTACATCTCCCGGCGCTCGGCACGCCACGGCACCTGCTCGACCAGGTGGGCGAAGAGCTCGTCGGCCCCGTGGAACCAGCCGGGGAGCACGTCGACCCACGCGCCCGCGCTCAACGTCGTACGGCGCAGGTCCGCCAGTGACCCCGCGCCCGGAGCCACGTCCTGGCCGAGGTCGAGGAGTGAGGGCTGGAAGCCGACTGCCATGGAGGCAGCCTAACCCAGATTCGAACAGATGTTCGAGCGACTACGGCGTCTCCGCGACCGGAACCCCGGGCGCGGCCACGTCCCTGGCCGGCGGCGAGACCGCCTCGACCTCACGCGGAGGTGCCTGCAGGCCGTTGGTGCGGGCGTCGAGCTGCGGCTCGAGCCGGGCCACCGAGAGCCAGGCGACCAGCCCGCAGCCGGCGACCAGGAGCAGCACGTACTCCAGGTGCAGCCCGTGGCCGATCAGGAAGCCGGCCACGATCGGGCCCAGGATCGAGGCGAGCTGGAAGGTGCCGGCGCTGAGCGCGTTGAACCGTCCGCGAAGGTGGTCGGGCGCCAGGTCGTTCACGATCGCCGGCACCGTCGGCTGCAGCAGCGTCTCGCCGAGCGCGAACACCCCGGCGCAGGCGGCCACGAAGAACGTCGCGGTCACGGTGCCGGGCGCGATCCCGCTGGCGCTGAGCAGGCCCCACGAGACCGCCCAGATGACCGACATCGCCACGATCACCCGGGTGCGCCGCCGTCCCTCGATCCTCTGCAGCACCACCAGCTGGAGCAGCACGATCACCAGGGTGTTGATCGCGAACGCGATCCCGAGGCCCTGGGTCGAGACCTCGCCGATCGCGCGCGCGTAGGCGGGCATGCCCGCGTTGAGCTGGGCGTAGCCCACGAACGCGGCCGCGAAGCCGAGCACCGTCATGGTGGCCATCGCCGGGGTGCGCAGCACCGCGAGGTAGCTGATCTCGCCGCCGTCCTCGTGCTCGGGGGCCTTCGCCGGGCGGCCGATGTGTCGCAGCGGCACCAGCAGCAGGAACATCGAGGGCAGGTAGCTGACCGCGTCGGCCAGGTACATCGCCTGGAAGGTGGACACCCGGCCCACGTCCACGACCAGCCCGCCCACGATGCCGCCGATGCCGATGCCCAGGTTGAGCAGCGAGAAGTTCATGCCGTAGTAGCGCGAGCGGATCTCCGAGGGCACCACCGAGGCGATCAGCGCCTGCGAGGCCGGCCAGCCGAGCCCGAAGCCGGTGCCGACGATGGCCACCCCGAGCACCGCGAGCGCCAGGTTGTCGGCGAACGCGACCACGATGTTGCCGAGCATCGAGGAGCAGAGCACGACCAGCATCGCGGCCCGCGCGCCGGCGCGGTCGATGAGCATGCCGCCGGGGACCGAGGCGATCGCGCCCGCGGCCGACATCACCGCGAGCAGGATGCCGACGACGTCGAGGGAGAACCCGCGCAGCTCGTGGAAGTAGACGACCCAGAACGGCAGCACCAGGCCGGTGCCGATGAACTCGAAGGCCACCACCGAGAGCAGCAGCTTGCCCTCCCGCGGCAGGTCGTGCCAGAAGGAGGCGATCGAGGGGCGTTCCGAGGTGGCCATCTCCGCGAGTCTCGCACCGGGCACCGACAGGATGCATCCGGATAAAGCGGTGGTCGAACCCGGGGTGAAAGGTGGCAAACCCGCTACACGGGACCCGGCCTGTCGCTAGTGTGCTGGGCGGAACGAGGGGAGCGCGCTGTGGCCGAGCACGGCAGTCCCGCCACCCAGCGGGGACGGAAGCACTTGCTGGTGCGCGAGTACGTCCGTTCGCTGATCGTGGACGCCGAGCCGGGGAGCCCGGCGCCGTCCGAGCGCGACCTGGTCGAGCAGTTCGGGGTGGCCCGGATGACCGTCCGGCACGCCCTCGACGGGCTGGTCGCCCAGGGCCTGCTGGAGCGGATCCCGGGCCGCGGCACCTTCGTCACCAAGCCGCTGATCGACATGCAGATGCGGCTCTCGTCGTTCTCGGAGGAGATGGAGCGACGCGGCAAGGTCCCCGAGTCGCGCACCATGCTCGCCCGCCGCGAGACCGCCGGCCCGGGCCTGGCCCGCGCGCTGGAGACCGAGGTGGGTGCGCCGATCGTGCACTGGGAGCGGCTCCGGCTCGCCGACGGCCAGCCCATCGCCATCCAGCACGTGTACCTGTCCCTGGAGACCTTCCCGCGCTTCCTCGACGAGGCGCCGCCGTCGAGCCTGTACTACTGGTTCGCCGACCAGGACCTGATGCCGACCTGGGGCGAGGACTCGGTGGTCGCCGCCATCGCGACCGAGGACGAGGCCAAGTCGCTCGACCTGGAGCCCGGTGCCCCGGTGCTGCACATCTCCCGGCGCTCCTTCTGCCGCGAGGTCGCCGTCGAGGTGACCCGCAGCGTCTACCGGGCCGACCGCTACACCCTTTGGGTGCCGGTGCTGCGGCCGGAGCACCTCCGCTAGGAGGTGGAGCCGACCCGGCCGAAACGCACCGGGGGATGCGAAGCGGAGGAGGGCGGCTTCTGCCGTGTCGGCGAGGAGCCCACGCACGGATGCACCCGCGCACGGGCCCGGCTAGCGAGGGTTGGTCTGAAACCCCAGCCCGAGCAAGAAGCCGACCTAGAGACCGCCGACGGGGGCGACGACGACCCCGGCCTCCTCGCACACCCAGGTGGGGTCCGGGCCGCCGAGGTCCGGTTCGACGTACAGGGCATGGGTCGCGTCCTCGCACGCCGTGCAGAGGGGCCAGCGGCCGGCCGACTCCAGCAGCCCGTCCTGGACGTCCTGGGCGACCAGGCCCACCACGAACTCCCGGCCCGCCGGCCACTGCTCCAGCCACCATGCGCGCTGGGAGACCGACTCCTCCAGCAGGGACACGGCCTGGGCGTCGGCGACGCCGGTGGACTCCAGGTCGTGCAACACGAGCGCGCGTGCCGTCATGATCGGGTCGTCGAATGCCACGATGTCCATTGTGTCCCCCGACCCCGAATCGTCGCCCTTGCTCGAGGTCACCGTCCTGCACCCGCGCGACGCCGAGGCGGCCACCCGTGGCGAGGCCGACCGGCTGCTGGTGCTGACCCGTCCCGAGGACGGCGGCCGCTCTCCCGAACCCGCCGCGGTCTCCGCGATCCTGCGCGAGACCGACCTACCGGTGCGCGTGGTGCTCCGGATCGCCGACGACCTCGGCATCGCCGGGGGCGAGTTCGCCCGGCTGATCGGGCTCGCGCGCGACTACCTGGATCTCGGCGCGGCCGGGGTCAGCTTCGGCTTCCTGGACCGCGACCTCGAGGTGGACCGGCAGACCTGCACGACGCTCGCGACCGCGCTCGCGGGGGTTCCCTGGACCTTCCACCGTGGCTTCGACGCCGCCCTGGAGCCGGACCGGGCCTGGCGTGACGTGATCGGCCTGCCCGGGCTGGACGCGGTCGCCTCGGCCGGCTCGACCCGCGGGCTGGCCGCCGGCGGCGACGAGCTGGTCGCCCGCTGCCGGGCCGACGAGCGGATCGCCCGGATGCTGCTGGTCTCCGGCGGGCTGGCCGCCGAGCACGTGCCGTGGCTGGTGCGCGGCGGGGTGCGGGCGTTCGGGCTGGGTGCGGAGGCGCGGCTGGACGGCTCCTGGTCGCGCTCGTACGTCGACGCCGGCATCGTGCGCGCCTGGCGGCTCCTCCTCGACGACGCCCACCAGCGGGCGCTCGGTGTCCCGATCGACTGAAGAGGTGATTCCGGACATTCTGTCCGCGTCTCCACGTAGGGTGCTCGGGAGTCTTCGGAAGGGATCTCTGGTGAAGCGTCTCGTGGCCGTCCTGGTGGCGGCGGTTCTGGCGGCCTCGGTGGCCGCGGTCGTCGGGTCCGGGGGAGCGCAGGCTGCCCCGCAGGCCAAGGCGCTCGTCCCCGCGTTCGGGTGGTCGGACTGCGGTGGCGGGGTGGAGTGCGGCTCGTTCCAGGTGCCGCTCGACTGGAGCAACCCGGGCGGCACGAAGATCACCCTGGCGGTGACCCGCCGGGTGCACACCGGTGCCACCTACCGCGGCGTGATGCTGGTCAACCCCGGCGGCCCGGGCGCCCCCGGCACCGGCCTGGCCGACCTCGGCCGATACGTGCCCGGCGGAGCCGGCAACGAGTTCGACTGGATCGGCTTCGACCCGCGCGGCGTCGGCAGCAGCACGCCCTCGCTGCACTGCAACAGCCGCTACTTCGGCGTGAACCGGCCGACCTTCGTGCCGCGCACCAGCCGGCTGATGCGCTACTGGCTGGCCAAGACCGGGCAGTACGCCGCGCAGTGCGGCGCGAGCGCGGCCCGCGCGCTGCTGCCGCACGTGGCCACCATCGACACCGTCAAGGACATGGAGGCGATCCGCGCCGCCTACGCCGCCGAGACCCCGGGCACCGGCACCAAGCTCAACTTCTACGGCTTCTCCTACGGCACCTACCTGGCCCAGGTCTACGCGACGCTGTACCCGTCCCAGGTCGGCCGGTTCGTGCTCGACGGGGTCGTCGACCCGGTCCGGTACTGGTACGCGTCGAACCTGCAGCAGGAGGTCCTCTTCGACCGCAACCTGAACCGGTACTTCCAGTGGCTGGCCCGGCACCCGCGGGCCTACCGGCTCGGCACCGACTGGCGAGCGATCCGGCGCGGCTTCAACGCGCTGCTGGTCAAGCTCGACCGGCACCCGTCCGCGCGCGGGCGCCTCGGCCCCGACGAGCTGATCGACGCGATGCTCCCGGCCGCCTACTACGTCTTCGACTGGGACGGGATCGGCCGTGCCTACTCGGTGCTCAAGCGCACCGGCAAGGGCGGGGCGATGTTCGCGATGTACGCCGGCGCCAACATGGGCGACGACAACGGTTACGCGATGTACCTGGCCACCCAGTGCACCGACGTGCTGCGGCCCGGCTGGCCGGTCCAGCGTCGCGACGCCTGGCGGATCCACCGGAGCTTCCCGTTCCTGGCCTGGGACAACACCTGGTACAACGCCCCGTGCTTGCGCTGGCGGGCTCCCTCGCACGCGCGCATCGGCATCACCGGGGCGCACGTGACCTCGAAGATCCTGATGATCAACGAGACCTACGACGCCGCGACCTCGTTCTCGGGCGCGCTGGTCGCGCGGTCCAGGTTCCCCACGGCCTCGCTGATCGAGGGCTACAAGGGCACCACGCACGCGGGCTCGCTCAACGGCGTCGCCTGCGTCGACAACCGGATCGGGATCTACTTGCGCACCGGGGTCGTGCCGGCGCGTCAGGCCGGGACCCGGTCCGACATCCGCTGCCCGCGGGTGCCCCCGCCGCCGGCCACCGGCCTGCGGACGACGGGTGGCGGGCTGCCCGCCTCGATCCGGGCGATCCTGACCGCCGCCCAGCTGCGGGGCTAGAGGTCCGCTGCGTCCAGGATCCGGTAGGCGTAGCCCTGCTCGGCGAGGAACCGCTGCCGGTTCTGCGCGAAGTCGGCGTCCACGGTGTCCCGGCTGACGATCGCGTAGAACCGGGCGGTCTTCCCGTCTGCCTTCGGGCGCAGCAGCCGGCCCAGGCGCTGGGCCTCCTCCTGGCGTGACCCGAAGGACCCGCTGACCTGGATCGCCACGGCCGCCTCGGGCAGGTCGACGGAGAAGTTCGCGACCTTGGAGACGACCAGCAGGTCGATCTCGCCGTCGCGGAAGCCCTGGAAGAGCTGCTCACGCTCCTTCACGCTGGTCTCGCCCTTGATGACCGGGGCGCCGAGGTGGGCGCCGATCTCGTCGAGCTGGTCGAGGTACTGCCCGATCACCAGGGTCGGCTCGCCGCGGTGCTGGGCGACCAGCTGCTCGGCGACCCGGGTCTTGGCCGAGGTGCAGCTGGCCAGCCGGTACCGCTCGTCCGGGTCGGCGGTCGCGTAGGCGAGCCGCTCACCCTCGGGCAGGGTCACCCGGACCTCGACGCAGTCCGCCGGCGCGATCCAGCCCTGGGACTCGATGTCCTTCCAGGGCGCGTCGAACCGCTTCGGCCCGATCAGGCTGAACACGTCGCCCTCGCGGCCGTCCTCGCGGACCAGCGTCGCGGTCAGGCCGATCCGCCGGCGGGCCTGCAGGTCGGCGGTCATCCGGAAGACCGGTGCGGGGAGGAGGTGCACCTCGTCGTACACGATGAGGCCCCAGTCGCGGGCGTCGAGCAGCTCCAGGTGCGGGTAGACGCCCTTCCGCTTGAGCGTGAGCACCTGGTACGTCGCGATGGTGACCGGCCGGATCTCCTTGACCGCGCCGGAGTACTCGCCGATCTCGTCCTCGCTCAGCGAGGTGCGCTTGAGCAGCTCGGCCTTCCACTGCCGCGCGCTGACGGTGTTGGTGACCAGGATCAGCGTCGTCGCCCCGGCGTGCGCCATCGCTGCCGCGCCGACGATGGTCTTGCCCGCCCCGCAGGGGAGCACCACCACACCCGAGCCACCGTGCCAGAACGAGTCGGCCGCCTGCTTCTGGTACTCGCGCAGCGTCCAGCCGTCCTCGACCAGGTCGATCGGGTGCGCCTCGCCGTCGACGTACCCGGCCAGGTCCTCGGCGGGCCAGCCCAGCTTGAGCAGCGCCTGCTTGAGGTTGCCGCGCTCGGAGCCGTGCACGATCACGGTGTCCGCGTCGAGCTGGGCGCCGAGCATGCCCGCGACGCGCTTGCTGCGCACCACCTCGGCGAGCACCGGCCGGTCGGTGGTCACGAGCACGAGCCCGTGGGTGGGGTGCTTCTCCAGCCGCAGCCGGCCGTACCGGTCCATTGTCTCGGCCACGTCGACCAGCAGCGCGTGCGGGACGGCGTACCGGCTGTACTCCAGCAGGGTGTCGATCACTTGCTCGGCGTCGTGCCCGGCGGCGCGCGCGTTCCAGAGGCCGAGCGGGGTGAGCCGGTAGGTGTGGATGTGCTCGGGGGAGCGCTCGAGCTCGGCGAACGGAGCGATCGCGCGGCGCGCGTCCTCGGCGCGCTCGTGGTCGACCTCGAGCAGGAGGGTCTTGTCGGACTGGACGATCAGGGGGCCGTCGTTCATAACCCGACGAGTTTACGAGCCGGGTGCGCGACCGGGCAGTGCGTACGCACTCAGATGGCGCGAGCGGGCAGTACGTACGGCGTGAAAGGCGTCGAGCGGGCACGCGGGTCGGCGCATCTCGGGCCGTACAAACTGCCCGGTCGGCACTTCAGTCGCGGACGCTGGCCCGGGTGATCCGGTGCACCGCGAAGCTGCGCACGTCGTCGGTGCGCTCGTCGTACGCGGTCAGCTGGCCGCCGCCGACCTCCCGCGGCCGGACCACTCGCTCAGTGGTGCTGCCGTGGTTGTCCAGGTAGCCGATGAGCACGCTCTTGCCGTCCGTCGCGGCCGCGCGCAGCAGCGTGATGACGTCGGCGGGCGTGGTCGCGGGGCCGCGCGCGGGCCGGGTCGCGGCGGCGCGGTCACCGGCCCGGATCGCGGCCACCACCGCCGAGGTGCGCGCCAGCAGCCGGGCCTGGTCGAGCCCGGCCGGGTTGCTCGGCCGGGGCGTCCGGGAGCGGAACTCGTCCGGGCGCGCCACCCGGACGGTGCCGTCGGCGGCTTCGACCACCGGCGCCACCCCGAGCTCGCGCAGCCGGGGCAGCAGCACCTGCAGCGGTACGTCGGAGACCAGCACCGTCGGGGCGATCCGGCGCAGCCGCAGCGAGGCGGCCGCGGCGTGGTGCACGAGCTCGGTGAGCGCGGTCTCGTCGTCGCTGCGCAGGAACGACTCCGCCACCCCGACCCGCAGCGTGCCGAACCGGCGCGAGACGTCCTCGACCAGGTAGTCGAGCGCCTGCGGCACCGGCGTGCGCGAGGAGGCGCGCAGGAAGTCCTTGACCTCGACCGAGGACCAGCCGGAGTCGAACGCCCGGCGCACCGAGTCGGCGCTGAACCGGTACACGGTCGCGCCGCCGCGGGACTCGACGTCGGCCAGCATCGCCAGCTGGCGGGAGAAGTCCTGCTCCAGCGGGCCGGGCGCGACCGCGGTCAGATCGGCCTGCAGCAGGACGTGGTCGACGGGCGTGGGGAGGAGTGCGTCCAGGGTCGCGGCGGGATCCTCGTCGTCTCCGGCGAGCAGCATCCGCCCGTACGACGAGAGCCCGTCCAGCCCGAGCAGGCCGACCACGGCGCCCTCGGTGAGCAGCGTCGGGACCAGGTCGAGCCGTCCCGCCGGCCGCCGCGGATACCGCCAGCGCAGCCGGGCCAGCAGCGACGGGATGCCGGTGCCCGACGCCAGCGACTGCCCGGGGGCGAGGTGGGTGAGCTCGTCGAGGACGGCCCGCCGCTCGGCGACCAGCCAGCCGCGCTCCAGACCCGGCGTGAGGGCGTTCACCGGCTTGTCCCCGTCCCGGCCGCCGATCAGGGAGACCAGCCGCGGGTTGTCCAGCCAGGCCCGGGCCAGCCGCAGCCAGCGCTCGGCGCCGGACCGGTTCAGCCAGGCGTCGTAGGAGTCGGTGGGCAGCCAGGCCGCGTCGAGGTCGTCGTTCATCCCGACCGCGAGCAGGTGCGCCGCGGCGGCGGTCTCGACGACCAGGGCGGTGGTGACCAGGTCGGCGTGCAGCAGGTCGGCGGCCGCGCGGAGGTCGCGGACCGCGAGCCCGCCCGCGCGCAGGCCGGCCGGGGGCCGGGTGGACCAGGCCTCGAGCAGCATCTCGGTGCGCCTGGTGAACTCGTGCGCCGCGCCCGCCGCGGCCCGGTCGAGCAGGTCCTGGGACCGTTCGGAGGAGGCGAAGGCGGGCACCACGTCGACGGGCTCCCGTGTGCTCCGGCCACCGCGCAGGTGCAGCCGGACCGACCAGGGCACCAGCACGTGCCGGTCGTCGCGCGCGGCCAGCAGCCCGCGCGCGAGCAGCTGCTCGCTCGGCGTACCGGCCGGGTCCGGCTTCTTGGTCGAGGAGACCGTGCCCACGGTCTCGGTCTCATCCAGGTGCTCCAGGATCGTGCGCGCCTGCTCGTCGACCTGGGCGAGCAACGGCACCACCTCGGCCGGTCCCGGAGGCAGCCCGACCAGCTCGGCGACCAGGCTCACCGGGCGCAGCGCGTCGGTGGGCCCCCAGACCAGCGCCAGCCCGGCCAGCCGGTCGAGCGCGGCCTCGATCGAGGCGGGCGCGGCGTCGACGACGGCACCCACTCCGGCCGCGTCGGTCGGCCCGGTCTGGACGACGGCGAGCAGCACCTCCAGCTCGGCCTTGTCGAGCAGGTCCAGCGCCCGCACCACCGAGGTCCGCACCACCGCCCGGGCCGCCAGCTGCGCCGAGTCCGCCGGCGCCGGGACGGCGAGGTCCGGCCGGTCCTCGAGCAGCGCCGCGACGCGCTCGTCCGGCCAGCCGCGGAGCTGGTCGGCGAGGGTGCGCGGGGCGGAGGTGGACATCCGCGCAATTCTACGGAGGTGGGGGGAGAGCGGATTTGCGCTGTCGCTCCCGGGCACCCGAGGCCTAGGGTCGTCGCACCCCCTCGAAAGGACCCTCGGTGAGCGACTCCCTCGACCAGCTGGCGGACGACTTCTTCCACGCGTACCTGCGCGCCAACCCGACCGAGGCGCACCTGCTCGGCCACTACGAGCACGCGGCGTCGTACGAGGACCCGACCCGCGCCGAGGAGGACCGGCAGGCGGCCGAGCTGCGCGACCTGGTCCGCCGTGCCGAGGCGCTCGACGAGAGTGCCCTCGACGAGCAGCAGCGGATCACCCGGGCCGTGCTCGTCGACGACGCCAGCAACCGGATCGGGATGCTGGAGGGACGGTTCCCGGAGTTCGCCGCCGACCCGCTGTTCGGGCCGCAGGCCCAGCTCTCGCTGATCGTCTCGATGATGGCGATCCCGGACGCCGACGCGGCAGACGCGATGGTCGCCAAGTACGCCGCGATCGGCCGGCACTACCGCGACCTGGCCGAGCGGCAGCGCGAGGGGGTCGCCAACAAGCGGGTCTCGCCGGCGTTCGCGGTCCGTGGCGTGGTCGACCAGATCGAGGCCGCGCTCGCGGTCCCGGTCGCCGAGGACCCGCTGCTGGAGACCCAGGCGCTGCCCGCCGGCGTGGACGCGGAGGCCTGGCGGGCTCGCCTGCAGGCCGCGATCGAGGACGAGATCCGGCCCGGCATGCTCGCCTACGCCGAGGTGCTGCGCGACGAGGTGCTGCCGGTGGCTCGCCCCGACGACCGAGCCGGGCTGTCCTGGCTCGACGGCGGCCTCGAGGACTACGACCGCACCCTGCGCTACTACACGACCACCGGGATGAGCGCCGAGGAGATCCACCAGGTCGGCCTCGAGCAGATCGCCAAGCTGGCCGAGGAGTACCGCGGCCTGGGCCCCGAGGTGGTCGGCAGCGACGACCTTCAGGAGATCTTCACCGCGCTGCGCACCGACCCGGCGCTGCACTTCGAGACCGGCGACCAGCTGGTCGCGGCCAGCGAGGTCGCGATGGCGCGTGCCTGGGCGGGGATGCCGGACTGGTTCGAGGTGCTGCCGCAGGCGCCCTGCGCGGTCCAGGGCACCACCACCGGCGCCAAGGCGTTCTACTTCCCGCCCGCCACCGACGGATCCCGCGGCGGCACCTTCTTCATCAACATCGAGGACCCGGCTGCCTGGGGGACCTTCGAGCTGGAGTCGATGGCCTTCCACGAGGGCATCCCCGGCCACCACCTGCAGCTGACCATCGCCAGCGAGCTCACCGACGTGCCCGAGTTCCGCAAGCACCTGGTCAACTCCGCGTACGCCGAGGGCTGGGGCCTGTACACCGAGCGGCTGGCCGACGAGATGGGCCTCTACTCGGGGCCGATCGACCGGATGGGCATCTTCTCCGCCGACTCGCTGCGCGCCTGCCGCCTCGTGGTCGACACCGGGCTGCACGCGCTCGGCTGGTCGCGGCAGCAGGCGGTCGACTACATGGTCGAGAACTCGCCGATGACCGAGGCGATCTGTAAGCCTGAGGTGGACCGCTACATCCTCACGCCGGGCCAGGCGACGTCGTACATGATCGGCCGCCTGGAGATCCTCCGGATGCGGGCCGAGGCTCAGCAGCGCCTGGGGGCGTCGTACGACGTGAAGAAGTTCCACAGCGCGGTGCTCGACAACGGCGGCCTGCCGCTCGGCGTGCTCGACGACGTGGTCCGGGCCCGCCTGGCCTGACCCGTAGGCTGACCGGGTGGAGACAGCGCGTCGTGACCTGGTCGTCGGCTTCGACCTGGACATGACCCTGATCGACACGGTCAAGGGCTTCGTCGCCACCCTGGACGCCCTCGGCGCCGAGCTCGGGGTCGCTCTGCCGAGCGTGGAGATGAGCGCCAAGCTGGGCCCGCCGCTGGACCTGATACTGGCGCCGTACCTGGACGCCGAGGCGATCCCGGCCGCCGCCGACCGGTTCCGGGCGCTCTACCCCAACCACGCCGTCGTGCCCACCCCGCACCTGGCCGGCGCCCCCGAGGCGCTCGCCGCGATCCGTGCCGAGCACGGCCGGATCCTCGTGGTCACCGGCAAGTACGCCCCGAACGCGCAGCTGCACCTGGACCACCTCGGTCTCGATCACGACCACCTGGAGGGCTGGGTCTGGGGCGTGGGGAAGGCCGACGTGCTGCGTGAGCACGGTGCCGCCCTGTACGTCGGTGACCACGTGCACGACGTCGAGGGCGCGAAGGCCGCCGGCGTGGTCAGCGTCTCGGTGCTCACCGGCGGCTGCACCCGCGAGGAGCTGCTCGCCGCCGGCACCGACGCCGTCCTCACCGATCTCACCGAGTTCCCCGGCTGGCTCGCCGAGCACCTGCTGACCACGCGCCTGGGCTGGCTGGAGGCGGACCTGCGCGACCTCGGCCGGGTCATGGTCGCCTACAGCGGCGGCGCCGACTCGGCCTTCCTGCTCGCTGCCGCGGTGCGCGCGCTCGGGCCCGGGAACGTCGCCGCGGCCACCGCCTACTCGCCCTCGCTGCCCCTGGCCGAGCGTGAGCCCGCCCTGGACTTCGCGCGCTCGCTCGGGGTCCAGGTGCTCACCCCGACCACCGACGAGCTGTCCCGGGCCGGGTACGTCGCCAACGACGGCGACCGCTGCGCCTTCTGCAAGAGCGAGCTGCTCGACGTGCTCGCCCCGCTGGCCCGCGAGCACGGGTACGACGTCGTCGCCACCGGCACCAACGCCGATGACGCCCGTGCCGGCTTCCGCCCGGGCATCCAGGCCGCGTCCGATCGCGGGGCGATCACGCCGCTGCGCGAGGCGCGGCTGACCAAGGCGCAGATCCGGGAGGCCTCCCGGCGCTGGGGGCTGCCCACCTGGGACAAGCCGGCCGCGGCCTGCCTGAGCTCGCGGATCGCGTACGGCGTCGAGATCACGCCTGCCCGGCTGGCCCGGGTCGAGCGCGCCGAGGCAGACCTGCGGGCAGCCCTGACAGCGCGCGGACTCGTCGTACGGGACCTGCGGGTCCGGGACCTGGACGACCACGCCCGCGTCGAGGTCGACGCCGCGCTGGTGCCGCTCGTCGACGAGACCGCGCTCGCCGTCGTGCTCGCCGCCGGGTTCGCGAGCGCCGAGGTCGACCCGCTCGGATTCCGCTCCGGCTCGATGAACCAGCTGCTGCCCGATCCCGAGCGATTCCGCTAACCCTGTCGCCCGGGGGCGCGCCCGCCCCGTACGCTGTCCGTTCGCAAGATCACTGGAGAGAAAGGCCGAGCTGGTGCCCACCGGAAAGGTCAAGTGGTACGACGCCGAGAAGGGTTTCGGCTTCCTGTCCCGCGAGGACGGGGACGACGTCTACGTGCGCGCCTCGGCGCTGCCCGAGGGGATCACCTCCCTCAAGGCCGGCACCCGGGTCGAGTTCGGCATCCTCTCCGGGCGCAAGGGCGACCAGGCCCACCAGGTGCGGGTGCTGGACGCGCCACCGTCGGTCTCCAAGGCGATGCGCAAGAAGCCCGAGGACATGGTCGGCATCGTCGAGGACCTGATGAAGGTGCTCGAGGGCGTCGAGCAGGCCTACCGGCACGGCCGGCACCCCGACCCCAAGCACGCCAAGCCGACGGCGAAGCTGCTCCGGGCGCTGGCGGACGAGCTCGAGCTCTAAGCGGCCGGTGCCGGTGCGGCGTCCGGCGTACGACGGCGCAGCAGCACGAACAGCGTCCACCCGACGGTGATCGCGGCGAGCACCCCGAGACCGAGGCGCGGCACCGCGTGCCCGTTGATCTCCAGCGGCAGCGCGATGCCGATGAACCCACCGACGACCCACGCCAGCTGCAGCAGCGTCTCCGAGCGCGCGAACGCCGAGGTCCGGTAGGACTCGGGCACGTCGCGCTGGATGGTCGCGTCCAGGGCGAGCTTGCCCATCGCCTGGGTGACGCCCGCGGTCAGGCCGAGGGCGACCGCGGCGAGCAGCCCGTAGAACAGCGCCGCCAGGACCGCCACGGCGGTGTCGGCCAGGAGCGCGACCACCACGACGATCCGCGGGTTCACCCGGCGTAGCACGGCGGTGGCCGCGATGCCGAGGGTGTTGCCGAGCCCGGCCGCACCGATGACCAGGCCCATCAGCAGGGTGGTGCGGTGCTCCCAGCCGGGCAGCGGGTGCTGGCGCAGCAGGAACGCCATGTACATCGTCAGGAACCCCGAGACCGTGCGCAGGCCGGCATTGCAGCGCAGCGCGTACACGACGTCCTTGGGCACGACCAGCTTGCGGCGCCCGACGATGGAGATGTCCTGCTCGCCCGCGGTCGCGTCCGAGCGCGCCGGCAGCAGGATCGCCAAGATGGTGCCGCCGACGAAGACGACGAAGGCGTACCGCAGCGACCACTCGGCGCCGAAGGTCGCGGCCAGCCCGGCCATCGGGGCGGAGACCGCGACCGCGACGATGCCGGCCAGCGAGATCCTGCTGTTCGCCTTGACCAGGGTCAGGCCCTCGGGCAGCAGCCGGGGGACCGTCGCGGCACGGGTGACGCCGTACGCCTTGGAGGCCACCAGGCAGCCGAGCGCGGTCGGGAACAGGTACAGCGAGTCGGAGGCCACGGCGTCCGCCATCAGCCAGCACATGAAAGCGCGGAACGCCATCGTCGCGCCGATCGCCCAGCGGCGGCCGTGGCTGAACCGGTCCAGGAACGGTCCGATCAGCGGCGCCACGACCGCGAACGGCAGCATCGTCAGGCCGAGGAACAGGGCCACCGACCCGCGGGCCTCGCCGGGGTTGGCGAAGAACAGCGTGCCGGCCAGCGAGATCGCCACCGCGGCGTCACCGGCGGCGTTGAACGCGTGCAGCTCGATCAGCCGGGACAGTCCGGAGTCACCGGCTCCCTCGGCGCGTGCCGCCGTCCGGGCCATCCGCACCGCACGGCCCAGCCCGCGCCCGGTCACCCGGCCGGCCGTCATCAGCCCGCGGGCGCTGGCGCTGACCCCGCGTCCGGCGGCGTCGGCGACCCGGTCGCCGCGGCGGACCTCGCCCAGCTGCTGGGTGGGTGACTCGGAGCCGGGCTCCGCGCCCGTCCCGACCTGCTCCTCGCCCGCCATGCCGCCTATCCTGCCAAGTCCCACCCGCAGGACGGGCCCGGGGAGACATGCCCGGGCCCGATAAGACAGAATCTGCGGGTGATGACGACCGACGCGACGTCCGCGGTGGAGACCGCCCGTGCCGCCCTGGTGGAGCAGGTCGGCGAGTCCGTCGTCGGTGAGCACGTCGCCACGGTCTCCGAGGACGACAGCGCGCTGACGGAGTACTTCGCCTGCACCCAGGCCGGCTACCCGGGCTGGCGCTGGGCGGTCACCGTCGCCATGGTGCCCGACCAGGACCGGATCACGGTCGACGAGGTGGTGCTGCTCCCCGGCGAGGAGGCCATCGTCGCGCCCGCGTGGGTGCCCTGGCGGGAGCGGATCAAGCCGGGTGACCTGTCCCCGGGCGACATCCTCCCCGTCGAGGAGGACGACCCGCGGCTGGTCCCGGCGTACCTGACCGGCGACCCCGGCGACGAGAACGTGGACCCCGCCGAGCGGCAGCAGCAGAAGCTGGTCGCCGACGAGCTCGGCCTCGGCCGCGTGCGGGTGCTGTCCCTGGAGGGCCGCGACCAGGCGGCCCAGCGCTGGTACGACGGCGAGCCGGGCCCGGACGTGCCGCTCGCGCAGTCGGCGCCGGCCCGCTGCGGGACCTGCGGCTTCATGCTCCGGCTCTCCGGCGGGCTCTCGGACCGCTTCGGGGTGTGCGCGAACGAGTTCGCCAACGACGACGGCAAGGTCGTCGCCTTCCAGCACGGCTGCGGCGCGCACTCGGAGGCGCAGCTGCGCAAGAAGCAGCTCCCGCCGCCGCTGCCGGACCCCGTCTTCGACACGATGACCCGCGGCGACCTCGAGGACTTCTAGGCGCTCTCGCGGGCCTCGAGCTTCGCGTTGCGCCTTCTGCGACACCAGTCCCAGCCGACCAGCCCGAACCCGAACCCGGCCACGCAGGTCCACAGCCACCACAGGTGGCCGTCCTCGCGCAGCCTCCCGGAGAACGGGAGCAGCATCAGGAACGCGATGCCCCAGAGCACGGTGCCGACCGCGATCGTGCGCACGCCGTCGACGTCGAGGGGATCCACGTCGGCCACGATGTAGGTCCGGTTCCCGATCTCGTGGACCTGCGGCTGCTGCTCTGACACGGACTCAATGTAGCCGGGCCGGGGTGTTCACCGGCGCACGGCTCTGCCAGCATGTGCGCCCGTGGACCAGTTCTTCAAGATCACCGAACGCGGCTCGACGGTAGGCCGGGAGATCCGCGGCGGCGTCGTCACCTTCTTCACGATGGCGTACATCGTCGTGCTCAACCCGCTCATCCTCGGGTTCGCGACCGATGTGGACGGCAAGTTCCTCGGGGGCGGGACCGGCGACGGGTCGAACCTGCCGGCCATCGCGGCCGGCACCGCGCTCGTGGCCGGGATCGTGACGATCCTCATGGGCGTCGTCGCGAACTACCCGCTGGCGCTCGCGACCGGGCTGGGCCTGAACGCCTTCGTGGCGTTCTCGATCGCCTCCCAGATGACCTGGGCGGACGCGATGGGCCTGATCGTGATCGAGGGCATCATCATCCTCGTCCTGGTCCTGACCGGGTTCCGGCAGGCGGTCTTCCATGCCGTCCCGGCCGAGCTGAAGATCGCGATCTCGGTCGGCATCGGCCTGTTCATCACGATCATCGGGTTCGTCGATGCCGGGTTCGTACAGCGAATCCCGGACGCCGCCAAGACGACGGTCCCGGTCCAGCTCGGCCGGACCGGCGAGCTGGCCGGCTGGCCCGTGCTGGTCTTCGTGCTCGGTCTTGCCCTCGTGGTCACGCTCTGGGTGCGCAAGGTTCGGGGAGCGATCCTGATCTCCGTCCTGGCCACCGCGGTGTTGGCGATCGTGGTCGAGTCCATCGGAGGCGACGGTGACAAGAACCCGCTCGGCTGGAGTCTCAACGTCCCGAAGTGGCCCGACAAGGTCTTCGACAAGCCGCACTTCGACACGGTCGGCAAGTTCAACCTCTTCGACTCCTGGGGCGACGCCGGTGTGGTCACCGTGCTGCTGCTGATCTTCACGCTGATGCTCGCGGACTTCTTCGACACCATGGGCACGATGACGGCCATCGGCGCCGAGGCCGGGCTGCTCGACGAGGACGGGGTCCCGCCGAACACGCAGCGCATCCTCGTGGTCGACTCGATCGCGGCCGCGGCCGGTGGTGCCGCGGGCGTGTCCTCGAACACCTCCTACATCGAGTCCGCCTCGGGCGTCGGCGAGGGCGCCCGCACCGGTCTGGCGTCGGTGGTCACCGGTGTCCTGTTCCTGATCGCGATCTTCTTCGCCCCCCTGGTCAAGATCGTGCCGAGCGAGGCCGCCGTACCGGCGCTCGTCCTGGTCGGCTTCCTGATGATGCAGCAGGTCCGCAACATCGACTGGGAGGACCTGGAGATCGCCATCCCGGCGTTCCTGACCATCGTGCTGATGCCGTTCACGTACTCGATCACCGCGGGCATCGGCATGGGCTTCCTGGCCTACACGCTCATCAAGCTGGTGCGCGGCAAGGCCGCCGAGATCCACCTGCTGCTCTGGGTCGTCTCCGCCCTCTTCGTCGTCTACTTCGCGATCGACCCGATCACCCGCTGGCTGACGTAGGGCATCGGCTCGGGCTGTGGGTACGGCGCCGCATCCCGCGCCGAAATAATTAGCGTGACTAATGAGTTAGGCTAATGACATGCCCACGCTCGAGACCGCGACCCGTACTGACTCCGGGCTGGCCAGCCAGCTCCGGGTCGGCGTGATGCGGCTGGCCAGGCGGCTGCGCAACGAGCGCGATCCCGAGAACCCGCTGAGCACCTCCCAGGTGAGCGTGCTCGGGGTGCTGTTCCGGCACGGCGAGCAGACCGTCGGCCAGCTGGCCGCGCACGAGCGGGTGCAGCCGCCGTCGATGACGCGCACCGTGAACTCGCTCGCCGAGTCCGGCTACGTCGTACGACGAGCGTCCGAGACCGACGGCCGCGCCGTGCTCGTCGACCTCTCCGAGCAGGGCCGCGAGACCCTGCTCGCCGACCGTCGCCGCCGCGACGCCTGGCTCGCCCGCGAG
This sequence comes from Nocardioidaceae bacterium, assembly GCA_017744365.1. Taxonomy (GTDB): domain Bacteria; phylum Actinomycetota; class Actinomycetes; order Propionibacteriales; family Nocardioidaceae; genus Marmoricola. Next base: position 420,368 of record JAGIBL010000002.1, on the reverse strand, counting down.
CTGAAGACCCTGACCCCCGACGAACGCGACCTGCTCCGCAAGGTCGCCCCTCTCATCGAAAGGCTGGCTGGCTCGTGAGCGAGCGCAGCGAGCGAACAATCGGGCAGAGCAGTCCAGGGGCTCACACGCCGACCGAAGCGGAGCGAGGGAGGTTGTGAGCCCCACGTTCCGCGCGCTCCGCATCCGCAACTACCGCCTCTACGCCCTCGGCGGCGTGGTCTCGAACACCGGTACCTGGATGCAGCGAGTGGCGCAGGACTGGCTCGTCCTCCAGCTCCACCACGGCAGCGCTGCCGAGGCGAGCACGGCGCTCGGCGTGACCACCGGCCTCCAGTTCCTGCCGATCCTGCTGCTCTCGCCGTACGCCGGCCTGGTGGCCGACCGGATGTCGAAGCGGCGGCTGCTCCAGCTCGCCCAGGGCTGGATGGCCATCACCTCGGTGGTGCTGGCGGTGCTCGCGCTGACCGGTGTGGTGACGCCGTGGATGGTCTTCGCGCTCGCGTTCCTGTTCGGGATCGGCTCGGCCTTCGACGCCCCGGCCCGGCAGTCGTTCGTCAGCGAGATGGTCGGCCCCGACGACCTTTCCAACGCTGTCGGCCTGAACTCGGCGTCGTTCAACCTGGCCCGGGTCATCGGCCCGGCGGTCTCCGGCTTCCTGATCGCCGCACTCGGCTCCGGGGTCGAGGCGACCGGCGTGGTGATCGCGTTCAACGGGCTCAGCTACCTGGCAGTGATCGGCGCGCTGCAGCTGATGCGCACCGAGGACCTCACGCCGGTCGAGCGGGCGCCGCGCGGCAAGGGCATGATCCGCGACGGCATCCGCTACGTGCGCCGCCGCCCCGACCTGCGGATGATCCTGGTCGCGGGCTTCTTCGCCGGCACCTTCGGGATGAACTTCCAGATGACCTCGGCGCTGATGGCCACCCAGGTCTACGACAAGGGCCCGGGGGAGTACGGCCTGCTCGGCACCACGCTGGCGATCGGCTCGCTCACCGGCGCCCTGCTCGGCGCCCGTCGCGAGGGCCGGCCGCGGCCGCGGCTGGTGGTGGCCGCCGGGCTCGCGTTCGGGTCCGTCGAGATCGTGCTCGGGCTGGCGCCCAGCTACCTGACCTTCGCCCTGCTCTCTCCCTTCCTCGGCCTGAGCCTGCTGACCATGCTCAACGCCGCGAACACCACCGTGCAGTTGAGCACGGCGCCGTCGATGCGCGGCCGGGTGATGGCGCTGTACATGATGCTGGTGATGGGCGGTACCCCGCTCGGCGCGCCGCTGGTCGGCTGGGTCGGCGCCACCTTCGGGGCCCGCTGGACGCTGATCGGGGGCGGCGCGCTCTCGATCGCCGGGGTGCTGCTCGCGGTCAGCATCGCCGGCGGCGCGCGGACCCGGTGGCTGTCGTGGCGCCGCGAGCCGATGGACGCCGTCGAGGACGAGGCGATGGCCGCGTAATCGATCGGCGGTTTTCGCGTCTACCTGGCGTGACCCCCAAGCGCTCCGCCACCTCGCCGACCCACGTCGTCCCGCCCGGGTTCGGCCCGCTGCTCCTGGCGCTGCTCGCCGGCGACCGGGACCGGACCGCCGAGGTGGCCCGCTCGCTCGCCGAGGACCGCGTGGCCGCCGGCGAGACCTGGCTCGGCTTCCGGGCCGACCTGGACCGCGCCTGGCGCGCGATCGGCCGCAAGCCCTCGCGCCGGGTGACGGCGGCAGCTGCCGCGGCCTGGCCCGAGCACGCCGCCTGACCGCGGGACGCCTGACGGGTGGGTCGCGCGAAGCGACCGGGGGCCTGAGAGGGGACCTGAGAGTCGGCAGTCGCCGCGGCTCGCTTCAGGGGGACGAGCCGCGGCGACGCCTTCTGGTGCGACCCCGAGGGGTCTGACCCCGAAGGGTCGGGTCACACGGTCATCCAACGCGCCCTCGTGGAGGACTCGGACGCGGTGGTCCTGGGGGACCGGCAACCTGACGGCGGCCGCCGGGGCCCGCGGCGGTGTTCTGGGGGACCGCCGCGGTGGCGCCGTCACGCGATAGACGGACGGGGAGCCGCCGGCATTACGGACGGCCGCGAAATTTTTTTCGGACCCGAAACCTAGAATCACGGGCATGCATCCCCGTTACCGGCGACTGGTGATCAGCGGTGCCCTCCTCGGGCTGATCCTGATCGTGGTCGTCGCCAAGCTCCTGAAGTAGGCGGCGGTGACGGAATCCCTGGACCAGGCACTCGCCGCCGTGCGCGACCGGGTGCTCGCGGCGGACTCGCTCGTGCGGGCGCTGGCGAGCGGGCGGCGCAAGGGCACCCGGCCGGCGTGGCGCCGGGTCGAGCTCCGGTACGTCGACCTCAAGGCGGGCCGGCGCCTCCAGGTGACCCGGTACGACGAGACCCAGGCGCACACCAGCAACCACGAGGACGCCGCGGCCGTGCTCGAGGAGCTGTTCGCCGAGCCGTTCGGCAACTGGCACGTGGACACCGCCACCGAGACGCTGCAGGTCCGGGTCACCAAGAGCGGTGACGCGGTCGCCAGCGTGCAGCCACGGACCGGGCCGGCGCCGTCGCGCGAGCACGACCGGGCCAAGGCGCGGCTGCTGCCCGAGGACGACCCGGTGCTGCGCGAGCTCGGGATCAGCGACGCCCACGGGCGGGTCAAGCCGAGCCGGCGCGCGAAGTACCGCCAGGTGGAGGAGTTCCTCCGCGAGCTGGCCGCCACCGTCGAGGACGCGCTCGCCGCCGGCCGGATCACGCCGACCGAGCAGGCTCCGCTGCGGGTGGTCGACCTGGGCTGCGGGAACGCCTACCTGACCTTCGTCGCGCACGCCTGGCTGTCCCGGGTCCGCGGCCTGCCGACCCGCCTGGTCGGGGTGGACGTGAAGGAGCAGTCCCGGCGGCACAACGCCGGCGTCGCCGAGCGCCTCGGGGTCGCCGGCGAGGTGACCTTCGTGGTCGGCAGCATCGAGGGCGTCGAGCTCGACGAGCCACCGCAGGTGGTGCTCGCGCTGCACGCCTGCGACACCGCCACCGACGACGCGCTCGCCCGAGCCGTCGGCTGGGAGTCGGCCCTGGTGCTGGCCGCGCCCTGCTGCCACCGGGACCTCTCCCGGCAGCTGCGCGACCACGCCGACGTGACGGCCTACCCGGCCCTGGTCCGCGACGGGATCCTGCGCGAGCGGTTCGCCGACACCCTCACCGACGCGCTGCGCGCCGGCCTGCTGCGCACCCGCGGCTACCGGGTCGACGTGGTCGAGTTCGTGGACAGCGCGCACACCCCGCGCAACACGCTGCTGCGTGCGGTCGCCACGGGTGCCCCGGGGGAGCGGGCCCAGGCCGAGGTCGACGAGCTCACCGCGACCTGGAAGGTCCAGCCCTACCTCGCCTCCCTCCTCGGCCGGTGAACCTGCTGGCGCTGCTGCTCGCGGCCACCACCGTCTTCTCCTTCGCCGACCCGCGGATCGACGAGTCCAGCGGCCTGGTCGACCTCGGCGCGCTCATGGTCACCACCAACGACTCGGGCGACGACGCGGTGCTCTACGTCCTGGACGGGCGCGGCCGGACGGTCGGAACCACCCGGTACGCCGGCCGGGTGCGCGACGTGGAGGCGCTGGCCCCGGACGGGCCGGGCTACGTCTGGGCGGCCGACATCGGCGACAACGGCGCCGTCCGGGACAGCGTCCGGATCTACCGGGTGCCGGTCGGCCGAGGCGCGCGGACGGTGCGGGCGCCGTCGTACGAGCTGGTCTACCCGGACGGCGCCCACGACGCCGAGTCGCTGGTGGTCGCGGGTGGCCGGGCCTACGTCGTGACCAAGGCGCTGCTCGGCGGTCCCGTCTACGCGAGCGCGGCGCCGCTGCGCGAGGACCGGCCGAACCGGCTGCACCGGGTCGGCACGGTGGACCTCTTCGCGACGGACGCGGCGCTGCTCGGCAGCGACCGGGTGATCGTGCGCGGCTACGGCACGGCCGCGGTGCTCACCTTCCCGGGCTTCGAGCCGGTCAGCTCGTTCGCGCTCCCGGCCCAGGAGCAGGGCGAGGGCATCTCGGTGGGGCCGGCCGGGCGGATCCGGCTCTCCTCCGAAGGCGCGCACGCCCCGGTGCTGCAGATCCGGCTCCCCGCCGTACGGGAGGAGCCGGAGGAGCCGAGGACGGCGCCGGCGCCCGCCACCACGCGGTCCGACAGATCGCGGCGCTGGATGCTGCCCGCTGCGGCGGGCGTCCTCGGCGTGGCAGGGTGGATGCTGGTTCGAAGGAGGCGCCGATGAGGCTCAGCGTCGTACGCGGCGACATCACCACGCAGGACGTGGACGCGATCGTGAACGCGGCCAACAGTGCGATGCGCGGCGGCGGCGGTGTCGACGGGGCGATCCACGCCGCCGGTGGTCCGGAGATCCTGGCGGACGCCGTACGACGCTTCCCGCACGGCCTCGCCACCGGCGACGCCGGCTGGACCACGGCCGGGGACCTGCCGGCGCGCTGGGTGATCCACGTGGTCGGCCCGAACCGGCACGCCGGCCAGACCGACCGGGGCCTGCTCACCTCGTGCTACAGCCGGGCGCTCGAGGTCGCCGACGAGCTCGGTGCCCGGTCGCTGGCGTTCCCGCTCGTCTCGGCCGGGGTCTACGGCTGGCCGCTGGACGACGCGGCGAAGGCGGCCGTCGAGACCATCGCCACCGCCCCCACCCGGGTCACCGAGGCCAGGCTGGTCGCGTTCGGGGATCCCGCCTACGAGGCCCTCATCGCCGCACTCTCCGGGATTCGCGACTGACCCCTGCGACGACTGGGTAGGGTGCGCGCGTGGACAGCCGCATGCAGGTGCACCCGCCCAAGGGTCTGAAGGAGAAGCTCAAGGCCAGGATCCGGTCGAAGGTCCGGTTCTGGGTGGATGGCCACCAGGTCCGCTACTTCGACACCGCCGGCGAGCAGTGGGTCGAGGCCGAGTACCCGTCGTACCCCTCGCTCAAGCTGCTGGAGACCGTGCCCGCCGACCGCAAGGTGCCGGTCAAGGTCGGCAAGTACGCCGGCATCCACTACACCACCGTCATCATCCCGGGCGGGATGCACCACTTCGACTGGATCAGCAGCGTGCACGGGCACGTGGGCGCGAACGGCGAGTGGGAGCAGGCCGACGACGCGATCTTCTCCAAGGGGCCGGTGACGATCGGCAGCGACGTCTTCATCGCCTACGAGGCGATCATCACCTCCGGGGTCACCATCGGGCACGGCGCCGTGGTCGGCACCCGCGCCGTGGTCACCCGGGACGTCGAGCCGTACTCGATCGTCGCCGGTAACCCGGCCAAGCACGTGAAGTACCGCTTCGAGGAGCCGGTGCGCGAAGCCCTGCTCCGGATCGCCTGGTGGGACTGGCCGGTCGAGAAGGTCCGCCAGCACGCCGACCTGATCCACAGCAACCGGATCGAGGAGTTCGTCTCCGCGCACGACCCGGCCGTGGGGGCGCCCGGCTGCCCGCGCTGCTGATTCCGCCCTTGTTACCCGCGAGTCGCGGGTAGCGTCACGGCCGTGGACTCGAGCATGAGAGTGCGGGGTCGTGGGGTACGAGGATGGCTGACCGCCAAGGCCAAGGCGCGCGTGCGCCTCTGGGTCGACGGACCGGAGATCGTGCACTGGGACGACCCGCGGCAGCGCACCACCTGGGACTCGCCGGCCTGGCCCACCCTCAAGACGCTGGAGTCGCGGCGCGGTGAAGGAGCGCCGGTGCACGTCGGCGCCTACTCGGGCCTGCACTACTCCGTCGTGGTCATCACCGGCGGCCAGCACCACACCGACTGGGTGAGCCTGCTGCACGCGCACGACGAGGACGGCCAGTGGGTGCTCACGCCCGGCAGCATCGGCGACAAGGGCCCGGTCGTGCTCGGCTCGGACGCCTGGGTCGGCTACGGCGTGACCATCCTCGGTGGCGTGCACATCGGCCACGGCGCCGTGGTCGCCGCCTGCGCGGTGGTGACCCGCGACGTGGAGCCGTACGCCATCGTCGGCGGCAACCCCGCCAAGACGATCAGGTACCGCTTCGACGAGCCCACCCGGGAGGCGCTGCTGCGGATCGCCTGGTGGGACTGGCCGACGGCGAAGGTCGCCGCGCACAAGGACCAGATCCACTCGCCGGACGTGGAGAAGTTCGTCGCCGGGCACGACCCCGCGCTGGGCGCGCCCGCGTGCCCGCTCTGTGCCTAGTCCTTCTGCTTCGCCGGCGGCTCGTCGAGCAGCTCGTAGGAGCCCGGGATGATGCCCTTGCGCTCGGCCACCTTGCGCGCCGGGACGCCGAAGACGACCGCGAAGTCCGGGACGTCGGAGAGCACCACGCTGTTGGCGCCCACCTGCGCGTAGTTGCCGATGGTCACCGGGCCGGCCAGCACCGCGTGCGCGAGCACGATGGCGCCGTCGCCGATGGTCGGGAAGCCGCCCTCGCCGGGAGGGGTGTCCGGCTGCTGCACCCCGGCGGTGACGCTGTCGCCGATGGACACGTTGGCGCCGACCCGCAGCCCGTTGCCGATCACCACCCCGTTGGGGTGCGGGATGATCAGCCCCGGCCCGATGTCCATGCCGGGCACGAAGTCCGCGCTGAACATGTACATCCCCAGCGAGCGCAGCAGGAACGCCAGCCGCACCCGGCCGGACCGGTAGGCGCACTGCTGGGCCCTCAGGATCACCTGCGCGACCATGCCCGGGTGCGAGAGCCCGGTCTTCGCCACCGCCAGCCACGACGCCTTCGCCCCGGGGGCGTAGCGGTCGTAGTCGGAGAAGACGAGGTCGCGGAAGCTCAGACCCTCGGACGAGGTAACGGTCGCCATGCCCGAGAACCTACCGGCCTCAGAGCGCCTCGACGACGTAATCGATGCAGCCCGTCAGCGCCTCGACGTCGGCCGGGTCGACGGCCGGGTACATCGCGATGCGCAGCTGGTTGCGGCCGAGCTTGCGGTACGGCTCGGTGTCCACGATCCCGTTGGCACGCAGGGTCTTCGCGACCGCGTCGGCGTCGATGGCGTCGTCGAAGTCGATGGTGCCGATCACCAGCGAGCGGTGGTCGGGGTCGGCGACGTACGGCGTGGTGTAGGAGGTCTTCTCGGCCCAGCCGTAGAGCGCGTCCGAGGAGGCGGTGGTGCGCGCCACCATGCCGGCCAGGCCGCCGTTGGCGAGCATCCAGTCCAGCTGCTCGGCGAAGAGGAACAGCGTCGCGATGGACGGGGTGTTGTAGGTCTGGTTCTTCGCCGAGTTGTCGATGGCGGTCGGCAGGTCGAAGAACGCCGGGATCCACCGGTCGCTCGCGCCGATCTCGGCAGCCCGGTCCAGGGCGGCCGGCGACATCACCGCGACCCAGAGGCCGCCGTCGGAGGCGAAGCACTTCTGCGGCGCGAAGTAGTAGGTGTCGGTCTGGCTGATGTCCACCGGCAGGCCGCCGGCGCCCGAGGTCGCGTCGATGAGCACCAGCGCGCCCTCGTCGGCGCCCTCGACCCGTTGCACCGGGGCCATCACCGCGGTCGAGGTCTCGTTGTGCGCCCAGGCGTAGACGTCGACGCCGGCCTCGGCCCGGGCCACCGGGCGGCTGCCCGGGTCGGCCTTGACGACGCTCGGGTCGGCCAGGAACGGTGCCTGCTCGGCGGCCTTGGCGAACTTGGCGGAGAACTCGCCGAAGCTCAGGTGCTGGCTCTTGTTCCGGATCAGGCCGAAGGTGGCGATGTCCCAGAAGGCGGTGGCGCCGCCGTTGCCGAGCACGACCTCGTAGCCCTCGGGCAGGTCGAACAGGGCGCGGACGCCGTCGCGGACCCGGCCCACGGTGTTCTTCACCGGGGCCTGGCGGTGCGAGGTACCCATCAGGGAGGCACCGGTCGCGGCGAGCGCGTCCAGGTGCGAGGTCTGGATCTTCGAGGGGCCGGCGCCGAAGCGGCCGTCGGCGGGCTTGAGGCTGTCGGGGATCTTGATCGCGTCGGTCACGTGGGTGTCCTCGAGAGTTGGTGGGCGAGTCCTGACGACGCTGTCAGCCGTCCCTATTGTTGCAGGGCACGTGCGCCGGTCGTAACAGAAGGATGCCTGATGGACATCGAGCGGGTCTCGATCACCCACCCCGACGCGGCTCGGCTGGTCGAGGAGGTCCAGGCCGAGTACGTGCTGCGGTACGGCGGTCGCGACGACACTCCGCTGGAGCACACCTACTTCGACCCGCCGGCGGGAGCGTTCTTCGTGGGCTACGCCGAGGGGCTGGCGGTGGCCACCGGAGCCTGGCGGCGGCGCGCCGACGTGGAGGCCCTCGGATCGGCCGCGACGGCCGAGATCAAGCGGATGTACGTCGTCGAGGCGGTGCGCGGCCACGGGCTGGCGCGGGCGATGCTCGCCCACCTGGAGGAGACGGCGCGTCTCGCGGGCGCCGAGGTGATGATCCTGGAGACGGGCCTGCGGCAGCCGGAGGCGATCGCGCTGTACACCTCGGCGGGCTACGTCCCGATCCCAGGGTTCGGCTTCTACCAGGACGCGCCGCTGTCGCGCTGCTTCGCCCGGCGCCTCTGATCCAGCGCGGTCGCGGCCCCGGCGCGGACAGCCGCCGCGATCGCGTCCAGGGCCGGCGTGTGCAGCGTCCACTGCTGCCAGTACAGCGGCACCTCCACGAACCGGCGCTCGTCGAGCACCACCAGGCCGGTGCCGTCGTACTGCTGCCGGGGCAGCATCCCCCAGCCGAGCCCGAGCTCGATGGCCTCGACGAACTCGCGCGAGGAGGGCACGTGGTGCCGTGGCGGGGCGAGCGCCCGGCGGCTGACCTTGCGCAGGTAGTCGTCCTGGAGGTGGTCCTTGCGGTCGAAGACCACCACCGGGGCCCGGGCCAGGGCGGCGGCGGTGGGCCCGTCGGGCAGCCACCTCCCGGCGTACGACGGGGAGGCGACGGGCCGGTAGCGCATCGACCCGAGCCGGACCGAGCGGCAGCCCTGCACCGGCTCGGCCTGCGAGGTGATCGCCGCGACGACGGCGCCGGCGCGGAGCAGCTCGGTGGTGTGCGCCTGGTCCTCGCGACGCAGATCGAACCGGGCCACGTCGGCCACGGTCGCCAGGGCGGGCAGCACCCAGGTGGCGAGGGAGTCCGCGTTGACCGCGAGCGGCACCGTGGGCAGCTCGCCGTCGGGGACCAGCTCGGCCTCGGCCTGCGCGACGACGGCGGCGAGCTGGCGCGCCAGCCGCAGGTGGGCCGCCCCGGCGCTGGTGACCTCGGTCGGCTTGCTGCGCCGCACCAGCACCTGGCCCGCTGTCCGCTCGAGCGCCTTGATCCGCTGGCTGACCGCGGACGGAGTCAGCCGCAGCCGGGCCGCGGCGGCGTCGAAGGAGCCCTCGTCCACGACGGCGACGAGGGCGGCGAGCTGGCCGAGGTCCCAGTCCTTCACCTGAATGATGCTAATGACTCATCAGAAACATTCGTTGGACTGATGTCCGCGCGATGCCTAGGTTCGTCGGCGTGCTGCCTTCCCTGCTCGCCGGACTCGGCTTCGGCCTGTCCCTCATCGTCGCCATCGGGGCGCAGAACGCGTTCGTGCTGCGCCAGGGGCTGGACGGCCGGTACGTCGGCGGCGTGGTGCTGGTCTGCGCCGCCAGCGACGCGCTGCTGATCGGTCTGGGGGTCGCCGGCCTCGGGTCGCTGGTCAGCCGGATGCCCACGCTGCTCGACGTGGTCCGGGTGGCCGGCGCGCTGTTCCTGGCCGGGTACGCCGTGCTCGCCGCCCGGCGCGCGCTCGGGCCGGCCGCGCTGGTCGTCGAGCCCCAGGGCCTGCCCTCGCGACGCCAGGTGCTGCTCACCTGCCTGGCCCTGACCTGGCTCAACCCGCACGTCTACCTGGACACCGTGCTGCTGCTCGGCACCGTGGCCGGCACCCACGGCGAGGCCCGCTGGTGGTTCGGCGCCGGCGCCGCGCTGGGCAGCGTGCTCTGGTTCACCGCGCTCGGGTACGGCGCCGGCCGGCTGCGCCCGGCGTTCGCCAAGCCGGTGGCCTGGCGGGTGCTCGACCTGCTCATCGCGACGACGATGGCGGCGATCGCGGTGAGTCTCGTAACGAAGTAGCCACTGGATCCGTCTGGGGGCATGAGAACCTGGTCCCTCCTCGTGATCGCGCTCCTGTTGACCGGTTGCGGTGCCGCGAATCCGGCCGCGACGTCCACGCCGACCTCCACTCACACACCGACGGCGCGGGCGACGTACGAGGTGCCGGCGTCGTGCAGTGCCCTCAAGACCGATCCCGGGGCCGAGCTTCCGGGCACGACGGTGGGCAGGTGCTGGACCGACGCGCTCTACGCCTACGGGTCGTTCCACGAGTACATGCTCAGGGGTGCCGCGGGCGCTCCGAGCGAGGTGGACGTTCGGCTGCGCCCCGATCTCGCGGCTTCGGGGATGATGCCTGACGGCCCGTTCGTGTTCGTCGACGGCGTCCTCTACGAGCAGCGCGACGGGCGCTGGGTGCAGGGCGACCCCACCTCCACCGACCCGGCCAAGGCGATCGTCGGCGCCACCGCGCGGATGATCAAGGCGGCGGCGGATCCGGCAGTGATCGCCGGCTCGATCGCCGCCTGCCGGACCTGGAAGGTCGACCCGCAACGGGAGCTGGTCACCCTGCATGACGGCAAGGAGCGACCCGACGTGGTTCGGCTGACCTGCGCCACGACGCCGTTCGCGGTCCTGGGCGTGCCGGTCACCGAGTCGTCCCTCTGGGTCACCGACGACTGGACGCCGCTCGAGGTGCAGAGCACCGCCGACCTGGCGGGCACCAGCACGACCAGCAGCCAGGAGTTCTACGACCTCGGCAAGCGGGTCACCGTCCAGGCGCCTGCCTCCTGAGGCGAGGGTGCCTCGGGCAGACTGATCGGCGTGACCCACCTCCTGGACAAGATCCTCAACCTGCAGCCGGTCTGGCTACTCGGCGTCGCCGGGTTGCTGGTGTTCCTGGAGGACGCGGTCTTCATCGGCTTCGTGGTGCCCGGCGAGACCGCGGCGGTGCTCGCGGGCGTCGGTGCCGGGCTCGGGCACGTGCCGCTGCCGCTGTCGATCGTGGTCGTGGTCGCCGCTGCCGTGATCGGCGACTCGGTGGGCTACGAGGTCGGCAAGAAGTGGCTCGGCCCGGCGCTGGACCGGCTGCGGTTCCTGGACCGGCACCGGCCGCGGATCGCGCGCACCCAGGACTTCCTGCGCCGGCGCGGGGGAGCGGCGGTGTTCCTCGGCCGGTTCACCGCGTTCTTCCGCGCGATGATGCCCGCCCTGGCCGGCGCCTCGCGGATGCCGTACCGCCGGTTCCTGGCCTGGAACGCCGCCGGCGGGATCGTCTGGGGGAGCGCCTTCGTCACGCTCGGCTTCGTGGCCGGTGAGTCCTATCACCGGGTGGAGAAGTTGGTCGGCCGCGGCGTGGCGATCGGGCTGGCCGCGATCGTGGTGCTCGCGGTCGTCGTGTGGCGGGTGCGCTCGGAGAAGGAGATCGAGGAGCTCGAGACCGACCTCGACACCGAGCTCGGCCACGGCCCCGACCCGTCGTAGAGGTGCACGTCATTGCGCTGACCTGGCGCAAAGGTGCACGTGTACGTGCACCTTTGCGCCAGGTCAGCGCGAAACACAGGGACCTTTGCGCCGGGTCAGCGTCAGGAGAGCGCCCACTCCTCGTGGTAGCCCTCGACGTCGGAGGCCTGCCGCGCGGACGGGCCGGTGTAGATCGCCGAGGGGCGGATCAGCCGGCCGGTGCGCTTCTGCTCCAGGATGTGCGCTGACCAGCCCGCGGTCCGGGCACAGGTGAACATCGAGGTGAACATGTGCGGCGGCACCTGCGCGAAGTCGAGCACGATCGCGGCCCAGAACTCCACGTTGGTCTCCAGCACCCGGTCCGGCCGGCGCTCGCGCAGCTCGGCGAGCGCCGCCTTCTCGAGCGCCTCGGCGACCTCGTAGCGCGGCGCGCCGAGCTCGCGTGCCGTCCGGCGCAGCACCCGGGCGCGCGGGTCCTCGGCCCGGTAGACCCGGTGGCCGAAGCCCATCAGCCGCTCGCCCTTGTCCAGCAGGGCCTTCACGTACGACGAGGCGTCCCCGGTCTTCTCGACCTCCTCGATCATGTGCAGCACCCGCGAGGGCGCGCCGCCGTGCAGCGGGCCGCTCATCGCGCCGACCGCACCGGAGAGTGCCGCGCACACGTCCGCGCCGGTCGAGGTGATGACCCGGGCGGTGAAGGTGGAGGCGTTCATGCCGTGCTCGGCGGCACTGGACCAGTACGCGTCGACCGCCTTGACGTGCTGCGGGTCGGGCTCGCCCTGCCAGCGGATCATGAACCGCTCGGCGATGGTCTGGGCCTTGTCGACCTCGCGCTGCGGCACCATCGGCTGCCCGATCCCGCGGGCGGCCTGGCCGACGTACGAGAGCACCATCACGGCGACGCGGCCGAGGTCCTCGCGCACCTGCGCGTCGTCGATGTCGTAGGTCTGCCGGATGCCCCAGGCGGGGGCGAGCATCGCGATCGCGCTCTGCACGTCGACGCGGATGTCTCCGGAGTGCACCGGCAGCGGGTACGGCTCGGCCGGCGGCAGGCCCGGTTCGTAGGCGCCGTCGACCAGCAGCCCCCAGACCTTCTCGAAGGGGATCCGTCCGACGATCTCCTCGATGTCGACACCGCGGTAGCGGAGCGCGGAGCCTTCCTTGTCGGGTTCGGCGATCTCGGTCTCGAAGGCGATCACGCCCTCCAGCCCGTGGTGTACCTCGGTCATCTCGCGACTCCTTCGTCAGCACCGGCGAAGCAAGATCCTAGGCTAAGGGTCGTGCAGCAGCCCGACCTCGCCACCCTCCGTGAGGAGTACACCCGCGGCGGCCTCGACGAGCCGGACCTGGCCGCCGACCCGGTCACCATGTTCGAGCGCTGGTTCGCCGAGGCGACCACCGCCGGCCTGGTCGAGGCCAACGCGATGGTGCTGGCCAGCACCGGTCCCGACGGCCCGTCCGCGCGCACGGTGCTGCTCAAAGGCGTCGGCGAGGACGGGTTCGTCTTCTACACCAACTACAACTCGCGCAAGGCCGCCGAGCTGGACGCGCAACCGCGCTGCGGCCTGCTGTTCGGCTGGTACCCGCTGCAGCGCCAGATCCGGGTCGAGGGCAGCGCCACCCGGGTGCCGCGCGAGGAGACCGAGGCCTACTTCGCGACCCGGCCGCGCGACTCGCAGATCGGGGCCTGGGCCTCGCCGCAGTCCGCGGTGGTGGCCTCGCGCGAGGAGCTCGACGCCGCGTACGACGAGGTCGCGCGCCGGTTCGGCGACGGCCCGATCCCCGCGCCCCCGCACTGGGGCGGCTACCGCGTCCGCCCGGAGCGGGTCGAGTTCTGGCAGGGCCGTCGCGGCCGTATGCACGACCGGCTGCTCTACCTGCGGGCCGGCGATCGCTGGGTCACCGAGCGGCTGGCTCCCTGAGCGCAGGGCGCGTCCGCCCTGACCCGGATTCGTCCTCCAGCCCCCTTCCGTTCCGGGCCCGTCCCGGCCTAGGTTCGCCGGAGCGGGGCGACGCCGGGTCGCCCCGGATCTCTCGGAGGAATCTCACATGCGTAGATCCCACCTCGCGGCGGCCACATCCTCGGCCGCCCTGCTTCTCGCCGCGGCCTTCTCGGGCACCACCTGGGCAGGCGCGGCGGACGCGAGTCCCACGACGACCGCGCGGACGTCGTACGTGGTGCTCGCCGACCAGGGCGCCTCGGCGACCGCGCTGGCGAGCCGGCTGCGTGCTGCCGGCGCCACCGTCACCGCGGTGAACACCGACATCGGGCTGGTCTCGGTGACGTCGCGAGACGCGGCGTTCCGTACGACGACGAGCCGGATGTCCGGCGTCCAGGGAGTGGCGCGCGACAAGGTCATCGGCCACGCGCCCGACGCCAAGCCCGTCAAGGTCGAGAAGGAGAACGCCGCCGGCGCCCGCGCCGCGGCGAAGAAGCCGACGACGCCGCCTCCCGGCACCGGGCCCTCGGACCCGCTCGACGACCAGCTCTGGGGCATGAGGATGATCGGCGCCGACAAGGCGCACGCGGTCACGCTGGGCTCCAAGAGCGTGCGCGTGGGCGTCATCGACACCGGCGTGGACGGCTCGCACCCCGACCTCGCGCCGAACTTCGACGCCGACCTCTCGCGCAACTTCGTCACCGACCTGCCCGAGATCGACGGGCCCTGCGAGTTCGAGGGCTGCAAGGACCCGGCGAGCTGGGACGACGGCGGGCACGGCACCCACGTGGCCGGCACCATCGCGGCCGCGATGAACGGCTTCGGCGTCAGCGGTGTCGCCCCGAACGTGGACCTGGTCAACCTGCGCGCCGGCCAGGACAGCGGCTTCTTCTTCCTGCAGCCGACCGTGGACGCGCTCACCTACGCCGGCGACAACGGCATCGACGTGGTGAACATGAGCTTCTACGTCGACCCGTGGCTCTACAACTGCGCCGGTGGCGCCCCGGAGGACAGCCCGGAGCAGGCGGCCGACCAGGCCACCATCATCGAGGCGATGAGCCGGGCGCTGGCCTACGCGCACGACCGGCGGGTCACCCTGGTCGCGGCCCTCGGCAACGAGCACGACGACCTGTCCGGCCCGCGGCACGACTTCACCAGCCCGGACTTCGGTGCGCCGATCCACGAGCGGACCATCGACAACGCCACCTGCCTGAACCTGCCGACCGAGGGCGCCGACGTCATCGGCGTCAGCTCGCTCGGCCCGTCCGGCAAGAAGTCCGACTTCTCGAACTACACCACCGACCTGGACAGCGGTGAGATCGAGGTGTCCGCGCCGGGTGGCTGGTTCCGCGACGGGTTCGGCACGCCGTCCTTCCGCACCAACGGCAACCTGATCCTCTCGACCTACCCGCGCAACGTGGGCGTCGACGAGGGGAACATCGACGAGGCCGGGAACATCACCCCGCAGGGCGTCGCGCTGGGCGTGCAGAAGTACTGCCAGGGCGAGACCTGCGGCTACTACCAGTTCCTGCAGGGCACCTCGATGGCCAGCCCGCACGCCACCGGCGTGGTCGCCCTGGAGATCTCCGCGCACGGCCGGAACCTGGGCCACACCGGGTTCGGGATGACGCCGGGCTCGGTGCGCTCGCTGCTCATGCGCACCGCGACCGACCACGCCTGCCCCGCCGGCGGCGTGCAGTCCTACACCAACGAGGGCCGCTCGGCCGAGTTCACCGCCACCTGCGTCGGCGACCCGGGCTTCAACGGGTTCTACGGCGCCGGGATCGTGAACGCCCTGGGGGTCGTTCGGTAGCCGCCGCTGCCGAATTCTCTCGTTAACACGAGAATTCGCCGCTTGCCGAGTGAAGTAACGCTCGGCAAGCGGCGAATTCGCTCAGGAGGTCACGCGGCGAGCTCGACCTCGTCGATCTCCTCGTACGCCGGCTCGGGCGCCGTACGACGCAGCAGCATCGCCAGCGAGGCCAGCACGCCCACGACGGTGAGGCCGACGATGACCCGGAGGCCGCCGAGCATGCCCGGGATGACCTCGTCGTGGACCGGGGCGCCGGTGGCGTGGTTGGCGAGGATCGCGGAGATCACCGCGAGGACGACCGCGCCGCCGATCTGCACCGACGTGTTCACCAGCCCGGACGCCAATCCTTGCTCGTGGTCGGCCACGCCCGCGGTCGCCTGCACGTTGATCGACGGGAACGCGGTCGCGAAGCCGACGCCGAGCAGGATCATCGTGGGCAGCAGCAGCGCGGCGTACCCGAGGCCGGGGTCGACCCGCAGGAAGAGCACGTAGGCGACCAGGAACGAGCTCAGCCCGACCGCGATGAGCGCCTGGGTGCTCACCCGCGCCAGCACCCGGTCGATCCGGGTCGAGGACGCGATCACCAGGAGCCCGGCCGGCAGGAAGCCCAGCGCCATCGCCATCGGCGACCAGCCCAGCGAGTCCTGCAGGTAGAGCGTGGCCAGGAACTGGAACGAGAAGTAGCCGCCGGCCATGATCGCGCCGGCCAGGTTGGCGTGCACCAGGTGCACCGAGCGCAGGATGCCGAGCCGCACCAGCGGGGTCGGGTGCCGCAGCTCGGTCACCACGAACGCCGCGGTCAGCACCAGCGCGAGCGCCAGCAGGCCGAGGACGGTGCCGCTGCCCCAGCCGTGGGTGGGTGCCTCGACGACGGCGACGACCAGGCTGAGCAGGGCGGCCGTGCTGGTCAGGGCGCCGGCCAGGTCGAACTCGGCCAGCCGGGAGACCGACCGCACCGACGCCGGTACGACGCGCGACCCGATCGCGAGGAGCAGCAGGGCCACCGGACCGGGCAGCAGGAACGTCGCCCGCCAGCCGACCTCGGTCAGGGCACCGCCGAAGACAAGGCCGAGGGAGAACCCGCTGGCGCCGACGACGGTGTAGATGCTGAGCGCCCGGTTGCGGGCCGGGCCCTCGGAGAAGGTCGTGGTGATGATCGAGAGGCCCGCGGGAACCGTGAAGGCGGCCGCGACGCCCTTGACGAAGCGGAGCGCGATGATCGCCTCGGGGCTGCTCAGCGTCGCGCTGACGACGGAGGCGATGCCGAAGACGGCGACCGCGGTCAGGAACACCTGCCGTCGGCCGAGCAGGTCCGCGGACCGGCCGCCGAGGAGCAGCAGACCGCCGTACCCGAGCACGTAGCCGCTGACGATCCACTGCAGCGCGGACGGGCTCATGCCCAGGTCGCCGCCGATCGAGGGCAGCGCCACGCCGACCATCGAGATGTCCAGTCCGTCGAGGAAGAGTGCGCCGCACAGCACCACCAGGAGGAGCCAGGTGCGGGAGGTCCAGCCGTGGGCGTCGTCGACGGTCGACGCGGCCAGGGAGCGTGTTGTCATGACGACCAAGTTAGATGCACGTGCATTCAATGCGCAAGCAAATAATGCAGAAACATCTTATGCACGAACATGTGCTAGGATGCCCGGCATGGGTCGACGCGACGACGACGCGCTTGCGGCGGAGTGGCACCAGCTGATGGGTCGCTACAACCGGCTGATGTGCGCGCTGGACCGTGAGCTGAGCCTGGCGCACGACCTGAGCGCCAGCGAGTTCGAGGTGCTGCAGCAGCTGGAGCACGCGGAGGAGTGCAGCCTGCGGATGGCGACCCTCGGCGAGAACGCCCACCTGACCCAGAGCGCGCTGTCCCGGCTGGTCTCCCGCCTCGAGACCGACGGCCTGGTGACGCGGAAGGCCTGCGAGAACGACCGCCGCTCGCTGTTCGTGGCGCTCACCGACGCCGGCCGCGCGCGCTACGCCGAGGCTCGTCCGACCCAGCGCCGGGTGCTCCGCGACGAGGGCTCGGACTGCCTCCCGGTCTGAAAACCCATTTGTGAGTGAGTACTCACTCACTTAGTCTGGACGGGTGACCCCCCGTGCTCCCGCCCTTCCGCCTGCCGAGCGCAAGAAGGCTCTGCTCACCGCGGCCCGCGCGATCGTGCTCGAGCACGGCAGTGCCGCCACCACCAAGCTGATCGCCGAGGCGGCCGGCGTCGCCGAGGGCACCCTGTTCCGGGTCTTCGCGAGCAAGGACGAGCTCTTCGACGCGCTCATCGACGCCGAGTTCGACCCGGACCCGTTCCTGGCCCGGCTCGGCGAGATCGACGTCCGGCAGCCGCTGGAGGACCGGCTCGTGGAGGCGGTGGGCCTGCTGCAGCAGCGCTTCGCGAGCATCTTCCGGCTGATGATCGCCCTCGGCGTCCGCAAGCCGCCCGAGCGGCTGAACAGCCCCGAGCTGCGCGAGCGGCTGCAGACCGAAGGGCTGATCAGGCTGGTCGAACCGGACGCCGGCCGCTTCCGTATCCCGCCCGGTGAGGTCGTCCAGCTGCTCCGGCTGCTGACCTTCTCCGGAACCCATCCGCACATCTCCGAGCCGCGGATGCTCACCGCCCCCCAGATCGTCGACACCGTCCTGCACGGTGTCCTGCTCCCTGCCGAGAGGAAGGCCTGATGCTGCTCCGCCTGATCGGCGCGTACCTGCGCCCGTACCGGCCCTGGCTGGCCGCCGTGGTCGCCCTCCAGCTGGTCGGCACCCTGGCTCTGCTCTACCTGCCGGTGCTCAACGCCGAGATCATCGACAACGGCGTGATCGCCGGTGACACCGGCTACATCGTGCGCCGCGGCGGGCTGATGCTCGCGGTCTCGCTCGGGCAGATCCTCTGCTCGATCGCCGCCGTCTGGTTCTCCGCGCGCACCGCGATGTCCTTCGGGCGCGACGTGCGCGCGGCGATCTTCGGTCGCGTCGGCAGCTTCTCGGCGCGCGAGGTGCAGCACTTCGGCGCGCCCTCGCTCATCACCCGCGAGACCAACGACGTCCAGCAGGTGCAGATGCTCGTGCTCATGGGCGGCACCCTCGCGGTCGCCTCGCCGATCATGATGATCGGCGGCATCGCGCTGGCCGTGCACGTCAACGCAGGCCTGTCCTGGCTGGTGATCGCGGTGGTGCCGGTGCTCGGCATCTCCATCGGCCTCATCGTGACCCGGATGGTGCCGAGCTTCCGGGTGATGCAGGAGCGCATCGACGAGGTGAACCGGCTGCTGCGCGAGCAGATCACCGGCGTCCGGGTGGTGCGCGCCTTCGTCCGCGAACGGCACGAGACGTCTCGTTTCGCCGAGGCCAACGACGACCTGACCCAGGTCTCGATCCGGGCCGGGCGCTGGCTGGCCGGGATGTTCCCGGTGGTGATGCTGGTGGCCAACCTCGGCTCGGTCGGGGTGCTCTGGTTCGGCGGCCACCGGGTCGAGTCGGGGCAGATGGAGGTCGGCGAGCTGACCGCGTACCTGTCCTACCTGATGCAGATCGTGATGTCGGTGATGATGGCGACCTTCATGCTGATGATGGTGCCGCGCTCCGCCGTCTGCGCGGACCGGATCGCCGAGGTGCTCGACACCGAGTCCTCGGTGGTGCCGCCGGTCGACCCGGCGACCGAGTTCCCGACGCGGGGCAGCATCCGCTTCGAGCACGTCGAGTTCACCCACCCGGGCGCGGACGTGCCCGTCGTACGGGACGTGTCGTTCGAGGCGAACCCCGGCCAGACCGTCGCGATCATCGGCTCCACCGGTGCCGGCAAGACGACGATGCTCAACCTCGTCCCACGCCTGTACGACGTCACCGCGGGGCGGGTCCTCGTCGGGGGACTGGACGTGCGCGAGGCAGACGCCGAGGCGCTCTGGTCGCGGATCGGGCTGGTGCCGCAGAAGGCGTTCCTGTTCACCGGCACGGTCGCCGACAACCTGCGCTACGGCAAGGCGGACGCGACCGAGGAGGAGATGTGGTCGGCCCTCGAGATCGCGCAGGCGCGTGACTTCGTCGAGGCGCTGCCGGACGGGCTCGACGCGACGATCGCCCAGGGTGGCAGCAACCTCTCGGGCGGTCAGCGGCAACGGCTCGCGATCGCGCGGGCAGTGATCCGGCGACCGGAGATCTACCTGTTCGACGACGCGTTCTCCGCGCTCGACCTGGCCACCGACGCCCGCCTGCGCACCGCGCTGCGACCGGTCACCGGAGATGCCACCGTCGTGGTGGTCGCGCAGCGGGTCTCCACGATCCGCGATGCCGACGTCATCCTCGTGGTCGAGGACGGCGAGATCGTCGGGCGCGGCAGCCACCACGAGCTGCTCGAGGGCAACCAGACCTACCAGGAGATCGTCGCGTCGCAGCTGAGCGCGGAGGAGGCGGCATGAGCACGACGACGAGTTCGTCGAGCGGCGGGAAGCTCAAGGAGACCGAGCGGGTCCAGGCCGGCCCGGGCCCCGGGCGGGGACCGTTCGGCGGCCCGATGGTCGGGCAGAAGGCGTCCACCTTCGGTCCGTCGGCGAGACGGCTGCTGGGCCGGATGCGGCCCGAGCGGACCCGCCTCGGGGCGGTCCTGGTGCTCACGGTGCTCAGCGTCACCGGCACCGCGATCGGCCCGCGGGTCCTGGGCCACGCGACCGACCTGATCTTCACCGGCCTCATCGGCGACCGGCTGCCCGCCGGGATCACCAAGGCGCAGGCGGTCGCGTCGCTGCGGGAGAGCGGCGAGGGCAAGGTGGCCTCCCTGGTCGCCTCTCTCGACGTCGTCCCCGGCCAGGGTGTCGACTTCGGCGCGGTCGGCCGGGTGCTGCTGCTGGTGCTGGCGATCTACCTGGCCGGCGCGCTGCTGGCCTGGCTCGCCGGCTACCTGCTCAACGACGTGGTGCAGGGCACCGTGTTCCGGCTCCGCTCGGACGTCGAGGACAAGGTCAACCGGCTGCCGCTGTCGTACTTCGACTCCCAGCCGCGCGGCGAGCTGCTCTCGCGGGTCACCAACGACATCGACAACCTGGGGCAGTCGCTGCAGCAGACGCTGAGCCAGCTGCTCACCTCGGTGCTCACCGTCGTCGGCGTGCTGGCCGCCATGCTCTGGATCTCCCCGCTGCTGGCCTTGGTCGCGCTGGTCACGGTGCCGCTCTCGATGATGCTGACCGGCGCCGTGATGAAGCGCTCCCAGGGCATGTTCGTGGCCCAGTGGCGGCGGACCGGGCGGCTGAACGCGCACATCGAGGAGACCTTCTCCGGGCAGGCGCTGGTCAAGGTCTTCGGCCGCCAGCACGAGGCCGAGCGCGTCTTCGCCGAGGAGAACGACGAGCTCTACAAGGCCTCGTTCTCGGCGCAGTTCGTGAGCGGTCTGATCATGCCGATCATGATGTTCATCGGGAACGTCAACTACGTGCTGGTCGCGGTCATCGGCGGCCTGCGGGTGGCCAGCGGGTCGCTGTCCATCGGCGAGGTGCAGGCCTTCATCCAGTACACCCGGCAGTTCACCCAGCCGCTCGCGCAGGTGGCCTCGATGGCCAACCTGCTGCAGTCCGGGGTGGCCTCGGCCGAGCGGGTCTTCGAGCTGCTCGACGCGCCCGAGGAGGTCGCCGACGGCACCGGGCTGCCCGCGCCGGCCGACCAGCGTCGTGGCGAGGTCAGGTTCGAGCACGTGAGCTTCAGCTACGACCCGGCGAAGCCGCTGATCGAGGACCTCTCCCTGGTCGCCGACCCGGGGCACACCGTCGCCATCGTCGGGCCCACTGGTGCCGGCAAGACCACGCTGGTGAACCTGGTGATGCGCTTCTACGAGGTGGACGCCGGCCGGATCACCCTGGACGGCGTGGACATCGCCTCGATGCCGCGCGCCGAGCTGCGCGGGCAGACCGGGATGGTGCTGCAGGACACCTGGCTGTTCGAGGGGACCATCCGCGACAACATCGCGTACGGCAGTCCGGGCGCGTCCGAGGAGCGGATCCTCGAGGCGGCGCGGGCGACCTTCGTGGACCGGTTCGTGCACTCGCTCCCGGACGGCTACGACACCGTCATCGACGAGGAGGGCTCCAACCTGTCCGCGGGCGAGCGGCAGCTGGTGACCATCGCGCGCGCGTTCCTCTCCGACCCGGCGCTGCTCATCCTGGACGAGGCGACCAGCTCGGTCGACACCCGTACCGAGCTGCTGCTGCAGAAGGCGATGACGGCGCTGCGAGCGGACCGGACCAGCTTCGTGATCGCGCACCGGCTCTCCACGATCCGCGACGCCGACCTGATCCTGGTGATGGAGGACGGCGCGATCGTCGAGCAGGGCACGCACGACCAGCTGCTCGCCGCGGACGGGGCCTACGCGCGGCTCTACAACGCCCAGTTCACGGCGGCAGCCGTGAACAATTGAGCCCAGCACGGCGGCGGTGGCAGCCGAATAAACCCTGTTGTCGCGCGTGAGCGACCGACGTACGGTTGCTGCACACGAGAGAGGAGGTGGTCCAAGAACATGATTTCTTCTAGGACGCGTGAGGTGACTGCGAGCTAGTCGCAGCCACTGCCCCCTTTCTCATGAAGGGGAACCTGGCCGGCTGTGGCCAGTGAATCCATACGCAGTCACCCGACCCGCAGGCGCGCCGGTTGTCCACCGGCCCGGGCTTCCAGCCCACGCCTGCGGGTCGCTGCGTTGTGAGGCGCATCATAGATGGTTGCGCACGGCAACTAAATAGTTGCATAGTACAACCATGACTTCTCGTACCGACGGCCAGATGACGCACCGGGAGATCCTCGAAGCGCTCTCCGGCCTCCTGCTCGCGATGTTCGTGGCGATGCTGTCGAGCACCGTCGTCTCGAACGCGCTGCCGCGGATCGTGACCGACCTGCACGGCAGCCAGTCCGGCTACACCTGGGTGGTCGTGGCCACGCTGCTGACCATGACCGCCTCCACCCCGATCTGGGGCAAGCTGGCCGACCTGTTCGACAAGAAGCTGCTGGTGCAGAGCGCGCTGGTCATCTACGTCGTCGGCTCGCTGGTCGCCGCGACCGCCCCGTCGATGGGCGTGCTGATCGGGGCGCGCGCCTTCCAGGGCCTCGGCGTCGGCGGCCTGACCGCGCTGGTCCAGGTGGTGATCGCCTCGATGGTGCCGCCCCGCGAGCGCGGCCGGTACTCCGGCTACATCGGCGCCGTCTTCGCGATCGCGACCGTCTCCGGCCCGCTCATCGGCGGCCTGCTGGTGGACATCCCCGGCCTCGGCTGGCGCTCCTGCTTCTACGTCGGCATCCCGATCGCGGCGCTCGCCTTCGTGGTGCTGCAGAAGACCCTGCACCTTCCCGTCGTACGGCGTGAGCAGGCGCGCATCGACTTCCTCGGCGCCGGCCTGATCGCCGGTGGCGTCTCGACCCTGCTGATCTGGGTCTCGCTGGCCGGCAACGACTTCGCGTGGGCCTCGGCCACCAGCTACGTGCTGGTCGGTCTCGGGCTGCTGCTCCTGGCCGTCGCGGTGTACGTCGAGGCGCGGGTCGCCGCCGAGCCGATCATCCCGATCCGGCTCTTCGCGGACCGGACGATGAGCCTGGCCGTGATCGCCAGCGTCTTCGTCGGCATCGCGATGTTCGGCGCCACCGTGTACCTGTCCCAGTACTTCCAGATCGCCCGCGGGATGACCCCGACGCACGCCGGCCTGATGTCGATCGCCATGGTCGGCGGGCTGCTGGTCTCCAGCATCGTCAGCGGTCGGGTCATCACCGCGACCGGACGCTGGAAGCGCTTCCTCGTCGGTGGCATGGTGCTGGTCGTGATCGGACTCGGCCTGCTCGGCACCATCGACGACACCACCCCGCTGGTCGTGGTCGGCCTGTTCATGGCCGTCGTCGGCATCGGACTCGGCTCGACCATGCAGAACCTCGTGCTCGCGGTGCAGAACAACGTGCCCCAGTCCGAGCTCGGCGTGGCCAGCTCGACGGTCAACTTCTTCCGCTCGATGGGTGGCTCGATCGGCGTCTCGGCGCTCGGCGCGCTGCTCAGCGCCCAGGTCGCCGACAAGGTGACCATCGGGCTGGCCAAGCTCGGCATCGCCACCGACGCCCACCAGAGCCACGAGATCCCGGACCTGTCCGCGCTGCCCGGCCCGGTCCGCGGCGTCTTCGAGCACGCCTTCGGCACCTCGACCGGCGAGCTGTTCCTCGTCGCCGCGCCGCTGGCGCTGATCGCCCTGGTCGCGGTGCTGTTCATCCGTGAGGTGCCGCTGCGGACGACGCTGGCCGAGGAGCCCGAGCTCGAGCGCCTGGGCGACCTGGTCGGTGAGCCCGCATGACCGACGCGGACCGGCGGGCCGAGGCCATGAGGATGCTCGAGCACGAGGTCGGGGTGATGCTGCGGCGGGTCCGCAAGGGCATCGGCGAGCGGGCCACCGCGGTGCACCCGGAGCTCTCCTCGACCTCCTTCACGCTGCTGGTCACCCTGGCCGAGACCGGGCCGAAGCGGGCCGCGGACCTGGCCGAGATCTTCGCGCTCGACAAGGGCTCGGTGAGCCGGCTGGTGCACCAGCTGGTCGACCTCGGGCTGATCGAGCGGGTGCCCGACCCGAACGACGGCCGGGCCTCGATCCTCGGCCTCACCGAGGACGCCGTACGACGCCTCGCCGCGATGCGCGAGGAGCGCTTCCAGCAGTTCGACGCGCGCCTGGCCACCTGGGCGCCGGGGGAGATCCGTGACCTGGCCGAGCGCCTGGAGCGGTTCAACGAGACGCTGAGCTAGCGTCAGCCCTCGGGGAGCCAGACCTTCTTCGCCATCAGCAGGCCGTCGCCGACCGGCAGCAGCACCGGCACCAGGGACTCGTGCTCGACCACGACCCGGCACAGCTCGCGGATCGCGATCGTCTCCGGGTCGCGCTGCGCCGGGTCGGCGACCCGGTCGTGCCACAGGGCGTTGTCGAAGACGACCACGCCGCCGGGGCGCAGCAGCCGCAGCGCCTCGGTCAGGTACTCCGGGTACTCCTGCTTGTCGCCGTCGGCGAAGACGATGTCGTAGTGCCCGTCGGTGAGCCGGGGGAGCACCTCGAGGGCGGCGCCGGGGATCAGCCGGGCCCGCTGCGCCGGGATGCCGGCCTCGGTGAACGTCTCCTTGGCCAGCCGCTGGTGTTCGGCCTCGGTGTCGACCGAGGTCAGCACGCCGTCGGGGCGCATCCCGCGCAGCATCCACAGGCCGGAGACGCCGGTGCCGGTGCCGATCTCCACGATCGCCCGGGCGTCCAGGACCGAGGCGAGGAAGCGCAGCGCCGCTCCGCCGCCGGAGCCGATCGGGACCACGCCGACCTCCTCGGCCCGGGCGCGCGCGTTCGCCAGAACGGTGTCCTCGGCGACGTACTGCTCCGACCAGGTCCAGCTCGCGGGCTTCGGTGGGGTGACGATGACGGCCTCCTCGATCGGCGTTGGGGGGACTCTATCGCCGGGAAACGGGAACATCGGGGCACCACGAGCCGTTCATCCGATTGATGCAGCACCCTCAGGGCGGTCTCAGCCGCCTCTCAAGTTCGGTTCCTAGCGTGGAGGTCCCAGGGTTGTTCGTCCGACGTACGGACCCGAGCAGGAGCAAGGAGCCCGCCATGAGCGAGTCCGTGACCGGCACTCACGAGGTGCCGAGCTGGGACGAGATCGTCGAGCAGCACTCGGCGCGGGTCTACCGGCTCGCGTACCGGCTGACCGGAAACGCCCACGACGCCGAGGACCTCACCCAGGAGGTCTTCGTCCGGGTCTTCCGCTCGCTGCACACCTACACCCCCGGCACCTTCGAGGGCTGGCTGCACCGGATCACCACGAACCTGTTCCTCGACAGCGCCCGCCGGAAGAGCCGGATCCGCTTCGACGCGCTGCCCGAGGACGCCGACAACCGGCTGCCGAGCGCGGTGCCGACCCCGGACCTGGCCTACGTGAACCAGATGTTCGACGCGGACATCGAGAGCGCGCTGGCCGAGCTGCCGCCGGACTTCCGGGCCGCCGTGGTGCTGTGCGACGTCGAGGGCCTCTCGTACGACGAGATCGCGGAGGTGCTCGGCGTGAAGATGGGCACCGTCCGCTCCCGCATCCACCGGGGCCGTGCCCTGCTGCGCAAGGCGCTCGCCCACCGGGCCCCGGCCCCGGGCCGGGTCCGTTTCGCCGGGCCACGGCTGGCCGGAACCCGGTGAGGCCCGCGTGATCCTCAAGCTCCACGGGCACATCGGCTCGCACGCCTCCGCGCTGGTCGACGGACAGCTCTCCGCGGCCGAGGAGGAGCGTGCCTGGAAGCACGTGCTCGGCTGCCCGGGCTGCCGGCGGCTGGTGGAGCGCGAGGGCTGGATCAAGCAGCGCCTGGCCGGGCTCAACGGCCCCAGCCCGCTCTCACCCTCGCCCGGGCTGGTCGGCGCACTGTACGACGTCGACGCCTGGGCCGCCGTGGACGAGATCGAGCGCCGCTCGCGCCGCCGGCGGGCCACCGCCGCCCTCGTGGGTGCCGGGTCGGTCGGCGTCGCCGTGGTGGCGATGATGGCGGTGACCTCGCCGCCGGCAGGCCGGGGCGAGGCTCCTGGACGCCCGGTCGTGCCCGCGTCGATCCCGACCTCGGTCACCTCGCCGGCCGCGACGGGCACGGCCCGTGACCAGGCCGGGAACGGCGCCACCGCCGACGTGGACATCGCCGCTTTCGGCCGGTAGGCGAAGCCGCTTATGAGCGGTAGGCGAAGATAGTCGGGTGAGCGAGAGCGAGTACCCCGGCAGTTCCGAGTCCGGCTCCGACGAGACGACGCCGTACGAGCCGACCACGTCCTACGAGCAGCCGGTGCTGCCTCCGCCCGTTCCGCCCGCTCCGGCGTACGACGGGGGCTGGCCCGAGCCCGCCGCCCCCGAGCCTGCCGCCTCCGCGGCCGTCCCGCCGCCGGACCCGACCGCCGCCTGGTCGCCGGTCCCGGTCTGGGACGCCCCGATCACCACCCCGGCCCGCGAGGCGGCCCCCGAGTCGGGCCGGCCACGGCTGCCCGGCTGGACCTGGCCGCTGGTCAGCGCACTCGCCCTGGTGATCGGCCTCGTGGGGGGCGTCGTCGGGGCCTCGCTCGTCGGCGAGGACGACGAGACACCGTCCTCGGGCGGCGTCCTCTCGGTGCAGCGCCGGACGGCCGCGCCGCTGCCGGCGGACAACGGCAGCATCGCCGCGGTGGCCGCCAAGGTGCTGCCGAGCACGGTCCAGATCGTCGCCGAGTACAAGGGCAAGGCCCAGGGCGCGACCGGCTCCGGGTTCGTCTTCGACAAGGAGGGCCACGTCATCACCAACAACCACGTGGTCGCCGACGCCGCCTCGGACGACGGTCCCATCGACGTGATCGACCAGGACGGCCGGCACATGCCCGCCACCGTGGTGGGCCGCAGCACCGTCTACGACATCGCCGTGCTCAAGGTGAAGGGCGCGGAGCGGCTCGAGCCGGCCGCGCTCGGCTCCTCGGACCAGATGCACGTCGGCGAGACGGTCGTCGCGTTCGGCTCGCCGCTGGGCCTGTCCGCCACCGTCACCAGCGGCATCATCAGCGCGGTGAACCGGCCGGTGACCACCGGCGACGGCAGCGACTCCTCCTACATCAACGCGGTGCAGACCGACGCCGCGATCAACCCCGGCAACTCCGGCGGCCCGCTCGTCGACCTGCAGGGCCAGGTGATCGGGGTGAACTCGGCGATCGCCTCGCTCGGGTCGTCGGTGACCAGCGACGAGGGCGGGAACATCGGCGTCGGCTTCGCCATCCCGATCGAGCAGGTGCAGGTCACCACCGACCAGATCCTGCGTACCGGCAAGGCGCTCTACCCGGTCATCGGCGCGAACGTGCGCGGTACCGCGAAGCTGGACGGCGCCACCGTGGAGTCGATCAGCGCCGGCAGCCCGGCCTCCAAGTCGGACCTCAAGGTCGGCGACGTCATCACCCGGGTCGACGGCCAGCCGGTCAGCGGGTCCAGCGACGTCGTCGTCGCCGTCCGCTCCCACCGCCCCGGCGAGAGCGTCACCCTCACCGTCCGCCGCGGCGGCAAGACCTTGACCATCAAGGTCGGTCTCGAAGCCAAGGTCGGCTGACCCAGGTCGTTGAGTGGTCACAAGATCCCGTTCAGTAGGCACTTGTGCGCTCGCAGCTGCCTCTTGAACGGGAACAGGTGACTACTCGACGGGGACGAACTGACTACTCAACGGGGGTGGGTCAGGTGGCCTCGACGTCGTAGGGCGGGCGCTCGTCGGGACCCAGGACGTTCTTCCGGCGCTCGCGGATCATCTCGATCTCCTCGTCGTCCAGGGCTTCGAGGACGTGCTTGCGAATGAGCGCGCGGGGGTCGAGGTCGGAGAGCTTGAGGTCGGCGTACTCGGGGCCGAGCTCGCGGCGCAGGTCGTTCTGGGCGCCCTGGGCGAACTGCCGCAGCTGACGGACCATCCGGCCGGCCTGGCGGGCGTAGTCGGGAAGCCGGTCAGGGCCGAAGACGATCACCGCCACGACCAGGATCACGAGGATCTCCGGGATCCCGACGTCGAACATGGCCGGAGTCTAGAGGCAGATCAGAACTTGGAGGACGGCGTCAGGCCCAGCTGCATCCCGGCCAGGCCACGACCGCGCCCGGTCAGGCTGGTCGCCACCGAGGTCAGCGCCTGCGCGGCAGCCGAGGTCGGGTCGGACTCGACCACGGGCTTGCCGGCGTCGCCACCCTCGCGCAGCGAGGTGTCCAGCGGCACCCGGGCGAGCACGGGCACGTCGTACCCGAAGCGCTTCGACAGCGTCTCGGCGACCCGGTCGCCGCCACCGGAGCCGAAGATCTCCAGGCGGTGGTCCTTGCCCTCCTCCGCGCAGTGCGGGCACGGCAGGTAGCTCATGTTCTCCACGACTCCGACGACCCGCTGGTGCATCATCGAGGCCATCGTGCCGGCCCGCTCGGCCACCTCGGAGGCGGCCTCCTGCGGGGTGGTCACCACGACCACCTCGGCGTTCGGCAGGTGCTGACCCAGCGAGATCGCCATGTCGCCGGTACCCGGGGGCAGGTCCAGCAGCAGCGCGTCCAGGTCGCCCCAGTAGACGTCGGCCAGCATCTGCACCAGCGCGCGGTCGAGCATCGGGCCACGCCAGGCGACCACCTGGTCGCGACGCGGCTTGAGCATCCCGATCGAGATCACCGAGACGCCGCTCGCGGTCGGCACCGGCATGATCAGGTCGTCGACCTGGGTGGGCCGGCTGTCCGCGACGCCGAGCATCGCGGGGATCGAGTGGCCGTAGATGTCCGCGTCCACCACGCCGACCTTGAGGCCCTGCGCGGCCATCGCCAGCGCGAGGTTCACCGTGACCGAGGACTTGCCGACGCCGCCCTTGCCGGAGGCGATCGCGTAGACCTTGGTCAGCGAGCCGGGCTGGGCGAACGGGATGTCCCGAGCCGCCTGGCCACCGCTGAGCACCTCCTTGAGGCCGGCCCGCTGCTCGGCGGTCATCACGCCCAGCTCGAGCTCGATCCCGGTGACACCGGGGACCTTCGAGACGGCCGCGGTGACGTCGCGGTTGATGGTGTCCTTGAGCGGGCAGCCGGCGACGGTGAGGAGCACCTTCACGTCGACCTTGCCGGTGTCGTCGACGTCGACCGACTCCACCATGCCGAGCTCGGTGATCGGGCGCTTGATCTCCGGGTCGTTCACGGTGGCCAGCGCAGCCTGGATCTGCTCGAGCACAGGAGAAGTCATGGGCTCCAGTTTAGGTGGGGTCCGCGGCGCCTTCGTCGGCGGGGACATGAGCCTCGTCACCCTCGGGCGCGAGCTGGTCGAGCAGGTCGCGCAGCTCCGAGCGCAGGAAGTCGCGGGTGGCGACCTCGCCGATGGCCATCCGCAGCGAGGCGACCTCGCGTGCCAGGAACTCCATGTCCGCGTGCGCGCGCGCGTTCGCCTGCCGATCCTGCTCGTTGACGACCCGGTCGCGCAGCTCCTGCCGGTTCTGCGCGAGCAGGATCAGCGGCGCGGCGTACGACGCCTGCAGGCTGAGCATCAGGGTGAGGAAGATGAACGGGTAGTCGTCGAAGCGCAAGTCCTCGGGAGCCAGCAGGTTCCACAGGATCCAGACACCGACGAACAGGGTCATGTAGATCAGGAAGCGTGCCGTCCCCATGAAGCGCGCGAACTGCTCGGCGAAGCGGCCGAACCGGTCCTGGTCGGGCTCCCGCCGTACGACGGCACGGCCGGTGACCGTGCGGCGGACCTCGGCCGGCTGGTCCAGGCGGATCCGCGGCCGCTCGTCGGTCTTCTTGTCCGGCTTCTTCTCGGGGGTCATCGCGGCCGCGCGCCTTCCCGGCCGATCTTCCGGTCGCGCCAGCCCTCGGGCAGCAGGTGGTCGAGCAGGTCGTCGACGGTGACCGTGCCGAGCAGCCGGCCATCCTCGTCCACCACCGGGGCGGCGACCAGGTTGTACGTCGCCAGGAAGGTCGCCACGTCCTCCAGGGACGCGTCCGCGTGCAGGTAGTCGATGCTGGTGTCGAGCACGCCGGCGACCAGCTCGCTCGGGGGCTCGCGGAGCAGTCGCTGGATGTGCGCGATGCCGAGCAGCTTGCCGGTGGGCGTCTCCAGCGGCGAGCGGCAGACGTAGACCAGCGCGGCCAGCGACGGGGTGAGCTCCTCGTTGCGCACCCGGGCGAGCGCCTCGGCGACGGTCGCGTCCGGGGGCAGGATCACCGGCTCGGGCGTCATCATGCCGCCGGCGGTCTCCTCGCCGTACTCCATCAGCCGGCGCACGTCCTCGGCGTCGTCGGGCTCCATCAGCTCGAGCAGGTGCGCGGCCGTCTCGGGCGGCAGGTCGTTGATGAGGTCGGCGGCGTCGTCGGGGGACATCTCCTCGAGGACGTCGGCGGCGCGCTCGTGCGGCAGGTGGCCCAGGATCTCGACCTGGTCCTCCTCGGGCAGCTCCTCGAGGACCTCGGCGAGCCGCTCGTCGTCCAGGGCCGCGACGACCTCGCTGCGCCGCTCCGGCGGCAGGTCGTGGATTACGTTCGCGGCGTCGGCCGGCTTGAGGTCGGCCAGCGAGGCGATCAGGTGGGTGGCGCCCTGGTTGGCCTCGCGGCGGTGCAGGCCGTCGACGTCGTCCCACTCGACGACGTGCGTCTGGCCGCGGCGGCGGAACCCCTTGGCGCCCTCGACGATGGCCACCCGGGAGAGCACCCAGT
Organism: Nocardioidaceae bacterium; assembly: GCA_017744365.1. Classification (GTDB taxonomy): domain Bacteria; phylum Actinomycetota; class Actinomycetes; order Propionibacteriales; family Nocardioidaceae; genus Marmoricola. The sequence goes on along the minus strand of JAGIBL010000002.1, from coordinate 389,984 downwards.
CGCGGGTACGGGCCTGCTCCATGGCGACGTCGAAGACGGTGCCCTCGACGCCGGTGCTCTTGACGCGGACCTTGCGGTCGAGCATCTGCCCGATCACCAGGGTCTCGGTGGGGCGCAGCGTGAACCGGCGCATGTTGAGCAGGCCGGTGGTGATGACCTGGCCGGGGTCGATGTTGGTGACCCGGGTCATCGGCGCGAAGATCTGCCGGCGGCCGAACACCTCGACGACCAGGCCCACGACGCGCGGCTGGCGGACCTCGGCACGGAGCACCACGACCACGTCGCGGACCTTGCCGACCTGGTCGCCCTGGGGGTCGAACACCGGCAGTCCGGCCAGCCTGGCGGCGTAGACGCGGGTCGGTGTGGTGCTCACGCGCGGAGCCTATCGAGCGCCCGAGCTTGCTCGAGGCCGAGTGGGCGACGTCGCGTTGACGAACGGAGTGAGGATCACGAGGTTCAAGGTTATGGCAACGCGGCGCGCAACCTGCCTCGACAGGCTCGACGTCCGGAAGCGGCAGGATGTCCGCATGCTCTCCTACGACATCGTCGACGTCTTCGCCGAGACTCCCTTCGCCGGCAACCAGCTCGCCGTGGTTCACGCGGCCGCGGACCTGCCCGACGCGGACCTGCTGGCGATCGCCCGGGAGTTCGGCTTCTCCGAGACCACCTTCCCGACGCCGGTCGACGAGGGCCGGTACCGCACCCGGATCTTCACCCCGGGCGGGGAGATCCCGTTCGCGGGGCACCCGACGCTGGGCACCGCGTGGGTGCTGCGCGAGCGCGGCCTGCTGGTGGGCGAGGAGGTCGTCCAGGAGTGCGGCGCCGGGGACATCGGGGTCCGGTTCGAGGATCCGTACGTCGAGCTGGCGGCGGTGCCGCGTGACCGGGTGGGCCCGCTCGACGACGAGACCGTGAACGCCGTGCTCGCGGCGCTCGGACTCGGCGCCGCCGACCGGGACGGGGACGCGTGGCTCGCCGGGACCGGGCTCACCTTCGCGCACGTCCCGGTCACCGATGAGGCCGTGACCCGGGCTCGGATCGCCACCACGATGCCGACGCTGCCCGAGACCGGCGACCCCGTCGGCGGCATCGACGTCTATGCCTTGGGCGCCGGGAACGAGGTGCACGCACGCGTGTTCGTCCCCGACCTCGCCGTCCCGGAGGACGCGGCCACCGGGTCCTCGGCGGCCGGCCTCGGTATCGCCCTGCAGGCCCGCGGGCTGCTCGGCGACGGCGACTCCTACGCGATCAGCCAGGGGCTCGAGATGGGCCGGTCCTCCCGGCTGCTCGGCCGGATCGACGGCGACCGGATCCGGGTGGCCGGTCAGGTGCACCACATCGCCCGGGGCGAGATCCGGGAACTGTGAGGCGCACCGTCGCCCTGCTCGCCGTCGGCGTGCTCGCGGTCTCGCTGGCCGCGCCGTTGATGGCGCAGCTGGTGGTGCCGGCGCTGGCGATCGCGTTCTGGCGCAACGCGCTGGGCACCGGGGTGCTGGTGCCCGCGGTCCTGACCCGGCGACGCGCGGAGGTGGCCTCCCTCGACCGCGGCCAGGTGGTCGCGATCGTGGTGGCTGGTCTCTGCCTGGCCGCGCACTTCGGCTTCTGGGTGACCTCGCTGACGATGACCTCGGTGGCCTCCAGCACCGCGATCGTGTCGCTGCAGGTGGTCTGGGTGGTCGGCTGGGACCTGGTCCGCGGCGTTCCGGTGCCGGGCCGGGTCCTGCTCGGCGTGCTGGTCGCGGTGATCGGTGCGGTGGTCGTGTCGGGCGTCGACCTGAGCGTGTCCCGGCGGGCCCTGACAGGGGACCTGCTCGCGCTCGTCGGGTCGGTCGCGGTGGCGGCGTACGCGGTCATCGGCGGCCACGTCCGGCAGCGAGTCAGCACCACCACCTACACCACCGGCGCGTACGGCGTCGCCGCCCTCGCCCTGGGGATCGCGGCCCTGGTCGCCGGTCAGGACCTCGGCGGGTACGACGCGGACCAGTGGGCCTGGCTGGTGCTGCTCGCCGCGACCGCGCAGCTGCTCGGGCACTCGGTGTTCAACCACCTGCTCGCCACCGTCACCCCGACGGTCGTCTCGCTGGCGCTGCTGCTGGAGATCCCGGGCGCGGCGATCATCGCCGGGTTCTGGCTGGACCAGGTGCCGGGGTTCGGTGCCGTGGTCGGGCTGGTCCTGATCCTGGCCGGGATGAGCGTGGTCATCAGGACGCGCCCCACTGCCCCCGCGTCATGACGCGTGCCATTCTTCGCGACGGAGCACGAAGTGCTGCGAGGGCTCCTCGTACCAGGTGTGCACGATGCCGGTGTGGGTCATGCCGATCTTGGTGGCCACGCGCATCGAGTTCTCGTTGTCGAGGTGGGTGACCGCGTGGATCTCGGGCAGCCCGCCCTCGAACCCACGACGCAGGACCGCCCGAGCCGCCTCGGGGGCGTAGCCGCGCCCCCACGCGTCCGGGTGCAGGTGCCAGCCGATCTCCACCTCCCCGTGCTTGCTGTTCGGCAGCGTGAGCAGCAGCACCGAGCCGATCACCCGGCCGTGCAGGTCGCCGCCGTCGGTCACCTGGACCGCCCAGTGGCCCAGCGGCGGGTGGTCGCGGCCCTGCCAGCGGGCGATCTTCTCGCGAGCCTCGTCGAGGTCCTTGGTCAGCACCGGCTCGCCGTCGCCGAGCCACTTCACCACCTCGATGCGGCTGAGCATCGCGAGCGCCGCGGGCGCGTCCTCGACGGTCCAGCCTCGGATGATCAGGCGCTCGGTCGATAGCATGACGCGATTCCACCACGATGAAGGGACTGCTCGTGGCCATCCAGGTCGTCATCCTCGCTGCCGGTCTGGGGACCCGTCTCGGCAAGCCGCACCCCAAGCCGCTGACCCCGCTGAGCACCGGCGAGTCCATCATGCGGCGCGCGGTGAACCTGCTGCGCTCGTCGTACGGCGACGAGGTGCACGTGACCGCGGTGGTGGGGTTCAAGCTCGACCTGGTCATCGAGGCGATGCCGGACATCACCTTCGTCTACAACGAGGTCTACGACTCTACGAACACCTCCAAGTCGCTGCTCAAGGCGCTGCGCCTCTCCCGGGCCGGCGGTGTGCTCTGGCTCAACGGCGACGTGGTCTTCGACCCACGGGTGCTCGGCCTGATCCACGACAAGATCGACGCGGGCAAGAGCTTCGTCGCGGTCAACACCGCCTCGGTCGCCGAGGAGGAGGTCAAGTACACCCTCGACGCCGACGGCTACATCGTCGAGCTCTCCAAGACCGTGGTCGGCGGCCTCGGTGAGGCGGTGGGGATCAACTACGTCGCCGCCGAGGACAAGGCCAAGCTGATCGCCCGGCTCGACGAGGCCGACGACCAGGACTACTTCGAGCGTGGCCTGGAGCTGGCCATCGAGAAGGACGGCCTGCGCGTGGAGGCCGTGGACATCTCCGCCTACCAGGTCGTCGAGGTCGACTTCGAGGACGACCTGTCCCGGGCCAACTCGTTCGTGCAGGACTAGCCGGTGGTGCAGGTCGAGGCGATCGCCGTCGACGACGACGGCATCCGGTTCCGCACCGGTGCCGACGACGTCGTCGACGTCTGCTTCGACGGCCGCCGGGTCTGGTCCTTCTGGCTGCTGCGCGACTCGGTCGCCCACGGAACGGAACGTCTCGTCTCGTGGCCGAGCCAGCTCACCCGGTTCCTGCACGGCACCGCCAGGCTGAGCCTGGTCGCGCACGTCTCCGGCGTCACCCTGTACGACGAGACGGTCCGTCTCGGCAACGGCGAGGGCGGGATCAAGGTCGAGGACGAGCAGGGGCGCCCGCTGGCGCTGGACAAGTCGAACCGGATCTCGCTGACCTTCGAGACCCGCACACCGGAGCAGGTCGCCCCGCTGCTGGACGCCGTCCAGGAGGTGCTCGACGCGCTCCGCGAGGCCGGCGTGCAGGCGTTCCCGGCGTACGGGACGCTGCTCGGCGCGGTCCGCGACGGCGCCCTGATCGGCCACGACAACGACGCCGACCTGGGCTACGTCAGCGAGCACAGCCACCCCGTCGACGCGATCCGCGAGTCGTTCGCGCTGCAGCGGTTCCTCGGCGAGCGCGGCTACGACACCCAGCGCTACAGCGGGATCGCCTTCAAGGTCGACGTGATCGAGGCCGACGGGTCGCGACGCGGGCTCGACGTCTTCGGCGGGTTCATCGCGCCGGCCGTGGGTGGCCGACCGGCGACGCTCTACCTGATGGGCGAGGTCGGCGCGCCGTTCGAGAAGGAGTGGATCTTCCCGCTCGGCACCACCACGCTGGAGGGCCGCACCCTGCCCGCGCCGGCGCGCCCGGAGAAACTGCTCGAGGCCATGTACGGGCCGGGCTGGAAGGTGCCCGACCCCGCGTTCAAGTTCGAGACGCCGCGTTCCGTCGTACGGCGCCTGGACGGGTGGTTTCGCGGCATCCGGGTGCACCGCAACGACTGGGACCGCCGGTTCAGCACGCTGCGCAACACCCTGCCCACGGACGCCCCGAGCGACCTGGCTCAGTACGTCGTCGACCAGGAGGGCGTGCCCGCGCAGCTGGTCGACCTGGGCGCCGGCCGGGCCGGGGACGCGCTCTGGTTCGCCCGGCAGGGCAGCAGCGTGACCGCGCTGGACTTCGTGCCGTGGGCCTCGGCGGCGGCGCAGCGGGTGGCCCGTGCCGAGGGACTGGACCTGCGGTTCGGCTCGGTGAACCTGCACTCCTACCGGTCCTGGCTCGCCGAGGGCTCCCGGCTGGCCCACGTCCCGGGGCCGCGCACGATCCTGTGCCGGCACCTGGTGGACGCGGGCACCGCCGTCTCCCGGGACGCGACCTGGCGCCTGTGCGAGATGGCGCTGCGCGAGGGCGGCCGGCTCTACCTGGAGTTCCTGGCCGGCGAGCCGCGGCCGCGCACCCGGACCGAGCTGCTCTCGCCGGTACCGGTCGCCGACGTCGTGGCCGGGCTGGAGGGACGCGGAGCCGTTATCGTTCACCGCGAGGACAGGCAGGAACGGACCGCGCCGGACAAGCCCGGCCGGCCGGTAGCACGATTGGTGGCGGAGTGGCGCAGGTGAAGGGTCAGGGCCTTCGGCAGCGGGCGACGAGGAAGATGGCTCGCGCGGTCGGCGGACCGCTGGTCGACGACCTCAGCAGGCGGATCGCCGAGCTGGAGGCCGAGGTCCAGGAGAGCCGTCAGCTCAACGTGCGCGTCGCCGAGCTGGTCGACCTGGTGCAGGAGCTGATGCTGCCGCTGGCCTCGCAGGACCGCGAGCGCATCGAGGCCGCGCTGGCGAAGTTCGAGCGCTCCCTCTAAGGCGACGACCATGGCGTCCAAGGTCTTCCTGCACATCGGCCTTCCCAAGACCGGCACCACCTACCTGCAGACGGTGATGTGGGCCGACCGGGAGCGGATGCGCGCACAGGGCGTGCTGCTGCCCGGGCGCGAGCGCCGCGACCACCTCTGGGCGACCCGGGTGATCCGCGCGGACAGCAACCTGCCGGCGTACGGCAAGAAGGTGCACGAGTCCTGGGACGTGCTCAAGGCCGAGATCGCCGCCTGGGAGGGGACCGCGATCGTGAGCCACGAGTTCTTCGGCGGCGCCGATGCCGCGCAGGCGCAGCGGATGATCGCGGACCTCGCGCCCGCCGAGGTGCACCTGGTGGTGACCGCGCGCGAGCCGGTCGGGCTGTACGCGGGCAGCTGGCAGGAGAGCCTGAAGAACCGCGACACCCGCAGCTTCGCCGACTACGCCGCGGCGCCGCTCTCGCCGAACCCGATGGCCGTGTGGAACTGGCGCACCCTCGACGTGCGGCTGGTGCTCGAGCGCTGGGCACCCGGGCTCGACCCCGCGCACGTGCACGTGCTGCCGGTGCCGCCGCCGGATGCGCCGCGAGACCTGCTCTGGCGGCGGTTCGCCACGCTGGTCGGTCTGGACCCGGACAGCTTCGACCTCTCCGCGACCTTCGCGAACCCGTCGATGGGGATCGCCGAGGCCGAGACGCTGCGCCGGGTCAACAAGCACCTGCAGAGTCCCGACTTCGAGGCCGCCCTGGACCGCGGCTACTACATCCGGACCTTCCTGGCCGACGAGCGGCTGGCGACCCGTCACGGCGAGCAGTACTGGCCGCCCGCCGAGGTGGTCGCCGAGTGCCGCGAGCGTGCCGAGGCCGCCGTCGCCGCCATCCGCGCCGCGTCGTACGACGTCATCGGCGATCTGGACGATCTGCTGGTGCCCGCCGAGCTCGCCCCGCGCCGCGACGCTGGCTCGGTCACCGACGCCGAGGTCGCCGAGGTGGCCACCGCGCTGATCGGCCGGATGCTCCACGACGTACGGGACCTGACCCGGGAGCGCAACCGGCTGCGCCGCGAGCTCGAGGCCGAGCAGGCCAGGCCGCCGGGCCTGCGCGAGGCGCTCGCGGCGCGGTTCCCGTGGACGCGACGGGTGCTGCGTCCGTGATCTGAGTCATGGTGGACGCGCGGATCCTGGCAGATACTGCCGGGTACTGTTTCGAGGCGCCCCGCGTTCCGCGGGCGCTTCTTCGCGACCGGAAGGACACGCACCACCATGGGTCGTCTCTGCGAGACCGAGGGCCTCACCGACATCCAGGAAGAGATCCTCAAGACCATCCGTCAGTTCGTCGACGAGCAGATCATCCCGGTCGCAACCGAGCTGGAGCACAAGGACGAGTACCCCACCGAGATCGTCGAGGGTCTCAAGGAGCTCGGCCTGTTCGGCCTGATGATCCCCGAGGAGTACGGCGGTCTCGGTGAGTCCCTGCTGACCTACGCGCTGGCGGTCGAGGAGATCGCGCGCGGCTGGATGAGCGTGTCCGGCATCATCAACACCCACTTCATCGTGGCCTACATGCTGCTCCAGCACGGAACCGAGGAGCAGAAGCAGAAGTACCTGCCGCGGATGGCGACCGGCGAGGTGCGTGGCGCGTTCTCGATGTCCGAGCCGGGCTGCGGCTCCGACGTGGCCGCGATCAAGACCAAGGCCACCAAGAACGACGACGGCACCTACACCATCAACGGCGCCAAGATGTGGCTGACCAACGGTGGCTCCTCGACCCTGGTCGCGGTGCTGGTGAAGACCGACGAGGGCGCCGACTCGGTCTACCGGAACATGACCACGTTCCTGGTCGAGAAGGAGCCGGGCTTCGGCGAGGTCAAGCCGGGCGTCACCATCCCCGGCAAGATCGACAAGATGGGCTACAAGGGCGTCGACACCACGGAGATGGTGTTCGAGAACCACGTCATCGAGGCCGCGCAGATCCTCGGCGGCGAGGGCGGCAAGGGCTTCTACCAGATGATGGACGGCGTCGAGGTCGGCCGCGTCAACGTCGCCGCGCGCGGTGTTGGGGTGGCCAACCGGGCCTTCGAGCTCGGCGCCCGGTACGCCCAGCAGCGCGAGACCTTCGGCAAGAAGATCGCCGACCACCAGGCGGTGCTGTTCCGGCTCGCCGAGATGGCCACCAAGGTCGAGGCCGCCCACCAGATGGTGGTGCGCGCCGCGCGGAAGAAGGACTCCGGCGCGCGCAACGACCTCGAGGCCGGGATGGCGAAGTACCTGGCCTCGGAGTACTGCTCGCAGGTCGTCGAGGACTCCTTCCGGATCCACGGCGGCTACGGGTTCTCCAAGGAGTACGAGATCGAGCGCCTCTACCGCGAGGCCCCGATGCTGCTGATCGGCGAGGGCACCGCGGACATCCAGCGGATGATCATCGGCCGCCGGATCATGGAGGACTATCGCCTCAAGTGAGGCTCAGGTGGCGCGCTGGCGGCTCTCCAGGAGCTTGGTCAGCGCGCCCCTGACCCGCTCGTCGTCGCGGTCCATCGCGGGGACCAGCAGCTCGGTGACCACATCGAGGACGTCGTAGAGCCGCTCGTTGAGGCGGCGGTTCTCCTCGACCGCGCTCATCAGCTCGGCGACGTCCGCCTCCAGGCGGTCCAGGCGCCGGCGCAGGCGGAGCAGCTTCTTCATGACTTCCTCCAGTTCACGACGAGCCGGGTGAGGCCGTCCTCGTTCTCGTCCTCGACGACCACGCCGCCGTGCGCCGCGATCTCAGCCCGTACGGCGTCCACGTCGGTGCTCAGCTCCAGGAACGTGAGCCCGCCGCGGCGCCCGGCCACCATGCAGAACCGCCACACCCCCTCGCGCGCGCCCGGCCGGATCGCGTCCAGCAGGCCACGCGCATAGACGTGCCGGGGGAGCGGCTCGTGCGCGACCCGGAGCGCGTCCACGAACGACAGGTAGAGCGACTCGGCGTTGGTGGCCCGGAACCCGATCCGCAGGCCGGCCTCCTGGGCGGCGGTGGTGGCGACCTTGCGGGCGACCCCGCAGTAGTCCGACCCGACCGTCTGGTGGCCGTGCTGGGTGAACCAGATCGCGTCCTGACCGGTGCCCGAGCCGAGCTCGACGACGCGGTCGTGCGGCTGCATCCGCTCCGCGGCCCACCGGGCGAACGGGCTCGGTCCGGGTGGCAGCTGCCGGTGCGGCCCCTTGTAGAAGTCCTGCCAGAACGGCAGCTTGGTCCGGGTGCCGCGGAACCACTGGCCCATCCGCCGCACGTTGGCGGGCGGGTGGTCGAAGTGGAACGACGGGTCCGGCGTCGGCCAGCCCGGCCCGTAGGTGAAGGTCAGGAACGCCGGTACGTCGGCGGGCGCCGGGAACGTCACGCCCTCCAGCTCGATCGAGCCGAAGGGCACCAGCGCGTCCCGGTCCAAGGTGCCGCGCAGCGAGCCGGTGATGTGGAAGTGGTCGCCGATGTGGAACGAGCCGAACACGTCCACGCCGGCGCGCCGGCCGCCGGGCAGGGGTACCCAGATCTTGAAGTTGGCCGCGGACATCCGGACAACCTGCCAGCCGCGCGCGGCCATGGTGTGCTCGGCGGCGCGGCACTCGGCGATGATGTCGAGCGGGTGCGTGTACTTGGACAGGAACGCCAGGTCGAGATCCGAGTCGTGCCCGATCATCCGGCCGGTGCGGGCGGCGCCGAGCAGCCCGCCGTAGCAGAGGTAGACGTCCAGGCCGCAGTGCTCGACCAGGTCGACGCGCACCCGGTGGCTGGCGTCGACCAGCTCGGCCCGGGTCGCCTCGTCGTACTGGTCGAACGTGCGCTGCATCCGGCCGCCCTTGTCGAGCGCGAGCGGGTTGCCGTGCTCGTCGCGCAGCACCAGCGGCTCGGTCGACGTACCGAACCGGACCTCGCCGGCGAAGATCGCCTCGCCGCCACCGTGCGGCACCACGCGGACGTCGCCGTGGCCGTCCAGCCGGTGCGCGAGCTGGCGCGGCCACGCGACGAACACGCCGCTGCCGGAGCGGACCCCGTCCCGGCCGGTGCTGAACGACCACACCCGGTGGCCGCCGATGAGCACGTCGAGAGGCCCGTTGACGGGACGGTCCAGGCGGATGCCCTCGCCGTCGATCTGTGCCCTCACGCGGTGCCCCTGTCCTGCCGGTGGCGGGTCAGCCTACCGGCGGGACGGGGTGCTTTCGTGCGGTTTCGGTGGATGCGGTTTCTTGACCGATCCGGTCTCAGCGCAGGCGGTGGTGCACCTTCGGGCCGAGGCGGAGGTTGCCGGCCTGGTCGATCGAGATCGTCTCGATGTGCAGCAGGCCGCGCTTGAGCCCGAAGATCAGCGGGGTGTGCCAGCGGTTGGCGGTCGGCAGCATCGCTGCGGGCGTCGCGTCGGTGTCCTCGAGGGTCTTCTGCAGGTCGCTGGTGCCGCGCTCCCAGCTCTGGTTCTCGAAGTCGTAGGCGTACCAGCGCCCGCCGCGACGCTGCAGCACCATCGCGAGCACGATGCCGTTGCCGGAGGCGGAGTCCACCGAGGTGCCGCGCACGACGCGCCAGCTGGCGGCCTTCCAGCGCCGCTCGACCGGCGGGTAGACGAAGCGGACCCGCGGACCGATCGGGTCGGTGACGATGGTGACGGTGCCCAGCGGGACCACCCGGCTGTTGCCGTACTTGTCGGTGAGGACGGCCTGCGGGTGGAAGACGCCGGCCTCGGAGTAGCCGAGGCTGGCCGGCTTGGTGCCGGTCCAGGCACGCAGCGGGGCGTTCGCGTCGGCACGGACCTGGCGGGTGACCTCGGAGGCAGCGGTGGTGTCGTCGGCGAGGGTGAGCTGGCTGACCTTGACCACCACGTCGTCGTCGCCCTCCTCCTCGTCGAAGATGTCGAGGGCGCGGACAGTGTGCCGCAGGCCGAAGAAGCCGCCGCCGGCGACCCAGTCGCGGGTGTGGTCGAGCTTGAAGGTGCCGGTCGGCGCCGTGGTGTCGAGGGTGATCGCCTGGAAGGGCTCGGTGACGACGGTGCTCTCCTCGTCGGCGGCGTTGCGGGCGATCACGCGGACCCAGTAGGTGTGCCCGGGGAGCAGGTCGTCGGTGACGAGCTCGGCGCTGGTCGCCGTGGTGTTGGTGCCGTCGTAGTAGGCGCCGGGCGTGTTGGTGCCGTCGGCGTGGTCGGTGATCGCGACCCGGTAGGCCTCGGCGCCGGTCGCGGCGGACCAGGACGCGTCGACGACCCACGAGTGCGCCTGCTGGCTCTGGCTGATCGTCACCCCGGTGACCGGGTCGGGGGCGACGGCGTGCGCCGGGGCGATCACGGCGACGTCGAGGGCCGCGGCCGCGAGAACGGCGGTCGCGGCGGCGTACGGGCGGAGCTTCACGGGGGACCTCCCAGTCCAAGATGGAGCAGGCCGCGACATCGCGGGCGCGAGGTAGATCAGACACGAAATCCACCGATGTGTCACATCGATTGCAGAATGTTCGTGACAATTTCTTGCCGTCGTTATTGCCTCGACGGGGTTGGCCGGGGATGTCAGGGTGGGAGGACGCCGCCACCCGAGGGAGCAGTCGATGCCGGAGAACAACGCCAACGAGGATCTCAAGGCGAAGATGCGCGAGGCGCTGGACCGCAAGAAGGCCAACGACCGCGGGGTTCCCCGGGACGCGCCGGGCAAGGAGAAGGCGCACGGGTCCGAGGTGGTCGGCGGCGCCCCGAAGATGCACCGGCGCAAGGCCGGCGGCGGAGGGTCGTGACGCATCCCACTGCGCAGGCGCTCGCCTGAGCCCGCTCTTCTTCGGCACGATGTGACGGTTGTCCGTTCCATCGCCAGGAGTTGAGCATGCAGTTCGGTCGTAGCTACGAGGAGTTCGAGGTCGGTGCGACGTACAAGCACTGGCCCGGCAAGACGGTCACCGAGTACGACGACCACCTGTTCTGCCTGCTGACGATGAACCACCACCCGCTGCACATGGACGTGCACTACGCGGAGGAGACCACCCAGTTCGGCAAGAACGTCGTGGTCGGCAACTACGTCTACTCGATCCTGCTCGGCATGAGCGTGCCGGACATCTCCGGCAAGGCGATCGCGAACCTGGAGATCGAGTCCCTGCGGCACGTGGCGCCCACCTTCCACGGCGACACCCTGTACGGCGAGACCACCGTCCTGGACAAGTGGGAGTCCACCTCCAAGGACGACCGCGGCGTCGTGCACGTCGAGACCATCGGCTACAACCAGGACGGCAAGGTCGTCTGCATCTTCCGCCGCAAGGTGATGGTCCCCAAGAACAACTACCTCGAGGCCCGCGGGGGCGAGCAGCCCGGCCGCCCGGTCCCCCAGCCTGACAAGAACTGGCCCGGGGCTCAGGGCTGAGGGGCGTCGGTTTCCCAAGGGAACATGTGAAACCTGCACATCCGATCTGAAGTTTCGGATCGAACGCGCAGTTTCACTCCTTCCCTTGGGAAACTGCAACGGCCGCGAACGCCCGCGCCAGCGGGAGCAGGGTCAGGACGAGCACCATCGGGAGCGCGAAGCCGATCCGCAGGTTCCCCGAGCCCACGAGGCCGGTGAGGACGGCGCCGACCAGGGCGCCCGCGTAGTTGAACTGGTTGAACCGGCCGATCACCGTGTCGACCCGGGCCTGACGGGTGGCTGGGTCCGGGGCGCCCTCGCCGGCGATCCGGGCCGCGGCCGAGAAGCTCAGCGGGGCGACGACCGCGACCCCGCCGCCGACCACGAGGAAGCCGAGCACCGCCACCGGCCAGGCCGGTGAGAAGACGACGATCGCCAGGCCCGCGCAGCCGACGAGGGCACCCACGCGGAGCACCGGCGCGGCGCCGTACCGGGCGACCAGGGAGTCGCCCGCCAGCCGGATCGTGCCGCTGGCGAGCAGGTACGGGAAGGTGGCCAGCCCGGCGACGGCGGCGAACTCGTGGTCCAGGTACGTCGGTCCCCAGGTGAACGCGGCCGTGTCGACCATGTAGAAGACGACCATGCCCAGTCCGACCAGGATGATCGGGCGCCACGGCACCTCGACCTTCGGGCCGGCCTGCACCGGGTCGCCGACGCGGGGGAGGAACGGCCGCGTCAGCACGACCAGCGGGACGACCGCGAGGAGACCCAGCACGCGCAGCGTCAGGCCGTTGGTGGCCAGCGCGATCGCCGAGCCGATCAACCCGCCGAGGGTCCACGAGCCGTGGAACGAGGGCAGGATCGGTCTGCCGTAGAGGTGCTCCAGAGCGACGGCCTGCATGTTCGTCGTCGCGTCGACGATCCCCAGGCCCACGCCGTACGCCGCCATCGATGCGACGAAGGCAGCGAAGACCGGCGCGTTCGCGAGCACCGGCACCGCGACCCCGATCAGCACCAGCCCGACGCGGAGCAACCGGGCCGACTCGGTGTGCTTGGCTCGCGTCTCGGCAACCACCGAACCCACCCCGGCGAGCAGCACCATCAGCAGCAGCAGACCCGACAGCTCGGCGTCGGAGAGGTCGTACCGGTCGGCGAAGTCGGGCAGCCGGGTGGTCAGGCTGATGAAGATGCCGCCCTGGGTCGCGAAGGCCGCGGCGACCGCGAGGCGCGACCGGTGCAGAGCCCGCTCGGGCGCGGCGGTACTTGTCACCGGACGATGGTGGCAGAAACGATGGCCGACATGTCCCCCAGCGTCATCCAGACAGGCGACCTGTGGATCGTGCGGCACGGCGAGACCGAGTGGAGCCGCTCGGGCCGGCACACCTCGCGCACCGACCTGCCGTTGACCCAGGCGGGCGAGCAGGCGGCGACCGCTCTCGCCGATCGGCTCGCCGCGACCCGGTTCGACCTGATCCTGACCAGCCCGATGCAGCGCGCCCGTCGTACGGCGGAGCTGGCCGGGTTCGGTGACGCCGAGGTCGACAAGGACCTGATGGAGTGGGACTACGGGGAGTACGAGGGCCTGACCACGCCGCAGATCCGCGAGTATGCCCCCGGGTGGACGGTCTGGTCGCAGGCTTCGCCCGGAGGCGAGAGCGCGGCCGAGGTCGCCGTACGGCTGGACCGAGTGGTGGCGCGGACACGAGCCGTCGAGGGCCGCGTGCTGGCGTTCGGGCACGGCCACGCCAGCCGGGCGCTGGCGGCGCGCTGGCTCGGTCTCGACGTCGCCGAGGGCCGGCTGCTGCGCCTGGACCCCGCCACGATCTCGGTGCTCGGCTGGGAGCACGAGAGCCCGGCCGTGGCGCGCTGGAACGCCTGAGCATTACCGTGGAGGGCGTGTCCCTCGAGGCGTCCTGCCCCCGGTGCACGTCCCCCGTCAAGGAGTCGGACGGTGCCTACGCCTGCGGCGTGCACGGCGCGATCGAGCCGCTGTGGCGGCCGGCCCAGGCCGGGTACGAGGCGTTCGCGGATCTGGTCGGCCGGGTCGAGGACCTGCCGACGTTCCTGCCCTGGCCGATGAGCCCGGGCTGGACGATCTCCGACTTCGGCTGCGTCGCCTCGCCCGAGAGAGCGCGCGCGACCGTGACCACCACGGTCGGGACCAGCGACCTCGACGGCCCGGTGGAGGTCACGATCGTCGTCGAGGAGCCCGGGATCGGGCTCGGCTCGCGCTGCGCCGGCACGACGTACGACGACCCCGGCGGCCAGGTCGGGCACGGCCCGCCGACTGTCCGGGTCCGGGCCGGTGGGCGTAGCGTGCCGATGTGGCCGGTCGACACCCGCGACGACGACGACCTGCTGGCGCGCTCGGTGTTCGCCGGGGAGGCCGAGGGGCGCTGGCTGTGGCTGGTCATGCGCCCGGCCGCCGCGGCGCTGCTGCTGCGAGACGAGTGGCTGCTCGCGGACGTGACCGGGTTCGGGCCGGAGGCACTCGAGATGCCGTTCGGGGGCCCGCGCCCGACCTGGTGACGTGCTTGGGGGCGTGATCGAGAAGACGCTGTTCCGATTCGTCCGGGTCCGCGTCGTGCCCCTACGCTGGTGACCCGTGGAGTGGGTGCTGCTGACCGAGGTCTTCGTGACGCTCTTCGTCATCATGGATCCCGTCGGCACCATCCCGATCTTCCTCTCGCTCACCGGGGGCCGGTCCCCGCAGGTCGCCCGGCGCGCGGCCTGGCAGGCGGTCGCGGTCTCGTTCGGCGTCATCAGCGCGTTCGCGTTCTTCGGCCAGCGGATCCTGGAGTACCTGCACATCTCACTGCCGGCGCTGCAGTGTGCGGGCGGTTTGCTGCTGCTCCTGGTCGCACTGGAGCTCCTCACCGGCAAGGAGGACGAGCAGACCGCGAAGGCGGAGACCAACGTCGCGCTGGTCCCGCTCGGTACCCCGCTGCTGGCCGGTCCGGGCGCGATCGTCGCGACGATGGTGTTCAGCAAGCGCGTGCACGACTGGCCCGACTTCGCGGCCGTCGCGCTCGGTGTGATCGGCGTGCACGTGACGATCTGGCTGGCGATGCGCTTCTCGCTGCCGATCCTGCGGCTGATCCGGGAGAGCGGGGTCCTGCTGGTGACCCGGATCGCCGGCCTGCTGCTGTCGGCGATCGCGGTGCAGATGGTGGCGGACGCGGTTCGGGCGTTCATCGCCGGCGAGGGCTGACGCCAGGTTTGTGCCCGCTCGGCGGGACTCTCGGCAGGCTCATGACCGGTCGGCGCAGTAGCGTGCGGCGCATGAAGGTGGTTGCCGCTGTCGCTGCGTTTGCGTTGGCGGTCTTTCTTGCGACGACGCAGCCGGATCTCCTGCTCTTCCTGCTGGCCGGCGCGGCCTTCTTGCTGGCCGGCGCGTTCCTCGTCGTTGGCGTGGGGCGAACCTTCGAGTGGCTTTCGCAGCTCGGTCGCCGATAGTTCACGCAGGTCTGTGCCCGGTCGGCGTCCTGGGGCGGCGACAAACCGCCCGGTCGGCGTCCTGGGGCGGCGACAAACCGCCCGGTCGGCGAACTGGGGCGGCGACAAACCGCCCGCTCGCGCTGCGCTACTTGCGGCCGAGGGACTGGAAGCGCTGGAGGAGGCCGGTGGGGACGTACTTGGCGCCGGTGGCGATGGCCTTGTAGCGCAGGCTGGGGATCGAGACTGCTTTGCCCGAGGCCAGGTCGGCGAGGGCCGTGCGCACGAGGGGTTCGGCGTCGAGCCAGAGGAACGACGGGGCGGAGTCGCGGCTGACCTCCATCCGCTCGTGGAACTCGGTGCGGATGAATCCGGGGCACAGGGCCATCACCTGCACGCCGGCAGAGGCGTACTCCTGATGGGCCCACTCGCTGAACCTGGTCACGTAGGCCTTCGCGGCCGAGTACGTGCCGCGGGGGAGGAAGCCGGCCACCGAGGAGACGTTCACGACCGATCCCGACCCGCGCTCGACCATCGCACCCAGGGCGGCGTGCGAGAGCCGCATCACCGCGGTCACCAGGATGTCCAGGTGCGCCTGCTCCTGCTCGATGCCGTTGTCCAGGAACCGGCCCTTGAGCCCGAACCCGGCGTTGTTCACCAGCACCTCCACCGGGTGCTCCCGGTCGGCGAGCCGGGCCTCCACCAGGGCCATCCCGTCCCGGTCGGAGAGGTCGGCGGAGAGCGTCTCGGTGCCGATGCCGAACTCCTGGGCCAGCACCAGCGCGGTCTCGTCGAGCCGGGCCTGGTCGCGGGCCACCAGGACGACGTCGTGCCCGCTGCCGGCGAGCTGGCGGGCGAACTCCAGGCCGATGCCGGCGGTGGCGCCGGTGACCAGGGCGACGGGGCGTGCCGAGGGCCCGGCCGAGCGTGAGTGCGACATGCGGCACAGCATTGCCCTGAGGCGAGCACCCCGGCAAGGCACGTGCGGCATGATGGACCCGATGTCCTCCTCCCGCGTGATCGCCGTCGCCAACCAGAAGGGTGGCGTGGCCAAGACCACGACCGTGGCCTCGCTCGGCAGCGCCCTCGCCGAGCTGGGTCAGCGGGTCCTGCTCGTGGACCTCGACCCGCAGGCCTGCCTGACCTTCAGCCTCGGCATCGACCCGGAGGACCTCGAGCTCTCGCTGCACCACGTGCTCACCAAGGGGGTGGCCCCCAGCGAGGTGATGGCCACCACCGAGGACGGCGTCGACCTGGTCCCCGCGACCATCGAGCTGGCCCGTGCCGAGGCCGACCTGCTGACCCGGACCGGCCGCGAGTACGTCGTCCGGACCATGGTGGAGGACCTCGACGAGCCCTACGACTGGGTGCTGCTGGACTGCCCGCCCTCGCTGGGCGTGCTCACCGTCGCCGCGCTGACCGCGGCCACCGGCGTGGTGATCCCGCTGCAGTGCGAGACGCTCTCGCACCGCGGCGTCGGCCAGCTGCTGGACACCGTCCACGACGTACGGCGGTTCACCAACCGGGGCCTGGAGGTCTGGGGCGTGCTGCCGACCCTGTACGACGGGCGCACCAACCACGCGCGCACGGTGCTGGAGACGATCTCGGAGACCTACGACCTGGCCGTGATCGAGCCGCCGATCCCGAAGTCGATCCGGTTCGCGGAGGCCCCCGCGGCCGGCCGCTCCATCCTCACCACGGCAACCTCGAACAAGGGCGCCGACGCCTACCGCCAGGTCGCGAAGAACCTGCTGGGACGGTCCTGAGCCGATGTCGAAGCACCGCGCAGCGCGCCCGCGGCGGGTCCGTGCCCGCTACGGGCGGATGGTCGCGGCGGCGCTGTCGCTGGTGGTGACCGCGGTGGCGCTGCTCGGTGGCATCGGGCTGATCCCGCTCAACGGCGGGACTCCCGAGACGACCCGCAACGCGGCGGCCGACCTCGGTCAGGGCGCGGGCGAGGACACCCGCTCGACCGCCGGTCACGACGCCAGCCGGTCGTTGCCCAGCGCTCCGCAGGTCACCGCGACCGCGAAGCCGACCGATCTTCCCGCCGGCACCGGCAGCGGTCGCCGGGTGGTGTTCTCCGAGTCGGCACAGCGGGTCTGGCTGGTCGACGCGAGCAACCGGGTCGTCTCGACGTACCTGGTCTCCGGCAGCGTCACCGACAACCTGCAGCCCGGGAAGTACGACGTCTACTCGAAGTCCCGCTGGGCCGTCGGGGTCGACGACTCCGGCGTGATGCAGTACTTCGTCCGGTTCGCGCACGGGCCGAACGCGGCCATCGGGTTCCACTCGATCCCGACCAAGAACGGCCGGGCGCTGCAGACGGTCGCCCAGCTCGGCTCGCCGCAGTCGCACGGCTGCATCAGGCAGAAGCTGACCGACGCCCAGCGGATGTGGGACTTCGCGAGCGTCGGGACGAACGTCGTCGTGGTGTAGGTCAGTCGGTCGTCGCGGCTTCGCCGGCCGCCTTGCCGCCTCGGGTGCGGCGCCGGCTGCGCGAGCGGCGCGGCCGGTCGGCCTTCTCCTCGCCTCCGGCGGGCCGGCTCTCCGACGTACGGGCCTCGGCGTTGCCTCCGGTGCGACCTTCGCCGCCGCGGCGGCTGCGGGACCGGCCGCCTCCGGAGCGACCGCCGGCCGGCTTCTCCTCGCGAGGCTTCTTCTCCACGGTGCCCTCGGGCACGATCCGGCCCTTGGTGCCCGGCACGATGCCGAGGTCGTGGAAGAAGTGCTCGGAGCTGGAGTAGGTCTCCAGCGGCTCGTCGAAGGGCAGGTCCAGCGCCTTGTTGATCATCTTCCAGCGGTGCAGGTCCGCCCAGTCGACCATGGTGATCGCGGTGCCGGTGGCGCCGGCGCGGCCGGTGCGGCCGATCCGGTGCACGTAGGTCTTCTCGTCCTCGGGACAGGCGTAGTTGACCACGTGGGTCACGCCGGTGACGTCGATGCCGCGGGCGGCCACGTCGGTGGCGACCAGCACCTGCAGCTTGCCCTCGCGGAACTTCTTCAGCGCCCGCTCGCGCGCGGCCTGGGCCATGTCACCGTGCAGCGGCGCCGCCTTGAAGCCGCGCTCCTCCATGTCGTCGGCGACCCGCTGGGCCTGCCGCTTGGTGCGGGTGAACACGATGGTCAGGTCGGCGCCCTCGGCCTGCAGGATCCGGCCGAGCATCTCCGGCTTGTCCAGGTCGTGGCACTGGTAGATGAACTGCGCGGTCGCCGGCACGGTCTGGCTGTCGACCGACGACTCCGCGCGGATGTTCATCGGGTGCCGCATGTGGGTGCGGGCCATCGCGACGATCGCGGCCGGCATGGTCGCGGAGAACAGCATCGTCTGCCGGGTCTCCGGCGTCTTGGCCAGCAGCCGCTCGACGTCGGGCAGGAAGCCCAGGTCGAGCATCTCGTCCGCCTCGTCGAGGACCAGGCACTTGACGTGCGAGATGTCCAGCGCGCCGCGGTTCATCAGGTCGATGAGCCGGCCCGGGGTGCCGACGACGACCTCGACGCCCGCGGCCAGCTGCTCCAGCTGCGGCTCGTAGGCGACGCCGCCGTACACGGTGAGGACCCGGATCTTGCGGTCGGCGCCGGCCAGGGCGAGGTCGCTGGAGACCTGGAGAGCGAGCTCACGGGTCGGCGCGACGACGAGCGACTGCGGCTTGCCCGGAGCGACGAGCTCCTCGTAGTCGGGGTCGTGCGGGGCGACCGTGCGCTGCAGCACCGGGATGCCGAAGGCCAGCGTCTTGCCGGTGCCGGTGCGCGCCTGGCCGATGAGGTCGGTGCCCATGAGAGCGACCGAGAGGGTCATCTCCTGGATCGGGAAGGGGTTCACGATGCCGGCGCGCTCGAGGGCGTCGGCGATCTCGGGGATTACCCCGAGCTCTCTGAAGGTGGTCAGGATCTTGCCGTTCTGTGTGTGAATCGAAGTCTGTGCCGAGGCCGCTCCGGGCGCTCCGTGCTGGACCGGAAGGGGCCGGTCCGCGCGACGACAGGGGCCGTCTAGCGGGCACAGTCTATCGGTACCCTCCCTGCATGGCCGAAATCTCCGCTTCCGACCCGACCCTGGACGTGCCGGTCGCCTTCCAGGACCCCGGTTACCGGGCGGCGGTCGTGGACCTGCTCGGCGCGATCGCGTACGGCGAGATCTCGGCCTTCGAGCGGCTGGCCGAGGACGCCAAGCTCGCCCCGACGCTGCCCGGGAAGCTGGCCCTGGCCAAGATGGCGGCGATCCAGTTCAACCACGTCGAGCCGCTGATCGCGCGGATCGAGGCGCTCGGCTCGGAGCCGATGGCCACGATGGCGCCGTTCGTGAAGCCGTTCGACGCCTTCCACGCGCGCACGGCGCCCAGCAGCTGGCTCGAGGGCCTGGTCAAGGCGTACGTCGGCGACGGCCTGGCCGCGGACTTCTACCGCGAGGTGGCGGCCTTCCTGGACGCCGACACCCGCGACCTGATCGTCACCGCGCTCTCCGACGCCGGCCACTCCGACTTCGTCGTCGAGCAGGTCCGCCAGGCGATCGCGGCCGACCACCGGGTCGCCGGCCCGCTGGCGCTGTGGGGCCGCCGGCTCATGGGGGAGGCTCTCTCCCAGGCGCAGCGGGTCGCCGCCGAGCGGGACTCCCTGGCCGCCTTGCTTGCCGGGGGCGTCGACCGCCCCGGGCTCGACCTGGCCGCGCTGGGCCGGATGTTCACCCGGCTCACCGAGAACCACGCCCAGCGGATGGCCGAGCTGGGGCTGGCGTCGTAGGTCAGGACTTCTTGGCGCGGCCGGTCACGGTGGCGGCGACCATCACGAGGACCGCGGCGACGGCGATCTGCCAGACGTGGCGCCACCAGTCGACGCCCTTGGTGGTGTTGAGCCAGTCGTAGTCGGGGTTGTTCTTGACGTTGTCCGCGACGTCGAAGATCGCGAAGTACAGGTAGCTGCCGAGGAAGATCCCGCCGATGCCGCACAGGATCGTGAGCCAGAGCGGGATGCTGTCCCGGTCACCCGGGGCGACGAACTTGCCGAGCAGGCCGATGATGAGGCCTCCGATGATGGAACCGACGATCGTCCAGAACATGACGGTGCTCCTTTGCTCCGACGACGGCCGAATCCGTCGTACCGGGGCCCATCATGCTCCCGCCGTACGGCGGTCAAACACCCCTCAGGAGCGGAAACCCACGGGCCCGGCAGTGCCCGCGGTGACGTCGACGTACGCGAGCTTCTCGGCCGGAACCACGACGCGACGGCCCTTGGCGTCGGTCAGGGAGAGCACGCCGCCCGCGGTGAGGGCCTCCTGGACCTGCTTCTCGATCGCCTTCGCGTCGAGCTCGGTGTCGATGGTGAGCTCGCGGTTGACGTGGATGACGCCGATCTTGACCTCCATCCGGAGGACCTCCTGTGTCGAGACGTAGCGGTTGTCGAGAAGTAAGAGAAGGAGCGGTGGGTCAGGCTGGTTCGTCGGAGCGGGGGTAGCCGCGGATGCCCCGCCAGGCCAGCCCGGCGACCAGCGCGGCCGCGGTGTCCAGCTCGATGGTCTCACCGCCGTTCAAGCGGTCCTGCAGCCAGAACCGGGCGGAGACCTCGCCCATGCCGACCAGCGCGACCGCGAGCAGCCGCGACTGCGCGTCGGGCAGCCCCGTGTCGTCGTGGATCACGTGCGCGATCAGCGCGGCGCACTCGTGGGTGACCCGGTCGATCCGCTCCCGCACGGCGGGCTCGTTGGTCAGGTCGGACTCGAAGACGAGCCGGAACTCGCCCTGCTCGCTGGCCACGTAGTGGTAGAACGCGGTCATCGTCGCGGCCACCCGCTGCTTGTTGTCCTCGGTGGACTCCAGCGCCGCGCGGGTGCCGTCGATGACCTTGTCGACGGCCTGGTCGAGCAGCGCCAGGTAGAGGTCGAGCTTGCCGGGGAAGTGCTGGTAGAGCACCGGCTTGGAGACGCCGGCGTTCTCCGCGATGTCGTCCATCGCGGCGGCGTGGTAGCCCTGCGCGACGAACACCTCGCGGGCGGACTCGAGCAGCTGGGCGCGGCGGGCGCGGCGAGGCAGCCGGCTGCCCCGCGCAGGGGTCTGCTCGCCGGACGTGGTCGCCGGGGTGGACACGGGGCCTCCAGGGGTGCGTCGGACGTACGTCGTACGTCGCCGGCGAACGCCTCGCCGGACAGTGGCGTGGAGCCTACTCCGTGACGGTGGACGAGCCGCAGCGGCCCGACCTGATACAGGTTGCGGAAATTTCAGGTTCTTCAATCCATTTCGCCCGGTTTTGTCCGGTTTTTCGGACTAGACCGGAGCGTCCCCGCATTGGCGCTTGACCCGTGTTGCCCCTTTCCATGAGACCCGCGGGACGTGGGTGTCCCGTCTCGTGGTCGTGGTCCGGGGGGTGGATCGAGGACGCGGGGGCCGGGCTCGATGGGGGCAGGCCGCATAGGTAACGAGCAACTGAATCTGGGGCAACATCATGGGAACCAAGAACGTCATGCGTCGTCGTGCGGCCGCGCTGCTGGCCGCCCTGGCGACGCTCGTCATGTCCAGCGGCATCGCTCTGATGCTCACCGCCGGCTCGGCCAACGCCGCGCCCGCGCCGAAGTACTTCGTCTGCAAGTACGTCGGTACGCCGGGCGTCGACGAGCGCCTGCAGACCGGCAACAACCCGATCAGCGTGTCGGGCAACGCCATCGGCGAGGACCCTGTCGTGATCGGGTCGTTCTTCAACGACGCGCACGGCCGCTCCTACGTCATCGCCGAGGACACCGGCCAGCCGGAGCCGTCGGTCAGCGAGTGCCCGAAGCCGCAGAACCCGGACGTCACCACCGCGGACGTCACCTTCACCGACCCGACCTGCGCCAACGAGAACGACGTGGACTGGTCCGGCACCGGCGACCACGTCTCCTTCAAGGTCACCGACGGCAGCCTGGAGCCGGGCAAGTCGATCGAGGTCACCGCGACCACCGACGAGGGCTTCGTCTTCGAGGGCGGCTCGACCACCAAGGTCTTCACGCACACCTTCGACCCGGAGGTCGACCTCGAGGGCCCGCCGTGCGTGATCGTGAACCCGCCGACCCGGGTCACCCCCGGTGACGTGAACTTCATCGACCCGACCTGCGACACCGAGGCGGCCGTGGTGCTGCCGGAGGCGGCGCCGGTCGAGAACGAGCGCGCGGCTCTCGGCAAGGACGTCGACGGCGTCCACTACGAGATCACCGGCACCGTGGGCCCGGGCGAGACCGTCCAGGTCGACGCGACCGCGATCGCGCCGAGCGAGCTGGCCGAGGGTGCGAAGACCCACTGGGAGCACACCTTCGCCGAGGTCACCGGCTGCACGATCGTCGAGCCGCCGACCGTGGTCCCGGGCAGCGAGACGGAGACCCCGGACGAGGTCGTCGCCACGCCGCAGGTGGTGCACGCCGGCCTCGCCGAGGTGAAGCCGGACCTGCGCGGTCAGCAGGGCCTGGCCCTGCTGGTGGGCGGGATGATCCTGATGGTCGTCGCCGGCGGTGTCGGGTTCACCGGCCGCCGCAGCGAGAGCTGATCCTTCCGAGGAGCGATGCCGAGGGCGGTGACGGAGCGACTCCGTCACCGCCCTCGGTCCCTCGGGGGAGGAGGGCGGCCGAGCCGTCCCGGCGAACCTGACTAGACCACCCTCGTGACCTGCTTGTCGGCGGGCACGTTGGGGGTATTGATGGATCATCCGGGACACCGTGCGGGACCCGGACATGCGGGACCTCCCGACCGCGTCGAGAGGCCCTGTCTGGGCACCGCTCGGGGGCTGCCTTCCACATTGAGTGCTCGAGCCACGTGGGGGCTGAGATGGGAATCAAGAACAAGCTGACGGCGCGCAGAGTGGCAGTCGCTCTCGCTGCCGTCGGGATGCTGGTCATGTCGAGCGGGGTGGCGGTCATGGTGGCCGCGAGCCCGGCCAGTGCGGCGAAGACGCCGGTGAACATCTGTCATGCGACGAGCTCGGACACGAACCCGTACGTGTTCATCACCGTCGACGACGACTCCGCGAAGTTCGAGGCGCACCTGGCGCACCGGAACTCGCCCAACAAGAAGTGGAAGTCGGACGGCACCTTCAACGGGGTCGCGCACACGGCCGGCCAGGCCAAGCCCGACCTGATCCAGGGGCTGGACGGCAACGTCACCGAGGCGACCTGCAACGGTGAGGTGACGGTGGCGGAGGCGGTCGCCGACGTCGACTTCGACGAGCCGACCTGCGCCAACGAGAACACGGCCTCGTTCGACACCACCGGTGAGCACGTCTCGTTCGCGGTCACCGACGGCAGCGCCGCGCCCGGCGCGTCCATCGAGGTCACCGCGACGGCCGACGAGAACTTCACCTTCGAGGGAGGCGGCACCACGCAGGTGTTCACGCACACCTTCAACGCCGCGGAGACGAACTGCAGCGTGGTCCCGCCGCCGGTGGTGAGCCCTCCGGTCGTGGAGCCCCCCGAGGTGAACCCGCCCGAAGCCGAGGTCGTGACCCCGCCCGCCGAGTCGCCCACCGTGGTGCACGCCGGTCTGGCCGGGGCTCGTGACACCTCGCAGGAGGGCCTGACCCTGTTGGTTGCCGGGATGATCCTGATGGTCATCGCCGCTGGTCTCGGAACGGTACGACCGCGCGGTGGCACGAGACAGAGCTGAACGCACCAGTGCTGAGGGCGGCGGGCGGCGAAGGCTCCGCACCGCCGCTCTCGGCCTTCTCGTCGTCGGCGCGACCGCGCTGCTCCGCAAGCAGGAGGAGCGTGCGAGGGCTGCGCAGACGGCGCCACCACCGCCCGCGCCCCGTCCTCCCGTGCCGGAGCCGGCTGCGCCCGAGCCTGAGCCCGTGACGATGATCCCGGAGCAGCGGGTCGTCGAGGTGGAGCCGCCCGCGCCGGAGCCCGTCGAGCCCGTCGAGATGCCCGAGCCGCCGCCGCTGCCCATCGCCGCGCAGATCTTCGCCACCCCGGTGGAGTTCGACCCGCTGCCGCGGGTGATCCCGGAGCAGTACCTGCGCCCAGAGCCGGAGCCGGAGCCAGAGCCGGAGCCAGAGCCGGAGCCGGAGCCAGAGCCGGAGCAGGAGCCTCAGGTGGCTCAGGTCGAGGTCGCCGTGGCCGATCAGGCCGAGGTGGTGCGACCCCCGGACGTCTCGGAGTTCTTCCTGCGCGACGTGCAGGACCTGATGGCCGCGTCCTCCGCGAACGAGCAGCTCGCCGCCGTGCCGCTCGCCGAGCCCCCCCGCGGCGAACGCCGCGCCGAGCGCCGCCGGGAGAAGGCTGCGGCGAAGGCCGCGAAGGCAACCCCGCAAGGTGCTGCCGACGTGCCCGAGCCGCTCCACCTCGACGACCTGTTTGCTGACGAGCCTGCCGCCGCCGTACCGGAAGAGCCGAGGGCGAGGACGCGCCGCAAGGGCAAGCGCCGCAGTGCCCGGGAGATGCGCGCCCTCGCGGCCGCCTCCGACGAGATCGCCGCGGTGCAGACCGAGGCCGACGTCGCGGCGCTCGAGCTCACCGGCGTCCCCGCCGACCAGCACGCCGAGGTGCTCGACCCGCCCGACGAGCCCGAGGACACGCTGCCGGACGACTGGCTCGCGCACGTCCCCGCGCCGAAGCTGCCGCGGCGCCGGCGTGCCAAGCCCACCGGTCGTCACCGCCGGGCCGTGGTGGGTGTCCTCTTCGTGGTCCTCCTGGGCGGCGCCGCCGCGGCTCCCTGGGTCGCGCCCGGCATCGCGGACTGGCTGGCCGGCTCGGTCCCCGACAAGGCGGTCGGCGGCCAGCAGATCGAGGACCCCAAGGTCGAGCCCGCGCAGGGCTTCATCGGGCCGGTGAGCGTCAAGCAGGCCTCCGGCCCGTACGCCGGCGTCGCGCTGGCCTCGGCGGGACGGCCGCTGCAGGTCGACGTACCGCGGCTGCACGTGAAGTCCGACGTCATCCCGATCAGCGGCCAGAGCGGCGAGCTGACCCCGCCGGACGACCCGCAGGTGCTCGGCTGGTGGCAGGAGGGCCGCGGCGCCGGCGAGGTGGCCGGGTCGGCCGTGGTCACCGGTCACACCGTGCACACCGGCGGCGGCGCCTTCGACCACCTGGCCGAGCTGGTCCCCGGCGACCGGCTGCGGGTGCGCACCGCCACGGGCTGGATCACCTACGTCGTACGACGTTCGCGGATCTACTCGGTGGCCGGGCTGGCCAAGAACTCCGAGGACATCTTCCGCCAGGGCGGCGACGGGCGGCTGGTGCTCATCACCTGCGACGACTGGGACGGCACGGAGTACCGCTCGAACGCGGTCGTGTACGCCGTACCGGTGGCCGACGAGCCCTTCCGCGGGGCGCCGGCGACGCCAGTGACGCAGGACACCCAGGTCCCAGATGGCGGACCGGGCGGCACCGGCTGAACACCCGCGAGGAACACTGGAGACCGTCCGGGTGTTCAGGGCAACGTCGCCCGAACGTCCATGCCGTGCCACAAGGAGTGCCGTGTCCCTGCCAGCTCTGGTCGAGCCCGCCGCTGAGCTCACCATCGACGAAGTCCGTCGCTACAGCCGTCACCTGATCATCCCCGACGTCGGGATGACCGGTCAGAAGCGGCTGAAGAACGCCAAGGTGCTGGTCATCGGCGCCGGTGGCCTGGGCAGCCCGGCGCTGCTCTACCTGGCCGCGGCCGGCGTCGGCACGCTGGGCATCGTCGAGTTCGACGAGGTCGACGAGTCCAACCTGCAGCGCCAGGTGATCCACGGGCAGAGCGACATCGGCCGGCCGAAGGCCGAGTCCGCGCGCGACTCCATCGCCGAGATCAACCCGCTGGTCAACGTGGTCGTGCACAACGAGCGCCTCGACAACGACAACGTCATGGACGTCTTCAAGGGCTACGACCTGATCGTCGACGGCACCGACAACTTCGCGACGCGGTACATGGTCAACGACGCCGCGTACTTCCTGGGCATCCCGTACGTCTGGGGCTCGATCTACCGGTTCGACGGCCAGGCCAGCGTGTTCGCGCCGACCCTGACCGAGGACGCGCCCTGCTACCGCTGCCTCTACCCCGAGCCGCCGCCGCCGGGCATGGTCCCCTCCTGCGCCGAGGGCGGCGTGCTGGGCGTGCTGTGCGCGAGCATCGGCTCGATCCAGGTCAACGAGGCCATCAAGCTGCTCACCGGCATCGGCGACCCGCTGGTCGGCAAGCTGATGATCTACGACGCCCTGGAGATGGAGTACCGCAAGCTCAAGGTGCGCAAGGACCCCAACTGCGCGCTGTGCGGCGAGCACCCGACCGTCACCGGGCTGATCGACTACGAGACCTTCTGCGGCGCGATCAGCGAGGAGGCCGCCGACGCCGCCGCCGACTCGACGATCTCGGTGGTCCAGCTCGAGCAGATGCTGAAGGAGCGCGAGGAGGGCACCCGTGACTTCGTGCTCGTCGACGTGCGCGAGCCCAACGAGTACGAGATCAACCACATCCCGGGCTCGGTGCTGATCCCCAAGGGCGAGTTCCTCAACGGCTCCGCGCTCGAGCAGCTCCCGAGCGACAAGCAGATCGTGATGCACTGCAAGACCGGCGTGCGCTCGGCCGAGACGCTCGCGATCGTCAAGGGCGCGGGATACTCCGACGCCGTGCACGTCGGCGGTGGCGTGGTCGCCTGGGTGAACCAGATCGACCCGTCCCAGCCCGCCTACTGACGCTGACGGAACGAGACGTCTCGTCTCGTCGTGCGGCCGCCCTCGTGACCCGAGGGCGGCCGTCGTCGTTGAAGAGGACCTCACCCCTGGAGGTCCGATGCAGCGTGTGCTCGTGGTGCTTCTCGCCCTGCTCCTGGGCGTCTCGGCGTTCTCCGGCAGCGGCGCGGCCGCGCCCACCTGGGCGCCGGTCTCGACGGCGAAGATCCGACCCGGCGTGCAGATGTACACCGC
Organism: Nocardioidaceae bacterium; assembly: GCA_017744365.1. Classification (GTDB taxonomy): domain Bacteria; phylum Actinomycetota; class Actinomycetes; order Propionibacteriales; family Nocardioidaceae; genus Marmoricola. The sequence goes on along the minus strand of JAGIBL010000002.1, from coordinate 363,064 downwards.
GGGCGCGCAGTGCACCGCGAACTTCGTCTTCACCGACGCGGCCCGCAACGTGTACGTCGGCTACGCCGCGCACTGCGCCGGCAAGGGCGACTCCAACGACGTCAACGGCTGCACCACGCCGTCGAACCCGCTCGGCACCACGGTCGAGTTCCGCACCGGCGGCACCCTCTTCTCCGCGGGCGCGCTGGTCGGCCGCGGCACCCTGGTCTACAGCTCCTGGCTGGCGATGCAACGGCGCCGGGTCAGCCACGCCTCGCCGCTGTGCCTGTGGAACGACTTCGCGCTGGTCCGGGTCAGTGCCGCCGACCGCGGCAAGGTCAACCCGACCGTGCCGCACTGGGGCGGGCCGGCCAGCCTCGGCGGCCCGGTGCTGACGCCGAGGTCTCCGCTCTACACCTTGGGCAACTCCTCGCTGCGGTTCGGCACCGGGTTCGGGACGGCCAAGACCGGCTCGGTGATCCGGCGGGACGCCAGCGGCTACGGCTACCAGATCAAGAAGAGCGGCGGCGGCATCCCCGGCGACTCCGGCAGCGGCTTCCTGGACGCGCGCGGCCGGGCCCGCGGCGTGCTGTCCACGCTGACCATCGGGCTCGGCATCGGCGGCCTGGTCACCAACACCATCGGCGACCTGGGCTTCGAGGTCGCCTGGGCACGGCAGGTCTGGCTGCGCTCGCTCACGCTCGTCCCGGGGACCCAGCCCTTCCGAACGTCGTGAGGAGGCTCGCCAGCAGCGCGCCCAGCAGCCCGCCGAGCGCGTTGTGCTCGACGTCGGCGACGGTGGGGACGCGCGTCGGCAGGTAGGCCTGCTGCGCGAGCTCGATGCCGGCCGAGATCAGCACGCAGAGCAGCACCGCGGCCCACGCGCGGCCGAGCAGGATCCGGAGCAGGAATCCGTAGGGCACGAAGAGGGCGACGTTCGCGAGCACCTCGGTGCGGTCCCAGGACAGCCGGCCGCTCGAGGCGCTGGTCGCCAGCCGGTCGGCGAACGAGAACGCCCAGCGTCCGTGCTCGGGGTCGCGCAGCGTCAGCTGCGCCACCACGAGCGAGTAGCCGGCGAGCAGGGCGAGAGCGAGGAGCCGTTTCACCTCCTCGACGGTAGGAACACGGCGCGGCCCGCCGATCGGTCGCAGGTGCCGGGCTGCGGTACCTGAGGACGGTTGTCCTAGCCTCGTCGCGTGGTGGTGTCGGAGGAGTACGTCGAGGCGGTGCTCTCGCTGGTCGAGCAGGTCCCGCGCGGCCGGGTCACGACGTACGGGCTGATCGCCGAGGCCGTGGGTCGCGGCGGCCCTCGTCAGGTCGGCCGGACGATGGCCCTGTACGGCGGGGGAGTGCCGTGGTGGCGGGTGGTCCGGGCCGACGGCTCGCTGCCCGACTCGCACGGCCCCGAGGCCCGGCAGGCCTACCTCGAGGAGGGGACACCGCTGCGCTCCTCGGGTGCGGTGGACCTGCGAGCAGCGGTCTGGCTGCCTCCGGAACGCCGCCGCGATTCTGTCGGCCCCGGATGATGAGGTGACCTCGTGACCACCCACCGTCTCGTCCGTGCCGCCGCCCCGGTGCAGGCCCCGTCGCTCGACGAGGACCAGCGCCGGGTGGTCGAGCACGCCGGTGGTCCGCTGCTGGTGCTGGCCGGTCCAGGGACCGGCAAGACCACCACCCTGGTCGAGGCGATCGTCGAGCGGATCGAGGGGCGCGGGGCGGCGCCCGAGTCGGTGCTCGCGCTGACCTTCAGCCGCAAGGCCGCCGACCAGCTCCGCGACCGGGTCGCCGCCCGGCTGGGCCGGACGACCACGGCGGGGGTGTGCGCCACGTTCCACTCCTTCGCCTACGGGCTGCTGCGCCGGTTCGCGCCCGCCGAGCTGTACGTCGCGCCGCTGCGGCTGCTCTCGGCTCCCGAGCAGGACACCGTGCTCCGCGAGCTGCTCGAGCACCACCCCGAGGCGGTCAGCTGGCCGGACGCGCTGCGGCACGCGCTGGGCACCCGCGGGTTCGCGCGCGAGGTGCACGCGGTGCTGGGCCGCGCCCGGGAGAAGGGCCTGGACCCCGAGGACCTGCGCCGCCTCGGCGCCGAGCACCGGCTACCCGAGTTCGAGGCCGCCGGGCTGTTCCTCGAGCAGTACCTGACGGTGCTCGACAGCGAGGGCGCCACCGACTACGCCGACCTGATCCGGCGGGCCACCATCGAGGCCGCCGCGCACCGCGACGAGCTGCGCGCGCAGTTCCGGCACGTCTTCGTCGACGAGTACCAGGACACCGACCCCGGCCAGGTCGCGCTGCTGCGCCAGCTCGCCGGCGACGGCCGGGACCTGGTCGTGGTCGGTGACCCGCACCAGTCCATCTACGCCTTCCGCGGGGCGGACGTGCGCGGCATCCTCGACTTCCCCGAGCAGTTCCCGGCTGCCTCGGGCACGCCCGCGCCGGTGGCGGTTCTGCGCCGCACCCGCCGGTTCGGCCCGCGGCTGATGGCGGCCGCGCAACGGGTCGCCGGGCAGCTCGCCTGGGCCGGGTCGATCGGCGAGGAGGCGCGGGTCGCGTTCCGGGAGCCGGTCTGCGAGCCGGGACCGTACGGCGCCGGCCGCGTGCAGGTGCACACCTTCGACACCGAGCGCGCCGAGGCCGAGCACCTGGCCGACCTGCTCCGCCGGGCGCACCTGACCGACGGGCTCGGCTGGGACGAGATGGCCGTGCTGGTCCGCTCCGGCCGCTCCACCCTGCCGGGGCTGCGGCGCGCGCTGACCGCCGCGGGGATCCCGGTCGAGGTGGCCGCCGACGAGGTGCCGCTGGTCCGCGACCCGGCGGTGCAGCCGCTGCTGGACGCGCTCCGGGCGGTGCTCAACCTGGACAACCACGACCCCGAGCACGTCGGGTACGTCGACGCCGGGCGTGCCGAGGCGATGCTGCTGGGCCCGCTCGCCGGGCTCGACGCGGGCGACGTGCGGCGGCTGGGCCGGCGCCTGCGCCAGCGCGAGAAGGCCCGCGTCCTCGGCCCGGGCGAGCGACACCGGACCTCGCGAGAGCTGCTGCGGCTCGCGGTGGTCGACGGGACCTTCCTGGACGGGCTCGACGGGCCGGAGGTCGACCGTGCCCGCCTGTTCGCCTCGCTGCTGGCCGAGGCCCGTCGGGTGCTCGACGGCGGCGAGGACGCGACCGCGGTGCTGTGGACGCTCTGGTCCGGGACCGACTGGCCGCAGCGGCTGCAGCGGGCCGCCGAGCAGCGCGGCACCGGCTCGGGCCGCGCGCACCGGGACCTCGACTCGCTGTGCGCCCTGTTCGAGACGGCGGCGCGCACCGAGGAGCAGCGCGACCACACCGGCGTCGCCGCTTTCCTGGCCACGCTCGAGGGCCAGGAGATCCCGGCCGACACGCTTGCCGAGCGCGGCCTGCGAGGGGCGGCGGTCCGGCTGCTCACCGCGCACCGGTCCAAGGGCCTGGAGTGGCGGCTGGTCGTGGTCGCGCACGTGCAGCAGGGCGGCTGGCCGGACCTGCGTCGCCGCTCGACGCTGCTCGGCGCCGACCGGATCGGTGCGGACCCGACCGGCAGAGGGGCGCTGCAGCCGCCGGTCTCCACCCGCGAGCTGCTCGCCGAGGAGCGCCGGCTGTTCTACGTCGCCTGCACGCGTGCCCGCGAGCGGCTCGTGGTCACGGCGGTGGCCTCGCCCGAGGACGACGGCGAGCAGCCGTCCCGGTTCCTCGAGGAGCTCGGCCTGGACCTCGACCACGTGGTCGGCCGCCCGCGCCGGCCGCTCTCGCTGCCCGGTGTGGTCGCCGAGCTGCGCCGCACGGTCGCCGATGCGGAGGCGAGCCCGGCGCTGCGCGACGCCGCGGCCCGCCGGCTGGCCCGCCTCGCCGGCGAGACCGCTGGCTCGCGGGCACTGGTGCCGCAGGCCGACCCGGGCACCTGGTGGGGCACCCGGGCGGCGAGCCGCTCGACGGTGCCGATGCGCCCGGAGCAGGAGCCGGTGCCGATCTCGGCCAGCCTGCTGACCTCGGTGCTGGTCTGCCCGACCCAGTGGTTCCTCACCCGTGAGGCGGGCGGGGTCACCGCCGCCCACCAGGCCGCCAACGTCGGCCAGCTGGTGCACGCGCTCGCCGAGCGCGTCGCCCGGGGCGAGCTTGGCCAAGAAGACGGACCCGACGCTGACCTCGAGGCGCTCATGGGCGAGGTCGACAATGTCTGGGACCGGCTGGAGTTCCGGACCCCCTGGTCGCGGGCGCGCGAGTACGGCCGGATCCGGAGCGCGCTGGCCCGGTTCTTGGCCTGGCACCGGCACAACCGGCGCCGGCTGCTCGCCGTCGAGCAGCGCTTCGACGCGATCGTGACGCTGGACGGAGACGAGACGGTCCGTCTCGTCGGCTACGCGGACCGGCTCGAGCTGGACGCGGACGGGCACGTGGTCGTGGTCGATCTCAAGACCGGCCGGACGGCGCCGTCGAAGCCCGCGGTCGAGCGTGACGTCCAGCTCGGGCTCTACCAGTACGCCGTCGACAGCGGTGCGCTCGACCGGCTCGGGGACGGCCGGCCGCTGCGCAGCGGGGGAGCGGAGCTCGTCCAGCTCGGCATCCTGGACGAGTCCCCGGACGCGGTCGTGCAACCGCAGCCGGTGGCCGACGAGGCCGCTCGCGAGCCGCTGCGCGAGGCTCTCGCGCAGGCCGCGGTCTACCTGCGCACCGAGTCCTTCCCGGCGGTGGCGGGCGCGCACTGCGAGCAGTGCCCGTTCGTGCCGGTGTGCCCGATCAAGAGCGCGGGGGCGGTGCTGGCATGACCGCGCTCGAGGACCGGCCGCTGACCCTGGAGACCCCCGAGGACCTGCAGCGCGCCATGGGCACGCCCTGGGTGGCCAGCGCGCAGCAGTGGGCGGCCATCACCGCGCCGCTCTCGCCCACCGTGGTGATCGCGGGCGCCGGCTCCGGGAAGACCACGCTCATGGCCGCGCGCGTGGTGTACCTGGTGCTGACCGGGCAGGTCCGCCCCGAGGAGGTCCTCGGCCTCACCTTCACCACGAAGGCCGCCGCCGAGCTGCGCACCCGGATCCGCGACGCCCTCGAGGCGGCTGGTGCGTTGCCCAAACCGGGGCTCGAGGTCGACGAGGTGCTCGAGCCCGTGGTGGCGACCTACAACGCCTACGCCGCGGACCTGCTCGTCGAGCACGGCCTGCGGATCGGGCACGAGCCGGAGACCCGGGTCATCACCGACGCGTCTCGCTACCAGCTCGGCGCCCGCGCGGTGGACCGGTTCACCGGCGAGGTCGAGGCGCTGAGCGACCACCCCCCGACCGTGATCCAGAACCTGCTCGCCCTGGACGCGGCGATGACCGAGCACCTGGTCGAGGCCGAGGACGTCCGCCGCGTCGACGCCGAGGCCAGGGCCGGCTTCGTGCGCGCGCTGTCGGCCGAGCGCGCCGGCAAGGACCGCAAGACCTACCGCGAGGCCTGCGAGAAGGCGGTCTCCGCGATCGACCGGCGGGCCGAGCTGCTCCAGCTGGTCGCGTCCTACCGGCGGCTCAAGCGCGACCTCGGCCTCATGGACTTCTCCGACCAGATCGCCCTCGGCGCCCGGCTGGCCGCCGAGCAGCCCGAGGTCGGCGCGCTCGAGCGTGACAAGTACAAGGTGGTGCTGCTCGACGAGTACCAGGACACCTCGGTGGCGCAGGCAACCATGCTGTCCCGGCTGTTCGGCGGCGGGCACGCGGTGATGGCGGTCGGCGACCCGAACCAGGCCATCTACGGCTGGCGGGGCGCCTCGGTCTCCAACATCCTCAACTTCCCTGAGACCTTTCCTGCGACGTTCCCCGCGGGCGAGGGGACCGTCCCGGTGCTGCCGCTGACGGTGAACCGGCGCTCGGACCGGCGCATCCTCGAGGTCGCCAACCGGCTGGCCGCGCCGCTCTACGAGGCGCTCGACGAGGTGCGCCCGCTGGAACCGGCCCCGGGCGCGGCCGAGGGCGCGGTCACCGTCAAGGTGTTCGAGACCAACGCCGACGAGCTCGCCTGGCTGGCCGAGACTGCCCGCGCCACCCACGAGACCGGTGGCCTGTGGTCCGACATCGCGGTGCTCACCCGCGACAACAGCCACGCCGAGGAGGTCTTCGACGCGCTCTCCACCGCCGGCGTCCCGGTCGAGATCGTCGGCCTCTCCGGCCTGCTGCGGCTGCCCGAGGTCGCCGAGGTGGTCGCCGTCCTGCACCTGCTGCACGACGTCACCGCGAACGCCGCGCTGCTCACCCTGCTCACCGGCCCGCGGTGGGCGGTCGGGCCACGCGACCTGCGGCTGCTCGCCGAGCGGGCCGCCGTCCTGACCGGGCAGCAGGGGCGGACGGCGAGCGCGGACATCGGCGACCAGCTGGCCGACATCGCCGACGGCATCGACCCCGCCGAGCTGCCCGCGCTGGCTGACGCGCTCGACGACCCCGGCGAGGCGGCGTACTCGGTCGAGGCGCGCGAGCGGTTCGGGCTGCTGGCCGCCGAGCTGCGCCGGCTGCGCCGTTCGGTGGGCGAGCCGCTGCTCGACGTCGTGCGGCGGATCATCGAGGTCACCGGCGTCGACGTCGAGCTGGCCTCCTCGAACAATCCCGCGGCCGCGGCCCGGCGCGACAACCTCGACCTGTTCGTGAAGGCGGTCGCGGAGTTCCAGGCGGTCGACGGAGACGTCACCCTGCCCGCGCTGCTGGCCTACCTGACCGCCGAGGACGACCAGGGCAACGGCCTGGACGTGGCCACCCCGTCGGAGGCCGACTCGGTCAAGCTGCTCACCGTGCACCGGTCCAAGGGGCTGGAGTGGGGCACGGTCTTCCTGGTCGGGGTCGGCGAGACCCGGTTCCCCTCCAACCGGTCGCGGACTCTGTGGACCTCCTCGCCGGCGGTGCTGCCGGCCGCGCTGCGCGGCGACGCCGCCGACCTGCCGCAGCTCGACGGCTACGACAAGGCCGCCCTGGACGCCTACCGGCAGGCGACCCGCGACCACGGCCAGGTCGAGGAGCTGCGGCTCGGGTACGTCGCGTTCACCCGGGCCGCGCACCGGCTCGCGGTGACGTCGTACCTGTGGAGCCAGCGGGCCACGCCGTTCGGGCCCTCGCCGTACCAGGAGACCGTGCGCGAGGCGCTGGAGTCCTGGGGCGAGCCGGTCACCGACTGGCGGGAGAAGCCGGCGAAGGGCACCCCCAACCCGTACGACGAGCAGGACACCTCGCGCCCGTGGCCGCCGTCCGCACGAGGAGCCGAGGCGCTGCTCCGGCTGGAGGCGGCCGAGCGGGTCCGCGCCGCCGACCCCGAGGCCGAGGACACCGGCCTGGACATGGTGGAGACCGCCCGGGTGGCCGAGTGGGACGAGGAGCTGGACCGGCTGCTCGCCGATGCCCGCAGCAGCCGGCCGGACGTGCTCGAGGTGCCGATGCCGGCGGCGCTCTCGGCGACCGCGCTGGCCCGGCTCAGCGAGGACCCGGAGCGGTTCGCCCGCGACCTGGCCCGGCCGATGCCCCGGCCGCCCTCGCGCGCGGCCCGGTTCGGCACCCGGTTCCACGCGTGGGTGGAGGCCCGGTTCGGCCAGCAGCAGCTGGTCGAGCTCGACGAGCTGTCCGGGCGCGGCGACGCCGGCATCGAGGACGAGGCCGACCTGGCCGCCCTGGCCGAGGCCTTCGAGCGCGGGCCGTTCGCGGACCGGGTGCCGCACGCCGTCGAGGCGCCGTTCGCGCTGGTGCTGGCCGGCCAGGTGGTCCGCGGCCGGATCGACGCGGTGTACGCCGAGCCCGGCCCGGACGGCAGCCAGGGCTGGCTCGTCGTCGACTGGAAGACCGGCCACGAGTCGCACGCGGACCCGTTGCAGCTCGCCGTCTACCGGCTCGCCTGGGCCGAGCTCCACGACGTCCCGCTCGACCGCGTGCGCGCGGTCTTCCACTTCGTCCGCACCGGCCGGACCGTCGAGCCGGACACGCTGCCGGACCGGGCCGCGCTAGACCGGCTCGTCGCCGAGGCCTGACGAAACGGGCAGATCGGTCCCCGGGTCCCGGGGGTGATGACCCGTTCGGGCCATGTGCCGCTGACCGTCCGTACCGAATGCGGGCCCGGCTCGTTCTGGGCCATGACGAGCCGCGGGGGGTCTCGTTGCTCATCGTGCTGTCGCTTCGCTCGGGGAATGCGCTGCGCGGGCCCGGCCCTGGGCCTGTTCATCAGATCGAAGGGAAGCAAACCCATGCCTCGCTTGACCAAGAAGAAGTACCTGGTCGCCGGTACCGCCGTCGCGGTGGTCGCCTCCGGCGGCATCGCCTTCGCCTACTGGACCAGCACCGGCTCCGGTTCCGGGTCCGCGACCACCGGCACCTCCACCGCCTGGGAGGTCACCGTCGACAACGTGAACCTCGCCGACCTGACCCCGGGCGGCCCGGCCGACACCGTCGGGTTCTCGGTGAAGAACAACAACTCGGGTGTCCAGAGCCTCGCGTCGACGACCGCGAGCGTCACCGGCACCTCGAACGCGGGCTGCACCGCCGCTGACTTCCAGGTCAGCCCGACCACGATCACCTACGGGCCCATCGCCTCGGGTGCCACGGTGAACGGCTCCTTCACGGTGAAGATGATCGACACCGGCGTGAACCAGGACGCCTGCAAGGGCGTGACCGTCAACCTCAAGGTCGACGCCAGCTGATCCAGCCGACTCCTTCGATCTGACGACCGATGCGGCCCGGGGCAGGACGCCTGTGGCGTGGGAAGACCCGTCTTCTCGCGCTGCTGGTGGCTGCCCTGCTGGCCGCATCGGTCGGTTCGGGGGCGCTGCGGCCGACGGCGACGACGATCTCCGCCGGCCTGACGCTCAGCGTCGACCAGACGACCGTCGGCGTGACCGTGGGTGCGAACGCGGTCTTCGCCGTCTCGGTCAGCCAGCCCGGGTCCTGGGTCGGGCCGGTCTCGCTCGCGGTGACCGGAGCACCTGTCGGCGCGCACGTCGGGATCACCCCGAACCCGCTGCGGCTGCCCGGCATCCCGGCGATCGTCACGGTCTTCACCGGCGCCTCGACCCCGGTCGGCAGCTACCTGCTGACCATCACCGCCACCAGCGGGACCTACACCCAGTCGATCACCGTGCAGCTGGTGGTCTCGCTGCCCACGGGCTTCACCATGACCATGTCGCCGACCTCGGCCACCGTGGTCGACGGTGAGTCCACGACGTACGACATCGACATCGACCGCGGCCTGCTCTCCGGCCCGATCGCGCTCAAGGTCAGCGGCGTCCCGGCGAACGCGACCGCCAAGGTCTCGCCCTCGCTGTCCCTGCTCGGCAGCCACGCCTCGCTCAAGATCAGCACCGCCACCAACGTGGTGCCGGGCGTCTACCCGATCACCGTCAAGGGCAGTGCCCTGCTCGCCTCGGGCAGCGCGACCGTCTACCTGATCGTGGTGCCGCAGACCTACCCGGACTTCCCGATCGCCGGCAGTGCCGACCGGGTGCTGGCGCCCGGCAGCGAAGCGGGTGCGGTCAACCTGGCGATCACCAACCCGTTCGGCGCGACGATGACCGTCACCGGGCTCGGCGTCACCGTGACCGGCACCGACAAGCCCGGCTGCGCGGCGAGCAACTACGCGGTCACCGCGTACGGCGGCCCGGCCACGCTGACCATCCCGCCGAACAGCACCCGCACGCTGCAGCAGCTCGGCGTGCCGCGCGCGCAGTGGCCGCAGGTCGCCATGCTGAACCTGCCGGTCAACCAGGACGCCTGCAAGGGCGCGACCGTGCAGCTGCACCACTCCGGCACCGGGAACGGTGCGTGATGGCGACCTACCAGGCCTCTCACCGCGCGCTGCGGCGGCGCTCGCCGCACCCGCGGCGCCTCGTCGTGGTGGCCGCGACGCTGACCGCGCTGGTCGCCCTCGGCCAGGTCGCCTACGGGTACTTCAGCGGGACCGGCTCCTCGACCGGCTCGGTGACCACCGGCACCCTGGCCGCGCCGACGGGCGTGACGGGCGCGCAGACGTCCGGGACCGGCACCGTCACGGTGTCCTGGACCGCGTCGTCCGGCACCCCGGCCCCCGACGGGTACTACGTGCGCCGGCTGCCGAGCAGCGGCCCCGCCGTGGCTGCCTGCGGCACCTCGGCCGCCTCGCTCACCACCGCGACCTCTTGCTCGGACACCGGTGTCCCGCTCGGCAGCCACACCTACGAGGTGGTCGCGGTGTTCCGCAGCTGGACGGCGACGTCGGCGCCCAGTGCCACGGTCACCGTGGCCCAGGCGAGCCAGACGATCACGTTCACGTCCTCGCCGGTCTCGCCCACGTACGGCGGCAGCTACACCGTCACCGCAACCGGGGGCGGCTCGGGCAACCCGGTCACCTTCGGCTCGGCCACCCCGGGCGTGTGCTCGGTCTCGGGCTCGGCGGTGAGCTTCCTGCACGCCGGCACCTGCACGATCAACGCGGACCAGGCTGGCAGCACCTACTACAGCGCGGCCCCGCAGAACCAGCAGACGTTCACGGTCGCCAAGGCCGCGCAGACGATCTCCTTCACCTCGACGGCGCCGTCCGCGGCGGTCGTCGGGGGAGCCGGGTACACCCCGGCCGCGACCGGCGGTGCCTCCGGCAACCCGGTGACCTTCACCATCGACGCGAGCACCGGCGGGGTGTGCTCGCTCAGCGGTGGCGTGGTCACCTACCAGCACGCCGGCACCTGCACCGTGAACGCCAACCAGGCCGGCACCGCCGACTACCTGGCGGCCTCGCAGGTGCAGCAGTCGTACACGGTGGGCCCGGGCGCGCAGGCGATCACGTTCACCTCGACCGCTCCGGGCAACGCGAAGGTGGGCGGGTCGACGTACACGGTGACGGCCACCGGCGGTGCCTCCGGCAACGCGGTCACCTTCAGCAGCGGCAGCCCGTCGGTGTGCACGGTGAGCGGCTCGACGGTGACCTTCGTCGGGGCGGGCACCTGCGTCGTGAACGCCAACCAGGCCGGCAACGCCGACTACCTGGCCGCCGCCCAGGTGCAGCAGTCCTTCGGCGTGACCAAGCAGGACCAGACGATCACCTTCACCTCGACGGCACCCGGCAGCGCGACCGTCGGCGGCACCTACGCGGCCACCGCGACCGCGAGCTCGGGGCTCACGGTGACGTTCTCGACCGACACGGCGTCGGTCTGCACCGTCACCTCTGCCGGCGCGGTCTCCTTCGTCGCCGCCGGCACCTGCCACGTCAACGCCAACCAGGCCGGCAACGGGACGTACAACGCGGCTCCGCAGGTGCAGCAGAGCTTCACGGTGGCCGGCGGCACCTTCGCGATCACCGGCCGCACCTCCGGCTCGCCGCAGAACACGACCATCGTGTCCGGCACGGGCACGGTCGGCGCGAACGTCAGCGTCTACATCTGCAACGGGAACCGGGCCTCCTGCGGATCCGGGAGCGCGTTCCTGGTGAGCAACTCCAACTTCACCAACCCGCAGACCACCACGGTCGGCGCCGGCGGCACCTGGTCGGTCACGTTCACCAAGCTGCTCAACGGCGCGGGCACGTTCACCACGCAGGCGTTCCAGACCTCGCCGAGCGCGACGAGCAACGTCGTGGTGTTCTCGGTCAGCTAACCGAGCGCAGCCGCCAGCGCGATCTCCACCATCGCCCCGAAGGTCCGCTCCCGCTCCGCGGCACTCGTCTCCTCGCCGGTGACGATGTGGTCGGAGACGGTGTTGATGACCAGCGCCTTGCGCCGGTACTGCGCCGCCAGCGTGTAGAGCGCGGAGGCCTCCATGTCCACGGCCAGCACCCCGTGCTCGGCCATCGGCTTCATCAGCTCGACCCGCGGCCAGTAGAAGCTGTCGGTGGAGAAGACCAGCCCGACGTGGGAGGTCACGTCCGCGCGCGCGGTCGCGGCGTCGTACGCGGCCCGGAGCAGCCCGAAGTCCGCGACGGGGGCGTAGTCGAGGCCGTGGAAGCGCTGCTGGTTCATGCTCGAGTTCGTGCACGCACCGCTGGCCAGCACGATGTCGCGCAGGGCCACCTCCTCGGTCAGCGCGCCGCAGGAGCCCACCCGGACGATCTGCTGCACGGCGTACGACGCGAAGAGCTCGTTGACGTAGATCGCCATCGACGGCTGTCCCATGCCGGACCCCTGCACCGAGACCGGCCGGCCCTGCCAGGTGCCCGTGAACCCGTACATCCCGCGCACCTCGGAGTAGCAGGTGGCGCCGTCGAGGAACGTCTCCGCGATCCACTTCGCCCGCAGCGGGTCGCCGGGCAGCAGGACCAGGGGAGCGACCTCGCCGGGGGCCGCCCCGATATGTGTGCTCATGGCTGTGAACCTAACGGCTAGCCTCGTCGGCATGAGTCTCGAACCGCTGTCCCTGCCCGCCGACCCGGACGGGTGGGGTGGGTGGCTCGACGAGCGTGGCCTGGGGTCGCTGCGACTGGCCGGCGAGGAGATCGCCGCGCTGAAGAGCGCGCACCCCCAGGACACCGCGATCCTGCAGCTGTGGAACGACGCGGCGGTGGCGCTCTCCAACGCGTTCGCGGTGACCAGCCTGCTGTCCTCGGTGCACCCGGACCCGGTGGTCATCGAGCAGGCCGAGGCGATCGAGGTCGAGGCGCGCCGCTTCCACACCGACCTGCTGCTGGACCGCGAGGTCTTCGACAAGCTGAGCAGCATCCGGACCGACCCGCTCGACGACGGCGCCCGGCGGGTGCTGGCCGACGCGCTGCGGGCCTTCCGGCGCGCGGGGGTCGACAAGGACGAGGCGACCCGGGACCGGCTGCGCTCGCTGAACGAGCGCGAGACCGAGCTGAGCCAGGCGTTCTCCCGCAACATCCGCGACGGCCGCCGGGAGGCGAAGGTCCCGGAGAGCGCGCTGGCCGGCCTGCCCGCGGACTTCGTCGCCGACCACCCCGCGGATGACGACGGGCTGGTCACGATCACCACCGAGTACCCCGACGTGCACCCGTTCCTGACCTACAGCACCGACGCGGACGCTCGTCGTACGGTCGCGCTGGAGTACTTCAACCTGGCCTGGCCGGCCAACGACGAGGTCCTCGGCGACCTGCTCCGGCTGCGCCGGGACAAGGCCCAGTTGCTCGGCTACGCGGACTGGGCCGACTTCGACGCCGAGATCAAGATGATCGGCAAGGGCGCCGCGATCATGGAGTTCGTCGACAAGGTGGCCGCGGAGGCGCTGCCCGCCGGCGAGCGCGACCTCGCCGTGCTGCGCGAGCGCGGCGCCCGCGACGGCATCGAGCAGATCGACCTGTCGAGCTGGCGGTACTGCTTCGAGGCGGTCAAGCGGGAGCGGTACGGCGTCGACGCCCAGCAGGTCCGCCGGTACTTCGAGTTCGCGAAGGTGCACGACGGCCTGCTCGCGGTCACCGGCCGGCTCTTCGGACTGCGCTACGAGCCGGTCGCCCTGGCCACCTGGCACGACGAGGTCTCGACGTACGACGTCCACGACGAGGCCACCGGCGAGCGGCTCGGCCGGATCCACCTGGACCTGCACCCGCGGGACCGCAAGTACAACCACGCCGCGCAGTTCGACCTGGTCTCCGGCGTCCGCGACCGGCAGCTGCCCGAGGGCGTGCTGGTCTGCAACTTCAACCGCGGCCTGATGGACCACGACGAGGTGGTCACCCTGTTCCACGAGTTCGGCCACCTGCTGCACCACGTGCTCGCCGGCCGGCACGAGTGGGTCCGGTTCTCCGGCGTGGCGACCGAGTGGGACTTCGTGGAGGCGCCCTCGCAGCTGCTGGAGGAGTGGGCCTGGGACGCGGCGGTGCTGCGGACCTTCGCCACCGACGCCGAGGGCACCCCGATCCCGGCCGAGCTGGTCGCCGCGATGAAGGAGGCCGACGAGTTCGGGAAGGGCTTCCTCGCCCGCACGCAGATGTTCTACGCGGCGGTCTCCTACCTCCTCCACGTCGAGGTGCCCGACGACCTGACGGCGCGGCTCTTCGAGCTCTACCCGCTGTACAGCCTGGTCACCCCGCTGGAGGGCACCCACTTCCACGCCGGCTTCGGGCACCTGGACGGGTACTCCTCCGGCTACTACACCTACATGTGGTCGCTGGTGATCGCGAAGGACCTCTTCAGTGCCTTCGACCCCGGCGACCTGTTCGACGCGGGCGTCGCGCGCCGGTACCGCGAGAGGATCCTGGAACCGGGTGGGTCCCGCGACGCCGCCGCGCTGGTCGCCGACTTCCTGGGCCGCCCCTACGACACCGAGGCGTTCTCGGCATGGCTGAACGGCTGAGCCCCGGCGCGGGAACGCCGATCGCGCTCTCGGCCTACGCGCACGACCGGATCGCGGGTCGCCGGACCGACGAAGCGTGGCTGGCGTCGGTGTGGGCGCTGGAGGAGACGCGCGTGCTCGTGATGGCGGGTACCCGGGTCCGGCTGGCCGACGGCAAGGTCTCCTGGGTCTCGCCGGCGCAAGCGCCCGAGGGCGAGAAGGTGCTGCTCGGCGAGCGCGACGGCGACGTCTACTTCGCGGTGATCGCGCCGGCCGAGGTCGCCGACGAGGGCTGGGTCGGGCTGCGCCAGCTGCTGGGGGCCTTCGAGGAGTCCGACGCCCCGCTGGTGGTGCACGCGGTCGGCATCGCCGAGTGGCTCTGGGCGACCCGGTTCTGCCCGCGCTGCGGCGGCCCGCTGGAGCCGCGGATGCTCGGGCACGTGCTGCGCTGCCAGGCCTGCGGGCGCGACGAGTTCCCGCGCACCGACCCGGCGGTCATCATGATCGTCACCGACGGCGAGTACCCCGAGGACCGCTGCCTGCTGGGCCGCAACCCGGCCTGGCCGCCGGGGCGGTACTCGACCCTGGCGGGGTTCGTGGAGCCGGGAGAGTCGATCGAGCAGGCGGTGCGCCGCGAGGTGATGGAGGAGGCCGGCGTCCAGGTCGGCGAGGTGGCCTACTTCGGCAGCCAGCCGTGGCCGCTGCCGCGATCGCTCATGGTCGGCTGCCTGGCGAAGGCGGAGTCGACGGAGATCTCGGTGGACGGCGACGAACTCGAGGACGCGCGCTGGTTCACGCGCGAGCAGATGAAGGCCGAGGCCGAGGCGGGGACGCTCGTGCTCCCCGGCGGGATCTCGATCTCCCGCTCGCTGGTGGAGCACTGGTACGGCGGGGCGCTGCCCGGGGCCTGGTGACTAAGCAGCGAGCTCGTCGAGCTTGGCCTTGACCTGCGCGACGCTCGGGTTGGTCTGCGCGGTGCCGTCGGGGTAGACCAGCGTGGGGACGGTCTGGTTGCCGCCGTTGACGCTCATCACCAGGTCGGCCGCTGCGGGATCCTGCTCGATGTCGACGACCTCGTACGCGATGCCCTCGCGGTCCAGCTGGCTCTTGAGGCGGTGGCAGTAGCCGCACCAGGGCGTGGTGTACATCGTGAACTGGCCGGACATCGAGATGTGTCCCCTCTCGCAACTAGGCTGACGAACCATCCAACCAGGACGGAGTCGTAAACATTTCCACCACCCCGTACGGCGGCCACGCCGAACGTCTTCTGGAGGACCTCGACCCGGAGCAGCGCCGGGTCGCCGAGGCGCTCCGGGGGCCCGTGCGCGTGCTCGCGGGCGCGGGCACCGGCAAGACCCGGGCGATCACCCACCGGATCGCGTACGGCGTGGCGACCGGCACCTACAACCCGACCGAGGTGCTCGCGGTCACCTTCACGACCCGCGCCGCGGGCGAGATGCGCGGGCGGCTCCGCGCGCTGGGTGCACCCGGGGTGCAGGCGCGGACGTTCCACTCCGCGGCGCTGCGCCAGGTCCGGTACTTCTGGCCGAAGGTGTACGGCGGGGAGCCGCCCCAGCTGACCGAGTCGAAGATCCCGATCATCGCCGGCGCCGCCCGGCGCAACCGGATCGAGGTCGACCAGGCCCGGCTGCGCGACCTGGCCAGCGAGATCGAGTGGGCCAAGGTGACCAACGTCCGGCCCGACCGCTACGAGCAGATCGCCCCGACCCGCGGGCGCGAGGTGAGCGGCCTGGACGCGGCCTCGGTGGCCCACGTCTTCGGCACCTACGAGGAGCTCAAGCGCGAGCAGGGCCGGATGGACATGGAGGACGTGCTGCTCCTCGGCGCCGCCCTGCTGACCGAGGACGACCGGGTGGCCGCCTCGGTGCGGCAGCAGTACAAGTGGTTCGTCGTCGACGAGTACCAGGACGTCAGCCCGATCCAGGCCGCACTGCTCGACCTGTGGCTGGGCGGGCGCCAGGAGATCTGCGTGGTCGGCGACCCGGCGCAGACCATCTACTCCTTCGCCGGCGCCCGGGCCGACTACCTGACCGAGTTCCCCGCGAAGCATCCCGGTGGCACCAACGTCGAGCTGGTCCGCAACTACCGGTCCACGCCGCAGGTCATCAAGGCTGCGAACGCGCTGCTGGCCGGCACCTCCACGGGTGCGGTGACGCTGCGCGCCCAGGCCGAGTCCGGCCCCGAGCTGCGCTGGCAGGAGGCACCCGACGAGGTCGCCGAGGCCGAGGCCGTCGCCACCGAGATCGCCCGGCTGCGCGACACCGGGGTGCCGCTGCGGGAGATGGCGGTGCTGTTCCGGATCAACGCCCAGTCCGAGGCCTTCGAGGAGGCGCTCGCCTCCCGGTCCATCCCGTACGTCGTGCGCGGTGCGGCCCGGTTCTTCGAGCGACCCGAGGTGCGCCAGGCGCTGGCGCTGCTGCGAGCCAGCCTGCGCGCCGGCGAGGCGGCCCGCGACGGCCTCGTCGACCAGGTCCGCGCGGTGCTCGCCGGGATGGGCTGGAATGCCGAGGCGCCGTCCGGTCGCGGCCAGGCCCGCGACCGCTGGGAGTCGCTGACCGCGCTGGTCTCGCAGGCCGAGGAGTACGCGGGCGGCGAGCTCGCGCCGACGCTGGAGGGCTTCGTCACCGAGCTCGACCGGCGGGCCACCGAGCAGCACGCCCCGGTGGCCGAAGGCGTCACGCTCGCCACGCTGCACACGGCCAAGGGCCTGGAGTGGGACGCGGTGTTCCTGGCCGGGCTGCAGGAGGGGTCGATGCCGATCACGTACGCCGACACCCCGGCGGCGGTCGAGGAGGAGCGCCGGCTGCTCTACGTCGGCATCACCCGCGCCCGCAAGCACCTCTCGCTGTCGTGGGCGCTGGCCCGCAACCCCGGAGGCCAGGCGCGCCGCAAGCCGTCCCGGTTCCTGGCGGGAATGCGCCCGGAGTCGGTGACCGACAAGGCGCCGGCCGCCTCCGGCTCGAGCGGGTCCAAGCGCGGCCGCAAGGCCTCGGCCTGCCGGCTGTGCCGCAAGCCGCTGGCCTCCTCGCGCGAGCGCAACCGGGGCTTCTGCGCGGACTGCCCGCCCCCGTACGACGAGGAGCTGTTCGCCTCGCTCAAGGCGTGGCGCCGCGAGCGGGCCGACGCCGAGAGCGTGCCGGCCTTCGTGGTCTTCTCCGACGCCACCCTGGAGGCGCTGGCCGAGGTGAAGCCGACCGACCGCCAGGGGCTGCTGCGGATCAATGGGATCGGCGCCGCCAAGCTGGAGAAGTACGCGGACGACGTGCTCGCCGTGCTGAACAGTGCATGATTTCTGCCTGTTCTGAATTTTCTTCGTTAAATGATTTGCGCGCCCTGTTAGAACCCGCGTACTTTGCTCTCACTGCCTGACGCGCATCACAGCCCTGACAAAGCTGGCGCCTGAAACCTCTGGAGGAGGTGCGACACATGAGCAACAACATCTGGCTCAACACGACCGTGGTTCGGTCGGCTTTTGTCGCGCCCACCAACGGTTACGGCATGGGTGACGTGTGCCCGAAGGCTGCTGTGAACGTCAGCTCCCTCAAGCGCCGCCACGCCGATGCCTTCCAGGCCACCACCCCGGGTTCGGGTCTGCCTTGGAGTCCGCCCGTCACATGAGTAGATGCTCAGGACGGCACCTCCAAGGCCGCGGAACCCGACAAGGGATCCGCGGCCTTCTTGCTTCTACAGAGTCTTTTTTCCAGCGATCGAACACATGAGAGAAGGAGGTGACACATGAGCATCAGCGTCCTCGACCCGATGAGCCTCGAGGCGGAGCTGCTCCCGTGCCGGACCAACGACGCGGAGCTCTTCTTCGCCGAGTCGCCCAGCGACGTCGAGCTGGCCAAGGCCCTCTGCCAGGGCTGCCCGGTTCGCGCCGAGTGCCTCGCAGGGGCGCTCGAGCGGCGTGAGCCGTGGGGCGTGTGGGGTGGCGAGCTGTTCCTTCAGGGAGTGGTGATCCCCCGCAAGCGTCCGCGCGGTCGGCCCCGCAAGAACGAGGTCGCGGCCTAGATGTCGCGTCCGGCCCATCCAGCAACCAGGAATCACCTCACACCATGACCCAGAACTTTGATCGGAGCACCAAGATGAACTTCATCCATGAAGACCTGGCGCGAGCGCATATCAGCGCGCGCCTCGAGCAGGCGCGCAAGTCGCGGCGAGGAGACCGTCTCGTCGCCGCCCGGCGCCTCTCCCGCAAGGCTGAGCGCGCCGCTGCCCAGGCGCGTCTGGCCGTCGCCCGCGTGATCTGAGCAAGCACCAAACTTCTCGTTCGATCGCGGGAAGAACCGCCGTCCCGGCTTCGGCCGGGGCGGCGGTTTCGTCGTTCAGGGAGCTCCTACCACCACTCGGAGTCCAGCTTGGACTCCATCGCGCGCAGGTGCTCGCGCGAGCAGGTGTCGCAGAACCACTTCGTCTTCCCGAGCTCGACCGCCGTGGTCCAGGTCAGCGGCGGCGTCTCGCCCTCGTCGACCTTGCCGCAGAACGAGCAGGTCGTCGCCATCTCAGCCCTCCTCCGCGAACCCGGGCAGGGACTCCAGCAGGATCTCGCGGAACGGGATCCGGGCACCGAGCTGGCTGAGCACGCCGACGCCGCCGACCCAGGTGCGGTGGATGAGCAGGTACGACGGCGGCAGGTTGAGCCGCAGCATCACCTGGTAGGCCTCCCCGCGCGGGTCGTTCACGCGGCGGAACTGCTCCTGCATCCAGGCCCGCGAGAAGGTGAACTCCTCCACGCTGGCCGGCTCCACGAACGGGCCGAGGTAGGAGCGGAGCTGCGCGGCGTCGACCTGGATCCGCTCGCGGATGAACCCCTCCGCGCGCAGCGCGTCCACGAGCTGGCCGTAGTCGTCGAGGCAGGCGATCCGGATCAGTGCGCCCAGCGTGCGCGGCAGCCCGCGCTCGGGAAGCCGGGCGACGGCACCGAAGTCGAGCACGCCCAGCCGGCCGGGAGACCCGTCGGACTCGGGCAGCAGCCGGAAGTTCCCGGGATGCGGGTCGGCGTGCAGCATCCCGGTCCGGGCCGGTGCCCCGAAGAGGAACCGGACGAACTCCTCGCCGTAGTGGTCGCGCTCGGCCTGGCTGCCCTCCCGGATCACCCGGGCCAGCGAGTCGGGGCTCTCCATCCAGGTGCTGACGAGCACCTTCTCGGTGCCGGCGAGCACGCCGGGAACCTCGATGACCGGATCGCCGGCGTACTCGGCCGCGAAGACCCGCTGCGCTTCCGCCTCCAGGCGGTAGTCGAGCTCCTCCTCGGCACGCGCCTGCAGCTCGGTGACCAGCGGCTTCACGTCGATGCCCGGGAAGACCGGGCCGATGCCGCGGGCGACCCGGGCCAGCTGGCGCAGGTCGTTGCGCAGCGCCTCGGCCGCACCCGGGTACTGGATCTTCACCGCGACGTCCTGCCCGTCCCAGCGGGCCCGGTGCACCTGGCCGATCGAGGCGGCCGCGGCCGGGTCGGCCTGCAGGTCGGTCAGCCGGCCCGCGTCGGCACCGAGCTCGGCGGCCAGGATCTCGCGCACGGTGATCGTCGGCATCGGTGGAGCTGAGTCCTGCAGCCGGGTGAGCTGCTCCCGGTACGGCGCCGCCAGGTCCTCGGGCAGGGCCGCCTCGAAGATCGACATGGCCTGGCCGAACTTCATCGCGCCGCCCTTGAGCTCGCCGAGCGTCTTGAACAGCTGCTCGGCGGTGCGCTGCTGCAGCTCGGTCATCACCGCGTCGGCTGGGGCTCCGCCGATCCGCTTGCCGAGGCCGATCGCGCTGCGGCCGGCGTACCCCAGCGGCAGCGCGGCCAGCCGGGCGGTGCGCGCCATCGCCTTGCGGGGGAGCTCGGTCACGCAGTTCATTCTCCCGGATCCGGCAAGCCATGCCTCCTGATTCGGCGAGCCAGATGGCCTGATTCGGCGGGCTGGGGAGGCGGGTCAGGTCCAGCGGCAGCCGCAGTCGGGGTGTCGCTGCCACTGGACGGCGGCCAGGTCGGCCAGGTGCGGGCCGGCGTGCACGGTCGCCGACCAGGTGGCCGCGCGCTCGCCGTCGAGGTGGGTGACCAGGTCGCGCACGGCCCAGGCCACCGCGAGCACGGCCAGGGCGCCGTCCACGGGCTCGGCGACGCCGTCCTGGCGCTCGGCCCGGTGGTGGACCGCGACCAGGGCCGGGTACAGCGGGTCGTCGACCGCGTGGTGGGCGTCGAGGCAGCGCAGGCAGGCCGTTCGCCCGGGCTCGACGAGGGGACCGACCACGACGGTGCCCTCGACCGCGCGGACCAGCAGGTGGGGCACCTCGTCGCGGACCAGCGGGTCCAGCAGGGCGCGGTCCGGTTCCTCGGTGGCGAGCAGGAGCACGGCGTCGGGAGGCTCGCTCGCCGCCGCCAGACCGACGCCGGCCGCGGTCAGCAGCGGACGCGGGTCGGTCCCGGGGTGGCCCAGGTCGCCGAGGACCAGGACCCGGGCAGCCCGGCGGCCGTGCAGCCGCCAGGCGAACCCGGCCGGGTCGTGCAGGGCGGCGGCGGCCGCGTCCCGCGGGTCGACGCCCTCGGGCGCGAGCGCGTCGGCGTCCACCAGAGCCGGGGCGAGGGCCGGGGCGAGGTCGCCGGGCACGGTCTCGCCGGCCTCGAGCAGGTCCAGCGCCCGTCGTACGGCGGGGCCGGCCGGCACCCGGAGCGCGGCGCCGGGGGTGATGCCGATCTGGACATCCCACGGGCCGCGGTCGAGGACGCGCAGGCCGGGGGCGAGGACGAGGCGGGTCATGGGCGGCGACGGTACGGGCGGACGTCGTACGGCGCGAACGGTTGTCCACAGGCAGGCCGCGGCGGGCAGAACGAAGCGGCGGGCCCCACCCGGAGGTGGGACCCGCCGCTGTCGTTGTCTTGGGGTTGGTGCTCAGGCCTTGCCGAGGATGCGGTTCAGCTTGGTGCCGCACACCGGGCAGGTTGCCTTGGCCATCTTGGTGCCCTTGTCGTTCACCTCGATGTGGCCCTCGGCCTCCCGCTTCTCCTTGCACTTCACGCAGTAGAACTCGCCGCTCCAGGTCTCCGCCATGACGGCCTCCTTGATCCATGTGTTGCTGTGGTCGTCGCGGCGGTTGTCTTACGGGGGAAGACCCGCCGGGGCCCATGTCTTGGTCCGATTCGACCCTAGACCACACGTGTGCGGAATCCGGGGAGCGCACCCCCCGATGACGGTGTGTCACGCGTAAATGACTATGACAAATCGGTATAAAACGGGCACCAGGAACCAGCGATGTGAGATGCATCCCGCACGGGCCCGCCCCCGCGCGGGCGAAGGTAGCCTCCGGCCATGCCCGAGCAGACGCCTGACGAGACCCTGGAACTGACCGACCTGCGGCTGGAGCGCCCGGCCCCCGGCGTCGTCCGGCTGGTCCTCGACAACCCCGCCCAGCGCAACGCCATGTCCGAGGACATGACCGCCTCCTGGGTGCGCGCGGTGGACGCGCTGGCGACCGATCCGGAGGTCCGTGTCGTGGTCGTCACCGGCGAGGGCAAGGCGTTCTGCTCCGGCGGCAACCCGGCCTGGATCGCCGGCGAGCCGGACGCGAGCGTCGACTACCTGCGGACCCGGATGATGGCCTTCTACCGCGCCTGGCTCTCGATCCGCCGACTGGAGGTGCCGACCATCGCCGCGATCAACGGCGCCGCGGTCGGGGCCGGGCTGTGCATGCCGCTGGCCTGCGACCTCCGGTACGCCGGGGCGAGCGCGAGGATGAGCGTGCCGTTCGTCCGGCTCGGGATGAACCCGGGGATGGCCGGCACCTACCTGCTGCCGAACGTGGTCGGCCCGGCCGCCGCCCGCGAGCTGCTGCTCACCGGCCGCGCGGTCGACGCCGAGGAGGCGCTCCGGATCGGGCTGGTCAACCGGGTCTTCGGCGACGACGAGCTCCAGACCCGGGTGCTGGAGGTGGCCGAGGAGATCGCGGCGACCGCGCCGATCGCGAGCCGGTACACGAAGGTCGCGCTCCGCGACGGCGGCCACGCGGACTTCGAGTCGGCGATCCAGTGGGAGGCGCTCGCCCAGCCGATCACGCTGGCCACCGAGGACCTCCAGGAGGGCGTCCGGGCCGCCCGCGAGAAGCGCCGCCCCGAGTTCCGCGGCCGCTGAGCAGGGCGCTGACCTGGCGCAAAGGTGCACGTTCTGACGCTGACCTGGCGCAAAGGCGCGAGTGCACTCGCACCTTTGCGCCAGGTCAGCGAAAACACGCGCACCTTTGTGCCGGGTCGGGGGAATGAAGAGGCCCCCGAACCCTGCCGTCACGTGCTTGCCTTCCCCTTGCGAACACGCTCCGGCGAGGACCGGGGGCCTCGTCTGGGCGTCACGCTAGGGGAGCGGTTCGCCGCGGTCAATCCGGGTTCCGGGCCGATTCTCCCCAGCCTGTGGATAACCCTGTGGACTTGGTGTGGACAGTCCCGCTGACGCTGTGGATCACGGTGGACAGAGCGGTGGCTGGGCCCTCGGACCGGCAAGAATGGGGCCCATGACCGGCCCCTCGTACGACGGCAGCCCGGTGGCCGCGCTGCGCCGGATCGCGTTCCTGCTCGAGCGCGGTCGCGAGGAGACCTACAAGGTCAAGGCGTTCCGGTCCGCCGCGGACACGATCCTGCCGCTGCCGGCCGAGGAGATCGCCGAGCGTGCCCGGGCCGGCACCCTGCGCGAGCTCCCCGGGATCGGGGCCTCCACGGCCACGGTCATCGCCGAGGCGGTCGAGGGCCGGGTCCCCGAGCGACTGGCCGCGCTGGAGGAGAAGTCCGGGGGCCCGCTGGTCGAGGGCGGCGGGTCGATCCGTGCCGCGCTCCGGGGTGACCTGCACTCGCACAGCGACTGGTCCGACGGCGGCTCGCCGATCGAGGAGATGGCGTTCACCGCGATCGAGCTGGGCCACGAGTACCTGGTGCTCACCGACCACTCGCCGCGGCTGCGGGTGGCCAACGGGCTCTCGGTCGCCCGGCTGACCCGGCAGCTGGAGGTGGTCGAGGCCGTCAACGAGCACCTCGACGGGTCGTTCCGGCTGCTGAAGGGGATCGAGGTCGACATCCTCGACACCGGCGGCCTCGACCAGACCGAGGAGATGCTCGCGCAGCTCGACGTACGCGTGGCCAGCGTGCACTCCAAGCTCGCCATGGACGCGCGGCCGATGACCCGGCGGATGGTCAACGCCATCGAGAACCCGTTCACCAACGTGCTCGGGCACTGCACCGGCCGGCTGGTCACCGGCAGCCGGGGCACCCGCGGGCAGTCGGAGTTCGACGCGCGCACCGTCTTCGAGGCCTGCGTGGCCAACGACGTCGCCGTGGAGATCAACGCGCGGCCCGAGCGCCGCGACCCGCCGACCGCGCTGCTGGAGCTGGCGATCGAGATCGGCTGCCTGTTCTCCATCGACTCCGACGCGCACGCTCCGGGTCAGCTCGACTTCCAGGTCTACGGCTGCGCCCGCGCAGAGGAGCTCGGCCTGGACCCGGACCGCATCGTCAACACGTGGTCGGCGGACCGGCTGCTGGCCTGGGCGGGCTCGAAGATCTGAGGGTTGTCCACTCCCGACACGACCGAACGCACCGCGCCCGGGGGTGGGCCGGAGTATTTTCTCGCCATGAGGCCTGACGTGGAGGTTCGCCGATCCGCGCGGCGGACTCGCACGGTGTCCGCCTATCGCAAGGACGGCAAGGTGATCGTGATGATCCCGGCGCGGTTCACCCGTGCCGAGGAGTCCGAGTGGGTCGACGCGATGCTGACCAAGCTGGAGCGGTCCGAGCAGCGCACCCGTCGTACGGACGAGCAGCTGATGAGGCGCGCCCGGGAGCTGAGCCGGGAGTACCTCGACGGTCGCGCGCGGCCGGTCTCGATCCGCTGGGTCGACAACATGACCACGCGCTGGGGCTCGTGCACCACCGGCGACGGCACCATCCGGCTCTTCGACCGGCTGCAGACCATGCCGGTCTGGGTGATCGACTACGTGCTGCTGCACGAGCTGGCGCACCTGCTCGAGCCCGGCCACGGCGCCCGGTTCTGGCAGTGGGTGGACCGGTTCCCGAAGGCGGAGCGGGCCAAGGGCTACCTGGAGGGGGTCGCCGCGGCTGCCAACCTCGACTTCGAGGAGCTCTAGATCCGCTCTCGTGCCAGCCGGATCAGGTCGAGCATGTCCTGCTCGTCGGTGGGCACGTCGTCGGCGTCGAACCAGCGCACGTCCAGGGACTCCTCGCTGACCACCGGGTCGGCGCTGTCCCCGAGACGGGCGAGGAACCGTACGTCGAGGTGGCGCACCGGCCCGCGCGGGCTGCAGAACTCGACCGTGTGCAGGGACAGGTGCACCGGGACCGGGTCGACCACCAGGCCGGCCAGCCCGGACTCCTCGGTGCCCTCGCGCAGCGCGGCGGCGGCCAGCGTGGTGTCGCCGGGCTCCAGGTGACCGCCGAAGGCGAACCAGCGCTGCGCCTTGCGGTGCAGGTTGAGCAGCACCTCCGAGCCGTCGTGGCTGAGCACCAGCGCGCCGGCGGTCAGGTGGGTGGGGTAGCAGGCCTTCCAGACGCCGTCCTCGCGAGCGCGGAGATGGTCGACGTACTCGCGCCGCCAGGCCTCCTGGGCGTCGTCGGGCGCGGTCCAGCCGTCGAGGACACCCAGGGCGTCCGCGTGCAAGGAGGTCACTGGGGGTCTTCGCCGTCCAGCAGCTCCGCGATCGCCTCGTCCCACGCCTCGTCGGAGAGCGACGGCACGTCCGGCATGTCCTCGCGGAAGCCCAGCGGGTCGTCCAGGTCGGCGGCGGTGGGAAGCAGGTCCGGGTGCGCCCAGACCGCGTCGCGGGCCTCGTGGCCCTGGCGGGTGCGCAGCGAGCCCCACAGCGCGGAGGCGTCGCGGAGCCGGCGCGGGCGCAGCTCCAGGCCGACCAGCGCCGCGAAGGTCTCCTCAGCGGGACCGCCCGCGGCGCGGCGACGGCGGATCGCCTCCTGCAGCTTGCCCGCGTCCGGCATCCGTGAGCCGGCGGCCTGGCCGACGACCTCGTCGACCCAGCCCTCGACCAGCGCGAGCGTGGTCTCCAGCCGGGCCAGTGCCGCCTCCTGGGCGGGGGTCTTCTGCGGCTCGAACAGGCCACCGTCGATGGCCTCCTGGATCGCGGCCGGGTTGGCCGGGTCGATGTCCGCGATCGAGCGCTCGATGCCGGACAGGTCCAGGGTGACGCCGCGGCCGAAGTCCTCGACGGCCGCGATGAGGTGGCCGCGCAGCCACGGCACGTGCGCGAACAGCCGCTGGTGGGCGGCCTCGCGCAGGGCCAGGTAGAGCAGCACGTCGTCGGCCGAGACGTCGAGCCCGGCGGCGAACTCGGCCACGTTGGCCGGCAGCAGCGCCGCCTTCCCGGCCGGGCCGAGCGGCAGCCCGATGTCCGAGGCGGTGAGGACGTCACCGGCGAGCCCGCCGAGAGCCTGGCCGACCTGGGAGCCGAACATGGCGCCGCCGGCCTTGCCGATCATGCCGATCAGCGGGCCGGCCATCGCCTTGGCCTCCTCGGGGATCGCCTCGCCCATCGCGCCGACGACGTGCTCGGCGACCGGCTCGACCAGGACCCGCCAGACCGCGGTGGTCTCCTCGATCCAGTCGGCGCGGCTCCAGGCCGCGGTGGTGGTGATGCCCGAGGGCAGGGCAGTGGTCTCGTCGAGCCAGTGGTCGGCGAGCCGGATCGCGTCGGCGACCTTGGCCTGGTCCTCGCGGCCCGGGGTCGGGTCAGGGGTCTGTGCGGAGACCTTGCGGGCGGTGTCGACGGCGAGGTTCCAGTTCACCGGCCCGTCGTACGGCTGCATCAGCTGCTGGAGCTGGCCCATCATCGCGCTCAGGTCCATCCCGCCGAGTCCGGCGCCGCTGCCGAGGTTGGCGAAGATCTGCTCGAACGGGGTCCCCTTGAAGGGGTTCGCGCCGCTGTCCTCGGGGTCGCCGGGACGGTCGGTCGGCTCGTTGCTCATGCGGACCACGGTACCGAGGAGATCCTGAGCCTCGTAGGCTCTCTTCGTGACCTCCCTCTCCACCAACACCGGTGCCGTGCGGCTTGTCGGCGTACGCGAGGACGCTCTCGATCTCGCCGAGGTGACCGCGGCCGTCGCGGACCGGAGCGCCGGGGGCGTCGACGTGTTCCTCGGCGTGGTCCGCGACCACGACAGCGGTCAGCCCGTCACCGGGCTCGAGTACGTCGGGCACCCGACCGCGCTGGCCCGCCTGGAGGAGGTGGCCGCCGAGGTGGCTGCCGAGTTCGACGTCGTCGCCGTCGCCGCGGTGCACCGGGTGGGGCACCTGGAGATCGGCGACACCGCGGTGATCTGCGCGGTCTCGGCCCGGCATCGCCCGGAGGCCTTCGAGGCGACCCGGGCGCTCATCGACCGGCTCAAGGAGCGGGTGCCCATCTGGAAGCATCAGCACTACGCCGACGGCTCCGAGGACTGGGTCGAGCCCGGCCACTGCTGATCCGCCCCTGCACCGTCCCCTGCCGCCGCCGCGCCTGCCGCGGTGCCGTACGTAAACCAGCATGCGAATGTCGCGCGAGTGACGGCTGAGGTTCCCGCGCGCCCCACCAGCGACATTCGCAGGCCCGGGTACGCACGCGCCCCGGCCGCAGCCGCTGAGGCAGCGCGTGCGGGGGAGGGGTCAGGCCTCGAGGTCCAGGTAGACCGGCTCGGTCAGGGAGCGGCCGGTGACCTGGGCGACCCGGTCGGCGTAGGCGACCTGCTTCTGGGCCTCGGCCAGGGCGTCCTTGAGCGCCGTACGCGCGATCTCCTGGCGGTCCAGCAGGTCGGTGGCGCGGGCCAGCAGGTCGGCGGGGATCGGCTCGGGTACCGCGGGCGGCTGCCACGGCTCGGCGGGAGCGGCGTGCAGCCCGCGCAGCAGCCGTTCGATGCGGATCACCTCGAGCTCGAGGCGGTCGATCTCGGTCTCCCAGATCGACCGGATGCGGTCGGCGTTCATCAGGCACTCTCCGAGATCGGTGTCGCGGCGGCGAGCGCGGCGTCTCGCCAGATGTCGCGGAGCTGGCCGGCGAGCGTCAGGCACTCGGCCGCCACCTCCTGGTCCTTGCGGACGTTGGCCTGCACCAGGCGGCGGTGCAGGTAGCCGTACAGGGCGGCGAGCTGGTGGCCGCCGTTGAGCTCCTCGGCCCGAAGGCTGCCCTGCAGCTCGAGCACGATGTCCTGCGCGTGGGTGAGCTGCCGGTGCGCCTCGGCCGGGTCGTCGAGGAGGGCGTCCAGGCCGCGTTGCACGTCGAGGACCAGGCGCTCGAGCAGCATCACCAGCAGCCGGGCCGGGCTCGCGGTGGCGATGGACGCGTCCAGGTAGGCCGCGCGGGCTTGGGTCATCATGACGATCCTCCGGAGTTGAGCTTGGCCAGCTGGCCGGACAGCCAGGAGGACTGGCTGTTCATCTGGCTCAGCGCCGTCTCCAGCGCGGTGAACTGGCGGGTGAGCGCGTCCTTGCGGATCGCGAGCCGGTTGTCCCAGTCCGCGATGCTGTCCTGCATCCGGTCGATGGCCGAGGTCCGCCCGTTGATCGAGGTGGTGACGGTGCCCTTGACCGAGTCGCTGGCGCCCTTGGCCACCGCCTGCACCCGGCCCGCGAAGCCGGTGCCGAGCTGGGCCGCGACCGCGCTCGGGTCCGCGGCGTACGCGGCGGTGAACTTGTCGGCGTCGAAGGTGAGCTTGCCGTACCGGTCCAGCTGCACGCCGGCGCTCGCCAGCGAGGTGCCGTCGGTCGGGTACACCGTGTTGAGCAGCGCGTTGCGCACGGCCCGGACGGCCGCGTCGCCGGCCAGCGGACCGGCGGTCTTCGTCGTGGTGTTGTACGACGAGAGCGCGTCGATCTTGCTCAGCGCGTCGTTGACCGCGTCCACCAGGCCCTTGACCTTGGCGGCCATCCCGGCGGTGTCGCCGACCACGTCGAGGTCGACCACGGTGCCGTCGGGGACACTCGGCTTGAGGGTGATGCTGAGCCCGTTGGCCACGCCGGCGAAGGTGTTCGTCGCCGAGTGCAGCACGTCGGTGCCGACGGTGATCTCGGCGTCGCGGCCCGCGGTGACCCCCGCCCCGCCGAGCAGCGCGGAGCCGTCGAGGTTGGTGAGGGTGAAGTCGGAGGCGGCGCCGGTGGTCGCCGAGGTGACCTGGAGCCGGTAGGTGCCGTCGTCGAGCCGGACGGTGCTGGCCTTGACGCCGGTCCCGGAGGCGTTGAGCGCGGCGACCAGGCCGCGCAGGGTGCCGTCACCGGTGTCGAGGTCGACGCTGGTGCCGTCGAGCCGGTCCAGCCGGACCTTGGTCGAGCCGGTCGTGACCACGTCGGTGAGGGCGGCGGTGCTGGTGAACGAGAGCCGGTGCGCCAGGGCGGTGTGGCCGACGGTGAACGTCAGCGGCCCGGCGACGGCGTTGCTGCCCGGGGTGACCGAGACCAGCGTGCTCGAGCTGGTCACCGTGACCGGGTTCCAGCTGGTCGTCTTGGCCAGGTCGGCGGCGCTGGTGGTGAGCGAGGCGAGCTTGGCGTTGAGGTCCTTGACGGAGGTCAGCGTGCTCTGCGCGGTGCTCAGCTGGGTCTTGATGCGGGTCTGGGTCTGCGCCTCGACCTGCATCAGCTGGGAGATGATCGTGGCGGTGTCCAGGCCGCTGACGAGTCCGCCCACGCTGGTGGTGCCGGCCATCGCTCACTTCCTTCCCGTCGTACGTCGGACATGACCCGGGCGGGGGCCAGGCAGTGAGCCCCCGCCCGGGTTCATGACCATCTGCTGGGCGATCAGCCGCGCAGCAGCTGCAGGACGCTCTGCGGGGCCTGGTTGGCCTGGGCGAGCATCGCGGTGCCGGCCTGCGACAGGATGTTGGCGCGGGTGAAGTTCACCATCTCCAGCGCCATGTCCGTGTCCCGGATCCGGCTCTCCGACGCGGTCAGGTTCTCCACCGCGACGTTGAGGTTGTTGATGGTGTGCTCGAACCGGTTCTGGATCGCACCGAGCCCGGCACGCGCGGTCGAGACCGCGGTGATGGCGGTCTGCACGTCGTCCGACGCGGTCGCCGAGGTGATGTCCAGGGCGCCGGTGTCGGTGGTCGGCGTGTAGGACAGGTCCACCGCGATCGTGTCGGTGCTGGAGTAGCCGACCTGGAAGTTGGTGGCCGCGCCACCGCCGA
Organism: Nocardioidaceae bacterium; assembly: GCA_017744365.1. Classification (GTDB taxonomy): domain Bacteria; phylum Actinomycetota; class Actinomycetes; order Propionibacteriales; family Nocardioidaceae; genus Marmoricola. The sequence goes on along the minus strand of JAGIBL010000002.1, from coordinate 333,724 downwards.
ACAGGGCCACACCGTTGAACTTGGTGTTGGTCTCGATCCGGCCGATCTCGGTCTTCAGCGCGTTGAACTCCTGGGCCAGCGAGGCCTGCGAGTCGACGTTCTGGGTGCCGTTGTTGTACTGCACCGCGAGGTCGTTCATGCGCTGGAGCATGGAGTGGACCTCGGTCAGCGCACCTTCAGCGGTCTGCGCGACGCTGATGCCGTCCTGCGCGTTGCGGACCGCGACCTTGAGGCCGCCCACCTGGGCCCGCAGGCCCTCGGAGATCGCGAGGCCGGCGGCGTCGTCGGCGGCGCGGTTGATGCGGAAGCCGCTGGACAGCTTCTCCAGGGACTTCGACAGCTGGCCCTGGGTGACCGACAGGTTGCGGTAGGAGTTGAACGCGTCGGTGTTCTGGTTGATGCGAAGACTCATGATGATCCCTCCTGGATTCGAGTCGCTTCTCGAGGCCGTCCTTGGCCTCGGCGACTCTGATCGGCCCGGGGCCGGAGGGGTTGAGAAGTTTGCTTTTCTTTTTCGCCGTACGACGTCAGGCCGTGGCGTCGAGCGCGGACAGCGCCGGTCGGCGCACCGAGGCGGCGTGACGGCTGGCGACCGCGGCGAAGTAGGCGTCGCGGCGACGCGCGGCCGAGCCCTGCGGGCGGGCGTGCGGGACCAGCTGCTCGGGGTCGAGCTCGTGGTTGAGGGCGTCGCGCAGCAGCACCAGCGCCTCGGCACGCATCTGCGAGACCCGGGACTCGGTGACGCCCAGCTCGGCGGCGATCTCCGCCATCGGACGCTCCTCGAGGAAGTAGTCGGAGATGACGATGCGCAGCCGGTCGGGCAGCTCGGCGACCGCCTCGACCAGGTAGGCCAGCCGCTCGCGGTGCTCGACCAGCTGCTCGGGGGTGGGCCCGTTGGCGGGAAGCACGTCGTCGAGGGAGGCGTCCTGGGCGCCCTGCAGGGAGAGCACCTGGGCGCGGGCGATGTCCTCGTCGTTCTGGGCGATCTCGGCCAGGGTCATCCCGGCGGCCTCGGCCACCTCGGCGGGGGTCGGGGTGCGGCCCAGGATGCCGGCCAGCTGGGCCCGGGTGGCGTCCAGGTCGCGGGCGCGGCGTCGTACGGAACGGGACGCCCAGTCGATGCCGCGCAGCTCGTCGAGGATGGCGCCCCGGACCCGGGTGGCCGCGTAGCGGGCGAAGGGCACGCCGCGGGCGGCGTCGAAGGAGCGGCTCGCCTGGACCAGCGCGGCCAGCCCGGCGGAGGTGAGGTCGTCGCGGCTGACGTGGCTCGGAACCCGGCCCATGGTCTCGCGGACGATGTGGGTGACGACGGGGATCGTGCTGGTGACGAGCTCGTCCAGGTCGATGGTGGCGGTCTCCCTCATGGGTCACAGCCTCTGAGAGAAATGTCCGATTTGATAGACCTTTGAATGGTTAATGACCGTTTGGAGCCTTAAGTGAGGACTATCTGACTAGTCCCTTCTGACCCGTTGGGGTCAGGTGTGACTAGTGACTTCCTGGCGGCAAACCCCTCAACTCGCGAAAACGTGGCCGATCAGAGGGGTGGAAGGCCCCGGCGGATCCGGGCCGTACAACCGAAGGGCCGTCATGGAGAAGCTGTCACAGATCCTGTGGCGCGAACGCGAGCTGCTCGACACGCTGCTGTTCAAGCTCGAGACCGAGCAGCTCGTCCTGGCCAGCGGGCGCAACCGCTGGCTGCTGCGCGCCGCCCGCGAGGTCGAGCAGGTGCTCGACACGCTCCGGCAGACCGAGATCCTGCGCGCCGTCGCCTCCGACGAGGCCGCCGCCGCGCTCGGCCTGGAGCACAACCCGAGCCTGCGGGCCCTGGCCGAGGCCGTCGAGGAGCCGTGGCACTCGCTGCTGCTCGACCACCACGAGGCCTTCCGCACGGTGACCCGGGAGATCGGTGCGCTCGCCGACGCCAACCGCGAGCTCATCACCGCCGGGTACCGCTCGGCCCGGGAGACCCTGATGACCCTGGGCGACAGCGCCGAGGGCTACAACGCCGACGGCGACGCGGTCAGCGTCACCACCAGCGAGCGCCGGCTCGTGGACTGGAGCCTGTGATGGCCGCCTTCTCCTCCCTCGAGACCGCGCTCTCCGCGCTGCGCTACAACCGGGTCGCGATGGACGTGGCCTCCAACAACATCGCCAACGCCGGCACCGACGGCTATGTCCGCCGCCGGGCCGAAGGGGTCAGCGTCGGGGCCCCCGACCGGCCGGCGATGTGGTCGCGGTACGAGGGCGCCGGCGGCGGCGTCGCGGTCGGCTCGATCAACCGGATGACCGACCCTCTGCTGGACATCCGGGCCCGGCGCGAGCACGGCAACCAGGCCTACCTGGACATCCGCCAGGCCGTCCTCGAGCGCGTCGAGACCGGCATCGGCGAGCCCGGCGACTCCGGGGTCGCGGCCGCGCTGGCCGACTTCCGCTCCGCCTGGCACGACCTGGCGAACAACCCGGGCAGCGACGCCGCCCGCTCCCAGGTCCTCGGCCGCGCCACCGCTCTGGCCGACGCGATCCGTGTCCAGTCCCGCAACGTCGAGGCCGAGGCCGGCGACCAGCGGATGCGGCTGCTCTCCGACGTCGCCGAGGTGAACACGGTCGCCAGCGACCTGGCCGCCACCAACGCGAGCATCGCGGTGGCGACCCTCAACGGCACCGACGCGGGCATCCTGCTCGACAAGCGCGACCAGCTGGCGATGCGGCTCTCGGCGCTCACCGGGGCGACCACCACCGCGCGCGCCGACGGCGGCTTCGACGTCTCGGTCAACGGCGTCCCGCTGGTGGTCGGCAAGACCGCCGGCACCCTCGACATCGCCACCGGGGTCACCCCGACCGGCGGCGCGGACGGCAACCCGGTCACCTTCTCGATCACCGACGGCTCCGGCACCACCGCGCTGCCGGCCGGGATGACCGGTGAGATCGGCGGGGTCGCGGATCTGCTCAGCACCACGCTCCCGGCGTACGCCGCTGGTCTCGGCGCGGTCGCGAAGGAGCTCGCCGACACCGTCAACGCCCAGCACGCCCTCGGCTTCGACGCCGCCGGCAACCCGGGCACGGCGCTGTTCGCCTACAACGCCGCCGACCCGGCGGGGTCGCTCAGCGTCGCGATCACCGACCCCGACCTGGTGGCCGCCTCCGCGGTCGCCGGCGGTGGCCTGGACGGCGGCAACGCCACCGCGCTCTCGAACCTGACCGCGGTCGAGGGCTCCTATCAGCGGCTGGTCAACGGCTTCGGCACCGAGGTCGCCTCGGTGCGCCGGCTCGCGGCCAACCAGCAGGTGCTCACCAGCCAGGTGGACGGCTCCCGCGAGCAGCTCTCGGGAGTCAGCCTCGACGAGGAGATGGTGTCCATGCTCGCCGCGCAGCGCGCCTACGAGGCCGCCTCCCGGGTGATGACCACCGTGGACTCGGTGCTCGACACCCTCATCAACCGGACCGGGGTGACCCGCTGATGGCCATCCAGCGGGTGACCCAGAACATGCTCAGCGACCGGTCGCTGAGCTCGCTGCAGACCGGCCTGTCCCGGCTGGCGCGGCTGCAGGAGCAGCTCTCCACCGGGCGCATCCTCAACCGGCCCTCGGACTCCCCGGCCGACGTCACCTCGGCGATGCGGATCCGCTCCTCGCTGGCGAACGTGCAGCAGTACGGGCGCAACGCCTCGGACGGCAACGGCTGGCTGACGCAGATCGACTCGGCGCTGACCCAGTCCACCGACGTGGTGATGCGGGCGCGCGACCTGGCGCTGGAGGGAGCCAACGAGGGCAGCATGGGCCCGGCCGCGCGGGAGGCGCTCGCCGCCGAGGTCGACCAGCTGCGCGACGGCCTGGTCGACATCGCGAACACCTCCTACCTCGGGCGTCCGGTCTTCGGCGGCATCACCGCCGGGGCCGCGGCCTACGACGCCACCGGCACCTACGTCGGGACCCCCGGCGCGGTGACCCGGACCATCGGCGACGGCACCACGATCCGCGTCGACGTCGACGGCACCACCGCGTTCGGCCCGACCGGGTCCTCGGTCTTCGACCACCTCGACGCGCTCGCGAACGCCCTGCGCACGGGCAACCAGGCCGCCATCACCGCCTCGATCGCGACGCTGGACGGCGACCGGGACCGGATCACCACCACCCAGACCGAGGTCGGCAGCCGGCAGCTGCGGGTGGAGGGCGCGATCCAGGCCTCCCAGGACGGCGAGCTGAACCTGAAGACCTCGCTGTCCAACGTCGAGAACGCCGACCTGCCCAAGGTGATCGTCGACCTGCAGCTGCAGCAGACCGCGTACCAGGCCTCACTGGCCGCCACCGCGCGGGTGATGCAGCCGAGCCTGCTGGACTTCCTGCGATGACGGTCCTGGAGGATCTCGCGGGCCTGGGCGATCTCGGGGGCCTGGACTTCGTGCAGCCGATGCCCGGCTTCCCCGACTGCCGCTCGTTCGCGCTGGTACGGCTCGACGATGACGGCGTGCTCTGTGAGCTGCGCTCGCTGGAGCGACCGGAGGTGCGCTTCCTGGTGGTGCCGCCGGCGCCGTTCTTCCCGGACTACGCACCCGAGGTCTCCGACGAGGTGGTCGCCGAGCTGGAGATCGGCTCGGCCGACGACGTGGTGGTGCTGCTGGTGCTCAACGCCGGCGGCTCGCTCGAGGACACCACCGCGAACCTGCTCGCGCCGGTGCTGGTCAACACCGCCACCCGGCGGGCCGGCCAGGTGATCCTGGAGGACGCGACGCTGCCGCTCGCCGCGCCGCTGCTCGCCCCCGCGTTCGCGTAGTCACGGGCGGTAGCGTTACCCGCATGCTGGTCCTGAGTCGCCGCGTGGGCGAGAGCGTGGTCGTGGGCGACGACGTCACCATCACGATCCTGGAGGTCCGCGGGGACGTGGTCCGGGTCGGCATCGACGCGCCACGGTCGGTGAAGGTGCAGCGCGCCGAGCTGCTGGCCGAGATCGAGGACACCAACCGGGCGGCCGCGTCGCCGAGCGACGACACCGTCGCGAACCTCAGCGAAGCGCTCAAGAAGCACACCGACTGAGACGCAGAACGCCGGAGCGGCACCCCCTGGGCCGCCCCGGCGCTCACACCCCCCGCGCGATGGCGGGCAGTACGCATCTCGGGGACACGTACCTGCTCGTCGTATGGTCTATCGGCGCCGTCGCGAGCGGGTTGAGGACTTTCGGCCCTGAAATCGGCCGGAGATCAGGTGTGCGCGAGCAGCCGGGAGGCCAGCAGCGCGGCCTGGGTCCGGCGCTGCACACCGAGCTTGGCCAGGATCCGGGTGACGTGGTTCTTCACGGTCTTCTCGGCGAGGAACAGCCGCTCGCCGATCTCCTTGTTGGTCAGGCCCTCGGCCAGCAGCTCGAGGATCCGGCGCTGCTGCTCGGTGAGGCCGGCCAGCTCGCGCGGACCGGCGGTGCCGCGCTCGATCCAGGCGATCACGCGCTGCGCCATCGCCGGGTCGATCAGCGAGTGCCCCTCGCCGACCGCGCGCACCGAGGAGAGCAGCGTCTCGCCGCCGATCCCGGTGAGCAGGTAGCCCGAGGCACCCGCCTGGATGGCCGCCACGACGACCTCCTCGGTCTCGTGGCTGGACAGGATGAGGCACCGTACGTCGGGCGCGGTGAGGCGCAGCTGGCCGCACAGCTCGATGCCGGAGCCGTCGGGCAGGCTGGCGTCCAGGATGGCCACGTCGGGCTTGAGCACCGGGATGGCGTGCGCCGCATGAGCCACGGTGCCGGCCTCGCCGACGACCTCGAACCCGTCGGTCTCCAGGAGGGACCGCACGCCACGCCGGATGATGTCGTGGTCGTCGAGGAGGAAGACGCGTAGGGAGGACCGCACAGGGAAGTTCTACCGTGATGAAACGGGCATATGCAGGCGAATGGGCCAACTGGTCCCTATCGGGAGGAACTGGCTAGACCGGTTCGGGCGAAAACACTGCAAAATCGGGCGTAACCGACACCTGGCTTGATCGTTGACCTGCGTGAAGTCACCGTGGGTGTGACCAGTCAGGGGAGAGATCATCATGGAGCTCATCGTCACCGAGCTGTCGGAGTTCACGCGGCGGAGCCGCTCGCTTGCGATCGCCCACGGCGAGACCGACCTGACCCGCGGCCTGGAGTACGGCGAGCGGGTGCTGGTCCGCTCCGGCGAGGAGTACCGCACCGCCGTCGTGGTGGACATCGACTTCGACCTCAACGACACCCACTACCGGATGGTTCTCGGCGGCAAGGTGCCCGCGAAGCTCGCCGCGGACGCCCTGGTGGGCGAGATCGCCCCGACGCAGCCCGCCGCTCCGGCGCAGCCCGCGATCCCGGCGCAGCCCGCCGTCCCCGCGCAGCCGAAGGTCTCGGTGCAGGACGTCGCCGATCTGCTCGCGCGCTCCGGTGCCGCCCACCGGATCCCGATGCAGCGCCGCGTGGCGCAGTCGCTTCGCGACCGATGACACAATGGCTCCGTGAGTGACCTGATCGACACCACGGAGATGTATCTCCGCACCATCTACGAGCTCGTCGAGGAGGGCATCGTCCCGCTCCGGGCCCGGATCGCCGAGCGGCTGCACCAGAGCGGCCCGACCGTCAGCCAGACGGTGGCGCGGATGGAGCGCGACGGGCTCCTCACCGTCGAGGGCGACCGGCACCTCGAGCTGACCGACAAGGGCCTGGACGCGGCCACCCGGGTGATGCGCAAGCACCGGCTCGCCGAGCGGCTGCTGGTCGACGTGATCGGGCTCGACTGGGAGCTGGTGCACGCCGAGGCCTGCCGCTGGGAGCACGTGATGAGCGAGGCCGTCGAGCGCCGGCTGCTGGACCTGCTCGACCACCCCACGGAGTCGCCGTACGGGAACCCGATCCCGGGCCTGGCCGAGCTCGGCGACGAGCACGCCGAGGAGTTCATGGACGGGGTCACCCCGCTGTCCGAGGCTGCCGGCCCGGAGTCGGCGCGGGTGCGGGTACGCCGGATCTCCGAGGAGATGCAGAAGGACGAGACCTTGATGGGCGTGCTGCGCCGGATCGGGGCTCAGCCGGGGGAGACCGTGGCCGCGGTGGCCACCGACGAGGGCGTCATGCTCGGCAGCGGCGGCGAGACCGCCGAGATCGTGACCGAGGCCGCGGACCACATCTTCGTCCACGTCGTGTGATCCTGATCTGACTCAGCGGGCGTAGCGGACCTCCGCGCGCGCCCGCGCCTTGGCGGCTTCGACCTCGCGGTTCTTCGGCGGCGCGCTGGTCGTCAGGTGGTCGAGCAGGTGCCGGGTGATGTGGGCGATCTCGTGGACCGCCTCGTCGAACGCGGCCTGGTTCGCCTGCGACGGCTTGGTCGTCCCGCTCACCTTCCGCACGAACTGCAGCGCGGCGGCATGCACCTCGTCGTTCGTGGCCGGCGGCTCGAAGTTGTGCAGGGTCCTGATGTTGCGGCACATGCCCCCGAGCCTAGCCCGCCGAATCGGGCCCTTTGGTCCGCCGAATCAGGGGTTTTGGCAACCAAAGGGCCGGACTCGGCGCGCCAGAAGGCCGGATTCGGCGGTCAGGGCAGGTCGAGGAGGCGCAGGTCGCGGTCGACCAGGGCGACCCGGCCGTCGGGCAGCGGAAGGGTCCGGGCCTGCCAGCCCTGCAGGTCCCGGGCGACGACCCGGCTGCTGATCCCGCCGGCTCCGGTGACCTCGAGCGCGACCAGCTCGCCGCGCCCGGTCCAGTCGGTGACCGTGGTCAGACCGGTGTCGCCGTCGGGCAGCCACGTGAAGCCGCGCGGGTCGCCGAGGGCGGGCAGATCGGAGCTCTCGCCGCCCAGGTCGACCTTGCCGGTCTGCCGCGGGTGGGTCAGGTCGGCGAGGTCGAAGACGGCGGCCTGCGTGCCGGTCCGCCGGCCCTCCTCGGTCGCGGAGACGCCGAGCCCGAGCAGCCGGTCCGGGCCGATCGGGTGCAGGTAGCCCGAGTACCCCGGGATCTTCAGCGCGCCCAGGGTCCGCGGGTGGGCCGGGTCGCGCAGGTCGACGGTGTACAGCGGGTCCATCTGCCGGAAGGTCACCAGAACCGCCAGGTCGTCGAACCAGCGCACCGACTGCAGGTTCTCGTCGATGCCGAGGTCGCCGACCTCGCCTCGCGGCACCAGCCGCCCGCCCTCCTCGGTGAAGGTGGTCAGGCCGTTGCGCACGTGCTCGCGTCCCGCCTTCGTCCAACGGTCCCGCGTCCAGGCCACCCGCAGCACACCGTCGTACGAGTCCATCGACCAGCGGTCCCGCACCGACCCGTCCACGGTCCCCGAGGCCACGTACGTCGTGCGCCGACCGTCGAGGGCGAAGGCGTGCACGTCGGTCTTCACGTCCAGCGGCGCGACCAGCACCCGGTCGCGCGCGATCCCGGGGTTCGGCTGGTCGGGCTGGTCCATCCGCACGGTGGCCACGTAGAGCCGGTCCGTGGCGGAGTAGACGACCTGCCCGTCGGCGGTGACCGCGACCGCCGAGCGGTCCTCGGCGTCGTCAGCCGGGAAGGTGGTCACCGTGAGGGTCTCGAGGCCGCCGGGCGTCGGTGGGTGCAGCACCTGGTCGCAGGAGACCAGCGGGGTGCGCAGGCCGTTGACGGTCACGCTCGGCAGCCAGTCCTCGATCGTGGTCTGCCGGACGGCGGCCTGGTTGCGCGCCTTCGCGGTCTGCTCGGAGATGCCCTTCTCCGGGTAGGTGAACGGCAGGTCGGGCCGCGGCGTCGAGGTGACCACCCGGACGGTGTCGCCGTACAGCCGCGCGGAGACGATCGTGCCGTCGTAGTTCTCGGCGTGCGCGAGCCGAGGATGTGCCGGGTCGGCGAGGTCGACGTCGAGGAGCTTGCTGCCGCTCGGTCCGGGCCGCATCGGCCCGTCGTAGATGACATCACCCATCGGGTAGACCACGCCCCCGCCGGTGGTCACCACCAGGGCGTGGTCCCCGGAGAGCAGCAGCTCGGCGCCGTACGTCGCGTCCTCGGGCAGGGCCAGCCGGCCGAGCTCGACCGGCCGGGTGCCGGTGACGTCGCTGACCACGAGCGTGCCGCGGCCGTCGTTGCCATTGACGATCCGGACGACCCGCTTGCCGTCGGACTTGGCGATGTCCGGCTCGTCGACGCCGGCCTCCTGGACGTTGGTGCCGGTCTCGGTGCCGGCCTGCTCGGCGACCGACGTGGACCCGGCCACAGGCGCCGAACCGGGCGCGGCGGCAGGCACCGGCACGCCGGTCGCGAGGTCCATGGTGCCGCTGCGCTCGAGGCCGTCGTACGCGTAGAGCCGGCCGCCGCCCCAGCCCCACGGGCCGACCTCGCGCAGCGCGCGGCCGACGTACCAGTCGCGGAGCTGGTCGCAGCCGGCGAACGGCTTGAGGGCTTCCGCGCCGGCGGGCGCGGCCAGCGGCCCGGTGACCACGACGGCGGTGGTGGTGGCGAGACCGGCGACCGCGATGCCGAGGGCGGTGGCGGTGCCGGCGACTCCGCCGCCCAGGAGGAGCTTCTCGACGAGGCGCATGCGGATCGGACGTGGGTAGGCTGCGATTGGTTCCCCTCCCCGAGATCCAGGAGCGCGCCATGCCCGACGAGCCCGTCGACGAAGCCGCCGAGAAGCCCGCCCGCAAGCGGGCCGCCAAGAAGGCCGCACCCGCCGCCCCCGAGCGCGAGTTCGACATTGTCCTGTTCGGCGCGACCGGGTTCACCGGCGAGCTGACCGCGGAGTACCTGGCCGCGCACGCACCGCCGGGATGCCGCTGGGCGCTCGCCGGCCGAAACACCGCGAAGCTCGAGGAGGTACGGCGCCAGCTGACGGCGATCGACCCCGCCCTCTCCTCGCTGGCGCTGCTGCACGCCGACGTCGCCGACCCGTCCTCGATCGACGACGTCGCCTCGCGGGCGCGGGTGGTCATCACCACCGTCGGTCCCTACCTCGCGTACGGCGAACCGCTGGTCGCGGCGTGCGCGAAGCACGGCACCGACTACGTCGACCTGACCGGCGAGCCCGAGTTCGTCGACCGGATGTACCTGAAGTACCACGAGACCGCCGTCGCCAGCGGCGCCCGGATCGTGCACGCCTGCGGGTTCGACTCGATCCCGCACGACCTCGGCGCGTACTTCACCGTCAAGCACCTGCCCGGAGGCGAGCCGATCTCGGTGCGCGGCGTGGTGCGCAGCGCGGCCCAGTTCTCCGGCGGCACCTTCCACTCCGCGATGGGTGCCTTCTCGCGGGCCCGGCAGATGAAGCAGGCCTTCGAGGAGCGGCGCCGTGTCGAGGGCCGTCCCTCGGACGGACGCTCGGTCAAGAGCGCCACCGGCCGCCCGGCCCGGGACTCCGAGCTCGGCTACTGGCTGCTGCCGCTGCCCACCATCGACCCGCAGATCGTGCTGCGCTCGGCGGCCGCGCTGTCGGCGTACGGGCCGAAGTTCTCCTACGGCCACTACGCCGGGCTGAAGACGCTGCGCTACACCGTCGGCGGGGCGCTCGGGGTCGGCGCGCTGGCCGTGGCCGCGCAGGTCAAGCCGGTGCGCGAGGCCCTGAAGAAGCGGGTGCCGCAGGGCGAGGGTCCCTCGGAGTCGCGGCGCGCGAAATCCTGGTTCACCGTCGACTTCGTCGGCTCCGGGGGCGGGAAGTCCGTGCACACCCGCGTCTCCGGCGGCGACCCGGGCTACACCGAGACGGCCAAGATGCTCGCCGAGTCCGCCCTCTCCCTGGCGTACGACGACAACCCGAAGGTCGCGGGCCAGGTGACCACCGCGGTGGCCATGGGGGACGCGCTCACCGAGCGGCTGGAGCGCGCGGGGATTCGATTCGAGGTCGTCTGAGGGTGCGCGGTTTCCCGAGGGAAGTGGGGAAACTGCTCCGAACTGGCGAAACTTCAGATCGGAAGTGCCGGTTTCACATGTTCCCTTGGGAAACCGGCAGACCTACGCGAAGAGCGCCTGGCCGACGTACTCGCCCCGCCTGACCCCCGGGGGGACTGCCCAGAGGCCCGAGCCGGTGTGCTGGAGGTACTCCATGAGGCCGTCGTGCGCGGAGAGCTTGTTCTGCATCGGGACGTAGTGGCGCCCCGGGTCGCGGACGTAGGCGAGGAAGAAGAGGCCGGCGTCGAGGCGGCCGAGGGTGTCGGTGCCGTCGGTGAAGTTGTAGCCGCGGCGCAGCATCCTGGTGCCGTCGTTCTGCGTCGGGTGCGCCAGCCGGACGTGCGCGTTCATCGGGATGATCGGGCCGGTGCTGCCCTTCATGTCCAGGTCGAGCTCGGTGAACTCGGTGCCGCCGGACAGCGGGGCACCGTGGGCGCGCTCGCGGCCGATCAGGTTCTCCTGCTCGCGCAGAGAGGTGCGGTCCCAGGGCTCGATGGCGATGTTGATCCGCCGCGCCACCAGGTAGGAGCCGCCGGCGAGCCACTCGGCCTTCGGGTCGTCCTCGGGCCCGACCCAGACGAAGCGGGCGATGTCCGCGGTGTCCTCGGCGCGCAGGTTCGCGGTGCCGTCCTTGAAGCCCATCAGGTTGCGCGGGGTCGCCTGGGAGGTCGAGGTCGACGACGTACGGCCGAAGCCCAGCTGGTTCCAGCGCATCGCCACGGTCCCGAAGCCGATCCGTGCCAGGTTGCGGATCGCGTGCACCGCCACCTGGGGGTCGTTCGCGCAGGCCTGGACGCAGAGGTCGCCGTCGCTGCGGGCCGGGTCGAGGTTGTCGGCGGGGAAGTGCGGCAGCGGTTCCAGGGCCGCGGGCTTGCGCGAGGAGAGTCCGAAGCGGGTGAACAGGGACGGACCGAAGCCGAACGTCAGCGTCAGCCCCGAGGCCGGCAGCCCGAGCGCCTCGCCGGTGTCGGCCGGCGGGGAGTCGTAGCTGCCCACCGTGCCGGCACCCACCGGGCGGCCCGCCGTCATCGCCGCCGCGGCCGAGGTCCATGCCCGCAGGAGGGCGACCAGTTCGTCGCGCGAGGACGTGGTGACGTCGAACGCAGCGAAGTGCAGCCGGTCCTGGGCGGGCGTGACGATGCCGGCCTGGTGCTCGCCGTGGAAGTCGTAGGCGAGCGCGGGATCGGGGGCCGGGTCCGAGGCGGAGGCAGCCTGGGCCAGCTCGAAGCCCCCGACCGCGGCGGCCCCGGCGGCCAGCCCGGCCGCGCCCGCGCCGAGGACCTGCCGGCGCGAGACGGTCACAGGGTCAGCGCCCCGGTCATCTTGGACAGCGGCTCGGCGAGCGCGCTGACCGCGTCGGAGAGCTGCTTGCGCCCGGCCTCGTCGACGGTGTCGTAGAAGACGAAGCCATCGCCCTTCTTGTACCGGTCGAGCAGCGCCTGCAGCGCGGTGAACCGGGCGCCGATCGTGGTCGAGAGTGCCTTGTCCTTGACGTCCAGCAGCGGCTTGAGGGTCTCGTAGGCGACCTTCGCGCCGACCACGTTGGCCTGGAAGTCCCACAGGTCGGTGTGCGACCAGATGTCCTCCTCGCCGGTGATCTTGCCGGTGGCGACCTCGTCGAGCAGGCCCTTGGAGCCGTTGCTGACCTGGTCGACGGTGTAGGTCAGCGTCTGCACCCGCGTGTGCAGCGTGGTGACGTTGGCCATCAGGTCGTCGGCGTACGTCGCGCGGTCGCGCGTCGAGAGACCCCGGTAGCCCGACGCCGGCGGCCACAGGTCCTTCTCGATCCGGTGCCAGCCGGTCCACCGCTGCCCGGGCTCGAGGTCGGCCTCACGCAGGTCGGTCCTCGGGTCGAGGTCGCCGAAGGACTCCGCGACGGTCTCGATCGCCTCCCAGTGGAATCGCGCGGCCGGGAAGAGCGTGCGTGCCCGGTCGTCGTCGCCGGCCTTGTAGGCGGTGACGAATTCCCGGGTGGCGGTGACGAGCTGGCCCGCCTGGTCCTTCACGTACGACGCGTACTGGCCGAGCGCGGTGTCGATGGTGGCCTGGTCCACGCCGGTGACCGCGGTGTCCTTGCCGGAGTCACTGACCGTGAACGCCGCCCGAATGCCCTTGCCGACCATGCCCGGCTTGCACGCGGTGACGTACGTCCCGGGCTGCGCGGTCAGCACCAGGTCGCGGGTCAGGCCGGGCCCGACGTTCTCGACCTCGCCGACGATGCGCAGCCCGTCCTCGCCGTACAGGTAGAACTCGGTGACCTTGCTGCCGGTGTTCTTCACCCGGAACGTCAGCGTCCCGGACTCGGCCTTCCTCGTCGAGACCTTGCAGGCGTCGTCGGAGGAGGCGACCGAGATCGGGCCGCCCGCCTTCGGGTCGTCGTCGTTGGACTCGGTCAGGCTGCAGGCGCTCAGGGGCAGCGCGAGCAGGGCGCAGGCAGCGACCAGGGAGGGGAGCTTCACGAGATGCCTTTCAGTGGGAGGTGACGGGAGTGCGGCTGCGGGCGCGCAGCAGGAAGACCGTCATCGTCGGCACGAGGTAGACGGACCAGACGAGGACCTGCAGCCAGGTCGGGTCGGGCTGGAAGTTCACGGTGCCCTTGAGCAGCGTGCCGAGCCAGGAGCTCGGGTCCAGGGTGCCGCTGATGTCGAAGGCCTTGTCGTCGAGGCCGGGCAGCACCCCGGCCTCCTGCAGGTCGTGGAAGCCGTAGGCGAGCACGCCGCCGGCGATCACGATGAGCAGCGCGCCGGTCCAGGTGAAGAACACCGACAGGTTGATCCGGAGGACGCCGCGGTAGAAGGCGTAGCCCATCGCGACGGCGGTGAGGATGCCGAGCAACGCCCCGGCCAGCGGGGCGGTGGTGGAGCCGTCGCCGCGGGTGGCCTCGGTGGCGGACCAGAGGAACAGGGCTGTCTCGAGACCTTCCCGTCCGACCGCGAGCGCCGCGATGACGACCAGGCTGCCCCAGCTCGCGTCGGCGGCGGCGTCGATCTTCCCGCGCAGCTCACCGGACAGGCCGCGGGCGTGGCTCGCCATCCAGAAGACCATCCAGGTGACGAAGCCGACGGCGAGGATCGAGAGCGTGCCGCCCAGGGCCTCCTGGGTCTGGAAGGTGAGCCGGCGCGGACCCCAGGTGAGCAGTGCGCCGAAGCCGAGCGAGACCGCGACCGCGACCGCGATGCCGGTCCAGATCCGGGGGAGCAGGTGGGTCCGGTCGCTCCTGACGAGGGAGGCGATCAGGATCACGACCACCAGCGACGCCTCCAGGCCCTCGCGGAGGCCGATGAGGTAGTTGCCGAGCACAGTGTCCCCTGAAGATAGGTAAGGCTTGCCTTATCAGTAAACACCGACGAGCTCGGACGTGCCAAACCGGGGGTGGCTAGGGATGGAGGTGCTCGCGCAGGAGCGCGATCTGGCCGGGGAGGAGCACCTCCGGATGCCCCTGGGGCGCGAGGGCGTCCTCTCGCCGGGCGCGCGCGACCAGGCGGCGCAGCATCCCGCGCCGGTCGCTGGGCGTCACCGGCACCGCGAGGCGGACGGCTCCGGCGATGAGCAGCTCCCGTACGTCGTGCGCGTCGGCGCCCGCGCCCCAGGCCGCCACCGCGTCCTCCCGTACGGCGGGATGGCCGGCCACCCAGGGCAGCACCGCGTACCAGTCGTCGAGCGGATCGGCGGGCCGTTCCTGCTCCTGCTCCACGGCCGGCGGCTCGGACCCGAAGAGCACCGTCGCGAACCCGGCGGCCGTCAGCGCGAGCGCGGCCGTCGTGGCGTCGGTGAACCCGGACCCTCGCTCGCCGTACCGGAGCACCACGACCGGGTGCGGCCCGGAAGGGCGCGGGGTGCGCACGGTCAGGTGGATCGTGCCGAGGAGGTGGTGGGTCGACTCCCCGGGGAGGGTGAAGTACGAGGCGAGCGCGGTCACGCGCGGTAGACGTGACCGAGGCCGCGTTGCTTACGCGAGGGTGCCCCGGGCGAGAGTCGAACTCGCGACCTTTCGCTTAGGAGGCGGCTGCTCTATCCACTGAGCTACCGGGGCGAGACGTGCGTCAGTGTAGTGACCGCCTCGACCAATCCTCTGCCTGCCTGGCCTAGTCAGGCCGCCGCGTGACGAGTGGGGCAATTCCGCCCAAGCCGACGAGGTTTGTCGCGGACTGGTCGCCGCCCAGCGAACAAACACGACGGGCGGCCGCCCCCGGGTCCTATATTCCGGCCCGGGGTGGGGTTCGGTCGGATCCGTGGGGTGGTTCGTGCGTAGGTCGGTCGTGCTGTTCTCGGCGTCGGCACTGGTGGTCCTGGTCCTGGTCGGGGGCCTCGTCGCATCGCGTGGGGGTGACGCTGACAGGTCGCCCACCACGAGGACGCCGGGGGCGGCAGCCCGGGCTGCGGTGACCTCGGCGTACGAGGGCTACTGGTCGGCGTACGTCACGGCACTCAACCCGCCGCGGAGGGACGCGAAGGCGCTCGGCGCGGTCCTGGTCGCACCCGAGCTCGACCGCGTCCGGTCGCTGGTGGACGCGCGGGCGCGTAGCCGCCAGGGGGTGCGTGGCCGGTACGCCCACCAGGCCAGCGTCGTCGACCTCGCCTCCGGCAAGGAGGCCACGGTCGAGGACTGCCTGACGCTGAAGACAGTCGTCTACGACACCCGGACCGGCAAGACGGTCCGCAAGGACCGGCCCGGCCCGTTCGCCGTCACCGCGAGGATGGTGAAGGACGGCGGGGTCTGGAAGGTCGCCGAGATCGGCGCCGGCAAGTTCACCTGCCCCCGCCCGAAGCAGCCCGCGCAGGGGGAGCCCCGATGACCCGGCTCGGCACGCGCACGACCGGGGTCCTCGCGGCGGCCGTCCTCCCGACGGCACTGCTCGCCGGAGGCCTGGCCGCGGTCCCGGCCGCCGCTGCGACGCCTCAGCTCACCGTGAGCCCGCTGGAGTCCTCGACGTTCTCGCCGAACGGCGACGGCAACGAGGACACCCTCACCCTCGAGATCTGTCCCGACCCGCTCGCGCCGGTCACCGTCGAGGTCCTCGACGGGACCGCGGCGGTCATCCGCACGCTCGCGCCGACCGGCACGCCGGAGGAGGCCGGCGACTGCTACGGGGCGACCTGGGACGGCAAGAACCAGGCCGGCACCGTCGTGCCGGACGCCGACTACACGGTGCGGGCGCGCACCCAGTCTGCAACCGCTCCGCTCGAGCAGACCCTCGCGGTGCACGTGGACACCCGGGTGCCCGGCACCCTCACCCGGCCGACGGCCGGCAGTCTCGTCGACGGCACCACCACGTTCGTGCTCCACCCGGCGGCGGGCTTCACCATCGACGCGGTCGGCTTCGGCGTCGGGCCCGGCGAGTCGGAGTGGGTGTGCAGCGAGGACGGTGTCCTGCAGGCGGGGGACTGGCGCGCCGACCTGAACACGTCCTCGTGCGGCGAGGGCGCGCTCCACGCCGGTGCCGAGGTCTCCTGGACCGACGTCCGCGGGGAGTCGCACAGCTATCTCACCTCGGTCGCGGTGCACGCGCCGGCGCGTCCGCTCCGGGCGGTCATCGTCAGCACGCCGGTCGCGTTCTCGCCCGACGGCGACGGCTACGACGAGACCGCAGAGCTGAGCTTCTGCGCGGTGAGCGCCAACGCGGGCACCGCGACGGCCAGTGTCGAGATCGTGGACGCGCACGGCGGCTCGGTCCGGCAGCTCCCGGACGAGAAGATCGGCACGACGCAGTACTGCAGCCCCTGGTACGGCGGCGACGACGGCTACGCCGAGTGGGACGGCCGCGACGACCAGGGCCACGTCGCGCCCGAGGGCCGCTACCAGGCGGTGCTCACCGTCGACGATCCCGTCGACCCGCCGTCCGAGGCGCGTCTCGACCTGGCGATCGACAACAGAGCTCCCGGCGCGATCGTCGCGCCCGGCCCCGGGCAGACCCTCGTGTCCGGCACGCCCGTCGTGCTGCGGCCGACGGCCGGGCTACAGGTCCAGGAGGTCATGTTCAGCGTCTACGGCGGCGACGAGAGCTGCGACCTCGACGGGACGACGCAGCCGGACGGGACCTGGTCGGCCACGCCGACCGAGCCCGAGTGCCCGATCACGGCCGGCTCCTACCTGATGGCCGGCGTGAGGTGGCTCGACGTCCTCGGCGGCGAGCACTGGCGCACGCTCGGGCCCGCGGGTGTCGAGACTGGGATCAGCTACGACGGTGCCCGGGTCTTCTCCCCGGACGGTGACGGCAACGACGACTCGCTGTCCGGTTCCTGGTGCGCGGTCGACCCGACCTCGAGCTGGCTGGACCGCCGGGTGCGGATCCTCGATGCGACCGGCACGGTCGTCTACGCGCAGAACGACGACACGTCCGGGCCGGACGCCCCGCGGTCCGTCGCCGAGCACGAGTGCCTCGGGAGCGTGGCGTGGGACGGTACCGACGGCGACGGGACCCCCGTGCCCGACGGCCGCTACACCCTCAGGCTCAGCGCGAGCGGCGACACCACCAGCTTCACCAAGTCCCTCGAGATCGTGGTCGACCGGCGCGCGGCCGGCCGCATCACCACCCCGGGGACCGACCAGCCCTTCGCCCTCGGCGACGAGGTCGTCTACGCGCCGACGGCGGGCTTCACGACGACCTCGGTCGACATCGTCGTGCAGAACGCCGCCGGCGACGAGGTGTGCGTGGTGGATGCCCCCGCAGGTCCGGACGGGACCTGGCGGGGCACGCCGTCCGCGGCCGTGTGCCCGGGGACCGGCGCCGACCTCAGCGTGCGCGCCCGGGCTCGGTGGACCGACGAGTTCGGGCTCGCCCACGTGGCGCTCAGCCGCCGCGCCGGGGTGAGCGCGCACGTGTCGGTCAACGGCCCGCAGGAGTTCTCGCCCGACGGTGACGGCTACGAGGACGTCCTCGCGCCCGCGTGGTGCGTGTTCACCCCGGGCAGCGACGCGGCGGTGCAGGTGACCGCGCGCGTCCTCGACGCCGGCGGTGACGTGGTCGCGGTGATCGCCGACGGGTCCCGGGACCCCGACGTGACCGACGCCGAGTGGTACGGCGCCTGCCCCGGGACGACCTGGGACGGCACCGACGAGAACGGCGAGCACGTGGGCGACGGCGACTACACCCTCGAGGTGGTCGCGCGCCTCGGCGACGGCAGCGAGCTGAGCAGCACCCGGCCGATCGCGGTCCGGCGCTCGGCGCCCGGCTACCTGCAGGCCCCGTACGACGGCGCGCACCTGCCCGACCAGGTGCACCTGGTGTTCACGCCCTACGACGGCACCGACCTCGACTCCGTGCACGCCCTGGTCGGCGACTTCGGATCCGCCTGCCAGGTCGAGTCCGACGCCGACATCGCGTACGACGGCTCCGCGGTCGCCGACCTCGACGTCTCCGCGTGCAGCGGGACCGTCACGCTCCACGTCACGGTGGAGTGGCGTGACCGCTTCGGTCAGCTCCACGAGCCCTACTCGCCGCCACCCCTGCGGTGGACGGTCGGGCGCCCTACGGTCGGCATCAGCGCGTCGGACTACCAGATCTCGCCGGACGGCGACGGGGTGCAGGACACCGTCACGCTCTCAGTCTGCGTCGACGACCCCGCGCTCGTGGTCGCCCAGCGGTTCGTCCGGCTGCGGGTCCTCAGCGGCCAGGAGGTCGTCCGTGAGCTCTTCGCCGGCAACGTCACGCCGACGCAGGCCTGGCAGCCGTGGTACGGCTGCGCGCTCGACATCACCTGGGACGGTCGCGACGCCGACGGTGTCGCCCTGAGTCCGGGGACCTACGTGCTCGAGGCAGCGCTGGAGGACGGCGACCTGCGCTACGCGGTGACCACGACCGGGGTCACCGTCGTCGACGGCAGCGACGTCCCCGGCCACTTCGTCAGCCCGGCCACCGGGGACCAGCCGGCGACCTTCGACGTCGACTTCGCACCGGACGGCACCCGGGAGATCACCGACGTGTGGGCCCAGGGCGCCTGCTACTACGGCGATGCGCCCACGGCCGACCCGGACGGCCACTACCGCATCCACGTCGACGCCGCGACCTGCCCCGGCTCGCCCGAGGTGATCGACCTCTCCCTGCAGGTGAACTGGGTCGACGAGTCCGGGTTCAGCCGGACCTACCAGGAGGTCCGCAAGATCCGCGTCCGGCTGGCGCCGGTCGCCGTCACGCCGTACGTGAGCCAGGCGCTGGTGCAGCCGCGTGCGCCGTACGACTTCTACCGGACGACGACGATCCGTCCATGCGCGGTGGACTCGGCCGACGGCGGCGCGCTCTCGGCGCGCATCCGCATCCTCGCCGCCGGCGGTACCGCGGTCCGGACCTTCGAGCCGGTCCAGGTCACGCCGCAGAGCTACGCCTACTACTGCGCGAACGATCCGTCGGCAGGGCAGGTCACCTGGGACGGTCGCGACGCCGGGGGCGCCGTGGTCCTCGACGGCAGCTACACCGTCGAGGTGACCCTCACCGACGCCGGCGGGCTCTCCGACACCGTGACCGCGCCGGTGCAGGTGGCCGGCGACGAGCCGGGCGCGGTGGTCGAGCCGGCGGCCGGCGCGACCGTCCTGCGCGCCGCGCAGTTCGGGTTCAAGCCCGCCGTGGGAGCGACGGTCTCGTCGGTGTCCTTCCGGCTCGACCCGCTCTCCGGGGTCGACGGCTGCTCCTCGGCGACCGTCTATGCGGCCGACCTCGACGGCGTGTTCCGCGCACCGCTGGACACCGTCAACGCCGGGTGCGGCGACGGGCCCCGCAACGTCCGCGCGCTGGTGAGCTGGCAGGACGCGCAGCACCGCTTCCGGTTCAGCCTCACCTCCCCGGTCCCGGTCACGCTGGCCAACCCGGTGGTCGCGCCGGTGGTCACGCTGGGCACCCAGAACCGGCGCACCTTCTCCCCGAACGGCGATGGCAGCGAGGACACCGTGCCTGTCCAGTACCGGGTGGCCGACGCCACCGCCGGCGACCTCGTGCGGGTGCGCGTGGAGGTGCTCGACACGGCCGGGGCCGTGGTGCGCACCCTCGTCGACGAGGACCGCCGGGCGGGGTCGTTCTT
Source organism: Nocardioidaceae bacterium (assembly GCA_017744365.1). Classification (GTDB taxonomy): domain Bacteria; phylum Actinomycetota; class Actinomycetes; order Propionibacteriales; family Nocardioidaceae; genus Marmoricola. The sequence continues at coordinate 313,885 of JAGIBL010000002.1, read as the reverse complement.
CAGCACGAGCGAGTGGGACGGCAAGGATGCCGGCGGCGCACCGGCGCCGGAGGGGCAGTACCGGTTCCGGGTCACGGCGACCGACGGCGACGGCCTCGCGGACACCAAGACCTCGGTCGTGGTGGTGCTCGACCGGCGGGTGCCGGTGGAGGTGACGCCGGTGTTCGACGGCCAGCACGTGGCCGCCCCGGTCGACGTGGTCCTCACCCCGCTCGCCGGCATCGACGTCCGCTCGGCCCGCGTGGACCTGCTGGCCACCCGGGACACCGCCACCACGTCCACCTGCTCGCTGGTGCTGACCAAGGACGCCGCCTCGGACGCCTGGCGGGGCACGCTGCCCGTCGCGAGCTGCGGCGTGGGTCGTCGTACGGTGCAGGTCTCGGTCGGCTGGTACGACTCCTTCTCACTGGCGCACAGCTACTACGTCCCGCGCGGCACCCTCGTCCTCGATCCGGGGACGCCCCAGGTCTCCTTCCCGGGGTACGTGGCCCGCTCCTTCTCGCCGGGCGGCGAGGACTTCGAGGACGACATCGACCTCGACTCGTGCGTCCTCGGCGACGGCGTCGCCCGGGTCACCCAGACGATCACGGACGCGGCGGGCGCCCTGGTGCGCTCCCTCGACGTGGCGCAGCGCGACCTCGCGCCGACCTGCCCGAGCCCCTGGTACGGCGGCGACGGGATGACCTGGGACGGCCGCGACAACCGCGGCGTCCCGGTGCCGGACGGCCTCTACCACTTCGTGGTGACCGCGACCGCGCCCGGCGGTGCCAGCGACACCGGGCAGGTGGACCTGGCCGTCGACCGCCGGATGCCGGGCACGCCGGTCGCGCCGGCGCGCGCGACCACCCTGGCCGGAGCCGCCGAGTTCGAGTTTGCGCCGACCGCGGGTCTGGCGCTCACCCAGGTCGTGGCGGTCCTCGGCACGTCCGCGGACTCGGCCACGCTCACGCTGGACCACCCGGACCCGGTGGACGGGCAGTGGCGCGGCACGATCCCCGTCGGCGACCTCACCTCCGGGGCCGCTGCGGTGAGCTGGAGCGCCACCTGGAAGGACCGGTTCGGGACCGAGCACTGGTATGGCTTCCGGCCGGTCCCGGTGCTCGTGGACAGCGTGAACCCGCCGCTCACCCTGACCCCGATCGCCGTGTCCGGGCGGGCTCCGTTCACGGCCCGGCTCTCCGCCACGACCTCGGACACCCAGGACCGCGACGTCACGATCACCGTGGACTGGGGCGACGGCAGCCTGGTGGAGACGACGACGGTGTCGAGCCCCTACGCCACCCTGCCGCTCAGCCACGTCTACGACCACACCGGGTCCTACACGAGCACCCACTATGCCCTGGTGACCGCGAGCATCGACGGCGGCGGCCAGACCAGCCGCCAGCTGCGGATCACGGTCGCCCCGCACGAAACCACCCCGCCGCCGGGGAACACCGCACCGACCGTCCAGGTCAGCACCGACCCGGTCAGCGGCACCGCTCCGCTCGACGTGACCACCAGCCTCGCCGCGACCGACCCGGACGGCGACACGCTGCACTACAACGTGAACTTCGGCGACGGCACCGCCGCGGTCACCGGCACGCTGCCGACCGAGCCGGTCACGCACCGCTACCAGGCCGGGGGTACCTACCTCGTCCGGACCGCGATCGACGACGGCCGCGCCACGGTGGTCCGGTTCGCCACGGTGACGGTCGCCCTCGACGAGCCGCTCGCCGCCCACGCCGGCGACGACCTGGTGGTCCAGAAGGGCGACCGGGTCGTCCTCGACGCCTCCGCCAGCCGTCCGCAGGCCGGCATCAGCCGGTACAGCTGGGACTTCGGCGACGGCTCGACCCACGTCGACGCGGTGACCGCGACGCACACCTACGCCGCGGCCGGGACCTACCACGCCCGGCTCACCGTGTACGCCGGCGCGGCCACCGAGTCCGACGAGGTCGTCGTCACCGTCCTCGACCCGCAGCCGGCCGACGGCGGGCTCGCGGTCGAGGTGCGCACCGGCAGCGGCGCGGTGATCCCGGGCGCCGACCTGTTCGTGCAGCTGCCCGACGGGCAGCGCGCCTCCGCGGTCTCCGGAGCCGACGGGGTCGGGCGGCTGTTCGGCCTGCCCGACGGGTTCCAGACCGTGTACGTCGCCAAGCCGGGTTACCTGCCGCGGAAGGTGTCGGCCAACGTCTCGGCCGGGGCCGGCGAGGCGGTGGTGGTGCTGGAGAGCGGCAACGTCGCCTCGGCCGTGCTGACCTCGGAGCGGCTCACGCCGGACCAGGTCGAGGCCGCCGGCATCGACACCGACGACCCCGCGAACCAGCAGGTGGTCCAGTTCTCTGTCCGGCTGCTGGTCAACGGGACCAGCACCACGATGTCCGGCTACCACGCGACCGGGTCGGGCGGGTCCACGTTCGCGATGTGCCCGTCGTTCGACGGCGTGACGCCGGACTGCCCGCAGCACGAGGACGTCGCCTGCACCACCCTGGACAACGGGTACCAGGCCTGTGCGCGGCCGATCGCGGCGGACGGGCAACCCGGCCTCGCGTGGATGATCGTCCCGGCGACGGCGACCTGGCTCAAGGAGTACTTCCAGGTCACCATGCAGGTCACGAACCTGGCCGGCGACGCCGCGTTCCGGTTCAGCCACGGCCAGGCGACCCTGAACGTGCCCGCCGGCATGTCGTTGCCCGCCACGGCCAGCCACCAGAGCCTGACCATGCCGGTCGCGGACGTCCCGGCCGGGGGGAGCAGCGCGGTCTCCTGGATCGTGCGCGGCGACACCGCGGGCTCCTACGACCTGACCGCGTCGTACGCCGGAACGCTCGAGCCGACCGGGACCCCGGTCTCGGTGACCGCCAAGCTCGCCAAGCCGCTCAAGGTCTGGGGTGCCTCGGCGATCACGCTGTCGGTCGACGTCGACGACACCGCGTACGGCATGTGGGACCAGCGCGACAACCCGTTCCAGGAGTGGGTCGGTGCCTACCCGTACCACGCCACCATCACCGTGAAGAACGTCGCGGACGTGCCGGTCTACAACCTCGACGTCGCCCTGACGGCACAGGGCCGCGAGAACTTCGTGCTGCAGCCGCTCTCGCCCGAGTCGCTGGGCACCGACCGGCTCGATCCCGGCCAGACGATCTCGCGCGACTTCATCCTGGTGCCGAAGGTCAGCGGTGCGCTCGACCTGAGCTCCTCCTTCGTCTCCCGGTCCGCCGGCGAGGACGCGCCCGGTGCCACGGTCACGGCGCACCCCCGCGCGGTGCCGACCAGCGAGGTGCCCCAGTTCGAGGCGCTCAAGGGCGCCCACGGCAAGGCCCTGCTCACCTTCGACGAGGTTCCCGGCGCGACGGCGTACCGGTTCTTCACCAGGTCCGGGCTGGAGGGCGACTACCGCGAGGTGCCCGCCGACGACGTGCACCAGTACTACGTCGCGGGCACCGGGCCCTCGACGCCGGGGCCGAAGCGGGTGGTGCTCCAAGGCATCGACCCCGAGGTCGACCGCTATTTCGTCATCAGCTCGGTGATCGGTGGCAAGCCGACGATGGTGCACCGGCTCGCTCCGCTGCCCGAGACGGAGAACAAGCCGGCCGCCACGCCCGTCTACCACACCTCGAACGGAGGCCCGCACACCTGCGGGGCCCGCACCATCGACGTCACCTTCGACTTCGGCGACGACTTCGGGCTTCAGTCCTGGACGGTCGACCCCGACGGCGACGGCGAGGTCGCCCGGGACGTGGTCGGCCAGGTGCCCGCCGACAGTGACTACGCACGGGTGATGTTCGGCGAGGCCGGCGCCCGGACCACGCTAGCGGTGCCGCTGGTGCTGCGGATCCCGGCGGGCCAGTCCAGCATGACCGTGCGCTACTGGGCCTACAACCTGGCCGGCGACGGCAACGAGAGCCAGCCCTGGACGCTCACCGTCGACACCGAGTGCCCGCGGCGCGACGTCGCCGTGGTCGCGATGGGCCTGAACTCCTCGCTCGACACCTCCCAGGCCCTGGCCTCGGACCCGGCGCCGAGCAGCTGCCCGGTTGCTGGACGGGACGCCTTCTCGAACCAGGCCGCCACCAACGCCTGCGTCGAGAAGTACTACGGCGACCCGACCGACACGCAGGGCAACGTGATCGCCTACCTCAACGCGAAGGGCTACTACCAGGGAGCCAGCCGGAGTGCCGGCGGCAAGGACCTCATCGAGTTCTCCTACGAGGGGGCCGACGTCAACTGCTATGCGTCCGGCGGACCGGCGATCACGCCACGCAGCTACTCGGGCGGGCGCACCTGGACAGAGATCATCACGCACGTCTCGCGCAAGGACACCGACACCGCGGACCGGTTCCTCGACGCGCTCGAGGATTACGCCGCGTGCTGGAAGCAGGAGCGCGGCGAGCAGCTGTACTTCAACTTCTTCGGGCACTCGCTCGGCGGCTACGAGGTGCTCGCGATGGCCAACGGGGCCCGCAAGCGCACCGGTTCCATCAAGGTCGCCAGCGTCACCACCATCGACGGCGCGATCCACCCCTCGATCGTCTGGAGCGAGCTGATGGGTGGGCACTGCAAGGTCGACGGCGACGACCATCCGATCTGGGCGGGCCTCGGTGACGCCGCGGGGAAGGTGCTGCAAGTGGGTGTCTTCCCGACGTCGATCAACGTGGCGCTGGGCTACGACGCGATCTTCAACGAGAAGGAGCGGGTGGGTCACGAGATCGACGAGCTCGAGAAAACGGGCGCCCGCGTCGCGACGGTGACGAACCTCGCGGACGAGTGCCTGTTCGCCGACGGCACCGTCAGCGACCACGCCGAGATCCACACGGTGTACAACGTCGACGCACCCGGCTGGAAGGGCGAGGACGGTCACTCCGCGCTGCTCACCTCGCACAAGTCTCCGGTCGATGCGCCGGGCTACCCGGTCACCGGCACCGTCGACTGGGCCCTGAACGGTCACCGGGGCGGCGGCGTGCCGCGCGCGATCCAGGGCTTCCGGGCCGCGATGCGCGTGGTCGGCCTGCTCACCACGGGCAGCGCAGAGGCAGACCCGACGGTGACCGGCCGGGTCGTGGACCCCGGCACCGGCGACCCGCTCGCAGGCACCCACGTGGTGCTCTCCGGGGACGTGCAGCTCGAGACGAACACCGGTGCCGACGGCACCTTCACCGTCCCGGCCGTGCCGCCGGGCTCCTACCGGGTCCACCTGACACCGCAGCAGGACGGCCTGCGCGACGCCTGGGTCGGAGGAGCCGACCGTGACAGTGCCCAGGTCTTCGACGTCGGCGCCGACACCGACCTCGGCGACCTGAGTCCCGGCGTGGCACGGCACACCTCGATCCGGGTCGTCGACGCCGGCGGTGCCGCGGTCGCCGGCAGCGGGGTCGTGGTCACCGATGCCGCCGGTCACCAGGTGGCTGTCGTCCGCACCGGCGACGACGGCTCTGTCGTGGTCGACACCGGTGCGGGCGCGTTCGACGTGGTCGCGGCCAAGGACGCGACGGCGTCGCCGTCGGTCCCGTTCACCGCGGGCGGTGACGAGGTCGTGCTGCACCTCGCGCCGATCGCCCGGGTGTCGGCCACGCTCGCGGACGCCGCCGGGGACCCGGTGCCGAACGCCCTCGCCGGCCTGTACGACGAGTCCGGTGCCCTGGTCGGGAGCGCGGCCACCGATGCGCTGGGCCAGGTCACCTTCGTGGTGGCGCCGGGGACGTCGTACGTGGTGCGGTTCGTCGACGTCGCCGACCGGTTCGCCGGCGAGCCGGAGACCCCGCCGGTGACCCCGGTGCCCGGCGACGCGGAGAGCGGTACCGCGGCGGTCACTCTCGGCGCGCCGCCGACCCTCGGAGTGGGGGTGCCGCCGGGCACGCTCGTCGTCGGCGACGCGGTGGACTTCACCTTCACCGCGACCGCGACCGGCACGGCTCGGTTCGCGGTGGCCTCCGGTGCGCTGCCGCCGGGCCTGGTCCTGGGCGAGGCCGGTCATCTGACCGGCGCGCCGACCGCACCCGGGTCGTTCACCTTCCACGTGAAGGTTACCGACGACAACGGGTCGGCCACCGGCGACGCGATCACGGTCGTGGTGCGGTCCCGGCCCACCGTCCCGGCGGGAACACCACCGGCCACCGGGAAGGTCGGCACTGCGCTGGCGCCGACCACCTTCACCTCGACGGGCTCGCCGGCACCCGTCTTCGGGCTGGTCGGGGCACTGCCCGATGGCGTGACGCTCACCGAGGCCGGGCTGCTCGCCGGCACCCCGACCGCGGCGGGCACCTTCTCCTACTACGTCACCGCGACCAACCCGGCCGGGACGGCGACGGCCGGTCCGTTCGTGCTCACCGTGACGTCCGGCGACGGCCCCTCCGACCCGGCGACGCCGCCCGGAACGCCCACCCAGGTCGCGGCCGGCGGGACGTCCGGCGGTGCGGCCGTCACCTGGGCGCCGCCGGTCTCCGACGGCGGTGCCGCGATCACCGGCTACGTGGTGGTGCCGATCCTCGCGGGCGTCCGGCAGCAGCCGGTCGAGACCGGACCGGACGCACGCCGGCAGGCGTTCCCCGGCCTGGTCGCCGGCGCGGGCTACCGGTTCGCGGTGGCGGCCCGCAACGCCCAGGGCGTCGGCACCGAGGCTCTCACCGGCACGGTCGTGGTGGTGGCACCGACCCGGCTGCTGCTCACCCAGGCCCCGTCGGTGGCGACGTTCGGGAAGCCGATCACCGTCGCCGGGCGGCTGACCCGGGCGGACACGGGGGCTTCGCTCGGCGGGGTGCTGGTCGCGCTGCAGTACCGGAAGGCCGGCTCCACCGCGCCGTTCCGGACCGGCGCGAGCGCGCGCACGCTGCCGACCGGCGTCGTGAGCGTGACCGGGTTCCGGCCGCGCACCGCGGTCGAGGTGCGCCTGGCCGTGGCCGGTGGCAACGGCCTGCTCGGCTCGGTCTCGGCGGCGCGCCGCATCGCCTGCCAGCGCGCGGTGACGGTCGCGCTCTCCTCGCGCACGGTCGCGGTCGGCCGCTCGGTCCGGCTCTCCGGCACGGTGCGCCCGGTCGCCTCCGGCCGCCGGGCGGTCATCCAGTACTGGACGGGCTTCGGCTGGCGGACGATCACGACCAAGCGCATCGACGCCACCGGACGCTTCTCGACGCTGGTGCGCGGCTCGTCGCGAGGCCCGCTGTCGCTGCGCGTCGTGGTGGCCGCGAGCGGTGGCTACGTCCGCTCCGTCAGCCGGACGGTGCCGCTCACCGTCCGCTGAGGACGATGAGCGTCACCAGCTCCAGCCGATGCCGTAGTGCGCGCCCGAGTTGGGCTTGTCGACCCGGAGGGTGACGTTGCCGAGCTCGCTCATCGGCAGCGTGGTGCCCGCGCTCTGCTGCGTCTTCGGTGTCAGGTCGTCGGTGAACAGCGGGCCGTAGCTCCACACGGCGCGCGGCTTCTCGGGGCCGGCGAAGTTGAGGTGGATCACTGCCAGGTCGGTCGGCAGCGTCACCGAGAAGAGCACCTCGGTGCTCGGGTTCGGGTCGCGCTCGACCCACGAGCGCACCGCGAAGTCGTGGGTCTGGCCGCGGCGCAGGCTGCGTCCGAACTCGAAGCGGCGCACGTAGTGCACCCGGTTCTCCACGGTGCGGTAGAGCGAGGCCGACAGCGAGCCGCCCCAGAGCGCCTCCTCCTCGACGCTGAAGTCGTCGGTGCTGGTCGCGGTGAACCGCAGCCCGTACGCGTCCGCACCGGACTGCAGCGCCCGCACCCGGCGGATCTCGATGATCTCCTCGGGCGAGTGGCTGTGCCGGAAGGTGTAGACGAACTGCAGCGACTCGATCCGGAAGGGCCCGCCGACGGGGTGGCTCTCCAGGTCGACGGTGCCGGCGGCGGAGCGTGTCGCGCCGTTGGCAGTGCCGGTCCGCGTCCGTCGCCGCGGGGCGCTGCGCGAGACCGCGTACGCCGGCGCGAGCTCGTCGACCCAGTCCGGGAGCCAGGTGCCGATCGCGAGCCAGAGGCGCTCCGTCGGCGGCTCGCGCCCGGCCTCCACGTTGGCGATCGTCGAGCGGGCGAACTCGCCTCCGAGTGCCTCGACCAGGTCGCGCTGGCGCCATGCGCGAGCGGACCTCTTCTGCCTGAGGATCTCGCCGAACTGATGCACCTTGCCCCCTTCTGGCGCCGCACGAGCCAGGTAGTCCGGAGACTAGGGGTTTGACGGGCGTTCCCACTGCGTTTGTTTGCAGGATCCCGATGTTTGTCGGCGGGTTGCCAGCACCTACGTCGACGTCTTCGTCAAGGCCGCCGACGGCCGCTGGCGGGTCAGGCGCCGGACGAACGTCCCGCTGGCTCCGCCGCCCTGACCGGCGGGCCGATCAGGTTCAGGCACTCGAACACCACGCGCGCCGCGAGGTTGCCGGTCAGGCCGCTGCTGTCGTGCGGCGGGCTCACCGTGTTGATGTCCGCGACCACCGGGCTCAGCGGCGCGAGGGCGCGCAGGAAGTCCAGGCAGGTCCGGGTGTCCGGGCCGCCCCACTCGGGCGCCGCGACCCCGGGCGCGCTGGCCGGGTCGAAGAAGTCCATGTCCCAGCACAGGTAGGCCGGCCGGTCGCCCAGGGCCTCCCGCACCCGGGCCGCGACCTCGGCGGGACCGGCGGCGCAGAGCTCGTCGGTGGTGATGACCTGGTGCAGGCCGCGGGTGCCGAGCACCTCGGCCCGTGGCGCCAGCCCCAGGCCGCGGGCGCCGACGTGGACGACGGTGGCGAGCAGTCCCTCCTCCTCGGCGCGCAGGAAGGTCGTCGCGGTCGTGTACCGCCCGGTGCCCGGCACGTCGAAGGCGTCGGTGTGCGCGTCCACGTGCAGGACCGCGAGCGGACCGAGCCGGGCGTGCGCCGCGCGCAGCACCGGCAGGCTCACCGACCCGTCGCCGCCGAGGGTGACCGGGACGGCGCCGGTCGCCAGCACCTCGCCGACCGCGGCCTCGATCCGCGCGAAGGACTCCTCCACCCGGCTCGGCACCACCGCGACGTTGCCGAAGTCGACGACGGCGAGCTCGCGCAGCAGGTCCCGCGGGGAGTGGTCCAGGAAGCGCCGGTCCGGGCTGCTGCTGCGCCGGATGTGGTCCGGTCCCTGCCGGCAGCCGATCCGCGCCGGGTTCGTACCCATGTCGAAGGGCAGCCCGACGATCGCCGCGCGGGCGTGCCACCGGTTCTCCGCGGTCGCGCGCGGGACTCCGGCGAAGGTGCCCAGCTCCGTGGCGACCCAGGGTGTCTCTCTCATCGCAGCTCCTTTCCTCGACAGGCCGCACCTAGACGACAAGCCGCACCACCGTGGCCAGGCCGACCAAGGCGACCAGCGTGCGCAGCGCCCGCGCCGACAGCCGCCGGCCGGCGGCGGCGCCGACCGGGGCTCCCGCCAGCCCGCCCGCCGCGACCAGGGCCACCGGTGCCCAGGAGACGTGCGCGCTGACCACGAAGACGGACGCGGCGGCGGTGTTGACCAGGGCCTGCAGCAGGTTCTTGCGGGCGTTGGTGGCCTGCGCGCCGGCGTCGTCGACCAGGCCCAGGACCGCGGTGAACAGCACGCCCTGCGCGGCGCTGAAGTAGCCGCCGTACACGCTCGTCGCCAGCACCCCGGCGCGGCCCCCGACTCGCCGCGACCGGGGTGAGAGTGCGCGGTCGAGCGCCCCGGCGACCTGCCGCTGGGTGAGCACCAGCACCGAGGCGACCAGCACGATCACCGGCACTGCGGCCTCGAAGACCGCCGCCGGCAGCCGGGTGAGCAGGCACGCGCCGGCCAGGCCGCCGGCGACGGCGAGCGGCACGAACGACCGGTGACCGCCGCGGGGCACCTCGGCGCGGTAGGCGTAGGCGCCGAGCAGCGAGCCGGGCACCAGCCCGACCGTGTTGGCGATGTTGGCGTGGACCGGGCTCAGCCCGCCGGCCATCAGCAGCGGGAACGAGACCAGGCTGCCGGAGCCGACGGCGGTGTTGACCGCGCCCGCCGCGAAGCCGGCCGCCAGCGTCAGCACCGGATCCACCCCGCCTCCTCGTCCCGCGTCGGCGGGCCGTCGCGCCCGCCTCCGGACCGACCCTGGCACGGGTCCGGGGCCTTCGGCGCCCGCGGTACCCGGAGGGGCAGCGGCCTCGCCCCATTGGGCAACCGCCCCTGCCTCGCAGACCAATGCGACCCGCGCCGGGCGCTTCCTAGCATCGGCACGTCCGGCCAGGAACACCCGCCGGGACACCTCAGAGCGACGATCCGGAGGAGCCCTCATGAGCGAGACGGCGACCAGAAGAAGCGAGCCGGTGAGCGCCGCCCGCCGCCAGTTCGACCCCTACACCAAGGCGGTCTGGGGGCTGATGAACCACTGGTACCCGGCGTTCTTCTCCAGCGAGCTCGGCGAGGACGAGGCCAAGGGCATCAAGGTCTGCGGCATCCCGGTCATCCTGCGCCGCGCGAACGGCGAGGTCTTCGCGCTGCGCGACCAGTGCGCGCACCGCGGCGTGCGGATGTCGATCCGGCCGGCCTGCTTCACCAAGGACACGCTGACCTGCTGGTACCACGGCTTCACCTACGACCTGGAGACCGGCAAGCTGGTCACCATCGTGGCCGCGCCGGACGACCCGATCGTCGGTGACGTCAAGCTCCAGACCTTCCCGGTCCGGGAGAAGAACGGGATCATCTACGTCTTCGTCGGCGACGACGGGTACGAGCCGGTGCCCGACCTGGCCGAGGACCTGCCACCCAAGCTGCCCGCCGACTACCCCCACCAGGTGCCGCACCTGCTCGACGACGACGCGGTGGTGCTCGGCATCCGCCGGACGGTCGCCTCCAACTGGCGGCTCGGCGTGGAGAACGGCTTCGACCCCGGGCACAACTGGCTGCACCGGGACAGCCCGATCGTGGTCGCCCTGGACACCGCGCTGCCGCTGGGACTGGTGCCGCGCGGGCCGAACGCGCTGACCACCTTCGAGGGCGACGGCCCCAAGGGCATCCGCAACGAGTGGGACTCCGGCGACTACGACGTGGTGATGAGCTCGGAGAAGCTCGGTCTCCAGGCCCGCGGCGCCAACAAGATCCCGGGCCTGCGCACCTCGATCTTCCTGCCCGGCGTGCTGATGGTCGAGCACTGGCCGGCGTACGGGCTGGCGCAGTACGAGTGGTACGTCCCGATCGACGACGAGCACCACGAGTACTGGGCGGTGGTCGCCAAGTCGTGCCCCACGCCCGCGGAGCGGACCGACTTCGAGTACGCCTACGACAAGCTCTGGCGCGACGCCGCGCTCGGTGCCTTCAACGACGACGACCTGTTCGCCCGCGAGGCGATGGAGAACTTCTACGCCGAGGGCGGTACCGGCTGGGACGACGAGCAGCTGTGCGGCATGGACGCGGTCATCGTCGGCTGGCGCAAGATCGTCTCGCGCTACGCCCGCGGGTACCAGACGCCGCAGGCCCATCCGACGCCGAAGAACGCGTAGGCAGGCGCCGTGACCGGAGCAGGACCTGAGGGCGCGCGCACCGTCAAGCTCCGCTTCGAGGACGACCACGCCGTCGAGTTCCCGGTCGAGCCCGGGCAGACCGTGCTCGAGGCCGCGGAGGCCGCCGAGGTGTTCCTGGCCTCGCAGTGCCGGGTCGGCAGCTGCGGCACCTGCCTGGCCTCGCTGCTCTCCGGGTCGACCCGCACCGTCGCCGGACGGACGCTCTCGCTGCTGCCGAGCGAGCAGGAGGCCGGTGCCCGGCTGCTCTGCTCCACGGAGGTCGACGGCGACGCGACCTTCGAGCTCGGCTACGACTCGGGGCTCGCCTCCCAGCGTCCCGCGCTGCTGCGCGCCGTCGTGACCGGCGTGCAGCAGGTCTCGGGCACGGTCGTCGAGCTGCGGCTCGAGCTCGCCGACGAGATCCCGCCGGTCGTGCACGCGGCCGGGCAGTACGCCCGGCTCCGGGTCCCGGGCACCGACCAGTGGCGGTCCTACTCGATGGCCGGCACCGCGCGGGCGCTGCCCGAGCTGGTCTTCTGCGTGAAGCTCATTCCCGGCGGGGCGATGTCGGCCTACCTGGAGCGGGCCGTGCCCGGCGACGAGCTGGAGGTCGAGTACCCGCTCGGCGGGTTCTCGCTGCGCGGCGGCACCGGCCAGCACGTCTTCGTGGCCGGCGGGACCGGGCTGGCGCCGGTGCTGGCGATGGTCGACGAGCTGCGCGAGCGACGCGGACCGAAGCCGCCGGTGCTGGTCTGCTTCGCCTGCCAGAGCGGCGAGGACCTCTTCGGTGCCGCGGAGCTGCGGATGCGCGCGTTCTGGATGCCCGGCCTGACCCTGCGCATCGGGGTCACCGAGGGCGATCCGCCGGACGAGGAGACCACCCGGGGCACACCGGTCTCCCTGCTCGGTGAGGAGCCGCTGGCGCCGGACGCCGAGGCCTACGTCTGCGGACCGCCCGGGATGGTCGCGGCGGCGGCGGATCGGCTGACGGCGCTGGGCATGGCGGCGCACCGGGTCCACGCCGAGAAGTTCGTGCCCACCGACACCTGAGAGGAGACGTCGCCATGACAGCCCCCCGCTCACCCGGGCTCGTGCCCGGGATCCGGCAGCTCGGCTACCTCGGCCTGGGCAGCACCGACCTCCCGTCCTGGGCGTACCTGCTCGGCCTCGTCGGGTGCGACGTCGTCCAGCACGACCAGGAGCGGCTGCTGGCCCGGGTCGACGACCGGGCCTGGCGCATCGCGGTGACCCGGTCCGAGGACGACGACGTCGCCTACCTCGGCTGGGAGGTCGAGGACGAGACCGCCCTGGCCGCCCTGGTCGCGCGCCTGGCCGAGCGCGGAGTCCGGGCGCAGCCGGCCACGGCGGCGGAGCTGGCGGCTCGCGGGGTCCGGCAGCTGGCCTGGATCCTCGACCCGGAGGGCGTCCGCCTCGAGCTGTACTGCGGTGCCTCGACGGGCGAGCCGTTCCGGTCGCCGTGGTCGGCGTCCTTCGTCACCGGCGACCTCGGGCTCGGCCACGCGGTGCTGGTCACCCAGCACTACCGGGAGACGATCGACTTCTACGTCGAGCTGCTCGGGATGCGCGTGACCGACCGGATCGTCACCACCGAGGGCCTGCACGCGACCTTCCTGCGCTGCAACCCGCGGCACCACAGCCTGGCCCTGGTCGACGGCGGCGCCGAGGTCCCGCAGCGCCGGCTGCACCACTTCCTCCTCGAGGCCGCCCAGCTCAACGACGTCGGCCGCGCGCTCGACCGCTGCCTCGACGCCGGGCTGCCGATCCCGCAGTCGGTCGGCAAGCACAGCAACGACCTGATGACGTCGTTCTACGTCGCCGGGCCGGGCGGCGTGCAGATCGAGTACGGCACCGACGGCCGCGTCGTCGACGACGACACCTGGGAGGTGGCCACCCACGACGTGCCGTCGCTGTGGGGCCACCGCTCCGAGGACGGCTTCCAGATCAGCTGAGCGATCGCCCGCCCGACGTACGGACCACGAAGGAGAACCATGACCGACCGCGCCGCCTCCAGCCGCCGCCTCACCGTCTGCGGCGACATCGAGCTGCACTTCCACGACACCGGTGAGCAGGGCGACCGGCCGGTGCTGGTGCTGCTCCACGGCGGTGGCCCGGGTGCCAGCGGCTGGTCGAACTACTGCCGCAACATCGGCCCGCTCTCGGCCGGCCGCCGGGTGCTCACCTTCGACTTCCCGCAGTTCGGCGAGAGCTCGAAGGTGGAGCTGCCCGAGGACGAGGTCTTCCCGTCGACGTACGTCGAGGCCGTGACCGAGGCGGTCACCGCGCTCGGCATCGAGCGGGTCGACGTGGTCGGCAACTCGCTCGGCGCCGGCGCCGCCTGCCTGATGGCGCACCGCAACCCGGACCTGGTGCGGCGGATGATCCTGATGGGGCCGGGCGGGATCCAGCGGTCGGTGATGACCCCGGTGCCGATGGACGCGCTCAAGCGGATGTTCACCTACTACAACCCCGGACCGCCCTCGCGCGCGGTGATGAAGGAGATCCTGCAGAGCCTGCTGCACGACCCGGACCAGCTCACCGAGGACGTGGTCGACGAGCGGTTCGAGGCCAGCATCGAGCCCGAGACGCTGGCCCTGTTCAGCACCCAGCGCAAGCAGCGGCTGACCGACGTCACCAGCTTCATGCACGAGCTCACCCAGCCGACGCTCGTCGTCTTCGGCCTCGACGACCGGGTGACGCCGTTCGACTCGTGCCTGCTGTTCGCGAAGACGCTGCCCGACTGCGAGCTCCTGGTGCTGCCGAAGGCCGGCCACTGGGTGATGTGGGAGCTGCCCGACCGCTTCAACCGCGCCGTCGTGGAGTTCCTCGACGCCGACCGAGTCCCCTCGAACGACACTCACCCTTCCTGAGGAGCAGTCATGAGCAGAGCAATCCGGCTGGGACTCGCCGTGACCCTCGCGGTCACCCTGGCGGGCTGCGGGAGCGACGACACCGGGTCGTCGTCCGGCGACGGCACCATCGTCATCGGCGCGGCCATCGCGAAGACCGGCTTCATGTCCTCCTTCGACATGCCCGTCTACCACAGCCTCGAGATCGCGGTGGACCGCGCGAACGAGCACGGCGGCATCGGCGGCCGGAAGGTGGAGCTCAAGGTCATCGACGACAAGAGCGACAGCACCGAGTCCGCGAACGCGGCGACCAAGCTGATCGCGGCCGGGGCGGACCTGCTCATCGTCACCTGCAACTTCTCCACCGGCGGCCCGGCGGCGACCGTCGCCCAGGACGCCGGCGTCGTCTCCTTCGCGCCGTGCGCCTCCGACGTACGGTTCGGCCCGAACGGGCTCGGTGACCTGGTCTTCAACCTCGGCATGTCCATCCCCACCGAGGGCGCCGCGCTGGCCCAGTACGCCATCTCCCGCGGCTGGAAGAACGTCTACACCCTGACCGACACCTCGCTGGACTACTCGAAGAACACCTGCGCCGCGTTCAAGCAGCGGTTCGGGGAGCTGGGCGGCAGCATCGCCGGCGCGGACGTCTTCCAGAACTCCGACCAGGCGATCCCGTCGCAGGTGTCGCGGGCGGCGGGCAAGACGTTCGACGCGCTGGTGCTCTGCTCCTACCCGCCCGGGGGCGCGATGGCGGTGCTGCAGGCGCGCCAGGGCGGCCTGAAGCAGCCGGTCCTGGCCAACTTCGGGATGGACGGCGACTACTGGACCAAGGCGCTCCCGGACCTCTCCGACTTCTACGTGATCTCACCGGCCTCGCGGTACGGCGACGACCCGAGCGCCGCGGTCAACGAGCTGCTGGCGACGTACCAGAAGGAGGTGGGCGAGGCGCCGCCGACGGGCGCGTTCGTCTACGGGCAGTCGACCTTCGACCTGATCGCGAAGGCGCTGGAGTCGGCCGGCACGACCGACGGCAAGAAGCTGGCGAAGGCGCTGCAGCGCGGCACCCAGGACTCGATCGTCGGGCCGATGAGCTTCGGCACCGACTACCACGTGGACTTCGACTGGGACGTGCGCGTGCTCGAGGCCGAGGGCGGGACCTTCC
Source organism: Nocardioidaceae bacterium (assembly GCA_017744365.1). GTDB lineage: Bacteria > Actinomycetota > Actinomycetes > Propionibacteriales > Nocardioidaceae > Marmoricola. The sequence goes on along the minus strand of JAGIBL010000002.1, from coordinate 298,439 downwards.
ACCACGTCGCCAACGTCGCCACCGAGAACGCCCGTGCCCTCGTGGACTGACGGCGCCGGGCTGTGGACCGAGGCGGCGACGCTGCACTACGCCGGCATCCACGCCCTCGACGACGTCTCGGTGCGCTGCGAGCCCGGCCGCTGGACCGGCCTGATCGGGCCCAACGGCGCCGGAAAGACCACCCTGGTCAACGCGCTGACCGGGTTCGCCGCGCTCACCTCGGGCCGGGTGTTCCTGGACGGCGAGGACATCACCGGCTGGTCACCGCAGCGGCGGGCGCGGGCCGGCCTGGCCCGGACGTTCCAGAGCGCCCGGCTCTTCCCGGAGCTCTCGGTCCGGGAGAACGTCGAGGCGGCGGTGCTCTCACGGGACGGCTCCCGCCGGGCGGCGGTCGTCGAGATGCAGCGGATCCTCGGGCTCACCGGCCTGCGCCGGGTGGCCGAGGTCCGTGCCGCGGCGCTCCCGTACGCCGAGCAGCGCGCCGCCGGGATGGCCCGCGCCCTCGGCCTCGCCCCGCGCTTCCTGCTCCTCGACGAGCCGGCCGCGGGGGTCGACGACCTGGAGCTGGCCGGGTTCACCGCGCTGCTGCGCCGGATCCAGCAGGACAGCGGGTGCGGGGTGCTCCTCATCGAGCACAACGTCGACCTGGTCTTCGACCTCGCCGAGGAGGTCATCGTGCTCGACCACGGCGCGGTCATCGCGCACGGTGCCCCCGCCGACGTACGACGAGACGCGCAGGTGCACGCGGCGTACCTGGGTGTCGGGGGTGCGCGATGAGCGGGCCGTTCCTGGAGGTGCGGCAGCTGGCGGTCTCGTACCAGGCCGTCGCCGCGCTGCGGGGCGTCAGCCTCCACGCCGGCGAGCGCGAGGTGGTCGCGGTGCTCGGTCCCAACGGGGCCGGGAAGTCGACCCTGCTCAACGCGGTCGTCGGCCTGGTCACGCCGCGGGCCGGCGAGGTCCGGCTCGACGGCGAGGTGCTGACCGGGCGCAGTCCCGACCAGGTGGCGCGCCGGGGCGTCGGGGTGGTGCCCGAGGGCCGCCGGATCTTCGGGCGGCTCAGCGTCGAGGAGAACCTGCGGGTCTGCCCGGTCGGGTCGCGGCGCCGCCGTCACGAGCAGCGCGAGGTGGTCTACGCGCTGTTCCCCGCTCTCGCCGAGCGCTCGCGGCAGCTCGGCCGTTATCTCTCCGGCGGCCAGCAGCAGCAGCTGGCGATCGGGCGGGCGTTGATGGCGGCGCCGCGGCTGCTCCTCCTCGACGAGCCGTCGCTGGGCCTGGCCCCGGCGGCGGTCGAGGCCGTCTTCGAGACGATCGGGCGGCTGCGCGAGGCCGGCGTCACCGTGGTCGTCGTGGAGCAGCGGGTGCACCAGACCCTGGCCATCGCCGACCGGGCCTACGTGCTCAGCGCCGGCACCATCAGGCTGGAGACCACGGCCGGCGGGCCGGATGCCGACCGCGCGATCGAGGCCGCCTACTTCGGCGAGGCCCACCCGGCGGGTGCTGGCGGATGACGACGCTGCTGCAGAGCCTCGTCGACGGGATCGGCGTCGGTGGCCTCTACGCCCTCGAGTCCCTCGGCATCGGGTTGCTCTTCGGCATCATGCGGCTGGCGAACTTCGCGCTGGGCGCGGTCACCATGGCGGCGGCCTATGCCCTGTACGTCGCCCGCGACCTGCCCCTGGGCGTGGCGGTGCTGCTCGCGGTCGGGGTCGCGGTGCTGCTCTCGCTGCTGCTCGAGGCCGCGGTCTTCCGCCGGATGAGGTCGGCGAGCGAGGCCGCGCTGTTCATCGCCTCCTTCGCCATCGCCTTCGGCCTGGAGAACCTGGCGCTGGTGGTCTTCGGCGCGAACACCCGCAGCTTCTCGCTCTCGCCGTGGCTCGCGCGCAGCTCCGACGTCCTGGGCCTGCGGATCTCGCACCTGAGCATCGTCACCCTCGTCGCGGCCGGGACGCTGCTGCTCCTGTTCAGCGTGTTCCTGCGCCGGACCGAGGTGGGCATCCGGCTCCGGGCCGCCGCCGACGACTTCGAGATGACCGCGCTGCTCGGGGTGCGGGCGCACCGGCTGATCGCGCTGGCCTTCGCGCTCAGCGGCGTGCTCTGCGCCGCCGTCGCCGTGGTGGTCGTCGGGCAGCTGGGCGGCGTCTCGCCCGGCCTGGGGTCCAACGTGGTCGTGATCGCCCTGCTCGGCGCGGTCATCGGCGGGATGGACCGGCTCTCCGGCGCCGCGGTGGGCGGCTTCTGCGTCGGCTTCGTGCTGTCGCTGCTGGACAGCGTGCTGCCGCTGGAGGTCCGGCCGTTCCGGGACGCGGTCACCGTCGCGGTGGTCGTCGGCGTGCTGGTGTTCCGGCCGCAGGGGCTGCTGCCCGGCGGCACCTTGACGGAGAGGGTGTGACGATGCGGAGAACCGAACCCTGGCTCGCGGCCGCGCTCGATCCGGCGCTCGCGGTCCCGCTGGCGACGCCGGTGCTGCTGGTGCTGGCCGGCCTGGTCGCCCGGCCCGACGTCGAGCGCACCGTGGTCGACTGCCTGGTGCTGATGAGCGTGGTGGTCGCGCTGCAGCTGTTCAGCGGCAGCTCGGGGGTGATCTCGGTCTGCCACGTGGCCTTCGTCCAGCTGGGCGCCTACGTCTCCGCGCTGAGCGCGATGCCCGAGCAGCGCCGCGAGGTGATGCTCCCGGACCTGCCGAGCGGTCTGGCCCACGTGCGCGTCGGCCTGTTCTGGTCCTACCTGCTCGCCGCCCTCGCGGCCGCGGTGCTCGCGCTGGTCGCCGGGCCGCTGCTGATGCGGCTGTCCGGGCTGCAGTCCGCGATCGCGACCTTCGCGCTGCTGCTGGCGACCCAGACCGTGATCGAGAACTGGTCGGCGGTCACCGGCGGGCCCGGTGCGCTCATCGGTGTCGGCACCTCCACCACCCCGGTGCTGGCCGGCGGCCTGGTGGTCGTCGCCGTCCTGGTCACGCACGCCTTCGCCCGGAGCCGGTACGGGCTGCGGCTGCGGGCGACCCGGGAGGACGAGGTGGCCGCCCGCGCCGCGGGCATCGACGTGGAGCGGCTGCGGCTGCTCGCGTTCGTCGTCAGCGCCGCCCTGGCCGGAGCCGCCGGGGCGCTCTACGGGCACCGGCTCGGCACCCTGAACCCGGACGACTTCGGGCTCCGGCTCACGTTCTTCCTGCTGGCGATGCTGATCGTCGGCGGCCTGCGCAGCCTCACCGGCGCGGTGGTCGGGTGCGTGGTCGTCACCGCCCTGGGCCAGGCACTGCTCGCGGTCGAGAACGGCGTGCGGTGGGGCCCGGTCGGCCTCCAGGGCCCGCCCGGACTGCGCGAGCTCGGGCTCGCCGCGCTGCTCGTCGTGATCCTGCTGGTGCGACCGGCGGGCCTGGTCGGTGGGAGGGTGCGGGAGTGAGGGTGCTGCTCACCGGGGGAACCGGGTGCGTCGGCGGCGGCGTGGCCGAGGCGCTGGTCTCGGGCGGTCACCAGGTCGCCGCGCTGGTGCGTACGCCCGAGGGCGTGCAGGCGATGCGCGCGCTCGGCGCCGAGGCCCACCTCGGCGACCTGGCCGACCGGCACCGGCTGCTCCGGCTGATCCGCGAGTGCGACGCCTTCGTGCACACCGCGTTCGTGGTCGGCGACCACGACGGCGGTGCCGAGATCGACCTGATCCGGACCGCGATCGCCGCGCTCTCCGGGACCGGCAAGCCGTTCGTCTACACCTCCGGCCTCTGGGTGCTGGGACCGAGCGGTGCCGAGCCGCTGACCGAGTCCGCGCCCTACCGACCGACGCCCCTGGTCGCGTTCCGCACCCGCGCCGAGGACCTGGTGCTGGAGGCGGTGAACTTCGGGATCCGGTCCACGATCGTGCGCCCGGGGGTGGTCTACGGCGGTGCCTGCGGCCTGATCCAGCTGCTCCGCGACGGCCGCGACGAGGACGGCACCGTCGTCTACGTCGGTGACGGCGGCACCTGCTGGCCGATGGTCCACCGCGACGACCTCGGCGTGCTCTACGAGCGGGCCCTGCGGGACGCGCCGTCGGGGAGCATCTGGCACGCGGTCGACGAGCCGGGCGTGCCCGTCCGGGAGATCGCGCTGGCCCTGGCCGACGCGCTGGGGGTTCCCGGCCGGGTGCGGCAGCGCGACCTCGACGACGCCCGTGCCGAGCTGGGCGCGCTGGCCGACGCGCTGGCCGAGAACCAGGTGGTCTCCGGCGCCAAGGCCCGCGACGAGCTCGGCTGGGAGCCGCGGAGCCCCGGGGTGCTCGACTGGCTGCGTGACGGCCATGGCGGGTCCCGGACCGCCTAGGATCACTGAGGTGGACCAAGCCGATGCCCAGGCCGTCACGGTGGTGCTGGTCGACGACCACCCGGTGGTGCTCTCGGGGTTGTCCTTCCTGCTCGGCGAGTTCGACGGGATCGAGGTCGTGGGCACGGCCGCCACGGGCGCCGAGGCGGTCGCGGCCTGCACCCGGCTCCGTCCCGACATCCTGGTGCTCGACCTGCGCATCCCCGGCCCGGCCGGCCCCGCCGTGGTCAAGACCCTTGCCGAGGTGTCCCCGCGGACCGCGGTGGTGATCCTCTCCACCGAGATCACCGCCCGCGACCTGGAGTGGGCCACCGAGACCGGTGTCCGTGGGTTCGTGCTCAAGGGCGACGACCCCGGCCAGATCGCGGCCGCGATCCGCCGGGTGCACGACGGCGGCACCTTCGTCTCCGCCGAGCTCTCCGGCGCCCTGCTCGAGCTGAGCCGCCCCTCGCGCGCACGGGCCACCGACCCGACCTTCACCGAGCGCGAGCTGGCCGTCCTGCAGCACCTGGTCCACGGGGCCAGCAACCGGCAGATCGCCCGCGCGCTCTCGGTCTCGGAGCGCACCGTCAAGGCCCACCTGACCTCGGTCTTCGGCAAGCTCGACGTCCGCGACCGGACCGGCGCGGTCGCCGCCGCGATCCGGCTGCACGTGGTCGATCTCGACGCCTGACGACGCTGCCGGGCGCCGATGCCCGATCAGGCAGGTGGGCTGCCCCTTGAGGCACCGGCACACCGCCTTCGCGGACGTAGCCGGGCCGGTGCGGCGCTCATAGCGTCCACACTGACGACCGTCCGGGCGGGCGTCTCCACGGCACCAGGTCCACCCAGGTCAGGAGCACGGCGTTGTCCCCTGCCACGTCAGATCGGGCGACTCTCCACGTCGAGGACGTCAGCCTCTTCTTCGGTGGGGTCGCCGCGCTGCGCGACGTACGGCTCGACGTGCAGCAAGGCGAGACCGTCGGGGTGATCGGCCCGAACGGCGCCGGCAAGACCACCCTCATCAACGTGGTCGCCGGACTGGTGCGCCCCACCAGCGGGCGGGTGCGCATCGACGACGCCGACCTGACCCGGGTGCCGGCGTGGCGCCGGGCCCGCGGGCTGATCGGCCGGACCTACCAGGCGACCCGAATCTTCCCGGCGCTCACCGTGCGCGAGCACCTGCGCACCGTGGTCCCCGGCGAGCGGGAGCCGCTGCCGGCCGACACGCTCCTCGAGCTGGCCGGCCTGCACGAGCACGGGGACAGGATCGCGGGCCGCCTCACGCACGGCGACCGCTGCCTGCTCGGCGTCGTCCGGGCACTGGCCTCCGGACCGCGGTTCCTGCTCCTCGACGAGCCGGCGGCCGGGCTCGACCCCGGCGACATCGAGCGGCTGTGCGGGCTGGTCGGCCAGGTGCGCGCGGCGACCGGTCTCGGGCTGCTGCTGGTCGAGCACAACATGGAGCTGGTCTTCCGGCTCTGCCCGCGGATCGTGGTGCTCGACCAGGGCGCCGTCCTCACCACCGGTGACCGCGCCCGGGTCGAGCACGACCCCCAGGTGCTGCGGGCCTACCTCGGCTCCGCCGACCGGGTCGGCGCATGACGGCCGCGACCGCCGGGGCGGGCCTGTCGGTACGCGGGCTCGTGGTCACCTACGGCACGGTGCGGGCGCTCCGCGGCGTCGATCTCGAGCTCGCCGAGGGCGAGGTGGTCGGCGTGGTCGGGGCCAACGGCGCCGGCAAGTCCTCGCTCCTGGCCGCCGTGGCCGGGCTGGTCCGGCCGGCCGCCGGGGAGATCGAGGCCCGTGGCCGCCGGCTCGACGGGCTCGACCCGGAGCGGGTCTTCGCGCACGGCCTCTGCCTGGTGCCCGAGCGCGGCCGGCCCTTCTCCCGGCTCACCGTCGAGGAGAACCTGCGCGCGGTGGTGGTACCCGGGCGCGCCGAGCTGCGGCGCCGGATGGCGCAGGCGTACGAGATCTTCCCCGCGCTGCACGCCGTACGACGTCAGCCGGCCGAGACCCTCTCCGGCGGTCAGCGCCAGCAGCTCGCGCTGGCCCGCGCGCTGGTCTCGCAACCGTGGCTGCTGCTCCTCGACGAGCCCTCGCTCGGGCTGTCCCCGCGGATCGTCGAGGAGCTCTTCGCGCTACTGCCCGAGCTGGCCGCGCGCGGGACCTCGGTGCTGGTCGCCGAGCAGCGGCTGCACGACGTGCTGCAGTTCGCCGACCGCGCCTACGCCCTCGTGCACGGCGAGGTCGCCCGCGAGGTGGACGCGCGCGCGGACGGCGCCGAGGCGGAGCTGCTCGCCGCCTACTTCGGTCCGGCCCCCGCGGTCCCGGGGACGGCCCGATGAGCGCCTTCGTCCAGTCGCTGATCGACGCCTGCAGCCTGGGGGCCCTCTACGGCCTCGAAGCGCTCGCGGTCGGTCTGCTCTTCGGGGTCGTGCGGGTGGCCAACTTCGCCCTCGGCACGGTGGTGACCACCAGCGCCTACGCCCTGTACGCCGGCCGGGACGCGGGTCTGGCCGGCGCCGTCGGCCTCGCCCTCGTGGTCGCGGTGGTGCTCTGCCTGGCGATGGAGCGGCTGGTGTTCCGGCCGCTGCGCACCGCGCCCGTGGCCACCCTCTTCATCGCCAGCTTCGCGGTGGCGTTCACCCTGGAGAAGACGCTGCTGCTCGCCTTCGGGCCGGACCAGCGCTCGTTCGTCTTCGACCGGATGCCCTCGGGCGTGGTGAGCGTCGGCGGCTACTACGTCACCCGGCTCAGCCTGCTCACCATCGTCCTGGTCGGCGTCCTGCTGGCCGCGCTGGTGGGGCTGCTGCGCGGCACCTCGTTCGGCATCCGGATGCGCGCGGCCTCCGACGACTTCGCGATGGCCCGGCTCGTCGGCGTCCGGGCGAACGCGGTCACCGCGGGCGCGTTCGCGATCACCGGGGTGATGTCGGTCGTCGTCGCCCTGGTCCTCTCCGCGCAGGTGGGCGGCGTGACGCCCTCGCTCGGCACCAACGTCATCGTCTTCGCGCTGCTCGGCGCGGTGGTCGGCGGCCTGGACCGGCTCGGCGGCGCGGCCACGGGCGGGTTCGTGGTCGGCGCCACCCTGTCCCTGCTCAGCTCCTGGCTCCCGGACCGGCTGGCCGGTTTCGACGTCAGCTTCCTGGTCGCGGTCGTGATCGCCCTGCTCCTGCTCCGGCCCGGCGGCCTGGTGCGCGCCGGCACCATGAAGGAGCGGGTCTGATGCCGCGGCGCGGAGTGGGCTGGGCCGCGGTGCTGCCGCCGGCGGTGGTGCCCGCGCTGGTGCCGGCGCTGCTGGTGGCGGCCGGCGGGGTGCTCACCGCCTGGGCCGGCGGCGCGACGGAGCGCGCGGGCCTGAACGCGGTCATCTACGTGACCATCGTGGTCGCGCTCTCGATGTTCAGCGGCACCACCGGCGTCATCTCGGTCGCGCACGTCGGCTTCGTCGAGCTGGGCGCCTACCTGACGGCGCTGCTCACCATGCCGGTCGCCTTCAAGCGGCAGGTGATGCCGGACATGCCCGCGGTGCTGCGCACGGTCGCGCTGCCGTTCCCGCTGGCGGCCCTGGTCGCGATGGCCGTCACCGGTGTCGTCGCCGCGGTGGCCGGCGCCTTCCTGATGCGCCTGGGCGGGCTGCAGTCGGCGGTCGCCACCTTCAGCCTGCTGCTGCTCGTGGACAGCGTCGTCGGCAACTGGCACAGCGTGACCGCGGGGCCCAGTCCGCTGGTCGGGATCCCGATCCACGCCACCACCACGATCGCGGTCGCGGTCGCGCTGGTGACGATCCTGGCCGCCTCGGTGCTGCGGCAGTCCCCGCTCGGGCTGCGGCTGCGGGCCGGCCGTGACGACGAGGTGGCGGCCACCGGGTCGGGCATCCACGTGGTCGCCGACCGCCGCCGGGCCTTCGTGCTCAGCGCCGCCTTCGCCGCCCTCGGCGGCGCCCTGCTCTCCTCGACGCTCGGCACCATCTCCCCGGACGGCTTCGGTCTGCGGATGACCGTCGTCGTGCTGACCATGCTCGTCGTCGGCGGGCTGCAGAGCCTGGCCGGAGCCGTGGTCGGCACGGTCGTGGTCTCGGTGCTCACCGAGACGCTGCTGCGGGTCGAGAACGGCACGACGCTGCTCGGCGCCCACGTCAAGGGACCGGTCGGGCTCAGCGACGTCGGGCTCGGCCTGGCCTTCCTCGTCATCGTCCTGTGGCGGCCCAGCGGCCTGACCGGGGGACACGAGATCGCACTTCCGTTCGGCAAGCACACCCAGCAAAGGAAGAACCCATGAAGACGAGACCGACCCGCGCGACCAGCCTCCTCGTCGGCGTCATCGCCGTCTGTGCCGCCCTGACCGCGGCCTGCGGTGGCGACGACTCCCCGTCCGGCGGCTCCCCGGGCAAGGGCGGCGGGAGCACGGTCATCGGCGCCGACATCGCCCGCACCGGCTACATCTCGGCCTTCGACCTTCCCGGCTACCAGACCCTGGCCTCGGCGGCGCAGGACCCGAGCGCCGAGGGACCCGAGCTCGAGGTGAAGATCGCCGACAACAAGAGCGACGCGACCACTGCCGCCAACGTGGCCACCTCGCTCACCGACGGTGGCGCCGACCTGCTGATGATCAGCTGCAGCTACCCGATCGCGGCGGCGAGCACCGCGATCAGCCAGGCGCGCAACATCGTCGCCTTCACGCCGTGCACCTCCGACCAGCGCTTCGGGCCCAAGGGCCTGGGCTCCCTGGTCTACGGCTTCGGGCTCTCCATCCAGTCCGAGGCGGCCGCGATGGCGGAGTTCACCGCCGACCAGGGCTGGAAGCGCGTCTACCTCCTCGAGGACACCGCGCTGGACTACCCGGGCCGGGTCTGCTCCGGCTTCAAGCACCGGTTCGCCGAGCTCGGCGGTACGGTGGCCGGCCAGGAGACGTTCAAGAACGACGACCAGTCGATCACCTCGCAGGCCTCGAAGATCCGCGCGCACAAGGGCGACTTCGACGCGGTCGTGCTCTGCTCCTACCCGCCTGGCGGCGGCAAGGCGGTGCTGCAGCTGCGCCAGGCCGGGATCAGCACGCCGATCGTCAGCCACTACGGGATGGACGGCGCCTTCTGGGCCGGTGGGATCCCGCACCTGAGCGACTTCTACGCGCTCTCGCCCGCCTCCGCGTACGGCGACGACCCGGTGCCCGCGGTGAACGACCTCGCCGCGGCGTACGCGAAGGAGACCGGCCAGGCCCCGGCGACCGGCGCCTTCGTCTACGGCGCCGACTCGGCCTCGATCCTGCGGGCAGCGCTGGCCAAGGCCGGGGGCGCCAAGGGCGACGCGCTGAACGCGGCGCTCGAGGGTCTTGGCACGGTCGACGTGCTCTCCGGCAAGGTGACCATCGACCCGACGTACCACGCGATCTTCGACCGCCAGGTCCGGGTGATCCGGGCGACCGACGGCAAGTTCGGGTTCTTCAAGCTACTGAGCCCGAAGGACCCGGCCGCGCTGGTGCCGTACACCAACTGAGCCCGGCGAAGGAGCACCTGGTGACCACGCACGTCCTGCCGGCCGACCGGCGCACGATTCGCACCGGCGTCGTGGACCGGGCGCACCCGCCGGTCCTCGAGGTCGACTCCGGCGACGTCGTCGACCTGGCCACCGGGACCTGCTGGGGCGACATGGTCACCGCGGAGATGACGATGGCGGACGTGGCCCGGGAGGCCGCGGCCTGGGCGCCCGCGGGTCCGCACGACCTCACCGGGCCGATCGCCGTGCGGGGCGCCCGGCCCGGGGACGTGCTCGCGGTGGAGGTGCTCGGCCTCACCCTGCGCGAGCACGCCTTCAACCTGTCGCTGCCGGGTCACCTCGGCTACGGCCTGCTGCCGGCCGACTTCGCCGAGGGGCGCCTGACCCACTACCGGCTGGACCTGGCCGGGCCGACGGCGACGCTGCGTGACGGCGTGACCGTCCCGCTGGCCCCGTTCCCCGGGTTCCTGGGGGTGGCGCCGGCCGAGCCGGGGGAGCACAGCTCGGTGCCCCCCGGCCGGCACGGGGGCAACCTGGACCTCAAGGAGCTGGTGGCCGGCAGCACGCTCTACCTCCCGGTCCAGGTCGACGGCGCCCTGCTGTACGCGGGTGACGTGCACGCCCTCCAGGGCAACGGCGAGGTCAACCTGACCGCGCTGGAGGCCAGCGCCTCGTCGCTGCGGCTGCGGCTCACCCTGGTCCCCGGGCGGCTGGACGGACCTCGCGCCGAGACGCCGTCGCACCTGGTCACGATCGGCCTCGGGGACACCCTCGACGAGGCGGCCCGGAACGCGACCCGCGACATGGTCGCGGTGATCGCCGCCGGGCTGCGGGTCTCCCCGGAGGAGGCGTACGCGCTGTGCTCGATGACCGTCGACCTCGCGGTCACGCAGACCGTGAACGCCACCGTGGGCGTGCACGCGATGCTCGCCCGGGACGTTCTCGGGCTCGCTCACGTCGTTCCCGGGAGGAGCACCGATGGCTGAGGACACCGGCATCGCCGGCCTGGGCGCCGCCGAGATCGCGGCCCGGGTGCGCGGCGGCGAGCTCTCCGCCGCCGACGTGGCCGAGGCCACCCTGGCCGCCGTCGAGCGGGTCGACCCCGGCCTCAACGCGTTCTGCACGGTCGACGCCCCCGGTCTCCGGGCCGCTGCCGCGGACCTGGATCGCCGTCGGCGTGCCGGGGGGCCGCTCGGCGCGCTGGCCGGGGTGCCGATCGGGGTCAAGGACCTGCTCTTCACCGCCGGCCTGCGGACCGCGGCGGGCAGCCCGGCCTACGCGGACTTCGTCCCGGACGTCGACGACGTCGCCGTGGCCCGGGCCCGCGCCGCCGGCGCGCTCGTGGTCGGCAAGACCAACGTGCCGGAGCTCGGCTACTCCGGGACCAGCGACAACCCGCTGTTCGGGCCGACCCGGAACCCGTGGGACCGGCAGCTGGACTCGGGCGGCTCCTCGGCCGGCTCGGCCGCCGCGGTCGCGGCCGGCCTGGTCCCGGTCAGCCTGGGCAGCGACGCGGCGGGCTCGATCCGGCTGCCGGCGGCTTTCTGCGGCGTGGTGGGGGTCAAGCCGACCATGGGCCTGGTTCCGCTCTACCCCGGCTGCCGCAGCGCCCGGCACCCCGGGCTGTCCAGCTTCGAGCCGCTCGAGCACGTGGGCCCGATCGCCCGCACCGTGGCCGACGCGGCACTGCTGCTCTCGGTGATCGCCGGCCCGGACCCGCGCGACCGGTTCTCGCTCCCGGCCGACCCAGGCTCGCTGCTGGACCTGGACGCCCCCGTCGCCGGCCTGCGGGTCGCGGTCACCCGCGACTACGGCTACGCCGAGGTGGACCCCGCGGTGCTCCGCGTCTTCGACGCCGCGGTGGCCCGGTTCGAGACCGAGCTCGGCTGCGTGGTCGAGGAGGTGGTCCCCACCTGGCCGGATCCCGGGCCGCAGCTGTGGCCGCTGGTGGCCGGCGTCAGCGATCTCGCCGGCATGCGCGAGCTGCTGGAGCCGCACGCGTCCGCGGTCTCGCCGCACCTGCTGGAGATGGTCCGGACCGAGTGGCGGCTCAGCGACTTCACCACCGCCTGCCGGGTGCGCCAGGAGGTGACCGAGTCGATGCACGCGCTGCTCTCCGAGCACGACCTGCTGCTCAGTCCCGCCGCCGCGGTGCTGCCGTTCGGTGCCGGGCTGATGGGGCCGCCCGACGGGCCGCAGGACTGGACACCGTTCGCGCTGCCGATGAACCTGACCGGCCAGCCGGCGGCGACGGTGCCGGCCGGCTGGACCGACGGTGGGCTGCCCGTGGGTCTCCAGGTGGCCGGCCGCCGCTTCGAGGACGGCCTGGTGCTGCGGGCCTGCCACGCCTTCGAGCAGGTCGCGCCGTGGGCCGCGCGGTACCGGGTCCTCGACCGCGAGGCCGCCGGCCTGCCGTGCTAGCGCTCGTCCGCCCAGGACGCGCCGGTCGCGCAGGCCAGCTCGACGCAGGTGCCGCGGGCGGGCTCGAGGACGCGCATCGCGCCGCCCACCTCGTCCATCTGCTCGGCGACCCCGGCCAGCCCGAAGTGACCGGGTGCTCGGGCGTCGCGGCCGATGCCGACCCCGTCGTCGGTGACCGACACGGTCAGGCGAGCGTCGGAGACCTCGACCGCGATCTCGACCCGGGAGGCGTTCGCGTGCTTCTCCACGTTCAGCAGCAGCTCGCGCAGGCAGCGCAGCAGGGTGCTGCCCAGCAGCGTCGCGAGCTCCGGCTCCTCGGTCGCGCAGACCACCGTGCAGGAGACGCCGGTCCGGTTGCTGAAGTCGTCGGCGAGCAGCCGGGTCCCGGGCAGCAGCCCACCGGCCGGGGCGTCCCGGCGCAGCTCGGTGATCGCCGCGCGGGCCTCGTTGACCCCGGCCCGGGCCTGCTGCCGGGCCTCGCCGATCAGGGACGCCGTCCGGCCCACGTCGCCGGAGACCTCGAGGGCGCGGCCGGCCGCGGTCAGGGAGAGGTCGAGGGCGTAGAACCGCTGGATCAGGCCGTCGTGGATGTCGCGGGCGAGCCGGGTGCGCTCGGCCAGCAGGCTGAGCCGCTCGTTGGCCTCGCCGAGCATCCGCTGGTGCAGCGCCATCGAGACCAGGTCGGCCAGCGAGCGGAAGAACGGCGTCGACCGGGTCAGCGCCGTGCGGGACACGTGCAGGCTGCCGAGCTCCAGGCCGGCCCTGGTCAGGGGCAGCGCCTTGCCGCGTACGTCGTCGTCGCCGGTGGCACGCCAGGGCCGGATCAGCACCGGGGAGTCGACGTGGTGGCGCAGCTCGATGGCGCAGACCGGTCCGTCGAAATGCTCGGCCACCCGGTCCACGACGTACTGCAGCGAGTCCTCGATCGGTACCCGGGTCCCGAAGCGCTGGCCGAAGTCGTAGAGCGCCTCGGTCTCGGCGGCGTGGTTGCGGGTGGCCTCGAAGAGCCGGGCCCGCTCGATCGCCACCGCCACCTGACCGGCGATCACCTGCGTCAGGGCGATCTCCTCGGCGGTCACCCGCGAGGTCTCGTCGTTGCTGCACAGCACCAGGCACCCGTGCACCCGGGTAGCCGAGCGCAGCTGCACGGCGACCGCGCTCCGGATCCCGGCACGGCGCACCGCGGTGCTCTCCCGGGCGGACAGGCTCGCGTAGCCGGTCTTCGGGTCGTCGGCGTCGAAGGTGAGCGGCTCGGCCGACCGGAAGGCCCGCACCGCCAGCGTCTGCGAGGTGCGCAGCCGGTGCACGTCGATGCCGCGGGTGAGCCCGTTCTCGAACCCGTGGTGGCTGCGCCCGACCAGCCGGCTGGTGTCCTCCTCGGCGACGTAGATGACGCCGCTGTCGAGGCCGGTCAGGTCGAGGCCCGACCGGATCGAGATGTCGAGGACCTCGTCCAGGCTGAGTGCGCTGTTGAGCGCCGTCGCCACGCGGCTGAGGGCTGCGACGTGGCGCCCGTTCTCGGGCTGACGCATGCGCTCACTCTACTGAGAGGAGGACGTCCGTGAAGGACCGTCCGGACCAGAACGTCGTCGTGGTGGGGGCCGGCATGGTGGGCCTCTGCGTGGCCTGGTTCCTGCGCCGCGAGGGGATCGGCGTGACCGTCCTCGACCGCCGCGGGGTCGGCGCCGGCGCCTCGTGGGGCAACGCCGGGTGGCTGGCGCCGGCGCTCACCCTGCCGCTGCCGGAGCCCGCGGTCCTGCGCACCGGGCTGCGCGCGATGCTCCGGCCGGACTCGCCGCTGTACGTGCCACCCGTGCCCGATCCGCGGCTGTGGCGCTTCCTGGCCGAGTTCACCCGGCACTGCACGCCGGAGCGCTGGCGCCGGGCGCTCGCGGTGTTCGAGCTGCTCAACGCGTCCGCGCTCGACGCGTTCGACGAGCTGGACCTCGCAAGGACGGTGCCGGCGCCGGCAGGTGCGCGGAAGGCCGACCAGTTCCTCGCCGGGTTCACCTCGAGCCGCGCGCGCGAGCACCTGCGCGGGGAGCTGGTTGCGGTGGGCGTCGACCCTGCGCAGGTCCAGAGCCTCGAGCGCGACGAGCTCGTCGCCCTCGAGCCGTCGCTCGGGCCCGGCGTGACGCACGGGCTGCGGTTGCACGGCCAGCGCTACCTCGACCCGGGCCGCTACCTGGCCGCGCTGGCCGACGACGTGGTGGCCGCCGGGGTGAAGCTGGACACCGGGTCCGAGGTCGTCGAGGTCGTCCGGGCCGGGGCCGGGGCCGAGGTCCTGCTCGACGACGGCCACCGGCTGCCGGCGGACCTGGTCGTGCTCGCGAACGGCAGCTGGCTCGGCGACCTGGCCCGGCCTCACGGCGTCCGGCGCCTGGTGCAGGCGGGCCGCGGCTACAGCTTCGCCGTCGACCCCGAGCGCCTGCCCGCCGGACCGGTCTACTTCCCCCAGCAGCGGCTGGCCTGCACCCCGCTGAGCACGGCCGGTGCCCTGCGCGTGGCCGGGATGATGGAGTTCCGGCCCGCGGACGCGCCGCTCGACCCACGCCGGATCGAAGCGATGGTCGCGGCCGCACGCCCGCTGCTCCGGGGCGTGTCTTGGGAGCGACGTAGGGAGGAGTGGGTGGGGCCGCGGCCGTGCACGGTGGACGGCCTGCCGCTCGTCGGGCGCACCCGCTCCCCGCAGGTGTACGTCGCCGGCGGCCACGGGATGTGGGGCGTCACCCTCGGGCCGCTCACCGGCCGGCTGCTGGCCGAGCAGATCGTGCACCGGAGGACCTCGGACCTCGGCCGGCTGCTCGACCCGCTGCGCTGAGGCGCACCCTCGACGACACATCGTCAACCCCCCGGCGGAAGACCTGACAGTCTGACCATCACCCCCACGGGCGCGGTCCTGGTGACATTGCTGCCCTGAGACGGAGGAGATGTCGTGACGCAGGCACAGGTGGGTGCGTGGCACCACAGCGGGATCGTGGTCGAGGACCTCGACGCCGCCCTCGCCTACTACTCCCGCACGCTCGGCTACGAGGTGGTCTTCCGGCCGCCCCGGATGACCGACCTGATCCAGCGCACCCTCGGGATGCCCGGCATCGACTGCGAGCTGGCCCAGCTGGCCTCGCCGGTGGCCGGGGTCCGGCTGGAGCTGCTGCAGTTCGGCAACGTGCCGGCGGACGCCGACCGGCGGCTGCCGGTCTGGCCCGGGGTCGCGCACACGGCGTACGTCGTACCGGACCTGGGCCGGGCGATCGCCGAGGCCGAGGCCGCGGGTGGCCGGGTGCTCGGCGAGGTCGTGGCGTTCCCGGAGTGCCGCGCGGCCTACGTGCAGACCCCCGTCGGCACCGTCGTCGAGCTCGAGGAGGAGACCGCATGAGCACACCCACGCTGCTGGAGCGCTACCGGGCGATGCTGGAGATGCGCTCCTTCGAGGAGGCCTGCCAGCAGGGCGTTCCGACCCGCGAGGTGCACGGCGAGCTGCACAGCGCGATCGGCCAGGAGGCCATCGCCGCCGGCATGCTCGGGTCGCTTCGCGAGGACGACGCCGTGGTCAGCACCCACCGCAACCACCTGCACGCGCTGGCCAAGGGCGTCGACCCGCGGGCGATGATGGCCGAGATCTTCGAGAAGTCCACCGGCCTGTGCGGCGGCTTCGGCGGCCACATGCACCTGTTCGACAAGCGGCTGCGGTTCTCCACCACCGGCATCGTCGGCGCCAGCCTGCCGGTCGCGCTGGGACACGCCTACGCCGCGGTCCTCGGCGGCACCGGCGCGGTCGCGGTCGGCGTCACCGGCGACGGCGGCGCCAACATCGGCTCCTTCCACGAGTGCCTCAACATCGCCGGGGCCTGGAAGCTCCCGCTGGTGGTGCTCATCGAGAACAACGAGTGGGCGATCTCGGTGCCGTTCAGCGAGTCCACCGCGACCCCGACCCTGGCCGAGCGCGCACCGGCGTACGGCGCCTGGGGCAAGCGGGTCGACGGCCTCGACGTCGAAGCGGTGACCGAGGCGTTCGCCGAGGCGGTCGCACACGCCCGCGCCGGACACGGCCCGGCGATCCTGGAGGCCACCTGCTACCGGTTCCGCGGCCACTACGAGGGCGACCTCGACCTCTACCGCAAGGCCGACGAGAAGGCGCAGCGGCTGGCCGAGCGCGACCCGCTGGCACTGACCCGGCAGACCCTGCTGGACCGGGGCGTGGCCGGCGAGGCCGAGCTGGACGCGATGGCGGCGGCCGCGAGCGCGCGCACCGCCGAGCTCCTCGAGAGCGTACGACGCGATCCGTCGCCCGCCCCGGCGACGGCGCACGACCACGTCTTCGTGAGCGGAAGGTGACTTCAATGACCGTCGAGACCTCAGCAGCCGTGCGCAACATCAACGTCTCCCAGGCGATCGCCGAGAGCCTGCGACTGGAGATGGCCCGCGACGAGAAGGTCGTCGTGCTCGGCGAGGACGTCGGCCTGCAGGGCGGCGTCTTCGGCAGCACCCGCGGCCTGCAGCGCGAGTTCGGCGCGATGCGCGTGCGGGACACCCCGATCGCGGAGATGGCCTTCACCGGGATGGCGGTGGGCCTGGCGATCGAGGGCTACCGGCCCGTCGTGGAGATCATGTTCGTCGACTTCATCGGTGTCTGCCTGGAGCAGGTCTTCAACGCCATCGGGAAGATCCCGTACATGAGCGGCGGCCGGGTGGAGATGCCGGTCGTGATCAAGACCGCCGGCGGCTGCATCGGCTCGGCGGCCCAGCACTCGCAGTGCCTGTGGGGCACCTTCGCGCACCTGCCCGGCCTCAAGGTGGTGGCGCCGTCCTCGCCGCACGACAGCAAGGGCCTGATGGCCGCCGCCGTCGAGAGCGACGACCCGGTGGTCTTCATCGAGCACAAGGGCCTGCTGCTGCAGAAGGCGGCGACCTTCGAGCACGGCGCCGACGTGCCCAAGGAGCGGTACGTGGTCCCGCTCGGCCAGGCGAACGTGGTCCACGCGGGCTCCGACGTCACCCTGGTGACCCTGAGCGCCTCGGTCTCCGACGCCCTCGCGGTCGCCCAGGAGCTCGACGGCACCGGTCCCTCGGTCGAGGTGATCGACCTGCGCACCGTGGTGCCGCTGGACCTGGACACGATCTGCGCGTCGGTGGCCCGCACCGGCCGGCTGCTCGTGGTCGACGAGGACTACGTCGGCTTCGGGCTCAGCGGCGAGGTCATCAGCGGCGTCGTCGAGCGGCTCGGCCCGCAGGCGCTGCGCGCGGTCAAGCGGATCGGCGTCGCGGACACGCCCATCCCGGCGGCGAAGTCGCTGGAGGAGGCGGTGCTGCCCGGCCGCGACGCGATCCGGCGCGCGATCGACGAGGTCACCCGCTGATGGCGAGCCGTCCGGTGCTGGTGATCGGCGCCGCCGGAGCCATCGGGGCGGCCGTCTGCGCCGACCTCGCCGAGAACGGGTACGTCGTGCACGCGGCCGACCTGGTCGCCCCCGACGGGATAGGGCAGGTCGCGCACGCCCTCGACGTCACCGACGACGCGGCCGTCTCCGCGCTGGTCGAGGAGCTCTGGGAGGCCGGCCCGCCGGCGGGGGTCGTGTACACCGCCGGCCTGGTCACCACCGGTCCTGTCGCCGACCTCGACTGGGGCCGCTACGAGGCGCTGATGGAGGTCAACCTTCGCGGCGCCTTCCGGGTCGGCAAGGCCGTCGCCGGCCAGGTCCGCCAGGGGCGTCACGACCTCTCCTTGGTCTTCCTCGCCTCGGTCGCCGGCCTCACCGGGGAGGCGGGCGGCTCCATCTACTGCGCCAGCAAGTTCGGCCTGGTCGGGTTCGTGCAGAGCCTGGCCGCCGAGCTCGCCCCGTCCGGGGTGCGCGCGAACGCGGTCTGCCCCGGCAACGTGGACAGCCCGATGCTGCGCGAGCTCGCCGAGGCCGTCGCCGCCGAGCGCGGCGTGCCCGCCGCGACCGTGCTCGCCGAGCTGGCCGGCGCGAGCGCCTTCGACCGGCTCATCGAGCCGGCCGAGGTGGCCCGGGTGTGCACGTTCCTGGTCTCCCCGCTCGCCTCCGGCGTCAGTGGCCAGTCCCTCGTCGTCGACGGTCCTCCCGCCATCTAGAAACCCAGGAAGCCTTCTCGTGATCTCCAGCGACAACGTCATCCGCGACACCCAGAGCCTGGTGCGCATCGACAGCCAGAACCCCGGCCCGCTCGAGGCCGCCTGCGCCGACTGGGTCGAGCAGCGGCTGCTGGCCGCGGACATCAAGGTCCAGCGCCAGCCGGTCGCCGAGGGCCGGGACAACCTGGTGGCCGTCGTACCGGGGAACCCGGACGCGCCGCGGCTGGTGCTGCTCGCGCACCTGGACACGGTGCCGGTCGGGGCCGGCTGGACCCGCGACCCGTTCGGCGGCGAGATCGCCGACGGCCGGATCTACGGCCGTGGCACCTGCGACATGAAGGGTGGGCTCGCGCTGGCGATCAACGTCCTGGAGACGCTGAGCAAGAACCCGCTGCCGAACGTCGGCGACGTGGTCCTGGTCGCCACCGTCGACGAGGAGGCGCCCGGGATGCTCGGCGCGCACGCCCTGGTGGCCAGCGGGTTCCTGCGTCCCGACGACCAGGTGCTCGCGCCCGAGCCGACCGGGATGCGGCTGCGGATCGCGCAGATGGGCCTGCGCTGGATCACCGTGCGGATCCACGGCCGGATGGCGCACGCGGGCCGCGCGCACCTCGGCATCGACGCCAACCACCTGCTCGCCGAGATCGTCTCCCGGCTCAAGGTCACCTTCGCCGGGATGGACGTCGAGGACCCGCTGCTGGGCAAGCCCCGGTTCACCTGCGGCACCTTCACCGGCGGGGTCGCGACCAACGTGGTGCCGCCGACGGCCGAGGCCAACCTGGACCTGCGGATCGTGCCGCCGATGACCATCGACGACCTGGAGCTGCTGGTCCGCGAGCACGTCGACGCGGTCCTGGCCGAGCACCCGGGCGCCACCGCGGACATCGAGATGCTCGGCGCCGCGCGGCCGCCGGTCCGGGCCGCCGAGGACGCCAAGATCGTCCGGCTGCTGCGCTCCAGCTACCAGGCGCACACCGGGACCGAGCTGCCCTCGGGCGGCGCCGACGGGCACGAGGCCTACACCGACGCGTCCATGGTCGCCACCCTGACCGGGAGCAGCAGCTGCACCGTCTTCGGGCCCGGCGCCACCGACCAGGCGCACACCGCGGACGAGTTCGTGCCGCTGGCCGACCTGGTGTTGGGCACGCAGGTGCTGTGGTCGATGCTAGAGGCGTGGTAGGGACCGAGAGCGGGGAGGAAGCCGGCCGGGACACCTCGTCCGCGCCGGCGTTCGAGCGACGGACCCTGCCGACGGTCCGGGAGGTGCTGGAGTTCGACACGCTCCAGCGCGGCCGCGCCGAGGTGGTCGCCGGCCGCGCCGGCCTGGACGCCACCGTCCGCTGGGTGCACGTCTCCGAGCTGCCCGGGATCTCCGAGCTGCTGCGCGGCAACGAGCTGATCCTGACCACCGGCATCGCGCTGCCCTCCGAGCGCACCGGCCTGATCCAGTACGTCACCTCGCTGCACGCCGTGGGCGCCGCCGGACTGGTCTTCGGCCTCGGGCCGCGCTACACCGGCGACCTGCCGCCGGAGATCGTGATGACCGCCGAGCGGCTCGGCCTGCCGGTGATGGTGCTGCGCCGCACCATGCGGTTCGTCGACATCACCGAGGACGTGCACGCCCGCATCGTCGACGCCCAGCTCGACGAGCTGCGCGCCACCGAGGCGATCCACTCGACGTTCACCGAGATGGCCATCGACGGCGCGGCCCCGGCCGAGATCGTCACCCAGCTGGCCCGGATGGCCGGCCAGCCGGTGGCCCTGGAGAACCTGTCGCACCAGGTGCTCACCTACAGCGACGCCGGGTCCAGCTCGCCGTACGTGCTGGAGGAGTGGGAGGCCCGCTCGCGCAAGGTGGCGTCCGCGCACCGCACCGTCTACGACCACGCCGCCGGCCTGCTGGTCGCCCCGGTCGGCGCCCGCGGCGAGCACTGGGGCCGGCTGGTGATGGTGTGCAGCGCCGAGCCGCTGCCCCGGCACCGGGTGATGCTCGAGCGCGGCGCCCAGGCGCTGGCGCTGAGCCGGCTGGTGACCCGCGACCACGAGGCCATCGAGCGGCAGACGCACCGCACCCTGCTGGCGCACCTGCTCAAGCCGAACCGGCCGGTGCGCGAGCTGGTCACCGAGGCGCAGGCGCTCGGGGTCACCCTCGCGAAGCGCCGGCTGACGGGCATCGTGCTGCGCACCCGCACCCAGTCCGAGACGCTGCTGGACCGGCAGGCCGCGGTCAAGGCGCTCGCCGAGCTGGCCGCCGAGGCGGTCAAGACCCAGGGGCTGGAGGCGCTGGTCGGCCCGCTGGACGACTCGGTCGTGGGCGTGCTGCTCTCCTCGCCGCTGCGCGCGGATGCGCCGGCGGCCGTCGACAAGCTGGCCAAGCGGCTCAAGAACGCCCTGTCCGAGCAGGGCCTGGTGGTGGCCGTGGGCGACCCGGTGGAGGACGCCACGGAGGCCCGGGACACCCTCACCGAGGCGATGCAGGTCGCCGAGGCGGCCATCTCGCTGCTCGAGGACAGGCTCGTCTACCGGATGCCGGACCTGCGGCTGCGCGGCCTGCTGCAGTGGCTGCGCAACGACGTCCGGCTGCAGGCGTTCGTCGAGCGCGAGCTCGCCCCGCTGCTGGAGTACGACCTGCGGCACGGCACGGCGTACGTCGACATGCTCAGCGAGTTCCTGATGGCCAGCCGCAACAAGACCGTGGCCGCGCAGCGGGCGCACGTGTCCCGGCCGTGGATGTACGAGTGCCTGGCGAAGATCGAGCGGATCCTCGGCGTGGACCTGTCCTCGGAGGAGGACTGCGTCTCGCTGCAGGTGGCCCTGATGGGCCGTACGGCGATCCGCGGCCGCGCCGACAGACCGTAAACAACATCCCCGCCTCGGTTGACGAACCGGCGGTTGTCGGGCCCTGCCCGAACTTTCCATGATTCAGGTCACAACCAGCCGCTCGACTGAGTACGGGCCCAGTCGGACCAGCACACCGTGTGGAGGAATCGTTCATGGCACCTCGAACCGATCTGACCCAGCCCAGCCGCCGCGGCTTCCTCAAGGCAGCCGGCGCCGGACTCGGCCTGATGGTGGCCGGGCCCACGCTGCTCAGCGCCTGTGGCGACGGCGGCGGCAGCGCCGGTGGCGGCGCCCGGGTCAGCCACCAGCTCGGCTGGCTCAAGCTGACCCAGTTCGGTGGCTTCTTCGCCGCCGACAACAAGGGCTACTACAAGGACGAGGGCATCAGCACCGCGTTCACCGCCGGCGGCCCGAACATCCTGGCCTGGCAGTCGGTGGCCACCGGCCGCGCCACCGTCGGCGACGACGACAACACCAACGTGCTGGTGGCGATGGCCAAGGGCGAGCCCCTGGTCATCTACGGCGCCATCTTCCAGACCTCGCCGTTCGCGATCCTCAGCAAGCCGGACAAGCCGATCAACAGCGTCGAGGACTTCGCCGGCAAGACCATCGCGGTCTCGGACGCCTCCAAGCAGCAGTTCCAGGCGCTGGTCAAGGACGCCGGTCTCAAGGCGAGCGACGTCAAGTTCATCCCGGCCGGCCCGGACCCGACGCAGCTGGTCACCGGCCAGTGCGACGGCTTCTCCGGCTACGCCACCAGCCAGGCGGTCGCGCTCCAGGAGCAGGGCGTCGACGTGCACACCACCTACCTCGAGCAGCTCGGCATCCTCAGCTACGGCAACGTGCTGGTGACCACCAAGAAGAACCTGGACTCGCAGAGCGAGCGGCTCACCAAGTTCCTGCGCGCGACCATCAAGGGCTACGAGTACATGAACGCGAACCCCGACGAGATCGGCAAGCTGGTCGCCACCAAGTACGGCCCGTCCGGCCTGAAGAGCAGCACCGAGATCGCCACCGCCAAGTTCCAGAAGAACCTCATCGAGTCGCCCAAGGGCGTGCTCCAGGTCGACCCGGCCAAGATGCAGACCATCATCGACGGACTCGTCAAGGTGGGCACCCTGCCGAAGCAGCTGGACGCCGCCGACGTGGTCACCACCGAGATCCTCGATGCGGCGTACGGCGGCAAGACCACGCTGCTGAGCTGACCCACTACTCCAGCCCGAAACCCCGAGGGAGCGACGATGATCATCGATGCCTACAACAACGTCTGGGAAGCCGGAGGCACCTCCGACTACCTGACGGCCGAGTCCTACACGCCCGCCTCGATGATCGCGTCGATGGACGCGGCCGGCGTGGACGTCGCGGTCGGCTGCTCGCTCGGCCAGATGATCGACAACGAGTTCATCGCCAAGACCGTCGCCGAGCACCCGGGGCGGATCATCGGGTTCGGGCAGGTCGACCCGCGCCGGCCGGACGCCGTCGCCGAGATCGAGCGGTGCGCGAAGCTCGGCCTGCGCGGGCTCAAGCTGCACCCGACCATGCACGGCTACCACTTCGCCGACCACGGACTGCTGGACCCGGTCTTCGCGGCCTGCCGCGAGGCCGGGCTGGTGGTCCTGGTCAACGCGCTCGACGACCCGTTCTGCGCACCGCTGTCGATCGAGGAGATCTCCCAGGGGTTCCCGCAGGTGCCGGTGCTGATCGCGCACATGGGCACCATCTGGAACGTCAACGAGGCGATCCTGGTGGCCGAGCGCAACGAGCACATCTACCTGGAGACCTCGGGCACCCAGCTCATCGAGGTACGGATGGCGCACCGCCGGGTCGGTGCCGAGCGCCTGGTGATGGGCACCGACTGGCCGGGTAGCGACTTCGACCTGGAACGCGCCAAGATCGCGAAGGCGGTCCCCGACCCGGCCGAGCGGGCCCTGGTCGAGGGCGGGAACCTCGCCCGGCTGCTGGGCCTGGGCTGATGTCCGCCGGGACCACCACCCGGCCGGAACCGGGGGAGAGGAGCACCGCGATGGCCGGGACCGACGCGATCCGCGCGGACGCCGTCTCGAAGACGTTCACGATCGGCAAGGAGTCGTTCCAGGCGCTCGGCGAGGTCTCGCTGGAGATCCCCGAGCGCACCTTCGCCACCTTCATCGGGCCGTCCGGCTGCGGCAAGTCCACGCTGCTGCGGATCCTCGCCGACGTGATCGCGCCGACCTCGGGCGAGGTGAGCGTCTTCGGGCGCTCGGCCGCCCAGGCCCGCGAGGAGCGCGACTTCGGCTTCGTCTTCCAGGACCCGGTGCTGCTGCCGTGGCGCTCGGCGCTGGCCAACGTCGAGCTGCCGATGCAGCTCAACGGCATCGACAAGGCCGAGCGCCGGGCCCGGGCACTCGAGCTGCTCGACCTGGTCGGGCTCCAGGGCTTCGAGAAGGCGCTGCCGGCCAAGCTGTCCGGCGGCATGGCCCGCCGGGTCGCGATCGCCCGGGCGCTGACGCTCGGGCCGCGGGTGCTCTTCCTGGACGAGCCGTTCAACGGGCTCGACGAGATCCGCCGGCAGAACATGAACGCCGAGCTGCAGCGGATCTGGCTGGAGACCCGGACCACCACCGTGCTGGTCACGCACAACGTCAGCGAGGCCGTCTTCCTCTCCGACCGCGTCTTCGTGATGGGCCGCAACCCGGGCCGGATCATGGCGCAGCTGGAGATCGACCTGCCCCGGCCGCGGACCATCGAGACGATGACCAGCCCGGAGTTCGTCGAGTACGACCGTGAGCTGACCGCGCTGCTCCGCACCGCCTACGAGGACGCCGAGCCGTGAGCCGCCGCGCCCGGCTGGCGGTGGCCTCCTTCTACGTGCTGCTCCTCGGTGCGTGGGAGGTCTACGGCCGGCTCGCCTACGAGCCCGGCAAGCTGCTGCCGCCGCCGACCACGATCCTGCGCACCCTGTGGGAGATGCGCGACGCCTACCTGCGCGACGCCTGGGTGACCGTGCAGGAGGCCGGCCTCGGCCTGCTCGTCGGCGTGGTGCTCGGCCTGGGCATCGCGCTGCTGGTGGACCGCTTCGCCCGGATGGGCGAGGGCATCTACCGGCTCGCCCTGGTGCTCTACAGCGTGCCGCTGATCGCGCTCGCCCCGGCGCTGGTCAGCGCGCTCGGCATCGGGCTGCGCTCGAAGGTCGCGATCGCCGCGCTGGCCGCGTTCTTCCCGGTGGTCGTCAACGTGACCACCGCACTGCGCTCGGTGGACCGCCGGGTGCTCGAGCTCGGCCGGCTGCTCTCGGTCGGCCGCTGGCGCACGCTGCGCTTCATGCGGATGCCGTACGCGCTGCCGGCGCTGTTCGCCGCGCTGAAGATCGCCGGCCCGGCCGCGGTCATCGCCGCGATGATCGCCGAGTGGGTGGGCGCCGAGCGCGGGCTCGGGCTGGCCCTGCTGTACGCGATGTTCGGCTTCCAGCTGCCCAACCTGTGGGCGATCCTGCTGCTCTCCACGCTGATGACCGGGTTCGCCTTCGCCGTCTTCGAGGTGCTCGGCCGGGTGGCGACGCCCTGGCACGCCAGCGCCCAGCGAGGGGAGCGCTGATGTCCGCGACCACGACGACCGCCCCCGAGGTCCGCCTCCGCGGCGCCGCGGTGCCGACCGCCCTGACCCTGCTGGTCGTGCTGGCCTGCTGGCAGGTGGCGGTCCCGCTGCTCGACATCCCCGTCTACGTGCTGCCCAGCCCGACGGCGATCCTCGCCCACGCCGACTGGTCCGCGATCGTCTCGGCCTCCGGGTCGACCTCGGTCGGCGTCGTGCTCGGCTTCGTGGCGGGCAACCTGCTCGGCTTCGTGCTGGCCGGCTTGATCGCCTGGTCGGCTGCGGCCGCGAGCGTGCTCTACCCGATCGGGCTGAGCCTGCGGTCGGTGCCGATCATCGCGCTGGCGCCGTTCATCACCCTCGCCGTCGGCCGCGGCGTCTCCGCGACGACCACCGTGGCTGGGCTGATCGTGTTCTTCCCGACGCTGGTCAACGTGCTCGCCGGGTTCCGCTCGGTGGAGCGCGAGGCCCTGGAGCTGATGCGGGTGCTGAACGCGAGCAAGCGCGACGTGTTCGTGCGGGTGCAGCTGCCGGCCGCGCTGCCGCTCTTCTTCGACGCCCTCAAGATCGCCGCGCCGACCTCGGTGCTGGGCGTGATGACGGCGGAGTGGGTGATCGGCGGGCACGGCCTGGGCCAGCTCATCCTGACCGAGTCGCTGGCGCTCAACGGCGAGACTATGTGGGGCGGCATCGTGGCCTCCGCGGTGATCGCCGGACTGGCCTTCACCCTGGTCAGCCTCGCCGAGCGGCTGCTGATCCCGTGGGCCGGTGACCAGTGAGCCAGCACCGCACCCTGCTGCGGGCGCGCCGGCTGCTCCGGGACGCGATGTCCCCGGTGGAGCAGGACATGGGCGTGCTCCTGTACGGCGGCGCGATCATCGACGTGGCCCCGTACGACGACCTCCGCGGCGTCGGCGCCGAGGTGGTCGAGTGGGACGGCCTGGTGATGCCCGGGCTCGTCGACGCGCACAGCCACCTGCGCGGGATCTCCACCCGGCGCCAGGGCGTCGAGGACGCCGAGCTGGAGCGCTGGGTGGTCCGGCTTGGGGCGCTGACCGCGCTCGACGGCCGGGCCGACGCGCTGGTCGCGGCCTGCGACCTGCTGCGCACCGGGGTCACCGGCGTGCTCGCCGTGCACCACTCGTTCGCCGGGCCGGAGGAGTACCTGGCGAGCGCCCGGGCGATGCGCGGCGCGCTGCTGACCGCCGGCCTGCGCGGCGACGTCGTGCTCGGCGTGACCGACGCCCACGAGCTGGCCCCGGCCGGCGCGGTGGTCTCGGCCGCGCCCCCGCCGGTGGACGCGCCGGCGCTGCTGCACGCGCTGGCCGGGCTCGGCCTGGGCGATCGCACCGGCGACGTGCGCTGGGCGACCGGCCCGGTGGGGCCGCAGTGGTGCACCGACGCGACCCTGGCCGGCATCGCCGCGCTGGCGGCCGAGCACGGCCTGCGGGTGCACACGCACCTGATGGAGACCGTGCACCAGCGCGACTGGGTGCCGGATGGGACGCCCGTCGAGCGGCTGGCCCGGACCGGGCTGCTCTCCGACGCGCTCAGCGTCGCGCACGGCGTCTGGCTGAGCCGGTCCGAGCAGGCCGAGCTCGCCGCGGCCGGGGCGACCGCGGTGCACTGCCCGACCTCGAACCTGCGGCTGCGCTCGGGTTCCGCGCCCGTCCCGGCCTGGCTGGCCGCCGGTCTCCCGGTCGCGCTCGGGATGGACAGCGCGACCGAGGAGGACGGTCCGGACATGTTCGCCGAGCTGCGCGCCGCGGTCCGCAACGCCGAGCTGCACGAGCGTCCCGGGCTGCACCGTGAGGTGCTGGCGATGGCGACCACGGGCGGCGCCCGCGCGCTGGGCCGGCGCCGCCTCGGAGCGGTCGCGCGCGGCTACGACGCGGACCTGGTGCTGCTCGACGGCCCGCCCGCGGACGCCCCCGACGTGGAGTCGCTGGTGGAGTCGGCCTCTCGGCACGACGTCCGCCGGGTGCTCGTCGACGGTGAGCTGCGGCTCGACGACGGTGTGCCGGCCGGCTGCCCCGAGGTCGACGACCTGCGCGCCGGCCTGCTCGGCACGGTGGACGAGGACGAGGTCGCGCGCCGGTTCCGGCTGGCGTCGCTGGCGGCGGCCGAGGCCGAGGTGGGCGAGGCGCTCGGAGCACTGGCGGGCGGGCCGGGGGCACGCCGATGACCCGGTTCTACCCGTGCGCCGAGGTGCTGCACGACGGGGCCGACGAGCTCGGCGAGGGGCCGGTCTGGCTGCCGGAGACCGGCGAGGTCGGCTGGGTCGACATCCTCGGCGAGACCTTCCACCGCTGCCGGCTCGACACCGGCGCGGTGACGAGCACCAAGCTGGGCCAGCCGGTCAGTGCGGTGGTCCGTCGTACGGGTGGCGGGCTGGGGGTCGCCGCCCAGGAGGGCGTGCTGCTGCTCGACCCCGCCGGCGAGGTCGAGCGGGTGCTCCCGGTCGAGGAGGACCTGCCCGGCAACCGGCTCTCCGACGCCGCGGTCGACCCGCTCGGCCGGCTCTGGTTCGGGACCCTCGACGCCGACCTGCTGCACGGGCGCGGCGCGCTGTACCGGCTGGGCGAGGACGGCCAGCCGGTCACCGTGCTGGCCGGGACGAGCATCTCCAACGGGCTGGGCTGGAGCCCGGACGGCCGGCTGCTCTACTTCGTCGACAGCGCCACCCAGCGCGTCGACGTGCTCGACTTCGACCCCGCCACCGGGACCGCGAGCGGACGTCGTCCGTGGGTCGTGTTCGGCGACGCCGACGGGGTGCCGGACGGCCTCGCGGTCGACGAGGAGGGCGGTGTCTGGGTGGCGCTGTGGCGCGGCGGCCAGGTGCGCCGGTACGACGCCGACGGCGAGCTGTCCGCGGTGGTGCCGCTGCCGGTGCGGCAGGTGACCAGCTGCGCGTTCGGTGGCGAGGACCTCGGCACCCTGTTCATCACCACCGCCACCGTCGAGATGAGCGAGCCCGAGCGGCGGGCCGAGCCGCTCGCCGGCGGGCTGTTCCAGGTGCGGACCGAGCAGCGCGGGCTGGCCCAGCCGCTGCTCACGATCTGAGGGGGACGATCTCGTGACCATCGCACAGGGCCAGGAGCCCGACGCCGACCGCGGCGGCATGGGCGGCGGCCTGGTGCCCGGGCTGTTCCCGGCGCCCGAGTCGATGCGGCCCACCCTGATGGGGGACCGGTGGGCCGTCGTCGGCGGCCACCCGCTGGTCAGCCAGGTCGCGGCCGAGGTGCTCGCCGCCGGGGGCAACGCGGTCGACGCGGGCGTCGCCGCCGGGCTGGCCTCGAACGTCGTCCAGGTGGACATGGCGAGCTTCGGCGGGATCGCGCCGATCCTGGTCCGCTCGGCCCGCGACGGCCGGGTGCACAGCGTCGCCGGCGTCGGGCGCTGGGGTGCCTCCGCGACGCTCGAGGCGGTCCGGGACCGGTACGGCGACAGCCTGCCCCTCGGGGGTGCGCCCTGCATCGTCCCGGGCGCGCCGGCCGCCTGGATCGCGGCCCTGCGCAACTTCGGCACCTGGTCGTTCGCCGACGCCGCCGCGCCGGCGATCGAGCTGGCCGAGTCCGGCTTCCCCCTCGACCACCGGACCGCGGACAACCTCCGGGTGATGGGCGCCGGCTTCAGCCAGTGGGCGTCCTCGCGCTCGGTGTACTGGCCGCAGGGCCGGCCGCCGCTGCCGGGCGAGCGGCTGCGCCAGCCCGACCTGGCCGCGCTGCTGCGGCTGCTGGGCGACGCCGAGTCGGCTGCCGCGGGCGGACGCGATGCCGGCCTGGCTGCCGCCTACGAGGCCTTCTACCGCGGCCCGGTGGCCGAGCGGATCGCCTCCTTCGTCACCGAGCACGGTGGCTTCCTGGACGCCCAGGACCTGGCCCGCTACCAGGCCGAGGTCGCACCTGCCCCGTCGGTACGCTTCGCCGGCTGGGACGTGGCGGTGACCTCGGGCTGGAGCCAGGGGACCGTGGTCGCGCAGGCGCTCGCGATCCTCGACGGTGCCGACCTGGCCCGCGACGGGTACGGCTCGTTCGCGCACCTGCACCCGCTCGTCGAGGCGCTCAAGCTGGCCTTCTCCGACCGCGAGCTCTACCTCGGCGACCCGGACGCCGGCGGGGCGTCGTTCGACTGGCTGACCGGCGCGGAGCGGATCGAGCAGCTGCGGGCGCTGCTCGGCGACAGCGCGCTGCCGTACGCGCCGAGCGCCGGGCTGGCCGGTCCGCGGCTGGGCAGCACCACCGCGGTCGTGGTCGCCGATGCCGACGGCAACCTGTTCAGCACCTCACCGAGCGACACCCTCGACGGCGGCCCGATCATCGACGGGCTCGGCATCCTGTGCTCGCCGCGCGGGGTGCAGAGCCGGCTCGTCGCCGGTCACCCCAACGTGGTCGCCCCGGGCAAGCGGCCCTGCGTCACGCCGGCGGCGGTGATCGCCGAGCGCGGCGGGCCCGACGGCTCGAACGGCTCGGACGGTGAGCTGCTCGCGCTGGCCTGCCCCGGCGGGGACGTGATCGTGCAGGCGCTCGCCCAGGTCTTCGTGAACCTCGAGGTCTTCGGGATGCGGCCGCAGGAGGCCGTCGAGGCCGCCCGGTTCGCCGCCTTCAACTTCCCCAGCGGCTTCCACCCGCACCCCAGCGCCGAGGGCCTGCTGCTCGTCGAGGACCGGATCGACGCGAGCGTCCGGTCCGCCCTGGCCGCGGCCGGTCACGAGGTGCAGGTCTGGCCCGGCTTCGAGTTCGACGCCGGCTCGGTGCAGGTGGTCCGCTCGGAGCCCGCGCCCGACGGCACCGGCCGGGTGCTCACCGCCGGCGCCGACCCCCGCCGTTCGGCGTACGCCATCACCCGATGAGGAGAACCGAACCCATGCTGTTGTTCGTCAACGGCACGCTGATGCGTGGCCTGGAGCTGCACCCGAACCTGCGCGGTGCGCCGCTGGTGCGCGAGACCCGGACGGCGCCGCGGTACCGGGTCTTCTCGATCGGCGACGTGCACCCCGGCATGTACGAGGACGCGTCCGCGGGCGTCGCCGTCGCCGGTGAGCTCTACGAGCTGGACCAGGACACCCTCGACCACGTCGTCGCGAACGAGCCCGACGGCCTGTACGTCGGCGAGGTGACCCTCGAGGACGGCAGCGTCGTGCCCGGCGTGCTCTGCACCCCGGACCTGGCCGCGGGACAGCGCGAGATCTCGTCGTACGGCGGGTGGCGGGCCTACCTCGCGGGGACCGGCGCGTGACCGCGCGAACCCGGTCCGGCCTGGTGCTGCTGCTGGCGCTGACCAGCGGTGCCACCGACGCCATCGGCCTGCTCGCCCTGGGCGGCTCGTTCACCAGCGTGATGACCGGCAACCTGGTGCTCATGGGCGTGGCCGGCGCCGAGGGCGACGGCAGCCTCGCGCTGCACACCGCCGGCGCGATCGTCGGCTTCGTGCTCGGTGCCGCGGTCGGCTCGTTCGTGGCCCGCACCCCGCAGACCGGCGACGGGATCTGGCCGGTCGCGGTCACCCGGGCGATGCTGCTGGAGGCCGCGCTGCTGGCGCTCTACGCCGTGGTCTGGTGGGCGACCGGACACGGCGACCACGCCGCGTTCCTGGTGACCCCGATGCTCTTCGTCAACGCGATGGCGCTCGGCCTGCAGTCCAGCGCGATCCAGCGCTTCGGTGTCTCCGGGCTCTCCACCACCTACCTGACCGGCACGCTGACCACCGTGGTGATCCGCCTGGTGCACGGCCACGGGCTGCGTGCGGTGAGCCACTCGCTCGGCCTGCTCGGCGGCCTGGTCCTGGGCGCCTGCCTCGGTGCCTTCGCGGTGCACCACGCGGCGGTGCTGGTTCCGCTGGTCCAGCTGGTGCCGCTGGTGGTCGTGCTCGCGGTGGTGCTGGTCCGGGCGCGGACGCGCGAGCCCGTACCGGTCGGCTGACGGGAGCCCTACCCGAGCCCGGCGACCAGGCCGCAGAGCAGGTCGGTCCCCGAGGTGTGCCCGATCTCGACGGCCCGGGCGACCGCCGCCTCCAGCCGACCCGGGAACGGCAGCGCGTCGGCCACGTCGAGGATCCGCTGCCGGGCCCGGCCCTGGACGGCCTCGTTCATCGTGACCAGGGAGAGCAGGGCGGTGCGACCGCGCAGGTCGCGGTAGGCGGCGGCGAGCCGGTCGCGCATCGGGTGGACCGGGCTCGCGGGGATCGCCGCGGCGAGACCGAACCCGGCCAGCACGTCGTCGCCGGCGGGAGTCAGGCCGGTGCCGGTGCCGGCGAGCAGGCGCACCGCCAGGTCGAGGTCCTGCCGGAGCGCGGCGATCCCCTCCGCGAGCCGGTCCGCAACGGCCTGTTCGACAGGGCCTTTCTCCCCGGGCGACGGCAACGCGCCGCCGCGCCGGCCGAGCTCCTCGACCAGCGCGCCCAGCCGGCCGGCCCCGGTGAACGGCGCGAGCGGCGCGGGTCGCCAGGGGCGGGCGCCGGAGACGCGCAGGGTCAGCCCGGGGAGCCGGAGCCGGTCGGCGTCGAGGCAGCCGGTCGCGCCGGCCGTGAGGGTGGGGAACCGTTCCAGGTCGGCCCGGATGCTCCAGGGCGCGTCGTCGAAGGTCCGTGCGGTGACCGCGACGAGCCGTCCGTCGCCGGTGAGCAGGTTGGCGCTGCGCTCGAAGGCGCTGTGCACCCGCAACGGCCCGGGCGGCGCGTCGAGCAGCCGGGCGTCGGCGCTGAGAGCGTCGAGCACGATCGCCTCCTCCCGCAATGGGTGATGGTATACCATTCCGCTGTCGAGAATCACTCCGGGAGGGGCTGGCGGATGCGCATCGTGGTGGCACTGGGGGGCAACGCACTGGCCCGGCGGGGTGAGCCGATGACGGCCGACCACCTGCGCGCCAACGTCCGCGCCACCTGCGTGGCCCTGGCCGGCCTGGCCCGCGAGCACGAGCTCGTCATCACCCACGGCAACGGTCCCCAGGTCGGGTTGCTCGCCCTGCAGAACCTGGCCTACTCCGACGTGGCGGCCTATCCGCTCGACATCCTCGGCGCCGAGACCCAGGGGATGATCGGCTACGTCGTGCAGCAGGAGCTGACCAACGCGCTCGCCGGCGAGCGCGAGGTCGCGGCGGTGCTGACCACGACCGAGGTCGACGAGCGCGACCCCGCCTTCGACCGGCCGACCAAGCTGATCGGGCCGACGTACTCGGCCCAGGACGCGGCCGAGGCGGCGGCCGAGTACCGCTGGACCATCGCCCGTGACGGGCAGGCGTTCCGCCGGGTGGTGCCCTCGCCGGCGCCGATCCGGGTGGTCCAGGCCGACCTGGTCCGGCTGCTGCTCGACCACGGCCGGCTGGTCGTCTGCGTGGGCGGCGGCGGCGTCCCGGTCCGCGTCTCCGCGGGCGGCGTGCAGACCGGGATGCAGGCGGTGGTGGACAAGGACCTGGCCAGTGCCGCCCTGACCGCCGACCTCGGCGCCGACCTGCTGGTGATGCTCACCGACGGCGACTACGTCAGCCAGGACTGGGGCACCCCGCTGCAGCGCGACATCCTCACCGCGACCCCCGAGGCGATCGCCGAGATCCCTTTCGCAGAAGGCTCGATGCAGCCCAAGGTGGACGCCGCGGTGCGGGTGGCGAAGGCCGGCGGACGGGCGCTGATCGGCCCCCTGGACCGCCTCGACGACCTGCTCGCGCGCCGCGTCGGCACCGAGGTCACCGCGGACGTGCCGGGCGGAATCGTCTTCGCGTGAAGTCGCTTCGGGGTGGCGCAGCACTAGTCTTTGCCGCGTGACCACCGAGAACGTCGATCTGGGCAGCGCGCACCGGCCGCTGCGCGAGCAGGTCGCCGACGTGCTCCGGGAGCGGATCATCAGCGGCGAGCTGAACCCGGGGGCG
The DNA here is from genome assembly GCA_017744365.1 of Nocardioidaceae bacterium. GTDB lineage: Bacteria > Actinomycetota > Actinomycetes > Propionibacteriales > Nocardioidaceae > Marmoricola. Next base: position 265,882 of record JAGIBL010000002.1, on the reverse strand, counting down.
CGTCTCGTCGAGCGCACCCTCGCCGACCAGCTCGGCGTCTCCCGGGTCCCGGTGCGTGACGCCCTCAACCTGCTCAAGGGCGAGGGGTTCGTCACCGAGGTGCCCCGCAAGGGCGTCGTGGTCACCGAGCTGTCCCGCCACGATGCCGTGGAGCTGTTCGACGTACGGGAGGCCCTGGAGGTGCTCGCGGTCCGGCTGGCGACCGCCCGCGCCACCCGGGAGGAGCTCGACGAGCTCGGTGAGGTGATGGCCGAGGCGGCCACCGCGCTGCGCGCCGAGGACGTCTCCGCGCTGGGCCGCTGCAACCAGGCCTTCCACGACCGGATCACCGCGATCGCGCACAACGACCTGCTCGCCTCCATGCTCGAGCCGCTCGAGGGGCGGCTGCACTGGCTGCTGCGGCAGAACGACCAGCCCGAGCTGCTGCACCGCGAGCACGTCGCGCTGTACCGGGCGATCGCCAGCGGCGACGCGGAGAAGGCCGAGTCACTCGCGCTCGCGCACGTGCGCACCAGCCGCCGGATCTGCCTGGACCTGCTCTACGCCGACGAGGACGCTCTGTAGCTCCTGGTTGGTGGTATACCAATGTGCTAGGGTGCGGCTCGTCCGAAGCGAACCCTCATCCTCGTCGAGGAGGCATTGGTGGGCGGAGTCTGTGATCCGGCCGTGTACCTCAAGGCAGCGGAGAGCGGCGATCTCGACGCCGTGACCGCCGAGCTGGCCGCGGGCGTGCCCATCGACAGCGTCACCAGGCAGGGCCGGACGGCGGTGCTGCTGGCCGCGATGAACGGGCACCTGGACGTGGTCCGGCACCTGGCCGAGGCGGGCGCCGATCTCGACCTCCAGGACGAGACCAGCCTGAACCCGTTCCTGCACGGCTGCCTCACCGGCGACCTCTCGCTGGTGCGGCTGATGGTCGAGTCCGGGGCCGACCTGACCCGGCTGACCCGGTTCGGCGGCAACGGGCTCACCCCGGCCGCGGAGAAGGGCTTCGCCGACGTGGTCGAGTACCTGCTCACCGCCACCGACATCAACGTCAACCACACCAACGCGGTCGGCTGGACCGCGCTGATCGAGGCGATCATCCTCGGCGACGGAGGCCCGGTCCGGCAGCGCGTCGTACGGCTGCTGCTGGAGCACGGCGCCGACCCGGGGATGACCGACAAGTGGGGCACGAAGCCGCTGGACCTGGCCCTGGAGAAGGGCTTCCACGAGATCGCCGAGCTGCTGCGATGACCACCCGGGTCGCGGTCCGGGCCAACACCTACGTCGACTCGGTGACGCTGATGGCCGTCTCCACCCGGGCCAACGAGCTCGACGGCGTCACCGAGGCGTTCGTCGCGATGGCCACCGAGATGAACAAGCGGGTGCTGGCCGACCTCGGCCTGGGTGCACCCGCGCTCGAGGCCGCCGGGCCCGGCGACCTGATGCTCGTGGTCACCGTCGCGGACGGCACCGACGCCGACGCCACCCTGGCGGCCGTCGAGGCGCTGCTGGAGCGGCGCCGCCCCGAGCGCGACGAGCAGGCGCGGGCGCCGCGGACCCTGGACGCGGCCGTCGCTGCGGTCCCGGAGGCCAACCTGGCGGTGGTCGCGGTCAACGGCGCCTACGCCGCGCGCGAGGCCCGCAAGGCCCTGGAGCGGGACCTGCACGTGCTGCTGTTCAGCGACAACGTCCCGGTCGCCGAGGAGGTCGCGCTCAAGCGGCTCGCCCACGAGCGCGGCCTGCTGATGATGGGGCCGGACTGCGGCACCGCGATCATCAACGGGGTCGCGCTCTGCTTCGGCAACGCCGTACGACGGGGAGCCATCGGCATCGTCGCCGCCTCCGGCACCGGCGCCCAGGAGGTCAGCGTCCGGATCCACGACTTCGGCGGCGGCGTCTCCCAGCTGATCGGTACCGGCGGCCGTGACCTGTCCGCCGAGGTCGGCGGCGTGATGATGATCGACGGGCTGCGCGCGCTGGCCGCTGACCCGGCCACCGAGGTGATCGTGCTGGTCTCCAAGCCGCCCGCCCCCGAGGTCGAGGAGGCCGTGCTCGCGGAGGTCGCCCGGGCGGGCAAGCCGGTGGTGGTCTGCTTCCTCGGCGGGTCCGAGGCGGCCGTCGAGAAGGCCGGCGCGGTGTTCGCGTCCGGCACCAAGCCGGCGGCCCTGCAGGCGGTGCTGCTCGCGGGCGCCGACGAGTCCGCCCTCGACCTCCATGCCCTGAACTGGCCGCTCATCGAGAAGGTGCGCGGCAAGCTCGGCGACGAGCAGCGCTACGTGCGCGGGCTGTTCTGCGGCGGCACCCTCTGCGACGAGGCGATGTACGCGGCGCTGGCGACGTACGACGACGTCTGGTCGAACGTCGGCCAGGACCCGCGCCGGCGGATCGGCGCGCTCGAGCCCAGCCGCGGGCACACCTTCCTCGACTTCGGCGACGACGAGCTCACCGACGGCCGGCCGCACCCGATGATCGACCCGACGCTGCGCAACGCCCGGATCGTCGCCGAGGCCGCCGACCCGGAGGTGGGCGTGATCGCGCTCGACTTCATCCTCGGGTACGGCGCGCACCCGGACCCGGTCGGTGTCACCCTGCCGGCGATCACCGAGGCGAAGCGGATCGCGGCCGAGGCCGGCCGGCACCTGGAGATCCTCGGCTACGTGCTCGGCACGGACCTCGACCAGCCGGCGTACGCCGACCAGGTGCGCGCGCTCGAGGCGGCCGGCGTGACCATCGCGAGCAGCAGCACCAACACCGGCCTGCTGGCCCGCGAGTTCGTGGCGAAGGAGGCCGGCCGGTGAACAAGACGAGCGAGCTCTTCTCCGGCGAGCTGTCGGTGCTGAACGTGGGACTGCGGATGTTCCACGACGACCTGGCTGCCCAGGGCGTCGACGTGACCTCGGTGGACTGGACCCCGCCCGGCGGTGGCCGGCTCGAGGTGGTCGCCGCGCTGAGCGCGCTGGAGGAGCCGGCCGTGCGCGAGCGGATCGAGCGCGCCAACGCCCTCGCCGTCGAGCGGATCGTGTCCAGCCGCCCGGTGCTGGTCGGCTTCGCGCCGGCCCTCGAGGCGATTCCCGGGATGACCAGGGAGACGATCCTGCACGCCGGGCCGCCGATCTCCTACGAGCGGATGTCCGGCACGATGCGCGGCTCGGTCACCGGCGCGCTGGTGTTCGAGGGCCTCGCCGCCGACGTCGAGGAGGCCGACCGGGTGGCGCGCTCGGGGGCGATCCGGTTCGCGCCCTGCCATGAGCACGACGCGGTCGGGTCGATGGCCGGAGTCACCTCGGCCTCGATGTACGTGCACGTGGTCGAGAACCAGACCTACGGCAACCGGGCCTACACGAACCTGTCCGAGCAGGTCGCCAAGAACCTGCGGATGGGGGCCAACGACGCCTCGGTGATCGAGAGGCTGCGCTGGATGCGCGACGTGCTCGGGCCGGCGCTGGCCGAGGCCGTCGAGATCGGCGGGCCGGTCGACCTGCGGCTGCTGCTCTCCCAGGCGCTGCACATGGGCGACGAGGCGCACAACCGGAACATCGCCGGGACCACGCTGCTGTTCCAGGCGCTTGCGCCGGGCCTGCTGCAGACCCGGTTCTCGGTCGCGGAGAAGAAGGAGATCTTCGACTTCGTGGCCAGCTCGGACTACTTCTCCGGGCCGACCTGGATGGCGATGGCGAAGGCGGCCCTGGACGCGGCCCACGGCATCGAGGACTCCACCGTGGTGACCACGATGTGCCGCAACGGCGTCGAGTTCGGCATCCGGGTCGCCGGGCTGCCCGGGAACACCTGGTTCACCGGGCCGGCCCAGAAGGTGGTCGGGCCGATGCTGGCCGGCTACAAGCCGGAGGACTCGGGCCTGGACATCGGCGACTCGGCGATCACCGAGACCTACGGCGTCGGCGGGTTCGCCATGGCGGCCGCACCGGCCATCGTCGCCCTGGTCGGCGGCACCGTCGAGGACGCGCGTGCCTCCACCGAGGAGATGGCCGCGATCACGGTCGCGGAGAACCCGAACGTGACCGTGCCGGGGCTGGACTTCCGCGGCGTGCCGACCGGGATCGACGTGCGCAAGGTGGTGGAGACGGGCGTGCTCCCGGTCATCAACACCGCCATCGCCCACAAGCACCCGGGCGTCGGGATGATCGGCGCCGGCATCACCCACCCCCCGATGGAAGCCTTCACCTCCGCCCTGACCGCCCTCGCCACCCGCCTCACCTGACCCACCTGAACGCTGACCTGGCGCAAAAGTGCGTGTAGTCACACGCACTTTTGCGCCAGGTCAGCGTGAACACGTGCGCCTTTGCGCCAGGTCAGCGTCAACACGTGCACCTTTGCGCCAGGTCAGCGTGAACACGTGTCCTTCTACGCCAGGTCGGGGGAATTGAGGATCGTGGCGAAGACGGAGGACATGGCTTCGAGGGCGCGGTGGTGGGCGCGGTCGCTGTAGCCCTGGACGGCGTCGGCGACGACGATCACGTCGAGGTCGTGCTGGAAGGCGTCGCGGACGGTGGACTCGACCAGGTAGTCGGTGCCGACGCCGCCGACGTAGAGGCGCTCGGTGCCGGCCAGCTGGGTGACGAGAGACGTGCCGTGGAAGGCGCTGAAGCGGGTGGCCTGGATGCGCCGGTCGCTCTCCAGGACGACCAGGTCGTCGAGGAGAGCGGCTCCCCAGGTGCCCGTGCGCAGGGCCTGGCGCAGGTGCGGGCGGCGGCGGCCGAGCAGCCCGGAGGCGTCCTCGTCGGCCCACGACACCTGCGACCAGAACACCGGCCAGCCGTTCGCGCGGGCCAGGGCGGTGAGCCGGTTGACCGCGGCGACGAGCGCCTCGAGGTCGGGCACCCGGAGATCGCGGACCCGGCTGTTCGCACCCGCGGGGTGGGCGTAGTCGTTCTGCAGGCCGACCAGCAGGACGGCGGCCGTCATGACGGCGCCAGCCGCTGCTCGACCCAGGAGCCCAGCGCCAGCAGGGTCTCCTCGTGGTTCAGCTCGCCGACCAGCTGCAGCCCGAACGGCAGTCCCGCGGACGAGACGCCCGCCGGCACCGCGAGCACCGGTCGCCGGGTCACCATCCAGGGGGCGGTGTAGCGCAGCCCGTGCCGGCCGGGTGGCTCCTGCCCGGGCACCGGCTTCATCGTCAGCGGCCAGGGCTGGGTGGGCGCCACCGGGAGCACCAGCGCGTCCACCCGGGACAGCGCCCGGGCCACCCCGAGGCAGAACGACTCGGCGACCGTGCGGGCCGCCCTGACGTCGGCGCGCTCGGCATCGCGACCGGAGGAGAGGAACCGGTGCACCTGGGCGTCGTACCGGCCACCGTGCCGCGCGAACCAGGCGCGGTGCGTGCGCCAGGCCTGCCGCGCCAGCAGCAGCATCGCCGCGTCGAACGACTCGCCGCCGGCGGGCAGCCGGACCGTTACCAGCCGCAAGCCGTCGCGGCGCAACCGGTCCAGGGCCCGGGCGTGGAGCGTGACCACCTCGGCCTCGGGCGCGGCCCACGAGGTCACGTCCACCACGCCGACGGTCCAGGGCCGCTCGTCGAGCGGCGGGCGCATCCGGCGGCCCGACATCACCTCGAAGAGGATCGCGACGTCGCCGACGGTCCGCGCGATCGGCCCGACGGTGTCGAAGGCCGGGGCCAGCGGCACCACTCCGTCGACGGAGACGACCCCGGCGGTCGGCCGCAGCCCGGCCAGCCCGCAGAATCCGGACGGCTGCCGGATCGAGGCGGCGGTGTCGGTGCCGACCGCGACCGGCACCATCCCGGCGGCGACCGCGACGGCCGAGCCGCCGCTGGACCCGCCCGGGGTGCGGGCGGCGTCGTACGGGTTGCGGGGGACCGGCGAGTTCGCGGTCAGGTGCGGCCCGCAGGCGAACTCGGTGGTGGCCGTCTTGCCGACCACCACCGCCCCGGCCTTGCGCAGCCGGCGCACCACCGCAGCGTCCTGCAGCGCCGGCTGTGCGCCGAGGAACGAGCTGCCCGCCCGGGTGTGCAGGCCGCGCACGTCGACCATGTCCTTGACCGCCACCGGCACCCCGGCCAGCAAGCCGCCCCCGCCGGCGCTGCGTGCCCACCGGTGCGTCAAGGCCGGGTCGACCTCGACGAACGCGGCCAGCTCGTCGTTGCGGGCGGCCACCCGGGCGAGCGCCTCGTCGGCCAGCTCGAGCGCCGAGGCCTCGCCGCGGGCGACGGCACCGCGGGCGGCGCCGACCCCGAGGAGGACGTCGCTCACGCCGGGACGACGTTCATCGCGTTGCTCAGCGTGTTCAGCTCCTCGCAGCCGTCCTCGGTGACGATCACGGTGCCGCCGACGCAGACCCGCTTCTTGTCCCGGCAGGCGTTCGGCTCGAAGGCGAACGCGACGCCGGGCTCGATGACGAAGTCGCCGTCGCGCGGCGTGGTCGGCGGGTGCGGGATGCCGGCCAGGCCGGGCTGGGAGTCCAGCCCGACGTGGGTGGCGCTGTTGAAGATCACCGGCGAGACGGTCTGCACCACCGGGCCCATGTTCCAGCAGTCCGCCTCGCGCAGCGGCGCCTCCATCACCTCGCACAGCTCGGCGAAGGTGAGCCCGGGTCGCAGCGCCGCCAGCCCTGCCCGGTACGACGCCACCGCGACCTCGTCGAGGAAGCGGTGGTCCTCGTCCAGCTCGCCGAGGGCGATGTCGATCTGCTGCTGGGACTCGAAGCCGCCGTAGAAGGTGAACAGCTCCGCACCGAAGGTGTCGCCCTTCTCCATCACCCGGGAGCCGCCGCCCATCCAGAGCCAGTCGGCGCCGGACCAGCCGAGCCGCTCGGGGCCGCACCGCTCCGGGCCGGGGAAGGTCATCCCGCCGCCGGCGAAGATCTCGCGCATCCCGGTGGCGACCAGCTCGGACTCGCGGACCCCGACCCCGGCGGCCGCGATCATCGCCGCGCAGGCGCGCTCGCCGATCTGCGCGGACTTGCGGATCATGTCCAGCTCCTCGGCGCTGTGCACCACCATCACCTTCTCGAAGTCGCCGGCGACGTCGAGGAAGGTGGCGCCGGGCAGGTCGGCGAGGATGCGCGCCCAGGTGTTGTAGGGGATGGTGCCGGCCATGCTCGCCGGCGCCCGGCTGCTCAGCCCGACCACGCCGACCCGGCCGGTGGCCAGTCCCTTCTCGGCGAGCACCGAGGAGAGCGGCGCCTCCCGCGTGACCAGCCGCTCGTCGGCGACCCAGCGCTCGAAGCCCTCGCCGACCACGTCGTAGCGGCCGAGCGCGGTGTTGCCGCTGCGGATCATGCTGACCGGCTCGCCTTCGCGGGGGAGCAGCGCGTAGCCGCGGGTGCCCTCGTTGGTGACGTACCGGTCGAGCTGGTCGCGGCCGCCGCCGGAGACCAGCAGACCGTCCAGCCCCTGCTCGTCCATCAGGGCCCGCAGCCGCGCGTAGCGGCGGTCGCGCTCGGCGAGGGTGAGGGTCGGGAACCAGTCCGCGCCCCGGTTCTCCTCGACGGTCTGAACGCTCATGGATCGCACTCCTTCATCGCTGTTTCGTGGCCGCGTGGCGGTATACCAACTGACGGCAATTATCTAACCACTGAAACTTTTTCCTCTGAAACACTAGCGCCAAAGCAGTCCAGTTCGGTATACCAGACGCCATACAAATGGGCCCGACTTCTTCAGGAGGCTTCGCAATGACGCGTTGGCAAGCAGGTGCACAACCCGCCCGGATCGCGGCCGTCGTCCTCGCCCTCGTGGCGGCTCCGGCACTGGCCGCGTGCGGGTCGGACTCGACCTCGACCGCGTCCAACGGCGCCTCGCTCACGATCTCCTCGTCCGCGCCGCCGCGCAGCATCGACCCGGTGCTGGCGGCCGACGCGGTCATCGACGAGGTGGACGTCGCCCTCTACGACAACCTCATCGACTACACCGCCGACGGCAAGCTCGAGGGCCGGCTCGCGCAGAGCTTCCAGCTCGCGCCGGACGCCAAGTCCATCGACATCACCCTGCGCGACGCGTCCTTCCACGACGGAAGCAAGGTCACCGCCGAGGACGTCAAGTACACCCTGGACCGGATCAAGCAGCTCGGCGTCGGCGTGGCCACCCAGGTCGCCGAGTACGACTCGACCACGGTCAAGGACGACCACACCCTGACCATCAACCTGAGCAAGCCGACCAACGTCTTCGTGGGCGCGCTGAGCCACGTCTACATCCTCAACTCCAAGCTCGTCGCCAAGAACGCCGGTGCCGACGCGGGCCAGGCCTGGCTGGCGAACAACGACGCGGGCAGCGGGCCCTACGAGCTGGCCAAGTACGTGCCCACCCAGACCATCGCCTTCAAGCGGTACGACGGCCACTGGGACCCGGCCACCAAGGACGCGATCGCGCAGATCACCTACCGCACCATCGCCGAGTCCTCCACCCAGCGCGACGAGCTGCTCGCCGGGACCACCCAGGCCAGCGAGAACATCGACCCGGCCGACCTGTCCCAGTTCGCCGGCAACAAGAAGTTCACGCTGACCCAGCTGCCCAAGGCATCGGGCACCTACGTCATCTTCAACACCCAGAAGGGGATCACCGCGAACCCGAAGGTGCGCGAGGCGATCCGGCTCTCCTACGACTACCAGGCGCACCTGGACCACCTGCTCGGCGGCTACGGCAACATCGCCACCGGCCCGCTGCCCTCGATCATGCCGTGCCGCGCGGAGTCCGCGCCGGCGATGGACCTGGCCAAGGCCAAGCAGCTCGTCGACGAGGCCGGCGTCTCCGGCTCGTCGCTGAAGATGGTCTTCCAGCCGATCTTCGGCGAGCAGCAGGACGCGGCCACCGCACTGCAGTCGAACCTCAAGCAGATCGGCATCAACCTCAAGCTCCAGGCCACGACGTACACCGACTACCTCAAGGACCTGAAGTCGGTCGACTCCACCCCGGACATGGCGCTGATCTTCGACAACCCGCCGACCGCCGACCCCGGCTCGATGCTGTTCACCCGCTACGACTCGCAGTTCGTCGGCAGCAGCACCAACTTCTCCCAGTACAAGAACCCGGCGTTCGACGCGCTGGTGGAGAAGGCGATCACCAGCGGTGACCAGGAGCAGGCCTGCGACCTGTACAAGCAGGCCCAGGACATCCTCATCAAGGACTCGGTGGTCATGTACATGGCCGACCACGCCACCGTGGTGGTCTCGACGGTCAAGTTCACCGGTCTCAAGCAGTTCCCGGCGCACGTCGGCTGGGTGCCGCAGTCGCTCAGGCTGGGGTGAGCGTGGACCAGCGTGTAGCCACGTACGCCGCGAAGCGCGCACTCGCCTGCGCCTTCATCGTCTGGGGCATCGCCACCCTCGTCTTCCTGATGATCAAGGCGATTCCCGGCGACGAGGCGCAGAGCGCGGCCGGCATCACCGCGACGCCGGCGCAGGTCGAGCAGGTACGGCACCGGCTCGGGCTGGACCACTCGCTCCCGGTCCAGTACGTCGACTACCTGGGCCGGCTCGCCCACGGAGACCTCGGCACCTCGATCGTCTCCTTCCGGCCGGTGCGCGAGGAGCTCACCGAGCGGATCCCGGCCTCGGTCGAGCTGGTCGGCTCGGCGATGCTGCTCGACGTCCTGGTCGGGGTCCCGCTCGGGATGCTCGCGGCGGCCCGCTTCCGTCGTACGACGGACAACGTGGTGCGCTGGGTCGCGATCCTGGCCAGCGCGGTGCCCCTGTTCTGGCTGGGACTGATGCTCCAGTCCTTCGTCGGCCTCAAGCTCGACCTGTTGCCGCTCTCCGGCTCCCAGACCATCGGGAAGGAGAGCCCGCGGGTGACCGGGATGGCCACGGTGGACGCCTTGCTGGCCGGCAACCTGTCCGGCTTCGGGGACGCGGTCGCGCACCTGGTGCTGCCGGCGGTGACGCTGTCGATCCCGTTCATCGGGTTCGTCTCCCGGATCACCCGGTCCTCGATCGTCGGCACCCTGCAGTCCGACTTCGCCAGCGTGGTCCGGGCCAAGGGGGCCTCGGAGTCGCGGATCGTCGTGCGGCACGCGCTGCCCAACAGCCTCGGGCCGATCGTCACCTTCGCCGCTCTGCAGTTCGGCTGGATGTTCTCGGCCACGGTGCTGGTGGAGTCGATCTTCGGGCGGCCTGGGGTGGGCAGCTACCTGGCCGACTCGGTCACCCAGAAGGACACCTTCGCGGTGCTCGGCCTGGTGCTGTTCATCGGCACCGTGGTCGCGGTGGCGAGCGCGGTGGCCGACATGATCCAGCTGCTCGTCGACCCGCGCATCCGCGCGGCCCAGGTGGGAGCACCGGCATGACCGACCTGCTGCAACGTCCCGAGCGGCTCCGGATCCGGCCGCGGGTGCGCCGCCGCACCGCGCGCCGGCGGATGACCTGGTCCGAGCTGGCCACCTACGGCGCCGTGCTGGTGCTGCTGGTGCTGGCCGTCGTCGGGCCCTGGATCGCCCCGCACGACCCGTACCTGGTCGACCAGCGCAACACCCTGCTGGCGCCCAGCGGCGAGCACTGGCTCGGCACCGACGGCACCGGCCGGGACCTGTTCAGCCGGCTGCTGGCCGGCGCCAGGCCCTCGATCATCGGGGCCGTGGTGACGGTGCTCGCGGCGGCCACCATCGGCGTGGTCGTGGCCGCGATCGCCGCCACCGCCGGCCGGGTGGTGGACGGGATCGTCATGCGCATCTGCGAGGTCGTGCTGTCGCTGCCGGTGATGATGACCGGACTGGGCCTGGCGGTGGCGCTCGGCCCGAGCCAGAAGTCGGCGGTGATCGCGCTGATCCTGGCGTCCTGGCCGAGCTTCGCCCGGCTGGCGCGCTCGGAGATCCGCCGGGTGATGGTCTCCCCGCACGTGGAGGCCGCGCAGGTGCTCGGCGTCTCTCGCTGGCGGCTGCTCACCAAGCACGTGCTGCCCAACTCGCTCGACACCGTCTACGTCAAGGCGGCGATGGACGTCGGCGGCGTGATCGTCATCATCTCGAGCCTCTCCTTCATCGGCGCCGGCGCGCAGGCGCCCAGTGCCGAGTGGGGCGCGATGGTCGAGTCCGGCAGCCGGTTCCTCAACAACGCGTGGTGGGTCACCGGGGCGCCGGGCCTGGCGATCCTGGTCACCTCCGCCGCGTTCAGCCTGGCCGGGGACGCGCTGCGTGCCCGCCTCGACCCGATGCTCAGCAGCTCGCTGGGGGAGGCTCCTCGATGACGACGGTTCCACCTGTGCTCGACGTCCGCGACCTGACCGTCGACGTCCGCGCCGCGCACGGACCGGTGCGGCTGCTGCACGGCGTCAGCCTGCAGCTGCGCCGCGGGGAGCGGGTCGCGCTGGTCGGCGAGTCCGGCTCCGGCAAGTCCGTCTTCGCGCGGTCGCTGATCCGGCTCGACGACGCGATGACCGTCGGCGGCAGCGTCCAGTTCGACGGCGCCGACCTGGTCACCGCGTCCGAGCGGCGGCTGCGCGAGGTGCGCGGCCAGGGCATCGGGCTGGTCTTCCAGGACCCGCTCTCCTCCCTCGACCCGGTCAAGCGGATCGGCGACCAGGTGATGGAGCCGCTGGTGATCCGCGGGGTGCCCAAGCGCGAGGCCCGCGAGCGTGCCCGCGACGTGCTCGACCGGCTCGGCGTGCCGAACGCCGCGCGCCGGATGGACGCCTACCCGCACGAGTTCTCCGGCGGGATGCGGCAGCGGGTCTGCCTGGCGATGGCGATCGTCGCCGAGCCGGCCGTGCTCATCGCCGACGAGCCGACCACCGCGCTCGACGTCCGGGTGCAGGAGCAGGTGATGCAGCTGATCGAGGAGATCTCCGCCGACGGCGGGCCCGCGGTACTGCTCATCACCCACGACCTCGGCCTGGTGGCCGGCTTCGCGCACCGGGTCGCGGTGATGTACGCCGGCCGGCTGATCGAGGTTGCCGGCGTCGACGACCTGTACGCCGACCCGCGGCACCCCTACACCCGCGGGCTGCTCGACTCGGTGCCGCGCATCGACCTGCACGAGGGCGACCTGACCGCGATCCCGGGAACGCCGGCGAGCCCGTTCCACCCGGTGGGCGGCTGCCCGTTCCACCCGCGCTGCGCGGCCGCGCTCGAGCACTGCGCGCACGAGGAGCCGCTGCTGACCGTGCTGCCCTCGCCGATGCCGTTCCACGACCGCCAGGTCGCCTGCCACCGCGCCGGCGAGATCGTGCACGGGAGGACCGCATGAGCGCCCCGATCCTCGAGCTGCGCGACGTCGTCAAGACCTACGGCGACGGCAACGGCGGCCGGGTCGCCGCGGTCGACCACGTCTCGGTCGCGGTCACCGAGGGCCAGGGCCTCGGCATCGTGGGCGAGTCCGGCTCCGGCAAGTCGACCACGGTGCGCTGCATCGTCGGCCTGGAGAAACCCGACTCCGGCACCATCACCTACGACGGCATCGACCTGGCCTCGGCCTCCCGCGCCGAGCGCAAGCGGTTTCGCCGCGAGGTCCAGATGGTCTTCCAGGACCCGTACTCCAGCCTCAGCCCCCGGCTCTCCGTCGAGGAGATCGTCGGCGAGGGCCTCGTCGTGCACGCGCCGCGGATGTCCAGGGCCCAGCGCCGGGACCGCTGCGTCGAGGTCCTCGAGACCGTCGGCCTCGACGCCGGCGCGCTGCCCCGGTTCCCGCGCTCGTTCTCCGGCGGGCAGCGGCAGCGGATCGCCATCGCCCGCGCGCTGGCACCGGAGCCGCGGATGCTGATCTGCGACGAGCCGGTCTCCGCGCTCGACGTCTCGGTGCAGGCCCAGGTCATCACCCTGCTCCGCCGGATGCACCGCGAGCTCGGACTGACCATGCTCTTCATCGCCCACGATCTGGCCGTGGTCCGGCACCTGTGCGACAGCGTGCTGGTGATGCACGAGGGCCGCGTCGAGGAGACCGGCCCGGTCAGCAGCGTCTACGCCCAGCCCGAGGCCGGCTACACCCGCGCGCTGCTCGACGCCATCCCCATTCCCGACCCCGCCCGCGACCGGGCCCGCCGCGCCCGCTGGCGCGCGTCCACCATCGCCGAGGAGACGACCCCCGCATGACCGAGACACCCCGTGTCGGCCACGACATCAAGCTCCCCTCGCCACTGCGCTCGGTGAAGGGCGCCACCGAGGACGACCCGCTGACCTGCCTCGACCGGACCGCGGAGCTCGGCCTGGACGGCATCCTGTTCCGCACCCTGCCCGAGCTCTCCGCGACCCTGGACCGGGGCTACCTGCGCGAGCTCGCCGCCCGGGCCGCCGAGCGCGACGTCTACCTGGAGGTCGGCGTCGGCAAGGTGAACCCGTACATGACCCTGGAGCTGCCGGAGATCCGCGAGCTCGGCGGCGGCAGCTACCTGCGCGGGATGGAGCTGCTCGTCGAGACCGCGGCCGAGCTCGGCTGGACCGAGCTGTGGTCCGCCCTGGCCGGCTACAAGGGTCACCTCGGCACCATGTTCAGCAACGACCGGTACCGCACCGACGTGGACTGGGCCGACCAGCTCGACGCGTCCACCCGGTTCCTGGCCAAGCTCGCGCCCTGCCTGCGCGACTGCGGCGTGCACCTCAACCTGGAGACGCACGAGGAGGTCACCACCTTCGAGCTGGTCCGGATCGTCGAGACCATCGGGCCCGACGTCCTCGGCGTCACCCTGGACACCGCCAACGTCGTCGTGCACGGCGAGGACCCGCTGGCCGCCACGGCCCGGGTGGCGCCGTACGTGCGGATGACGCACCTGCGCGACGTCGCGCTGTTCGCCACCGAGCACGGCCTGTCCCGCTACCTGGTGCCGTGCGGCGAGGGCGTCATCGACTGGGTCGAGCTGCTCTCGGTGCTGGAGTGGGCCGGCGCGACGCCGAACCTGACCATCGAGCAGGGCGCCGGCCGGTTCCAGCCGCCGATGCACGCCTACCTGCGCGACCCGCGCTGGCAGGCCTCGCACCGCGACGTCGGCCAGGCCGAGATCGCGCTGCTGCGCGAGCGCGCCGACCAGTACGCCGTCCGGGCGCAGGCCGAGGGCCTGCCGGACCTGGCCGCCTTCGAGGCGAGGATCCGCGACCCCCGCGACCAGTTCACCACCCGCAGCGCAGAGCACCTGCGCGCCAGCCTCGCGACCCGCGCGAGCCGCTGGGCCACCACCCGCTGACCTCACCCTTCGTGAAAGGACCCGTTGTGCCCCTCACCAACACCGCCGCCACCATCGCCGTGGACAGCCTGCGGTCGCACCTCTCCTGCCCCGTCGTCACCGCCGCGGACAAGGAGTACGACCTGCTGCGCTCGGTGTGGAACTCCGACATCGACCGGCACCCGCTGGCGATCGTGCGGTGCCGCAACGCCGAGGACGTCGCGGCGGCGCTGACCTGGTGCGTCTCCAACGGCCACGAGGTCACCGTGCGCGGCGGCGGCCACAACATCGCCGGCACGGCGGTGCAGGACGGCGCGGTGATGATCGACACCGGCGCGCTCAACGAGGTCACCTTCGACCGCGCGGCCGGGACGGTGAACGTCGGTGCCGGCTGCCGGCTCGGCGACATGGACCGGGCCTGCGCCGACCAGGGCGTCGTCGTCCCGGCGGGCACGGTCTCGCACACCGGCGTTGCCGGGCTTACCCTCGGGGGCGGCGCGGGCTACCTGGCCCGGATGTACGGCCTCACGGTCGACCACCTCGTCGAGGTCGAGATCGTCGTCGCCGACGGCCGCATCCTGGTCGCCAACGCCGAGGAGCACCCCGAGCTGTTCTGGGCGCTGCGCGGTGCCGGCCACAACTTCGGCATCGCCACCCGGTTCACCTACACGTTCATCCCGTTCACGATGACCGCGAACATCCGGCAGGCGGTCTTCCGGACCTCGGACCGGATGTCGGTGCTGCAGGCCTTCCGGGACTGGGCCTACGAGGCGCCGGACACGATCACCGCCTACGCGCGCACGGTGAAGGTGCCGCCGTACTGGACCGTGGTGCCCAGCGAGCACCGCGACACCGACGTGGTCTACATGGCCACCGTGCACTGGGGCGACCCGGCCGACGAGCCGGGCGAGTCCGCGCCCGCCTTCGCCGGCGCGAAGCCGGTCTGGGAGCACTCCTACTCGACCCGGCACGTGGACCTGCAGCACGCCTCGGACGACGACTTCCGCTACGGCCTGCGCCGCTACTGGCGCAACGGCATGCTCAACGAGTTCCCCGACGACGCCATCGCGACGGTGCTCGACTGGTCCGACCGCTACCCGGGGCGGCCGCTGCAGGCCTCGGCCACGGTGGCGCCGCACTTCGACTGCCCGTTCCAGATCTACCCCCGTGGCGGCGCCGCCTCCCGGGTCGACTTCTGGGACAGCGCGGTCGGCGACCGGGTCGGCCCGAAGTGGATGTCGACGGTGGCCTCCTGCTGGGAGTTCCCCTCCGAGGCCGCCGAGCTGGTCGACTGGTCGCGCGGCTTCGACGAGTCGATGAGCCCGTACCGCAACGGCACCTACATCAACTTCACCAGCGTGGTCGGCGACGAGGTCACCGCCCGCTACGTGTACGGCGACAAGTACGAGCGCCTGGTCGCGGTGAAGAAGGAGTACGACCCGGACAACGTCTTCCACCGCGGCCTGGCCGACCTGTCCGGCACCAGCGACCGGGCGGACGACGATGCCAGCTGACGCGACCACGATCCGGGTCGGCACGGACAGCAGCAAGTTCCCGGAGTCGGGGGACCACGATGCGCTCTGGCTGCTGCGGCGGGTGCACGCCCTCGGGCTGGACGGGGTGTTCTTCCGGTCCACGCGCGACATCAGCCCGAGCCTGGACCACGGCGAGCTGCGCGCGGCGGTGGAGCTGGCCGACGAGCTGGGCCTGTACCTGGAGGCGGGCACCACGAAGGTGAACCCGTTCGCGGTCCCGGAGGCCGCCGACGTGCGCGAGCTCGGCGGCGGAGACTTCGTCGCCGGGTTCACCAGGATCGTCGAGGCCTCCGCGAAGGCAGGCATCCACGAGCTCTGGGCGGCCACCGCCAACTACAAGTTCGGCACCCCGGGCCTGCTCGGCTACGACCGGTTCCGCACCGACGTCTCCTGGGACGAGCAGCTCGCCGCGACCGCCAAGCTGCTGTGCAAGCTGGAGCCGGTCCTGGCCGCGAACGGCTGCCACCTCAACATCGAGACCCACGAGGAGATCACCTCCTTCGAGCTGGTGCGCCTGGTCGAGGACGCCGGGCCGCACGCGTTCGGGATCACCTTCGACACCGCGAACGTGCTCAACCGCGGCGAGGACCCGGTCGCGGCGGCACGGCGTGTGGCGCCGTACGCGCGGCAGAGCCACGTCCGCGACGGCGCGCTGTTCGCCGACGAGACCGGGGCCTACCGGTTCCTGGCGCCCTGCGGCGAGGGGGTCATCGACTGGCCCGGGCTGCTGCGCGCGCTGCTCGAGGGCGGCTCGGAGCGGCTGACGCTGTCCATCGAGGGGATCATGTGGGGCCGCTGGCAGATGCCGGTCCCGTACCTCGACCCGGACTGGGGGCCGGGCCACCCCGACCTCGACGAGTCCGAGCTGGAGCGGTTCGCCGCGCTGGTGCGCGAGCACGGCCAGCGGGTGGCGCGCGGGGAGCGGCCGGGCCCGGAGCACTACCGGGCCAAGCCGACCCTGGCGGAGCGCACCGCGTTCGTCACCGAGAGCGTCGCCTTCCTCCGTACGACGCTCGCCGAGCTGTCCGGGGTGGCGGCATGAGCGGCGGCACCGGAAGCAGCATCGGGATCGTCGGCGCCGGCATCGGCGGCCTGGCCGCGGCGATCGCGCTGTCCCGCGAGGGACACCGCGTGGAGATCTTCGAGCAGGCGCCCGCCTTCGGCCGCGTCGGCGCGGCGATCACGGTCAGCCCCAACGCGCTGCGGGCGCTGGACGGTCTCGGCGTCGGCGCCCTGGTCCGGGAGTGGGGCTGCCGGCCGCCCAAGCGGGTCAACCGTGCCTACGACACCGGCGAGGTCTTCTCCGAGCTGGCGCTGGCCGCGCAGGCCGAGCGCGACTTCGGGGCGCCGCTCATCACCATGCACCGCTCCGAGCTGCTCGGCGCGCTGGAGGAGTCGATCCCGCCGGGCTCGGTCCGGTTCGGGTCCCGGCTGGCCGGGCTCGACCAGGACGACGACGGCGTGCTGCTCCGCTTCGACGACGGCACCGAGCACCGGGTCGACGCGGTCGTCGGCGCCGACGGGGTGCGCTCGACGGTCCGGCAGCGGCTGCGGGCCGACGAGGCGCCGGCGGTCTTCACCGGCTCGGTGGCGTTCCGGGCGACCATCCCGGTCGACCGGGTTCCGTCGTACGACGTGGACGCGTTCACCAAGTGGTGGGGGCCGGTGCCGGAGAGCGAGATCGTCACCTTCCCGATCCACCGCAGCCGCGAGCTGTTCGTCTTCGCCAGCGCGCTGACCTCCAGCTGGGACGAGGAGTCGTGGACCCGCGAGGGCGACGTGGACGAGCTGCGCGCGGCCTTCGCCGACTACCACGACGACGCCCGGGAGCTGATCGCGCAGTGCGACTCGACCCTCATCACCGCGCTCTACGACCGGCACCCGCTGGACTCCTGGACGAGCGGCCGGGTGGCGCTGCTGGGCGATGCCTGCCACCCGATGACGCCGTTCATGGCGCAGGGCGCGGCGATGGCGATCGAGGACGCGGTGGTGCTGGGGCGGTCGCTGGCCGGCCGTGGCCCGGACACCCTGGCCGCGGGCCTGGAGGTCTACGCCCGCACCCGGATGCCGCGGGCGAGCCGGGTGCAGCTCACCTCGCACTCCAACCAGTGGCTGCGCGAGCCCTCGGACGCGAACTGGGTCTACGGCCACGACATCTGGGCCGAGCAGCTGGCGGGCTAGGCCCATGTCTCGGCCGGCGGAGCGATCAGGCGGTCTCCTGGTCGCGCAGCTGCGCGGCGACCACGGAGTCCTCGAGCTTCTGCAGCAGCGCGGCCAGCTGGTTGGCCTCCCGCTCGCTGATGCCCTCGAGCAGCCGGTGCTCGTTGTCGAGGTGGCTGGCGATGGCCTTGTCGATGACCTCGAGGCCCTGGTCGGTCAGCTGGGAGTAGACGACCCGGCGGTCCGCGGTGTCCCGGACGCGCTCGATCAGGCCGGCCTGCTCGAGCCGGTCGAGCCGGAAGGTGATGCCGGCCGAGGAGAGCAGCGACTCGGTGGCCAGCTCGGTGCCGGACATCCGGTAGGGCTCCCCGGAGCGGCGCAGCGCGGCGAGGACGTCGAACGAGGCGGGGTTGAGGCCGTAGCTCTCGAAGACCTTGCCGATCTCGCCCTGGTAGCGCAGGTAGACGCGGTGCACCCGCCCGAACAGGGCGATCGGGGAGGGGTCCAGGTCGGGGCGCTGCTCGCGCCACTGCTGCAGGAATCGGTCGACGTCGTCCATCGCCGCGATGGTAGCGGTGCCCGGGGCTTCTCTTCCACCAAACAGACTTGACACTAAGTAGATAAGCCCTTAAAGATTAAGTACTGAAGAACTTGAGGAGGAGTGTGATGGAGCAGCAGCCGCCGGTGGTCCGCCTGCACTCGCTGAGGTCGGTGCAGCTGCGGGTGCCGGACGTGGCCACCTGCACCGACTTCTACGGCGAGGTCTGGGGGCTGTCCGTGGTCGAGCGCGACCGCGGCGAGGCCTGGCTGCGCGGTACCGGGCCGAACCACCACGTGCTCCAGCTCTCCCAGTCCGAGCGCAACGCGCTGGGCCGGATCAGCTTCGCGGTCCGCACGCCGGCCGAGGTCGACGAGGCCGCCCGCCGGCTGGTCGCCCGCGGCGTGCCGCTGCTGCGGGAGCCCGGCCCGCTGGAGGACCCTGCCGCCGGTTACGGTCTCGAGCTCGTCGACCCCGAGGGCCGGCGCATCGAGCTGTCCAGCGACACCCACGCGGTGACCCCGATGAGCCGGGACCTGCCACGGCCCGTCGGGGTCACCCACGTGGTCCTCAACACCGTCGACATCGACCGCGCCGTCGCCTTCTACACCGAGGTCCTCGGCATGCGCGTCTCGGACTGGTCCGAGCACCAGATGGCCTTCCTGCGCTGCAACACCGACCACCACAGCATCGCCTTCAACCAGGCCGCCTGGACCTCGGTCAACCACGTCGCCTACGAGATGACCTCGATCGATCACTTCATGCGCGGCATCGGCTCGCTCCAGCGCCACGGCGTGCTGCCGCTGTGGGGACCCGGCCGGCACGGCCCGGGCAACAACACCTTCGGCTACTTCGCCGACCCGGCAGGGCTCGTCTGCGAGTACACCTCCGACGTCGCGCAGGTCGTCGAGGACCAGTGGCTGTGCCGGGTCTGGCGCCGGGTGCCCGAGCTCTCCGACCTGTGGGGGACCGCGGGGCCGCCGTCGCGCCAGGTGCGCGAGCACATGGCCGGCGTCGAGGACCGCGGCGCGCTCGAGCACGGCGCCCTCGAGCACGGCGACCGCCTCGGGGTGATCTCGTGATCCCGGCCGAGGTCCGGGCCGTCGTGATCGGCGGCGGCGCGATCGGGCGGACCGTGGTCGAGGCGCTGCGGGCCGGCCGGATCCCCGGCGTGCGCCCGGTGGCGATCGTCGACGACCAGCCGCTGCCGGACCTGGGCGTCCCGCAGCTCCCGCTCACCGAGGCCCTCGACCTGGCCGACCTTGTCGTCGAGTGCGCCAGCCAGGACGTGGTCGCGAAGCACGCGGCCGGCATCCTCGCGCGCGGCATCGACCTGGTCATCACCTCGGTGGGTGCCCTCGCCGACGCCGGGACCGAGGCGGCCCTGGCGGCCGCCGGGCCCGGCCGGTTCCTGCTCACCTCCGGTGCCGCCGGCGGGCTCGACATCCTCTCCGCCGCCGCCGCGCAGGCCCCGTTCACCCGCGTCGAGCTGACCACCACCAAGCTGCCCACGACGCTGGTGCAGCCGTGGATGGACGCGGAGACCAGTGCCCGGCTGGCCGCCGGCGACCAATGCGTGCAGGTCTTCGCCGGGGGCGGTCGCGAGGCCACCCGGCTGTTCCCGCGCTCCCTCAACCTGGTGGTCACCCTCGGCTGGGCGGTCGGGGACATCGACCTGGTCGCCGTACGGCTGCTCGGTGACCCGGCCGCGACCCGCACCCGTCACCACATCGAGGCCGACGGGCCCTGCGGCTCCTACCGCTTCGACATCGAGAACCTGCCCTCGGCGGAGAACCCGCGCACGAGCGGGGTCGTCCCGCACGCCGTGCTCCGGACGCTCGCCGTCCTCGCCGGACGACCGGCCGGAGTGGTCTGAGTGCCCGTCTCCTTCCGCACCGCCGGCACCGGCCCGGGGATGCTGCTGCTGCACGGGATCGGCTCCTCCTCGGCCTCGTTCCTGCCGCAGCTGGACGCCCTCGCCGGCGAGCTGCGCCTGGTCGCCTGGAACGCGCCCGGGTACGCCGGCTCGCCCGACCCCGAGGCCGAGCCCGGCCTGGACGGGTACGTCGCCGAGGCGACCTGGCTGCTCACCTCGGTGCTCGACGGCCCGACCCACGTGGTCGGCGTCTCCTGGGGCGGGGTGATCGCACTCCGGCTGGCCGCGACCCGGCCCGACCTGGTGCGCAGCCTCACGGTGATCGGCGCCAGCCTCGGCTCCGGGGTGGACGCCGCCTCGGCCGCGCGGATGCGGGCGCGGGTGGCCGACCTGGAACGCCTCGGCACCGCCGCCTTCGCCGAGGAGCGAGCGCCGCGGCTGCTCTCGCCCGCGGCCTCCGAGGACCTGGTCCGCACCGCGGTCGCGACGATGGCCGGCTCGCTCCGGCTGCGCGGCTACCGCTACGCCGCCGAGGCGATGGCCACCACCGACCTCACCAAGGACCTGAGCCGGATCACCGCGCCGACCTTCGTGCTCGCCGGCGCCGAGGACACCGTCACCGGACCCGAGCGGGCCCGCGAGATCGCGGCCGGGATCGACGACGCCGCGCTGGTCACCGTGCCCGGCGCCGGCCACCTGGCCAACCAGGAGCGGCCCGAGCTGGTCAACCGCTGGCTGCGCCGGATCACCGCCATGACCGAACCCAAGGAAAGGAACCACAGATGACCCTGCAGTACGAGGACGCCGACCTGGCCGCGTTCGCCGACTCCCTCATCCTCACCAAGGCCACCCGCCTCGAGGACTGGGACACCCTCGGCTTCCAGGCCAAGGCTGGCGACCAGTTCCGGCGCGCGCAGATCCGGTACGTCGGCTCCGGCGCGACCGGCAACCACGAGAACGACACCCGCACCATCGCCTCGCGCGGCTTCACCTTCTCCAACATGCTGCTGCCCGCCGGTGCCGAGGGTCCCGAGCACACCCACCACGACGCCGAGGAGGCCTTCTTCGTCCTCGAGGGCGAGGTCGAGGTCGGCATCCACCGCGACGGCCACGTCGAGAAGCGCACCCTGGGCTACCGCGACATGATCGTCGTGCCGGCCGGGGTCCCGCGCAGCCTGAAGAACAACGGCGACACCGACGCACTCTTCTGCGTGATCATCGGCGCCCAGAAGCCGCAGGTCCCGACGTACCCCGAGACGTCGGCCATGCATGGCGTCACCCGGGACTGAGCCCGTGGACCTGCTGCTTCACGACCGCACCTACCTCGTCACCGGCGGCAGCTCGGGGATCGGCGACGCGACCATCGCGCTGCTGCTCGCCGAGGGCGCCAACGTGGTCACCTGCGCGCGCCGGCCCGACGTGCTCGCCGCCGCGGTGGCCCGCTGGAGCGCCCCGTCCGGGCGGGTCGTCGCGGTACCGGCCGACGTCCGCGACCCCGACGCGATGGCCGCCCTGGTCGCCGACGCCGAGCGCGCCTTCGGCGGCCTGGACGGGGTGGTCAACAACGCCGGGCAGTCCCGGATGGCCGGTCTCGACAAGGTCGGCCTGGAGGACTTCCGCGACGAGCTCGACCTGAAGTTCAGCAGCGTCCTCAACGTGGTCCAGCCGGCGCTGCGGCTGCTGGAGCATTCCCCGGTGGCCTCGGTCGTCACCGTCAACGCGGTGCTCGCCAAGCAGCCGGAGACGCGACTCGTGACCACCTCGGCGGCCCGTGCCGGGCTGCTCAACCTGACCAAGTCGATGTCGGTGGAGTACGCCGGCCGCGGCGTGCGGGTGAACTCGGTCTGCCTCGGCCTGGTCGACACCGGCCAGTGGCGGCGGCGCTACGAGTCGTCGGGGACCGAGGAGGACTTCGCCACCTGGGAGCGGCAGATCGCCGCGGACCGGGGGATCGCGCTGGGCCGCTTCGGCCATGCCGACGAGGTCGCGCACGCCATCGCGTTCCTGCTCTCGCCGCGGTCGTCGTACGTGACCGGCGCGGCGCTCGACGTCTGCGGCGGCGTGGCCCGCGGCATCTTCTGAGGGGGAGGCCCATGTCTGCTCGCAACGGCGGTGACGTCCTCGTCGAGGTGCTCCGGCGGCACGGCGTCGACACCGTCTTCGGCGTGGTCAGCGTGCACAACCTGCCGCTGGTCGACGCGGTCGACCGCGACCTGCGCTTCGTCCCGGTGCGGCACGAGGCCACCGCGGTCAACGCCGCCGACGGCTACGGACGGGCCCGCGGCGGGCTCGGCTGCGCGCTGACCAGCACCGGCACCGGCGCCGGCAACGCGGCCGGCTCGCTGGTCGAGTCGCTGAGCTCCGGGACCGCGGTGCTGCACGTGACCGGTCAGGTCGACACCCCCTACCTGGGCAGCGGCCGCGGCTTCATCCACGAGACCAAGGACCAGCTCGGCATGCTGACCGCGGTCTCGAAGGCGGCCGTCACCGTCGAGGGCACCGAGGGCACCGGCGCGCTGCTGGACGCCGCCGCCCGGACCGCGCTGACCGCACCCGGCGGGCCGGTCTCGGTGGAGTGGCCGATCGACTTGCAGTACGCCGAGCACGTGCCGGGCCTGCCTCAACCTCCCGACCCCGCTCCGGTGGCAGTCCCGGACGTCGCCGAGGTCGCCCGGCTGCTGACCGCCGCGCGGCGACCGGCGATCTGGGCCGGTGGTGGCGCGGCCCGGTCGGGTCCGGCGCTGACCCGCCTGGTCGACCTGCTCGGCGCGGCGCTGTTCACCAGCAACTCGGGGCGGGGTGCGGTCCGCGAGGACCACCCGCTGTGCATCGGCAACTACGCCACCGCGCCGGCCGGCCGCGCGCTGCTCGCCGAGGCGGACCTGCTGCTCTCCCTCGGCACCCACTTCCGCTCCAACGAGACCGGCGACTACGCGCTCGCCGTTCCCGCCACGCACGTCCAGGTGGACCTGGCCCCGGCCGCGCTCGGGCGGGTGTACCCGGCGAGCACCGGCGTGGTCGCGGACTGCGCGGCGTTCCTGGAGGCACTGCTCGACGAGCTCGGCGATGGCGATGTCGCTGTCGATCCCGGCTGGGCCGAGCGCGTTCGCGGCACCCGCGTCCAGGTCCGGGAGGGCCAGCGCGCCGCCCTCGGCGAGCACGCCGCCTTCGCCGACGCGCTGCGTAAGGTGCTCCCCGCGGACGCGGTGATCGCCCGGGACGTGACCATCGCGTCCAGCTCGTGGGGCAACCGGCTGCTGGAGGTCTACGACCCGCGCGACAACGTCTTCCCGCGCGGCGGTGGCATCGGCCAGGGGCTCGGCATGGCACTCGGTGCCGCACTTGCCCGCCCGGACGCACCGACCCTGTGCCTGGTCGGCGACGGCGGTCTCGCGGTGCACCTCGGCGAGCTGATGACGCTGGCACAGGAGGCTCCCTGGCTGGTGGTGCTCTGCTTCAACGACGGCGGCTACGGGGTGCTCCGCAACATGCAGGAGGCCCACGGGCACAGGCGATCCGGGGTCGACCTGACCACGCCGGACTACGCGCTGGTCTGCCGCTCGCTCGGGCTGCCGTACCTGTCGATCAGCGATCCCGGCTCGGTCGCGGTCGCCCTGGCCAAGGCTGTCGAGCACCGTGGCCCGGTCTTCGTCGAGGTCGACCTGGCGTCGTACCCGCCGATGCCGCAGCCGTTCACCCCACCCGTCCACGTCCCAGGAGCGTCCCGATGACCGACCTCGCCCCCACCCCGGTCGCGCCCGACCTGCCCCGGCTGGCGCCGGCCGGCAAGATCCTCGCCGGTGGCCGCTGGGTCGAGGGCTCCGGCACCGTGCTCACCTCGACGAACCCGGCCGACGGCTCGGTGGTCGCGACGCTGGCCGCCGCCGGGGTGGCCGACGTGGAGACCGCCGTACGACGCGGGACCGAGGCCGCCGCCGACCGGGCCTGGCGCTCGATGCTGCCGCACGTCCGGGCCCGGCTGCTGCACCGGACCGCCGAGCTGATCGAGAGCCAGGCCGAGCGGCTGGCGCTGCTGCAGAGCCAGGACAACGGCAAGCCGCTGGCCGAGACGCGCGCCCTGGTGGCCAGCGCGGCCGGCACCTTCCGGTACGTCGCCGCGGTGCTGGAGAGCCAGGAGGACGCGATGCCGCCCTCGCGCGGTGAGTACCTGACCTTCTCGGTGCACGAGCCCATCGGGGTGGTCGGCGCGATCACCCCGTGGAACAGCCCGATCGCCTCGGACGCGCAGAAGGTGGCCCCGGCCCTGGCGGCCGGCAACGCGGTGGTGCTCAAGCCCGCCGCCTGGACGCCGATGCTCGCCCTCGAGCTCGGCGCGATCCTGCTCGAGGCCGGCTTCCCGGCAGGCCTGGTCAGCGTGCTCCCCGGACCGGGTAGCACCGTCGGCCAGGCGATCGTCGAGCACCCCGGTGTCGGGCACCTGTCCTTCACCGGCGGCACCGACACCGGCCGGACGCTGGCCGCGACCGCGGCCAGGCTGCTCAAGACCACCTCGCTCGAGCTCGGCGGCAAGTCGCCGACGATCGTGCTGCCCGACGCCGACCTCGACGTCGCCGTCAACGGCGTCCTCTTCGGCATCTTCAGCTCCCAGGGGCAGTCCTGCATCGCCGGCTCGCGGCTGTTCGTGCACGACGCGGTGTACGACGAGTTCCTCGCCCGTCTCGCCGAGCGCACCGAGCGGCTGCGCGTGGGTCACCCGCTCGCCGAGGGCACCCAGCTGGGTCCGCTCATCACCGCCGGGCACCGCGCGTCGGTCGAGGACTACATCGTCAACGGGCTCGAGGCCGGCGGCACCCTGCGTGCCGGCGGCGGCAGGCCCGACGACCCGGCGCTCGCGGCCGGCAGCTACCTGCGCCCGACGGTGCTGGACGGTGTGCCCGCGAACGCCCGGGTGCTGCGCGAGGAGATCTTCGGCCCGGTGCTGGTGGCGCTGCGCTTCCGCGACGACGACGAGCTCGTCGCCGCCGCGAACGACACCGTCTACGGCCTGGCCTGCGGCATCTGGACCCGGGACTTCCCACGGGCGTGGCGGCTGGCGCGGGCGATCGAGGCCGGCACCGTCTGGATCAACACCTACAAGCAACTCTCCATCGCGACGCCGTTCGGCGGCATGAAGGACAGCGGGGCCTCGCGCGAGAAGGGCCTGCGCGCGGTGCGCGCCTACCAGCGGCAGAAGAGCATCTACCTCGGCACCGGCGGCCCGATCGCCTGGGCAGACTGAGCAGGGAAGACGGAGGAGCAAATGGGCAACCAGATCGGCATCGTCGGCGGCGGCATCGGCGGGCTCACCGCCGCGATCGCGCTGCGGCACCTCGGTCGCGAGGTCACCGTCTACGAGAAGGCACCGGAGTTCGGCCGGGTCGGTGCGGACATCAACCTGACCCCCAACTCGGTGCACGCGCTGGACGAGCTCGGCGTCGGCGCGGTGATCCGCGAGTCGGCCGCGCGTCCGACGTACCGGATCAGCAGGACGTGGGACACCGGCGAGGAGACTTCGCGGCTGGAGATGAGCGACGCCGCGGAGAACCGGTACGGCGCACCGCAGCTGACCATCCACCGCGCGGACCTGCTCTCCGCGCTGGAGGCGGCGCTGCCCGCGACGGCGGTCCGCCTCGACCACCGGCTGGTCGGCCTGCGCCAGCGGCCGGGCGCCGGGGTGCAGCTGCGGTTCGCGAACGGCGCCGACATCGAGGTCGACGTCGCCATCGGCGCGGACGGCATCCACTCCGGGGTGCGGACCGCGCTCTTCGGCCAGGAGCACCCGGTCTTCACCGGCGTCGTCGCCTACCGCGCGGTGGTGCCGACCGAGCGCGTGGACGTGCCCAACCTGGAGGCGTTCACCAAGTGGTGGGGCCCGGACCCGGAGACCCAGATCGTCACGTTCCCGCTCAACCGCGGGCGGGACACGTTCATCTTCGCCACCACGCCGCAGGACAGCTGGACCGAGGAGTCCTGGACCACGCCCGGCGACGTCGAGGAGCTGCGCGCGATGTACGCGCACTTCCACCCGGAGGCACGGGCCCTGCTCGACGCCTGCGACAGCGTGCTCAAGTCGGCGCTCTACGTGCGCGACCCGCTGCCGCACTGGTCGGTCGGCAGCGCCACCCTGCTCGGCGACGCGGCGCACCCGATGATGCCGTTCATGGCGCAGGGAGCCGCGATGTCCATCGAGGACGCGGTGGTGCTGGCCCGCGCGCTGGCCGAGCACCAGGACGTGACCCAGGCGCTCAAGGCCTACGAGGCGGCCCGGCTGCCGCGGGCCAGCAAGGTGCAGCTGGGCTCGCGGGACAACACCTGGCTGAAGACCTCCGCGGACGCCGACTGGGTCTACGCCTACGACGCCTGGGCGACCCCGCTGTCCTGAGCCACGTGGCACCGACCGCGCCGGGACCTTTGGCACGACCCGGGGCGCCCGGCCCGCATCCGGCTCAGGTCCCGATCACGAAGACCGATGGACGAGCACGGAATCTTCGGTCGGAGCGGGGGGTGTGGTCGGTGGACGGCATGGACGGGATGGACGAGATCGTCCAGGAGTTCCTCGTCGAGAGCTACGAGAACCTGGACCAGCTCGACCGCGACCTGGTCGAGCTCGAGCGTGACCCGGGGTCGCGCGAGCTGCTCTCCAGCGTCTTCCGGACGCTGCACACGATCAAGGGGACCAGCGGGTTCCTCGCCTTCCACCGCCTGGAGTCGCTGACCCACGTCGCGGAGAGCCTGCTCGCCCGGCTCCGCGACGGCGTGCTCACCCTGACCCCGGCGATCACCTCGGTGCTGCTGGAGGCGGTGGACGCGGTGCGTGCGCTGCTCGCCGACATCGAGAGCACCGGCGCCGAGGGGGAGCGCGACTACGCGGCCATCGTCGTACGGCTGGAGGCGGCGCTGGAGGGCGGCGAGCCGTCGCCCTCGCCGACGCCCGAGGCCTTCGTGGAGGCCGACCCGGAGCCCGGCGCGGAGCCCGACGCCGAGCCCGACGCCGAGCTGCCCGCCTCCCGTCGTACGGCGGCCGACGGCAGCATCCGCGTCGACGTGGACCTGCTCGACTCGCTGATGAACCTGGTCGGCGAGCTCGTGCTCGCCCGCAACCAGCTCGTGCAGCGCGCCGCGGCGCGCCACGACACCGAGCTCCAGCGCAGCACGCACCGGCTGAACCTGATCGCAGGCGAGCTGCAGGAGGGGGTCATGAAGACCCGGATGCAGCCGATCGACACGGTCTGGAGCAAGCTGCCGCGCGTCGTCCGGGATCTCTCCGTGCAGCTCGGCAAGCAGGTCCGCCTCGACCTCGTCGGCCGCGACACCGAGCTCGACAAGACCATCCTGGAGTCGGTCAAGGACCCGCTCACCCACCTGGTCCGCAACGCCGTCGACCACGGCATCGAGAGCCCGGAGCGCCGGCTCGCCGCGGGCAAGCCGGCCGAGGGGACCCTGACCCTGCGCGCCTTCCACGAGGGCGGCCAGGTCAACATCGAGATCAGCGACGACGGCGCCGGCATCGACCCCGCGCGCCTGCGCGCCCGGGCCGTCGAGCGCGGCATCCTCACCGCGGACGCGGCCGCGCGGCTCTCCGAGCGGGAGTCGTACGGGTTGATCTTCGCGCCCGGCTTCTCCACCGCCGAGACGGTCACCAACGTGTCCGGTCGCGGTGTCGGCATGGACGTCGTCAAGACGAACATCGAGAAGATCGGCGGCCTGGTCGACGTGCTCAGCGAGCCCGGCCGTGGCACCACCATCCGGGTCAAGATCCCGCTGACGCTGGCGATCATCCCGGCCCTCATCGTCACCGCGGACGAGGGAAGGTTCGCGATCCCGCAGGTGAACCTGCTCGAGCTCGTCCGCCTCGACGCCGGCGGCTCGGGCCCGCGGATCGAGAACGTCCAGGGCACTCCGGTCTACCGGCTGCGCGGGCGGCTGCTCCCGCTGGTCTCGCTGCGCGAGCAGCTGGGCCTGCCCGCGGCCGAGAGCGAGACGACGTACATCGCCGTGCTGCAGGCCGACGGGCGTCAGTACGGGCTGGTCGTCGACACCATCAACGACACCGAGGAGATCGTCGTCAAGCCGCTGGGCAGGCAGCTGCGGCAGCTGCCGCTGTACGCCGGCGCGACGATCATGGGCGACGGCCAGATCGCGCTCATCCTGGACACGATCGTGCTGGCCGCCCGGGCCGGGATGGTCGCCGACGGTGGCACCCGGCACGAGGCCGAGCTGGTCGACGCGAGCGGCCGCGACGGGGTCCAGCTGCTGCTCGTCGGGCTCTCCGACGGTCGCCGGGTCGGCCTGCCGCTCGCGGTGGTCGACCGGCTCGAGGAGTTCGAGCGGGAGCGGTTCGAGCGGGTCGGCGTGCACGAGGTCGTGCAGTACCGCGACCGGCTGCTGCCAACGGTCCGGATCGACGCGGTCTTCGGGGCCTTCGGGACGGTGGAGGAGAGTGCCGGGCCGGTCCAGGTCGTCGTCTGCGAGCACCAGGGCGTGCTGGTCGGCTTCGTCGTGCACCAGATCCTCGACATCGTCGACGCCCACCTCGACGTCCGCAGCCCGGTCGACACCGGCGGCCACCTCGGCTCGGCCGTGGTCGCGGGCCGGGTGACCGAGCTGGTCGACGTCGCCCGTGCGGTCAGCGGCCTGGACCCGGTCCTGTTCGCCGAGCCCGACGAGCTGCGCGCCCCCGACCTGGTGGAGGTCTGAGATGGCTGACCAGTTCTGCACCTTCCTGCTCGACGGCCACCTGTTCGGGATTCCCGTCCAGGACGTCCAGGAGGTGCTCCGCCACCAGGAGATCCGCCCGGTGCCGCTCGCGGTCCCGGAGATCCGCGGGCTGCTCAACCTGCGCGGGCAGATCGTCACCACCATCGACCTGCGCACCCGGCTCGGGCTGCCGGCGACCGAGGAGAGCGCGGTCAACGTGATCGTCCGGACGCCGGACGGGCCGGTGAGCCTGCTCGTCGACCGGATCGGCGACGTCCTGGAGCCCGCCGAGTCCACCTTCGAGCCGGCGCCGGACACGGTGCCCCGCCACCTGCGCGAGCTGGTGAAGCGCGTCTGCAAGCTGGCCGACGGCCTGATGCTCGTGCTCGACACCGAGCTCGCGGTCGACGTGGAGGACGCGGCATGACCCACGACCCGATGAACGAGGAGATCCACGATGCGTAGGTACTGGAACGACCGCAGGGTGCGGACCAAGCTCGCCGCGATGGTCGTGGTGGCCGTCGTCGGCATCGTGGTGCCGAGCGTGACCGGCGTGCGCGGGATGAGCACCGCCCGCAACGCGAGCGAGGACCTGCGGAAGGCGAACGACGCGGTCGGCCTGGCGATGGAGGCCGACATGATGCACGACGCCGTCCGGGGCGACGTCATGCAGGCGCTGCTGTTCCCCACCGGCTCCTCGTACGACGGCGCGGCGACCGCGCTCGCCGATCACGGGGCGACCCTGAAGGGCAAGCTGGCCGCCGTGGCGAAGGCCGACCTGCCGGCCGCGGTGGGCCAGGCCGTCTCGGCGGTCGGCGCCGACGTGACCGACTACCTGGCCGCCGCCGACCGGATCATCAAGCTGGTCGCGAGCAACCCGGCCCAGGCGCGGGCCCAGTACCCGGCGTTCCTGGTCACCTTCGAGAAGCTCGAGAAGACGCTGCCGAGCGTGGATGCGGCGATCCAGCGGGCCGACCGCGAGGACCAGCGGATCCTGGACTCCCGCATCGCGACCGCGAAGCGCACGATCACCCTGTTCGGGCTGCTCGCCGTCGCGATCCTGCTCGGCATCGGCATCGTGGTGGCCCGCTCGGTCACCCGGCCGCTGGCCGAGACCGTGACCGTGCTGCGCCAGGTGGCCGAGGGCGACCTGCGCTCGACGCTGGAGTCCGACCGGGCCGACGAGACCGGCCAGATGGCCGCCGCGCTCAACCAGACCCTCGAGCGGATGAGGGCCTCGATGGCCTCGATCGGGGCCAACGCGGAGTCGCTGGCTTCGGCGTCGGAGGAGCTGAGCAGCGTCTCGATGCAGATGAGCGGGTCGGCGGAGGAGTCGGCGTCGCAGGCCGGTGTGGTGGCGGCGGCCTCGGAGCAGGTCTCGCAGAACGTGCAGACGGTGGCGGCGGGGACCGAGGAGATGTCCGCGTCGATCCGGGAGATCGCGAAGAACGCCGCGGATGCGGCCGGGGTGGCCGCGCAGGCGGTCTCGGTGGCGGAGGCGACGAACGCGACGGTGGCGAAGCTGGGCGAGTCCTCGGCGGAGATCGGGAACGTCATCAAGGTGATCAACTCGATCGCGGAGCAGACGAACCTGCTCGCGCTCAACGCGACGATCGAGGCGGCTCGTGCCGGCGAGGCCGGCAAGGGCTTCGCGGTGGTGGCCGGCGAGGTCAAGGAGCTGGCGCAGGAGACCGGCAAGGCGACCGAGGACATCGCGGCGCGGATCGAGGCGATCCAGGCGGACACGACCGCGGCGGTGACGGCGATCGGGCAGATCTCGCAGATCGTCGCGCAGATCTCCGACACCCAGAACACGATCGCCTCGGCGGTCGAGGAGCAGACCGCGACGACCAACGAGATGAGCCGGAACGTGACCGAGGCGGCGACCGGGTCGAGCGAGATCGCGACGAACATCACCGTGGTGGCGCGCGCGGCGACGGACACGACCACCGGGGCGGGCAACACCGCGCAGGCGGCCGACGAGCTGGCCCGGATGGCCTCGGACCTGCAGCAGCTGGTCGGCCAGTTCCGGTACTGACTCCTCGCGAGACGACGGAAGGACGAGCGATGCGCGCTCTCGTGATCGACGACTCCCGCGCCATGCGGACCATCCTGAGCCGGCTGATGCAGGGTCTCGGGTACGACGTCGAGGCGGTCGGCGACGGGGCCGAGGCCCTCGACGCCGTACGACGCGGGCCCCGGCCGGACGTCGCGCTGGTCGACTGGAACATGCCCGTGATGGACGGGCTGGAGTTCGTCACCCGGGTCCGCAAGGTGCCCGAGTGGCGCGACATCACGCTGATGATGGTGACCACCGAGAGCGAGCACGGCCAGATCGTCCGTGCGCTCGCCGCCGGCGCGCACGAGTACGTCATCAAGCCGTTCTCGCCCGACGACATCGCCGACAAGCTCCGCCTGCTCGGGCTGGCGTGAGGCGCCCGATGCCGCCTGTCTCCGTCCTGGTCGTCGACGACTCCGTCGTCGTACGGCGCCTCGTCTCCGACGTCCTGGCCGAGGACCCCGCGATCGAGGTCGTCGGCACCGCCGTCAACGGCAAGATCGCCCTGGAGAAGATCGCCCAGCTCGGACCCGACCTGGTCACCCTCGACATCGAGATGCCGGTGATGGACGGCCTGGAGACGCTGGTCGCGCTGCGCGCCGCCCACCCGCGGCTGCCGGTGATCATGTTCTCCACGCTGACCGAGCTCGGCGCCTCGGCCACCCTGGACGCGCTGGAGCGGGGCGCGAACGACTACGTCACCAAGCCCGCCAACGTCGGCAGCGTGACCGCGGCGATGGACGCCGTCCGGGCCCAGCTGATTCCCAGGATCAAGGCACTCACCGGGGTGCGCACCCCGCACGTCCCCGCGCCGGCACCGGCGCGCCGGGTCGCCCCGGCCGTCCCCGCGCGCACCGGCGCGCCTCCGGACGTCGTGGTCATCGGCTCCTCGACCGGCGGTCCCGACGCGCTGGCCACGGTCATCGGCGCGCTGCCCGCGGACCTCCCGGTGCCGGTGGCGATCGTGCAGCACATGCCGCCGGTCTTCACCGGCCTGTTCGCCCAGCGGCTCGACGCCCGGTCCGGCCTCACCGTCCGCGAGGCGCAGGACGGCGACGTGCTCCGGCCCGGGACCGTGCTGATCGCCCCGGGCGACCACCACCTCCGGCTGCGGTCGACGCCCGCCGGCGTCGTCGGGCGGCTCGACCAGGGGCCCCAGGAGAACTACTGCCGGCCGGCCGTGGACGTGCTGTTCCGCTCGGCCACCGAGATCTACGGACCGCGCGTGCTCGCCGTCGTGCTCACCGGGATGGGCTCCGACGGCGCCCGGGGTGCCGCGACGATCGTCGAGGCCGGCGGGTCCGCGATCGTCCAGGACCAGGCCACCTCGGTCGTGTGGGGGATGCCCGGCGCGGTGGTCGCGGCCGGCGTGCCCGCCGAGGTGCTGCCGCTCGCGGACGTGGGCGCGGCGATCCTGTCCCGGCTCCAGCGAGCGGGGACCGAGCAGCGGCGGGCGGTGCTGCGATGACCATGACCGTGGGCGACTTCCACTACATCAGCAAGCTGGTCCGGGACCGGGCGGCGATCGTGCTCGAGCCGGGCAAGGAGTACCTCATCGAGTCCCGGCTGCTCCCGCTGGTGCGCGAGCGCGGGCACGACTCGATCACCGACCTGGTCGCCGACCTGCAGCGCGCGCCGCACGCCGCGCTGCGCGACGAGGTGGTCGAGGCGATGACCACCAACGAGACCTCCTTCTTCCGCGACGGCGCTCCCTTCCAGGCGCTGACCGAGCGGGTGCTGCCCGAGCTGATCCGCGCCCGTGCGGCCGAGCGCTCGCTGAACATCTGGAGCGCGGCCTGCTCGAGCGGGCAGGAGGTCTACAGCATCGCGATGACGGTCCGGGACGTCCTCGCCGCCGACCCGCACTGGCGGGTGCGACTGCTGGCCACCGACCTGTCCCAGCAGATGCTGACCCGCACCCGCGAGGGCTGCTACAGCCAGCTGGAGGTGAACCGGGGCCTGCCGGCCGCGGCGCTGGTGCGGCACTTCCGCCGCGACGGGCTCTCCTGGCGGATCAGCGACGACCTGCGGCAGATGATCGACACCCGGTCGCTCAACCTCGCCGAGGAGTGGCCGGTGCTGCCGTCGATGGACGTGGTCTTCCTGCGCAACGTGCTCATCTACTTCGACACCGAGGTGAAGCGGCAGATCCTGGCGCGGGTGCGGCGGGTGCTGCGCCCGGACGGATTCCTGTTCCTCGGCGGTGCCGAGACCACCCTCAACCTGGACGACTCCTTCGAGCGGCTCCAGATCGGCCGGGCGACCGCGTACCGGCTGCGCGACGGAAAGGCATCCGCATGACGAGCGAAGCGATGATCGCTCCCGAGCACGTCCTGGAGATCACCGGTGCCGTCTGGGACACCGTGCTCCAGCTGCCGCTGAGCAGCACGACCGCGGCCGGCACCGGGGGAGCCCACGAGGCGCATGCCGCGGTGCACATCAGCGGCACCTGGAACGGATCGGTCGCGCTGTCCTGCTCGCGCACGCTGGTCCGGCGGGCGGCCGGGGCGATGTTCCAGGCCGCGCCCGAGGAGCTCGACGAGGCCGAGGTCCGCGACGCCTTCGGCGAGCTGGCCAACATGGTCGGCGGCCAGGTGAAGAGCCTGCTGCCCGAGCCGTGCCAGCTCTCCCTGCCCGCGGTCAGCTACGGCGAGGCGCACGCGTTCGCGGTGCCGGGCGCGGTCGTCGTCACCCAGGTCGGGCTGGACTGCCTGGACGAGGGCCTGGACGTCACCGTCTGGCAGCGCGGCTGAGCGTCGCGTCCCGAGCGGCCCGGCTCAGGAGTCGAACCCGAGACCGAGCCGGTCCAGGGTGCGCAGCCAGAGGTTCCGGCGGCCCACCTCGTCCGCCCGGGCGAGCGACCAGCGGGTCGCCTGGATGCCGGCGTAGGCGAACGGCTCGGGAGGGAACGGCAGCGGCCTGCTGCGCACCATCGCCAGCTCGGTGCGCTCGGTGGCCTCGCCGGCGAGCAGGTCGAGCATCACGTTGCCGCTGAACCGGGAGGCCCCCACGCCCAGGCCGGTGTGCCCGACGGCGTAGGAGACCCGGCCGCCGAGCGCGGTGCCGTAGAAGGCGAAGAACCGGGTGCAGGTGTCGATGGCGCCGCCCCAGCGGTGGCTGAACCGCAGGCCGGCCAGCTGCGGGAAGGTCTCGAAGAAGTGCTCGGCGAGGACCCGGAAGGTGGCCGGTCGCTGGTCGTGCTCGGCGTGCATCCGCCGGCCGTAGTGGTAGACGGCGTCGTACCCGCCCCACAGGATCCGGTTGTCCGGGGTCAGCCGGTAGTAGTGGAACTGGTTGCCGGCGTCGCTGATGCCCTGCCGGCTGCGCCAGCCGATCGCGGCGAGCTGGTCGGCGCTGAGCGGCTCGGTGACCAGGACGTGGTCGTAGACCGGGACCACGTGCAGCCGGGTCCGGCGCAGCAGCGAGCGGAACACGTTGGTGCCGAGCGCGACCCGGTCGGCACGGACGGTTCCGGTGCCGGTGTGCAGCGCGACCTGGTTGCCGTCCCGGCGCAGCGCGCGGACGCCGGTGTTCTCGACGACGCGGACGCCGTGCGCCTCGGCGACGTCGGCCAGCCCCCAGGCCAGCCGGGCCGGGTCGAGCATCGCGTTGCCGCGCCGGTCCCAGAGCCCGCCCAGGTACGTCGGCGAGTCCACCTCCGCGCGCACGGCGGCGGCGTCGAGGAAGCCCGGCTCGTCGCGCAGGTCGGCCAGCTGGTGCGGGTTGACCGCGACGTCGAGGGCGCCGGTGCGCTCGAAGGCGCAGTCGATGCCGTAGGCGGCCACCGACTTCTCGATCTCGTCGAGGTTCTCCAGCCCGAGCCGGTGCAGGACGTCGTACTCGGCCGGGAAGCGGGACCGCCCGTTCGCCCTCGACGAGCACCACCTCGCGCCCGGGGTCGCGCTCCTTGGCCAGCACGGCGGTCCACAACCCGGTGAAGCCGCCGCCGACGACGGCCAGGTCGGTGCGGACATCGCCGGCCAGCGCGGGCCGCGGGGCCGGCCGGTCCGGGGTGTCCAGCCAGAACGGCACCTGCCGGGCGGGCAGCCAGGTCGCGTCGAGGCTCATGCGGTGACGTGCCCGTGGGAGAGCCGGACGTCCTCGACGTGCACCTGGACGGGGCTGCCCGAGGCCCGGGTGAGCACCGAGGTGACCATCGCGGAGATGGTCGCGGCCGGCATCACGCAGTCCGCGCAGGAGGCGTCGGTGGTGACCAGCTCGAAGGTGAGGCGGCCCTCGGCGA
Organism: Nocardioidaceae bacterium; assembly: GCA_017744365.1. Classification (GTDB taxonomy): domain Bacteria; phylum Actinomycetota; class Actinomycetes; order Propionibacteriales; family Nocardioidaceae; genus Marmoricola. Next base: position 230,736 of record JAGIBL010000002.1, on the reverse strand, counting down.
GCGAGCGCAGCACCAGGTCGACCCCGTCGGAGGCGAGGGCGGCGCGGACGTCGGCGAGCGCCCGGTCGACCAGTCCGGCGTCCAGGGCGACCGCGGCCTCCGGCGCCGTGGCGGCGTGGTGGCCGTGCAGCAGGATCGATTCCATCCTGGCGGCTGCGCGGCGGGCCTCGGCGCGCAGCGACTCCGGTGCCCTGCTGGTCACCGGGTGCGGCATCACCGCGACCTCGAAGGACGGGGCGCCGTTCATCGCGGCGATCGCGGCGGCGGTCGGCACGAACGGCTGGGTGATGAGCACGGCGGCCGGCATCCCGAGCCGCTCGAAGCGGATGCCGTCGACCACCGAGCACGAGCTGCACGAGCCGCAGTCGCCGATCGCGGAGAGCACCACGCCCCCGGTGGCGCGGATCTCGTCGAGCTGTTCCGGCGTCGGCGGGGCGCTCGGGTGAGGCTTGGTCCAGCGTCGTACGTCGCCGAGGGCGTGCTTCTCGGCCAGCACCGCGACCACCTCGTCGAGCAGCAGCTCGCCGTGGGTCTTGCCGTTGGCCAGCAGCACCACGTTCATCCCGTCCAGCGAGCCCGGCCGGGGTGCCTCGGTGAACGCCTCCTCGGTCGCTCGCAGCCGCGGGCTGACCAGGCGCACGGGTGCGCTCATGCTCCTTCTCCTTCCTCGACGGCGACGGTGACCGCGAGGCTGCCGCGCACGCGGCTCCACGACGGGAAGAACGCCGAGTGCCCGCCGGCCTCGCTGCCGCCGACGAGCAGGTGGATGTCCTGCGGGCCCTCGCCGCGGTGCAGCCAGGTGTGCTCGTCCTCGGGGCCGATGTCGTACTGGCCCTCGAGCTTGCCGGCCCGCTTCACGGTCGCCAGGTCGCGGCGGGCGTGGTCGTAGAGGAACTCCTGCACCTTCGCCCGCGACCAGCGCTGCTCGCGCAGGATCTCGGCGTGCTCGGGGGCGAGCACCACCAGCGACTCGCCGGCGCTGAGGCTGCCCAGCGCGGACATCGCGTCGGCGATCAGCAGCAGCAGCTGCTCGGGCCGGCGGCTGCCGTGGCTGAGCAGGTTGTGGCCGGACTCGCCGGCGAAGACGGTGACCGTGCTGGTGCCGGGCTCGAAGCCGCGCGCCACCGAGAACGGCTCCCAGGGGCTGGCCTCCTCGTACTCGGCGAAGCAGCCGCTGTACTTGCCGAAGTTCCCCTGCGTCGACCGGTCCAGCACCGAGGGCACCGCCTCGAGGCAGTTGAGCAGGACCAGCCGCACCGCGCGCCCGATGGCGGCGTTGGGGCGGCAGCCCGGCCCGAACAGGTTGCCCTGGTAGTTGAGCCCGATCCGGTCCCGGACCGGCCCGTTGACCACGATGAGCGGCGCCGCGCCGCCGGTGCTGGTGACGGTGCCGTGCAGCTGGTACTGCGGGGTGCTCATCGCCCGCAGCGCGGCCCCCACCACCGGCAGGTACGACGGCAGGCAGCCGGCCATCACCGCGCACGCAACCACCTTCTCGGCGGTGATCTCCCGGCCGCGGACCGGCTCGACCGCGAGCACGTCGTCGGGCTGCCACCCGGCCTCCTCGGTGAAGGCGGCGACCAGCTCCTCCGCGGGCGGCACCACCGGCAGCCCGTCGGTCCAGCCCTGCTCGTGGCAGTACTCGATCGCGCTCCAGAGGTCGGCGACCTCGTGCTCGGTTCCTGGCCCGGGTCCGGCGATCTCAGTGCTGGCCATCGAGCACCTCCTCGAACGCCGCGGCCAGCTCCTCGGCCGACCGCGGTCCGGCGAGGGTGCGGACCACCGCACCGTCGCGGTAGAACGCGACCGCGGGCAGCGAGAGCACCAGGTGCTCGGCGGCCAGCTCGGGATGGGCCTCGACGTCGACGGTCACCACGCTGCCGCGCCCGGCGAAGGTCGTCGCGACCTCGCGCACGGCCGGCTCCATCCCCGCGCAGCGGGTGCACCACGGAGCCCAGAAGTCGACCAGCACCGGGAGTGCGGACCGGCGGACCTGGTCGTCGAACGAGTCGCTGGTCACCGGGTTCATGCCGCGTCCCGGGTGGTGTCGCGCGCGGCCAGGTAGGCGTCGGCGTCGAGCGCGGCCACGCAGCCGCTGCCGGCCGCCGTGATCGCCTGCCGGTAGGTCGGGTCGACCAGGTCACCACAGGCGAAGACGCCGGGCACGTTCGTGCGCGAGGACGGGTGCTCGACCACGACGTGACCGGAGGCGGTCGTCTCGACGGCACCGGCGACCAGCGCGCTGCGCGGGTCGTGCCCGATGGCGACGAAGACACCGGCGACGGGCAGCGAGCGCTGGTCCAGCCGCACCCCGGTGACCCGGTCGGTGCCTTCGATCGCGCGCACCCGGGTGTCCAGGTGCACGGTCACGTTGGCGCGGGTGGCCAGCCGGTCCTGCAGCACCCGGCTCGCCCGCAGCCGCGCGGAGCGGTGCACCAGGTGCACCTGCCCGGCGATCCGGGACAGGAAGCACGCCTCCTCGACGGCGGTGTCGCCGCCGCCGACCACGACCACGTCCCGGCCGGCGAAGAACGGGCCGTCGCAGGTGCCGCACCAGCTGACGCCGCGCCCCGCGAGCCGGTCCTCGCCGTCGATGCCGAGACGGCGGTGCTCGGCCCCGGTGGCGAGCACGAGTGCGCGGGCGTCGTACGCGGTGCCGTCGGCGGCGACGACGCGGTGGCCGGCCCCGGTGAGCTCCACCGATGCCGCGTCCACCGGCACCAGCGTGGCGCCGCAGCGCAGTGCCTGGCGGCGGATCGAGTCCATCAGCTCCGGTCCGCCGGCGCCGTCCGGGAAGCCCGGGTAGTTCTCGATCTCGGGGGTGGTCATCAGCGCGCCGCCGGGGGCGGTGCCGCCTTCGAGGAGGACGACCGAGCGGCCGGCGCGGCCCAGGTAGACCGCGGCGGTGTAGCCCGCCGGTCCGCTGCCGACGACCACGGCGTCGTACCGAGTCAGGTGAGTTCCGTGCACCCCCTCATTCCACGGTTCGCGGCCTCGCCGTGTCCAAGACCTGATCCCGCTGGCGGGGTAGCCGATGCCTATGGATCGAGGTGACCCCGGGGACCGCGCCCGGACCTAGACTCGCGACGTGGACGCCCGGAGACTGTCGTACTTCCTGGCGGTGGCAGAGCACCGCAGCTTCACCAAGGCGGGCGAGGCGCTGCACATCGCGCAGCCGTCGCTCTCGCAGTCGATCCGGGCGCTCGAGCAGGAGCTGGGCAGCCCGCTGTTCCGCCGGCTGAGCCGCTCCATCGAGCTCACCCCCGCGGGCGAGGCGCTCATCACCCCGGCGCGGCGGGCGCTGCGCGCGATGAAGGACGCCGAGCAGGCGGTGCACGGCGTGGCCCAGCTGGAGACCGGCCGGCTGGAGCTGACCGCGCCGCGCTCGCTGGTGGTCTACCCGACGGTCGCGCTGGTGGCCGCGTTCAGCCGCCGGTTCCCCGGCGTCAGCGTGGAGATCACCGAGGCGGTCGACTCCGGCGAGGCCGCCGAGCGGATCCGCAGCGGTGCCTCCGAGGTCGGGCTGCTGGAGCTCTCCGGCTCGACCACCGGGCTGCGCACCTGGCCGCTGCTCGACTACCAGCTCTACGTCGCGTTCCCGCCGAAGGCGACCCGGCCGCGATCGGGCACGCTGGCGCGCGAGGAGCTCAAGGGCCTCGCGCTGGTCGCGCTGCCCAGCGGCACCGTCACCCGGCGGATCATCGACGAGGCCGGTGCCGGCGAGGGGATCCGGGTCGAGGCCCGGTCCGCGCACGCGCTGGTCGAGCTGGTGCTCAGCGGTGTCGGGGCCGCTCTGCTCATCGAGCCGCACGCGCAGAACGCGGCGAAGGGCGGCGCGCACCTGGTGCCCCTGGAGCCGCCGCTGGTGCACCGGGTCGGCGTGGCCCTCGCCGAGACCGACCCGGCGCCGGCCGCCGCGGCCTTCACCAGCCTCGTGGTCCAGTCGCACACGGGCGAGCCCGAGACCGGCACCGCCCTATAGGCGTATAGCGATCCGGTCTTGGACCCCGTCCGGCGCACCGCCTTGAATCGAGCCATGACCCCTGCCGACCGTCCTGGCTACGCCGCCCTGCCGCTGCGCCCGCGTGCCGCGAAGCCCCGCACCTCCGGGCTGACCGTCACCGTCGAGTTCGGCACCCCGCTCGACCTGCAGCGCGACCAGCTGCGCGTGCACGGGCACGCCCTCGACCTGGCCAAGGTCGCGGTCGGGATCGCCGGCCTGCTCCCGGACGGCGTGCTGGAGGAGAAGGTCACGGCCTACCGGGACGCCGGGGTCGAGTGCTTCCCGGGCGGCATGTACCTGGAGTACGCGCACCTGCACGGTCGCGAGGAGGCCTACCTGGACGCGACCGTGGCCGCGGGCTTCCGCGTCGTCGAGGTCTCCGAGAACGCCGAGCGCCTCGGCGAGGGCGTCCGCGAGCGGCTGGTCCGCGACGCGCTGTCCCGCGACCTGGTCGTGCTCGGCGAGGTGGGCAGCAAGAGCGTGCACTCGACCGCGGCGGGGCTGCTCGACGACGCCCGCAGCCTGCGCGACCTGGGCTGCTGGAAGGTGCTCGTCGAGGGCGCCGAGCTGCTCGAGGACGGCGTCGTGCGCACCGACGTGGTGGACGCGATCGCCGCCGGCCTGGACCTCGAGGACGTGGTCTTCGAGCTGCCCGGCCCGTGGATCCCCGGGGTGAGCCTGCACCACGTGCACGCGATGACCGCCTTCCTGCTCGCCGAGTTCGGGCCCGAGGTCAGCCTGGCCAACGTGGTGCCCGAGGACGTGCTGTTCCTGGAGGCGCGACGGCGCGGCGTCGGCCCGGCGCTGGCGACGCCCGCGGAGGTGGACGCGTGAGCATCAAGGTCTCCTACGACGTCGCCGGCGCGATGCGCGACGGCACCCTGCTGCGCGCGGACGTCTACCGACCCGAGGGGGAGGGGCCGTTCCCGGTGCTGCTGCGGCGGACGCCGTACGCGAAGGAGTCCTGGGCGCACCTGGCCGAGGCGCTGGCCGATCGCGGCTACCTCGTCGTGGTCCAGGACATCCGCGGCCGGCACGCCTCGGACGGCCAGTGGGTGTGGGCCTTCGCCGCGGCGGCGCAGCGGATCGAGGCCGAGGACGGCTACGACAGCGTGGAGTGGGCGGCCGCGCTGCCGGACGCGAACGGCACCGTCGGCGTCTGGGGGCACTCGTACGACGCCTGGGCCGCGTGGCGGCTCGCGGGGGAGCAGCCGCCGAGCCTGCGCGGCATCGTCGCGGCCGGCATCACCGTCGGCCTGCTCGACGTGACCCGCGGCATCCTCGACCTCGGCCGCCGGCTGGAGTGGTGCTACCTGGAGGCCGCCGACGCGCGCCGCCGGGCCGGCCGCACCGACGGGCCGCTGACCGCCGAGGACGCGCACACCGACTGGGTGGGCATGGAGCGCGGCAAGTGGCTCTGGTTCCACCCGCTGGCCGACGTGCCCGAGCAGGTCTTCGCCGGGATCACCCGGATGCTCGCCGACTACTACGACGAGATCGACCGCGAGCTGTGGGCCTTCGACGAGATCCACCCGCGGGTGCAGGTGCCGACCTGCGTGGTCACCGGCTGGTGGGACCGGTTCGTGCGCGGCGTCGACCACTTCACGCTGATGCGCGAGCACGGCCCGGAGGAGACCCGCGACCAGCACCGGCTGGTGGTCGGCCCGTGGAGCCACGACCCCGACGGCTTCGGCGAGCGGTACGACGTGCTCGGCTCCGGACCGGACACCGCCCGCTCCTTCGTCGACATCGTCACCGGCTTCTTCGACCCGCTGCTGCGCGGCGCGCCCGCGTCCGACGCACCACCGGCGAGCGTCTACACGCTCGGCCTGGAGCGCTGGCAGTCCTTCGCGACCTGGCCGCCGGCGGACACCAGCACCGAGCGGCTGCACCTGCGCGCCGAGGGCGGGCTGACCTGGGAGGCACCCGGCGAGGAGCAGCCCGACCGCTACACCTTCGACCCGCGGGACCCGGTGATGAGCCTGATGGGGGCGGACGCGCAGCTCGCCCCGCTCGACCAGCGCGGCAACGACCACCGACCCGACAAGCTCGTGTACCAGACCGGCCCGTTGCTCCAGCCCGTCGAGGTGGCCGGCCTGGTCCGGGTGGTGCTCTGGGCCGGCACCGACGCGCCGGACACGGACTGGGTCGCCCGGCTGGTCCGGGTGGACGAGCACGGGGTCGCGGTGAACCTGGCCGAGGGCATCCTGCGGGCGCGCTACCGGCACGGGTACGGCGCCGAGGTGCCGCTCACCGACGACAGCCCGCAGCGGTACCTGGTCGAGCTCAGCCCGGTCAGCGTGCTGTTCCGCCCGGGCGAGCGGATCCGTGTCGACGTCACCAGCTCGGACTTCCCGAACTTCGACCGCAACCACAACACCGGCCGTGCCTTCGCCCACGACGCCGAGCTGCGGCCCGCGCACCAGGCGATCCACCACGACGCCGAGCACCCCTCGGCGGTGCTGCTGCCGGTGAGGCGCGTCAGCCCACGAGGATGAAGGCGAGCACCACGGCCGCTGTCGTGGACAGCACCACACCCACCAGCGGCAGCAGCCGCGAGTGCGGCAGCACGTCGCCCTGACGCATCGCCCGCTCGACCGCCGACCAGCGCCGGTGCGCGGACGCGGCCAGGGTCAGCGAGAGCGAGGCCATCACCCCGCCGAGCAGCTCGCGGGCGCCGGTGAACGCGAACGGTGGCACCAGCTCGACGACCGCGACCCCGCCCGCCAGCATCGCCAGCGAGGTGCGGATCCAGGCCAGGTAGGTGCGCTCGTTGGCCAGCGAGGCCCGGTAGTCCGGACCGTCACCGACGGGAGCGGTGCGCCCGCTCATGCGGCCACCAGCAGCTCGCGGGGCAGCGTCGAGAGCGCCCGGGTGCCGTCCGCGCCGAACACCACCGTGTCGACGTACGGGAGCCGGAAGTTGCTGTGGAAGCTGGTCACGGTGCCGGCCTCGACCAGCCGTTCGTCGTCGAGCGCGGCCACGTCGAAGCCGTCCTCGCCGACCCAGTCCGGGGGCAGGCTCAGGCCGAGCTCGTAGCCGCCGGCCCACAGGCAGTCCTGCCACACGCCGTGCTCGCGGTAGTACTCCTGGAGCGCGCGGTTGACGACGCCGTACGGCGTGCCGGCAGTGGCGACCTCGCAGAGCACCGCGACCGCCCCACCCGCGATCCGCTGCTCCCGTACGTCGCCCGCGTCGCCCGGCCCGACGCTGAAGGTGCGGCAGGTGTTCGCGTGGTAGCGGTGCACCACCCCGCACGGGTCCGCGATCACGGTGTCGCCGGGCCGGATCCGCGCCCGTCCGGACAGCGCGTGCCCGAGGCCGAGCCCGCCGCGGGTGACCAGCTCGTGGCTGGCCGCCGGCTCGCCGCCCGCGGCCACCATCGCGCCGACCAGCTCGGCCCACAGCTCGAGCTCGGTACGGCCTGGCTCGAGGGTGCTCCAGAGCCGGGTCAGCCCGGCGTCGGCCGCGGTGGCGGCGCGTTCCAGCAGGGCGATCTCGGCGGCCGACTTCACCCGTCGTACGACACGCAGCACGGCCGTCGCGTCGACGAACGAGGTGGCGCCGTGCGCGACCAAGGCGGCCTGCACCTGCTCGCTGACCGCGCGGTTCGGCACCGAGGACCCCAGCTCCAGCCCGACGGTCCCGGCGAGCCAGCCGCGCGCGGCCAGGGTGGCGGCGACCTGGTCGATCGCGCCGGCGCCGTCGCCGTCGTAGAGCGCCAGCTCGTAGCAGGCCGCGTCGTCGACGAGCGAGGTGGCCGCGAGCAGCTCCCGCTCGCGCGCGAAGTCCAGGTGGAGCAGTCCCGGCTCGCCGGCGCGCACCACCGTGACCGCGAGCGGCGGGTAGTGCGTCGAGGAGTGCGCGCGGTACCAGCGGGCCGTGTAGCCGTGCAGGTAGCACATCCCCTCGGGCGCGCTGACCAGCAGCGTGTCCACCCCGCGGGCGGCCATCTCGGCGCGGACCCGGTCCAGCCGGGCGGCGTACTCGGCGCGCGTGAACGGCAGCTCAGCCGGTGGCATCGAGCTCCTCGGGGAACAGGCAGGCCGCCTGATGGGAGCGGTGCGGCTCCAGGGCCGGGTCGTGCACCGCGCACTCGGCGCGGGCCAGCCAGCACCGGGTCCGGAAGCCGCAGCCCGAAGGGGGCTCCAGCACGCTGGGCAGGTCGCCGCTGAGCACGATCCGCTGCCGGGTGCCGCGCGAGCGCGGGTCGGCCACCGGGGCCGCGGAGAGCAGCGCGCGGGTGTAGGGGTGCACCGGGTCGGTGAAGACCTGGTGGGCGGTGCCCTCCTCGACCACGCGGCCCAGGTGCATGACCGCGATCCGCTGGGAGACCTCGCGGGCGACGTGCAGGTCGTGGGTGATGAACAGGTAGGCCAGCCCGAGCTGCTCCTGCAGCGAGCGCAGCAGCGCCAGGATCTGCGCCTGCACCGAGACGTCGAGGGCGGAGACCGGCTCGTCGAGGACCAGCAGCCGCGGCCGCAGTGCCAGCGCCCGGGCGATCGCGATCCGCTGCCGCTGGCCGCCGGAGAACGCGTGCGGGTAGCGGTCGCCGTCCTCGGCGCGCAGCCCCACGGTCTCGAGCAGCTCGGCGACCCGGCGCTCGGCGGTGCCCTTCTCGACCTGGCCGTGGGCGCGAAGCGGCTCGAGCAGGATCGAGGAGACCCGCATCCGGGGGTCCAGCGAGGCGTACGGGTCCTGGAAGACCATCTGCACGTCGCGGCGCAGCGGGCCGAGCTCGCGGGGGCGCAGGTGGGTGACGTCGCGGCCGGCGATGGTGACCGTGCCGGCGTCGGGCTCGGCCAGCCGTACCGCGATCCGGGCCACCGTGGACTTGCCCGAGCCGGACTCGCCGACCAGGGCGACGGTCTGGCCGGGCAGCACGGTCAGGTCGACGCCACGGACCGCGTGCACCCGGTCGGTGCGGGCTCCGCCGCGGACGGCGAAGGACTTGGAGACGCCGTCGAGGCGCAAGGCGGGTTCGGTCATCGGGTCACCTCGGCGGGGTAGTGGCAGGCCGAGTCGTGCCGGGTGCCGAGGGTGAGCAGCGCCGGGGTCTCCTGCTGGCAGCGCGGCCGGTCCGCGCCGATCCGGCAGCGCGGGTGGAAGGCGCAGCCGGTGGGCAGGGCCCCGGCGCGCGCGGAGGTCCCGGGGATCGGCTCGCCGGCACCGCTGGTCGCGCCGGGCGAGCAGCGCAGCAGCGCCTCGGTGTAGGCGTGCGCGGGGCGGTCGAACAGGTCGAGGACGTCGGCCTGCTCGACCACCTTGCCGGCGTACATCACCAGCACCCGGTCCGCACGCTCGGCGACCACGCCGAGGTCGTGGGTGATGAGCAGGACCGCGGCGCCGGACTCGCGCCGCGCGGTGTCGAGCAGGTCCAGGATCTGCGCCTGCACGGTCACGTCCAGGGCGGTGGTCGGCTCGTCGGCGATGATGAGCCGCGGCCGGTTGGCCATCGCGATGGCGATGCCGACGCGCTGGCGCATGCCGCCGGAGAACTCGTGCGGGTGCCGGCGGGCGTTCGCGGCGGGGTTGGGGATGCCGACCGCGCTGAGCAGCTCGGTGACCCGCGCCCGGATCGCGGCCTTCGAGATCCGCCGGTCGTGGGCCCGGATCGCGTCGCCGACCTGGACGCCGACCGGTACCAGCGGGTCGAGTGCGGTCATCGGGTCCTGCGAGACGAGCCCGATGGCGTTGCCGCGGACCGCGCGCAGCTCCTTGGTGGTCGCGCGCAGCAGGTCCCGGCCCCCGAGCTCCACCGAGCCGCCGGTCACCTCGACCCCGCCGGGGAGCAGCTGCATCACCGACATCGCGGTCAGCGTCTTGCCCGAGCCGGACTCCCCGACGAGACACAGCGTCTCGCCGGCGGCCAGGTCCAGGGAGACCCCGTCGACCAAGCGGGTCCGGCTCTCGCCGCGGACCAGGTCGACCTGCAGGTCGCGCACGGAGAGCAGTGCGGAGCGGGTGCTCTCGGCGGCAGCGTTCGGGGTGGCGGTCACGGGTTCGGTCATCTCGGTGGTCATCGCGCCCTTTCGGAGGACTCGCGCGGGTCGAGGACGTCGCGGACGCCGTCGGCGAGCAGGTTGAGGCCGATCACCAGCAGGCACAGCGCCAGGCCGGGGACGATCGCCAGCCGCGGGACGTCCAGGTAGGAGCGGGCCTGGCTGAGCATGTCGCCCAGCGTCGGCGACGGCGGCGGGGCGCCCAGGCCGATGAAGGAGAGGCCGGCGTCGAGCAGCACCGCGTCCGGCAGCGCCAGCCCGACCTGGAGGACGAAGAGCGGCAGCGCGTTCGGGAGCACGTGCCGCAGCACGATGACGCGGTCCTTCACGCCCATCGACGCGGCAGCCTCGACGAACGGCCGGGCCCGCAGCTGCAGCGCGGAGCCGCGCAGGATGCGCACGAACGCGGGCAGGTAGTAGAGCGCGATCGCGATGATGACCGCCTGCGGACCGGGTCCGCCGATGGCCACCACCACGATGCCGACGATCACGACCGGGAAGCCGATGCCGATGTCGGTCAGCCGCATCACGAACGAGTCGAGCCGGCCGCCGACGTACCCGATCACCAGGCCGATCAGCGATCCGACCGTCGCGCCGATGCCGACGCCGAGCAGCCCGACCAGCAGCGCCGCTCGGCAGGCGTAGAGGGTGCGGGACAAGGTGTCGCGGCCGAGGTCGTCGGTGCCGAGCAGGAACCTGCCGCCGTACCCGCGCAGCTCCTCGCCCGGGTACTGCGCGACCGGAGAGTGCGGCGCGAGCAGCGGGGCCAGCAGCCCGGCCGCGCACAGGCCGAGCACCAGCACCAGCCCGGTGACCAGGGCGACCCGGCGGTGCTCGCGCCGGCGCATCCGGGAGAGCAGCCGAGGCGCGGTGATGACGCTCACCGGACGCCTCCTTCCCGCATCAGGTGGCCGCGCACCCGGGGGTCGAGCACGCTGTAGAGGATGTCGGCCACGAAGGTGACCAGCAGGAACACCGCCACGAAGATCACCAGCAGCGTCTGCAGCACGGCGTAGTCCCGCTGCCGGGTGCTCTCGATGATGAGCCGGCCGGCGCCGGGCAGCGTGAAGACCGACTCGATGATGGCGGCGCCGGTGAGCAGGGAGCCGACCAGGATCGCCAGCACCGGGAGCAGGTTGAGGAACACGTGCCGCAGCAGGCTGCGCCGGATCACGAACCCGATGCTCATCCCCTTGGCGGCCGCCATCGTCATGAAGTCCTCGTGCATCACCTCGATGACCGCGCCCCGGGTGAGCCGGGCCAGCATCGCCGCGGGCGCGAGCCCGAGCGCGATCGTCGGCAGCACCAGGCTGGTCAGCGCGCCAAGGGGGTCCTCGGTCAGCTTCGCGGAGCCACCGGCGGGCAGGATCGAGAAGTTGATCGCGAAGACGATCACCAGGATCAGGCCGAGCCAGAAGTTCGGCACCCCGAGGGCGACGGTGTTGAACCCGGCCACCAGCCGGTCCGCCCAGGTGCCCTTGCGCAGTGCGGCGAGCAGCCCGAGCGGCACCCCGACCCCGATCGCGAGCAGGCTGGTGGTCAGCGTCAGCAGCGCGGTCTGGGCCAGGGCTGAGCCGACCAGCTGGCTGACCGGGAGGCCGCTGATGCTGGAGACCCCGAGGTCCCCGGTCACGAACGCCTTGAGCCAGAGCAGGTACTGCACCGGCAGCGGGTCGTGCAGCCCCATCCGGTCGCGGACCGCCTCGACCACGTCCGAGCCGGCGAACGGACCGGCGTAGACGAGCGCCGGGTCACCGGGCATCAGCCGGAGCACGGTGAAGACCACCACCGAGGCCCCCAGCAGGGTGACGGCCATCTGCGCCACCCTGCCCAGCACGAAGCGAGTCATGCCCTCTTCCCGTCAGCCGACCGAGACGTTCTGCAGGATCAGGTACCCGTCCAGCGTGACCTGCAGGCCCTTCACGTCCTTGGCGAACACGTAGTGCGGGTTCTGCGAGGTGACCGGGACGAAGAACGCCTGGTCCAGCAGGAACTCGTTGAGCTTGCGCATGTCCGCGACCCGGTCGCTACCCGGGTTCTCGTAGAGCACGCTGTCGATGAGGCGCTGGTACTCGTCGGACTTGAAGTTGCTCACCCCACCATTCTGGAGCGGGACCCCGAGCTGGATCGAGGTCGCCGAGTCGTGCGCCACGCGCTGCACCGTCGAGGTGAGCACCTGCCAGTCGCCGGCGAAGGCGCGGTCGAAGAAGACGGTGTCCTCGACGCTGTCGATCTTGGCGTTCAGCCCGGCCTTGGCCAGCTGCTGCTGCGCGACCTGGGAGACCTCGGCGTCGATGCCGGCCACGGTCAGGATCGAGAACCGCAGGCCGTCGGCGTGCCCGGCCTTGGTGAGCAGCTCGCGGCTGCGCGCCGGGTCGGCCGAGCAGCTCCGGGCCAGGTCGGGGGAGGCCTCGTAGCCGACCGAGCCCTCCGGCCAGGGCAGGCACCAGGCCTCGGTCTGGCCGCGGTAGACGGTCTTGGTGATCGCGCCGCGGTCGAGCGCGGCGGCGAAGGCCCGGCGGGCGTCGGCGTTGTCGAACGGCGGCTTGGCGGCGTTGAGCAGGAACATCTCCACCCGGCCGCCGTCGCCGGCCATCAGCGTCTGCACGCCGCTCTGCTTCGCGAAGGAGGCGAAGTCCTTCCAGGTGCTGTCGAAGAGGAAGTCGGCCTGCTTGGACCGGAACAGCAGCTGCGCGGCCTGCAGGTCACCGGCGAACTTGAAGGTGACCCGCTTGAGCTTGACCGACTTCGCGTCCCAGAAGCTCGGGTTCGGCGTCAGCGTGGCGCTGGTGCCCGCGTCCCACTTCTCCAGCTTGAACGGCCCGGACCCGACGGGGGAGTTCTTCAGCTTCTGCGGGTCGTCCTGGGGCTTGGCGATGAACAGGTAGTCGAGCATGTCGAACGGCGCCGCCAGCGGCTTCGGGAAGGTCAGCTGCACCGTGGCCGGGTCGACCGCAGTGGCCTTGGAGATGGCCATGAAGAGCGGGCGCGCGGTGGCCGCGGTCTTCTCGTCCTGGCCGTGGGTGACGTTCCAGACCACGTCCTGGGCGGTCAGCGGTGAGCCGTCGCTGAACTTCAGCCCGGGACGCAGGTGCAGCGTCATGGTGCGGTGGTCCGGGGACTGCTCCCAGGACTCCGCCAGCCGTGGCTGCGGCTTCCGGTCGGCGTCGAGCGCGACCAGGGTGTCGTAGAGCTGGCGCATCACCGCGGCCTGGATGTTGGTGCCGGCCAGGCTGGTGGAGTCGAAGCCGTCGAACTGCTCGGCGGCCGCGATGGTCAGCTCCTCGCTGCCACCGCCGGTGCCGCCGCCCCCGCCGCCGGACCCGCAGGCGGGCAGCAGCAGGAGCACGGCCAGGGCCAGGCACAGGCGGATCAGGTGTCGCTTCATGGTGCTGCCTCTCGGAGGTCGGTGGTGCGGAAGGTGGCTCAGGCGTCGAGGGCGGCGACCGCCTCCATGGCGATCACCTGACCCTCGGCGGGCAGGGCGGTGACGCCGACGCCGGTGGCGCAAGGGCCCTGGCGGAAGTACGTCGCCCGCACCCGGGCCGCCTCGGTCCAGGACTCCAGGTCCAGGTCGAGGTAGTAGGTGTTCTTGCGGAGCACGTCGTCCATGGAGGCACCGAGCTGCTCGAGGAGCGCGCTCATGTCGTCGAGCACGGCGCGCGACTGCTCGCCCATGGCACCCGGGTGCCGGGCCGCGCCCGTCGGGTCCTGGGCGACCAGGCCCGAGGTGTAGACGACGTTGCCGACCCGGACGGCGCCGTGGATGCCGGTCTCGGCCGGGTCGGGGTGGCCGGGCAGGTCGGCGAAGCTGCGCTCGGCGCCGACGACGGCGAGCGCCTCGACCTGCACCAGCGCACCCTCGGTGGAGAACCCGGGGACGGCCACGTCGGTGGACGCGACCCCCTGCGGGAACGCCTCGGCGCGCAGCTTGCGGGTCACCGCGATGTCGGCGGCGTCCGCGTGCAGCACGTTGGTCTTGACCACGTCGGTCAGCTCGCCGCCGAGCTCGCGCAAGACCGTCTGCAGCCGGGCCAGCACGCCGCGGGTCTGGCCCTCGACGTCGGTGTGGGCGAGGGTGCCCCCGTTCTCCGTGTCGGCCTCGGCGTCGACCAGCGCGGCGACGTAGATGGTGTCGCCCGCGCGGGTGCCCACGGCACGGCCGTGGTCGTCGTACGACGAGGTGCGGGTGCGCCCGTCGACGGCGACGACGTCGATCTCGACCTCCAGCTGCGGCTCCATCAGACCCTCCACGATCGTGGTGGTCAGCGGAGGCAGCTGGTCGAAGTAGCCGGCCTGGGCGTCGACCGAGACCGCCCAGTCGCCGGTGCCGACGTTGTAGGAGTTCAGCCGGACCACGTCGCGGAAGCTGACCCCGAGCTCGCCCATGAACCCGGCGAGCTTGTCCATCGCCTGCCGGGTCAGCGCCGGGACGTCGTCGCCGTTGTCGGTGTGCTTGCCGCCGCTGAGCGGCTCGCCGACCTGGCCGGTCAGGTAGACCAGGTCGCCGCAGCGGACCGCGCTCTTGAACGGCACCTGGACGGGCAGGTCGCCGAAGTCGGGCGGAAGGTCGATCCACTGCTTGGTCACGTGCTCTCCTCGGGTCGTTCACCAGTCGTTCCAGCGAGCGTAGGAAGCGTGCCGGAGCGGCGTCCAAGACCATTGGGCAATGCCGCCATCGGACTCGGCAATGGCTCTACCCGAACGATCGGTCGGTAAAGTAACGTCCCAGGCCATGGAGGATCTCAGCCCGCGACCGGGAGACCTGGAACCCATCGAGACCGCGTCCGTCGACGAGCTCCGCGGACTGCAGCTGGAGCGGCTGCGCTGGTCGGTCCGGCACGCCTACGAGAACGTCCCGCACTACCGCGCGTCGTTCGACGCCGCGGGGGTGCACCCCGACGACGTGAAGACGCTGGAGGACCTGGCCCGGCTGCCGTTCACCACCAAGGCGGACCTGCGCGAGAACTATCCGTTCGAGATGTTCGCGGTCCCGCGCGAGCAGGTGGTCCGGGTGCACGCCTCCTCCGGTACGACGGGCCGCCCGACCGTGGTCGGCTACACCCGCGACGACCTCGACATGTGGGCCGGCGTGGTCGCGCGCAGCATCCGGGCGGCCGGTGGGCGTGCGGGTCACGTGCTGCACAACGCCTACGGCTACGGGCTGTTCACCGGGGGCCTGGGCGCGCACGCCGGGGCCGAGCGGCTCGGCTGCACGGTGGTGCCGGTCTCCGGCGGGATGACCGAGCGGCAGGTCCAGCTGATCGCAGACTTCCGCCCCGACATCATCACGGTGACGCCGTCGTACATGCTCTCGATCGTCGACGAGATGGAGCGGCAGGGGATCGACCCGCGCTCGACCTCGCTCAAGGTCGGCATCTTCGGCGCCGAGCCGTGGACCAACGACATGCGCCGGGAGATGGAGCGGCGCCTGGACATGCACGCGGTCGACATCTACGGGCTCTCCGAGGTGATCGGGCCCGGCGTGGCCAGCGAGTGCGTGGAGACCAAGGACGGGCTGACCGTCTGGGAGGACCACTTCTACCCCGAGGTGGTCGACCCGATCACCATGCAGCCGGTGCCCGACGGCGAGGAGGGCGAGCTGGTCTTCACCTCGCTGACCAAGCAGGCGATGCCGGTGATCCGGTACCGCACCCGCGACCTGACCCGGCTGCTGCCCGGCACCGCGCGGACGATGCGCCGGATCGAGAAGATCACCGGCCGCACCGACGACATGATGATCCTGCGCGGGGTGAACCTGTTCCCGACCCAGATCGAGGAGCTGGTGCTGCAGCTGCCGGCGCTCTCCCCGCACTTCCAGTGCGTGCTCTCGCGCAGCGGCAACCTCGACGAGCTGACCGTGCTGGTCGAGCACCGCGAGGGCACCGCCGCCGACACCGCTGCCGAGGCCGGCGCTCAGCTCAAGCGGCTGGTGAAGAACAAGATCGGCGTCAGCGTCGGCGTCGAGGTGGTCCCCCCGGACACCGTCGAGCGCTCGATGGGCAAGATGCGCCGGATCGTCGACAACCGCCCGAAGCGCTGACCGCTCCCCCCAACCCGCGACCAGGCACAGACGTGGGACGGGTCGCGTAAGAGAAAGCAGTCCTCACCCGTCTACCTCGCAGGCCGTCGAGCGAGGGAGCACGTCATGCACGACAACCGGGCTGCCTTCGCGGGCGCTGCCCTTGCGCTGGCGGTGGCCGGCACGGGCGTGGTAATGGCGACCACCGCCACGGACGAGCATCATCCCGCCGCTGCACCCCCGGACGAGTTCGTCGTGGCGAGCCCCGAATATCCGGCCGGCGCGCCGTGCCAGGGACACCAGACGAGCATCGACGAGCTCCGAGCGCATCCTCATCCGGGTGTGGTCGTGTACGTTCCGCATGCGCGTCAGCACAAGATCACGACTGTCTGGGACTGCGACCAGCCGAGCCAGGTCGTGATCCAGTACCCCGACGGCATCACGGTCTCCTCCACGCCGGACGACTCCACCGAGCAGGCGAACGAGGCCTACCTTCGCGGCTTCGCGCAGCAGGACCACGGCCGCCTGATCCGGGTGCACGGACGCCTCGCGGCGGCCGTGCCCGGTGCCGGCGCCGGGACCTCCAGCGGCGTCACGTTCTTCGGCCCGCACACGATGATCGACGTGTCCGGCCCACGCTCCTCGTCCGGCCGGAGCACGCCGCTGGGACGCCTGATCGGGATCGCGAGCTCGATGGACTTCCAGCACCCGATCGGCCCCTAGCCAGCTGATCGGTCCTCGGTCAGCACCGCTGGCAGCCCGAAGAGCCGGTAGGACTCCGGGTCGATGAACGCGACGATCTCGCAGACCCGGTCGTCCCGGAGCGTGACCAGCTCGACCGAGTGCCACACGTACGCGCCGGTGTCGTCGTCGACGAGGTAGTGCGCGAAGGCGAGGTGCCCGTTCGCCGTGCAGGGCAGCACCTTCCAGCGCTTCCCGCGCAGCGGTGTCTTCGCCAGGAACGCGAGCACGTCGTCCCGGCCGGCGTACCAGGTCCGGTACGGCGGCATGGTGATGACCGCGTCCTCGGTGAGCAGGTCGACCAGCGCGCCGACGTCGGCCCGCTCCCAGGCCTCGACGTACCGGTTCACCAGCGTGCGCAGCCGCTCGTCGTCGACCGCCCGCAGCGCCGCCTGCTGGCTCTGCTCGGGCAGCCGCTCGTCCACCGTCCGGTGCGCGCGCTGCAGGGCGCTGTACACCGCCTCGGGTGACATCTCCAGGGCTTCGGCCACCTCGGCGCCGGAGAAGCCGAGCACCTCGCGCATGATGAGCACTGCCCGCTGCCGTGCCGGAAGGTGCTGCAGCGCGGCGACGAAGGCGAGCTCGACGGCTTCGCGCTGCTCGAAACGGGCACCGGGCTCGTGGCCGGCCAGCGTGCCGTCCGGGTACGGGCCGAGCCAGCCGGCCTCGACCAGCGGCACGTCCAGCTCGCCGTGCGGGTCGCCGGCCGGGCCGAAGTCGACCGGCAGCACCCGGGCCGGGCGGCGCTCGATCAGGGTCAGGCAGGCGTTGGTCGCGATCCGGTACAGCCAGGTCCGCAGCGAGCTGCGCTCGGCGAACCGGTCCAGCCCGCGCCAGGCCCGCAGCAGCGCCTCCTGCAGCGCGTCCTCGGCATCCGGCGTCGAGCCGAGCATGCGGTAGCAGTGCGCGTGCAGCCCGGCCCGGTGCGGCGCCACCAGCGCGGCGTACGCGTCGCTGTCGCCGTCGCGGGCGGCGGCGAGCAGGTCGGTCTCGGCCACCAGGTCCCCTCTCATCGCCCGCGCCTCCCGGTCGCGGGTCGCGGCTGCCAGAACGCGATCTCGCCACCTTGGACCGTGCTGACCACGCTGCGCCAGCCGTTTCTTCCCTCGCGCGGCTCGAGCAGCACGGTCGCCCCGAGGTCGCGGGCGCGGTCGGTCGTCTCCTCGACGCAGCGCACCCCGACGTACGGGACCCAGGTGGGGCGGTCGGCGGCGCACGCGACCAGCCCGCCACCGAGCCCGCCGTGCCGGCCGCCGAGCTCGACGGCCAGGTACGACGCCGCTCCGAGCCGGATCTCCTCGACCCGCCAGCCGCACAGCTCGGCGAACATGTCGCGCGCGGAGGCCGTGTCCCGGGTGTGCAGCTCGAGGTGCACCACGGGCTGCATCACGCCGCCACCTCGGGCTCCAGCGCGGCGCTGTCGGCCACCACCGCCGCCGTACGGCGAGAGGGCAGCCCGAGCGCGACGACGGAGCCGAGCAGCGCCAGCCCGGCGGCCATCGCGATGGCCGGGCGGAAGCCGTCCACGAACGCCTGCGGGGTGGCGTACCCGCCGGCCCCGGCGAAGACGGCCACCGCGACCGCGATGCCGAAGACGCCGCCGAGCTCGCGCATCATGCTGTTCACGCCGGCGGCCTTGCCGATGTCCTCGGGCGGGACCGCGCCGACGACGGAGTTCTGCGCGGCCGGGATCGCCATCGAGACGCCGACGCCGCCGAGCACGAACGGGCCGAGCAGCGCGCCGTACGACATCCCCGGCTCGGCGATCACCGCCAGCCATCCGGTGGCCGCGGCCTGCAGCGCCAGGCCGGAGACCATCAGCGGTCGCTCACCGATGCGGTCGGCGAGGGTGCCGGCGATCGGCGCGATCGTGATGAAGGTGGCGGTCCACGGGATCAGCCGCAGCCCGGCGCCGAGCGGGCCCTCGCCCTGGGCGACCTGGAGGAACTGGGCGTAGAAGAAGACCAGCGTGAACAGCGATCCCAGGGTCAGGAAGATGGCCGCGTTGCCGGCCGAGAACGCCCGTGACCGGAACAGCCCCATCGGCAGCATCGGCTCGCGGGCGCGCAGCTCCCAGGCGACGAACGCGGCGCCGAGGAGCACGCCGGCGGTCAGCGCGACGACGATCTCGGTGGAGCCCCAGCCCGCCTGGTTGCCGCGCACCAGACCCCAGACCAGCCCGAAGGCGGCCGCGGAGACGAGCCCGAGGCCGGGCAGGTCCAGTGCCGAGTCCGGGCCGCGGCTCTCGGTGATCCGGGTCAGCACCAGCGGGATCGCCAGCAGGCCGATCGGCACGTTCACCCAGAAGATCCACTCCCAGCTGATGCCCTCGACGACCGCGCCGCCGACCAGGGGGCCACTGGCCACCGCGAGGCCGGTGACCGCGCTGAACAGGCCGATCGCGGCGCCCCGCTTCTCCGGCGGGAACGCGGCGCTGAGCAGGGTCAGCCCGAGCGGCAGGATCAGCGCCGCGCCGGCGCCCTGGACGGCCCGGCCGGCGATCAGCCAGCCGATGTCCGGCGCCAGGGCGCTCCCGGCCGAGGCGAGCGCGAACAGGCCGAGCCCGGCGGCGTAGAGGCGGCGCCGGCCGAACCGGTCACCGAGCGCGGCCGCGGTGATGAGCAGCACCGCGAAGCTCAGGTTGTAGGAGTTCACGGTCCACTCGAGCTGCTCGACGGAGGCGCCGAAGTCGAGCCGGATGGTGCTCAGGGCGTTCGCGACCACCAGGGTGTCCAGCGCCGCCATCAGCGAGCCGATGGCGGTGAGGACGACGACCCAGCGGAGCGCTGTCTTCGAAGGCGGGTGCGGGTGTGTGGTGTGCATGCAGGGATAGACCCGCCCGGGCGGGCGGATCCATCGCTACCTGCTCAGCTTTCTTGCCAGGTCT
This sequence comes from Nocardioidaceae bacterium, assembly GCA_017744365.1. Classification (GTDB taxonomy): domain Bacteria; phylum Actinomycetota; class Actinomycetes; order Propionibacteriales; family Nocardioidaceae; genus Marmoricola. The sequence goes on along the minus strand of JAGIBL010000002.1, from coordinate 211,081 downwards.
TCGCGACCAGCGTCAGCACGTCGTACGTCGCCACCGGAGCGCCCTCGGCGTTGGTGACCACCGCGTCCCAGCGGACCTCGCCGTAGTCGGCGCTGGTGCGCGGGGTGATCTGCTTGACGGTCAGCGTCACCGCGATCTCGTCGTCGACCTTGACCGGCGTCAGGAAGCGCAGGTTGTCGACGCCGAAGTTGGCCAGCACCGGGCCCGGGTCCGGGTCGACGAACAGCCCGGCGGCCAGCGAGACCACCAGGTAGCCGTGCGCGACGATGCCGCCGAACAGCGGGTTGGCGGCGGCCGCCTCCTCGTCGGTGTGGGCGTAGAAGGTGTCCCCGGTGAACTCGGCGAAGTGGTCGATGTCCTCGCGGGTGATCCGCCGCGACGCGGTCCGGATGGTGTCGCCGACCCGCAGCGTCTCCAGGCTCTTGCGGAACGGGTGCACGCCGTCCTCGGTGCGTGCCGACCCGGTGGTCCAGCGGCCGGTGATCGCGGTGAGCATGTCCGGGGAGGCCTGGACCGCGGTGCGCTGCATCTGGTGGAGCACGCCGCGGATGCCGCCGAGCTCCTCGCCCCCGCCCGCGCGACCGGGGCCGCCGTGCACCAGCACCGGCAGCGGCGAGCCGTGCCCGGTCGACTCCGGCGCGGCCTCGCGGTCGAGCACCAGGATCCGGCCGTGCCAGGGGGCGACCCCCAGGGTCACCTCGCGCGCGACGGCCGGGTCGTGGGTGACCAGCGAGCCGGCCAGGCTGCCCTTGCCGCGGGCCGCCAGCGCCACGGCGTCGGCGACGTCGTCGTACGCGATGACGGTGCTGACCGGGCCGAACGGCTCGACCTCGTGCGGCTCGACCGCGTCGCGCGAGGCACGCAGCAGCATCGGGGCCAGGAAGGCGCCGGGGCCGTCGGGAGCCTCGCCCGCGAAGACGACCTCGCCCGAGGCGCGCAGCGCCTCGACGGCCTTGCCGACCTCGTCGCGCTGGCCGGTGGAGGCCAGCGGTCCCATCCGGGTGGCCTCGTCGCGCGGGTCGCCGACGGTGACCTTGGCCAGCCGGGCGCCGATCGCCTCGATGACCGTGTCCTGCATCGACGCCGGCACCAGCACGCGCCGGATCGCGGTGCACTTCTGGCCGGCCTTCGCGGTCATCTCGGCCACGACGCCCTTGACGAACAGGTCGAGCTCGGGGTCGTCGGCGCTCACGTCCGGGCCGAGGATCGAGCAGTTCAGCGAGTCCGCCTCGACGCCGAGCCGGACGCCGCCGTGCAGCACGTGCGGGTGGGTGCGCAGGATCCCGGCGGTGTGCGCGGAGCCGGTGAACGCGACCGAGTCCCTCTCGTCGAGCTCGTCGAGCAGGCCCGAGGCCGAGCCGCAGAGCAGCTGCAGGGTGCCCTCGGGGAGGATGCCGGACTCGATGATCTTCCGGACGGCGAGCTCGGTCAGGTACGCGGTCTGGCTGGCCGGCTTCACGATGCTCGGCAGCCCGGCGAGGAACGCGGGTGCGAGCTTCTCGAGCATGCCCCAGACCGGGAAGTTGAACGCGTTGATCTGCACCGCGACGCCGGGCCGGCTGACGTAGACGTGCTGGCCGGCGAAGACGCCGGTCTTGCCGAGCCGCTCGGTGCCGCCGTCGAGCACGATGGTGTCGTTGGGCAGCTCGCGGGCGCCCTTGCTGGCGTAGGAGAACAGCGTCCCGAAGCCGCCGTCGACGTCGATCATCGAGTCGCGCTGGGTCGCTCCGGTGCGGAAGGAGAGCGCGTACAGCTCGTCCTTGTCCGCGCTCAGGTGCTTGGCCAGCGCCTTGAGCAGCCCGGCGCGCTCGTGGAAGGTGAGCGCCCGCAGCGCCGGCCCGCCGACCTGCTTGGCATGGTCGACCATCGCGGCCAGGTCGATGCCGGACGCGGTGATCCGGGCGACCTCCTCCCCGGTGCCGGCGTCGAGCAGCGGCGTCCCGTCGCCCTCGCCGGTCTGCCACCGTCCGGCTACGTAGCTCTCGAGCAGTGCGCTCACGTCTCTGGTCCTCTCTCACGAGCCTCGCGAAGTCTTACGCAAGGATTGCACGTCAGGTTCCGTCGTGTAACACTATTCCAGACCGTTCGGTCAGTAAATAGGGAGGTTCTCCGATGACGGTGACCCACGAGGACGAGCTGCAGGAGCAGTTCGACGCCACCATCGCGCGCCACGACCGGATCGAGCCCCGGGACTGGATGCCGGAGGGCTACCGCAAGACGCTGGTCCGGCAGATCGCCCAGCACGCGCACTCCGAGATCATCGGGATGCAGCCCGAGGGCAACTGGATCACCCGTGCTCCCTCGCTGCGCCGCAAGGCGATCCTGCTCGCCAAGGTGCAGGACGAGGCGGGCCACGGGCTCTACCTCTACTCCGCGACCGAGACGCTCGGGGCCTCCCGGCGCGAGCTGACCGACATGCTCATCAGCGGCAAGCAGAAGTACTCCTCGATCTTCAACTACCCGACGCTGTCGTACGCCGACGTCGGCACCATCGGCTGGCTGGTCGACGGTGCCGCGATCTGCAACCAGGTGCCGCTGTGCCGCACGTCGTACGGGCCCTACGGCCGGGCGATGATCCGGATCTGCAAGGAGGAGTCCTTCCACCAGCGGCAGGGTTTCGAGCTGCTGATGACGATGATGCGCGGCACCGACGAGCAGCGCGCGATGGTGCAGGAGTCGGTCGACCGGTTCTGGTGGCCGGCGCTGATGATGTTCGGCCCGCCGGACGCGGACTCCCCGAACACCGCGCAGTCGATGGCGTGGGGGATCAAGCGGGACACCAACGACGAGCTGCGGCAGAAGTTCGTGGACATGTCGGTGCCGCAGGCCGAGGTCCTCGGCGTCACGCTGCCGGACCCCGAGCTGCGCTGGAACGACGAGCGCGGCCACTACGACTTCGGCCAGCCGGACTGGGAGGAGTTCGCGCAGGTCGTGCGCGGCGCCGGTCCGTGCAACACCCAGCGGATCGCCCACCGCAAGCGTGCGCACGACGACGGCGCCTGGGTCCGCGAGGCCGCGACCGCCTTTGCAGCAAGGGAGATCTGACGATGACCGAGATCGAGTGGCCGCTCTACGAGGTGTTCGTGCGCGGCAAGCGCGGCCTCAACCACGTGCACGTCGGATCGCTGCACGCGGCCGACGACGAGATGGCCGTCCGGCACGCACGCGACGTCTACACCCGGCGCAACGAGGGCGTCAGCATCTGGGTCGTCCGCGCGGACGCGATCACCGCGTCGAGCCCGGACGAGAAGGACCCGCTGTTCGCGCCCGCCGGCGACAAGGTCTACCGGCACCCGACCTTCTACTCCATTCCCGACGACGTCCCGCACATGTGAGCGCCATGAACCACCACGTGAACGACTACGACGCCGACCACGAGTCCGTGTACGACGGCCTGCTCGGCGGGGACGCCTCGCAGTGGGCCTTCGGGACCGACTTCGAAGACCCTCTTGCTGGCATGGACACCTCGGTGCCCGCGGGCCTCGACGCGGCCGAGCTCGCGGACCTGTGCCTGCGACTCGGCGACGACGCGCTCGTCTACTCCCACCGGCTCGCGGAGTGGTGCAGCAACGCCCCGGACCTGGAGGAGGACATCGCGCTGGCGAACATCGCGCTCGACCTCCTCGGCCAGGCACGGCTGCTGCTCGCCCGCGCGGCCGCTGCCTCGCCCGGCCTGGTGCCGGTCCTGCCCGAGGGATCGCCGGTGCCCGTCGAGGACCGGCTGGCCTTCTTCCGCGACGACCACGACTTCCGCAACGTCCGCTTCGTCGAGCCGGAGAACGGCGACTTCGCGGTGACGATCACCCGGCTGCTGCTCTTCGCCACGCACCGGCTCGCCGTGCTCGAGCGCCTGCGCGCGCACCCGGACGCGGTGCTCGCCGCGATCGCCGCCAAGGGCGTCAAGGAGGTCGCCTACCACCGCGACTACGGCGGCCGCTGGTTCGTGACGCTGGCGCAGGGGACCGACGAGTCGCGGCGCCGGCTGCTGGCCGCACTCGAGACCGTCTTCCCCCTGTACGACGAGCTGCTGGCCACGGGTGTCGCCGACGTGCGCGACGAGGTCGAGGTCGTCGTGGACCAGGTGCTCGCGGTCGCCGGGGTCGAGCGCCCGGACGTCAAGCCGATCGGCGGTGCCCGGCACACCGAGGCGCTGAGCCGGATGCTCGCCGAGATGCAGGTGGTCGCCCGGGCGCATCCGCTGGGGGTGTGGTGATGACGGCTGCCCTCGCCCACGCGCGCTCGGTGGCTGCGACCGTGACCGACCCCGAGCTGCCGATGCTGACCCTGGCCGACCTCGGCGTGCTCCGCGACGTGGCGCTGGAGGACGAGCGGGTGGTCGCCACGATCACCCCGACGTACAGCGGCTGTCCGGCGATGGCCAGCATGCGCGACGACCTGGTCCGGGTGCTGCGGCGGAGCGGCTTCGCCGACGTCGAGGTCAAGGTGAGCCTGGACCCGGCGTGGAGCAGCGACTGGATCTCCGCGCGCGGCCGGGCGGCGCTGGCCGAGGCCGGCATCTCGCCGCCGGGTCCGGCTCCGCGCCGTGACGGCCCGGTCCCGCTGACCCTGCTTCCCGTACGACGGGCGCTGACCTGTCCGCGGTGCGGGTCGTCCGAGGTCGACCTGACCTCGGAGTTCGGGGCGACCTCGTGCAAGGCGCTGTACTCCTGCCGGTCCTGCCGGGAGCCGTTCGAGCACGTGAAGGAGATCTGATGGGCCGGGGTGCCTTCCACCCGCTGACGGTGACGTCGGTCGAGCCGCTCACCGACGACGCGGCCGCGGTCACCTTCGCGGTCCCCGACGACCTGCGCGACGAGTTCGACTTCAAGGCCGGCCAGTCGCTGACGATCCGGCGGATGCTCGACGGGCGCGAGGAGCGTCGCACGTACTCGATCTGCGCGCCCGCCGGAGCGGCTCCCCGCGTCGGGGTCCGGCAGATCCCCGACGGCCTGTTCTCCTCCTGGCTGGTCCGCGAGGTCCGGCCCGGCGACGTGGTCGAGGTGCAGGAGCCGTCCGGCACCTTCCAGGCCGACCCCGACCTGGGCGGCCGGCACCTGTGCATCGCCGCCGGCTCCGGGATCACGCCGATGCTCTCGATCGCCAGCACCGTGCTGCGGCACCCCGACGCGCAGGTGACGCTGCTCTACGGCAACCGGAACACCGCCACGGTGATGTTCTCCGAGGAGCTCGCCGACCTGAAGAACTCCTACGTCGACCGGCTGCACCTGGTGCACGTGCTCTCCCGCGAGCCCCGCGACGTGGAGCTGTTCTCGGGCCGGCTGGACGCCGACCGGCTGCGCCGGCTGCTGACCACGCTGGCCCCGGTCGCCGGGGTCGACCACGTCTGGCTGTGCGGTCCGTTCGGGATGATCGCCGATGCTCGCGAGGTGCTCGCCGAGCTCGGCGTCCCGGCCGAGAAGGTGCACGTCGAGCTCTTCTACGTCGACGAGCCGCCGCCCGAGCTGCACCGCGTCGAGGCCGCGCTCGAGGGCGAGGTCAGCGAGGTCACCATCGCGCTGGACGGCCGCACCACCACCGCGACGGTCGAGCGCAGCGGCACGATCCTGGACACCGCCGCGGCGGCCCGCAACGACCTGCCGTTCGCCTGCAAGGGCGGCGTCTGCGGCACCTGCCGCGCCAAGGTCGTCGAGGGCGAGGTGGACATGCGCCGCAATTACGCGCTCGACGAGGACGAGGTCGCCGCCGGGTTCGTCCTGACCTGCCAGACCCATCCGGTCAGCGACCGGGTCAGCGTCGACTTCGACGCCTGAGAGGGGAGTCCCATGCAGAACGTGTACGTCGTCGACGGCGTCCGCACGCCCATCGGCCGGTACGGCGGCGCGCTGTCCTCGGTCCGCCCCGACGACCTGGCCGCCCTCGTAGTCGGCGAGGTGGTCCGGCGCACCGGCGTCGACCCCGCGCTGGTCGACGAGGTCGTGCTCGGTGCGGCCAACCAGGCCGGCGAGGACAACCGCAACGTGGCCCGGATGGCCTGGCTGCTGGCCGGTCTGCCCGACTCGGTGCCGGGGTTCACGGTGAACCGGCTCTGCGCCTCGGGGCTGACCGCGATCACCACCGCCCGGCAGATGATCCTGGCCGGCGACGCGGACGCGGTCGTGGCCGGTGGCGTCGAGTCGATGACCCGGGCGCCCTGGGTGACCGAGAAGCCGGGGCGCGCCTGGGCGAAGCCGGGGTCGTCGTACGACACCTCGATCGGGTGGCGGTTCACCAACCCACGCTTCGGCGCCGACACCACGCTGACCATGCCGCAGACCGCCGAGCGCGTCGCCGAGCAGTGGGGACTGACCCGCGAGGAGCTCGACGCGTTCGCGCTGCGCTCGCACCGACGTGCCGTGGCCGCTGTCGAGCAGGGCCGGTTCGCCGAGGAGATCGTCGCTGTCGGCGACGTCGCGGTCGACGAGGGGCCGCGCGCGGACACCAGCCCGGAGGCGCTCGCGAAGCTGCGCCCGGTGAACAAGCCCGACGGCGTGGTCACCGCCGGCAACGCCAGCAGCCTCAACGACGGCGCTGCCGCGGTCCTGGTCGCGAGCGAGCGTTTCGTCGCCGAGCACGGCCTGACCCCGCGGGCGCGTCTGGTCGCGGCGCGCAACGCCGGGGTGGACCCCGCGATCATGGGCATCGGCCCGGTGCCGGCCACCCAGCGTGCGCTGGAGCGCGCCGGCTGGAAGGTCGACGACCTGGACGCGGTCGAGCTCAACGAGGCGTTCGCGTCCCAGTCGATCGCGTGCGTGCGGGACCTCGGCCTGGACGAGGAGATCGTCAACGCGGACGGCGGCGCGATCGCGCTCGGTCACCCGCTCGGCGCCTCCGGGGCGCGGCTCGTGGTGACGCTGCTCGGCCGGCTGGAACGCTCCGGTGGCCGCCGCGGGCTCGCGACGATGTGCGTCGGCGTCGGTCAGGGAAGCGCGTTGCTGGTGGAACGGGCATGACGGCCGTCCTGGTGGAGGACCGCGAGGAGGTGGTCCTGCTCCGGCTGAACCGGCCGGAGGTGCGCAACGCGATCGACCAGCAGATGGTCGACGAGCTGCACGCCGCCTGTGCTCGGCTCGAGGACGACCCGCGGGTGGCCGTGATCGCCGGAGCCGGCGGGGTGTTCGCGGCCGGCGCGGACATCGCCCAGCTGCGTGCGCGTCGACGTGAGGATGCCTTGCGCGGGATCAACTCCGGCCTCTTCGACCGGATCCGGCGGCTGCCGATGCCGGTGATCGCGCTGGTCGACGGCTACGCCCTCGGCGGCGGTGCCGAGCTCGCCTACGCCTGCGACTTCCGGATCGGTACGCCGCGGGTGAAGATCGGGAATCCCGAGGCAGGGCTGGGGATTCTCGCCGCCGCTGGCGCTGCCTGGCGGCTGGCCGAGCTGGTCGGCGAGCCGCTCGCCAAGGAGATCCTGCTGACCGGCCGGATCCTCGACGCCGAGGAGGCGCGCGCGGTCCGGCTGCTCAACGACGTCGTCGCCCCGGACGCCCTCGAGGACGCCGGCCTGGCGCTGGCCGCGAAGATCACGGAGCAGGCGCCGCTCGCGATCAGGCTGGCCAAGAGCGTCTTCCACGCACCGCGATCGGCGCACCCGTTCGTCGACGACCTGGCCCAGGCGGTGCTGTTCGAGACCGAGGAGAAAGAGAGACGGATGACCGCGTTCCTGGAGCGGAAGCGATGAGCCTTCCCCACTCGCTTCCTGGGCATGTCGGCGTGTACGGCGGCGGCCGGATGGGTGCCGGGATCGCGCACGCCTTCCTGGCCGCCGGGACGGCCGTGACCGTGGTCGAGTACGACGACGCCGCGGCCGGTGCGGCTCGGGAGCGCGTCGTACGGAGTCTGGAGAAGGCCGCGAGCAAGGGGCTTCTCGACCTCGACGACGCCGCCGGGCGGCTGACCACCACCGCCGACGCGGACGCGCTGGCCGCGTGCACGCTGGTCGTCGAGGCCGTGCCCGAGGACGTGGCGCTGAAGGCGAGCGTGCTGACCCGGGTCGAGAAGGCCGCGCCGGATGCGCTGCTGGCGAGCAACACCAGCTCGTTGTCGATCAGCGAGCTGGCCGCGCTGCTGACCCGCCCGGAGGCGTTCGTCGGCCTGCACTTCTTCAACCCGGTCCCGGCCAGCGACCTGGTCGAGATCGTCGTGGGCTCCGCGACGGCGCCGGACGTCGTCGGTCGCGCGCAGGACCTGGTGGCCGGCCTCGGCAAGACCGCGATCACGGTGAAGGACGCACCCGGCTTCGCCTCCAGCCGGCTCGGCGTCGCGCTGGCGATGGAGGCGATCCGGATGGTCGAGGAGGGAGTCGCGTCCGCGGCCGACATCGACACCGCGATGACGCTCGGCTACCGGCACCCGACCGGCCCGCTGCGGACCACGGACATCGTCGGGCTCGACGTACGGCTGGCGATCGCGGAGCACCTGGCCGCGACCCTGGGTCCGCGCTTCGAGCCGCCGGCGCTGCTGCGCGAGATGGTGGCCGCCGGCAAGCTCGGCCGGAAGAGCGGGGAGGGCTTCTACTCGTGGTGAGTCCGGAAGAGGAGCACGCCCGGATCATGCTCGGGCAGGACGCCGCCTCCACGATGCTCGGCATCACCCTGGTCGACGTCGGCCCGGGCCGCGCGGTCACCGCGATGACGGTGCGCGCGGACATGGTCAACGGCTGGGGGAGCTGCCACGGCGCCCTGGTCGCGGCGGTCGCCGACACCGCCTTTGCGGTCGCCTGCAACTCCTTCGGCGTGGTCACCGTCGCGCAGAACTTCGAGATCGAGTTCCTGCTCGCCGCCAAGGAGGGCGACCGCCTGGTCGCCACCGCGACGCGGCGCAGCGGCGCCGGCCGCACCGGTGTGTACGACGTGACGGTGACCCGCGAGGGGAGCGACGAGGTGGTCGCCGAGTTCCGCGGCCGCAGCCGCTCCCTGGGGACGCCGATCGAGCCCGGGGCTCAGGCCTGACGCCGAGAAAGTTGCCGGGGGACACCCTCCGCATCAAGTACACATTGGCTCGGGAACGCGGAGTCCAGGTGATCGGCCTTTCGAGTCGAGGGGATTTGCGGGTCACCTCCGCGCCAGCCCCTCGAACGCCAGCGCCGTGATCGCGTCGGCGACCTCCTCGGCGCGCACCTCTCCCTCGGCCCGGTACCACTCGACCAGGGAGTTCACCATGCCGAAGAGCAGCCGGCTCACCAGGGCGGGATCGATGTCGTCGCGGAGGGCGCCCTCGTCGGCGGCGGCCTTGACCAGCTTGGCGAGCTGGGCGTCGAGGCGGCGTCGGCGGCGCAGGGCGTCCTGCTCGAGCTCGCTGTTCCCGCGCACGCGGAGCAGCAGGGTCACGGCGGGTTGGTGCGCGACCAGCACGAAGACACTGCGCCGGACCACGTCGCGCAGGCGTTCGTAGGCGCTCGCGGAGCCCCCGGTCCCGGCGGCTCGGACCGCGGCGGTCAGCTCGTCGAGAGCCTCGTCGAGGGCCTCGGCGAGCAGGGCCTCCTTGCCCGGCACGTGGTGGTAGAGCGCGGACTTGGACAGCCCGAGCTCGGCCGCCAGGTCGGCCATGCTGGTGCCGTCGTACCCCTGCCGGTTGAACAGCTCGATCGCCCGGGTCAGCACCGTGGCCTGGTCGTACCCGGGCCGTCCTCGCCGCCGGCCGTTGGACTCGGGCGCACCCTCCGGCTCCTCGGTCATGGCGCACAGCGTGGCACAGACGAGGCCGTGCTCAGGTGAGGTGCGTGATCCGCGGCTCGGTCTCCTCGAAGACCAGCAGCGTCTGGGTCGAGCGCACGCCCTCGATGCTCTGGATCTGGTCGAGCACGATCCGGCGCAGGTCGGCGTTGTCGCGGGCCCGGACCAGCAGCACCACGTCGAACTGGCCGCCGGTCAGCGCCACGTGCGTCACCCCGGGGATCCGGGTCAGCTGCGCTCTCACCTGGCGCCACTCGTGCTGCTCGGTGCTCAAGGTGACGTACGCCGTCGTCCCGAGCCCGGCGGCGACCGGGTCCACGTCGGCGCGGTAGCCGCGGATCACCCCCGCACGCTCCAGCCGCTCGACCCGCGCGTAGGCGTTCGCGCGGGAGACGTGCAGCTGCTCGGCGAGGGCCCGCATCGACAGCCGGCCGTCGTCGCCGAGGATGTCGAGGATCCGCCGGTCGGTCTCGTCGAGCTGCTCTGCCACCTGTCCACCTCGCCAGCGTCAGATCGATGTCCTGTTGGACGTTTGGTCACGAATGGGCCCGGTTGAGCATACAGATTCTCAACTTCTTGCCGTCAGTGGATTTCAAACGGCTCGGCCGAAAGCATGCAGGCATGACAGCCGCCATCGACGCCCTGCTCCCCGGAGAGCCCGTCGTCCTGATCGACGCCGACGGTGCCCGGACCCCGGACGACGCGCACGAGCTGCCCGCCGCCGACTCGCTGGTGCAGGCGTACCGGTCCCTGGTGACCGCGCGCCGGATCAACGACCAGGCCTACGCGCTGGTGCGCCAGGGCCGGCTCGCGGTGTACCCGTCCTCGCACGGCCAGGAGGCCTGCCAGGTCGCGGCCGCGCAGGTGCTCGGCGAGGACGACTGGCTGTTCCCGACGTACCGGGACACCGTCGCCGCGGTCCTCCGCGGCGTCGACCCGGTCGGGGTGCTGGTGCTGCTCAAGGGCGACTGGCACTCCGGCTACGACCCGTACGAGCACAAGGTCGCGCCGCAGGCGACGCCGCTCGCGACCCAGCTGCTGCACGCGGTCGGCGTCGCGCACGCGGCCCAGCTGCGCGGCGAGCCCGCGGTGGTGATGGCGCTGTGCGGCGACGGCGCCACCAGCGAGGGCGACTTCCACGAGGCGCTCAACTTCGCCGCCGTCTTCGGCGCCCCGGTCGTCTTCTTCGTGCAGAACAACCAGTACGCGATCTCGGTGCCGCTGGCCCGTCAGTCGGTGGCGCCCTCGCTGGCCCACAAGGGCATCGGCTACGGCATCCCCGGTCGCCGGGTCGACGGCAACGACGTGGCCGCGCTGCTCTCCGTCCTCGGTGCCGCGGTCCAGCGGGCGCGCGACGGCGAGGGGCCCCAGCTGGTCGAGGCGCACACCTACCGGATGCAGGCGCACACCAACGCCGACGACGCCACCCGCTACCGCGCCGACGACGAGGTCGCGGCCTGGGAGCGGCGCGACCCCGTACGACGCATCGAGACCTACCTGCGGGGTGCGGGCCTGCTCGACGACGCGACCGCGGCCGCCTTCGCGGCGGAGGCCGAGCAGGTCGCTGCCCAGGTCCGCGACGGCCTCAACACCGACGTCACCCCGCGGCCCGACGACCTCTTCGACCACGTCTACGCCCGGCGGACCCCCCAGCTCGACGAGCAAGCGGCGCTGCTGGCCGACGAGCTGGCTGCCGAGCAGGCGGGGGAGTGAGATGAACCAGAAGATCACCATGGCCCAGGCGCTCAACCAGGCGCTGCGCGACGCGCTGCACGCGGACCCGACCGTGCTCGTCTTCGGCGAGGACGTCGGCCCGCTCGGCGGCGTCTTCCGGATCACCGACGGGCTCACCGCCGAGTTCGGCGAGGACCGCTGCTTCGACACCCCGCTGGCCGAGTCCGGCATCGTCGGCATGGCGGTCGGCCTGGCGATGAACGGGTTCCGCCCGGTGGTGGAGATGCAGTTCGACGCGTTCGCCTACCCCGCTTTCGAGCAGGTGGTCAGCCATGTCGCCAAGCTGCGCAATCGGACCCGCGGGGCGGTCTCGCTGCCGCTGGTGATCCGGGTTCCGTACGCCGGCGGCATCGGCGGCGTCGAGCACCACTGCGACTCCTCCGAGGCCTACTACGCGCACACCCCGGGCCTGCACGTGCTGGCGCCCTCGAACGCCGAGGACGCCTACGGGCTGCTGCGTGCGGCCATCGCCTCCGACGACCCGGTGGTCCTGCTCGAGCCCAAGAAGCTCTACTGGTCCAAGGAGGAGGTGGACCTGACCGCGGCCGTCCCAGGCATCGGCCGGGCCGTGGTCCGCCGGCCGGGCACCGACGCCACCCTGGTCGCCTACGGGCCGAGTGTGCCGACCGCGCTCGAGGCCGCCGAGGTCGCCGCCCAGGAGGGCCGCAGCCTCCAGGTCGTGGACGTGCGCTCGATCGTCCCGTTCGACGACGAGACCGTCTGCGCGGCGGTCCGGTCGACCGGACGGGCGGTCGTGGTCGCCGAGGCCGCCGGCTTCGCCAGCGTCGCCGCCGAGATCGCCGCGCGGGTCTCCGAGCGCTGCTTCCATCACCTGCACGCCCCCGTACGACGGGTGACCGGGTTCGACATCCCGTACCCGCCGCCCAAGCTCGAGCACCTGCACCTGCCCAGCGTCGACCGCATCCTCGACGCCGTCGACGACCTGCAGTGGGAGGACGCATGACCGTCACCGCACCGACCGGAAACCGGACCTTCCTGCTGCCCGACCTGGGCGAGGGACTGACCGAGGCCGAGGTGGTCCGCTGGGTCGTCGCGGTCGGCGACGTCGTCGAGCTGGACCAGCCGCTGGTCGAGGTGGAGACCGCCAAGTCGCTGGTCGAGGTGCCCTCGCCGTACGCCGGCACGGTGGCCGTGCTGCACGCCGCCGAGGGTGAGACCGTCGAGGTCGGCAAGCCCCTGGTGACCGTCAGCGACGGAACCCCGGAAGCAGAGCCCAGCCCGGAGCCCAGCCCGGAGCCCAGCCCGGAGCCCAGCCCGAAGCCCAGCCCCGCGGCCGAGGCCTATCGCGAGGAGGAACGCGCCGGCTCGGGCAACGTGCTCATCGGCTACGGCACGTCCGCGCAGCCGTCCCGGAGCCGGCGCCGCTCGCCGGTGGTCTCGCCGCTGGTGCGCAAGCTCGCCCGCGACCACGGCATCGACGCGTCGTCCCTGACCGGCACCGGCGCGGGCGGTGTCGTCGTCCGCGCCGACGTGCAGGCCGCGATCGCCCGGCCCGCCGACCCGCCCCCGGCGCCGGGCGGCGGCGAGCAACGCACGCCGCTCACCGGCTTCCGCAAAGCGGTCTCGGCCGCGCTCACTCGCAGCCGGGCCGAGATCCCCGAGGCGACCGTCTGGGTCGACGTGGACGCGACCCCGCTCTGGGAGCTGCGGGCCGGCAACCCCACAGGACCGGGCCTGCTGGCCTACCTGGCCCGGTTCACCGTGGCCGCCCTGCGCGCCTACCCGGTGCTCAACGCGAGCCTCGACGTCGAGCGCGACGAGATCGTCGAGCACGACCGGGTGAACCTCGGCCTGGCCGTGCAGGGCGAGCGCGGCCTGGTCGTCCCCGCGGTGCTCGGCGCGGACCGGATGACGACCACCGAGCTGGACGCGGCGATCCGGTCGCTGACCGAGCGTGCCCGGGCGGGCAGGGCGACCGCCGAGGAGCTGGCCGCCGGGACCTTCACGCTCAACAACTACGGCGGGTTCCGGGTGGACGGCAGTGCCGCGATCATCAACCACCCGCAGGTGGCGATCCTCGGCATCGGCCGGATCATCGACCGGCCCTGGGTGGTGGACGGCGAGATCGTGGTCCGCAAGCTCACCCAGCTCTCGTTCGTCTTCGACCACCGGGTCTGCGACGGCGGCACCGCGGCCGGCTTCCTGCGTGCCGTCGCGGACGCGATCGAGAACCCGGCGGCGGCGATCGCGGGACTCTGAGCCGGTCCGGAGCGGGGCTCAGGACAGGTACAGCTTGCGCAGCCGCTCGGTGATCTCCCAGCGGGTGTGCTCGCCCTCGCGCAGCCGGACCAGCACCCCGGGCTTGAGCTCGACGGTGCTGCCGTCCTCGAAGCTGACCGTGCCGGCGCCGGAGAGGACCAGGAAGTGCTCGTCGGTCTCGACGTCGGTGTCGGTGCCGGGTCCGGCCTCCCAGAGCCCGAAGGTGACGCCGCCGTGACTGCCCAGGTCGAGCGCGACCGAGGCCAGGGCGTCGGTGTCCGTCTCGCCCAGGTCGGCGGTCAGGGCGTCGGCGCAGACGACGCGCTCGGGGTCAGACATCGGGGCTCCTCGGAGGGTCGGTGGCCAGCGCGGCCATTCTGCCGCCCGCTTCGGTGAGCCAGCGCGCGGCCTCGGCCATCGACGCCGCCGCCGACCCCGCGAGACGCGACGTCTCGACGACGGCGAGGACGCCCTCGTGCGCGCGCAGGCCGGCCCGGCCGCAGGCGACCAGCGCGGGGCGGTCGTACCGGGCCGCGATCTCGAGCACGTGCCCGGTGGCCTTGCCCTGCAGGGACTGGCCGTCGAAGCTGCCCTCGCCGGTGACCACCAGGTCCGCGTCGGCGACGGCTGCGTCCAGGCCGATCGCGCTCGCGACGTACGGGGCTCCGGGACGCAGCACCGCACCCCACCGGGTGGCCAGGCCGAAGGCGATCCCGCCCGCGGCGCCCGCGCCCGGCTGGTCGGGGTCACCGCCGAGCAGCGCCGCCCAGGCACGCAGCCGGTCCTCGAGCACCTCCACGTCGGCGGGGGAGGCGCCCTTCTGTGGCCCGAACTGGCGCGCGGCGCCGCGCGGGCCGAGCAGCGGTGCGGTCACGTCGGTCAGGCAGACCACCCCGCCGCGCGGTGGCGGCACCGTGCCCAGCGCCTCGAGGGCACCGCGGCCGCCGTCGGTGCTGGCCGAGCCGCCGAGACCGACCACGATCCGCCGCACCTCCGGCTCCCGCGCGACCGCCGCGAGGAGATCACCGAGGCCGCGGCTGGTGGCACCGAGGGCGTCTGGGGTCGCCATCAGCGGGAGCCCGGAGGTCTGCGCGACCTCGACCACGGCGGTGCCGTCGCCGAGCAGCAGCCAGGCCGCCTCCACCGGTCGTCCGTCGGGCCCGGTGACGCCGAGGATGTGCCAGGTCGACGTGTTGGGGAGAGCGAGGGCGTCGAGCGTGCCTTCGCCGCCGTCGGCCATGGGGAGGTGGGACAGGTCGTCGTGCGGGCGGACCGGGAGCCAGCCGGTGGCGATCGCCCGGGCGGCCTCGGCAGCCGAGATCGAGCCTTTGAATGAGTCCGGGGCGATCACGACGCGGCGGCTGCGGGCTGGCGGCATGGCGCGTAGTCAATCATGTTGACTATCCGGCGACCAGGGTGATGCAGCACGATGAGCCGAGAAGGAGGAGCGATGACGACGGTCTTCGAGAACGCCCGGGTCTTCGACGGGCACCGCTACCGCGGCCTGGTCGGGCGGGTGGTGGTCGGCGACGGGCGGGTGCGCGCGGTCGGCGAGGTGGACGTGCCTGCGGGTGCCACGGTGGTCGACGTCGGCGGCGGCCTGCTCGCGCCCGGCTTCGTGGACGCGCACGTGCACGCGGTCCAGGGCGGCCTGGAGCGGATCCGCTGTGACCTCAGTGGCCTGGACGCGGAGCAGCCGGTGTACCTCGACGCGATCCGGCGCTACGCCGCCGAGCACCAGGAGGTGCCGTGGATCCTCGGCGGTGGCTGGGCGATGTCCGCGTTCCCGGGCGGGACGCCGGCGGCGACGGCGCTGGACGAGGCGGTCGCGGACCGGCCGGTGTTCCTGCCGAACCGGGACCACCACGGTGCCTGGGTCAACAGTCGTGCGCTCGCCCTGGCCGGCATCGACCGGCACACGCCCGATCCGGTGGACGGGCGGATCGAGCGGGACCCGGACGGCGAGCCGACCGGCACCCTGCACGAGGGCGCGATGCGACTGGTCGCCCGGCTGGTGCCGCCGACCGACCCGGACGAGCTCTACCGCGGCCTGCTGGAGGGGCAGCGCTACCTGCACTCCCTCGGCGTCACCGGCTGGCAGGACGCGATCGTCGGCGCCTATGCCGGGATGGACGACAACGGCCCGGCGTACGCGCGCGCCGCGGCGTCCGGTGACCTGACCGCCTCGGTGGTCGGCGCGCTCTGGTGGTCGCGGGGCCGCGGCGAGGAGCAGATCCCCGACCTGGTCGAGCGCCGTGAGCAGCTCAGCGGCGGCCGGTTCGCCGCGACGGCGGTCAAGATCATGCAGGACGGGGTCGCCGAGAACGGCACCGCCGCCCTGCTCGAGCCCTACCTGGACCGCTGCGGGCACGCGACCGCGAACGCGGGCACCTCGTTCGTGGACCCGCACCGACTTCCCGCCTACGTCGCGGCCCTGGACGGGCTGGGCTTCCAGGTGCACGTGCACGGGCTCGGCGACCGCGGCGTGCGCGAGGCGCTGGACGCGTTCGAGGGCACCGATCCGGCGCGCCGGCACCACGTCGCGCACCTGCAGCTGGTCCACCCCGACGACGTCGCGCGGTTCGGCCACCTGGGCGTGAGTGCGAACCTGCAGGCTCTGTGGGCCTGCCTCGACGAACAGATGGTCGAGCTCACGCTGCCGTTCCTCGGCGAGGAGCGGTCCGGCCGTCAGTACCCCTTCGGCGACCTGCACCGGGCGGGCGCGCACCTGGTCGCCGGGAGCGACTGGCCGGTGAGCACGCCGGACCCGCTGGCCGCGATCCACACCGCCGTGCACCGGACCTCGTACGGCGCGGCCGACCGCTCCGGGACCGAGCCGTTCCTGCCCGGGCAGGCGCTGGACCTGGCCACCGCGTTCGCGGCCTACACCAGCGGGTCCTCCTGGGTGAACCACCGCGACGAGGCCGGCTGGATCGGCCCGGGCGCGATCGCGGACCTCGTCGTCCTGGACGCGGACCCGTTCGCCGGGGAGGCCGAGATCGGCGCGGTCGGGGTGGTCTCGACCTGGGTCGACGGGGAGCCCGTGCACCAATAATCATCGACACTGACTATCTTTCAGTCTAAGGTTCTTGCGACGAGGCCGACGACGAAGGAGATCGCCTGATGACCGACCAGACCAGTGCCTGGTTCCCGCCCGGGATGCTGCTGACCGCGCGGCCGGCGGGCGGACCCGGTGGCCGGGTGCTGCTGGTCGAGGACGGCAAGGAGCACGCCGAGGGCCGGGTCTGGGACCCGGCGGCAGGCACGGTCGGGCCGGTGCTGCCGTTCCCGGTGGGGTTCGGCTCGCTGCTCACCCCGGACGGGCAGTGGGTGGTCGCCCTCGACGACGACGGTGGCTCCGAGGTCGGCACCCTGGTGGCCACCCGGGTCGACGGCGGCGAGCGGCGGGCGCTGACGCCGGGGTGGTCGCCGTACGTGCTGCGCGGGCTCGAGATCAGCCCCGACGGCCGCACCGTGGTCGGCACCCTGGTCGACGACGAGGCCCACCATGTCGTGCTGGTCCCGCTCGACGGTGAGGGTGAGCCGACCGAGGTGTTCAGCTCGCCCGAGGAGGCCTGGTTCGCCCACGTGTCCGCCGACGGCACCCTGGTCTCGGTCGACACGATCGAGCACAACCCCGGCGTACGACGGGCCGCGGTGACCGTTGTCGACGTGGCCACCCGCGCGGTGGTCGCGGTCGCGAACGACCTGCCCGACGGCCCGGTCCGCGCGGTCCGCTTCTCGACCGAGCCCGGCGACGACAGGCTGCTGCTGGCCACCGAGCGGACCGGCTTCGCCCGGCCCGCGATCTGGGACCCGCGCACCGGCGAGCGCGTCGACTTCGACCTGCCCGAGCTCGACGGCGAGACCCTGGTGCTCGACTGGCACCCCGCCTCCGGGCGGATCCTGCTGGTGCACGTCGACCACGGCAAGCACCGGCTGCTGGTCCTCGACGAGTCCACCCGCGAGCTCGAGGTGGTCCGCGACCGCCCGGGCGCGTACGCCGAGCCCGACGTGGCCGCCGAGTTCCCCTACTACTGGAAGTCGTTCTTCGCCGCCGACGGCGCCGTGGTCGTGCTCGCCTCCGGCTGGACCACCCCGCTGCACGTGCTCCGCGTCGACGCGGCCGGCGAGCACGTCGTGGTCCCGCCGGTCCCGGTGCCCGCCGGCCGGCGGCTGGAGTCGGCCACGGTCACCAGCGCCGACGGCACTGGCGTCCAGCTGTGGTGGGCAGCACCGGCCGGCGAGGCCCGCGGCACCGTGCTCGACATCCACGGCGGACCCAACCTGGTCACCGTCGACCAGTACCGGCCCGAGCTGCAGGCGTGGCTCGAGCGCGGCTTCGCGGTGGCCAGCCTCAACTACCGCGGCTCGGTCAGCTTCGGCCGGGCGATCCGGGAGGGCTTCTGGGGCGGCGCCGGCGACCGCGAGATCGAGGATGTCGCCGCGGCGGTCGGGTGGCTGCGCGGGCGCGGGCTCGCCGACCCGGCGTCGACGTTCATCACCGGCCCGTCGTACGGCGGGCACCTGAGCCTGCTCTCCGTCGGCCGGCTGCCCGACCTCTTCGCCGGCGCCTTCGCGGTGGTCGCGATGGCCGACTGGGCGGCGGCCTGGCCGGAGATGAATGCGGCGATCCGCAAGTCCTGGAGCAGCTTCCTGTCCATGGACCCCTCCGGCGCGTTCGACCCGGCCCGGGTCGAGCCGGCGCTGGTGCGCTTCTCCGCGATCAACTACGTCGACGACGTGCGCGCCTCGGTCTGGCTGTTCCAGGGCGCCCGCGACACCCGCACCCCGCCCGAGCAGGCCCGCCGCTACGCCGAGGCGCTGCGTCAGGCCGGGGGCGACGTGGTCATCGAGTGGTTCGACGCCGGCCACGAGCCGACCGGCATCGCCGGTGCCGAGGCCGAGTTCCGCCGTCAGCTCGAGCTGGCCGAGCTCACCCTGGCGGGTGGGCGCTGGTCATGATCGACGGACTCACCCTGTCCCGCTTCGACCACGACGGCGTCGGGATCGCCTACGCGACCGGCGGCGACGGCCCACCCGTGGTGCTGCTGCACGGCTACCCGCAGTCCTCGCTGATGTGGCGGCACCTGGTGCCCTCCTTGCTCGCCGACCGGCAGGTGGTGGTGCTCGACCTGCGCGGGTACGGCGCCTCCGACGCGCCTGCTCCCGTCGACGACGCGACGTACGGCAAGCGGGCGATGGCCGCCGACGTGGCCGCGCTGCTCGACTCGCTCGGCATCGACCGGGCCGACCTGGTCGGCCACGACCGCGGCGGCCGGGTGGTGCACCGGTTCTGCCTGGACTACCCCGAGCTGGTCGCGACGGCCGCGGTGCTCGACATCGTGCCGACGCTGCACATGTACGAGAACGTCGACCGGGCGATGGCCGAGGCCTACTTCCACTGGTTCTTCCTGAGCCGGCCGGGCGGGCTGCCCGAGGCGCTGCTGCACGCCGACACCGCCGGCTGGGTGCGCAGCCGGATGGTGGGGCGGCACCGTGCCGGCTTCGCCTTCGACGAGGACGTGCTCCGCGCCTACGCCGGCGCGTTCGTGCGTCCCGGGGTCATCGAGGCGACCTGTGCGGACTACCGCGCGGCCGCCTCGGTGGACCTGGCCGACGACCTCGCCGACCGCGAGGCGGGCCGTGGCATCGAGCGACCGCTGCTGGTCGGCTGGGGCACCGAGGGCTACGTGGGCACCGCCTTCGACGTGGCCAAGGTCTGGACCGAGTACGCCGAGCAGGTCACCGCCGCGCCGATCGAGGCCGACCACTACGTGGCCGAGGAGAACCCGGTCGCCACCCTGGCCGCGCTGCGCGACTTCTGGGAGGCCTCCCGATGAGCGGGCCTCTGGAAGCCTGGGACCGCGACCGCGCTGTTCGCCGGCTCGGCGAGCTGGTCACCACCGAGACCCCGTCGGGCGACGCGGCCCGGCTGCTGGCGGCGTACGAGCTCATCGCCGAGTGGGGGACCAAGGCGCTCGGTCGCGCTCCCGAGACGGTCGTCGAGGACGGCGTGCCGCACCTGCTCTGGGGTGCGGCGCGGCCGAGGGTGCTGCTGCTCTGCCACGCGGACACGGTGTTCCCGGCCGGCACCGTCGGGCGGCGGCCGTTCCGCGTCGACGGCGACCGCGCCACCGGGCCGGGCGTCTTCGACATGAAGGCGGGGATCGTCGCCGGCCTGGACGCCCTCGAGCTGGTCGGGGTCACCGACGAGGTGGCGCTGCTGGTCACCGGCGACGAGGAGACCGGCTCGCGCACCTCGCGTGGGCTGATCGAGTCGGTGGCCGCCGAGGCGGACGCGGTGCTGGTGATGGAGCCGAGCCTGGGCGGCGCGCTCAAGGTCGGCCGCAAGGGCGGCGCGTTCTACGACATCACCTTCCGCGGCCTGGCCGCGCACGCCGGCCTGGAGCCCGAGCTGGGGCGCAACGCGCTGCTCGAGCTGGCCCGGTGGGCCGTCGAGGTGCCGCGGTTCGCCGACCCGGTCCGTGGCACGACGGTCACCCCGACCCGGGCCAGTGCCGGCACCGCACTGAACGTGGTGCCCGACCTGGGCACCCTCACCGTCGATGTGCGCGCGCTGACCATCGCCGAGATGGAGCGGGTCGACGCGGCTCTGCGCGGCTTGGTCCACGGCGCCGCCGATGGGGTCGCGGTCGAGATCGCGGGCGGCATCAACCGGCCTCCGCTGGAGGCCGCCGACTCCGTCGAGCTGGTGGCGCTGTGCCGGGCGCAGGCCCGTCGCCTGGGTCAGCCCGAGCCCGGCACCGCCACCGTCGGCGGAGGCTCGGACGGCAACTTCACCTCGGCGCTCGGGATTCCGACCGTGGACGGGCTCGGCCCCGCCGGAGACGGCGCGCACGCCGAGCACGAGTGGGTGAGCATCCCGGCGATCGGGGAGCGGGCGCTCCTGGTGGCCGCGATGGTGGAGGCGCTGACCCCGCGCTAGCGAGGGGTCAGGATCGCTTGCGGCGCGCGGCCTTGGCCCGCTTCGCGCGGAGCTCGATGGAGTCCAGGAACATCTCCACGCCCTCGCTGAACAGCCGCGGGTCGCCGACGGTGAGCAGCTTGTCGGAGGTCCGGGAGATGTTCGGGAACTCTTCCGCGGACAGCTGCCGGTACTCCACCGTCCAGGCCAGCTCGTCCATCGTCCGGGCCTCGTCGTCGAGCATGCGCAGCGAGGCCTCCATCGCGGAGACCGCGCGCACGTGATTGCCGAACACCCGCACGCAGAGCGTGGCGTCCTCGTCCTCGAGCCCGGCCCGGCGCATCGCGTCCAGCGCGAACTCGACGTTGTGGAACTCGGTCGGCCGCCGCGTGGTCCGGGCCGCCATCTGCTGGGCGAAGCCGGGGTAGCGCAGGTAGTGCTCGTGGATCGCCGTCGCGATCAAGCGCAGGTCCTCGCGCCAGTCCCCGGTGGAGACCAGCTGGTCGCCGTACGACTTGGCGCGGAGCGCGTCGATCAGCTCCAGGACCAGCTCGTCCTTGTCCCGGAAGTGGCGGTAGATCGAGGTCGAGTGCGCCTGCAGCTCGGTGCCCAGCGCCCCGAAGGTCAGGCCCTCGAGCCCGTCGCGCAGCGCGATCTGCTCGGCGGCGGCGAGGATCACCGCGCGGCTGAGGCTGTCGCGCGGACGTCGCTTGCGCGGGCCGGCCTCGCTCTGGGCGCTCTTGGCCGCTGCCATGGGTTCCACCTCCGGATCTCGTTGTCGCCAGAGCGTACGGCATCCATGAAGTCAACGACATTGACTATAGGTATTGCTATGACGCTGACGACGTCCTAGGCTCGCTACGTCCAGGCGGATTCGTCCCGGGGCCGCCTCCCGTTCATCTCCTAGGAGTGCTCGCATGTCGCGTCATCCACGCAGGGTCCGGCGGACCCTGGCCCTGGTCGCCTCGGCCGCCCTGCTCGCTCTCGTCACCGCGTGCTCCAACAGCTCCGCCGGGACCGGCGGTGGCAACGGTGGCGGCGACCCGGTCGCGGTCCGCCAGGGCGGCGCCATCGTGATCGGCGCGGAGGCCGAGCCGGACTGCGCGGACTGGCTCGGCACCTGCGCCGGCTCGATCTGGGGCAGCTACACGATGAAGGAGGCGACCGTCCCGGTCGCGTTCGTGGTGCGCAAGGACGGCGACCACTGGGTCCCGAAGGCCTCCGACCTGCTCGCCGGCGAGCCGACCACCCAGGCGACCGGCGGCACCCAGACGATCACGTACAAGATCAACCCGGCCGCGGTCTGGTCCGACGGCACCCCGATCTCCGCGGAGGACTTCAAGTACACCGCGCTGCAGGTCCGCGACGGCAAGGACATCTTCGACAAGACCGGCTACGACAAGATCGCCTCGATCGCCACCCCGGACCCGAAGACCGTGGTGCTCTCCCTGAAGGAGCCGTACGCCGGCTGGCAGCAGCTGTTCAGCAGCGGCTACGGCGTGCTGCCGGCGCACCTGCTGGCCGGCAAGAATCGCGGCGCCCTCCTCAAGGACGGCTACACCTGGAGCGGCGGCCCCTGGCTCATCGAGAGCTGGAAGCGCGGCACGTCGGTCACCTTGGTGCCCAACCCGAAGTACTGGGGCGCCAAGCCCAAGCTGGACAAGGTCACCTTCCAGTTCATCGCCGACACCGCGGCCGCCTTCCAGGCGCTGAAGAGCGGCCAGGTCGACGCGCTCTACCCGACTCCGCAGCTCGACGCGCTGAGCCAGATCGCCGCCGGCATCCCGAACACGAAGTCCGAGGTCGACGCGCAGACCGGCAACCTCGAGGCGATCTGGCTCAACAACGCCAGGTTCCCCTTCGACTCCCAGGCGGTCCGCCAGGCACTGGCCTACTCGATCGACCGCAAGGCCGTGGTCAACCGGCTGTTCGGGTCGATCGGCGTCAAGCAGCCGGCGCAGTCGTTCTTCACCCCGATCCTGGACACGTACGGCGACGCCGCGTTCGGCGAGTACGAGCTCGACCTCGACAAGGTCGAGAGCCTGATGACCGGCGACGGCTGGACCAAGAACGGCTCGGGCATCTGGGCGAAGGGCGGCAAGCCGGCGGCCTTCGCGGTCGAGACCCTGGCCGGCAACAAGCGCCGCGACCTGACCCTGCAGATCCTGCAGGCCCAGCTGGCCAAGGCCGGGTTCACCATGACCGTGCACAACACCACGCCGGCGGACCTGTTCGGCAAGACCGCGCCCAACGGCGACTTCCAGGCCGGGCTGTACACGCTCATCGACACCTTCCCGGACCCGACGCTCTCGGCCAGCTTCGCCAGCAGCTCGATCCCCTCGGAGGCGAACGGCTTCTCCGGCATCAACTTCGGCCGGGTGAACATCGCCGGGCTCGACCCGGTGCTCGCCGAGATGGACCGCGAGCTCGACCCGGCCAAGCGGATCGAGGCCAGCAAGAAGGCCGACCAGCTGCTCGCCGACGCCGTGCCGGCGGTGCCGATGGACGCGCTGCCGAACGTGCTGCTGTGGAGCACCAAGCTGGGCGGCCCGATCGCGATCAACCCGTCCGAGGGCCCGTTCTGGAACCTGAACGAGTGGGGGCTGGCCAAGTGAGCAGGCCGACGAGGAGCATGGCTCTGTGCTGACGTACGCCGTCCGCCGCATCCTGTTCTCGCTGCCGATCGTGCTGGTCGCGTCCTTCGTGCTCTTCGTGGCCGTCCGGGCGACCTTCGACCCGCTCGGCAAGCTGCGCCAGTCCCGGGACCCCGAGGTGCTGCAGCGCGAGACGGAGCGTCTCGGACTGAACAAGTCGGTGCCCGAGCAGTACCTGCTGTGGCTCAAGGGCATCGTCACCGGCAACTGGGGCGTGAGCACCCGGACCGGTGGCGATGTCCGGTCGCTGATCGGCTCGGCCTTGTGGCCCACGCTGCAGCTGGTCTTCTGGGGCGTGCTGTTCGCGATGCTGATCGCCGCGTTCGTCTCCGTCTACTCCGCGGTGCGGCAGTACTCGGCAGGCGACCACGTCCTCACCGCTCTCTCGTACGTCGGCATCGCGCTGCCCGCGTTCTGGTTCGGCCTGGTGCTGATCCAGCTGCTCGCGGTGCTGCCCCGGCAGAAGCTCGGGCTCTCCGACCCGCCGCTCTACTTCGTCGGGCTGCACTCGCCGGGGAGCTCCGGGTTCGACCTGGACTACCTGCGGCACCTGGTGCTGCCGGTGCTCACCCTGACCATCACGCTGGTGGCCTCGTGGAGCCGGTTCGGCCGGGCCTCGATGCTGGACGCGCTCTCCAGCGACTACGTCCGCACCGCGCGTGCCAAGGGAGTGCCGCGCCGCCAGGTGATCCTGCGGCACGCCGCCCGCAACTCGCTGGCGCCGTTCCTGACCGTGGTCGCCCTGGACGCGGCGCTGCTCTTCGGCGGCCTGGTGGTCACCGAGCAGATCTACTCGATCCCGGGCATGGGCCGGCTGTTCCTGGACTCGCTGCTGGCCGGCGACGTGTTCGTGCTGCTGCCCTGGATGCTCGTGGTCGCCGTCGCGGTGGTGGTCTGCAACCTCATCGCGGACCTCAGCTACGCGCTGCTCGACCCGCGGGTGAGGCTGCGATGAGGCGCTTCCGCCGGCACCGGCCGGCCGTCGTCGGCACCGTGGTGCTGGTGGTCCTCGTGGTCGCGTGCTTCGGCGCGAACCTCGTCGCCCCGGCCGCGCGCGGCGCGCAGGACCTGACCCTCGGCCCGACGCTGCCGTCCTGGCACCACTGGCTCGGCACCGACGAGCTCGGCCGCGACTACCTCTCCGAGCTGCTCTACGCCGGCCAGATCTCGCTGGCGATCGGCTTCTTCGTCTCGCTGGTGGCCACCCTGGTCGGCACCGCGGTCGGTGCCGTCGCCGGCTACCTCGGCGGTGCCGTCGGCGAGGTCGTCATGCGCGTCACCGACCTGTTCCTGATCGTGCCGGCGGTGGCCATCCTGGCGCTCGCGCTGGAGGGTCTCGGCTCCTCCCCGCTGACGATCGTGCTGGTCCTCTCCGCGCTGTCGTGGACCTACATCGCCCGGGTGGTCCGCGCCCAGGTGCTCAGCCTGCGCGAGAAGGAGTTCGTCGAGGCGGCCAAGGTGATCGGCGCCTCGACACCGCGGATCCTGGTCCGGCACCTGCTGCCCAACCTGGCCGGCCTGATCGCGGTGAACATCTCGCTGGCCACCGCCACCGCGATCATCGTCGAGTCCACGCTGAGCTTCCTCGGCTTCGGGGTGCAGCCGCCGCGGACCAGCTGGGGCAACATGCTCAGCCAGGCCTCGGGGCTGGTCGGCACCCCGCAGGTGTACCTGCTCTACTTCCCGGGCCTGTTCATCCTGCTCACCGTGCTCTGCATCAACTTCATCGGCGACGGACTCCGTGACGCCCTCGACCCGCAGGGGAAGCAGCTGTGAACGAGCCCCTGCTGGTCGTCGAGGACCTGCGCGTCGTCTACGCCACCGACGAGGGCGAGGCGGTCACCGTGGACGGCCTCTCCTTCGAGGTCCGCGAGGGCGAGACCCTCGGCATCGTCGGCGAGTCCGGCTCCGGCAAGTCGATGACCTCGCTCGCCGTGCTCGGCCTGCTGCCGCGCGCGGCCCGGGTCACCGGCTCGATCCGGTTCCGCGGCCGCGAGCTGGTCGGCCTGGACGAGGACGCCCTGCGCGAGCTGCGCGGCAACGAGATCGCGATGGTCTTCCAGGACGCGCTGGCCGCGCTCAACCCGGTGATGACCGTGGGCGACCAGCTCGCCGAGGCCGTCCGCGTGCACCGCCCCGGGACGAGCCGGGCCGAGCTGCGCCGCCGGTCGGTCGAGCTGCTCGAGCTGGTCGGGATCCCGTCCGCGGCCGAGCGCGTGGACCAGTACCCGCACGAGTTCTCCGGCGGGATGCGGCAGCGGGTGGTGATCGCGATGAGCATGGCCAACGAGCCCGCGCTGCTGATCGCCGACGAGCCGACCACCGCGCTCGACGTGACCGTGCAGGCCCAGGTGCTGGAGGTGCTGCGCGAGGTGCAGGCCCGCACCGGCACCACGGTCGTGCTCATCACCCACGACCTCGGCGTGGTCGCCGGGGTGGCCGACCGGGTGCTGGTCATGTACGCCGGCAACCGTGTCGAGGAGGGCACCGTCGAGCAGACCTTCTACGCACCCGCGCACCCCTACACCCGCGGCCTGCTGGCCTCACTGCCCCGGATGGACCGGCGCACCCGCGACCAGCGGCTCTTCCAGATCGCCGGCCAGCCCCCGGCCGCGACCGCGTTGCCTCCGGGCTGCCGGTTCGGACCGCGGTGTCCGTCGTGCGTCGAGGAGCTGTGCGGTCACGCGGTGCCGCAGGCGACCCTGCTCGGGGAGGGGCACCAGGCCGCCTGCCACCGGGTGCACGAGCTGCAGGAGGTGGCCCGGTGACCGCGGCGCTGCGCATCGACGACCTGGTCAAGGAGTACCCGATCAAGGCGGGCCTCTTCGGCCGCCAGGTCGGCACCGTCCAGGCCGTCGCCGGGGTCTCGCTCAGCGTCCCGGCCGGGGAGACCTTCGGGCTGGTCGGCGAGACCGGTTGCGGCAAGAGCACGCTGGGCCGCAGCGTGGTGCGGCTGACCGACATCCAGGGCGGCACCGTGCTGCTCGGCGAGGACGACATCTCGGCGCTCGGCGACGGCGACTTCCGGGCCGTACGACGACGCGTGCAGCTGGTCTTCCAGGACCCGTACGCCTCGCTCAACCCGCGGATGACCGTCGGCGCGATCCTGGCCGAGCCGCTCGTCGTGCACGGGCTCGCGCAGGGCCGGCGCGAGGAGCGGGTCCGCGAGCTGCTCGAGCTCGTGGGCCTGAACCCGGCGCACGCGGGCCGGTATCCGCACGCCTTCTCCGGCGGGCAGCGGCAGCGGATCGGCATCGCCCGGGCGCTCGCCGTCGAGCCGGAGGTGCTGGTCCTCGACGAGCCGGTCAGCGCGCTGGACGTCAGCGTGCAGGCGGGCATCCTCAACCTGCTCGACGACCTGCAGCGCGAGCTCGGGCTCACCTACCTGTTCATCGCCCACGACCTCTCGGTGGTCCGGCACCTGTCCCACCAGGTCGGGGTGATGTACCTCGGCACCATCGTGGAGCAGGGCCCGGTGGACGCGATCTACGAGCGCCCGCTGCACCCCTACACCCAGGCGCTGCTCTCCGCCGTCCCGATCCCGGACCCGCGCGTCGAGCGGACCCGCGAGCGAATCGTGCTCACCGGCGACGTGCCCAGCCCGGCGCACCCGCCGTCGGGATGCCGGTTCCGCACCCGCTGCTGGAAGGCCACCGAGATCTGCACCACGCAGGTGCCACTGCCCCGGCTGCTCGACGAGCGCCTGGTCGCCTGCCACCACGCCGACTGAGAGGAACACATGTCCTTGCGCATCGCGGTCATCCCCGGCGACGGCATCGGCCAGGAGGTGGTCCCCGAGGGACTGCGCGTCCTGGACCGGGCCGCGCAGCTGTACGACGTCGCGCTGGAGCTCGACCACTTCGACTTCGCCTGTGCCGAGTACTACCAGCGCACCGGGGCGATGCTGCCCGACGACTGGTTCGAGGTGCTGCGCGGCTACGAGGCGATCTTCTTCGGCGCGGTCGGCTGGCCCGAGGTGGTGCCCGACCACGTGTCGCTGTGGGGCAGCCTGCTGCAGTTCCGGCGCCGCTTCGACCAGTACGTCAACCTGCGCCCGTGCCGGCTGATGCCCGGCGTGCGCAGCCCGCTGGCCGGTCGCTCACCTGGTGATGTCGACTTCGTCGTGGTCCGTGAGAACACCGAGGGGGAGTACTCCAGCATCGGCGGCCGGATGTTCGAGGGCACCGACCGCGAGCTGGTGCTGCAGGAGACGGTGATGACCCGCACTGGCGTGGACCGGGTGCTGGAGTTCGCCTTCGAGCTGGCCGCCGCGCGCCCGGCCGCGCACCTGACCTCGGCGACGAAGAGCAACGGCATCTCCATCTCGATGCCGTACTGGGACGAGCGGGTCGCCGCGATGAAGCAGCGCTATCCGCAGGTGGACGTGGACCAGTTCCACATCGACATCCTCACCGCGAACTTCGTGCTCAAGCCCGACTACTTCGACGTGGTCGTCGCCAGCAACCTGTTCGGCGACATCCTCAGCGACCTGGGCCCGGCCTGCACCGGCACCATCGGGATCGCGCCGAGCGCGAACATCAACCCGCCGCGGGAGTTCCCGAGCCTCTTCGAGCCGGTGCACGGGTCGGCGCCGGACATCGCCGGGCAGGGGATCGCCAACCCCGTCGGGCAGATCTGGTCGGCGTCGCTGATGCTCGAGCACCTCGGTCACCGCGAGGCGGGCGCCGCGGTCCTCTCCGCGATCGAGCAGGTGCTCGCTCGCGGGCCGGAGGCCGCACCGCTGACCCCGGACCTGGGCGGCACCGGGACGACGGAGTCACTGGGGAAGGCGATCGCCGAGGAGCTCGGGTAGCCGGATCGCGAGGTCCTCGCGGCGGCACCGGCAGCCGCCAGCATCACCACCAGCGCCGCGCCGGTGATCCCGGCGCCGATCCAGATCGGCGAGGTGTAGCCCAGGCCGGCGGCGATGCCGAGCCCGCCGGCCCAGGCGCCGAGCGCGTTGCCGACGTTGAAGGCGGCGATGTTCGCCCCGGACGCGAGCGTGGGTGCTTGGCCGGCGTACGTCATGATCCGGGTCTGCAGCCCGGGCACGGTGCTGAACCCGAAGCCGCCCAGCAGGAGCAGCGCGACCACGGTCGCGACGGTCGAGGACGCGACCAGGGCGAAGCCGGCGAGAACCACTGCGAGCGCGGCGATGAACCCGATCAGGGTGCGGTCGACGGCACGGTCGGCGAGCCGGCCGCCGACGGTGTTGCCGATGACCATCCCGGCGCCGAAGAGAACGAGCAGCCACGGCACCGCGGCGTCGGCGAAGCCGCTGACCTCGGTGAGCGTGTAGGCGATGTAGGTGAACGCGCCGAACATGCCCCCGAAGGCGAGCACGGTGATCACCAGGGAGAGCCACACCTGGCCGGACCGGAACGCGCCCAGCTCGTGACGGAGGCTGACCTTCTCGACGGAGCCGGACGCGGTGGGCACCAGGGCGGCGATGCCGGCCAGCGCGACGACGCCGACGACGGCGATCGCCCAGAAGGTGGCGTGCCAGCCGAGCTGCTGGCCGAGGAAGGTGCCGAACGGCACGCCGAGCACGTTGGCGACGGTGAGGCCGGTGAACATGGCGGCGACCGCGCCGGCCTTCTTCTCCGGGGCGACCAGCCCGGCGGCGACCACCGAGCCGATCCCGAAGAAGGCTCCGTGGCACAGGGCGGCGAGGACCCGGCCGGTCATCGCGACGCCGTACGTCGGAGCAAGCGCGGTGACCACGTTGCCGGCGATGAAGAGCACGAGCAGTCCGAGCAGGACCGGCTTGCGGGGGAGCCGGGTGGTCGCCGCGGTGAGGAGCAGCGCGCCGACCACGACGCTGAGCGCGTAGCCGGAGATGAGCCAGCCGGCCACCGACTCCGAGACGCCGTAGTCGGCGGCGACCTCGGGCAGCAGGCCCATGATCACGAACTCGGTGAGGCCGATGCCGAAGGCCCCGAGAGCCAGGGCGATCAATCCGACGGGCATGGGAGTGCTCCTGTAAAGTAGTTGCAAACGCGGTCTATTGCAGCGTAGGACGAAGTCCTTGCATATGCAAATAGAGCGCGTACACAACTATTTGGGAGACCACATGGGCATCGCCGACGACGCCGTCGAGGTCCGGGCGCAGGGGTGGCGCACCCTCGCCGCGCTGCACGGGCTGATCGAGACCGAGCTCGAGCGCGCCCTCGGCCCGTCCGTGGAGCTGTCCGTGGTCGAGTACACCGTGCTCGACGCGCTCAGCCGGCAGGACGGCTGGCACATGCGGATGCAGCAGCTCGCCCGCGCGGCCGCGCTCAGCCCGAGCGCCACCACCCGGCTGGTCAACCGGCTGGAGGACCGCGGGCTGCTGACCCGGGTGCTCTGCGCCGACGACCGGCGCGGCATCTACACCGAGCTCACCCCGGCCGGCAGCAAGCTCTACCGGAAGGCCCGGCCGCTGCACGACGAGGCCCTGAAGCGGGTGCTGACCGAGGCCGAGGAGCAGCCCGAGCTCGCCCCGGTGGTGGCCGCGCTCGCCCGCTGACCGGGTCCTCGCACGCGGCCCGGGCCGCGCCCGAATCGCGCAGCTCGGCTGCGACCCGCACCACCGCGGTCCTCTCCGCGATCGAGCAGGTGCTTGCCGCCCGACCCGGGCGGCACCGGGACCACGGAGTCGCTGGGGAAGGCCATCGCAGCGTCGTCGTTCACTGCTTACTGCTACGACAACCGCAACCAGGTCGCGTCGGTCACGACCGGGACGACCGGTAGCACTGATCTGCGGCGGTGGAAGTACACCTACGACCCAGCCGGAGCGATCGCGACTCTCACCAAGCCGGCCTCGACCGACAGCTTGGACGGCACTTCCGCGATTGCCTGCAGCTCGGCGAACGACCCGACGGGCAACGTGACCAAGTACCGGTACCACGAGTCCGGCCTGCTGAGGTCGATGATCGAGACCAACCCGCGGTCAAGCAACAAGGTCGTGTCCTCGCACTACCTGTGGTTCAAGCCGACCGGCGACCGGACCCGCGACGTCTCCCACGTGCAGAACGCGGACACTCCGACCGGCTACATCGACCAGACCGCCGACTACACGTACCTCCCGGGACGTCAGGCCTGGGGCATCGCCAAGTCCGGCGCGAACAAGTCGGTCAATGAGACCTACTACTACGACGCCGCCGGGAACGTCACCAGCCAGAGCGTCAACGGCGTCGACACCACGTTCAGCTACGACCGCAACCGCCTGCTGAGTTCCACTGCGAGTGGGGCTACCACGTCCTATGAGTACGACGGATACGGGCGGCTCAACAAGCTCAAGAACACCACGAGCACGCCCGCCACCACGCTCGTGTCGTACGGCTACGACGGCTTCGACAGACTCATCAGCGAGTCCAAGACGATCCCGGGAACGCCGAACGTCACGAAGGCGAGCTCGTTCGACCCCTTCGACCGTGCGGCCCTGCAGACGGTCACAACGGGGAGCACCGTCAAGAAGACGAGGTTCAACTACCTCGGCCTCACCAAGCAGGTCGCGGTCGAGGAACGCCCAGACGCCAACGGCGTGTGGCAGACCTCGAAGACCTTCAACTATGGGCTCGACGGGCGGCCTCTGGTGCTCAAGGACACGCCGGTCACGGGCACGACGCCGGACTCGACGCAGCTCTACGGGTACAACCCGCACGGCGACACCGAGGCGCTGACCGATCCCGCGACTGGCAACACGAAGTCGACCTACAGGTACTCGGCTTACGGGGACACCGAAGCCGCCGGGTCCACCGGAACGGACAAGACCACCATCAACCCAGACGGTGCCGCGGCCGTCACCGACGTGCTCAACCCCTACCGCTACAACGCGAAGCGCTACGACCCCACCACCGGCAAGTACGACATGGGCTTCCGTAACTACGACCCGGGTCTCAACCGGTTCCTGACGCGGGATATGTATAGCGGTGCGCTCGATGACCTGGCGCTCGGGACTGACCCTTGGTCCACGAACCGTTACTCATTCGCTGGTGGCAACCCGATCAGCGGAATCGAACTTGACGGGCACCGCGCTGTCATCAACGGCGAAGAGGTGGCCCCTGCGAATCACTCGCCCGGATCGGACCCGCCGACTTCGTCAAGTTCGGACGGTGTCGGCGTAGAGCGGAAGAACTCGGGCGGCAGCGTGATTGACGACCGACCACACAACTTCTTCACCATGCTCGACCGGGGTGGGCGCGGATTGGCTGACTGGGTGACGGCGCCTCAAACGTCATTCGATGCTCTGGTTGGTCTAAATCAAGTGATGGCTGGAGACATGGCGGATCATCTCAATCAGGCAACCGCTCGTGCACGCGGTCGGGGGCCGGATCGAGAAGTTGGCCGCCGTAGCCTGGCGGCTCTGGGGCATGGGAATGGGATCGGGACGAATGACTACGCCGCGGCCGAGGGGGCAGCGTCTCGACTGTCTGGAATCTCTCGTGCGCTGGGGCTCTTGGCTGGCGTTGCCACTTTTGGTCTATCGTTCTCCGAGACCATGAACGAGACCCGATCCGAGCCAAAGTCCACGCGGGTGGCAAAGTCCTCGATCAAGGCTTCTAGTACAACAGTCGGAGCAGTTGGCGGCGGGTTGGCCGGCGCTTCCGCCGGAGCTGCGATTGGAACAGGGCTAGGCGCCCTTGTGCCGGTACCTTTTCTCGACGTTGGAACAGCCGCCCTCGGGGGCCTGGCAGGAGGCGCGTTAGGAGGGTGGATCGGCGGTCTTCTCGGCGACACCGCAAACGAGGGCCTGTACGGCGGCTCGACAGAGAAGCCAGCCTTCTTCGGCGGCGGGGGTGGCGGTAGCGGTGGAGGAGGGGCGTGGTGAACAAGTCGATCGCACTGGTGGGTTGCATCGTGGGCCTCGCCATCTTTGGGCTTAGCCACCTGCGATTTCGGACCGGCTGGCAGATGGACGTTGGCGCCATGCGTCCGCGATCGTACTTGCGCCGGCTTACCGTTCGGTTAATGTTTACGGCACTCCCGGGGATCGGGGTTACGAGTTCTGCCATTGCTCTCATCCTCCTCTCGAATTTTGACAACGGGGATTCGCGGCCGGACATACTAAGGATTCTTTACCTAGTATCGTTTGTTATCTTTCTAAGTTCAGGAATATGGGCAATCAAGGAGTTCTATTCGCCCAGTGAGTCGCGCATCCCCGCGTGGTTAAGAAAGGAATGGCGCGACTAGCCGCCTCAACGGCTTATCTCTAGTTTCTGCATGATTTGTAGGACAGTTTGCGACCCGATGGGGTTGGCGTAGCGCCAGAGGTCAAGTCACACCGCCGGCGGATAGGCTGCACTCGCGTTATTGACATGCGTCAAATGCTGACGGCCGGATTTAACGGACGGCGCAGTCGCTCGTGCAATCACGCGTTCTTCAACTTCAGGCTGCGCGCCGAACGACGCCCAGGAACCGGTCGACTGTTCACGTCGACGGAGTGAGCGGTGGACGGTTTCCAGGCGAGTTCGCCTGCTGAGAAGGCCTGGATGCCCACCTGGTGCTAGCGATCTGACCGACCTGGTTGTCATCGTCCCGCGCACCCTGGAGCGAAGCCTGGAGGCGTCCAACAAGTGTCAGATTGCCAGGCGTGTGGGTGCCTCTTCCGAATGGGCGACCGTATTGACGACCAGGCGGGTGCTGGCCGCGCCGAGGAGCAGCCCGAGCTCGCCCCGGTGGTCGCCGCGCTCGCCCGCTGACCTGAGCCCGCTGGCCGGGCTCGACACCCGCGCTAGCGTGAACGCATGACCGACGGCATCGACACCACCGTCCCTCCCTCGGGCACCGGCTGCGCCGAGTGCATGGCGGCCGGCGGGTGGTGGGTGCACCTGCGCCGCTGCGCGCAGTGCGGCCACGTCGGCTGCTGCGACACCTCGCCGATGCAGCACGCCACTGCGCACTTCCGCTCCTCGGGGCACCGGTTCGTGCAGAGCTTCGAGCCGGGCGAGGACTGGTTCTGGGACTACGAGAGCCAGGACTACTACGACGGCCCCGCGCTGGCGGCGCCGCAGGAGCACCCGGTCGGCCAGCCGACACCCGGCCCCGAGGGCGCGGTCCCGGCGAACTGGCAGTCGCTGATCCACCGCTGAGCCCGGCACGCGAGGATGACCGCATGGACCTGGACGACGCCCTGCGCACCACCGCCGCCGTGCGCGAGTTCACCGACGACCCGCTGACCGACGAGACGCTCTACCGGATCCTCGACAGCGCCCGGTTCGCGCCCAGCGGCGGCAACCGCCAGGGCTCCCGGGTCATCGTGGTCCGCGACGCCGAGACGCGCGAGGCGCTGGTCGCGCTGACCGAGCCCGGGGCCCGCCGGTACGTCGCGCAGGCGACCGCCGGGGAGCAGCCGTGGAGCTCGGTGCGTCCCTCGGAGGTCGACGAGGACACCATCGCCGCGACCGAGGTGCCCGCGCGGTTCACCCAGCCGATCCGGACGGCGGCGGCCGTGCTGGTGGTCTGCGTCGACCTGTCGCTGGTGGCCGCCACCGATGCCGAGCTGGACCGGGTCGGGGTGGTCGCCGGCGGGTCGGTCTTCCCGTTCGCCTGGAACATCCTGCTGGCAGCCAATGCCGAGGGGTTCGGCGGCACCCTGACCACGGTCGCCGTCGCCGAGGAGCCCGGGCTCAAGGAGCTGCTCGGCATCCCGGCCACCTACGCCGTCGCCTGCGTGATCCCGCTCGGCGTGCCGGTCAAGCGGATCACCAAGCTCTCCCGCCGCCCGGTCGAGGAGATCGCCACCCTCGGCCGCTTCGACGGCCCGCCGCTGACCCGCTGAGCCCGGTTCAGGCCAGGACCGTGCTGAAGTAGCGCAGCGCCAGAGCCAGCTCGGCGGTGTCGCCGTCGAGCGCGCGGCCGAGGCGCTCCTCGGCCTGGGCGACCCGGTAGCGCACCGTGTTGCGGTGCACCACCAGCTCGCGCGCCGCGGCGTCGACGCTGCCGGTGCGCAGCAGCACCTCGAGGGTCGCCCGCAGCCGGGTGCTGGTCTCGTCGGTCCCGGCCAGGTCGCCGAGGCGCCGGACGACGAACCGTTCCGCGGCGGCGGGCGCGGTGCCGACCAGGACCAGAGCCTCGACGTCGTCGTACCGGGTGACCGGGCCCAGCGCGGCCGACCGGAACATCAGCCGCTGCGCCTCATGCGCCTCCCGGTGGCTGCGCACGAAGCCGTCGATGCCGCTGCCGGGCGCGCCGGCGGCCACGGTCAGGCCCGCCTTGGTCAGCGCGCCGCGGGCACCGTCGAGGGTCTCGGTCCAGGCCCCCTCACCCAGGGCGAACCAGCACCACAGGTCGCGCCCGCCCGGGTTGACCACCAGCGTCGAGCGGGAGCGCAGCCGGCGGGCGAGCCGGTCCGCGGCGGCGGTCAGGTCCGCGACGGCGTTGGGCTCGTCGGCGTGCAGCAGCAGCGCGACGTGGCGTCCGTCGAGCCCGAACCCGAGCTGGACGCCGGCGGCGCGGGCGTCGTACGGGCTGGTCCCGTCGAGCAGGTCCCGGACCACCTGCAGCAGCCGGGCGTTGCTGCCCTGCCGGATCCGCTCCTGCTCCTCGGTGAACAGCTCGATGGACTCCTCGATCGCCGCGTCCAGCCAGGCGCTGGCCCGCGACCACAGGTAGAGCAGCGCCGCCGCCGGGTCGCGCGGTGCCACCGGACCGGCGCCGATCGCCGCGCCGACGTACTCCCAGACCGCGCGCTGGGCGTCCCGGTAGATCCGCAGCAGCACCGGCAGCGGCTCGCCCCGACGGGCCAGGTCGACCGCCACCTCGGCCGCCGGCTGCACCAGCACGAACCGGTTCCGCGGCTCCTGCAGCTGCGCCAGGAACGCGGTCCACTGCGCCCGCACGCTCGTGGTCACCAGCGCGGTCAGCGCGGCGTCGTCGCGGGCCACCGGCGAGGACGCCAGGATCACCGAGCCGATGTGCTCGACCCAGTCGTCGACGTCGGCGGGACGCAGCCGGTCGCGCACGAACAGCGCCAGCCAGCGGTCCAGCTCGACGGTCTCCATCGGCGGCTCCCTTGGACTTTTGCACAACCGGTCCGGCTCATCTTGGCCTGTCCAACCGAGACTGTCACGGGCCTGCTCGGAGATCGTTGTGCCTCCAGCCGAACAAGCCGGACGAGCCGACGAGACGAGGAGTCCCCATGGCCGAGATCGCCACCGCCTTCGGACCCATCCTGGCCTTCATGCTGCTGCCGCTGATGATCCCGGTCGTGGCGGTCACCGTCGGGACGATCGCGGACGTGATCCGGAAACGGTGAACCGATTCCCGGGGTCGTTGCGACAGGGAGGGTGAACAGCCTCTCCACGACCTCCCAGGAGTCCTCATGCGTACCTCCCGCTCCCGCCGGCTCGCGCTCGCCCTGTGCGCCTCGGGCATCGCCGTCTTCGCCGCCTCGCCGGCCCTCGCCGGCGCCGACCGGATCCGCACGGAGGGACCGGTCGTCTCCTACTCCCCGGCGATCCCGCAGGGCGCGACCGCCCGGGTGCAGGCGGTCTACAACGCCGCCGGCGACACCGTCGTCACCCTGCACGTGCGCGGGCTGCTGCCGAACACCCAGTACGGCGCGCACGCGCACCAGAACGCCTGCGGCCTCACCGGCGCCGCGGCCGGCCCGCACTTCCAGCACGTCCCGGACCCGGTGCAGCCGAGCACCAACCCGCTCTACGCCAACCCGGGCAACGAGATCTGGCTCGACTTCACCACCGACGAGGACGGCAACGCCTCCGCGCAGACGGTGCAGCGCTGGCAGTTCAGCCCCGACCGGCGGGCGCACTCGGTCATCATCCACGCCGAGCACACCAACCCCGGGCCCCAGGGCGCCGGCACGGCAGGTGCGCGGTTGGGCTGCCTGACCGTCGCCTTCTGAGCCACCCTGTCCCTTGGACATGACGGACCAGACCAGCGACGCCGAGCTGGTCGCCCAGGTGGCGGCCGGCAGCTCGGCCGCGCTCGAGACCCTCTACCGCCGGCACGCCGCCTGGCTGACCGTGCGCCTGTCCCGCCGCTGCGCGGACCCGGCGCTGGTCGACGAGGTCCTCCAGGACACCTTCGTCTCGGTGTGGCGTGGGGCCGGTTCCTACCGCGGCACCGGCGACCCGGGGGCGTGGATCTGGGGCATCGCCGTACGACGGCTGGTGGATGCCTTCCGCCGCCGCCCGCCGGTGGCCGCGCCGATCCTCGAGACCGACCTCGACCTGGTCGAGTCCGCGGAGGACCGGGTGCTGGTCGGCGTCGAGCACGGCGACCTCGCCGGCGCGCTGGACCGGCTCTCGCCCGAGCTGCGCGCGGTGGTGCAGGCCACCGTGCTGGACGGACTGACCACCCGCGAGGCCGCGCAGCTGCTCGGGCTGCGGCCCGGCACCGTGAAGACCCGGATGATGCGCGCGCGTCAGGTACTGCGAAAGGAGCTCGCATGAGCGAGTGGCACGTCGAGGCCGAGCTGGCCGGGCGGTACGCCGCCGGTGCGGTCACCCCGGTGTTGGCCGCGTCGATCGAGCTGCACCTGGTCGGCTGCGCGCCGTGCCGTGGCTTGCTCGAGGTCGAGCCGGCTCGGCTGGACCGGATCTGGGACGAGATCGTCGAGGAGGTGACCGCGCCGCGGCCGGTGCTGCTGGAGCGGCTGCTCCGCCGGATCGGGGTGAGCGAGGCGACCGCGCGGGTCGTGGCGACCACGCCGACGCTGCGCGGCTCCTGGCTCTCCGGACTGGTGCTCGTACTGGGCCTGGCCCTGTACGTCGCGCACGCCTCGCCGCGGGGCACCTTCTTCTTCCTCGCGCTGGCTCCGGTCCTGCCGCTGCTCGGGGTGGCCGGCGCCTTCGGGCTGGACCCGGCCCGCGAGGTGGCCGGGGCGACGCCGTACTCGGCGATGCGACTGCTGGTCGCGCGGACCTCGTTCGTGGTCGCGACCACGCTGCTGCCGGCGCTCGCGGCGGCCCTGTTCCTGCCCGGGGACCACGAGGTCTCGGTGGCGTGGCTGCTGCCCAGCCTGGCGATGACCACGCTCAGCCTGGCCGCCGCGCACTGGGTCCCGGTGACCCACGCGGCACTCGGGATGACCGCGCTGTGGGTCGCGATCTGCACCACGCACTGGATCGCCTCGGGTACCGTCACCGCCTCGCTCGCCGAGGCCCGGGTGCTCCAGGCGGTCAGCCTGGTCGTGCTCGTCGTCGCCGGCGCCAGCGTGGTCCGGCACCGCCAGGACGCCGTCGCCGAGCCGAGGAGGCTGCTGTGAGCACGACCCGCGAGGCCCGGACCATCGAAGCCCAGGGCCTGGTCCGCCGGTACGGCCGGCTGCGCGCGCTCGACGGGCTCGACCTGAGCACCGGCACCGGGGTCACCGGGCTGCTCGGGCCCAACGGCGCCGGCAAGACCACGCTGCTGCGGATCCTGGCCACGGTGATGCCGTACGACGACGGCGCGCTGCGGGTGCTCGGCCAGGACCCGCGCACCCCGGCCGGCCGGCTCGCGATCCGCCGCTCGCTCGGCTACCTGCCGCAGGACGCCGGCTTCCACCGCGGCTTCACCGCGTTCGAGGCGATCGACTACGTGGCCGTGCTCAAGGAGCACACCCAGGTCCGGGCCCGGCACGACGAGGTCCGCCGGGTGCTCGGCGAGGTCGGGCTCACCGACGTGGCCACCCGCAAGGTGCGCGCGCTGTCCGGCGGCATGCGGCGCCGGCTCGCGCTGGCCCAGGCCCTGCTCGGCTCGCCGGACCTGCTGGTCCTCGACGAGCCGACCGTCGGGCTGGACCCGGAGCAGCGGATCCGGTTCCGCGAGCTGGTCTCCGAGGCAGGCGACGGGCGGACGGTGCTGCTCTCCACCCACCAGACCGAGGACGTCGCCGCGGTCTGCTCGCAGGTGGTCGTCGTCGACCACGGTCGCTCTCTGTTCGCCGGCTCGGTGGCCGACCTGGTCGCCGTCGCGCAGGGGAGGGTCTGGGTCGACGAGACCCGGGACCCGCGCGCGTACGCCGGCTGGCGGCTGGCGGACGGCAGCTACCACCACGTCGGCGACCCGCCGGCCGGAGCCGCGCTGGTCGCGCCCCGGATCGAGGACGCCTACCTGCTGCTGCTCGGGCCGGGCGCGAGCCGGGAGGCCGCATGAGTGCGGTCGCGCTCGCCCCGGCTGCGCTCGACCGGCGGCTCGTGCCCGGCCTCGGGCTCCTCGAGGGGCGCCGGCTGCTGCTGCACCCGGTCACGCTGCTCGGCTTCGCGGTCTGGTCGTTCGTCATCGTCTACGACCAGGTCACCGGCACCTTCGTGGTGCAGCGGTTCGAGTCGGTCACCGCGGCGCTCAGCTTCCTGCCCGGGGTGCCGTGCATCCTGGCCGGGCACATGCTCGCGACCCGGGACCGGCGGGCCGGCTCGCTGGACCTGCTGCACGCCGCGCCCGCACAGGCGATGGACCGGGTGCGCGCGCTCTGCCTCGGCGCGCTCCTGCCCGGCGCGGTCGCGCTGCTGCTCAACCTGGCGCTCACCGGCTGGTACCTGGCCACCGCCGACTTCGCGGTCCGGCCGAGCCTGGCCCAGGTGGTGCAGGCACCGGTGACCGTCACCGGCGCCTGCCTGCTCGGGACCATGCTCGGGGTCTGGCTGCCCTCGCGGGCCACGCCGGTGATCGCGATGGTGGTGCTGGTCGCCCTCGACGTGGCGCTCTACAACACCGGCACCCAGGGCAACCTGTTCGCGCCGATGGTGGCGTGGGCCGACTGGGGCCCTTACGACGGCAGCGTCTGGTACGCGATGATCCCGGGTTCGCCGGCCGGGCACGTGGTCTACCTGGCCGGGCTGTGCTCGCTGGCCGCCGTGGGCGCGGTGCTCCGGGTGGCCGAGCGGCGCGCCCCGGTGCTGGTCGCCGGCGTGGTCGCGCTGGTCGTGACCGTGGCCGGCGGCTGGGCCCAGCTCCCGTGAGCGCTGCTGCCGTGACCTCGCTCCTCGGTGCTTCCTGGCTCGCGGTCCGGAGGCCGCCACTGCTCGCGCCGGTGCTGGCCGCGGTGCTGCTGGTTACCGGCTCGCTGCCCTGGCAGGGAGAGGGCCGCGCCGTCGACGTGCTGCACGGGCTCGGCGTGCTGGCCGCGGTGGCGTGGGCGGCGTGCACCGACGACCCGGCCGGCGAGGTGGCCGCGGCGACGCCGTACCCGCGCTGGCTCCGGTCCGCCGCCCGGCTGGTGGTCGGGCTGGCCCTGGTGCTGCCGGTCTACCTGCTCGGGTTCGCGGTGGCGCGAGCGTCGTACCGGCCGCTGCCGGGGACCGCGCTGGTGGCCGAGGCGGCCGCGTACGCGCTGGCCGCGGTCGCGATCGGGCTGGCCCTGCGCGCCTGGGCCGGCCAGCACCGCCCGTCGTACCAGGCCTCGATCGGGCTGCTCGGCATCGCCCTGGCGACGTACGCGCTGCCCCGCGGCTGGACCATGGTCGATCCGCAGACGTGGGGACCGCCGTGGGAGGCCGCGCTGTGGCGCTGGTCGGCGCTCGCGCTGGTGGCCACCGGGGTCGCGGTCGCCGCGCTCGCGGACCCCGCCGGGCGCGGCCGCCGGCGGTAGCCCGGGGCGCCCCGGCGCCGCGCGGCAATTTGGGGCTGCCCGCGCCACCCACCACAATGGGAGGTCACGACGCAGAAG
Organism: Nocardioidaceae bacterium; assembly: GCA_017744365.1. Classification (GTDB taxonomy): domain Bacteria; phylum Actinomycetota; class Actinomycetes; order Propionibacteriales; family Nocardioidaceae; genus Marmoricola. The sequence goes on along the minus strand of JAGIBL010000002.1, from coordinate 171,277 downwards.
CGCGGGCCACGACCCGTGAGGATCACAGGGGTCGAAGACTTGTCCGAGGCAGTACCGCGCCATCGGGGCCGCCCGCCCCGCACGCGTCGGGTCCTTCGCCGGGTCCTGATCGGTCTCGCCGTCTTCGCGATGGTGCTGGCCACCGCCTTCGTGGTGATCTACAAGAAGTTCGAGGGCAACATCGACACCGCGCCGCTGCCGACCGGCCCGCGGCCCACCCCGGTGGTGACCGGCCCGCTCAACGTGCTGGTGATGGGCTCGGACACCCGCGACGGTGCCAACGGCAAAGGCATCGGCGGCGACACCCCCGGGCTGTCGGACACCACGATGCTGCTGCACCTGTCGAACAACCGTCAGTTCGCGTACGGCGTCAGCCTGCCGCGCGACGCGATGGTCGAGCGGCCGCCGTGCCAGAAGAAGAACGGCAACGGCATCGACCCCGGTGGGCTCACCCAGTTCAACGCGGCCTACGCGATCGGCGGGCCGACCTGCACGGTGAAGACCGTCGAGAAGCTGACCAACATCCGCATCGACCACTTCGTGGTGGTCGACTTCGTCGGCTTCCGGGCGATGGTGAACGCGATCGGCGGCGTCACCGTCTGCGTGCCCGAGGAGGTCAACGACACCGTCGGGCACATCAAGCTGCCGGCCGGCACGTACAAGATGTCCGGGCAGCAGGCCCTCGACTACGTCCGGGTGCGTCACGACCTGGGCGCCCCGACCGGCGACATCGGCCGGATGAAGCGGCAGCAGTCGTTCGTCTCCGCGATGATCAACAAGGTCGTCTCCGCCGGCACCCTGGCCAACCCGATCCGGCTGCTGAAGTTCCTCAACGCGGCGACCAGCTCGCTGACCACCGACCCGAGCTTCGCGAACCTGAAGAAGCTGGCCTCGCTCGGGAACTCGCTCAAGGGCATCGGCCTGGACCACATCCAGTTCATCACCGTGCCGTGGCAGCCGTGGCCGCAGGACACCAACCGGGTCGAGTGGTCCCCGGACGCGACCCGGCTGTGGAACCTGATCCGCACCGACCGCCGGCTCTCGCCCGAGTTCAGCGGCGACGCGGTCAGCCCGCAGAACCCGGGCGTGACGCCCTCGGGCAGCCCCTCCGGCAGTCCCTCCGGCAGCCCGTCCGGCAAACCGTCCGGAACTCCGTCAAGTCCTGGCACCACCAGCACCCCGTCCTCCACGCCGACGAAGTCGCAGGAGGAGAAGGACGCCGAGGCCCGCGCGGCAGGTTTGTGCACCTGAGCGCGACCGCGTTGTTGTGCGTTACCAGCCTGTTATGCAAGATGGGCCCAATGAGGGTCGTCGTGACCGGGGGGACCGGGGTGATCGGGCGTGCCGCCGTGCCAGCGCTGCTGGCGGCGGGGCACGACGTCGACGTCGTCTGCCGGTCCGCGGAGAACGTCGCCCTGGCCGGCGAGATGGGCGCCCGGGCACGGCTCGGTGACCTCTTCGACGTCGACGACCTGACCCGCCTCTACGAGGGCGCCGACGCGGTGGTCAACCTGGCCACCCACGTCCCGGTCGGCTACGCCGCGGCGCTGCCGCAGTCCTGGAAGCGCCACGACCTGCTGCGCACCCGGGCCGTCAAGAACGTGGTCGCCGCGGCTCGTGCCGCCGGGGTCCGCCGGGTGGTGCAGGAGAGCGTGAGCTTCCTGTACGCCGACCGCGGCGACGCCTGGGTCACCGAGGACTGCGCCGTCGAGATCAACCCGTGCACCGAACCGGCCGCGGTCGGTGAGGCGTACGTCCAGAAGTACGCCGGCGGCTGCCGGGCCGGCGTGCTGCTCCGCTTCGGCACCATCGTCGGCGACGACCCGCAGACCCGGTTCTGGCTGCGAGCCGCCCGGCACGGTCGTCCGGTCGGGGTCGGCCGGCCCGACCAGTGGAGTCACCTGGTGCACACCGACGACCTGGGCCCGGCCGTGGTGGCCGCGCTGCACGCGCCCAGCGGGGTCTACAACGTCGGCGCCGAGCCGGTGCTGCGCGGCGAGCTCGTCGACGGCTACGCGAAAGCCGCCGGTGCGCCGAGTGCCGCGTTCCTCGGCCCGGTGATGCGCAAGCTGGCCGGACCGCGGATGGAGCCGCTGGCCCGCTCGCTGCGGGTCAGCTCGGACCGCTTCGCCGCGCAGACCGGCTGGCAGCCGCGGCGCGCGGCCTTCGACCCGGCGTGGTTCGACGCCGCGTCCGCCGGCCGCCCGGACGCTGCCCGGGCAGCCGGGTGACAATGGGCTCGTGCCTGACGAGCTGACCCCCCGCGAGCGTGCCGAGCGCCGCCGCCGGCTGGCGAAGATCTTCGGCGAGGTGCTGCCCGAGCAGACCATCGACGACGCCTCCGAGCCCAAGGAGGACTCGGAGGCGTCTCAAGAGGAATGGCTCAAAAGGCAGGTCCCGCCCCACCACGGTTGATCGCGAGGCGGCCTCAGACGTTGCTGCGGGTGGCCAGCAGGTCCCGGATCTCCTCGAGCAGCGCGATGTCGGCCGGCTTGCCGTCCGCCTCGGCCGGGAAGAACTTCTCCTTGGCCTTGGTGTAGGGCAGCACCACCAGGAAGTAGACGACCGCGGCCAGGATCACGAACGCGATCACGGCGTTCATGAAGGCGCCGAAGCTGTTCTCCTTGTTGCTGAACACCTTGTCCGCGCCTTCGGGCAGCTGGTTGGTCAGCCACTGGGTGAAGGTGGTGACGACGGCGCCGAACGCGGTGCCGATGATGACCGCGACCGCGAGGTCGACGAGGTTCCCGCGCAGGACGAAGTTCTTGAAACCGCTCATGGCATCTCCTTGCCTGGTCCCGAGTGAAGGGGAGGGGTTTACGGATCGTCCATCACCGTAGCGGTTCCGGATGGTCCCGGGAACTCCAGACAACCGTGACGAATCCCGCGTTTGCTGCCACGGCGAGCGGCCCCGCCTCGTCCTCGCCGACCGCGAGAACCACCAACCGGCCGCGGTCGGCCCCGCCCCCTGGGGGGCGCTGCTCGGGAACCGCGAGCACCACGGCGTCCCGCGACACCCCGCGCGGGCTCGCCCGTGGGTCGGTGGCGAGCACGTCGATCCGGTCGCCGGCGTGCAGCAGCGCGGCCAGGTCGGCGTCGGGCAGCCGGACCGCCACCGCGGCGCGCCCGGGCAGGCCGCGCAGCAGGTCGGGTCCGAGCAGGTGGGCGCGGGTCAACGGCTCGCCGCGGCCGACCGGGAACGCCAGCCGGCGTCCGGTCATCGCGGCGGGATCGGCGACGGCTCCGGGTGGTCGGGCGCCAGGCGGGTACCGCGACCGCACCAGGTCGGCGGAGCGCAGCACCGCGCCGCTGGGCAGGTCGGCGCGGGCGGTCAGGACCGCGACCGTGCGCGGCGGCGGCCGGGACGCGGAGTGGAGGGCGAGGCCGACCGCGAGCGCGCTGAGCAGGGCTGCCAGCCCGCGCCGGTGCAGCAGCACCCGGCGGCGCACGGCACCCAGCGCGGATCCGAGGGCGGAGCCGAGCCTGGTGAGCAGCCGGGGCGTGGAGACCATGGCGCCACGCTAGGCACGACCGCCCTCAGGGACGGCGGTCGTCCACAGGGGGTCAGGCGCTGGCGGCCGCGGCGGTGCCTGTGGACGAAGCCGCAGGCGTGGAAGTCGAGGAGCCGGAGTCCGAGGACGACGCGGAGGACGACGCCGAGGTGGACTCCTTGGCCGCGGGGGTCGAGCCCGGGGTCGAGCCGGACGTCGAGCCGGACGTCGCAGAGCCGCGGCTGTCGTTGCGGTAGAACCCGGAGCCCTTGAAGACGACGCCGACGGCGTTGAACACCTTGCGCAGCTTGCCGCTGCACTCGGGGCACACGGTCAGCGAGTCCTCGCTGAAGCTCTGGACGGCCTCGAAGAAGTGGCCACACTCGGTGCACGAGTACTGGTACGTGGGCACGGACGCTCCTGATGGTGATGCTGGTGGTGCTGGCACTCGACGGTGTCGACTGCCAATGGTACGGCACAATGTCCCGGTGACCGACGTGTCCGCGAGCACACCCGATCCCGCAGCCCTGTCTTCCTCTGCCCCAGCGCCTGACCCCGACGACGAAGGACGGACCCCCTTCCGCGAGTGGCCGGCCGCCGGCCGCTGGGTCGTCTACGTCGCCGTCGGGCTCGTCCTCGCGCTGGCCGCCGGCACGGTCGCCACCGCCGCGATGGTCCGGCGCTCGTTCCCCGACACCGACGGCACCGTCACGCCCGGTGGGCTCCAGTCCGCGGCCGACGTACGGCGCGACCGGCTGGGGGTGCCGCACGTGGAGGCGAGTGCCCCGCACGACCTGTTCTTCGCACAGGGCTACGCCCAGGCCCAGGACCGGTTCTTCGCGATGGACGTGGCCCGGCACCGTGCCGCCGGCCGGCTCGCCGAGCTCCTCGGACCCGCGGCGGTCTCCTCGGACCTGGTCGCGCGCACGCTGGGCTGGCACCGGCTCGCCGACGCCGAGCTCGCCGACCTGGAGCCCGCGACCCAGGAGAACCTGCGGGCGTTCAGCGAGGGCGTCAACGCCTACCTGCGCAGCAACGGGCCGTCCACGCTGGCGCTGGAGTACACCCTCCTCGAGCTTGCCGGCCTCAACTACAAGCCGGAGCGGTGGAGCCCGGTGGACTCGCTGGCGATCCTCAAGGCCGAGGGCTCCTGGCGCCCGGACGTGACGGGAGAGGTGGACCGGGCCCGGCTCGGGCTGGACCGCTCGCCCTCCCAGGTCGACGAGCTCTACCCGGCCTCCGCGCCGGCCGAGGGGACCGCGGATGCGTTCGTCGTCGGCGGTGCCCTGACCGCCTCCGGCAAGCCGCTGCTCGCCGACGCGCTGGTCGGGTCGCCCTCGCTGCCCAGCCGCTGGATGCAGGTCTCGCTGCGCTGCAACCCGGTCACCACCTCCTGCCCGTACGACGTCACCGGGGCCACCTTGCCCGGCGTCCCCGGCGTGCTCGCCGGCCACAACGGCACCACCGCCTGGGGGCTGGCCCGGTCCGCGGCCGACGTCGCCGACCTCTTCCTGGCCGAGCTCGACGGCAAGCGCTACCTGCACGGGCGACGCTGGGAGCCGCTGGCGCTGCGCGACGAGACGATCCGGATCCAGGGCGAGCCGTCCCGGACGTTCACCGTGCGCGCCACCGCCGACGGGCCGCTGCTCTCCGACGTCTCCGGCGAGGTCTCCAGCGTCGGTGCGAACGCCGTCGTCCCCACCGGGTCGCCCGAGCGCGGCAACGGCTATGCGGTCGCGCTGGCCTCGACGGCACTGGCGCCCTCGCGCGCGGCCGACGCGCTGTTCGCCCTGGGCCGGTCCACCGGCGCGACCGACGTACGGGACGCCGCGTCTCGTCTCGCCCTGCCCGGGTTCGACCTCGTCTACGCCGACGCGAACGGCGAGGCCGGCAAGGTCACCCTCGGCCCGCTGCCGACCCGGTCGCCGGGACGCACCGGGCGCGACGCCACCCCGGGCTGGCGCAACGGCGGGCACTGGCTGAACCGGATCGCGGCGCTGCCGGCCACGACGGACCTGGTCGACGGCGTGCTCGGCGGTGGCGCCCGGGTGCGTGCCATGGTCGGCGACGCACCGGCAGGCGGATGGACCGCGGCGGCGCTCAGCGCGGTCCAGGCCGACACCCGCAACCCGATCGCGCCGGTGCTGGTGCCGTACCTGCTGACCATCCCGCAGCTGTCCCGCTACTACGCCGACGGCCAGCGGCTGCTCACCGACTGGGACTTCAGGCAGCCGGCCGGCTCGGCCGCGGCCGCCTACTTCAACGTGGTCTGGAGCAACCTGCTCCGGCTCACCTTCGGCGACGACCTGCGCGCCTCGCTGCAGCCCGACGGCGGGCCGCGCTGGCAGGCCGTGGTGCGGCAGCTGCTCCGGCAGCCGAACAGCCCGTGGTGGGACGACGCGCACACCGAGGACGTCGTCGAGGACCGGGACACGATCCTGGCCCAGGCGATGCGCGACGCCCGCGACGAGCTGACCCGCACGCTGGCCCGCGACCCGAAGAGCTGGCACTGGGGCGACCTGCACCGGATGTCGCTGCGCGACGGACCGCTGCGCCCGCGCGACCTCGGCCTGCTCTGGAAGCTGGTCGACCGCGGCTCGTCCGGTGTCGGCGGCGGCACCGGCTCGGTCGCGGGCACCACCATGGACCTGGCCGAGGGCTACGAGGTGGTGCGGGCCCCGCTGCTGCGCCTCGTCGTCGACCTCGGCGACCCCGACGCCTCCCGCTGGGTGGTCGCCGGGGGAACCTCCGGCCACGCCTTCGCCGACCACCACCGCGACCAGCTCGCCACCTGGCGCCGCGGGGACGCCTACCCCTGGCCCTTCAGCAAAATCCCCGCGGGGGATGTCCTGCGGCTGCGCCGGGGGGACTGAGGCGGTCGGTGAAATTCGCTCGTCAACACGGGATTTGCGCGCTACCCGAGCGGTATCTCACTCGGGTAGCGCAAGATTCCCATGTTGACCAGAAATTTCGCCCGGCCTCAGAACCGGTGCAGGTGCTGTTCGGTGACGGCGGCGGCGACCGGGCGGTCGTGGGGGGCGGCGGGGACCTGGTCGAGCACCTCGGACTCGTTGAGGATGACGCAGGTGAAGGTGCCGAGGGGGACCCGGGCCAGGGCGCGGTCGTAGGAGCCACCGCCCCGACCCAGCCGCAGGCCGGTCCGGTCGACGGCGAGGCCCGGGACCAGGACGACGTCGGCGCCGGCGATCGCGTCGACGCCCAGGAGCTCTCCGGTCGGCTCGAGCAGGCCGCGGCGGGCACCGGCCAGGGCGGCCGAACCCTCGTAGGTGGACCAGTCCAGGTCGTTGTCGCCCAGCAGCACCGGGAGGAGCACCCGCTTGCCCGCGTCGGCGAGCGCGTCCAGCAGCAGGCCGGTCCCGGGCTCGCGCCCGACGGAGACGTACGCGGCCACGGTCGCGGCCTGTCGTACCTCCGGGGAGGCCAGCAGCAAGGCGGTCGTCGCCTGTGCCCGGGCGGCGATCTCGGCCACCCCGAGCCGGCCCCGGGCGGTCACCAGCTGGTCGCGCAGGGCCAGCTTCGCGGACTCGATGTGGATCATGGCGAGCACAACCCTACGATCGTCAGTATGAGTCCCGCTCGGAGCGGAGCCGGCCTGGCGCTGGCCCGCGAGAAGATGGCCGCCGCCGGTGTCGACCCGCTGGCGATCGAGGTGTTCGCGCACTACTACCGGCAGCTCGAGCTCGGCGAGACCGGCATGATCCCGGAGTCCAGCATCGAGCCGCTGGACATGCCGTCCATCGACGAGATGGAGGTCAGCGACGAGGCCGGCCGGGCGGCGCTGGCCGAGACCGCGGTCATCAAGCTCAACGGCGGGCTGGGCACCTCGATGGGCATGGAGCGCGCCAAGTCGCTGCTCTGCGTACGACGGGGCCTCTCGTTCCTCGACATCATCGCCCGGCAGGTGCTGCACCTGCGCTCGACGTACGACGTGCCGCTCCCGCTGATCTTCATGAACAGCTTCCGCACCAGCGGCGACACCCTCGCCGCGCTCGCGCGCTACGCCGACCTCCCGGTCGCCGGGCTGCCGCTGGAGTTCCTGCAGAACAAGGAGCCCAAGCTGCTCGAGAAGGGCCTGACGCCGGTGAGCTGGCCGAAGGACCCGAGCCTGGAGTGGTGTCCGCCCGGCCACGGCGACATCTACACCGCGATGACCTCGACCGGGCTCCTCGGCACCCTGCTCGACGCCGGCTACCGGCGGCTCTTCATCTCCAACTCCGACAACCTCGGCGCGGTGCCGATCCCGCGGATCGCGGGCTGGTTCGCCACCTCCGGCGCGCCGTTCGCCATCGAGTCCGTACGACGGACCGCGTCGGACCGGAAGGGCGGGCACTTCGCGACCCGCCGGACCGACGGCCGGATCGTGCTCCGCGAGACCGCGCAGACCCTGCCCGGCGACAAGGACGCGCTGGCCGACCTGGACCGGCACAAGTTCATGTCGACCAACAACATCTGGATCGACCTCGAGGCGCTGAAGACCCAGCTGGACCGGCGCGACGGCATCCTCGGGCTGCCGCTGATCCGCAACGTCAAGACGGTCGACCCGGGCGACGCGTCGACGCCGAGCGTGATCCAGGTGGAGACCGCCATGGGGGCCGCGATCGAGATCTTCGAGGACGCCCGCACCATCGAGGTCGGGCGCGACCGGTACGTGCCGGTCAAGACCACCAACGACCTGCTGGTGCTGCGCTCGGACGTCTACGACATCGGTGCCGACTTCGTGCTGGACCAGGTGGCCGACGTGGTGCCGTTCGTCGAGCTGGACGGCTCGTACAAGCTGGTCGCCGACTTCGACAAGCGGTTCAAGGCCGGGGCGCCGTCGCTGCGCAAGGCGACCTCGCTCGTGGTCAAGGGCGACTGGGACTTCGGCGAGGACGTCGTCGTCGTCGGCGAGGCCAGCCTCGACGGCGAGCGCGGGCGTGTCGAGTCCGGGAGCCGGCTCGGGTCCTGAGGGCGCGGCGCCCCCTAGGGTTAGGCCCATGCCTTCCCCGGAGCCCGCCCCGGTCAGCGTCGACGAGCACCTCGCGCACATCCTCGACTCGATCACCGAGCTGCCCGCCTACGACCAGCCGCTGCTGGAGACGCTCGGCCTGCCCGTGGTCGCCGACGTGCCCTCGCCGATCTCGCTGCCCGTCTTCGACAACTCCGCGATGGACGGCTACGCGGTGGTCTTCCGCGACGTCGCCGGCGCCACCCCGGACCGGCCGGTGCACCTGCCGGTGGTCGGCGAGATCGCCGCCGGGCAGACCACCATCTACGCGATGTCCCCAGGGACGGCGGTGCGCATCATGACCGGCGCGCCGATCCCCGCCGGCTGCACTGCGGTCGTCCCGCTCGAGGCCACCGACGGGGGCATCGCCAAGGTGCTCGTGAACGAGGCACCGACCGAGGGCCAGCACATCCGTCGTGCCGGCGAGGACGTGAAGACCGGCGACGTGCTGCTGCGCGCCGGCGACCGGATCGACGCCCGCCGGGCCGGGCTGCTCGCCTCGGTCGGCATCGGCCGGGTCTCCACCCGGCCGCGCCCGCGGGTGGTCATCATGTCCACCGGCTCGGAGCTGGTGGAGCCGGGCAGCACCCTGGCCCGCGACCAGATCTTCGACGCCAACTCCTACCTGCTCGCGGCCGCGGCGAAGAACGCCGGCGCGATCGCCTACCGCGTCGCCGCCAGCCCCGACGACCCCGAGACGTTCGTGGAGATGCTCAGCGACCAGCTGGTCCGCGCCGACATCGTGGTGACCAGCGGCGGGGTCAGCAAGGGCGCCCACGACGTCGTCAAGGAGGCGCTCTCCTCGCTGGGCACGGTCACCTTCCGCGAGGTGGCGATGCAGCCGGGCAAGCCGCAGGGCTTCGGCCTGGTCGGCGAGGACGGCACCCCGATCTTCACGCTGCCCGGCAACCCGGTGTCGTCGTACGTGTCCTTCGAGCTCTTCGTCGTGCCCGCACTGCGGAAGATGACCGGCCGGCTGCCGCTGTCGCGCCCGCTGGTCCGCGCGAAGCTGACCTCGTCGGTCTCCTCGATCCCCGGCCGCCGGCAGTTCCTGCGCGGCCGGTTCGAGCCGAAGGTCGGCGGCTCCGAGGTCACCCCGGTCGGCGGCGCCGGCTCGCACCTGATGAACGGCCTCGCCCAGTCCAACGCGCTGATCGTGCTCGGCGAGGACGTCACCCGCGCCGAGCACGGCACCGACGTCCCCGTGATGCTGCTGGACCGGGACTTCTGATGGCCTCCGAGGACAGGTTCACCCACCTCGACGAGTCCGGCGCAGCCCGGATGGTCGACGTCACCGGCAAGGAGGTGACCGCGCGGACCGCGGTCGCCTCGGGCCGGGTCCTCGTCTCCGCCGAGGTGGTCGCGCTACTGCGCGGCGAGGGCGTCCCCAAGGGCGACGCGCTCGCGGTCGCGCGGATCGCCGGGATCATGGGCGCCAAGAGGACCCCGGACCTGGTGCCGCTGTGCCACCCGCTGGCGATCTCCGGGGTCGAGGTGGAGCTCGCGGTCGAGGACGACGCGGTCGCGATCACCGCGACGGTGCGGACCGCCGACCGCACGGGCGTGGAGATGGAGGCGCTGACCGCGGTCTCGGTCGCCGCCCTCACCGTGGTCGACATGGTCAAGGCCGTCGACAAGGGCGCCGTCATCACCGACGTACGGGTGGAGTCCAAGACCGGCGGGAAGAGCGGCGAGTGGCACCGCGGAGGACGTCCGTGAGAGCGGCCGTGGTGGTGGCCTCCAACCGCGCGGCCACCGGCGTCTACGAGGACACCACCGGACCGCTCATCGTCGAGGCGCTGCGCGCGGACGGCTGGGAGGTCGACCGGGCTCTGGTCGTCCCCGACGGCGCACCGGTGGGGGCGGCGATCCGCCGGGCCATCGACCAGGGTGCCCGCGCGGTGATCACCACCGGCGGTACCGGACTGACCCCGACCGACCGCACCCCCGAGGTGACCGCGGCCCTGCTGGACCGCGAGGTGCCCGGCATCGCGGAGGCGATCAGGGCGTACGGCGTCGCCCACGGTGTGCCCGCGGCGGTGCTCTCCCGCGGTGTGGCCGGGGTCTGTGGCGATGCCTTGGTGGTGAACCTGCCCGGCTCACGCGGGGGAGTGAAGGACGGCCTGGCGGTCGTCGTACCGGTGCTCCGGCACGCGGTGGAGCAGATCACGGGGAGCGACCACTGAACCCACCGCCCAGCCGAGGATGGCCCGTGGTGCTCGCCCACGGGGCGCTGCGGCTGCGCCCGCTGACCCGGTCGGACCGGAAGGCGTGGCGCAAGGTGCGCGAGCGGAACCTGGCCTGGCTGACGCGCTGGGACGCGACCACGCCGCCGGGCGCGGAGGCCCGGCCACGCACGTTCGCGGCGATGGTGCGAGGCATGCACGCCGAGGCGCGGGCCGGCCGGCAGCTGCCGTTCGCGGTCGAGTACGACGGCGAGTTCGTCGGCCAGCTGACGGTCAACAACATCGTCCGCGGCTCGGCGCAGTTCTGCTCGGTCGGCTACTGGATCGACGAGGCCCAGGCCGGCAAGGGGCTGATGACCCGGGCGGTCGCGATGGCCGTGGACCACTGCTTCTTCGCCCTCAAGCTGCACCGCGTCGAGATCGCGATCCGGCCGGAGAACACCGCCTCGCTGCGGGTCGTCGAGAAGCTCGGCATCCCGGAGATCGGGTACGCGCCGCGGTACCTGCACATCGACGGCGACTGGCGCGACCACAGGCTGTTCGCGGTCTGCCGCGAGGACGCGCCGAAGGGGCTCGAGGCCCGGCTCTGAGACCGCGTTCTCAGAAGTCACAGGAGTGTTCTGACGACACACCGCTGCGCTTGCGTCCCAGGGACGGCCGGCACTCCTACGCTCGTGTCGTGGATCTGTCCGGACTCATCTTCGTGGTGCTCGCCGTGGGCTGGGCCGTCGTCCTGATCCCGATGGCGCTCAAGCGCCACGACGACGACGCGATGACCCGCCCGGTCGAGACGTTCTCCGATGCCGTCCGCGTGCTCGGTCGCGGTACCGCTGCCTCCGCCCCCGCGACTCCTGCTCCCGCTCCCGTCGAGGAGGCTCCGCGGGTCCACACCGTCACCCGCGAGTCCGCCCGCCGCGCCGCGCGTCGTCGCCGCCGGGTGCTCGCCGTGCTGCTGCTCGCCCTCGTCGCCGTCAGCGTGACGAGCTACCTCGGGTACACGCCGTGGCTGTCGACCGCCGCTCCCGGCGGCCTGATCGTCGCCTTCCTGGTCGTCGCCCGGCTCACCGTCCGGGCGCAGCAGGTACGCCGCGCTGCGCCCGTCCAGCATGCTCCTGCTTCCGCTCCCGCGGCCCCGGTCGCGGAGGATGCGGAGGCCGCCGAGGTCGAGCCCGACCTCGGCCGCGAGGACACCGTCGGGGTCTCTCGCGAGGAGCTGGCCGCTGCGGTCGCCGCGCCGGCGCTGGACGAGGGCAGCCTCTGGGACCCGCTCCCGGTCACGCTGCCGACGTACGTCAACAAGGCCCGCGCTCGTCGTACGGTGCGCACCGTCGAGATCACCGGGATGACGTCCTCGGGTCACGACGCCGCCGACAGCGCCCTGGCCCGGGAGGCCGAGGCCGCCGAGGCGGAGGCGCGCGACGCGGAGCAGACCGCGGAGGACCGGAAGGCAGCCGGGGCCTGATTCGAACTCGCGGGGGAGGACTGGTACCTTTTCCCCTGCACTCGGGGCTGTGGCGCAGTTGGTAGCGCGTCTCGTTCGCAATGAGAAGGTCAGGGGTTCGAATCCCCTCAGCTCCACGTTGTGATCTCTCAAGAGATCCCGGACAGTCCGGACCCCTATCTGGGGTCCGGACTTCTGTGTTTTCGGGGTGGTGGTCCCGGGGTAGACCAGGATGGAATTCCTGTACGAATTCTTCCCGTATCTCTGCCGCGGAGGTTAGCGTCCGCGCACGGCGTCGTTTCGGGCAACGCATCGGCACTCTGCTGTGGGGGCGGTAGTGGCGGCGATGGCAGTTTCGGTTCTGGTCACGGGCACCACCTCGGCGGTGGGCTCAGCTCGCTCAGTCGCCTCGGCGGTGACGCCGACGTCGGTCAGGTTCACCGGCGCGGGCACGCACCCGTGGACCGTACCTGAGGGCGTGACCCGGGTCGACGTCCTCGCCGTCGGCGGCGAGGGAGCCACCTCGGCCAATCCGGCCCGGCACGGCGGACGCGCGGCACGGATCGTCGCCACGTTGGATGTGACTCCGGGCCAGGTCCTGTACGCCGTCGTCGGAGGTCGAGCGAGCGGGACCTCGCCCGGAGCGAACGGTGGTGGCGCGGCCGGCGGCGCGGGCTGCCTCGGCACACCCGGTGCCGGCGGTGGGGCGACCGACGTCCGCACGATCGCTCCCGGAGAGCCGGGCAGCGCGGAGTCGCGAGTGCTCGTCGCCGGGGGCGGTGGTGGCGCGGGCAACCTCGGGACCGATGAGATCCCGTCCGCCTCCACGGCGTACGCCCACGGCGGCCATCGCGGCACCGGCGGCGGCACCGTGGCCAGCGGCGGCTGGGGCGGCGTCAACGGAGTCGGCGGCCGGGGCGGTGGCGGGACCACGGACGAGAGCGACGCGACCAGTACGACCGGTGGGCGTGGGCAAGCGATCTCCGGGGCCGTTTGCGGTGGCGGCGGTGGTGGGGGTTACGGCGGTGGCGGTGGCGGCGGCGCCAAGGCCGGGGGGCAACCCTCCGGTGGCGGTGGCGGGGGCGGGTCACTGGTGCCCGGAGGCTTCCCCGCGGGTATGGCCCTGCACGGCGAGACGCCGTCGGTCACCTTCACGACTCCGGGCCATCCGGCGCCCGCCGGGCCCCTGACGGTCTCCAGCTTCCAGACCTTCAAGCAGAACGACCAGGGGGGCGGCGTAGTCCCGTTCGCGAACTGCCCGGACACGTGCGTGTGGATCGACGGGAACGGAGCCGGTCCTGCCCCGGGTGCGACCGGAGGCGACTTCGGGTATGCGAGTACGCAGCGCTGGGGGTCGGCAGGCATCGTCGACGCGGACTTCACCCAGTCCGGCGTGGCCGTCAAACCGGTGACCGGGCCCGCGACCCCGGGCCAGCCGTTCAAGATGACCAACTTCGTCCACTACAACTACCTGATCCGCGGGGACTCCCCGACTTCACTCGGACTGCAGACGGTGCTGTCGGTCCAGCCCCCGGTGGGCGCTCCGATCGTGTTCGACATGCGCGGCCCGCAGACGATCCCGCTGAGCTTCATCGAGACCGACAACGGAGTTTCACTGAGCCAGTGCGATCCGACGATCCAGGAGTCGGCCAGGCCGTGCGACGACCTCTGGGACTTCCCGACCAAGACGGCGACCACTACGGCCAACGGCCTGATCTGGCACTTCGAGCTGCTCGGCTGGGAGAAGCCGGACGGCACGTTCGGCAGGCGGCTCTCGACCGAGGAGAGCCAGGTCGCCCAGGCCGACATCTGGGCGAAGGTCACGGTCGACACGAAGGCGACGACGTCCGCGCTGAGCACCGATGGTGCAACCGCCACGCTGACCACGACGCCGGTCCCGCGGACCGGTGGCACGGTGACGTTCACCGACGGCGGGACGCCGATCGCCGGTTGCACCGATGTCCCCGTCGACGCCGTGGAGGGCACCACCACCTGTTCGTTGTCCGGCCTGACGGGCACTCACTCTCTCGGCGGCAGCTTCTCCGGAGGAGTCGGGTACGGCGCCTCGACCGCCGACCCGATCAGCTACTCGGTCAGGCAGCCACAGACCGTCGACTTCCCCGCGCCGACCGGCGTCACGTACGGCGACGCCGACCTCGCCTTGGGGGCGACGGCGTCCTCCGGGTTGCCGGTGACCTACGAGTCGTCCACGCCGGACGTCTGCACCGCGACGGAAGCAGGCAGTTTGCATGTGCTGGCGGCCGGCACCTGCTCGGTCACCGCGTCGCAGGCGGGTGACGACGCCTACGAGGCCGCCACCAAGGAGCGGGCGTTCGCGATCGCCAAGGCCCTCCTGACGGTGAGGGCAGATGACAAGTCGCGCGCTCAGGGCGCCGCCAACCCGTCACTGACCGCGACCATCAGCGGCTTCGTCAACAGCGACACGACGGCGGTCGTGTCCGGCGTACCGACTCTTTCGACGACGGCGGTCACTGACAGTCCGCCGGGCGCCTATCCGATCACGGTGGGTGTCGACGCGATGAGCGCAGCGAACTACACCTTCGTCGGTGCGGCCGGCACGTTGACCGTCACCGCCGAGGGGCTCGCGTGCAGCCGGACCGTCAAGGGCTGGTACCCGTTGCCACTGCTCGTGCTGTCCGGGACGACCTGTGTCGCCCCCGGCGCCGTGATCAGCGGACCGGTCGGCGTCGCGCCCGGAGCCTCGCTCCAGATCGATGGCGCAACGGTCAACGGAGTGGTGATCGCGGACAGGGCGGGTCAGGTGCGGATCTGTGGCAGCTCGATGGCCGCGATCGGCGTCAGCCGGTCGACCGGTATGGTCCGCATCGGTGACCCGGCGCACGGCTGCGCGGGCAACAAGGTCGCCGGGTTCGTGATCGCGCTGCACAACCACGGTGGGTTCGTCGCCGAGGGGAACCGTGTGGGCGCCTGGATCATCTCGATCGACAACTGATCGGCCCCACTTGTTGGAGTGGTGGTTCGCCGCGTCCATGTCGACGATCCCCCAGCCGGGCCACGCAGCGGGGGTTTCTGGAGGTGCTCGAGGTCATCCGAGTTCGCGGGGTGACGTTCGGGTCCAGAGGATCACAGAAGCGCGATGTGACGATCAACTCCTCGGCCGACCTGGCCGCCGGGACGATCACCTTCCACGACGCGACGCACCTGGGCATCGCCGTCGACACCGAGGGTGGTCCGCGCGTACCGGTGATCTACGACGCCGACGACCTGAACCTTCATGGGATGTCCCGGCGGATCGCCGACCTGAGCGCCCGGGCGCGGGCGAACAGGATCTCCGCCGACGAGCTCGAAGGGGCCACCTTCACGATCACGGACCACGGCAGGACGGGCGGGCTCTTCGACACCCCGCTCATCTCGTTGCCCCAGTCCGCAGCTCTCGGCTTGGGGTCGATCGTCAGACGTCCTTGCGTCATCTCCGATGCGGTCCTCGGGGAGACGATCGCCGTGCGGTCGATGGCGCACCTCGCTCTGACGTACGACCACCGGATCATCGACGGCGCCGCCGCCGGCCGGTTCCTGACCACGGTCAGGGAACGCCTCGAGGACGGCAGCTTCGTGTGACCGGACGGGTTGACGGACGGACGCCTCCGGGCGGTCTCACCAGTCGTGAGCGCGATGCCCTCATCAGGGCGGTCGAGCAGTGGCAGGACCTCGGCGGGCCGTTCTACGTCGATCACTACCTCGCGCCGGTCGTCGAGCGCATCCTGGCCCAGCGCGTCGGGGAAGAGCCGTGTGCGGAGGACGCTCCGAGCGCTGTCCGGGGCCGCACGCGTTCGGTCCCGGACAGCGACGAGGTCACGCTCCGGCCAGGACGGCCTGACGATCGCGGGTGATGCTGTGGTCCTCCTCGTCGGTCGGGTTGTAGATCAGACCGAGGTGCAGGCCGTAGACGATGTGGAACAGCACGGCGCCGATCGTCCACTCCCAGCCGCCGGGAGCGTGGTGGGCCAGGAAGCCGACGCTGCCCGGGCCGATGCCGGACTTCATCCCGAACGCCGGGCCGTAGACGTACGGCGCCAGGATGACCAGCGACACGAACGTGAGGATCAGCCCGAAGACCACACCCTTGACCATGTTGCCGTGGGGCGTGCTCCTGAACGGCAGCAGCGGGTGGAAGGCGACGGCGAAGATGATCGCGAACAGGATCCCGTCGACGTAGTGCATGCCGGTCCCGAAGAGGAACCGGGTCGTGTCGCTGAAGTGCGCGTCGCCCGCGAGCGGCATGTAGACCGCGCCGTTGGCCGTGCTCCAGTCGACCCGGGCGAGGCCGAGGCCGCCGAGGAAGAACGCGAAGACGGTTCCGATGTGCGTGGCGACGATGCCCGCGACCACGGCGGCGGCGAGGCGGTGCTGGGTCGCCCAGCGGCGCCAGGCCGTGATGTGAACTGCTGAGTTGGTCATGACCATCCTCATGGTTGGCGATGTGACGACGGTCACGATAGACACGGTGTTGCGTCAAAGTGAACACCTAAGTCATTGAAATCTCATTTATCTCAGGGATTGCGCCTGCAGTAGGGGTGATGCAAACTTCAACTGTTCACTGTTACTTAAAACACGGGGAGCAGAAGTGTCGATCGTCCGCCCAGGCGACCCCCGGTACGACGCCGCCAGCGCGGGCTGGAACCGCAGCTTCCAGCACCGTCCGGCGGCCGTGGCCCAGGCATCGACGACCGCAGAGGTGGTGGAGGCCGTTCGAGCCGCTCGGGCCCAGGGTCTGCAGGTGGCGATCCAGGCGACGGGGCACGGGCCCGCCGCCCTGGCCGGGGACCGAGCCCTACTGCTCTGCCTCCGGGGAATGCGCCAGGTGCACGTCGATCCGCGGCGGGCCGTCGCGCGGGTCGGCGGGGGCGCCCGGTGGACCGATGTGCTCGGTCCCGCTCAGGACGTCGGGCTGGCGCCGCTCCTCGGATCCTCCCCTCAGGTCGGCGCGGTCGGCTACACGCTCGGGGGCGGCATCGGCTGGCTGGCGCGCCACCACGGGCTGGCCGTCGACTCGGTGAGATCGCTGACGGTCGTCCTCGCGGACGGGGAGGTCGTCGTCGCGACGGCGCTGTCCGAGCCCGACCTCTTCTGGGCGCTCCTGGGCGGCGGCGCGGGCAGCCTCGGCGTGGTCGTGGCCATGGAGATCGCGCTCGTGCCGGTCGACCGGGTGTACGCCGGGAACCTGCTGTACCCGCTCGAGGACGCGGACGAGGTCTTCGCCCTCTGGCACCGCTGGATCGAGGACGCGCCGGCCGAGCTCACCAGTGCCTTCAACGTCAGCGCCTTTCCCGACATCGACGCGGTCCCGGCGCCCTTCCGCGGCCGGCGCTGCGCGATCATCCGCGGCTGCCACTCCACGGACTCGCCGGAGGCCCGCGCGTACGTCGACCGGCTGCGTGCGTGGCGGCGGCCGGAGGCGGACCTGTTCGGGCCGATCGCGTTCCGGCAGGCAGCGACGATCTCCCGCGACCCCGACGAACCCACGCCGGTCTGCGTCACCGGCCGCTGGCTGGAGTCGGTCGATGTGAGCACCGTGGCGGCGATGACGGCGGCCGTCGAGGGCGGGGCCTTGTTCGTCGAGGTCCGGCATGCCGGCGGCGCCGTCGCCAGGCCCAATCCGGCAGCGAGCTACGCGGCCCGCGACAGCGACTTCCTGCTGCAAGCCGTCGGCGTCTTCGACGACGACCGGGCGCGCTCGGCCGGCAGGCGCACCTTCGCGAGGCTGCTGACCGACACCGCGTCCCAGCACGCGGCCAGGCCGGCGTACCTCAACTTCGTCGACCTCGACGAGCGCCAGGCGGCCGTCGGTGACGCGTTCGGCGTCGACGACCTCGATCGCCTTGGTGCGGTCAAGCGGCGCGTGGACCCCCAGAACCTCTTCTCGTGCGGCATCGGTCTTCACCCGGTTCGGCACGGCACGAACCCACCAACCCAGGAGGACACATGAAGAAGCAGCTGAGTGACGAGCTCGCCCGGGCGCACCGTCTGTGGGGCACCGTGGCCGACCTCGTCCCCGACGACGAAAGGCCCGAGCCCGTGCGCCGACGTGAGGCCGTTGCGGTGTGGAGCGAGAAGCAGTTCCCGGTCCCCGAGGGGGCCGTGGTCACCCCGGCGCAGGGCTTCCCCGGCCTGACCGTGACGACACCGTCGTCGCGGGCGGACCGAGCACTGATCTACTTCCACGGAGGCGGCTACAACGAGGGCGACGTCCTCATGTTCCGCGAGCTGGCGGCGAGGCTGGCCGAGGCGGCCGGCGTCGTCGTCCACCTCCCGGACTACCCGCTCGCCCCGGAGCACCCGTTCCCGGCCGCGCTCGACGCGGCGCTGGCCGCCTACCAGACGGTGCTCGCCGAGGTGGGCGCGGACCGGCTCGTGGTGAGCGGCGACTCCGCCGGTGGTGGCCTGACGCTAGCGCTGATGCTGCGGCTCAAGCAGGAGGGCATCCCCCTGCCCGCGGCGGCGGTGCCGATCTCGGCCTGGACCGACATGACCATGACGGCGCCCTCCTACACCGAGCGCGCGGACCGGGATCCGTTCGTCTCGGCCGCCTTGCTCGAGGGGTTCGCCGTCAGCTACCTCGGCGACCACGACCGGCGTGACCCGCTGGTCTCCCCGCTGTTCGGCGATCTCTCCGGGCTTCCTCCGCTCCTCGTCGAGGTGGGCAGCGAGGAGGTCATGTTCGACGACTCCCGTCAGTTCCACGAGCGCGCCCTGGCGGCCGGAACCGCGTCGGAGCTGGTCGTCACCGAGGGCGCTCCGCACACCTGGCTCCTGTTCGCGAGCTTCCTGCCCGAGGCGATCGACTCGATCGAGCGCATCGGCGCCTTCGTGCGCAAGCAGATCGGCTGACGGCGATGAGCATCGACATCAGGCCGGGTCGTTACGACATCGACCTCGTGCACTCCTCCATCGAGTTCTCCACCCGCTTCGTCGCGGCGCGGGTGCGAGGCACGTTCGGCGCGTTCTCGGGCGTCGTCGAGGTCGGCGACGACCTGCGCAAGTCCACGGTGACCGCCACGATCGACGTCGCGTCCCTCACCACCGGGGTCGCCGCCCGTGACGAGCACCTGCGCAGCGCGGACTTCTTCGACGCCGCCGGCCACCCGCAGGCGACGTTCACCTCGACCGGCCTGGACGCCGACGGTGATCGGTACACGCTCCACGGCGACCTCACCATCCGCGGTACGACCCTGCCGGTGCACCTCGACGTGTACTTCACCGGTGACGGCGAGGACCACCTCGGCAGCTTCCGGCTCGGGTTCCGTGCCTCGACACGTGTCTCCCGCTCCGCGTTCGGTGTCGACGGCAACGTGTCGGCGCCTGGCGGCCCGCTGCTGATCGGCGATGCCACCGACCTGACGCTGGAGATCCAGGCGCTGGTGCCCGGGGAGGCGGACGACTGATCCCACGGCGGCCCGGGCGAAACAAGGAATTTACGTACGGCGCTCGACGCCCGGGCCGTCGGGGAAGTAGATTACGAGGTGTCTACTGACAGTAGACATAGATTCATCACAGTGGAATCAGGAGACGCCGATGACGACCCACCGCGATCTGGCCGCACTCGTCCAGGAGCACCGGATCACGTTCCTGCTGGCGATGATGGTCGACCTCAACGGCAAGCCGTGCGCGAAGCTCGTCCCCGCCGAGGCGCTCGAGCAGCTGGCCACCGAGGGCGTGGGCTTCGCGGGCTACGCCGCCGGCGCCCTCGGCCAGAAGCCGCACGACCCCGACCTGATCGCGGTCCCGGACGTCGCCTCGTTCACGCCGGTCCCCTTCGTCAAGGAAGGGCTGGCGATCGTGCACTGCGACCCCCACGTCGAGGGGAAGCCGTGGCCGTTCGCTCCGCGGGTCATCCTCAGGTCCATCGTCGAGAACGCCGCCGCGCAGGGCTTCGCACCGTACGCCGGCGCCGAGGTGGAGTACTTCCTGCTCAAGCGTGACGACGACGGGCGCCTGGTGCCGGCCGACGCCAGCGACGTCGCGGACCAGCCCTGCTACGACGCGCGCGGGCTCACCCGGATGTACGAGCACCTCACCGCGATCAGCACCGCGATGAACGAGCTCGGCTGGGGCAACTACGCCAACGACCACGAGGACGGCAACGGGCAGTTCGAGCAGAACTTCGCCTACGCCGACGCCCTGACCACCGCCGACCGCGTCGTCACCCTGCGCTACCTCCTCAACGTCCTCGCCGAGGAGCGGGGGATGATCGCGACCTTCATGCCCAAGCCGTTCGCGAACCGGACCGGCTCGGGCCTGCACCTGCACCTGTCGCTGCGGGACACCGCGACCGGGTCGCCCGTCTTCCCGCGCCACGGCGAGCAGACCGACACGATCGGACTCGGGCTGTCGGGCACGGCCTACTCCTTCGTCGCCGGGATCCTCGAGCACGCCACCGCCCTGCAGGCCGTGATCGCGCCGACCGTGAACTCCTACAAGCGGACAGGCGCGGTGGCGTCGAGCGCCAGCGGGGCGACCTGGGCGCCCAAGCAGCCGACGTACGGCGGCAACGACCGGACCCACTACGTGCGCATCCCGGACGACCAGCGCATCGAGCTGCGCGGCGGCGACGGCTCGGCCAACCCCTACCTCGCCATCGCCGCCGCCGTGGCCGCCGGGCTGGACGGTGTCGAGCGCGGGCTCGAGCTGGGTGCGATCGGGAGCGGTCCCGACACCCACTTCCCGCCGACGCTGCTTCACGCGGTGGAGGCGTTCGAGGACGACAAGGTCGTCCGCGGCACGCTCGACGCGGCCGGCGAGGGCGTCTCGGAGTACTTCGCGGGACTCAAGAAGGACGAGTTCTTCACCTACCACGCTGCGGTCTCCCCCTGGGAGCACGACCGCTACCTCACCGCTTTCTAGGACTCGGAGGAGAGACCACCATGTGCGGAATCGTCGGGTTGCACCTGCGCAACCCCGAGCTCTACCCACGGCTCGGCGAGCTGCTCACCGGCATGCTGTGCGAGATGGAGGACCGGGGGAGCGACTCCGCCGGCGTCTCCGTGTACGGCGACCCGCGGTGGTCGCCCGCGGGGACCTGCAGCGTGTCGCTGCTCGAGGTCGCCGACGACCTGGCTGCCGTCGAGACGCGCGTGAGCGAGGTGCTCGGCTCGCCGGTGACGGCCACCAGGCTCGACCGGACCTACGTCCTCACCGCGACCGTCGAGCTCGACGAGCTGGTCCACGCCAGCAGGGCGGCGTACCCCGACGCTCTGGTCGCCGGTTTCGGCCACGACCTGACCGTGCTCAAGGGCGTCGGCTCGCCGCGCGACCTCGCCGAGTCCTGGGGGCTCGCGCAGGCGCAGGGCTGGCAGGGCGTCGGCCACACCCGGATGGCGACCGAGTCCGCGGTCACCCCGAGCGGTGCGCACCCGTACGCCGTCGGGCCCGACCAGTGCCTGGTGCACAACGGATCGTTCAGCAACCACGCGACGATCCGCCGCGACCTGGTGCGCGACGGCGTCGTGTTCGACTCCGAGAACGACACCGAGGTCGGCGCCCGGTTCGTCGCCCACCGGCTCTCCGGCGGCGCCGGCGTCGACGAGGCGCTGACCGACCTGACCACGACGTTCGACGGCTTCTACACGCTGCTGGTCTCGAACCGGGACTCCTTCGCCGTGGTGCGCGACGCGATCGCGTGCAAGCCGGCGATCATCGCCGAGACCGACGACTGGGTCGCGATGGCCAGCGAGTTCCGTGCCCTCGCGCACCTGCCCGGTGTCGAGAAGGCGAAGCTCTGGGAGCCCGAGCCCGAGGTCGTCTACCACTGGGCCCGGCAGGAGGTTCCGGCATGACCACCTACGACCTGACCCGCACCCCGCTCCGCGAGGTCAACCAGGCCCTGCACGCACCCGGCCTGTCCGGCGAGATCGTCATCGCCGGACCCCAGGGCGCGCACAGCGTCGCGGTCGGCCTGGACGCCCCGGTCAAGGTCACGATCCAGGGTCACTGCGGCTACTACGCCGCCGGCATGAACAAGCAGGCCGAGGTCACCATCGAGGGCAATGCCGGGACCGGCGTCGCGGAGAACATGATGAGCGGCGTCGTCCACGTCACCGGCAGCGCCTCGCAGTCCGCGGGCGCCACCGGTCGAGGCGGCCTGCTCGTGATCGGCGGCGACGCCGGCGCCCGCTGCGGCATCTCCATGAAGGGGATCGACATCGTGGTCGGTGGCGACACCGGGCACATGACGGCCTTCATGGCCCAGGCGGGACGACTCGTCGTACGCGGGGATGCCGGCGACGCGCTCGGGGACTCGATCTACGAGACCCGGATCTACCTGCGCGGCACGGCCCGGTCGCTCGGCGCCGACTGCGTCGAGAAGGAGATGCGTCCCGAGCACCTCGAGGAGCTGGAGGGCCTGCTCAAGGCAGCCGGCTACCCCGACGACGACCCCGCGTCGTACAAGCGCTTCGGCTCCGCACGCACGCTCTACCACTTCCACGCCGACAACTCGTACTAGGAATCCCATGACCCTCACCCCCGACGAGCGCGCCCGACGAGGCCTCCGCGAGTCCGCCACCTTCGACCGGACGACGATCGCCGCCATCCAGCGGGCGGCGGAGACCGGCATCTACGACATCCGCGGGTGGGGCGCCAAGCGCGCCCTCCCGCACTTCGACGACCTGCTCTTCCTCGGTGCGTCGATGTCGCGCTACCCGCTGGAGGGGTACCGCGAGAGGTGCGGCACCGACGTCGTGCTCGGCGGCCGGAACGCGAAGTACCCGTTGCACCTCGACATCCCCGTGACGATCGCGGGCATGTCGTTCGGCGCCCTGGGTGCGCACGCGAAGGAGGCGCTCGGTCGCGCCGCCTCCGCCGTGGGCACCTCGACCACGACCGGCGACGGGGGCATGACGCCCGAGGAGCGCGGTCACTCCAAGACGCTCGTCTACCAGTACCTCCCGAACCGCTACGGGATGAACCCCGACGACCTCCGGCGGGCCGACGCCATCGAGGTGGTGCTCGGCCAGGGCGCCAAGCCCGGTGGCGGCGGGATGCTGCTGGGCCAGAAGGTCTCGGAGCGGGTCGCGGGGATGCGCACCCTGCCCGTCGGCATCGACCAGCGGTCGTCCTCGCGGCACCCCGACTGGACCGGTCCCGACGACCTCGCGATCAAGATCGCGGAGCTGCGCGAGATCACCGACGGGGAGAAGCCGATCTACGTCAAGGTCGGCGCGACCCGCACGTACTACGACACCCGCCTCGCGGTCGAGGCCGGCGCGGACGTCGTGGTCGTCGACGGGATGCAGGGCGGCACCGCCGCCACCCAGGAGGTCTTCATCGAGCACGTCGGCATCCCGACGCTCGCCGCCATCCCGCTCGCGGTGCAGGCGCTGCAGGAGCTGGGTCTGCACCGCAAGCCCGACGGCGTCCAGCTGATCGTCTCGGGCGGCATCCGCAACGGAGCCGACGTGGCGAAGTGCCTCGCGCTGGGGGCCGATGCCGTCGCCATCGGGACGGCCGCGCTGATCGCGCTCGGCGACAACGACCCGCGGTACGACACCGAGTACGCGCGCCTGGGATCCGCGGCCGGCTTCTACGACCAGTTCCAGGCGGGCCAGGACCCGGCGGGCATCACCACCCAGGACGAGGAGCTGCAGCGCAACCTCGACCCCGAGGAGGGCGGTCGCCGGCTGGCGAACTTCCTGCGCGTGCTCACGATGGAGGCCCAGACCGTCGCCCGCGCCTGCGGCAAGGCCCACGTCACGCACCTCGAGCCCGAGGACCTGGTCGCGATCTCGATCGAGGCCGCGGCGATGGCCAAGGTCCCGCTCGCGGGCACCAGCTGGATCCCCGGCCAGGACGGGGGCTTCTGAGATGGCGGGGCGCAAGGTCATCGTCGTCGGCGGCGGGCTCATCGGCCTGTCGATCGCGCGGGCCCTCACCCAGCGGGGCATCAGTGACGTCCTCGTCCTCGAGCGCGCGCTGCTCTGCGACGGCGGCACGGGCAAGTCCAGCGGCATCGTGCGTGCGCACTACGGGGTGCCGTCCATCGCGAAGCTCTCCTGGAACAGCGTGCCCACCATCGAGGCCCTCGGCAGCGACATCGGCTTCCGCCAGGTCGGCTACAGCGTCATCGTCGGCGACGACAACGCCGAGCCCCTCGAGGCCAACATCGCGATGCAGCAGGGCCTCGGCATCGAGACCGAGATGATCGCGGTCGACGAGCTGGCCGCCAGGTGGCCGTACCTGGAGACGAGCGACATCGCCGCGGCGGCGTTCGAGCACCGGGGCGGGTTCGCGGACGCGACCCAGCTCGGCCTCCACTTCGGCCAGGTCGCGCGCGACAACGGCGCGAGGATCAAGCAGCGGGCCGCGGTCGCGCGCATCCTGACCAGCGGCGACAAGGCCGTCGGCGTCGAGCTGACGACCGGTGAGCGGATCGAGGCGGACGACGTGATCGTCGCGGCCGGCTGGTGGTCGAAGGCGCTGCTCGCCGGGGTCGGGATCGACTTCCCCTGCGACGCCTACCGGTCCGAGCTGCTGATCGTCGACGCCGGCGAGCCGCTCACCGACCTCCCGGTCATCTCCGACCTGGTCAGCCTGCAGTACTGCCGGATCGAGGGCTCGGGTCAGTTCCTGGTCGGCAACAGCGACCACGACGCTCCCGAGAACAAGTTCGTCGACCCCGACCACTACTCGAACGTCGCCAGCGAGGCGTCGATCGAGAAGTACGGCGAGAAGGTGATGCACCGCTTCCCGGGCTTCCCCGACCCGGGAGTGACCCACACCTACGCGGGCGTGTACGACGTCCCGCCGGACTGGAACCCCGTGATCCAGCCGCTCGCCGAGATCCAGGGGCTGACGCTGTGTGCCGGGTTCGCCGGTCACGGGTTCAAGATGAGCCCGGCGGTCGGCGACCTGGTCGCGGAGCTGCTCCTCGAGGGGGACAGCACCGACCCGGACATCCCGGCCGCGGACTTCCGGCTCGAGCGCTTCGCCGAGGGCAAGCCGCTGCGCAGCCTGCACCCGTACGTCGGCGCGGGGGAGATGCGGTGACCTCCGCGTGAGCGGGGTCGTCCGGCTCCTCGAGGAGATCGCGGAGGTCGGCAGATCCCGGGAGAGCGGTGGCTACCGCCGCTTCGCCTGGACCGCCGAGGACGCCACCCTGCGCGCGTGGTTCCGCGGCGAGGCCGAGGCGCTCGGTCTGGAGGTCGTCGAGGACAGGGTCGGCAACCAGTGGGCGTGGTGGGGCGACCCCGATGCGGCCCGTGCCGCGGGCGACCCGGGCGTGGTCACCGGGTCGCACCTCGACTCGGTGCCCGACGGGGGCGGCTACGACGGGCCGCTCGGGGTGGCCTCGTCGCTGGCTGCCGTAGCCAGGCTGCGAGCGGACGGCTTCACCCCCGCGCGTCCGCTCGCGGTCGCGAACTTCGTCGACGAGGAGGGTGCCCGCTTCGGCATCGCGTGCGCCGGCTCGCGGGTCCTCACCGGCGCTCTCCCGGCCGACCGGGCGCTGTCCCTCCGCGACGGCGACGGACTGACGATGGCCGAGGCACTGCGCGCGGCCGGCCGGTCGACCTCGTCGTACGGGCGCGACGACGAGGCGCTCGCCCGCATCGGTACGTTCGTGGAGCTGCACGTCGAGCAAGGGCGCTGGCTGGCCGACACCGAGCACCCGGTCGCCGTCGGGTCGTCGATCTGGCCCCACGGGCGCTGGCGCTTCGACTTCGAGGGCGAGGCGAACCACGCGGGCACGACCAGGCTGGCCGACCGTCACGACCCGATGCTCCAGCTCGCGGCGCTCATCACGGCGGCACGCGAGGAGGCGGCCGCGCACGGGTGCGTGGCCACCGTCGGCAAGGTCCGGGTGCTGCCGAACGGGGTCAACGCGATCCCCTCGGCGGTGACCGGCTGGCTCGACGCGCGCGGCGCGGACGAGGCGGCGGTGCTGCGGATCGTGCCCGGGCTCGAAGCGCGCCTCGGGACGACCGCGGTCGAGGAGTCCTACACCGCCGACACCGCCTTCGACCCCGACCTGGCCCGGTCCCTGGCGGCGCTCCTGGACGGCGTGCCGGTGATCGGGACCGGTGCCGGTCACGACGCGGGCGTGCTCTCCAGCCACGGGGTGCGGTCCGCGATGCTCTTCGTGCGCAATCCCACCGGCGTCTCGCACTCCCCGCTCGAGCACGCGGAGGACGCGGACTGCGAGGCCGGTGTCGATGCCCTGGTGACCGTCCTCCGGGACCTCGCGGGCTGAGTATCCTGCGTGACGTGACCGACAAGGACGAGAGCCTCCTCCGCAACCGGTCGGGCATCGCACGCAGCCGCGGCTCGGGCGAGCAGCTGGAGTCTCTCGAGCTCGAGGTCGCCATCGCCCGCAACGTCAGGGACCTGCGCACCCACCGCGGCCTGTCGATCGCGGAGCTCTCCGCGGAGATCGGCATCTCCAAGGCGATGCTGTCGAAGATCGAGAACGCGCAGACCTCCTGCAGCCTCGGCACCCTGGCCGCCCTGGCCCGCGGCCTCGACGTCCCGGTGACCTCCTTGCTCCGCGGCGCGGACACCGAGCGGCCGGCGTCGTACGTCAAGGCGAACCGGGGTACCAAGATCGTCCGCAACGGCTCCCAGGCGGGCCACGAGTACCAGCTGCTCGGG
The DNA here is from genome assembly GCA_017744365.1 of Nocardioidaceae bacterium. Lineage (GTDB taxonomy): Bacteria > Actinomycetota > Actinomycetes > Propionibacteriales > Nocardioidaceae > Marmoricola. The sequence continues at coordinate 144,529 of JAGIBL010000002.1, read as the reverse complement.
ACCCTGCGCGGCGAGCACAAGCGCCTGGAGTGCCTGCTGGTCACCCTGACCGAGAAGAGCGAGAGCTACCCCCTCTTCCAGCATCCCGGCACCGAGTTCATCTACATGCTCGAGGGGAAGATGGACTACGGGCACGGCCGGTCGACGTACCGGCTCGGCGCCGGCGACTCGCTCCAGTTCGACGGCGAGGGCGTGCACGGACCGGTGAACCTGGTGCAGGTGCCGATCCGGTTCCTGTCGGTCATCGCCTTCCCCGACGCCGCGGTGTGACCGGCGAGCGCCGGCGTCAGTCCCGCTCGAAGAGCTCGGGGTGCCGGGTGAGCTCCACCCGCGTACGCCGGATGTGCCCGGTCAGGTAGCGCTCGGCGTCCTCGGCGTCCCGGCGCCGGACGGCGTCGAGGAGCAGCCGGTGCTCGGCGTTCACGATGGCCGCGCGGTTGCCGCCGTCGAGCTGCATGAACGCCCGCCGGTAGTGCTGGGTGGCGTTCCAGAGCCGGACCGTGGTGTCGAGCAGGTGCTCGCTGGGGCAGCCGGCGTAGCTGGTCAGGTGGAACTCGCGGTCGAGCACCAGGAACCGGTTGACGTCGTCCTGGCTCTCGATCTCCTCCTGGATCCGCTGCATCGCCTCGACCTGCTCGTCGGTCAGGTGCGGCAGGCTCTCGGCCAGGGTCAGCGGCTCGAGCCGCTCGCGCATCCGGTAGTAGACGTTGACGTCCTCCAGCGTCAGGGCCGGCACCCGCGCGCCCCGGTTCGGGGTCGTCTTGGCGAGCCCGTCGTTCTCCAGGATCCGCAGCGCCTCGCGTACCGGCAGCCGGCTGCTGCCCAGCCGGGCGGCGATCTCGTCCTGGTGCAGCCGGGTCCCGGGGGTGAGCTTGCCGGCCAGGATCTCCTCGCGCAGGATCCCCGCGATCCGCCGGCTGGCGACGCTCTCGGTCACAGCGGATCCCCTTGGTACCTGGCCGGATGGTGGTCGAACGCCTTGCCGCCAGGATAGGAGACCAGCTCGAACTGCATGCCCCAGGGCGCCAGGAAGTAGACCCAGCGCTGACCCTCGGACGGTCCCTTGCTGACGGTCGGCTCGCCGAGGACCCGGACGCCCCGCTCGCGCAGGTACGCCACCGCGACGTCGAGGTCGTCGACGTACAGAGCGACGTGGTGGCCGCCCACGTCGCTGTTGCGCGGCGGGCTGGTGCGCTGCGGCTCGGCGTCGTACTCGAAGACCTCGAAGACGGCCTGGCCCCCGCACCGGTAGAAGCGCAACCGCCGCATCACCGTGCGCGGGTCCACGTCGAGGTGCTCGGCCATCCAGTCGTCGTCGGCACGGAACGGCCCGAGCGAGTACAGGTACTCGCACCCCAGCACGTCGACCAGCCAGGCGTGCGCCTCGTCGAGGTCGGGGACGGTGAAGCCGACGTGGTCCAGCCGCTGCAGCCCGGGCAGTGTCATGACAAGAGCCCTCCTATGGATCCATCTGTGACGCTCAGCCTGGACGATCTCCCGAGAAATGTCGAGAGACATCTTGAGAATGGATCCATTTGTGTGCGATGGTCAGGGCACACGATCTTGCGAAGGAGCTCCTCCGTTGCCCGCACACCACGCGCTCGAGCCGAACGCCGGCTGGACCGAGCTGGCCGTCACGAAGGCGGACTGGGACGCCGCCAGCCCGGACCTGCTGACCGGCATGTACAGCCAGCTGGTGCTGATCCGGACGTTCGAGGAGTACGTCCTCGAGCTCGCCGGCGAGGGCCTCATCCACGGCCCCGCGCACTCCAGCGTCGGCCAGGAGGGCGGCGCGGTCGGCTCCTGCTACGGGCTCACCAGCCAGGACACGGTCAACGGCTCGCACCGCGGCCACCACCAGTTCCTCGCCAAGGTGCTCTCCCACCTGCACCCGAAGGGGATCGACCCGACGCAGCCCTTCCCCGACGACGTGCGCGACGTGCTGCTGCGCACGCTCCGGGAGATCTGCGGGCTCGACCAGGGGTTCAGTCACGGGCGCGGCGGCAGCATGCACCTGCAGTGGCACGAGGCCGGCGCGATCGGCACCAACGCCATCGTCGGAGGCGGGGTCCCGCTGGCTGCCGGCTCCGCCTGGGCCCACCGCAACGCGGGCACCGACGCGGTCGCGATCACCTACTTCGGCGACGGCGCCATCAACATCGGATCGACCCTGGAGACCTTCAACCTGGCCGGCGCCTGGAAGCTGCCGATCTGCTTCTTCGTCGAGAACAACCAGTACGCCGTGTCGACCCACGTCTCCGAGGTGACCGCCGAGCCGCGGCTGTCCGGCCGGGGCCCCGGGTTCGGCCTCCGCAGCTGGAAGGTCGACGGGATGGATCCGCTGGCCGTCCACCTCGCCACCCAGGAGGCGCTGGCGTACATGCGCGCCGGCAAGGGCGCGACCCTCATCGAGGCCGACGTCTACCGGTACTTCCACCAGAACGGCCCGTTCCCCGGCTCGGCGTTCCGGTACCGCAGCAAGGAGGAGGAAGCCGAGTGGCGGGCCCGCGACCCGCTCGACGCGACCGCCGGGCACCTGGTGCGCCGCAAGATCCTCACCCGCAAGCAGGCCGAGGAGACCGTCGCCCGCGCCAAGGAGCTGATGGCCGGGCTCGGCGCGACGATCCTCGAGCCGCTGCCGGACGGCAAGCCCGGCGAGCGCCGGATCAAGCCGGCCGAGTGGCCCGATCCCGACTTCGTCGACACCGGCGTGCGCGGCGACCTGCGCGAGCTCGAGGGCATCACCTTCACCGACACCGAGGACTTCGCCGGCGCGCTCCAGGAGGTCAAGTTCATCGACGCGGTGGCGCGGACGATGGGCCGGCGGCTGGAGACCGACCCCCGCGTCGTGGTGATGGGTGAGGACGTGCACCGCCTCAACGGCGGCACCAACGGCGCCACCCGCGGGCTCAAGGAGGCCTTCCCGGACCGGGTGCTGGGCACGCCGATCTCCGAGAACGCGTTCGCCGGGCTCGGCGGCGGCATGGCCATGGACGGCCGGTTCCGGCCGATCGTCGAGTTCATGTACGCCGACTTCATGTGGGTCGCCGCGGACCAGCTCTTCAACCAGATCGGCAAGGCCCGCCACATGTTCGGCGGCGACGGCACGGTCCCGTTCGTGCTGCGCAGCAAGGTCGCCCAGGGCACCGGCTACGGCTCGCAGCACTCGATGGACCCGGCCGGTGTCTTCGCCACCGCGCCCGGCTGGCGGATCGTGGCGCCGTCCACGCCGTTCGACTACGTCGGCCTGCTCAACACCGCGCTCGCCTGCGACGACCCGGTCGTCGTCCTCGAGCACGTCGACCTCTACGCCTCCACCGGCCCGGGCCTCCCGGACGACTTCGACCACTACCTGCCCGTGGGCAAGGCCGCGGTCCGTCGCGAGGGCTCGGCGCTGACCATCCTCACCTACCTGGCGATGACCCCGCGGGTGCTGGAGGCGGTCGAGGAGACCGGCGTTGACGCCGAGGTGATCGACCTGCGCTGGCTCGACCGCGCCAGCCTCGACTGGGACACGATCACCGCCTCGATCCAGAAGACCAACAACGTGCTGATCGCCGAGCAGGGCGCCGTCGGCACGTCGTACGGCGGATGGCTGGCCGACGAGATCCAGCGCCGCCTCTTCGACTGGCTCGACGCCCCGGTCGAGCGGGTCACCGGCAAGGAGGCCTCGCCGAGCATCAGCAAGGTGCTGGAGCGGGCCGCCTACGCCTCGACCGACGAGGTCGTCGCCAAGCTGCGCGAGCTCGGAGGGGAGTGAGCGTGCCCGAGATCCTGCGGATGCCCGAGATCTCCGCGAACCTGGTCGAGGCCGTCCTGGACTCGTGGAACGTCGGCGTCGACCAGCCCTACCAGGCCGGCGAGCCGATCGTCACGGTGGAGACCGACAAGGCCGTCGTCGACGTCGAGGCCGAGCAGCCGGGCGTGCTGCTGCGGGTGCTCGTCGAAGCGGGCTCGACCGTGCCGGTGGGCGCGCCGATCGCCATCTGGGGGACCGGGGGCGAGGCGGCCGCGGACGTCGAGGCGGTGATCGCCTCGCTCGGCGCCGACGCCGCACCTCAGCCCGAGGCGGAGGCGCAACCCGAGCCCACGGCCGAGCCCGCAGCTGCGCAGCCGGTCGCGCCCGGACCCGAGGCCACGACCGACGTCGTGCGCCTGTTCGCCAGCCCGCTGGCGCGCCGGCTGGCGCGCGAGCGGGGCCTGGATCTGTCCACCCTCACCGGCACGGGCCCCCGCGGCCGGATTCGCCGGGTGGACGTCGAGGCGGCCGCGGCTCTCCCTCCGCCGGCCGTGGCGGCGCCGACGCCGGAGGTTCCCGTCGGCGCCGCCTCCTCGGACGGCCGCGTGCTCGGTGGGCCTGCGCCGGGTGGGCCGGCGTCGTTCACCGACGAGCCCAACAGCCGGATGCGGCAGGCCATCGCCCGCCGGCTGACCGAGAGCAAGCAGACGGTGCCGCACTTCTACGTGCGCGGCAGCGCCCGGGTCGACGCGCTGCTCGCCCTGCGGCAGCAGCTCAACGAGGGCGCGGCCAGCAAGGTCTCCGTCAACGACCTGCTGGTCAAGGCGATCGCGCAGGCGCACGCCGAGGTGCCGGCGATGAACGTGCAGTGGAACGAGGACTCGATCCGGCACTTCGAGAACGTCGACGTCGCGGTCGCGGTGGCCACCGACGGCGGCCTGGTCACGCCGGTCGTCCGCGGCGTCGACGGCCTGTCGGTCTCGCGGGTCGCCGCGGCCACCGCGGACCTGATCGCGCGGGCCAAGGACCGGCGGCTGCGGCAGGACGAGCTCGAGGGCGGGTCCATCTCGATCACCAACCTCGGCATGTACGGCACCGAGGACTTCGCCGCGATCATCAACCCGCCGCAGGCGGCGATCCTCGCCGTGGGCGCCGCGCGTCCCGAGCCCGTGGTCGCCGACGGCGAGGTCGTGGTCGCCCAGGTGCTGCACGTGACCCTGGCCGTCGACCACCGCCCGGTGGACGGGGCGACCGCGGCGATCTGGATGAGGGCGTTCCTCGCCATCGTCGAGAACCCGCTCCGGATCCTGCTGTAGAGAGAGGCAGCTGATGGCTGAGACCACCTCCGACCTCGTCGTCCTCGGTGGCGGCTCCGGCGGGTACGCCGCCGCGCTGCGCGCCGCCCAGCTCGGGCTCAGCGTCACGCTGGTCGAGGAGGACAAGCTGGGCGGCACCTGCCTGCACAATGGCTGCATCCCGACCAAGGCGCTGCTGCACGCGGCCGAGGTCGCCGATGCCACCCGCGAGGCGGACCGGTTCGGGATCCGCGCGAGCTTCGACGGCGTCGACGTCCCGGCGGTGCACGCCTACCGCGACGGCGTCGTCGACCGGCTGCACCAGGGCCTGCGCGGCCTGGTCGCCAGCCGCGGCATCACCGTCGTCGCCGGGCGCGGCACCCTGGTCGCCGCGGACGCCGTGCGGGTCGGCGAGGACACCCACCGCGCGTCGCGTGCGGTGGTGCTGGCCACTGGGTCCTACGCCCGCTCGGTGCCGGGCATCGAGCTCGGCGGGCGCATTCTCTCCTCCACCGAGGCGCTCGCCCTCGACCATGTCCCCGAGCGGGTGGTCGTCCTCGGTGGAGGAGTCATCGGGGTGGAGTTCGCCAGCGTGTGGCGCTCCTTCGGCGCCGAGGTGACCGTGGTCGAGGCGCTGCCGTCGCTGGTTCCCAACGAGGACGAGGCGATCGGCAAGGCGCTGCAGCGCGCCTTCACCAAGCGTGGCATCGGTGTGCGGACCGGCGCCCGGGTGGCGTCGGTCGCGCAGACCGCGGACGCGGTGACCGTCGTCCTCGAGGGCGGGACCGAGCTGGTCGCCGACCAGCTGCTGGTCGCGGTCGGACGCGGCCCGCGGACCGCCGACCTGGGCTACGACGACGTCGGCGTCGAGCTGGACCGGGGCTTCGTGAAGGTCGACGAGACCCTGCGCACGACGGTGCCCGGGGTCTACGCGGTGGGTGACATCGTGCCCGGCCTGCAGCTCGCGCACCGCGGCTTCCAGCAGGGCATCTTCGTCGCCGAGACCCTCGCCGGCCTGGACCCGGTGCCGGTGCCCGAGTCGTCGATCCCCCGGGTGACCTACTCCGATCCCGAGGTCGCCTCGGTCGGGCTCACCGAGGCGCAGGCACGCGCGGTGCACGGCGACGAGGTCGAGACGGTCAGCTACAACCTCGGCGGGAACGGCAAGAGCCAGATCCTGGGCACCACCGGGTTCGTCAAGCTCGTCCGGCAGCGAGGTGGTCCGGTGCTCGGCGTCCACCTGGTCGGCGCCCGCGTGGGCGAGCTGATCGGGGAGGCCCAGCTGGCCGTCGCCTGGGAGGCCTACCCGGAGGACGTGGCCGGGCTGGTGCACGCGCACCCGACCCAGGACGAGGCGCTCGGCGAGGCGTTCCTGGCGCTGGCCGGCAAGCCGCTGCACGCGCACGACTGAGCGCCCGCCGTACTGCAATCGACATGCAGTCTCCGACGGCCGTAGCCTTGACATTCGCGAAGCGGAGAACGGAGAATGAGTCTGCAAACGATTGCAACGAAAGGAATCAGATGAGCCTCTTCTCCGACGAGCGTCCGACCATCGGCTGGATCGGCGCCGGCCGCATGGGCCTCCAGCTCGCCATCCGCCTGATCGACGCGGGCTACGACGTCGCGATCTACAACCGGACCCGGTCCAAGACCCAGCCGGCGGTCGACCGGGGCGCGGTCGCGGTCGACTCGCCCGCCGAGCTGGCCGGCCGGGACATCGTCTTCAGCATGGTGTCGGCCTCCCAGGACCTGCTCCAGGTGATGACCGGCGACGAGGGCGTGCTGAGCAACCCGCAGCTGGCCCCGAAGGTGGTCGTGGACTGCTCCACCGTCTCGGTCGCGGCCTCGGCCGAGGTCCGCGCCGCCGCGGAGAAGGGCGGCACCGCGATGCTGGCCGCGCCGGTCAGCGGCAACCCGAAGGTCGTCGCCGTCGGCGAGATGACGATGGCCGTCTCCGGCGAGCGCGAGGTCTTCGACGAGGTCGAGCCGGTGCTGCTGCCGCTGGGCAAGGGCGTCACCTACGTCGGTGAGGGCGAGGTCGCCCGGCTGGTGAAGATCTGCCACAACGTCTTCCTCGGCGTGGTCATCCAGTCGCTCTCCGAGATCACCCTGCTCGCCCAGAAGGGCGGAGCCAGCCGGGCCGCGTTCCTGGAGTTCCTCAACGACTCGGTGATGGGCTCGGTCTTCAGCCGGTACAAGTCGCCGGCCCTCGTCAACCTGGACTTCACGCCGACGTTCACGATGCCGCTGCTGCTCAAGGACTTCACCCTGGGCCTGGAGGCCGGTCACGAGCTGGGCGTGCCGATGCCGGTCGCCTCGGCCGCGGAGAACCTGGTCGCGTCGGCGATCGGCGCCGGTCACGTCGCCGACGACTTCGCGACGCTCGTCCTGGAGCAGGCTCGCCGCTCCGGCATGGAGCTTGTTCCCGAGGACGTCGTCGTGGACGACGGCCTGAGCGGCCGATGAGCAGGCCGATGCCAGCGCCCGGCCACACGGGCGTGGACTACGAGCAGCGGGTCGACTTCGACCGGCTGCGCCGCTACCGGCTCGAGCGGGCCAAGGCGGCCCTGGAGAGCAGCGAGTGTGCCGCGTTCCTGCTCTTCGACTTCTACAACATCCGCTACACCACGCAGACCTGGATCGGCGGCGCGCTAGGCGACAAGATGACCCGGTACGCGCTGCTGGCACGGGGCCGGGAGCCGGTGCTCTGGGACTTCGGCTCGGCCGCGCGGCACCACCAGCTCTACTCGCCGTGGCTACGCCCGGAGGACTGCCGGGCCGGGATGCTCGGCCTGCGCGGGGCGATCGCCCCGGACGCCGGGCTGATGGAGTCGGCGGTCCGGGAGATCAAGGGGATGCTCGCCGACGCTGGGCTCGCCGGTCAGCCGGTCGGCGTGGACATCGTGGAGCCGGCGTTCCTCTTCGAGATGCAGCGTCAGGGTCTGGTCGTCGTCGACGTCCAGCAGGCGATGCTCGACGCGCGGCTGGTCAAGTCGGCCGACGAGATCATGCTGCTCACCCAGGCCGCCGCGATGGTCGACGGGGTCTACCAGGAGATCGTCGAGCAGCTCAAGCCCGGCATCCGGGAGAACGACATCGTCGCGCTGGCGAACAAGCGGCTCTACGAGCAGGGCTCGGACCAGGTCGAGGCGATCAACGCGGTCTCCGGCGAGCGGTGCAACCCGCACCCGCACAACTTCTCCGACCGGATCATCCGGCCCGGCGACCAGGCGTTCTTCGACATCATCCACAGCTACAACGGCTACCGGACCTGCTACTACCGGACGTTCAGCGTGGGCTCCTCGACGGCCAGCCAGCGCTCGGCCTACACCCGGGCGCGGGAGTGGATGGACGCCGCGATCGAGATGGTGAAGCCCGGCGTCGGCACCGACGACATCGCCCGGGTCTGGCCGGCGGCGACCGAGTTCGGGTTCCCCGACGAGATGGCCGCGTTCGGCCTCCAGTTCGGGCACGGTCTCGGGCTCGGGCTGCACGAGCGGCCGATCATCAGCCGGCTCAACAGCCTGGAGAACCCGGTCGAGATCGTGCCCGGAATGGTGTTCGCGCTGGAGACCTACTGCCCCGCCGACGACGGGTTCTCGGCCGCGCGCATCGAGGAGGAGGTCGTCGTCACCGAGGACGGCCCCCGCATCCTCACCCTGTTCCCGGCCCAGGACCTGGTCGTCACGAATCCCTACTAGAAGCCCGCAGAAGAAGGAGAACGCAATGACGCAGACAGTGAGCCCCCCGGTGGACGACGTGCTGGCGGCGGTCCCGCGCGGCCTGTTCATCGACGGCGCCTGGGTCGAGTCCGGTGACGGTGCCGTCATCGACGTGGTCGACCCGGCGACCGAGCAGGTGGTCGCGAGCGTCGCCTCGGCGACCGTCGAGGACGGGCTCGCCGCCGTCGAGGCAGCACAGCGCGCGCTGCCCGCGTGGGCGAAGATGCCTCCGCGGGAGCGCGGCGAGATCCTGCGTCGTGCGTTCGAGCTGATGACCGCGCGGGCCGAGGAGCTGGCGCTGCTCGACGTCGTCGAGAACGGCAAGACCCTGGTCGATGCCCGGGGCGAGGTCGCGTACGCCGCCGAGTTCTTCCGCTGGTACGCCGAGGAGGCGGTGCGGCTGCACGGCACCGTGCAGACCGCGCCGAACGGCGGCAACCGGATCCTCACCCTGCGCCAGCCCATCGGCGTCGCGGTGCTGGTGACCCCGTGGAACTTCCCGCTGGCGATGGCCACCCGCAAGATCGGCCCGGCCCTGGCCGCGGGCTGCACGGTGGTGCTCAAGCCGGCCAGCGAGACCCCGCTGTCCGCGCTGGCGATCGCCCGGATCCTCGAGGAGGCCGGGGTCCCGGCCGGCGTGGTCAACGTGGTCAGCAGCAAGCGCTCCGGCGCGGTGGTGGGCGCGATGGTCGACGACCCGCGGGTCCGCAAGCTCTCCTTCACCGGGTCGACCGAGGTCGGCCGGGTGCTGCTCGAGCGTGCCGCGCGGACCGTGGTCAGCTGCGCGATGGAGCTGGGCGGCAACGCCCCGTTCCTCGTCTTCGACGACGCCGACCTCGACGCCGCCGTCGACGGGGCGATGATCGCGAAGATGCGCAACGGCGGCGAGGCCTGCACCGCGGCCAACCGCTTCTACGTCCAGGCCGGGATCGCCCGGGACTTCACCGAGGCCTTCGCCGCCCGGATGAGCGCGCTCAGCATCGGGCCCGGTCACCACGACGGCGTCGACCTCGGCCCGCTGGTCAACGCGGAGAGCCGGGACAAGGTCGCCGCCCTGGTCGCCGACGCCCAGCAGACCGGCGCCCGCACGGTCACCGGCGGGCAGGCGCCCCAGCGGACCGGGTTCTTCTACGAGCCGACCGTGCTCGGCGAGGTGCCCGGGAACGCGGCGCTGCTGCGCGAGGAGATCTTCGGACCGGTCGCGCCGGTGGTCACCTTCACCGAGGAGGCCGAGGCGGTCGCGGCGGCCAACGACACCGAGTTCGGCCTGGTCTCCTACGTCTACACCGGCGACCTGGCCCGCGGCCTGCGCGTCAGCGAAGCGCTGGACAGCGGCATGGTCGGGCTCAACCGCGGCGTCGTCTCCGACCCCGCGGCACCCTTCGGCGGCACCAAGCAGAGCGGTCTGGGCCGCGAGGGCGGCCACGAGGGCATGCTCGAGTTCACCGAGGAGAAGTACGTCGCCACCGACTGGTGAGCGGCTCGGTGGGCGCGTGCTCAGCCGGCCCGGGCAGGGCCGGTGGAGCCGCGCTCGACCAGGGTGAGCGGGAAGACGCGACGAGGGTCGTCGGCCGGGGCGGTGCCCACCAGGTCGGCGGCCCTCTCGCCCAGCGCGGTCCGCGGGTAGGCGAGCGTGGTCAGGCCCGGGCTGGCCATCCGGGCGAACTCGACGTCGTCGTACCCGACGACGCTGACCTCGCCCGGGACCGCGACCCCGGCCTCCGCGAGCCGGGCCGTCAGCCCGAGCGCGATCAGGTCGTTGAAGGCGACCACCGCCGTGGGCAGGGTGCCCGACCGGAGCAGTCCCTCGGCCGCGGCGCGGCCACCCTCGAAGCTGGGGTGGTTGGGGTCCACGACGTCGACCGGCACTCCCGCGCCGGCCGCGGCCTCGGTGAACGCCTGCAGCCGCCGGCGCGCGGCCCAGGACGCGGCGCGCCCGGCCAGGTAGGTGATCCGCCGGTGACCCAGGCCGGTGAGCAGCGCGACCACCTCGCGCATCCCGGCGGGGTCGTCGGCGAGCACGCTGGGGTGCGAAGGGCCGGGGTCGCGGCCGACGAAGACGAGGCGCACCTGAGCCGCGAGGTCCGGGATCTGGTCGTCGTCGAGCAGCGAGGAGCAGGTGATGACGGCGTCCACGTCCGGCGCCAGCATGGCGATGAGGGAGGCCTCCTGGGCCGGGTCCTCGTCGGTGTCGGCGACCAGGGTGAACGACCCGTGCGCGTGCAGCCGGTGCTGGGCGGCGCGGACGAGCTCGGGGAAGATCGGGTTGGTCAGGTTGGGTACCAGCACGGCGACGCTCCCGGTGCGACCGGTGATGAGCGCCTGCGCGGCCCGGTTCGGCCGGTAGCCCAGCTCGGCCGCCGCGGCCAGCACTCGCTCCCGCGTCGCCGGCCGGAACCGGTCCGGCTCGCGGAACACCCGTGACGTGGTGGACACCGAGACGCCCGCGGCGCGTGCCACGTCCCGCAGGGTCGGTCTCACGCTGTCCTCCTCCAGGCTGCGCTCGGGTGTCGCAATCGAACCATGGTGACGTCAGGGAAATCACCCATTGACGCGCCGAAAAACCCATTGCTAACGTTTGCAGTGCAAACGTTACAACAGACCCGAGCGAAGGCGAGCAGCGGTGCGCTTCTCCATCTACCTGAACCCCCAGACCCGCGGTGCCCACGAGGACGTCGAGATCATCGAGACGATCACCGCGCAGGCCGTCGAGGCGACCCGCGCCGGCGTGGACGGGATCGCGCTCACCGAGCACCACTTCTCGGACTACAACACCTACGGCAACAACTTCATGCTGGCCTCGTACCTGGCGCCGCAGGTGCCGGCCGGGACCAAGTTCGCGCTCGCCGTCGCGGTGCCGACGCTGCACAACCCGATGCGTCTCGCGCAGTCGTGCAACCTGCTCGACATCCTCACCCGCGGTGAGCTGATCGTCGGGTTCGCCGCGGGCGGCTCGCCGGTCGAGTACGCCGGCCTCGGCCGGAACCCGGCGACCCGGCACCAGGAGATGATCCACAACCTCGACGTGATGGAGGCGGCCCTCGACAAGCTGCCCGAGGACCCGCCCCTGGAGTGGGAGACGGTCTTCGAGTCGGGCTCGCTGCGGACCCGGATCATGCCCTCGGCCTACCACCGGTCCAAGCCGGCGTTCGCGCGCGGCACCCAGAACGACGAGGGGGTCACCTGGACCGCCGCACGCGGCTGGCACCTGTTCACCGCGCGCGAGACCGCCGAGGTGCTCGGCGAGCGGCTCGAGTTCTACCGCAAGGCGCTGCACGAGCACGGCCACGGCGACCGGGTCGAGGAGCTCCTCGACTGGAGCATGGTGCAGAAGCAGGTCTACCTGGCGCCGACCGACGAGGAGGCGCAGTCCTCGATCCGCGAGCGGATGCGGGCGATGGCCGACTTCAACACCAAGCTGTTCGGGCTGACCGGCGACGTGAAGGAGTCCGAGAAGCTGCGCAGCGTCGTCGGGGTCTCGCCGACCGAGCCCGACGAGTTCCTGGCCAAGGCCATGATCGTCGGCAGCCCGGCGAGCGTGATCGAGCAGATCGAGGAGTACCAGGCGTACGGCGCGCGACACATGTCGCTGCTCTTCAACTTCGGCTTCATGACCGCCGAGGAGTCCTGGGCCTCGCTGCGGCTCTTCCTCGACGAGGTGCTGCCGCACTTCCGCGGCCGGCCCCACCCCGGGGTCCGGTGACCGTGATGGACGAGGCCGCGATCGTGCTGCGGGTCGTGCTGGGCGGGCTGATGGCCTTCCACGGCACCGACAAGCTCTTCCGCTGGTGGGGGTCGAACGGGATCTCCGACTCGCTCGACTTCTTCAGCTCGCGCGGCTACCGCCCGCCGCTGCTGATGGCCTACGCCGCCGGTGTCACCGAGGCGGTCGGCGGGCTGCTGCTGCTCACCGGCACCGCGACCTACCTCGCCGCGGCGATGCTGCTCGGGGTCGTCGTCAACATCCTCTCCATCCACGTGCGCAGCGGGCTCGACAACCGGCGCGGCGGGTGCGAGTTCGACCTGACCCTGCTGGCCGGTGTCGTGGCGGTGACGCTGCTCGGCCCGGGCTCCTACAGCGTCGACGACCTGCTCGGCGTTCCCGACGAGAGCTGGATGCCGGTCGCGGCGCTCGTGGCCGGGGCACTCTCCGGGCTGGCCATCGTGGCCTCGCGACGCGCGCCCCGGGAGGCGGCGCGATGACGGTGCGCCACCGGAGCGAGCCGCGTGCGCTGGTGCTCTGGCGTGGGCTCGTGGGCGCGGCCGCGGTGGCGGCGCTCTACCAGGTCGTCGCCCTGGCCGGGATCGTCGACCGCCGGCTGCTCCCCGCGGTGCCGGCCATCGGCCGCGAGGTCGCCCGGCTGGCCGTGGACCCGGACTTCCTGGGCGCGGTCGGCAACACCATGACCGCGGTCGCGCTGGGCCTGCTCATCTCCTGCGTCGCCGGCATCGGCGGCGGCCTCGGCCTGGGCGCGTCCAGCCTGGCGACCCGGATGACCCGCGCGCCGATCGACGTGCTGCGCTCGCTGCCGAGCGTCGCGCTGATCCCGCTGCTGCTGATGACGCTCGGAGACGGCGTGCGGATGAAGACCGTCGTGGTGGTCGTCGTGGCCGTCTGGCCGGTGCTGCTGAACACGACGTACGGCGTGCGCTCGGTCGACGGGGTCGCGGTCGACGCGGCGCGCTCGTTCGGGCTGAGCCGGCTGCGCGTCTGGGCCGGGGTCGTCGTACCCAGCGCGGTGCCGGCGGCGCTGACCGGCTTCCGCATCGCGCTGCCGATGGCGCTGACCGTGGCCATCTCCTCGGAGATGGCAGCCGGGACGCCGAGCGGCATCGGCGGGTTCATCCTGCGCACCAGCTACCGCGACTTCGACGCCGCGCCGGTGTTCGCGGCGGTGGTCCTGGCCGGCCTGATCGGGTGGGCCCTGAACGCGGCCGCGGCCGGTCTCGGCAACCGCCTGGTGCCCTGGGAGGGACGCCGATGAGCCTGCTCCGTCTCACCGGGCGCGCCGCGCGTGCGCTCGTCGTCAAGCTCGGCCTGGTGGTCGCGCTGCTCGCGCTCTGGCAGGTCCTCACCGTGGAGGCCCAGAACATCTTCTTCCCGACGCCGGCCGACATCGCGGTGCGGATGCGCGAGCTGTGGTTCTCCGGTCCGGCCGCGCACCTGTTCGTGACCGGCGGCTTCACCACCGACGTCGTGCCCAGCGTCGCCCGCGCGCTCGCCGGGTGGGCGCTCGGCGGGCTCGTCGGCATCGCCGTGGGGCTGGTCGCCGGCCGGTGGGCGCGGGCCCAGGGGTACGTCGACCCGCCGGTGAACTTCATCCGGTCGCTGCCCAAGCCGGCGATCGTGCCGCTGTTCCTCATCGTGCTCGGGGCCAACGACCGGATGCGGATCGCGCTGATCGCGTTCGGCTGCATCTGGCCGGTGCTGCTCAACACGCTGCAGGCCACCCGGGCCGTGGAGCCGACGCTGCGCGACACCGGGACCGCGTTCGGCATCTCGCTGCCGCGCCAGTTCGCGATGATCTCGCTGCCGGCGGCCGCGCCCAGGATCGCCGCGGGCCTGCGGGTCAGCCTCGGGCTGGCGCTGATCCTGATGGTGCTCTCGGAGTGGTCACTGACCCAGCACGGTCTCGGCAACTTCCTGCTGACCTCGCAGCGCAGCTACCAGGTCCTGGACATGTGGGCGGCCGTGGCGATGCTCGGGCTCCTCGGCTACCTGCTCAACCTCGCCTTCCTCGCGCTCGAGAAGCGCCTGCTCGCCTGGCACGTCGGCTTCACCGGGACCCCGCTCCCGTGACCGCCCGCCTCCACCTCGACGAAGGGACCACCTCCGTGTCCGCTGCGCTCGCCGTCCACAACATCACCCACCGCTACGGCCCGGGCGGCCCGGCGGTGGTCAACGGGGTCACCTTCGAGGTCGCGCGCGGCGAGCTCGTCTCCCTGGTCGGTCCCTCCGGCTGCGGCAAGACCACGCTGATGAAGACGATCTCGGGGCTGATGCAGCCGACGTCGGGCACGGTGACCGCCTTCGGGCGCCCGATCTCGGGCGTCCCGCGCGAGCTGGCGATCGTCTTCCAGGACTACAGCCGCTCGCTGTTCCCGTGGCTGCGGGTGCGCGCCAACGTGAGCTTCGGCCTCTCCGGCCTGGGCCTGGAGCGGTCCGAGCGCCGCACCCGGGTGGCCGAGTCGCTGGCCGCCGTCGGCCTGACCGGGCACGAGCACAAGTACCCGTGGGAGCTCTCCGGCGGCATGCAGCAGCGGGTCGCGATCGCCCGGGCGCTGGCGTACCGGCCGCGGATCCTGCTGATGGACGAGCCGTTCGCCTCGGTCGACGCCCAGACCCGCGCCGAGCTCGAGGACCTCACCCTCGCCGTGCACCGCGAGTTCGGGATGACGATCCTCTTCGTCACCCACGACATCGACGAGTCGGTCTACCTCTCGCACCGCGTCGTCGTGCTCAAGCGGTCGCCGGGCGAGGTGCACGCCGAACGGGTCGTCGACCTCCCGGAGACCCGCGACCAGATCACCACCAAGGCGGACCCGCGCTTCGTCGCCCAGCGCGCCGAGGTCGCCGGGCTGATCCGCGACGCCGCGCTCGGGAGCACCAGGTTCTCGCTCCACCCAACCGAATGAGGTACGCATGAAGATCAAGCACATCGTCGCCCTGGCGATCCTCACGGTGACGGCCCTGGCCGTGACCGCCTGTGGGGGATCCGGTGGCAAGGCCGGCAAGAACAGCGAGGGACTGACCACGCTGCGGCTGAACTACCCGCCGAGCATCAGCATCGCGGCGCTGCACATCGCCGAGGACAACGGTCTCTTCGCGAAGGAGGGCCTCAAGATCGAGACGAAGCAGAACCTGACCTCCGGCGCGGCTGCCGAGGCCGTGATGGGCGGCCAGGTCGACCTGGCCTGGAACAACGTGGCCGGCGCCGCGACCGCGTACGGCGCGCACATCCCGCTCCGGCTGGTCGCCATCACCGACTACCAGGTGCCGGGCAACATGCAGGTGCTGGTCGGGAAGGACTCGAAGATCACCGACGTCGCCGGCCTGCGCGGCCACAGCGTCGCGGTGCTCGCGCCGAACACCACCTGCGTGCTGGCCATCAAGTCGGCCCTGGCCGCGAAGGGCCTGAAGTCCGACACGGTGACCTTCCAGGTGGTCCCGCCGGGTGACCACCCGACGGTGCTGTCCTCGGGCAAGGTCGACGCGGTCTGCACCATCGAGCCGATCCGCGCCCAGATGATCGCCGAGCTCGGTGCCAAGCCGGTCTTCGACGTGGCCGACTCCTCGCTGGGCCAGTTCCCGGTGGGCGGCTTCATCACCTCCGCGTCCTTCGCGGACAAGAACGCCAAGGCGCTCGACGGGTTCGTGAAGGCGCTGGCCGAGGCCTCGAAGATGGCCCTCGACGACCCCAGCCTGGCGCTGAAGGTGCTGGAGAAGCACGGCGAGCTCAAGCCCGAGTACGCCGACAAGATCACGCTGACCCGGTACGCGACCAACCTCAAGGACGTGGCCGCCGTGCAGTCCCTGGCCGACCACCTGCTCGAGTTCGGCGCCGTCCAGGCACCGGTCGACGTGGACGGGTTCTTCGGCACCAAGTGATGGGCTACTCGGACCAGGAGCGCGCCAACATCGCGCTCGTCACGGCGTACCGGTCGGTCCCGATGGCGGAACGGCGCAGGTTCCTGAGCCCGCGTGTCACCACCGGGCGGAACGGCTTCCACAACCTCGGTGAGATCACCGGGACCACGGACCTCTCGGCCGGGGCGATCCCGGACCGGGAGGACGAGGTGCTGGGCATCGTCGCCCACGGCGACGAGGTCTGGGCGCTGTGGGTCGTCCGGGGCACCCATGCCGGCGAGCTCCTCGGCATCCCGGCGACCGGGCGGCCGATCGAGGTCCTGGAGATGGGGCGCTGGAGGATCGAGGACGGCTTGATCGCCGACGGCTGGTTCATGGCCGACGAGCTCGCCCTGGTCCGCCAGCTCGGCTACCCGGTCCGGCCTGGGCGATGACCGCCCGGGCCGGGACCGCGCTGCGGCACGGGTTCGCGCAGAACCCGACCGGGGTCTGCGTGGTCACGGTTGCGGACGGGACCGACGTCCAGGGGGTCACCATCGGCTCGCTGGTGTCGATCTCGCTGGAGCCCCCGCTGCTCGGGTTCTTCGTCGGGCAGGAGCGGTCGATCCTCGGCTCGCTCCTGCCCGGCACCGCCGTGACCGCGAACGTCCTCGGTGCCGGGCAGGTCGCTCTCGCCCGCCGGATGGCGACCCGCGGGCACAGCGCCGTCCCGGCGCAGCACCTGTGCCGCGAGGGCGGCTGGGCGCTGGTCCGCCGCGCGGTGGCGAGCTACTCGGGACCGGTCGAGCGGGTGCTGCCGCTCGGCGACCACTGCCTCGTCGTGGTCGCCGTCGAGGCGGTCCGGGCCACGCCCGGGCGGGCACCGCTGGTCTTCCACGACTCGCGGTTCACGACCACGCAGGAGTGAGAGCCCCGCAAGAGGTTGCACGTTCAATCTTGATTTCCACTCTCCCTGAACATAATGTTCATGCTCACTGTACAAACCTCTAGCGGGGAGACCCCTCATGACCTACCAAGCGCTCTGGTCGCCGCTGACCCTCGGCGAGCTCGCGATCGAGAACCGCGTCTTCATGTCGCCGATGACGCGCAACCGCGGCAACCGCGACGGCGTCCCGACCGAGCTCAACGCGGAGTACTACGCGCAGCGCGCGGGCCACGGCCTCATCATCAGCGAGGGCACCCAGCCCTCCGAGGTGGGCCAGGGCTACATGCTGACGCCGGGCATCCACACCGAGGAGCAGATCAACGGCTGGAAGCTGACCACCGACGCGGTGCACGCGGCCGGCGGCCGGATCTTCATCCAGCTCATGCACGTGGGCCGGGTCAGCCACCCGGACAACACCCGCAACGGCACCGCGCCGGTGGCGCCGTCGCCGATCGCCGCGCCCGGCGAGATGTTCACCCCGGGCGGTCCGCAGCCGATGCCGGTGCCGCGCGAGCTGAGTACCGAGGAGGTGCGCGCCGTCGTCGAGGAGTACGCGGACGCCGCGGCCGCGGCCATCGGTGCCGGCGCCGACGGCATCGAGATCCACGGCGGCTACGGCTACCTGCCGCACCAGTTCCTGGCCCCGAACACGAACCAGCGCACCGACGAGTACGGCGGCTCGGTGGAGAACCGGGTGCGGTTCACGGTCGAGGTCGCCGCCGCGATCGCCGAGCGCATCGGCGCCTCGCGGGTGGGCATCCGGCTCTCGCCGGGCAACCCGTTCAACGGCATCGAGGAGCCGCAGCCGCGCGAGACCTACCTCGAGCTCGTACGACGCCTCGCCGAGGTCGGCATCGCCTACGTGCACTACGTCGCGCTCGACAACGAGGAGCTGCTGGTCGAGCTGCGCGAGGCGTGGCCGAGCACGCTGGTGCTCAACCGGGCCGGCGGCGACCTGGCGTCGCGCGCGCAGGACGTCGCGGACGGGCTCGCCGACGCGATCACGGTCGGCACCCTGGCCCTGGCCAACCCCGACCTGGTCACCCGGATGCGCACCGGCGCGCACCTCAACGAGCCGGACCCGGCCACCTTCTACGGGGGCGACCACGTCGGCTACACCACCTATCCCAGCCTGGGCTGACCTGTCCGCTCCCGGTCAACGAGCCGCGGTCGCCGTACAATGTCGTTGAAGTAGGCCTGCAACGACACAGAACGGAGCTCCGCGTGGCTGAGGGCAACGCCGGCGAGAACGTCAACGGGCTCCCGATCTCGGTCGGGGCCCGGCTCCGTGAGATCAGGCAGGAGAAGCGGCTCAGCCTGCGCGAGGTGGCCCGCCAGCTCGGCATCTCGGCGAGCCTGCTCTCCCAGGTCGAGAACGGGAAGACCCAGCCGTCGGTGGGCACGCTGTACGGCCTGGTCACCTTCTACGGGGCGTCGATGGACACGATCCTCACCGGGCGCGACGCCGGGCCGGCGGCGTCGCGGCCGGCCCCGGCGGCACCGCGCACGGAGACCGCGGTCTTCCACACCGGACCCGCGGTGCAGCGGTCCGCGGAGAACCCCACGCTGGAGATGGAGAACGGCGTCACCTGGGAGCGGCTGGCGGTCGCGACGAACGACCGCGCCGTCCAGCCGCTCCTGGTCACCTACGCGCCGGGCGCCTCGAGCAGCCTGCACGGCCGGTTCACCCAGCACCTCGGCGTCGAGTACGCCTACGTCATCGCCGGCACGCTCACGCTCCACCTCGAGTTCGAGGTCCTGGAGGTGCCGCCGGGCGACTCGATCGCCTTCAGCTCCTCGCGCCCGCACTACTACTCCAACCACGGCGACGTCCCGGCCCAGGCGGTCTTCTTCGTCGACGGCCGGGGCGACACCGTCGAGAGCGACCCGGCGGGGGGCGTGGGCGAGGAGGACGTGGCCGGCATCCTCGCCCGGATCGGACTGGACAACGGGCAGGGCGGCGACGGGCAGGGCGGCGCGGGGCCCGGAGCGGCCTGATCCGAGGTCTTGTTCAACAGCGCTAGACGTGTTTATGATCGCTGAACGCATCATGCGATCGGAACACGGAAGGGCTGCTGGGAGATGACCGTCGAGCTGCTGCCGCAGGACCTGCGAGGCAAGGTCGCCATCGTCACCGGTGCGAGCGCGGGGATCGGGCGCGCCATCGCCACCACGCTCGGCACGGCCGGGGCGAAGGTCGTCTGCGTCGGCCGGGACGAGTCCCGGCTCGGCGAGACCGTGCGCGCCATCGAGGCCGCGGGCGGCGAGGCCGAGGCCGCGCTCGCCGACCTCGCCCTCACCGACGACGCCTGCGCCAGCCTGGTGGGCCGGGTGCTCGAGCGGTTCGGCCGCGTCGACGTCGTCGTGCACAACGCCGGCGTCTTCGAGTTCGGGCCCTTCGAGGAGACTCCGGTGGCGAGCCTGGAGGAGCAGTGGGCGACGAACGTGCGGATGCCGTACGCGCTCACCCAGGCCCTGCTCCCGCACCTGGAGGCCGGGTCCGCGGTCGTGTTCGTCGGCTCGAACGTGTCCCGCATCGGGTTCCCGAACAGTGCCGCCTACTCCGCCACCAAGGGCGCCGTCGAGGCGATGGCCCGGTGCCTCGCCGTCGAGCTGGCGCCGCGCGGCATCCGGGTCAACATCGTCGCCCCCGGCATGACCCGCACCCAGATGACCTCCCGCCTCGACGAGGACGAGACGCTGAACCAGGCCGCCATCGCCGCGACGCCGGCGGGGTTCATCGGCGAGCCCCAGGACATCGCCAACGCCGTGGTCTTCCTGGCCAGCGAGTCCTCGCGCTACGTGCTCGGGGCGACGCTCGTCGTCGACGGCGGCTTCGCCAGCGCCTGAGCCCGACCTTCCACACGACAAGGATCCACCGTGACCGCCACCTCCAGCACCGCCGCCGTCGACGAGACCTTCTGGCACTCCTCGGGTCGCACCTCGCCGTACAGCCGCGCGGGCGACCTCGTCTTCGTCGCCGGCACGATCGCGACCGACGCCGAGGGCCGGGTGCTGCACCCGGGCGACGTGCGCGGGCAGACCGACGCGATCCTCGGCCGGATCGACCAGATCCTCCAGCGCGAGGGCGGCTCGCTCGCCGACGTCGTGGACGTCTTCGCCTTCGTCAAGGACCCGCGCTGGTGCGCCGACGTGCTCGACGCCGCCCGGACCTGGTTCGGCGCCGACGGTCCGGCCTGGTCGCTGGCCGGGCACACCGGCTCCTGGCACCCCGAGGCCCTGGTGACCCTCAAGGTCACCGCGCACCTCGGCACCGGCACCCGTCGTACGGTGACTCCGCCGTCCCAGGCCTGGCGCGGGCCGCTGCCGATGTCCGCGGCCGTCGAGAAGGGCGGGCTGGTCTGGCTCAGCGGGCAGCTGGCCGTCGACGTCGCCGGATCCCCGGCGCTGCCGTTCGACCACGTCGCCCAGTCGCGCGCCGCCTACCAGGGGATGCGCGACTGCCTGGCGGCGCTGGGGGCGAGCATGGACGACATCCTCGACTTCACCTCCTTCCACGAGGACATCCGCGGCGCGCTGCCCACCATGGACGAGGTCTACATCCCGGAGATCATGGCCGGGGTGCCGCTGGAGCACACGGCGACGACGAGCCACCTCGGCTCCTCCGGGCTGCTGAGGCCCGGCGTGCTCGGCACCTACCGCGCGTTCGCGGACACCCGCGGCGGGACGCGGCTCGGCTGCACGCCGGACAGCATCTGGTGGAAGGGCGTGCTGCCGATCGCGGGTGCGGCGCGCAAGGAGGGCGGCACCGTGGTGACGGTCGCCGGCCAGGTCGCCTGCAACCCGGACGCGAGCGTGAACTCGCCCGGCGACCCGATCGGCCAGGCCGAGTACATCTTCGCGGCGATGGCCGAGTCGCTCGCCGGGGTCGGTGCCTCGATGGCCGACGTGGTCGAGGTCAGCTCGTTCCACAAGGACATCCGGAACCTGCCCGGCGTCCTCGAGGTCGCGCACCGCCACTTCGGCGACAACGCCCCGGCCTGGACGGCCTCGGGCGTCCCGGGGCTGTGGATGGAGGGCTACCTGCACGAGATCGCGGCCACCGCGGTCCTCCCCGGCTGATCGCCGCAGGCGCCGATTTCGGTCCCTTTTCTAGAACCCGGATGCATCGACCGCGTGCACAACAAGTATTGGACGCCGAGCGAGCACATTCCTGAGACTTGAGGTCGGAGGAAAAGAAGAGGAAAGGAAGTGCCGTGGAGCGTGCCATCCGGATCGCGATGGTCCAGTCGGATGCGGTCTCCTCCCTCGACGAGTTCGCGACGCAGCTCAAGGGCCTCGTCGCCGCGCACCCCGAGACCGAGCTGTTCGTCTTCCCGGAGTTCCACGTCCTCGGCGACCTGGAGGCGATGGACCCCGACGCCGAGAACGCGGCCCAGCCCCTCGACGGCCCGCTGACCACGGCGTTCGCGTCGCTGGCCCGGGAGCTCGGCATCTGGCTGGTGCCCGGGACCTTTCTCGAGCGCGACGAGCGCGGCCTGGTGCACAACACGGTCGTCGTCCTCTCGCCCGCCGGCGAGATGGTCGCGTCGTACCGCAAGGTGTTTCCCTGGCGCCCGGTGGAGCCCTCGGCTCCCGGTGACGCCTTCGTCGTCTTTCCCCTCAACGGCGGGGTTGTCGGCCTGCTCGTGTGCTACGACGCCTGGTTCCCCGAGGCCTCGCGCCAGCTCGCCTGGATGGGTGCGGAGCTGATCCTCAACGTCGTGATGACGCCCACCCCGGACCGGGAGCAGGAGGTCGTGCTCGCCCGGTCCAACGCCATCGTGAACCAGGTCTACGTCGCCAGCGTGAACGCGGCGGCGCCGCGGGCCCGGGGGCGGAGCCTGCTGGCCGACCCGGAGGGTCGCGTCGTGGTGGGCACCACGTCCGCGGACGAGATGGTCCTGACCGCGACGGTGGACCTGGACCAGGTCACTCGCATCCGGCGCGACGGCACCGCCGGCGTCACAACCCCCTGGCGGCAGTTCCGGCCGGGGGACGTCCCGCTCGCTCTCCCCGTGTACGGCGGCGCGATCGAACCGCCGACCTGGGCGCCCCCTCCCCCTGGTTCTCAGCGCCAGGTGTGACGTCAATTCGGAAAGGATGAAAATGTCGCAGGATAATCCCGCCAGACTCACGCCGAAAATCGGGTTGAGTGGGCTCGTCTTCTTCGGATTGTCGTACATGACGATCGCCGTGGGAATGCTGATCTTCGGCATTCTGTCGATGAAGTCCGACAACACCACGGCCATGGTCTTCGTCGTCGCGACGGTCATCATGCTGCTCACCGCGATGAGCTACGCCAGGCTGGCGGTCGCCTACCCGGTCTCGGGCTCGGTGTACACCTACGCACGGACGCTGCTCGGCGCCCGCGTCGGGTTCCTGTCGGGCTGGCTGCTGCTCCTGGACTACCTGTTCCTGCCGATGGTCGCCACCTACCTCGGCGCGCTGTACCTGCACGCCCAGTTCACCGCGCTGCCGCTCTGGGCCTGGCTGATCGGCCTGACGATGGTGGTCACGGCCATCAACATCGTCGGGCTGAAGGCGGCGGACGTCGTGAACAAGGCGTTCGTCACGGGCTCCGCGGTGGTGGTGGTCATCGTGATGGCGATCTTCACCGTGCACGCCGCGAAGTCGGGACACGGCAGCGTCGCGGCGCCGTTGTGGAACGGCGACACGACGGTGTCGGGCGTTGCGGCCGCCGCCGCGATCGCCGCCTACTCCTTCCTGGGCTTCGATGCGATCACCACGCTCAGCGAGGAGGCGGTCGATCCGCGCCGGAACGTCCCCCGTGCGCTGGTCCTCGTCGTCCTCGTCGGAGGCGCCGTGTTCACCCTCGTCGGCTACGTCCTGCAGATCGCGATCCCAGTCGTCGACCCGAGCACCGCGGACGTCGCCTGGTACGTCGCGCTGGGCAGGATCGCGGGCAGCGGCGTCACGGACACGCTGAACGTGCTCCTCATCGTGTTCTCGTTCTCCTCCGCGGTCGCCATCCAGGCCGGCTCCAGCCGGCTGATGTACGTGATGGGGCGCGACGGCGTCCTGCCGAAGGTCTTCTGCGGCTACCTGAGCCGGCGGTTCGAGACCCCCGTGCTGAACATCCTGCTGATCGGGGCGATCACGCTGGCCGGCGGTGCCTTCGACCTCGCCGAGGCGACCTCGCTGATCAACTTCGGAGCGTTCGCGGCCTTCACGATCGTGAACGTCTGCGCCATCGTTCACGTGCGCCGCAGCGGTGCCACGGGCCGGGGCGCGGTGGTCACCGGCCTGCTGCTCCCGCTCGCCGGGGTGGTCGCGAACATCTACCTGATGTCGCAGCTCAGCTCGCTGGCCAAGGGGCTGGGCATCGCCTGGTTCGGCCTGGGCGTGGTCTACCTGGTCTGGCTGACCCGCGGTCTGCGCCGCGAACCTCCGCAGTACTCCGAGTCCGAAGCCCTCGCGATGGCGTGAGCGCCGATGGAACTGCGTCAGCTCCGGTACTTCCGGGCCGTGGTCCACGCGGGCACGGTCAGCCGCGCCGCGGCGGAGCTGCACATGGCCCAGCCGGGGCTGTCCCGGCAGGTGCAGGGGCTCGAGCGCGAGCTCGGTGTCGAGCTGTTCGACCGGGTCGGCGGGCGCCTGCACCTGACCCGGGCGGGCTGTGCGCTGATGCCGCTGGTCGAAGAGCTGCTCGACCGTGCCGAGTCCCTCCGGGTGGCGGCGGCCTTCCACTCCGGCGGGCGGCTCGAGACGCTCTCGATCGGAGCGCCGACGGTGACGCTGACCGACGTCGTCGCGCCGTTCGTGGCCAGTCTCGGCCAGGGCGAGCCGACCACCGACATCTTCACCGGCGACGGGCTGGACCCGGTCGAGGTGCTGCACGCCGGGGCGGATCTGGCGATCGGAACCGTCCGGCCGCCGGCGCCGTACCGGTCCGCCCCGCTCGCGGTCCTTCCGGTCTGGGCCTACGTCCCGGAGGGTCACCCGTGGGCGGAGTCGGCGGAGATCTGTGTGGGTGAGCTGGTCGAGGAGACCCTCATCGTCCTGCCCTCGAGCTACACGGCTCGGATCGCGCTGGATGCGGCAGTCACGCAGGATGGCCTGAGCTATCCCACCCGCATCCGCGCGGCCAACGGCACGGTGGCCCAGGCCCTGGCGGCCGCGGGCCGTGGCGTCGCCGTGGTGTCCGACGACCCACGTTTCGACCTGTGTCCGGTGCGCATCGGGACTGCCTCGGGGTCGCTGGCGGTGCGGCTGGTCGCGGTGTGGGACGGGCGGCATCCCGGGAGCGCGGTCATCGCGGACTTCGCCCACCGCCTGGGGACCTTCGTGCGGGAGCGCTATGCCGCGCCCGCGGAGTAGGGGGTCAGGATTGACGCCTGCAATCGATCTGCAGAAGACAACCCTTGACCCGGCGGAAATGCAACGGCAGGATTGACTGCACACGATTGCAGAAATGAGCAGGAGGACGCATGGCCGAGCAGTACCCGACGATCAAGCTGGCGAACAGCGAGATCATCCACCACGCCGGATACGACGAGACGATCAACAGTCCGTTCGTGCCGGTCATCAAGGTCGCCGCGGGCACCCGGCTGGTCTTCATCAGCGGCGTCACCGGCGCGCCGGTCTACCACGACCACCCGCACGACCCGGCGGTCTTCGACAGCATGCCGACCGACATCGCCGGCCAGGTGCGTATCGCGTTCGAGCACCTCGACCAGGCGCTGGAGGCGGCCGGCTGCACCAAGAGCGACGTGGTGAGCCTGACCCGCTTCTTCACCAACGTCGGCGAGGACCAGGACACCGTGAACCGGCACCAGGCCGAGTGGTTCGAGGGCCACATCCCGACCAGTGCCTCGGTCGAGGTCGTGCGCCTGGCGACCGACCCGCGGCTGCGGCTGGAGATCGGGGTCATCGCCGTCGCGGGGGAGTGACACCGCGAAGGGGATCCGCCGGGGCGGGTGACGTGCGTGAGCCGTCGCCCGCCCCGCGGCGTGCGATCACCGCTTCCGCGGGGGCGGTGCGGTGCTCTCGCGCACCACGAGGGAGACCGGCAGCGAGAGGCTGACCGCGGGCTGCGGGCCGTCGGCGCCGATGGCCTCGACCAGCAGGCGCGCGGCCTCCAGCCCCATCGCCTGGTGCGGGGCGCGCACCGTGGTCAGCGGCGGGGCGAAGTCCTCCGCGAAGGGCATGTCGTTGAAGCCGATCACCGAGACGTCCTCGGGGCAGCGCAGCCCGTGCGCGTGCAGCGCCCGGTAGACGCCGAGCGCCAGCAGGTCGTTGCCGGCGACAACGGCCGTCGGCCGGGGATCCCGGCCCAGGACCTGCTCCATGAACGCCTCGCCCGCGGTCACGCTGAGCGCGTCGGCGTACACGATCTCCGTCCGCAGCCCGTCGACCTGCGCGGCCCGCCGGCTGAACGCCTCGGTGCGCACGACGCTGGTGATGAAGCTCTCGGGTCCGGAGAGGTAGAGCACGTCCGTGTGGCCCAGCTCGACCAGGTGGTCGATCGCGGCGACGATGCCCTGGCCGTCGTTGCCGACGACCTCGGGCAGCGACAGCGAGGTCGACCCGCGGTTGGCGAGCACGATCGGCACACCGCGCTTCGCGGCCTCCTCCGCGATGAACGGGTCGGCGAGACCGGTGGCGACGACGAAACCGTCGACCCGGCGCCCGATCAGCGTCTCGAACACCTTCCGCTCGGTGTCCGCGCTGCCGTCGGTGTTCGCCACCAGCGCCGTGTAGCCGTGCTGCTCGAGGACGGCCTGCACCCCGCGGACCAGCGGCGGGAAGATCGGGTTGGTGAGGTCGGGCACCAGCACGCCGACCGTCATCGAGCGGTTCGTGCGCAGCCCGCGCGCCAGCACGTCGGGGATGTAGCCCAGGTCCTTGGCGGCCTTGCGGACCTTCTTGGCGGTGGTCGCGTTCACCAGGTGCGCGGTGGCCGGGTTGAGTGCCCGGGAGACCGTGCCGCTGTGCACCCCGGCCGCACGGGCGACGTCGCTGATCCTCACCCGCTCTGCCATGCCGGCCAACCTACCAATCGTTTGCCGCAACGACGCGTGGTTCGGGCCGCGCCCACCCCTTCCGTCTGCGTAGGCGTTCAGTTATGCTCGACGAATCGTTTACTAACAATGAACAACTGAGCGTGGACAGGTGGACCCTGAGGTGACTACAGCGACTTTCGGAACGATGGCGGTCGACTGGGAGAAGCGCATCGACTTCGACCGGCTGCGCGACGAGCGGCTCGCCCGTCTCCGTGAGCAGCTCGAGCGGTCGGACGTGGGAGCGGTCCTCGCCTTCGACTTCACGAACATCCGGTACATGACCTCGACCCACATCGGGACGTGGGCGGTCGACAAGATGATCCGGTTCGCCCTGCTGATGCGCGGCGCCGACCCGGTCCTGTGGGACTTCGGCTCGGCCGCCAAGCACCACCAGCTCTACAACCCGTGGCTCAACGACGAGGAGGGCACCCGTTCGCGCGCCGGCATCTCCACGCTGCGCGGAGCCTTCCACCCCGACGCCGGCCTGGCCGAGAACGTCGCCCGGAAGGTACGGCGCGAGCTCGACGCGCACGGGCTCGGGAACGAGGCCCTCGGCGTCGACGTGATCGAGCTGCCGGTGCTGGCCGCGCTGCAGGCGGCCGGCGTGCGGGTCGTGGACGGGCAGCAGATCTTCATGGAGGCACGGCGGATCAAGACCGGCGACGAGATCGCGCTGCTCTCCCAGGCCGCCTCGATGGTCGACGCGGCCTACGAGGACCTCTACGAGTTCCTGCGACCGGGCGTGCGCGAGAACGAGGCCGTCGGCCTGGTGGCCAAGAAGCTCTACGACCTGGGCTCCGAGCACGTCGAGGGCGTCAACGCGATCTCCGGCGAGCGCTGCTCGCCGCACCCGCACGTCTACTCCGACCGGCTCATCCGGCCGGGCGACCCGGCGTTCTTCGACATCCTGCACAGCTTCAACGGCTACCGGACCTGCTACTACCGCACCTTCGCCGTCGGGTCGGCCAGTCCGTACCAGCGCGACGCCTACACGCGTGCGCGGGAGTACATGGACCTCGCCATCGCGGCGGTGAAGCCGGGGGCGACGACGGCGGACATCGTGCAGACCTGGCCAACCGCGCAGGAGTTCGGCTTCGCCGACGAGGAGGCCGCCTTCGCCCTGCAGTACGGGCACGGCGTCGGGCTCTCGATCTGGGAGAAGCCGATCTTCTCGCGGCTCGTCTCCCTGGAGAACCCCGAGGTGCTGGAGGCCGGCATGGTCTTCGCCCTGGAGACCTACTGGCCCTCCGCGGACGGCATCGGGGCTGCCCGCATCGAGGAGGAGGTCGTCGTCACCGAGACGGGATGCGAGGTCATCACCAAGTTCCCGGCCGAGGAGCTGATGGTCGCCGGAGGACACCGCTACTTCACGGTGGACGGCCCGATGCCCCTGAACCGCAACGCGCAGTCGCACCTGAACACCGCCGCGGGCTCCGGCGCGGTGACCTCCCGGGGGGAGTGAGACACCCATGGACTCCAGCTCGTCGGTCGCCCTGGTCGGCATCCACAAGAGGTTCGGGGGCGTGCGCGCGCTCGACGACGTCAGCTTCACCCTCGTGCCCGGCGAGGTGCACGCGCTGCTGGGGGAGAACGGCGCCGGCAAGTCGACGCTCATCAAGATCCTCACCGGCGTCTACCAGCCGGACGAGGGGCACATCGAGATCGACGGCGTCCCGACCCGGCTCGGCTCGCCGCGCGCGGCCCGCGCCGCCGGCATCACCTCGGTGCCGCAGGACGTCGTCTTCGTGCCGCACCTCGCGGTCGGGCGCAACATCCTGCTCGGCCTCGAGGGCCGCTTCTCCCGGCGCGCGGCCCTGTCCAGGGCGGAGCGCGAGCTGGTCCAGGGCGCCCTCACCAAGGTCGGCGGCGACTTCAGCCCGGACACCCCGACCCGTCAGCTGAGCGTGCCGCAGCTGCGGCTGGCCCAGCTGGCCCGCGCGCTCATCGGCACCGGCCAGGTGGTGGTCATGGACGAGCCCACCGCGGTGCTCTCCTCCGCCGACGCCGATCATCTGCTGAGCCGGCTGGAGGCGCTGCGCGACGACGGGCGCTCGATCGTCTACGTGACCCACCGCCTCGACGAGGTGGCCCGCCTGGCCGACCGGATCAGCGTGCTGCGCAACGGGCAGCTGGTCGGGCGCCTGGACCGGGCCGGGTACGACCGGCCGACCGTCATCGAGATGATGACCAAGCGGAGCATCGAGACGGTCGACGCCGAGCCGCGGGCCGGCGCCCGGCCCGACCCGGCGCTACCGCCCCTGCTCGCGGTCGACGAGCTGACCGCCGCGGGTCATTTCTCCGGGGTCAGCTTCGAGGTGCGGCCGGGCGAGCTGCTGGGCATCGCCGGCGTCCAGGGCTCCGGCCAGGGAAGCCTGCTGGCGGCGCTGGCGGGCCAGCTCCGGTACGACGACGGGCACGTCGCCCTGGCCGGCCGGCGTACGTCGAACGGCTCGGTGCGCTCGGCCTACCGGGCCGGGATGGCCCTGGTGCCGGCGGACCGCCTCGGGGCCGGGGTCATCGGCGGGATGTCGATCCACCAGAACCTCGCGCTGCCCACCCGCCCGGGGAACGGCTGGTCCTGGTTCGGCGTCCGGCGCACCCGGGTCGAGCGCCGGCTGGCGATGTCGTACGTGTCGCTGTTCGCGGTCAAGTGCCGCGACATCCTCCAGCACGCCCGCAGCCTGAGCGGCGGCAACCAGCAGAAGGTCTCGGTCGCCCGGGCGATGATGGCCTCGCCCAAGGTGCTGCTCATCGACGAGCCGACCCAGGGCGTCGACGTGGGCGCCAAGGCCGAGATCCGCAACCTGCTCTGCTCCTCGCTGGAGGAGGGCGAGCGTTCGGTGGTGATCGCGACCTCGGAGTTCGAGGACCTCATCGGTCTCGCCGACCGCATCCTCGTCATGCGCGGCGGCCGGGTCGTCGGCGACCTCGACGGGCGCAGCGCGCAGTACCAGGACGTGCTGCACCTCGCGCTGCCGTAGCCGGCAGCGCGAGGGGCGCCTCAGGGGTGGATCATCCAGATCCCGACGGCGGGGACGTCCCCGACGTTGACGAGCCGGTGCGGGTTGGAGGAGTCGAAGTAGACCGAGTCGCCGGCGTCGAGCTCGATGGTCTCGAACCCCACCGAGACCGCGAGCCGGCCGGAGACCACGAAGCCGAACTCGTGCCCGCCGTGCGTCTGGTAGGTGCCCTCGGGGCACGACGCGCAGCCGACGTCGTACGTGATCCGCAGGAAGTCGCCGCCCGGCACGTCGCTCGGCGTCAGGCGCTCCCAGAGCACCCCGCCCTCCAGCGGGAGGGTGTCGCGGGTGTCGGCGCGCTGGACCAGGGGCGCGGAGAGCAGCTTGCCGGGGGTGCTGGGTGGCGTGGCTGCGTTCAGTGACACTAACCGGGGGCCGGCATGCGCGTCCGCGGGTCCCGCGGCGTCCCGCGCGGCCCGTTCCGAACGGGGCTCGCCGCCCTCCAGGAGGGTGTCCAGCGCCAGGTCGAGCTCCTGCACCAGGGCGTACAAGGTGGACACCGAGGGTCGCGCCTTCCCGTTCTCGATCATGGACACGAGGCTGGGCGAAACCCCTATTCTACGGGCGGTTTCGCGCACGCCGAGCCCCAGCTCCTTGCGCCGGGAGCGCAGCCGGCCGCCCACCCCGCTCAGTGCTTCGCGTGGCTGCGCCGAGGGTGAGGCAGGGATTCGGCCTTCGGTCATCTCGAGCTCCTATGCCTTGAGCGGCCGGATGGTCACGATTCGCGACGAGGGGCCACAAAGTGTTGACAAGGAACATACACGAACGGCAGAGTGTTCAGTTATGCTTCACATTATGAGTGAACAGCGTCACAGCTCGCCGGGGACGGCGTGGGCGGCGGTGCGGTCCCAGACCCGGCAGCTCCGCACGGAGCTCCAGGTGCTCGCGGCCCTCGTCGCCCTCTGCGGCTACTTCATCGCGACCCAGGGGAGCACGTTCGCCAGCTCCTCGAACTTCGACAACATGGTCTGGCAGGGCAGCATCCTGTTCGTCGTCGCCGCCGGGCAGATGTTCGCCCTGATCGTCGGGGGCTTCGACCTGTCGGTGGCGGCGAACATGGGCTTCGCCAGCACGGTCTCCGCCCTGGTGATGCAGGGCGGCGGGTCGCCGGCCACCGCGATCCTGGTGGGCGTCGCGAGCGGTGCCGCGGTCGGCGCGGTCAACGGGTTCGTCATCGCGTACCTGAAGATCAGCCCGTTCGTGGCCACCCTCGGCATGCTGACCTTCCTGTCCGGCTTCGCGAACCGGCTCGCGCACGGCCAGTCGGTCTCCGGGCTCCACCCCGACTTCATCAGCTGGCTGGGCTCCTCCGGCGGCTCGCTGCGGCTGCCGTCGGCGGCGTTCGTCGCGATCGGCGTCCTGGTGGTCTCCTGGTTCGTCGCCTCGCGTCACCGCATCGGCCTCTACATCTACGCGGTCGGCGGCAGCGACGCGGCCAGCCGGCTCGCCGGAGTCCGGGTCGCCTCGATCGTCGTGCTCGCCTACACCCTGTGCGGCACCCTCGCCTCGCTCGCAGGCCTGCTGCTCTCGGCCCGGGTCGGGATCGGCCAGGCCGCGCTGGGCCAGACGTTCGACCTGCTCTCCATCGCCGCGGCGGTGATCGGCGGCGTCGCGATCGGCGGCGGGGTGGGCCGGCTCAGCGGCGTCATCCTCGGGGTCGCGCTCTTCACCGTGCTGACGACCGGGCTGAACATCGCCGCGGTCGACGAGTTCACCCAGCAGATGATCACCGGCGCGGTGCTCGTCCTCGCTGTCCTGCTGGCTCAGCTGCAGGGAGCTCCCAAGTTCTCGGTCAGGTCGCTGCTCGGGCGCGCGACCAGGGCGCCCGATGCGCCCGCACCCGGCCACCCGGCCGAATCAACAGCGGCGGTCTCCGTCACGACATCCATGAGAGGCGACGATGAATAACCGACGAGGCACAGCGCTCTGTGTCGCTGCAGTGATCGGGAGCTCCCTGGTCCTCGGCGCGTGCGGGAGCAACGACCCGGGCAAGCCGAAGGCCGACAACGATCCTGCTCCGAAGGTCGGCGAGGCCGCGACCTGCGACCAGAACATGAGCGAGGACGAGCTCCTCGCGTTCAAGGCCCCCAAGGCGAAGAAGCGCTACAAGGTGACGCTGATGGAGGTCAGCCTGGCGGGCTACTACTACCAGGCCAACGTCTACGGCGCGCAGCAGGCGGCCAAGGAGGCCGGGATCGACCTGACCGTCGACGCCGGCAAGGGCTACGCCAGCCCGGCCATCCAGGTCAACCAGGCCGACAGCGTGCTCGCCCGCGACCCCGACGCCCTCGTCCTGTTCCCGGCCGACGTGCACGGGTCGGTGCCGGTGGTGGCCAAGGCGAAGGCGCGCAACGTCCCCGTCGTCGTCCTGGGCACGCCGCTGGCCAGCAACGACGTCGCCGCGAGCGTCATCCAGGACGACTACACGCTCGGCCAGATCGGCGCGCAGCAGCTGATGAAGGCGGCGCCCGAGGGCGGCCCCGGCATCCTCATCGGCGGCCCCGCGAACGCCACCTGGTCGCTGGCCCGCGTCCAGGGCTTCAAGGACGAGATGAAGAAGCACCCTGAGTACAAGATCGTCGCCGAGCCCACCCAGCCGGTCGACCCGGCGCAGGGCCTCACCGACTTCACCGCGGCCGCGCAGACCAACCCGGACATCAAGTGGGTCTACTCGGTCTTCTACTACCAGCTGCTCCCCGACTCGCTGCCGAGCAAGTACAAGGGCATCCCGTTCGTCACCACCGGCTACGAGCCGGCCGCGATCAAGTCGCTCGAGAACGGCAGCCTGACCACCACCGCCTCGGTGCAGAACGTGTCCATCGGCTACATGGCCGTCGCCCGGACGGTCGCCGTCCTCAACGGCGACAACCCGCCCAAGACCACCTGTCTGCCGGCGCCGGCGCTCACCAAGACCGACATCGGTTCGCCGACCGCCGACTTCGACCTCTACCCGGAAGGATTCACCGCAGGATGAAGCGCACACTGATCAAGAACGCCTGGGTCGTCTCGGTCGACCCGGCCATCGGCGAGGTACCGAACTGCGACATCCTCGTCGAGGGCCGCGAGATCCGCGAGATCCGGCCCGACATCGAAGCCGCCGACGCCGAGGTGATCGACGCCGCCGGCATGGTCGCCATCCCCGGCTTCGTCGACACCCACCGGCACACCTGGCAGTCGCTGGTGCGCGGGGTCGGGTGCGACTGGACCCTGGACGACTACTTCCAGGGCATCCGCGGGATGCTCGGCTGGCACTACCGCCCGGAGGACGTGTACGCCGGCAACCTGGTCGGCGTCTACGAGTCGCTGAACGCCGGGGTCACCACCCTGGTGGACTGGTCGCACATCATGAACGGTCCCGAGCACGCCGACGCCGCGATCAGCGCGCTGCAGGAGTCGGGGACGCGCGCGATGTTCGCCCACGGTGACTCCAACGAGAACTGGCAGCCGGTCAGCGACCTGCGGCACTCCGACGACGTACGGCGGCTGCGCGACCAGTACTTCTCCAGCGACGACCAGCTCGTCAACCTGATGGTCTCGCTGCGGGGTCCGCAGTGGGCCACCATCGAGGCGACGGTCGACGACTTCAACCTGGCGCGCGAGGTCGGGGCGAGGGTCACGGTGCACGTCGGTGACGGGCTCTGGGGCCTGCGCACCAAGCCGGTCGAGGTGCTCGAGGCGCACGGCCTGCTGCGGGACGACACCACCTACGTGCACTGCAACTCGCTCAGCAAGCGCGAGTACCAGCTGATGGCCGACACCGGCGGCACCGCCTCGGTCTCGGCCGAGCTGGAGATGCACATGGGACACGGCTACCCGCCGATCGAGCCGCTGCTCGAGGTCGGGATCCGGCCGAGCCTCTCGGTCGACGTCGTGGACTCGGTGCCGGGCGACATGTTCGGTGCGATGCGGGCCACGCTCGCGATGCACCGCGCGGTCATCCACCAGCGGTACCTCGACCAGGGCGTGATGACCCCGGCCGGTGGCATCACCACCCGTGACGTGCTGGAGTTCGCCACCCTGCAGGGTGCCCGTGCTTGCGGCATCGACGACAAGGTCGGCAGCCTCACCCCGGGCAAGCAGGCGGACATCGTCCTGGTCGACACCGACGCCTGGAACCTGATCCCGTTCAACGACGCGCTCGGCACCGTGGTCGGTCAGGCCACGATCCACAACGTCGACACGGTTCTCGTGGCCGGCAACGTGGTCAAGCGCGACGGCAAGCTGGTGGGCGTGGACTTCGACCGGGTCAAGGGCCTGGCCGAGCAGTCGCGCGACTACCTGCTCGACAAGGTCGGGGTGAAGCTGGGCGAGCGCTGGTTCGACCGCGTGGAGGGCAACTTCCAGGCGGCGAACCGGTGACGGAAGGCATCGTCGTGTCCGGTCCTCGCATCGCCGCCTCGCCCCATCCGGCGGAGCTGCAGCCGACCTTCCCCGACCTGCGCGGGAAGGTGGCGCTGGTGACCGGGTCGAGCACCGGGATCGGCGCCGAGATCGCGCGGCAGTTCGCGCGCAACGGCGCGACGCCCGTGCTCATCGGCCGCCGCGAGGACAAGCTCGAGCGCGTCGCGACCGAGATCACCGAGACGTACGGCGTGCCCGCGCCGTACGTGCTCGGGGATCTCGGCGACGACGGCACCGCCGCGCGCATCGTCCACGCGGCGCTCTCGGTGGGCTCGCAGGTCGACTCGCTGGTGCACTGCGCCGGGATGTTCCACTACGGGGCGTTCGAGGACTCGCCGATCACGCTCCTCGACGAGATGTTCCGGGCCAACGTGCGCGGGCCGTACGACCTGACCCAGGCCGTGCTCCCGCACCTGGCGCCGAACGCGAGCATCGTGTTCATCGGCAGCAACGTCGGGCAGATGGGCTACCCCTTCACCGCGCCGTACACCGCCAGCAAGGGCGGCGCCGAGGCGCTCGCGCGCTGCCTCGCCGTCGAGCTGGCGCCGCGGGGGATCCGCGTCAACATCGTCTCGCCGGGGCTGGTGAAGACCGACATGACGATCCGGATGCAGGAGGACCCCGAGCTCGAAGCGGCGGCCACGGCCGTCATCCCGGCCGGGCGGCTCGGCGAGACCCGCGAGATCGCGG
The DNA here is from genome assembly GCA_017744365.1 of Nocardioidaceae bacterium. Taxonomy (GTDB): domain Bacteria; phylum Actinomycetota; class Actinomycetes; order Propionibacteriales; family Nocardioidaceae; genus Marmoricola. The sequence continues at coordinate 110,123 of JAGIBL010000002.1, read as the reverse complement.
CGGCGACGCTGTTCCTGGCCTCCGCGTCGTCGTCGTACGTCGTCGGCTCCACGCTGACGATCGACGGGGGACACAGCGTCCCGTAAGGAGAAACTCGCGTGGCAACGATGACAGCGGCGGTCTACCACGGGCCCCGCGACGTCCGCATCGAGACCGTGGAGGTGCCGGCCCCCGGCCCGGGCGAGCTGCTCGTCCGGGTCGGCACGGTCGGGGTCTGCGGCACCGACGCCGCGGAGTGGTCGAGCGGTCCGCACCTGCACCCGCTGCACACGACGCACCCGGCCACCGGGCACGTCGGCCCGACGATCCCGGGGCACGAGTTCTCCGGGACCGTCGAGGCGGTGGGTGCGGGTGTCGCGTCCGGCTGGCTCGGGACCCTGGTGGCCTCGACCGGCTCGGTCTCGTGCGGGACGTGCCCGGCGTGCGGGCGCGGGGAGTCGAACCAGTGCGACTCCTACGCCGGCGTCGGGCTGCACCGCCACGGTGCCCTCGCCGAGTTCGTGGTCACGCCGGCGTACAGCTGCGTCGACGCGGGCAGCCACGGGCTGGGCGCCGACGAGGCCGCGCTCTGCCAGCCGATGGCGATCGCCGTCCATGCCGCCCGGCGAGCGGGTCAGCTTCCGCGGGGATCGGCCGTCGTGGTCCAGGGCGTCGGGGGAGTCGGGGTCTTCCTCGTCTTCGCCCTGGTCCGCGCCGGCCTGGAGGTGATCGCGACCGACGTCGACGAGGCCCGCCTGGAGCTGGCCCGCGCGATGGGCGCCACCCTGGTGCGCAACGTGGGAGCCGGGGGCGAGGGACCGCTGCCGCCGGCCCTGCTGCGGGAGGCGGACGTCCGTGCCTTCTTCGAGGTCTCCGGGAGCGAGGCCGGCCTCGCCACCGCACTCGAGAGCGCGCCGCGCGGCTGCCGGATCGTCCTGCTCGGCATCCAGAAGCACCGCTCGTCGGTCGACCTGGCCCGGCTGACGCTCCACGAGCAGACGCTCGTCGGCACGAACGCCCTCGCCTACGAGGCCGACCTGCCGCGGGCCGCCGGGCTCATCGCCGAGGGCCAGGGGCTCTGGGCGCGCGTGGCGCCGACCGTCGTCCCGCTGTCGCGGCTGGTCGAGGACGCGCTGGCTCCGCTGGCCGCCGGCCACGCCGCGGCGGTCAAGACGCTGGTCGCGCCGCACGACGCGATCGCGCGCCCGTTCAGCGCGTCGCGCTCTGTATAACGATTGCAACGAGACGGAGAACAACAAGTGTCGGTAGAACCGTTGACATGCCTGCAATCGTTTGCGAATATTCCGGCCATGAGTCTGACGACGCTGGCCACGCAGGTCCTCAACGGCGTGAGCTTCGGCGGGCTGCTGTTCCTCGTCTCGTCGGGCTTCACGCTGATCTTCGGCCTGCTCCGCGTGGTGAACCTGGCCCACGGGGCCCTGTACCTCGTCGGCGCGTACGTCGGCATCGCGACCTACACCGCCACCTCGAGCTTCGTGCTCGGCGCCGCCGCCGCGGCGGGCTCGGTGGCGCTGCTCGGGATCGGCCTGGAGCGGACCGTGCTGCGCCGGGTGCGCGGGCGCGAGCTCTCCGAGGTGCTGCTCACCGTGGGCGTGAGCCTCGTGCTGGCGGACCTGTGCCTCGCGCTCTTCGGCGGCGACCCGAAGCAGGTCGACGTGCCCTCCGCGCTCGCCGGCTCGGTGACGCTGGGGGGCTTCGCGTACCCGCGCTACCGGCTCTTCGTCGCCGCGCTGGCGATCGCACTCGCCGTCGTCCTCTACGTGCTCACCCAGCGCACCAAGCTCGGCGCCACCATCCGCGCCGGCGTGGACGACCGCGAGATCGCCAACGCGCTCGGCGTCGACATCTCCCGGGTCTTCACCGGGGTGTTCGCCTTCGGTGCCGCGCTGGCCGGGCTGGCCGGCTTCATCGGCGGCGGCATGCTCGCGATCCTCCCGGGAGCCGACGTCGACATCCTCCTGCTCGCGCTGGTCGTGGTGATCGTCGGCGGGCTCGGCAGCGTCAAGGGCGCCGCCATCGGCAGCCTGCTGATCGGCCTGATCGACGCCTTCTCCAAGGCGTGGATCCCCGACCTCGCGTACTTCACGGTGTTCGCGCCGATGGCCCTGCTGCTCCTGCTGCGTCCCTCCGGCCTGTTCGGAAAGGCGGCCTGATGCCCGAGCGAGCCGGCCGCCGGCGTCTGCTCACCACGGTGCTCGTGAGCAGCCTCGCCCTCGTCGCGATCGCGGCGGTGCCGTACACCCTGAGCACCTTCAGCGTCTCGCTGGTCACCCTCGTCGTCGCCGCCGGCCTGCTGGCGGTCAGCGTCAACATGCTCGCCGGCGAGCTGATGCTGGTCTCGCTCGGCCAGGCCGGCATCGCGGCCGCCAGCGCGTACGGCGTCGGCTGGGCCGTGGGCCAGGGCTACCCGCTGGCCGGCCAGCTCCTCGTCGCCCTGGCCGCGACGCTGGTCGTCTCCGCGGTCTACGCCGGTATGTCGCTGCGCACCAGCGGCATCTACTTCCTGATGGCGACGCTGGCCCTGGGCATGATCGTCTACGGCCTCGCCTTCCGGCTCTCCACCGTCACCGGCGGCGAGAACGGGCTGGCCGGCATCGCGCCACCCGCGCCGCTGCGCCAGTCCTGGCAGTTCTACTACTGGTCGGTGGCGGTGCTCGTCGTGGTGATGGTCGCCTGGACCGTCGTCCAGCGCTCGCCGTTCGGCCTGGTGCTGCGCGGCATCCGGGAGAGCGAGAGCCGGATGCGCAGCCTGGGCTACAACGTCGCCGCCTTCAAGTTCGCGGCCGTGATGATCTCCGGCTTCGTCGCCGGCCTGGCCGGGCTGCTGACCGTCTGGCACTCGCAGTTCGTCAGCCCGTCGTCGGCCGGCTTCCACCGGTCCGCCCTGGTGGTGGTCATGGTGATCCTCGGCGGCGCCGGCCGGACCCTCGGGCCGGTCGTGGGGGCCGCCCTCGTGGTGTGGACCGAGCAGGTCGTCAGCACCCACTTCGAGCGCTGGCCGACCGCCCTCGGCCTGCTGCTCGTCGTCGTCGTCCTCTGGGCCCCCGGCGGTTTCGTCGGTGGCCTCGAGGCTGCAAGGAGCTCGCTTCGCCTTCCCGCCCACTCAAGGACAAAGGGGTAACCACGTGACACGCATCAGCTCGACTCGCCTGGCCGGACTCGCCTGTGTGCTCAGCATCGCGCTGCTGGCCGCCGGATGCGCGGCGCCGTCGGACGACGGCGCCAAGCCCGCGGGCGCGGACGGCGTCGTCAAGGTCGGCTTCCTCTCGCCCGTCACCGGACCGGTCGCCGCGGCCGGCCAGCAGATGAAGCAGGGCTGGGAGCTCTACTGGGAGCAGCACGGCAACAAGGCCGGCGGCGTCAAGGTCAAGACCTACTTCGACGACGACGCCGGCAACCCGGAGACGGCGCTGACCAAGGCCCGCCGCCTGGTCGAGAACGAGCACGTCGAGGCCATGGTCGGCCCGATGCTCGCCAACACCGCGCTCGCCGTCTCCGACTACGTGACCGGGCAGGGCATCCCGTCCTTCCAGCCGGTCACCGCCGCCGACGACCTCACCCAGCGCAAGCAGAACCCGCTGATGATCCGCACCGGCTCCTTCGCCGCGAGCCAGATGAACTACCCCGGCGGGCAGTGGGCCCACCAGCAGGGCCACCGCAAGGCGGCCACCCTGTGCCTGGACTACGCCTTCGGCTGGGAGAGCTGCGCCGGGTTCGTGCGCTCCTTCACCGACGCGGGCGGGACGATCGCCAAGCAGCTCTGGTACCCGCTCGGCACCCAGGACTTCAGCAGCTACATGACGCAGCTCAAGAGCGTGGACGCCGACATGCTCTACATCGCGGCCGCCGGTGGCGGGGACGCGCCCCGGATCATCTCCACGTACGACGACTTCGGGCTGCGCGACAAGCTGTTCCTGCTCGCCAACTGCTGCCTGTTCGACACCTCCAGCCTCAAGGAGCTCGGCGCGAAGGCGGAAGGGCTGCACTCGGTGAGCTACTACGCCGAGGGCCGCGAGGGCTCCCAGGTGCTCGGCGACTTCGAGGCCGCCTACAAGGCGAAGTACGGGCTGCTGCCCTCGGCGTACGTCGCCGGCGCCTACGTGACCGCGTCCGTCCTGGCCGCCGCCCTCGAGAAGACCGGCGGCGACGCCGACGCCAAGACGCTGGTCGCCGCCGCCCGCTCGGTCAGGTTCGACGACAGCCCGCTGGGTCCGCTCAGCTACGACGACATGAACAACACCGTGGGCAACGTGTACATCCGCGAGGTCCGGCGCAACGCCTCGGGGGACTACGTCAACGTGCCGGTGGCCACCGTCCCCGACGTGGGGCAGTTCTGGAAGTACGACAAGGACGACTACCTGGCCCAGCCGCCGTACGACCGACGGCACACGGGGAAGCCGTGATCGCGGTCGGGGAGGAAGCTGCCCTGACGGTGGATCGGCTGGTCAAGAGGTTCGGCGGCGTGGTGGCGGTGGACGACGTGTCGTTCACCCTCCGCCGCGGCGAGCGGATGGCCGTGATCGGACCCAACGGCGCCGGCAAGACCACGCTGTTCAAGCTCATCGCCGGTGAGCTGCGCGCGACCAGCGGCTCCACCCTGATCTTCGGAGCGGACGTGTCCAGCCGCTCCGATGCCCGCCGCGCGCGAGCCGGGCTGTCCCGCACGTTCCAGGTCTCCAACCTCTTCGGTGCCCTCACCGTCGCGGACAACGTGCGGCTGGCCCTGCTCGCGCGCCGGCGGAACCGCTGGCGACCGTGGCCGGACGCCTCGGTGCGCCGGCGCGGGGAGGCAGTGACGCAGGCGCTGGCCTCGGTGGCTCTCGAGCACCGGGCCGGCGTCCGCGTCGCCGACCTCTCCCACGGCGAGCAGCGCCAGCTGGAGATCGCGATGGCGCTGCTCAACGAGCCGCGGATCCTGCTCCTCGACGAACCGGCCGCCGGCCTCTCCGAGGCCGAGCGGGTGGTGCTGCGCGACCTGATCCGGCGGCTGCCGCCGGACCTGGCGGTGCTGCTGATCGAGCACGACATGTCACTGGCGCTGGACCTGACGCAGAAGGTGCTCTGCCTGCACAACGGAGTGCCGATCGCGATGGGGGCGCCGGGCGAGGTCCGCGCCGACCCGACGGTGCGGACCGTCTACCTGGGCCGGGCAGGTGCCGCCTGATGCTGAGCGTCACCGACCTGCACGTCGCCTACGGAGGCGCCGGGGTCCTGCGCGGTGCCTCCCTGGAGGTCCGCGAGGGCGAGACCCTGGGCCTGCTCGGGCGCAACGGCATGGGGAAGACCACGCTGGTCAAGGCGATCTGCGGCCTGCGACCGCCGACGATCGGGTCCGGCTCCATCCGGCTGGACGGGGTCGAGACCACCGGCTGGTCGTCGCTGGCCATCGCCCGCCGCGGCGTCGGCCTCGTCCCGCAGGGCCGCCGCGTCTTCGGCAGCCTGACCGTCGAGGAGAACCTGCGCGTCGTCGCCCGGTCCTCGGCCGACGGCCGGCTGCCGGCCTGGGACGTCCCCGCGGTCTACGACTTCTTCCCCCGGCTCGCCGAGCGCCGGCGCCAGGCCAGCCGGGTGCTCTCCGGGGGCGAGCAGCAGATGCTCGCGATCGGCCGCGCCCTGGTGACCAACCCGCACCTGCTGGTGATGGACGAGCCCACCGAGGGGCTCGCGCCCGCGGTCGTGGACCTCATCGCCGACCGGCTGCGGGAGCTCTGCCGGGTCGGGATCGCGGTGCTGCTCACCGAGCAGAACGTGGACCTGGCCCTCGAGGTCTCCGACCGGATCGCCGTCCTGGGCGACGCCGGCACGGTGGCCTGGCAGGGGACCGCCGCTCAGCTGCGGGCCGACCCGGTGCCGCTGCACGAGCACCTCGGCGTCTGACCCCGGACGGCGACGGTCACGGTTGGCCGCCGAGCTCGTCGAGGCGCGCGTTGAGCTTGGTGGCGATCCTCCCGAGCGCGACGAGCTCCTCGGCGGAGAGCACGTCGACCACCAGCCGGCGCACCTCCTCGACGTGGCCCGGCGCGGCCGCGGTGAGGTGCTTCGCGCCCTGGTCGGTCAGGATCGCGAGGGTGTAGCGCCCGTCGGTGGGGTCCGGCTCTCGCCGTACGAGCCCTCGCTTCTCCAGCCGCTTCACCAGGTGCGACATCCGGGAGAGCTCGGAGCCCGCCCGGGCCGCCAGCACCGACATCCGGATGCTGCGCTCCGGCACGTCGGCCAGACCGGCGAGCACGTGGTACTCCACCACGCTGAGCCCGGAGTCGCGCTGGAGCTGCTGGTCCAGGGCCGACGGCAGCCGCGCCACGAGCAGGGTGAACGGCCGCCAGGCCTCCAGCTCGGTGTCGCTCAGCCAGCGCATCGGACCTCCATGACTTGAACATTCATGTAATCGGGTCTACGGTTCACTTGAATGTTCACGTCAAGGAGACTCGCATGACCATCCAGCTGCCCGGCCCGGGGGTTTACCGTATCGATCCCACCGGCTCGCGCATCGCCGTCCGGGCGAAGCACCGCTTCGGGACCGGGACCGTCCGCGGCACCTTCGAGCTGACGGGCGGTGAGATCGCCGTGGCGGTGCCGCACGAGGGCTCGACGGTCCGGGCCGACGCGAGCGCGGCGAGCTTCGAGTCCGGCAGCAGCGCGCGCGACCGGAACGTGCGGTCGCGGAGGTTCCTGGACGCCGAGGCGCACCCGGCGATCTCGTTCACCTCGACCGCCTTCGACCAGGTGGACGGCGTCTGGCACCTGCGCGGGACGCTCACCGCCCGCGGGGTCACCGCCGCCGCCGACTTCGCCGTCGAGTCGCTCGAGCTCGGCGCGACGGACCTCCTCGTCTCCGCGACCGCCCGCGTGGACCGCTACGCGCACGGCATCACCGCTGCCAAGGGGATGGCCGGCCGGCACCTGGAGCTCACCGTCACCGCCCGCGCCACCAGGCAGGCCTGAGGTGGGCTCAGAGATGGGCTCCGCGACGTCGATCACCCGGGAGCTGCGGATCGCCGACGGGCCGCTGGTCGTCACCGAGACCGACGAGCTCGTCGTCGCGCGCGGGGTCCGCTACGGCCGGGCCGAGCGGTTCCGCCCGGCGGTCGCGGTGGAGCCGTGGACCGAGCCCGTCGACACCACCCGTCCCGGGCCCTCCTGCCCGCAGGTGCCGAACCTCCTCGAGCACATGATGGGCGTGGTGCTCGCGGGGCTCGACACGAGCGAGGACTGCCTGGTGCTCAGCGTGCACGCGCCGCGCGAGGCCGCCGGGCTGCCGGTGATGGTCTACCTCCACGGCGGCGCCTACGTCACCGGGAGCGGGGAGTCCTCCCGCTACCAGCCGGTGCGCCTGGCGGCCGAGGGTGACGTCGTGGCGGTCACGGTCAGCTACCGGGTCGGCATCTTCGGCTACCTCACCCCGACCCGCGAGGGCGAGGAGACGAACCTCGGGCTGCGCGACCAGCTGCTCGCGCTGCAGTGGGTCGCGCGCAACATCGCCTCCTTCGGCGGCGACCCGGATGACGTGACCCTCTTCGGCCAGTCGGCCGGTGGCGACTCGGTGGTCTCGCTGCTGCTCAGCGAACCCGCCCGGGGCCTGTTCCGCCGCGTCGTCCTGCAGAGCGCGCCACTGGGCATGCGCCGCGGCCGTGCGGCGCTGCACCGGGCGGTCCGCGACGCCGCCGACGAGGCGCTGCGCGACCGTCCCGCGGACCTGTCGGCAGATGAGCTGCTCGAGATCCAGGAGCGCGCCGCGAGCGTGGGCCGGAAGTTCGGCTGGACCGGCGGGATGCCGCTCGGATTCCACTACGGCGAGTTCCCGCTTCCCGCCGAGGACGAGGAGGCGGCCGTCGTCGCGCGCCGGGCCCCGGAGGTCGAGCTCCTCCTGCTGCACACCCACGACGACGCCCTGCCGTTCGTGCAGATCGACCCGGTCTACGGGAGGCTGAGACGGCTGGGACCGCTCGGGCGGCTGATCCTGACCGGCGTCTCCAAGATCGCGACCGCGCGGCTCTTCGACCGGCCCGCCCGACGGATGGCGAAGGGCTGGCGAGCGGCCGGAGGCACCGCCGGGCACTACCGGTTGGACTGGAGGCCCGGGCACACCGAGTTCGGCTCGCCGCACTGCATCGAGCTGCCGTTCCTGTTCGGCGAGGACGCCGACTGGGCCGACGCCCCGATGCTCGGCGAGTACGCCGGGCACCTCGACGAGCGCCTCCCGATCGGGCGCGAGCTGCGGGCCGCCTGGGCACGGTTCGCGCACGACGGGACCATGCCGGCCGCGACGTCGTACCTGCACCGGATGAGCTGAGGAGCCACGATGACGCGTCGCCGAACCACGGCCGTCCTGGCCGCCCTCGCCCTGGCGCTGGGCGTGCTCAGCGTGGCGACACCGACCAGCGCCTCCGGGCCGGCCTTTTACGACACGCCGAGCGTGCTGCCCCGCGGCCCGCACGGGACGCTGGTCCGCCAGCGGCCGCTGCCGGCCCTCAACCTGCTCCGCCTGCAGGCCACCGGCTACGAGGTCATGTACACCTCGACCGGCGCGAACCGGCGCTACCGCGACCTGGTCCCGGGGCCGGCCAGCGTGGCGACCGGCACCGTGCTGGTCCCGCGCACCCGGTGGCGCGGACCCGGTCCCCGTCCCGTGGTCACCTTCGCGCCCGGCACCCAGGGGCAGGGCCACCGGTGCGCGGCCTCGATGCAGCTCGACGCGAACATCGAGTACGAGGTCGGCTCGCCGCAGGCCCTGCTCGCCGCCGGCTACGCGGTCACGATCACCGACTACGCCGGCTACACCAGCGGCCGCCAGCACCCGTACGTCGCCGGCCAGGCGCTGGGCCACGACGTCCTCGACATCGTCCGCGCCGCGCGGCAGATCCCCGGCACGGGCATCACCACCCGGTCGCCGGTCGCGATCTGGGGCTACTCCGAGGGCGGAGCCGCCGCCTCGTGGGCCGGCGAGCTCGCCCGGAGCTACACCCCGGAGCTCCGGCTGAGGGGGGTCGCCGCCGGAGGCGTCCCGGCCCGGCTCGCGGACGAGGTCGGCTTCATCGACGGCGGCCCGTACGTCGACCTCTTCCTCATCGCGGTCCGCGGCCTCGGCACGGCCTACCCGGCGGCCGGGTTCCTCGACGTGCTCAACCCCGCCGGCCTCGCCGCGGTCAGGTCGAACGACGAGCAGTGCATGGTCACGATGATCACGCACCACCCGTTCCGGCGGATCCGGTCCTGGCTCCGGCCGGGCCTGACCCCGTCGCGGGTGGTCGCGCTGCCGCGGATCAAGCGCGCGCTGGACGCCAGCACCCTGGGCCGGCACCGGATCCACGCGCCCGTCTACCTCTACTGGGGCGGCTCGGACACGATGGTCAACCCACTCGGCGGCAAGCGCCAGTTCCGGGCCTATTGCGGCCTGGGGACGCAGGTGCGGCGGGTCCGGTACCCCCTGCTCGACCACGTGCCGACGATGAAGGTCGCCATCCCGGGCGTCGTCCGCTGGCTGCACCGCGTCTTCGCGGGGGACCCGCCCCGGAGCAGCTGCCCCTGAGCGGAAGCCCGGCCGCCACGGAAGGGTCTTCAGTCGCTGGCTAACCTGGACAAGCGGGTTGTGTCTGCTTCGAGAGAGCGGCGGGGTGCGGGTGGGCAGGTCGGGCGGTCTTGCGGGCGGTGCGGGGTACAGCCACCAGGACAGGTTCGCCGCGCTCCAGCTGGCCCGGATGCTCACCCGGTCGTCCGGTTCGGGACCGTCCCCCGTTCGGGTGGAGTGGGAGGCCGCGGTCGCCGGCGGCTCCTCGTCGTCGTTCGACGTCATCGTCCATCTCGGCGATGGCACGACCAGGTACGTCGAGGTCAAGTCCGGAGCGCGGGGCGCCTGGACCCTGCGCCGGCTCCTGCGCGAGGGCGTCCTCGCCGGCTTCTGGCAGGCCTGGGTCGACCTGGGCCGCGACGACGCCGGTGACCCGGGTGCGAGCCGGGTCGAGCTGGTGCTGTGCTCGACGCAGCCGGCTCCCGACCTGGTCGAGATCGCCGACGCGGCACGCCGGCTCCGCCCCGACTCGCTGACCGCCGGCGGACTGACGCCCGCGATGGTCACGGTGGCCGACGCCCTCGGCATCGCCGAGGCCGGGGCACCCGACCTGGCGGAGCGGCTGCGGTCGGTGCGCTTCCTGGAGTTCCTGTCGTCGCTCGACCACGAGGCGCTGCCCTCGGTGCGCGAGCTGGACGAGCGGATCCACGGTGAGACCCGCTGGTGGGGCCAGGCGCTGACCTCCGCTCTGGTGCCGCTGGTCGCCGACGGCCGGCACCCGGAACCCGGCCGGACCAGCGGACTCGACCGAGTCGAGCTCTGCGAGCGGCTGGCGGTGCCGGACGGGGACCGTCTCGCCGCGCCGGCAGCCGACGCCGGCATGCTCGTGGCGGCCGCGGGCCTGGTGGTCGAGCGCGGGCTGGAGGTCGACGAGCTCGCGGTGACGCCCGCCGGGGCGCTCGTGGCCGACGTCGTACGGCTCGCGGGCACCGCAGACCTCTCCTGGGGATCGGCGGACGCGGTCACCGTGCGGACCCACTGGGCCGCGTGGGCCGGCGCTGCGCTCGGCCCGTCGTTCGAGTCGGACCTGGCCCGGTGGCGGACGCGCCTGGACGGGTCGCCGTGGTCGGTCAGCGGGTTCCTGCTCGGCCAGCTCGCCGAGCTCGTCCAGCACGATCGCGGCTGGGTGGTCGAGCAGATCGAGCCGTGGCTGCTGTGGCTCCAGAGCGGACTTCTCGACGGCGAGGACGCGCCGGCGTCGTTCGTGGGCCGCGAGGCGTTCGAGGCCGAGCTCGTCGCGGCCCTCACGGAAGGGCGGGAGCGCTTCCTCGTGGTCTCCGCGGGGGCCGGGAACGGGAAGACCGCGTTCCTGCGGCATCTCGGACGCGGGCGTCGCTGGCCCCTGCTGCTCGGCCGGCTGACCGGTGACCCCGTCGACCTGCAGCGTCTCCTGGCCGCCAGCGCCGCGACCGCAGGGGTGCCGGACGCGCTCGCGCCGGGCCACGTGTCGGGCCCGCCGTCGCTCGCCGTGCCGCTGCTGCTCGAGCGGCTCGCGCGGGCGCACGCGGAGGACGACCCCTTCGTCCTGCTGCTCGACGACGTGGACGCGCTGGCGACCGGTGAGCCGATCCAGTCGCTGTTCGTCCCCGACCGGCTGCCGCCCGGCGTGCGCGTCGTCTGCTCGACCTCGCGGCCGTCGTCGATCTGCGCACAGCTGGGCGTGGCCGCACCGCTGGCTCTCGACGAGGCCGAGGAGAACGCCGACGACCTGGAGGCGTTCGTGCGGTCGCGGCTCGACCGAGCCGGGGTGTCCGTCGGCGACCGGGAGCTCGAGGTGTTCCTGTCGCGGATCCGCGCGGAGTCGGCGACCTGGCTGTACGCGAAGCTCGTGCTCGACGACGTCGTACGAGACGGCTGGGAGGCGTTGGCCTCGCTGCCCGCGGGGCTGGGTGCCTACTACAGCCGGTGGTGGGCCCAGTGGCAGGCCAAGGTGGGCCTCGACTACTGGACCCGGGTCGGCGTGCCGGCGCTGTCGGTGCTGCTCGCGGCCCGGGAGCCGTTGAGGTTCGCCGAGATCGAGGAGCTGTCGGGGACGACGCCCGGCACCGCCGACCTGCTGGCCTCCCAGGAGTGGGCGCTCTGGTTCGGCGTGCACGACGGGCGGGTCTCGTGGCGGGCCGAGACCCATCGGAGCGTGATCGGATCGGGACCGGCTCCGTTCGGGAGCGCGCTCGCTGAGGCGGTCCGGGTCGCTGAAGGTCGCTTGGCCGACCGGTCGCTGGCGTTCGTGGCGGACGGCGGCGACGCGTGGTGGGCCCGGTACGGGTTGCGGCACGCGGTGGGCCACCTGCTGTCGCTGGGCGATCTGGCGCGGGTGCGTGAGCTGGTGGTGACCGGTGCCCAGGAGTGGATCGCCGCACATGCCTCGGTCGACTCCGGGTCGACGTACGTGGCCGACCTCCGGCAGGTGTTCGACGCCGGCGCCGGCGCCGGCGTCCCGGACGTGGCCGAGCTGGGGGCGATCCTGCGCATCCGGGCGCAGCTCGGAGACAACGTCGACGGCACGTCGGTCGCCCTGCTCGCGCCCGCGGTGTTCGCCGGGCTGCTGGACTCGGCCCAGCTGGCGATCATGGTCGAGACCGATGCGGACAGCGCTCATGCCTCGTGGGTTCGCCTGCTGCGGTTCTGCGGGCCCGACGCCTCTGACGCGGACCTGGACTCGGCGGTGCAGGCGCTGGAGTGGCGGGCCGAGTTCTTCGGCGTGGTCCTGGCCTTCGCTCCCGAGCGGGTCGTGCGCCGGCTCGTCGCCCGCTGGTGGGCGGATGCCGACGGAGGCGTGGTGCCGAGCGGTTCGGTGGTGTACGCGGGCGGCCGAGAGCCGAGACGGGAGATGATGCGGGGCGACATCGGCTCGGTCCTGAAGATCTGGCCGGTGCTGGACCCGGAGTGGAGCGTGCAGGTGCGGGTGCTGCTGGACGCGATCCATGCTCACCTGGGGCCGGAGCGCGCCTCCCGGGCGGCGCACGTCCTGCTGGCGTACCTGCCGTGGCCGGAGCTGCACGATGCCCAGGTCCTGGAGATCGTCGGCCGGCACCTGCCGCCGGAGCGGATCGCCGAGGAGCGCGCCGACCGGGCCCGGATGGTGGCGACCTTCGAGACTGGGTGGCGGGCGCGGAAGGACCTCATCGAGCTGGTGACCCGGGCTCGTCGTCTCCGGCGCAGCGACCACACCCCCGAGGAGCTGCAGGACCTGCGCGAAGCGGCCGAGCGGCTCGCCCGCACCGCCGAGGCCCTCGGGCTGCACTCGGAGGTGTGGGCGCTGACGAGGTTCGTCCGCGAGCTCCTCGATGGTGACCAGGACGTGTTCGGCGACGCGGAGAGCGTGCTGGAGTCCTGGGACATCCAGGAGGACGCGGGGGAGATGTGGCCGTACCCGGGCAACCGCGAGGACACCCGTTCCGACCTGCTCACCCTGTTCCTCGGTGGGGTCGAGGAGAGCACGCGGCGCGAGGTGGCCGCGTCGGTCGTCCGTGCCGCCAGGAACGGCGCCCCGTCCACGGCATCGTTCACGGAGACCGACGACTGGGTGGGACGCTCGCGGAACCTGTCGCACGTGCTCGACGAGGTGGAGGACCGCGACGCCGTGATCGAGCTCGTCCTCCGGTCGGCGAGCGAGGAGACCTCGACGCAGATCCGGCGCGCCGTCCTCGCGCCGTTCGCCGGCCGGTTCTCCGGGCCCAGCCTGGTCGAGGCCGTGCGGATCTCGGTGACCTCCGCCGTGCCCACCGACGGCGACCTGGCGGCGCTCGAGCTGATCAGTCGCGGTCCGGGTGCGGCCGAGCAGGTCCTGTCGTGGCAGAACATCTCCGCCGCGACGCGGGTGCGAGCGTGGCTCGCGCAGGACGTTCCCGCGGCGGAGAAGCTCTTGATGGTGGCCACCTGGCTGCCCGACGACCTGGGCCGCGCCGACTTCGAGTCCATCCGGCGCAAGCTCGACAAGGTGATGGACCCCGGCGGCTTCCACCGGGAGATCACCGCCGGCGTCTCGGGCATGATGGAGCTCGGCGTGCTCGGCACCGTCACGAGCATCGGCACGGTGGCGCGGGAGTGCGGCGCCGACGAGGTCGAACGTGCGGTCCGGCAGGCGATGGCCGGCGGCAGGCTGCGGGTCGCGCACGAGATCCTGAGCGCCGGCACGAGTGACGACGAGGGCGCGGAGTCGCTGTGGGCCGATCTGGCCGTCGCGTTCGTCGACGACGACCGCTTCGGCGACGTCCTTTCCCACGCGCAGCGGCTGCTCGACAGGTGGGGCACCATCCCGGTTCCGTTCGAGGAGGCCGTGCACCGTGCCGCGTCCCGGGAGAGGCTCGGCGAGACCGCGCCCGACCCGGGCCGGACCCTCTTCTGGCTGACGATGTCGTCGGCGAGCACGGGTGAGAGCGACTGGGACGCCGTCGCCGCCCGGCGCCTCGACGACATGCGGGGGTGGCCGCGGTCGTGGGACCACGACCTGGTGGCGGCGGCGCTCGTCTGGCACCTGAGGACCGCGAGGCCGGTCCCGGCCTGGCTGTGGCGCGAGGCGTCGGGCTCGGGCAACGAGGAGCACAACTGGAACAGGGGGCCCTACCTCGCGCTCGAGCCCTGGCTCGAGTCGCCGGAGGTGGCCGCACAGGTTCGGCAGTGTGTCGGCTCCGGGCTGGACACTCTCCTCGAGACCCAGGCCAGCCTGCTGGCCCTGGCTCTGGTCCAGACCCAGCTCCTGTCCTGGCCCGACCTCCTCGCCGCCGCGTCCCTCACCGAGGACGAGCGGGCGCGAGCCGCGCGGGAGCTGTCGGCGGCGCGGTCGCCGAGCTGGGACTCCGACGCGATGTCCGGGTTCGCCGCGACGTGGCTGCACGAGCAGGTCGCCGACCTGATGCACGACAGGCGGTCGGTGAGCGAGTACCTGGACGGTGTGCCCTTCCTGCTCTGGCTGGGGATGGCGATCAAGTCCTTCGGCGCCGAGCCCGTCGTGGACGCACTCGGGCTCTTCCTGGTGCCCACCGTGGTCGAGGAGGCGGTGATGCGCGCCGCGGTGGCACTGGACTTCGTCGCCGGCACGCCGGAGTCCGAAGCGGCGGACGATGCGCGCGCCGCCGAGGTCCCGCACGCGCCGGTGCTGGGAGCGCTGAGGCCGGAGGACGTCGAGGAGGCGTGGCAGGAGGCGTCGTCCGGCGTCCCCTTCCTGCTGCAGTCGGACAACGTGCTCCTGGAGGCGTGCAAGCAGCACGACCCGGCGGTGTGGCTGCGCCCCTCGCGACTGGCCTCGATCCTCACGCGCGGCTGAGCGCGCGGGTCTTCGGCAGATCCTTGCCGTCTTCATTTTAGTGAGATAACTTCATTTCATGAAGCCGACGTACCTCCTGCGCAATGGCGAGCTGACCCCCTACGACGACGCTCGCATCCACGTCCTCTCCACCGCGACCAAGTACGGCGTCGGTGTCTTCGAGGGCTTCCGGGCCTACTGGAGCGAGCCGGACCAGGAGCTGTACGCGTTCCGGATCGCCGACCACATGCGCCGGCTCGTCGACTCGATGAAGGTCGTCGAGATCGAGGGGGAGCTCGATCCCGAGGTGCTGACCGGGCAGCTGCTCGACCTGATCCGGGCCAACGAGCTGCGCCAGGACCTGCACATGCGCGCGCAGGTCTTCGTCGAGGCCGACGACGGCAAGCCCGACGACGTCGGCCCGGCCTCGGTCTACATGGCGGCGATCCCGATGAGCCGCTACTTCACCCGCGCGGGCCTCGACGTGCAGATCAGCTCGTGGGCCCGGATCTCGGACACCTCGATGCCGCCGCGGGTCAAGTCGATCGCGAACTACCAGAACGGCCGGCTCGCGCTGCTGGAGGCCAAGCGGAACGGCTACGACGCCGCGCTGCTGATGACCGGGGACGGCCGGGTCTCCGAGGGTGCGGGCTACAACGTCTTCGTCGTCCGGCACGGGCGGCTGTGCACCCCGCCGGTCACCGAGAGCATTCTCGAGGGCATCACCCGGGACTCCGTGCTGACCCTGGCCGCCGAGGAGCTCGGCCTCGACGTCGAGCAGCGGCCGATCGACCGCAGCGAGCTGTACTCGGCCGAGGAGGTCTTCGTGTGCGGCAGTGCCGCCGAGGTCGTCGCGGTGCTCTCGGTGGACCGCAAGCCGGTCGCCGACGGCAAGCCGGGCGCGATCACCGCCGGCCTGCAGGACCTCTACCAGCGCGCGGTGCGCGGGCAGGTCGCCCAGGCGCACGACTGGGTGGTGCCCGTCTACGGCACCGCGCGCGGCTGAGACCTTGACAGGCCATGGTGGCCATAGTGAACTTCTCTTCATTGCGATGAAGAGGCCACGTCGAGGTGCGGCTCTGCCGCGGGAGGAGTCACGATGCGACGGGCATCCCCGATGACGCGCCGGGCGGACGTGACGGCGAGGGCGCGAGCGGGCTCGCTGCGACCGTACGCCGGAGCCCTGGTGGGCACCACGCTGCTGGTGGTGCTCGTGCTGGCCGGCTTCTTCGCGCCGCTGCCGTACTCGCCCGTCTCCCCGGACGCGGGAGCGATCCTGCAGCCGCCGGGATCGGCGCACTGGATGGGCACCGACGGCTCCGGGTTCGACGTGCTCGCCCGGGTGATCCGCTCGGCGCACCGCGACATCCCGCTGGCGCTGGGCGGCGTCCTGGTCTCCCTGCTCATCGGGGTGCCGCTGGGCCTGCTCGCCGGGGGCCGCGGCCGCTGGACCGAGCCGCTGATGCGCGCGGTCGAGCTCTTCCAGGCCTTCCCGCTGATCATCCTGGCGATCGTGATCGTGCAGGTCAGCGGCAACCGCGCCGAGAACGTGGTGCTGGCCCTCGCGATCGTCAACGTGCCGCGGTTCATCCGGCTGGTGCGCGGCGAGGTGCTGAGCCTGCGGGAGAGCCGGTTCGTTGAGGCGGCCGCGGCCACCGGCTGCTCGCCGCTGCGGATCACCTTCCGGCACATCCTGCCCAACGTGCCCGGGATCATCCTGGTGCAGAGCTCGCTGGCGGCGGCCAACGGCATCATCGTGGTCGCCACGCTCAACTTCGTCGGCCTGGGGGCCAACCCGCCCGAGCCCACCTGGGGCTCGATGATCCAGGACGGCAGCCAGTACCTGCCGCAGGGCGCCTGGTGGGTATCGATCTTCCCCGGCCTGGCGATCTTCGTGACCGTCCTGGCGTTCAACCTGGTCGCCGACAACTTGGAGAAGGTGCTGGGGGTGGGACGACGATGACCGAGTCACGCATCCTGCAGGTCGAGGCGCTGCGGGTCGCCTTCGAGACCCGGCAGGGCACGGTGCACGCCGTGAACGGTGTCGACTTCGACGTACGGCCGGGCGACGTGCTCGGCATCGTGGGGGAGTCCGGCTGCGGCAAGTCCGCGACCCTGCGGGCCATCGCCGGCCTGACCCAGCCGCCCGGCGAGGTGACCGGCGGCAGCGTCCGGTTCGCCGACCGCGAGCTGGTCGGGCTCTCCCGCCGCAGCCTGCGCCAGGTGCTGGGCAAGGACATCGGCTTCATCAGCCAGAGCCCGTTCGGCGCGCTCAACCCGATCCTCAGCATCGAGGCCCAGTTCCGCAACGTGATCCGGGCGCACCGCCGGGCGACCAAGCGCGAGTGCCGGGAGATCGCCCTGCGCGCGCTCACCGACGTCGGCATTGCCGGTCCCGACCGGGTGCTCGGCGGCTACGCGCACCAGCTCAGCGGGGGCATGGCCCAGCGGGTCGTCATCGCGATGGCGATGGTGCACGACCCGCGGCTGCTGCTGGCCGACGAGCCGACCACCGCGCTCGACGTCACCGTCCAGCGGCAGATCCTCGACCTGGTCACGGGCCTGATCGCCGAGGCCGGCCGGTCGATGGTGCTGGTCACCCACGACCTCAGCGTGGTCGCGCAGTACTGCACCCGGGTGCTGGTGATGTACGCCGGGCGCCCGGTCGAGGAGGGCACCGTGCGGCAGGTCTTCAAGTCCCCGCGCCACCCCTACACCCAGGCGCTGCTGGCCGCGGTGCCGCGGGTCGGCGAGGAGATCCGCGGCCTGTCCGGCGGGCTGCCCGACCTCATCGACTACCCGGTCGGCTGCCCCTACGCCGAGCGCTGCCCGCGGGCCACCGCGCTGTGCGCCGAGGAGATGCCCGCGATGGCCTCATGCGTGCCCGGCCGGGCCGCGGCCTGCCACCACCCGCTCGAGGAGGTCGCCAGCTATGCCGCTTCTTGAGGTGGAGAACATCGTCAAGACGTTCCGTCGCGGCGGTGGCCCGGAGGTGCGCGCGGTCGACGGGGTGAGCTTCTCGATCGAGAGCGGCGAGACGCTGAGCCTGATCGGCGAGAGCGGCTCGGGCAAGTCCACCATCGGCCGGATCGTGCTCGGCCTGGAGCCGCCCGACGAGGGGCGCATCCTCTTCGACGGCCAGGACCTCACCGCGATGTCGCCGCGCGAGCTGCGCGCGCTGCGCTCCTCGATCACGGCCGTCTTCCAGGAGCCGTACGAGTCGCTCAACCCGCGGATGACCGTCGAGGCGATCGTCGGCGAGCCGCTGCGGCTCTTCCGCCGCGAGCTGTCCGCGGCCCAGCGCCGGGACCGGGTGATCGCGACGCTGGAGGAGGTCGGGCTCGGCGAGCGGGTGCTGCGCCGGCACCCCGGCGACCTCAGCGGCGGGCAGCAGCAGCGCGTCGGCATCGCCCGGGCGCTCGTCGTGGACCCGCGGATGATCGTCCTGGACGAGCCGACCTCCTCGCTGGACCTCACCGTCCGCGCGACCGTGCTCAACCTGCTCCGGGAGCTGCAGGAGCGGCACGCGCTGACCTACCTGTTCATCTCCCACGACATCGCCACCGTGCGCTACTTCAGCCGGTCGACCGGGGTGCTCTACCTGGGCAAGGTGATGGAGTACGGGCCCACCCACGAGCTGATCGACGAGCCGCGGCACCCCTACAGCGTGGGGCTGCTCTCCTGCACGCTCTCGGCCGACCCGGACGTGAGCGTGCCGGCGCAGCGGCTCGAGGGGGACACCCCGAGCCCGACGACGAGGCGCGCGGGCTGCCCCCTGGTGGGCCGCTGCCCGGTCGAGCTGGCCTCGTGCTCGGCCGCACCGGTCCCGCTGATGCCGATCTCGCCGACGCGCTCGGCCGCCTGCCTGCGCCTGGCACCCACGGAGGTGGTCGCATGAGCCCGCTCGCCCGCTACGCCCTCAAGCGGATCCTGCTGCTGCCCGTGATGCTCTTCCTGGTCGCGACCTTCGCCTTCCTGCTGGTCACTGTCCTGCCCGGCGACCCGGCCACGCTCATCGCCGGCGACTTCGCCAGCAAGGACGCGCTCGCCAAGGTGCGCGCCGACCTCGGCCTGGACCAGTCGCTGTGGCACCAGTACACGAGCTACCTCGGCTCGCTCCTGCACGGCGACCTCGGCGAGTCCTTCTTCACCGGCTCCTCGGTGACCGACGAGATGGCACGACGACTGCCCAGCAGCATGGTCATCATCGTGCCCTCGCTGCTGGTCGCGGTGCTGCTGGGCACCGCGATCGGCACCCTGGGCGGGTACTACCGCCGCAAGCCGGTGGGCCGGAGCACCTCGGTGCTGATCTCCGGCATCCAGGGCGTGCCGCCGTTCTTCCTGGCCATCGTGCTGATCGACCTGCTGGTCTTCGAGCTGCGCATCTTCCCGACCCCGACCGGGATGCTCTACGCCTCCACGCAACGTCCTCCGGAGCGCACCGGGTCGGTGGTGGTGGACGCGTTCCTGGCCCAGGACTGGGGCGTGCTCGGCGACGTCGCGGCGCACGCGATCCTGCCGGTGGCCAGCACCGGCATCTTCCTGGCCTCGTACTTCGCCAAGACCGTGCGCACCAGCGTCACCCAGGCCCTGTCGACGCCGCAGATCGAGTTCGCCCGCGGCTGCGGGCTGCCCGAGCGGCAGGTGGTCCGCTACGCCCTGCTCACCTCCCGTACGTCGGTGCTGACCTACATCGCGATCCTGTTCGGCGTGATGCTCGGGGCCTCGGCGATCGTCGAGGTGGTCTTCTCCTGGCCCGGCATCGGCGGCTGGGCGCTGGACGGTGTCCTCAAGGGCGATCTGCCCGTCATCCAGGGCTTCGTGGTGGTCACCGGGCTCATCGTGATCGTCGCGTACGTCGTGCTGGACGTGCTCGTCGCGGCCCTGGACCCGCGCATCAGCTACTGACTCGGATCTCGGTGGTCCGCGGGTCTTGACGTCCGCGCGATCTTCATTTCATTATTCATTCCATCACTCTAATGAAGGGACGACCGATGCGTTCGCTAGCGCGTTACGGGCGGAAGTGGAGCTTGGTGACCGGGACGGCCGTCGCCGTCTCGCTCCTGGTCAGCAGCTGCGGCCTGCAGAAGGAGGAGAGCAACGGCTCCGGCTCCGGTGGTGGTGAGAAGGTCTTCACGTACGCCGTGGCCAGTGTTCCCGAGCACCTCGACACGTTCCCCTGGGGCGGCCAGCCGAGCAAGCTCGTCTACGGCGTCATCGACTCCACGCTGGTCCGCTACCAGGGCCAGTGCGACGTGCTCGGCCAGTCCGAGGACCTGGTCGGCCACCTGGCCACCTCGTGGGAGCGGGCCGCCGACGGCAAGAGCATCGTCTTCAAGCTGGGCGACGCGAAGAGCGCGGCCGGCAACGAGATCACCGCCGAGGACGTCAAGTGGAGCGTCGAGCGCCAGCTCGAGCGCGAGCCCTTCATCAAGAGCGCGCTCGGGTTCATCGGGCAGTTCAACGTCGACGACCTGGTCAACGTGGTCGACGAGAAGACCGTGCAGATCAACGCGCTCAAGGCGTCCTCGTTCGACGTGATGCAGTTCGCGAGCACGCTGCTGACCATCCAGGACAGCAAGGAGGTCAAGAAGCACGCCACCGCGAAGGACCCGTGGGGTGCGGACTGGCTGGCCAAGCACACCGCGAACTTCGGCCCCTGGCAGGTCAAGCGCTTCGAGCCGGGCAGCGAGGTCGTCTTCGACAAGAACCCGAACTACGCGGGCAAGCGCGGCAACATCGAGGAGGTCGTCGTACGGGCGGTGCCGGAGTCGGCGACCCGGATGCAGCTGCTCCGGTCCGGTGACGTCACCTGGGCGGACTCGCTGACCTTCGCCGAGTACGACCAGCTCCGCAAGGCCAACGGCGTCGGCGTCGAGGACTGCGTGTCCGCCGACCGCGACGACATCCTGCTGCAGCAGAAGGGCAAGATCTTCTCCGACGTACGGGTCCGTCGCGCCGTCTCGATGGCGATCGACCGGGACCGCATCGTCTCCTCGACCTACCGCGGCTTCGGCAAGGCGGCCAAGCACGGCGTCCCGCAGTACTACGAGTTCCCGGAGCCGGACGCGCACTACTCCTACGACCCCGAGGGCGCGAAGAAGCTGCTCGCCGAGGCCGGGCACCCCGACGGGTTCTCCTTCACCGCGCTCTACAGCGAGTCGCGTCCCGGCCCGCACGTGGACGACGTCGCGGTGCTGATCCAGGCCGACCTGAAGAAGGTGGGCATCGACATGAAGCTCCAGCGGGTCACCGGCGCCGCCGAGTTCTTCCAGCTGGTGCGCGAGCACCGCTTCGAGGCCGTGTTCTACAGCGACTCGACGTTCGTCGGCGACGCGGCGTACGGCGCGGCGGCGTTCACCCTGTCCACGTCCAACATCAACACCTTCGGCTACGACAACCCGGCCTACGACAAGGCCGTCTTCGCGGCGCGGGCGGCCGAGGGTGCCGAGCGGGACAACCTGATCCGGGACATCGCGGCGCTCGGCGCGACCGACATGCCGATCGTGTACCTGGTGGACAGCAGCAACGTGCAGGCGCACGCGGCCGGCGTCAGCGGGTTCACGAACAGCCCGATGCGGACCGTGAACCCCTCGCAGCTGACGATGGACTGAGGGATGCGGGGTTACCAGGCACTGGCACAGGGGCTGGTCGACGCCGGGGTCGAGACCGTGTTCGCGGTCATGGGCGACGGCAACCTGCACCTGCTGGCGGAGCTCTCCTCGCGGCACGGCGTGCGCATCGTGCACGCCCGGCACGAGCAGGGTGCCGTCGCCATGGCGGACGGGTACGCCCGGTTCACCGGACGGCTCGGCGTGGCCACCGTCACCCATGGGCCGGGCCTGACCAACACCGCCACGGCGCTGGCCACGGCCGCGGCCCACCGCACCGGGCTGCTCCTGGTCGCCGGGGGACTGGCACCCGGCGACGTGCACAACCTGCAGCGGCTCGACCAGCCGCGGTTCGCGGAGGTGGTGGGGGCGACGACCGTCGCCCTCACCACCGGCGACCGGGTGGGCCTCGACCTCGCCGAGGCGATGCGGCGCTGCTCCCGCGGCGAGACCGTCGTGCTGCACGCGCCGACGGACGTGCAGCAGCAGGACGGCGCCGCGCCCGCGCCGGCGCCGGTCCGCCCCTCGGTGATGGCACCCGACCCCGCGGCGGTGGACCGGGTGGCCGGCTTGCTCGCGGCGTCCTCGCGACCGGTGCTGCTCGCCGGGCGAGGCGCCTCCAGCGACGGTGCCCTCGCGGCGATCGCCGACCTGGCGGTCCACGTCGGGGCCGCGATCGTGACCTCGCTGCTGGCCAAGGGCAGCTTCGCGGGCGACCCGCGGTATCTCGGTGTCGCCGGCGGGCTCGGCAGCCGGGCCGCGACCGCGGCGCTGGCGAGCAGCGACTGCGTCGTCGCGTTCGGCGCCTCCCTCAACGACTGGACCACCTCGCACGCGGACTTCGCGCCCGGTGCCGCCCTGGTGCAGGTCGACGTCCGCGAGGACGCGTTCGGCCGTTTCCTCACCCCGGCGCTCGGCGTCCTCGGCGACAGCGAGCTCACCGCGCGACTGCTGGTCAAGGCGGCGACGGCGACCCCGCACCGCGCGGACTGGCCGCCGGGCCCGGACCTCGTGGCGCACCAGCCTCGTCGGGAGACCGAGGGTCTCGACCCCGAGCGTGCCTGTACGGCGCTCGCCGACGCCCTGCCCGCCGACGCCGGCGTGGTCGTGGACGGCGGGCACCTGTGCATCTGGGCGGCGCAGCTGGTCGGTCCGTCGGTGCCTCGCTCGTTCACGCACGGCTTCTCGTTCGGCTCGATCGCGCAGAGCCTGCCCCTGGCCGTCGGTGCCGCTCTCGGCCTCGGCGGCCGCCGGGTGGTGGCGGTGATGGGGGACGGCGCCGCGGCGATGAGCCTGACCGAGCTCGAGACGGCGGTGCGCACCGACGCCCCGGTCACCGTGGTGGTCCTCGACGACGCCGGGTTCGGCATCGAGCGGCACACCCTGGCCGCCGAGGGTCTGCCGGTGGCCGAGGCGAACTACCCGGCCCCCGACTTCGCCGCGATCGCACGGGCGATGGGCGCGCGCGCCCTGCGGGTCACCACCGCCGACGAGCTCGCGGGCCTGCCCGCGATGCTGGCGGGGAGCGGTCCGGCGCTCGTCGACCTCGTCGTCGACGGCGCCGTGGTCAGCGAGACGTTCCGCGAGATCAAGCAGCTCACACCCGCCGGAGCCGCCTCGTGAGCGCGTCCGTGCCCGTGGACGGCGGCGCCCGGATCGCGCAGCTCGGCCGGATGCTCAGCCGGGCCCGGTCCGGCCGGATGACCGTCGAGGAGCTGGCCGAGGCCGCCGGCGTGAGCAGCGGCCTGATCAGCCAGCTCGAGCGCGGCATGGGCAATCCCTCGTTCAGCACGCTGATGCGGCTCTCGCAGGCGCTGGGCCTGCCCATCTCGGCGTTCTTCCAGGGCGACGACGAGCACGACCCGGAGCGGATCATCGTGCGGCGCGAGGAGCGCCGGAACCTGGTGATGGCCGACGGGCTGGGGGAGGGCCCGGGGCTCGAGCAGGAGCTGCTCACCCCGGTGACCAACCAGCGGCTCGGGCTCGTGTGGACCACCGTGCCGCCGCACTTCTCCACCCAGGACACCCCGATGACCCACCCCGGCGACGAGGTGTTCCTGGTGCTCAAGGGCGAGCTGGAGCTGTACCTCGACGGACGCGCCCACCGCGTCCGGCGCGGCGACACGATCTCCTTCGACTCCACGCTGCCGCACGCCTACGCGAACCCGACCGGGCGGGTCGCGGTGTTCCTCGGCTGCTCGACGCCGCCGACCACCGCCGCCTGCTACTCGTTCTCATGACGGTCGCCCTGCCGCGGGAAGCGGCGACCCCGCGGTCGAGCCGGCAGCACGTCGCGCTCATCGCCTGCGTGCTGCTGGCGACGCTGATGGTGGCCTTCAACCAGACCATCCTCACCACCGCGCTGCCCACGATGGCCGGCGAGCTGGACGCCGCGTCGTCGCTGGGCTGGGTGATGTCGGCGTTCACGCTGACCTCGACGATGTCGGTGCCGCTGTACGGCTCGCTCAGCGACGTGGTCGGACGGCGCGGCCTGTTCCTCGGCGCGATCACCACCTTCACGCTGGCCTCGGTGGCCGCGGCGCTCTCCACCGACCTCGGCACGCTGGTGGCCAGCCGGATGGTCCAGGGCGTCGGTGGTGGCGGCCTGCTGGTGCTCTCGCACGCCGTGCTCGCCGACGCCGTGCCGGTCCGCGACCGGCCGCGCTACGCCGGCGTGCTCGGCACCGTGTGGGCGGTCGCGTGCGTGGCCGGGCCGCTGCTCGGCGCCTGGTTCACCAGCGGACCCGGCTGGGCCTGGTCGTTCTGGGTCAACGTGCCGCTGGGACTGGCCGCGCTCGGGCTCGCCGTGGTCGCCGTACCGGCCTCCCGGGACGCGGCGCGCGCCACCCTCGACCTGGCCGGGATCACCACGCTCTGCCTGGCCACCGGTGCCGTCACCCTGCTGGTCGCGTGGGCCGGCACCCGGTACCCGTGGTGGTCGGTGCCGACCGCGGCGCTGGCGCTGACCACCGTCGTCGCGGCGGCGCTGCTGGTGGCCTCCGAGCGGCGGGCGCGGCACCCGGTGCTGCCGCCGGACGTCGTCGGCGAACGCAACTTCGTGCTCGCCACCGGGGCCGGTCTCCTCGTCGGCGGCGTCGCGATGTTCTCGGTCATCACCTACCTGCCGGTCTACCTGCAGATGGTGCGCGGCCTCGGCCAGCTGGCCGCCGGCCTGGCGGTGACGCCGATGATCGTGGCGATCATCGTGGTGGCCACGCTGACCGGCTTCCGGGCCAGCCGCACCGGCCGGTACGTCGCGGTGACGACCAGCGGCTGTGTGCTCTCCGCGCTCGCCCTGGGTCTGCTGTCGACGCTCGACGAGGACTCCTCGGTCGTGGTGATCTGCGGCTACGCCGGTGCCTTCGGCGTCGGGCTCGGCATGACCACGCAGCTGCTGCTGACCGTCGTGCAGAACTCGCTGCCGCAGGCCCAGGTCGGCGCGGCCACCGCGGCGAACACCTACTTCCGCCAGGTCGGCGCCACCGTCGGCATCGCCGGGCTGGGCAGCCTGCTCACCGCCCGGGTGGCCGAGCGCCTCGCCGCCGGCCTTCCGGTCGACGCCGACCGGCTCACCCCCGCGCGGCTGCAGAGCCTTCCCGAGGAGACCCGGGCGGCGGTCGTCACCGCGTACGCCGACGCGCTGCCGCCGCTCTTCGGGCTGCTCGCCGTGCTGGCCCTGGTCTCGGGCGTGCTCCTGGTCTTCCTCCGCAACGTCCGGCTCGGCGACCAGCCCACGCTGCCGGACCTGGCCACCCCACGAGGTCTCGACTGATGCTCTCCTCTGCTCACGCCATGGCCGCCCTGGCCGCGTTCGTCGCGGACCTCCGCGACGACGACGTGCCCGCGGCGACGCGGCAGCGCGCGACCCGGATCGTCGCGGACACCGTCGGCGTCGCGCTGCGCGGCTCGGTCACCGGCCCCGCCGCGCGCCTGGTCGCGAGCCGCCAGGACGGCGACGAGGCCCACCTGCTCGCGGCCGGCTTCCCGGCGACCACCCGGTCGGAGGCGGCGCTGCTGAACGCGATCCTGACCTGCTCCACCGAGCTGGACGAGGGCACCCGCCCGACCGGGCACCCGGCGATGCACCTGCTGCCGCCGGTGCTCGCCGCCAGCCAGGCGCGGCGTTGCTCGGGCCGGTCCTTCCTGACCGCGTTCGTCGCCGGCTACGAGGTGCAGGCCCGGCTGCAGCGGGCGGTCCGGCTGCGCGACCGGGTGCACTGCCACGGGAACTTCGGGCACGCCGGCGTCGCCGCCGCTCTCGCCCTGCTGGAGGGCCGGCCCGCCGAGGCCGTGCTGACCGCGATGAACGGGGCGGTGGCGCTGGCATCGGCGACGTCGTACGGCGCGCCCTACGCCGGGGCGAGCATGCACGCGGCCGCGCCCAGCACCAGCGGCTCGGTGGGCGCTCTCGCGGTGCGCCTGGCCGAGGCCGGCTACACCGCGTACGACGGCGCGGTCGACGAGACCTTCGGCCGGCTGCTCGGCACCGCGGTCGACGCGGACGAGCTGACCCGCGGGCTCGGCAGCGACTGGGCCGTCGACGGCGGGTACACCAAGTTCCACTCCACCTGCGGCCACGTCCACCCGGTCCTGGACGCGCTGGTCGACGCCCTGGCCGGCCGCCTGGGCCCGGGCGATGCGCCCTGGCGCCTGGCCGCGCCCGTCGACCCGGACCAGATCGCCTCGGTCGAGGTGACGGTGAGCAGCCGGGCCGCCGAGCTGGCGCACCTGCCGCCGCCCGGGTCGGCGCTCTCGGCCCGGTTCTCGATCCGGTTCTCGACGGCGGCGTTCCTGGCGCACGCCCATGCGGCCGCCGAGGTGTTCGAGCAGCCCGCCCTCGACGACCCCCGGGTGCGCGCGCTGGCCGAGCGCGTCGCGATCGTGGCCGACCCCGAGCTCGACCGGCTCTTCCCGGAGCTGCACCGGGCCCGGGTGCTGGTCCGCTTCCGCGACGGCACCACGGCCACGGGCAGCTGCGACAACCCGTACGGCAACCCGTACCACCCCGCGAGCGACGCCGACGTACGCCGGAAGTTCGGCGAGCTGGCCGGCGCGGTGATGCCCGCGGCCGAGGCCGACCTGCTCTGGCAGCGGATCCGCGACTGCGACCGGCTCGACGACGTCCGCGACCTCACCCCGACCTCCCCGATCGAAAGGCAGCAGCGATGACCGAGACCGACGAGAAGCGCCGCCTCCCCGCGGACCTGGCCGGCACCGCCCTGGTGGTCGTCGACATGCAGAACGGCTTCTGCCACCCGGACGGCTCGGTCGCCCGGGCGATGCCGGTCGACGCCAACCGGGCGGTCATCCCGCGGATCGAGCAGCTCGTCCGAGCCGCGCGGGAAGCCGGGCTGCTCGTGGTCTGGTCGCGTCAGGAGCACCTGCGCGGCGACGTCTCGATCGACCGCAGCCACCTGGACAACCCGCAGGCCCGGCTCGCCGACCCGCCCTGCCTGGCGGGCACCTGGGACGCCGCGCTGATCGACGAGCTGGCGCCGCTGGCCCAGGAGGACGACCTGCACGTGGTCAAGCACCGCGCCTCCGCGTTCTACGGCACCAACCTCGAGGTGGGACTGCGGATGCGCGGCATCCGCCGGCTGATCGTGACCGGGGTGACCACCAGCTACTGCGTGGACGCGACCGTGCGCGACGCCTACGCCCGCGACCTCGGCGTCTTCCTGGTCGAGGACGCCTGCGGCTCGCCGTGGCCGGACCTGCACGAGGCCACCGTGCGCAACACCGCGATCTTCCACGGCGTCGTGCTCGACACGAGCACCTGCGTGCGCGAGCTCGCCGGATGAGCGCCTCCGCGACTTCAATAAACTATGCTAGCCTTCAATATATGAATGACGCGGTGGAGCACCGGCACAGCCACACGGTGTTCTCCGCGGATCCGCGGCCAGTGCTCGGCGTCGCCGAGGGCCAGGTGTTCCGCCTCGAGGCGCGCAGCCTGCTGACCGACGGCGCCTTCGAGCGCTCGCGGGACTACACCGACCTCGCCATCCCGGTCACCGGGCCGGTGCTCTTCGAGGGTGTCGCCGCCGGCGAGGTGGTCCGGGTCCAGGTGCACGCGATCGACATCGCCGACCGCGGCGCGATGGTCACGCTGCCGGGACGCGGCGGCTTCTCGGCACCGCTCGCCACCGCCGGGCGGATCGTGCCGATCGTCGACGGGCACGCCCGCTTCGCCGAGGGCTTCGACGTCCCGGTGCGGCCGATGGTCGGCAAGATCGGCGTCGGCGTCCCGGGGCCGGCGCCCGACAGCAGCACGGTCGGCCTGCACGGCGGCAACATCGACTGCAAGGACCTCACCGCGGGCGCGAGCATCCTGCTCACCGCCCAGGTCGACGGGGCCGCCTTCTACGCCGGGGACCTGCACGCCTGCCAGGGCGACGGCGAGTCCTCGCTGACCGCGGTGGAGATCGAGGGCGTGGTCACGCTCTCCTGGCACCGCGTCGACCTGCCGCCCGCGCTGTTCCCGCGCCCGGTCGTGCTGACCGCCGACGAGCGCGTCCTCATGATCGGCGACGGCCCGGACCTCGGCGCCGCCGCGACGACCGCCCTCGACGACCTGCAGCGGCTGCTGGTCTGGGCGCTCGGCTGGACACCCGAGGAGGCGGCGATGTTCATCAGCATCGCGGCCGACCTGGGCGTCTGCCAGGTCGTCAACGCCCGGGCATCGGCGAAGGCCGGCCTGCCGGCGACCTACCTGCGCGACAGCTCGGCAGCGGCGCTCGTGGGCCTTGGATCCCGCGCTGTCCTCGAGGGGCAGCCGACTCACTGGAGGTAGACATGCTCGACCTGATCGTCCGCAACGGCACGGTGGTGACCCCCTCCGGAGCCGAGCACCTCGACATCGGCATCCGCGACGGCAAGATCGTCCAGCTGCGCGAGGCCGGCACCCTCACCGAGGCCGACGCGCACCGCAGCTACGACGCCACCGGCCTGGTCGTCGTCCCGGGAGGGATCGACCCGCACGTGCACACGAACTCGGTGCTGCCGACCGCCGCGGAGTCGGGCATCCGCTGCTTCGGCCCGGACCGGGTCAGCGAGGCCGCGGCGTACGGCGGCACCACCACCCTGATCGACTTCGCCGAGTGGAAGCCGGGCGAGAGCCTGGAGGAGACCTTCGAGCGCAAGTCGAAGGAGTGGGCCGGCTACTCCTACACCGACTTCGCGCTGCACGGCACCTTCAAGCACGCCGAGATCCCGTTCGAGATCCTCGACCAGGTGCCGGACGCGGTCGCCGAGGGGCACGGCAGCTACAAGGTGTGGATGACCAACACCACGCCGACGCGGCCCAAGCAGATCACCGACATCGGCCACATCTGGGGCCTCATGGAGAAGACCGCCGCGGCGGGCGCGATGCTCTGCGTCCACGGCGAGGACGACGACATCGTCATGTACGCCTACAAGCGCCTGCAGCGTGAGGGCCGCACCGCGCTGCACCACATGCACGAGGCCCACAACTCGCTCTCCGAGCAGCTCTCCTTCCAGCGGGTCATCTCGCTGGCACGGCACGTGGGGGCGCCGATCTACCTCATGCACGTGAGCGCGGTCGAGGGCATCGAGGCGATCCGCGAGGCGCGCGGCCGCGGCCAGGCGGTGTACGGCGAGACCCTGCCGCACTACGCCTACTACACCGCCGAGGACTACAAGCAGCCCAACGGCGCGATCTACCACACCTACCCCTCGCTCAAGGGCGCCGAGGACCGCGACCAGATGTGGCCCGCGCTCATCGGCGGCGTGCTGAGCACCGTGGCCACCGACGGCGTCTGCACCGACCTCGACGTGAAGACGCGCGGCAAGACGATCCTGGACGCCACCGGCGGGCACGCCGGCGTCGAGGTGCGGATGGCGGTCGCCTACACCGAGAGCGTGCACCGCCGCGGCCTCTCGCTGGAGCGCTTCGTCGAGATGACCTCGTCGAACGCCGCCCGCATCATGGGCCTGTACCCGCGCAAGGGCGCGATCGCGGTCGGCAGCGACGCCGACCTGGCGATCCTGGAGACCGGCATCCAGCGGACGCTGACGTTCTCGGACCTGCACGAGGCCGACTACACCCCGTGGGAGGGCTACGAGGCGGCCGCGCGCAACCGCGCGACGGTGCTGCGCGGCGAGCTGATCGTCGACGACGGGCAGATCGTCAAGGCCACCCCGGGCGGGCGCCTGCTCAAGCAGAAGCTGTCCGCCGACGTGGCCTCGCGCCCGGCCTGCTGAGCCGGGCTCGAGCTAGAGCAGCCGCGCGGCCTGGTGCCGCGCGGCTGCGGCAAGGTCGTCCTCGTCGTGCCCGGCCAGCCGACCGTCCTCGACCACGGGCCGTCCGGCCACGGTGACGAAGCTGGCTCGGCGGCCAGTGCCGCACAGCAGCAGCGCGGCGAGCGGGTCGTCGGTGCCGGCGTACTCGAGGGCGCGCAGGTCGAAGCAGGCCAGGTCGCCCGGCCCGCCGGGTTCGAGGACACCGAGACCGTCCCAGCCCAGCGCCCGCGCGCCGCCGACCGTCGCCCAGTCCAGCACCACCTCCGGGGTGATGAGGGCGATCTCGGCCGGGTCCGCCGAGGCCCGGATGCGCTGCACCTGCCAGGCCAGCCGGGCCTCCGCGACCAGGTGACCGCCGTCGTTGGACGCGGCACCGTCGACGCCGACGGCCACGATGCCGCCGGCGCGGTGCAGCTCCCAGGCCGGCGCGATCGGCGTCGCCAGGCGGGCGTTCGAGGACGGGCAGGTGGCCAGTCCGACGCCGTCGGCCGCCATCGCGTCGATCTCGCGCACATCGAGCGCGGTCCCGTGCGCCACCCAGGTGCGGTCGTGCCACCAGCCGAGCTCGCGCAGCGCGTCCACGACGTCGCCGCCGGCCGCGGTGCGGTCCGCCGGTCGCGGGTGCAGGTGGGTGTGCAGCCGCACGTCGTACGACGCCGCCAGCGCGGCCAGCGCGCGCATCGTGCCGGGTCGGTCCCACAGCGGCTCGGTGAGGCCGGCGCCGACCTTGACCAGCGCATCCGGGGCCGGGTCGTGGTAGGTCGTGACCGCACGCTCGACCTCGGCGAGCAGCACCTCCGCGGGCTCGATCGCCCGCTCCACCTCGTCGCCGGCGATCGCGCGGACCGCCTCGCCGACGTCGGCCAGCCCGCCGCGGACGGCGAGCAGCCGGCACCCGATGTCGCGGGCCGCCTGGACCTGCGCGTCGAAGATGTCGGCGTGGCCGCGCGGGTAGAAGTAGGTGAGGTCGGCGACGGTGGTGACGCCGCTCAGCACGAGCTCGGCGAGGCCGACGCGGGCGCCCCACCCGGCCGCCTCGGCGTCGAGCCGCGCCCAGGTCGGGTAGTGCGCCGCGAGCCAGCCGACCACGCCGGCGCTGGGGGCGGCCGCCCGGAGCAGCTGCTGGGAGAGATGGTGGTGGGCGTTCACGAGCCCGGGCAGGACCAGCCAGCCGGTGGCGTCGACGACGCGGGCGTCCCCACCCTCGAGCCCGCGGCCGATCGAGGCCACGGTGCCGCCCTCGAGCAGGACGTCGGTGTCGTGGACCAGCGTGCGCGCTCCGGCCGGGCCCACCCAGGCGTGCGCCGCGTTGCGCAGCAGCAGCGCCGGCGCGGCCGGGCGGTCAGCGGGCCCGCTCAAGGATCTCCCGTACGTCGTGCTCGGTGACCGTGCGCGGGTTGTTGACGATGGCGACCTCGCCCAGGGTGGCGCGCGCGATCGCGTCCAGGTCGGCAGGATCGGTGACGTTCACGGCGGCGAGACGGCGGGGCAGGCCCAGGTCGTCGATCAGCGTCTCCAGCGCGGTCACGAACTCCTCGGCCGCCACCGCGGGCCTCTCGGAGGTGGCCGCGCCGACGACGGCCGCGAGCTCCGCGAGCCGCTCGGTCGCGGCGCCCGCGTTGAAGCGCAGCACGTGCGGCAGCACCAGGCACGAGGTGTAGCCGTGCGGGATCGCGGTGCGGCTGCCGAGCTGGTGGCCGATGGCGTGCGAGAGACCGCCGAGCACGTTGGCCGAGCCGTAGACGCTCATCCACGCCGCGACCTGGCACTCCTGGCGCGCGTCCAGGTCGGCCGGCTCGGCGGAGGACGGGCGCAGCGCGGCGAACAGCGTGCGCAGTGCCCGGACGACCAGCGCGTCGGTGAACGGGGTGGCGGCCCGGGACAGGTACCACTCCACGCAGTGGTCGACCGCGCGGATCCCGCTGGAGGCCCACAGCCAGGAGGGTGTCGCGGCGGTCATGTCGGCGTCGAGGAACGCCGTCGTCGGGGTGAGCTCGCGGCCGTGCACCATCCGCTTCGCGCGGGTCTCCTCGTCGGTGACCGTGAAGGTGGAGGTGAACTCGGCCGCGGACAGCGTGGTGCTCACGGTCAGGTGCGGCAGGGCCGCGGAGGCCTGCTCGGGCAGCGAGAAGCCGCTGGTCGCGTCGCCGTGGATGGAGGCGGCGCCGAGCAGCGCGGCGGCGTCGAGGTCGGAGGGCGCGGTGAGCGCGACCGCCTTCCCGCAGTCGACGGCACTGCCGCCACCGACGCTGACCACGAGGTCCGCGCCCGCCTCGCGGGCGACCGCCGTACCGGAGACGACGGTGGCGAGCGGGACGTGCGCACGGGCGTCGGCGAACTCCGCGGCCAGCCGGTCGCCGAGCAGGTCGCGGACCCGCGCGACCACGGCCGCGTCGGTGCTCGGGGTGGAGACCAGGAGGACCCGGCGGCGGCCGAGCCGCTCGGTCTCCTCGGCCAGGTGCTCCAGGCTCCCGCGGCCGTACCAGACCCGCGCGAGAGCCGGGAAGTCGAACTGCCGGCTCGTCGTTCCCGTCGCCCGAGCGCCCGCTAGCGTCGACATGGGGGTGATCCTCTCAGTGCGCCGGGGACTCGACCAGGTCCAGGACCCGGAAGCCGCCCACGGTGCGGTCGCCGAGCTGCCAGCGGGAGGAGAGGCCCGCGCGCTCGTTGAGCCCGTGCAGGTAGTCGACCACCACGCTGCCCTCCTCCTGGTCCGCCTGCAGCGGGACCGGCTGGCCCTCCGGGGTGAGCACGCACGGGACCACGCCGATGCTCGGGCGGCCCGCGGCGTCGAGGTCGCAGACCGCGACCACCGTCATCCGCGCCTCGGGGTGCATCGGCAGCAGCGGGTAGCCCTCGCGGTACCAGTAGCCGTACTCGCCGGCGTGCTCGCGCATCCCGGCCAGCACCCGGGCCGGCACCAGCGACTCGAAGTCCCGCACGTCGAAGACGAAGTGGCCGAGCCCGTAGAGGATCGCGCCGCCGTGGTAGAGCTCGGCCCCGCGCAGCATGTGGTGGTGGTGGCCGAGCACGACCGTCGCTCCGGCGTCGATGCAGGCCCGCGCGAAGTCGCGCTCGTAGTCCATCAGGACGGCCGGCTGCGAGCCGTCGCCGGCGTGCACGCTGACCACGACCACGTCCGCCCGCGCGCGAGCCGCCTCGATGTCGTCGCGCACCTGCTGCAGGTCCCGCGGGTTCACCACGGTGAAGGAGGACGGCGCCCCGCCGGACTGGAAGGCGTCGAGCTCGGAGGGGGCGTAGACGGTGTGCGTGCGCACGGCCGCGACGCCGGGCCGCTCCTCGCCGGCGGCGTAGCCGGCCGGGTAGACGCAGGAGTAGCCGAGGAAGGCCACCGCCGTCCCGTCGTGGTGCAGCACGGCCGGTGTCCGGGCCTCGGCCACGTCGGCACCGGCGCCGCAGGTCGCGATCCGCTGGTCGCGCAGCAGACCCAGGGTCTGCAGCAGCCCCTCGTAGCCGCCGTCGACGGTGTGGTTGTTGGCCAGCGACATCACGTCGAAGCCGGCCCGCCCGAGCGCCTTGGCGTTCTCCGGCTCGCAGATGACCGGGATGCTCGCGCTCGGCGCCTGCTGCACCCCGTCGGCGTAGACCGCCTCGCAGTTGCCGAAGAGGAGATCGGCCTGGCGCAGCAGGGGAGCGGCCTTCTCGAACGCGTCGCTGGAGGCGGGCCGGTCGACGAGGATGTCGCCGACCGCCAGCAGCCGCACGGCGCTCACGCGGCCACCAGCCCGTCCAGCAGCAGCCGCAGCGACTTCTCGAAGTAGACCGCGACCCGGTCGGCGCCGCGCGCGAAGGCGGCCGTCACGCCGGTGGCGTCCACGGCCGGCAGCCCGATCGGGCGTCCCGCGGCACGGAAGACGTCGACCACACGCCCGACCAGCTCCTGCACGTCCTCGGTGCGGCCCTGCCGGGCCAGGTCGTCGGCGAGGTCGGTCGGGCCGACCCACGCCCCGGCGAGCAGGTCGAGGGCGGCGAGCTTCTCGGCGTTGGCCACGGCGTCCCCGTTCTCGACCAGCACGCTCAGCCGCGGCTCCCGGGAGAAGTCGGTGCCGAAGTCGCTGGCCGCGCTCACCTGGCGCGAGCGGGTCCCGGCCGGCGCGTACCGGGTCGCCTCGTGCGCCCGTCGTACGTCGCCGGCGTCGCGCACCTGCGGCAGGACCAGCTCGTCGGCGCCGGTGTTGGCGAAGGCGACCAGGGTGGCCGGCGCGAGATCGGGTACCCGGACGTGCACCTCCGTCGGCAGCCCGGCGAGCTGGCCGACGACCGCCGCGACGTCCGCGGGCTGCAGGCCGGTCTGCTCGGCGTCGACGACGACGAAGCCGACGCCGGCGAGTGCGGCCTGCTGGAGGAGAAGCCGGTCCGGGTGTGCGGTCAGCACCCCGACGGGCCCGTGCGGGGCCTCGTGGAGGGTGGGGGATCCGTCAGCCATAGACTGAAGATAGCACGCATATATTGAAGAACGGCACGTCGCGGGAAGGATGGCGTGCGGCGCGGTCGCTGCACTATCTTGAAACCGCGTTCAGGACATTGACGACCAGAGCAGGGAGTGCGAGCGGATGGCCACCGGACCTGCACAGGAGTCCGCCGACGAGAACGCCCAGCGGATGGTGCGGCTGGGCCGGGTGATCCGGGCGAGCCGCGAGGGCCGGATGACCGTCGAGGAGCTGGCCGAGCACGCCGGCGTCAGCGGCGGTCTCATCAGCCAGCTGGAGCGCGGCATCGGCAACCCGTCGTTCAACACGCTGCTGCGGCTCTCCCGTGCGCTCGACCTGCCGATCTCGGGCCTGTTCCAGGGCGTGGAGTACGAGCCGGCCCGGATGGTGGTCCGCAAGGACGAGCGCCGTCAGCTCACCATCACCAGCGACGGCGTCAAGCACGAGATCCTGACCCCGGACATGTACCGCAAGATCGGGCTGGTGCGATCGGTGATCCCGGCCGGCTACGACAGCACCGACTCGCCGATGTCGCACCAGGGCGAAGAGGTGTTCCTGGTCATCAAGGGCACGCTCGAGGTCGTCGTCGGCGGTCAGACCTTCCGGCTCGCCACCGGGGACTCGATCACGTTCGACTCGACGATCCCGCACGCCGTCAACAACCCTTCCTCGCGCGTCGCCGAGCTGCTCGGCTGCTCGACGCCGCCGACCACCGCCGGCTGCTACTGAGCCGCTCCTTCTCCCGATCTGCGGCACAGCACTACCCGGTTTCATCAATTAAATGTCACTGACTTCATTGACGTGAAGACGATCACGTTCCTAAAGTGATGACGATCTCGTCATACTGAAGGAGCCGCGGTGGCATCCACGCTGTCCCTGTCCGGCATCACGAAGCGGTTCGGGTCGGTCCTGGCGAACGACGACGTCTCGCTGGAGGTGCGCGGCGGCAGCGTGCACGCCCTGGTCGGCGAGAACGGCGCCGGCAAGTCGACCCTCATGAAGATCGCCTACGGGCTGCACCGGCCCGACGCCGGCGAGGTCCTGGTGGACGACGTGGCCATCACCGGCCAGCCGCCGCGCACCGCGCGCAGCCACGGCGTCGGCATGGTGCACCAGCACTTCTCGCTCGCCGCGAGCATGACGGTGACCGAGAACATGCTGCTCGGCGAGCCCTCCTGGCGGCTGGACTTCGACGAGGCCCGCCGCCGGGTGCGCGCGATCTCCGAGCGCTACCGGATGCCGGTCGACCCGGACGCCGTGGTCGGCAACCTGCCGGTCTCGATCCAGCAGCGGGTGGAGATCCTGCGCGCCTTCTTCAACGAGGCCGGGATCCTCATCTTCGACGAGCCCACCTCGGTGCTCTCCCACCACGAGACCCAGGAGCTGCTCGCGCGGATCGACGAGTTCCGGCGCGACGGCAAGGCGGTCCTGTTCATCTCGCACAAGCTGCCGGAGGTGATGGCGATCGCCGACGAGGTGACCGTGATGCGGCGCGGCCGGGTCGTGCACCGGGCCGCCGCCGACCAGACCGACGAGGCCGACCTGGTGCGGCACATGGTCGGCGACTTCGTCTCCCACCGGCACGGGTCCTCGGTGCCGTCCCGGCGAGGCTCGGCCGCGCTCGAGGTCGACGGCCTGGTCGTCGACGCGCCCGAGTCCGGCACCGCCCTGGACGACGTCGCGCTGACCGTGCGCAGCGGCGAGGTCGTCGGCATCGCCGCGATCGCCGGCAACGGGCAGACCGAGCTGGTCCGCGCGCTCACCGGGCTGGCGCCCGTGCGGGCCGGGTCGGTGCGCGCGAACGGGGTCGAGGTGACCCACCTCGACGTCGCCGGGCACCGGGCCGGCGGGGTCGCGCACATGCCGGCGGACCGGCTGCACGAGGGCATCAACCGGGAGCGCTCGGTCTTCGACAACATCGCGCTCCGGCTCTACCGCGACCCCGAGTACCGACGTGGCCTCTTCCTGCGCCGCGGTGCGATGCAGCGGCGGGTGCAGGAGCTGGTCGAGGAGTACTCGATCCGGGTGCCCAGCGCGGCGGTCCCGGCCGGCGCGCTCTCGGGCGGCAACCAGCAGCGGGTCATCGCCGCCCGCGAGCTCCTCGACCAGCCGGGTGTGGTGATCGCCGAGGAGCCCACCTGGGGGCTAGACGTCCAGGCCGCGGAGTTCCTCTACGGCCAGCTCGCCTCCCTCAAGGAGCGCGGCGCCGGGATCCTCGTCGTCTCCTCCGACCTCGACGAGCTCCTCGAGATCGCCGACACGATCGTCGTGCTCTACCGCGGCCGGGTGGCCGGGACGGTGCCCGCCGAGGAGGCCACCGTGGAGCGGCTCGGCGCGATGATGACGGGGGCGGCATGAGCGCGGCATCCACGGCCAGGAGCGCGCTGACCGGATCGGCCGCCCGCGACCTGGGCCGGTCGCTGATCGCGGTGGCGGTGGCGATCCTGCTCAGCGGGGTGCTCATCCAGGCTTCGGGCTACAGCGCCACCGACGCGTTCCAGGTGATGTGGGACGGGGCCTTCGGCGGCCGGGCCGCGGTCGCCGAGACGCTGCGGATCACCACCACGCTGCTGTTCACCAGCCTCGGCTTCACCATCGCCTTCCGGGTCGGGGTCTTCAACCTCGGCGGGCAGGGCCAGTTCGCGGTCGGCTCGTTCGCCGGGGCGTGGATCGGCTTCACCCTCACCGACCTGCCCGGCTGGGCGATCATCGCGCTCGCCTTCGCCGCCGGGATGCTCGTCGGCGCCCTGACCGCGCTGGGCCCGGCGCTGCTGCTGGCCCGGTACGGCGTCAACGAGGTCATCTCCACGCTGATGCTCTCGTTCATCGTGCTGCGCGGCCTGGACTACCTGGTGCAGTACCCGTTCCGCGCCACCGCCGGCGAGACCACCGCGACCAAGCCCGTCGCCGGGTCCGCCGAGCTGACCCGGCTGCTGCCGCCCTCGTCGCTGTCCTGGGCGCTGATCCTCGGCCTGGTGCTCGTCGTCGCCTACGCCTGCTTCCTGCGGTTCACCGCGCTCGGCTACGAGATGGAGATGGTCGGCACCAACCGGCGCTTCGCCGAGTACGGCGGCCTCTCGGTGACCAAGGTGGTCATCATCGCGATGGTCGTCTCCGGCGCGATCGCCGGGCTCGGCGGGGTGCAGGAGGTGCTCGGCGTCCAGCACCGCTACATGAGCCGGCTGGCCTACGACGCCGCGTTCGCCGGGATCGCGGCCAGCTTCTTGGCGCGCAACCGCCCGCTCGGCCTGATCCCCGCGTGCCTGTTCCTCGGGGCCCTGCAGAACGGGGCCCTGCAGCTGCAGCTCTTCTCCGAGGTGCCGCGCAGCATCGCCGAGATCCTGACCGGGCTGGTCGTGCTGCTCGCGGTGGCGACCACGTGGCCGTGGCGGGGCTGGCTGCGCCGGGTCGCTCTCGTCGTACGGCGTGCGCCGGTGGCCGCGGAGGGTGCTCGATGAGTGGCCCGGTGAGCGCCCTGGTCGTGCAGGTGACCTCCTCGGCGGAGTTCGCCCAGTCGACGATGAGCTTCGCCGCCCCGCTGCTCTTCGCGGCGCTGGGGGCGCTGGTCTCGCAGCGGGTCGGCGTCTTCAACGTCGGCATCGAGGGGTTCATGACCGCGGGCGCCTTCTTCGCCGCGGCGGCGACCTACTACACCGGCAGCCCCTGGCTCGGCCTGCTCGCCGCGATCGTCGCGGGCGCGCTGCTCGGACTGGTGATGGCCTTCTGCGTCTTCGCGCTCGGCGGCGACGAGGTGGTCGTCGGCCTCGGCATCAGCACCGCGTGCTCCGGCCTGGCGGCGTACCTGCTGCTCGTGGTCTTCGACCGGGAGAAGGCGCTGATCTCGCCGAAGATCCACACCCTGCCGAAGGTCGACCTGCCGGTGGTGCGCGACATCCCCGTGCTCGGCGGCATCGTCAACGGGCACTCGGTGCTCGCCTACGTCTCGCTGGCCTGCGTGGCCGTGGTCGCCTACGTGCTGCGGCGCACCTCGTTCGGGCTGGGCGTGCGCTGCATCGGCGAGTCGCCCGAGGCAGCCGCCTCCGCGGGCGTGCGGGTCGAGCGGACCCGCTACCTGGTCTTCGTGCTGAGCGGCGTGCTGGCCGCGGTCGGCGGCGCCCAGGTCTCGATCGGCTACCTGCGCCTGTTCCAGGAGGGGATGACCGCGGGGCAGGGCTTCATCGCGCTGTCCGCGAGCGTCGCCGGGGCAGCCGTCCCGGTGCTGGTCCTGGCCGCGGTCCTCGTGTTCGCGGCGGCGCGTGCGGTCGCCGTCGTGCTGGTCACCTCCTCGGTGCCACCCCAGTTCGTCCAGATGGTGCCGTACGCGATGGCGATTGCCGCCATCGTCCTGATCGCCCTGGTGCGGCGCGCCCGACAACGGCGCCGCTCGTTCGCCCTTCGAGCCACCCGACCCGAAGACCAGCGACCGCCCTCGCACGTCGCGCCCGGCGTCACCGCGCCGAGCGCGGAGTGAGCAGTGTCCCCGTCACCGCACACCCACCCCTGAAAGTGAGACTCACCATGCGAGTAGGTCCGTTCCGTGGTTCCAACCGAAGGCTGCGCGGCCTCGTCGCGCTGGTCGCAGCGGGCGTCCTGACGCTCAGTGCGTGCGGAGGCTCCGGCGACTCGGAGAAGTCCGGTGCCAAGAAGGACGGCCTCAAGGCGGTCCTCATCGTCAACCAGAAGCCGGGCGACGGTGGCCCGATCGACCTGATGATCAGCGCGCTCAACGAGGGCAAGAAGACCTACGGCTACGCCGAGGTCAAGGACGCCTACGTGGCCGACCCGTCCCAGGCCGAGCAGGCGATCCGGCAGTTCGCCAACAACGGCTACGACCTCATCATGACGACCTTCTCGCCCTCCCAGCAGGCGACCGGGAAGGTGGCCGAGGAGTCCCCGAAGGTCAAGTTCGTGAACATCCTGGGCGACCCGGCGTTCAAGAACCCGGAGAACATGGCGTCCTTCTTCACCGACGACGTCAAGGGCGGCTACCTGATGGGCGTCCTGGCCGGGATGAAGACCAAGACCGGCAAGGTCGCGTTCATGTGCGGTCCTCGGTACGCGCTCTCGGACCGGGTGCTGGCCGGGATGATCCAGGGTGCCCGCTCGGTCAACCCGTCGGTCCAGGTCAAGGACGCCTACACCGAGAGCTACGACGACGCCGCCGGTGGCAAGCAGATCGCCGACTTCCTCTACGACTCCGGCGTCGACGTGATCGCGTCGATGGCCGCTGGCGCCGAGGCGGGCATCCGCGACGCCGCCGAGGAGGACCCGGGCAGCCGGCAGGTCATCACCTCCAACGCCGCACCCGCGCCGGGATCGCCGGAGAGCAAGATCGTGCTCGGCTCGATCAGCCCCGGGCTGGCTGCCTCGATCACCAACGCGCTCAAGCTGGTCGCCGACGGCACCTTCCAGGGCGGCGAGTACCTGGTCCCGATCAAGGACGGCAGCTACCTCATGGGCGGGCTGGCCGCGAGCGTGAGCGCGGAGGAGAAGGCGCGCCTGGACACGGCGCTGGCCGACCTCGGCGCGGACAAGATCACGCTGCAGGGCGGCGAGGACGTCAAGTCCCTGCTGAAGAACGGGAGCTGAGACCCCGATGACCGCTGCGGGTCGGAGACACCCTGAGCGCCGGACGGTGATGCTGACCGGCGACCTGGTGATCGACCGTGCCGAGCCCGGCACGGCGTTCGACCTGGTCGCCGGGACGCTGGAGCAGGCCGACGTCCTCTTCGGGAACAGCGAGGCCGCCTACACGGACCGGCCCACGCGCGTGCCCGGGACCGGGATCAGGGTCGTCTCCGACCCGCGCAACGTCACCGCGCTGAGGCCGGCCGGCTTCGACGTGGTCTCCTGCGCCAACAACCACATGCTCGACGGTGGTTTCGCGGGCCTCGAGGACACCCTCGAGCTGCTGGCCGCCGAGGGCATCGCCACCTGCGGTGCCGGGGCCGACCTGGCCGCCGCGCACCGGCCGGCGATCGTGGACAGCGACGGCGTCCGGATCGCCTTCCTGGCCTACACCTGTGTCTTCCCGCCGGGCCAGCAGGCCGGGCCGGACGTCCCGGGGCTGGCCACCCTGCAGACCCACGTGGTCTTCGCCAACGACACCGAGGTCGCGCAGTCCGGAGCGCTGCCCGACCTGCGCGCGATCGCCGACCCGACGGCGCTCGACCGGCTCGCCGCGGACGTCGTACGGGCCCGGGAGGTGGCGGACGCGGTGGTGGTCAGCGTGCACGGCGGCGACGGCAGCCGGCCCTCGGTGCTGCTCGACTACGAGCGGCAGTTCGCGCACGCCGCCATCGACGCCGGCGCGCTGGTCTACGCCGGGCACCACCACCACCTGCTGCGCGGGATGGAGCGGCGCGGCGCGGGCGTCATCTTCTACGGGCTGAGCCACTTCGTCTTCGACTTCCCCGGCATCGAGGAGCATCTCTCCGCCGAGACGCTGGCGATGCTGCGGCGCCGCAACGGCGCCTACGCGCTCGGGCCGCGCGAGGGCTACCCGCTGCTGCCGATGCACCCCGACGCCCGGATGACCGGGATCGCGCTCGTCGAGCTGGACGGTTCGGCGGTCACGTGCGCGGGCCTGGTGCCGTGCGTCCTCAACCCCGCGGGCCAGCCGGTGCCGGTGGACCCCGGTGCCGAGGAGGGCCAGCAGGTCGCCGCGTACCTGCGCGACCTGCACCGCGACGAGGGGCTGGCCGGTGAGCTCCGGGTCCGCGAGGCCACCGACGGGCGCCCGGCGCTGGTGGAGGTGCTGGCATGAGCGCGCTCTGGGAGCTCACCGCCACCGAGATCGCCACCCGGGTCCGGGGCCGCGAGGTCTCCGCAGCCGCGGTGGTCGAGTCCTTCCTGGACCGGATCGAGCACGTCGAGCCGGCCGTGCGCGCCTACACCACGGTCGCGGCCGACCAGGCCCGCCGGACCGCGCGCGACCTCGACGCCCGGATCGCCGCGGGGGAGGAGACCGGTCCGCTGGCCGGGGTGCCGGTCGGGGTCAAGGACGTGCTGCTCACCGCCGGTCTGCGCACCACCGGCGGCAGCCTCGCGTACGACGACCACGTGCCGGCGCACGACGACCCGGTGGTGGCGCGGATCCGCGCGGCCGGCGGCATCGTGCTCGGCAAGACCACGACGTACGAGCTCGCCTACGGCCCGGGCGAGGGCGTCGTGCCGCAGACCCGGAACCCGTGGAGCACCGCGCTCAGCCCAGGCGGCTCCAGCTCGGGGTCCGCGGCCGCGGTGGCCAGCGGGACGGCGGCGATCGCGGTCGGCACCGACGGCGGCGGCTCGATCCGGTGCCCGGCGAGCTGGTGCGGCGTCCTCGGCCTCAAGCCGACCCGCGGCCTGGTCCCGGTGACCGTGGACACCGCGCTGCCGGGCCTGTCGAGCTGGGCGTCGCTCGGGCACGTCGGGCCGATCGCGCGCACCGTCGAGGACGCCGCGCTGCTGCTCGCGGTGATCGCCGGCCCGGACCCGCTCGACCCGCTCTCGTTCCCGCCGTCCTTCCCGTCGTTTGGCGGGGGCGGGCTGGACTTCCTCGACGGGCCGCGCGACCTGACCGGACTGCGCGCGGTCTACAGCCCGGACTGGGGCTACGCCGCGGTCGACGCCGAGGTCCGCCAGGTCGTCGTGGACGTCGTCGCCCTGCTCGCACGCGAGCTCGGTCTCGCGGTGGAGCGGCGCGACCCGGCCTGGGCGAACCCGGGACCGCTGATGGCCCCGCTGATCGCCGGCGACAGCGACCTGGCCGGGATGCGCCGGCTCGCCGAGAGGGGCCGCGGCCTGCGCACCCCCAGCATCCGGGGGCTGCTCGAGCACCCCTGGACCGCCGAGGAGCTCGCGACCGCGGCCCTGGGCCGGCGCGCGTTCGCGGCCCGGATGGAGGAGTACCTGGCGGGCGCGGACCTGCTGCTGACCCCGACGGTGGCGGTGCTGCCGTTCCCGGTCGACGAGGACGGTCCGGCCGGTCCCGGCGGTGCCGCGCTGGACATCGTCGACTGGTGCCCGTTCACCTTCGCGATGAACCTGACCGGCCAGCCGGCGGTGACGATCCCGGCCGGCTGGACGCGGGACGGCCTGCCGGTCGGCCTCCAGGTCGCCGGCCGCCGCTTCGACGACGCCCTGCTGCTGCGCGTCGCCGCCGCGGTGGAACGCGCCCTGCCCTGGGCGCACCACCGTCCCGAGCTTCCGACAGCCCTGCCCACCCCGACCCGAGGAGCATGATGAGAGCCGCCCGTATCCACCAGTTCGGAGGACCCGAGGTCATCCGGATCGACGAGGTGGAGCCACCGCGCCCGGGGCGTGGCCAGGTCGTCATCGACGTCACCGCCAGCGTGCTCGGCCACCTCGACGCCGACGTGCTGCGCGGCGTCTCCCGCCTCGACGTGCCGCTGCCGCACACGCTCGGCTTCGAGGCGGTCGGGCGGATCAGCGCGCTCGGCGAGGGCGTGACCGGGTGGCAGCTCGGGGACCGGGTGCTGCCCGCGATCCACAA
This sequence comes from Nocardioidaceae bacterium, assembly GCA_017744365.1. GTDB lineage: Bacteria > Actinomycetota > Actinomycetes > Propionibacteriales > Nocardioidaceae > Marmoricola. The sequence goes on along the minus strand of JAGIBL010000002.1, from coordinate 67,495 downwards.
CACCTGCGGTCGCTGCGGGTTCTGCCGCTCCGGCCGGGACTCGCTGTGCGGCGACCGGCAGTTCATGGGCAAGGCCTTCGCGGACAAGATGCTCTGCTCCGCGGACCACCTGACCAGGCTGGACTCTCTCGTGGGCGGCGATCTCCCGGACGAGCAGGTGATCGCGGTGCCGACGTCGTTCGGGACCGCCTGGCACATGCTCTTCACCCGCGGCCGGCTGGCGGTGGGGGAGACGGTGCTGGTCAGCTCGGTCGGCAGCGGGATCGGCTCGGCCGCGGTCCAGCTGGCCAAGCTCGCCGGTGCCCGGGTGATCGGCACCGCGAGCACCGACGAGAAGCTCGACCGCGCCGCCGACCTCGGCATGGACGTGGGCATCAACTACACCCGGCAGGACGTCGTCGCCGAGGTGATGGCCGCGACCGGCGGCCGCGGTGCGGATCTGACCTACGAGCACGTCGGCGGCGAGGCCTTCCAGCACGGGCTGGAGGCGCTCGGTGTCGACGGGCGGCTGGTCACCTGCGGCGCGCACGCCGGCGAGGTGGTCGACTTCGACATCATCCCGTTCTTCCGCAAGCAGCTCGCGGTGATCGGGTCCTACGGCTACACCAAGGTCGAGGTCACGCGCTGCATGGAGCTGGCCGCCCGCGGCGACATCCGCCCGGTGGTGCACCAGGTGCTGCCGCTCGACGAGGTCGGCAAGGCGATGACGATGATGGAGCGGCGCGAGCAGTTCGGGAGGATCGTGCTGGTCCCCTGAGGCGGTTCGTGGACGTCCGGCCCGCCCAGGTCTACCGTCGCGGTGAGAACCGTGGGGGTGGAGATGAGCGAACCGTTCGAGCACCTGCTGGCGTCGTACGCGAGGCTGGTGATCCGGGTCGGGGTGAACGTCCAGGTCGGCCAGCGCGTGGTGATCTGGTGCGTGCCGGAGCAGGCGCCGGTCGCCCGGGCGCTGGCCGAGGAGGCCTACCGGGTGGGGGCCGCGCACGTCGCGGTCGACTACCAGGATCCCTTCCTGCAGCGCGACCAGGTTCGGTTCGCCCCCGAGGACCAGCTCGGCCGGACGCTCGCGCACGAGGTCGAGGGAATTCGCGCCTGGCGGGAGGACCGGCCCGCGTTCATCCGGCTCACCGGCAACCCGCACCCGTCGCTGATGGACGGCCTCGACCCGGTGCGGCTGGCCCGGTCGGCGCCGCTGGGCCGGGTGGGCGAGGTGCAGTCGATCCTCGGGCGCAACGAGATCGCCTGGACGGTGGTGGGGGCGCCGACGCCGGGGTGGGCGGCCAGCATGGGAGTCGCCGACCTGGCCGCGCTCTGGGACGCGGTCGCCGTCGCGATGCGTCTCGACGAGGACGACCCGGTGGCCGCCTGGCGCGAGCACGTCCGGGTGCTGCACCACCGCCGCGACCTGCTCAACGGCCGTGCTTTCGACCAGGTGCGCTACCGCGGTCCCGGCACCGACCTGACCGTCGGGGTGTCCCCGGCGTCGGCCTGGATCGCCGGCGCGATGACCAACGAGGAGGGCGTCGAGTTCGTCGCGAACATGCCCACCGAGGAGGTCTTCTTCTCCCCGGACTGGCGGCGTGCCGAGGGACGGATCCGGACGACCGCGCCGTTCTTCCTGATGTCGATGGGCGCGATGGTGGAGGGTCTCGAGCTCGAGATCCACGACGGCACCATCACCGGCGCCGCCGCGGACCGCGGTGAGGAGGAGGTGCGCCAGCAGTTCGACCTGGTCCCGCGTGCCCGCCACCTCGGCGAGATCGCCATCGTCGACGGCGCCTCGCGGGTGCGGGAGACCGGCCTGGTCTACCGGGACATGCTGTACGACGAGAACGTCGGCTCGCACATCGCCTGGGGTGCCGGCTTCCCGTTCGCCTGGGAGAACGGGATCGAGATGACTCCCGAGCAGCGCGTCGACGCGGGGCTCAACCAGTCCGGGACGCACGTCGACGTCGTCATCGGCAGCCCCGAGGTCGAGATCGAGGGCATCCACGCCGACGGCACGGTGGTACCGATCGTCCAGGGCGACCAGTTCGTCCTCACCGACTAGCCAAATCCGCGCGAGCGGGCAGTTCGTACCGCGCGCTCGAGGCCGACCCACGTGTACAAACTGCCCGCTCGGCGTGACTGGGGGGTCAGGGGACCGACTTGATGAGGTTGTCGCCGAGGGCGACCGCGATCTGTCCGAGGCGGGCGTGGTCACGCAGCCGGCGGGTGACGTACGCGACCGCGTGGTCGTTGGTGAAGGACCAGTACCCCGCGGAGCCGCCCAGGCCGCCCATGCCGACGAAGGCGTCGGTGCGGAACATCCCGAGCGTCCAGTTGACCCGCTCCTGGACCGTCTGGTCGACGGCGGTCACCTGGGTGGTGATGAACGCGTCGTGCAGCCCCTCGCCGAGCAGCTCGCGCACGGGGCCGTCCGGGTCGGTCACGCTCGCGTAGAACCGAGCCAGGCCGCGCGCCGAGGTGTGCAGGTTGATCGCACCGAACACCGACTGCCGGAACTCGGCCGAGTTGATCCGGTCCATGTCCATGGCGCCGAGCGGGTAGGCCAGCGCTCGGTCGTAGGTGGGGCAGACCTCGGCGATCATCTGGGCAGTGCCGCCGGGCAGGCCGTGCTCGAGCGTGGCCACCCGACCCAGCTCCGAGGTGGGCACCCCGAACCACGAGTCCATGCCGCAGGCCGGACGGACGACGTCGTTGAACCAGCTGCCCAGCCCGCGCCCGGTGGCGCCGCGCAGGATGCCGTCGATGAGGTGCCCGTAGGTGAGAGCGTGCTCGGCCACGACGCTTCCCGGCGGTGTCTCCGGCGCGGCCTCGGCCAGCACCCGGCGCAGGCCGTCCTCGTCGACCAGGTCGACCGATGCGGCCGCCTCCGGGAACACCGACTGCCCGGCCTGGTGGGTGAGCACCTGCCGGACCGTGGTCGCCTCCTTGCCGGCCTGGCCGTACTCGGGCCAGGAGGCCGCGACGGGCGAGTCCAGGTCGACCTCGCCGCGCGCGGCCGCGACCAGCAGGCTCAGCGCGGCGAACGGCTTCGACGTGGAGTAGGTGTGCACCAGCGTGTCCGGCTGCCACGGGGTGGTCTGCGCGGCGTCGCTCCACCCCGCGGTGAGGTTGACGACCTCGGTGCCGTCCTTCCAGATCGAGAGGCCGGCTCCGGTCTCGGCACCGTCGGCCACCAGCTTCTCCAGGATGTCCGCGGCGACCTCGTACCCGTCCGCGGCTGTCCCTGCGACCGTCATCGTGATCTCCTCGCAACGGTGATGTAATCGAATTACATTCGAGCAGTGACGGACCCTTCTCGTCAAGGGGTCCGCAGCTCCTGAGAATGTCTCGAAACTGGCTCTGGCGCGCCGGTTCCTCCGTATGTAATCTGATTACATCCGTGATCGAGAACCGGAAGGAACCGCAGTGCAGAACCAGGCAACGGGCCAGGCCGAGGACGTCGAGCAGCTCTTGAAGCTCCACCGGGACTGGTACTTCTCCAACTACAACATCAACATCCCGCTGATGCGAACGCTCTACCCGCCGAAGCCGGACCAGTACCTGATGTTCAACCTCAACGGGCACCCGTACTTCGGCGTCGACGAGCTCGACGACCTGTGGAGCTTCTACGCGCGCACGGACCGCTGGGGCAAGTGCGAGGACTACGTCATGCGCGTCGATGTCGTCGGAGACATGGGCTACGTCGTCTCCGAGGGGATCTACCCCTCGTGGGTCATCAAGGACGAGGACGGCAACCTCCTCGACGAGGAGATCGACGTGACCTTCCGCTACCGCTCCACGGAGATCTACAAGCGCGACGACGGCGAGGGCGGCAAGGAGTGGAAGATGTGGCACTTCCACTGCTCCGAGCGGCCCGAGGACGACGCGATCCCGGACGCGAAGACGTCGGGCTCCTCGGCCGAGCGCGGCCTCGGCAACACGCCGTACAGCCAGGGGACGTACGTCGAGCTCTGAGAATCCACCGGCCTGGGACCTGCTGCTGCTCGGCGGGACCGTGGTCACGATGGACCCCGGCCGACGGGTCCTCCACGACGGCGCGGTGGCGATCAGCGGCGACCGGATCGCCGCCGTCGCCACCGCGCCGGAGATGGTCCGCACCTCGGCTCGGCGGGTGCTGGACTGCCGTGGGTCGATCGTGCTGCCGGGGCTGGTCGACACCCACACGCACTCCTACCAGACCTTCGCCCGCAGCCTGGGCGAGGGCAGGGCGCTCTGGTCCTGGCTGGCCGGATTCCTGTGGCCCTACGCGAGCCGCCTCACCGCCGAGGATGCCCGGGTCGCGACGCTGCTCGCAGCGGCCGAGGCCGCGCTCGCGGGTACGACGGCCGTCCTCGACCACCACTACGCGCCGGCCGACCCGGCGACGGTGCAGCTGGTCGCGGACGCGTGGGAGGAGGTCGGCCTTCGCGGCGTCGTCGCCCGGGGCATGGCCGGGACGCCCAGCCCCGTGGCCACCCGGCACGGCCTCGCCGGTGAGCTGTTCGCGCACGACACCCCCACCGAGCTCGCGCTGACACGCGCGTGCATCGAGGACCGGCTGCCCGGCTCGCGGGTGCGGGTCTGGGGCGGTCCGCACAACGTCGCGTACGCCGACCAGGCGCTGCTGCGCGGGGCCGACGAGCTCGCCGCCGAGACCGGGACCCGCTGGCATGCGCACTGCGCCTCCACCGTGGGCGACCCGGCCACCTACCGCGCGGCGTACGGGACCACCCCGGTCGCCTGGCTGCACCGGCAGGGTCTCCTCGGCCCACGGGCCACGCTGGCGCACGCGATCCACCTCGACGACGCGGAGGTGGCGGCGCTCGGCGAAGCCGGGGCCGGCGTGGCGCACTGCCCGGTCTCCAACCAGTACGGCGCCGACGGCGTGCTGCGCCTGGCGGCCCTGCGCGCGGCCGGCGCCGTCGTCGGCCTGGGCACCGACGGGGCCGCCTACAACCACCGGCAGGACCTGTTCGAGTGCATGAAGCAGGCCGTGCTGCTGCAGCGGATCAGCACCCTCGACCCGGCCGCGGCGTCCAGTGCCGACGCCCTGGAGCTGGTCACGCTCGGGGGAGCGCGGCTCCTCGGTCTCGACGCGGGCGCACTGGTCCCCGGACTGCTCGCGGACGTCACCGTGGTCGGGCTCGGCGCCCCGCACCTGACCCCGCACCACGACACCACCGCGCTGCTGACCTACGCGGTCCGCGGCGCCGACGTGACCACGACCATCGTCGGCGGCGAGATCGTCGTCGAGCGCGGCCGGTGCACCCGCGTCGACGTCGAAGCGCTCTGCGCCGAGGCCACCGGCCGGGCGCGCGCCCTCGCGCGGAGCGCCGGCATCGACACCACCGCCCGACCAGGAGGAACCAGGTGACCACCAGCAGGAGCCGGTCCGAGGCGATCGACGCCATGACCGCGGATGCTCGCGACGGGTTCGCCGAGACGATCGCGATCCTGGACCGGCCGGGTCATGACTCCCGGCCGGGCTCGTACATCGAGAGCACCAGGGGCCGGCCGCCGGAGACGACATGGGCGCCTCGGGCGAAGACGTCGGTGATCGCGAGCGCCTCGTCCAGCACCAGCAGGTCGGCATCGCCGCCGACGCGCACGCGACCCTTGCGGGGCAGGCCGAGGACCTGGGCCGGGTTCGCCGTGACGAAGGACAGTGCCTGGTCCAGCGGGCGGCCGTGGTCGTGCACGAGCTCGACCACCGTGCGCCAGAGCCAGTCCAGGCTCTTCTCGTAGACGTCGCGGCTGCCGTCGGCACGCAGGATCGGCACGCTCGCGTTGCCGTCGGTGGTCATGGTCACCAGGCGCGGGTCGACGCCGTCCGCGAGCAGCCGGAGCACAGCATCGGCGGCGGGCACGGCGTTCGGGTGGCCGAAGTCCGGGGTCAGGATCGGGTTCACGTCGACGTACCCGCCGAGCGCCGCGACCTCGACGGCCGCGGCCATCGTGTGCTCGGTGTAGTTCGCGTGCGTCGCCTGGAACCGGTACGACGGCACGCCGGAGGTGCGCATCGCGTGCAGGAACTGGCGGGCCGGGTCCGCCGACTGACCGAGGTGCGCGTGCAGCAGGCAGGCCTTGCCGGTCGCGCCGGCCAGGAAGTGCAGCCGCCCGGCGAGCGCGACCAGCTCCTCGTCCTGGAACGGCGTGGACTTGACCTCGCCGAGCGCGACCTTGACCCCGATGATCTTCTCGATCGTGAACACGTCGGTGAGCAGCGATCCGGTGACGGTGCGGAACGGCTGCTGGAAGCCGCCGGTCATCGCGTAGGCGGAGACGCCCTCGCTCTCCAGCGCGTAGATCTTCGCGAGCAGCCCCTCCAGGTTCTTGCCGAGCATGTCCAGGCCGGGCGGTGCGACCACGGTGGTGATGCCGGCGAGGACGAGCTCGCCGACCCAGAGCTCGGGGATGCGCGAGGCGTAGCCCTCGTTGCCGCCACCGCCGATCACGTGCAGGTGCCCGTCGACGAGTCCGGGCACCACCGGGCGGCCGCCGGCGTCGAGCTCGGTGACCTCCAGGCCACCGGTGTCGAGTCGCTCGCCGATCTCGACCACCCGCTCGCCGGCGATCAGCACGTCGCGCATGCCGACGTCGTCCGGGTCGTAGAGATGTGCGTTCCGGATCAGGTGCAGCTCACCCACGAGGACCTCCAGGTCGTCAGGACCGCGTCAGCGCAAGGGGCTTGACGTGGCCCGTTGATTGGTTAGGCTGCGAAATGTAATCCGATTACATACGAGAGGCAATGCCCCGGATGAGTCCCCGTCGTTCCGCGATCACCGCCCGCTGGACGCTGCTGCCCTCGGCGACCGGGGGAGTGCGCGCGGCCGAGGACGTCACCGTGCTGGTCGAGGGCAACCTGGTGCGCGAGGTCGTCGCGGGCCGGGTCGTGCCCGAGGGCTGCGCGCATCTCGACCTGCCGGACGCGCTGCTGCTGCCCGGGTTCGTGAACCTGCACAACCACGCGATCAACGGACCGGTCTTCCGGGGGATCGTCGACGACGTCGGCGCGGCCGGGACCGTCAGTGCGGACAACATCGTCTACAGCCTGCTGCTCCCGCTCGGTGACCTGGCGGGCACGGTCCTCGCACCCGAGCAGCTCGCCGCGGTGTACCGGCTGGCCGTGCTCGAGCTGCTTCGCTCCGGCACCACCAGTGTCCTGGACATGCCACGCGCCCAGCACCGCTGGCTCCTCGACGCCGCCGTCGAGCTGGGCCTGCGCGTCTTCGCCGCGCCGTACGTGTTCTCGACGCCGGCGCGCGGCGTCGGCGCCGACGGTCGGCCGGCGTACGAGACGGGCGACGAGGACGCCTCGCTGGCCGCCGTGCTGGAGCTGGCCGAGGCCTACGACCAGGGCCGCGACGGCTCGGTCCGGGTCGGGTTCGGCCCGCACGCCACCGACACCTGCTCGCCCGCACTGCTGCGCCGGATCGCGGCCCTGGTCGAGGAACGGGACTCGTTCGCCTCCATCCACGTGGCCCAGAGTCGGCACGAGGTGGAGGTCGTCCGGGAGCGGCACGGGTGCAGGCCGGTGGAGTACCTGGACCGGGCCGGTCTGCTCGGGCCGCGGCTGGTGCTGGCGCACGGCGTCTACCTGGAGGACGCCGAGCTGGACCTGGTCCGCGAGGCCGGCGCCACCGTCGCGCACTGCCCGCTCACCTTCGCCCGCAGCGGCGTCACCGTCGCCTTCGACCGGTTCCACCGCGCCGGCGTCCGCACCGGCATCGGCACCGACGCCTACAGCTTCGACCACTTCGGCGAGCTGCGCGCGGCGGGCTTCGTCTCCAAGCTGACCAGCGGGGACGGCGGCCGCGCCGACGCCGCGACGCTGCTCACCGCGGCCACCGCCACCGGCGGCGCCGCCCTCGACCCCCGGCTCGGCCGGATCGCGCCGGGCTGCCTGGCCGACTTGGTCGCGGTCGACCTCAGCGGCCCGCACGTGCAACCGGTGCGGGACCCGCTGCGCAACCTGGTCTGGAACGCCCGGCCCTCCGACGTGGACGTGGTCCTGGTCGACGGTCGCCTGGTCGTCGAGCGCGGCCGGTGCGTCGCGGTCGACGAGGACCACGTCGTCGCCGAGGCCGCCGACGCCGTGGCCGTCCTCTGGCGCGCCGCCGAGGCCGCGGGGATCCTCCCTCCGATCGAAAGGACCGCCGGATGACCTCGGCACCGCAGACCGACTTCCTGACCGCGCTCGCGTCGAGCGACCTGGGGGTGTTCCAGCCGTTGCAGGTACGCCAGCAGGAGCTCCTGGCCGACCTCGTCTCCGCGGCCTGGGGCACCCACGGCGAGTTCATCGACGCCGACCAGTTCCTCACCAAGCCGACGGTGCTGCGCCGGCTGGCCGCGATCCTGGCCGCGCACGTCCCCCCGGACGTGGACCGGCTGCTCGGTCGGGACCCGCACTCGCTGGTGCTCGGCGCCGCGCTCGCGCTGGAGACGGGGCTGCCGCTGGTGGTGGCCAGGACCGCCGCCGGCGCCGGCGAGCTGGGCTGCTTCGGCGAGCTGCACGCCGGTGAGCGGGTGCTCGTCGTCGAGGGCGTCACCGGCACCGGCGCCTCCGCGGCCGGTGCGGTCCGGGCGGTGCGCGCGGCCGGCGCCACCGTCGTCGGGGTGCTCGCCGCCGTCGACCGCGGTCAGGGGGCCGCCGAGCTGCTCGAGCACGCCGCCGCACGGCTCAACGCCCTGTTCTCCGACGACGAGCTGCGGCACGTCGCGACTCGCGGGCGGTCGGCCCGGTGAGCGCGTTCCCGCAGGCCGACCCCGAGCGGCTCTGGTCGACGCTGCAGACGATGGCCGCGCTCTCCGAGCCCGGCGGCGGCGTCACCCGGCTCGCCTACACGCGGCTCGAGCGCGCTGCCCACGAGCAGTTCGCCGCCTGGATGAGCGATACCGGCTGCGAGGTCCGGGTCGACTCCGCCGGCAACACCATCGCCACCCGGCCGGGCCGGAACGACGGACCCGCGGTCGGCACCGGCAGCCACCTCGACTCGGTCTACCACGGCGGCCGGTTCGACGGCATCGCCGGCACCATGGCGGCGGTCGAGGTCGCCCGGCTGCTGCACGAGTCCGGCACGGTGACGGAGCTCCCGCTGCGGTTCGTCGCGTTCGCCGCCGAGGAGGGCGCCCGTTTCGGCCAGGCCTGCTGCGGGTCCAAGCTCGCCGCCGGGCTCTCCGCGCGGGCCGAGCTGGACGAGCGCCGCGACCGGGACGGGATCTCGCTGGCCGACGCGATGCGGTCGGTCGGGATCGACCCGGACCGCGCGGCCGCCTCCGCCTGGGACCCGGGGGAGTGGTCGGCGTTCGTCGAGCTGCACGTGGAGCAGGGCTCGGTGCTGGAGACCGCCCGCGTCGACGTCGGCGTGGTCGACCTGATCTCCGGCTCGACGCGGATCGAGCTGACCGTCCTCGGCCAGGCTTCGCACACCGGCGGCACGCCCATGCGGGGGCGCGCCGACGCACTCGCGGCCGCGGCGGAGGCGGTGCTCATCGCCGAGCGGCTCGCCCTGGACCCGCGGCACCGCGGCACCCGCGCGTCGGTGGGCCGGATGGTCGTCGAGCCGGGCTCGATCACCACCATCCCCGGGCGGGTGACGTTCTCGCTGGACGTACGCGACGTCGACGCCGACCGGCAGCGGCTCGCCGTCGCCGAGATCGTGGCCCGACTGCGGGCGGCCTGTCTGCGTCGCGGCACCCGGCTGGAGGCACGGCTGCTGGCCGACACCTCCGCGGTGGTGCTGCCCGACTGGGTCCGCAACGAGGTCACCGCGGCCGCGACCGAGCTGGCGCTGCCGTACCGGGTGCTCACCTCCGGCGCCAGCCACGACGCGCAGATGGTCAACAGGGTGGTGCCCACCGCGATGATCTTCGTGCCCAGCCGGCACGGGCTCTCGCACGTCCCGGAGGAATGGACCGAACCGGCCCAGCTCGCCGTCGGCACCGACCTGCTCGCCGCCTCGATGCTGCGGCTCGACGCGCGGGCGGCGATGCTCGCCGCGGAGTCCGCCACCACCGGAGGTGCCGCATGAGGCTCCTGGTTGCGAACGGCCGCGCGGTCACCGAGGACGGGATCGTGGACTGCGACCTGCTGCTCGCCGACGGCCGGGTGGAGGCGTGGCTGGACCGCGGCGCCGCGGTTGCCGCGGACGAGCGCGTGGACGCCTCCGGCCTGCTGGTGTTCCCCGGTTTCATCGACCCGCACGTCCACTCGCGCGACCCCGGGAACACCCACAAGGAGACGTTCCACCACTCCACGCTCGGCGCTCTGTGCGGAGGGACCACGACCGTCCTGGAGATGCCCAACGCGGTGCCGGCGGTGACCGACCTGGCCACCTTCGAGGAGCGGCGCGCGGCGCACGAGCAGAAGGCCTGGACCGACTTCGGCCTGTGGGGGATGGCGCTGGGCCCGGCGAACCTCCACCAGATCGCGCCGATGCACGAGGCGGGCGCGGTCGCGGTCAAGTTCTTCTGGGGCTACGCCCTGGACCGCGAGACCAAGGGGCTGATCTACAACTTCGCCGCCGCGCCGCCGGACTCGCTGCTGCTGCCGCCGGAGAACGGCGAGGTGCTCGAGCTGTTCCGCGAGGTCGCCCGGTACGGCGGGCTGCTGGCCGCGCACTGCGAGGACCGGCACGTGCTGGCCACCTCGGCCGAGCGCCTCGGGCACCCGATCACCACCTACGAGGACCTGCTGCTCGCCCGGCCGGCGGTCGCCGAGGCCACCTCGATCGCCGTGGGTGCGCAGTTCTCGCTGGCCACCGGCTGCCGCTTCCACGTCGTGCACATGGCCTCGGAGGCCGGCACCCGGGTGGTCCGCGAGGCCCGTGCGGCCGGTGCCGCGGTCACCGCCGAGACCTGCCCGCAGTACCTGACCCTCACCGACGCGGACGCCGAGCGGCTCGGCCCGGCGATCAAGGTCTACCCGCCGGTGCGGGGGCAGTCCGACCAGGACGCGCTCTGGGCGGGCCTGGCCGACGGGACCATCGGCTCGGTCGGCTCCGACCACGCGCCGCACCTGGTGGCCGAGAAGCTGCGCGGGTTCGAGGACGCACCCGCCGGCGGCCTCGGCGTGGAGACGCTGGCCCCGCTGATGGTCGACGGGATGGTGCGCGGGCGGATCACCCCGCAGCGGCTGGCCTCGGTCCTGTCCGGGTCGACGGCCCGGCTCTACGGCCTGTGGCCGCGCAAGGGCACCCTGCGGCCCGGGGCCGACGCCGACCTCACCCTGGTCGACCCCGAAGGCAGGACCGAGGTGACCAACGAGCGGATGCACGCGCTCAACCCGGTGACGACCTGGGACGGCTGGACCCTGCGCGGCCGCGTCGTGGCGAGCCTGCTCGGCGGGACGGTGGCGATGCGCGACGGCGAGCCCGTCGGCGAGCGCCGCGGCCGGTTCGTGGCGGCCTCGCACCCGGTGCGCACGCATGCCTGACCGGCCGGACCTGGCCGCGCTGCTGGAGGAGCGGATCCGCGAGGCGGCCGCGCTGACGTGGGCCGACCTGCCCGACGGCGTGCGTGAGCACGCCGCTCTCGTGCTGGCCGACACGATCGGCGTGATCGGGGCCGGGGCGCGGTCCCCGGAGGTGACCGCGCTGGTCCGCGACCCCGTGCTGGGACTCCGGTCGGGACGGGGCGACCCGGCCACGGCCGCCTGGGTCAACGGGACCGCGGGCACCTTCCTCGAGCTCGACGAGGGGTTCCGTCCCACCGGGCATCCGGCCGTGCACGTGCTCCCCGCCGCGCTCGCCGTGGCCGAGGTCGAGCACGCCGCCGGCACCGCGCTGCTGACCGCCCTGGTCGCCGGCTACGAGGTCGCGGCACGTCTCTTCGAGTCGTTCGTGCTGCCCGCGCCGATGCATCCGCACGGGCACTTCGGCGGCATCGGCGCGGCGACGGCGGTGGCGATGCTCGCCGGTGCCGACCCGGTCGCGCTTGCCCGGATCGCGGCGACGCAGTCCCTGCTCACCGGCTGGGAGGCCTGCTACGAGGGCGCGACCGCCCGCAACACCTGGGCCGGCCACGCCAACCGGAGCGGCGTGCAGGCGCTGGTCCTGCACCGGTCCGGCTTCCGGGGCTCGCTCGCCTCGCACCTCTCGGTGGTGGCGCCCTACGTCGCCGTGGCGAGCACCCTCGCCGAGCCGGTCCGGCCCGGGACCCTGAGGATCCGGCGCAACTACCTCAAGCTGCACTCGGCCTGCGCGCTGACCCACACCGCCCTGGACGCCACGGCGCAGGCGTGGTCCGAGCTGGACGCCGAGCCCGGCGACGTCGAGGCGGTCGAGGTGGTGACCGTGACGAACAACCTCCGGGTGGCCCGAACCGCCGAGCCCAATGCGCTCTCCACCCGGTTCTCGCTGCCGTACGCGGTCGCCGCCCGGATCCACCACGGTGGCACGGATCCCGGGCACATGGACTGGCGGCCCGAGGTGGCCCGGCTGGCCGCATCGGTGACGGTGCGTAGCGACCCCGCGCTGGACGCGCTCTGGCCCGGGGCGGCACCGGCCGTCGTACGGATCCGGACCCGGAGGGGCGTCGCCGAGGCGCGCGTCGACAACCCGCGCGGCCACCACGCCGACCCGGTCGGCCGGCCGGTTCTGCGCGAGAAGTTCGTCCGCCTCGGCGGCGACGGCGAGGTCTTCGACGCCCTCGTCGGCGTCGCCGAGACCGCCGACGTGGCGGATCTCGCCCTGCCGGAGGCACTCGTCCGAACGAACTCGGCAGAGGGTCTGTTCACCGGCCGCCCCAGTATGTAATCTGATTACAAGTTGCCCGCGACGACGATCGAAGGACGAACCTGGATGCCCACCCTGACCGCTGACGAAGAGCAGATCCTTCGCCTGCACCGCGACTGGTACTTCGCGAACTTCCAGATCAACATCCCGCTGATGCGGACGGTCTTCGCCAAGGGCGACGACACGTTCCTCATGTTCAACCTCAACGACCACCCGTACTTCGGAGTCGACGAGCTGGCCGCGCTCTGGTCCCACTACGCCGCCACCGACGAGTGGGGCCTGTGCGAGGACTACGTGATGCGCCTCGACGTCTGCGGCGACATGGCCTACGTCGTCTCCGAGGGCGACTTCCCGGCCTGGCGGGTCCGTGACCGCGAGGGCAACCAGCTCCCCGAGCGTGAGGACCGGCCGGCGTACTACCGCTCGACCGAGATCTACAAGCGCGACGACGGCACCGGCGCCCCGGAGTGGCGGATGTGGCACTTCCACTGCTCCACCCGGCCGGCCGACGACGAGGCGCCGCCGTCGAAGACCCGCGAGGAGGCCACCGACCGGCGTGGGCTGGGCGGCACGCCGTACTCGCGTGGCCTTCGCACCGACTACACCGGCGCCGGGCAGTAGGACCGCCGGGCCATGACGTTCTCGCTGCTGGCACGCGACGCCACCACCGGACAGCTGGGGGTGGCCACCGCGACGCACGCCTTCGGTGCCGGCCCCCTGGCCGACCACACCCGGCCCGGCGTCGCCGCCATCGCCACCCAGTCCTTCGTCGAGGTCTCCTACGGGCCGCGCGGGCTGGACCTGATCGACGCCGGTGCCTCCCCGTCGCAGGCGCTGGACCAGCTGCTCGCCCAGGACGCGGACCGGGAGATCCGGCAGGTCGCCTACCTCGACGTGCACGGCGTGATCGCCCAGCACACCGGGAGCAGGTGCGTGCCGTCCTGCGGCAGCGTCGTGCGTGGCTCGGTGATCGCGATCGGCAACATGCTCGCCAACGACGACGTGCTGCCGGCGATGGTCGAGGGCTTCGACGCGGCCGAGGGCGACCTGGCCGACCGCCTGCTGGCCGGCCTGAGCGCCGGCGACCGTGCCGGCGGTGACGCCCGGGGCCGGATGTCCGCGGCCCTGCGGGTGGTCACGGGGGAGCGCGCGGCGCAGCCGTGGCAGGGCACCCTCGTGGACCTGCGGATCGACCTCGACGCCGACCCGATCGCCCGGCTCGTCGACGCACTGCGCACCCACCGTGCGTACGGGATCTTCTTCGAGTCGGTCTTCGCGCCGGGCCTGGTCACCGGCGAGGTGCCGGTCACCGGTGCCGAGCTGGAGCGGGCGCTCGCCGGGCTCGACGAGACCCGCGCGGCACTCGGCGGCGACCCGGAGCCGGCCGCCTGGCAGGGGGTGCTGCTGCTCCGCGCCGGCCGCGAGGACGAGGGCTGCGCGAAGATCGCCGAGGCGCTGGCCGCCCGGCCGGAGCTGAGCCGCTTCGTCGACGGGCTGGCCGAGATCGGCACCCTGCCGTACGGCGTCAGCGAGATCCTGCGGAGGGCAGCGGCATGAGCGAGTCCACCGGCGGCCGGGTCAGCTACGTGCTCGGCAGCACCTTCCACCCCAGCCGGCTCGTCGAGGTGGCCCGCGCGGTCGAGGCCGGCGGGTTCTCCGGGGTCTGGTCGACCGAGGACTACTTCGCCACCGGTGGGTTCGCCGGCGCCGCCACCGTCCTCGCCGCCACCGAGCGCATCCAGGTCGGAACCGGCCTGGTCTCGGTCTACGCCCGGCACCCCGCGCTGCTCGCGATGGAGGCCGGTACCCTCGCCGCGGTGCACCCGGGGCGGTTCGCCCTCGGCATCGGCGCCGGTGGCCTCGGCTGGCTCGACCAGCAGGGCGTCGAGCACCGGCGGCCGCTCGGCGCGGTCCGCGGCACCGTCGAGGCGCTGCGTGCGCTCTGGGCCGGGCAGACCCTGTCCGAGGAGCTCGGCAGCTTCACCTTCGACGGCGTTCACCTCGAGTTCGCCCCGGAGACGCCGCCCGAGGTGCACCTCGGCGCCACCGGTCCGAAGATGACCGCGCTCGCCGGCGAGATCTCCGACGGGCTGCTGCTCTCGGTGTTCAGCAGCCCGAGCTTCGTGCGGGTCGAGAAGGAGATCATGGCCGCCCACGGCGGCGCCGCCACCCCGGTCACCACGCTGGCCTTCCTCTCGCTGGCGCCGACCCGGGAGGAGGCCCGGGCCCGGATCCGGCCGCTGCTCGGCGGCTACCTGGCCGACAGCGAGAGCGCCGCGATGACCGACGCGCTCGGCATCACCGCGGAGCTGCGGGCCCTGGTCGCCCGAGGCGGCCCGGAGGCACTCGTGAGCGAGATGCCCGACAAGTGGGTCGACCAGCTCTGCGTCTGCGGTGACGTCGACGCCTGCGTCGCCCAGATCCAGGCCCTGCACGACGCGGGATCCGACGAGGTGGCGCTCGCGCCCATCTCCGCGGACACCCTTCTCGGGGACATCCAGGAGCTCGGCTCGGCACTGCACGCCGGCTGACCAACAACGAGGAGAACCCATGAAGAACAAGAGCCGGGTGCTCGGCGCGACCCTCGCCGCCGGCGTACTGCTCGTCGCGGCCGCCTGCGGCAACGGCAGCAGCGGCGGAGGCGGGGGCGGCGGGCCGGCCGACGAGGTGGTCGTCGCCTACAGCCAGACGGTGGACAGCCTGGACCCGCACCAGTTCAAGAGCGACGCCGGCTACGGCGTGGTCGGCAACATCTACGGCACGCTGCTGCAGGAGAAGTACGACGCCAGCAAGGACGGCATCCTCGACTACAGCGGCCAGAGCGCGCCGTACCTCGCGGAGTCGGCCACCTGGAACGCCGCCAAGACGGTGCTGACCTTCGTGCTCAAGGACGGCCTGAAGTTCGGCAACGGCGACCCGGTGACCTCCGAGGACGTGGTCTGGTCGCTGCAGCGGGCGCTCTCCGACGTCGGCTACGTGCAGGCGATCGGGCAGTGGCTGAACATCACCGACGCCAAGACCCAGATCGTGGCGACCGACGACAGGACCGTCGAGCTGCGCGTCACCCACTACTCGCCACTGATCGAGCAGCTGCTGGCCTTCCAGATCTTCGCGATCCTGGACAAGTCCGCGGTGGAGGCCGCGGCCGGCGCGGACGACCCGTGGGGCGCGAAGTTCCTGGCCACCGACGCGACGCCGACCGGCCCGTACGTCGTGGAGAGCCAGATCGCCGGCAAGAGCGTGACCCTCAAGAAGAACCCCGACTTCACCGCCGCCGACATCGGCGACGCGCCCGCGCGGGTGGTCGTGCAGAGCATGCCCGACGCGCAGCAGGCCTTCCTGGCACTGCAGAACGGCGCGGTCGACCTGGTCTACGGCATCACCCCGGACATCGCCCAGGCGGTGCAGAAGGACGACAAGCTGCACCTGTACGACCTGAAGTACAGCACCATCGCGTACGTCGGGTTCAACAACAACGACCCGGCCCTCAAGGACGTCAAGGTCCGCCAGGCGCTCTCCTACCTGATGCCGTACGACGCGCTGCGCAGCGACGTGATGAACGGCTTCGCCGGAGCGGCGTACGGTGCCGTGCCCTACCCGATGCAGGACTCCCTGGACGAGACCGGCGACAAGGTCGCGTACCCGACCGACGTGGCGAAGGCCGAGCAGCTGCTCGCCGAGGCCGGGCACGAGAACCTCTCGCTCACCCTCTCGGTGCCGGCCAGCGACACCACGCTGAGCGAGGACGCCGTGTTCATCCAGAGCGCGCTGAAGAAGGGCGGCGTGAACGTCAAGATCAACAAGATGTCCGATGCCGACTACAACGCCAACCTCGGCAAGATGCAGATGTACCTGGACACCTGGTACTCGTGGGGCCAGGACTCGGTCTACCAGATGTTCTTCCTGCTCACGACCGGCACGTTCACCAACTACACCAACTTCAGCAACGCCGAGGTCGACGACCTGGTGAAGCGGGCGATGGCGACGACCGACACCGCCGAAAGGCACGAGCTGTCCCAGCAGGCGCAGCAGATCATCATCGACCAGGCGCCGTGGGCGTTCCTCTACACCCAGGACTACCTGGTCGGCGCCCGCAAGGGGGTCGAGGGCATCACCCACTCCAACGACGCGAACCTGCGCTTCGAGCAGCTCCGCGTCACCAAGTAGGTACGACGTGCTCCGAACGGTCGGCAAGCGACTCGGTGTCGCGCTCCTGAGCATCCTGGGGGTGGCGGTGCTGACGTTCTTCATCACCCAGCTGCTTCCCGGTGACCCCGCCAGGATCGCGGCCGGCCAGTACGCGACCGAGGACCAGGTCGCCCAGATACGCGAGCGGTACGGACTGGACGATCCGGTCCCGGCCCAGTTCGCGCACTACCTGGGCGACCTGGCCCACCTCGACCTCGGCTCCTCGGTCCGCAACGACCAGCCGGTGCGCGAGGAGATCACGAGCCGGTTCTCGGCCACCCTCGAGCTCGGCCTCACCGCGCTGCTGATCGCGGTGGTCCTCGGCGTCGGTCTCGGGGTCGCGGCGGCGATCTACCGGGACCGGCTCGTCGACCGGCTGGTCCAGGTCTACGTGGTGCTGGCCACCGCGACGGCGGTGTTCTGGATCGCCCTGGTCGCGATCACCACGCTGGTCAACGACCTGGGTGTCTTCAACAGCCCGACCGGCCGGCTGCCCCGGGGGTACAGCCCGCCCGGTGACATCACCGGGTTCTACGTGGTGGACGCGCTGCTGCACGGCGACCTCGGCACGGCCGGCGCCGCTCTTCGGTCGCTGCTGCTGCCGGCGCTGCTCCTCGGCGGGCTGGCCTCGGCCTCGGTGGTCAAGATCGTGCGGTCGGCGACCATCAAGGCCCTGGAGTCGGACTATGCCCGGACCTCGCGCTCGTTCGGCTACTCCCGGACGTCGATCCTGTTCCGCGACGGGCTGCGCAACTCGCTGCTGCCGGTCATCACCAACGTCGGCCTGGTCGCCGGCTTCGTGCTCGCCGGTGGCGACGTGATCGTCGAGCAGCTCTTCGCCTGGCCGGGCATCGGCGGCTACGCCTACGCCTCGCTGGCCAACAACGACCTGTACGCGCTACGCGGGTACGTCATCGTCATCGGAGTCGTCTACGTGCTCATCAACACCGCGCTGGAGTTCCTCTACAGCTGGGCCGATCCGCGCGTGAACCTGGCGGAGGCGCGCTGAGATGGCGATCGTCGACACCGCGAGCGGGTTCCGCATCACCCTGACCAGCCGGTTCCGCGCCGGCAACAAGACCGCGATCGCGGCCATGGGCGTGCTCGTCCTGCTGCTGCTCCTCGGCCTGGTCGTGCCCCTGGTCGCGGGTAGCAGCAACGTGGCCCAGCAGTACCCGAGCCTGCTCTCACCGTCGCTGCGGCACCCGTTCGGCACCGACCACTACGGCCGCGACGTGTTCCTGCGCTGCATGGCCGGAGCCCGCGTCGACATCCTGCTCGGGCTCGCCGTGGCGGCCTCCGCGCTCGTGCTCGGCTCGCTGATCGGGTCGGTGAGCGCGACCTTCGGCGGCGCCACCGACGCGGTCATCATGCGCCTGACCGACGTGTTCCTGGCCTTCCCCGGGGTGGTGCTGGCGCTGGTCATCGCCGCCTCGCTGGGCAAGGACCCCTGGTACGCCGCCATCGCGGTGGTGATCGCCTTCATCCCGCTGCTGGTCCGGCTGACCCGCTCGAAGGCGCTGGAGGTCCGGGCCGCCGACTACATCGCCGCCGCCCGGCTCAGCGGCGCCCGGCCACGGCAGATCGCCTTCCAGCACGTGCTCCCGAACTCGTTCAAGTACCCGTTCGTCCAGTCCACCCTGGTGGCTTCCTGGGCGATCCTCGACTTCGCGGCGCTCTCGTTCCTCGGCGTCGGCGTGCAGCCCCCGCACGCCGAGTGGGGAGCGATGATCGCCGATGGCGTCGGCGACAACCTGCTCGGGGCCTGGTGGCCGTCCTTCTTCCCCGGCCTGATGATCCTGCTCACCGCGGCGGCCTTCCAGGTGATCGGCGACTGGCTCGACCGGAGGCTCCAGTGACGACCCCCTTGCTGAGCGTGCGCGGCCTGAGCATCGGCACCGACGCCGGTGTCGAGCTGGTGCGCGACCTGGACCTCGAGGTCGGCCCCGGCGAGGTCGTCGGCATCGTCGGCGAGTCGGGGTCGGGCAAGACGATGACCGCGCTCTCCCTGCTCGGGCTTCTCCCGAGCGGCGTCGCCGTCACTGGCGGCGAGGCCTCGCTGGACGGGGTTCGCTTCCTCGACGGCCCGCGGATGCTGCGGCGGCCGAACGCCTCGATGATCTTCCAGAACCCGACCGCGGCGCTGAACCCCACCGCGAGGATCGGCGCCCAGATCGACCGGCTGCTCCGCTTCCTGGACCGGTCGGCCGGCCGGGGGAGCGACCGGAGGGCGCGCCGGAGCCGCGCCGTCGAGCTGCTCCGCTCGGTCGGCATCAGCAACCCCGAGAACGTGCTGGGCCGCTTCCCGCACCAGCTCTCCGGCGGCATGAACCAGCGGGTGATGATCGCGATGGCGATCTCGCTGCGGCCGAGCCTGCTCATCGCCGACGAGCCGACCACCGGCCTGGACGTGACCGTGCAGGCGCAGATCCTGCAGCTGATCCGGACCACCGTGGCCGAGCACGGGATCGGCGTCCTGTTCGTCTCCCACGACATGGGCGTGATCGCGCAGATGTGCCAGCGGGTGGCGGTGATGCTCCACGGCGACCTGCGCGAGTTCGCCGGCGTGGACGACGTGTTCCACCGCCCGCGGGACCCCTACACCCGCGAGCTGCTCGCAGCAGCGGGCGACGTCCGGCCGGCCGAGGGGGTGACCGATGGAGCTCGTGCTCGCTGACATCGAGGTGGTCTACGGATCCCGGGCCCGCCGCAACCACGCGGTGCGCGGGGTGACCTTGCACGTGCGCCGTGGCGAGACGCTGGCCGTGGTGGGAGAGTCCGGCAGCGGCAAGACCACGATCGCGAAGGTCGCCGCCGGGCTGCAGCGCGCCACCAGCGGCACCATCTCCTGGCGCCCGTCGGGAGAGGACCGGGCGGAGGCGGGCACCGGGCAGCGGGTGCAGATGGTCTTCCAGCACCCCGTGCAGTCGCTGGATCCGAGCTGGCGGATCCGCCGCAGCATCGCGGAGCCGCTGCGGCACCTGGGCGTGGGCGAGGAGGAGGCCGACCGGCGCGCCCGCGAGATCGTCGCGCAGGTGGGGCTGGCCGAGGAGATCCTGGACCGGTACCCCCGGCAGGTCTCCGGCGGGCAGGCCCAGCGCGTCGCGATCGCGCGGGCGGTGGTCTCCGACCCCGAGGTGGTCATCCTCGACGAGCCGACCGCCAGCCTGGACCAGACCGTCCGCGGCCGGATCCTCGCGCTGCTGGCCGACCTGCAGAAGCGAACCGGGGTCGGCTACCTGATGATCACCCACGACATCTCCAGCGTCCGCCGGCTGGCCACGCACATCGCGGTGATGTACCGCGGCCTCGTCGTCGAGAGCGGCCCGGCCGCCGCGGTGCTCGCCGACCCGGTGCACCCCTACACCCAGGCGCTGATCTCGGCCGTCCCGATCGCCGACCCGCGGGTGCCCTGGGACGGCGTCATCGACCTGCCCCGCGACGCCGACGGCTTCCTCGTCATCACCTCGTGCCCGGTCCCCGGCCCGTGCGCGGAGCACGGACCCGGACTCCACGAGATCGGTCCTCACCACCATGCCGCCTGCACGGCGGCCGACTCACCCCAGAAAGCAGGCACACCGTGATCGACCTGATCGAGCTCCGCCGCGCCCTGCACCGCATGCCCGAGCTGGCGCTCGACCTTCCCCGCACGCGCCAGGCGGTCCTGGACGCGCTGGCACCACTCGACCTGGAGACGCACACCAGCGACCGGTGCTCGTCGGTCTCGGTGGTGATCCCCGGTGCCGGTCCCGGACCGACGGTGCTGCTGCGCGCGGACATGGACGGCCTGCCGGTGGTGGAGGCCTCGGGGGAGCCGTTCAGCTCGGAGAACGGCGCCATGCACGCCTGCGGGCACGACCTGCACATGGCCGGCCTGGTCGGCGCGGTGCACGAGCTGAGCCGGCGACGTGCGGAGTTCCGCGGCAGCGTGCTCGCCGTCTTCCAGCCGGGGGAGGAGGGGGCCGGCGGCGCCGAGCTGATGATCGAGGAGAAGGCGCACCTGGTCACCGGGCAGCGTCCGCTGGCGTCGTACGGCGTGCACGTGCTGTCCTACGCACCCGCCGGCACGTTCTTCTGCCGCGAGGGCGAGGTGATGGGCGCGGCGATGCTGTTCGAGCTGGAGCTGGTCGGCCGCGGTGGTCACGCCGCGCGGCCGCACACCGCGCTGGACCCGGTCTCGACGGCCGCGCTGGTGGTCCAGGCGATCCAGACGTTCGTGGCGCAGAACAGCTCGCCGAGCGACCCGATCGTGGTCACCGTCGGCGCGATCGAGGCCGGCACCGCCGCGAACGTGATCCCGAACCGTGCGCTGCTCAAGGTGAGCCTGCGCGCCACCAGCAGCGCGACCACGCACGCCGCCTTCGAGAAGATCCGCGGCATCGCCCAGTCGATCGCCCAGGGCTTCGGGCTCGAGCTGCGGTCGCAGGTCGGGCCCGACCTCGGGCCGACGGTGGCCGACGCGAGCGGCGCCGCGCTGGTCCGGGGGACCGTCACGGACCTGTTCGGGGAGGACCGGTTCTCCGAGCTGGTGGTGCCGGAGATGATCTCGGAGGACTTCTCGCTCTTCCTCGACGAGACCGGCGGCGCCTTCGTGCTGGTCGGTGCGGCGCTACCGGGCGAACCCAACCAGCTGCCCACAAATCACTCGCCCGAAGCGCGGTTCGACGACTCGGTCGTCCCGGACATCACTAGCCTGCTGTCGGAGCTGGCGATCCGGCGGCTCAACCAGGTGACGGACGGGACGGAATGCTGAACAAGGACGCGAAGAAGGGCGCCGCGACGGCTCCGCGGGCCCGGAAGCCGCGCTCAGCCTCCGCCGACAAGGCGCCGGCGCGGGCGCAGGCCAACAACGTGAAGGCCGAGGTGCTGCTCGGCCAGATCATCGAGATCGTCCGGGAGCAGGGGCTCGCCGGGTTCTCCCTGGACAACCTGGCGCCTCGGCTCGGCACCAGCAGCCGGATGCTCGTCTACTACTTCGGCGGCAAGGACGAGCTGCTCGGCCGGATCGTGCACGCGCTGCGGGACGACATCGTCACCCAGCTCGAGAGCGAGCCGGTCGGCACCATCACGGACGCGATCGACCGGTGGTGGGGCCACTACACGGCGAACCCGACCGACATGCAGTTCTTCTTCCACCTCACCTCCCGCAGCTTCGAGGAGCCGGACAAGTTCCAGGAGTTCTCGAGCACCGCGGTCGGCCAGTGGGTGCACTACTTCCGGCGCAGCCTGGACGGTCAGCTGAGCGGGGCCGAGGCCGACGCCGTCGCGCGGCTGGTGCTGGCGACCGTGCGTGGTCTCATGGGTGACCTGCTCATCACCGCGGACCGGCGTGAGGTCGAGAAGTCGCTGGCGTCGTTCAAGGACATGGTGCGAGCGCGGCTCGCCGGCCCGGCGAAGGCGCCGGCCAAGAAGGCCGCGGCGAAGAAGGCTCCGGCGAAGAAGACGCCCGCGAGAAAGCGCACGTAGCGAACCCTGGTCAGCACGCGCCGGTGTATGTAATCTGATTACATACACTGACGACCTGACCCCCGGGAGCCCGCGGATGCTGCGTCTCGAAGAAGTCACCACCTCGCGAGGCAACGTCCTCGACGTCGCCACGATCGCTGCCGAGGGCCGCGGTCGCGCCCGGCCGCCCGTGCTGCTGATCCACCCGATCAACATGCGCAAGGAGTGCTGGCTCGGGGTGGTCCCCGACCTCGCCGCGGAACGGACCTGCATCCTGGTCGACCTGGCAGGCCACGGCGGATCCACCGACGACCCGGAGTTCTCGATCGAGGCGTGGGTCGCCGACTGCGCCGACGTCGTCGACCACCTCGATGTGTCCGACGTGCACGTCGTCGGCGGATCGCTGGGCGGTGCCATCGCGGTCGGTGTCGCCGCGTCCCGGCCGGGCGTGGTGCGGTCGGTCGCCGGCTTCGGCAGCTCGGTGCGGCCCGGCCCGGGGGAGCAGGGCGACTCGCCGGCGCCCGCCGACGAGAACGCCGTCCGTGAGCTCTTCGCCGGGCTGGCCCGCGAGGCGGTCGCGCCCGGAAGCGCCGAGGACGTGGTCGACACCGTCCGCCGGCTCACCAACCGGCACGGCGCCGACGTGGTGACCCGGGTGCTCCGGGCGGCCTACGTCGCGGACGCGACGGGCTGGCTCGACGACGTACGCTGCCCTGCTCTGTGGGTCACCGGCGAGCACGACGTGACCTGCTCGCTGGAGGAGGGCGCCTGGATCGCCGAGCGGCTGCGCGGCAGCCACGCCGCGCTCCGCGACGTCGGCCACCTGTCGATGATCGAGGACGCCGGGGCGGTGCTGCTGCACCTGCTGCCGCACCTGCGCACCGCCGACCGCGCCGTCGCGGTCTGAGCGTCGTGCGTGCCTTCGTCCGTCACTACCTCGAGATGGTGGTGGCGATGCTCCTCGGGATGGCGACCCTCTACCCGGTCTGGAGGCTGCTGACGTCTGGTGACCGGGGCGACTGGACCAGGATCCTCGAGGTCGACCTGCTCGCGATGGCGACCGCGATGACCGTCCCCATGGTGCTCTGGATGCTGCGCCGCGGGCACCGGATGCGGCCCATCGTGGAGATGGCCCTCGCCATGTACGCCGGATTCGTGGTGCTGTTCCCGTTCCTCTGGGGCGGGATGCTCGGGGAGATGGGCGTGATGATGACCGGCCACGTGCTGATGCCGCTGTTCATGCTCGGCGCCATGGTGGCTCGCTACCGCGAGTACGCCCACGCGCACTGACCCTCGACTTCCTCGCTCGGCGTGACTCTCGGCTGACCTCGGCTCAGTCCAGGCGCCGGAAGGCGTGCTCCTTGATCCGGGTCTGCCACTCGGTCCACGGGTGCGCCGAGGTGCGCAAGCCCTCGAAGATCTCGGGCGGAACGCCGAGGTACTCGTACAGCCCGCCGCCGACGAAGCGGAGCCGGAGGACGCGGGCCGCCGGGTCGTACCCAGCCTCCGCGAGGGCCCGAGAGCGGTGCATCGCGTGCATCTCCACGGCACGTGTCTAGCTGCACCTGGCGACCCCAAGCACCTCAATTTCCCTCGCGAGCGGGCAGTTTGTACGGCGGGCTCGGCGTCGACCCACCCGTACAAACTGCCCGCTCGGCGCTCAACGGACGGCGGCCAGGAACTCCCGCGTGCGGGGGTGCTCGGGGTTGCCGAGGACCTGGGCCGGGGGGCCGATCTCGACGATCCTGCCGCCGTCGAAGAACGCCACCCGGTCGGCCACGTCACGGGCGAAGCCGATCTCGTGGGTGACCACGACCATCGTCATCCCGCTGGCTGCCAGGTCGCGCATCACCGCGAGCACGTCGCCGACGAGCTCGGGGTCGAGCGCGGAGGTGGGCTCGTCGAAGAGCATCAGCCGGGGCTCCATGCACAGCGCCCGGGCGATCGCCACCCGCTGCTGCTGGCCACCGGACAGGCTGCGCGGGTAGGCCGACGCCTTCTCGGCCAGGCCGACCTTCTCGAGCAGCCCGAGCGCGCGCTCGCGCACCCGGGCCTTGGGCTGCCGGAGCGCGCGGACCGGCGCCTCCATCAGGTTCTCCAGCACGGTCATGTGCGGGAACAGGTTGAAGTGCTGGAACACCATGCCGACGCCGGTGCGCTGCCGGCACACGTCCCGGTCCTTGAGCTCGTGCAGCCGGGTGCCGCGCAGCTCGTAGCCGACCGGCGCTCCGGCCACCCAGAGCTGGCCGCCGTCGGTGCGCTCGAGGTGGTTGATGCAGCGCAGGAAGGTGCTCTTGCCCGAGCCCGACGGCCCGATGAGGCAGACCACCTCGCCCTGCTCGACGGTGAGGTCGATGCCCTGCAGCACCTCGTTGCTGCCGAAGGACTTGCGCACGCCGACCGCGCGCACCATCGCGGGGGACGGCGCGGTCGCCGTCGTACGGCTGTTCACGGTGATGGTCATCGCAGGCTCCTGTCCACGTTGGCGTGGGTGCCGACCAGCCGGCGCAGCCGCTGCAGCGGCGTCGGCGGCAAGGTCCGGTTGCCCCGGGCGTAGCGGCGCTCGAGGTAGTACTGGCCGACGCCCAGGACGGTCGTGACCACCAGGTACCAGAGGCTGGCCACGATCAGCAGCGGGATCGTCTGGAAGTTCTTCGCGTAGATGATCTGGCTGGAGTACAGCAGGTCGTGCACGGCGAGCACGCTGACCAGCGCGGTGGTCTTGAGCATGCCGATGGTCTCGTTGCCGGTCGGCGGCACGATCACCCGCATCGCCTGCGGCAGCACCACCCGGCGCAGCGTCTGGCCGCGGGTCAGGCCCAGCGCGCCGGCGGCCTCGGTCTGGCCGTGGTCGACCGAGAGGATGCCGGCCCGGACGATCTCCGACATGTACGCCGCCTCGTTGAGCCCGAGCCCGAGGACCGCCGCCATGAACGGGGTGATCAGCGTGTTCGCGTCCAGGTGCACCCCGGGCAGGCCGAAGGAGATGACCGGGTAGAGCGCGGCCAGGTTGAACCAGAACAGCAGCTGCACCAGCACCGGCGTCCCCCGGAAGAAGGAGACGTAGCCGAACGCGAAGGTGCGCACCACCGGGTTGGCCGACAGCCGCATCACCGCGAGCGCCACCGCGAGCACGATGCCGATCGCCATGCAGATGACGGTCAGCTCCAGGGTGGTCAGCAGGCCGTGGAAGATCGAGACGTCCTGGAAGTACAGCCACACCACGGCCCAGCCGAACCGCGGGTTGGTGGCGACGTCGGCGACCAGCAGGCCGATCACGACGAGGAGCAGCAGCCCGGTCAGCCAGCGCAGCGGGTGCCGGCGCGGGACGGTGGTGAGGTCGGTGTCCGCGGCCACGGGGATCGAGGTCATGACGCTCATCTCAGTTCCCCGGCTCGGGCGCGAAGTTGGACGCCGGGATGTCCCACTTCTGCGCGAGCGCCTTCACGGTGCCGTCGGCGTACAGGGCCTTGACCGCCGCGCTGACCGCGGCCTGCAGGCCGGTGCCCTTGCGCAGCGCGATGCCGGTCGGCCGGGCCTCGTAGATGTCGCCGGGGGCCAGCTCGAACTTCCCGCCGGAGAGGTGGCCCTGGTAGGAGATCGCGGTGCTGTCGGCCATCATCCCGTCGACCCGGCTGCTGGCCAGCGCCAGCACGGCGTCGTTCTGGGAGGGGAACAGCTCGGCGCGCACGGCCTTCTTGCCGGCGTCGGTGCACTGCTTCGCGATCGCTGGCAGCTGCTCGATCGCCTGCGTGGTGCCCTTCTGCGCGGCGATCGTGTGGCCGCACAGGACCATCGGGTCCATCTTCAGGTCATCGGGGTTGCCGGGCCGGACGGCGATCCCGGCACCGCCCTGCAGGTACTCGACGAAGTCGACGACCTTCTCGCGTTCCGGGGTGACCGAGAAGCTGGACTCGGCCAGGTCGTACCGGCCGGCGGCGAGCCCGGTGAGGATGGTGTCGAAGCCGACGTTCACCAGCTCCGCCTTCAGGCCGAGCTTGGCGGCGACCGCGGTGGCGAACTCGGCGTCGAAGCCGACGATCGTCTTGTTGTCCGGGGCGAACATCTCGAACGGCGGGTAGGAGGCGTCCATCGCGACCCGGACGGTCCCGCGGGACTTGAACTCGGCGGGCACCAGGCCGGCGGCGGCCTGGTCGACCTCGACCTTCGCGGGCGCGGCCGAGGCCTCCTTGCCCGGCGTGGTCGCGAGCTTCTCCGAGGCGTTGGTGCACGCGCTGAGACCGGTGGCCAGCAGCAGGCCTGCGGTGGCGGTGATGACGAGGTTCTTCTTCATGGTTCTCTCCGGGTGGGCTGGGCGTGAGCGGACGGGCTTACTGGACGGACGTGACGGTGGGCTCGGGTGCCGGTCGGGCGCCCTCGGTGGACAGGTGGTGCGGGGCCGCGGCGCGCAGTCCGATCGGGAGCTGGGCCGCGGCGAGGACCGAGAGCACCGCCCAGAAGGCGGGCCAGTCGGCGAGGAGACGGACGCCGGCGAGGCCGACGAGGCAGCAGGCGGCGGCGGTGAAGCCGATGCCCTGGGAGACGGCGGACAGGGTCGCCGCCGTCCGGTGCTCCGGCGCGCGGAGCACGAACAGCGAGACGGTCAGCGGGAAGAAGCTGGCCTGGCTCAGGCCGAGCACCAGGGCCGCCAGCACCGGGCTGGCGCCCGCGGCGAGCAGGGCGAACCCGGCGGCGGCACCGAGGGCCATCGTGACCACCAGCAGTGGGCGGGTCCGCGGATGCGCGGCCGCCAGCGGCACCAGCGCGGCGGCACCGACGCCGACCCCGCTGAAGAGCGCCAGCACCAGGCCGGCGCCGGCCGCGTCTGTTCCGTGCGCACGCACGTAGTCGGGCAGCCAGGCGACGATGGCGAAGAACAGCAGGGCCTGCAGGGCGAACAGGCCGGCCAGGGCGGCCACCTCGGCGCGCGGCACCCGTCCGGCGCCGCTCTCGGTCGGGACCGCGTCGCTGGCCGGCAGGGCCAACCAGACGACGGCCGCGGCCAGCGCGAGCAGCGCCCAGACGCCGGTCGAGGCGCGGGTCGGCACGCCGGCGTCGACGAGCAGGCCGGACAGGGCCGGGGCCGCGGCCGCGCCGACCGACATGGCCGCGCCGTACGCCGCCGTGGCCGGTCCACCCGCGAGCCCGTGGCCGCGCACGATGGCGGGCAGCAGCACCGCGACCACGGTGATGCCGAGGGCGGCCAGCACGGTGCCGGGCAGGATCAGCGGCGACCACGCGCAGCGCAGCGCGATGCCGGCGGCGATCGCGAACAGTCCCCCGGCCACGGCGCGTTCCGGGCTGCCGAGGCGGCGGGCCAGCGCCGGACCGGCCGAGGAGCCGATGCCGAGCAGCAGCACCGGCAGCGCCACCACGAGCACGGTCGACTGTGCCGGGATGTGGTAACTGCGGCGCAGCTCGGGCATCAGCGGCGACAGGCTGGTGATCGCCGGCCGCAGGTTGGACCCGGCGGCGACCAGGGCGAGAGCCACGGCCGGCCGCCGCCGGAGCGAGAGGGCCTGGTGCATCAGACGAGCCGTCCGTCGCGGGCGATCACGTCGCCGTTCTTCACGACCACCGCGCGCGGCGGGCGGGCCACGACGGCCTCGGCGACGGTGCGGGCAGGCACCAGCACCAGGTCGGCGACCGACCCCGGCTCCAGCCCGTACGACGAGAGCCCGAGCACCCGGGCGGCGCCGTACGTGGCAGCGTCCAGGGCCAGGGCGATGTCCTCGTCGCGGCGCACGCCGTTGCGGTAGGCCACGTGCATGGCGCGCTCGAGCATGTCGCCGTTGCCGTACGGGCCCCACAGGTCGCGGATGCCGTCGCTGCCGCAGGCGAGGGTGACGCCGCGGTCGCGCAGCTCGACGACCGAGGGAACCGGCACGTTGTAGACCGCCGCGGTGACGACGTTGATGCCGGCCTCGGCGAGCACGTCGAGCAGCCGGTGCCGCTCGGAGTCGGGGACGGTGCCGAGTGCGTCGGCGTGGCTGAGGGTGACCTTGCCCTGCAGGCCGTGGCCGACGGTGCGCTCGGCGACCAGGTCCATCTCCCAGGCGCCCAGGGTGCCGGTGTCGTGCAGGTGCATGTCGATGCCGGCGCCGTGCCGGGCGGCGAGGTCGAAGAGGGCGTCGAGCTGGCGGACCGGGTCCTGGTCGACGCCGGCCGGGTCGATGCCGCCCAGCGTGGTCGCGCCCGCGGCGAGCGCCTCCTCGAGCAGCTCGAGGGTGCCGGGCCGGCGGATCACGCCGTCCTGCGGGAAGGCGACCTGCTCGACGTCGACGAGCCCGGCGACCGCCGCGGCAGCCTTCGCGACCGCCTCGATGCCGGCCAGTCCGGTGGCCGGGTCGACGTCGGTGTGGGTGCGCACCCGGGTGGTGCCGAGGGTGGCCATGTGCGCCAACAGCGCGGCGGCGTGGGTGGCGGAGGGGAGTCCCAGCTCGGTACGCCGGGCCCGCTCGTTCGCGATCCGGTCTACCAGCCGCGGGCCGGCGGCGTGCGGCACCCAGGGGCCGCTCCAGAGGGTCTTGTCCACGTGGCAGTGCGCGTCGACGAACCCCGGCAGCAGGAGCAGGCCCTCGGCGTCGACGACCGCGATGTCCGCGGGAGCGGTCGCCTCAGGCTCGGCGATCCGGCCGTCCAGGACGAGCACGTCCTCGGCAGCCGGGCGGCCCGGAAGCCGGGCCTGACGGACGAGAACGGAGCCTGCCATGGCTATCTCCTTGGTCGATGGTAGATGGTATACCATAGATCGTAGTCTACGATGTGGCAAGGCCCACGCTCCCCCGGGGGTCCGGTTCGCCGGAAGGGGAGGCCCGGCGGACTCGTCTCGGATCCGAGACGAACGGAGCGCGAAGGAGTGTCGTGAGCAGCCAGACGAACGGAGAGGCGGCCCCGGGAGCCACCCCTGGATCCCGCTACCGGTCGCTGCGCGAGCTGGCCTGCGACGAGCTCCGCGACCGGATCATCGAGTCCGAGCTCGCGCCCGGGGACCGGCTGGTCGAGCGCGACCTGGCCGAGCAGCTCGACGTGTCCCGGATCGTCGTGCGCGAGGCCATCCAGCAGCTCGCCGCCGAGGGCCTGGTCGAGGTGCTGCCGCGGCGCGGCGCCCTGGTCTCGGTGCTCGACGTGGACACCGCCAAGGATCTCTTCGAGGTGCGGATCAGCCTGGAGTCGGTGGCCGCCGGCGCGGCCGCCGAACGCCGGACCGAGGCCGACCTGGCCGGCTTCGACCGGCTCATGGAGCAGGCCCGGGAGGCCACCGGGAGCGGGGACGCCAAGCAGGCCGCGCACCTCAACATGGCCTTCCACCAGGCCGTCGTGGACGCGTCCGGCAACCGGCTGCTCGCCTCGATCAGCAGGTCGCTGTCCGGTCAGGCGCTGCGGCTGTTCCGGATCGGCCAGGACGTCGACGCCCACGGCCTGCACCACGAGCACGTCGAGCTGGTCGCCGCGATCCGCGCCGGCGACGCAGCGCGTGCCACGCAGCTCATGGCCGAGCACATCGCTGCCACGCAGGAGGGAACGCTCGAGCGGGTGCGCCGCCTCGCTGTCTAGGCGCGAGCAATCCCCGCGAGCGGGCAGTTCGTACGGCCCGGTCGGCGCCGACCGCGCCGTACAAACTGCCCGCTCGGCGTCCCCCGGAGGCTCAGGCCTTGCGCAGCCGGGCGATCACGCCGTCGATGTCGCGCTGCAGCATGTCCCGTCGTACGAAGTGCGCGCCCGGCAGCTCGTACCACTCGTGCGGGATGCCGCGGGCGGCCAGGATGCCGCGCCACTCCCGCTGCCCGTTGCGCACCGGGGTCTCGTTCACGTCCTCGTCGAGGCCGCAGACCAGGAAGATCCGCTTGTTCCAGTAGCTGTCGATGCGCTCCACCGGGTTGTCGGCGGTGACCCGCTGCTGGTTCCAGAACGGTTCGCCGTAGACCGTGCCGCCGTACAGGTCGACCTTCGAGCTCTGGTTGGCCCAGTGCACCACGAGGCCGCCGTCGCGGCGCAGGCTTGCCGGTCCGGAGTGCGCGCTGACCGAGGCGAAGTGGCCGTAGTACTTCGCGGCGTACTTGAGCGCGCCGAAGCCGCCCATGGAGAAGCCGGAGACGGCGCGGCCGTCGTACTCGGCGAAGGTCCGGAAGTTCGCGTCGATCCACGGGATCAGCTGGTTGATGTGGAAGCTCTCCCAGTTGTGCGGGCCGTTGAAGCTGGTGACCGGGTTGCTGTACCAGCCCGCGGTGCCGCCGTCGGGCATCACCACGATCAGCGGCCGGCCGACGGTCAGCCCCCGGATGTCGTCCTCCATGTCGAACTTGCGGAAGTCCTGGGCGCCGCCGTGCAGCAGGTACATGACCGGGTAGCGCCGGGTCGGGTTCGCGAAGTAGTCCTCGGGGAGCAGCACGTTGACGGCCGGCTGCCAGGAGATCTCGCGGGTGGAGAACCGGTAGTACTGCAACCGGTCGAACGCCGCGAAGTCGGTGATGGTGAGGCCGAAGCCGTTGACCGCCGCGTCGGCCCGGCCGGCCAGGCCGACCGATCCCAGGGCGGTGAGCGCCGCGGCGCCCCCGGCCAGCTTGAACAGCCCTCGTCGCCCGATCGCTTCCATGCCGTCCTCCTCGTACGTCGCCGTCGGCACCCACCGTGCTCGGCCGAGGCGGTCGCGGGCCATGGCAGCGCGGGCCGAGTTGATTGTCATCCGGGGCCACCTGGTTGTAGGAATGCGCAGGTGAAGCCGGTGGACATGGACAGGCCGCTGGTGCCGGTCGGTTACGGCCGGCTGATCCAGGACGTCGCCCGCGCGCACGGGGTCGGCGAGGAGCTGCTGGCCGCGGCCGGGCTCGGCGCCGACCGTCTCGGCGGGACCGGCGAACGGCTCTCCGCGACCGAGGCCGGCACCCTGCTCCTCTGTGCGCTCGAGCTGACCGGCGAGCCCGCGCTCGGTTACGAGATCGGCCTGCACAGCAGCCTGACCTCGCACGGGTTGATCGGGCTCGCCCTGATGAGCGTCGACTCGATCCGCGCCGCCGCCGAGTGGGGTGCGAAGTACAGCCGGCTGCGGCTGCCGATGCTGACCCTGGACCTCGTCGTCGACGGCGACTGGGCCGCACTGCAGGCGAGCGCGACGACGCCGCTCGGCCCGGTGCGGCAGTGCACGTTCGACCTGTTCCTGGTCGGCCTGGCGCGGATCGGGCCGTTCCTCACGGCCGAGGCGATGACCCTGGGCGACCTCGAGCTCTGGTTCGAGGGCCCGGAGCCCGGCTACTACCGGCGCTACCGGGACCGGCTGCCCGCGGTCCGCTTCGACCAGGGCGTGAACCAGGTCCGCTTCCCGGAGCGGTTCCTGGAGGCCCGCCCCGTCACCGCGGACCCGGAGGCAGCCGCGCTGCTGGAAGGGCAGTTCCGCGCCGAGCTCGAGGAGCTGGGGCTGTCCGGGGACCCCGCTTCCTGGGTGCGGGCGCTGGTCCAGTCCTCGCCCGGGACGGGACTGGTCGAGGTGGCCGCGGCGCTCGCGCTCTCGCCGCGGACCCTCAAGCGGCACCTCGCCGGCCACGGGACGACGTTCACCGCGATCGCCGACGACGTGCGGCGGCGCGAGGGCCTCCGGCTGCTGCGTACGACGACGGCGAGCGTCGAGCAGATCGCCGCCCGGCTCGGGTACGCCGACCCGAGCAACTTCGTCCGCGCCTTCCGGCGGTGGACCGGGCGGACCCCGGGGAGCTATCGCCGCTCGGGGGAGTGAGCCAGCGCGGGCAAGAATTCTCGGGTCGAAATGACGATCGCAATTGTGCGATTATCGTGTCGATGCGATCTTTGACGGATGGGCGATGTCGAGCTTCACGACGAGGTGGTCGTGTGGCTCGGATCGCTCCCGGAACATGAGTGGGACCGGGTCGTGGTGGTCGTCGACCGCCGGGCCCGTGAGGTCGCCGCGGAGTGCCGGCGGCGGTTCCCGTGAAGGAGGAGACGATGGCCAACTACTCCCGCTGGTCCGACGTCCGGGGTGAGCGCCGAGCGCCGTCGGCGCAGACCCGGGCCGGTGTCGAGCAGGACCTCGCCCTCGGTCAGCTGATCTACGACCTGCGGACAGCGGCCGGCCTGAGCCAGCGCGAGCTGGCCGGGCGGATGGGGACGACGCAGTCGGTGATCTCGCGGCTCGAGGAGGGCGGCGGGGCTCGCAACCGGATCGACACCCTGGCCCGGGTAGCCGCGGCGCTCGACCGTCATCTGGTGTTGTCGTTCCCCGAGAAGGTCCCGACGAACCTCAAGGACGCCGTCCAGGTCGTCTGAGCGCGCGGGTGTACCGGTCCCGGAGCACCCGCAGGTGCTCGACCAGCTCGTCGGGGCTCTCCACGGTGAAGTCGAGGCCGAGCATGCTGATCCAGACCGCGACCACCTCGAGGCTGTCCCCGCCGGTGACCAGGACGCTGCGGTCCGCGCCGCGCGGCTCTACGGTGCCGACGGCCGGGTTGATCCGGGCGAACACCTCCTCCGCCGGTGCGTCGATGACCAGCCGGGCGTGCACGGCCCAGCCGGTCCGGGCGACCTCGCGGACCACGAACTCGGTGAGGTCGAACGGCGGCTCGGCCGGGGTGAACCGGCGGCCGCCGGGCACGCGCAGCCGCAGCCAGTCCACCCGGTACGGCGCCCACCGGCCGGTGCGGACGTCGCGGCCCACGAGGTACCAGCGGCGCTGCCAGGCGACCAGGTGGTACGGCTCGATCTCGCGCAGCTCGCCCCGGTAGTCGGCTCGCAGGCCCTGGCCCTCGCCGATCACGGTGGCCAGGTCGGTGAGCAGGCCGGGGTCGACGGCGGGGTCCTCGACGTTGGAGTCGGTGTTGACCGGGCCGGCCGAGGAGGCCTTGCGCAGCGCGGTCAGCCGTCGTCGTACGCGGGTGGGCAGGACCTGCTCCAGCTTGGCCAGCGCCCGCGCGCTGGCCTCCTCGACGCCGGTGACCGCGGTGGCCGCGCGCAGGCCGACCGCGACCGCGACGGCCTCCTCGTCGTCGAGCAGCAGCGGCGGCAGCTTGGTGCCGACACCGAGCCGGTACCGCCCGCCGGGCCCGCGCACCGCCTCGACCGGGTAGCCGAGGTCGCGCAGCCGGGCCACGTCGTTGCGGACCGTCCGGCCGGTCACGCCGAGGCGGCCGGCGAGCTCGGCGCCGCCCCAGTCCGCGCGCGACTGGAGCAGTCCGAGCAGGGCGAGAAGACGTCCGGAAGTTTCTGCCACGAGGTCCAAAATAGCGGAACGAACCTTTCCTGAATCCCTCCTAGCGTGGTGCTCATGAACATCACCTCCTTCACCGCGAGCATTGCCCAGTCCGACCTCGACGACCTCCAGCTCCGGCTCGAGAACACCCGGTTCGCCCCGGCCGCGCCCGGCGACTCCTGGGACTACGGCACGCCGGAGTCCTACCTGCGCGACATGGTCGGCCAGTGGCAGCAGCTCGACTGGCGCTCGGTCGAGGACCGGATCAACGCCCACCCCAACTTCGTCGCCGACGTCGACGGCCAGCCGATCCACTTCGTGCACGTGCGATCCGCCAACTCCGACGCGACCCCGCTGCTGCTGGCGCACACCTACCCGGGCTCGTTCCTGGAGTTCCTGCCGATGGTCGAGCTGCTCACCGACTCCTTCCACCTGGTGATCCCCTCGATGCCCGGGTTCGCGTTCTCGACGCCACTGGTCGACGGCGGCTGGACGATGGACCGGGTCGCCCGCGCGTACGACGAGCTGATGCGCGAGCTCGGCTACGACTCGTACGGCGTCCACGGCAGCGACGGCGGCGCGATGGTCGCCCGCGAGCTGGCCGTGCTCAACCCCGACGGCTTCCTGGGCGCGCACGTGCTGCAGCTGTTCTCGTTCCCCTCCGGCGATCCGTCCGAGCTCGACGGCTTCGGCCCGAAGGAGTACGCCGCGCTCGAGCACCTGCAGTGGTTCCAGAAGGTCGGCGGCTACAACGCGATGAACGGCTCCCGGCCGCAGACCGTGGCGGCCGGCCTCTCGGACTCGCCGGTCGGCCAGCTGGCTTACAACGAGCTGTTCGAGAGCTTCGGCAACGGCACCAGCCTGGTCCGCCCCGAGCAGGTGCTCGAGCAGGTCTCGCTGTACTGGCTGACCAACAGCTCCGCCGGCGCGGTGCGCTACCACTACGAGGAGGCACGCGCGGCCCGCGAGACGGTCGTCTCGCAGGGACGCATCGGCGTGGCCGTCTTCGCCGACGACTTCCAGACGATCCGCTCGCTGGCCGAGCGCGACAACGCCCGGATCGAGCACTGGTCGGAGTTCGGCCGCGGCGGCCACTTCGCCGCGCTGGAGGTGCCCGAGGACATCGCCGCGGACCTGAAGGTCTTCTTCTCCCGGTCCTGAGGAGGGCAGCGGGCCGGCCGGTCCGGCGTACGCTCGAAAGATGGCGAGCGGGCGTCCGCACCGGCCGGCCTTCGTCCTGCACGACCACCGCAGGCCGCGGCCGCACTTCGACCTGCGCCTGGAGGAGGGCGGCGTGCTCCGCTCCTGGGCGGTGCCCCGCGGGCTGCCCACCGACAGCCGCGACGACCACCTCGCCATCGAGGTCAACGACCACGACCTCGCCCACCTCACCTACACCGACCCGAGCAAGCTCATCGCCGACACCGGCTGGTGGGAGGAGCACGACCGCAACGACCGTCGGATCCTGTTCACCCTGCACGGCTACGGCGCCGACCGGCGCTACGCCCTGATCCGGACCGAGCGAGACTGGCTGCTGCACCTGATCAAGGACCAGGGCTGAGCCGCACGCGCGCGCGTGAAAGGCTGCGCCCATGACGTCCGCGGTGGTGGTCGGCAGCGGGCCCAACGGCCTGGCCGCCGCCATCCGCCTCGCCCAGGAGGGCATCGAGGTCACCGTCCTGGAGGCGGCCGACCGGCCCGGCGGTGGCACCCGGACCTCCGAGCTCACCCTGCC
This sequence comes from Nocardioidaceae bacterium, assembly GCA_017744365.1. GTDB lineage: Bacteria > Actinomycetota > Actinomycetes > Propionibacteriales > Nocardioidaceae > Marmoricola. Next base: position 32,208 of record JAGIBL010000002.1, on the reverse strand, counting down.
CGGCCTGCTGCACGACGACTGTGCCGCCTTCCACCCGACCGGCGTGGTCTCGCCGTTCCTCTCCACGCTCGGGCTGGACCGGTACGGGCTGCGGTGGGCCTGGCCCGAGATCGACCTGGTGCACCCGCTCGACGACGGGCGGGCCGGGGTGCTCTCCCGCGAGATGGACCTGACCCTGGCCTCGCTCGGCGCGGACGCCCGGTCCTGGCAGCGGCTCTTCGGCCCGCTGGCCCGCGGACTCGACGACCTGCTCGAGGACGTCCTGCGGCCGGTGGCGCACCGGCCGCGGCATCCGCTGCTGCTGGCGCGCTTCGGCCTGCGCGCGCTGCTGCCCGCCACGACGATCGCCCGCCGCTGGGACGACGAGCCGGCGAAAGCGCTCTTCCTGGGCGCGGCGGCCCACGCCTTCGGCCGGCTGGACACCCCGCTGAGCGGCTCGGTCGGGCTGATGCTGACCGCGGCCGGGCACCGGGCCGGCTGGCCGGTCGCCGTCGGCGGCTCCCAGGCGATCGCGGCCGCGATGACCGCCCTGCTCGCCGGCCTCGGCGGCACGGTGAAGACCGGCGTGAGGGTGACCGGCCTCGACCAGCTGCGCGACCTCGACGGCCGAGAGCCCGACTTCGTCCTGCTCGACGTCGCCCCCGACGCGGTCGTCCGGATCGCCGGCGAGCGGCTGCCGGGACGGGTACGGCGGGCCTTCGAGCGCTACCGGTTCGGGCCCGCGGCGTACAAGGTCGACTTCGCGATCGAGGGCGACGTGCCCTGGACCAACGCCGACGCGCGCCGGGCCGGGACGCTGCACCTGGGCGGCTCCGCGGCCGAGGTCGTCGCAGCCGAGGCGGCCACCGTGCGCGGCGCGCTGGCGGAGCGCCCGTTCGTGCTCGTCGGCCAGCAGTACCTCGCGGACCCGTCCCGCTCGGCCGGCTCGGCGAACCCGCTGTGGGCCTACGCGCACGTGCCGCACGGCTACACCGGAGACGCGACGGAGCACGTCGTACGGCAGATCGAGCGGTTCGCGCCCGGCTTCCGCGACCGGGTCCTGGCCACCCACGTCCGCGGGCCCGTCGAGCTGGCGTCGTACAACGCGAACTACGTGGGCGGTGACATCAGCGCCGGCGCCAACACGGCTCGGCAGATCGCGCTGCGGCCGCGCACCACGCTGCACCCCTACGCCACCGGCATCCCGGGCGTCTTCCTGTGCTCGTCGGCCACCCCGCCGGGCGGCGGCGTGCACGGCATGGGCGGGTTCAACGCCGCCGAGGCCGCGCTGCGCTCCCGCTGACCTCCCTCTGACTCGGGCTCCGCCGCGTCGTTCCCCCTAGAGGAATTTCACCCTCCACTCAGCAGCACCGGCATTCGCCTCGCTCGATTCTTGCCTGCAACCAACCAGCGAATCGCCGGACAGGAGAGGCCCTGTGATCCGAACCAGCGACTCCGTGCCGCGCGCGACGGACGCGAAGAACGAGGCGGAGAACCCCGACAGCACGACGCTGCCGGGAGCCGTGGCGGGACGTCACCGTTCTGCCGGTGACCGGGTCGTCGACCTGCTCCGCTCCGGCTCGCTCGCGGTTCCGGTCGGCCTGGTCGGGCTGGCCGTGCTGTTCTCGGCGCTGCGCCCGGACACCTTCGGCACCAGCGCGAACTTCCAGTCGCTGCTCACCACCCAGGCGGTGCTGGTGATCCTGGCCTTCGGGCTCACCGTGCTCAGCGCGGCCGGCGAGTTCGACCTCTCCGCCGCGGCGGTGCTCGGCCTCTCCGCCGGCGTGGTCGCCTCGCTGACCACCAAGCACGACATGAACGTGCTGCTCGCCGTGCTCATCGCGGTCGGGCTGGCCGCCGCGGTCGGCCTGGTGAACGCGATGTTCGTGGTCGGCTTCGGGGTCGACTCGCTGGTGACCACCCTCGGCATGGGCACCGTCGTCACCGGCATCGCGCTGGGCACCGTCGGACCGACCACCATCGGCGGCCTGCCGGAGTCGGTCACCAAGTTCGGGCAGACCCAGATCGGCGGCATCGGGATCCCGTTCTTCTACGCGCTCGGCCTGCTCGCCGTGGGCTGGTTCCTGCTGCAGCGCACCGCCACCGGCCGGCACATCTACTTCGTCGGCGAGGCGCAGACCGCCGCCCGGCTGGTCGGCCTCAAGGTCGACAAGATCCGCGTCGGTGCCTTCCTGACCGCGTCGGTCGGCGCCGGGGTGGCCGGCGTCATCCTGGTCGCCCAGACCGGCGCGGCCTCCACGTCGTACGGCGGCCCGTACCTGCTGCCGGCGTACGCGGCGACCTTCCTGGGCGCCACGGTGCACCGCGGCCGCTTCGGCGTCGTCGGCACCTTCCTGGCCGTCTACCTGCTGACGGTCGGCACGCAAGGACTCCAGATGCTCGGATCGCCTGACTGGGTGACGCAGGTCTTCAGCGGGGGAGTGCTCGTGATCGCGGTGACGGTGGCCAAGCTCAGCCGGAGATCCGGCGGGCGCTGAGCCACCTCTCACCTCCACTGAAGATGAAAGGAATGCGTATGCGCTCCAAGCTCGTCATGCCCGCACTGGCTGTCGTGCTCGCGATCGTCCTGGCGGCCTGCGGGTCGAGCAGCGGCGGCGGCGACACCTCCGGCAAGGGCGACACCGCGGCGGTCGACGCCGCCAAGACCGCCACCGAGGCCGCCTCGGCGGAGCTGACCTTCACCGCGCCGGGCCCGGCGATCGACGCCGCCAAGGCGCGCGGCAAGTCGATCCACATCGTCGCGGTCAACCTGGCGGTTCCGATCCTGGCGCACGTGGCGAAGTACGTGAAGGAGGTCGGCGCCACCCTCGGCATCAAGGTGACCGTCTCCAACGCCGACGACCAGGTCACCGGCATGCAGCAGGGCATCCAGGTCGGCATCACCCAGAAGTCCGACGTGATCCTCATCCTCGGCGTCCCGACCGACCTGGTCCGCGACAAGCTGCGCGACGCCAAGGCGGCCGGCATCCCGGTCATCAACGTGCTCAACAACCCGATCGACATGAACGCCCCGGGCCAGGGCGCCGGCGAGGAGTTCTACGCCTCGGTCGGCACTGACCTCGAGCTCGGCGGCCGGCTGATCGCGAGCAAGGCGGTGCTGGACACCAACGGCAAGGCGAACGTGCTGTTCGTCGACTCCGAGGGCCTGGCGCCGGAGCCGCCGGTGGTCAAGGGCATCAAGGAGGTCCTCGAGGCGTGCAAGGGCTGCAAGCTCCAGGTCAAGAACGTGCCGCTGGCCGACTGGGGCACCCAGATCACGCCGCTGGTGGTCACCAGCATCCGGGCCAACCCGAACCTGAACTACGTGCTCACCCTGTTCGACGGGATGGCCATCTTCGCCACCGCCGGAGTGCAGCAGGCCGGTGCGGTCGGCAAGGTCCACGTCAGCAGCCACAACGGCGGCTCGGCCGGGCTCGCGCTGGTCAAGCAGGGCGACGTGTTCACCGCCGACCCGGGCGTCTCCGAGGAGTGGTCGGCGTGGGCCACCGTGGACCAGTCGATGCGCGCGATGCTCAAGCTGCCGCCGGGCAACCCGCTGGTGCCCTACCGCTACCTGGACACCGCGATGCTCAAGGACATCGACGTCAACGACGAGCGTGCGGTGTACGGCGACAGCTTCATCGAGGGCTTCAAGAAGCTCTGGGGCATCGCGTGATCGAGTCCGACGTCCCGGCTGTCGACGTGCCGGCCCTGGAGATCTCCGGGCTGAGCAACTCCTTCGGCCCCGTGCGGGTGCTCCGGGAGGTGGACCTCACCCTGCGACCGGGGGAGATCCACGGCCTGCTCGGCATCAACGGCTCCGGGAAGTCCACCCTCATCAAGATCCTCTCCGGCCTCTACAAGGCCGACGAGGGCACGATCCGGGTGGACGGCACCGAGATCGGGGCGTCGGACTCCCATGCCCAGCGGTACGACGCGGGGCTGCGGTTCATGCACCAGGACATCGGGCTGTGCCCGAGCCTGTCGGTCACCGAGAACCTGTTCGCCGGGCACTACCGGCGGCGTCTCGGTTGCTGGGTCGACTACCGCTCGATGCGGACGTCGGCTGCCGAGATGCTCGGGCGTCTCGGCGCCGGTCACATCGACCCGTCCGCCCTGGTCGCCGAGCTCGGGCCCGGCGAGCGGGCGCTGGTCGGGCTGGCTCGGGCGCTCGGCTCGGCCGAGGGTTCCCGTTCGAAGGTGATCGTGCTCGACGAGCCGACCACCTCGCTGACCATGAGCGAGACGGAGCGTCTCTTCGACGCGGTCCGCCGGGCCGCGCGGGCCGGGGTCGCGGTGCTGTTCGTCTCCCACGACATGGAGGAGGTGCTCAGCCTCACCGACCGGGTCACCGTGCTGCGCGACGGCCGGGTCGCCGACTCCGCGAGCACCGCCGGCCTCGAGGTCGACGGCCTGGTCCGGATGATCGTCGGCGACGACTTCGAACGCGCCGACCTGGAGGCCGCCTCGACGCCGGGCGGGGTGCTGCTCGACGTGCGGTCGCTGGCCGGCGCGGCCGTGCACGACCTGGCCTTCCGGGTGCACGAGCGCGAGGTGGTCGGCCTGACCGGGCTGGTCGGCGCCGGCCACGAGGACGTGCCGTACCTGCTGGTCGGGGCCCGGCCGGCCGCCGCCGAGGTGGTCGTGGACGGGGTCTCCTCGACCCGGCCGACCCCGCGCTGGGCCCGGTCCGCCGGGATCAGCCTGCTCGCCGCGGACCGGCTCGGCCAGAGCGCGGTGCCGAACGCGACCGTGCGCGAGAACGCCACCCTGGGCAACCTGCGCCGTCTGCGCCGCTGGCACGGGCTGGACTTCCGGGCCGAGGAGACCGAGTCGGCCGGCATCGTCGCCCGCTACGAGGTGGTCTGCGCCAGCGATCTGGCGCCGTTGCGGAACCTCTCCGGAGGCAACCAGCAGAAGGTGCTGCTCGGCCGCATCGAGGAGAGCCGTGGCTCGGTGATCGTGCTGCACGCGCCCACCCAGGGCGTCGACGTCGGCTCGCGGCAGCACATCCTGCGGGCCATCCGCGACCTGGCCGAGGCCGGTGCCGGCGTCCTGGTCGTCTCCAACGACTACGAGGAGCTCGAGGGCCTGTGCGACCGGGTGCTGGTGATGCGCCGCGGCCGGCTGGCGCAGACCCTGCAGGGCCCCGACAAGACCCACCGCCGGATCCTGTCCGCGGCCGCATCCTGAGGAGAGACGTCGTCGTGATCGCTGCTTCCGAGTTCGCCGCCCGCCGGGAGGCCCTGGTGGCGCGCTGCCGAGCCGAGGGGCTCGACGGCGTCGTCGTCTGGGCCAAGGGAGGGCACTCGGACTCGGCCTCCGACCTCTTCTACCTGGCGCACTACTACCCGCGCTTCAACCGGTCCCAGGCCGCGCTGGTGCTCCCGGTGGACGGCGACCCGGTGCTGGTCGTGGACATCCTCGACCCGCGCCGCGACCTGGTGCAGGTCTCCGACGTCCGGTTCGCCTTCGACCTGCCGGCCGCCGTGGCCTCGGTGCTGGCCGAGCTCGGCAGCCGCACCCGGTTCGGCCTGGTCGGCGGGCCCGCGCTGCTGGCCCAGACCTACCTGGAGCTGATCCGGCTGTGCGGGCCGGACCGGTTCGAGATGCTCGACGAGGCCGTCGTGGACCTGCGCGTGGTCAAGTCGCCCGCGGAGGTCGAGCTGATCCGCGCGGCCGCCGCGATCGGGCGCGGGGCGGTGGACGCCATCACCGCGGCGGCACTGCGGCCGGGCACCACCGAGGCCGAGGCCGTGGCGGCGTCGTACGCGTACGGCGTGGAGCGCGGCATGGTGCCGATCGACGCGATGATCGCCTCCGGCCCGGACAGCGACTTCTACTGCTCGGGACAGCTGCCGCGCTGGGACGGGCGGCGTCTGGAGGAGGGCGACCTGTTCCACGTCGACCACGCCGGGTACGTCGACGGCTACATGTTCGACGCGGCGCGCAGCCTGGTGACCGGCGGCCGGCCGAGTCAGGCGCAGACGGAGCTGCTCGAGGCCGCGATCGGCGCGGTCGACGCCGGCATCGCCGCGCTGCGGCCGGGCATCACCGGCGCCGACCTCTACCAGGTCGTCGAGAGCGTGCTGGTCGAGCAGGGCGTGAACACGCCGCAGAGCGAGGTCTTCGGGCACGGCCACGGGATCGGGCTCGGCTTCGAGTGGCCGTTCGTGCTGCCCTTCGAGCAGCGCGAGGTGCGGGCCGGGATGACCATGTCGGTCGAGACGATGGCCGGGCGCCCCGGGGTCGGCAGCGTCTACTTCGAGCAGAACGTGCTGGTCACCGAGGACGGTGCCGAGGTGCTCAGCACCAGCGATGTCCGTTACTGGTAAGGGGAAACCGATGACCACCGAGACCTCAGCGACCTCCGTCACCGACCTGACCGCCACCGAGATCGCCGCCGCCGTCCGCGCGGGCGAGCTCTCGCCCGTCGAGGTGGCCGACGCCGTCATCGACGCGGTGGACGCGCTGAACCCGGCGCTCAACGCCTACTGCGTCCTGGACCACGACCTGCTCCGCGCGCACGCGCGGGCGCTGGCCGACCGGCAGGCCGCCGGTGAGAAGCTCGGCCCGCTGGCCGGGGTGCCGGTCGCGGTCAAGGACCTGATCTTCGTCAAGGACCTGCCGATGGTCGCGGGCAGCCACGCCTACGAGGGCTTCCAGCCGGACCAGGACGACATCGTGGTCGAGCGGCTCCGTGCCGCGGACGCGCTCATCGTCGGCAAGACGAACACCCCCGAGCTCGGCTTCGCCGGCAACGGCACCAACCCGGTCTTCGGGGCGACCCGGAACCCGTGGGACACCGCGCTGACCACGGGTGGCTCCAGCGCGGGCTCGGCCGCCTCGGTCGCGGCCCGGATCACCCCGCTGGCCCTGGGCAGCGACGCCGCCGGGTCGGTGCGCGCGCCGGCCTCGTTCTGCGGCGTGTACGGGCTGAAGGCGACGATGGGCCGGATCCCGCTCTACCCGGGCTGCCGCGAGGACACCTACCCGGGGCTGTCCAGCTTCGAGTCGATGGAGCACATCGGCCCGCTGAGCCGGACCGTCCAGGACAGCGCGCTGCTGATGGCGGCGTGCAGCGGCCCGCACCTGCGCGACCGGCACTCGCTGCCGCGCGCGGACTTCGACTGGCTGGCCGCGACGCGGGGTGACGTCGCCGGGCTGCGCATCGCCTTCTCGCCCGACTTCGGGTACGCCGAGGTGGACCCGCGGGTCGCCTCCGTCGTACGACGTGCGGTGGAGGTCTTCGAGAAGGACCTCGGCTGTGTCGTCGACGAGGTGGTCGCGCCCTGGCCCGACCCGTACGAGGCGTTCTGGGCGATGCTGGTCGCCGAGACCGACATGGTCGGGATGCGCCGGATGGTCGAGCAGCACCGGGACCGGATCTCCCCGCACATCGTCGGGTTCCTGGAGATGGACTGGACCGTGGACCAGCTGACCACCTCGGGGATGGTGCGCAAGCAGGTGGTCAACCGGATGGCCGAGCTGATGGAGACCTACGACCTGCTGCTCACCCCGACGATCGCGGTGCTGCCCTGGCCGGCCGAGGACTTCGCGCCGGCCAGCCCGCAGGACTCCTCGCCGTTCGTGCTGCCGATGAACCTGACCGGCCAGCCCTCGGCCTCGATCCCGGCCGGGTTCACCGAGGACGGCCTGCCGGTGGGGCTGATGATCTCGGGCCGCCGCCTGGCCGACGACGTGGTGCTGCGCGCCTCGGCCGCCTTCGAGGCCGCCCACCCCTGGATCGACCGCCGTCCTCCCGTCACCGCCTGACCAGAAGGCCGGACTCGGCGGACCAGAAGGCCGGACTCGGCGGACCAAAACCCCTGATTCGCGAGTCGGGGGTTTTGGTGGGGCGAGTCGGGGGTTTTGGTGGGGCGAGTCGGGGGTTTTGGTTCAGCGGGCGAAGTACTCGGCGGTGATGGCGGCGCGGGCGCGGCGCAGGTCGCGGACCAGGCCGGGGACCCGGGCCTTGGGGAGCCGGACCGCGGGGGCGGCGACCGCGAGGGCGGCCATCGGGTTGTCGTTGAGGTCGAGCACGGGGACCGCGACCGCGTGCACGCCGTCCTCGCGCTCGCCCAGGTTGGTGGCGTAGCCGGCGGCGCGGACCCGGGCCAGCTCGGCCTCGAACTCCTCGTCGTCCACGATGGTCCGGTCGGTGATCGAGGGCAGGCCGTGCTCGGAGTAGAGCGCCTGCCGGGCACTTGTCGGCAGCGCCGCGAGCAGCACCTTGCCGGCGGCGGAGGCGTGCGCGGCGACCCGGCGGCCGGCGATCCGCTTCACGTGCAGGTCGTGCCGGTCCTCGACGACCGCATCGAGGCAGAGCACCTCGTGGCCGACCAGGATCTGCAGGTTCACCGCCTCGTCGACCAGCCGGCACAGCGAGACCAGGTGCGGCCGGGCCAGCCGCTCCAGGCTGTTCTGCGAGCTGAAGTGCCGGGCCAGCCGAAGCAGCTCCGGGCCGACCATGTACCGCTTCGAGCTGCGCGCCTGCTGCATGAAGCCCTCCTCCTTGAGGCAGGAGAGCAGCCGGTGCGAGGTCGAGGGGGCGATCCCGAGACGACGCGAGACGTCCACGACGCGGAGCTCGGGCTGCGAGGAGAGCATCGAGAGCAGCCGGAGGGCGTTGGTGACGGAGGCGAGGCTGTTGCCCGATTCGTTCGTCATGACGGAACGATACTTCCCGAGTTTTCCGCACTGAGGGACGTTTCCGCCACCGCCCTCCCGTACGACGACGCGATATCGTCCGCGGTGGTGACCCACACGTCGTCCAGGCCCAGCAGGTGGTCCAGGGCCTCGTCGAGGTAGCGCTGCCGGAACGCCTGCCCGGTCAGGAACGGGTGCACCGAGAGTGCCATCACCCGGCCGCCGCCCTCGCGGCGCAGCTGGGCGGCCTGGTCCTTGACCACCCGGACCAGCTCGGGCCCGGACTGGCCCCGCAGCAGGAAGATCGTCAGGTCGTTGACCTCGACGCTGAACGGCACCGAGAGCAGTCCGGGGCGGCGCCAGCCGGGCAGGTCGTCGTGGCACCAGTCGAGCACGTACTCGATGCCGAGGCCGGTCAGCAGCTCCTCGGTCCGGTGGGTCTGGGTCAGTGCCGGGCCGAGCCAGCCGCGTGGCCGGGATCCCGTCGCCCGGGCGATCGTCTCCACCGACGTGCGCAGGTGGGCTTCCTCGTCCTCGGGGGGCAGGTCCGCGAGCAGCACGTTGTTCTGCCAGCCGTGCGCGACCCAGGTCCAGCCGCGCTCGACCCCGGCCGCCACGATCTCCGGCTGCTCGGCGCAGACGGCCGCGTTGAGCAGGCCGGTCACCGGCACCCCGCGCCGGTCCAGGCTCTCGATCATCCGCCAGATCCCGACCCGGGCGCCGTAGTCGCGCCAGCCCTGGTTGAGCACGTCCGGGTCCAGGCCGTTGGTCCGCGGGTAGATGTTGATCGCCGGGCCGGGAGCGAAGTGCTCCAGGTTCACGCCCAGGTAGAACGCGACCGGCTTCTCGTCCGGCCAGCTGACCGCGGGCCGGTCGACGATGGGGGAGTACGCGGTCACGACAGGGCCTCGACGACCGTCCAGCCCGATCCCTCGGTGAACCACGGCAGCGCGGGGCTGAAGACGTCCTTGGCCACGCTGGCCTGCACGCCCACCTCGGCGTTGACGACCTGGCTGGCCTTGAGGTCCGCGACCATCGAGCACAGCGAGTAGGCGTCCATCGGCTCGAGCTCGGGGTGCAGCCGGGACAGCTCGGCGACCAGGTCGCGCAGCGCGCCCTTGGCGGCCTTGTCGAGGGTGTCGGCGAAGGCCAGCGAGAGCACCTCGGCCGGGGTCTCGGCCCGCGGACTGGTCAGCGCGGGACCGCCGCGCAGCAGGGTGAACCGGAGCACCGCCTCCTCGGCGGAGGCCTCCAGCGCGGTGAGGTTCACCTCGCCGTACCCCTGGGCGGCGTGCGCGTCGCCGGCGCAGAACAGCGCGCCGTCGGCCCAGACCGGCAGGAACAGCGAGGACCCGACGACCAGGTCCGGGACGTCGATGTTGCCGCCGTGCGAGCCCGGCGGGATCGAGCTGTGCGGGCCGTCGGCCTGCGGCGCGACCCCCATGTAGCCGAGGAACGGGCGGATCGGGACCCGCACGCCCGGCGCGAACTCGACGCTGTTGCCGGAGAGCTGGAAGTGCCGGACCTGGCCCTCGGCGAAGTCCTCGGCGAGGGCGCCGATGCCGAGGTGGCCGGGCAGGCTGAGGTTGAACGCGTGCGGGCGCAGCCGCAGGTCCAGCACGTCGACCCGGAGCACGTCGCCCGGCCGGGCACCGTGCACCGCGATCGGGCCGGTCAGGTCGTGCGGGCCGGCGCCGTTCGACTCGCCGAAGTAGCGGCCCACGTCCTCCAGGGTCAGCTCCGGGGTGACCCGGTTCCCCCACGCCGACCAGGTGTCCAGGCTGACCGTGTCACCGGACTCGATGGTGAGAACGGGGGTGTCGGTGCGGTCGACGACCCCGAGACGGACCGTCTCGGCCGACGCCCGGAGCTCGTGATGCCTGGCCATGGTTCCTCCTGCTGCTCAGCCCCGCCGACCGGGGTGCCGCGACTCTAGGAAACGGGCCGTCCGGGGGCGGCGTGGGCCGACTCACATTCCGCAGGACGGAAAAACGGCAGCCTCCCGACGTACCGGCCCTCCGGGACCTCCGGACGCGGCAGCGGCAGAACCAGCACCCGGAACGAAGGCCCGTTTTTTCTGCCCAGAGAAATCTCTGCGGGCTCGCGTGGATCGGCGCCGCTGCCCGGGACGAGAGTCGTCGCCGTCACGCGGCAGCCGCCTGGGGCTCGCCGCGCCAGATCGCAGGAGGAACTTCGATGAAGCGCAGGACCCTGGCCGCAGGTGTGGCCGCGGCGTCGATGCTGGCCGCCACCACCGGGTGCGGCGCGGGCGGTTCCGGGGGCTCGGACTCCGGACTGCCCAGTGCGCGCATCGCGACCGTGCTCACCACCACCGGGCCGGCCGCCGTCTTCGGCCAGAACCAGCAGAAGGCCGTCGAGCTCGCGGTCGAGCAGCTGAAGAAGGACGGCACCGCCGACCTGGACATCGTCGCCAAGGAGGACGCCGGCGAGGCGAACACCTCGGCCCTCAACGCCTACCGCAAGGTGCTGCGCGAGGACCCCGACGTCGTGGTCGGCCCGATCATCGGCACGATGATGCTGGCGATCCGCCAGGAGGTCGAGCGGGCCCGCATCCCGATGCTGACCACGGCGGCCACCACCGCGATCACCGAGAACGACAACAAGTACATCTTCCGCAACTTCCCGAGCTCGGACATGTCGGTGCAGGCCACCTCGGCCTACGCCTTCGACCAGCTCGGCGTGAAGAAGCCGGCCATCCTCGCCGACAGCACCGCGTTCGGCCAGGGCGACGCCAAGGCGCTGCTCGCCGCGGCGGGGGAGAAGGGCATCGACGTCGTCGCCAACGAGTCGGTCGACCAGAACGCCGTCGACGTCACCGGCCAGGTGGCCCGGATCAAGCGGGCCGGCGCGGATGCCGTCTTCGTGCAGCTGCTCACCGGCTCCCCGCTCGCCGTCGCGATCAAGGGCCTGCGCCGGGCCGGGTTCACCGGCAAGATCTTCGCGGCGCCGGGCATCACCTCGCCCTCGACGCTGGAGCTGCTCACCGACGACGAGGTCTCCGGGATCTACTCCCCGGGTGTCTCGCTGAAGCAGGACGACCCGAAGGTGCAGGAGTTCACCGCGGCCTACCAGGCCAAGTACGGCAAGGCCCCCGACGTCTACACCGCCGTCATGTACGACTCGGTGATGACGCTGGGCAAGCTGGTCGCCGACGGTGCCAAGTCCGCCGACGACCTGCGCAAGGCCCTGGCCGGCCTGGACACCACCGGGCTGACCGGCAGGCTCGCCGCCGACAAGGACGGCAACCTCTTCCACACCGTCTCGGTGCTGCAGTTCGACGCGCACAAGAAGGCCGCGCCGGTCACCACCATGGACCTGGAGTTCGAGCCCGGTGCGAGCTGAGACGGCGGCCGGGCCTCGGGGCCCGGCACCCACCCCTGCCGGAGACCCCCTGCAGGTCCGAGTCTGGCCGGGGCTGAGCACGTGTGGGTCACTGCTCGGCTCCGGCCCCACCACCACGGCCCCCGCCACCGACTCCGGGCAGTCGCTCGACGCCCTGGTCGCGGTGGCCGAGGCCGCCGGCCTGCGCGGTCGCGGCGGTGCCGGGTTCCCGTTCGCGGTCAAGCTGCGCGCGGTGGCCGAGCAAGCCGCCCGGACCGGGCTGGCCCCGGTCGTGGTGCTCAACGGCGAGGAGGGGGAGCCGGCCAGCGCCAAGGACCGGGTGCTGATGACGCTCGCCCCCGAGGTCGCGCTGGACGGGCTCCGGCTGGTCGGCGACGCCCTGGGCGCGCACAGCCGCTACGCCTACGTCAGCGACGCCACCGCCCGCGAGCGGATCGCCGCCGCGGCGCGGACCCTCACACCCGAGGTCCAGGTGGTCGCCGCACCGCCCGGCTACGTCAGCGGCGAGGAGTCCGCGGTGGTCCGCTGGCTCTCCGGCGGCCCGGCCAAGCCGACCCACAAGCCGCCGCGTCCCTACGAGGAAGGGGTCCAGGGCCGGCCGACCCTGGTCAGCAACGTGGAGACGCTGGCCCAGCTCGCCCGGCTGGTGCGGGGTGCGCCGGAGCCGACTCTGCTGCTCACCGTGAGCACCGACCACGGCCGGCACGCAGTCGTCGAGGTGCCCGGCGAGCTCACCCTCGACGACGTCCTCGGCTGGCTCGGCATCGAGCCCGGCGAGGTGCTCCTCGGCGGCTTCTTCGGCCGGTTCGCCTCGGCCGCCACGCGCCGGCACCCGCTGCGCGAGCTGGCCGCGCGCGCCCATCCCGACGTGCTCGGCTGCGGCATCGTGCTGGTGCTGCACGAGACCTGCCCGGTGACCGCGGTCGCGCAGGTGCTGCGCTACCTGGAGCGGGAGAACGCCGAGCAGTGCGGCCCGTGCTTCAAGGGGATCCCGTCGATGGCCGGGGTCGTGGACGCGCTCACCGCGGGCACCGCCGGCGCGGACGACGTACGCAAGCTCACCGGCTGGGCGACCAGCCTCCGCGGCCGCGGCGACTGCGGCACCCTCGACGCCGCCTGCGGCCTGGTGACCAGCCTGGCCGAGCAGCGCACCGCCACCGTGACCCGGCACCTGGAGGCGCCCTGCGCCTGGTGCACCGACCACCCCGCACGGCCGGAGGCGACCGCGTTCGCGGTCCCGTGGCCTGCCGAGATCCACCCCACCGACATCCAGGAGGACAGATGAGAGTCGACGTCGACATGACCAAGTGCCAGGCCTACGGGCTGTGCGCCGAGGAGGCGCCGGAGGTCTTCGAGCTCGACGAGTGGGGCTACCCCGTCATCGCCGACCACGACGTGCCGGAGGGGCAGGGGCCGGGCGTGCTGCGCGCCGTCGCCGCCTGCCCCGCCCAGGCGATCAAGACCACCGACTGACCCGCGCGCAGCGCTGCCGAAAGGAAGACCAGAGATGGCCAAGTTCCAGCCAGGAGAGGCCCGTGCCTGGGCGATGGAGAACCTGCGCGGGGTGAGCGGGTGCGTCCTGCCCTCGTTCACCGTCGACCAGACGCGCCTCAACGAGGCCGCGATCCGGCACGACATCCGCCGGGAGCGGGAGCTGGGCTTCACCGGCTTCCTCATCGTCGGCGAGTGCGGCACCACCGCGGAGGAGCTCGAGCGCTTCGTCGAGATCTCCGTCGAGGAGGCCGGCGACGACCTGGTGACGATCGTGCAGGCGGCGGCGGGCACGCTGGCCGAGAACCAGGCGATCGCCGCGATGGCGGCGAGCAAGGGCGTCGACCTGGTGATGCCGTCGTACCCGATCACGTTCTACCCCCAGCACTACAAGGAGATCGTCGAGTACACCCGGGCGATCGCCGAGGCCGCCGACCTCGGTGTCGTCGTGTTCGCGATGAACCTGTGGAACTTCATGCGGCTGCACCCCTCCGGCTTCGCGCCGGCCTGGCTGGAGGAGATCGTCGACACCATCCCGAACGTGGTCGCGATCAAGAACGAGATCGGCGACCCGGGCGTGGCCGGCCTGGCCGAGGTGTTCCGCCGGTTCAGCGACCGGGTCATCGTCGCGGACCCGCTGGAGATGAACGCGCCGGCGTGGAGCAGCACCTTCGGGATGCCCTGGATGGGCACCTCCAACTACGAGTACTTCGGCGACGTGGTGCCGCGCATCCACGCGCTCGCCCAGGACCCGGACCGGTACGACGAGGCGATGGAGCTGTACTGGCAGGTGCACCCGGCCCGGGCCGCCACCGGGTCGCTCATGCGCGAGGCCAACGCCGGCACCTCGTTCGTGCACCGGCTGCTGTGGAAGTACCAGGGCTGGCTGCAGGGCTTCAACGGCGGCCCGGTGCGCAGCCCGCACACCCGGCTGCACGACCGGCAGATGAGGTTGCTGCGCTCGGCCGCGATCGAGTCCGGCCTGCCGATCACCGACGAGGCCGACGCGCTGTTCTTCGAGGGGCGGATCCGCGGATGAAGCTGAGCACCGACCCGCAGCCGCTGCACGTCTCGTCGGAGGACATCGCCGAGCACGTGACCATGGACCTGGCCATCGAGGCCGCCCGCGACGCCGCGGTGGCCGTGGCCGAGGGCGCGGTGGCCACCCGCCGCTCGCAGCTGTTCTTCGAGGGCGGCTGGATGCGGGTGATGTCCGCGGAGGTCTCCACCCTGGGCGTCTTCGGCTACAAGGAGTTCCACCTGGCCGGGGACCGGCTGGTCCGCTACGCCGTGCACGTCTTCGACACCGCGACCGGACGGCCGCTCGGCATCGTGGACGCGGCCCGGATCACCACGCTGCGCACCGCCGCCACCGCCGCGGTCGCGGTCCGGCACCTGCTTGGCGAGCGGGGCTCGGTCCGGCTCGGCGTGGTCGGCACCGGCTCGGAGGCGCTCGCCGGGGTCCAGGCGCTGAGCCGCGTGGTCCGCCTCGACGAGATCCGGGCAACCAGCCGCAGCGCCGCCAACCGGGAGCAGTTCGCCGACGCCGTGCACACCGAGACCGGCCACGTCGTCGCGGTCTCGGACTCGGTGGAGAAGGTGCTCGCCGACGTCGACGTCGTCTACGTGGCCACCAACTCCGGCGGCCGGGTGGTGCTCACCCACGACGACCTCGCCCACGTCGGCCTGGTCGCCTCGATCGGCTCGACGCTGCCGGTGCAGCGCGAGCTCGAGGGCGCCGTGCTCGCCCACGCCGACCGCGTCGTGCTCGACACCTTCGACGTGCTCGAGGAGTCCGGCGACGCCATCGAGGCCGTCGACGGCGGCTGGGACCCGAGCGGTACCACCCTGCTCGGCACCGCGCTCGGCGAGCCCGCCCCCGCCGGCCGTGTCGTCTACAAGTCCATCGGCTCTCCGGAGCAGGACCTCGTGCTGGCCGCGCGGATCGTCCAGCACGCCGCCGAGGCCGGCTTCGGCCGCCGCATCGACCCGCTGTCCGCTGTGAAGGAGAACCTGTGAGTACGACGCTCGTGCCGACGCTCTCGCGCCACGACCTGGCCGGCGGCGAGGTGACCTCGTACGTCGGCGGCCAGTGGCTGCGTGGCGGCGGCGGTGACCGGCCGGTGCTGAACCCGGTGGACGGGAGCGTGCTCGCCACCGTCGCCACGATGACCGACGAGGAGTGTGACGCGGCCGTCGAGGCGGCCGCCCAGGCGCAGCAGGCCTGGGCCGCGCGGCCGGCCCGCGAGCGTGGCGAGCTGCTCCGCCGGGTCTGGGAGATCCTGGTCGCCGAGACCGAGGACCTGGCCCGGCTCATCACCCTGGAGAACGGCAAGTCGCTGGCCGACGCGCGCGGCGAGGCCGCCTACGCCGCCGAGTTCTTCCGCTGGTTCGCCGAGGAGGCCGTCCGGACCCCGGGCGACATGCGCCGCTCGCCGGCCGGGAAGAACTGGATCCTGGTCTCGCACGAGCCGGTCGGCGTCGCGCTGCTGGTCACCCCGTGGAACTTCCCGGCCGCGATGGCCACCCGGAAGATCGCGCCTGCGCTGGCCGCCGGCTGCACGGTCGTGCTCAAGCCGGCGATGGAGACTCCGCTGGCCGCCCTGTACGTCGCCGACGTGGTCCGCGAGGCCGGCATCCCCGACGGCGTGGTCAACGTGGTGCTGCCCCGCGGCACGGGCCCCGCGGTGGCCCGGATGATGGCCGACCCGCGGGTCCGCGCGATCTCGTTCACCGGCTCCACCGAGGTCGGCAAGATCCTGCTCGAGCAGGCCGCGAAGTCGGTGATGCGCTCGTCGATGGAGCTCGGCGGGAACGCCCCGTTCGTCGTCCTCGAGGACGCCGACCTGGACGCCGCGGTCGAGGGCTTCATGCTGGCCAAGTTCCGCAACGGCGGCAGTGCCTGCACCGCGGCCAACCGGATCCTGGTCCAGGACGGTGTCGCCGAGGAGTTCGTGACCCGGATCCAGCAGCGCATCGAGGACCTGCGCGTCGGACCCGGCCTGGCCGAGGAGACCCAGGTCGGCCCGCTGGTCTCCGCCGTCGAGCGGGACCGGGTCGCCGACCTGGTCGACCGGGCGGTCGCGGCCGGAGCGACGTTGCGCGTCGGCGGCACCCGGCCCGAGGGGGACGGCTACTACTACCCACCGACCTTGCTCGACCACGTCGACCCGGCCAGTGAGCTCGCCACCACCGAGATCTTCGGCCCGGTCGCCGCGGTGACCCGGTTCGGCACGGTCGAGGAGGGGCTCGCCCTGGCCAACGACTCCGAGGCCGGCCTGGTCTCCTACGTCTACACAGGTGGGCTGGAGCAGGCCCTGGCCGTCAGCCGCCGGCTGGAGTCGGGGATGGTAGGCCTCAACTGCGGGCTGGTCTCGGACCCGGCCGCGCCCTTCGGTGGCAGCAAGGAGAGCGGCCTGGGTCGCGAGGGCGCGCACGAGGGGATGCTCGAGTTCATGGAGACGAAGTACGTCGCGACGCCGTACGCGTAGCGGGGGAGGATGACGGAATGCCCATCACACATGTCCGGAGCGTCGGGATCGCGGTCCAGGACCTGCGCCAGGCGCGGGAGTTCTTCTCGCGCAGCTGGGGCCTGGAGGAGGTGGACCGCGACGACGAGCGGCTCTACCTGGGATCGGGCTGCCCCGAGTCCTACGTCATCCGGCTGCGCCAGGCCGAGGTCCCGCGGGTGGACGCGGTCAGCCTCGCCGTCGACTCGGCCGCCGAGGTGGAGCTGTACGCCAAGCGCGTCAGCGAGCACCCGCAGGCCCGGATGATCGACGAGCCCGGACCGCGGCAGGACCGCGGCGCCGGCTACGGCTTCCGGTTCTTCGACTGCGACGGCCGCACCGTCGAGGTCTCCGCGGACCTGGACCTGCGCCCGTTCCGCGAGGTCGCCGAGGGCGAGCCGCGGCCGCGCAAGATCAGCCACGTCGTCTTCAACACCCAGGACCTGGACAAGACCCGGATGTTCTACGCCGACGCGCTGGGCTTCAAGGTCTCCGACTGGGTCGAGGACTTCTTCTGCTTCATGCGCACCGGCAGCACCCACCACCTGCTCGCCTTCGCCCGCTCCGAGCGGACCTCGCTCAACCACGTCTCCTTCGAGATGCGCGGGCTCGACGAGTTCATGCGGGCCACCGGGTCGATGCTCCGGCAGGGGCACGCGATGCTCTGGGGTCCGGGCCGGCACGGCGCCGGCGACAACACCTTCGCCTACTTCCAGGACCCGGGCACCCGGTACGTGCTGGAGTACACCACCGCGCTCCAGGAGATCGACGAGGAGCACGGCTGGACGCCGAAGGTCTACACGACCAGCCCCGAGGACACCGACCAGTGGGGCACCTCGAACCCGTTCGACGAGGTGATCCTGGCCGAGATGCACGGCACCACCGACCCGGGCCTCTGGACCCCCGCACCGCTGTGACGGCACGCGGGGTCCTGGTCACCGGCGGCTGCTCGGGGATCGGGCTCGCGGTGGCCCGCGCGCACGCCGCGCTCGGCGACGTCGTGGTGGTGCTCGACCGGCACGCGCCCGACACTCCTCTGGGCGCGGGCATCGAGGTCGTCGCCGGGGACGTGACCGTCGCCGAGGACAACGAGCGCGCGGTCGCCCGGGTGCTCGCGCTGGCCGGCCGGCTCGACCACTTCGTCGGCAACGCCGGCATCCACGACGGCGGCCTGCGCCTCGGCGAGGCCGACGCCGAGACCGTACGACGGGTGCTCACCCGCGTCCTCGAGGTGGACGTGCTCGGCTACGCCCTGGGCGCGCACGCCGCCCGGCCGGCGCTGCTGGAGTCCGGCGGCTGCATGACCTTCACGCTCTCCGACGCCTCCTACGAGGTGCAGGGCAACGGCGCCGGGCTGGCCTACGTGGCGGCCAAGCACGCCGCCCTCGGGCTGGTCCGCCACCTCGCGATCGATCTCGCACCCGTCGTACGGGTCAACGCGGTGGCGCCCGGCGGTGTCATCACCGGCCTCGCCGCGGCCGGGGCCACCGACGAGCAGCCTGTCTTCGCCGACGCCGAGACCATCCACGGGCTCGTCGAACGGCTCAACCCGCTGCACGTGGTGATGCGTCCCTCCGAGCTCGCCGAGCTGTACCTGTTCCTCGCCTCGCCGGCCGCGCGCGGCATGACCGGGGAGGTGCTCCGCCCCGACGGCGGGCTCTCCGTCGGTCGCGGAAAGTCCTGATTTCCAGGGGCATTCCGGCCCGCGTTCCGGACAGAGGAACCTTCGCCCGATCCGCTGGGCATTTCTTACCGCGCGCCAAAAGATTGGCCGAAGTCGACAGAGAGGAGGCGCCACCGCCATGGTCGACCTGATCGTCGCCGGGGTGACCCTCGGGTCCATCTACTGCCTGGCCGGGCTGGGCTTCGTGCTCGTGTTCAACAGCACCGGGGTGGTCAACTTCGCGCACGGCGACCTGGTCGTGCTGGGCGGCATGGCCGCCGCCGCGACCGCCACCGCCGTGGGCACGCCGCCGCTGCTGGTGCTGGCCGCGGTGCCGGTGGCGATGTTCCCGCTCGGCCTGGTGCTGGAGAAGGTCGCGCTCAAGCCGCTGCGCCGCAAGAACTTCAGCTCCGCGATCACGATCAGCATCGCGGTCAGCGTGATCGTCTCCAGCCTGCTGCTGATCGTGCTCGGCCCGGAGCCGCGCACGCTGGCGCCGCTGGTCCGCGGCCGGGTCGACCTGCTCGGCTCCTCGGTGCCGTGGCAGAGCATCCTGGTGGTCGGCTTCACCGCGCTGATGTGCGGCTTCCAGTGGTGGCTGTTCCAGCGGACCCGGCTCGGCTACCAGCTGCGGGCCTCGGCGCAGGACCCGGACACCGCCCGGCTCATGGGCATCAAGGTGGACCGGATGACCGCGCTGACCGTCGGCATCGCGTCGTCGTACGCCGGCGTCGCGGGGGTGCTGCTCGCGCCCATCGTGATCCTGGCCAGCGACTCCGGCAGCCCGCTGACCCTCAAGCTCTACGTCGCCGTGGTGATCGGCGGGTTCGGCAGCGCGGTCGGCGCGATCATCGGCGGCCTCTCGCTGGGCCTGCTGGAGGTGTACACCACCACGTACATCAGCTCCTCCTACGTCGACGCGATCATCTTCGGGCTGCTCTTCGTGGTGCTGCTCGTCCGCCCGCAGGGCATCCTCGGCCGGGTCCAGGAGCGTGTGTGATGAACAGCCTGCTGAAAGGCTCCGGCCTGGTCGCCGTGCTCGCGGTCGCCATCGTGGCCCCCCTGGTGGTCACCAGCCGCTACGACCTCGGCGTGCTCCAGCTGGCGCTCATCAACGCGCTGCTGGTCCTCGGCTTCAACTACACCGTCGGCTTCACCCGCCGGCTCTCCCTGGGCCACGTCGGCTTCTTCGCCATCGGCGCCTACGCCAGCGCGCTGCTGACCACGAAGCACGACGTCTCGCCGCTGCTCGCGATGCTGGCCGGCGTGCTGGTGGCCTCGGTCGCGGCGCTGGTGGTCTCGGTGCTGACCAACGGCCTGCACGCGCACTACCTGACCCTGGCCACGCTGGGCTTCGGGGTGATCGTCCAGGTGGTCGCCACCAACTGGATCGACGTGACCGGTGGCTCCAACGGCGTCGTCGGCATCCCGGTGCCGACCGCGTTCGGGATCGAGCTCGCCGAGCCCGAGCAGCAGTACTACCTCGCGCTGGTCGTGCTCGCCATCGGCGCCGCCCTGATGGCCCGGTTCCGCGCCACCAAGCTGGGCCGCCAGGCCTCGGCGCTGCGACAGAGCGAGCGGGCCGCGGAGTCGCTGGGCATCCGCACCGACCGGCTCAAGACGCTGACCCTGGTGCTCTCCGCCGCGTACGGCGCGGTGGCCGGCAGCCTGTACGCGCACACCTACGGCTACGTCGCGCCGGACGTCTTCTCCTTCGCGCTGATGCTCACCGTGCTGGCCATGCTGGTGGTCGGCGGTCCGGGCACCATCGCCGGGCCGATCCTGGGCGCGGTGATCCTCACCTACCTGCCGGAGATGGCCCGGGTGGGCGACAAGTACTGGCAGCTGATCTACGGCGTGCTGCTCTTCGTGATGGTGCTGTGGGCGCCGAAGGGGCTGGCCGGGCTGGCGTCCTCCGCCCTCTCCCTCGTACGACGACCGCGGGGCCGCCGAGCAGCCCGCCCGACCACCGAGGCGGTGACCGGATGAACGCGCTCGAGACTCGCGCTCTCACCCTGCGCTACGGCGGGGTGACCGCGCTGGAGGATGTCGACCTGACCGTCCGCCCGCACACCATCCACGCGCTGATCGGCCCCAACGGCGCCGGCAAGACCAGCCTGCTCAACGTCTGCTCGGGTGCCACCGCGGCGACCTCGGGCACCGTCACCGTGGGCGGGCGCACCCGCCGGGCCCGCCGGCCCAGCGACGTCGCGCGCTGCGGGCTGGCCCGGACCTTCCAGAACCTGCAGCTCTTCGCCGAGGCGACCGTGCTGGAGAACGTGCTGGTCGGCGCCGAGGCGCAGAACGGGGTCGGCCCGCTGGCCTCGATGCTGGGCACCCCGCGCGCCCGGCGAGCGGGCCGGGCCGCCCGTGAGGCGGCACTGGAGGCGATCGAGTTCGTCGGCCTGGCCGGCGAGCGCGAGCACGTCGCCGGCGCGCTGCCGTACGGGAAGCAGCGGCTGCTGGAGATCGCCCGCGCGCTGGCCACCGACCCCGCGGTGCTGCTCCTCGACGAGCCCGGCGCCGGCTTCAACCCGCAGGAGAAGCAGCAGCTGGCCGACCTGGTCCGGGCGATCCGCGACCGCGGCGCCGCGGTGCTGCTGGTCGAGCACGACATGCCCCTGGTCATGGGCGTCGCCGACCGGATCTCGGTGCTCGACTTCGGCCACCTGATCGCCGAGGGCACCCCGGCCGAGGTGGCCAACGACCCGGCCGTGGTGGACGCCTACCTCGGTGCCGACGCGACGGAAGGGGTGGCCTGATGCTCCGGATCGACGACCTGGTGGTCCGCTACGGCGCGGTCGAGGCGGTCAACGCGGTCAGCCTGACCGTGGCGCCTGGCGAGCTGGTGGCGCTGCTCGGCTCCAACGGCGCCGGCAAGACCACGCTGCTGCGCACGGTCTCCGGGCTGGTGCCCGCGCAGTCCGGCTCGATCACCTTCGGCGACCACGACCTGCGCGCCACCCGGCCCGAGGCCATCGCCGCCGCCGGGATCGCGCACGTGCCGGAGGGCCGGCGCATCTTCGGCGGGCTCAGCGTCGAGGAGAACCTGGTCCTCGGCGCCACCACCCGTGGCCGCGACGCCGACCTGGACGAGGACTTCGCCCGCGTCTACGCGCTGTTCCCGATCCTCGAGGAGCGCCGCACCCAGGGCGGCTGGTCGCTCTCGGGCGGCCAGCAGCAGATGCTCGCCATCGGCCGGGCGCTGATGAGCCGGCCCCGGCTGCTCATGCTCGACGAGCCGAGCCTGGGCCTGGCGCCGATCCTGGTGCGCCAGGTGCTCGACGCCGTCCGCAGCATCTGCGACGGCGGCACCTCGATGCTGCTCGTGGAGCAGAATGCGAGAGCGGCCCTGCGGATCGCCGACCGTGCGGTGGTGCTGGACCGCGGCCGGGTGGCCCGCGAAGGTGCTGCCGACGACCTTGCCGACGACCAGCAGATGCGTGCCCTCTACCTGGGCGCCTGAACTCCCCGAGCCAGAAGGAAACCCGATGCCAGAGCTGACCGTGAGCGTGGACGACCGGTTCGACGTCCCGCGCGCCTACTTCGCCGACGCCGGTGTCTGGCGCCAGGAGCTGGAGAAGGTCTTCCGGCACTCCTGGCTGCTGGTCGGCCACGAGTCCGAGGTGCCCGCACCCGGTGACTACGTGACCCGGAAGATGGGCACCGACGAGGTCATCCTGGTCCGCACCGAGGCCGGCGAGCTGCAGGTGCTGCTCAACGCCTGCACCCACCGGGGCACCCTGCTGTGCAAGGCCGACATCGGCAACAGCTCGCACTTCCGCTGCGGCTACCACGGCTGGACCTTCGGCAACGACGGCACCCTGCGCGGGGTGCCGCGCGGCCGCGAGCTGTACGGCAAGGACTTCGACAAGTCCTCGCTCGGGCTGCGCGCGGCGCGGGTCTCGTCCTTCCACGGGCTGGTCTTCGCCACCTTCGACACCGAGCTCTGCTCGCTGGCCGAGTACCTCGGCGACATGGCCTTCTACCTGGAGTGCATGCTCGGGGTCTCCGCGGCGGGCACGGATGCGCCGTACGGGTCGTTCCGGTTCACCCACCTGGGCAACTGGAAGCTGGAGGCCGACAACCTGGCCGGCGACGGCTACCACCTGCGGCACGCGCACCGGGCCGGCTTCGAGATGGGGCTGATGGGCGCGCAGGCCGGGGCGGTCGAGGGCGTCTGCGTCCAGTTCGAGCACGGGCACGCGCTGCGCGCGCAGCGGACCGCCGTGGACGACGACCAGCCGCGCGCGTTCCCGGGCTACCCCGAGGACCGCTGGCCGGAGATCGAGCAGCAGCTGAGCCCCGAGCAGGCGCGGATGTTCGCGCACTCCACGGTGGTGCACGGGCTCGTCTACCCCAACATGGCCTTCGTGCACACGCCGCGTGCCGGGGGCTTCGACGCCGGCGAGACCGACGCCGCGATGCTGCAGGTGCGGCTGTTCAACCCGCTCGGCGTCAACGAGACCGAGGAGCTGAACTGGCTGGTCACCCCGGCGGACTACCCCGAGGAGTGGAAGCTCTCGGCGTTCAAGACGATGCAGCGCCAGCACGGTGCCACCGCGTTCTTCGAGAGCGACGACCTGGAGAACTTCCGCCGGATGCTCCAGGTCAACGGCGGCGTCGAGACCGGTCACCAGGTGCCCGCCAACTTCGACCTCGCCCGCGACGTGGCCCCGTTCACGCCGTGGTTCGACGGTCCCGGCTCGGTGGTCGGCGCCGACATCAGCGAGGTGAACCAGCGCTGGTTCTACCGGACCTACCTGGCCGCGATGGAGGACCGGGCATGAGCACCCGCGACGAGATCGTGGAGTTCATCCACCACGAGACGCACCTGATGAACGCCGAGCGGTACGACGAGTGGCTGGGTCTGCTGCACGAGGACTTCGAGTACCTGATGCCGATGCCGGTGCTGCGCGACGACCCGGCCCAGCCGCGGCACAGCGAGCGGTCCCTGCTCGCCTGGGAGTCGGTGAGCTCGCTGACCCTGCGCTTCGAGCGGATCCTCACCGACTTCGCCTGGGCGGACCGGCCGCCGGCCTTCCACCGGCGGCACCTGACCGCGGTCCGGGTCGCCGAGACCGACCAGCCGCACCGGCTGGCCGTCTCCGCCGACGAGATCGTGTTCCGCTCCCGGGTGCCGGAGGGATCGACGATCACCTCGGCGCTGCGCGAGGACATCGTGGACGTCTCGGGGGAGCCCCGGCTGGTCCGCCGTACGGTGCTGCTGGACGTGGACCGTCCCGACCTGGCGCAGATCGCGCTGCTGTACTGAGCGGGGGAGCAGAGATGTCGGAGCCCGAGGAGCTCATCCGGCTGGTCAACGAGTACACCGCGGTGCGGGTGCGCGTGGACCGGCGCGGGGCCAGCGCCCGGCTGGTGGTCTCCAGCGACCGGACCGGCGACGAGGTCACCCTGGACGCCACCGCCCTGGAGGCGATCGCATCCCTGGACGCGGCCAAGATCGGCCTGCTGGTGGGCGCGTTCAGCGAGACCGGCGACGCCACCGACGCGCTGGAGGCCGAGTGAGCGCCTTCGCCCGGCCCGCCTCCCTCGCCGAGCTGCTCGACCTGCGCGCCGCGAACCCCGACGCCCTGCTGCTCGCCGGCGGCACCGACGTGATGGTCGGGGTCAACTTCGGGCGCCTCCGGCCGGACGCGGTGATCGACCTCGGCGACGTGGCCGAGCTGCGTGCGTGGAAGATGGCCGGCGACGTCCTGCGGATCGGCGCCGGCGTGACCTTCGCGCGCATCGAGACCGAGCTCGCCTCGCTGGTGCCCGGTCTCGCGCGGGCGGCCCGTGGCGTCGGCTCGCCGCAGATCCGCGCGACCGCGACGCTGGGCGGCAACCTCGGCACCGCCTCGCCGGCCGGGGACGCGCACCCGGCTCTGATCGCGCTGGACGCGACCGTGGAGCTGGCTTCGTCCGCCGGCGTCCGCACCCTGCCGGTGCACACGTTCTTCACCGGCCCCGGCCGCAGCGTGCTCGCCGCCGACGAGGTCGTCAGCGCCGTGACGATCCCGGTGCGGGCGGGATCGCGGCAGGAGTTCGCCAAGATCGGCACCCGCAACGCCATGGTGATCGCGGTCGCCTCGCTGGGCGTGGTGGTCGACCCCGCCGTACGACGGGTGGGCGTCGGCCTGGGCTCGGTCGGGCCGACCCCGATCAGGGCGACCAGCGCCGAGGAGCTGCTGACCGCCGCGCTCTGGCCCGCGGGCGAGTACGAACCGCCCTCGGCCGAGCTGGTCGAGGAGTTCGCCGCCGAGGTGCGCCGCTGCGCCACCCCCATCGACGACGTCCGCGGCACCGCGGCCTACCGCGCGCACACCGTCGCCGTGATGGCCCGGCGCTGCCTGACCTGGTGCCTGGAAGGAGCGGCATGAACCTCGACTTGCACGTGAACGGCCGAGACCACCACCTGCCCGACGTCCCGGTCTGGGAGAGCCTGCTCTCGGTGCTGCGCGACCGGCTCGCCCTGTACGGCGCCAAGAACGCCTGCGAGCAAGGGGAGTGCGGCTCCTGCTCGGTGATGCTCGACGACGAGGTGGTCTGCTCCTGCCTGGTGATGGCCGGGCAGGCGACCGGGCGCCGGGTCCGCACCGTCGAGGGCCTCGAGCAGGACCGCGTCTGCGCGCAGGTGCGCCGCTCGATGGTCGAGAAGGGCGGGGTGCAGTGCGGATTCTGCACGCCCGGCTTCGTCGTCGCCGGCACCGGCATCCTCGCCGCCGACCCGGACGCGGACGACGAGACGATCCGCGAGGGCCTGGCCGGGAACCTGTGCCGCTGCACCGGCTACACGAAGATCCTCGAGGCGATGGCGGACGCGCGCGAGACCCTCCACGAGGACGCGTCGTGACGGTGCTGTCCACGGCCTCGCGTCCCGGCGGCATCGGCACCTCGCCGGTCCGCCCCGACGGCGACCTCAAGGTCCGCGGCCTGTTCGCGTTCTCCTCCGACCTCTCCGCGCCGGAGATGCTCTGGGGGCACACCGTGCGCAGCCCGCACGCCCATGCCCGGGTCGAGCACGTCGACATCAGCCGGGCCCGTGCAGCCGACGGCGTCGTCGCGGTGCTGACCGCCGCCGACGTGCCGGGCCGCAACGGCTTCGGGCTCGTCGTCGACGACCAGCCGGTGCTGGCCGGCGACGTGGTCCGGTACATCGGCGAGGCGGTCGCCCTGGTCGCCGCCGAGACCCCCGAGGCGGCCCGGAGAGCAGCCGCGCTCGTCGACGTCGTCTACACCGAGCTCGACCCGGTCGGCACCGTCGAGGAGGCGCTCGACCCGCGGACCCCGCCGCTGCACCCGGACGGCAACCTGGTCCGGGCCATCGACATCCGCCGCGGCGACCCGTCCCGGCACGCAGCCGATGTCGTCGTCACCGGCAGCTACACCGTCGGGATGCAGGACCAGGCGCCGCTCGGCACCGAGTCCGGGCTGGCGATCCCGCGCGAGGACGGCGGCGTCCAGCTGCTGGTGAACAGCCAGTGGATCCACGCCGACCGTAACCAGCTGGCCGCGGTGCTCGACCTGCCGCCGGCCAAGATCGACGTCACCCTGGCCGGCGTCGGCGGTGCCTTCGGTGCCCGCGAGGACATCACCCTGCACGCGCACCTGTGCCTGCTGGCGCTGGCGTCGGGCCGTCCGGTGAAGATGGTCTACTCCCGCGAGGAGTCCTTCGTCGGGCACGTGCACCGGCACCCGGCTGTGCTGCGCTACGAGCACGGCGCCCGCGCCGACGGCACCCTGCTCTACGTCCGCTGCGCCATCGACCTGGACGGCGGCGCCTACGCCTCGACGTCCTGGGCGGTCGTCTCGAACGCAGCCGCGTTCGCCGTCGGCCCGTACGTCTGCGACGACGTCGAGATCACCTCGCGGGTGGTGTACACGAACAACCCGCCGTGCGGGGCGATGCGCGGCTTCGGCGCGGTCCAGGCGGCCATCGGTCACGAGGCCCAGATGGACCGGCTCGCCGATGCCCTGGGGATGGACCCGGTCGAGCTGCGGCTGCGCAACGTGCTGGAGGAGGGCGACCTGCTGCCGACCGGGCAGCCGATCCGGGGCGTGGTCCCGGCCCGGCGGATCCTGGAGGAGCTGCGCGACCTGGTGGGCGTCCCGCCGCTCGATCCCGCGGCCGGGCTGCTCGAGATGCCCGGCGGGGTCGGCAACGTGACCCACGGCGAGGGCATCCGCCGCGGCGTCGGCTACGGCATCGGCTTCAAGGCCGGCGGCATGCCCGAGGGCATCCGCGACTACGCGACCGCGCGGGTGCGGCTGCTGCCGGTCCGCGACGGCAGCGAGGTCCGGGTGGTCGCCCAGGTGCAGACCGCCGCGGCCGAGATCGGCCAGGGGCTGAGCACCGTCGTGGTGCAGATCGTGCGCAGCGAGCTCGGCGTCGCCGACGTGGTGGCGCTGCCGGTGGACACCTCGCTGGGGTCTGCCGGCTCGTCCTCGGCCAGCCGGCAGACCTACATGACCGGCGGCGCCGTGCAGGCCGCCTGCCGGGCGCTGCGCGAGGAGCTCATCGAGCGCGCGCACGAGTCCTTCGGGCACCGGGCCGGATCGCTGCTGGAGCACGGCCACGAGGCGCTGCTGCGCGACGGCGGCCTCTACGCCGAGGACGCCCTGGTCGCGCCGCTGACCGCCCTGGTGGGCGAGGAGGGCCTCGAGGCGGTCCGCCGCTTCGACCACCGCCCGACGACGCCGTACGGGGTGGACGGGCAGGGCGAGCCGCACCTCCAGTTCATCTTCGCCGGGCACCGGGCGGTCGCCGACGTCGACACCGAGACCGGGCTGACCCGGCTGGTCCGGCTCGACGTGGTGCAGGACGTCGGCAAGGCGATCCACCCGGTCGCCGTCGAGGGCCAGATGCAGGGCGGCACCGCGCAGGGCGTCGGGCTGGCGCTGATGGAGGAGATCCAGGTCGAGCGCGGCCGGATCCGCAACGCCTCCTTCACCGACTACCTGATCCCGACGGTGCTGGACCTGCCGCCGATGACCACGACCATCCTGGAGATCCCGGATCCGGAGGCGCCGTACGGCGTGAAGGGCGCCGGCGAGCCGGCCACGATCTCCAGCACCCCGGCGGTGGTGAGCGCCCTGCGCCGGGCGACCGGCCGCGACCTGTTCCACGTGCCGGTGCGGCCGTGGGACCTGATCGCCGAACTCGACGGACTCGACGAACGAGGAGAGCAATGACCGTGACCGAGCACGAGCAGTCCCAGCCGACGGCGGAGCTGCCGCCGTACGCGGTGGCCTTCGTCGACGCCTTGCGGCAGGCGAACGTCACCCTGGTCGGCACCCTGCCGGAGTCGCTGCTGAAGTCCGTGTACGTCGGCATCGACCG
Source organism: Nocardioidaceae bacterium (assembly GCA_017744365.1). Taxonomy (GTDB): domain Bacteria; phylum Actinomycetota; class Actinomycetes; order Propionibacteriales; family Nocardioidaceae; genus Marmoricola. The sequence goes on along the minus strand of JAGIBL010000002.1, from coordinate 4,211 downwards.
TGCCGAGGACATCCGGCTGGTCCGGGTCAGCAACGAGGCGGACCTGCCCGGGCTGGTCGCCGGGGCCTACCTCGGCGGCAAGCGCGCGCTGATGATCACCGAGAACTCGGGGCTGCGGCAGGCCTGCGAACCGATCGCCCGGCTGGCGTTCGCCCACCACGTGCCGCTGGTGATGGTGGTCAGCTATCGCGGCGACTTCGGCGAGCCGAACTGGTGGGGGCACAACCACAGCCAGGTGATGGGCCCGCTGCTGGACGCCCTGCGGATCCCGTACCGGATCGTCGACCGCATCGACCAGCTGGCCTCGTCGGTGGAGAAGGCGTTCCTGCACGCGGACGCCAGCCAGTGGCCGGTCTGCCTGGTGATGACCGGCGAGTGCATCGAAGGAGGAGTGGCGTGAAGCGCGTCGACGTGGCCCGGGTGCTGGGCGAGGAGACCACCACCGAGGACCTGTTCGTCTCCTCGATCGGCGGCATCCTCGACGACTGGTGGAACCACCGCCCCGGCGGGGAGGACAACACCATCTCGGTGAGCATCCTCGGCTCGGTCAGCTCGACCGCGCTCGGCCTGGCGATCGCGCTGCCGCACCGCCGGATCGTCGCGATCGAGACCGACGGCTCGGTGCTGATGAACCTCGGCATCCTCTGCACCCTGGGCGCGGAACGGCCCTCGAACCTGACGATCGTGGTCCTCGACAACGGCCTCTACGAGTGCATCGGCAGCGCCCCGACGCTGACCTCGCGCAACGCCGACCTGGAGAAGATCGCCGAGGGCGCGGGCGTGCTCAACACCGCCACCGTCACCGACGAGGACACCCTGCGGGCGCTGCTGCGCAGCCAGCTCGAGGACGACGAGCTCGGCTTCGTGGTCGCCAAGATCGAGCCCGGCATGGAGGTGTGGCCGCAGGAGAAGCGCCGCTACACCGACGGCGTCGAGGACAAGTACCGGTTCATCCGGCACGTCGAGAAGCTCGAGGGGATCGTCGTGCACGCGGGCCAGCCGCACGTGTAGCCCGCATTCCGGTCCGCGGAATCTTCGACCCCGCGGAATCTTCGGGTCCGCCGGCGACCGCGCTCGCGAAGGCGCCACTACGTTCCGGACTCATGACTCTGCGTCGATCTCCGGCCCTGGCCGCCCTTGCCCTGGTGTCCGCGCTCGCCCTCGCCGGTTGCGGCTCCTCGTCCTCGCCCGGGAAGAGCGAGAAGCGGGCCGCGTCCGGCAAGCAGCAGGACCACGTCAAGGTGATCCTGGACTTCATCTACAACGGGTCCTACGGCCCGCTCGCGTACGGCACCGACAAGGGCTTCTTCGCCGACAACGGCGTCGACCTCGAGGTGATCCCCGGCCGCGGCGGCGACCTGGCCATGCAGCAGATCAACCAGGGCAAGGTGGACTTCGCGTTCACCGACCTGTCCAGCTACCTGCGCCAGAAGATCCAGGGCCAGACCGACACGACGGCCGTCTACGTCTGGGTGCCGGACCCGCAGATCTGCATCGCCTCGCTGAAGCCGCTGAGCTCGCCGCAGGACATGGCCGGCAAGTCCTTCGCGACCGTCTCGTTCAGCAACGGGCGCACCACGGTGCCGTACGTGCTCAAGCAGAACGGCGTGGACACCAGCAAGGTCGACGTACGGCTGCTGGACATCTCGGTGCTGATCCCGCAGCTGCTCAGCGGCGCGGTCGACACCGCCGAGTCGGCGATCCCGGACTCGATCGCGGAGAACAAGATCACCGCGAAGAAGGCCGGCAAGGACCTGTCCTGCACCGCGCTCTCGTCGTGGGGCTACAAGGACTACGGCAAGATGCTCATCGTCCGTGACGCCCTGGTGAAGTCCGACCCGGACCTGGTCAAGCGCGTGGTCACCGCCTTCGACAAGTCGATGCAGGACGCGGTCGCGAACGCCTCGGCCGACGACATCTACCAGGCCCTGAAGAAGGTCTCGCCGCAGACCGACCAGGAGAGCATCGCGGCCGCCTGGGACGGCTTCAAGGAGATGGAGCAGGGCAACACCGGCGCCATCGACCCGGGCTTCGTCACCTACTCGCTGGAGTTCCTGAAGAACACCGAGAAGCTGACCACGACGGCCTCGCCCGACTCGCTCTACGACAACAGCTACATCGGCAGCGGCCAGTGACGGCGGTGGCGACCGGCACCCTGCTCTCCCTCCAGAACGTCTCGCACCGGTACCGGACCTCCGGCCGGGAGGTGAATGCGCTCGACCAGGTCGACCTGGACCTGCGCGACGGCGAGTTCCTGGTCCTGGTCGGGGCGAGCGGGTGCGGCAAGTCGACGCTGCTCAAGATCATCGCCGGCCTGCTCGACCCGACCGAGGGATCGCTGGACCGCTCGCCCGGGCTCGACGAGCGCGGCGGGATCGGGATGGTGTTCCAGAAGCCGGTGCTGCTGCCGTGGCGCTCGGTGCTGCGCAACGTGCTGGTGCCCACCGAGGTGCTCCGGACCGACGGTGCTCGCGAGGCCGCGCTCGGGCTGATCGACAGCACCGGGCTGGCCGGGTTCGAGGACGCGTACCCGCACCAGCTCTCCGGCGGGATGCAGCAGCGGGTGGCGATCTGCCGGGCGCTGCTCACCGACCCGCCGCTGCTGCTCATGGACGAGCCGTTCGGCGCGCTGGATGCGATCACCCGCGAGCGGCTGAATCTGCTGCTGCAGGAGATCTGGTCCGAGACCCGCAAGACGGTCGTGCTGGTCACCCACAACATCGACGAGGCGGTCCTGCTCGGCGACCGGATCGTGGTGATGTCGCCGCGGCCGGGCCGGATCGTCGAGGTGATCGAGAACGACCTGCCCCGCCCGCGCGGCGCGCACACCTACGCCGACCCGCGGTTCGCCGAGCTCAGCGTGCACCTGCGCGCGCAGATCGTCGGGACGGACCATGAGTGACCGGGTGCGCTCGCTGGCGGCTCCGCTGGTCCGCTCCGTCCTCATCGCCGTGGTGCTGGTGGCCGGCTTCGTGGCCTGCTGGGCGGTGGCGATCGAGGTCTTCGACCTGCAGGCGTACGTCGTGCCGACACCCGGCGCGGTGTGGCAGGCGTTCTGGGAGAACGACTCGTTCCTGTGGCCGGCACTCTGGGTGACCCTGTACGAGTCGCTGGCCGGCTTCGCGCTCTCCATCGTCGTGGGCCTGGCGCTGGCGACCGTGATGGTCTACTCGCCGCTGCTGCGCGGGCTCATCATGCCCAGCCTGGTGGCGCTCAACGCCACGCCGAAGGTAGCGCTCGCGCCGGTGCTCATCCTCTGGCTCGGCCTCGGGGTGAACTCGAAGATCGGGATGGCGTTCCTGCTCTCGTTCTTCCCGGTCGTGGTCAACACCGCCCGCGGCCTGGCCGAGGTGGACGCCGACCTGCTCGACTACTTCCGCCTGCTCCGCGCCGGCCGCGTCCGCACCTTCGTCAAGGTCCGGCTGCCGAACTCGCTGCCGATGATGTTCGACGGCTTCAAGATCGCCCTGCCGATCGCCATCGTGGGCGCGGTCATCGGCGAGTTCGTCGCCTCCAAGGAGGGGCTGGGCTACCAGATCATCGTGGCCTACTCCACCTTCAGCTCCGACCTCGTCTTCGCCGCGGTCATCCTGGTCGCGGTCGCCTCGACGGTCCTGTACGGCGTGCTCGTGCTCATCGAGCGCCTCCTGCTCCGCTGGCGCCCGAGGAGTGACGCGCCAGCCGTCTGATGACTTGTCGGGCACCGTGGACGACGAGGTGCCAGGTCCAGAGCCGCTCGAGGTCCTGGATCGTGACAGTGCTGGTCGGTCGCGAGGGGGTCAGGCGCACGCGCGCACGTGCCTCGGCGCGGCCTGCGGTCGATGGACCCTCCACCGCCTGACGACGCGGTGCTGGCTGCTGTCCTCGACCAGGTGCGTCATCACGGGCTGTCGTCCGGTTTGCTCACGTTCGCTTGGTGAAGGTGACGCGACCGGATTTGGCGGCCTTCAGCTGGTATCGGCTGTCGTGGGCCAGGGTGTGGTGTCGGGGGCAGAGCAGCATGCCGTCCTTGACGTTGGTCCCGCCGCCCCGGCTCCAGGGGATGCCGTGGTGGCTGTGGCACATGCCGGGTGGCCAGTCACACCCCTCGGTGCGGCAGCCTTGGTCGCGCAGCATCAAGGCGATGCGCTGGGCTTCGGTGTGGAGGCGGGTCTTGCGGCCCAGGTCGAGGACCTGGGACTTCGAGCCGAGGACGGCGGGGATGATGCCGG
>JAGIBL010000001.1:1322500-1419388 GCA_017744365.1 Nocardioidaceae bacterium | reverse complement strand
GCGGCGATGATGATGCAGCTCGGTGCCGAGGGCGTGTTCGTGGGCTCGGGGATCTTCAAGTCCGGCAACCCCGCGCAGCGGGCCGAGGCGATCGTGAAGGCCACCACCTTCCACGACGATCCCGACGTGGTCGCCAAGGTCTCCCGCGGCCTGGGCGAGGCCATGGTCGGCATCAACGTCGAGGACATCCCCCAGCCCCACCGCCTCGCCGAGCGCGGCTGGTAACGAGGACATGGCCCGGGTCGAGGACACCCGGACCTGGATCAGCGACGTCGTCCGCTCAGGCCTCTGGGCGGACGACGAGCTTTCCCGGCAGGTGAGCGAGGCCGTCGCCGCCGACCATCCCACGCTGCCCGCCGGGACCGCTGAGGCCTGGATCGCCGACGCGAGAGCCGCCTGGCACGAGCAGGCCTCCGGCTGGCCCGCGGTCACCGACCACGACCGGCTCACCGAGGCGTTCGCCGCGCTCGAGGGCGCCGGGGTCGCGGTCCTGCAGGGCTGCGCCGACCACTGGGAGGCCCGCGACCTGCTCAACTCCGCGGACGACCTGCGCGGCATCGTCTGGTTCACCGCGCCCGACGTCTGGCACGCCATCGACGAGGGCATGCTCGAGGTGAACCTCTGGCACGCGGACACCGCCAACGCCGCCCCCGGCGACCCGCTGCTCGACGAGGTGATCGCGGCGTTCGCTGCCGCCGGTCTGGAGGCCCACTTCGACGAGGGCCGCATCGAGGTCGCGGCGTACTGGCAGCGCCGGCCATAGTCCCGGACTCGGCGGGCCAGAACCCCCGATTCGGCGGGCCATAGGGCCGGATTCGGCGGGCTGCAACCTGATTGCGCAGGATGCCGGAATTGTCGGAAGCCCGGTCCAGACCGAGGGGTCGGGCGTTCGGTCGGACCACGTAGCCGACTCGGGTCATCTGCCGCGCATCGGGACAACTGCACCATCTCGGAGGCACTTTCCTCGACCGGGTCAACCCCTTCCGAACCCCGAGACCCGGAGGAACCATGAACAAGTCCACCAAGGGCGCCCTGGCCGCAGCGGCCGCCGGCACCCTGCTCCTGGGCGGCGCCGGCTCGCTCGCCTTCTGGACCAGCCAGCAGACCGTCGACGGCACCTCGATCACGAGCGGCCACCTCAAGCTGAACACCCCGGACTGCGGCCAGGGCTGGACCCTGGACGGCGGCGACGAGTACACCGACCAGCTGCTCGTGCCCGGTGACAGCCTGACCCAGGTCTGCACCTTCACCGTCGACGCGGCCGGCGAGCACCTGACCGCCGACTTCGACGTGACCGGCGGCGCCGACACCGGGGCGGCCGACCTGCTCGACGAGACCACCGTGACCGCGACGTACAAGGTCACCCACAACGGCACCACGACCACCGTGGGCACCAGCGACGTCCCGATCGCGGACGGCGACACCGTCACCGTCGACCTCAAGCTGAACTGGCCGTACGGCTCCGAGGACAACGACTCCAACGTCGTCGGCGGCCTGACCGAGTCGCTCAGCGACATCACCGTCACCGCGACCCAGCACCACAGCTGATCCGCGACGGAGTTCGGGAGATGACGAGCATGCGTTCCGTGGCCGTCCGCGCACTGGCGTGGGCGGCTGCGGGGCTCGTCGTGCTCGTGCTGGCCCTGACCGTCGTGCTCCCGCGGATCGGTGGCGGATCGACGTACACGATCCTCACCGGCTCGATGCGGCCCTCGCTGCCCCCGGGCACGGTGGTCGTGGTGCGCCCGACCCCGGCGGAGAAGATCCGCACCGGCGACGTGATCACCTTCCAACTGCGCTCGGGCGACCCGACCGTGGCCACCCACCGGGTCCGCTCGGTGGGCGTGAGCGCCGGCGGCGAGCTGCGGTTCGTGACCCAGGGCGACGCCAACGACGCGCCCGACGTGGCCGTGGTCCGGCCGGTGCAGATCAAGGGCGTCGTCTGGTACTCGGTCCCGTGGGCCGGCTACCCGTCGCTGAAGCTGGGCGCGGACGTGCGCCAGGTCGCGGTGATGAGCGCGGTCGGCCTGCTCGGCGCGTACGCGGTCACCATGGTGGCCTCCGACGTCCGGGACCGGCGCCGCCGCCGTACGACGCCCGCGGAGACCGTGCGCGAGACCGCGCGCGAGTTGACGGGGGTGGACTCGTGAAGCGGCTGCTCGCCTTCCTCGTGCTCAGCTGGGGGCTGGTGCTCCCGAGTGCCGGGGCCGCCGGCGAGCTCGGTCTCAGCCCGGACGGCGTCACCTGGGCGAGCCAGCTCCCGGGGCCGATCTTCGACCCGGCGTTCCGCTGGGTGCCGGGGGACTCCGAGACCGGCACCTTCTACGTCCGCAACCAGAGTGCCGACCTGGGCCTGCTCGGCCTGACCATGCAGAGCAGCCAGGTCACCGACCTGATCGACCTCGGCGACCTCACCGTCTCCACACGGCTCGACGGCGGCGCCTGGACCGAGGTCAGCACCTCCGGTCCGCACACGCTGCTCACCGAGGACGAGGTCGAGCCGGGCGCCGTCCGTCGGATCGACGTCCGCGTCGCCCTCGACCCCGCGTCCGGCAACGCCAGCCAGGACAAGGCCCTCGACCTGCGCTTCCTGGTGACCCTGCACCAGGGGCCGGTCGTCTCCCAGCCCGGCGACGGCGACGGAGGCGGCGACGGGGACGGCAGCGGCACCGCCGGCCCGGGCGGCCACCTCCCGAACACCGGCTCCGACGTCCAGCCCTGGATGTTCCTCGTGAGCGGGCTCTCGATCGCGCTCGGCGTGGTCCTGGCCCGCCGCTCCAGCAAGAAAGACAAGGCCCATGCTTGAGAAGACCTTTCGCGCCCTGGCCTCCGCCCGGGCCCGCGCTCTGCTGACCATCGGGATGGTGCTCGGCATCGGAGCGGTGACCACGCTGGCCTACTGGACCGACACCGCCACGGTGAACAGCGGCACGTTCAGCTCGGGGACCCTGAACCTCAAGGTGGACGGCAACGAGGGCAATCCGACGGCGTACGGCTGGTCGACCTTCAACGCCTCGAACCTGGTGCCGGGGGAGAGCGTCGCGGCGACCTTCCAGGTGCAGAACACCGGCACCGTCGACTTCACCTACACCGGCACCGGCTCGGCCTCCGGCGCGCTCGCCCCGAGCCTGCGCTTCACCGTCCGGACCGGCGCCACCGCGGGCAACAGCGGCGCGGCCGGCTCCCGGGTCGGCACCTGCACCGGTGGCACCGCGCAGTCGAGCAGCCTGACCTACACCGGCACCGCCCAGACCGTCGCGGGCACGGCGCAGACCGTCGCGGCCGGCGGGTCGCAGACCTTCTGCGTGATCGCCACCCTGGACGCCGGCACCGCGCTGTCCGAGGGCGGCAAGTCCGCCTCCGCGCAGTTCGTGGTCACCGCCAAGCAGCTGGGTGCCCCGTGACCCGATTGAAGGAAAGCCTGCTCTGGGCGGGTGCGCTCGGAGGCGTGCTCTGCCTGGTGCTGGGCGGGCTGAGCCTGGCCTTCGGGGTCAAGCCGGTGATCTTCCGCTCCGGCTCGATGTCCCCGGCGATCGGCACCGGCGCCCTCGCCTTCACCCATCCGGTCGATGCCGCCGGCCTGCACGTCGGCGACGTCGTCACGGTGCGCAACGACAAGGGCGTGCGGGTCACCCACCGCATCCGCTCGATCACGCCGAACGGCGACCGGGCCACCCTGGTGCTCAAGGGCGATGCGAACCGGGTCGTGGACGGGGAGGCCTACGAGGTCGGTCCGGGCGCCGGTTCCGCGGACCGGGTGCTGTTCTCGGTGCCCAAGGCCGGCTACGTGGTGAGCGCGCTGTCCGGCCGGCTCGGCACCTTCGCCGGCGGCGTGCTGGTCGGCCTGGTCCTGCTCACCGCCTTCGGGCGCGGCGAGCGGGACCCCCGGAACGGCCCGGCCGAACCCGTCCTGGAACCGGAGCCCGCGCCCGAGACGGAACGTCTCGTCTCGCCCCGGGGCCGGCGACTCGTCATCACCGCCGGTGCCGTCCTGGCCCTGGCGACCCTGCTCGCGGGGACCCGCGGCACGATGGCGTACTTCACCGACACGGCCGCGGTGGACAGCGGCACCTTCACCATGAAGGCGAGCCCGCCGGCGGCTCCGGTCATCACCCAGTGCGTGGTCGGCTCCGGCAACAGCGTGAACACGATCAGCTGGAGCTACGGCGCCAACCCGACCACCTTCGAGGTCCGCTACACCGGCAACGCGCACCCGGCGCAGAGCATCGCGGGGAACCTGCGCACGGTGATGCTGACGCAGGGGCTGAACAACGAGAGCGGCAGCTTCTACCTCGTCGCGATCGTCGGCGGCACCGCCTCGAACCCGTCGAACCTGGTGACCTACTCCGGCAACGGCAACAACCGGACCTGCGCCGTCCAGTGAGCCCGCCAGTGACCTGAGCCACACCCCTCGCGCGCGGGCGACTATCTGTGACGCGAAGTCACGTGTATCTCTTTACTTGTGACACGGTGTCTCACTAACCTCGCGGGCATGACCGCGATCCAGAGCTACGACGAGAAGCTGCTGACCCTTTCCGAGGGGTCGGTGCACCAGCACTTCGACGCGTTCACCGACATCGACTGGCACGACCCGGACTTCGAGGTCCGCCGCGACGACCCGCGCTGGGTGCTGCCCGAGGCCGACGCGCTGGGCCGGCACCCCTGGTACCGGGCGCTCCCGCTGGAGCGGCAGATCGAGATCGGCATCTGGCGCCAGGCCAACGTGGCCAAGGTCGGCCTGCAGTTCGAGAACGTGCTCATCCGCGGGCTCATGGAGTACGTGATGACCCTGCCGAACGGCTCCGCGGAGTTTCGCTACTGCACCCACGAGGCCACCGAGGAGACCCACCACACCCAGATGTTCCAGGAGTTCGTGAACCGCACCGGGGCGGACGTGCCCGGCGGCCCGCGCTACTTCCGGGCGCTCGCGCCGTTCCTTCCCCTGGCGGCGCGGGTGCTCCCGAACATCTTCTTCATCGGCGTGCTGGCCGGCGAGGAGCCGATCGACCACGCACAGAAGTCGATCCTGCGTGCAGGAGATGGTGCCGAAGGGCGGGGCATGCACCCGATGCTCCAGCGGATCATGCAGATCCACGTGGCCGAGGAGGCCCGGCACATCTCCTTCGCGCACGAGTACCTGCGCCAGCGGGTGCCGTTCGCGGGCCGGGTCCGCCGCGGCATGCTCTCGGTCGCGTTCCCGGTCATCATGCGGGTGCTCGGCGACGTCATCATGGTCCCCGGCAAGGAGATGACCCGCGACGTCGGCGTGCCGAAGAAGGTCCTCGACGAGGTGTTCTGGGAGAGCCCCGAGGGCGAGGAGATGCTGCGCGAGCTGTTCTCCGACGTACGGATGCTGGCCGAGGAGCTGGGCCTGATGAACCCGGTCTCGCGGCGGGTCTGGAAGGCGCTGCGCATCGACGGTCGCCCGTCGCGCTACCGCAGCCAGCCGGCCGCCTGACGGGGAGTCCGCGCCATGCCGTACGTCGTCACCCAGTCCTGCTGCAGCGACGCCTCCTGCGTGCTCGCCTGCCCGGTCAACTGCATCCACCCCGCGCCCGGCGAGCCCGGCTTCGCCGAGGCCGAGATGCTGTACGTCGACCCGCGCGCGTGCGTGGACTGCGGCGCGTGCGCGACGGCGTGCCCGGTTGACGCGCTCAAGCCGCACACGACGCTGACCGAGGCCGAGCTGCCGTTCGTCGAGCTGAACCGGCTCTTCTACGCGGAGCACCCGCACGCGGACCGGACGCCGCTGGCGCTGGTGCCCCAGCGGCGCGGGCTCGTGGGACAGGACGTCCGCGTCGCCGTGGTCGGTGCCGGCCCGGCCGGCCTGTACGCCGCCGACGAGCTGCTCAAGCACCCCGGCGTGACCGTCGACGTCTACGACCGGCTGCCCACGCCGTACGGGCTGGTGCGCGCCGGCGTCGCGCCGGACCACCAGCACACCAAGCAGGTCACCCAGCTGTTCGCGGCCATCGAGGGCCAGCCCGGCTTCCGCTACCGGCTGGGCGTCGAGGTCGGTCGCGACGTCACCCACGAGGAGCTGGAACGCCGCTACCACGCGGTCTTCCACACCGTCGGTGCCGCCGCGGACCGGACGCTGGACATCCCTGGTGAGGACCTGCTCGGCAGCGTCTCGGCGACCGAAGTCGTCGGCTGGTACAACGGCCACCCGGACCACGCCGACGTGCCCGTCGACCTCGGCGGCGAGCGGGTGGTGGTCGTCGGCAACGGCAACGTCGCCCTCGACGTCGCGCGCGTGCTCACCGCCGACCCGGTCGCTCTTGCCGCGACCGACCTCGCCGACCTGCCGCTGGCCACCCTGCGCGGCAGCCGGGTCCGCGAGGTCGTCGTGCTCGGCCGCCGCGGACCGGCCGAGGCCGCCTTCACGCTGCCCGAGCTGGTCGGCCTCGCCGGGCTGCGCGACGTCGACGTCGTGGTGGAGAGCGCGGAGCCGTTCGACCTGACCACACCGAAGGGCAGGCTGCTGGCCGAGCTCGCGGTCCGGCCCCGCCGCGAGGGCGTCCGCCGGATCGTGCTGCGGTTCCGGACCGCGCCGGCGCGCATCCTCGGCGCTGACGCGGTGACCGGGGTCGAGGTCGAGCACACCCTCACCGGCGAGCTCACGACGATCGAGGCCTCGCTGGTGATCCGGTCGATCGGCTACCGCGGCCGGCCGGTGGCCGGGCTGCCCTTCGACGAGGTCGCCGGCGTGGTGCCGCACCAGGCGGGCCGCGTTCGCCCGGGCGTGTACGTGGCGGGCTGGGTCAAGCGCGGCCCGAGCGGCTTCATCGGCACCAACAAGTCCTGCGCGGAGGAGTCCGTCTCCTCCTTCCTGGAGGACCTGGCCGCGGGCGCTCTCGTGAGCCCGGCGGAGCAGCCGCGTGCGATCCCCGGCGAGATCGACCTGGACGGCTGGCGCGCGATTGACGCCGAGGAGCGCCGCCGCGGCGCTCTCCAGGGACGTCCCCGGGTCAAGCTCGACGTGGCCGAGCAGACCACGATCGCGCACGCTGCCCGGCCTCGCGGCAAACGCGCTCTACGCTTGCGCCCATGACCACCAAGCCCACCAGCGTGCCCGACGGGCGCGACGAACGGTGGGCCGCGCACCGCGAGGAGCGGCGGGCGCAGATCCTCGACGCCGCCATCGCCGTGATCGAGCGCACCCCGGACGGCGAGGAGATCCACGTCCGGCAGATCGCGCAGGAGGCAGGCCTGGGCCGCGCGGTGGTCTACCGGCACTTCGCCGACCGGGCCGACCTGGACCGGGCCGTGCAGCGCCGCATCCTCGAGCTGCTCATGGCCGAGCTGGTGCCCGCCTTCGAGCTCTCCGGCAGCATCGAGACGATCATCGAGCGGATCGTGCGCGCCTACGTCGCCTGGGCCGACGAGCACCCGGCGCTGCACCGGATCGGTACCGCGGAGTCGCAGGACTCCGAGCGGCTCAACAACGTCCTGCAGACCACCCAGCAGATCGGCGACCTCATCACCAGCCTGGTCACCACCGGCGCGGTCCTGCTCGACGTGGACCTCAGCGACGAGGACCGCGACCTGCTCGAGCCGCTCGTCTTCGGCATCGTCGGCCAGGCGGTCGGCACGGTGCGGTTCTGGCTCTCCCGGGAGAAGCGCGCGCCGTCGGTCGACGTGCTCGCGGTGCACCTGGCGCGCTCGGTCTGGTTCCAGATCGACGGGCACGCCCGCGACCGCGGCGTGACCCTGGATCCCCAGGCCTCGCTCGACGAGCTGATCGCCGGGCCGCGCAAGTCCGAGTGACCTTCCCCTCAGGTCCGCAGCCGCGTCGCCGATAGAGCGTCGTGAGGTGGTCTGTCTGTCGACCGCCCGTGACGTAAGGGGAGACGTCATGGCCCAGGGGAAGCGCTGCGCGCGCAAAGAAGGCCAGGAACGACGGGGACGAGCAGTGCTGATCGCCGTGCTGGGGAGCACGGTGGCGGCGCTGGTGCTGACGCTCGGCGTGAACGGGACGCTCGCGTCCTGGACCAGCGCCGTGATCGGCAACGACACCAACACGGTGGCCACCGCGAACGCGGTGATCCTGCGCGAGGTCAGCGGGGCGAACACCTGCCTGTCCAGCAGCGGCGCCGCGAACTCGTTCACCTGCAGCACGATCAACAAGTACGGCGGCACCGCCTCGCCGCTGGCTCCGGGGGGAAGCCAGCAGGTCGACGTGGTCTTCAGCAACGTCGGTGCGGCCGCGGCCGGGACGTTCTCGCTGGCGGCCGGGTCCTGCTCGCAGACGCCGACCGCGGGCAGCGGGACGCCCGCCGCCGCCAACGTCTGCACCAGCGGCGACCTGACCGTGGCGGTGTCCTGCTCGAACGGCAGCAGCTATGCGGCCGGCTCGGCCTGGACCGACCTGGTCTACGCCGCCGGCGCGCCGGGCAGCCTCGGCACGCTGACCCACACCGCGACGCTCGCGGCCGGGTCGTCGTTCACCTGCCGGTTCACGGTGGCGCTCTCGGGAACGGCGTCGGTGCTCGCTCAGGGCATCACCGCCAGTCAGCCACTCACCTGGACGCTCAGCGTGTAGCTGATGTCTCCGCACCGGGCGGCGGCCCTGGTGGCGGCCCTCGGCCTGGCCCTGCTCTGGGCCGGGACCGAGGGCTCGCTCAGCGGCTGGAACGCGGGCGCGGTCGGGAACTCCGGCAACGACGCGGCCAACGCCAGCCTCGCGTTCACGCACACCTACCCGAACGGGTCGTGCGCCATCACCGCACGCGGCTCGGGCACGGCGGCCTGCGCCGCCTCGCCGCTGCCCACGGCGACGGTGACCGCCGGCGGGGTCTCGGCGGCCGACGCGATCAGGAACGAGGGCACCCTGTCCGCGGCCGGACTGGTCTCCGACCTGCGCGCCACGGCGTGCGGGCCGGTGAAGCTGGTCGACACCAAGACCGCGGCCGACCCGATGCTGCCCCGCTACGGCACCGCGTTCCGGCAGTCCGATCCGTGGGGGAGCAGCGGCGCGGTCACGCTGAGCGCGGGTGCCTACGCCGCCGACGTGGTCGCCACGAACACCGCCACGCTGCTCGGCAGCAGCTACACGGTCGGGGTCTGGTTCAAGGTGGCCAGCGGGTACGCCAGCGGCGGCGGCCTGATCGCGCTCGCGGCCAGCGCGGTCGACGGCACCTCCGCGGCGAGCAGCCCGATGCTGTGGATGGACGCCGCCGGCAAGATCCGGTTCCGGGTCACCGGCACCCTCGGCACCTCCAGCAGCGGCGTCTCGGTCGCCTCCTACAACGACGGCAGCTGGCACCTGGCCGTGCTCAGCGTGGCCGCGACGCTGGTCTCCACCCCCACCCTGTACGTCGACAACGCCGCCGGCGTCACCGGGCTCGGCCTGGCCGCGCTCACCGGCGGCAACGCCTACTGGCACCTGGGCTGGGCCGACTTCACCGGCGTCAGCGGACCGGGCTCGGCGTACCTGGCGGGATCGCTGGCCGGGGCGTTCGTCGAGGACACCTCGATGAGCTCGGCGACCCGGAGCAGCCTGTTCACCGCGGCCAGCGCGAGCGCCTACTCCACCGCGGTGCTGGCGCTGGCGAGCATCGACCACCTCTGGATGGCCGACGACACCGGCACCACGACATATGCGGGGACGCTGCCGGTGATCGGCGCCACCTCGCCGTGCACGATGGTCGACATCGCCTGGTCGACGACGACGCCCTCGGGCACGGTCGCCGCTGCCGGGACCAAGCTGTCGGCGTTCGCGAACGGGACCTTCCACACCGTGACCGCGCCCGGGCCCGGCGCCACCCAGACCTCGACGATCACGCTGACCCGCGACGCCACCTGGAACGCCTACATCGCCGGGCTGCGGCTTTACCTGCCGCTCGAGCACCGCATCCAGGCGGCGCCGGCCGGCGGCCCGTGGACGCGCACGTTCTCCTGGGCCGATGCCTCGACAGTGGCGATCGCATGAGAACGAAGGTCGCGTGGGCCGGGGTGACGCTGCTGGTGCTGCTCTGCGTCGTGCTCGCCGGGTGGCGCCTGTCCGGCGGCCGCTGGGTCCGGGTGGAGACCGCGTCCATGGGCACCCAGGCGCCGGTCGGCACGCTGCTGTGGGTCAAGCCGGTCGCCTTCGACAGCCTGCGCCCCGGCGACCTGGTCACCTTCCGCGCCCACGGAGCCCGCTACACCCACCTGGTCAAGACGGTCCATGCCGACGGCACCCTCACCACCCAGGGACGGATCAGCGCGCCGGACCCGTGGCGGGTCGGGCGCGGCGACGTCATCGGGAAGGTGGTGCTGGTCTGGCCCGGCGCGGGCTGGGTGGTCCTCGCCGCGCCGGTGCTGCTGGGCGGGTGGCTGCTCGTCTGGCTCCTCGTACGACGACTACGCGACCCGGACTGGCGGATGCCGGCGGCCGTGGTCGGCTCCGCCGCGGTGCTCGCGCTCGCCCTGGTGGCGTACCGGCCGCTGACCCGCGCCGACCAGCTCTCGTTCGTGTCCGAGCACGGCGCGGCGCGGGCGACGTACGTGTCCACGGGGCTGGTGCCGCTGCGGCTGAGCGCGACCGGGGCGGACCCGGTCCGGCTGCGTGACGGCGAGGTCGGCTCGGTGCTGGCCCGCGAGCGCGACGGCCGCTACGCCGTCGCGGTGCGCCCGGACATCCCGTTCGGCTGGTGGGCCGGGCTGGTCGCGGTGTGCTTCCTGCCGGTGATCGGGCGGCTGGTCCGGACTTCTAGAATCGTTCGGTGACCTCCCCGACGATCGGTGTCTTCGCCCTGCAGGGCGACGTCCGCGAGCACTTGCACGCCCTGGCCGCCCTCGGCGTCGACGCGCTCGCCGTACGGCGTCCCGCGGAGCTGGAACGCTGCGACGGGCTGGTGATCCCGGGTGGGGAGAGCACCACGATGGACAAGCTCGCCCGCACCTTCGAGCTCTTCGAGCCGCTGCAGAAGCGGATCCAGGGCGGGATGCCCGCCTTCGGTACCTGTGCCGGGATGATCATGCTGGCCGACCGGATCGCCGACGGCACCGCCGACCAGGAGACGCTCGGCGGGCTGGACATCACCGTGCGCCGCAACGCCTTCGGCCGCCAGGTCGACTCCTTCGAGGGAGAGCTGGACTTCGACGGCTTCGAGGACCCGGTGCACGCGGTCTTCATCCGTGCCCCGTGGGTCGAGCAGGTGGGTGCGCAGGTGGAGGTGCTCGCGCGCGTGGGCAGCGGGCCGGCCACCGGTAGGATCGTCGCGGTCCGCCAGGGTCCGCTGATGGCGACGTCCTTCCACCCCGAGGTCGGGGACGACGTCCGCATCCACCGGATGTTCGTGGACCTGGTCACGCAGTCGTCGTAGTCAGTCGTTGTAGTAAGGGGAACGTGCATGTCCGGCCACTCCAAGTGGGCGACCACCAAGCACAAGAAGGCGGTCATCGACGCCAAGCGCGGCAAGATGTTCGCCAAGCTCATCAAGAACATCGAGGTCGCGGCCCGGATGGGCGGCGGCGACCCCGCGGGCAACCCGACGCTCTACGACGCGATCCAGAAGGCCAAGAAGTCCTCGGTCCCCAACGACAACATCGACCGGGCAGTCAAGCGCGGTTCCGGTGCCGAGGCGGGCGGCGCCGAGTACTCGACGATCATGTACGAGGGCTACGGCCCCAGCGGCGTGGCGATGCTCATCGAGTGCCTGACCGACAACAAGAACCGGGCCGCGATGGAGGTCCGCACCGCGATGACCCGCAACGGCGGCAACCTCGCCGACCCGGGCTCGGTGGCGTACCTGTTCAACCGCAAGGGCGTGGTGATCGTCCCGGCGCAGCAGGAGGCCCGCGGCGTGACCGAGGACGACGTCCTGGAGGCGACCCTCGAGGCCGGTGCCGAGGAGGTCAACGACCTGGGCGAGTCCTTCGAGGTCATCAGCGAGGCCACCGACCTCGTCGCGGTCCGCACCGCCCTGCAGGACGCCGGCCTGGACTACGACTCCGCCGAGGCCTCCTTCGTCCCGTCGATGCAGGTCGAGCTCGACGAGGGCGCCGCCGGCAAGGTCTTCCGCCTCGTCGAGGCCCTCGAGGACCTGGACGACGTCCAGAACGTCTTCGCGAACTTCGACGTCTCCGACGAGGTCATGGCCGCCCTCGACGCCTGAGAGCGCGCCACCTCCCCACCGAATCCGGCCTTCTGGCCCCGCGAATCCGGCCTTCTGGCCCCGCGAATCCGGCCTTCTGGCCCCGCGAATCCAGGTATCTGGCGCGTCGACACGCCCGGCCGCGCGTGTCGACGCGCCATCAGGCCGGTTTCGGCGGACCAAAGGGCCGGATTCGGCGGGGTGCCGGGGGAGGTCAGAGCCAGTAGTTGTCGTGGCGGAGGTAGAAGGCCGCCTTCTCCTCGTCGGTCATGGTCGCGGTGCCCTGGGCGAAGAGGGTCTCGAAGTACTCCTCGCGCGGAGCCCCGGGTGTGAACATGAGCAGCATGCTGGCCGGCTCGCCGGAGGAGTTGCGGAACCCGTGGATGCCGCCCGGCGGTACGTGCACGAAGTCCCCGGCGGTGCGCGGCTTCCAGTCCTCCCCGTCGTGGATGAGGATCTCCCCGGACAGCACGTAGAACGACTCGCCGATGGTCCGGTGGAAGTGCGGATCCGGCCCGCTCACGTGCGGCCCGAACGTCCACCGGTAGAGCCCGAAGGCACCGTCGGTCTCCTTGCCCGTGGCCAGGTAGTGCACCGTGTTGCCGGGTGCGGCGCCGAGGTCGGGGGCGTCGTCGTACGCCCGCAGGAACGCGCTCCGCTCGCCCTCGGCTCCGTGGAAGACGGGGTCGGGGTAGGTCTCGGGAAGGGACATGCGCCCATCCTGCACGGCGCGTCGTCCGAACCCGGCACGAGTTTCCTGGTTAGCGTTCGTTAGAACATATGTTCGCCCAGACGAGAGGAACTCCATGCGCGTGCTCGGGATCGACCCGGGACTGACCCGCTGCGGCGTCGGCGTCGTCGACGGCACCATCGGCCGGCCGTTGACGCTGGTCGACGTCGGCGTGCTGAAGACCGGCACCGAGGTCCCGATCGAGGCGCGGCTGCTGGAGATCGCCCGGGGGATCGAGGAGTGGATCGACCGGGTGCGCCCGGACGCGATCGCGGTCGAGCGGGTCTTCTCCCAGCACAACGTGAAGACGGTGATGGGCACCGCGCAGGTGAGCGGGCTGGCCCTGGTCGCCGCCGCCGGCCGCGGCATCCCGGTTGCGCTGCACACCCCGAGCGAGGTGAAGGCCGCGGTCACCGGCTCGGGCCGCGCGGACAAGGCCCAGGTGGGCGCGATGGTGACCCGGCTGCTCAAGCTGGACGCGGTACCCAAGCCCGCCGACGCCGCGGACTCGCTGGCGCTGGCGATCTGTCACATCTGGCGCGCCCCGACGACCAACCGGCTGCAGGCGGCGGCCCTGGCGGCAGGAGTCCGCGCATGATCGCGTTCGTGCGCGGGCGGGTGGCCGCGGTCGGCCTCACCTCCGCGGTCCTCGAGGTCGGGGGAGTCGGGCTGGAGCTGCAGTGCACCCCCAACACGCTCGCCGAGCTGCGCACGGGCGCCGAGGCGACACTGCCCTCATCGCTGGTGGTCCGCGAGGACTCGCTGACCCTGTTCGGATTCGCCGACGAGGACGAGAAGCAGATGTTCGAGCTCGTCCAGACCGCCAGCGGAGTCGGACCCAAGCTGGCCCAGGCGATGCTCGCGGTGCTGAGCCCCGACCGGATCCGGGCCGCCGTCGCCCACGACGACGTGAAGACCCTGACCGCCGTCCCGGGCATCGGCCAGAAGGGCGCCCAGCGGATCATCCTGGAGCTGCGCGACCGGATCGGCGCTCCTGGCTCGGTGGTGGCCGGCAAGCCCGTGGCTGCCCCGGCGGCGGCGTGGGAGGGCCAGGTGCACGCCGGCCTGGTCGGCCTGGGCTGGTCGGCCAAGGAAGCCGACAAGGCGGTCGCCGCGGTCGCGCCCGAGGTCAACGGCGACCCGGACGTGGCCCGGCTGCTCCGCCTGGCCCTGCAGGCACTGAGCAAGACATGAGCGAGAACGACGCTCTGGAGGCGGCCGAGCTGGCGTACCTGGAGAGGCGGGCCACCGACGCCGACGCCGATCCCGACGAGCGCGCGGTCGAGGCCGCCCTGCGACCACGCTCGCTGGACGAGGTGATCGGCCAGGAACGCGTCCGCGAGCAGCTTTCCCTGGTGCTGGAGGCCGCCCGCTCCCGGAACCGGACGCCCGATCACGTGCTGCTCTCGGGCCCGCCGGGCCTGGGCAAGACCACGCTGGCGATGATCATCGCCGCCGAGATGTCGGCGCCGCTGCGGCTGACCAGCGGGCCCGCGATCACGCACGCGGGCGACCTGGCCGCGATCCTGTCCGGTCTCAACGAGGGCGACGTGCTCTTCGTCGACGAGATCCACCGGATGACGCGGCCTGCCGAGGAGATGCTGTACCTGGCGATGGAGGACTTCCGGGTCGACGTGGTGATCGGCAAGGGGCCCGGCGCGACGGCGATCCCGCTGGAGATCCCGCCGTTCACGATGGTCGGTGCCACCACCCGTGCAGGGCTGCTGCCCGGGCCGCTGCGGGACCGGTTCGGCTTCACCGCGCACCTGGAGTTCTACGAGCCGGGAGAGCTGGAGCGGATCGTACGGCGCTCGGCCGGGCTGCTCGAGGTCAGCACCGAGCCCGACGGCACCGCCGAGATCGCCTCCCGGTCCCGGGGCACGCCGCGGATCGCGAACCGGCTGCTGCGGCGGGTGCGCGACTACGCCCAGGTGCGCGCCGACGGCGTGGTCACCCGCGACATCGCGCGGCGCGCGCTGGAGCTCTTCGAGGTCGACGAGTCGGGCCTGGACCGGCTCGACCGTGCGGTCATCGGCGCGCTGTGCACCAAGTTCGGCGGTGGCCCGGTCGGCATCGGCACCCTCGCGGTCGCCGTCGGGGAGGAGCGGGAGACCGTCGAGGAGGTGGCCGAGCCGTTCCTGGTGCGCACCGGCCTGCTCGCGCGGACACCGCGGGGACGGGTCGCCACGCCGGCCGCGTGGGCACACCTGGGGCTGGAGGTTCCCCGCGGTGCGCCGTACGCGGAGGGAACCTTGTTCGACTGAATGCCCCCGATTTACCGGTGAGTCGGTCAGCGGCCAACAGGATGGTTACACTTCACCGTCGGTGACGCGGCGCCCCTGTGGCGTGCGTCCCTGCCCGCCAGATCCCGAACGAAAGTCTTCGACGTGCCTCCCGAGCTCACCCTGCTGGTGATCCTGATCGCCCTCGTGGGCTTCTGGCTCATCGTGCTGCGCCCGGCGCGGGCCTCGCAGCAGCGGGTGACCTCGCTGCAGCACGAGCTCGAGGTCGGCGACGAGGTCATCATCTCGGCCGGGATCTTCGGCACGGTTCGCTCCGTCGAGGACGACCGGGTCACACTGGAGATCGCCCCTGGCACGGTCATCACGGTGGCCCGCCAGGTCGTCGTACGGCGGGTGCCGGAGGCGGAGCCCCACGACGAGACCAAGCCTGAAGCCGACGAGGAGAGCTGAAGACGTGGCCAAGAAGACGTCCCGCCCGGGACGCACCCTGCTGATCTTCTTCCTCTGCGTGGCGGCGCTGTACGGCTTCGCCGCGCTCGGGAAGACGTGGAAGCCGCAGCTCGGGCTCGACCTCGCCGGCGGCACCCGGATCACGCTTCAGGCGACGAACAAGTCGCTCAGCGCCGACAAGCTCAAAGAGGCCAAGAACATCATCGAGTCCCGGGTCAACGGGAACGGTGTCACCGAGGCCGAGGTGACGACTCAGGGCAGCCGCAACATCATCGTCGAGATCCCCGGGAAGAACCGGAAGAACCTCGTCGACTCGGTCAAGCGCACCGCGCAGCTGCGGTTCCGGCTCGTAGCCGGTGTGATCGAGGCGCAACCGCCGGCGACGAGCACGCCGACGGCCACGCCCAGCGGTACGGCGACCCCGAAGCCGTCGAGCACGCCGACCACCAGCCCGACGGCGAAGGCCACCGCGACCCCGAAGGGCCGCTCGGCGCCGAACGTGGACGTGCGCGCGGCCGACACCCCGAGCCCGACGCCCACCCCGGCGGCGACCCCGACCAAGCCGCTGGAGCTGCCGACCACGCCGACAGCCAGCGGCAACTGCGCGGGAATCCCGACCGACGCGGCGTCCACGAAGGGCAAGTCGAAGGTGGACCTGCTGCTGGCCTGGCAGGACAGCGCGCCGGTTGGGTGCCAGCAGGACATCGCGACCTTCGCCTGCCCGAAGAAGGGCACGGCGCCGGCCGCGCTCGCCGACGATCCCGACAGGCCGTTGATCACCTGCGACGCGGCGGGCAACAAGTACTTGCTCTCCCAGGCACTGATCCTCGGCACCCAGCTCAAGTCGGCCTCGGCCTTCCCGCCGCAGGGGAATGTGACCCAGTGGGGCGTGCAGCTCAAGCTCAGGGGGGGGCAGCCGACCAAGGACTTCGCCGCGGTCAGCCGAGTACTTGTCAACAACGGCAAGCGGTTCGCGATCGTGCTTGACGGCCAGGTCCTCTCCGCGCCCGGCTTCGACGGCGTGATTCCGGACGGGACCGCGCAGATCACCGGGTCCTTCAACCAGGAGAGCGCGACCTCGCTGGCCAACTCGCTCAAGTACGGCGCGCTGCCGGTGAAGTTCGACCAGAACGTGACCACCGAGACCGTCGGCGCGACCCTGGCCGGCAACCAGCTCGACGCGGGCATCCTGGCCGGCATCATCGGCCTGCTGATCGTGATGATCTACTGCCTGCTCTACTACCGCGGTCTCGGCTTGGTGGTGATCGCCTCGCTCGTCATCGCGGCCGCGGTCACCTACGCGGTGGTGCTGATCCTGGCCAAGGCGGCCGGCTTCGCGCTGACACTGCCCGGCATCGCCGGTCTGATCGTCGCGGTCGGCATCACCGCGGACTCGTTCATCGTCTACTTCGAGCGCATCCGTGACGAGATGCGCGACGGGAAGTCGATGCGGGTCGCGGTCGAGGCAGGCTGGGTGCGAGCCCGGAACACCACGCTGGCCGCGGACGCGGTCTCGTTCCTGGCCGCGGTGGTGCTCTACATCTTCGCCATCGGCGTGGTCCGCGGCTTCGCGTTCGCGCTCGGCATCAGCACGATCATCGACGTCGCGGTGTTCTTCTTCTTCACCAAGCCGATGGTGACCCTGCTGGCCAAGCAGAAGTTCTTCAACGGCGGACACCGGTTCTCCGGACTCTCCTCGGAGACGCTCGGGATGGACGAGCCGGTCACGGCCCCGTCGCGACTCGTGGGAGGTAAGGCCTGATGGGACGCTTCAGCAGGCTCGGCACCGAGCTGTACGACGGCCGCCGGTCGATCGACTTCGTCGGCCGGAAGTGGACCTGGTACACGATCTCCGGGGTCCTCATCGTGGTCGCGCTGCTCGGCCTCTTCGTCAAGGGGCTCAACCTCGGCATCGAGTTCAAGGGCGGCGTCGAGTACTCGGTCTCGCTGCCGAAGTCGGAGATCACCCAGGGCAACGCCGACAAGATCCGTGACGCCGTCGCCGGCACCGGCATCCAGGCGGCCGACGCGCCGGTCGTGAACACGTCCGGGGAGACCATCAAGGTCACCACCAAGACGATGTCCAACGACGACGCGGACAAGGTGTCGGCCGCGATCGCCGACGAGATGAACGTCCCGGAGAGCAAGATCTCGACCTCGGAGGTCGGCGCCAGCTGGGGTCACGAGGTGGCCAACCGCGCGGTCAAGGGCCTCATCATCTTCCTGATCCTGGTGGTGCTCCTGATCTGGGGCTACTTCCGGGAGTGGAAGATGTCGGTGGCCGGCATCGTCGCGCTGGCCCACGACATCCTCATCACCGTGGGCGTCTACGCGCTCTCCGGCTTCGAGGTCACGCCCGCCACCGTCACCGGCTTCCTGACCATCCTCGGCTTCTCGCTCTACGACACCGTCGTGGTCTTCGACAAGATCCGCGAGAACACCAAGAACCTGCGACAGAGCCGGCGTACCTACGCCCAGCTGGCCAACCTGGCGGTCAACCAGACGCTGGTGCGCTCGATCAACACCTCGGTCGTCGCGCTGCTGCCGGTCGGCGCGCTGCTCTACGTCGGTGTGGTCAACCTCGGCGACGGCCCGCTCAAGGACCTCGCGCTCGCGCTGTTCGTCGGCATGGCGGTCGGTGCCTACTCCTCGATCTTCATCGCGACCCCGCTGCTGGTGCAGCTGAAGGCGCGCGAGAAGGAGGTCACCGAGCAGGAGCGCCGGGCCAAGGCGCGGCAGAAGCGTGACATCGACCGCTACGCCAACGTGCCGGTGTTCAGCGAGGGGATGCCGGTCTCCGAGGAGCCGTCCGGCTTCGGTGGCACCGCCGTGCTGACCGCCGAGGACGACGACGAGCCGGAGACGCCGCAGCGAGCCGAGCGCCGTCCGGAGGCGACCGGGTCCGGCCGCACCGCGCCGGCGCAGAAGGCACCGGTGGAGCAGTCGGGCTCGGCGAAGCGGAACCAGCCGAGCCGGCAGCCGCGCTCCAAGCGCACCAAGTAGCGCGATGAGCCAGGACCTGACCGCCCTCATCGACGGGCTCGTCCGCGACGTCCCGGACTTCCCCCAGCCGGGCGTGATGTTCAAGGACATCACCCCGCTGCTCGACGACCACGCCGGCTTCACCGCGGTGGTGCAGGCGCTCGCCGACGCGGGCCGGGACGCCGACGGCACCACCGTCGTCGACAAGGTCGTCGGCATGGAGGCGCGCGGGTTCATCCTCGCCGCCCCGGTCGCGCTGGCACTGGGCGTCGGATTCGTGCCGGTGCGCAAGCCGGGCAAGCTGCCCTCGGCGACGTACGCCGTCAGCTATGCGCTCGAGTACGGCGAGGAGACCCTCGAGATGCACACCGACGCGCTCGCGCCGGGGGAGCGGGTGCTGCTCGTCGACGACGTGCTCGCCACCGGCGGGACCGCCCGGGCGACCACCGAGCTCGTGGCGCGCTGCGAGGCGAGCGTGCACGCGCTCGCGGTGCTGATCGAGCTCTCGTTCCTGCACGGACGGCAGGCCCTGGGCGACCTTCGGCTCACCGCCCTGCGCACGCTCTGACTAAACTTCCTGCATGGCGGAGGAAAAGGTCATCGCGGACGCACCCGCGAGCCCCCCTGCCCCCGCTCCGGCACCTCCTCCGGGCCCCGCCCTGACCGGCGCCCGCGGCGTCCGCGCCCGGCTCGCCCGGATCGGCACGCGCAGCCAGGTGGGCAACCCCGAGCTCGAGCCGCTCTTCCGCGCGGTCCGCGCCAACCACCCGAAGGCCGACCTGGCCCTGCTGGAGCGGGCGTACAACACCGCCGAGCGGCTGCACCGCGGTCAGATGCGCAAGAGCGGTGACCCTTACATCACCCACCCGCTCGCGGTGACCACGATCCTCGCCGACATCGGCATGACCGAGCCGACCCTGGTCGCCTCGCTGCTGCACGACACGGTCGAGGACACGCCGTACACGCTGGACCAGCTGCGCTCGGAGTACGGCGACGAGGTCGCCCAGCTCGTCGACGGCGTCACCAAGCTGGACAAGGTCAAGTACGGCGACTCGGCGCAGTCGGAGACGATCCGCAAGATGATCGTGGCGATGAGCCGCGACATCCGCGTCCTCGTCATCAAGCTCGCCGACCGGCTGCACAACATGCGCACGCTGCGCTACGTGAAGGCCGAGACCCAGGAGCGCAAGTCCCGCGAGACCCTGGAGATCTACGCCCCGCTGGCCCACCGGTTGGGCATGAACACGATCAAGTGGGAGCTGGAGGACCTGGCGTTCGCCACCCTGCACCCGAAGATCTACGACGAGATCGTCCGGATGGTCGCCGAGCGGGCCCCCTCGCGCGACCAGTTCATGCGCCAGGTGATCTCGGTGGTCGAGGCGGACCTGAAGAGCGCCAAGATCAAGGCCCGGGTGACCGGCCGGCCGAAGCACTACTACTCGATCTACCAGAAGATGATCCACGGCGGCCGGGACTTCACCGACATCTACGACCTGGTCGGCATCCGGATCCTGGTCGACAACGACCCCGACTGCTACGGCGTCCTCGGCGTGCTGCACAACCGCTGGAACCCGATCCCGGGACGGTTCAAGGACTTCGTGGCGATGCCGAAGTTCAACCTCTACCAGTCGCTGCACACCACCGTCATCGGACCGCAGGGCAAGCCGGTGGAGATGCAGATCCGCACCTTCGCCATGCACCGGCGCGCGGAGTACGGCGTCGCCGCGCACTGGAAGTACAAGGAGGACACCCGCGAGGGCCGCGACACCGACAAGTCGCTCGCCGAGACCGGCCAGTCCGACATGCCCTGGGTGCGCCAGCTGCTCGACTGGCAGAGCGAGGTCGAGGACCCGGGCGAGTTCCTGGAGTCGCTGCGCTTCGAGATCAACGCCGCCGAGGTCTACGTCTTCACCCCGCGCGGCGATGTCATCGGCCTGCCCACCGGGTCGACGCCGATCGACTTCGCCTACGCGATCCACACCGAGGTCGGGCACCACACGATCGGCGCCCGGGTCAACGGCCGGCTGGTGCCGCTGGAGTCCCGGCTGGAGCACGGCGACGTGGTCGAGGTGTTCACCTCGAAGGCGCCCAACGCCGGCCCGAGCCGCGACTGGCTGGGCTTCGTCAAGTCACCGCGGGCGCGCAGCAAGATCCGGCACTGGTTCACCAAGGAGCGCCGCGAGGAGGCCATCGAGCAGGGCAAGGACCAGATCGCCCGGCTGATGCGCAAGGAGGGCCTGCCCCTCAAGCGGGTGATGACGCACGAGTCGCTCACCCAGGTGGCGCACGACCTGCGGCTGGCCGACGTCTCCGCGCTCTACGCGGCCGTGGGGGAGGGCAACCTCGGCGCGCAGTCGGTGGTGCGCAAGATCCTGGACCTGTACGGCGGGCAGGAGGGTGCCGCCGAGGACCTGGCCGAGGCCGTCACGATCACCCGGCCACGGCGCTCGGCCAAGACCCGGACGCCGGGCGACTCCGGGGTCATCGTGATGGGGGCCAGCGACGTGCTGGTCAAGCTGGCCAAGTGCTGCACCCCGGTGCCCGGCGACGACATCATCGGCTTCGTCACCCGCGGCTCGGGCGTCTCGGTGCACCGCCGCGACTGCACCAACGCCGCGGACCTGCTCGGCCAGCCGGAGCGGCTCGTCGAGGTGGAGTGGGCACCGACCTCGTCCTCGACGTTCCTGGTGCAGATCATGGTGGAGGCGCTGGATCGCGCCCGGCTGCTCTCGGACATCACGCTGGTGCTCTCCGACCAGCACGTGAACATCCTGTCGGCGTCGCTGAACACGACTCGGGACCGGGTCGCGAAGAGCAAGTTCACGTTTGAGATGGGCGATCCAAAACATTTGGGCGCGCTCTTGAAGGCAGTGAGAAGCATCGACGGCGTGTACGACGCCTACAGGGTCACGCACTGAATTGCCCTCGCTCCGCTCGGGCGTGCTGCGCCGCCCTGGAGACGCCGTCTTCCCTCCTCGCCTGCTCGCTGCGCTCGCAGGGGCTCGTCAGTCCAGACGGCGTCGGCGGCGCAGCGTGTGAGGCTCAGGAGAACTCTGAGGCGGTCTTCCGGGCCATCTCCAGGAACTGCCGCCGCGACTCCAGGTTCTCCTCGAGGTCGCGGACCTTCTTCTCGTTCCCGGCGGCGCGGGCCTTCTCCAGGTCCTTCTCGATCTTGGCGATCGCGTCCTCGAGCTGGCCGACCATGCCGTCGGCGCGGGCCGACTTCTCCGGGTCGCTCTTGCGCCACTCGGCGTCCTCGAGCGCTCGGATCTCCTGCTCGACCTTGCGGATCCGGTTCTCCAGCGGCTTGATCTGGTCGCGGGGGACCTTGCCGGCCGCGTCCCACTTCTCGGCGATCTCGCGGAAGGCGCGCTTGGCGGCGGCCAGGTCGGTGACCGGGAGCAGCGCCTCGGCCTCGACCAGCAGCGCCTGCTTCACCTCGGCGTTCGCGGCGAACTCCTGGTCCAGCTCGGCATTGGCTGCGTCGCGTGCGGCGAAGAAGACGTCCTGGGCGCCGCGGAACCGCTTCCAGAGGGCGTCGTCGACGTCCTTGGGCGCGGGGCCGGCGGCCTTCCACTCCTGCATCAGCTGACGGAACTGCGCCGCGGTCGGCCCCCACTCGGTGGAGTTCTGGAGCGCCTCGGCCTCCTTGGCCAGCTTCTCCTTGATCACGCGAGCGCCCTCGCGCTTCTCCGACAGCTCGGCGAAGTGCGCCTTGCGAGCACGGGTGTACGACGTACGGGCGCTGGAGAAGCGGTGCCAGAGCTCGTCGTCGCTGGACTTGTCCAGCCGCGGGAGCTCCTTCCACTCGGCGAGCAGGTCGCGCAGCCGGTTCGCGCCGTTGCGCCAGTCCTTGCCGGCCGCGATCGACTCGGCCTCGGCGACGATGGCGGCCTTGCGGTCCCGGGACTCCTCCTGCTTGCGTGCCCGGTCCTCGCGACGCTGCTCGCGCTGCAGCCCGACGATGGGCTTGAGCGCGTTCAGCCGGGCGAGCAGGCCCTTGACGTCGCCGACGCAGTGCGGCTCCTCGAGCTGGACGGCGACCTTCTGGATCGACTTGGTGGCCTCGTCCGGTGACATCGCCCCGCCCCGGATCCGCTGCTCCAGCAGCTGGACCTCGAAGACGAGTCCCTCGAAACGCTTGGTGAAGAAGGCCATCGCCTCCTCCGCCGTGCCCTCGGGGTACTGCCCGACGGCCCGTTCCTCGTCACCCAACCGGACGTAGACAGTCCCGTCCGCGTCAACGCGGCCGTAGCTGTCGTGTTCGTTGCCCTGCGCGGTCACTTCTCGCCCCTCTGCGTTCCTGATCGCCATCTGAGCACCTGTTGCGGGGTTCATCGTACGCATGCGCGGTCGCGGGGCGACCGGTTCGGGACAGTAGGCTTGGCCAGACGCCCACCCGCCCGCCGTACCCAGGAAAGAGTGTTCCGTGCTCATCGCAGGATTCCCCGCCGGTCCGTGGGGCACGAACTGCTACGTGGTCGCCACCGGGCCCGGCGCCGAGTGCGTGGTCGTCGACCCGGGCAAGGACGCCGCCGACGGCGTGGCCCAGGTGATCGCCGAGCACCGGCTCAAGCCTGTCTCCGTGCTGGTCACGCACGGGCACGTCGACCACATGTGGTGCGTGGCGCCGGTGGCGGGCACGTACGACGCCACGGCGTACATCCACCCGAACGACCGGCACCTGCTGGCCAACCCGATGGCCGGCATGTCCGCGGAGACCACCGCGATGCTGCTCGGCGGGAAGTACGAGTTCGCCGAGCCGGACAAGGTCGAGGAGCTCGGCGACGGGCAGACCCTGGAGCTCGCCGGGATCGAGTTCCTGGTCGACCACACGCCCGGGCACACCGCGGGCAGCGTGGTGTTCCGCACGCCGTACCACGACCAGGACATCGCCGAGCTGATGTTCTCCGGCGACCTGCTCTTCGCCGGCTCGATCGGCCGGACCGACCTGCCCGGCGGCGACCATCCGACGATGCTGCGCAGCCTGCGCGACAAGGTGCTGCCGCTGGCCGACAACATCGTGGTGCTCCCGGGACACGGCGAGCAGACCTCGATCGGCCGCGAGCGCGCCACCAACCCGTTCCTGCTCGACCTGATCGACGACAACGCCGTCGGTCGCGTTTCACGAGGACTCTGACAGATGGCCAAGCCCACCCCGCTCAGCGGGTATCCCGAGCTGCTGCCCGCCCAGCGCTTCGTCGAGACCACCGTGCTCGACACGCTGGCCGAGGTCTTCGAGCTGCACGGGTTCGTGAACATCGAGACCCGTGCCGTCGAGCCGCTGGACCAGCTGCTGCGCAAGGGAGACACCTCCAAGGAGGTCTACCTCCTCAAGCGGCTGCAGGACGAGGACGCGGGGAAGGACGCCGGCGTCGGTCTGCACTTCGACCTGACCGTGCCGTTCGCCCGCTACGTGCTGGAGAACGCGGGCAAGCTGGAGTTCCCGTTCAGGCGCTACCAGATCCAGAAGGCCTGGCGCGGCGAGCGGCCGCAGGAGGGCCGCTACCGCGAGTTCACCCAGGCCGACATCGACGTGGTCGGGGTCGGGGAGCTGCCGGTGCACCACGACGTCGAGGTCGCCCGGGTGATGCTGGACGCGCTGTCGCGGCTGACCTTCCTGCCCGGCTTCCGGCTGCAGGTGAACAACCGCAAGCTGATCCAGGGCTTCTACGCCGGCCTGGGGGTGCCGGACCTCGACGAGACGATGCGTCTCATCGACAAGCTCGACAAGCTGCCGGCCGACGTTGTCCGCACCCAGCTGGTCGAGTCCGGGCTGAGCGAGTCGCAGGCCGACCGGTGCCTCGAGCTGGCCACCATCTGCACCACGGACGACTCCTTCGTGGGCAAGGTGCGCGGCCTCGGGGTCGAGCACCCGCTGCTCGACGAGGGCCTCGACGAGCTGGCCGCCCTGGTCCGCGGTTGCGCGCCGCTGGTCACCGACCGGGTCCGGATCGAGGCCGACCTCAAGATCGCCCGCGGACTGGACTACTACACCGGCACCGTCTTCGAGACCCGGCTGGACGGCCACGAGTCGCTCGGCTCGATCTGCTCCGGCGGGCGGTACGACGCGCTCGCCAGCGACGGCAAGAACACCTACCCGGGCGTGGGGATCTCGCTCGGCGTCAGCCGGCTGCTGGTGCCGCTGCTCAACTCCGGCGCGCTGGTCGCGGACCGCTCGGTGCCGAGCGTCGTGCTCGTCGCGCTGACCGACGAGGAGAGCCGGCCGGAATCCGACGCGCTGGCCGGGCGGCTGCGGGCGCGCGGGATCCCGTGCGAGGTGGCCGCGTCGCCGCAGAAGTTCGGCAAGCAAATCCGGTACGCCGAGCGCCGGGGCATCCCGTACGTTCTCTTCTCGACGGAGGACGGCCCGCAGATCAAGGACATCCGCAGCGGTGACCAGGTCGGCATCGACCCGGACACCTGGGCGCCACCCGCGTCCGACGTACGACCCACCATCACGACCGCCATCACGACCCAGGAGACGAACCAGTGATCCGCACCCACGACGCCGGCACCCTGCGTGCCGAGCACGTCGGCCAGACCGTGACCCTCGCCGGCTGGGTGGCCAGCCGGCGCGATCACGGCGGGGTGACGTTCATCGACCTCCGCGACGCCAGCGGGATCGTCCAGGTCGTGATCCGGGATGATGGCGTCGCGCACCGGCTGCGCAACGAGTTCTGCCTCAAGGTCACCGGCGAGGTGGTCGCCCGCGAGGAGCGCAACGTCAACCCGAACCTTCCGACCGGCGAGGTCGAGGTGGTCGCCCAGGACGTCGAGGTGCTCAGCGAGGCGGCGCCGCTGCCGTTCCCGATCGACGACTTCGTGGAGGTCGGCGAGGAGGCGCGCCTGAAGCACCGCTACCTGGACCTGCGCCGGAGCGGCCCCAACAAGGCGATCCGGCTGCGCTCCCAGGTGAACGCGGCCGCGCGTGGAGTGCTCGGCGCCCACGACTTCGTGGAGATCGAGACGCCGACGCTGACCCGGTCCACCCCGGAGGGTGCCCGCGACTTCCTGGTGCCCGCGCGGCTGCAGCCCGGCTCCTGGTACGCGCTGCCGCAGAGCCCGCAGCTGTTCAAGCAGCTGCTCATGGTGGCCGGCATGGAGCGGTACTACCAGATCGCGCGCTGCTACCGCGACGAGGACTTCCGTGCCGACCGGCAGCCGGAGTTCACCCAGCTCGACATCGAGATGAGCTTCGTCGAGCAGGACGACGTGATCGCGCTGACCGAGGAGATCCTGGTCGCGCTCTGGGGCCTCATCGGCTACCAGGTGCCGACGCCGATCCCGCGGATCACCTTCGCCGACGCGATGAAGCGGTTCGGGTCGGACAAGCCCGACCTGCGGATGGGCCAGGAGCTTGTCGAGTGCACCGACTACTTCGCCGAGACGACGTTCCGGGTCTTCCAGGCGCCGTACGTCGGAGCCGTGGTGATGCCCGGGGGAGCGAGCCAGCCGCGCAAGCAGCTGGACGCGTGGCAGGACTGGGCCAAGCAGCGCGGCGCCAAGGGCCTGGCCTACGTGCTCGTCGCCGAGGACGGCACCCTGGGCGGCCCGGTGGCCAAGAACCTCTCCGAGACCGAGGCGGCCGGCCTGGCCGCGCACGTCGGCGCGAGCCCCGGAGACTGCATCTTCTTCGCGGCCGGTCCGGTGAAGTCGAGCCGCGCGCTGCTCGGCGCCGCCCGGCTGGAGATCGGACGCCGCTGCGGGCTGATCGACGAGTCCGCCTGGGCGTTCACCTGGGTCGTGGACGCGCCGTTGCTCGAGCCCGCCCAGGAGGCGACCGCTGCCGGCGACGTCGCGGTCGGCCACGGCGAGTGGACCGCGGTGCACCACGCCTTCACCTCGCCGCAGGACGTCGAGGACTTCGACAAGGACCCGGGCAACGCGCTGGCGTGGGCCTACGACATCGTCTGCAACGGCAACGAGATCGGCGGTGGCTCGATCCGTATCCACGCACGTGACGTGCAGAAGCGCGTCTTCGCGCTGATGGGCATCGACGAGGAGCAGGCCGAGGAGAAGTTCGGGTTCCTGCTGGAGGCCTTCAAGTACGGCGCCCCGCCGCACGGCGGCATCGCGCTGGGCTGGGACCGGATCGTCGCGCTGCTCGCCGGCGCGGACTCGATCCGCGACGTGATCGCGTTCCCGAAGTCGGGCGGCGGATACGACCCGCTGACCGCAGCACCGGCGCCGATCACGCCCGAGCAGCGCAAGGAAGCCGGTGTAGACGCCCGTCCGGAGAACGAAACGCAGCCGTAGGCTGATCTGGCCGGATGCTTTGCCGGGTCGAAATCAGATCGTTACCGCGTCGGTATCGCGTTTCGGTCACCTTTGCACCTAGTGTCACGGACGACGCAGGCTGACGTGGCCTGCGTTACATCCGTGATGACTCGGCTTCGAGGTGATGATGACACTCCCGGCAACGGACCTGGAGACCCACGCGGCTCCGCCGGTGGAGGGTGAAGCCACCGTCACGAAGGTTGTCGGCCGTTCGCCGATGCAGCTGGCGATCATGCGGTTCCGCAAGGACAAGCTGTCGATGATCGCGTTCGCGGTCGTGGCGATCTACTTCCTCGGCGCCCTGGCGGCACCGTTCCTGGTGCACTTCGGGGTCCTGGACCCGA
Source organism: Nocardioidaceae bacterium (assembly GCA_017744365.1). Classification (GTDB taxonomy): domain Bacteria; phylum Actinomycetota; class Actinomycetes; order Propionibacteriales; family Nocardioidaceae; genus Marmoricola. The sequence goes on along the minus strand of JAGIBL010000001.1, from coordinate 1,392,276 downwards.
ACACGCCGCACAACACCGGCAAGGACAACCTGCTCGACGAGTTCACCCTGCCGAAGGGCTCGTGGGGCGGCATCTCGTGGCACCACTGGCTCGGGGTCGAGCCGGGCATCGGCCGCGACGTGCTCTCCCGGGTCTGGTACGGCGTCACCTTCTCGCTGGTGATCGCGCTCTCCGCGACCATCATCACCGTCGGCCTCGGCGCGATCTTCGGCATCATCGCCGGCGCCTCGCGCGGCCTGGTGGACAGCGCCATCGGCCGGCTGATCGACCTGATCCTGTCCTTCCCGCAGACGCTGATGCTGCTGGCGCTCTCGCCGCTGTTCATCGCGATCCTCACCGACAAGCTGCACGTGCCGGACGGGGACAAGGCCAACGGCCTCTACGTCATCCTGATCCTCGGGTTCTTCGGCTGGCCCTACGTCGCGCGCATCGTTCGCGGCCAGGTGCTCTCCATCCGCGAGCGCGAGTTCATCGAGGCGGCCAAGCTGATGGGTGCTTCCCGGATGCGGCTGTACTTCAAGGAGATCCTGCCGAACCTGTGGGCGCCGCTGCTGGTCTCGTTCACCATCACGATGCCGACGTACATCTCCGCCGAGGCGGCGCTGAACTACCTGGGCGTCGGCATCAAGCCGCCGACACCGACGCTGGGCAACGTGCTCACCGGCTCGATCAACTACTCGCAGAACGACTTCTTCTTCTTCTTCTTCCCGGCGTTCCTGATCATGGTGATCGTCGTCAGCTTCAACCTGCTCGGCGACGGTCTCCGGGACGCGCTGGATCCGAAGGGACACCGATGACGGCTGCGGACGAGGACTCCGCAACCGCCCTCGGCACAGGGACATGATGGCGCCCGCCATACCTGGGCGACGTCAGAGGTGATGGGCACCAGCCCGCACGCGACAAAGGAGAGGCAATGGCCAGTTTCAAGAAGCGAATCATCGCGGTCACCGCGGGTTCGCTGTTGCTGTCGGGGGCACTTGCGGCCTGCGGTAGCAGCGATGACAACAAGGGTGACGGCGGCGGGAAGTCCAGTGGCGCCAGCAAGGGTGGCACCCTGTTCTTCAAGGTCGAGGACCCGATTGACCACTGGGACCCGCAGCGCACCTACGTGGGTACCGACATCTCCAAGCAGAGCCGGCTGGTGTACCGCGAGCTGGTGACGTTCGGTGACAGCGACGACCCGGTCGAGTCGGCGAAGCCGATCGCGGACCTCGCCACCGACACCGGCACCAGCGAGGAGGGTGGCAAGGTCTGGAAGTTCACCGTCCGCGACGGCGTGAAGTGGCAGGACGGCAAGCCCGTCACCTGCGAGGACGTCAAGTACGGCGCCTCCCGCAACTTCGCCACCGACGTCATCACCGGCGGTCCGTCCTTCTACGTGCTGTCCTACCTGGACATCCCGGCCGACGCCGACGGCACCCCGAAGTACAAGGGGCCCTACACCAAGGTCGGCCAGGACCTGTACGACAAGGCCGTGACCTGCGAGGGCAACACGATCACCTACCGGTTCAACAAGCCGTGGCCGGACTTCCCGCTGGCGATCGCCGCGCTGCACATGATGTCGCCGTACCGGGCCGACAAGGACCAGGGCGACAAGTCCAACTACCAGATCTTCTCCAACGGGCCGTACATGCTCGAGGGGACCTGGGACAAGGCCTCGGGCGGCACCCTGGTGCGCAACCCGGAGTACGGCAACGACGAGACCGACAGCCGCAAGGCCCTGCCGGACAAGATCACCTTCCAGATCGGTGACAAGCAGGAGACGACGTACGACGCGCTGTTCGCCGACAGCGGCACCGCGAAGTGCACCGTCAGCGACAACCGCATCCCGCCGTCGATGTTCAGCCAGATCCCGGGTGCGCAGGACCGGTACCAGAACCCCGAGTCGCCGTACGTCGACTACCTGTGGTTCAACACCAAGAAGCTGGACCTCCCGGTCCGGCAGGCGCTGGCCACCGCGACCAACCGCGAGGGCTGGATCAACGCTGGTGGTGGCGACCGGGCCTACATCCCGGCCTACTCGGTCGTGAACCCGACGGTTGCCGGCTACAAGGAGAACCCGGTCTACAAGGACATCCCGCTCGCGGGTGACCCCGAGGCCGCCAAGAAGATCCTCTCCGACGCGGGCGTCAAGATGCCGTACAAGCTCGACCTGCGGTACCCGCAGAGCGACACCGCCGACAAGCAGGCCGCCGCGCTGAAGGCGACCTGGGACAAGGCCGGCTTCGCTGTCTCGCTGTCGCCCGAGGGTGACGTCTACTACAGCAACATCCAGAAGCCCGACCACAACTACGACGTGGGCTGGGCCGGCTGGGGTGCTGACTGGCCGTCGCCGATGACCGTCCTGCCGCCGCTGTTCGACTCGCGTGCCAACATCACCTCCGGCTCGCTGGGTCAGGACTACGGCAAGTACGTCGGCAAGGACTTCAACGCCAAGATCTCCGAGGCTCAGAACTCCACCGACCTCGACGCGCAGATCTCGGCGCTGCAGGCCGCGGACGACATCCTGGCCAAGGACATGGTCTACATGCCGCTGGAGATCTCGAAGTTCAACTGGCTCGCCGGTTCGAACGTCGACTTCCACGTCACCCCGGCGTCGAACTCCTTCCCGGACCTGGGCCTGATCGGCCTCAAGGGAAGCTGCTGAGACACCAGTAACGAACCTGGTCTGGCCGGGCTGTCGATCATCGGCAGCCCGGCCAGCCCGGGCCACCGGCCGGACCTGAGAACCTGCAGTCCGGCCGAACCCGTGCCGCGTCACCCCGCGGCAGCCCTTGTCCACTGTTCGGAGTGATACAGCGTGTTCGCCTTCATCGTCCGCCGCGTGATCGCCGGCGTGATCATGCTCATCGTGATGAGCCTGGTCACCTTCCTGCTGTTCTTCGCCTCGCCGGTCGACCCGGCCCAGTTCGCGTGCGGCAAGAACTGCTCGCCCGCGATCAAGGAGCAGACGCGGAAGGCGCTGGGTTACCAGAAGCCCGCTGTCGAGCAGTGGAAGGACTTCATGGTCGGGATCTTCAAGGGTCGCGACTACCCCGACGACCCGGCGCTGCGCAAGGCCGCCCCGCAGCTGGTCGCGCACTGCCCGGCGCCCTGCTTCGGCTACTCCGTCCTGAACAGCAAGACGGTCAACGAGGAGATCAAGCGGGCCTTCCCGATCACGCTCTCGCTGGCCGTCTTCGCGCTCATCCTCTGGCTCCTCGGCGGCGTCGCCCTCGGCTGCATCGCCGCGCTCACCAAGGGCTCGTTCATCGACAGGGGCCTGGTCGGGATCTCGCTGGTGCTGTATGCGTTCCCGACCTTCTTCATCGGCCTGATCCTGCTCAAGTTCGTCTCCATCAAGTGGGGACTGTGGGACAAACCCGAGTACACCTCCATCGCCGACGGCGGGGTGTTCTCCTGGCTGTCCAACCTGTTCCTGCCCGCGGTGACGCTGGCGGTGGTCTTCATGGCCGCCTACGTCCGGATGACGCGCGCCTTCGTGCTGGAGGCGATGAGCGAGGACTACATCCGTACGGCGAACGCCAAGGGGCTCTCCAAGGGCAGGGTGCTCGTCAAGCACACCCTGCGGGGGGCGCTGACCCCGATCGTGACCATGGCCGGCCTGGACTTCGCGGGCCTGCTGGCCGGCGCGATCATTACCGAGTACGTCTTCAACTTCAACGGCCTGGGCAAGCTCGTGGTGGATGCGAACCGGACCTACGACCTGCCCACGATCATCGGCACCGTGGTGCTGGCGGCTACGTTCGTGATCGTGGCGAACATCGTCGTCGACCTGTTGTACGCCGTGATCGATCCACGCGTTCGGGTGGCCTGAGAGGGATGATGGACAGCATGGCGTCTCGCGCGACGGAGCCCGCTCCGTCCTTCCTGTCGGTCCGCGACCTGCAGGTGCACTTCCCGACCAGCGACGGCCTGGTCAAGGCGGTCAACGGGCTCACCTTCGACCTGGAGGCCGGCAAGACCCTCGGCATCGTGGGGGAGTCCGGCTCCGGCAAGTCGGTCTCCAGCCTGGCGATCATGGGCCTGCACCACGGCACCAACGCGCAGATCTCCGGTGAGATCGTGCTCGAGGGGACCGACCTGCTCGGGCTGACCCCGGACGAGATGCGGCAGCGCCGCGGTCGCGACGTGGCGATGATCTTCCAGGACCCGCTCTCGGCGATGCACCCGTACTACACGGTGGGCAACCAGATCGCCGAGGCCTACCAGGTGCACCACGACGTCTCGAGGGGTGCCGCGAAGAAGCGGGCCATCGAGATGCTCGACCGCGTCGGCATCCCGAACGCGCAGCAGCGCGTCGACGACTACCCGCACCAGTTCTCCGGCGGCATGCGCCAGCGCGCGATGATCGCGATGGGTCTGATCAACGACCCGGGCCTGCTCATCGCCGACGAGCCGACCACCGCGCTGGACGTGACCGTCCAGGCGCAGATCCTGGACCTGCTCCAGGACCTGCAGCGCGAGTTCAACTCGGCGATCATCATCATCACCCACGACCTGGGCGTGGTCGCCGAGATGGCCGACGACGTGCTGGTGATGTACGCCGGCCGGGCCGTCGAGCACGGGCCGACCAACGAGATCCTGGTGCACCCGGAGATGCCGTACACCTGGGGGCTGCTCTCCAGCGTCCCGGACGTCACCGCGGACACCGACGCCCGGCTGATCCCGATCCCCGGCAACCCGCCGAGCCTGCTGAACCCGCCGAGCGGCTGCTCGTTCCACCCGCGCTGCCCGCACAAGGACAAGGTGCCCGGCGACCTGTGCCGGACCACGCTGCCGGACCTGGTGCCCGGCCAGCGCGGTCCCGGGCACACGAAGCGGTGCCACCTGGCCGACCCCGAATCGATCTACCAGTCCGAGATCCTTCCCGAGATCGCCCCGGACCTGGTTGAGGAGCGCTGATGTCCGCCACTGCTGAGGAGACCCCGAGCGCGGCTCCGTCCACGACCCCGGGGAACCCGATCCTCGAGGTCGAGAACCTGCGGATGTACTTCCCGGTCAAGTCGAGCGGGCTGGTCCGCCGTACGGTCGGGCACGTCCAGGCCGTCGACGGCGTCTCGTTCCAGGTCGAGAAGGGCACCTCGCTGGGCCTGGTCGGCGAGTCCGGCTGCGGCAAGTCGACCACCGGCCGGATGGTGACGCGGCTCTACCAGCCGACCGGCGGCGCCATCCGCTTCGAGGGCAAGGACATCGCCCAGACGAAGCCCGGCGACCTGAAGCCGATCCGCCGGGAGATCCAGATGATCTTCCAGGACCCGTACACCTCGCTGAACCCGCGGCACACCGTCGGCGCGATCGTGGGGGCGCCGCTGGCGATCCACAAGGTGGTGCCGAGGGACAAGATCCTGCCCCGGGTCCAGGAGCTGCTCGAGGTCGTCGGCCTCAACCCGGAGCACTACAACCGGTACCCGCACGAGTTCTCCGGCGGGCAGCGCCAGCGCATCGGCATCGCCCGGTCGCTGACGCTGCAGCCCAAGCTGCTGGTCGCCGACGAGCCGGTCTCCGCGCTGGACGTGTCGATCCAGGCGCAGGTGGTGAACCTGCTGCAGGACGTCCAGAAGGAGTTCGGGATCTCCTTCCTCTTCATCGCCCACGACCTGGCGATCGTCCGGCACTTCTGCCCGGAGGTCGCGGTGATGTACCTGGGCAAGATCGTCGAGATCGCCGACCGGGACACGCTCTACGAGCGCCCGCACCACCCGTACACCCAGGCGCTGCTCTCCGCGGTCCCGGACGTCAAGCAGGCCGCCATCGGAGGTCGCCGCGAGCGGATCCGGCTGCAGGGCGACGTCCCGAGCCCGATCAACCCGCCGTCGGGCTGCCGGTTCCGCACCCGCTGCCAGTTCGCCCAGGAGATCTGCGCCAAGGTCGAGCCGCCGCTGCTGCAGATCGGCCCGCGGCACAAGGTCGCCTGCCACTTCGCCGGCGAGCTCGGCGCGCACCCGGCCACCCCGGTCACCATGGACGTCTGCGGCGTGGACGCCCAGGGCTCCCCGGTCCCCGGGGCCACCCCGGTCGAGCAGCTCAACAAGCCCGGCTTCGACGACCGCTGGTACGACCTGAAGACCCAGCAGTTCACGGGCCGCTGAGCACTGTCAGCGCCCGTCCGTAGGCTGGCCCCGTGGACGACGCGCTGTTCGAGACCGCCCCGGCGACCCCGGCCGCCGGCGGCGGCACCCTGGCCGGCAACGCGCACGCGTCCGCCCCGCTGGCCGTGCGGATGCGGCCGCGCACGCTGGACGAGCTCGTGGGGCAGGAGCACCTGCTCGCGGCGGGGTCGCCGCTGCGCCGGCTGATCGAGGGCGACCAGCCGATGTCGCTGCTGCTCTGGGGACCCCCGGGCACGGGCAAGACCACGATCGCCGCGATCGTCTCGGGCCAGACCAACCGGGTCTTCGTCGAGGTGTCCGCGGTGGCCGCCGGGGTCAAGGAGGTCCGCGCCGCGATCGACGCCGCCCGGGCCCGCCTGGTCTCCACCGGCCAGGAGACGGTGCTCTTCGTCGACGAGGTGCACCGGTTCACCAAGGCCCAGCAGGACGCGCTGCTGCCGGGCGTGGAGAACCGCTGGGTGACCTTGGTGGCCGCGACGACGGAGAACCCGTTCTTCTCGGTGATCTCGCCGCTGCTCTCGCGCAGCCTGCTGCTGACCCTGGAACCGCTCACCGACGACGACATCCGCGACGTCATCGACCGCGCCCTGGCCGACGAGCGCGGGCTGAACAGCACCGTCGGCCTCGACGAGGACGCCCGCGACCACCTGGTCCGGCTGGCCGGGGGAGACGCGCGCCGGTCGCTGACCTACCTCGAGGCCGCCGCCGGCGCGGCGACCGCGCACGAGGCCGACCGCATCGACCTGAAGACCGCCGAGACCGCGGTCGACCGGGCGGCGGTCCGCTACGACCGGCAGGGTGACCAGCACTACGACGTCATCAGCGCGTTCATCAAGTCCGTGCGGGGCTCCGACGTGGACGCGGCGCTGCACTACCTGGCCCGGATGATCGAGGCCGGTGAGGACCCGCGGTTCATCGCCCGCCGGCTGGTGATCCTGGCCAGCGAGGACGTCGGCCTGGCCCACCCGGCGGGGCTCACCACCGCGGTGGCGGCTGCCCAGGCGGTCCAGCTGATCGGGATGCCCGAGGCCCGCCTCAACCTGGCGCAGGCGACCATCGAGCTGGCCCTGGCGCCCAAGTCGAACGCGGTCATCAAGGCCATCGACGCCGCCGTGGCCGACGTACGGGCGGGGAAGATCGGCGCGGTGCCGCCGCACCTGCGCGACGCCCACTACGCCGGCTCCAAGAAGCTCGGTCACGGCCGCTCCTACAAGTACTCCCACGACGAGCCGTTCGGGATCGCGGAGCAGCAGTACGCCCCCGACGTGGTCCAGGAGGCGACCTACTACGAGCCGACCGAGCTGGGCGCCGAGGCCGCGATGAAGGAACGGTGGGAGCGGCTCCGCCGGATGATCCGCGGCAGGTAGGGTCACTCCTCATGGAGGCGTTGGTCGGAGCGATCGGTGGTGCCCTGGCGGCGCTGCTCGTGGTCGGGCTGGTCGCGCTGGTACGACGCCGCAGCCGCAGCCGCGCCGATCTCGAGGCGATGCTGCTCGCCGCCCAGCGCGAGGCCGACGACCTGCGTGCGCGGCTCGACGAGCTCACCCCGCGCCCGGCGCCCGCCCCGGTCCGCGAGGTCACCGAGTACGTGATCACCGACATCGGCCGCGCCGAGGTGCCGGCGGAACCTCCTGTCGAAGTGCCCGACCGGCTGGTGCTCAGCGCCACCCTCGGCGCCCCCCTGGTCAAGACCGCTGCCTTCGCGCACGGGCTGCGCCGGGCGCTGTCCGCGGAGTCGCGCAACCGGATCCGCTTCGAGATGAGGCGCGAGGTCCGGGCCTCCCGCAAGCGCCGCCGGGCCCAGGTCAAGCAGCACCTGCGTGACGTGCGCGCCGCCCAGCGGGAGAGCTTCGGATGAGGCGCGGGTTCTGGTTCGTGGCCGGGGCCGGTGCGGGCGTCTACGCCGTGGTGAAGGCCCGTCGCGTCGCCGAGGCCTTCACCCCCGACGGCTTGCGCGACCGTGTCGCCGGTCTCGGCGTCGGCGCCCAGCTGTTCGCCGAGGAGCTGCGCACCGGGATGGCCGAGCGGGAAACCGAGTTGCGCGAGCGCCTGGGCTACGCGCTTGATGTTCCCCTGCAGCTCGAGGCTGCGAACCCCCCGACTCCGCCAGCACTGGAAGGCACGCACTGATGGACCCCGTGGGCAGCCCCGTCGGCTCGACCGCCGACATCCGCCGCCGCTTCGTCTCCCACTTCGAGGCCGCCGGGCACACGCCCGTGCCGTCGGCCCCGCTGCTGCTCGACGACCCCAACCTGCTGTTCGTCAACGCCGGCATGGTCCAGTTCAAGCCGTTCTTCCTCGGCCAGGAGACACCCGCCTACCCGCGTGCGGTGAGCATCCAGAAGTGCGTGCGCACCCCGGACATCGAGGACGTCGGCAAGACCACCCGGCACGGCACCTTCTTCGAGATGTGCGGCAACTTCTCCTTCGGCGACTACTTCAAGGCCGGCGCCATCGAGCTCGCCTGGGACCTGGTGACCAAGCCGGTGGCCGAGGGTGGCTTCGGGCTCGAGGAGTCGCGGCTCTACCCGAGCGTGTACGTCGACGACCCCGAGGCCGTCGACCTGTGGCGCAAGACCACCGGCCTCCCCGACGACCGGGTGATCCGGCTCGGCAAGAAGGAGAACTACTGGTCGATGGGCATCCCCGGCCCCGGCGGGCCGTGCTCGGAGATCCTCTACGACCGCGGTCCGGCGTACGGCGCGGACGGCGACTTCAACGCCGAGGACCGCTACCTGGAGATCTGGAACCTGGTCTTCATGCAGGACGAGCTCAGCGCGGTCCGCAGCAAGGAGGACTTCGACATCGCCGGGCCGCTGCCCAAGCAGAACATCGACACCGGCATGGGCCTGGAGCGGGTCGCGTTCCTGCTGCAGGACAAGCAGAACATGTACGAGATCGACGTGATGTTCCCGGTGATCGAGCGCGCCGAGCAGCTGACCGGCAAGCGGTACGGCACCGATGCCCTGGACGACGTGCGGTTCCGCGTGGTCGCCGACCACGTCCGCTCCTCGATGATGCTCATCGGCGACGGCGTCACCCCGGGCAACGAGTCGCGCGGCTACGTGCTGCGCCGGTTGCTGCGCCGCGCGGTCCGCTCGATGCGGCTGCTCGGCTTCGAGGACCGCGCGCTGCCCGAGCTGATGCCCGTCAGCCGCGACCTGATGGCGGCGGGCTACCCGATGCTCGGCACCGAGTGGGACCGGATCGCCCAGGTCGCCTACGCCGAGGAGGACGCGTTCCGCCAGACCCTGCGCACCGGCACCACCATCTTCGACCTGGCCGCTGACGAGGCGAAGGCGGCCGGCTCGACCACCCTGGCCGGGGACAAGGCGTTCGCGCTGCACGACACCTACGGGTTCCCGATCGACCTGACCCTGGAGATGGCGGCGGAGAAGGGTCTCGTCGTCGACGAGGACGGCTTCCGCCGGCTGATGGCCGAGCAGCGTGAGCGCGCCAAGGCGGACGCGAAGGCCAAGAAGGGCAAGCACGCCGACACCGGGGCCTACCGCGAGGTCGCGGACGCGCTCGGCAAGCCGGTCGAGTTCACCGGCTACTCCGAGGTGGTCAGCGACGGCGCGGTGCGCGGCCTGATCGGACCCGACGGCCACGTGATCTCCTCGGCCGGCTCCGGCCAGGAGGTCGAGCTGGTCCTCGACAGGACACCGTTCTACGCCGAGGGCGGCGGCCAGCTCGCCGACGAGGGCGTCATCGAGCTCGCCAACGGCGCTCGGGTGCAGGTCCTCGACGTGCAGTCACCGATCACCGGCCTGATCGTGCACCGGGTCAGGGTGCTCGACGGCGAGATCACCTCCGGCCTGGACGCGCACGCGCTGGTGGACGTGGACCGGCGCCGCTCGATCAGCCGCTCGCACACCGCGACCCACATGGTGCACAAGGCGTTCCGGGAGGCGCTCGGGGAAACCGCGACGCAGGCCGGCTCGGAGAACGCGCCCGGCCGGTTCCGCTTCGACTTCTCCGCGACCGGGGCTGTCTCGCAGAGCGCGATGGAGGACGTCGAGGCGCGGGTCAACGACCTGGTGCTCGCCGACCTGGCGGTGCACGCCGAGCTGATGAGCCAGGAGGAAGCCGTCCGCTCCGGCGCGATGGCGCTCTTCGGTGAGAAGTACGGCGACGTGGTCCGGGTGGTCTCGGTCGGCGACTGGGCCCGCGAGCTCTGCGGCGGCACCCACGTCGAGCGCTCCGGTCACCTCGGCGTGGTCAAGCTGCTCGGCGAGTCCTCGATCGGCTCCGGCGTACGACGGGTGGAGGCGCTCGTGGGCGGCGACGCCTACCGTTTCCTGGCGCGCGAGCACGTGATCGTCGCTCAGCTCAGCGAGGCGCTCAAGGTGCGTCCCGAGCAGCTGCCCGAGCGGATCGACGACCTGCTCGAGCGCCTGCGCGGCGCCGAGAAGGAGATCGAGAAGGTCCGGCTGGCCCAGCTGCTCGCCGGTGCGGCCGAGCTGGCCGCGGGCGCGCAGGACCTCGGCGGGACCTCGTTCGTCGGCACCGTGGTCGAGGGCGCGGGCGGCGGTGACGTGCGCACGCTCGCGCTCGACATCCGTGGCCGCCTGCCCGGAGACCGGCCCGGAGCCGCGGTGGTGGTCGGGGTCGCCGACGGCAAGACCTCCGTGGTCGCCGCGGTCAACGACCGGGGTCGCGACGCGGGCCTGTCCGCGAACACGCTGGTGCGCGCGGCCGCCGAGGTGCTCGGCGGCAAGGGCGGCGGCAAGGACGACGTGGCCCAGGGTGGCGGCTCGGACCCGAGCAAGGCCGCCGAGGCGGTCGAGGCCGCCCGCCGTACGCTGCCCTGATGAGCGGTCTCGACCCGTACGGCGTCCGCCTGGGCATCGACCCCGGCGACGCCCGGATCGGGGTCGCGAGCACCGACCCGGCCGGGATCCTGGCGACCCCGGTGGAGACGGTGCCGCGGGGAGACGGCGACCTGGACCGGCTGGCCGCGCTCGTCGAGGAGACCGACGCGGTGCTGGTCTACGTCGGCCTGCCGCGCTCGCTTTCCGGGGGCGAGGGACCCGCGGCCGGTAAGGTGCGAGAGTTCGCCCGGGCGCTCGCGGTACGGGTTGCGCCGTGCCCGGTGCGCCTGGTGGACGAACGGCTGAGCACGGTCACCGCCGAGGCGGTGCTCCGCGACCGCGGCCGGAAGGGAAAGCGCCGGCGTGCCGTCGTGGACCAGGCCGCGGCGGTGGTGATCCTGCAGTCCGCCGTGGACACCGAGCGCGCCCGCGGTGCCCACGCGGGCGAGGCCGTGCCCGCGGCACCCGAGGCCTGAGGAGGCAGACGAGTTGAGCGACATCGGCCTGGGCTTCGAGCCCGACGACACGCCGCCTCCCGAGCGTCGCCGCGAGCCGGGCAGCCGCCGGGCCGAGGTCAGCGGCGGTCGCCGCGCGCGGGGGTGCCTCCCGATGCTGCTCGTGCTCGTGGTCGTGCTCGGCGGGCTCTGGGTCGGTGGCGGCTGGGCGGTCGACAAGGTCAAGGGCCTGGTCGGTGAGAACCCGGACTTCTCCGGCCCGGGCACCGGCCAGGTGGTCGTCGAGGTGCACACCGGCGACACCTCCGCCGCGATCGGGCGCAGCCTCAAGCAGGCCGGCGTGGTCAAGAGCGTGGGCGCGTTCACCGACGCGGCCGTCGCCGACGACCGCTCCCGGAGCATCCAGGTCGGCTTCTACCAGCTCAAGAAGGAGATGAAGGCCTCCGACGCCCTCGCTGTGCTGGTGAACCCGAAGAACCTGATCCAGGCGCGGGTCACCGTGCCCGAGGGTTACCGGGTCAAGGACGTCACCAAGGCCATCGTCAAGCACACCGACATCACCGCGGCGCAGGTCCGGGCCGCGCTGAAGAACCCGGCCGCGCTCGGGCTGCCCGCCTCGGCCGGTGGCCGGATCGAGGGCTACCTGTTCCCGGCGACGTACACCGTCGTGCCCGGCGAGACCGCGCAGCAGCTGCTCAAGCAGATGGTCGCCAAGACCGTCGCGGTCACCGCCGACCTCGACCTCGAGGCACGCGCCTCGGCGCTCGGCTACACCCCGGAGCAGGTGCTCACGCTCGCGAGCATCCTGGAGTACGAGGGCAGCCGGAAGGAGGACCTGCCCAAGATCGCCCGGGTCTTCTACAACCGGCTCGACGACGGGATGGCGCTGCAGTCGGACGCCACGGTGGCCTATGCGAACAACCTCGCGGGCACCGTCTGGACCACCCAGGCGCAGCGCGACAACCCGTCGCCGTACAACACCTACGTGCACACCGGGCTGCCCCCGGGGCCGATCGGGTCGCCGGGGGAGCGCACCATCGAGGCCGCGCTGAACCCCGCGCAGGGCGACTGGCTGTTCTTCGTGCCGATCAACCTGGAGACCGGCGAGACCGCGTTCGCCACCACGCTGGCCGAGCACAACGCGAACGTGGCCAAGCTGCGCGCGTGGTGCCGCGAGACGAACTCGAAGAACTGCGACTGACATGGCCGCGCCCGCCCAGCGCTGCGCCGTCCTCGGCTCGCCGATCGCGCACTCGCTCTCGCCGGTGCTGCACCGGGCCGCGTACCGCGAGCTCGGCCTGGACTGGACCTACGACGCGATCGAGGTCGACGAGGCCGGGCTGGCCGGGTTCGTCGAGGGCCTGGACGGCGCCTGGCGCGGCCTGTCGCTGACGATGCCGCTCAAGCGGACCGTGATGGGCCTGCTCGACGAGGTGGACGCGTGGGCGTCGCTCTCCGGCGCCGCGAACACCGTGGTCCTGGGTGAGGGTCGCCGGCTCGGCTACAACACCGACATCCCGGGCGCGAAGGCCGCGCTGACCGAGCGCTCCTCGGGACCGTGGACCGACGCGGTGGTGCTCGGTGGCGGCGCGACCGCGGCCTCGGTGCTGCTGGCGCTCACCGACCTGGGCTGCCACCGGGCCCGCCTGCTCGTCCGCGAGCCCGCCCGCGCGCACGAGACGCTCGCCGCGGTCGCCCGGCACGGACGCGGCCTGGAGGTGACCGTCGGCGTGCTCGGCGAGCGGGCGAGCGGGGACGTGCTGGTCTCCACGATCCCGGCCGACGCGCAGCCGCCGCTCGTGCCCCTGGTGGAGGCACCGGTCGTCTTCGAGGTGGTCTACGACCCGTGGCCGACGCCGCTGGCCCGGGCCGCCCGCGCCCGGAAGGCCGCGATGGTCACCGGGCTGGACCTGCTGGTGCACCAGGCAGCGCTGCAGGTGACCCTGATGACCGGGCGGCCCGGCCCGCTGCCGGCCATGCGGCAGGCGGGCGAGGACGCGCTCGGCTCACGGGGCGGAGGCACCGCGTGAGCGTCGACGTCGCCCAGGCGCTGGTCGCTCTGCTGGCTGCCCTGGTCGCCGGCTGGGCGGGCCCGCGGGTGCTGGCCCGGTTGCCCGAACCGGCCCCGGACGCGCCGCTGAACCCGGACGTCTCCGACGAGCCGGTTTCTGGGGAGCCGGGGCTCTTCGAGCGCGCCCCGGTCGTCCAGAAGGTGCTCTACGCCGACCTGGCCCGTCGCCCGCGCCTGGGACTCGTGCTCGGCCTGGCCACGCTCGTGCTCGCCGCGTTCGTGAGCTTCCGCGTGGAGTGGTCCTGGGACCTGCTGGTGGCCCTGCCGCTGGTACCGGCCGGGGTCCTGCTCGCGTACGTCGACGGTCAGACCACCTACCTGCCCACCCGGATCATCGCGCCGATGTACGGCGTCGCCGTGGTCACCATCGTGGTGGCCGCTCTCGGCAGCGGGGACCACGACGACCTGCTCCGCGCGCTGATCGGCTGGGCGATCTACGGCGGGTCCTTCCTGCTGTTCTGGCTGGTGTTCCCGGGTGGCTGGGGCTACGGCGACGTGCGCCTGGCCGGTGTGCTCGGCCTGGTCCTCGGGGCCCTCGGCTGGCCGGAGCTCTACGTCGGCCTCTTCGGCGGGGTGCTCCTGGGCGGCATCGGCGGCCTGGTGCTGACCCTGGTGAACCGCTCCTTCCGCAAGCGCTTCTCCTACGGCCCGTTCATGATCGCCGGCGCCTTCGTCGCGATCGCCTTCGGGTCCGCCATCACCGATGCCCTCGGCTACGGCTCCCTCATGCGCTGACCTGGCGCAAAAGTACTCATGTTGACGCTGACCTGGCGCAAAGGTGCACGTACACGTGCACCTTTGCGCCAGGTCAGCGTCAACACGTGCACTTTCAAGACGGGTCGGCGGGTGGGAACGGGTGCGTGGGAGACTTCGGGCATGCTTCGTTGGCTGACCGCGGGGGAGTCGCACGGCCCTTCTCTCGTCGCGATTCTCGAGGGCCTGCCCGCGCACGTCCAGGTGACCTCCGCGGACATCGCGGACGCGCTCGCCCGGCGGCGGCTGGGCTACGGACGCGGAGCCCGGATGAAGTTCGAGCAGGACGAGGTCACCATCACCGGCGGCGTCCGGCACGGCCAGACCCAGGGCGGCCCGGTGGCCGTCGAGGTCGGCAACACCGAGTGGCCCAAGTGGGAGACCGTGATGTCCGCGGACCCGGTGGACCCGAGCCTGCTCAAGGAGACCGGCCGCAACGCCGCGCTGACCCGGCCGCGCCCCGGCCACGCCGACCTGGTGGGCATGCAGAAGTACGACTTCGACGAGGCCCGTCCGATCCTCGAGCGGGCCTCCGCCCGCGAGACCGCCGCCCGGGTGGCGCTCGGGAGGGTCGCCAGCGCGTTCCTCGAGCAGGCCACCGGCGCCCGGATCGTCAGCCACGTGCTCGAGATCGGCGGGGTGCGCACGCACGCGACCGAGCTGCCCGGCCCCGATGACGTGGCCCGCCTCGACGCGGACCCGGTCCGGGTGCTCGACCCGGACGCCTCCAAGCTGATGGTCGAGCGGATCGACCAGGCCCACAAGGACGGCGACACCCTCGGCGGCGTCGTCGAGGTGGTCGTGCACGGCCTCCCGCCGGGCCTCGGCTCGCACGTGCACTGGGACCGCCGGCTCGACGCCCGGCTGGCCGGTGCGCTCATGGGCATCCAGGCGATCAAGGGCGTCGAGGTCGGCGACGGCTTCGAACTGGCCCGCACGCCCGGCTCGCAGGCCCACGACGAGATCGTCACCGAGGACGGCCGGCTCCGTCGTACGTCCGACCGGTCGGGGGGCACCGAGGGCGGGATGAGCACCGGCGAGGTCCTCCGGGTGCGCGCCGCGATGAAGCCGATCGCGACCGTGCCCAAGGCGCTGCGCACCGTGGACGTGGCCACCGGCGAGGCGACCGTCGCGCACCACCAGCGCTCCGACGTGTGCGCGGTCCCGGCTGCCGGGATCGTCGCCGAGGCGATGGTCGCTCTGGTGCTGGCCGACGCCGTGCTGGAGAAGTTCGGCGGCGACTCGGTGACCGAGACCAAGCGCAACGTCGACTCCTACCTCGCGTCCCTGAGGTACTCGTGACCGGACCGCTGGTCGTCCTGATCGGCACCATGGGCGCGGGCAAGACCACGGTCGGCCGCCTCGTCGCCGAGTCGCTGGGCGTGGGCTTCGCCGACACCGATCACCTGGTCGAGGAGCGCGCCGGCAAGGCGGTCGCGGAGATCTTCGTCGACGACGGCGAGGAGGCCTTCCGGGCGCTGGAGCGGCAGGCGGTCGCGGACGCCCTGCGCGACCACGACGGCGTGCTCGCCCTCGGCGGCGGTGCGGTGCTGGCCGAGGACACCCGCGCGCTCCTGGACGGACACCCGGTGGTCTTCCTGCGGGTCGGGCTGGCCGACGCCGCCTCCCGCGTCGGTCTCGGCGTCTCGCGCCCGCTGTTGCTCGGCAACGTCCGCGGCCGGATCAAGCAGCTCCTCGACGAGCGCACCCCGATCTACGCCGCGCTCGCGCGCCACACCGTGGAGACCGACGGCCGGACCGCTGCCGAGGTGGCTGACGAGGTCCGGGGCCTGGTGCAGGATGGGTGACATGCCTGGAGAGCAGACCGTCACCCGGCTGCACGTCGGCGGCGCGGCGCCGTACGACGTGGTGGTCGGCCACCACGTGCTGGGCGAGGTGCCCGCGATGCTGGGCGACCGGCCGGACCGGGTCGCGGTCCTCTTCGCCGAGCCGCTGGCCCACCTCGCCGAGAAGGTGATCGCCCACCTCGACGGCTACCAGGTGCTGCTGATCCCGCTGCCCGACGGCGAGGTCGCCAAGACCGGCACGGTCGCGCTGGACGCCTGGGAGCAGCTCGGCGCGGCCGGGTTCACCCGCTCGGACGCGGTCGTGACCGTCGGCGGCGGGGCCACCACCGACATGGGCGGGTTCATCGCGGCCACCTGGCTGCGCGGCGTGCCCGTGGTGCACGTCCCGACCACGCTGCTCGCCATGGTCGACGCAGCGGTCGGTGGCAAGACCGGGATGAACACCGGCGCCGGCAAGAACCTGGTCGGCGCCTTCCACGAGCCCGCCGGCGTGGTCTGCGACCTCGACGTGCTCGGCACCCTGCCCGAGCCCGAGCTGATCGCGGGCCTCGGCGAGGTGCTCAAGTGCGGCTTCATCGCCGACCCGGTGATCCTGGACCTGGTCGAGCGCAACCCCGCGGACGCCCTCGAGCCGCGCTCCGCGGTGCTCCGCGAGCTGGTCGAGCGGGCCATCGCGGTCAAGATCGACGTCGTGGTCGCCGACCTCAAGGAGACCGGCGGCGCCGACGGCCACCCGGGCCGGGAGGTGCTCAACTACGGGCACACGCTGGCGCACGCGATCGAGAAGGCCACCGGCTACCGGGTCCGGCACGGCGAGGCGGTCGCGCTGGGCATGGTCTACGTGGCCGAGCTGGCGCGCAGCGCCGGGCGTCTCGACGACGAGACCGCCGCCCGGCACGCGCGGGTGCTGGCCTCGGTCGGGCTGCCGACCCGCTTCGCCAGCGCGCCGTTCGAGGAGCTGCTGGCGACGATGCGGGTGGACAAGAAGGCCCGCGGCGCGAACCTGCGCTTCCTGGTGCTCGACGGACTGGCGAAGCCGGGCGTCCTCACCGACCCGGACGAGGCGCTGCTGCGCACGGCCTACGAGTACCTGGGGGAGGCGTGACCAGGGTCCTGGTGCTCAACGGCCCCAACCTCGGTCGCCTGGGCCGCCGCCAGCCCGAGATCTACGGCTACACGACGTACGACGAGCTCGCGGACCTGTGCGTGGGCTGGGGCCGCGACCTGGGGCTGGACGTCGAGGTGCGCCAGACCAACCACGAGGGCGAGCTGCTCGACTGGCTCAACGACGCCGCCGACGAGGAGATCCCGGTGGTGCTGAACGCCGCTGCCTGGACGCACTACTCCTACGCGATCTACGACGCCTGCGGCCAGCTGGTCGCACCGCTCGTCGAGGTGCACATCTCCGACCCGACGCAGCGGCCGGAGGTGTTCCGGCACAGCTCGGTGGTCACCCCGCACGCCGCCGCGGTGATCGCCGGGTACGGCATCGACGGCTACCGGATGGCCCTGGAGCACCTGGCCCGGAACTGAGCGCAGAAATTCCCAAGTCCGCGATGTAACGCTCGCACCTCCCGGCGACATGAACCGATGACGCACCTCAACCGTCGTCATCATCGGGAGGAAAGTACACATGCGCATCACTCCGTTCAGAACGGTCGTCGGCGCTCTCAGCGCCGCCGCCCTGTCCATCGGCGGCGCCTACGCGGTCGGCGCGGCGAGCGCCCCCGCCCACCAGCACGCACCGGCGTCCAGCCCGGTCTCGAGCCCGGACGACGACGTCACCCCGGAGCCCACGGAGGCGCCCGAGACCGAGGCGCCCGAACCCGCGGAGGCGGAGCACCACCACCGCCAGGGAGCGAACCACCAGGGCGAGCACGCCGACGAGCCCGGCGAGGACGAGAACGAAGCGGCCGAGGACGAGAACGAGGCTGCCGAGGAAGCCGCCGAGGAGGCCGAGGAGGCCGCGGGAGAGGCGGCCGAGCACGAGGCGGACGAGAACGAGGCAGAGCACGACAACCGGGGTCCGAGCGAGAACTCGGGTCCCTCCGACGACTCCGGCCACCACGGCGGGGACGACGGCGACCACAGCGGTCACGGCGGCGGCGACGACTGACGCCCTCATGGTCTGGCCCCGGTCGTGGCGCGGCGGCTGCACGACCGGGGTTGACCGGACCGAACAGCGGTGAGGAATGGATGAGCTGAGCAGGCGGCTTCGAGCCGAGATACCCGACCTGGAACCGGACCCTGTCTTCATGGCCCGGCTGGCGTCGGTCGCCGCGCTGGGCGCGGCAGTGGCGGCCCGTCCCGTACGACGGCTCGCCCGCGTCGTCATCGCAGCGCTGGTCACGCTGCTCCTACTTTCCGGCGCTGCCTACGCAGCCACCCGGGTCGTCGAGGACCAACCCCCCACACAGCCCCAGGTCCCGACCCGGATTCCGACGCCGGCCGGCCCGCGCACCCCTTCGACGGCGGAAACGCCGACCGGGCCGGCTGGCGTCTCCGGGGACGACGACGACGACGCCGAGGACGAGGACGAGGCCGAGGAGCCCGGGGAGGACGGGCCGGGCGGGCACCACGGGGAGGAGCCTGGCGAGGAGGCGACCGAGGACGGGCACCAGGGACCCGGCGGTGGTGGCACCGAGACCCCCGAGGAGGACCACCGGGGTCGTGGCGGTCACGACAGCGGGTCCGAGCCCGAGACGGACAGCGGGAGCGGGAAGGCGACGGCGACCCCGGAACCCACGGACGGTTCCGGTGGCCACAGCGGATCCGGAGGCGGCGATGCGGGTGTCTCCGGCGGCTCGGGAAGCTGAGCGGAGGGCGCCCGCCGACGGCGCCCTCGTCGACCGCGCCCGGGACGGCGATGCCGCTGCCTGGGCGCAGCTCTACCGCGCGCACGCCGGCCGGCTGGTGGCCTGGCTGGCCCACCTGACCTCTCCGGACGTGGCCGCGAGCGCGGAGGACCTGGCCGCGGAGGCCTGGCTGACCGCGGCGGAGAAGGTGCACGAGTTCCGAGGCGACGACGACGCCTTCGCGGGCTGGCTGTTCGGGATCGCCCGCCACCACGCCCAGAACGCCCGCCGCCGCAGCGCCCGGCGCGGGACGTCCCCGGTCGGGCAGGTGGAGGACGCGCTGGGGGACACCGCGATCCTGCACGCCCTGGAGGCCGACGTGGTCGCCGACCAGTGGATCCACCAGGCGCTCGCGTCGCTGCCCACCCGGGAGCGCGAGGTGATCGCGTGCATCGACGTGGTCGGCCTGGACGTGGCCGGGACCGCGACCGCGCTGGACATCTCCCAGGTCGCCGTCCGGGTGGCCCGGCACCGCGGGCTCGCCCGGCTACGCCGTACGACGCTCGACGGCTAGACTGCCGCGTCGGGCGCGGAGCGAAGCGCCCTCAACCAACGCAGACAAGGGCTCACGCGCGCATGGCAACCACGAACGACCTCAAGAACGGCATGGTTCTCAACATCGACGGCCAGCTCTGGTCCGTCGTCGAGTTCCAGCACGTGAAGCCCGGCAAGGGCCCGGCCTTCGTCCGGACCAAGCTGCGCAACGTGGAGTCCGGCAAGAACGTCGACAAGACCTTCAACGCGGGCACCAAGGTCGAGACCGCGACCGTCGACCGGCGCACGATGCAGTACCTCTACAACGACGGCACCAACTACGTCTTCATGGACACCGGAACCTACGAGCAGACCGAGGTCGGCCCGGACGTGGTCGGCAGCGCCGCGAACTTCATGCTGGAGAACCAGGAGGCGATCGTCGCCACCAACGAGGGCCGGGTGCTGTTCATCGAGCTGCCCGCCTCGGTCGAGCTGGAGATCACGTTCACCGAGCCCGGCCTCGCCGGCGACTCCGCCACTGGCCGCACCAAGCCGGCCACCCTGGAGACCGGCCACGAGATCCAGGTGCCGCTGTTCATCAACCAGGGCGAGAAGGTCAAGGTCGACACCCGCGACTCGTCGTACCTGGGCCGCGTGAAGGGCTGATGAGCGCTCGTTCGAAAGCCCGCAAGCGGGCTCTGGACCTGATCTTCGCGGCGGAGGCCCGGGGTCAGGCGCCTGGTGCCCTGCTCGAGGAGCAGCTGGCGGCCGGCGAGCGCCCGGCCAACGACTACACGGTCGAGCTGGTCCGCGGGGTCGCCGACCGGCTGGGCCGCCTCGACGAGCTGATCACGACGTACGCGCAGGGCTGGACGCTGTCCCGGATGCCCGCGGTGGACCGGAACGTGCTGCGGCTGGCCGTCTTCGAGCTCCTGTACGTCGACGAGGTGCCCGACCCGGTGGCGATCAGCGAGGCCCTCAGCCTGGTCCGCGAGCTGTCCACGGACGAGTCGCCCGCGTTCGTCAACGGAGTGCTGGGCAACATCGTCCGGGACAAGGAGACCCTGATCGCCTGACCCGTTTGGGAGCGGTCGCTCCGGGTACCCGGGACGTCGTACGCACCCGACGCGAAGGGGGTTGTCATGGGCAACCAGGACAAGCTCGAGAACGCTGCCGACGAGAAGGTCGGCGAGGCCAAGGAAGCGCTCGGCAAGGCCAGCGACGACGAGGACCTCGAGGCCGAGGGCAAGGTCGACCAGACCAAGGCCGATCTCAAGCAGGCCGGCGAGAAGGTGAAGGACGCCTTCAGCTGAGCCCGAAACCCGACTGGCGGCGCAGGCCCGTTCCGACGGGCGGCGCCGCCGGTTCGCGTCCGGCAGGCGGCTGGTAGAGTCGCCCGCGAAGCACGACATCCTTTAACGAGCCGTCCCGTGAGGCGGAGAAGGAGGTCAGGCGCGATGCCGCCTACCCAGCAGCCAGATCTGCCACCCGTCGACGGACGCACCGTCCTCGACTCCCGGGACATCACCCGGGCCCTCACCCGCATCTCCCACGAGATCCTCGAGCGCAACAAGGGCGCCCAGGACATCGTCCTGCTCGGCATCCCCAGCCGCGGCGTGCACCTGGCCTCCCGGATCGCCGCCAAGATCACCGAGGTCGAGGGCGCCGCGGTGCCGGTCGGGTCCCTGGACGTGACGATGTACCGCGACGACCTGCGGCTGCGGCCCGCCCGCGCCCTGGCCCCGACCGAGATCCCCAGCGAGGGCATCGACGACAAGGTCGTGGTGCTGGTCGACGACGTCCTCTACTCCGGCCGCACCATCCGGTCCGCCCTCGACGCGCTCAACGACATCGGCCGCCCGCGAGCGGTCCAGCTCGCCGTGCTGGTCGACCGCGGCCACCGCGAGCTGCCGATCCGGGCCGACTTCGTCGGCAAGAACCTGCCGACCTCGCTGGCCGAGAAGGTCGCCGTCCGGCTGGCCGAGTACGACGACGGCGAGGACGGGGTGACGATCCGGTGAAGAAGCACCTTCTCAGCGCGGGCGACCTGACCCGCGACGACGCCGAGCTCATCCTGAGCACCGCCGCCGAGCTGCGCAGCCTGGCGGACCGGCCGATCAAGAAGCTCCCCGCCCTGCGCGGCCGGACCATCGTCAACCTGTTCTTCGAGGACTCCACCCGGACCCGGATCTCCTTCGAGGCCGCGGCCAAGCGGCTCTCCGCGGACGTCATCAACTTCTCAGCGAAGGGCTCCTCGCTGAGCAAGGGGGAGTCGCTCAAGGACACCGCGCTCACGCTGGAGGCGATGGGCGCCGACGCGGTCGTCGTCCGGCACTGGGCCTCGGGCGCACCGCACAACCTGGCCAACGCCGGCTGGTCCCGCTCCAGCGTCATCAACGCCGGCGACGGCACCCACGAGCACCCGACCCAGGCGCTGCTCGACGCGTTCACCATGACCCGCCACCTCAGCAATCTCGACGGCCGCCGGATCGCGATCGTCGGCGACGTGCTGCACTCCCGGGTGGCCCGCTCCAACGCACTGCTGCTGCAGACCCTCGGCGCCGAGGTCACCCTGGTCGCGCCGCCGACCCTGCTGCCGTACGGCGTGGAGACCTGGGGCGTGCAGACCTCCTACGACCTGGACGCGGTGCTGCCGAAGGCCGACGCGGTGATGATGCTGCGCGTCCAGCGGGAGCGGATGAACGCCTCGTTCTTCCCGAGCGCGCGGGAGTACTCGCGCCGCTACGGCCTGGACGCCCGCCGGATGGGCAGCCTCCAGGAGCACACCATCGTGATGCACCCCGGCCCGATGATCCGCGGCATGGAGATCACCGCCGACGTCGCCGACTCCGAGCGGTCGGTGATCGTCGAGCAGGTGACCAATGGCGTCGCGGTCCGGATGGCGGTGCTCTACCTGCTGCTCGGCGGTTCCGAGCCGGCCCTGACGACTTCCGAGGAGAGCGACGCGTGACCACGTACCTGATCAAGAACGCCCAGCCGTACGGCGCCGAGCCCACGGACCTGCTGCTGCAGAACGGCGTCATCGCCGCGATCGGCGAGAACCTCGAAGCGCAGGGCGCCGAGGTCGTCGACGCCACCGGGCTCATCGCCCTCCCCGGCCTGGTCGACCTGCACACCCACCTGCGCGAGCCCGGCCGTGAGGACGCCGAGACCGTGGACACCGGCACCCAGGCCGCCGCGCTCGGCGGGTTCACCGCGGTGCACGCGATGGCCAACACCGACCCGGTCGCGGACACCGCCGGCGTGGTCGAGCAGGTCTGGCGGCTGGGCCGCGAGGCCGGCCACTGCGACGTGTTCCCGGTCGGCGCGGTCACCGTCGGGCTGGCCGGTGAGCGACTGGCCGAGCTCGGCGCGATGGCCGACTCCGCCGCCCGGGTGCGGGTCTTCTCCGACGACGGCAAGTGCGTCTCGGACCCGGTGATCATGCGCCGGGCGCTCGAGTACGTGAAGGCCTTCGACGGCGTCATCGCCCAGCACGCGCAGGAACCGCTGCTCACCGAGGACGCCCAGATGAACGAGGGCGAGCTTTCCGGCCGGCTCGGGCTCCGCGGCTGGCCGGCGGTCGCCGAGGAGGCGATCATCGCCCGGGACTGCCTGCTGACCGCGCACGTCGGCTCGCGGCTGCACGTCTGCCACGTCTCGACCGCCGGCAGCGTGGAGATCGTGAGGTGGGCGAAGAGCAAGGGGTGGAACGTCACCGCCGAGGCCTGCCCGCACCACCTGCTGCTCACCGACGAGCTCGCGGCGACGTACGACCCGATCTACAAGGTCAACCCGCCGCTGCGCACCGCCGCCGACGTCGAGGCGCTGCGCGCCGGCCTGGCCGACGGGACGATCGACATCGTCGCCACCGACCACGCCCCGCACCCGCACGAGGACAAGGACTGCGAGTGGCAGGCGGCGGCGTTCGGGATGCTCGGCCTCGAGACCGCGCTCTCGATCGTGCAGCACACCATGGTCGACACCGGCCTGATCGGCTGGGCCGAGGTCGCCGAGCGGCTCTCGTCGGCGCCGGCGCGGATCGGCCGGCTCGCCGACCACGGCCGCCCGCTGGCCGAGGGCGAGCCCGCCAACCTCACCCTGTACGACGCCGCCGCCACCCGCACGGTCGAGGCCAGCGAGATGGCCTCGCTCTCCCGCAACACCCCGTACGCCGGCATGGAGCTGCCCGGCCGGGTGGTCGCGACGTTCCTTCGCGGCAAGGCGACCGTCCTCGACGGGAAGCTCGCCTGATGTTCGGACGCACCAGCAAGGTGCCCGCCCTGGTGCCGATCCCGCCGATCTCCGAGCTGCCGCCCGCGAAGATGCAGGCGAGCGCGCGCTATCTCGGCACCCTGGACGAGAAGGGGGAGCGGGTCGTCGGGCAGAGCTTGTCGGCGAAGAGCGCGGCCAGGCTCTCCCTCTCGGCCGAGGCGCTCGACGTGGTCCGGATCGCCGGGTCGTTCCGGATCCGCACCGAGGCGCTGCGCGGCGCCCGCGCGGCGGAGTCGTTCCGCGGCAAGCCCGTGCACGACCTCCTCCTGGTGCGCTGGTCCCACGAGGGTCACGACTGGGAGACCGGGTTCCGGATGGAGGCCGCCCGCAGCGTCAAGGACGCCGCCAAGGCCCAGCTCGGCAGCAAGGGCGCGGCGATCCGTCCCGAGGTGGACGCCTGGGTCCGTTCGATTTCCAAACTGGCAAGGGGCAACGCATGACTGAGGCCATCCTCGTCCTCGAGGACGGACGCACCTTCCGCGGCGAGGCCTACGGCGCCGCAGGGGAGACCTTCGGCGAGGCCGTCTTCTCGACCGGCATGACCGGCTACCAGGAGACGCTCACCGACCCGTCGTACCACCGCCAGGTCGTGGTGATGACCGCGCCGCACGTCGGCAACACCGGCATGAACGGCGAGGACCCGGAGTCCCGCAAGATCTGGGTGGCCGGGTACGTCGTCCGCGACCCTGCCCGGATTCCGAGCAACTGGCGCTCGACACGGTCCCTGGGCGACGAGCTGCGCGAGCAGGGCGTGGTCGGCATCAGCGGGATCGACACCCGTGCGCTGACCCGGCACCTGCGCGAGCGCGGCGCGATGCGGGTCGGGATCTCCTCGGCGAGCACCGACGCCGAGGCGCTGCTCGCCAAGGTGCGAGCGTCCGCCGAGATGACCGGCGCGGCGCTGGCCGGCGAGGTCACCACCACGGAGCCGTACGTCGTCCCGGCGGTCGGGGAGAAGCGTTTCACCGTGGCCGCGATCGACCTCGGCATCAAGGCGAACACCCCGCGGATGATGAGCGAGCGCGGCATCGAGGTGCACGTGCTGCCGGTCGACTCGACGCTGGCCGACATCCAGGCGGTCGAGCCGGACGGCGTCTTCTACTCCAACGGCCCGGGCGACCCGGCCACCGCGGAGCAGAACATCGCGGTGCTGCGCGAGGTGCTCGGCGCCGGCCTGCCGTACTTCGGGATCTGCTTCGGCAACCAGCTCTTCGGGCGCGCGCTCGGCTTCGGCACCTTCAAGCTCAAGTACGGCCACCGCGGCATCAACCAGCCGGTGATGGACCGGACCACGGGCAAGGTCGAGGTGACCGCGCACAACCACGGGTTCGCGGTCGACGCGCCTCTCGAGGGCAGCACCGGTACGCCGTACGGCGAGGCCACGGTGAGCCACGTCTGCCTCAACGACGACGTCGTCGAAGGCCTGGAGCTGCGCGACGCCTCCGGTGCCCTGAAGGCCTTCTCCGTCCAGTACCACCCCGAAGCCGCGGCCGGCCCGCACGACGCGGCCTACCTGTTCGACCGCTTCGCGAGCCTCATGGAGAGCAATGCCCAAGCGCACTGACATCAAGTCCGTCCTCGTCATCGGCTCCGGGCCGATCATCATCGGACAGGCCTGCGAGTTCGACTACTCCGGCACCCAGGCGTGCCGGGTGCTCAAGGAGGAGGGCCTCCGGGTCGTCCTGGTGAACTCCAACCCGGCCACGATCATGACCGACCCCGAGTTCGCCGACGCCACCTACGTCGAGCCGATCACCGTCGAGTTCGTGGAGAAGGTGATCGCCAAGGAGCGCCCCGACGCGCTGCTGGCCACCCTCGGCGGGCAGACCGCGCTCAACTGCGCGATCGGGCTCTCCGAGGCCGGCGTCCTGGAGAAGTACGGCGTCGAGCTGATCGGCGCCAGCATCGAGGCGATCCACCGCGGCGAGAACCGCGAGATGTTCAACGCCATCGTCGACAAGGTCGGCGGCGAGGTCGCCCGCAGCTTCGTCTGCCACTCGATGGAGGACTGCGAGAAGGCGGTCGAGTCGCTGGGCTACCCAGTCGTCGTGCGGCCGTCGTTCACCATGGGCGGCACCGGCTCCGGCATCGCGTACGACGAGGGCGACCTGCACCGGATCGCCGGCGCGGGCCTGGCCGCCAGCCCGACCACCGAGGTGCTCCTCGAGGAGTCGATCATCGGCTGGAAGGAGTACGAGCTGGAGGTGATGCGCGACAAGGCGGACAACGTCGTCATCGTCTGCAGCATCGAGAACCTCGACCCGATGGGCGTGCACACCGGCGACTCGATCACGGTCGCGCCGGCGATGACGCTGACCGACCGCGAGTACCAGCACCTGCGCGACCTGGCCATCGGCATCATCCGCGAGGTCGGCGTCGACACCGGTGGCTGCAACATCCAGTACGCCGTGAACCCCGCTGACGGCCGGGTGATCGTGATCGAGATGAACCCGCGGGTGTCGCGCTCTTCCGCCCTGGCGAGCAAGGCCACCGGGTTCCCGATCGCGAAGATCGCCGCCAAGGTGGCCATCGGCTACACCCTCGACGAGATCCCCAACGACATCACCGCCGAGACCCCGGCCAGCTTCGAGCCGACGCTGGACTACGTGGTCGTCAAGGTGCCGCGGTTCGCGTTCGAGAAGTTCCCGACCGCGGACACCACGCTGACCACGCACATGAAGTCGGTCGGCGAGGCGATGGCGATCGGCCGCAACTTCACCGAGGCGCTGCAGAAGGCGCTGCGCAGCCTGGAGAAGAAGGACGCGGCCTTCGACTGGTCGCACACCTGGCAGGAGCTGGACAAGGCCGCCCTGCTGGAGGAGATCAAGCGGCCCACCGACGGCCGGCTCAAGCGGGTGATGGACACCATCCGTGCCGGGGCGACCCCGCAGGAGATCCACGACGCCACCGGCATCGACCCCTGGTTCGTGGACCAGCTGGCGCTGATCAACGAGATCGCCCAGGAGGTGATCGGGGCCGACGAGTTCACCCCGGCGCTGCTGCGCAAGGCCAAGCGGCACGGCTTCTCCGACGCCCAGCTGGCCAAGATGCGCAACCTGGGTGAGGACGTCGTCCGCGGCATCCGGCACGCGCTCGGGGTCCGGCCGGTCTACAAGACCGTCGACACCTGCGCCGCCGAGTTCGCGGCGCGCACGCCGTACCACTACTCCTCCTACGACGAGGAGACCGAGGTGCAGCCGCGCGAGAAGGAGGCGGTGATCATCCTCGGGTCGGGCCCGAACCGGATCGGCCAGGGCATCGAGTTCGACTACTCCTGCGTGCACGCCTCGCTGGCGCTGAACGAGGCGGGCTACGAGACCATCATGGTCAACTGCAACCCGGAGACCGTCTCCACCGACTACGACACCTCCGACCGGCTCTACTTCGAGCCGCTCACCCTGGAGGACGTCCTCGAGGTCGTGCACGCCGAGCAGCAGGCCGGTCCGGTGGCC
Organism: Nocardioidaceae bacterium; assembly: GCA_017744365.1. Lineage (GTDB taxonomy): Bacteria > Actinomycetota > Actinomycetes > Propionibacteriales > Nocardioidaceae > Marmoricola. The sequence continues at coordinate 1,365,206 of JAGIBL010000001.1, read as the reverse complement.
GGCGTGATCTGCCAGCTCGGCGGCCAGACCCCGCTCGGCCTGGCGCAGGGCCTGGAGGACGCCGACGTGCCGATCGTGGGCACCACCCCCGAGGCGATCGAGCTCGCCGAGGAGCGCGGCGCCTTCGGGCGGCTGCTCAAGGAGGCCGGGCTGGTCGCGCCCAAGCACGGCACCGCGTCGTCGTACGCCGAGGCCCGCGACATCGCCGCCGAGATCGGCTACCCGGTGCTGGTGCGCCCCTCGTACGTGCTCGGCGGCCGGGGCATGCAGATCGTCTACGGCGACGACGCGCTCAAGGCCTACATCGAGGCCGCCACCGAGATCAGCCCTGACCGCCCCGTCCTGGTGGACCGGTTCATCGACGACGCGGTCGAGATCGACGTGGACGCCCTGTACGACGGCAGCGAGCTGTTCCTGGGCGGCGTGATGGAGCACATCGAGGAGGCCGGCATCCACTCCGGTGACTCCTCCTGCGCGCTCCCGCCGATCACGCTCGGCGCCGCCGAGATCGAGCGGATCCGCGAGGCCACCGAGGCGATCGCGAAGGGCATCGGCGTGGTCGGGCTGCTGAACATCCAGTTCGCGCTCGGCGCCGACGTGCTCTACGTGCTGGAGGCCAACCCGCGAGCCTCGCGCACGGTCCCGTTCGTCTCCAAGGCGACCGCGACCCCGTTGGCCAAGGCCGCCGCGCGGGTGATGCTCGGGGAGTCGATCGCCTCGCTGCGGAAGGCCGGCGTGCTGCCCGAGACCGACGGCGGGATGCTTCCCGGCGACGCCCCGATCGCGGTCAAGGAGGCGGTGATGCCGTTCAACCGGTTCCGCACTCCCGACGGCGCGTTCGTGGACACCGTGCTCGGCCCGGAGATGAAGTCGACCGGCGAGGTGATGGGCTTCGACGCCGACTTCGGCACCGCCTTCGCGAAGTCGCAGACCGCGGCCTACGGCTCGCTGCCGACCTCGGGCCGGGTCTTCGTGAGCATGGCGAACCGGGACAAGCGCACGATGATCTTCCCGATCAAGGTGCTCGCCGAGGCCGGCTTCGAGATCTACGCCTCGCTCGGCACCGCGGAGGTGCTGCGCCGCAACGGGATCAAGGCGAGCGTGGTGCGCAAGCACTTCGAGGGCACCGGCCCGAACGGCGAGCCCACCAGCGTGCAGCTGATCCTGGACGGGCAGATCGACCTCATCGTCAACACCCCGCACGGCACCACCCAGGGCGGCGACTCGCGGGTGGACGGCTACGAGATCCGCACCGCCGCGGTGCTGGCGAACATCCCGTGCATCACCACGGTGCAGGGGCTCGCGGCCGCGGTGCAGGGCGTCGAGGCGCTGCGGTCCGGGAGCATCGGGGTCCGCTCCCTCCAGGACTGGGCCGGTGCGGGGGCGAGCGCATGACCGGCTACCGGATCCTCTTCGACAAGGTGCTGACCCGGATCGACCCCGAGCAGGCCCACCACGCGGCGTTCGCGGCGGTCCGGGCCGCTCGCCCGGGCCTGAGGGCGGCGGACCGGGCGCTGGCCCCGAAGGCCGGGGTCCGCCGGATGGGCATCGACTTTCCGGGCGTCCTCGGCCTGGCCGCCGGGTTCGACAAGAACGCCGTCGGCATCGACGCGCTCGGCGCCCTCGGGTTCGGGTTCGTCGAGGTCGGCACGATCACGGGGGAGGGGCAGCCCGGCAACCCCAAGCCGCGGCTGGCCCGGCTGCCCAAGGACCGCGCGGTCATCAACCGGATGGGCTTCAACAACGACGGCGCCGAGGTGGTCGCCGAGCGACTCCGGCAGCGTGCCGCTCGCGGGAAGCCCGGCCCCGTCCTCGGGGTCAACATCGGCAAGACCAAGGTCGTCCCCGAGGACGCCGCGATCGCGGACTACGAGAAGAGCACCACCCTGCTCGCGCCGTACGCGGACTACCTGGTGGTCAACGTCTCCTCGCCGAACACGCCCGGCCTGCGCGACCTGCAGGCGGTGGCGAAGCTCGAGCCCCTGCTCGCCGCCGTACGACGCCGCGCCGACGACGTCACCACCCAGCACCTGCCGCTGCTGGTCAAGATCGCCCCCGACCTGGCCGACGCGGACGTGCTCGAGGTCGCCGACCTGGCCACCACGCTCGGGCTCGACGGCATCATCGCGACCAACACCACCACCAGTCGCGAGGACCTGGTCTCCACGCCGGCCGAGATCGAGAAGGCCGGTGCCGGCGGGGTCTCCGGTGCGCCGGTCAGGCAGCGCGCGCTGGAGGTGCTCCGGCTGCTGCGCTCGCAGGTGGGGGACGAGATGACCCTGGTCGGGGTCGGCGGCATCACCACGCCGGCCGACGCGCTGGACCGGCTTGCCGCGGGCGCCGACCTGCTGCAGGGCTACACGGCGTTCGTCTACGAGGGGCCGCTGTGGCCGCGCAAGCTCAACAAGGCAATCGCGAGGGAGTACCGACGATGAGTTCCTTCGGTGCGCGGCTGCGGGCCGCGATGGATGCCCGCGGGCCGTTCTGCCCGGGCATCGACCCGCACGGCGCGCTGCTGGTGTCCTGGGGGCTGCCGGACACGCTCGACGGGCTGCGCACCTTCGCGCTGACCGCCGCCGAGGCGCTGGCTCCGGTGAGCGCCTCGGTGAAGCCGCAGTCGGCGTTCTTCGAGCGGTTCGGGTCCGCCGGCGTCGCGGTGCTGGAGGAGACCATCCGGACCATCCGGGAGGCCGGCGCGCTGGCGATCCTGGACGTCAAGCGCGGGGACATCGGCAGCACCGCGCAGGGCTACGCCGACGCCTACCTCGACCCGGCCTCGCCGCTGGCCGTCGACGCGATCACGGCGTCGCCGTACCTGGGCTTCGGCAGCCTCGCGCCGATGCTCGAGACCGCCGCCAAGCACGAGGCCGGCGTGATCGTGCTGGCGCTCACCTCGAACCCCGAGGGACCGCAGTTCCAGCACGCCCGCACCGCCGACGGCCGCACCGTGGCCGGCACGGTGCTCGACGCGCTCCGGGAGGCCAACGCGGGGGCGACGCCGCTGGGCTCGTACGGCGCGGTGGTCGGCGCCACCATCGGGGAGACCGGCGAGGACCTCGGCATCAACGGACCACTGCTGGTTCCCGGCATCGGCGCTCAGGGCGGCAGCCCCGAGACCGTCCGGCGTATCTTCGGCGACGTGCTCGCGAACGTGGTCCCGAACTCGGCCCGCGAGATCCTCGGCGCCGGCCCCGACCCGGCCGCCCTGCGCGCCGCCGTCCAGCAGGCCAACGACTCCTTCTCCACCCTCCTCCGCTGAGGCGTCTCAGATGAAACCCCAAAAACCGCCGAGGCGTCGCAGATGAAAGTCCAGGACTTTCATCTGCGACGCCTCAGCGTCCTGGTGGCTTTCATCTGCGCCGCCTCGGCGGTGGCGGGGTGCGGGGGTGGGAGCGGCGAGGACGCCTACTGCGGCGCGCTGAAGAAGGACCAGGGCGTCTTCGCCGACGACTCCTCCGGAATGGCGCTGATCGGCAACCTGCCTGCCCTGCACCGGCTCGCGGCCAAGGCTCCCGACGACCTCGACGACGAGTGGCAGACCGTGCTCAGCGCCCTGGACTCCCTCGACGAGGCCATCGAGAAGGCGGGCGTGAAGCCGGGCGACTTCGCGAACGGGCAGCCGCCCGCCGGGCTTTCCGCCACGGAGAAGACCAGGATCGCCCAGGCCGCCTCCGAGGTGGCCGACCAGGACGTGGTGGACGCGTTCAGCGGCATCGACCAGCAGGCACGAGACGTCTGCAAGCTCCAGCTCGGCCTGTAGACGCCGGAGGCCGCGTTGCAGCCCGCCAGCCCTGCTGACTAGATTGCTCCCCACCGCTCCCGGTCATCGAGAAGAAGAGGTCGCCCCCGTGGCTCTGCCACCACTCACTCCCGAACAGCGTCAGGCCGCCCTGGACAAGGCGGCCGCCTCGCGCCGGGAGCGGGCCGCGGTGAAGAACCGGCTCAAGCACTCGGGCGCGTCGATCGCCGAGGTGCTGGCCGAGGGCGAGCACAACGAGGTCATCGGCAAGATGCGGGTCAGCGAGCTGCTGCAGTCGATGCCGGGGCTGGGCAAGGTCCGTGCCGCCCAGGTGATGGAGCGGCTGAAGATCTCCGAGAGCCGCCGGGTGCGCGGGCTGGGGGCCAAGCAGGTCGCGGCCCTGGTGGCCGAGTTCCCCGACGGTGAGTGAGGCCACCCGGCTGACGGTCCTGGCCGGCCCGACCGCGGTCGGGAAGGGCACCGTGACGGCGTACCTGCGCGAGCACCACCCCGAGATCTGGATCTCCGTCTCCGCCACCACGCGCCCCCGGCGGCCCGGCGAGATCGACGGCGTGCACTACCACTTCGTCTCCGACGCCGAGTTCGACCGGATGATCGCCGACGAGGAGCTGCTCGAGTGGGCGGTGGTGCACAAGGCGGCCCGGTACGGCACCCCGCGCGGCCCGGTCGCCGAGGCGCTGCGCGCGGGCAGGCCCGCGCTGCTGGAGATCGACCTGCAGGGCGCCCGCCAGGTCCGCGAGCGGATGCCCGAGGCCCGGTTCGTCTTCCTGGCGCCGCCGAGCTGGGAGGAGCTGGTCCGCCGGCTGGTCGGCAGGGGCACCGAGAGCGAGGCCGAGCGGGAGCGCCGGCTGGAGACCGCGCGGGCCGAGCTGGCCGCGGAGGCCGAGTTCGACGCCACCGTGGTCAACCACACGATTCCCGCTGCCGCCGAAGAGTTGGTAGAGTTGATGCGGTCCTGAGGCTGTCTGCCCGGGATTTCCGACTTCCTAGCTTTTGTGAGGCTCGATGAGCGTGTCCGGCACCAAGCCCGTCGCCGAGGGGATCACCAACCCCCCGATCGACGACCTGCTGACCAAGACCGACTCCAAGTACAAGCTGGTGCTCTACAGCGCCAAGCGGGCGCGTCAGATCAACGCCTACTACTCCCAGCTCGGCGAGGGCCTGCTCGAGTACGTCGGCCCGCTGGTGGACACGCACGTCCAGGAGAAGCCGCTCTCGATCGCGCTGCGCGAGATCAACGACGACCTCCTGGTCTGCGAGGACATCGACCCCGACGAGGCCGCCCCGACCGCCGCGGAGCCCGCGGGCGAGTGACGCGGGCCTCCCGGTGAACGCGCAACCTGAACGATCCCGTCCTCACGTCGTCCTCGGCGTGAGCGGCGGGATCGCTGCGTACAAGGCCTGTGAGCTGCTCCGCCGGTTCACCGAGTCCGGCCACGACGTGACCGTGGTCCCGACCAGGGCCGCGCTGGAGTTCGTCGGAGCCCCCACCTGGGCGGCGCTGTCCGGCAAGCCGGTGCACACCGAGGTCTGGGACGACGTGCACCAGGTACCGCACGTGCGCATCGGGCAGAGCGCCGACCTGGTCGTGGTCGCCCCGGCCACCGCCGACCTGCTCGCCAAGGCTGCCCACGGCCTCGCCGACGACCTGCTCACCAACACCCTGCTCACCGCGCGCTGCCCGGTCGTCTACGCCCCGGCGATGCACACCGAGATGTGGGAGAACGCCGCCACCGCGGCCAACGTGGCCACCCTGCGCGAGCGCGGCGCCCTGGTCATCGAGCCCGCCGAGGGTCGCCTGACCGGCGTGGACACCGGCAAGGGCCGGCTGCCCGAGCCGGCCGAGATCTTCGCGCTCGCCACCGACCTGCTCGCCCGTGGCGGTGCCCGCGAGCTGGACCTGGCCGGCCGTCGCGTCGTCGTCTCCGCCGGCGGCACCCGCGAGTACCTGGACCCGGTCCGCTTCCTCGGCAACCGCTCCTCGGGGCTGCAGGGCTACGCGCTCGCGCGGACCGCGGCCGCCCGCGGCGCCGAGGTGACCCTGGTGGCCGCGAACACGACCCTGCCCGACCCGGCCGGCGTCAAGGTGGTGAAGGTCGTCACCACCGCCGAGCTGCAGGAGCAGGTGGTGGCGGCGAGCGCGACCGCGGACGCCGTGGTGATGGCCGCGGCCCCGGCCGACTTCCGGCCCTCGTCGTACGCCGACTCGAAGATCAAGAAGGCCGAGGACGGCAGCTCGCCGACCATCGAGCTGACCCAGAACCCCGACATCCTCGCCGGCCTGGCCCACGAACGGCCGCACCCGGGGATCGTCGTGGTCGGGTTCGCCGCCGAGACCGGTGACCAGAACGGCACCGTGATGGATCACGCCCGCACCAAGCTGGCGCGCAAGGGCTGCGACCTGCTCGTGGTCAACGACGTGGGCGGCGGCAAGGTGTTCGGCGAGGAGCACAACGAGGCCGTCGTGCTGGGCAAGGACGGCAGCAGCACCAGCGTCCCGCGCGGCTCCAAGAGCGCGCTGGCGCAGGTGATCTGGGACCGCGTGACCGAATTGCTCCGAGACCGTTAGCAACAGCGGGGGCGGCCCGTGTGAGACCTCAGTCTCAGCATGAGGACGATTCGTTATTCTGACCACGTTCAGGCGACAAACGCCCGAGCATGTAGCCACTGGCCGAGATCCGGCCAGGGAACCAACAGGAGACACAGTGACTGGACGTCTGTTCACCTCCGAGTCCGTGACCGAGGGTCACCCGGACAAGATCGCCGACGCGATCAGCGACACGGTGCTGGACGCGCTGCTGACCGACGACCCCGACAGCCGGGTCGCCTGCGAGACGCTGCTGACCACCGGGCTGGTCGTCGTCGCCGGTGAGGTGACCACGAAGACCTACGCGCCGATCGCCCAGCTGGTCCGCGAGAAGATCCTGGAGATCGGCTACGACTCCTCCGTCAAGGGCTTCGACGGCAACTCCTGTGGTGTCCAGATCGCGCTCGGCCAGCAGTCGCCCGACATCGCGCAGGGCGTCGACGTCGGTCACGAGTCCCGCGTCGGCGGCTCCGGCGACGAGCTCGACAAGCAGGGCGCCGGCGACCAGGGCCTGATGTTCGGCTACGCCTGCGACGACACCAAGGAGCTGTTCCCGCTCCCGATCAGCATCGCCCAGCGGCTCGCCGAGAAGCTGACCGAGGTCCGCAAGAACGGCACGCTGGACTACCTGCGCCCGGACGGCAAGACCCAGGTCACCATCGAGTACGACGAGAACGACCGCCCGGTCCGCATCGACACCGTGGTGCTCTCCACCCAGCACGCCGAGGGCATCGACCTCGACGGCACCCTGGCGCCCGACATCAAGAAGCACGTCATCGACCCGGTGCTGGAGACCTTCGAGATCCCGTCCGAGGGCTACCGGCTGCTGGTCAACCCGACCGGCAACTTCGTCGTCGGCGGTCCGATGGGCGACGCCGGTCTGACCGGCCGCAAGATCATCGTCGACACCTACGGCGGCATGGCCCGCCACGGCGGCGGCGCCTTCTCCGGCAAGGACCCGTCCAAGGTGGACCGCTCGGCTGCCTACGCGATGCGCTGGGTCGCGAAGAACGTCGTCGCCGCGGGCCTGGCCCGTCGCTGCGAGGCCCAGGTCGCCTACGCCATCGGCAAGGCCGCCCCGGTCGGTGTCTTCATCGAGACCTTCGGCACCGGCGTGGTCTCCGACGAGACCATCCAGAAGGCAGTCCTCGAGGTCTTCGACCTGCGCCCGGCCGCGATCATCCGCGACCTGGACCTGAAGCGCCCGATCTACGCCAAGACCTCCGCGTACGGTCACTTCGGTCGTGAGCTGCCCGAGTTCACCTGGGAGCGCACCGACCGCGCCGAGGACCTGAAGAAGGCCGCCGGCATCTGAGTCCTGGTCGCTGAGCCCTCCTGCCCCTCGGGGTGGGAGGGCTCAGTGCTTGGATAGCGCCCATGACCGATCCCCAGGGTGAGCTCTCGCTCCCCGGGATCGCGCGTGCCGAGGCGCGGAGGGCCAAGCCCCCGGCCGAGAAGAAGCCGCTGGTGCTGGCCGAGCAGGACCCCGTCGCCCAGGTGCTCGTCGACCTGCCGCTGGCGCACCTGGACCGGCCGTTCGACTACGCGGTCCCGGCCACGATGGCCGAGACGGCGGTGCCGGGTGCCCGGGTCAAGGTGCGTTTCGCCGGCCAGGACGTGGACGGCTTCCTGATCTCCCGTACGGTGGCCAGCGAGCACCCGGGCCGGCTGCAGCCGCTGCGCCGCGTGGTCAGCGCCGAGCCGGTCCTCACCCCGGAGGTCGCCGAGCTGGTCGGCGAGGTGGCCGCCCGGTACGCCGGGACCCGCTCGGACGTGCTCCGGCTGGCGGTCCCGGGACGGCACGCGACCACCGAGAAGAAGGCCACCCCGAGCCCGCCGCCCTGGACCGCCGTCGCGGACCCGGCGCGGTGGTCGTCGTACGAGGGGGGAGCGGGGCTGCTGGAGTCGCTGACTCGGGGCGAGACGCCGCGTGCCGTCTGGTCGGCCGGCCCCGGCGACGACTGGGCCCCGCTGCTGGCCGAGGCGGTGGTCGCGACCGCCTCCTCCGGCCGGGGCGCCCTGGTCTGCGTGCCGGACTACCGCGACGTCGAGCGGCTGGACACCGCGCTCTCCGCCCGGCTCGAGCCCGGGCAGCACGTGGTTCTCACCGCCGATGCCGGCCCGGCCCAGCGCTACGCCGCCTTCCTGGCGCTCTCCCGCGGCCGGGCGCGGGTGGCCCTCGGCACCCGGGCGGCCGCGTTCGCCCCGGTCGCCGACCTCGGCCTGGTCGCGCTCTGGGACGACGGCGACGACCTGTTCGCCGAGCCGCGGGCGCCGTACCCGCACGCCCGCGAGGTGCTGCTGCTGCGCGCCCGGCTCGCCGGCACCGCGGTGCTGCTCGGGTCGCACGCCCGCAGCGTCGAGGCCGAGTACCTGCTGCGCAGCGGCTGGGCGCACGAGGTGGCGCTGCCCCGCGAGGAGCTGCGCCGCCGCGTGACGGTCAAGGTCGCCGGCGACTCCGACTTCCAGGTGGCGCGCGACCCCGCCGGCCGCGGTGCCCGGCTGCCCGCGGACGCGTTCGAGGCCATCAAGGCGGGCCTGGAGCAGGGGCCGGTGCTGATCCAGACCCCGCGCGCCGGGTACGCGCTCCGGCTCGCCTGCGACCGCTGCCGGACCCCGGCCGACTGCCAGGTCTGCCACGGACCGCTGCGCGTGGTCGGCGCGGGCGCGGCCCCCGCGTGCGCCTGGTGCGGGACCAGTGCGGCCGGCTGGACCTGCCCGGTCTGCGGCGGGCACGGGCTGCGCGCGCCGGTGCTGGGGGACCTCCGAACCGCGGAGGAGCTCGGCCGGGCGTTCCCGTCGGTCCCGGTGCGGACCTCGTCGGGGGACCGGGTGCTGTCCGACGTCCCGGACAAGCCCGCGCTGGTGGTCTCCACGCCGGGGGCGGAACCGGTCGCCGAGCGCGGCTACGCGGCTGTGCTGCTGCTCGACACCTGGCTGCTGCTGGCCCGCTCCGACCTGCGCGCGGCCGAGGAGGCGCTGCGCCGCTGGTCCAACGCGGCCGCCCTGGTCGCCCCGGGCGGACGGGTGCTCGCGGTCGGCGACCCGGCGCACCCGGCGCTGCAGGCGCTGGTCCGCTGGGACGCGGGCGGTTTCGCGGACCGGGAGATCACCGAGCGGCAGCAGGCCCACCTGCCGCCCTCCTCGCGGGTGGCCACGCTCACCGCCCCGGCCGAGGTGCTCGACGCCGCCCGGGCGGCCCTCGAGCTCCCCGCGGGCGCGGAGGTGCTCGGCCCGGTACCCGCCGAGGACGAGCAGCGGCTCGTCGTACGGGTCCCGCGGGCCGCCGGCGCGGACCTGTCCGCGGCCCTCCAGGCGATGCAGGCCCGGCGCTCGGCGCGCAAGGAGCCGCACGTCCGGGTCCAGGTGGACCCGCACGATCTCGGTTGAGACCCAGGGTGCCCGACCCGCGCCTGTTGCCTGCTGCGCGCCGCCATCCACGGCGCCTGGCCGCGTTGTCGTCAGTCGACGGCCAACCCCGGGCCGTCTCCCTCCTCCGCCTTGCCATGCACCGCGCCTGACGACGCTCGCGACGGCAGTGGCGCGGGCCAGACACCCTGCACCTAGACTTCTTCGGTCCCCAGGAAGGAGCCCCCGTTGGCAATCCGGCCGATCCGGCTGTTCGGCGACCCGGTGCTGCGCACCGCGGCCGCCCCGGTGACCGACTTCGACAAGGAGCTGCGCTCGCTGGTCGCGGACCTGACCGACACCATGGTCGACGCGCCCGGAGCCGGGCTCGCGGCTCCCCAGATCGGCATCGGCCTGCGGGTCTTCACCTGGCACGTCGAGGGTGTGCTCGGCCACCTCGTCAACCCGGAGCTGTCGCTGTCCGAGGAGACCCAGCACGGGCCCGAGGGCTGCCTGTCGCTGCCCGGGCTGTCCCTGGACTGCCTGCGCGCCCAGTCGGTGATCGCGCGCGGCTTCAACATGTTCGGCGACCCGGTCACCATCGAGGGCACGGACCTGCTGGCGCGCGCGATCCAGCACGAGACGGACCACCTCGACGGGATCCTGTTCATCGACCGGCTCGACCGGGAGGCGCGCAAGGCCGCCATGAGGACGATCCGCGAGTCGGAGTGGTTCGGCGCGGACACCCAGGTGCGGATCTCGCCGCACGCGACGGGTGGCTTCGGGCTGTGAGGGCGCTGTGAGGGTCGTCTTCGCCGGGACTCCCGAGGTCGCGCTGCCGTCGCTGGAGGCGATCGCGTCGAGCCAGCACGAGCTCGTCGGCGTGGTCACCCGCCCGGACGCGCCCGCGGGCCGCGGCCGCAAGCTCACCCCGTCGCCGGTCGCGCAGCGGGCCGAGGAGCTGGGCGTCCCGGTCCTCAAGCCCGACCATCCGAAGGACCCGGCTTTCCAGGAGGAGCTGCGCGCGCTGCGCCCCGACTGCTGCCCGGTGGTCGCGTACGGCGCGCTGCTGCCGTCCTCGGCGCTGGAGATCCCCGAGCACGGCTGGGTCAACCTGCACTTCTCGGTGCTGCCGCACTGGCGCGGCGCCGCCCCGGTCCAGCACGCGATCTGGGCCGGCGACGAGGTCACCGGCGCGACCACGTTCCGGATCGTGCCCGCGCTCGACGCCGGGCCGACGTTCGGGCTGATGACCCAGACGATCCGGCCCGACGACACCGCCGGCACCCTGCTCGCGAAGCTGGCCGAGGGCGGCGCGGGTCTGCTGGTGGCCACGCTGGACGGCATCGAGGACGGTTCCCTGGAGGCCCGCGAGCAGCAGGCCGAGGGCGTCACCATCGCCCCGAAGATCAGCGTCGAGGACGCCCGGGTCGACTGGGAGGACCCGGCCCTCGGCGTGGACCGGCGGATCCGGGCCTGTACCCCCGGGCCCGGTGCCTGGACGACGTACGACGGAGAGCGGCTCAAGCTCGGTCCGGTGTCCCTCACCGACCGCGAGCCGTTGGCACCCGGTGTGCTCGAGGTGACCAAGAACGCCGTGTACGTCGGCACCGGCACCGCCCCGGTCGAGCTCGGCGAGGTCAAGGCGTTCGGGAAGAAGCAGATGTCCGCCGCCGACTGGGCACGGGGCGTGCGGATCGAGTCCGGTACCAGGCTCGGGGAGTAGCGTCGCGCCCATGAGCCGTGCGGCACGCCCCGAGGACGTCGACGAGATCTGCGCCGGCCTCCCCGAGACCTGGTTCGGGACCTCGTGGGGCGACGTCCCGACCTGGCTGGTGCACCACCGCTACCGCGACGGCGAGCGGCAGGGCCGCGGGTTCGTGCTCTACCGCAAGCCCCACAAGACCGCAGTCGACCCTCGGACCGGTGACCTGTACGACGACCTGCTGGTGATCCGGACGCCCAGCGAGGCCGACAAGGTCGAGCTGGTCGAGAGCGGCGGGCCGTACTTCACCATCCCGCACTTCAACGGCTACAACGCCGTGCTGGTGCAGCTCTCCCGGCTCGGCGAGGTCGGTCGCGACGAGCTCGTCGAGGTCATCACCGACGCCTGGCGGGCCTGCGCGCCGAAGTCCTTGGTCAAGGAGCACCTTGGCGCGCGTTGACCCCGCGAGGCTGGTCGCCTTCGACGTGCTGCGGGCCGTCGACGAGCAGGACGCCTACGCCAACCTGGAGCTGTCCCGGCTGCTCCGCGAGCGCCGGCTCGCCGACCGTGACGCGGCGCTGGCCACCGAGCTGGTCGGCGGCACCCTGCGGATGCGCGGCGCGTACGACGCGGTGCTCGCCCAGCTCGTGGACCGGCCGCTGGACGCCCCGGTCCGCGACGCGCTCCGGCTCGGCGTCCACCAGGTGCTCTCGCTGCGGGTCCCCAGCCATGCCGCGGTGAGCACGACGGTCGACCTGGTCAAGAACCGGATCGGTCACCGGCCCGCCGGACTCGTCAACGCGGTGCTGCGCAAGACCGCGACGCGCCCGCTGGCCGACTGGCTGGCCGGTCGCTCGCTGGCCGAGCGCACCTCGCACCCGCAGTGGGTGGTCGACGCGCTGACCGAGGCGCTCGACCGGCCTGCTGAGCTCGACGACCTGCTCGCCGCGGACAACGCCCGCCCCTCGGTGGTGCTGGTGGCACGGCCCGGGCTGGCCGACGTGGCCGAGCTGACCGACTCCGGCGGCGTGCCGCTGCCGATCTCGCCGTACGCGGTCGAGCTGGGCGGGGGAGACCCGGGCGCGCTGGCCGCGGTGCGCGAGGGCCGGGCCGGGGTCCAGGACGCCGGGTCACAGCTGGTCGCGCTCGCGCTCACCCGGGCGGAGGTCGAGGGGCGCGACGAGCAGTGGCTGGACCTCTGCGCCGGCCCCGGGGGCAAGGCCGCGCTGCTCGCCTCGATCGCCGCCCAGCGCGGCGCCCGGTTGCTCGCCAACGAGCGCCAGCCGCACCGGGCTGCGCTGGTCGCCCAGGGCCTGCGCGCGGTGCCCGGGGGAGTCGCGAGCGTGATCGCCGGCGACGGCACCCGGCCCGCCTGGAGATCCGGAACCTTCGACCGGGTCCTCGTCGACGCCCCCTGCTCGGGCCTCGGGGCGCTGCGCCGCCGCCCGGAGAGCCGCTGGCGCCGCTCGCCGTCGGACGTGGAGGAGCTCGTGCCCCTGCAGAGGGCACTGCTGGACCGGGCCCTCGACTCGGTCCGTCCCGGGGGCGTGGTCGTCTACGCCACCTGCTCGCCGGTCGTGGCCGAGACCGCGCACGTCGTACGGGAGATCCTCGAGCGCCGCCCCGACGTCGCCCTCGAACCGGCAACGGATCTCCTCCCCGAAGCCAAGGACGCCGAGTCCCCGCACCTCCCCGGCGCCGTCCAGCTCTGGCCCCACCGCCACTCCACCGACGCCATGTTCATCTCCCTCCTCCGCCGCCACTGACCGCCGAGTCCGGCCTTCTGGCCCGCCGAGTCCGGCCTTCTGGCCCCCCGAGTCCGGCCTTCTGGCCCCCCGAGTCCGGCCTTCTGGCCCCCCGAGAACCGGATTGTGGCTCGTCAGGAGTTCACCACTACGATCAGCGGCGTCATGGGAATCCAGATCACCCCGAGCGTCCTCAACGCCGACCTGTCCCGGCTGGCCGACGAGGTCGCCCGCATCCCCAGCTCGGACTGGGTGCACGTGGACGTGATGGACAACCACTTCGTGCCGAACCTGACCATCGGGCTGCCGGTCTTCGAGTCGCTGGCCAGGGCGACCGACCTTCCGCTGGACGCGCACCTCATGATCGAGGACCCCGACCGCTGGGCGCCGGCGTACGCCGAGGCCGGAGCCGGCTCGGTCACCTTCCACGCCGAAGCCGCCAAGGCGCCGGTCCGGCTGGCCCGGGAGCTGCGCGCCAAGGGCGCCCGCGCCTCGATGGCGCTGAAGCCGGCGACCGGCATCGAGCAGTACGCCGACATGCTCGGCGAGCTCGACATGCTCCTGGTGATGACGGTCGAGCCCGGGTTCGGGGGCCAGAAGTTCCTCGACCTGTGCCTGCCGAAGATCCGGCGTGCCCGCGAGCTGATCTCGGCCGCCGGTCTCGAGGTCTGGCTGCAGGTGGACGGCGGTGTCTCCCTGGAGACGATCGAGCGGTGCGCCGAGGCCGGTGCGGACGTCTTCGTGGCCGGGTCCGCGGTCTTCTCCGCCGAGCACCCCGACGACATGGTGAACGCCCTGCGTGACAAGGCCACGGCCGCACGCCAGAACGCCTGACTCGGCGGACCAGAAGGCCTGACTCGGCGGACCAGAAGGCCGGATTCGGCGGGGCGGTGAGAGCGGGGCAGTGAGAGCGGGGCGGTGAGAGCGGGGCGGTGAGAGCGGGGCGGTGAGAGCGGGGTCACAGGGCAGCTCCGGGGGGCATGTGGCACTCTTGTCCCTGACGAGTTGTACAACTCGCGTGCTCTGGGATCGGTGAAACTCCGAGCCGGCGGTAACAGTCCGCGACCCGTTCGCAGCCAGTGAGCGGTTGACCAGGTGGAACTCCTGGACCGACGGTGAAAGTCCGGATGGGAAGAAGCACGCTGGGTCGTCGGACGCCGTGGATCGACGGCGCTTCCCGATGCACCCGTGCGTCCCCACCCCTCGAGCCCGCGGGCCGAGGCGGAAGGCGGGGCGCATGATCGACAACCAGGCCCTGGAGAAGGCGATGCGGCGCGCCCTCGCGCTGGCCGCCACCCCGGGCGTTCCTCTCGGTCCCAACCCGCGCGTGGGCTGCGTGCTGCTCGCCCCCGACGGGAGCGAGATCGCCGAGGGCTTCCACCGCGGGGCCGGCACCCCGCACGCCGAGGCCGCCGCGCTGGCCGAAGCAGGGGACGCTGCCCAGGGCGCGACGGCGGTCGTCACCCTGGAGCCCTGCAACCACACCGGCCGCACCGGCCCCTGCGCGCAGGCGCTCATCGAGGCCGGTGTCGAGCGGGTCGTCTTCGCCCAGCCGGACCCGAACCCGCTCGCGGCCGGGGGAGCGCAGACGCTCAAAGCCGCCGGCGTCCAGGTCGAGATGGGCCTCCTCGAGCGTGAGGCCCGGGCGCTGAACCGGACCTGGACGTTCGCGATGGAGCACGGTCGCCCGTTCGTGACCTGGAAGTTCGCCACCACCCTCGACGGCCGCAGCGCCGCCGCCGACGGCACCAGCCGCTGGGTGAGCTCGGTCGCCGCGCGGCGGGACACGCACCGCCTCCGCGGCGAGTGCGACGTGATGCTCGTCGGCACCAACACCGTGGCCGTCGACGACCCGCAGCTCACCGTCCGCGACGAGCTCGACGTCCCCCTCCAGCACCAGCCGCTGCGCGCGGTCATGGGCCTGCGCGACCTCGACCCGGCCAAGCGGGTCTTCGACGCCGCTGCCGAGACGGTCCAGCTGCGCACCCAGGACCCCGTTGCGGCCCTGGACGACCTGCATCGGCGAGGCCGCCAGCACGTGTTCCTCGAGGGCGGTCCGACCCTGGCCGCGGCGTTCCTGGAGGCCGGACTGGTCGACGAGATCGTCACCTACGTGGCGCCGATGCTGCTCGGCGCCGGCAAGAACGCCGTCGGCGACCTGGGAATCACCACCATCGCGGACGCCTTGCACCTGCAGATCACCGACGTCGCGACCGTGGGCACCGGCCCGGACGCGAACGTCCGCATCACCCTGAGGAGGGCGTGAATGTTCACCGGCATCGTCGAGGAGCTCGGCACCGTGGTCTCCCTGGAGGACCAGGGCGACGCCGTGCGGCTCACCGTCCACGGGCCCCTGGTCACCAGCGACGCGGGCCTGGGCGACTCGATCTCGGTCAACGGCTGCTGCCTGACCGTCGTCGCCACGAATGACGGGAGCTTCACCGCCGACGTGATGCACGAGACCCTCGCCAAGACGTCCCTCGGTGCGTTCGAGGAGGGCACGAAGGTCAACCTCGAGCGCGCGGTCACCCCGGCCACCAGGCTCGGCGGCCACATCGTCCAGGGCCACGTCGACGGCACCGGCGCGGTGGTCTCGCGCAGCCCCAGCGAGCACTGGGAGGTCGTCGAGGTCTCCCTGCCAGCCGACCTCGCGCGGTACCTGGTGCCCAAGGGATCGATCACCGTGGACGGCATCTCGCTGACGGTCGTCGACGTCGACGAGAGCAGCTTCACCGTCAGCCTCATCCCCGAGACCCTGGCCCGCACCACGCTGGGCTTCAAGCAACCCGGCGACCCCGTCAACCTCGAGGTGGACGTGATCGCGAAGTACGTCGAGAAGATGGTGAGCCCCCGATGACCGAGCAGAACCCGAGCGCCCGGCAGCACGAAGGCATCCGGCTGGACCCGGTCGAGGACGCGATCGCCGACATCGCCGCCGGCAAGGCGGTCGTGGTCGTCGACGACGAGGACCGCGAGAACGAGGGCGACCTGATCTTCGCCGCGGCCAAGGCGACCCCCGAGCTGATGGCGTTCACGATCCGCCACTCCAGCGGCGTGATCTGCGTGCCGATGCCCGCCGACATGCTGGACCGGCTCGAGATCCCGCTGATGACCCCGCACAACAAGGACAAGCTCCGGACGGCGTACACGATCTCGGTCGACGCCCGCGACGGGGTCTCCACCGGCATCTCCGCCGCCGACCGGGCGCACACCGCCCGGGTGCTGGCCGACTCGGCGACCGAGCCGTGGGAGATCACCCGGCCCGGGCACGTGTTCCCGCTGCGCTACCGCGAGGGCGGCGTGCTGGTCCGCCGCGGCCACACCGAGGCGGCGGTGGACCTGGCCCGGATGGCCGGCCTGACCCCGGCCGGCGTGCTGGTCGAGATCGTCAACGACGACGGCACCATGAAGCGCGGACCCGAGCTTCGTGCGTTCGCCGACGAGCACGGCCTGAGGATGATCTCGATCGAGCAGATGGTGCACTACCGCCGCCGGACCGAGCGGCACGTCGAGCGCGTCGCGGAGACCCGGCTGCCCACCAAGTACGGCGAGTTCACCGCCTTCGGCTACCGGATCACCGTGGACGGCTCCGAGCACCTGGCCCTGGTGTACGGCGACCCCGCCGACCTGCGCACCGACGAGCCGGTGCTGACCCGGGTGCACAGCGAGTGCCTGACCGGGGACGTGTTCGGCTCGGCCCGCTGCGACTGCGGGCCGCAGCTGGAGGAGGCACTGCAGCGGATCGCCGACGAGGGCCGCGGCGTGGTCATCTACCTGCGCGGCCACGAGGGCCGGGGGATCGGCCTGCTCGCCAAGCTGCAGGCCTACCAGCTCCAGGACGGCGGCCGCGACACCGTGGACGCCAACCTCGACCTCGGCCTGCCCGCCGACGCCCGGCACTACGGCGCGGCCACGCAGATCCTGCGCGACCTCGGCGTCAGCGGCGTCCGGCTGCTGACCAACAACCCGGACAAGACCTCCAGCCTGGAGTCGTACGGCGTGCCGGTGGCCGAGCGGGTCGCGCTCACCCCGCGACCCAACGACCACAACCTGGCCTACCTGCTGACCAAGCGGGACCGGATGGGCCACGATCTCCCTGACCTGACCGTGACCCACCCCGAAGGAGCGACGTCATGAGCGGCGACGGCAGCCCCACCGACAAGCCGTTCGACTGCCACGACCTGCGGGTCGCCGTGGTCGCCGCGAGCTGGCACGAGAGGGTCATGGGCGGCCTGCTCGACGGCGCCATGGACGCGCTCAAGCTGCACCAGGTCGAGTCGCCGGTCGTGGTCCGGGTGCCGGGCTCCTTCGAGCTGCCGGTGGTGGCCGACGCGCTGGCCCGGCAGGGCTTCGACGCGGTGATCGCGCTGGGCGTCATCATCCGCGGCGGCACCCCGCACTTCGAGTACGTCTCCTCCGCGGCGACCGACGGGCTGACCCGGGTCGCCCTCGACCACGGCGTCCCGATCGGCTTCGGGCTGCTCACCTGCGACAACGAGGAGCAGGCGCTGGACCGGGCCGGGCTGGAGGGCTCGAAGGAGGACAAGGGCTACGAGGCCACCAGCGCCGCCCTTCTCACCGCAGCGACCTTGAAGAAGATCCGCCGCCGCGAACATCTAGGCTGATCCCTCGTGAAGACGTTCGAGGAGCTGTGGGCCGAGCTCAGCCACAAGGCTGAGACCCGCCCCGAGGGCTCCGGCACCGTGGCGGCGCTCGACGCCGGCGTGCACGCGATCGGCAAGAAGCTGGTCGAGGAGGCCGCCGAGTCCTGGATGGCCGCGGAGCACGAGGGCCATGAGCGGGCGGCCGAGGAGATCAGCCAGCTGCTCTACCACGCGCAGGTGCTGATGCTCGCCGCCGGAATCTCGCTCGACGACGTCTACGCCCACCTCTAGGAATCCCCATGAACGGAAACGGCAAGCTGCTCCGCATCGCGCTGCCGAACAAGGGCTCGCTGTCCACCGCGGCCTCCGACATCCTGCGCGAGGCCGGCTACCGGCAGCGCACCGACTCCAAGGAGCTCACCCTCCTCGACGCCGCGAACGGGGTGGAGTTCTTCTACCTGCGCCCGCGCGACATCGCCCTGTACGTCGGCGAGGGCACCCTCGACATCGGCATCACCGGACGCGACCTGCTGCACGACTCCGGCGCCAAGGCCGAGGAGGTCCGCTCGCTCGGGTTCGGCCGCTCCAAGTTCCGCTTCGCGGCCCCGCCGGGCGTGCTCGACGACCTGGCCGACCTGGCCGGCAAGCGGATCGCCACCTCGTACGTCGGCGTGGTGGAGCGCTACCTCGCCGAGAAGGGGATCGCCGCGGAGGTGGTCCGGCTGGACGGCGCGGTGGAGACCAGCATCCAGCTCGGCGTCGCCGACGTGATCGCGGACGTGGTCGAGACCGGCAGCACCCTCAAGCAGGCCGGGCTGGCCGTCGTCGGGGACGTGATCCTCGAGTCCGAGGCCGTGCTCATCACCCGGGCCGGCACCGAGCCGGAGGGCTTCGAGGTCTTCAAGCGCCGCCTCGACGGCGTCCTGGTGGCCCGGTCCTACCTGATGATGGACTACGACATCCCGGCCGAGAAGGTGGAGCAGGCCGTCGCGCTCACCCCCGGCCTGGAGAGCCCGACCGTCTCGCCGCTTCATCGCGAGGGCTGGGTGGCGGTGCGCTCGATGGTTCCCAGCGCCGGCGCCCAGCAGCTGATGGACGACCTGTACCAGATCGGCGCCCGGGCGATCCTGCTGACCGACATCCACGCCTGCCGGCTGTGACGCGCAGTCGATGACCGGGCCCGTCACGCTGCCGCACACCTGGCGACCCTTCGGCGCCCGGCTGATGGGGACCGTCGCGGGCGGGTTCACGCTGGTGCTGCTGGTGGCCGTGTGGATCGCCTGGGGCCCGGACATCCGCGCCAAGTTCGACACCTTCCAGCGCGGCACGCTGGTCTTCCTGATCCTGCTGGCCGGCGCCGTCTGGTACGCGCTGATGCGCTCCCGGGTGACCGCGACCGTCGCCGGGATCACCGTGGTCAACGGCTACCGCAAGCGCGAGCTGGAGTGGGCCGAGGTGGTCGCGGTGAACCTGCGCCGCGGAGCGCCCTGGGCCGGGCTGGACCTCTCCGACGGCACGTCGATCTCCGCGATCGCGATCCAGGGCTCGGACGGGCAGCGCGCGGTCGAGGCGGTCCGGGAGCTGCGCCGGCTCGTCGCCGAGAACACCAGGACCGAGCGGAACGACTAGGTCCGCAGCACCAGGTCCGCGCGCTCGCGGGTGCGCTCCCGGGCGAACAGCACCTGCTCGTCCTCGGACCACTGCCGCCACTCGTCGCGGTACTCCTCGCCGTCCCGGGCCAGTCCGCGGGCCAGCCGGACCTCGGCGTCGGCCTCGACCCAGACCAGCGCGGTCGCCCAGGACGACCAGGCGAGCGAGCCGGAGCCGACGCCCTCGAGGACGAGCAGGGGAGCGGGCGCGACCACGTGCTCCTCGGCGTACGCGCCGGCGTGCCAGTCGTAGCGGCGGTACCGGCCCGGTGCCCCCGCCGCCAGCGGCTCCAGGATGCCGAGCACGTGCGGCCCGACCGTGGGCAGCCCGCGCCAGCCGTCGTACAGGTCGTCCATGCGGAGCACCGGCGCCCCGGTCCGCTCGGCGACCTGGCCCGCGAGCGTGGTCTTCCCGGACCCGGCCGGCCCGTCGATGCAGAGCAGCCGGCCCGCTCCGAGGGTCGGCTCGCGCGCGGCCAGCAGGTCGAGGACCGCCGTCACCACGCGCAGCCCAGCCCCCGGTACGACGGCACGCTGCCGGTGACCAGGGCGCCCTCCAGCAGGTGCACCAGGTTGGTGTGC
The DNA here is from genome assembly GCA_017744365.1 of Nocardioidaceae bacterium. Classification (GTDB taxonomy): domain Bacteria; phylum Actinomycetota; class Actinomycetes; order Propionibacteriales; family Nocardioidaceae; genus Marmoricola. The sequence continues at coordinate 1,345,226 of JAGIBL010000001.1, read as the reverse complement.
TCGGCGAGCTCGCCGGACTTGGCGTGCCGGAACCAGACCCAGTCGCCGATCCGCAGGTCCGCGGCGCCCGGACCCGTCAGCGGCGTCTGCACCTCACCGGCACCTTCGAGCCCGGTCAGGTGCAGGCCCGGGGGAGCCCAGGGCGTCGGGGCGCGGTCCTTGCCGGCCGGCCCGCTGGCCAGGAAGCCGCCGCCGGCGACGGTCGCGATCTCCTCGGTCGGCCGCCGGACCACCGGCACGCCGTAGAACGCGGCCGGGCGCGGCCGGAACGACCGGTAGTGGTCGAAGAGCGTCGGCACCAGCAGGCCCGAGCCGGCGGCCAGCTCGGTCACCGCGGCGTCGGCGGCGGTCGCCTCGATGCTGCCCGAGCCGCCACCGTTCCAGAACTCCAGCTCGACCAGCTCGCGCAGCTCCGCCGCGATCCGGCCGCGGCGCTCGGCGAGCTGGGCCATCGAGGCGGACTTCAGGCGCCGTACGACGGCGGACCTGGCCTTCTGGTGCGGCACCTGGTCCTGCACACCGGCGACCTGCCCCTCGTAGGTCATCACGCCGACCAGCCGGAAGCCCGGCCGGGCGACCACCTCGCGGGCGAAGGCGAGCACCTCGCCGGGGTCGTGCAGGGGGGAGCGCTTCGGGCCGACGTGGGAGCGGCCCCAGCGCAGGCCGGCGTCGATGTCGATCGCCACGCGTACCTCGGAGGCCCCGCTCGTCGCGGCACTGCCGTCGCGGACGCTGTCGACCAGGTCGAGATGCGCCGGGTCGTCGACCATGAGCGTGACAGCGGCCAGCGCCTCGGGATCGGCGAGCAGCCGCCGTAGGGCGCCGCGGTCCGTGGTCGGGTAGGCCAGCACCACGTCCCGGCTGACCCCGTGCGAGACCAGCCAGAGGGCCTCGCGCAGGGCGTAGCCGAGGACGCCCGCGAACCCGGGACGAGCCAGCGCGCGGCGGAGCAGGTCCGGGACGCGCAGGGACTTCGACGCCACCCGGATCGGGGTGCCGCCCGCGCGCCGGACCAGGTCCGCGGCGTTCGCGTCGAAGGCGTCCAGGTCGACGACGACCATCGGCGTCGCCGGGTCGTCCAGGGCGTCGACCGCCGCGGAGAGCTGGCGGGCCAGGGCTGCGCGCTCGGAGTCGGTCACGGGTGCAGGCTACGCGGCTGGGAGAATCGCCGGATGCGCACCATTCCCGACCCCGGTTTCGCCGGTGACGACGGCTCCGCCTCCGCCGAGGTCACCGCCGCGCTGGCGTCGTACGACGCGGATCCGGCGGCCTACCCGCAGGCCGTCGCGGCCCTCCAGGACAGCCGGGTGCTGGTGCCCGTAGTGGCCCTTCTCGGCGAGGTCGAGGTCGACGAGCACGGCCACGCGCACGAGAAGACCAGCGACATGGCCGCGGTGCTGGTCACCGGGCGCGACGGCCGCACCGCGCTGCTCTCGTTCACCTCGACCGCCTCGCTGCAGGCCTGGAACCCCGAGGCCCGTCCGGTCCCGGTGCCGCTGTCCCAGGCGGCAGCCTCGGCGGTCCAGGACGGCGCCGACGCGCTGCTGGTCGACCTGGCCGGGCCGGTCATGCTGGCCGTCGAGGGCGAGGACCTGCGCGCGCTCGCGACCGGCCTGCGGCTGCAGCCGGTGGGGGACGGGTGGGGCTGGACCCAGCGGATGTGACGGATCCGGGGGGAGCCTGTACCCTGGACGACGACCGATTGCGCGCTTCGGCGTGCAATCTGACAAGTGGAGGCCTCCTCCCACCCGCACCGACCGGCTCCTCGGAGCGACCAGGTCGTCGGGTCCGGTCCAGCGGGACGGCGCATGCGCCGTGATGTGTCCGCTGTATCAAGGGGCTTCCATGCGTCGGCACGGAAGCCCTTCGTCATGGGAGGACTCCTGTGCGGTCGACCAGTAACACGACCCAGGAGGACACATCAGCACCGAGCTGCGCATCAACGAGCGGATCCGGGTACCCGAGGTCCGGCTCGTCGGTCCCAACGGCGAGACCGTCGGCATCGTGCCGACGGAGCAGGCACTCAAGCTGGCCCAGGAGGCCGACCTCGACCTGGTCGAGATCGCCCCGCAGGGACGGCCGCCGGTCGCCAAGCTCATGGACTACGGGAAGTTCAAGTACGAGAACGCCCAGAAGGCCCGTGAGGCTCGCCGCAACCAGACCAACGTCGTCATCAAGGAGATGAAGCTCCGGCCGAAGATCGACGCGCACGACTACGAGACCAAGAAGGGTCACGTCGTTCGCTTCCTGCGCCAGGGCGACAAGGTCAAGATCACCATCATGTTCCGTGGCCGCGAGCAGCACCGCCCCGAGCTGGGCTTCCGGCTGCTGCAGCGCCTGGCCGAGGACGTCCAGGAGCTGGGCTTCGTGGAGTCCAGCCCGAAGCAGGACGGCCGCAACATGATCATGGTCCTGGGACCGCACAAGAAGAAGGCCGAGGCCAAGGCCGAGGTGAAGGCCGCCAAGGTAGAGGCGGCTGCCGCCAAGCAGGCCGAGCAGGCCGCGGAGGAGGCCGAGATCAAGGCCTCGCACAGCGGACCGGCCGCCCAGAAGAAGGAGCGCAAGCGCTCCGAGAACCTCGATCCCGAGATCGAGGCCTGAGACCACCCGTCCCGGTGGCCGGGAGCAGTCCCGCCGCTGACCGACACGAAGAGAAAGTACGAAGATGCCGAAGAACAAGACGCACTCCGGCGCGAGCAAGCGGTTCAAGGTGACCGGCTCGGGCAAGATCCTGCGCGAGAAGGCGGGCAAGCGCCACAACCTCGAGAAGAAGGCCTCGAAGGTGACCCGGCGCATGACCGGCACGGTGGAGCTCGCCGAGGCCGACCGTCCGCGCGCCAAGAAGCTGCTCGGCCTCTGATCCGCCCCTCGGCACCTAGAACTTTCAAGGAGTAAGTAGAAATGGCACGCGTCAAGCGGGCGGTCAACGCCCAGAAGAAGCGCCGGGTCGTCCTCGAGCGGGCCTCCGGCTACCGGGGTCAGCGCTCGCGCCTGTACCGCAAGGCCAAGGAGCAGGTCACCCACTCGCTGGTCTACAGCTACAACGACCGCCGCAAGAAGAAGGGCGAGTTCCGCAAGCTCTGGATCCAGCGGATCAACGCCGGTGCGCGCGAGAACGGCCTGACCTACAACCGGTTCATCCAGGGCCTCGGCCTGGCCGGCGTCGAGGTCGACCGCAAGATCCTGGCCGACCTGGCCGTCAACGACGCGCCGGCCTTCGCCGCGCTCGTCGAGGTCGCCAAGGCCGCCCTGCCCGAGGACGTCAACGCCCCGGTCAGCGCCTGATCCCTGGGGCCTGACGCATGACCCCCCTCGCCGCGGGCAACGCTCGCGTCAAGGAGGCTCGGAAGCTCAGCCGCCGCTCGGTCCGTACCGAGCGGCGGCTCTTCCTCGTCGAGGGCTGGAAGGCGGTCGCCGAGGCGGCCGCGATCCCGGGCTGCGTGGTCGAGGTGTTCGCCACTCCCGCGGCCCACGAGGAGCACGCCGCCCTCCTGGACGGCCTGACCGTCCATCTCGTCGACGAGCGGGCCGCCGCCTCGCTCTCCGGCGCGGTCACCCCGCAGGGGCTGGTGGCGGTCTGCGGTTTCCTCGACGTGCCGCTCGCCGAGGCGCTGGCGGCTCCCGGTCCCGGTCCGATCGCGGTCTGCGCCGACGTACGGGACCCCGGGAACGCGGGCACCATCATCCGTACGGCGGACGCCGCCGGTGCCCGGGCCGTGGTGCTGGCCGGGCACAGCGTGGACCCGTACAACGACAAGACCGTGCGTGCCACCGTCGGCTCGCTCTTCCACCTGCCCGTCGCGCTCGCGCCCGACCCCGCCGCGGTGGTGCTCGCCGCGCAGCGAGCCGGGTACGCGGTGCTCGCCGCCGACGGCACCGGGGAGACCGGCCTGTTCGCCGCCGACGACCTGCTCGCGGGCGACGTCGCCTGGCTGCTCGGCAACGAGGCCTGGGGCCTTCCCGCTGAGCTGGCCGGCCTGGCCGACCACCGGGTGGCGATCCCGCTCCTCGGCCGCGCCGAGAGCCTCAACCTGGCCACCGCCGCCGCGGTCTGCCTCTACGCGTCCGCGCGCGTTCGTCCTACCCTGGGTTCATGAAGCCGGAGGACTACACCAAGCTCCCGGAGCCCGTGAAGCTCGAGGACACGGTCGCCGAGCACGACGTGCGACCGGTGCCGGACCCGGAGGCGGGCCGCAACACCGAGCAGGACTTCGCCGTCAAGTACTCCGGCGGGTGAACGAGGAGAACGCCGACCTCTGGGACTCGCTGCCCGACGGCGTCGTCGTCGCCGACGGCACCGGCACCGTGCTGCTGGTCAACAAGACCGCGCGCCGGATGCTCGGTCCCAAGGCGCGGGCCGGGGCGAGCCTGGCCGAGGCGGTCGCGCTGCAGAACCAGGACGGCACCGACTGGTACTCCGAGGCCCGTCCGCTGGACGGCCTGAACACCCGCAGCGGCATCCCCGAGCACTCCTGGCTGCTCCTGGACGGCACCGAGGTGCTCGTCACCACCCGGCTGCAGCGGGTCAGCAAGCACGGCGAGGTCAGCCGGGTCGCGCTGGTGATCCGTTCCGGGCGCGGCCGGGCCCGCCTGGACCGGGAGCGGTCCGACCTGGTCGCCACCGTCGCCCACGAGCTGCGCTCGCCGCTGACCGGCGTCAAGGGCTTCGTCACCACGCTGCTGAGCAAGTGGGAGCGGCTCAACGACGAACAGAAGAAGCTGATGCTGCACACGGTCGCGACCGATGCCGAGCGGCTCTCCCGGCTCATCACCGAGCTGCTCGACGTCGCCCGGATCGACACCGGCCGGCTGCCGCTCTACCCCCGCGAGATGGACCTCGCGCCGGTGCTCGACCGGATCGCCGAGTCGGTGCGCGCGGGCACCAGCCGCACCATCGACGTCCGGCACGAGAACCCGACCGCGATCGCGTTCGCCGACCCGGACAAGTTCGTCCAGGTGGCCACCAACCTCGTCGACAACGCCGTGCGGCACGGCGACGGGCGGGTCAGCGTGGTCACCGAGCCCGGACCGCTCGGCGTCCGGATCACCGTGGACGACCAGGGCAGCGGCATCCCCGAGGAGCTGCGCACCCGGGTGTTCACGAAGTTCTGGAAGCACGGCGTGCGCGGTGGCTCCGGGCTCGGCATGTACATCGTCAACGGCCTGGTCCGGGTGCACGGCGGCGAGCTGCGGATCGAGGACGCGCCCGGTGGGGGAGCCCGGATCGTGCTCGACTGGCCGGACTCCGACGTACGAGGGTGAAACCCGCTCGGCGGTCCCGGGCACGCGTCAATAGACTCTTCCAGTCCCACCCCGAACTCGAGAGGCAGTCATGTCCGGACCGAACAGCTCCTACGACCCCGTGCAGGTGACCCCGCTCGGGGAGGAGGAGGTGTTTGCGATGCGGGACGCGGCGCTGGCCGCGATCGCCGCCGCGTCCGACCTCGACGAGCTCAAGCGGGTCCGCTCCGAGCACGCCGGCGACCGGTCCCCGCTCGCGCTGGCCAACCGGGAGATCGGTGCGCTGCCGCCGGCGGCCCGCAAGGAGACCGGCGCGCGCGTCGGCCAGGCCCGGGGCGCGGTCAACCAGGCTCTCGCCGTACGGCAGGCGGAGCTGGAGGCCGAGGCCGAGGAGCGGATGCTCGTCGACGAGACCGTCGACGTCACGCTGCCCTGGGACCGCACTCCGCGCGGCGCCCGGCACCCGATCACCACGATGTCCGAGCGGATCGCCGACATCTTCGTCGCGATGGGCTGGGAGGTCGCCGAGGGCCCGCTGGTCGAGGCCGAGTGGCTGAACTTCGACGCCCTCAACCTCGGTCCGGACCACCCGGCGCGGACCATGCAGGACACCTTCTGGACCGAGCCGGCCGAGAACCACGTGGTGCTGCGCACGCACACCTCGCCGGTGCAGGCGCGCACGATGCTGACGCGCGAGCCACCCATCTACGTGGTCTGCCCGGGCCGGGTGTTCCGCACCGACGAGTACGACGCCACCCACAGCCCGATGTTCCACCAGGTCGAGGGCCTGGTCGTGGACGAGGGCATCACGATGGCACACCTGAAGGGGTCGCTGGACCACTTCGCGCAGGCGATCTTCGGCGAGGGCATCACCACCCGGTTCCGGCCCTCGTACTTCCCCTTCACCGAGCCGAGCGCCGAGGTGGACCTGGTCTGCTTCGTCTGCCGGGGCAGCGGGCTGGTCGACGAGGCCACCTGCCGGACCTGTCGTGGCGAGGGCTGGATCGAGTGGGGCGGCTGCGGCGTGGTGAACCCGCGCGTGCTGGTGGCCTGCGGCGTGGACGCCGAGCGGTACACGGGCTTCGCCTTCGGCATGGGCATCGACCGAACCCTGATGTTCCGTCACGGCGTGGAGGACCTGCGGTCCTTCTTCGAGGGTGACGTCCGCTTCTCCCGCGCCTTCGGAACGGAGATCTGAGATGCGCGCCCCGGTTTCCTGGATCCGCGAGTACGTCGACCTGCCCGACGGGCTCTCGACCGAGGACCTCGCCGCCAAGCTGACCGCGCTCGGCCTCAAGCTGGAGTCGCTGACCTACCCGGGCGCGGACGTCACCGGCCCGCTGGTCGTCGGCAAGGTGCTCACCAAGGAGCCCGAGCCGCAGAAGAACGGCAAGACCATCAACTGGTGCACGGTCGACGTCGGTGACGCCAACGGAACCGGTGAGCCGCAGGGCATCGTCTGCGGTGCGCACAACTTCGAGCCCGGCGACCTGGTCGTCGTCGTGCTCCCGGGAGCGGTGCTTCCCGGAGGCTTCGAGATCAGTGCCCGCAAGACCTACGGGCACGTCTCCGCGGGGATGATCTGCTCGGCCCGCGAGCTGGGCCTGGGCGACGATCACACAGGCATCATCGTGCTGCCCCCGGACGCCGGGCAGCCGGGGGAGAGCGTGCGGGAGTACCTGCACCTCGACGACGAGGTCATCGAGTTCGAGATCAACCCCGACCGGGCCTACGCGCTCTCGCTGCGCGGCGTCGCCCGCGAGGCCGCGCTCGGGTTCGACGCGCCGTACACCGACCCGGCCGCGCGCGACGTGCCCGAGCCGAACGCCGACGGCTACCCGGTGCTGGTCGAGGACCCGGAGGGCTGCCCGGTGTTCGTGGCCCGCACGGTCACCGGCTTCGACCCGGCCGCGCCCACGCCGCGCTGGATGGCCCGGCGGATCCAGCTGGCCGGGATGCGGCCGATCTCGCTGGCCGTCGACGTCACCAACTACGTGATGCTCGAGCTCGGCCACCCGATCCACGGCTACGACCTGGACAGGCTGCAGGGCCCCATCCGCGTGCGGCGCGCGACCGAGGGCGAGCACCTGACGACCCTCGACGACGCCGACCGGGTGCTCTCGGCCCAGGACCTCGTGGTCACCGACGACTCCGGCCCGATCGGGCTCGGCGGCGTCATGGGCGGTGCGACGACCGAGATGTCCGGGTCCACGACCCGCATCCTGGTCGAGGTCGCCTCCTGGGACCCGGTCTCGATGTTCCGCACCGGCAAGCGGCACAAGCTCACCTCCGAGGCCGGCAAGCGCAACGAGCGCGGTGTCGACCCGACCATCCCCGAGGCCGCGGCCGACCGGGTGGTCGAGCTCCTGGTCCAGTACGGCGGCGCCGTGGCCGACCCGGGCGTCACCAAGGTCGGCGAGCCGCCGGCCAGCCCGTCGATCCGGATCGCCGCGTCGCTCCCGGCCCGGGTCACCGGCATGGAGATCGGCGCGGACACCGTGGCGGAGAACCTCACCGCCGTCGGCTGCAGCGTCGACGGCACCGAGGACCTGGTCGTGGTGCCGCCGCCGTGGCGCCGCGACATCACCGACCCCTTCGACCTGGTCGAGGAGGTCGCCCGGATCGTCGGCTACGACAACGTGCCCTCGGTGCTGCCGCCGGCCCCGGCGGGTCGCGGTCTCACCTTCACCCAGCAGCTGCGCCGCCGGGTCGGCCGGACCCTGGCCGGTGCCGGGTACGTCGAGGTGCTCACCTTTCCGTTCGTCGGCACCGAGGCCTTCGACAGCCTCGAGCTCGCCGAGGACGACCCGCGCCGGTTCGCCCTGCGGCTGGCGAACCCGCTCTCGGCCGAGGCGCCGCTGATGACCACCACGCTGCTCCCCGGGATCCTCGAGACGGTGGCGCGCAACACTGGCCGCGGCAACGACGACCTGGCCCTGTTCGAGGTGGCCACGGTGACGCTGCCGCACGGGGGACCGGCCGCGCCGATCCTGGGCGTGGACCGGCGGCCGAGCGACGGCGAGTGGGACGACCTCAACAAGGCGCTGCCCGACCAGCCGCTGCACCTGGTGCTGGCCCTGGCCGGCGACCGCGAGCCGTCGGGCTGGTGGGGTGCGGGCCGCCCGGTCGCGTGGAGCGACCCGATCGACTCGATCCGCGAGGTGGCCGCGGCGCTCGGCGTGGAGGTGGACGTGCGCACGGGCAAGCAGGCGCCGTGGCACCCGGGCCGGTGCGCCGAGCTGTTCGTCGGCGAGGTCTCCCTCGGGTACGCCGGCGAGCTGCACCCGCGGGTCTGCCAGGCGCTCGGCGTGCCCGCGCGCACCGCGATCGCCGAGATCGACTTGACCGCGCTGCTCGCGCACGCGGTCGCCGTGGTGCCCGCGCCCGAGTTCTCCACCTACCCGGTGGCCAAGGAGGACGTGGCCCTCGTGGTCGGCGCCGACGTGCCCGCCGAGGAGGTTGGCCGTGCGTTGCGCGAGGGAGCCGGCGCGCTCTGCGAGAGCGTGCGGCTCTTCGACGTCTACCGCGGCGAGCAGATCGGGGAGGGCCGCAAGTCGCTGGCCTTCGCACTCCGCTTCCGCGCCCCTGACCGGACCCTCACCGAGGCCGAGACCGGGGCAGCCCGGGACGCCGCCGTGGCCGTCGCGGTGGAGCGGTTCGGCGCCGAGCAGCGCGCCTGATCGGGTCGAATTTTCTGGTCAACATGGGATTTTGCCCCTTCCCGAGCGAAACATCGCTCGGGAAGGGGCAAGAACGCTCGGGCAGCCGGACCTAGGACGTCTCTGCGGCGCTCAGCTGCGCGGTGACGACCCGGTAGCCGGACCCGCCGGTGCCGATCAGGACCAGCCGGCCGGGCACCTTGGCGGTGACCACGGGGCTGCGGGCGAACCCGCGCTCCGCCACGGTCGTGACCGCGCTGACCCGGTAGGTCAGGGTGCCGTTGTCGGTGCGCAGGCTGACGGTGCTCCCGGCCTTCAGGTCGTCCAGGTTCGCGAAGGCCCCGCTGGTCCGCCCGACGACGTACACGGTGTCGGTGCCGGGGCTGCCCGGCTCGCCGCGCGACCCCCAGCGCGAGACCTCCGAGGTCGAGCGCGCGACGAAGGAGTCGCCGTCCGGCTCGACCGATTCGTCGAACCCGGTGTCCAGGACGCTGCCGCTGGTCAGCCTGCGGGGCGAGTCGGGGGCTACCGGGGGGAGTGGTGTGGCCGCGGGTGTGGTGGGCGGCGTGGTCGCAGGTGAGCTGGGCGGCGTGGTGCCCACCGACGGGATCGGCTTCTGCGTGCCCCGCGAGGTGGGTCGCTTCGGGTCCTCGTCGCCGAACGTCCGCTGCAGCGTGAACCACGCGGCCGGGATCAGGGCGACCACGACGGCCAGTGCGAGCGCGCGGCGCGACACCGAGCCCGAGCGCGCCCGGGGAGCGCGGTGGGTGGCGCGATGGCTGCCGGCCAAGGGGTGTCCTGATCGTGTTTCGGGGTACGACGGTGCGGGGGTGGTGCCACCTTAGGGGCCTCGCCGGTCTCGTTCCGGCATTCCGAACCGCGTCGCGAAAACATACAGAGTTCTGTATAGTCATGCATATGAGTCCGATCAGGGTGGCCGTGGCCGGTGCGAGCGGGTACGCCGGGGGCGAGGTGCTCCGCCTGCTGCTCGGCCACCCCGAGGTCGTCATCGGCACCCTGACCGCCGGCGCGAACGCGGGGGAGCGGCTCGGCACGCTGCAGCCGCACCTGGTGCCGCTGGCCGGCCGGGAGCTCTCCGAGACCACCGTCGAGGCGCTCGCCGGGCACGACGTGGTCTTCCTGGCTCTCCCGCACGGCCAGTCGGCGGCGTACGCGGAAGCGCTGGGTGAGGAGACCGTCGTCATCGACTGCGGCGCGGACTTCCGGCTCACCGACCCCGCCGCCTGGACGAAGTTCTACGGGAGCCCGCACGCCGGCTCCTGGCCCTACGGCCTGCCCGAGCTGCCCGGCCAGCGGCCGCTGCTCCGGGGCGCGAAGCGGATCGCCGTCCCCGGCTGCTACCCGACCGTCTCGACGCTCGCGCTGGCGCCCGCCGTCGCGGCCGGCCTCGCCGACCCGGCCGACCTGGTCGTGGTGGCCGCGTCCGGCACCAGCGGTGCCGGCAAGGCGCTCAAGGCGCACCTGCTGGGCAGCGAGGTGATGGGCAGCGTCTCGGCGTACGGCGTCGGCGGCACGCACCGGCACACCCCGGAGATCGTGCAGAACCTCGGCGGCCTCACCGACCAGCAGGTCCGGCTCAGCTTCACGCCGCTGCTGGTGCCGATGCCGCGCGGCATCCTGGCCACCTGCACCGCGAGCGTGCGTGACGGCGTCACCGCGGACGACCTGCGGGCGACGTACGAGAAGGCGTACGGCGACGAGCCGTTCGTGCACCTGCTGCCCGCGGGGCAGTGGCCCACCACGCAGGCGGTGCTCGGCTCGAACAGCGTGCACCTGCAGGTCACCCTCGACGGCGACGCGGGTCGGGCCGTGGTCGTCGGTGCCGTCGACAACCTGGCCAAGGGCACGGCCGGCGCCGCCGTCCAGTGCATGAACCTGGCGCTCGGGCTGCCCGAGGGCACCGGCCTGACCACGGTCGGGGTGGCCCCGTGAACGATCCCGTGAATCTCTTCCAGTACCCGGAGAAGCTGGTCGTCGCGAAGCTCGGCGCCGGTGCGGACATCCCTACCTGGGCCGAGTCCTCCTCGGTGTTCGCGATCATCGCCACCGCGACCGAGACGACGGTGGTCTGCGCCGGCCGGTCGGTGCCGAAAAAGGTCCCGCAGTCCGGCCCGTACGTCGCCTTCGCGGCGGCCGACGACCAGGACCTCGACGTGCCCGGGGTGCTGCACGGCCTGCTGGCGCCGCTCGCCGAGGCCGGGATCAGCATCTTCGCGCTGTCCACGTACCCCACCGACTGGATCCTGGTGCCGATCGAGAAGGTCGAGGCGGCTGCCGAGGAATGGCGACGACGAGGGCACACCGTCGCTCCCGCCCCCGTCGCCCCCACTCCCGGAAAGAGCTAGTCCATGTCTGTCACCCACCCCGCCGGCTTCGTCGCTGCCGGTGTCGCCGCCGGCCTGAAGTCGACCGGCGCCAAGGACCTCGCCCTCGTCGTCAACCAGGGTCCCCGCTTCGACTCCGCGACCGTCTTCACCGCCAACCGCTGCAAGGCCAACCCGGTGCTGTGGAGCCAGGAGGTCGTCAAGGACGGCACCGTCAAGGCGGTCGTGCTCAACTCCGGTGGCGCCAACTGCTACACCGGCCCGGAGGGGTTCCAGACCACGCACGCGGTCGCGGAGCAGGTCGCGAACGGCCTCGGCATCGGCGCCATCGACGTGGTGGTCTGCTCGACCGGGCTGATCGGCCTGGCCAACGACCGGCAGCACCTGCTCGACGGCGTGGACGCCTGCGTGGCGGGCCTGGCCGTGGCCGGGGGAGCCGACGCCGCAGCGGCCATCATGACCACCGACACGGTGCCGAAGCAGGTCGTCGTCGAGGGCGCCGGCTGGAGCATCGGCGCGATGGCCAAGGGCGCCGGCATGCTGGCCCCGCAGCTGGCCACGATGCTGGTGGTCATCACCACCGACGCGGTGCTCGACGCCGCCGACCTGGACAAGGCGCTGCGCGCGGCCACCCGGGTGAGCTTCGACCGGCTCGACTCCGACGGCTGCATGTCGACCAATGACACCGTCACGCTGATGGCCAGCGGCGCCAGCGGGATCACCCCGAGCGTCGAGGACTTCACGCACGCGCTCACCCAGGCCTGCGCCGACCTGGCGATGCAGCTGCTCAAGGACGCCGAGGGCGCCGACCACGAGATCGCGATCACCGTGCTCAACGCGGTCAGCGAGGACGAGGCGGTCGAGGTCGGCCGGAGCGTGGCCCGCAGCAACCTCTTCAAGGCGGCCGTCTTCGGCAACGACCCCAACTGGGGCCGGGTGCTCGCCAGCGTCGGGACCACCACCGCGGCCTTCGACCCGGCCGACCTCGACGTCGCGATGAACGGCGTCTGGGTGTGCCGGAGCTCGACCCCGGCCGAGGACCCGGCGAACGTGGACCTCACCGGCCGCGAGGTGACCGTCACCATCGACCTCAAGGCCGGCGCCGAGCGGGCCACGGTGTGGACCAACGACCTGACCCACGCGTACGTGCACGAGAACAGCGCGTACAGCTCATGAGCGGAGATGATGGGATGAGGCCCGCGGTCGAGCCCGCGAAGGCAGCCACCCTGGCCGCGGCGCTGCCGTGGCTGATGGCCTACCACGGCAAGGTCGTGGTGGTGAAGTACGGCGGCAACGCCATGGTGGACGAGCAGCTGAAGCAGGCCTTCGCCGAGGACGTCGTGTTCCTGCGGATGGCCGGGTTCAAGCCGGTCGTGGTGCACGGCGGCGGCCCGCAGATCTCGCAGATGCTCGACCGCCTCGGCATCGAGAGCGAGTTCCGCGGCGGGCTGCGGGTGACCACCGACGAGGCGATGGACGTGGTCCGGATGGTGCTGGTCGGCCAGGTGCAGCGGGAGCTGGTCGGGCTGATCAACCAGCACGGGCCGCTCGCGGTCGGGCTGTCCGGCGAGGACGGCGGCCTGTTCACCGCCCAGCGGACCAACCTGGTCATCGACGGCGAGGAGGTCGACCTCGGCCTGGTCGGCGAGGTCGCCTCGGTCCGCCCGGAGGCGGTCCAGGACGTGATCGACGCGGGCCGGATCCCGGTGATCTCCTCGGTCGCGCCGGACCCCGAGGGCGCGGTGCACAACGTGAACGCCGACACCGCCGCCGCCGCGCTGGCGGTCGCGCTGGGCGCCGAGAAGCTGCTGGTGCTCACCGACGTCGAGGGCTTGTACCGCGACTACGGCAACAGCGACGACGTCATCGGCGAGATCAGCCCCGAGGAGCTGGGCGCGCTGATGCCGAGCCTGGACAGCGGGATGATCCCGAAGATGCAGGCCTGCCTGGACGCGCTGGCCGGCGGGGTCCCGCGGGCCACGGTCGTGGACGGGCGCGAGCCGCACGCGGTGCTGCTGGAGATCTTCACCGACGAGGGCGTGGGCACCCAGGTGCTGCCCGGGGTCGCCACCAAGATCCGGAAGGCGAAGGGGTCGGCATGAGCGTCAAGGAGCGCTACGCGAGCGCGCTGATGAACACCTTCGGGCCGCCCAAGCTGGCGCTGGTCCGTGGCGAGGGCGCGCACGTCTGGGACGAGGACGGCCGCGAGTACGTCGACCTGCTCGGCGGCATCGCCGTCAACGCGCTCGGCCACGGGCACCCGGCGCTGGTCGACGCGGTGACCACGCAGCTGCGCACGCTCGGGCACATCTCGAACTTCTTCACCTCGGGACCCCAGGTCGAGCTCGCCGAGAAGCTGCTCGCCCTGGTCGGCGCCGAGGGCCGCGTCTTCGTCACCAACTCCGGCACCGAGGCCAACGAGGCCGCCCTCAAGGTGACCCGCCGTACCGGCCGGACCCACCTGGTCGCCGCGCTCGAGGGCTTCCACGGCCGCACGATGGGCGCGCTCGCGCTCACCGCCAAGGCGGCGTACCGGGAGCCCTTCGAGCCGCTGCCCGGCGAGGTCACCTTCGTCCCGTACGGCGACGAGCAGGCGCTCGCCGACGTGGTCACCGACCGGACCGCCGCGGTGGTCCTCGAACCGCTCCAGGGCGAGGCCGGCGTGAACGTGCCCCCGCCCGGCTACCTGGCCGCCGCCCGCCGGATCACCTTGCAGCACGGCGCCCTGCTCTGGCTCGACGAGATCCAGACCGGCATGGGCCGGACCGGCCACTGGTTCGCCGCGGCCGCCGACCCTGCCGTGGCCCCGGACCTGGTGACCGTCGCGAAGGGCCTGGCCGGCGGCTTCCCGATCGGCGCCTGCATCGCGCTGGACGAGGCCGCCCACCTGCTCGAGCCGGGCAACCACGGCACCACCTTCGGTGGCAACCCAGTCGCCTGCGCGGCCGCGCTCGCGGTCATCGGCGCGATCGAGGACGAGAACCTCCTCGAGCGCACCCTCGTGCTCGGCCAGAAGCTGCGCGACGGACTGGCCGCTGACCCGCGGGTGACCGAGGTCCGTGGTGAGGGCCTGCTCATCGGGCTCACGCTCTCGTCGCCACGGAGCGCCGACCTGGCCTCGGCCGCGCTGGAGGCGGGCTTCATCGTGAACAACCCGACCCCGGACCGGATCCGGCTGGCGCCCCCGCTGGTGCTCACCGACGCCGACGCCGAGGCCTTCCTGGCCGCCTGGCCGGGCCTGCTCGACACCGCCTACTCGGAGGAGGGTGCATGAGGCACTTCTTGCGTGACGACGACCTGACCCCGGCCGAGCAGGCCGAGGTGCTGGACCTGGCCGCGGCGCTCAAGGCCGACCCGTACGGCGTCAAGAGCCTGGCCGGGCCGAAGACGGTCGCGATCATCTTCGACAAGGCGACCCTGCGCACCCAGGCCTCGTTCGCGGCCGGGGTCGCCGAGCTCGGCGGGTACCCGATGATCGTGGACGGGAACCTGGCCCAGATCGGCACCCGTGAGTCGATCGCCGATGTGGCCCGGGTGCTGGGCCGGCAGGCCAGCGTCATCGTCTGGCGCACCGCCGACCAGAGCCGCATCGACGAGATGGCCGCGTACGCCGGTGTCCCGGTGGTCAACGCGCTCACCGACCAGTTCCACCCGTGCCAGACGCTGGCCGACCTGCTCACGATCCGCGAGCACCTCGGCGCCACCACCGGGCTGACCATGGCGTTCCTCGGCGACGCGGCCAGCAACATGAGCCACTCCTACCTGCTCTCCGGGGCGGCCGCCGGGATGCACGTGCGGGTCAGCGGTCCGGACGGCTACGAGCCGGACCCGGCGATCCTCGCGAAGGCCCAGCAGGTCGCGGCAGGAACCGGGGGATCCGCGAGCTTCGTGGCCGAGGCCAAGCAGGCCGCGGAGGGCGCCGACGTGCTGATCACCGACACCTGGGTCTCGATGGGCAAGGAGCAGGAGAAGGCCGACCGCGCCGAGGTGTTCCAGCCCTGGCAGCTCGGCGCGGACCTGATGGCCCTGGGCGCTCCGCACGCGATCGCGATGCACTGCCTGCCGGCGTACCGGGGCAAGGAGATCACCGCCGAGGTGCTCGACGGCCCCCGCAGCGTGGTCTGGGACGAGGCAGAGAACCGCCGGCACGTCCAGAAGGCGATCCTGACCTGGCTGCTGCGATGACCAGCGCGAGCCACATCCCGCTCACCAAGAGCGCCCGGCAGCAGCGGATCATCGAGCTGCTGGCCACCACCGAGGTGCGCTCGCAGACCGAGCTGGCCGACCTGCTCAGCGCCGCCGGGGTGAGCGTCACCCAGGCGACCCTGTCCCGGGACCTCGTCGACCTGGACGCGGTGAAGGTCCGGGCGCCCTCCGGTGCACTCGTCTACGCCGTCCCGGCCGAGGGGGGCGACCGGACCCCGGTGGTGGCCCGGGAGTCGGCCGCCGCGGAGGCCCGGCTGGCCCGGCTCTGCGCCGAGCTGCTCGTCTCCGCGGACGCCTCCGCCAACCTGGTCGTGCTGCGGACGCCGCCCGGCGCGGCGAACTTCCTGGCCTCGGCGCTGGACAAGGCCGAGCTCGGCCCGGTCCTCGGCACCATCGCCGGCGACGACACCGTCCTGGTCATCTCCCGGGACGCGACCGGCGGCGAGCGGCTCGCCCAGCGCCTCCTGGACCTTGCCAACGGCACTCACCCCGAAGGAACCGCATGACGCACAGCACCACCAACGAAGGAAAGCTGTGGGGCGGCCGGTTCGCCGGCGGGCCGAGCCCCGAGCTGGAGGCGCTCTCCCGGAGCACCCACTTCGACTGGAGGCTGACGCCGTACGACCTCGCCGGGTCCAAGGCACACGCCCGTGCCCTGCACACCGCCGGACTGCTCACCGAGGAGGACCACGCGACGCTGCAGGCCGGCCTGGACGCGCTGGACGCCCGGTACGCCGCCGGCGACCTGCACCCGGACCCCTCCGACGAGGACGTGCACGGGGCCCTGGAGCGGCTGCTGCTCGAGGAGATCGGCCCGGAGGTCGGGGGCAAGCTCCGCGCCGGGCGCAGCCGCAACGACCAGATCGCCACCCTGTTCAAGGTCTTCCTGCGCGACCACGCCCGGATCGTCGCCGGCCAGGTGCTGACCCTGGTCGAGGCGCTCGCCGACCAGGCCGAGACCCACCTCGGCGCGGTCATGCCCGGCCGTACCCATCTCCAGCACGCCCAGCCGGTGCTGCTCAGCCACCACCTGATGGCCCATGCCTGGCCACTGCTGCGCGACGTGGCACGGTTCCGCGACTGGGACGTCCGGGTCGCCGCCGACTCCCCGTACGGCGCCGGTGCACTGGCCGGTTCGAGCCTGGGTCTCGACCCCGAGCAGGTGGCCGCCGATCTCGGCTTCACCGGCTCGACCGCGAACTCGATCGATGGCACCGCTGCCCGCGACTTCGTCGCCGAGTTCGCCTTCGTCGCCGCGATGACCGGGGTGGACGTCAGCCGCATCGCCGAGGAGGTCATCCTCTGGGCGACCAAGGAGTTCGGCTTCGTCACCCTCGACGACGCCTTCTCGACCGGGTCGAGCATCATGCCGCAGAAGAAGAACCCGGACATCTCCGAGCTCGCCCGCGGCAAGGCCGGCCGGCTGATCGGCGACCTGGCCGGCCTGCTCGCCACCCTCAAGGCGCTCCCGCTCGCGTACAACCGCGACCTGCAGGAGGACAAGGAACCGGTCTTCGACGCGGTGGACACCCTGGAGGTGCTGCTGCCCGCGTTCGCCGGTCAGGTCGCGACGCTGCGCTTCGACACCGACCGGATGGCCGAGCTCGCCCCGCAGGGGTTCTCGCTGGCCACCGACATCGCCGAGTGGCTGGTCCGCGAAGGGGTGCCGTTCCGGGTGGCCCACGAGCTGGCCGGCGCCTGCGTGCGGACGTGCGAGCAGCAGGGCATCGAGCTGCACGAGCTCACCGACGAGCAGTTCGCCGCCATCGACGAACGCCTGACGCCCGACGTCAGGACGGTGCTCACCGTCGAGGGCTCGGTCGGCTCGCGCACCGGTCGCGGCGGCACCGCGCCGGTCCGGGTGGCCGAGCAGCTCACCGAGCTCCGCGAGCGGATCGCCGCCGAACGCGCCTGGCTCAGCTAGGCCGAGCCCCGAGCGTGTAGCGCATCTGCCAGACCAGCCGCCCCGGGCCGCCGTCGACACGGGTCCCCTCCAGGATGGCCGCGGCTCGCTCCAGGAAGCCCGGGCGCTCCTCCTCGGGCACGTTGCGCCACATCGCCCGCTGGCCGGTGGACATCATGAACCGCTGCCAGGCCGCGACGTCGGCGAACTCGAGCGTGGTCGGCCGCACCACCGTGCGCACGTCAGCGATCCCGGCCGCCGCGAACAGCTCCTCCATCCCGGCGTCGCTGCCGAACGGGCCGGTGGTGCCGCTGGTCCGGGCGTCGAGCATCGCCTGTGGCTGCCACGGCACGAACAGGTCGTCGATGGCCTGCGTCGCCTCGTCCAGCTCGCCGAAGGTGGTCAGCCCGATCCGCCCGCCTGGCCGGAGCTTGCCCGCCCACCGGCGCAGCACGTCGCCCGGCCCGGAGAGGAAGAACAGCACCAGAGAGGACGCGACCACGTCGTAGCCGCCGTCGTACCCGGCCAGGTCCGCCGCGTCGGCCACCTCCACGCGCACCCCGGCAAGCCCGGCCTGCTCCACCAGCGAGCGCGTGGCCGCGACCATCGCCGGCGCCACGTCCACCGCGTCGACCGAACCGCCGGGTGCGACCGCCCGGGCGAGCGGCAGCGTCGCCGCCCCGCGGCCGCAGCCGATGTCCAGGCAGCGTTCCCCGGGCCGCGGGTCCAGCTCGGCGACCAGGCCCGCACCGACCGGCTGGAAGAACTCCACGCCGGTCTGGTCGTAGACGTCGGCCAGCATGTCGAACACCTCGGCCACCGAGGGAGCGCCCTGATCCGCAGACATGGACCCGATGCTGCTCCCGAGCGGCCGTGCTCGACAAGCCCCTCACACCCCGGCCAGGTATCCCGCCGCGACCGACTTGGGCACGCACATCGTCCAGGCGTCGACGACGAGCTCCCGCAGCTCGTCCGCCTCCAGCGCCTCCATCCGCGCGTGCACCCACTGGTAGCGCATGTCCGACGGGCGGGGGAGCAGGAACTTCTCGGGCTCGCTCTCGACGAGGGCGGCTCGTTCCTCGCGCGGGAAGCCGAACCCGAGCTGGGTCTCGTCGGGGGAGATCGCGGCGAACACGATCCGGCCGACCCGGAACTTGCGGGTGTCGCGCACCCAGGCCTCGTAGGCGCGCGGCAGTGAGAGAGCGATCTGGCGGACATCCTCTGCGGTCACTGGCATGGGTCGACCCAACCACCGGGCACCGACAATTGCGTGTGAGGATGCCCGGGTGCCCGTTCTGTCCGAGGTCCTGAGCGCGCCGGTGCTCGAGGTCGCCCCGCGCCTGCTCGGCGCGACCCTGCGGCACGACGGCGTCGCGGTCCGGATCACCGAGGTGGAGGCGTACGACGGCCCGAACGACCCGGGCAGCCACGCCTACCGCGGCCCGACCCCGCGCAACCAGGTGATGTTCGGGCCTCCCGGGCACCTCTACGTCTACTTCACCTACGGCATGCACTTCTGCTGCAACGTCGTCTGCGGCCCCGCGGGCGTGCCCAGCGCGGTGCTGCTGCGCGCCGGCGAGGTCGTCGAAGGCATCGACGCCGCCCGGCACCGGCGGGTCCGCTCGACCGACCGCGACCTCGCGCGCGGCCCGGCCCGGCTCTGCCAGGCGCTCGGCCTCGACCTGCGGCACAACACCCTGGATCTGACCGGGGGAGCCCTCACCCTCGGCGAGCCGGTCGCTCCGGAGCTGATCCGGACGGGTCCGCGGGTGGGCCTGCGGCTGGCCGCGGACCGGCCCTGGCGGTTCTGGGTCGACGGCGAGCCGAGCGTCAGCCGGTACGTCGCCGCCAAGCCACGCCCGCGGGACCGGTGACACCGAAACTAGAACGAGTTACAGTTTCGGTCATGAGCCTGCCCTCGTCGATCACCCCTGACCTCCTCGCGAAGCTGACCGGCATGGTCGTCTCGACCACCAGCAAGACCGTGCCCGTGGTCGAGGTCTACACCGGCGAGAAGGTCGTCGACCTTCCGCAGTCCAGCGGTGAGGACGTCGAGACGGCGTACGGCGAGGCCCGCCGGGCGCAGGCGATCTGGGCCTCGTGGCCGCTCAAGCGTCGCATCGACGTGATGAAGCGGTTCCACGAGCTGCTGCTGCAGAGGAATCTCACCGTCGTCGACCTGATGCAGGTCGAGACCGGGAAGGCCCGCCGGATGGCCTTCGAGGAGACCTGCGACGTGGTGATGACCACCAGCCACTACATCAAGGCGGCGCCGCGCGTCCTCAAGGAGCGCAAGCACGGCGGCGTCGTCCCGGTGGTGTCGACCTCGACCGAGGTCCGGGTGCCCAAGGGCGTCATCGGCCTGATCTCGCCGTGGAACTTTCCGTTCGCGACCAGCCTGTCCGACGCCATGCCGGCCCTGATCGCGGGCAACGGCATCGTGCTCAAGCCGGACAACAAGTCGCTGCTCAACGTCGCGTACGGCGTCGGGCTGCTCTACGAGGCGGGGCTCCCGGCCGGGCTGGTCCAGCTGGTCGCCGGCGAGGGCCCCGACATCGGTCCCGCGATCATCGACAACGCCGACTTCGTCATGTTCACCGGCTCCACCGCGACCGGGCGCACCATCGGCGCGCGCGCCGGTCAGAACCTGATCGGCTGCACCCTGGAGCTCGGCGGCAAGAACCCGCTGATCGTGCTCGAGGACGCCGATCTGGAGGAGACCGTCAAGGGCGCCCTGTTCGCCACGTTCCTCAACGCCGGCCAGGCCTGCATGCACATCGAGCGGATCTACGTGCCCGAGTCGCGCCGCGCCGAGTTCACCGACGCCTTCGTCAAGGGCGCCCAGGAGATCTCGGTCGGGGCGTCCTACGACTTCGGCCCGCTGATGGGCTCGCTGGTCTCGGTCGCCCAGCGCGAGCGGGTCGAGTCGCACGTCAACGACGCCGTCGAGAAGGGCGCCACCGTGCTCACCGGCGGCAAGGCCCGCCCCGACCTCGGCCCGGCCTTCTTCGAGCCGACCGTGCTCACCGACCTCCCCGCCGACGCCATCCACGCGACCGTGGAGACCTTCGGCCCGGTGACCACGATCTACGGCTACACGAGCCTGGACGACGCGATCGCGAAGGCCAACGACACCGAGTACGGCCTCAATGCCAGCGTCTGGGGCAAGGATCTCGCGAAGGCCGAGGCGGTGGGCCGCCGTATCGAGGCGGGCAACATCAACATCAACGACGGGCTGGCCGCCTCCTACGCCTCGAAGAAGTCGACCTCGGGCGGGTTCAAGACGTCCGGGGTCGGCAGCCGGCACGGTGACGCGGGCATGCTCAAGTACACCGACGTGCAAAACGTCGCCGTGCTCAAGAAGCAGGTGCTCTCGAACCCCGAGGACACCGACTGGTCCAAGCAGGTCGACCAGACGGTCAAGGGCCTGCGGTTCATGCGCAAGCTGGGCATCCGCTAGGGAACGCCCGTACGCCGAACCGGTTGGCCGCTCCGCGCAGGCATACGGCAGGCTTGTCCCGTGACTGTTGACCCCACGCTCCTCGACGACCTGGAGTGGCGCGGCCTGATCGCGCACTCCACGGATCGCGACGCCCTGCGCGACGCGCTCACGCAGGGGAGCGTGCGGTACTACGTGGGCTTCGACCCGACGGCGCCGAGCCTGCACATGGGCAACCTGGTGCAGATCCTCACCGCACGCCGGCTGCAGCTCGCCGGGCACACGCCGTACGCCTTGGTCGGCGGCGCCACCGGCATGATCGGCGACCCCAAGGAGTCCGGCGAGCGCACCCTGAACTCGCTCGACACCGTCAAGGAGTGGGTCGAGCGCGTCCGCGGCCAGATCGAGCCGTTCCTGTCCTTCGAGGGCGACAACGGCGCCACGATGGTCAACAACTACGACTGGACGGCGTCGCTGTCGACGATCGACTTCCTGCGCGACATCGGCAAGCACTTCCCGGTCAACCGGATGCTCGCCCGCGACGTGGTCAGGTCCCGCCTCGAGGCCGGCATCTCCTACACCGAGTTCAGCTACGTGCTGCTGCAGTCGATGGACTTCCTCGAGCTGTACCGCAGCCACGGCGTCACCCTGCAGTTCGGCGGCTCCGACCAGTGGGGCAACCTGACCGGCGGCGTGGAGCTGATCCGGCGCGCGGACGGCGGCAAGGCACACGCCTTCGCCACGCCGCTGGTGACCAAGGCCGACGGCACCAAGTACGGCAAGACCGAGGGCGGTGCCCTCTGGCTGGACCCGGCGATGATGTCGCCGTACGCGTTCCACCAGTTCTGGCTCAACGTCGAGGACGCCAAGGTCGGCGAGCTGTTGCGCATCTTCACCTTCCTTTCGCGTGAGGAGATCGAGGAGCTGGAGCGGCAGACCGAGGAGAAGCCGTTCCTGCGGGCCGGCCAGAAGGCGCTCGCCGACGCGGTCACCACGCTCGTCCACGGCGAGCACGAGACCGAGCAGGCCAAGGCGGCCGCCCAGGCTCTCTTCGGCACCGGGGACCTCGGTGCCCTGAGCGCCTCCACGCTGGACTCCGCGTTGCGCGAGGCAGGGTCGGTGCGGGTCCCACCCGGCACGCCGTACGTGGACCTGCTCGTCGCCACGGGGCTGGCGAAGAGCAAGGGCGAGGCGCGCCGGACCATCGCCGAGGGCGGTGCGTACCTCAACAACGAGCGCGTCACCGATCCCGACCTGGTGCCCACCAGCGAGGAGCTGCTCGACGGCGGCTGGCTGGTGCTGCGCCGTGGCAAGCGCAACCTGGCCGGCGTCCAGATCGGCTGATCGTGAGCGGGCCCGAGCAGAGCACCTGGTTGCTCTCCCTGGAGGAACGGGCCCGCGACGTGCTGCCCGAGGTCGTCTTCGGCTACTACCGGCAAGGCGCCCGGGACGGGGTGACGGCCTCGGAGGCGGCCGAGGCCTGGCTCCGCTACCGGTTGCTCCCGCGGGTGCTCGTCGACGTCCGTGCGGTCGAGACGACCACCTCCTTCCTGGGTTCGGATGCCTCGGGACCGTACGGGGTGGCACCGACAACGCTGCAGCGCGCGGCCGACCCCGGCGGTGAGGTCGCGATGGCGAAGGCCTGTGCCGCCGCCGGCGTGCCGATGGTGGTCTCGAGCAACGCGACCGCGACCTTCGCCGAGATCGCCGCCACCGGGGTGACCTGGTGGCTGCAGGCCTACCTGCCCGAGGAGCGCGCCCTGGCACGGCCGTTGCTGGAGAGCGCCGTGGCAGCGGGTGCCCGCGCCGTCGTGCTCACCGCGGACACCCCGGTGGTGGGTACCAAGTACGACGACGGCGCGATCTGGTCGGCGATCCCGCCCGCGTGGCTGCGGGTGAACCTCGGAGACGCCGCCGACGCCCCGAAGGCGCG
>JAGIBL010000001.1:0-1320000 GCA_017744365.1 Nocardioidaceae bacterium | reverse complement strand
CTTTCTAAGGAGCATGACTGGCAGCCAAGCTGTCCAGAGTTCTCTGTTTCGTTGGCAAACGTCCAACGGCAGGGACTGCTCACTAGTGGAACGTCGATTATTTGGCTCGGATCTGCGCGAGTCTCTCGTCAGTACAACCGCCCTGGTTCGCCAGGGAGCACGGAGTGGAACCTCGAGCGAGGAACGCGGAACCGATTCAGGCACACTGTTGGGTCCTGAGGGATCAGGCAACTGATCTTCTCTGGGCCACCATCCCCTCGAACTGCCAGCTCCGCTGGTCAGCGAGGACCCGATGGGGGCGCCGCCCGTATCTTGAGAACTACACAGTGGACGCGAGCATCTTTGTAGCAAGACAAGCTACTAAGGGCACATGGTGGATGCCTTGGCACCAAGAGCCGATGAAGGACGTAGGAGCCTGCGATAAGCCCCGGGAAGTCGGCAACCAGACTGTGATCCGGGGATTTCCGAATGGGGAAACCCAGCTGGAGTCATGTCCAGTTACCTCTGCCTGAACACATAGGGCAGTTGGAGGGAACGTGGGGAAGTGAAACATCTCAGTACCCACAGGAAGAGAAAACAAAAGTGATTCCGAGAGTAGTGGCGAGCGAAATCGGAACAGGCCAAACTCGTGCAGTGTGATAGCCGGCAGGCGTTGCTGTTCGAGGGTTGTGGGGCCGCTTGGCTGGTTCTGCCGAACCAGCACAGAGTAAGAAACCATCGATGAAGTCGAAACGGACTGGAAAGTCCTGGCGTAGAGGGTGATACCCCCGTACACGTAAGTCGATGGCTCTGAAGCGTCACCCCAAGTAACACGGAACCCCTGAAATTCCGTGTGAATCTGGCGGGACCACCCGCTAAGCCTAAATACTCCTTGGTGACCGATAGCGGACAAGTACCGTGAGGGAAAGGTGAAAAGTACCCCTGGCGGGGAGTGAAATAGTACCTGAAACCGTGTGCCTACAATCCGTTGGAGCCTCAGCTTGCTGGGGTGACAGCGTGCCTTTTGAAGAATGAGCCTGCGAGTTTGCGTTGTGTCGCAAGGTTAACCCGTGTGGGGAAGCCGTAGCGAAAGCGAGTCCGAATAGGGCGACTGAGTGGCACGATCAAGACCCGAAGCGAAGTGATCTATCCATGGGCAGGTTGAAGCGCGGGTAAGACCGCGTGGAGGACCGAACCCACTTAGGTTGAAAACTGAGGGGATGACCTGTGGATAGGGGTGAAAGGCCAATCAAACTTCGTGATAGCTGGTTCTCCCCGAAATGCATTTAGGTGCAGCGTCGCGTGTTTCTTACCGGAGGTAGAGCACTGGATGGTCTAGGGGGCCCACAAGCTTACCGAAATCAGCCAAACTCCGAATGCCGGTAAGTTAGAGCGCGGCAGTGAGACTGCGGGGGATAAGCTCCGTAGTCGAAAGGGAAACAGCCCAGACCATCAGCTAAGGCCCCTAAGCGATAACTAAGTGGAAAAGGATGTGGAGTCGCACAGACAACCAGGAGGTTGGCTTAGAAGCAGCCACCCTTGAAAGAGTGCGTAATAGCTCACTGGTCAAGTGATTCCGCGCCGACAATGTAGCGGGGCTCAAGTTATCCGCCGAAGCTATGGCATTCGCGCTTAAGACAGGCCTTCGTGGTCCAGTTGCGCGGATGGGTAGGGGAGCGTCGTGTGGCGAGTGAAGCGGCGGTGTGAACCAGCCGTGGACGCCACACGAGTGAGAATGCAGGCATGAGTAGCGAATGAAGAGTGAGAAACTCTTCCGCCGAATGATCAAGGGTTCCAGGGTCAAGCTAATCTGCCCTGGGTAAGTCGGGACCTAAGGCGAGGCCGACAGGCGTAGTCGATGGACAACGGGTTGATATTCCCGTACCGGCAAAATAGCGCCCATGACGAACCCGGTGATGCTAAGTGCCCAAAACCTGGTGTGAGTCCCTTCGGGGAACGATCCAGGCGGAGCGCACGACCCGAACCGGTAGTAGTCAAGCGATGGGGTGACGCAGGAAGGTAGTCGAACCGTGGCGATGGTTGTCCACGGGTAAGGGTGTAGGGCGAGAGATAGGCAAATCCGTCTCTCACGTGCCTGAGACCTGACGCCGAGCTCTTATGAGCGAAGTCGATGATCCTATGCTGCCGAGAAAAACCTCTAGCGAGCTATGCGCCGCCCGTACCCCAAACCGACTCAGGTGATCAGGTAGAGAATACTAAGGCGATCGAGTGAACCATGGTTAAGGAACTCGGCAAAATGCCCCCGTAACTTCGGGAGAAGGGGGGCCGGATTTGTTATTGCACTTGCTGCAAAAAGCAATGATGGCCGCAGAGACCAGGCCCAAGCGACTGTTTACTAAAAACACAGGTCCGTGCGAAGTTGTAAGACGATGTATACGGACTGACTCCTGCCCGGTGCTGGAAGGTTAAGGGGACGGGTTAGCACTTGTGCGAAGCCCAGAACTTAAGCCCCAGTAAACGGCGGTGGTAACTATAACCATCCTAAGGTAGCGAAATTCCTTGTCGGGTAAGTTCCGACCTGCACGAATGGAGTAACGACTTGGGCGCTGTCTCAACCGTGGACTCGGCGAAATTGCACTACGAGTAAAGATGCTCGTTACGCGCAGAAGGACGGAAAGACCCCGGGACCTTTACTATAGCTTGGTATTGGTGTTTGGTTCGACTTGTGTAGGATAGGTGGGAGACTTTGAAGCTTGGACGCCAGTTCAGGTGGAGTCAACGTTGAAATACCACTCTGGTCGTATTAGACATCTAACCTAGGTCCGTTATCCGGATCAGGGACAGTGCCTGGTGGGTAGTTTAACTGGGGCGGTTGCCTCCTAAAATGTAACGGAGGCGCTCAAAGGTTCCCTCAGCCTGGTTGGCAATCAGGTTTCGAGTGTAAGTGCACAAGGGAGCTTGACTGTGAGAGTGACAACTCGAGCAGGGACGAAAGTCGGAACTAGTGATCCGGCGCTGGCATGTGGAAGCGGCGTCGCTCAACGGATAAAAGGTACCCCGGGGATAACAGGCTGATCTTCCCCAAGAGTCCATATCGACGGGATGGTTTGGCACCTCGATGTCGGCTCGTCGCATCCTGGGGCTGGAGTAGGTCCCAAGGGTTGGGCTGTTCGCCCATTAAAGCGGCACGCGAGCTGGGTTTAGAACGTCGTGAGACAGTTCGGTCCCTATCCTCTGCGCGCGCAGGAGACTTGAGAAAGGCTGCCCCTAGTACGAGAGGACCGGGGTGGACGAACCTCTGGTGTGCCAGTTGTTCTGCCAAGAGCACGGCTGGTTAGCTACGTTCGGAAGTGATAACCGCTGAAAGCATCTAAGCGGGAAGCACGTTTCAAGATGAGGTCTCCCACCGGGTTAACCGGGTAAGGCCCCCAGTAGACGACTGGGTTGATAGGCCGGAGGTGTACAGCAGTAATGCCCAGCCGACCGGTACTAATAGGCCGAGGGCTTGTCCCTCAAAGATGTTGCGCGTCCACTGTGTGGTTCCCGAGTTACGGTCGGGAGCCAGAACCAGCCCCATGAGGGCTGTCAAAGGCTGAGATTTGATAACTCCATAGAGTTTCGGCGGCCATAGCGAAAGGGAAACACCCGGCTCCATTCCGAACCCGGAAGTTAAGCCTTTCAGCGCCGATGGTACTGCACTCGCGAGGGTGTGGGAGAGTAGGACGTCGCCGGACATACTTTTCGTAAGGGCCGCCCCTTTGGGGCGGCCCTTACTCTTTTTGAAGACACTGTCTCTTTTCCAGAAGAAGTCTTTCAGCTCAGGAGGCTGACGTGGCGGACGATCGCCGCTCCCAGAGCCCGCGTGGCGGTAAACCGGCCCGCGGTGGCAAGCCGGCCGCGAAGAACGCTCCGACTCGTGCTGGCAAGCCGGCGCCGAAGCAGGATCGGAAGAGCGCTCCGAAGCGCGACACCAAGCCCGGCGCGCGCCGCGGCGACTGGAAGGGCCGCGCACGCGACGAGCGCACCCCGGTCGACCGCACCGCGGAGCAGAAGCGCTACGACGGTCCGGACCTGCCCGAGCACATCACCGGCCGCGAGCTGGACCGCTCGGTGGCCGCGCAGCTGCGCTCGCTGCCGGAGAAGCTCGCCCAGCGGGTGGCCCGGCATCTGGCCGCTGCCCAGGAGCTGCTGGAGAGCGACCCGAAGACCGCCTACGAGCACACCCTGGCCGCCCGTGCCCGGGCGCAGCGGCTGGCCGTCGTACGCGAGGCCGTCGGCGAGGCGGCCTACGCGGCCGGGGAGTACGCCGAGGCGCTCGCCGAGCTGCGTGCCGCCAAGCGGATGAACGGCGCCCACGAGTACGTGGCGATCATGGCCGACTGCGAGCGTGCTCTCGGCCGGCCGGACCGCGCCCTCACGCTGCTGCGCAACGCGCCACGGGAGACCTTCTCGGCGCCGCTGACCGCGGAGACGGTGATCGTCGAGGCCGGTGCCCGGCGTGACCGGGGCGAGTACGACGCCGCCCTGCGCGTGCTCGAGCTGTCGCCGCTGAACTCCCGCAGCCGGGCGCCCTGGGTGGCGCGGCTGCGGTACGCCTACGCCGACACCCTGCTCGAGGCCGGCCGTCCCGAGGACGCGCTGGAGTGGTTCCACCGCACCGAGGCCATCGACGTCGAGGAGATCACCGACGCCGCCGAGCGCGCCGCCGAGGTCGAGCGCTCGCTGCAGGGCTGAGCCCATGGCCCACCAGCCGCTGAACGCGTCGTACGACGTCGCCGTCCTGGACCTGGACGGCGTGGTCTACGTCGGCAGGCACGCCGTCGAGGGCGCCGCGAAGTCCCTGGTCGAGGCCCGGGACGCCGGCATGCACCTCGCCTTCGTCACCAACAACGCCGCCCGGCCGCCCGCGGACGTGGCCGGCCACCTGGTCGAGCTCGGGCTGCCGGTCGGGCCCGAGGACGTGGTCACCAGCGCCCAGGCCGCTGCCCGGCTGGTAGCCGCGCAGGTGCCGCCACGCAGCCGGGTCTACGTGATCGGCGGCCTCGGCCTCGAGGAGGCGCTGCGCGAGCGTGACCTGGTCCCGGTGACCTCGCCGGCCGACGAGCCGATCGCGGTCGTCCAGGGCTACGGGCCCGAGATGCCGTGGCGCCAGGTCATCGACGGCGCCATCCTGGTCAAGCAGGGACTCCCGTGGGTGGCGAGCAACCTGGACCTGACCGTGCCGACCGAGCGCGGGCCCGGCCCTGGCAACGGCGCGCTGGTCGACCTGGTTGCCCGGTTCGCCCAGCGCGAGCCCGAGGTGGCCGGCAAGCCCGAGCCGCCGCTGTTCTCCGAGACCCTGGCGCGGGTCGGCGGCTCGCGGCCGCTGGTCATCGGGGACCGGCTGGACACCGACATCGACGGTGCCCACCGGGTCGGCTGGGACAGCCTGCTGGTGATGACCGGCGTGACCACGCTGGCCGAGCTGGCGGTGGTCGCGCCGGATCGCCGGCCGACGTACGTGGGGGCGGACCTGAGCTGCCTGGCCGAGCCGGGGGAGACGGCCACGGTGGAGGGCGGAACCGCCAGCCTCGGAGGCTGGACCGCGACGGTGACCGAGGGTCGGCTGACGATGAGTGGCGCCGGCGACCGGCACTCCTGGTGGCGTGCGGCTGCGGGGGCACTGTGGGCGTACCTGGACGCGACCGGTTCGGGTGCCGAGACGGCCGGCAACTTCCCGCCCGGGTAGCGTGACCCCATGACCGAGCAGCAGCCCGAGGACGCGTTCGAGGACGCGTTCGACGACGCCTTCGACGACGCTCCCGAGGAGGCCCCGCAGGATGCTCCCGAGGGCGCCCCCGAGGACGCCCCGGAGGAGTCGCCGCGGGAGGCCACCGGGCACCCCGCTGTCGACGAGGTGCTGCGCTCGCTGGACGCCCTGCGCGACGCGCCGGTGGACGAGCACGTCGCTGTCTTCGAGAGCGCGCACGAGCAGCTCCGCCGCACGCTGCAGGGCGCCGGCGACGACGAGAGCTAGGGCCGCCGTGCCGCCACGGCGCCTCCGGCTGGATGCCGAGCTGGTCCGGCGCGGCCTGGCCCGCTCCCGCGAGCACGCCGCCGAGCTGATCGCCGCGGGCCGGGTCACCGTCAACGCGCAGCCCGCGAGCAAACCGGCCACCGGCGTCACCACCGACGCCGACCTGGTCGTCCGCCAGGACCCGGACCAGCCCGACTACGTCAGCCGCGGTGGGCACAAGCTCGCCGGCGCGCTCGCTGCCTTCGGTCCGGCTGCCTTCGGCCCGGCCGGCCTCGAGGTCGCCGGCCGCCGCTGCCTGGACGCGGGCGCCTCCACCGGCGGGTTCACCGACGTGCTGCTGCGCGCGGGCGCGGCCGAGGTGGTCGCCGTGGACGTGGGCTACGGCCAGCTGGCCTGGTCGCTGCAGTCCGACCCGCGAGTCCGGGTGCACGACCGCACGAACATCCGCGAGCTGAGCACGGAGACCATCGGCGGGCCGGTCGACCTGGTCGTCGGGGACCTCTCGTTCATCTCGCTGCGGCTGGTGCTGGACGCGCTGCTGGGCGTGACCGCGCCGGACGGCGACCTGGCGCTGATGGTGAAGCCGCAGTTCGAGGTCGGCAAGGAGCGGCTCGGCAGGGGTGGCGTGGTCCGGGACCCGGCGCTGCGAGCCGAGGCGGTGACCGCGGTCGCCGACGCCGCAGCAGAGCGAGGCTGGGGCGCGATCGCCGTGGCGGTCAGCCCGCTGCCCGGTCCGTCCGGGAACGTCGAGTTCTTCCTCTGGCTGCGCCGCGGTGAGCCGGCGATCACCGCCGCCGACATCGAGGCCGAGGCGGGGCGCTCCGGGTCCGCGGGGGTGCCGGGTGAGAGGCTGTAGCCCGTGACGACAGCCGCGACGAGCACCCCGGTCCCCGACCCGGACCGGCACGTCCTGGTGCTCACCCACACCGGGCGCGAGGACGCCCTGGAGGTCGCCCGCAAGGTGATCGCGGCGCTGCGCGGCCATGGTCTGGGCGTCCGGATCGTCGCGGACGAGGCTGCCGACCTGGGGCTGGAGGCGGAGTCCGGCGTCGCGCTCGTCGCCGAGGAGGACGCGGCCGCCGGCTGCGAGCTGGTCGTGGTGATCGGCGGGGACGGCACCATCCTGCGCGCCGCCGAGCTGGCTCACCCCACCGGCACCCCGTTGCTCGGGGTCAACCTCGGGCACGTCGGCTTCCTCGCCGAGGCCGAGAGCGAGGACCTGGAAGCGACCATCGAGGCGATCGTCGAGCGCCGCTACACCGCCGAGGACCGGCTCACCATCGACGTGGCGGTCTACCAGGAGAAGGAGCTGGTCACCTCCACCTGGGCGCTCAACGAGGCCAGCGTCGAGAAGGCCGCTCGGCAGCGGATGCTCGAGGTGGTCGTGGAGATCGACGGCCGTCCGCTGAGCCGCTGGGGCTGCGACGGCGTGGTCTGCGCGACCCCGACCGGCTCGACCGCCTACAACTTCTCCGCCGGCGGGCCGGTGGTGTGGCCGGGCGTGGACGCGCTGTTGATGGTGCCGATCAGCGCCCACGCCCTGTTCGCGCGCCCGATGGTGGTCGCGCCGACCTCGGTGCTCGCCGTGGAGGTGCTGGCACAGACCGAGGGCGCCGGCGTGCTCTGGTGCGACGGCCGCCGGACGGTGGACCTGCCTCCGGGGGCACGCATCGAGGTGCGCCGCGGGAAGACGCCGGTGCGGCTGGTGCGGCTGCACGAGGCGCCGTTCACCGACCGGCTGGTGCGCAAGTTCGGGCTACCGGTCGAGGGCTGGCGCGGAGCCGCCGTACGACGACGCAACGGAGCCGGCAACGGAGCCGGCAACGGGGGTGAGCCCGCGTGATCGAGGAGATCCGGATCAGCTCGCTCGGGGTCATCGACGAGTCGGTGCTCGAGCTCGGGCCCGGGCTCAACGTCGTCACCGGTGAGACCGGCGCGGGCAAGACGATGCTGGTCACCGCGCTCGGGCTGCTGCTCGGCGCCCGCGCGGACGCCGGCGCGGTCCGGACCGGGGCCAAGGCCGCCCGGGTCGAGGGCCTGGTGGCGGTGGCCGGCGACGGGCCCGTCTCCGCGAAGGTCGACGAGATCGGCGGGGAGGTCGAGGACGGCGCGGTGGTGCTGGCGCGGCAACTGGCCGCCGAGGGCCGCTCGCGCGCGTTCCTGGGCGGCGCCTCGGTCCCGGTCGCGGTGCTGCAGGAGGTGGCCGGCCACCTCGTCGCGGTGCACGGCCAGTCCGACCAGCACCGGCTGCTCCAGGCCGACGCCCAGCGCGCCGCGGTGGATGGGTTCGCCGGCGCCAAGGTGGCCGAGCTCAAGGACACCTACGCGCGGGCCTACGCCCGGCTGCGCGCGGCCGAGGCGGAGCTCGCCGAGGTCGTCGGCGCGGCCCGGGAGCGGGCCCGCGAGGCCGACGTGCTCCGGCTCGGGCTCGCCGAGATCGAGGCGGTCGCTCCTGAGGCCGGCGAGGACGTCCGGCTGGCCACCGAGGAGAGCCGGCTCGGGTTCGCCGACACGCTGCGCACCGCCGCCGAGACCGCGCGCGAGGCGCTCTCGGCCGAGCAGGAGTCCCCGGACGCGCTGGGCGCGGTGGCGGCGGCGAAGCGGGCGCTGGAGTCCGTCCGCGAGCACGACGAGGAGGCGGGACGCCTCGCCGACCGGGTCACCGAGGTCAGCTACCTGCTCACCGACGTGGCCGCCGACGTGGCCTCCTACGCGTCCGGGCTGGAGACCGACCCGGCCCGGCTGGCGGCGGTCTCCGAGCGGCGCGCGGCGCTGACTGCGCTGACCCGCAAGTACGGCGAGACCATCGACGAGGTGCTGGCCTGGTCGGCGACATCCGCCGAGCGGCTGCTCGGCCTGGACGGCAGCGAGACCCGGGCCGAGGAGCTGCGCACCGAGCGGACCGCGCTGCGCGCCGAGCTGGGCAGGGTGGCCGGCGACCTCTCCCGGGCCCGGCAGGACGCGGCCGCGCGGCTCTCCGACGCGGTCAGCGACGAGCTCACCGCGCTGGCGATGCCGCACGCCCGGGTCTCCATCCGGGTCGACCGCACCGAGGACCCCGAGGGCGTCGAGGTCGACGGCGGCCGGTGGCGGTTCACCTCGCACGGCATCGACCAGATCGAGATCCTGCTGGCCGCGAACACCGGCTCCGAGCCGCGCCCGCTGACCAAGGGCGCCTCGGGCGGTGAGCTGTCCCGGGTGATGCTCGCGATCGAGGTGGTGCTCGCCGGGACCAGCCCGGTGCCGACCTTCGTCTTCGACGAGGTGGACGCGGGCGTGGGCGGCAAGGCGGCCGTCGAGATCGGTCGCCGGCTGGCCGCGCTGGCCGGCTCCGCGCAGGTGCTGGTGGTGACCCACCTGCCCCAGGTGGCCGCGTTCGCCGACCGGCACGTGGTGGTCCAGAAGTCCTCCGACGGCCGGGTGACCACCTCGGGCCTGGAGGTCCTCGACGACGACGGCCGGGTCCGCGAGCTGTCCCGGATGCTGGCCGGCCTGGAGGAGTCCGAGACCGCGATGGCGCACGCCCAAGAGCTCTTGGACCTGGCCCAGGAGACCCGCGCAGCTCGGTGAGGTCCCTGGCTTTCGTCCGCATTCGTGCAAGGATCGAGCGGTCATGAGCTTCCCCAAGCGACGCATCTCGGAGACCGATGCGGGCGGCCACACCGTCACCGTCCGCACCCACCGCGACCTCGGCACGCTGATCGCCCGCGCCGGCGAGGGCGAGCTGATCGCCCTGGATCGCCGCGACCTCGACGCGGCGACCGCGCGGGCACTGCTGGCCAAGAAGCCGTGGGGGGTGATCAACGGAGCCGAGTTCATCTCCGGCCGCTTCGCGAACCTCGGTCCGCAGCTGCTCGCCGAGGCGGGCGTGGTGCTGCTGGAGACCGACCGCGAGCACGTCCAGGCGCTCACCGACGGCGGCACCGTGCGGGTCGACGGCAGCACCCTGTACGACGGCGCCGTGGTCGTCGCGGACGTGCACGTGGTCGAGCCCGACGAGATCGAGCGCCGGATGGACCAGGCCCGCACCGGGCTGGCCGCCCAGCTGGACAGCTTCGCACACACCACCAGCGAGTTCCTGCGCCGTGAGGAGGGGCTCCTGCTGCACGGCACCGGCGCCCCCGCGCTGCGCACCGACCTGGGCGGCAAGACGGTGGTCGTCGTCGGTCCCGCCACCACGGCCGCCCAGCTGCGCCGGCTGCGCACGTTCCTGCGCGAGCAGCGACCGGTGCTGATCGGCGTGGACGCCGGGGGAGACCTGCTCGCGCGCAAGCGACGCAAGATCGACGTCCTCGTGCTCAGCGGCGCCGGCGCCGTCGAGGACCGGACCCTGGCACGAACCTCCGAGGTGGTGCTCAACGGCACCGGCGAGGCGGTCGGCCGGCGGCTGGAGAAGCGCAACCTGCCCAGCCACACGGTGCACACGAGTGCCGCCAGCGCCGACCTGGGCCTGCTGCTCGCGCACCTGGGCGGTGCCCGGCTGGTCGTGCCGACGGGATCACCGGGGACGTTGGAGGAGTTCATCGACCGCTCGCGCAGCGACCAGGCCAGCAACGTGCTCTCCCGGTTGCGGCTGGGCGGCCGGCTGGTCGAGGCCGACGCGGTACCCCTGCTCTACACCGGCCGGGTGCGGCGCTGGCAGCTCGCGCTGGTGCTGCTCGCCGCCGTGGCGGTGCTGGCCTTCACGGTCGCGGCGACCCCCATCGGCCAGGACCGCTGGGACCAGGTCCGCGACCACCTGCCGACCTGGGTCGGCGGAAGGTGAGCGGGCGATGAGGAGCGCGCTGTTCAAGGCCGCCCTCGGGCTGCTGGTGCTCGCGGTCGGGATCGCCCTCGGCGCCGGCCCGCTGCAGCACAGCGCCCGCGAGCGGGACAAGGAGCTGGCGGCGCAGAAGGCCGAGGTCACCCGCGCCGAGCGCCAGGTGCGCGACCTGACCAGGGCCGGCGACTTCGCCTCGTCGTACGCACAGGCCACCGCGGCCACGCTCGTCGCCGGCAAGCTCACCGGGCGCACGGTCGCGCTCGTCCGGCTGCCCGGCGCCCGGCAGGCCACGGTGGACGCCGTCCGCAGCCTGCTCGGCACCGCCGGGGCGACCGTCACCGCCGAAGCGGCCTTCGCGCCGCAGCTGGCCAAGGCGTCCAGCCGGCAGCTCGTCGAGGCGCTGACCAGCCAGATGGTGACCCAGACGCCGAACCTGGGGGTGCCGGCGACGGCTGCCGGGTACGAGCGGTTCGGGCTGCTCCTCGCCCGAGCGATCGGCGCGAGCGGCACCACCGCCGCTGGTACGGCCTACGACCAGGCGGCGATCGGCATCGTCTCCGGCCTGGAGACCGCGGGCCTCGTCGACGTCGGCAGGGTCGGCCCGCGCGCCTCGGTGGCGGTCGTCGTCGCCGGACCGCCGGCGAAGGACCCCCAGAGCGCCGCGGCAAATGCGGTCCCGGTGACGATCCTGCGCTCGTTCGGCTCGAAGGTGCCGACCGTGCTGGCCGGCAGCACCGCGGCCGCGGGGAACCTGGGCGTGCTCGGCGCGCTGCGGGCCGACGCCGCGACGGCGCGCTCGGTCAGCGGGGTGGACAGCGTGCAGACCCCGATGGGCCGGGTGGCGCTGGTGCTCGCCCTCGCCGACCGGGCCCGCGGCAAGGTCGGGCAGTACGGCGGCGTCGGTGAGGTGACCGGACCGGTGCCCGTCTCGTGAGGGCGCGTCGTTGGGACGGAGGGGGGATCTCTTGATAGGGTTGAACCCCGTGGAGATGAGCCCTTCGAGGCTCGGACCCGCAGCCTGATTGCGAGAGCGACCCACGGGAGTCCTGTTGGTAACGAGCCAGCCGACCAAGCACGTCTTCGTCACCGGCGGGGTCGCCTCGTCGCTCGGCAAAGGGCTCACCGCCTCCTCCCTCGGCAACCTGCTCAAGGCCCGGGGTCTCCGGGTCACCATGCAGAAGCTCGATCCGTACCTGAACGTGGACCCGGGCACCATGAACCCGTTCCAGCACGGCGAGGTGTTCGTCACCAACGACGGCGCCGAGACCGACCTGGACGTCGGGCACTACGAGCGGTTTCTGGACACCGACCTCAACCAGATCGCCAACGTCACCACCGGCCAGGTCTACTCGACGGTGATCGCCAAGGAGCGCCGCGGCGACTACCTCGGCGACACCGTGCAGGTGATCCCGCACATCACCAACGAGATCAAGGACCGGATCCGGGCGATGGGCGGCCCGGACGTGGACGTGGTGATCACCGAGATCGGCGGCACCGTCGGCGACATCGAGTCGCTGCCCTTCCTCGAGGCCGCCCGCCAGGTCCGCCACGACATCGGCCGGGACAACTGCTTCTTCATCCACGTCTCGCTGGTGCCCTGGATCGGCCCGTCCCAGGAGCTCAAGACCAAGCCCACCCAGCACTCGGTGGCCGCGCTGCGCTCGATCGGCATCCAGCCGGACGCGATCGTGTGCCGCTCGGACCGGGAGCTGCCCGAGGGCATCAAGAAGAAGATCTCGCTGATGTGCGACGTCGACCAGGAGGCCGTGGTCACCGCGGCGGACGCGCCGTCGATCTACGACATCCCCAAGGTGCTGCACCGCGAGGGCCTCGACGCCTACGTCGTACGGCGCCTGGGCGTGCCGTTCCGCGACGTCGACTGGACGACCTGGGACGACCTGCTGCAGCGGGTGCACCACCCTGACGAGGAGGTGACCGTCGCGCTGGTCGGCAAGTACATCGACCTGCCCGACGCCTACCTCTCGGTCGCCGAGGCGCTGCGGGCCGGCGGCTTCGCGCACAAGGCCAAGGTCAACATCGAGTGGATCGCCTCCGACGAGTGCGAGACCCCCGAGGGAGCCGCCAAGCACCTGGCCGAGGTGGACGCCGTGCTGATCCCGGGCGGGTTCGGCATCCGCGGCCTGGAGGGCAAGCTCGGCGCGCTGCACTTCGCCCGCACCCACGGCATCCCGACGCTGGGTCTGTGCCTGGGCCTGCAGTGCATGGTCATCGAGTACGCCCGCAACGTGGCCGGCCTGGAGAAGGCGGCCTCCACCGAGTTCGACCCGGACTGCCCCGAGCCGGTGATCGCCACCATGGCCGAGCAGCACCAGTTCGTCGAGGGTGCCGGCGACCTGGGCGGCACGATGCGGCTGGGCCTGTACCCGGCGCACCTCAAGGAGGGCTCTGTCGCTCGGGCGGCGTACGACGGCGAGGCGGTCGTGCACGAGCGGCACCGGCACCGCTACGAGGTCAACAACGCCTACCGCGAGCAGCTGGAGAACGCCGGGCTGGTGTTCTCGGGCACCTCGCCGGACAACAACCTCGTCGAGTACGTCGAGCTGCCGGCCGACGTGCACCCGTACTACGTCTCGACGCAGGCGCACCCCGAGCTCAAGTCCCGCCCCACCCGCCCGCACCCCCTCTTCGCGGGCCTGGTCGGCGCGGCCATCACCCGCCAGCGGGAGCTGCGCTTCCCGATCGACGAGACCGGCCTGCGCCGCCAGCCCGTCGATGACTGACCGGCTCGCCGACGTACCGCTGAGCTGGCCGGTGATGGACAGTGAGGTGCTCTACGACGGCGAGTGGGTGGTGAAGATCCGCCGGGACACGGTGCACCGGCCCGGGCATCCCGAGGACGCCTTCGGCCGGCTGGTCGTCGACGACCCGGGCGCGGTGGTGATCCTGGCGATCGACGACGACGACAACGTGGTCTGCCTGCGCCAGTACCGGCACCCGGTGCGGATGCGCCTGGTCGAGCTGCCGGCCGGGAAGCTGGACGAGCCGGGGGAGGACCCGCTGCTGGCCGCGCAGCGCGAGCTGCGCGAGGAGACCGGCCTGGCCGCCGACGACTGGACCCCTCTGCTCACGACGTACGCGTCGCCGGGGATCACCGCCGAGAAGCACGTGATGTACCTGGCGCGCGGGCTGCGCGAGGTCGACCGGGACTTCGACCTGCACCACGAGGAGGTCGACATGACCGTCGAGCGGGTGCCGTGGGCGGACCTGCTCGACGCCATCTTCGAGGGCCGGGTCGCGGACGCGCCCTTGATCACCGCCGTGCTCGCGGTGGAGTCGCTGCGAGCCCGTGGCCAAATCAGGCCCCCGGTGCGAAATCCGGACTGATTTTGGCCCTACACTTCCGATATCAGCACTAGATGGTGCCATCGACAAGGGAGAACGCACGTGAGGGTCGGCGTACCGAAGGAAGTCAAGAACCACGAGTACCGGGTCGCGATCACCCCGGTCGGGGTGCACGAGCTGGTGGCGCACGGACACGAGGTGTTCGTGCAGCGCGAGGCCGGGGTCGGCTCGCAGATCCCCGACCGCGAGTTCGAGGCGGCGGGTGCGAAGATCCTGGACTCCGCGGACGAGGTCTGGGGCAACGCCGAGATGGTGCTCAAGGTCAAGGAGCCCGTGGCCGAGGAGTACCACCGGCTGCGTGAGGACCTGACGCTGTTCACCTACCTGCACCTGGCCGCGGATCGTCCGCTGACCGAGGAGCTGGTCGCGCGGCGGACCACGAGCATCGCCTACGAGACCGTGCAGCTGCCCTCGGGCGGGCTGCCGCTGCTGTACCCGATGTCCGAGGTGGCCGGCTGCCTGGCCCCGCAGGTGGGCGCGTACTCGCTGATGAAGGCCCAGGGCGGCCGCGGGGTGCTGATGGGGGGCGTCGGCGGTGTGGCCAACGCCAAGGTCGTGATCATCGGCGCGGGTGTCTCGGGCCAGAACGCGGCCAACATCGCGCTGGGCATGGGCGCGGACGTGACCCTGCTCGACACCGACCTGGACAAGCTGCGGATGTCGTTCTGGCGCTACAACAACCGGGTCCACGGGCTGGCCTCGAGCAAGCTGGCGATCGAGCAGCAGGTCACCGAGGCCGACCTGGTCATCGGTGCGGTGCTGATCCCGGGTGCGGCGGCGCCCAAGCTGGTCAGCAACGAGCTGGTGAGCCGGATGAAGCCGGGCTCGGTGCTGGTCGACATCGCCGTGGACCAGGGCGGCTGCTTCGAGGACACCCACCCGACCACGCACGCCGACCCGACCTACCAGGTCCACAACTCGATCTTCTACTGCGTCGCGAACATGCCCGGCGCGGTGCCGAACACCTCGACCTACGCGCTGACCAACGCGACCCTGCCCTACGTCGTCGCACTGGCCGACAAGGGCTGGGTCCGGGCCTGCCGCGAGGACGCCTCGCTCGCACTGGGCCTCAACACCCACGCCGGCAGCCTGACCAACGCACCCGTCGCGGAGGCGCACGGGATGTCCTCGGTGAGCGTGGAGTCCGTCCTGGCAGGATGACCGCGTGGCAGAAGGCCCCGGTCCTCTCGGCAGCGCCCTCGTT
This sequence comes from Nocardioidaceae bacterium, assembly GCA_017744365.1. Lineage (GTDB taxonomy): Bacteria > Actinomycetota > Actinomycetes > Propionibacteriales > Nocardioidaceae > Marmoricola. The sequence goes on along the minus strand of JAGIBL010000001.1, from coordinate 1,304,715 downwards.
CGGGCCGTCCGCACCTACCTCGACCACCTCGGGGTGGAGCGCGGGCTCGCGGCGAACACGCTGGCGTCGTACAAGCGGGACCTGCGCCGGTACCTGGAGTACCTGGACGGCGCCGGGATCACGACGCTGGAGGCGATCACCGAGCAGACCGTGCAGGGATTCCTGATGGCGCTGCGCGAGGGGGACCGGGACCATCCGCCGCTGAGCGCGTCGTCGGCGGGGCGGACCGTCGTCGCCGTCCGCGGGTTCCACAAGTTCGCGGTGCGCGACGGGCTCACCGGGTCGGACCCGTCGGCCGGGGTGAGGCCGCCCTCGCCGGCCAAGCGGCTGCCCAAGGCGCTCGCGCTGGCCGACGTCGAGGCGATCCTGGAGGCGGCCGGAGCGCCCGGCACGGTCCTGGCGCTGCGCGACCGGGCGCTGCTGGAGGTGCTCTACGGCACCGGCGCGCGCATCTCCGAGGCGGTCGGGCTCGATGTCGACGACCTCGACCTGGGGACCGGCACGGTGCTGCTGCGTGGCAAGGGCGGCAAGGAACGGATCGTGCCGGTGGGCAGGTTCGCGCGCGAGGCCGTCGAGGCGTACCTGACCCGGGCGCGCCCCGACCTGGTCGCCGCCGGCAAGGGAGTGCCGGCGCTGTTCCTCAACGCCCGCGGCGGCCGGCTGTCCCGGCAGAGCGCTTGGACGGTGATCGTCCGGTCGGCGGAGCGGGCCGGGGTCACCGCCGAGGTCTCGCCGCACACGATGCGGCACTCGTTCGCGACGCACCTGCTCGAGGGCGGCGCGGACGTCCGGGTGGTGCAGGAGCTGCTCGGGCACGCCTCGGTGACGACCACGCAGGTCTACACCCTGGTGACCGTGGACAGCTTGCGCGAGGTGTACGCGGCCGCCCATCCCCGGGCGCTGGGCTGAGCGGGCGCAACCCACAGGTTCGTCCACAGGCGCGGGCCTTCCTGTGCATCTGAGCGTGACGTCGTACACATGTTTTCCCCAGATTTCACGGGGGGTCGTGGACTGTTCGCCGTCGCCTTGTGACGGCTGGCGCCGGGTGCATAGAGTCGCGCCCACTGCACGACTTGGCGGCTTGTCGACAAAGCCGCCGAGAGTCGCTCAAGAGAAGAGGAACCGGGGATGAGCGGTGCCGACGGGTTCGGAGGCCAGGGAACGAGTGCCGGCGAGATCCCGCCGCTGATGCCGAGGCCGGTGGCCCCGGGAGCCGCGCAAGAAGCAGTCGACGCCACGGTGCTGCGCTTCCACGATTCGTCGGTCCCGCAGGTCACACTGGAACCCGGAAATGTCGACAATCAGGAGAGCACCGTGACCACCGTCTCGGAGACCGAGATCGGCCCCACCGGCCGGCCGATGCCGGTTCTCCCCGAGCCGCAGCCGCTGACCGAGCACGGGCACGCGCGGATCATCTCGATGTGCAACCAGAAGGGTGGCGTCGGCAAGACCACCACCACCATCAACCTGGGCGCGTCGCTGGCCGAGTACGGCCGCAAGGTGCTGCTCGTCGACTTCGACCCGCAGGGCTCGCTCTCGGTGGGCCTCGGCTTGAACCCGCACCAGATGGAGCTGACCGTCTACAACCTGCTGATGCAGAAGGACGTCGACCTCGACGAGGTCGTGGTGCCGACCGGCGTGCCGGGGATGGACCTGCTGCCCTCGAACATCGACCTCTCCGCGGCCGAGGTGCAGCTGGTGCACGAGGTCGCCCGCGAGCAGACCCTGCAGCGCGTGCTCGAGCCGGCACTGGAGAAGTACGACGTCATCCTCATCGACTGCCAGCCCTCGCTGGGCCTGCTCACCGTCAACGCGCTCACCGCGAGCGACGGCGTGATCGTGCCGCTGGAGTGCGAGTACTTCGCGCTGCGCGGCGTGGCCCTGCTCAAGACCACCATCGACAAGGTGCGCGAGCGGCTCAACCCCAAGCTCACCATCGACGGCGTGCTCGGCACCATGTACGACGGCCGCACCCTGCACGGACGCGAGGTCATGGAGCGGCTGGTCGAGGCCTGGGGCGACACCGTGTTCCACACCGTGATCCGGCGTACGGTGAAGTTCTCGGACTCGACCGTGGCCGGTGAGCCGATCACCAGCTACGCGTCCAGCTCGACCGGCGCCGAGTCCTACCGCCAGCTGGCCAAGGAGGTGCTTGCCCGGTGGCTCGACGGGTGAGTCTGCCGACGGCCGACGACCTGTTCCGACCGACCGCCGACGCTCCCGCGGAGGAGGCGCCGAAGGTCAAGGCGGTCCCCGACCCGGCTCCCGCCGTCGCGTCGGCGAAGGACGGCAAGCAGGTACGGCGGTCCTCGGGTCGGGTCCGGCACGACGAGAAGATGACCGTGTACGTGACCGCCGAGGAGCTGCTCGACATCGAGCACGCCCGGCTGTCGCTGCGCCGTGACCACGGGCTCGCCGTGGACCGTGGCCGCCTGGTCCGGGAGGCGCTGGCGATCGCGCTGGCCGACCTGGAGCACCGCGGCGACGAGAGCGAGCTCGTCCGACGGCTCCTCGGATGAGCGCCGCCACTGCTCCCGAGGCCGAGGCCGAGACACTCGCCGAGTCCGGCACCGGCGGCTTCGCGGTCCGGCTGGACAACTTCGAGGGCCCGTTCGACCTGCTGCTGAGCCTGATCGGCAAGCACAAGCTCGACGTCACCGAGGTGGCGCTGTCGCAGGTCACCGACGAGTTCATCGCGCACATCAAGGCCGCCGGCGACGTCTGGGACCTGGAGCAGACGACCTCGTTCCTGCTGGTCGCCTCGACGCTGCTCGACCTCAAGGCCGCCCGGCTGCTGCCCGCCGGCGACGTCGAGGACGAGGAGGACCTGGCCCTGCTGGAGGCCCGGGACCTGCTGTTCGCCCGGTTGCTGCAGTACCGCGCCTTCAAGCAGGTCGCGACCGTGCTGGAGACCCGGATCGACGGCGAGGCCAAGCGGTTCCCGCGCGCGGTCGGTCTCGACGAGCGGTTCGCCACGCTGCTGCCCGAGGTGCTCATCGGGCTGGGCCTGGAGGAGTTCGCGGCGCTCGCGTTCAAGGCGCTCGAGCCCAAGCCGGAGCCGGAGCTGTCCCTGGCCCACATCCACGCGCCCGCGGTCAGCGTCCGCGAGCAGGCGCACGTGGTCGTGGAGCGGCTCAAGGTGGACGGCACCCTGACCTTCCGCAAGCTCGCCGCCGACGCGCCCGACACGATGACCCGGGTGGCGCGGTTCCTGGCGCTGCTCGAGCTCTTCCGCGAGGGCGTGGTCGCGTTCGACCAGATGACGCCGCTGGGGGAGCTCACCATCCGGTGGACCGGCGGCGAGGACGACGAGATCGAGATCAACGACGAGTTCGACGGCACCCCGCTGCCGCTGGACGCTGGGACGGAGAGCCAGGGCGATGACGGAGACTGACGTGGTGGAGGTCGAGCCGGTCGAGGACGTCGAGGACAGCGAGACGCTCGCCGTTCCGCTCGCGGACCTGCGTCCCGCGCTGGAGGCCGTGCTCATGGTCGCCGACCAGCCGCTGGACCAGGTGAGCCTGGCGAGCGTGGTCGGCTACCCGGTGGCCGAGGTCGCCGAGGCGCTGGCCGGCCTGGCGAGCGAGTACGACGAGAGCGGCCGGGGCTTCGAGCTGCGCAACGTGGCCGGGGGCTGGCGGTTCTACACCCGCGAGGAGTTCGCTCCCGTGGTGGAGAAGTTCGTGCTCGACGGGCAGCAGGCGCGGCTGACCCAGGCGGCGCTGGAGACCCTGGCCGTGGTCGCCTACAAGCAGCCGGTCAGCCGCAGCCGGGTCTCCGCGATCCGGGGCGTGAACGTCGACGGCGTGATGCGCACGCTGCTCACCCGTGGCCTGGTCGAGGAGGCCGGCACCGACCCGGAGACCGGCGCGCACCTGTACCGGACCACGTCGTACTTCCTCGAGCGGATCGGGGTGACCTCGCTGGAGGAGCTCCCCGAGCTGGCGCCGCTGGTGCCGGACCTGGAGGACATCGAGGACGAGATCGCGCCGGTGGCGGCCGAGCTCGAGGCGCCGGTCGAGGCGCCGGTCGAAGCGCCTGTCGGAGCGCCTGTCGAGGCACCCTCCGAAGAGCCCGATGGAGACTGACGCCGACGGCCTGGTCCGGCTGCAGAAGCTGCTGGCCGCCTCCGGGGTCGCCAGCCGCCGCAAGTGCGAGGAGCTGATGCTCGCCGGCGAGGTCGAGGTCGACGGCGAGGTCGTCACCCGGCTGGGCACGAAGGTCGACCCCACCAAGGCGGTGATCCGGGTCTCCGGCAAGCGGCTGCCCCCGGTCAGCGCGCACGTGTACCTGGTGCTCAACAAGCCACGCGGGGTGGTCTCGACGATGTCCGACCCGGAGGGCCGGCCCACGCTGAGCGACTACGTGGCCGAGCGGCCCGAGCGGCTCTTCCACGTCGGCCGGCTCGACACCGACACCGACGGGCTCATCCTGCTCACCAACGACGGTGACTTCGCGCAGCGGCTCGCGCACCCGTCGTACGAGGTGGAGAAGACGTACGTCGCCGAGGTCGGCGGCCGGGTGGAGAAGGCGACGGTCAAGCTGCTGCTCACCGGGGTCACGCTGGAGGACGGGCCGGTCGAGGTCCGGCGCGCGCGGGTGATCTCGCACACCGGGGACCGGTCCATCGTCGAGGTGGTCATCCACGAGGGCCGCAACCGGATCGTGCGGCGGCTGCTGGACCACGTCGGCCACCCCGTACGACGGCTGACGCGGACCGCGATCGGGCCGGTGCGGATCGGCCGGCTGAAGCAGGGCGACCTGCGCGAGCTGACCGCCGAGGAGGTCGGCGACCTGCTCGACGCCGCGGGCCTCTAGGGTGTTCGTGTGCCTGTACGAGCGATCCGGGGAGCCACCCAGCTGGTCGAGGACACCCGCGAGCAGATGCTCGAGCGGGTCGCCGAGATGGTCACCGAGGTGATGTCCGCGAACGACCTGACCGTGGACGACTTCATCTCGGTGGTCTTCACCGCCACCTCCGACCTGGTCGCGGAGTTCCCGGCGTACGCGGCCCGCGGGCTGGGCTTCGGCGAGGTGCCGTTGCTGTGCGCGCGCGAGCTCGAGATCGAGGGCTCGATGCCGCGGGTCGTCCGGATGATGGCGCACGTCGAGACCGACCGGGCGCGCGCCGACATCACGCACGTGTACCTGCACGGAGCCGCCGCGCTGCGCTCGGACCTCACACGGGTGCGGTCGATGCCCGATGAGTAGCCCGCTGACCGGTCCCGTCCACGTCATCGGCGCCGGCCTGCTGGGCACCTCGATCGGCCTGGCCGCCCGGCGCGCGGGACTGACTGTCTGGATCACCGACACCAACGCCGAGCACGTGCGTACCGCCATCGGGCTGGGCGCTGGCTCGCCGCCGCCGGCGGGGGAGACCCCGCAGCTCGTCGTGGTCGCCGTACCGCCGCTGCACATCGCCGAGGTGGTCGCCGACGCGCTCGAGTCGGGCGCCGTGGTCACCGACGTGGGCAGCGTGAAGGCGCTGCCGCTGGACCAGATCGCCGACCAGGTGGGCGAGAGCGCGCTGGCCCGGTACGTCGGCAGCCACCCGATGGCCGGGAGCGAGCGGTCCGGCCCGCTGGCCGCCAGTGCGGCGCTCTTCGACGGCCGGCCCTGGGCGGTGTCCCCGCACGTGCACGCCGACGCCGGCGCGGTGGCCCTGGTCGAGGAGCTGGTCGGGATCTGCGGCGGCGTCGCGGTCCGGCTCTCCCCGGTCGAGCACGACCTCGCGGTGGCGCGCACCTCGCACCTGCCGCACCTGCTCGCGGTCCTGGCAGCGGCCCAGCTGACCGAGGCGGTGCCCGAGCACCTGTCCCTGTCCGGGCAGGGAGTCCGGGACGTGACCCGGGTGGCCGCCGGGGACCCGGACCTGTACAGCCAGATCATCCGCGCGAACGGCTCGGTCGTGGCCGGCCTGCTCCGTGAGCTGCGCGGCCAGCTCGACGAGCTGATCGCGGCGGTGGACGCGCCCGAGGCGGACGCGCTGGTCGACCTCCTCGACCGCGGCGTGGCCGGCACCCAGGTGATCCCCGGCAAGCACGGCCGGCCCGCGATCGAGACCGGCCAGGTGTTCGTGGTCGTGCCCGACCACCCGGGCGAGCTGGCCCGGCTGTTCGCGGACATCGGCGAGATCGGCGTCAACGTCGAGGACCTGCGCATCGACCACGACCCCGGGCGTCCGTCCGGCCTGGTGGAGCTCGACGTCGAGGTCGGCTCCGCAGAGCGGCTGCGCGAGGCGCTCGAGTCCAGGAAATGGACGGCTCACCGGTAGACTTCCCCGGTTGCACGGCCGTCGGAGAAGGAGTGTCAGGGTGAGCGAGAGCGTCGTCGTCGCGATGGACGGACCGTCGGGGTCCGGGAAGTCGAGCACGTCGCGCGGTGTCGCCCAGCGGCTCGGGCTGCGCTACCTGGACACCGGCGCCCAGTTCCGCGCGATGACCGCCTGGATGCTGCGCCACGACGTCGACGTGCACGACCCCGAGGCCGTCTCCGCGCACGCCGAGAAGCCGGTCATCGTCTCCGGCACCGACCCGCTGGCGCCGACGATCACCGTCGACGGCGAGGACGTCGCCGTCGAGATCCGCTCCGAGCAGGTCACCGCCGCGGTCTCGCCGGTCGCGACGGTGCCCGCGGTCCGGGCCCGGCTTCTCGACCTGCAGCGGGAGATCATCGCCGGCGCCCTGCCGTCGGGCGGGATCGTCGTGGAGGGCCGCGACATCGGCTCGGTGGTCTGGCCGGACGCGCAGGTCAAGCTGTACCTGACCGCGGACGCCGCGGCGCGTGCCGCCCGTCGTACGGCGGAGCAGGGCAGTGGCTCGGTGAGCACCACCGAGGCCGACCTGCTGCGCCGCGACCGGATCGACTCCTCCCGGGCCACGGCCCCGCTGGTGGCGGCCGACGGCGCGATCCACCTGGACACCACGCCGTACGACCTCGAGCAGGTGATCGACCTGGTGGTCGGCATCGTCGAGGAAACGGTGGGGTCGAAGGCCTCGCGGTGACCGCGGTGGCGTCCGGGGACCTGGTCCTGCCGCGCAGCGACGACCTCCGCCACCCGCTGACCTGGCCGATCGAGCACTTGCGCGGGGCGTTCGCGATCTACGCGCGCCGCCGCTGGACGCTCGAGGTGCGCGGTGCCGAGCACGTCCCGGCGCGCGGGCCGGTGGTGCTCGCGGCCAACCACATGGGCTTCCTGGACGGGCCGCTGCTGGCGATCGTGGGGCCGCGGCCGGCCCACGCGCTGACCAAGCGGGAGCTGTTCAGCGGTCCGCTCGGCGCGTTCCTGTGGTTCAGCGGGCAGATCCCGGTCGAGCGCGGCGCGCAGGACCCGCGGGCGGTGCGCACCGCGCTCCGGGTGCTGCGCGACGACGGAGTCGTCGGGATGTTCCCGGAGACCACCCGCGGCGGCGGTGACATGGCCCGGGTGACCGGGGGAGCCGCCTACCTGGCGCTGGTCACCGGCGCTCCGCTGGTGCCGACGGCATTCCTGGGGACCCGGCTGCCGGGATCGCGCTCCACCTTCCCGCCCGCGGGAAGCCGGCTGGTGATGTCGTACGGTGCTCCGCTGGAGGTCGCCCAGCAGCCCTGGCCGCGGCGCCCCGAGGACGTACGAGCGCTCACCGAGCGCCTGCGACAGGCGATCCTGGACGTGGTCGCCGACGCGGAACGAGCGACCGGCATGAGCCTGCCGGGCCCGCTCCCCGAGACGAACGAGGACAAGACGTGACCGAGCAAGCAGTGGAGCCCGTGGAGATCAGGACCCCGATCCTGGCCGTCGTGGGCCGCCCGAACGTGGGCAAGTCGACCCTGGTGAACCGGATCATCGGCCGGCGCGAGGCCGTCGTCGAGGACAAGCCGGGGGTGACCCGGGACCGGGTCTCCTACGACGCCAACTGGAACGGCCGGGCCTTCACCGTGGTCGACACCGGTGGCTGGGACCCGGACGCCCGCGGGCTGGCCGAGCGGATCGCCGCCCAGGCCGAGGTCGCGGTCGGACTGGCGGACGCGGTGCTGTTCGTGGTGGACGCGACCGTCGGCATCACCGACTCCGACGAGGCCGTGGTCAGGATCCTGCGCAAGAGCGGCCGGCCGGTCGTGCTCGCCGCCAACAAGGTCGACGACCAGCGCACCGAGGCCGAGGCGTTCGGGCTGTGGAACCTGGGTCTCGGCGAGCCGTTCCCGGTCTCCGCGCTGCACGGCCGCGGCTCCGGCGACCTGCTCGACGCGATCCTGGCCGCGCTGCCCGAGACACCCGAGGAGACCATCGGCGAGGAGCTCGGCGGGCCGCGACGGATCGCGATCATCGGCCGGCCGAACGTGGGCAAGTCCTCGCTGCTCAACAAGCTGGCCGGCGAGGAGCGCGTGGTCGTCGACGACGCCTCGGGCACCACGGTCGACCCGGTCGACGAGCTCGTCGAGATCGGCGGGCGGATCTGGAAGTTCATCGACACCGCCGGCATCCGCAAGCGCGTCAAGACCGCGTCCGGGCACGAGTACTACGCCTCCCTGCGCACGGCCACCGCGATGGAGCGGGCCGAGGTGGCGGTGCTGGTCATCGACGGCAGCCAGTCGATCTCCGAGCAGGACATGCGGATCATCCAAACGGTGCGCGAATCCGGCCGGGCGCTGGTGATCTGCTTCAACAAGTGGGATCTGGTCGACGACGAGCGCCGCTACTACCTGGAGCGGGAGTACGAGCGCGAGCTGGTGCAGGTGCAGTGGGCGCCGCGGATCAACATCACCGCGCGCACGGGCTGGCACATCGACCGGCTGGTGCCGGCGCTGGACGCCGCACTGGGCGGCTGGGAGACGCGGATCTCCACCGGCACGCTGAATGCGTTCCTGGGCCGGCTGGTCGCCGAGCACCCGCACCCGGTGCGTGGCGGCAAGCAGCCGCGGATCCTGTTCGGCACGCAGGCGCAGACCTCGCCGCCGACGTTCATCCTGTTCACCTCGGGCAAGCTGGACGCGGCTTACGAGAGGTACATCGAGCGCCGGCTGCGCGAGGAGTTCGGCTTCGTGGGCACCCCGATCGCGCTGCAGGTGCGGCCCCGGGAGAAGCGCAAGCGCTGACGCCGGTCAGGCCTCGTCGAGACTGACGGTCGAGAGGTAGAGGTCGCGCCCGGCGTCGAGCAGCTCGCCGGCGACCTCCTCGACGTCCTCGCGATCCTGGGTGACCTCGGCGAAGAACACGTCGCAGCCGAGCCGCCACGGCTGCGCCTCGAGCTCGCGGGCGCGTAGCCGGGCGCGGGCCAGGCTCAGGCGCAGCGCGTCGAGCACGCGCTCACGGTCGTGCGCCAGGTCGGCCGCGGCCTCGATCGCGACCCGGAACTCGTGGAGCCCGGGGTGGGCGCTGCCGAAGCGGGCCCAGTGGTCGCGGACGTCGAAGGTGGCCGTCACCACGATCAGGTCGAGCTCGGCCTGGGCGACGAGCAGGCCGCCGACATCGGCGGCGGTGAGGTCTCGGTCGTCGGCGACGGCGGTCACGCAGACCTCGTGCAGGGTGTCGGCGTGGCGGCGGTGGGCGACCAGGAGGGCATCGAGGAGGACGTGCTCGGCCTCGTGCGCGGGCCCGATGCCCGGAGCTGTCGGCTCCATGGGGACTTCCCCTCTCGCGGCCGCTCGACCGCGTCTCTTGCAGAAGGGACGGTGCAGGTCGCGGGACGTCACGGAAGTTCGGGACATTTCGCACTGTGGCCCCGGTCACGTGGGCTCAGAAGTGGCAGCGCGGCCGTCCGGAGGCGAGCACGGCAGCCAGGTCCAGGCGCAGGATCATCGGCACGGTGCGCTCGGACGCGTCCAGGTAGGGGCGGGTGCCGGCCTCGCTGACCGTCCACAGGTCCTGGCCGGTGATCTGAACGTCCTCGGACCCCGGGACCAGCTCGACCGGCGGCCGCCCGGTGGCGCGCAGGATCGCGCAGTGGGTGCCCGAGGAGTTCATCCACAGGCGCCCGTCGTACCGGGTGATGCCCTGGACCCGGGCCGCCACCCGCTGCGTCGCGACCGGGTCCGGCAGCTGGGCGCGCGCCGGCCGGTCGAGGACGGCGGAGCGGTCGAACCACCAGATCCGCCCGAGCTTGCCGCGCCGGAAGCCGGCCACGCCGAGCAGGTCGCCGGCGACGACGAGGGTGGAGCCGCGGACGCCGGGTGGCATCCGCCAGGCCCGCCGTACGGGGTCGCCGTGCCCGAGCCGGTCCGGGTCCAGCAGCCAGAGCCGCTCGGTCTCGGCCACCCAGAGGCCCGCCTCATCGAGCTCGACGCCCCCGCCGTGCCGGCAGAACGTGGGCCGCGGGTGGTAGACCGGTGCCTGGAAGCGTCGTACGAAGGCGCGGACCCGGCCGGTGCGCAGGTCGACGACCGCGAGCTGGCAGTTCCGCTCGGCGCCGACGCGGTTCCAGTGGTAGCCGCTGACGTAGGCGGTGCCGCCGCTGACCGCGAGCGACTGCGGCACGAAGAGGTGGTCGACCTGCGGGATCCAGTACGCCGCGCACACCGCGGACGCCACCCGGTAGCGGCGCAGCGGCGGGTGCGCGTTGCGGGGTGCCTTCCCGCGGACCTCGCCGAAGCCGACGCCGTGGCAGCGCGCGTCCGCGGCGGCCGGCACCGGGGTGCCGTCGTCGCGGTCGTGGTCCGCGACGGTGAGGCCGACGGCGACCGCGATCACGACGAGCACCAGGGTGCCTCGTACCAGCAGTCGGGTTCGCACCGTCCGAGTCTGCCCGACCTGGCCCGCGAATCCCTGGATCGGGGAGACTGCTCGCCATGGAGATGGCGGAGTGGTGGGCCGGTGGCGAGCGGGTGGCGCTGCCGCAGGGAACGGTCTTCGTTCGCCGGCTCGGGTCGGGACCGGCGATGACGCTGCTGCACGGGTTCCCGAGCTCGTCGCACGACTGGGCGAAGGTGGCGCCGGCGCTGGCGTCGTCGTACGGGCTGCTGCTCCCGGACTTCCTCGGTTTCGGTGCCTCCGACAAGCCGGCCGACCACGTCTACTCGATCCACGAGCAGGCCGACCTGGTCGAGGCGGTGTGGGCGCACGCCGGGGTGACGGCGACGCGGCTGGTCGCGCACGACTACGGGGTCTCGGTCGCCCAGGAGCTGCTGGCACGGCAGGCGGCCGGAGACCTGGCGGTGACGCTGGAACGGGTCGACTTCCTCAACGGCGGTCTCTACCCCGAGCTGCACCGTCCGGAACCGGTGCAGACGGCGCTGCTGGACCCGGATCAGGGGCCGCAGATCAGCGCGATCATCGACGAGAACCTGATGGCCGGGGCGCTGGCGCCGACGTTCGCGCCCGGTTACGACGCGGCCGCGGACAGCGCGGCGATCTGGCGTTCGCTGGAGCGCGACGACGGGCACCGGAACGCGCACCTGCTGATCCGCTACATCGAGGACCGGCGCGAGCACGCGGCGCGGTGGACGGGTGCGCTGGAGAGCACGGAGGTGCCGGTGGGGTTCGTGTGGGGGATGCTCGACCCGGTCTCGGGGGCGCACATGGCCGAGCGGATCCGGGAGCGGCTACCGGCGGCGCCCTTCGAGGCGCTGGAGGACGTGGGGCACTGGCCGCCGCTGGAGGCACCCGCGCGGGTGGCCGCGGCGCTGCTCTGAAAATTCTTCTGGCCGCGATGTCGGGAAGCCTGGACCGGCTCCGTCCTCGGTACGAACACGGCCACGCGGGCCGTACCACTCTGGAGGAGATCACGATGGCGAAGTACCTGCTGCTGAAGCACTACACGGGCGCGCCGGCGCCGGTCAACAACGTGCCGATGGACCAGTGGGAGCCGGACGAGGTGACGGCGCACATCCAGTTCATGCGCGACTTCGCGGCGCGGCTCGAGGAGACCGGTGAGTTCGTCGACGCGCAGGCGCTCGCCCCGGAGGGCACCTGGGTCCGGTACGACGGCGAGGGCCGCCCGCCGGTCACGGACGGTCCGTTCGCGGAGACCAAGGACCTGATCGCGGGCTGGATGGTGATCGACGTGGAGACCTACGAGCGCGCCCTCGAGCTGGCCGGTGAGCTGTCGGCAGCACCGGGCGCGGGCGGGAAGCCGATCCACGAGTGGCTCGAGGTGCGCCCGTTCTACGCCGAGCTGCCTCCGGCCACGGCGTGAACGAGACGCTGCTGCGGGAGCTGGTGCCTGCGGTCATCGGTGTCCTCGTCCGTCGCGGAGCTGACTTCGCGGCGGCCGAGGACGCCGTCCAGGAAGCGCTGGTCGAGGCGGTACGCCGGTGGCCCGACGACCCGCCGCGCGACCCGAAGGGGTGGCTGGTCACGGTGGCCTGGCGCAAGTTCCTCGACACCGTCCGGTCGGAGACCTCCCGGAAGCGGCGCGAGGAGATCGTCGAGGCCGAGCCCGCCCCGGGTGCCGGGGCGACGCTCGACGACACGCTGCAGCTGTACTTCCTGTGCGCGCACCCGTCGCTGACGCCGGCCTCGGCCGTGGCGCTCACGCTGCGCGCGGTCGGCGGCCTGACCACGCGGCAGATCGCGGAGGCCTACCTGGTGCCCGAGACGACGATGGGGCAGCGGATCACCCGGGCCAAGCGAACCGTCGCCGACGTGCGCTTCGACCAGCCCGGCGACGTGGCCACCGTGGTGCGGGTGCTCTACCTGGTCTTCAACGAGGGCTACTCCGGCGACGTCGACGTGGCCGCCGAGGCGATCCGGATCACCCGCCAGCTGGCGGCGCGGATCGACCACCCGGAGGTCGCCGGGCTGCTGGCGCTGATGCTGCTCCACCACGCCCGCCGCCGGGCGCGGACCGGGTCCGACGGCAGCCTGGTGCCGCTCGCCGAGCAGGACCGGGGTCGCTGGGACACGACGATGGTCGCCGAGGGCGTGGCGATCCTGCAGGGCGCGCTCGCCCGCGACCGGCTCGGCGAGTTCCAGGCCCAGGCGGCCATCGCGGCCCTGCACGCCGACGCCCGCAGCGCCGCGGAGACCGACTGGGTGCAGATCGTCGAGTGGTACGACGAGCTGGTGCGGATCACCGGAAGCCCGGTGGCCCGGCTCAACCGGGCCGTCGCCGTCGGAGAGGCCGACGGCCCGCGCGCCGGACTCGCCGCCCTGGCCGAGCTCGACCCGGGCCTGCCTCGGTACCAGGCGGTCGCTGCCTACCTGCACGAGCGGGACGGGGACGCGGCGACGGCCGCCCGGCTCTACGCCGAGGCAGCACTGGCCGCCTCGAACATGCCCGAGCGCGACCACCTGACGCGCCAGGCGGCACGGCTCAACGCGGGGTTGCGCAGCGGTGACGGAGGAACATGAAAACACCCGGACCCACGTTTCCGTGGGTCCGGGTGTCGTCGATGTCCTGCGACATCACCTCGGTCGGGCTGACAGGATTTGAACCTGCGACCCCTTGACCCCCAGTCAAGTGCGCTACCAAGCTGCGCCACAGCCCGAAGGCCCGCGGACGGGCCTGCAGAACACTAGCGCAGGCGCCGTGGAGGCAACGAATCGGCCTCTGCTCGCGACCCTCTTGGTCAATCCTGTCTCGGCACCGTGGTCACTTTTGACTATTGCCGACCAGACTTTCGCGTTCCTACTTTTGGGCCCTGATTCGGTGCGCGCCAGGACGGCAACCCGGGCTGCGCCCTGAGTACACATCCGGGCTGGGTGTTGGAAGGGGAACGCGGGTGCGCGAACGTCTCGGGGGTCTCGGCGTCTGCATCGCCACTGTGCTGGTCGCTCTGGGCCTGGTGGGCTCGCTGGCCGGCTGCTCCGGAGGCGACTCCGGGCCGGAGGTCCGGCGGATCGGGAAACCGGTCGAGATCGGAGCAGCGAAGACCGGCGCCCTGAGCGCGAGCTCGCAACGGACCGACGGGACCTTCGTCGTCGTCGACGAGGTGGTCCTCCCGCGAGCCGGCTACGTGGTGGTCTACGCGGACGGCAACGGCGCGCCCGGCCGCGAGCTCGGGGTCTCGAAGCTCCTCGCGAAGGGCACCTCCACGAACGTCAAGGTCAAGGTCTCACCTCGGCTCACCTCGAAGGTCACGGTGCACACGATGCTGCATGCGGAGGACAACAAGAACCACAGCTTCGACTTCCCCGGGCATGATGCACCGGTCGCGGTGAAGGGGAGCGTGGTCGAGACGCCCATCACGATCGAGGTCACCCGGTCATGAGGACGCGCACCACGGGACGACCGACCTGGCTCACCGCCGCTCTGCTCCCCGTGGTGCTGGTTGCCACGGGCCTGTCGCTGGTCACTCTCCCGGCCGCGCCCGCGAAGGCCGACCCGCCGCCTCCGTCGGTCTCGCAGCGGTACGCCGACAACGTGCTCGCGGACAACCCGGCCGTGTACTACCGGCTCGACGATGCGACCGCCGGCTTCGCGCGGGACTCCTCGGGGAACTTCCGCGACGGCAGTCATGGAGCCAACGTCACGCCGGGCGTGGACGGCATGTTCCCGAGCTCGGCCGCCGACGACCTGGGGCTGGCGAACGCCGGTCCGGACTGGGCGCTCCAAGGGCCGTCCACCGGGTTGCCGGTGGGGTCGTCGGCGAAGTCGTTGGAGTTCTGGTTCAAGACGACGTCGTCGGCGGATGGGTGGTTGGCGTCGTATGACGGTTATTGGGGGGTCTACAAGGATCAGGGGTCGCGGTTGACGATTGATCCGCCGGGGTGTTGTGGGTATATCCAGGTGACGCCGACGTGGTCGATCACTGATGGTGCGTGGCATCAGGTCGTGTTGACCACTGATGGTTCGTCGGGGTGGTTGTTTGTCGATGGTCAGCTGATCGGGTCCTCGGGTGGTGTGGGGTGGACGGCGGGGGCGAGTCTGCGGGTTGGTCAGGTGGCTGGTTCGTATGACGAGGTGGCGGTCTATTCGAAGCGTCTGTCGGCGAACCAGGTTGCTGGTCGGTGGGCGGTGGCGACGATGCCGACCTCGTCGGTGTGTCCGGCGGGGGTGCCGTCGGGTGCGTATGCGTCGGCGGTGATGGCTGATGCGCCGGAGGTGTATCTGCGTGGTTCTGAGGTGTTGTCGGAGCCGGGTGGTCGCACGGTGCTGGACCACTCGGGTCATTGCCGGCACGCGACACTCGGTCCGACCACGGATCAGGACACCAGCACCGACCCGCGAGCACTCGAAGGGGACAACGACCCAGCGCTCAAGAACACCGACCGCACCACGTGGGCGATCTCGCACGGTGGCGACGGACTCCCGACGGGATCGTCGCCGAAGACGCTGGAGTTCTGGTTCAAGACGACCCAGGCCGAGGACGGATGGCTGGCGTCGTACGACGACTACTGGCGGATCTACAAGGACCTCGGGTCGCGGCTGACGATCGACCCACCGGGATGTTGTGGGTTCATCCAGGTGACGCCGACGTGGTCGATCATCGACGGTGCCTGGCACCAGATCGTGTTGACGACTGATGGCGGGTCCTCCTGGCTGTACCTCGACGGTCAGCTGGTCGGCTCCTCGTCGGGGGTGGGCTGGACGGCGGGCGCGAGTCCACGCGTGGGCCAGGTGGCCGGGTCGTACGACGAGGTCGCGATCTACTCCAAGAAGCTGTCGGCCGACGAGGTCAACGAGCGGTGGGCGATCGCGCGGCGCGGGCCCGGACGGGGCTGCCCGGCTGCTGGTTCGTCGGGGCACGCGGGCCTGGTCATCGACCAGAACCCCGAGCTGTACCTGCGGCTCGGAGACCTGACCTCCGCGGCCGGCAACCGGGTCGCCTACGACTCGTCCGGGAAGTGCCGGCACGCTGAGTACGCCCCCGGAGTGACCGGTGTCCCGGCCGGCGCTCCGGTCGGTGACGACGACGGTGCCGTCGAGTCGAGCGCCGCCGGTCAGTGGGCCTTGTCGCGCGGTCCCGACGGGCTGCCGGTGGGGTCGTCGCCGAAGACGCTGGAGTTCTGGTTCAAGACGACCCAGGCCGCGGACGGCTGGCTGGCGTCGTACGACGACTACTGGCGGATCTACAAGGACTTCGGGTCGCGGCTGACGGTCGACCCACCCGGATGCTGCGGGTTCATCCAGGTGACGCCGACCTCCTCGATCATCGACGGTGCCTGGCACCAGCTCGTGCTGACCAGCGATGGCTCGTCGTCCTGGCTGTACCTCGACGGCCACCCGATCGGGTCCTCGGGCGGTGTCGGCTGGACGTCCGGCGCGAACCTTCACGTGGGCCAGGTAGCCGGCTCGTACGACGAGGTCGCGGTGTACTCCAAGACCTTCTCCGCGGCCGAGGTCTCCGCGCGCTGGGACCAGTCCCGTCTGCAGGAGACCACCCTCTCCCTCGACGCCGACCCAGCGGACTGGGAGGAAGGCGCGCAGGTCACCCTGACCGCGACGGTCGACGCGCCGCACCCGCTCAGCGAGGCGCCGACGGGCACGGTCACGTTCGTCGACGGCTCGACGACCCTGGACACCGTGCCGCTCGGCGCGAACGGCAAGGCGACGTACTCGGGGACGTTCGCCGCCGGCAACCACTCGATCGTGGCTCGCTACAGCGGCGACACCCGGTACGTCGGGAGCCGGAACCGACCTGCCCTTGACCACGTCGTCAGCGGCGTCGAGAACACCACCACCGCACTCCAGGTGCAGCCGGCGGGCGGGGCCTACGGCACCGGCCTGCAGGCCACCGCCACGGTCAGCGGCAGCGGCGCCGGCGGAGCGAGCCCGGGTGGGTTCGTGGTCTTCTACGTCGACGGTGCGCGCGTCGGCACCGGCGAGCTGGCCGAGGGCCAGGCGAGCGTCACGCTGCCGCTGCTGGAACCCCGGACCGCGACCGTGAAAGCGGTGTACGGCGGGGACGCGGTCTTCGCGACCAGCGCCGACCAGGAGGACGTCGAGGTGACCCGCGCCGCGAAGGTGCCGGTGCTCGAGGTCTCGCCCAGCCCCGCGGCCGCCACCGAACCGGTGCGTCTGGCCGTCACGGTCCCGCGCGCCGGAGCCGGCTCGAAGGCGGCGACCGGATCCGTGCAGATCTCCTCGGAGAGCGGTCCTGTCGCGACAGTGGCGCTCGGCGCCAACGGGACCGGTGTCGTCTTCGTCGACGACCTTCCGATCGGCACGCACACCCTGATCGCGGCGTACCCCGGGGACGCGCGCTACGCGCCGCGCGACTCCGCCCCGGTCGACCTCACCGTGGCCAAGGCGACCACCACGACCACCCTCCTCAACACCCCCGAGCCGGCGCCGGTCGGCAAGCGCGTCACCCTCTCCGCGCAGGTGCGGGCCACCCGGCCCACCACGGCGGCGGCCACCGGCACCGTGACGTTCCTCGACGGCACCACCGCACTCGGTCAGGCGATCCTCGACGCCGCGGGTGACGCGACCCTGACCGTCGACGACCTCGCGCTCGGGCAGCACCGGCTCACCGCCCGCTACGCGGGCGACGCCCGGAACCTGGCCAGTGTGTCCACCGAGCGCATCTCGACGATCGTGCCGGCGGTCGCCGTGACGCTGACGGCACCCGGGGTCGTCAAGGTCGGCGAGTCGACGGCCGTGGTCGTCACGGTCGCTCCCGGCACCGGACAGGGCCCGACGCCGACCGGCACGGTGACCGTCAAGGCCGGCGACGTCGTGCTGGGCACCGCGACCCTCAACGCCGAGGGCAAGGGCACCGTGACCACCAGCTTCGCCACCGCCGGCGGCCGGGAGCTGACCGCGGACTACGCCGGGAGCAGCCGGTACGGGTTCGGGGCGACCGAGTCGCCGACGCACCTCGACGTCGTCCCGGCTGCGACGACGACCACCCTGACCTCGACGCCGAACCCCGCGGGCGAGGGCGCGGCGGTGACGTACAAGGTGAACGTGAAGGCCGTGGCACCCGGCGGCGGCGTGCCGCAGGGCTACGTCGTGCTCGCCCTCGACGGCGGCACCATCGCGACCGTCCAGCTCGACGGGGCGGGCAACGCCTCGTTCACCGACGTCGTCAGGCCGCAAGGGATCTACCAGGTCAAGGCCACCTACGGCGGCTCGGCGAACCACGACCCGAGCATGTCCTCGGTGCTCACCCAGTACGTCAGCCCCCGCACCGAGACGACGCTGACCAGCACGCCGAACCCCTCGGTGCTCGGCAACGCGGTCACGTTCACCGCGACGGTCGACGCCGTGGACCTCGAGACCACGCCGCCGGGCACCGTCACCTTCACCACGCCGACGGCCACCCTCGGCTCGGCGAGCATCGGGGCGGACGGCAAGGCGACGATCACGGTCAACGACCTCGCGGTGGGCACCTATGCCGTGACGGCCACCTACGCGGGCGGGTCCGGCTACGGGCAGTCCGCCTCCGCGCCGTACAGCCACGTGGTCAAGCGGGTCGCGACCCAGACCGCGCTCGTCCTCGCGCCGACGTCGTCGGTGAACGGGCAGACCGTGACGATGACCGCGACGGTCACCCCGGACGTCCAGACCTACGGCACGCCGACCGGCTCGGTCACGTTCAAGGCCGGCGCGAACCCGCTCGGGACCGTGCCCCTGCAGGCGAACGGCAAGGCGGTGCTGCCCAAGAAGCTCGACGCGGGAACCTACTCCGTGACCGCGACCTATGGCGGCAACGACTCCTACGACACCTCGACGTCGGCC
Source organism: Nocardioidaceae bacterium (assembly GCA_017744365.1). Lineage (GTDB taxonomy): Bacteria > Actinomycetota > Actinomycetes > Propionibacteriales > Nocardioidaceae > Marmoricola. The sequence goes on along the minus strand of JAGIBL010000001.1, from coordinate 1,286,173 downwards.
GCCGTGGAGCAGGTCGTCGCCAAGGCGGACGTGACGGTGGGCGTCGTCGCCGCGCCGAGTCCCTCCGCGGAGAGCGAACCGGTCGACGTCACCGTGACGGTGGCGCCGGTGGCGCCCGGCGAGGGCAGCCCCAGCGGGACGATCACGCTGACGAACGACGGCGCCGCGGTGGGCAGCGCCGCACTCGCGAACGGGACGGCGAGCTTCCAGCTCACCCCCGCCAGCGGCGACCACGTGCTGAAGGCGTCGTACACCGGCGACGACCACTTCGGGGCCCAGCAGTCGGCAGAGGTGACCCACCACGTCGGGCACGCGACCACGACGACGCTGGCGGCCAGCCCGCAGCAGAGCGTCTGGGGCCAGCCGGTGACGCTGACCGCGACCGTGGCGTCCTCGGGCGGCACCCCGGCCGGCACGGTGGTCTTCAAGGACGGCACCACCGCGCTCGGCCAGGCCCAGCTCGACGGCAACGGCCACGCCACGTTGCAGACCACCGACCTCGCCGCCGGCAACGACCACGACCTGGTGGCGACCTTCGCGGGCGCCGGGGACTACGCGTCGAGCACCAGCGCCGGGCTCGACTACACCGTGGCACCCGCGCCGACCACGCTCACGCTCGCGGCGGCCCCGGCCACGCCCGTCTACGGGCAGCAGGTCACCCTGACAGCGACCCTGGCTGTCGCGCCTCCGGGCCGTGGCCCGCCGGCCGGCTTCGTGTCCTTCTTCGCCGACGGCACCGCGATCGGCACCGCGACGATCCACGCCGACGGCACCGCCACCCTGGTCACCAGCGGCCTGCGGGCGGGCACCCGCGCCCTGTCCGCGGCGTACGGCGGCACCGACGAGAACGGATCTTCGACGGGTACGAAGTCGCTGACCCTCGGCAAGGCGGCGCCGTACACGTTCGTGGTGCCCACCCCGAACCCCTCCGTGCTCGGCACCCAGGTCACCTTCCGGATCGTCCCGGACGCGCCGTACGCGGGCACGCCGACCGGCTCGGTCACCCTGTACGACGGGACGACCGCCCTCGGCACCCGGACCCTCGACGCCAACGGCGAGGCGAAGATCTCCACGTCGACGCTCACCCAGGGTGCGCACCAGATGCGCGCGGAGTACTCCGGTGACGACAACTTCCTCGGCGGCTCCTCGCCGGTCGTCTCCCAGCAGGTCAACCCCGGTCTCGCCTCGACGATCACGCTGACCTCGAGCCAGCCCGGCGGCACCGCCTTCGGCGAGCAGGTCACCTTCACCGCCACCGTCGCCGGGGGCACCAGCCCGGCGCCAACCGGCTACGTGACCTTCACCGACAACGGGCAGAGCGTCGGTACGGTCACCATCGACGGCAACGGCCAGGCCAGGCTGGTCACCCAGCTCCTCACCGTGGGCAGTCACCAGATCGGGGCGAGCTACGGCGGCGACGGCTACTACTTCTCCGCCTCGGCCACGCCGGTGGCGCACACGGTGACGCCGAGCCGGCAGCTGTTCTTCGTGGGGCAGGCGCAGCAGCTCACCGCCGGCGTGACGAGCTCGCCGTACACCGTCCGCCTGGAGAACCGGGACGGACCGGTCGTGGCCGGCGCCGGCGGTCTCGTCGTCACGCTGCAGAGCTCAGCGGTCTCGGGGCGCTTCCTGGACGGCTCGGGGACCCAGATCACCCAGGTGACCATCCCGGCCGGCGCGTCGACCACCACCTTCCGGTACCGCGACACCAAGGCCGGCGACCCGTTCCTCGCGGTCTCGGCGCTGCCGTCGACGGGCGTGGGCCCCCGGACCCAGCAGCAGCACGTCGTCCCGGGACCGCTGGACCACCTGGCACTCACGCCGGCCTCCAAGGCGGTGACCCCCGGCGGCGGTCAGGACTACCAGGCCGACGGCCGGGACGCGTGGGACAACAGCCGCGGTGACGTGACCGGCAACGCGACCTTCACCATCTCCCCGTCCGGGAGCTGCTCGGGTGCCCGCTGCACCGTGGGCGCCGCCGGCGACTACACCGTGCACGGCTCGCTCGGAGCGGCGACCGGCACGGCGTCCCTGGTCTCCGACAACCCGCCGGTCCCGGTGCTCTCCGCCGACGTGACCTCGGGTGTCGAGGCTCTCGACGTCACGTTCGACATCGCGGCGACCGACGTCGACGGCGACGACCTGACCTGGACCATCGACTACGGCGACGGTTCGCCGCGAACCCAGCCACAGCCGCTGCCGGCCGGTGGCACGACCGTCACGCACACCTACCTCGAGTGCCACAGCTGCGTGGCGGTGCTGCACGTCAGCGACGGCAAGGCCGACCCCGCGCCGAACGCGACGCTGAAGATCGACGTGGCCAGGAACGATGCGCTGTTCCAGGCCAACGCCGGCGACCCGGTCGTGGTCGAGGTCAACCGCCCCGCCCAGCTGGACGGGTCGGCCTCGCTGCCGGGCTCGCCGCTGATCCAGAGCTACACCTGGAACTTCGGCGACGGGCACCAGTCGGCGCCGTCGGCCAACGCGGTCGCGCAGCACACCTATGCCGCGCCGGGCGACTACGTGGCCACGCTCACCGTGGCGGGCCACGGCCGCACCTCGAGCAGCCAGGTCCCGGTGACGGTGACGCTGCCTGCCGGCGGCGGCGCGGTCGTGGCGGTCACCAGCGACGGGCAGCCGCTCGTCGGCGCGACCGTCGTGGTCAAGGATTCGGGCAACGCCACCTACCGGGCGATCCCGACCGACCCGGGCTCGTACCGGATCGACGGGCTGCCCGACGGCACCGTCACGGCGTACGTGGCGGCACCGGGCTACCGGCCGGCGACGACGTCGATCACCGTCTCCGGCGGTGCCGGCTTCGCCAGCCTCGCCCTCGAGCGCGGGGAGGTCGGTGCCTCCGAGCTGACCACCAAGCGCCTCACGCCGGACGAGGCGATCGACCTGGGCATCGACCCGGAGGCGCCGGGCAACCAGAACATCTTCCAGTTCGAGATCAACCTGTCCTTCGAGGACACCACCGTCAGCGTCTCCGGCGTCTCGACCGGGCACAGCTTCGTCAACCCGACCTGCAACGGCGCGGACTGCTCGGGCGGCTCGGGGTGGATCGCGGTGCCGTACTCGGGTGGCGGCTACGTGGTCGCCTACCCCGGTGGCGACCGGATCCTCTGGATCGTCATCCCCGGGCAGGCGAAGTGGCTCAAGGAGATGTTCGACGTCCAGCTGATGGTGACCAACCTCAGCGACGAGGCGTTCACCTTCGAGGACGGCACCGCGACCCTGGACCTCCCGTCCGGGCTCTCGCTGGCCGACATGTCCGGCCCGAACCCGCAGACGCTGGCGCAGCCGATGGACGACGTCCCGGGCGGCCAGTCGCGCAGCGTGCACTGGATCGTGCGCGGCGACGTCGAGGGCGAGTACACCCTCGACGCCCACTACTCCGGCGTGCTGCAGCCGGTGGGCACCCCGGTCCAGCTCGACGCGACCACCGACGAGGCGAACCGGATCAAGGTCTGGGGCGGCTCCGCCCTGCGGATGACGGTCGACGTGGACGACAAGGCCACGATGTTCTCGCCGTACGACCTCTCGGTCTCGCTGACCAACGTGTCCGACGTGCCGGTCTACAACCCGATGGTCACCCTGCTGCCGCAGCCGCAGGACGAGCACCGGCCGTACGTGTTCCAGCCTCGGCAGCAGTTCGACCAGGCCGTCGACCGGATCGAGCCGGGAGAGACGTTCACGACCCGCGACTACACGGTGCTCACCGACTTCACCGGCAACCTGAACCTCGCGCAGTCCTACGTCCTGCGCACCGGAGGCAACCAGTTCATCCCGAACGAGATCGTCGCGCACCCGCCGGACCCCCAGGTGCCGACGATGTCCTCGACGAACACCTCCGCGGGCATCAAGGTGAGCTGGCAGCCGGCCAACAACGTCCCGGGCGAGACCGTCGTCGGGTACCAGGTGTACGCGACGCCGTTCGTCTCGGCCGACTTCCAGTCCCCGCTGGCGCAGACGAGCGCCGACCAGCTCTCCGCGACGATCCCGTACGAGAAGGACGGGTACGGCGTCGTGGCGGTGTCCACGCTCTTCCTCGGCGCGGACGGCAAGGTGCACAACCGCCTGGACCACAAGGCGCTGACCCTCTCCGGCTTCTCCTTCGACATCGAGAACCCCTGTGCCGCCCTCGGTGACGCACCGAACGGCGGGCTGCCCGGCAACTACGTGACCTCCAGCGAGGACCTGACGGTCACGACGCCGGGGCCGAAGCTCCAGGTCACCCGCACCTACAACAGCTCCAGCGACCGCGAGGGCTGGTTCGGCACGGGGTGGACCTCAGACTACGAGATGTCCTCGCACGCCGACGGACAGGGCAACGTCGCGGTGGTCCTGCCAGACGGACGCTGCCTGTACTTCATGCGCGACCCGCAGGACCTGAGCTCCTTCCTGCCGCCGCCCGGCGAGTACGCCCACCTGGCCACCGACGGGCACGACGGCTACGTGTTCACCAGCAAGGACCGCACCGAGTTCGCCTTCGACACCGTCGGGGAGATCGGGCGGCTGCAGACGGTCACCGACGTCGACGGGCGCCGGCTCGATCTCGACTACGGGCCCGACCCGCTGGCGACGAAGGTGCGCACGGTCACCGACCGCACCACGAACCGGAGCCTCACCTTCGAGTGGAACGGCGATGGTCACGTCAGCGCGGTGAAGTCGGATCCGGTGACCACCGGCGCCGGAGTTCCCGCGGCGCTCGTCTGGAAGTACTACTACGACGACGGCGGCCGTCTCGAGGCCGCCTGCGACCCGCGGGACAACGCCGAGACCGGCAGCTGCACCCGCTACGAGCACGACCCGGCCGACAACGAGGACCGCCGGATCACCAAGGTCGTCAACCCGGAGGGCAACACCGACGCGGCGCTGGCCTACGACGACAAGGGCCGGGTGACCTCCCGCAAGGACGGTCTCGGCAAGGAGACGAAGTACCGCTTCCCCGAGCCGCCGGAGGAGCTGGACGACGTCACCGACCGGATGGTCACGACCTCGCCGCTGGGCCACGAGACGGTGACCGACTACGACAAGTTCCACCGCGTGGTCTCGGTGAAGACCCCCGGCGGCGGGACGACCGCCTACGGGTACGACCAGCACGGCTACCCGAAGAAGGTCACCGACGCCAACGGCCACGTGCGTTCCTTCGTGTACGACGGGCGCGGCAACGTCCTGCAGCAGACCAACGGCGAGGGCGAGACGACGTGGATGACGTACGACAGCCACGACAACCTGAGCACCGTCCGCGACGGCCGGTCCAGCTCGGGGGCCGACGACCGGTACCTCACCACGCTCTCGTACGACGACCAGTCCCACCTCGTCGAGCAGAAGGCACCGGCAACCAGCGACCAGCCCACCGGGGCCTCGCAGACCTGGGCCTACACGCCGGGTGACACGCAGCCGGACGGCACCCGGGTCGGGACGAAGCCCGCGAGTGGAGGCGGGTTCCAGCCGCCCGGCCTGGTGGCGGCCGAGGTCGACGCCGAGGGCGCCACGACCCAGCACGAGTACGACCGGAACGGCGCGCTGCAGGAGACCGTGTCGAGCACCGGGCTGGTGACGAGCTACACCTACGACGAGCTGGGCCGCAAGCTCAGCGAGACGGTCACCGATGCGTCGCAGACGCCGCCGACGTCCGCGACGACCTCCTACACCTACGACGTCGTGGGGAACCTGCTCACCACGACCGCACCGGCGGTCACGAACGCGGTCACCGGGGCGACGCACCGGCTGCGCACCACCTCGACCTACGACCGCAACGACAACGTGACCGAGGTGCGCGCGGCCGACCTCACCGGGGGAGACGTCACCCGCACGACGTCGTACGCCTTCGACGCCGACGACCGCGTCACCGACATCACCGATGCCGAGGGCAAGGTGACCGGTCGCCGCTACGACGCCGACGGAAACGTCGTCAAGGTCATCGACGCCAACCAGCACACGCTGGAGGCCGAGTACGACGCCGACAGCCGCCCGACGAAGGTCACCCAGCTGGCGTTCACCGACGGCCTCGGCGGCGCGGCCCGCGACATCGTGGTCGCCCGGTACGGCTACGACGCCGGCGGTCGCCGGGTCACGGTCACCGATCCGCAGGGACGGGTTCGCCGGTACGCCTACGACGACGCCGACCGGCAGGTCACCGAGACGCTCGAGGACTACGCCGACCCCGACGGGACGACGCGTGACGTCGTGCTCGAGCAGCGCGCCTACGACGGTGCGGGCCAGGTCGTCTCGACGACCAGCGGCAGCGGGTTGCGGACCGTGATCCAGAACTGGAACGCGGCCGGACGGCTCGCCTCCACCGTGCTCGACCCCGGTGGGCTGAACCGGACCACGACGTACGCCTACGACAAGGTCGGCAACGTGCGCAGCCAGGCGCAGAGCCAGCCCTCGGACGGGCGCACCGAGAAGGTCGACACGGTGTACAACTCGGTCGGCCTGCCCACCAAGCGCACCGTGGTGAACGGCACCGACGACCTCGTCACCACCTTCGGCTACGACCGCCGCGGCAACCTGGTCACCACCAAGGACCCAGTCGGCAACATCACCGACTACCGCTACGACGAGCTCAACCGGCGCATCGCCGAGCTGCGGCCGCAGGTGGACAGCGAGAACGTCGCCGGGACGGTAACCAACGGCCGGCCGACGATCGGGTACGGCTTCAACACGTTCGGAGACGCGACCCAGGTGGTCGACCCGCGCGGTCGCACCACGACCACGGCGTTCGACCGGCTCGGGCGCGAGACCACCATCACCCACCCGGGATACACGCCGCCCGGCGGCCAGCAGATCGTCCCGGTCGAGCGGTACGAGTACGACAACGTCGGCAACCTGGCCAAGGTGACCGACCGGCGCGGGCTCGTCACCGACTACACCTTCGACGCGATGAACCGGGTCACCCGGCAGACCGACCCGCTGCTCACCGGCCAGTCGGCGCGCGGGACGACCGGCTACGAGTACGACGACGCCGGCAACCTCCTCGCCACCGTGGACCCGCGCGGAGCACGCCGCGAGGCGACCTACGACGCGCTCAACCAGGTGCGCACCCGCACCGACGTGGTCCGGCGCAGCGGGGGAGTCGTCGACCGGTACACCTCGCGCTACACCTACGACGACCTCGGCGACCTGCTGACCGAGGAGAACCCGCTGCACGACGTGGTCCGCTACGGGTACTCGCCGGCGTCCGAGATGGTCTCGGTCACTGACGAGGCCGGCAAGGTGACCACCATCCAGCGTGACGTCGCCGGGCGAGCGGTGCGGACCACCGACCCGCTCGGGCGGGCGCAGCTGCAGCAGTTCGACGACGCGGGCCGGTTGAAGGCGGTCGCGGCCATCTCGAGCACCGGTGCCGAGCTCGCCCGCACCCGCTTCGACCTCGACGGGAACGGCAACGTCGTCAAGGAGACCCGGCCGGAGGCCAACACCATCGGGTTCACCTACGACAGCAACGGGCGGCTGACCCGGGTCGACCAGCAGACGGCCACCGGGGTCAGCGCGATCACCCGGTTCGGGTACGACGTGGCCGGCAACCAGACCCGGCTCACCGACGGCCGCGACAACGTGACGGCCTACACGTACAACGCGTGGAACCTCCGCGAGGACACCGTGGAGCCCTCGACCAGCGGGCAGACCGCGGCCGCGGACCGCACGTTCACGACGTCGTACGACGCCGCCGGACTGCCGGTGAAGGAGACCCAGCCGAACGGCATCACGATCAACCGGACCTTCGACGAGCTGGGCAACCTGGTCGTCGAGGCGGGCACCAGCACCGACGCGACCATCCCGGCCGCGCGGCGCGACTTCGGCTACGACAAGGCCGGGGTGCTGAGCTCGGCTGGTCCGGCGACCGCGCGCATCGACTTCGCCTTCGACGACCGCGGGCTGCTCACCAGCGCCACGGGTCCTTCCGGCAGCTCGTCGTACCAGTACGACGCCGCCGGTCAGATGCTGTCGCGCACGGACGCCTCCGGCACGTCCAGCTTCACCTGGGACTCGCGCGGGAACCTGAAGACGGCCCAGGACCCGCTCACCGGCGTCACGGCGACGAACACCTACGACGACGCGAGCCAGCTCTTGACGACGTCGTACACGGGCGGGGCGTCACGGGCGCTCACCTGGGACCAGCAGGGCCGGCTCACCGGGGACACGCTGAAGAAGTCCGACGGCACGATCAGTGCCTCGACGACGTACGGCTACGACAAGAACGACAACCTGACCAGCCAGACGATCACGCAGTCGGGCAACTCGGCGGCCGGGGCGTACACCTACGGCTACGACCTGGCGGACCGCATCGTCAGCTGGACGAAGGGCAGCACCACCAAGTCCTACGTGTACGACGCCGCCGGCAACCGCACCAAGGTCAACGGCACCGTGTACTCCTACGACGCACGGAACCGGGTGACCAACCAGGGCATCAAGACCCTCAGCTGGGACGCGCGCGGGACGCTCGACCGGCAGAGCCAGCTCGGGGTGCCCCAGGCGATCTACGAGTACGACGCGCTGGGCCGCACCACCAAGGTCACCAGTTCCTCGTTCCAGCCGATCCCGCTGACCTACGACAGCCTGGACCGGGTCACCAGCCGGCGTGGCGTCGCCTTCGCCTACGAGGGCCTGAACATCGACCCGGTCTCCGACGGCGCGACGCTGATCTCGCGCGATCCCTCTGGTGCTCCGATGGCCCAGAAGACCGGCACCGGCACGCCGTCGCTGATCCGGTCGAACCGGCACGGCGACCTGACCGCGCTGTTCTCGGGGAACGGGACCGTCAACGGCAGCCGGGTCTACGAGCCGTACGGCGAGGTGGCGGGAACCACCGGCACGGCATCGCCGCTCGGCTTCCAGGGCGACTACACCGACGCGACCACGCACGACCTGTGGATGGGTGCGCGCTGGTACCTGCCGGACGTCGGCACGTTCACCGCACGGGACACCGTGTTCGGTCAGCTGCGGACGCCGATCACGCTCAACCGGTACACCTACGCGGGCAACAACCCGCTGTCGATGTTCGACGCGGACGGTCATGACTTCGACCCGATCGGCTGGGTGAACACCCACATCGTCCAGCCCATCGGGAACGCGTTCAGCTCGGGCTGGAACGCGGTCACCGGCTTCATCTCGGGCGTCGCACACGGCATCTCGAGTGCCTACGGCATGGCGCAGTCGGTCTACAACGCGGCCCGGGCCAAGGTGAGCGCGGCGATCAGCCGGGCGCAGCAGCAGATCACCCACATGATCGACGTCGCCCGGCGTGCGGGGGCTGCCTTCGCGCAGCAGAACGCGGCGCTGGCGAAGGTCCTCAAGCAGGGCGCGGAGATCATCCTGCCGATGGTGGCGGGTGCGGTCGTCACCGGCGGCTGCATGTACTTCACCGCGGGGGCCGCGACCCCGGCCTGCCTGATGGCCGGAGGCGCCGCGGCCGGAGCGCTGTCCGGCGCGAGCCAGTGCGACGGGATGAACTCGGCCTGCTTCCGGCGCGTGGCGGTCGAGGCGGCAGCCGGCGCGGTCACGGGGCTCTTCGGCGGCTCGGGTGGCTCGGTGCTCCGCTACGGCGGACGGTTGCTCGCCGGCGCAGAGGGGGTTGGCCTTCGAACCGTCGCCCGACAGGCGACCGTCGCGGCCGAGAAGAGCACGCTCCTCGGCACCATGGTCCGCGGCGGTTCGGCGAACGCGGTCTACGACTCGATCGTCCAGGTCGGGACGACCGGCACCATCGACTTCAAGCAGGTCGGGGACTCGTTCGTCTCGGGCGCGGTGCTCGCCGGTTCGCTGCACCTGGGGGCCAGCGGGGCGCGGCGGCAGATGGACCTCAGAGGTCTCCGGGAATCCGCTGAGCTCAAGGCAAATGCCGACGCAGTTCACACCGCCCTTGGCCATCCGCGCGCGATGCAGATGCGCACCACGGCCGTTGTCCGCGCGCGCAAGCCGAACGGAGAACTTGTGGATGTGTACGCTTCGAGCGGAACACGAGGGTTGACTCGCGCGCAGAAGGAAGCGGTCGGTGAGCTGGGTGGAGTTCCTGCCGAGAACATCGCGGGAGATGCGGAGACGACCGCGCTGGCGCATATCGATGCGCAGCAGTGGAAGCCGGTTGCTGGCGGCGTTTCGAGGCCATCGTGCCCGATCTGCACGAACGACATCATGGATGACGGCGCGTTGTTCGCCGGGCCGCTGGCCAGGTACAGATTCCTTGGGAGATTCGTGAACAGTCAGTCCCAGTTCTATTGGCGACAAGGGGTTCAGTGGAGTCAGCTCGCCTTCTGGAGGCGGGGGTGAACTCCCGTGGTCTGGCGGAAGAAGCAGCCGGACTCTCGGCTGAGGAGCAGGGTTTCCTTGCACTGATCCTGGTCTGGCTGCAGTCACCCCTCCTGAGACTTGACAGTTCTCCGAAGGGGCGCGAACGAACAGACGTGTGTGTGCGCTTGCTGGAATCGAGCTTCGACGCGGTGGTCGGCAGCGGCGTCTCCACCTTAATCCGCGAGGTCGAGGGCTCGGAGGAGCTGCTGCTCGAGGAGGAGCCGGAGGATCTCTCTGTGTACCGCGTGGACTTTCAGTCTGCTCTCCTGTACGCGCTTCAGGCCGCTGAAGGAAACCCGGAAGCAATCACCTGGTGCTGCATCTGTGTCGGTGATTCGCTCGACTTCGCCGTGGAGGCAGGTCTCGCGGCCGAGCCCGAGTCATTGGAGCCGGCGCTGCGGTCGCTGATCGGCAGCCTGCGCGAGGCTCCGGTGCTGACGGAGGACTCGGCGCGGCGGCTGCGTTCAGGCATTCGCGAGTACGTCGATGCGATCGCTGCGAGTATCGGATGAGAACCCAGGTCTCACCTTGCAGCAGGGAGACAACGATGATCGCATCGACATGGCGCGATGTCATCGCTCGCATCGACGACCTGTCGATCGACGCCTACAGCTGTTTCTCAGGCCTTCCCGTCAGCGGTCTGGAGCGTGTCCTCATCGCGCACGAGGATGACTGGCGCGACGACGACGATCGGGTCCCGGCACCTGCCGCCGACCTCGGCATGACCGACTGCATCACCAAGGGTGACCTCGCTCAGATCTTGGCGAGCCTGTCGCAGCAGGACCCCAACGCGCCCTCGGACGTCGCCCTTCGCGCGATTGCCTACTACCTCGAGAACGACGCGTTCGTGACTCTGTCAGCGGATGAGTCGCCGGACGTCTCCGATCATCTCTCCTCGCGTTCGGATGACTGAAGGCGTCTCACAGCTCTGGCTGCTGGTGCGCCCGACGCTCGTAGCCTCCCTGCGGTCCTTGGGTCCCGACTTCCGAGACCTTCTCGAGCTGGTCGACGTCCAGCAAGACCTTGCTTTGGAGGACGTCCGCCGGATCGCGCTCGGCGGGCTGGAGCGCTTCGACGGCTGGGAGGACCGAGACGAGATCTACGCCGGCCTCGGGCTGACGTTCCTCACCTCCCTGGAGGACGGTCGCGTCGGCGACGACTCGGCTGCCGTGGTGGAGGATCTCGTCCGCCAGGTGACGGCTGGTGCCAAGGCTGCCGAGATCGACGGTGCACAGGAGGTGCGCGAGGCACTTCTGGCGCTCCTGGACCCCGGGTCCGAACCGGTTGATCGCGACGTCGTTGCTGCGCTCGGGATGCGGCTCGGTGCCATGGCTGAGGCTCTGATCTGAGCTCAGCCCGGACGCCCGAGGCGGCGGTCAGATGTGCGCCGGCGTCCCGTGGTGACGCCCGAACCAGTGCGGCCGGGAGAGGTGCCGGTGCTGGTGCTGCTTCACCGGGGGCGGCTCGAGACTGGCCTGACTGGCGTGGTGGATCGCCCCGATGAGAGCCACCATCAGGCCGACGAAGCACGTGACGAAGATGGTGAAGACGAGCGCCCAGGTGGTGGCGTCCCAGGTGTTGTCGTAGACGCTGGTGTAGTTCGGGATCATGGGCACCTCCAGGAGTGGAGCGGACCCTTTCAGGATCACCCCGCGAGCCGTCGTACGCCAGCCTCAGGCGCCGTCGAAACCGCTGAGGACCAGGAAGAACGTCACCACGCCCACCACCGCCATCACCACACCCCAGACCGCTCCCGCGAGCGCCCGGCGCCGCGCGTTCGACGAACGGCGGGTGAACCCGGGGACCGCGACGCCCACGGCTGCTCCCAGGAGCGCTATCGCGCCGACCTGCGCGGGGAGGATCCAGTTCTCGTTGCCCTCGCCGTCGAGGAAGAACGCCGCGAGCGGCAGGCTGAGCATCCCGGCGACCAGCAGGCCGACCAGAGCGAGGAGTCGCGGCACCTTCGAAGGCTAGCGTCCGCGGGTACGCTCCACGGGCATGGAGGAGTTCAAGGCCCGCCGCGTCGTCGACGCCCTGCGCGACCGCGGCACCAACGCCGACCTGGCTCGCGTCGGCGTCTACCAGTTCGGGATCAGCATCCGGCTGCCCGACGGGCGCGAGGTCACCTGGGACTCCGACGACACCCCGTCGCTCGAGGCGCAGGTGATGCGCAACGGCGTGCTGGTCGGGTTCGTCCCCGAGATCGAGGGATCCGAGGACTTCACCGAGGAGCAGATCGTGGACGCGATCGTGCGCGCGGACTACGACCAGCCGATCGCCACGCAGCGCAAGACCGCGCCGCCGCCGGAGCCGGCCTTGCCCCGCCGCGGAGGACTCTTCCGCCGCTTCCTGGACAACTTCCGGAGCGCGCCTTGACGGCTCAGCCGTAGGTGTAGAACCCGCGCCCGGTCTTGCGGCCGAGCAGGCCCGCCTCGACCATCCGGATCAGCAGCGGCGGGGGAGCGTAGAGCTGCTCCTTGAACTCGTCGTACAGGGACTCCGCGATCGCCTTCGTCGTGTCGAGCCCGATCAGGTCGGCCAGCGCGAGCGGACCCTGCGGGTGCGCGGCTCCGAGCACGAGGCCCTGGTCGATGTCCTCGGCGGTCGCGAACCCGGACTCCATCATCCGGATCGCGGAGAGGATGAACGGGATCAGCAGCGCGTTCACCACGAACCCGGCCCGGTCCTGGCAGTCGATGGCGCGCTTGCCGAGGTCGTCCTGGACGAACGCCCGCGCCCGCTCGTGGGTCTCCTCGCTGGTCAGCAGGCTCGGCACGAGCTCGACCAGGGAGAGCACCGGAACGGGGTTGAAGAAGTGGATGCCGATCACGTTGGTCGGCCGCTGTGTCACCACGCCGAGCTTCATGATCGGGATCGAGGACGTGTTCGAGGCCAGGATCGCGTCCGGCGCGGTGACGATCTTGTCCAGCCGGGCGAACAGGTCGGTCTTGGCGTGCTCCTCCTCGACGATCGCCTCGACCACCAGCTGGCGGTCGGCGAGGTCGTCGAGGTCGGTGCTGACCCGGATCCGGGTGAGCACGTCAGCAGCCGAGTCGATCTTGCCGCGCGACTCGGCCCGCTGCAGCGACGTCGTCAGCCTCTTCAGGCCCGCCTCCGCGGCCGCGTCGCTGGACTCCACCGCGATGACGTCCTTGCCGGCCCGGGCGCACACCTCGGCGATGCCCGCCCCCATCAGTCCCGCACCGACGACGCCTACTCGGTCGATCTCCGTCACGTCCGTCCTCCCTCGCATCGATTCCCTGGAGGACACCGTACGACGCGCGGTCAGCCGCCTTCGCCGTCGGGCTCGATGACGACGACCCGGTAGTCGGCGTCGAGCCGCACGTCGACCTGGGTGCCGTCGGGCTTCTTCACCTCGACCTCCCAGGTGGCTCCGTTCTCGGAGTCGCGCTCGACCGCGTTGGCGTGACCTCCGCCGGTGGCCTTCAGCGCCGCGGCCTTCGCCTGCTCCGCCTGCTGCCCGGTCACATGGCCCTCGTCGTCGCCGCCGTTGCCCGCGATCGCGGCTCCGCCCGCCCCGACCGACCCGGCCACGAGCACGGCCGCCACGATCGAGACCTTCGTGCGCTTCCTCATCTCGGCTCCTTCCGTCGGCTCCACCGTGCCACGTCGGCGCTGAGGCCAGCCTGAAGAACGGGGCTGAAGAGCGTGCTTCCGCCGGCGTTCAGCGCGCCTTCAGCGGATCGGTGCCACGCTGGGTCCCATGCGGATCCTCGTCGTGGACGACGACGTCCGGGTCACCGCCGCGGTGAAGCGAGGCCTGGAGCACGAGGGCTACTCGGTCGACGTCTCCGCCGACGGAGCCGAAGGGCTGTGGCTGGCCGAGGAGAACCGGTACGACGCCCTGGTGCTGGACTCGATGCTGCCCGGGCTCGCCGGCGAAGAGCTGTGCGAGCGTCTCCGCAAGGCCGGCGACTGGACGCCGGTGCTGATCCTGACCGCACGGGTCGGCGAGCGCGACGAGGCGCACGCCCTGGACGCGGGCGCCGACGACTACCTGGCCAAGCCGTTCTCCATGGTGGTGCTGCGCGCCCGGATCCGTGCCCTGGTGCGCCGGCCCGCGGTGGAACGGCCGACGGTCCTGGCCGCCGGCGACCTCCGGCTCGACCCTGCCGCGCACCGGGTCTGGCGGGGCGAGACCGAGATCGTCCTGACCCCGCGGCAGTTCGCGGTGCTCGAGTTCCTGATGCGCCACCCCGGCGAGGTGCTCTCCAAGCGCGCGATCCTCGAGAACGTCTGGGACTTCACCTTCGACGGCGACCCCAACATCGTGGAGGTCAACGTCCGCCAGGTCCGGCTCAAGGTGGACCGGCCGTTCGGGCGCGACGCGATCGAGACGGTCCGTCTCGTCGGCTACCGGCTGCACCCGGAGGGCGGCTGAGCGATGAGCCTGCGCACCCGGATCACCCTCGTCGCCTCGCTGCTCAGCGCGGTGGTGCTGGCGGCCGGCTCGGTGCTCCTCGTCGTGCGGCTCGACCACTCGCTGACCACCAGCTCGGACCGGGCCAGCCTGGCGCGGCTCGCCGAGATGGCCGCACAGGTGCGCGACGGCAGCCTGTGCGCCGACCTGCCGGACGCCGGGGACGGGCTCGTCCAGGTGGTTGGTGACGACGGCAGCGTGCTGGCCGCCTCGCCCAACCTGCGCGGGCAGCCGGCCATCGCCACCTTCACGGCCGAGGGCAGCCCGGTGCTGCGGCAGCTGCGCGCCCCCGACGACCAGGAGACCGAGGAGTACCGCGTCTGGGCGCGGCACGTGACCGGACCCGGCGGCTCCGGCACCGTCTATGTCGGCGACAGCACCGAGTCCGTCCGCGAGGCCACCGCGGGCCTCCGGCACCTCCTGTACGTCGCCGTGCCTGGTGGGCTGGCCGTGACCGCGCTGGCCACCTGGCTGCTGGTCGGCCGGGCACTGCGTCCCGTCGAGCGGATCCGTGCCGACGTGGCCGCGATCTCCAGCACCGACCTGGGCAGGCGGGTGCCCGAGCCGCCGTCGCGCGACGAGGTCGGCCGGCTCGCCCGGACCATGAACGCGATGCTGGCTCGCCTGGAGGAGGCCCGCGCACGCGAGCACGAGTTCGTCGCGGACGCCTCGCACGAGCTGCTCAGCCCGCTGGCCGCCACCCGCGCGATGCTCGAGTCCGGGGACGACCCGAGCCCGGCCGCGCTGCTGGCCGAGAACGCGGGCATGGAGCGGATCGTCCGGCAGCTGCTCTTCCTCGCCCGTGACCAGGCCGGCACCCGGCCCGTGCTGACCGGTGTCGACCTGGACGACCTGGTCCTCGAGGAGGCCGCGCGGTTGCGGGCGATCACCCCGGTGGTTGTCGACACCTCCGGCGTCTCCGCCGGTCCGGTGCACGGCGACCGGGAGGAGCTGAGGCACCTGGTCCGCAACCTGCTCGAGAACGCCGCCCGGCATGCCACCGGCACGGTCACGGTCGGTGTCGCCCTACGAGACGAGACGGTTCGTCTCGACGTCCTCGACGACGGGCCCGGCGTGGAACCCGGGCTTCGCGAGCAGGTCTTCGAGCGGTTCACCCGTGGCGAGCACCGGCGCGACGGCGGCGCCGGCCTCGGGCTCGCGATCGTGCGCACCGTCGCCGAGCGCCTCGGCGGGGAGGTGGAGCTGCTCGACGGGTCCGGTGCGCACTTCCAGGTTCGGCTGCCGGCGCACCGGGGCTGAGCGGTAGCCTCCGCTCGTGCCCTGGTCCCGCCGCCTCCTCAACCGTGCCGTCCATGCCGGACGCCGCTGGGTCGAGCGCGCCGGGGCGATCCAGCCGGGCACCGACCTGGCCGAGACGTTCGGCACCTTCGGCGCGGGCAGCTTCATCACCTACCCGACCGGCACGATGTTCGGCACCGGCTCGATCCACCTCGGCGAGAACACCCTCGTCGGTGCGCACTGCACGCTGCTGGTCGGGTACGCCCCCGACGACCCGGACGTGCCCGCTCGCGGGCTGGTGATCGGCGACCGCTGCGTGATCGGGGCCGGCTCGATCCTGACCGCGCACTCCTGCATCGAGATCGGCGACGATGTCTGGTTCGGCCGGGACGTGTTCGTCTCCGACGCCAGCCACGGCTACCAAGACCCGGAGACGCCGATCGGACTCCAGCTGGGAGCGCACCAGCCGGTCCGCGTCGGCGCCGGCACCTGGGTGGGCCACGGCGCCATCATCCTGCCCGGGGCGAGCATCGGCCGGAACGTCGTGGTCGGCGCCGGCTCCGTCGTACGCGGCGAGATCCCCGACCACGCGGTGGTGGCCGGGGTTCCCGCCAAGGTGGTCCGCCGCCTGGAGCCGGGTCTCGGCTGGGTCGGCTCCCGCACGGACGACGTCCGCCCGGCCTGGACCACCGCTGAGGTCGCCGCCATGATGGCCGGCTCTCAGGACTCCGAGCGCAGCCAGGTCCAGGCGAGCGCGCCCACCCAGAGCTCGTAGCCCAGGCTGCTCAGCGCGAGCAGGGGGAACAGGGCCCCGCTGACCAGCGTCGCGCTGCCCACGACCGAGAGCACGATCAGGACCACGCCGGTCTTCCGCAGCCACGGCGAGGAGCCCGTCGCCCGCAGGCCGAGGACCAGGGCGCCCAGGAAGAACACCCGCGGCAGCACAGAGAACGCCAGCGAGAACGGCGCGGCCGCGTCCCAGCCGCCGAGGATGCGCGGGTCGGTGCCGGAGTCGGCGACCTCGAGCGCGATGTCGTGCAGCAGGCCGCCGAGCGGCCAGATCAGCGTGAGCAGCGTGCCGGCCGCGACCGCGACGGTGGCCAGGATGCCGGTGCCGTCGGCCCTTCGCATCCGGTAGCCCACCGCGCCCAGGAAGCCGAGCAGCATCGTGCCGGAGATCATGAACGCGTAGTTGCCGGCCCGGTACAGGTCGATCGCGTCGAGCACGTTGCGGCCACGACCCAGGGCCGGGTCGCTCGGATTGCCTCCGTGCGGCAGCACGAAGATCGCCATCGCCACCATCACGGCGAGCTGGCAGGCGGTGAACGCCAGCCCGAAGAAGGTGCTGATCCGCACCGGATCGCCCGCGCGGGGGACCGCGACGGTCTCGCGGTCGAGGTGCATCGTGGACATGAGATTTCCTTTCGTCGGTTCAGGTGGGACGACCGTAGAAATCCGCCGGGGCCCGCCACATCGCTCCGCGGGCCGGTCCTCGCCGAGCCCGGGGGGTGAGCGCGGAGTCAGCCCGCGGGCTGATGCCGGAGAGCCGCGCCACGCCCTACGCTCCCGGGGTGGACCTGGTCGAACGCCTGCGCAGCACCCGCCTCGATGCGGCGCTCGCTGTCGTCTTCGTGGTCGCCGCCCTGGTGCAGAACGCGATCTGGCCGATCGCCGGGCACGGGCTCGCCGAGCTCTACGTCCTCGGTGCCACCCTGCCGCTCGCGTGGCGGCGCACGCTGCCGGTCGAGGCCGCGCTCGTCTCCGCGTCCTTCCAGCTGATCCCGCTCGACGGCTACCCGGTGCTCGGGTTCGTGGTGGTGATCCTGCAGTTCTTCGCCCTCGGCGCCGACGGCGAGCCCCGTACGGCGGTCGCACTGGTGTCCGCGTGGGCCGCCGCGACCGCCGTGGTCGGCACCCTGCTCGGCCCCGAGGCCCCGGTGGCGGCGATCGGCGCGGTGCTGGTGGTGCTGGCCCCGGTGCTGGCGGGCCGCGTGGTCCGCCACCTGCGCGGGCAGAACGAGGCGCTGGCCGCGCTGACCCGCGAGCTGGCCGACGAGCGGGACCGGGCCGAGGAGGCCGCGGTCGGCGCCGAGCGTGCCCGGATCGCCCAGGAGCTGCACGACGTGGTCGGCCACGAGCTCACCCTGATCGCGATCCAGG
Source organism: Nocardioidaceae bacterium (assembly GCA_017744365.1). Lineage (GTDB taxonomy): Bacteria > Actinomycetota > Actinomycetes > Propionibacteriales > Nocardioidaceae > Marmoricola. The sequence goes on along the minus strand of JAGIBL010000001.1, from coordinate 1,268,034 downwards.
CCGAGGCGGCTGGCACCGCGCTGCGGGTCGATCCCGGACGGGCCGCCGAGCCGGTCGAGGCCATCCGCCGGACGGCGCACCGCACCCTGGGCGAGATGCGGTCCGTGCTCGGCGTGCTCGCGCCGACGGCACCCGAGAGCGCCACCGACGGCATCGCCGAGCTCTCCCGCCGCGCCCGCGAGGCCGGCATCGCCAACGAGCTCGTCGAGACCGGCACCCCGTCGCCCGGGCACGCGCCCGTCTCGCTCGCGGTGAACCGGATCGTCCGCGAGTGCCTGACCAACGCCGGCCGGCACGCTCCCGGAAACCCTGTCAGCGTGCGCGTGGACTGGCACCCTGACCACGTGCGCGTCCTCGCCTCCAACGCCGCCCCGCGGACCGCCGCGCATCCCGGGCGCGGGCTCACCGGCATGCGGCACCGGGCGGAGCTGCTCGGCGGCAGCTTCACGGGCAGACGGGTCGAGGACCGGTTCGAGGTCGAGGTGCGGATGCCCGTCGGGGAGCAGTCGTGACCCGGGTGCTCGTCGTCGACGACCAGGACATGGTCCGCCAGGGACTGCGGCTGATCCTCGAGCTGGCCGGCCTGGACGTGGTCGCCGAGGCCCGCGACGGTGCCGAGGGGGTGGCGGCGGTTGCCGAGCACGCGCCCGACGTGGTGCTGATGGACCTGCGGATGCCGGTGATGGACGGCGTCGAGGCCACCCGCCGCATCACCGCGTCGAGCCGTGCCCGGGTGCTCGCGCTGACCACCTTCGACGTGGACCAGCACGTGGTGGACGCGCTGCGCGCGGGCGCGGTGGGGTTCCTGCTCAAGGACGTGACCTCCGACGGCCTGGTCGAGGCGGTCCGCCGGGCCGCGGCGGGGGAGCCCGTGGTGGCACCGGCCGTGCTGCAACGGATGATGGGCCACTTCGCCGATCGGCCGCCGGCCCCGGTCCGGGAACCTCCTGGCTTCGCCGACCTGAGCGCGCGCGAGCGCGAGGTGCTCGCGCTCATCGGTGCGGGCCGCTCCAACACCGAGATCGCCCACGAGCTGGTGATCAGCATGGCCACCGTGAAGACGCACGTGCGGCACCTGTTCGCCAAGCTCGACCTGCGCGACCGGCCGCACGCGGTGGTCGTCGCGCGCGACGCCGGACTCTCGTCGCCGGGCACGAACCGGCCTACGCTGGAGAGATGAACACCATCCATCTCACCGACGCCGAGCTCGATCTGGCGCGTCACGGGATGACCGCCTACCTGCGGAGCTTCGGGCACGATGAGGCGGACACCGTCGAGCAGATCAAGACCGTGCTGGCGAAGCTCCAGGCGGCCCAGTCGGAGCACGAGCCCGAGGTCTTCGTCGGCTGACACCTACGATGCCCGGGTGACGATCTCGCGGCGTGCTCTGCTGAGGGCGTCCGTCGCCGGCGGGATCTTCGCGGTGGCGCCGGCATGCGGGGCCGGCGAACCGGATCGCCTCGGACTCGACGGGACACCGGCGCCACCGGATCCGAACGCCGACGTCGAGATCGCGACCGGGGTGACCCTGCACCCGGGCGAGGATGGCACCCTGCCGGTCACGGTGCGCTGGAAGCGGGAGATCGCCGTGCCCGAGGCGATGGCCGTGGACGGCGATCGGGTGTACGTCGCGGACGAGGTGCCGCGCGCCTTCGCCCTCGACGATGGCACCCTGATCTGGGAGACCCGGATGCCCGGCGACGAGGGCTTCGGCTCCGACGGCGGCACCGTGATCGGCCTCGAGGGACCGCACCGGCTCCGGTTCTGGGCGCCGTACAACTCCGACGTCGTGGTCGACCGTGAGACGGGACGGTTCATCTCGGCGCGTCTTGCGGACGGACGCGACGTGCCACGCGGAATGCACCCGTTCCCGACACCGGTGCCGCCCCAGTACGACTTCGGGCCCCTCGACCAGCTGGACCCGGAACAGCTGACCGCCCGTGACCGATCGGGCCGCGTCGCCTGGCGGATCACTGTCCAGCACCCGCAGTTCCAGTACCTGCGACCGACCGGCATTCCCGGCGGCCTCCTGGTCGCAGTCACCAGCGGCCACCTGGTGCGGCTCGACCTTCGCTGAAGGTGATCTGCGCCCTAGCCAGAGGGTCCGCTCGCCTGGCAGCCTCGCAGGCATGTCGCAGACCCGCGTGACCGCGTCCGCCACCGTTGCCCGTCCCGTCGACCACGTCTGGGCCGTGCTCGCCGACCACGAGGGCATGTCCTCGTGGGGTCCGGGCATCACGGTCCGGCTGGAGAAGCCCGGGGCTCCGGAGCGCAACGGCCTCGGCGCCGTACGACGGATCACCGCGCCCGGCCCGGCGCCGGCGATCGTCGAGGAGGTGACCGCGTTCGAGCCCGGCCGGCGGCTCGGCTACCGCGCGCTCGCCGGGGTGCCGTTCAAGAACTACGGCGGCGACGTCGTGCTGACCCCGGCCGGTGCGGGCACCCGGATCGACTACACGGTCACGATCGACGAGCGGGTGCCGCTGGTCGAGAAGGGCGCCGCCGCCGCGGTCGCGCGCGGCCTGCTCACCGCGCTGGTGCGGGCTTCGAAGAAGTAGCCACGCGTAGCATTCGCTGCGCGATGGACTGCCACCACTACGACGCCGGCCGCTGCCGGTCCTGCACCTGGCTGCCGCGCCCGTACGACGAGCAGCTGGCCGCCAAGCAGGCCGAGGTGACGACGCGCATCGACGTCGCCTTCGACGAGCCGTTCGCGAGCGCGCAGAGCGGCTTCCGCAACAAGGCCAAGATGGTCGTCACCGGCACCGCCGAGGAGCCGGTCCTCGGCATCCTCGGACCAGACGGGCTCGGCGTCGACCTGCGCGACTGCGGCCTCCACGAGCAGCCGATCCAGGACGCGCTGCCGGTGCTGGCCGCCTTCGTCACGCGGGCCGCGCTCACGCCGTACGACCTCTCCACGCGGCGCGGCGAGCTGAAGTACCTGCTCGTCACCGCCGCGCCGTCGCACGAGCTGATGGTCCGGTTCGTCTGCCGCTCCCAGGAGCCGGTGACCCGGATCCGCAAGTACTTGCCCTGGCTGGTCGAGCGGCTGCCCGGGCTCGTGGTCGCGTCGGTCAACCTGCAGCCCGAGCACAAGGCGATCATCGAGGGCCACGACGAGATCGTGCTCACCGACGCCGCCGCGCTGACCATGCGGGTCAACGGGCTGGACCTGCTGCTGCGCCCGCAGAGCTTCTTCCAGACCAACACGGCCGTGGCTGCCGCGCTCTACCGCGAGGCCGCCGCGTGGGTCGGCACCCTGGAACCGAGAAGGATCTGGGACCTCTACTGCGGCGTCGGAGGCTTCGCCCTGCACCTCGCCGCACCCGGCCGCCAGGTGACCGGCATCGAGACCAGTGCCGAGGCCGTCGCCAGCGGGAACGAGACGTCTCGTCTCGCCGGCGGGGAGGCGACGTTCGAGACCGGTGACGCGACGGCGTGGGCCCTCGCCCGGGTGGACGTCCCGGACCTGGTCGTGGTCAACCCGCCGCGGCGGGGCATCGGCCCGGAGCTGGCGGGGTGGCTGGAGGGCAGCGGGGTGGAGCACGTGCTCTACTCCAGCTGCAACCCCGAGTCGCTGGCCCGGGACCTGGCCGCGATGCCGTCGTTGCACGCCGTACGGGGGAAGGTGTTCGACATGTTCCCGCAGACCTCGCACGCCGAGGTCCTGGTCCTGCTCAGGAGGAAGCCATGACGAGCCCCACGGGTCCGGGCCGCGCCCGGCAGACGGAGATCTACCGCGGTGGCGCGCTCGGCCGCCGGCCCGCCGTCCCCGCCGACTTCGCCGGGCTCGAGGAGGCCGCGCAGCAGGTCAGCAGCGACGTCGCCTGGGCCTACGTCGCGGGCGGTGCCGGCGAGGGCCGGACGATGCGGAACAACCGGGCCGCCTTCGAGCGCTGGGCGATCGTGCCGCGGATGCTGCACGGCAACCTCACCCGCGACCTGTCCCTCGACCTGCTCGGCACCCGACTGCCCGCACCGGTCCTGCTCGCCCCGGTCGGCGCCGGCGCGCTCATGGGCGCCGACAGCGACGTCAAGATCGCCCGGGCCGCGGCGAGCCAGGGGCTGCCGTACGTGTTCTCGCACCAGGGCTGCAACCCGATGGAGGAGACCGCGGCGGCGATGGGGGAGACCCCGCGCTGGGTGCAGCTGTACTGGAGCACCGACGAGGACCTGGTCGACTCGACGATCCAGCGGGCCGAGGCGATCGGCGCGGGTGCGCTGGTGGTCACCCTCGACACCACCATGCTCGGCTGGCGTCCCCAGGACCTGACCCTGGGCTCGCTGCCGTTCAGCCAGGGCATCGGGATCGCGCAGTACACCTCGGACCCGCACTTCACCGAGGTCGTCCGCGCCCGGACCGCGTCGAAGGACAAGCAGGACGTCCAGGTCACCCTCGGCGCGATCCGCACGCTGCTGTCGATGACCCGGCAGTACCCGGGCAGGTTCCTGGCCAACCTGCGCTCACCGGAACCGCGGGCCGCGGTGGAGACGTTCCTCGACATCTACTCCAACCCGGGCCTGTCCTGGGAGCACCTGGCCACGCTGCGCGAGCGCACCCGGCTTCCGGTCGTGCTCAAGGGCATCCTGCATCCGGACGACGCCCAGCGGGCCCTCGACGCCGGGGTGGACGCGGTCGTGGTCTCCAACCACGGCGGCCGTCAGGTCGACAACGCGATCGCCTCGCTGGACGCGCTCATCGCCATTCGCGAGCGGGTCGGCGCCGAGGCCACGCTGCTGCTGGACAGCGGCATCCGCACCGGTGCCGACGTGTTCACCGCCCTGGCCCTGGGCGCGGACGCGGTGCTGCTCGGGCGGCCCTACATGTACGGGCTGGCGCTGGCCGGGGAGCGCGGTGTGGCCGAGGTGCTCGCCAACGTGGTCGCCGAGCTCGACCTGACCATGGCGCTGGCCGGAGCGGCCGACCTGGACGCGATCACCCGCGACCTGGTCGTCCCCAACCCGTCGTACCGCTGGTGAACCGCTGAGAGAGAGGAGCCTGGCGAGGTGCGGCTCGCCAGGCTCCCGATCTGGGGTCCGCTCAGGACGGGTGCCGGTGCTCGGCGTCGGTGTGGGTCGGCTCCTGCTGGATCCGGCCCAGGTCGTGCTTCTCCTCGTCGGCCCGCTGCTTGTCGCGCACCCAGAACGCCACGAAGGCGATCGCCAGGACCGCTGCCAGCACCACCAGCAGGATCACCGCTCCGGTCGTCGAGCTCATGACACCCACCTCCTCGGGACGGCCAGCCCGTACCCGCGACGAGGTATCTCATGCACTCCTCGCGCGCTCCTCTCTTCAGAGGGGATCGGATAGCCCGAACGGGCCAATTGCGGTGAAAACACGTCATCTTTCACCGGTTCCGGTCGTTTCTTGGAACGAGAGCCAAACGAGGAGCGAACGATGACCATCACCGTGGATCGCATCGAAGCGGTCGTGTGCGGCTGCGGTCAGGACCTCGACGGCTGCGACCGGGAGCACTGCCCGCGCTGCGGCTGCGAGGTTCCGCGCCGCTGATTCGGTGTGCCGCCGGGTCCGGCTGGACTGAGGAGCCACGGCGAGCGCAGTGAGCCGGCGACGAGGGAAGCAGGACCCTTCAGGGCGGCACAGCCGCCCGAGCAGAGCGAGGGCAGCAGGCGCTGTTCACCCATTGTTCACTTGGCGCACCGAGCACGGTGATCCACGATGAACCATGGCCCCGAGCGATGACGCTAGCGAGGAGACCCGCGTGCTGACGCACGTGAGTGACCGCCTGACGAGCCGGTTCCCCGACGTCCCGGCCCAGCGGGTGACCGACGTGGTCGTCTCCACCTACCACCAGTTCGACGGAGCGCGGATCCGCGACTTCGTCGAGATCCTGGTCGAGCGCGATGCTGCCGACCGGCTGGTCCGCGGGAGTGCCTGACACGGCCTCACCCGAGCAGCAGGACAAGCCCCTGGCACGGCTGGTCGAGGACCAGTCGCTGGCGGTGCTCGCCGCGATCGACGACCTCCGTCACGACCTGCCCGGCTCGGTGCACGACGCGCGGGTCGCACTGCGCAAGCTGCGCAGCACCCTGGTCGTCTTCCGCCCGCTGCTCGACGGCGATGCCGCCAAGGCGCTGGAGGACGAGCTGCGCTGGTTCGCCGGCGAGCTCGGCGGGGCCCGGGACGCGCAGGTGGTCCGCTCCCGCGTCACCTCCGCCATCCACGGCCATCCCGGCGGCGACGACGGGGGCGAGGAGCTGCTCGCCGCCCTGGACGCGGCCGACGAGCCGACCTGGGACCGGGCGCGGGACGCGCTGGCGGACCCGCGGCTGGACAAGCTGGTCGCCGAGCTCGGCCAGGTCCGGCTGGGCTCGCTGGCCGGGGAGAGCGACCCGGAGAAGCTGGTGGCCCGGACGGGGGACCGCCTCGGCCAGCTGGTGGAGAAGGGCCGGACGGCGGTCAGGCAGGGCGACGACCACCGGCTGCACCAGCTCCGCAAGCGGGTGAAGCGGGTCCGGTACGCCGTCACCTCGCTGCGCGACAGCGCGGTCGAGGCGCTCCCGGCCGGGTCCGGCGGCGGCCGGGTGGTGCACGCGCTCGAGGAGCTGCAGGACCTGCTCGGCGAGTACCAGGACGCGGTGGTGACCGCGGGCGTGCTGGACCGGATCGGCAGCCAGGCGCCGCGGCTGGCCGGCCTGGCCGGCGACCTCGCCGCCTCGCAGCGCGAGCTCGCCGCGTCGGTGCGGGCCACGCTGCCCGCGGGCGTGGAGCGCGTACGGCGAGCAGCACGCCGGCTGGCTCGCCGGTCACCTGCCGTTCACCTCGACCGGTGAAGATCCGCCGGTGACCCTGCTGCGCGCCGCGCACGCGCCCGCGGCGCGCACGCTCGTCGACATCCTGCTCGAGACCGTGGCGGAGTACGGCGACCAGCCGGCCCTGGACAACGGCGCCGAGGTGCTCACCTACGACGAGTTCCTGGCCGCCGCCGAGGACGTGGCCACCGCACTCGCGCTGGCCGGTGTCCGCCGCGGCGACCGGGTCGGCGTCCGGATCAAGTCCGGCACCACCGACCTGTACGTCGCCATCGCGGGCGTCCTGGTCGCCGGCGCCTCCTACGTCCCGGTCGACGCCGAGGACCCCGACGAGCGGGCCCGCACCGTCTTCGCCGAGGCCGGCGTCGCTGCCGTCCTCGGGGACGACCTGGTGCCGGTGCCGTCCGCGCCCCGGCCGCCGGCCCCCGAGGACGACCCGAGCCCGCGACCCGAGGACGACGCCTGGGTGATCTTCACCTCCGGCTCCACCGGCACGCCCAAAGGCGTCGCGGTCACCCATCGCAACGCCGCCGCGTTCGTGGACGCCGAGTCCCGGATGTTCCTGCAGGACGAGCCGATCGCCGCGGGGGACCGGGTGATGGCCGGGCTCTCGGTCGCCTTCGACGCCTCCTGCGAGGAGATGTGGCTGGCCTGGGCGCACGGCGCGTGCCTGGTCCCGGCGCCGCGCTCGCTGGTGCGCAGCGGCATCGACCTGGGCCCGTGGCTGGTGGCGAACGCGATCACCGTGGTCTCCACCGTCCCGACGCTGGTGGCCATGTGGCCGGCCGACGCGCTCGACCGGGTCCGGCTGCTCATCCTCGGCGGCGAGGCCTGCCCGCCCGAGATCGGCGAGCGGTTCGCGGTGCCGGGACGCGAGGTCTGGAACACCTACGGACCGACCGAGGCGACCGTGGTCGCCTGCGGCGCGCGGCTGGGCCGCACCGGGCCGGTGCGGATCGGGCTGCCCCTGGACGGCTGGGACCTGGCCGTGGTCGACGGCGACGGCAACCCGGTCGGGCCGGGCGGCTCCGGCGAGCTCATCGTCGGCGGGGTCGGGCTGGCCCGGTACCTGGACGCCGCCAAGGACGCCGAGAAGTACGCGCCGATGCCCTCGCTCGGCTGGGAGCGCGCCTACCGCACCGGCGACCTGGTCCGGTACGAGGAGGAGGGCCTGCTGTTCCTGGGCCGCGCTGACGACCAGATCAAGTTCGGCGGGCGGCGCATCGAGCTCGGCGAGATCGACAACGCCCTGCTCGCGCTGCCCGGGGTCACCGCGGCCGCGGCCGCGGTCCGGTCCACCAAGTCCGGGAACAAGCTGCTGGTCGGCTACGTCAGCGTCGCGGGGGACTTCGACGCGCACGTCGCGCTCGGCACCCTGCGGGACACGCTGCCGGCGGCGCTGGTGCCCCGGCTGGTCGGCGTCGACACCCTGCCCACCCAAACCTCGGGCAAGGTCGACCGGGACGCGCTGCCCTGGCCGGCACCCGCGCTCGGCGCCGGCGAGGTCACCGAGCTGGCCGGCACCCAGGCCTGGATCCGCGAGCTGTGGGGAGAGATCCTCGGCGCCGAGGTGCCGAACGCGCACACCGACTTCTTCGACCTCGGCGGCGGCAGCCTCACCGCCGCCCAGCTGGTCTCCCGGCTGCGCGAGCGCACCCCGGAGATCACCGTCGCCGACGTCTACGAGTCGCCGCGGCTGGACAAGCTCGCCACCCTGGTCGACTCCCTGGGCGAGGGTGCCGCCGCGATCCGCTCGGACCGGACCGTCGCGCCGGTGCCGCGCAAGACCCAGGTCGGCCAGGGCCTCGCGCTGCTGCCGCTGCGGGCCGTCTCCGGGCTGCGTCTCGTGGTCTGGGTGGCGCTGGCCTGCCTGGTCGGCCGCGGCCTGCTCGACCTGGCGTTCCTGCCGAAGCCGGGCTGGGGCTGGGTCCTGCTCGGCTGGACGCTGCTGGTCTTCCCGCCCGGGCGGATCTTGGTCACCGCGCTCGGCGCCCGGCTGGTGCTCGCGGGCATCGAGCCGGGCACCTACCCACGTGGCGGCAAGGTGCACCTGCGGGTCTGGCTGGCCGAGCGGCTGGCCGACGAGCTGGGCGCGGTCAACCTCGGCGGCGCGGCGCTGATCCGCTGGTACGCCCGTGCGCTCGGCGCCCGCGTCGGCCGCCACGTCGACCTGCACACGGTGCCCCCGGTGACCGGACTGCTCGAGCTCGGCGACGGGTGCGCGATCGAGCCCGAGGTGGACCTGACCGGGCACTGGCTCGACGGGGACCACTTCCACCTGGGCAGGATCGTGGTCGGCGCGAACGCCGTCGTCGGCGCGCGCAGCCTGGTGCTCGGCGGCACCCGGATCGGCGCGGGCGCGGAGGTCGCGCCCGGGTCCGCGGTGCTCACCGACGTGGGCAAGGGCGAGTACTGGTCGGGCGCGCCGGCGATCCGGGCCGCCCGGCACAGCCGCGGTCCCTGGGAGGACGTGGCGCCGCCGAACAAGCCGGCCTGGCTGCTGGCCTACGTCGCCAGCGGGATCGCCGTCGGGGCGGCGCCGCTGCTCGCCGGGCTGGTCGCGCTCGCGCTCGTCGCGGGTCCGGTCCGCGACGCCGACTCCCTGGATGCGCTCGCCAGGACCACGCTCGGGCTGCTCCCGCTCGCCGGGCTCGTCGGGCTGCTGGTGCTCGCGCTGCTGGTCCTGGTCACCGTCCGGCTGCTCTCGGCGGGGCTGGAGGCCGGCCACTACCCGGTGCACGGACGCCGGGCCTGGCAGGGCTGGACCACGCTGCGCATCCTCGACGAGGCCCGCGGCTGGCTCTTCCCGCTCTACGCCTCCTCGCTGACGCCGGCCTGGCTGCGGCTGCTCGGCGCGAAGATCGGCAAGGACGTCGAGGCCTCCACCGTGCTGCTGATCCCCAAGCTCACCACCGTCAACGAGGGTGCGTTCCTGGCCGACGACACCCTCCTCGGTGGCTACGAGCTGGGCGGCGGCTGGTTCCGGGTCGACCACGTCCGGATCGGCAAGCACGCCTTCGTCGGCAACAGCGGGATGGCGGCGCCCGGGCGGAAGGTGCCCAAGCAGGGGCTGGTCGCGGTGCTGTCGGCCGCGCCCCGTCGTACGAAGGCGAAGGCGGGCACCTCGTGGATCGGCAGCCCGCCGACCAAGCTGCGCCGCACCGCCGACGAGACCGACGACAGCCGCACCTACGCGCCCCCGACGAGGCTGCGGGTGGCCCGCGCGCTGGTCGAGCTGTGCCGGCTGCTGCCGGTGCTGGTGAACCTGGTGCTGTGGTGGGCGGCCGCGGTCACCCTGGTCGCGCTCGCGGACGCCGCCGGCTGGTGGCTCGCGGCGCTGCTGGCCGGTCCGGTGCTGCTCGCCGCCGGCGTCGCCGCGGCGGCGATCGCGACCGGCGCCAAGTGGATCCTGGTCGGCCGGGTGAAGGCCGGCCGGCACCCGTTGTGGAGCTCGTTCGTGTGGCGCAACGAGCTGGCCGACACCTTCGTCGAGGTGCTGGCCGCGCCGTGGTTCGCCCGGCCGGTGACCGCGTCCTGGATACTGAACCTCTGGCTGCGCTCGATGGGCGCGACGATCGGACGCGGCGTGTGGTGCGAGACCTACTGGCTTCCCGAGGCCGACCTGGTCGAGCTGCGAGACGGAGCGACCGTCAACCAGGGCTGCGTTGTGCAGACGCACCTGTTCCATGATCGGATGCTCCGCATGGACAAGGTCACCCTGCGCGCCGGCGCGACGCTCGGCCCGGACAGCGTGATCCTGCCGGCCGCCACCCTCGGCAAGCACGCCACCGTCGGCCCGGTCTCGCTGGTGATGCGCGGCGAGACGGTACCCGACCGCACCCGCTGGACCGGCAACCCGATCGGGCCGTGGGCGGACCCGGAGTGACCGTCCCCGATCCCTACTTCCCGCAGCACGGCGACCACCGGTACGGCGTCGCGCACTACGACCTCTCGCTGACCTGCCGTCTCGACGGCAACCGGCTCGACGGGCGTGCCCAGCTGCAGGTCGTCGCGCACGAGCCGCTGACCAGCCTCGAGCTCGACCTCGGCGCGTTCACGGTGACCGGCGTCAGCGTCGACGGCCGCAAGGCCCGCTACCGGCACCGCCACCACCGGCTGCGCGTCGAGATGCCGGTCCCGGTCGAGGCGGGCGGCGAGGCGCGCCTCAGCATCGGCTACCGGGGCTCGCCGAAGCCGATGCCCGGCGTGCTCGGCGACGCCGGCTGGGAGGAGCTCGACGACGGCGTGATCGTCGCGGCCCAGCCCTACGGCGCACCCTCCTGGTTCCCGTGCAACGACCGGCCCGACGACAAGGCGACCTACGCGTTCGCGGTCAGCGCGCCGACCGGCTACACGGTGGTCGCCAACGGCAGGCTGCAGGAGACCCGGCGCAGCGCGAACGCGGTCACCTGGTCCTACCGGCAGGACGAGCCGATGGCGCCGTACCTGGCGACGGTCAGCATCGGCCGGTACGCCGTGCAGCGGCTCGACGCGACGGTCCCGATGACCGTGCTGGTGCCCAGTGACCGGCACGTCGAGCTGCCCGCGTCGTTCCGGCGGCAGCCGGAGATGCTGGCCACGTTCACCGACCTGTTCGGGCCCTACCCGTTCTCGTCGTACACCGTGGTGGTCACCGCCGACGACCTGGAGATCCCGCTGGAGTCGCAGAGCGTCTCCACGTTCGGCGCCAACTACCTCGTCGACGAGTGGAGCAGCGAGCGGCTGGTCGCGCACGAGCTGGCGCACCAGTGGTACGGCAACGCGGTGACCGCCGGCGGCTGGGACGACATCTGGCTGCACGAGGGCTTCGCCTGCTACGCCGAGTGGCTCTGGTCCGAGGCCAGCGGGCGGGAGAGCGCTGCCGAGCACGCCCGGCACCACTGGGACCGGCTGGCCGCGCTGCCACAGGACCTGGTGCTCGGAGACCCGGGTGCGGCGGACATGTTCGACGACCGGGTCTACAAGCGCGGCGCCCTGCTGCTGCACACGCTGCGGCGGCGGGTCGGCGAGGAGGCGTTCCGGTCCGTGCTGCGGACCTGGGTCGAGCGGCACCGGTACGGCAACGCCGGCACGCCGGAGCTTCGGGCACTGGTGGCCGAGATCGCCGCCGACCCCGCGGAGGACCTGTTCACGGACTGGCTGGAGAAGGCGGCGCTGCCGGCGCTGCCAGCCTGACCTCGGGCATCGCCCCAGCTCGTACGGCGACCGCGGCGAGGTGCCCGGGGAGGGCGAGGTCGATCACCTGGGCGGGTCCGGTCTCCCCGGTCAGGCCGACGCCGTACGCCTTGCCGACCGCCTCGTCGCGGACCCAGCCGGCGTCCGCCGTACCGGCCTTCTCGACGTCGACGCCGACCGGACCGGCGGTGCTGACCGCGACCACGGAGAGGCCCGGCGCGTGCGCGACGCTGAGGTGGACGGGTGCGTCGAAGGAGGGCCGGCCGTGCTCGACCGAGCCGCAGAACGGGCAGTGGTGGTGCACCGGGCCGGGGTGCCGGCCGAGCACCTCGGCGGCGGTCGCGACGGCCAGCTCGGTGGCGTCCGCGACCGGCGCCCACGCGACCACGACCACCTCCCGGCTCACCCGCGGAACCTACCGTAGGGTTGGCGCGACATGAGCAGCACGAACCCTCCCGGCGCCCCGCCCGCCACCTCGGCGGTGTGGACGCTGCCGAACGCGGTGAGCATGCTCCGGCTGCTGGGTGTTCCGCTGTTCCTGTGGCTCGTGCTCGGCCCCGAGGCGGACGTGCTCGCCCTGGTGGTGCTGATGCTGTCGGGCGTCACCGACTGGCTCGACGGCTACCTGGCCCGGCGGCTGAACCAGACCTCCAAGCTCGGCGAGATCCTGGACCCGGTCGCCGACCGGCTCTACATCCTCGCCGTCGTGGTCGGCCTCGGCGTGCGCGAGATCGTGCCGTGGTGGGTGGTGGTGATCCTGCCCGCGCGCGACCTGTTCCTGTGGTGCCTGGTGCCGTTCCTGCGCACCCGCGGCTACAGCGCGCTGCCGGTGCACTTCCTCGGCAAGGCCGCCACCTTCAACCTGCTCTACGCGTTCCCGCTGCTCTTCATCGGCGACGGGTCCGGCACCGTCGCGACGCTGGGCCAGGTGTTCGGCTGGGCGTTCGCGATCTGGGGGATCGGGCTGTACTGGTGGGCCGGGCTCCTCTACGCCTGGCAGGTGCGCAAGCTGCTCGCCGACCGTGACAAGCACGCACCCTCCCTCGACGGCGCGGGTCCGAAGGCGACCTAGTGCCCACCCCGCCGCGGCTCCCGGAACAGGCCACCCTGGGCCTGCTCCCGTACATCAACGCGCACGCCCTGGACGAGGACTACGCCCAGGCCGCCGAGCACCGCTTGCAGGCGGACTCGGCCAAGGAGCGGCCGCGGGTCGGCCGGATGGGCGCCGCGATCATCGCCGTCTTCGCGGTGCTCGCGGTCACCGCCGCGGTGCAGACCTCCCGGGACAGCACCTCGGAGGAGAAGGAGCGGCGCGCGCTCATCGACCAGGTCAAGGCGAACCGGGCCGCGCTCGCCGCCGACCGGAAGACCGCCGCCACGCTGACCGCGCAGACGCGGCGCCTGGAGTCGCAGCTGCTGCGCTCCAGCGACGACACCTCCGGGCTGCTCCGCGAGCTCGACCTGCTCCGGGTGCGCACCGGCATCGCGCCGGTGCACGGGCCCGGGCTCGAGGTGGTCGTCGACGACAAGCCGGATGCCTCCAGCGACCGGGAGAAGGTGCTCGACACCGACCTGCAGAAGCTGGTGAACGGGTTGTGGGAGGCCGGTGCCGAGGCGATCTCGATCAACGGCGAGCGGCTCACCGTCCTCTCCGCGATCCGGCACGCCAGCGAGGCGATCACGGTGAACTTCCGCTCGCTGCGGCCGCCGTACCGGGTGCTCGCCATCGGCGACCGGAAGACGATGGCCTCGCGGTTCGGCGACACCAGCGCGGCGGCGGCATGGTTGACTCTGCAGCGCGAGGTCGGGCTGCGCTTCCGGATGACCAGCCAGCCCTCGCTGCGGCTTCCCGGGATCGAGGTCCCCACGCTGAGGTTCGCGAAGGAGAAGGGGCCGAAGCGCCCGAGGAAGGATCTGTCGTGATCGCGGTCATCGGTCTCATCGTCGGGGTGGCCGTGGGCCTGATCCTCAAGCCGGACGTGCCGATCGGCTTGGAGCCCTACCTGCCGATCGCCGTGGTGGCCGCGCTGGACGCGGTCTTCGGCGCGCTGCGGGCGTTCCTCGACGGCCTCTTCGACGACAAGGTGTTCGTGGTCTCGTTCATCAGCAACGTGTTCATCGCGGCGCTGATCGTCTTCCTCGGCGACAAGCTCGGCGTCGGCGCGCAGCTGTCCACCGGCGTCATCGTCGTCCTCGGCATCCGGATCTTCGCCAACGTCGCCGCCATCCGCCGGCACATCTTCCACGCATGAGCGAGATCCCTCCCTTCGACCCGGCGGCCGCGGCCGCCGACGAGAACGTGGCCGTCGAGCCGACCGGCGTGCAGCGGTTGCGCCGGGCGCTGCTGCACCCGGGCCGCGGCCAGGTCGTGGTCGGCGTGCTGGTCGCGATCCTCGGTGCCGCGGGCGTCACCCAGTGGCGGATCGCCGGGACGGACGACGACTACGCGGGGATGCGGCAGGCCGACCTGATCCAGGCCCTGAACGGTCTGCAGGCCGCGTCTCGTCGTACGGAGCAGGACATCAACGACCTGGAGCGGACCCGGGACGCGCTGCAGGACAACAACGACAAGACCGCGGCCGCGCTCGACCAGGCCCGCGAGGACCTGGCCACCCTGGGCGTGCTCGCGGGCACGGTGCCGGCCACCGGCCCGGGCATCCGGATGACGGTCACCGTGCCGGAGTCGCACCTGAGCCTGACCTACCTGCTCGACGGCATCGAGGAGCTGCGCGACGCCGGCGCCGAGGCGATGGAGATCAACGACGCGGTCCGGATCGTCGCGCAGAGCTCCTTCGAGACCGTGGGCGGGGGGATCGAGGTCGACGGCCGGCTGCTGAAGTCGCCGTTCACCATCGAGGCCATCGGCGACCCGGACAGCCTGCGCACCGCGATGAACTTCTCCGGCGGCTTCGTCGACGACATCGCGCTCGACGACGGCAAGGTCGTCATCAAGCGCAGCCAGCACGTCGAGATCGAGTCGCTGCACAGCGAGCCCAAGCCCCAGTACGCCGAGCAGGTCCAGTAGCAGTAGGTTGCTGCCCAACAAGCCCGACCCGAGGAGCATCGTGTCCCTTCCCGAAGACCTGAAGTACACCGCCGAGCACGAGTGGCTGCGCACCCCGGGCGAGGCCGCGGGCTCGATCCGGATCGGCATCACCGACTACGCCCAGGACCAGCTCGGCGACATCGTCTACGTGCAGCTGCCCGAGGTGGGCGACGCCGTGACGGCGGGTGCGGCGGTCGGCGAGCTGGAGTCGACCAAGTCGGTCAGCGACGTGTACTCGCCGGTGACCGGTGAGGTGGTCGCCCGCAACGACGCGCTGGAGGCGACCCCGGAGCTGGTCAACAGCGACCCGTACGGCGCCGGCTGGCTGTTCGAGGTCGTCGTCTCCGACGAGGCGGCAGGAGTCGAGCTGCTCGACGCCGCCGCCTACCAGGAGACCACCGAGTCCTGACCGGTTGCGGCCCCGCGCGGTTGCCGCGCTTTGGTAGGTTGGCGGCATCAACTGTGAACCTCTACTGAGCCTTGAGGGTTTCACCGGAGACGTGGGAGGCAGCCAGATGCAGACGTGCCCGCAGTGCGGCAACCAGAACGGCGACGACGCGAAGTTCTGCTCGCAGTGCGGCACCCAGCTGCAGGCCGCGCCGGCCGCCGAGCCGACCCCTTCGGAGACGACCGCGACGATCACCTTCGGGGGCACCGTGCCGCGGCCGGACGCCGAGGAGCGTGCCCAGGAGCGCGCCCAGCTCAACGAGGCCGACGCCGCCGCCGCGGACGCCCTGCCGCCGGGCAGCGCCCTGCTGATCGTGCAGCGCGGCCCCGGCGCGGGCAGCCGCTACCTGCTCGACACCGAGAAGGTCAGCGCCGGACGGCATCCGGAGAGCGACATCTTCCTCGACGACATCACCGTCTCCCGGCGGCACGTCGAGTTCACCCGGACCGAGGGCACCTACAAGGTGTCCGACGTGGGCAGCCTCAACGGCACCTACGTCAACCGCGACCGGATCGACGAGGCCCTGCTGCAGAACGGCGACGAGGTCCGGATCGGGAAGTTCCGGCTGGTCTTCTTCGCCTCGGCCGCGCCGGGGGCCTGAGGTGCGTCAGGCGGCCCGGAAGAGCATCGGTCAGGCGCTCGCCGACCTCACCGCCGAGTTTCCCGACGAGGACATCAAGGAGTCCAAGCTCCGCTTCCTCGAGTCCGAGGGGCTGGTCAACCCGGAGCGGACGCCGTCGGGCTACCGCAAGTACTCCGTGGAGGACATGGAGCGGCTGCGCTACATCATCCGGGCCCAGCGCGAGCAGTACCTGCCGCTGAAGGTGATCAAGGAGCACCTCGACGCGATCGACCGCGGCCTGGAGCCGCCGGCGCTCAACGGGGCCCCGCAGGTCCCGCCCGGGGCGCTGGGGGAGTCCGGTGCCCTGGCCGACCTGCTGCGCAGCGAGCGCGGCGACGTGCGCATCTCCCGGCGCGAGCTGGTGAAGACCGCCGGGATCACCGAGGAGCTCCTCGACCAGCTGGAGGGGTTCGGCCTGGTCCGCACCCGGACCGGCTCGAAGCACTACGACGCGGACGCGCTCCAGGTGGCGAAGGTGGCCGGGGAGCTGGCCGCGTTCGGCGTCGAGCCTCGGCACCTGCGCGCGTTCAAGACCGCCGCCGACCGCGAGGTCGGTCTGGTCGAGCAGATCACCTCGCCGATCCGGCGCAGCCGCGAGGACGGTGCCGAGGGGAGAGCCGCGCAGGCGACCGACGAGATCGCCGGCCTCTCGCTGCGGCTGCACGCGGCCCTCGTCCGGGCTGGCCTCAAGACGCTGCGGTGATGTGAGAGGTGCGCCGCCGGGTCCGGCTGGACTGAGGAGCCACGGCGAGCGCAGCGAGCCTGCGACGAGGGAAGCAGGACCCTTCAGGGCGGCGCACCCGCCCGAGCGGAGCGAGGGCTAGGCTATTTGCGTGCGCGAAGTCGAGGTGGTCGGAGTCCGGGTGGAGATGCCCTCCAACAACCCGATCGTGCTGCTGCGCGAGATCGACGGCGAGCGCTACCTGCCGATCTGGATCGGGGCCGTCGAGGCCACCGCGATCGCCTTCGCCCAGCAGGGGGTCGTCCCGCCCCGGCCGCTGACCCACGACCTGCTCAAGGACGTCCTCGACGCCACCGGCAACGCGCTCGCGGAGGTGCAGATCACCGAGGTCACCGACGGGGTCTTCTTCGCCACCCTGGTGCTCGGCTCCGGCGTCGAGGTCAGCGCCCGCCCCTCGGACTCGATCGCGCTCGCCCTGCGTACCGGCAGCCGGATCGTGTGCGCCGAGGACCTCCTCGACGAGGTCGGCATCGCGGTCCCCGACGAACGCGAGGAGGAGGTCGAGAAGTTCCGCGAGTTCCTCGACAACATCTCGCCCGAGGACTTCGAAGAGCCGCACTCGTAAACCTTCAAGTTCCAGTAGAAGGTTGCGCGACACGCCGCGCGGCGTCGTGGACAACCCTCAACCTCACGTTTACGGTTTGAGATGTCTTCGCTGTAACTCCACGGCTGGAACTTCTCCGCTCCCGGACGTTCCGACCGCCCTTCCCCAGGGGTTACGCTCAGCGGAGCGAGACTTCGGAGGTCGCAGTGGGCACCAACAACAACGACGGCACGTCCGCCGCCGAGATCGACGAGCAGGCACGCCTGGCCGCGCAGGAGGCAGCGCACGCGGCCGACGAGCAGGGCCTGCTCTTCAGCGATGACGTGTCGCCGCTCCCGGCCGACCTCGGCTACCGCGGGCCGACCGCGTGCAACGCCGCCGGGATCACCTACCGGCAGCTCGACTACTGGGCCCGTACCGGCCTGGTCGAGCCGAGCGTGCGCAGCGCCGGCGGCTCCGGCACCCAGCGCCTCTACAGCTTCCGCGACATCCTGCTGCTCAAGGTCATCAAGCGGCTGCTGGACGCGGGCATCTCGCTGCAGCAGATCCGGACGGCGGTCGCCCACCTGCGTGCCCGCGGCACCGACGACCTGACCCGGGTCACCCTGATGAGCGACGGCGCCTCGGTCTACGAGTGCACCAGCAACGACGAGGTCATCGACCTGCTCCAGGGCGGGCAGGGCGTCTTCGGCATCGCCATCGGCGGCGTCTGGCGCGAGATCGAGGGCTCGCTCGCCGAGCTGCCCTCCGAGCGCACCGCCGGGAGCCCGGTCGCGCACGAGAACGACGAGCTCGCCGCCCGTCGCCAGGCGCGTCTCTCCTCTTGATGGTATTTTTGGCCCCGCTGACAACCCTGCATGGGAGAGCCTCCGGCGACGTCGTACGGCGTCGGGCCGGAGCGCCGAAGGGGCAATCCCTCCCCGGAACCTCTCAGGCGCAAGGACCGTGCGGGGTAGGCAACTCTGGAGGCCGTCGTGGCCGACAGAGGGGGAGGTGACCTGCCGTCCTCGGACGGTCCGCAGCAGATGCAGGGAGCCTCATGTCAGACCTTTCACACGGTGCCCGTTCGCAGTTCGGTGCCCGTCCTTTCGCGGACCGGCACATCGGCCCGGACGAGGCCGCGATCGCCGAGATGCTCAAGGTCGTCGGCTTCGACTCCCTCGACGCGCTCATGGAGGCCGCGGTCCCCGGCCGGATCCGCACCGAGGAGATCCTGAGCCTGCCCGAGGCGGCCTCCGAGGCGCTCGCGGCCGCGGAGCTGAAGGCGCTCGCCGGCCAGAACAACGCCGCGGTCTCGATGATCGGCCTGGGCTACCACGGCACGATCACCCCGCCGGTCATCCGGCGCAACGTGCTCGAGGACCCGTCCTGGTACACCGCCTACACGCCGTACCAGCCGGAGATCAGCCAGGGGCGGCTCGAGGCGCTGCTGAACTTCCAGACGATGATCGCGGACCTGACCGGACTGCCGACCGCGAACGCGTCGCTGCTCGACGAGGGCACCGCCGCGGCCGAGGCGATGACGCTCGTCCGGCGTGCGGCGCCCAAGGCGAACGGCCCGTTCGTGGTCGACGCCGACGCGCTGCCGCAGAGCATCGAGGTCGTCCGCACCCGCGCCGCCGCGATGGGGATCGAGGTGCTCGTCGCCTCACTGGCCGACGGCCTGCCCGAGGGTGACCTGTGCGGCGTGCTGGTGCAGTACCCGGGCGCGTCCGGCCGCATCGCCGACCCGCGCCCGGTCATCGAGGCCGCCCACGAGCGCGGTGCCCTGGCCGTCGTCGCCGCCGACCTGCTCGCGCTGACCCTTCTCGAGGCGCCCGGCGAGCTCGGTGCCGACGTCGTCGTCGGCTCCTCGCAGCGCTTCGGCGTGCCGCTGTTCTACGGGGGCCCGCACGCGGGCTTCATGTCGGTCCGGGCCGGCCTGGAGCGGCACCTGCCGGGCCGTCTCGTCGGGGTCTCGGTCGACGCGGCCGGTCGTCCGGCGTACCGGCTCTCGCTGCAGACCCGCGAGCAGCACATCCGCCGCGACCGCGCCACCTCGAACATCTGCACCGCCCAGGTGCTGCTCGCGGTGGTGGCGAGCATGTACGCCGTCTACCACGGCCCGGACGGGCTGCGCGCGATCGCGCAGGGCATCCACGCCGAGGCCGCCGGCATCGCGGACGCGCTGCGCGCCGCCGGCGTCGACGTGGTCCACGACGCGTTCTTCGACACCGTGCTCGCACGCGTGCCCGCCAAGGCCGCCGAGGTCGTCGCCTCCGCGCACGAGGGCGGTGTGCACCTGCGCCTGGTCGACGCCGACCACGTCGGGCTGAGCGTCGGCGAGACGACGGACGCCGCCGCGGTCGCCGCGGTGCTCAGCGCCTTCGGCGCCGGTGCCCGTACGACGGGCGCGACCGCGATCCCGCAGGCGCTGGCGCGCCAGACCGACTTCCTCTCCCACCCGGTGTTCAACACGCACCGCTCGGAGACGTCGATGCTGCGGTACCTGCGCAAGCTGTCCGCCCGCGACTACGCGCTGGACCGCGGGATGATCCCGCTCGGCTCGTGCACGATGAAGCTCAACGCCACCACCGAGATGGAGCCGGTCTCGCTGCCGGGCTTCGCCGACCTGCACCCGTTCGCGCCCGCCGAGGACGCGGTCGGCTACGCGACCCTGGTCGCCGACCTGGAGGGCTGGCTGGCCGAGGTCACCGGCTACGACCGGGTCTCGATCCAGCCGAACGCCGGCTCGCAGGGCGAGCTCGCCGGCCTGCTCGCGATCCGCGGGTACCACGAGGCCAACGGCGAGGCCGAGCGCAACATCTGCCTGATCCCGTCCTCCGCGCACGGCACCAACGCCGCCTCCGCGGTGATGGCCGGCATGAAGGTCGTCGTGGTCAAGTCGACCGACGACGGTGCGGTCGACCTCGACGACCTGCGTGCCCAGTGCGACGCGCACGCGCAGGACCTGGCCGCGATCATGGTCACCTACCCGTCCACGCACGGCGCCTACGAGGACACCATCTCCGAGCTCTGCGAGATCGTGCACTCCCACGGCGGCCAGGTGTACGTCGACGGCGCGAACTTCAACGCGCTGCTCGGGCACGCCAAGCCGGGCAAGTTCGGCGGCGACGTCAGCCACCTGAACCTGCACAAGACCTTCTGCATCCCGCACGGCGGCGGTGGCCCGGGCGTCGGTCCCGTGGCGGTGCGCGAGCACCTGGCGCCGTACCTGCCGACGCACCCGATGCACCCCGAGGCCGACAAGCGTGCGGGCATCGGGCCGATCTCCGCGGCGCCGTACGGCTCGGCCGGGATCCTGCCGATCTCGTGGGCCTATGTGCGGATGATGGGCGCCGAGGGCCTGACCCGGGCGACCGCGGTCGCGGTGCTGGCGGCGAACTACGTGGCCACCCGGCTCGACGAGCACTTCCCGGTGCTCTACCGCGGGCACAACGGCCTGGTCGCGCACGAGTGCATCCTCGACGTCCGCGGGATCTCCAAGGAGACCGGGGTCAGCGTCGACGACATCGCCAAGCGGCTCATCGACTACGGCTTCCACGCCCCGACGATGAGCTTCCCGGTGGCCGGCACCCTCATGGTCGAGCCGACCGAGTCCGAGGACCTGGCCGAGCTGGACCGGTTCTGCGACGCGATGATCGCCATCCGCGGCGAGATCTCTCGGGTGGCCTCGGGGGAGTGGGACGCGGAGGCGAACCCGCTGACCGGCGCGCCGCACACCGCGGACGTCATCAACACGGGCCTCCCGTACGACGTCTCCACCGCGCTGTTCCCGAACGGCTTCGACCCGGACAAGTACTGGCCGCCGGTGGGCCGGATCGACCAGGCCTACGGCGACCGCAACCTGGTCTGCGCCTGCCCGCCGCCGGAGGCGTTCGCGTAACTCCCATGGAGCACTGGCAAGCGGTCCTCGACCAGGCGCAGTCCCGTGGCCGGCTGCCGTCGATCGTGGGCGCGGTGCTGCGCGGCGGCGAGCTGACCTGGACCGGATCGGCGGGCTCGCGCGGCGGTCTCGACCAGCAGTACCGGATCGGCTCGATCACCAAGACGCTGACCGCCGTCCTGGTGATGCAGGCTCGCGACGACGGCTTGCTCGCGCTCGACGAGCCGCTCGGGTCGTGGATCCCCGAGTCCGGGTACGCCGACGCGACCCTGCGCAGCCTGCTCCGGCACACCTCGGGGATGCAGTCCGAACCGGCCGGTCCCTGGTGGGAGCGCTCGCCCGGCGTCGGGATCGACACCCTGCTGGCCCGCAACGACGGAAGCGGCCGGGTCTTCGCCGACGGGGTCGCCTTCCACTACAGCAACCTGGGCTTCGCGCTGCTGGGCGAGGTGGTCGCCCGGGTGCGGGGCACCTCGTGGTTCTCGCTGGTCCAGGAGCGGCTGCTGGAGCCGCTCGCGATGTCGGCGACGACGTACGACGCGGTCCCGGGCCGGCACGCGCAGGGCTACAGCGTCGGCCACTTCGCCGGCACCCTGACCGAGGAGCCGCACGAGGACACCGTCGCGATGGCCCCGGCCGGCCAGCTGTGGAGCACGATCGCCGACCTGGCCCGATGGCTGACGTTTCTCGCCGCGGGGCATCCCGACGTGCTCGCGCCGGCGACGCTCGCGGAGATGAGCCGGGTGACCGCGCCGGCCGTGGAGTACGGCCTCGGCCTGCGGGTGCTCGACGTCGCCGGCCGCACGCTGGTCGGCCACACCGGGTCGATGCCCGGCTTCCTGGCGACCGCGTTCGTGGAGCGCGAGACCGGCGACGGCGTGGTGGCGCTCAGCAACGCCACTACCGGCCTGGTCACCGACCAGCTCGCCCGCACGCTCGTCACCGCCGCACCCTCACCGGACGCGGAACCGGGGACGCCCTGGGAACCGAGCACCTCGGTGCCCCCGGAGGTCGAGGAGATCCTGGGCCTCTGGTTCTGGGGGAACAGCGCCCACGAGCTGCGCTGGCACAACGGCCTCGTCGAGCTTCGTGACCTCTCCGACCCCGACGACCCGGACCGTTTCGCCCTCGTGGACGGCGCCTTCTGCGGCGTGGCCGGCTACCACCTCGGGGAGACCCTCGACGTTCACCGGGACACGGGAACTCTCGAGTGCGCCACCTTCGTCTACACCCGCACGCCCTATCCACGCTGACCTGGCGCAAAAGCGCACGTAATTTCCCGCGACCTGGCGCAAAGGTGCGAGTACTACTCGCACCTTTGCGCCAGGTCAGCGTTCACACGTGCACCTTTGCGCCGGGTGGGCGTTACTGGAGGGTCATGTTGGGCTCACCGTTGGCGTTGAACCCGTTGGCACCGCGGACACAGGTGCCGCTGCGGACGGCGCCCGCGTTGTAGGCCTGGCGAACACAGTTCCGCAGCGCCTTCTGGCCCCAGAAGTTCGGGTGCAGCGACTCCTGGATGTAGTAGTTGCCGGTCGCCGAGACGGTACGGATGGTGTTCACCCATTCGGTCTTGTCGACGGCGCCGGCGCTCGTCCAGCTCGCGAGTCCCTTCTCCTCGTACAGCCCGACCGTGTTCTCACAGAGCCGGCGGCCGTTGAACGCGCTGCTCAGGTTGAGCGTCCTGACGTTGGTCAGGCCGGAGGAGGTGATCGCCTCGGAGACGGTCTGATTGATCTTGGGCAGCAGGGTGCCGTTGGCGTAGTCGGCGTCGGCGTTCCAGAACCCGCACCCGCCGGTGCTCTGCCGGGTGTAGCCGGACTGGGAGTAGCGGAAGCCGGCGCCATTCGGGATCGGGGACACGTAGTTCTGCACCAGCAGCGTCCAGGCGCTGTCGGCGTACCCGGCGTTGCGCATCGCAGTCCGGACGTTCTGGAGGGCGGTCGCGATCTCGGTGCGGTGCGCGTTCACCGAGGCGGTCGACATCTGGCTGGTGACGACGCTGTCGTCCTTGCAGTAGTCCGGCCACCACGACGGCGAGCCCAGGAAGTCGGCCACGCACTGGGTCACGATGCCCGCGAAGTTGAAGTTGTTGCCGCCGATGCTGACCGCGACCATCGTCACGTTGTGGGTCGCGGCGAAGCCCTGGAGCATCAGCGCCTGGCCCTGGTTGCCGCCCGCGTTGTAGAAGTCCAGGCCCGGCTTGAAGTAGCTGCCACTCGCGTCGGTACCGGTCTTGGCGCCCGAGCAGGCAAGGTTGAGCCCGTTCACGCCACCGCCGAGGTAGATCTCGGCCGCCTTGCTGCGGTGGCAGCGCTCGATCTGCTCGCCGGTGTTACCCGCGTTGTCGAAGTACGTCGTCGGCCCGCCGGCGTCGTGCACCGACTCGCCGTTGTTGGTGTTGCCGGCCCAGCGGCCGGCCTCGCCGGAGATGTAGGAGTCGCCGACCGAGACGACCCAGGGGGTGCCGACGCCCGGGCCGTCGGCGGATGCGCTCGGGACGGTGGCGGCCAGGGTTCCGGCGGCCAGAGCGACGGTGGTGAGGACGGCCAGGACCGGTCGTCGAGGTGCGTGCGCCAACGAGACTCCTCAGGTGAGCGGGGTCTCCCTCCCCACGTCCCGGTGGGACGCCAAGGGGACGCTAGTGGCGCAGGTCACATCTTGGGAAGGCTTTGTTACTCGCGAGTTTCTACAGCGCCTGCGAGACCGAGCTCATGTTGAAGTCCGGGATCCGCAGCGCCGGGGTCGCCGTACGGGAGAAGTAGTCGTCGCCCCACTCGCGGGAGAAGCTGGGGACGGTCGCGGAGGCGGCGGTGAAGCGGCGGAGGAGGTCGACCGGGCTCTCGTTGAAGCGGAAGTTGTTGACCGCGCCGGTGATCTCGCCGTTCTCGATCCGGTAGACCCCGTCGCGGGTGAGCCCGGTGAGCAGCAGGGTCTGCGGGTCGACCTCGCGGATGTACCACAGGCAGGTGAGCAGCAGCCCGTCCTCGACGCCCGCGACGAGGTCGAGCTCGTCACCGGACCCTCCTGCGACGTCGAGCACCAGGTTGTCGATGCCCGGCGTGGTCGGCTGGCCGGTCATCGTCGCGGTGTGCCGGGTCTGCACCAGCGCGGCCAGGACGCCGTCGGCGATCCAGGGAGTGCGGCCCAGCGGGAGGCCGTTGTCGTAGACGCTGCTCTCGTTCGAGGAGCTGCTGGCCATCGCGAACGGCGCACACTCCAGACCGGCGTACCAGGGGTCGGAGAACAGCGTGACCGCGTCGGACACCATTTTCTCGCCGATCCGCGTTCCGCCCCCGGGGCGCGAGTAGACCGACTGTCCTTCGTGCGCGACCCGGGCCCCGGCACCCCAGTAGGCGTCGATCATCAGGTCGGCCACGGCGGTCGGGGGCAGCACGGTGTCGTAGCGGCCCGCGGGCAGGTCGACCCGGCGGCTGCCCCAGGACAGCCGGCGCGCGACGTCTGCGGCGATCCGTTCCGCGGAGACGTCGGCGAAGTCGCGGGTGGCGCCGCCGACCCAGGCGCTGTTGGTCAGGTCGGCGGTCTTGCCGGTACAGCCGTAGTGCCCGGTCGGCTGGACATGGCGCAGCCGCAAGCCGGTGCTCGAGCCCAGGTACGTCGTGGTCACCTCGTGGTTGACGAAGCCGTAGAGGATCCGGCCGGCGCCCTGGGCGTCGTCGAAGGCAGCGCCGAGGTCGGGCGCGAGGTCGCGGTACACCTCGATCGAGGTCTCCGCCGCGGGCTCGTCCCAGTCGACGGCCACCCCGCCGGCGACGAGGTCGGCCTTGTCCTCGGCCGGCGACGCCGTGGCCGCGGCGGCGTCGGCCTGCTCGACCAGCGCGGTGACCTGGTCCAGGCTGGCCGCGGTCCCGCTGACCGATGCGTTGCCGGAGCCGGCGAAGGCGATCACGGTGACACCGACCCCGTGCATGACCCCGTTGGTGGTGAGGGTGTTGTTCGCCCAGCGCAGGTTGGCGCTGGTGCTGTCCTGGACGATCACCACGCACTGCTCGGACCGGGTGGTCGCCAGCGCGTGCTCGACCAGCTGCTGCGGACGGATGGTGGACATCAGATCTCCTCGGCCACGTTGAGCACGTTGACGTCGCGGAACAGCGCGCTTGGGCAGCCGTGGCTGACCGCGGCGACCTGGCCGGGCTGGGCCTTGCCGCAGTTGAACGCCCCGCCGAGCACATAGGTCTGCGGGCCGCCGAGGCCGTCGAGCGAGCCCCAGAACTCGGTGGTGGTGCCCTGGTAGGCGAAGTCGCGGACCTGGCCGCGCAGCTCGCCGTCCTCGATCAGGTAGGCGCGCTGCCCGGTGAACTGGAAGTTGAAGCGCTGCATGTCGATCGACCAGGACTTGTCGCCGACGATGTAGAGCCCGCGCTCGACGCGCGCGACCAGGCCGGCCGTGTTGGGCCCGTCCGGATCGGGTTGCAGGGAGACGTTGGCCATCCGCTGGATGGGGATGTGCCCGGGGGAGTCGGCGTACGCGCAGCCGTTGGACCGGCCGCCGTTGAGGGTCCCGCCGGCGGCCATCGGGCGGTCCAGCTGGTAGCCGACCAGGGTGCCGTCCCTGACGATGTCCCACGCCTGGGTCCGCACGCCCTCGTCGTCGTACCCGACGGTGGCCAGCCCGTGCTCGGTGGTCCGGTCACCGGTGACGTGCATCAGCGACGAGCCGTAGCGCAGGGTGCCGAGCTTGTCCGGGGTGGCGAACGAGGTGCCCGCGTAGTTGGCCTCGTAGCCCAGCGCACGGTCCAGCTCGGTGGCGTGGCCGACCGACTCGTGGATCGTCAGCCACAGGTTGGAGGGGTCGATGACCAGGTCGTAGCGGCCGGCCTCGACGCTCGGAGCGGCCAGCTTCTCGGCGAGCAGCCCCGGGATCTCGGCGAGCTCGGCGTCGAAGTCCCAGGCTCCCGATCCCGGGACTCCGGTCAGGTACTCCCACCCGCGCCCGACCGGAGGCGCGATGCTCGCCATCGAGTCGAACCGGTCGCCGCGGGACCCGTAGGCCTCCACGAACGGCTGGAGCCGGACGCGCTGCTGGGTGGTCGTGGTGCCCTGGAGGTCGGCGTAGAACTTGTTCTCCAGCACCTGCTGCAGGCCGGCGCTGGCGTGCTCGACCCCGTCGGCGTCGAGGAGGCGCTTCGTCCAGCCGCAGAGCAGCGCCGACTTGTCGGCGAGGGGGACGGTGAACGGGTCGACCTCGTACGACGAGCACCACGCGACGTCGTCGTACACGGGCTCCTCGGCCAGCGTGATCGGGACCCGGGTCATCCCGGCGGCCACCTGGGCGACGTGCACCGCCTGCTCGGCGACCCGGACCGCCTCGTCCGTGCTGAGCACGACGCCGGAGGCGAAGCCCCAGGCGCCCTGGTGCACGACCCGGACCGCGAAGCCGAGGTCCTCGGAGTCCTCGGCCCCCTGGAGCACGCCGTCGCGCGCGGACAGGTGCTGGTAGCGGACCCGCTCGAATCGGAAGTCGGCGTGGCTCACCCCGAAGTCCCGAGCCCGGGCGAGCGCGACCCCGGCGAGCCTGCGGTACGGGAGGGAGGTGAAGGTCGGATCGATCCGATCGTGGGCCATGTCGCGACCCTAGCGAGACGGCCCAGTCAATTTCCGGCCAGCACCGCCCGGAGCGTCGAGCCGTCGCGGCCCTTGACCACCTCGAGCTGGGTGGTGATCCGGCTGCGCAGCTCGGGAACGTGGCTGACCAGGCCGACCACCCGGCCGCCGTCCCGGAGCCCGTCGAGGGTGTCCATCACGTCCTCGAGCGTGTCGGCGTCCAAGGAGCCGAAGCCCTCGTCGATGAACAGGGTGTCGAGGACGGTGCCGCCGGCCTCGTGGGCCACCGTGTCGGCCAGCCCGAGCGCCAGCGCCAGCGAGACCACGAACGTCTCGCCGCCCGACAGCGTCGCCGGGTCGCGGCGCACCCCGCTCCAGTCGTCGCGCACGCGCAGGCTGAGTCCGCCGCGCTGCTCGCCGACGCCGCGGTCGGCGGCGTGCTCGAGGGCGTAGCGCTCGCCGGTCATCCGGGCGAGCCGCTCGTTGGCGGCGGCGACCACCTGGCGCAGCCGCTCGGCCAGCACGTACGCCGCCAGCCGCATCTTGAGCGGGTTGTCGACGCTGCGGCCCTCGGCCAGCGAGGCCAGCTCGGCGCTGAGCCGGTGCCGGGCCCGCAGCGGACTCCAGGCGGCCAGGGCCTCGTCCAGGTGGGCGTCGAGCTCGCGCAGCCGGCTGCTGCGGGTCCGTGCCGCCTCGGCTCGGGCCGCGGTGCCCCGGACGCGCGTGGCTGCCTCGGCATGGGCCGCGGTCGCCGCGGGCAGGTCGGGCGCGTCTGCTTCGAGGGCGGCGGCCACGGCTGGGTCGGCGAGGGTGGCCTCGGCGGCGATGCGGCGTCGCTGTGCCGCGGCGACCGTCTCCGCGAGCCGTTCGGCCACCGGCGGGTCGAGGAGCGCATCCAGGGCGGCCTCGGTGCCGGCGAACCCGGCGGCCCGGGCGGCCTCGTCCAGGGAGCCGCGGGCGCTCTCGACGGTCCGGTTCGCCAGGTCCAGGGCGTCCCAGGCCACGAGCGCCCTGTCGAGCGCCGCCAGCGTCTCGGTCCGCTGGGCGACCAGGTCGTCCAGGTCCGGAGCGTCCCCGAGCAGGGCTGCCCGCTCGGCGCGCAGAGCGTCCAGCGTGGCGGTCCGGTCCTCGATCTCGGTGCGCAGCATCGCGGCGCGCAAACGCAGCCCGTCGGCGCGTTCACGGGTCTCGGTCAGCTCGG
Source organism: Nocardioidaceae bacterium (assembly GCA_017744365.1). Classification (GTDB taxonomy): domain Bacteria; phylum Actinomycetota; class Actinomycetes; order Propionibacteriales; family Nocardioidaceae; genus Marmoricola. The sequence continues at coordinate 1,240,031 of JAGIBL010000001.1, read as the reverse complement.
TCCGCGCGGCAGCGAGGGCGGCGGCCGCCTCGGGCTCGCCGGCCGCCAGGTCCGCCGCGGCCTGCTCCTCGGTCCGCGCCTCCGCGAGTGCACCTGGCAGCGAGCCGACCTCCTCGGCCGCCAGCCGTCCGGCCAGACCGGCCTGCTCGGATTCCAGTCCGGCGACCTTGACCTGATGGTTCTGCTCGGCGAAAGCAGCGTCCTCGACCCGGCGGCGGGCGGCGGTCTCCTCGTCCCTGCCGACCGTCCGTCCGGCGACCTGTCCCGCGACATGGGCGGGCGCCGGGTGCTCGGCGCTGCCGCAGACCGGACAGCCGCAGCCGGCCACCAGGTCGCCGGCCAGCTCGGCGGCCATCCCGCTGATCCGGGCCTCCCGGACGTCGAGGTACTGCTCGCGGGCGTCCAGCGTGACCGCGATCGCGGCCTGCAGGCCCGCGCGAGCGGCGTCGAGCTCGCGGTCGACCTCGGCGAGCCGCTTCGCGGCGGCGACCAGCTCGGTCAGCCGTGCGCTGCGGGCGCGCAGTCCGCCGAGGCGCGCCTGCGCAGTCACGGCCTGGGCGTGCCGGGCCTCGGCGGCGGCCAGACGCTCGGGCAGGGCGCTCAGGCCGGCCTCGGCCTCCCGGAGCACTGCCTCGGTCTCGGCCAGGCTGGTGCGTGCGGTCGCAACCTCCTGCTCGCCCTCGGCGAGCGCGCGGGCCCGGGGGAGGAAGGCCTCGGCGGTGGCGAGCTCGGTCGCGGCCGTGCGTCGTGCGGCTGCCAGGGCCGGCCGGTCCTCGTGGCCGTGCCGGGCGAGCTGCTCGGCCCATGCGCTGGCCGCTTGGCGGCGGTCGTGTTCGGCGCTGCGCAGCCGCGCGGCCAGCGGGGTGAGCGCGGCCGCCCGACGGTGCCGGTCCACCTGGTCGCGGGCCGCGGCCAGCGCGGCCGCCTCGGCGTCGAGGGCGTCCAGGTCGGACCGGGCGCGGGTGGCGCGCTCGACCAGCGAGACCAGGGCTCGCGCCGAGGCCAGCGCGTCCCGGGCGGTCTCCTCGGCGAGGATCGCCCGCTGGGTCTCGGCATGGGCGTCGGCGGCGTCCGCGGAGGCCTGCTCGGTCAGCGTGCTCGACCAGGCCCGCAGCCGCTCGTCCTCGGCCGCCAGCTCGAGAGCCTCGGCCCACTCCTCGGGCAGCGGGGTCCCACCGGCCTCCTCGATCCGGTGCAGCGCGCCGCGGACACGGGCCCCGGCCGCCTCGCTCGCCCGCCGGTCCGCCGTACGACGCTCGACCAGCCATCGCTCCACCCGCTCGAACCGGTCGGTCCGGAACAGCTGCTGCAGCACCGCGTGCCGTTCGGCGGACGACGCGCGCAGGAACGCCTGGAACCGTCCCTGCGGCAGCATGGCCACCTGGGTGAACTGCGCGCACGACATGCCGAGCAGGTCGCTGACCAGCAGGCCGGCGTCGTCGAGCCGGTTGGTCAGAGCGGTCCAGGACCCGTCGCGCTGCTCCTCCACCACGACGTGCGCCTGGACGGTGGTGACCCCGTCGCCGCGCCTCTTCGGCCGGGTCCAGGACGGCGAGCGGCTGAACCGGAACCGGCGCTCGCCGATGCTGAGGTCCAGCACCACCCGCGGCTCGCGGTCGGCGGGGGCGTGGTCGCTGTGCAGGTGCTTCGCGCCGGAGCGATCGCCCGGGACCTGCCCGTAGAGGGCGAAGCACACCGCGTCGAGCACGCTGGTCTTGCCGGCGCCGGTCGCGCCGGTGAGCAGGAACAGCCCCCCGGCCGCGAGCGCGTCGAAGTCGACGGAGACCGTCCCGGAGAACGGACCGAAGGCGGTGGCGGTGAGCGTGTGCAGCCTCATCAGGCCACCGGGTCGGCGTCGGGCTCGCGGGCCGCGGCGTCGCACGCCTCGAGGAGCAGCGCGCTCTCCTCCGCGGTGGCCGGGGTGCCGCGCACCGCCGTCACGAAGTCGAGCGCGATGTCGTGGTCGGTGCGCCCTTCCGCGCGCGCGACCGGGGTGGGGCCGCCGGGGGAAGCCGGCGTGAACTGGAGAGCGACGGCGTGCGGGAACCGCTGCTGGAGCCGGGCCATCGCCTGCGCGGGCCGGACCTCGTCGGTCAGGCTGACCTGCAGCCAGGCGTCCTCGAGGTCGGCGTACCGCGGATCGGCGAGCAGGTCGTCGATCCGCCCGGAGACCCGCGCCAGCCTGCGGGGGACCGGGGCCGGGACGAACTCCTCGGCGACGAGACCGTCCGCGCCCAGGTCGACCAGCCAGGAGCCCTTGAGGTGGTGGGCCTCGGAGAACGAGTAGGCCAGCGGCGAGCCCGAGTAGCGGATCGACCCGGACAGCACCGCCCGCCCGTGCAGGTGCCCGAGCGCGACGTAGTCGATCCCGTCGAAGACCCCGGTCGGCACCAGCGCGACCCCGCCGACGGCGATGTCGCGCTCGGAGTCGCTGGCCTCCCCGCCGGCCACGAAGGCGTGCGCCACCACGACCGCGCGGCTCGCGGGCCGGGCGGCGAGGTCGCCGCGGATCCGGCGTACGGCCTCGCCCAGGACCGCCTGGTGCGAGCGCGCCGGCAGGTCCCAGCGGGCGCGGAGGAGGTCGGGCTCCAGGTAGGGAATGCCGTACACGGCGACTGGTCCGTGCTCGTCGTCGAGCAGCACCGGGTCGGCCACCCGGTCCGGCTCGGTGCGCAGGTGGAAGCCGGCCGCGTCGATGAGGCGGCTGTTGAGCCCGAGCCGGGTCGCGGAGTCGTGGTTGCCGCTGGTGACCACCACCCGCGCGCGGGAACGGGCCAGCTGGGCGAACGCCTCGTCGGCGAGCGCGACCGCGTCCACCGGCGGCAGCGCCCGGTCGAAGACGTCCCCGGCGACCACCAGCAGGTCGACCTCGCGCTCCTCGATCACCCCGACCAGGTGGTCCAGGAACGCCTCCTGGTGCGCGAGCATCGACTGGCCGTGGAACTGCCGCCCCAGGTGCCAGTCGGAGGTGTGGAGGATGCGCACGCGACAACCCTAGGAACGGGCGCCGACAGAACCCGGGTCACACGCCGAGGGCATCGGCTCCGGCGTACACCACGCACCGGTCCGGGCGGGTGAACCCGACCACCGCGATCCCGGTCTCCTCCGCCAGCGAGACCGCCAGCGAGGAGGGCGCCCCGACGGCGACGACCAGCCCGATCCCGGAGACGGCGGCCTTCTGGACCAGCTCGAACCCGACCCGGCCGCTGAGCACGAGCACGGGCGGCACGGGTTCGCCGGCGAGCAGCCGAGAGCCGACCACCTTGTCCACCGCGTTGTGCCGGCCGACGTCCTCGCGGACCACGACCGGCTCGCCGGCGGCGTCGAAGAGCCCGGCCGCGTGCAGCCCGCCGGTGCGCTCGAACCCGGGCTGGGCCTGGCGCAGCCGGTCCGGCAGCGACCGGATCACCTCGACCGGGAGCGCCGGTACCGCGGGGGAGGCGGCGAGCCGGGCGACGTCGGCGATCGAGGTGGTCCCGCAGACCCCGCAGGCCGCCGTCACCAGGCGCGCCTCCGGCAGCCGCAGCGGAGCCGCGCTCGACTCGACCGTGACGACGTTGAACTCCTCCTCGGGCGCCAGGTCCACGTCGGTGCAGTACCGGACCGCGGTCACGTGCGCGGGCGCGACGACCTGTTCGTGCACCAACCACCCGGCGGCCAGCTCGAAGTCGTTCCCGGGCGTCCGCATGGTCACCCCGATCCGGCGCGCGGGCGCGCCCGGCCAGGCGAGCCGGATCTCCAGCGGTTCCTCGGTCGCCAGCCGGTCCTCGTGCGCGAGCCGCTCCTCGCCGCGCAGCTCGACCACGCGGGTGCGGACGGTGGGGCCGGGGCGGCGGGTCATCCGCCGTACCGGGCTCGGGCGGTCAGCCGGCAGCGCAGCTCGTCCGCGGCGTCCACCAGCATCCGGCGCAGGCTGCGGTTGAGCCCCTCGCCGGCGAGCACCTCGTCGGCCAGGGCCAGCGTCTCCGGGCTGACCACGGTGATCGGGAAGAAGTAGTGCGCGGCGTCGGCCAGGCCCCAGCCGGCGCGGACCTGCGCGGTGCCGGGCACCTCGCCGAAGTAGCGGGACACGTACGGCGTGAGCAGGTCCTCGCGGCCGCTCTGCCAGAACCCGGTGCCGACCGCCTCGATCTCGTAGTTGGACGCGTTGACCTCGCCGGTGAACCGCTGCCAGGCCCAGGCCTTGGCCTCGGGATCGGGCATCCGGGCGCGGCACCAGGCGTGCGCGAGCTGGGTCTTGGCGTCGTTCTCCACGGCCAGCTCGCGGTCGAGCTCGTCGAGGTCGGTGGCGGCGAGCGAGGTGAGCCGCTTGAGCACCCGCCAGCGCAGACCGGAGTCGAGCTCGACGCCCTCGGGCAGCTCGCCGTCGAGCAGCGCGCGCAGGTAGGTGGGCGTGGGGGCGGTGCCGATCGCGGCCTGGAGGGCGGCCAGCTGCAGGTCGGAGCCGGCCGGCGCGGTGTCGGCGCGCTCGGTGAACGCGGCGTGCAGCCGGGCGCGGGCGGTGTCCGGAGACCGTACGACGGTGAGCAGCTTCTCGTGGACGGTCGCCCGGGCGCCCTCGCCGTCGTCGCCTGCCCAGACGCCGAGCACGCCGACCGCGGTGTCCTGCTCCTCGTTGGGGATGCCGGCGACGAGCAGGTCGACGGCGGTGTCCGGGTCGAGACGGGCGTGGTGGACGCCGTTGCGCGCGGTGTTCCAGATGGTGGCTCGCAGCAGCGGGTCCCGGGTGCGGGGGAGGAGCGCGGGCAGCGCGGCGGCGGTCACCGGGTCGAGGGTCAGGTCGGCCCAGGCGGTGTCGCGCGGGTCGAGCACGACCGGAGTGTCGGTGCCGACGCTGATCCTGGTGAGCCCACTCGCGACGAGAACCTCGGAGGTGCTCCATGAACCCTGCCACTGCGCGATGTCGAGGGCGTGCTCGCGGTCCACCGTCTCGCCGGCGGGTGTGGTTCGCACCAGCGCACCCGCCTCGCGGTCGAGCTCGATCCGGTCCAGGCCGGCGGTTCGCAGCCAGGCCGTGGTCCAGGTCTCCAGGTCACCCGCGCCGGCCCGCTCCCAGGACCCGAAGAGGTCCTGCATGGTGGCGTTGCCGAAGCGGTGGGTCTCGAAGTGCTCACGGACGCCGCCGAAGAACACCTCGTCGCCCACCCGGTCGGCCAGCTGGGTGAGCACGGCGTGGCCCTTGGAGTAGGAGATGCCGTCGAAGTCCTGCAGGGCCGCGTCGGCGTCGGTGGCGCCGTTCCCGGCGACCGGATGCGTGGAGGGCCGGGAGTCCGATGTCAGGCCCCAGTTCTTCCGGGCCAGCGATGCCCAGACCAGGGCCTCGGAGAACTCGGTGACCTCGGCCGTGACCCGGTTGCCCATGTACTCGGCGAACGCCTCGTTGAGCCAGAGGTCGTCCCACCACGTCGGTGTGGTCAGGTTGCCGAACCACTGGTGGGCCATCTCGTGCGCGACCGTGGTGGCGCGCTGCACGCGCAGGGCGCGCGGGACCTTCGTCGTGAACAGCAGCGGTTCGCGGAAGGTGACGCAGCCGGGGTTCTCCATGGCGCCGGCGTTGAACTCCGGCACGAACGCCTGGTCGTACTTGCCGAAGGCGTAGCGGATGCCGAAGAGCCGGTGGAACTCGTCGAAGCACTGCTTGGTCATGGTGAGCAGCTCGTCGGCGTCCGCCTCGAGCGCGCCGATCATCGAGGACCGGCAGAGCAGGCCGAGGTCGATGCCGTCGTGGCTGTCGGCGATCCGGCGGTACGGGCCGGCGACCAGGCAGGTGAAGTACGTCGAGAGCGGCTGGCTCTGCTCGAACTCCCAGATGCCCGGGGCCTCCTCGCGGCCGGGAGCGTTCGCGGTGACGTTCCAGTCCGGCGGCGTGGTGACGTGCAGCGTGTACGGCGCCTTCAGGTCCGGCTGGTCGAAGCAGGCGAACACGCTGGGCGCGGCGCTCATGAAGCTCATCTGGTAGACGTACGCACGGCCGTCGCTGGGGTCGATCGCCTTGTGCAGGCCCTCGCCGTCGTTGCGGAACGGCATGGTCGCCTCGACCTCGACGCGGTGCTCGCCCGCGGCGAGGCTCAGCGGGTAGCGGCCCTCGGCCAGCGCGTCGACCGGCAGCGCGGCGCCGTCCAGGCGGATCGTCTCCAGGCTGACCGGCTTCAGGTCGAGGAAGGTCTCGCCGCCTCTGCTCACGAGCTCGATCACCGTCCGGCTGGTGAACGTCTCCTCGCCGCGCAGGTCGAGGCTGACGTCGTACGAGGCGAGGGTGAGGAGGTCGAAGCGGGCGACGGCTTCGTCGCGTTGGAGGCTGCGCACCTGAACACTCTAGGGTCGAGGGATGCGGGAACGGAGCCGGGCCGGGGTGCGTCCGAGGGGCATGAGGCTCTCGGTGCTGATCGTCCTGCTCGCTGCGCTGGCCGCCGGGTGCGGTGACGCGGACACGCCCGCGACACAGCCGGACGGTCCGTGCCTCGGGGATCTCCCGGTGCTGCGGTCGATCAAGGCGGACCTCGACGGGAACGGCACGGACGAGGACGTCCAGCTGACCGGTCCCCGTGGCGAGTGCGGAGCCGCGCTGCGGGTCGTCGCGGACCGGTCGTTCGCCCTCGTGCTGGCCGGCGGCTACGACCCGGTCCCGGACAGCCTGCGCGACCTCGGCGTCGGCCATGGTGACTCGCACGTGTTCCTGCTGCGCTCCGACCACCCGCGTGGAGGGTTCGAGGTGCGGCTGTTCGCGATCACCCCCGGCCGCGTCGACGAGCTCACCATCGACGGGAAGCCCGTCATCCCGTTCCTCGCCGCCGACGCTCCCACCGAGCACGTCTCCGCCGACTGCACCCGGCACGGCTTCACCGTCACCGAGGCGGTCGCCCACCAGCCGGTCGGCATCGTCGCGGCCTGGGACGTGTACCGCACGGCGTACGAGGTGGACGGGAACTACCTCACCCGCGGCGACCGCACCGAAGTCGCGGACAACGTCCTCGAGGACGAGCTGCCCGCGAAGTACCCGGACGTCGTCGAGAACCGGCTGTTCCCGGGCTGCTGAGGAGTCCGTGGCACGCTGTGCCCATGACCGACGCGCCCGAGACCCGGCAACCGACCCTGCGCTCCGTCGAGCTGACCAAGATCGGCGACGCACGCTACAAGGCGACCAACCGGCGCGGGGGCGTCCTCCCGATCGGCGAGGGCGACGACCCGGACTTCACCCCGGTCGAGCTGTTGCTGGCCGCGATCGCCGGGTGCACCGCGATCGACGTCGAGTACATCACCCGCAAGCGCGCGGTGGCGGAGTCCTTCGACGTGCACGTCCAGGGCGACAAGGTGCGCGACGAGAACGGCAACCACATGACGAACCTGCGGGTGACCTTCGACATCACCTTCCCCGAGGGCGAGGCCGGGGATGCCGCGCGGGCGGTGCTGCCGGACGCGATCGCGAAGTCCCGCGACCGGATCTGCACCGTCAGCCGGACGGTCGCGCTGCCGAGCCCGGTCGAGATGGGGCTGGGGTAGGCCGGCTCACTTGACTGACGTGATCGTCACCGGGTTCTTCGGGGTGCCGTCGCCCGGCCCCATCCCGTTCGGGGTGCCGATGCCGGCGGCGGCGATGTCCTTGATGACCTTGAGGCCGGCCGCGTCGAAGCGCCCGAAGACCGTGTAGTTCGGCTCGAAGGTCGAGTTGCCGTAGACCAGGAAGAACTGCGAGCCGTTGGTGTCCGAGCCGCTGTTGGCCATCGCCACGGTCCCGGCGTTGTAGGTGCACCAGGTCTTCCCGTTCACCGACCCGCACGGCTGCAGCCGCGGGTCGTTCGGGATCAGCTCGTCGTCGAAGGCGTAGCCCGGACCGCCCTGCCCGGTGCCGCTCGGGTCGCCGCACTGCAGCACGAACGCGCCCTGCGTGGTGAGCCGGTGGCACTGGGTGTCGTCGAAGTAGCCCTGCTGGGCCAGCGACAGGAACGAGTTCACCGTGCACGGCGCCTTGCCGGGGTCCAGGGTGACCGGGATGTCGCCCTGGCTGGTGCTGATCGTGACCGTGGTCGGCGCCTTCGGGTCGGGCGTCGAGGAGGGCTTGTCGACCTTCTTCGCGGCCTCGGCGCTGGTGCCGACGTACGTGCACGGACCGGTCTCGGCGTTGGTGCCGCCGCCCGAGGAGCCGCAGCCTGCGACGAGCGCGAGCGGGAGGACGAGGGCGACGGTGAGGGTGCGGATCACGGGGCGATAGTACGCAAGAAGGGCCCCCCGTCCGGGAGGCCCTTCCGCGTCGTACGACGTACGCGACTCACATCTCGTAGTGCTCGTTCGGGTCGCCGTCGAACAGCCGTCCGTCTTCGCGGCCCAGGCCGGTGATCGCGGCCACCTCGTCCTCGCTGAGCTCGAAGTCGAAGATGTCGCCGTTGCTCAGCTGGCGGTCGGGCTGGGTCGACTTCGGGATCGGCACCGCGCCGAGCTGGAAGTGCCAGCGCAGCACCACCTGGGCGGGGGAGACCCCGTGCGCCTCGGCGGCCGCGCGGATCGGCTCCTCCTCGAAGACCGCCTTGGCCTTGGCCAGCGGGCTCCACGCCACGGTGCGGATGCCGAGCGAGTCGTGCACCGCGCGCAGCTCCTCCTGCGGGAAGTACGGGTGCATCTCGATCTGGTTGACCGCGGGCACCACGCCGCTGCTGTCCATGATCCGGTCGAGGTGCTCGGCGGTGAAGTTGGAGACGCCGATGCTGGTCACCAGGCCGTCGCGCTGCAGGTCGACCAGCGCGCGCCAGGCCTCGGTGTACTGGTCCCGCTTGGGGTTCGGCCAGTGGATCAGGTGCAGGTCGATGTTCTCCAGGCCGAGACGGCCGAGCGACTCGTGCGTGGAGACGATCGCGTCGTCGTACGCGTGGTGACGGCCGGGGATCTTGCTGGTCACCCGGAACTCGGCGCGCGGGATCTCCGAGCGGCGGATCGCCTCGCCGACGGTCATCTCGTTGCCGTAGTTCACGGCGGTGTCGAGGAGGCGGTAGCCGGCCTGGGCCGCGCCCAGGATCGCCTCGAGGCCGTCCGCCCCCTGCAGGCCCGTGGTGCCGAAACCGAGTGCGGGAAGCTCGGTGCCGTCGTTGAGGTCGTAAACCGGAATGTCCATCTCAACCTTCTCAAGTCGTTGCTGGGACCCGCGACCGTTCCCGGCGTTTCCCTCCTGGTGGCCGCGCACGGCCGACGATACCGACATTTCCCCTGCGTGACAGAGGTTCGGCAGGATTAGATGCAACCAAGGGTTGCGCATCTCTCCAAGCTCGCCTAGAGTCATCTGCAACCAAACGTTGCATGAGGAGAGTGGTCATGGAGTACGCGACGATCGAGCGCGAGATCTACGTCGAGGCGGCCCCCGAGATCGTCTTCGACGTGGTCAGCAGTCCCGAGCACGTCCAGGAGTGGTGGCCCGACGAGGCGCACTACGAGGCCCGGCCGGGAGCGCGGGGCGACCTCGTCTTCGGCGAGCACGGCGAGGAGGGCAGCCCGCTGGTGGTCGCTTTCGACGTCCTCGAGGTCGAGCCGCCGCACACCTTCTCGTTCCGGTGGACCCACCCGCACGGCGAGCAGCCGGTGACCGGGAACTCGCTGCTGGTCACCTTCGCACTCGAGCCACGGGGGAGCGGGACGCTGCTGCGGATGACCGAGAGCGGCTTCCGCGAGATGGGCTGGGAGGCGGCCGTGCTCGAGCAGCAGTACCGCGACCACGAGTCCGGCTGGGACTTCTACCTCGGCCGGATCGCCCCGTACGTCGAGAAGCTGGACGTGCGGCCGTGAGCCCCGTGGACGACGCCCTCTGGTCGGCCATCGGCGATCCGACCCGGCGGCGGATGCTCGACCTGCTGCTCGCCGAGGGGCACGGGACCGCGACCACGCTCAGCGACCGGCTCCCGGTGACGCGGCAGGCCGTGGCCAAGCACCTGGTCGTGCTCGACCGGGTCGGGCTGGTCTCGGCGACACCGTCCGGGCGCGAGCGGCAGTACCGCCTCGACGAGGCCCAGTTCGCCCGTGCGGTCGCGCAGCTGCACGAGGTCGGCTCCGCCTGGGATGCCCGGCTGCAGCGCATCAAGACCCTGGCCGAGTCGATCCAGAAGCAAGCAGACCAGAAGCAAGCAGACCAGAAGCAAGCAGACGACAAGAAGAAGGAGAAGGACTGATGGTGGACATCCTGCACAGCGTGAGCGTGAAGACCCCCACGCCGGAGAAGGTGTACGACGCGATCGCGACGATCCCGGGCCTCGCCGGCTGGTGGACGAACGACACGACCGGGAGCACGGAGGTCGGCGGGACGATCGCCTTCCGGTTCCCGCCCGGCGGCTTCGACATGGAGGTGGTCGAGAGCGTGCCCGGCAAGCGGGTGCTCTGGAAGGTGGCCGACGGCCCGGAGGAGTGGGTCGGCACCCACGTCGAGTGGGACCTGCGCCAGGACGGCGAGTGGACGACCATCCTGTTCACCCACCGTGGCTGGGCCGAGCCGGTCGAGTTCATGCACCACTGCAGCACCAAGTGGGGCACCTACCTGCTGAGCCTCAAGGAGCTCGTCGAGACCGGGACCGGCCGTCCGTCCCCGGACGACGTCAAGGTCACCAGCTGGGACTGACCCCCCGTCGGCGCCTTGTGCGGTCCGGACATTCGAGCTGTTCGTCTGTCCAGATCGCACAAGGCGTCGGTGCGTTCCCGGCTCCTAGCCTCACCGGATGAAGCGGAGTGAGGGCTACCTGGTCATCGGCGAGACCGCCGTGGCCCGGCGCGTCTGCGCCACGCTGGCCGGTGACACCGGCCGGGTCGCGCACCTGACCGCTCCCTCGGACGCGGAGATCCGCGGCGCTCTCGCCGCCGGGGCGACCGCGGTGGCCATCCTGTTCCACGACGACGTGGCGGCGCTGCGGTACGCGCTCGCGGTCGCGCACCTGGACCCCGAGCTGCCCCTGGTCGTGACGATCTTCGACCGGACCATCGCCGAGCAGCTGCGCCGGCTGCTGCCGCAGGCCTCGGTCATCTCACCCGCGGTGCTGGCCGCGCCCAGCCTGGTCGGCCCCTGCCTCGAGGCCGGGGTGGTGGCCGGTCTTGCCGACGCCGCCGGCCCGTCGTACGTGGTGAAGAAGGAGGGCCGGCTCTCCTGGTTGGACACGCTGCCGTCCGGGCGGACCGTGCGCAGCCGGTTCGCGGGCCGGCTGCCCGACCTGCGGCACCAGGATCCCGGCAGCCGGCTGATGACCCTCGGTCTCCTCGGCCTGCTCGGGGCGCTGCTGCTCGACCTGACCTGGCTGCTGGTCATCGAGCACCGCGGCCTGCCCGAGTCGTACGTCGACGCCGCCCGCGTGGTCGCGACGGTGGGGCCGGCGGCCGACCATGCCGGCACGGCGTACTCGGTCTTCTCGGGCACGGCGATGCTGCTCACCATCCTGTTCGCGGCGCTGTTCACCGCCGGCGTGGTGGAGCGGCTGGTCTCGCCGCCCCTGGTCGGCATCCTGGGCCGCCGCGCGGTCCCGCGCCGAGGGCACGTGATCGTGGTCGGGCTGGGCCAGGTGGGCATCCGGCTCTGCCTGACCCTGCGCCGGCACGGCGTCCCGGTCGTCGGGGTCGAGCGCGACGGCAGTGCGCCGCTGCTGCCGCTGGCCCGCCGGCTGGGCATCCCGGTGATCGTCGGCCACGGCGCCGACCGGGGCGTGCTGGAACGGCTGGAGATCGGGCGCTGCCGCGCCCTGGCCGCGGTCGGCTCGAACGACCTGGACAACATCGCGGTCGCGGTCGCCGCCTCGGCCGTCTCGCCGGAGACCCGGGTGGTGCTGCGCGCGGGGGAGCAGGAGGCGATCGGCGAGACCCGCTCGCTGCTGCCCCTGGGGGTCACCCGGGACGTCACCGCGATCGCCGCCGGCCATGTCGTCGCGGAGTTCCGCGGCCGGCGCCCGCGCGCGATCATCGCCGACTCGAGCACCATCTACGCCGAGTTCGAGCCCCGTACCCTCGAGCCCGTCCCGGTCTCCCCGCGCCAGGAGTGCTGCCACCGCTGACCCGAGTCAGCGCAGGGGGTGGTGGCAGGCGGCGCCGTGGAGGCCGGTGAGGAGGGGGACGACGGCGCAGTCGTCGTCGGCGCGGGGGCAGCGGGTCTGGTAGGCGCAGCCGGAGGTGGCTGCTGAGGCCGAGGGCTGGGTCCCGGGCGCGGGCAGGGCACCCCACAGCGTGGGGGTCGAGGCGATCAGCCTGGCCGTGTACGGGTGCCGGGGCGAGCGCAGCACCTCGGTGGTGGTCCCGGACTCGACCTCGCGGCCGTTGAACAGCACCACCGTCCGCTCGGTGAGCCGGTCGGCGAGCGCGATGCTGTGCGTGATGAGCATCAGCTGGACGCCCTGGGTCTCCTTGATCCGCTCCAGCAGCGCGATGATCCGGGCCTGCACGGTCACGTCGAGCGCGCTGGTCGGCTCGTCGAGGACGAGCAGCTCGGGCCCGACCGCCAGCGCCCGGGCGATCGCCACCCGCTGGCGCTGCCCGCCGGAGAGCTCGTGCGGCCGGCGGGTGGCCAGCCGGGGATCCAGCTCGACGGATGCGAGCAGCTCCTCGATCCGGGCGGGCACCCGGGCGCCGGTGAGCCCACCGACCCGGAGCGCCTCGCGCAGGGCGGACTCGACGGTGCGGCGCGGGTCCAGAGCCTCCTGGCCGTCCTGGAAGACCGGCTGCACCCGGCGCCGCCACTCCCGGGCCGCGCCACCGCGGAGCCCGGCGATGTCCTTGCCCTGGAAGGCGATGGTGCCCTCGGCCGGGCGGACCAGCCCGAGCAGCGCCCGGGCCAGCGAGGTCTTGCCCGAGCCGCTCTCGCCGACCACCGCGACGCTGCCGAGCGCCGGGTCGAGGTCGAGGGAGAAGTCGCGCAGCGCGAGCTGGTGGCCGTAGCGGACCGCGAGTCCGTCGACGGCGAGCAGCGAGGTCATCGGGCACCTCCGGTGGGCAGCGTGGGGGAGGCGGCCAGCAGCGCCCGGGTGTACTCGTGCCGTGGGTCGGCCAGCACCGTGCGGGCCGGACCGCTCTCGACGACCTCGCCGTCGCGCATCACCAGCACGTGGTCGGCGATCATCGAGACCAGCGCCAGGTCGTGCGCGACCACCAGCCAGGCGGCGCCGCGCTCCTCGGCCAGCCGGCGCACCAGCGCGAGCACGTCGAGCTGCACGGTCGCGTCCAGGGCGCTGGTCGGTTCGTCTGCGGCGATCAGCTCGGCACCCAGGCAGACCGCGAGCGCGATCGCGAAGCGCTGCGCCTGACCGCCGGAGACCTGGTGCGGGAACCGCTGCAGCAGCGCTTCGTCGAGGCCGACCGCCCGGGTGGCGTCGGCGATCCGCGCCTCGGCCTCGGCGGCCGGGACCCCGTGCCGCTTCAGCGCGCGGCGCAGCAGCCGGCCCAGCCGCATCGTCGGGTTCAGCGACGCTTGAGGGCTCTGCATCACTAGCGCCATCCGCGACCCGCGCAGCGGCCGCAGCGCCTTCTCGCTCGCGCCGACCACCTCGGTGCCGAGCACGCGGACCGAGCCCTCGACGCGGGCCGCGGTGCCGCCGAGCAGGCCGAGGATCGCCATCAGCGCGGTCGACTTGCCCGAGCCGCTCTCGCCGACGATCGCCACGACCTCGCCGGGCGCGACCGTGAGCGCCGGGATGGTCGAGACCGTGCGGTCGCCGTACGCGACGCTGAGCTCGGTGACGTCGAGGACCGGATCGCCGCTCATCGGATCACCCGCCGCGGGTCGAGCGCCTGGCGCAGTCCCTCGCCGAGCATGTTGAAGCAGAACGCGGTCACCAGGATCGCCAGGCCCGGGAAGGTCACCACCCACCACTCGGTGGTGAAGCTCTCCTGTCCCTGCTGCACCATCAGGCCCCACTCGCTGGTCGGCTCGACCGCACCGAGGCCGAGATAGGAGAGCGCCGCCGCGGTCAGGATCACGCCGCCGGCGTCGAGGGAGAGCTGCACGATCACCGGGGTCAGCGAGTTCGGCAGCACGTGCTCGAGCACGATCCGCCAGCGCGGCAGCCCGAGGCAGCGTGCCGAGTCGACGTACGCGCGACCGCGGACCGCCTGGGCCGCGGCGCAGGAGAGCCGGGCGTACCAGGGCCACCAGGTGGCCGCGATCGCGATGATCGCGGTGCCGACGCCCGGGCGCAGGATCACCGCCAGCGCCAGCGAGAGCAGCAGCGCGGGGAAGGCCAGGAAGACGTCGGTGACGCGCATGATCACGTCCCCGACCCAGCCGCCGGCGTACCCGGCGATGCACCCGAGCAGCACGCCGGCGAACGCCGAGATCGCCAGCACCGCGGCCACGATGAGCAGCGAGGTGCGTGCGCCGTACAGGATCCGGGTGAGCACGTCGCGTCCGACCGCGTCGGTGCCCATCCAGTGCGAGCCCGTCGGGCCCAGCAGCGAGTCGGCGGGGTGGGTGGCGCTGGTCCCGTCCGCGGGGTACGGCGACAGCCACGGTGCCAGCAGGGCAGCGAGCACGATCACCGCCAGCGCGACCGCGGCGATCGTCGCGAGCACGTCGCGGCGGGCCAGCGAGCGCAGCCGCGCGACCGGAAGGACGGCACTCATCGCTGCCTCGCTCTCGGGTCGATGAGGATCTGGGCCAGGTCGACGGCGAGGTTGCCGACGACGTAGACGAGCGCGACGACCAGGGTGACCCCGGCGATGGCCGGGGTGTCCACCGAGCGGATCGCGTCCGCGGTGTAGGTGCCCATCCCGGGCCAGTTGAAGATCGCCTCGACCAGCACGCTGTTGACCAGGGTGTAGGCGAAGACCAGGGCCAGCAGCGTCAGCACCGGCCCGATGGCCGGCCGCAGCGAGAACCGCAGCAGGATCTCCAGCGGCCGGAAACCCAGTGCGCGCTCCATCCGCACGTGGTCCTGCTGGCTCTCCTCGATGAGCGCCGCCCGGGTCATCTGCGCGACCACGCCGATCGGGTAGGCGGCGACCACCACGGCCGGGAGGACCAGGTGGTGCAGGGTGCTGCCCAGAACCGTCCAGTTCCCGGTGACCAGGGCGTCGAGCGCGGTCACGTTGGTGAACACGGTCAGCGGCGAGGAGCTGTCCAGCGAGCGGTCGTACTCGCCGGCCACCGGGAACCAGCCGAGCTTGGTGGCCAGCAGCAGCTGCAGCGCCAGCGCCAGCCAGAACACCGGCACCGAGACCAGCAGCATCGAGCCGGTGCGCACCGCCAGGTCCGTGCCGCGCCGGGCGAACCGGGCGCCGAGCACGCCCAGCGGCAGCCCGACCAGCACCGCCAGCACCATCGCCGCGCCGACCAGCTCCAGCGAGGCCGGCAGCGCCCGCCGCAGGTCGTCGAGCACCGGCTGCCGGGTGTGCAGGCTGGTGCCGAGGTCTCCGTGCAGGAGCCCGGTCAGGTAGTGCCACAGCTGGACCGGCAGGGCGTCGTCGAGTCCGAGCCGCTCCCGCGCCGCCGCGAGCTGTTCCTTGGTGGCGCGGGCGCCGGTCGCGGTCACCGCCTCGTCGCCGGGTAGCCGGCGGGCCAGCAGGAAGGTCAGGCAGACCACCCCGGCCACGACCAGCGCGGCGTGGCCGACCCGGCGCAGGAGCAGCGTTCTCACTTGACGTGCAGGTCGTGGACGAAGACGACGTTCGGGTACGCCGGGTTGTCGGCGTAGCCGGTGAAGTCCGAGCGGTACGCGCGCTGGTCGTTGAGGACGTAGAGCGGGGTGACCGCGGCGTCCTCGACGATGATCCGCTGCTGCACCGACCGGTAGTCGGCCGCCGCCTGGTCGGGCGAGGTCGCGGTCAGCATCGGCAGCTTGTCGATGGTGGCGTCCACGGCCGGGTCGTCGAGGTAGGAGAGGTTGAAGTACGGCTCCTTCGCGCTCTTGAACAGGTTCACGAACCAGGAGTACGGGTCGGCGTAGTCGGGGTACCAGTACATGACGAACACGTCCTGGCGCTGCTTGGCGTTCGGGCTCTTCGCCTGGCTCCACTGGGCGTCCCACTGCATCGGGCGCGCATCCAGCTTGACCCCGGCCTGCTTGAGCGCCGAGCCCAGCAGGGTGACGTAGATCGACTGGTCCTTGTCGCCCTGGGCGTAGGTGAGCCGCAGCCGCAGCGGGTGGCCGGAGCCGTAACCGGCCTCGGCGAGCAGCTTCTTCGCCTCGGCCGCGTCCGGCTTCACGCCGACTGGTCCCTCGCCGAGCAGGCCGGCGGGGATCAGGCTGTCGGCGGGGGCGACGGCGCCGTGCAGAGCGCTGACCACGGCGTCGGTGTCGGTGAGCAGCTGCACCGCGCGGCGCACCCGCACGTCGGCCAGCGGCCCGGACGCGGTGTTGTAGAGCGCGACCAGGTTCTGGAAGGAGGTGGACTCGCTGGTCGCCAGGCCGTCGGTCTTGGCTGCCTGCGCGAACAGCTGCGGGGTGAGCCGGTCCACGAAGGAGACGTCGCCGCGCTGCAGCAGCTGCCAGGCCGTGGTGATCTCGGGGGTCACCCGGAAGGCGACGTTCTTGTACTGGTCCTTCTCCCAGCCGCCCCAGTAGTCGTCGTACGCGGAGAGCTTGAGCTCGGTCTCGGCGCCGGCCTGCCAGCTGGCCACGGTGTAGGGGCCGGTGCCGGCGTCGTGCGGGGTCTTGAACCAGGCCGCGAGGTCGCCGCTGCCGGCTGCCGTCGTGTCGTAGATGTACGCGCCGTACCCGGAGGAGGCGACGAGGTCGAGCGCGACGGGGTACTTCAGCGTGAAGACCACCGACGTCGGCGACGGGGTCGCGATCGAGGCGACCGGGTCCCAGATGTAGGCCGCGCCGGCGGCCAGCTTCTTGGTCCGCTCGATGGCCTCCTTGACCGCGGTCGAGTCCAGCTTGCGTCCGGAGTGGAAGGTGACGCCGTCGCGCAGCGTGAACGTCCAGGTCTTCCCGTCCGCCGACTTGTCCCACTTCGTCGCGAGCACCGGCAGCACCTTCTTGGTGGTGGCGTCGTACCGGGTCAGCGACTCGTAGATGTTGGCCATCGCGATGGACTCGTTGGAGTAGGAGACGGCCGGGTCCCACTCGGTGACGACGTTGAGGTGGAAGGCGTAGGTGAAGGTGTCACCGGCGCCGCTGCCACCGCCACCGCCGGGGGCGCGCGTGCTGCCGCAGCCGGCGAGCGCGAGGACAGCAACCAGCAGGCCGGTCAGGGTCAACAGGGGTGTGCGTTTCATGGGGGCTCCCAACGAGGTCGGCATGCTGGTCAGACGTGTCCGAGAGGGCCTGCGGCCTTGACCGACAGGCGGATCGAGGGTTGCGGGAGGTAGGAGAGCGGCACCTCGGCGATCTCGACGATCTCCACCGACTCGGCGACCGCGCCCGCCTGCACGGCGCGGCGGCGGGCCACGTCGGAGGCCTCGTCGATGGCGGCGCGACGGCCGTCGCCAGCGGGGATGATCGTCTCCCACCAGCCGCTGGCCAGCGCGATCGCGGCGCCGACGGCGTTGGCCACCTGGCCGTGGTCGGGCCGGATCACCCGGGCCGCGCCGGGCAGCTCGTCGGGCACCAGGAAGGCCCCGCCACCGACCGCGACCAGGTCGCTGTCGTGCTTGCCGAGCGAGACCGCGTCGATGGCGTCGGCCAGTCGGCGGTCGGACTCGGCCAGGGCGGCGGCGAACAGGTCGGCGTGCTTGCGGCTCTTGAGGCCGTGGCCGTCGATCTCGGTGCGCCCTGCCGCCACCGCGGCGTCCGTCAGGGTCGGGGTGTCGCCGCCGAAGACCAGGCCACGCTCGCGGATCCGGTAGCCGACCGACTCCGGCCCGAGCACCGGCGCGTCCGACGTACCGGAGAGGATGGTGCCGCCGCCGAGCGCGACCGCGAGGACGTCGGGCATCCGGAAGTTGGTGGTCACCCCGCCGATGTCGACGGCGAGCGCGGACTCGCGCGGGAAGCCGCTCTTGAGGACCCCGAAGTCGCTGGAGGTGCCGCCGACGTCGACCACGATCGCGTCCTGGAGGCCGGACAGGTACGCCGCGCCGCGGATCGAGTTCGCCGGGCCGGAGCCGATGGTGAGCACCGGGTAGCGCTCGGCGTGGTCGACGGCCATCAGGGTGCCGTCGTTCTGGGCGAAGTAGCAGGTGACGTCGAGCCGGTGCTCGTCGAGCGCGCGGACCAGGGCCCGGGTGACGTCGCCGGCCACCGAGTACAGCGCCGCGTTGAGCACCGCCGCGTTCTCGCGCTCGACCAGGCCCAGGCTGCCCAGCTCGTGGCTCATGGTGACCGGCACGTCGTACCCGAGGGTCTTGGCGACCAGCTCGGCGGCCTCCAGCTCCTGGTCGCGGAAGGCGGGGCTGAACAGGCCGGCGATGGCGACCGCGTCGGTGTTCTCGGCGACCGACTCGAGGAAGCGCACCGCGGCGTCGGTGTCGAAGGGCGCCAGCGGGTAGCCGTCGACCAGGTAGCCGCCGGAGACGATCGCGGTGCCGGACGAGGCCGCCTGGCGCAGGTCCTCGGGCCAGGCCGCCAGCGGCGGGACGGACAGGGTGGCCGGCCCCGCGATCCGCAGCACCGCCACCCGCCCGAGCGCGCGGCGCTCGAGGATGGCGTTGGTGGCGTGCGTGGTGCCGAGCATCACCTGGCGGACCCGGGACACGTCCGGGCCGAGCTGCCCGAGCACGTCGGCCAGCGCCTGGCGGATGCCGGTGGTGACGTCGGTGCTGGTGGGCGCCTTGGTCCAGGCACGGATGGTGTCGTTCGCGTCCAGGACGGCGGCGTCGGTGTTGGTGCCACCGACGTCGATGCCGATGCGCAGGTTCCCGTGCTCGGACAGGGCTGACTCAGACAAGGCGGGCTCCGATCTCTTCCACGGGGACGTAGTCGATGGCGTAGCCGAAGGCCCGCGGGCCGGCGACCTCGAGGCCGCGCTCGGTGCGCCACAGCGGGTCGCACGGCCAGGCCAGCACGGTCACCCGCTGCCCGTAGCGCAGCGACTCGGTCGAGATGGCCAGCGCGCTCTGGGTGTCCACCACCGAGATCAGGTCCGGCACGCTCGCGAGCAGGTCGCCGTCCTCGAAGACGGCCAGGTTCTCGTTCTGGATCTCGATGCGGACCAGGCGGCCCGGCGTCGTGTCCCGGCCGCCGATCTCCTCGATGACGACCGAGCCACGGACGAAGCCGCCGCCGGTACGGCGCTCGATGTCGACGATCTTCCCGGTCACCAGGGAGCGCGCGCCGAGCGCCTCGGTCAGGCTGCTCAGCGGGTCCGCGACCCCGACGGTGGCCCGGCCGAGCTCGACGGCTCGGGTGACGGTGCCCTCGATGACCGCGCCCTTGGCCTGCGCGGCGGTGATGACGTAGTCGGCCATCAGCGCGGTCGCGCCACCGGCGACGCAAACCGCGCGGGCGATCCGCTCGGACCAGTTCCCGTCGAGCGGCTGGATGGTGGTCACGTTGCCGGCCAGGTCGGCCAGGATGACCACGTTGACCGGCAGCCCGGCCACGTGCATCGAGACCATCTGCACCTCGGGGAAGGCCCGGCCCATGCCGTCCGCGTCCAGCAGCGGCAGTCCGAGGAGCGAGGCCCAGAGCACCGGCTCGACGCCGTTGGAGCCGCCGATCTCCGAGGACATGACGGCGGCCAGGGGCCGGCCCATGAACCGCTCGGCCTCGGCGCGCAGCCGGTGCACCTCCGCCTCGCCGGGCAGCATCTCGACGCTGACGGTCGGGGCGCCGATGCCGGACAGGGGAGCGATCAAGGCGTCCGCAGGCAGGTCCTCCAGGCGTACGACGGGCACCGGGCCGCGCTCCTTCAGGGCGTGCGCGACGGCCACGAGCGGCGACCCCACGTCGCCACCGCCCCCGGTCCCCAGCACCGCACAGCCCCGTCCGAGCGCCGACAGCGTCTCGAGGTCGATGTGGTCGATCTGTTGCATGGCGGAGATTCTGCGAGTGGTCTGGATCACCATCAATGTGTTCACGCGACAAGAAATCGAGCCCTCTTGTGGAACGAGGCCAAGAGCAGCGACGATGAGCCCCGTGACGACGCCCCAGGACCTGGTCGACACCCATCATCTCGACGTGCACTGGCTTGCCGGGCCCACGCCGGGCCGGCCGATCTCCGGGGTGCGCGCGGTGGAGCGGCTGGCCGACGTGGAGGGCCAGGGCAGCGGCCGTCTGGTCGTGCTGACCACCAGCGCGACGGACCACGCGCCGGCCTACGAGCTGGACATCGCGACCCGGCTGGCCGGCGCGCACGGCTGCGCGGCGCTGCTGTTCGTCGGCAAGGCGGAGGTGCCGCGCACCTGCCGGCACCTGGCCGAGCGGTCCGGGCTGGTGCTGCTGACCACGCCGGAGACCCCGGACATCGCCCGGCTCATCATCCGGCTCGACCGCCTGGTCACCACCACCGCAGCGGCGACGCTGGAACGGCTGGCGGCGGTCCAGGCCGCGCTCGCCGACGGCGAGGCG
This sequence comes from Nocardioidaceae bacterium, assembly GCA_017744365.1. Classification (GTDB taxonomy): domain Bacteria; phylum Actinomycetota; class Actinomycetes; order Propionibacteriales; family Nocardioidaceae; genus Marmoricola. The sequence goes on along the minus strand of JAGIBL010000001.1, from coordinate 1,219,638 downwards.
GACGCCACCGAGCTGCTCGACCGGGCCGGAGCGGCGATCGGCCTGCACTTCGCGTACGTCGGACCCGAGGACGCCACCGCGGCGGACCCCGGTGCCGTGCTCGCGGGCGAGCAGCTGGTGGGCGTCGTGCGGGCCCCCGACGACGAGGCCGCCCAGCTGGCGCTGCCGATCGTGGCGGCGGCCGTCTCCCGGGCGCGGCAGCGCGAGCTGGCACGGCTGTTCGCGCCCACCCAGACCCGCGGCGAGGTGATCGCGCAGCTGGCGTTCGCGGAGAGCGGGCACCTGCCGGCGCTGGTCGAGCAGGCCCGCCGTACCGGGCTCAGGCTGGAGGCCCACCACGCCGCGGCCTGGCTCGACCTGGGCCCGGCCGACGCCAGCGACGCCGACGCGCTGGCCCGGCGGCGGCACCAGCTCGGCCAGGTCGAGCTGGCCGGTCTGCAGCTGTTCGGGGAGATGTCCGGGTCCTGGCACATCGCCGCGGTGACCGGCAACCTGCTCGTCACCGGGACCAGCGAGGGCAGCCCGGAACGGCTGCTCGCGGGCCTGCGCGACGGGCTCGGCCGGCTGCTGGGCAGCAACGACGGCGTGATCGACACCTACGTCGGCGTGGGCGGTCCCTGGCAGGGCGTGGACGGGCTGCGCACCGCCGTCACCGAGGCCCGGATGGCCGCGAGCATCGCCCGGGAGAAGCAGCGCGCCCGGGTGCCGCACCAGTTCGACGGCACCGGGATCAGCCGCGTGCTCGCCGAGCTGGCCGCGTCGCCGACCAGCCGCAAGGTGCTCGACGACGTGCTCGCGCCGCTCGACGAGCTAGGGCCGGAGAAGTCCGACCAGGCGGTCCGGACGCTGCTGGCCTACCTCGACGAGCAGTGCTCACCGAGCCGGGCCGCGAAGGTGCTGCACCTGCACCCGAACGCGGTCACCTACCGGATCCGACGGCTCCAGCCGCTGCTGGACCTCGACCTGGAGAGCCCGGGGGACCGGTTCACCCTGCACCTGGCCTGCCGGGTGCGGGCGGCGGGGTGATCGACCAGGGATCCAGCGGCGCGAGGGCTTCGACCGGCGCGAGCGCGGGTCGCTTCGGCACCCGGTTGTCACCGGTGGACCGTCCTCGCAGGTGGCGCACCAGCCACGGGACCCAGAACCGGGCGACCCAGTGCGCGTCCTCGGCGCGGCCGCGCCACCACGCGCGCGGCGACAGTGGCGGCAGCGGGTCGCGCCAGGACGGGTCGGGCCGGACGCCGAGGACGTCGGCGAAGGCCGTCGCCAGCCGGGTGTGCCCGGCCGTGTTGAGGTGCAGCCGGTCATGGCTCCACCAGCGCGGGTCGTTGACCGCCGGGTAGGCCTCGAAGTCCACGAGCACCACGTCGTGCCGGCCGGCCGCCTCGCGGATCGCGGCGTTCAGCTCCCGGACCCGCGGGGTGAGGTGGCGCGCGATCGAGAACGTCGAGCCCGGGTCGGGGAACGTGCACCCGATCACGGTCGCGCCCACCGCGCGCAGCTCGGTGTACATCGTCTCCAGATCGGTGATCGTGGCGGTCAGGTCGAAGGCTCCCAGGACGTCGTTGGCACCGGCCATCACGCTGGCCAGGTCCGGCTGCAGCGCCAGCGCCGCCTCGAGCTGCGTCTGCCGGATCCTGGCCGTGCGGAAACCGCGCACGGCCAGGTTCGCGTAGAGCAGGCCGGGGCTCTCCTCCGCGACATAGGCGGCGAACCGGTCCGCCCAGCCGCGGATCCCACCGTGGGCGTCGAGATCGTTCATGCCCTCGGTCTGCGAGTCGCCGAGGGCGACGTACCGGTGGAAGCGCACGGTCCCATGATGCTCTCCGGGTGGTGATCGGGCGCGACGAAGCCGCGCGTGAATCCCAGTCTGGTACCGTCGTGGTATGTCAACCGTCCAGATCGCTGTTCGCCTGCCGGACGACCTGGTGGCGTACGTCGACGAGCAGGTGCGGCAGGGCGGAGGCTCCCGGGCAGCCGTCGTCGTACGGGCGCTCAACCTCTACCAGCAGCAGCTCACGGCCGAGGCGGACGCGCGGATCCTGGAGGAGACCGGGGACTACGAGGAGTTCGACGGTCTCGTCGAGCACCTGTCGATCGGCGACTGATGCGCGACATCGTCCTTGCCCACCTGGACAAGACGCGGCCGGTGCTGGTGCTGACCCGCGAGCCGGTTCGGGCGGCGATGCGCCGGGTGACGGTCGCGCCGATCACCTCGACGGCGAAGGGCCTGAGCACCGAGGTGCCGGTCGGGCCGGCCAACGGGCTCGACCAGGAGTCGGTGGTCAGCTGCGACAACATCGTGACGATCGACAAGGCCGCCCTCGGGCGGCACGTCGGCTACCTGTTCGCCGAGCAGGAGCACGCCCTCGCCGCCGCGATCGCGAACGCGTTCTCCCTGCGGTTCTGGTGACCGGTGCTCACGCCTGCGGGCGGAGCTTGTCCCCGAGGGTCGCACCCGCACGGTCGGCGAGACCGGCCAGGGCGTCGTCGAGGTTGTCGGCCACCACCAGGTCGTCGATCACCTCACGTCGTACGAAGCCGGCGTCGACCAGGCCGTCGAGCGCGGAGAGCAGGGGAGTCCAGAACCCGTCGAGGTCGAGGAAGCCGACCGGGTCCTCGTTGAAGCCGATCTGCCGCCAGCTCCAGACCTCGACGATCTCCTCGAGCGTGCCCAGGCCGCCGGGCAGGCAGAGGAAAGCGTCGGCGAACTCGGCCATGAGTGCCTTGCGCTCGTGCATCGTCTCGACGACGTGCAGCTCGGTGAGGTCGTGGCGGCCCCACTCGCGCTCGACCATCGACCGGGGGATCACGCCGATGACCTTCCCGCCGGCGTCCAGCGCACCCTGGGAGACCTTGCCCATCAACCCGAACCCGCCGGCGCCGTAGACCAGGCCGATCCCGCGTTCCGCGAGACCACGGCCGACGGCGTAGGCGTGCTCGGCGAGCTTCGGGTCGGTGCCGTTCGCCGATCCGCAGAAGACGGCAACGCGTCGGAGGGTGTGTTCCACGGGCGCAGCCTACGAGCGCTCAGCGGGGAAGGGGGAGCGCGGCGCTCACGGCCATCTCCGCGTAGCCGTGCATCAGGTGCAGCGCACGCGGTCGGTCGAAGGCCGGGTCCTTCGCCACGATCCGGTAGCCGAGGTAGTCCTCCATGGACATCAGGGTCGTGGCGACGTCGAGCGCGGGGACGGTGAGGCTGAAGACCCCGTCGGCGACCCCGCCGTCGAGGATCTCGACGTAGAGGCCGACCTGGCGGTGGAAGATGCCGGCCACCTCGGGACGCTGGTCCAGCTCGAAGCCGGCGGCCAGGAAGGCGCGCCAGATCGCGCGCCACTCGGCGTCCTCGGGCCCGGTGGGGAGTCCCGCGCCGAGCAGGTGGGACAGCTTGTCGCGGTGGTCGTCGAGCGCCGCGGCCGCCGCGCGCCGCTCGTCGTAGAAGCGCACGTCCGAGCGCATCGCCAGCTCGAGGACCAGGGTGTCGACGTCCTTGAAGTAGTACCGCACCGCGTTGGGCGTCAGGTCCAGCTCGGCGGCGACGTCGGTCAGCCGCAGCGTCGCGAGGTCGTGCTGCTCGATGAGGCTCACGGCCGCGGCGAGGATCTGCTCGCGGCGCTCGGCACGGCGACTGGGGCGCGCCATCGGGTCCTCCCACTCTCCGCTCGCGGTCTGGTCGTGGCCAAGTGTGCCGTACGGCGCCTCCGCGAAATTGTGTGTGCCGGATCACCTCCCTCCCTTGCGCGTCGCTGGCCACCGATGCATTCTTTGCGTTCAAGGAAAAGAATTCACGAGGGCAGCGAGGAACGACAGAGACATGAGCGACGAGCGACCTACGAGGGCCCGTGATCTCGGGATCGTCATCGGCACCCACCCGACCGGACCGGCCAACGCGATCACCGACGTCCCGGGCGTCCTGGTCGGGCAGGTGACCGTCCAGGAGCCCGAGCGGGACGTGCACACGGGGGTGACGGTGGTGGTGCCGCACGCGGACATCTGGTCCGAGCCGGTCTTCGCCGGAGCTCACCGGCTGAACGGGAGCGGCGAGATGACCGGGCTCGAGTGGGTGCGCGAGTCGGGGGAGCTCACCACGGCGATCGGCCTGACCAACACGCACAGCGTCGGCGTCGTCCGCGATGCCCTCGTCCGCGAGCAGGTCCGGGCCCGCGGCGAGGGCACCTACTGGTCGCTCCCGGTGGTCGCGGAGACCTACGACGGCCTGCTCAGCGACATCAACGGACACCACGTCACCGCCGAGCACGTCGACGAGGCGCTCGCGGCAGCGGCCCCAGGGCCCGTGGCGGAGGGCAACGTGGGCGGCGGCACCGGGATGATCTGCCACGAGTTCAAGGGCGGCATCGGGACGGCGTCGCGCACCACGAGTGCCGGGGACGGATCCTGGACGGTCGGCGTCCTGGTCCAGTCGAACTACGGACGGCGCGAGCGGCTCCGCGTCAACGGGGTGCCCGTGGGGGAGGTGGTGGGACCGGACGTCGTCCCGGTGCCCGAGATCCCGGCCGGGTACGAACCGGGCTCCGGCTCCATCGTCGTCGTCATCGCCACCGACGCGCCGCTGCTGCCGCACCAGTGCGCTCGGCTGGCGCAGCGGGCGTCGCTCGCGATCGGCCGGATGGGCGGCACGGGGGAGCAGTACAGCGGCGACCTGATGATCGCCTTCTCGACCGGCAACCGCGGCCTGCCGCCGTACTCGTGGGACGAGGACCCGGGCGTCGCGCACCCCGACCTGCCCGTGCGCATGGTCGTTCCGCAGCTCATGACCAGGCTCTTCGACCTCGTCGTGGAGGCCACCGAGGAGGCGATCCTCAACGCCCTCGTGGCCGCGCAGACCCTGACCGGACGTGGAGGACTGACGGTCCACGCCCTCGACCACTGCCTGTTGCAGCAGGCGATGAACCCGAGAGAAGGAGAGTGAGCGTCATGTCCGAAGACCTGGAGTCGCCGCCGCAGGAGCAACCGCACCTGTCCGGGCGGCTGGGCCCCGTCGCGATCGCGTTCATGGTCATCGCCGCCGCCGCGCCGCTGACCGTGATCGGCGGCAACATGCCGCTCGCGATGGGCCTCGGCAACGGAGCCGGTGCGCCCATGGGGTTCGTCATCGCCTCGGTGGTGCTGCTGCTGTTCAGCATCGGGTTCATCGCGATGACGCCGTACGTCCCGGAGGCCGGCGCCTTCTTCGCCTACGTCACCAAGGGTCTCGGCGACCGCCCTGGGACCGGCATCGCGGTGGTGGCGCTGATCGCCTACACCGCCATCCAGGTCGGCATCTACGGCTACATCGGGTGGGCGATCGACGACACCGTCCAGCACTACGGCGGCCCGTCGCTGCCGTGGTACCTCTACGCGCTCGGGGTCCTGGCGATCGTCGCCTCCCTCGGCTACCGCCACATCGACCTGAGCGCCAAAGTGCTCGGTGTCGCGCTCGCCCTGGAGATCGGTGTGGTCCTGCTCCTGGACCTCGTCGTGCTGGGGGACACGCCAGGCCCTACCGGCATGACGCTGACCTCGTTCGCTCCGGACACGTTCCTCGATGGCTCGCTCGGCGTCGCGGTCCTGTTCGCCCTGACCGGGTTCATCGGGTTCGAGGCCACCGCCGTGTTCCGTGACGAGGCGCGCGACCCCGAGCGCACCATCCCGCGGGCGACGTACGCCGCCGTGCTCATCATCGGGGGCTTCTACGCCCTCACCACCTGGGTGTTCGTGGTGGCGGTCGGGCCCGACCACGTCACGGAGGTCGCGCAGCGGACCCTGGCGGGGGACGGCAACATGCTGCTCGACGTCACCGGCAGCTCGCTGGGCGACGCGGGGCGCGACGTCGTCAACGTCCTGCTGCTGAGCAGCCTGTTCGCGTGCCTGCTGTCGTTCCACAACGTGATCGCGCGCTACCAGTTCGTCCTGGCCGGACGGGGCCTGCTACCGCGCCGGCTCGCCGCGGTGCACCCGGACCACGGGTCACCGTCGGTCTCCTCGGTGGTGCAGACCGCGACGGCGCTGCTGATCGTCGTCGTCCTCGCCGTCGGTGGGGTCGACCCGCTGGTCGGAGTGTTCGGGTCCATGGCCGGCGTCGCCACGGTCGGCATGGTGATCCTGATGCTGGCCACCTCGATCGCCGTGGTCGTGTACTTCTCGCGTCATCCGGACCTGGCCGGCGGTCGTTCCTGGTCCACGCGGGTCGCGCCGTCGCTGGCCAGCGTCGGCCTGGTGATCTCGGGGTGGCTCGTCCTGTCGAACTTCACCCTCGTCACCGGCGGCAGTGCCGCGCTGAGCACGGTGCTGGCGGTGATCCCGTTCCTGGGACTCGCGGCCGGCTGGGCGCTCCGAGGCCCCCGGCGCCTGGTGGCCACGGCCTCGGGGGAGTAACCGCCGATTTGCACAAGCGCGAGCAAATGTACGTTTCGGCGCTCGGACTTCGCCCCGCCGGTCTGCATGGTCGAGGGGTGGGAGCGGGGTCCACGCACAAGGACGTTGACATAATGTCCCTTATCGGCGATGAATGAAGTGGGCTGCCAGCCAGGGCGGTGGTTCGCTGGGCCACCGCCCTGGCTGGGCCTGACCGGTCGCTGTGGTCCGTTACAGCCAGTTTGGCCGGATCCGCGCCCAGATCGCGTAGTGGTCCGATGGCGACTTCGTGGTGCCGCCGTAGGTCCATTTCGACTTCATCTCGCCTGCGGCCTGGAAGACAAGGTTGTTGTTGGCGAAGATGTAGTCCCAGCGTGCGTTGTCATCGTCCGTGGTCGTGTTCCACCCGACGTTGAAGGTGGATGTACCCGAACCGCAGCCAGCGCTCATCGGGATCGACGGGTTCAGGTTAGCCACCGAAGTCGAAGACGCTCCGCATCTTCAGTCCGTGCTGGGTCAGCTCACGGTTGTTCGGCATGGTCCGCGCCAGCGCCGTGACTGACGTGACCGGCGTGGTGGCGAGCAGCGAGGTCCAGCTCCGTGCGGCGCGCATCGTCCACCGCGTCAGGTCGCCGCCGGATGCCACGATCGATGAACCGGAGCCGGCCACGTCGACGACGTCCAGCGCCTGCTTCCTGTAGGCCAGCAAGCGGAGAGCAGAGTCGAGCACCTCTTGGTGGACCACGAAGTCTCCAGGTCCTTGGCTCACCTGTTTGTTGCTCCGAGATCACGTGCCCTGGAAGAACCGGCGACATGACGTCGCGGAAGGTCGCGCCCTTGACCGAGGAGCATGCCCGGTGGACGCATCGCGGGGCGTCCGCATTACGCGCGGGTGCCCTGGGTTCTCAGGTTTGTCAGAGAACGCGGCCCCGCTCGAGCGCGTGCCAGACCCGTGCCCCGGCCACCGGCTTGTTCCCGAGACCGAGACGCACCCGGTAGGCACGCACGGCGCGGGCGGTCGCCTTGCCGTACGCGCCGTCGACCCGGACGACCGGCCGGCCGACCGCGGCGTTGAGACTGCGCTGGAGCCGCCGGACCGGCTCGCCCCGGGCGCCCTTGCGCAGCACCGGCGCGTGCCCACTGGCCAGCAGCGACGTCCACGTACGACGGTCGACCGTGCCGGTGACGCCGAGCCCGTGGCGGCGCTGGTACAGCCGCACCTGGCGCACCGTCGCGGCGTCGTACCGGCCACTGGACTTGGCCGGGTGCCAGCCGGCCACCAGGCACTGCACCGCGCGGACCGCGAGGCCACGCGAGCCGGCGCTGACCGGCAGCGGGCGCAGCCGGTCGGCGACCTGGTCGCAGGTGGCCGGCGGCAGCGGCCGGACGGCGCCGAGGCTGACGAAGTTCCAGTCGATGCGCATCCGGATGCCGCCGAACTCGACCGCCTGGTCCAGGGCGTACTGGTGCACCCGGCTGGTGCGCATGAAGGCCGTGTTCCGCACGTAGCGACGCGGCATGTCGCCGACGCGGTCGATCCACGCGTACCAGACCGCGTCCGGGCGCACGTACGTCGCGCTCGCCCGGCTCAGCAGCGAGATGCCCGAGCCGACGGCCCCGTAGACCCCCGAGCGGTAGCCGTGCCGGCGGATCTCCCGGGTCCACTCCTCGAGGAAGGCCAGCGAAGATCGGCGGCAGCCGGCGTGCCGGGTGGAGAACGGCTCCAGGTCGTAGAAGAGCGTCTCCCCGGCCGGCACGCGCAGCGCCCGCGCGGCGGCGACCGCCTGACGCGCCTGGCGCTGGCCCGCGGCCCGGGCGCGTCCCGGACGTCTCGGGATGCGGTGGTCGTAACCGGTGCAGGAGGCCTGCGGACCGACCCAGATCGACAGCAGTTTCCAACCGGACCGCAGCTGCCGGCTCACCCACGCGCGGGTCAGGTGCTGCTGGTCGCAGGCGCGGTGGATGCCGCCGAGGTAGATGCCGACCCCGGTGAACGGCGAGGCGGTCCGCCACCGGTCCATCACCCGTTGGCTCGGCGCCCGGCAGGCGTCGAACGCGTACCCGCTCCAGGCGGCGCTCGCGGACAGCGGACGGACGGGCACGACCGGAGCGACAGGCATGGCCGGGCTCGCCGGGGTGGCCGGGTTCGCCGGGGCCGGGCGGGCAGCCTCGGGCTCCGGCGTGGTGCGCAGGCTGTCGCCGTGCGAGACCCCGGGAGCAGCGGCCGGCGGGCGCGGTCGGCCCGGTTGGCCCGCCACGGCAACGGTGGTCAGGAAGCAGACGAGCGCGGCGACGACGATCGCCGTCGGGGGTACGGGGCGGCCGGGAAAGCGCATGAGCGGTGGGTATCTCCACGAGGAAACAGGGCGCCGGGATCGTAAGCACGCCGACTCCCCTGGCGTGGCAAAATGCCCGATTCTCTCCCGCTCGGACTAGGTCCACGGCCTCACGTGTCGTTGAGCTTGATCAGCACGCTGACCAGGTTGTCGTCCTTGTTCCGCGGGTAGACGTTGACGATGTCGCCGACGAAGTCCACGTTGACGATGTTGAGGTCGGGGCGGGCGATGCTGCCGTCCTGGAGGTAGTCGACGATGCCCGGCCAGATCGCCTGGTGGTGCAACCAGAGCGAGACGTCGTAGTTCCAGGCCTGGTAGGGCACGTTGGTCTGCAGGTTCCACAGTCCCTGGGCCATCGTGTTCGCGACGTAGTCCTGGTACTCCTTGAGGATGTCCTCGGCCGACGGGACCGAGAAGACGTAGTCGGCGTAGACGCCCTCGAAGTCGGCGACCTTCGAGCTGCGGCTGAGCGTGCCGCCCTCGGGCTTGGACTCCCACGGCGAGATGAACACCCGGGTGCCCCCCGGCTGGAGCGGCGGGTCGGTCGGGCTGTTGGCGTACTGGACGAAGTCACCATGGTCGTTCACGTCGAAGTACCACGAGGTGCTCTTGCCCCAGCCGAACACCAGCAGGTTCTTGTGCGTGCTGGTCATCAGGTCCGGCGTGATCGTGGTGATGTCGGAGACAACGCCGTTCTCGTCGGTGTAGTTCCAGTGGTACTGGTGCACCCGGTCCCAGAGCATCTGCCAGGCGTCCCGGCACCGGCCGGTCATCCCGGCGGTGCCGTGCTCCTGGTCCACCAGCAGCTCGATGATCAGGAACTCCTCCGGATGGTTGTCCAGGAACGCGCCGACCTGCTCGATGACGTGGTCCCACCGGACGTCGGTCCAGTCGCTTCCGTGCTTGATGTACCAGACCCCGTCGTCGGCGTAGAAGGACGGGCGCAGGTCCAGGAACCGGGCGCCGAAGCTGAGCTGGGAGGTGATGTCGAACAGCTGCGTCCTGCTGGTGAAGTCCCCCGCGGGCCGGGAGATCTCGTAGGCGCCGGCGTCGTGGCTGCCGGGGATGACGATCTGGGTCAGGTTGCGGCCGCCGATGATGCTCTTCCGGTCGCGGACCCAGTTCTCGTGCTCCGGCGACTCCAGGTCGCTCGCCGGGACGAACTCGAAGAAGACCGGCACCTCTTCGCTGCCGTCCTGGTAATAGGCCAGCCGGGAGTAGTTGTCGAGCGTGTGCACGATCGAGCCGGCCGGGTCGTGGGCCATCACCCGGTGCAGCGTGAGCAGGTTGTCGTTGACGTCGGAGACGTCATAGGCCATCGGGTACCCGGTGGTGCCACCGAGGGTGCCGCTCTTCCAGTACAGCGTGTAGCCGTCTCCCCAGGTGCCGTCCAGGATGCGCCCCTGCGACGTCAGGTACCAGGGCCGGTCGGCGAGGTCGTCCCCACCACTGCCCTTCTGCACGTCGAAGGCCCACTGCACCTTGGTGGCCTCGGGTGGCGGTGGCCCTTCCTCCTTGCCCTCGACCGGAGCGGCGTAGTCGTCGGTCTCCCCGGCGTTGCCGAGCCAGCCGAGCCATGCGTAGCCGGTCGGCGTCTGGTAATAGAGGCGGACGTAGGAGAAGGGACCGTAGAACCAGTGCGGCGTTGACATAGGGACTCCCGAGTGGTGGAGGGTGCTCCGTCGAGCATCGACCTCCGCCGCGGCGGCGTTCAATCGCCCCTTCGGGCCATTCAGCGTTCCGTTGGCCTTCGCTCTGCACGAGCACGAGCACGAGCACGAGCAAGCTCGGCTCGACCTCGCTCAGTCGACGTACTCCGCGAGGTGCTCCCCCGTGAGCGTCTTCTTCTTCGCCGACACCAGGGCCGCCGGCGTGCCCTCGAACACCACGCGACCGCCGTCGTGACCGGCGCCCGGGCCGAGGTCGATGATCCAGTCGGCGTGCGCCATCACGGCCTGGTGGTGCTCGATGACGATGACCGACTTGCCGGCATCGACGAGCTTGTCCAGCAGCGCGAGCAGGTTGTCGACGTCGGCCAGGTGCAGGCCCGAGGTGGGCTCGTCGAGCACGTAGACGCCGCCCTTCTCCCCCAGCACCATGGCCAGCTTGATCCGCTGGCGCTCACCGCCGGACAGCGTGTTGAGCGGCTGGCCGAGCTTGAGGTAGCCGAGTCCGACGTCCTCGAGCCGGCCCAGGATCGCCGCCGCGGCCGGGGTCTTGGCCTCCCCTTCGGCGAAGAAGGCGTGCGCCTCGGCGACCGGCAGGTCCAGCACCTCGGCGATGTTGAGCCCGCCGTACCGGAGCTCCAGGACGTCGGCCTGGAACCGCTTGCCGCCGCACTCCTCGCACACGGTCGCCACCGTCTCCATGAAGCCGAGCTCGGTGTAGATCATCCCGTTGCCGTTGCACGACGGGCAGGCGCCCTCGGAGTTCGACGAGAACAGCGCCGGCTTGACCCCGTTGGCCTTGGCGAACGCCTTGCGGATCGGCTCCAGCAGCCCGGTGTACGTCGCCGGGTTGCTGCGCCGCGAGCCCTTGATCGCGGACTGGTCGATGGAGACCACGCCGGCGTCGGCAGGCAGCGAGCCGTGGATCAGCGACGACTTCCCCGACCCGGCAACCCCGGTGACCACGCAGAGCACGCCCAGCGGCACGTCGACGTCCACGTCCTGGAGGTTGTGCGTGCTCGCGCCGCGGATCTCCAGCGTGCCGGTGGCCGTTCGCACGGAGTCCTTGAGGGCGGCCCGGTGGGACAGGTGCCGGCCGGTCAAGGTGTCGCTGCCGCGCAGCCCGTCGACGTCGCCCTCGAAGCAGACCATGCCGCCGCCGGTGCCCGCGCCGGGACCCAGGTCGACGACGTGGTCGGCGATCTGGATCGTCTCCGGCTTGTGCTCGACGACCAGCACGGTGTTGCCCTTGTCGCGCAGGTCGAGGAGCAGGTTGTTCATCCGGGCGATGTCGTGCGGGTGCAGCCCGACGGTCGGCTCGTCGAAGACGTAGGTGACGTCGGTCAGCGCCGAGCCGAGGTGCCGGATCATCTTGGTGCGCTGGGCCTCGCCGCCCGACAGCGTGCCGGAAGGCCGGTCCAGGGACAGGTAGCCGAGCCCGATCTCGGTGAACGACTCGAACAGGTGCAGCAGGTTCGCGACCAGCGGCCCGACGCCGGGCTCGTCGATGTCCCGGATCCATTCGGCGGCGTCGGTGATCTGCATCGCGCAGACGTCGGCGATGCTGGCCCCCTTGATCGTCGAGGACCGGGCCGAGGCGTTGAGCCGGGTACCGTCGCAGGCCGGGCACGGACCGAAGACCGCGGCCCGCTCGACGAACGCCTTGATGTGCGGCTGCAGTGCGTCGACGTCCTTGCTGAACATCGACTTGCGGATCTTCGGGATGAGGCCTTCGTAGGTGACGTTGATCTTGTCGACCTTGACCTTGCGCGGCTCGGCGTACAGGAAGTCCTCGCGCTGCTTCTTGGTCAGCGTCGCGATCGGGACGTCGTCGGGGATCACGGCCTTGAAGGCGGCGACCATCCAGCCGTCGGCGGTGTAACCGGGCACCAGGATCGCGCCCCCGACCAGCGACTTCGACTCGTCCACGATGGCGGTCAGGTCCAGGTCCGAGACGGTCCCCCGGCCCTCGCACTCCGCGCACATGCCGCCGAGGTAGATGGCCTGCTTGACCACGTTCTTCTCGACCCGGCCGCCGGACTTCTCGGTCTGCATGACGCCGCTGGCCTTGCGGGTGGGCACGTTGAACGAGAACGCGGTCGGCGGTCCGATGTACGGCGTGCCCAGCCGGCTGAACAGCACCCGGAGCATCGCGTTCGCATCGGTGACGGTGCCGACCGTCGAGCGCGCGTTCGCGCCCATCCGCTCCTGGTCGACGATGATCGCCGCGGTGATGCCCTCGAGCAGGTCGATGTCCGGGCGGGCCAGGTTCGGCATGAAGCCCTGCACGAACGTCGAGTACGTCTCGTTGATGAGCCGCTGGGACTCCGCGGCGATGGTGTCGAAGACCAGCGAGCTCTTGCCGGAGCCCGAGACGCCGGTGAACACCGTCAGCCGACGCTTCGGGATCTCGACGTCGACGTCCTTGAGGTTGTTCTCCCGGGCACCCTGCACCCGGATCAGCTCGTGGCTGTCCGCCTTCTCCATCGCCATCCCTTCTCCCAGCCCTCTCAGATCTCCCAGGCCCCGTCGCGCATGAGCGTACGACCCCGCATCTCGTTCGCCTCGCGCCAAGCCTGGGTCCGCACCGGCCTCAGCACCAGGAACAGGTAGCCCGTGTCCCGGCGCGGATCCCAGTCGGCCTGGCCGGCGAAGGCCTCCCCCAGCGCCTCGTCAGCGCCGACCTCGACGCTCCGCTCCAGCACCGCGTCGATCATCACCACGTCGCGGGTCGGGCCGACGGCGAGACGCGCCGTCTCGTTCGCGATCAGGTTGCGGGCGGTGACCGAGTCCGCCGGGATCGCGATGACCGCACGTTCCCCGACCCAGGCCAGCGAGACCGGCACCAGGTACGGCGCACCGGCCGCCGACGCGGTGGCGACCCAGACGTCGATCGCCGGGGTCGCCAGCAGCGCCAGCGCGTCGGCCTTGCGGGTCGCCAGGTCGCGCGGGGCGGCCACGCTCAGCGGACCTCGTTGATGCGCAACAGGTTGCCGGTCGGGTCGCGGAAAGCGCAGTCGCGCACGCCGTACGGCTGGTCGGTCGGCTCCTGGAGCACGTCGGCGCCGCTGTCGACCAGCTTCTTGAACAGCTTGTCGAGGTCGTCGGTCGCCAGCGTGAGTGCGCTGCCGTAGCTGCCCTTGGCGATCAGCTCGAGGATGGTGGCGCGCTCGTCCTCGGTGAGCCCCGGGTCGACGGCCGGCGGGTGCAGCACCACGGCGGTGCCGGGCTGGTTGGGCGGGCCGACGGTCAGCCAGCGCATGCCCTCGTAGCCGACGTCCTGGCGGACCTCGAAGCCCAGGGTGTCGCGGTAGAAGGCGAGTGCGGCCTCGCCGTCGGTGTGCGGCAGGAACGCGTAGTGAATCGTGATCTCCATGGCCGTCACGCTAGTGGCGCCCGCGCGGTGGGCGCTTCTCGATTCCTGACCCATCTCAGCGCTCCCCGCGGCGCAGGACCGCCACGGGGATCCGCGGCAGGACGAGCACGCCGCCGAGAAGGAGGGCGATCGCCGAGCCCCCAGCCACCACGCTGCCGCCGTCGGAGAGGACCCAGGCCCACCACCACGGCTCGCTGCGACCGGAACCCCGGCCGAGCAGGAAGGCGGCGAGCAGGTATCCGGTCGGTACCGCGACCGCGCCGCGTTCACCCAGGGCGAGGCAGCCCAGGAGGGCCAGGCCGAGCAGGCCGCAGGCGTTCCGGCCGCTCTCCAGCAGCGACCCGGAGCCACCGACGAGCCAGGAGCCGAGAGCGAAGGCGGCCAGGTTGGTCACCAGGAGCGGTGCGACGAGCAGCCAGGTGCTCCTGGCGGCCGCGGCCGTCGCCTCCCAGCCCAAGCCGGACCATCCCCAGGTCACGGCGATCGCCGGGACGAGCGCGATCACCGCCACCACGGGCACAGGCGAGACGGCACCGAGGCTCAGGCTCGGCACGGGTGCGGTTGCCCCGCGCAGGAGGCCGCTGAGCACGCCGGTCGCGAGCGCCACGCTCCCCAGGATCGGCATGCGGGTCGCCCGGAGCAGGCCCGTCACGACACGGGCTCGCAGGTCTGCATCGCGGCGTAGGCGCGCGCGTACCAGTGCACCTGGTCGCCGACCGGCAGCGCGCGCAGCTCGCGCAGCCGGCGCAGCGACGCCCCCTGCGCTTCGGCCGCGAAGGCCTCGTCGGCGCCGCCGGCGGTGAGCAGCCACGCGCCGGCCAGCTCCAGGTTCTCCCCCGCCGGCCAGACGCCGCCGGTCCGGTCGGTGCACGGGGGCGGGAGCTCGTCGAGCGGAGAGACCGCGAGGGTCTTCCCCCACTGGTCGGGGTTGCCGCCTCCGAGGCTGAAGGACCACCCACCCGGCGCCCTGGTGCTCTCGCGCAGTCGCGGTGGCACGTCGAGCCCGGTCGCCGCGAGGCGCTGCGCCGTGCGGCCCAGGCTGGGCGCGGCGCGCCGGAGCCTGCCGTCGTGCTCGGGCCAGGCGCAGAAGCTGCGTGAGCCGGCGGTCACGCACACCTGCGAGCCCGTACGACGCTGGACCGGATCGGCGCCGACCGGTCTCATCATGCTCGCCGCGGCGGCGAGCGATCCCGCGACGAGCAGGGCCGCGACGACCCACGCCGCACGGCGCCACGACCAGGCGAGCACCACGGCGGCGCTCGCCAGCAGCGCCACGGCCAGCAGCCCCGGGGCGACCAGAGCCAGCGGGACCAGCTCCACGTCCAGCGCGCAGCAGGACGTCCCGAGGTTGCCGGTGACGTTCCGCATCCAGAACGGCTGCACTGCCGGGGTGAAGGCGACCCACCCCCAGACCAGGCCGAACGCCAGCGGCGCGGCGATCAGGCGGGGCAGGTACCGGCCGAGAACGAACCCGACGGCAGCGTACGCACTCACCACCAGGACACCGAGCGCGAGCACGTCCAGCCGCGGCGCTCCGCCGGCCGGACGGACCTGGACGTCGAGGACCAGCAGGGTGATCGCGAAGGTGAGCAGCGTGGCCAGGGCAACGGCGCTGAGGCAGAGGGCGAGCAGGGCGATCCAGGACCGGACCGCTGCCGGTGCCAGGCGGCGCCAGCGCGCGCCGTCCCAGGCGGCGAGGGCGGCGAAGCCGGGCGCGAGGAAGAGCACGGACACCGTCGACTTCGACGACAGGTCCAGCCAGTACGGATCCGCGTAGTCAGCGTTGCTCAGCGACACCAGGCACCCGAGCACGACGAGCACCGGGCTCAGCACGACCGTGCTCTGCGTGCGCCACAGCCACCACCGATCGAGGCCGCTCATGACCGTCGCAGCACGGCCCGGTAGGCGTCGACAGGCCGCCGGGTCTCAGCGCCGTTCCGGAGGAAGGCGGCAGTCGGTCCCTCGAACCTGACCTGGCCCTCCTCGAGCACCACGACGCGGTCGTAGCTCGCCTCGAGATCGCTCACGTCGTGGCTGGAGACCACGACCACCTTGTCGCCGGAGACCCGGGCGAGCAGCGAGACGAAGGCCTCCTTCTGGTCCGGGTCGAGCGCGGCCGTCGGCTCGTCGAGCAGGAGGACGTCCGCGGCGTGCACGAGTGCCTGGGCCAGACCCATGCGAGCACGCTGGCCTCCGGAGAGCCGGGTGGAACGGGCGTCGGCGAGCTGCTCCAGCCCGACCTGGACCAGCGCCCTCCGTGCTTCGGTCCAGGCTGCGGTCCGGGGCATGCCGGCCAGCCATCCGTGCAGAGCGACCTGCTGTCGCACCGTGACTCCGGCCGCAGGCGTCACGGTCTGGGGCATCCACGCCACGCGTCGCCGGAAGCGCACGCGGCTCCCCCGGCGGTCGGGAGTGACGCCGTCGACCGCCACCCTGCCTCGGCCCTCTCCCAGGGGCAGGACCGAGGCAGCGATCGCGAGCAGCGTGGACTTGCCTGCCCCGTTGGGCCCCAGGAGGATCGTGCGTCCCGCCGGGATCGACAGCCGCAGGCCGTCGAGCACCGGCCGGTCACGCCGCCGGTAGGAGTACCGGACGTCCTCGAAGGTCAGGTTCACGGTGCGCCGGTGCCGCGCCTCAGTAGGAGACCTTGACGTAGTCGACGTCGAGCTTGCCGCAGCACGAGGTGACCCGGCCGTCGATGAGCTTGAGCGTCATGTCGAAGTTGCCCTTGCCCTTGTCTCCCCAGCCGACCGTGGTCACCGTCGAGTTGTTGCACGCGACCGTCTTGGTGCCGTAGTGCTCGTCAGGGGTCCAGGTGTCGTTGCGGTTCAGCTCCATCGCGATCGAGCCGACGTCCTTGCCGGTGTCGTACGAGCAGCCCTTCGCCCCGAACCGCGTCGAGACGTCGTCGGCGTTCTTGTCGTCCCAGCTCCGGGTCTCGAGGCCGGTGAGCCAGCCCCGCATGTAGCTGGTGAAGCTGCCTTCCGCGTACGCCGGAGCGGCCAGGGCCGTCAGACCGGCAACGAGCAGGACGGTCGCGAGGACGCGTCGCATCATGGTGAACCTCCCTCGTCAGGTCCGGCGGGGACCCGCTGGACGCGTGGGAAGTCAACACCGAATGCCCGGGCGGTGGTGAAAGAGCGGACCTCGAGAGGTCAGTTTTTTTCCGCCGCAAGCGGCGCGGAAATGTCCAAAGATGTCAATTCGTCGCGGGGCGGCGCAGGGGCCGGGCGACCTGCTTGGTGAGGCACGACGGGATGCCCTCGGTGGCGCCGGCAGCCTGGTCGCGGTAGACGCTCGGCGGCATCCCGACCAGCTCGGTGAACCGGGTGCTGAACGTGCCCAGCGACTGGCAGCCGACCGTGAAGCAGACCTCGGTCACGCTCAGGTCGCCGCGGTCCAGCAGCGCCTTGGCCCGCTCGATCCGCCGGGTCATCAGGTAGCTGTACGGCGACTCGCCGTAGACGCGCTTGAACTCCCGGCTCAGGTGCCCGGCGGACATGTGCACGCCCCGGGCCAGCGCCTCCACGTTGAGCGGTTGCGCGTACTCCCGGTCGATCCGGTCGCGGACCTGGCGCAGCAGAGCCAGGTCGCGCAGCCGCTGCGCATCGGTCGTCGGCGTGCTCACGGGTCGATGGTGCCACGCCGCGCCGACATCCCCCACCCGTCCCGGGCCGGGCGCGGCGCGACGTGGCACCGGTCTCAGCCCGCGACCTCGGCCAGGGCGGCACCGAGCGTCTGCTGCAGCGCCTCGGACCCGCCGACCTTGACCAGCTCGGCCGCCTTGGTGATGACCAGGTCGGCGATCGGGTCGGCCAGCTCGGCGAAGTCACGCCGCGGGCCGGGCCACGGCCACGGGCGCGGCCGGGTCGGGCACCAGTCGTCGAAGTCCATCGCGGCGTCGAAAGCCGCCACCCGCTGCTCGGGCGAGGCCTGCTCCCGGCTCGCGTGCGCGATCGCCTTCTGAGCGGCGCCGGCCACGGTCCGGGTGGCGTCGACCGAGGCCACCGCGGCGACGTGGTGCACGACGGTCGAGGCGATCACGGCATCGAGCTCGTGCACGAACCGCGCCCTGATGAGCAGCTGCCACGGCACGTTGTCAGCGCCGGGAAAGTTGTCCGGGTCCCACATGAGGTTGCTCCCTTGGTCCGCCCGGCCCGCTGCCGGGCTCTGCACTCCAGAGGGAGGATCCGCTCGCCCTGATACAGCGACGAGCAACAGGCGCTACGGCTCCTCGGAAGGTCGCTGGTCGGGCGTCGATGTCTGCGTCGACTCCGCCTCGGTCTCCTCGGGGTGCTCGGTGCGCTCCTCGGACTCGTGCAGGATCTGCTCGGCCTGGGCCTGCGGGTCGTCGCTGCCGGCGGCGCGCTCCTCGGGCAGCAGCTCCGCCCGGCTCCGGACGTGCTCCTCCTCCGCGGCGGAGGCGGGTTCGCGAGGCGTCTCGGTCATGCGGTCCTGGTACCCGTGGACCGGCCCCGCGAACCCTCCCCGCTCTCGCTAGCGGCGGGCCCGCCTGCCGAGCACCGCCGCCGCCACCATCACCGCGACCGCCGCGACGCCGACCTGGAGGACGTGCCGGAGCCAGTCCACGCCGGGGGTGTTCGCGGCGCCGTTGAACGGGCCCACGTAGAGCAGGTTGCCGACCAGGATCCCGGCGATACCGCAGATCACCGTCACCCACAGCGGCACGTTGTCCCGGTCGCCGGGGGCGACCAGCTTGCCGAGCAGGCCGATGACCACACCACCGATCACGGTCCAGAGCACGAGTCCGACCACGGTTCTTCCTTCCGTCGTACGACGCCCACAGCGGGCACTGCACGACAGACGGGCGAGACCCCTCTCCCATTACTCGGCGAGGATGACTCGGCGGATCTCAGCGTCGTACGACGATCCGGAACGGAGCCGAGACCGAGTGCAGGCAGGTGCTGCTTCCGCCGTACGTCGCCGTGAAGCCGGTGTAGCGGCCGGGCCGCAGCGGCCGGGTCAGCCGCACCTTCACGACCCCGGAGACCAGCGTGGCAGAACCCCAGACGACGCCGCGGCGCTTGATGACCACCCGGCCCTGCGGCACCCGGCCGGACGCGCCGACCCGCACCGGGACCACGATCCGCTTCCGCGCTGCCTTCGTCCTCGAGTACCACGACGCCGGCAGGGCCCGGGTGGTCGTCGCCACCCGCGGAGCCGGGACCGGGGCCGGCGGCCGGTAGGCCCACAGCTCCATCCCGTGCACGCCGTCGTTGGTGGTGAAGAAGACGGTGGTCGCGGTGGCGCCGAGCAGGTCGACCCAGGTCGCCCCGGCGCCGACGTCGCCGACCATCCGGGTGCCGGCGGCGGTCCCGTCGCTGCGCCAGAGCTCCTCGCCGTGGGTCTCGCCGTCGTACCCGGAGAAGTAGACGGCCGAGCCGACCCGGAACAGCTGGCTGTTGGTGATCCCGCTCCCCTGCCCGGGGTTGATGTCCGCGACCTGGTGCGTGCTCGCCGCGGTGCCCTGGCTGGCCCAGAGCTCCACGCCGGTCCCCTCGGTGGTGGCGCTGAACAGCATCGTGGTGCCCACGGTCGTGCCCGGCTGCGGACCCGAGTGCGCGGCACCTGGGGCGATGTCGCGCACCAGGGCCGTCGTGGCCCCGTCGGTGCGCCACAGCTCCTGCCCCCCGGTGTCGTTCCGCGCGCCGAAGTAGAGCGCGTTCCCGGCGACCCAGAAGCCGGACGGGTTGCCACTGCCGGCGCCCGGGTCGATGTCCTCGACCAGCTCGGTGCCCTCCGGCGTGCCGTCGGTGCGCCACAGCTCGGTGCCCTGCGCGTCCCCGCCCCAAGCGGCGAAGTAGAGCCGGCCTCCGAGGACGGCTTCGCGGTGCAGCGCGTACGGCAGCGAGCCGCTGGTGCCCGGGTTGATGTCGCGCAGCAGGGTGACCTTCCCGGTGGCCGGGTCGAGGACGTACGGCTCGCTGCCGACGTCGGCTGCGCCTTCGAAGACGACCTTCGAGCCCAGCCGCACCGGGGCGTCGATCGAGGACAGATCGGTCTGCGTGACCGGGACCGTCGTCGCCGCGGTGCCCTTGCTGGTCCAGAGCTCGGGATCGCCCGAGGCATCGGCGCTCGCCACGAAGGCGAACCGGTCCCCGAGGTCGACCAGGTCGTCGGGCCGGCTGCTCCCGGCGGCATTCAGGTCGAGCAGTCGCGTGGTGCCCGCCGCGGTGCCGTCGCTGGTCCACAGCTCGGTGTCCCCGGCGTCGTCCTGCGCGCTGTAGTAGATCCGGCCGCCGAACGCGAGCAGGTGCTGCGGGTTGGACCCGCCCGTGCCCGGCAGGGCGTCGCTGACCAGGTGCGTGCCGGCCGTCGTGCCGTCGGTCACGAACAGCTCGCTGCCGGTCTCGGCGGTCCAGGCGTTGAAGAACAGCCGGCTGCCGAGGGTGGCGACCGCGCCGGTGTCGACGGAGATGCCGCCCCTCCCCGGGCTCAGGTCGGCCACGAAGTACGGGCCGGTGCCGGCCGCCTGGGCGGGGCCGGCCGCGGGCAGGCAGGTCAGGGCCGCGAGGGCGAGCGTGAGCAGGGTGGCTCGGGTCTTCATGGTTCGTCCTTCTCGTCGTCGCTGATGGTCAGGCCGCGGGAGCGGGCTCGATCGACCAGGTCCAGTGCTCGGTGACGTCGTTGCCGAAGTCGGCGTCGTCGGTGCCGTCGACGTGCAGCTGCGGGGAGAGCGGGTCCCAGGTCGCGCTGGGGACCGCGTTGCCGATCGCCATGGTCGCCGTCGTCGGGAACGACTCGGTCGGGCACGTCCAGGTGACCGGCGCGAACTCCTCGCCACGGAACTCCCAGTAGTAGGTGCCGTTGACGGTGTCCAGGTCGAGCAGCGCCCAGAGCTTGCTGCCGTCCATGTCGCCGCTGCCCTTGATCGAGCAGGCGTCGTTGTTGCCGGTGACGTCGAAGCTGCCCGACCCGGACTCGATCCGGTAGTGCTCGTGACCTTCCAGCTCGCCGTACTTGACCAGGGTCACGCTCGCGGTCCAGGTGGTGTGCTCGGTGTGGGTGCCGGCGGGCTTGTAGTCGCTGTACCCCGCGAGCCTGACCGTGAGCCGGTCCGGGAACCCAACCCGGCACGAGACCATCGTCTCGACGGTCTCGTCGCACACGTCCGGGTCGGACGGGGTGTTCTCCTGCGGGCCCGGGGTGCCGCCGTCGCAGGTGTCGGTGCCGCCGCCGCCGGAGCAGAAGTCGGTCCCCTCCCCTGCCGAGATCGTGTCGGCGCCGTCGTCCCCGTTGATGACGTCGTTGCCGGCGCCGCCGTCGATCCTGTCGTCGCCCTCGTGGCCGGAGATCGCGTCGTTGCCGTCGCCGCCGTCGAGGTTGTCCAGGTAGGCGCCGCCGTCGAGGGTGTCGTCGTCCTCGTTGCCCTCGAGCAGGACGCCGCCGACCGAGGTCCACAGGGTGTCGCTTCCGGGCCCGCCCCGGCCGAGCCCACCGGGCGCGGCGACGTCGATCTCGTCGTCGCCGTCCTCGCCGAAGACGAAGTCGTTCGAGCCGCTTCCCGAGCCCAGGTGGTCGTCGCCGGGGCCGCCGTGCACCTCGTCGCGTCCGCCGCCACCGGTGGCGGTGTCCGCGCCCGGGCCGCCGTCGACCATGTCGTACGCCGGACCACCGGCGAGCACGTCGTCGTCGTCCCCGCCGTCGAGCAGGGTGTTCCCGACGCTGGAGACGATGGTGTCGTTGCCCGGCCCACCGAACCCGGCCGCGCCGAAGGCGGCGAGCGTGATGGTGTCGGCGCCGGCCTCGCCCCAGGCGAAGTCGTGGGCGCCGCCGCCGGTGCTGACCCGGTCGTTCCCGCCGTCGCCGTGCACCTCGTCGCGGTCGGCGCCGCCGTCGATGACGTCGTTGCCGGAGCCACCGCGGATCCGGTCCGCACCACGACCGCCCGAGATGCGGTCGCGGTACGGGCCGCCGGTGATGGTGTCGTTGGCGTCGTCACCGGAGAGCAGGGCGTTGTCGGCCGTGGACACGAGCCGGTCGATCCCGGGTCCGCCGAACGCGCTCGCGCTGGTGGCCCGGACGGTGATCTTGTCGATGCCGGCCTCGCCGTAGGCGACGTCGCCGGTACCGGTGCCGGTGCTGATGACGTCGTTGTCGGTGCCGCCGCGCACCACGTCGCGGCCCGGGCCGGCGTCGATCAGGTCGTTGCCGGCGCTGCCGCAGATGAGGTCGTTGCCACCGCCGCCGTAGATCCGGTCGTTGCCGCCGGCGCCGACGATCACGTCCGCACGCGGGGTGCCGCGCAGGACGTTGGCCTGGGCGTTGCCGACGATGGTGGCTCGCTTGCCGCCACAGGTCACGGCGGCGTCGGCGGGCAGGGCCGCCGTGCCGGAGATGGCGGTGGCCGCGAGCGCGGCCAGGACGACGCGGCGCAGGGACGCGGATGGCATGGAGTTTCCTCTCGCTCGTTCAGGTGACGAGAGGAATCTGCTGGGCCCGGTGTCCCGACCGGGAGGGTTCGGCGTCCCGATCTTCGAGGCGATTTGTCCCGGGACCCGGAGGTCAGGATCCCGGTTGTCTGGATCCCGGGGTCAGCGCGGGACGGGCGCGGTCGCCTCGCTGCGCGGGTCGATGAGGATCTTGGCGTGCTTCTCCGGGTCGGCGAGCGCGTCGAAGGCGCCGGCCACCCCGTCGAGGCCGACCACTCCCGTGACCAGCGGCTCGGCGTCGACCTTTCCCTCGGCGAGCAGGCGCAGCGCGTCGCTGAACTCCAGCGGGGTGTAGCCGAGCACGAAGCGCAGGTCGGTCTCCTTGTTGATCGCCATCGCCGGCCGGATCCGGTCCGGCTCCATGCAGACGCCGACGACGACGATTCGCGCGTAGAGCGGCGCCGTCGAGATCAGCTCGTCGATCACGCCGGGAACGCCGACGCACTCGAAGACGACCGGTGCCTTGGGAGTGGCGGCGCCGACCTTCTCGGCGGCCCGCCAGACCGACTGCCAGGGCAGGAACGGCAGCTTGCTCAGCTTCTCGACGCTGGCGACACCGAGCTCGAACACGTCGGGCGCATGGGTGAGGTGGCCGTGCCCGGCGGCCGTGGAGAACGGTGACTCCACGGCCGGGTCGACCACCACGTCCGCGCCGACGGTCGAGGCGAGCGCGCGCCGGCCCGCCGAGTAGTCGCTGGCGACCACGGTCTTCACGCCCTGGGCCTTGAGCATCGCGATCACCGCGAGGCCGACCGGGCCACAGCCGATGACGACCGCCACCTGGCCCTTGCCGACCTCTCCCCGTCGTACGGCGTGCAGGCCGACGGCCATCGGCTCGGTCAGCGCCGCGAGGTCGGTCGGCAGGCCGTTGGGGACGGGCAGCGACAGCGCGTCCTGGGCGAGCACCCGCTCGGCGTAGCCACCCGGCGCGTACGGCGACAGCCCGGTCGCGTGCACCGCGCCGGACGCGCGCAGCAGCGGGAACGAGACCACCGGGGTGCCCTCGGCGAGCTTGCTGCCCTTGCCCCGCTCGACCACGACGCCGGAGAACTCGTGCCCGAGCACGATCCGGTCGCGGGAGCGCATGAAGCCGTCGTAGCCGGTCTCGGCGGCGGTCTCCGCGACCGTGTCCGCGTGCCGGCGGGCGTGCAGGTCGGAGCCGCAGATACCGCAGCGGGTGACCTCGAGCAGCACCTGCCCGGGCCCGGGCCGCGGGTCCTCGACCTCGCCGACGGAGAGCTCGGACTCGTGGCAGATCACGGCGCGCATGGGGCGGAACCTAGCAGCGGCGGGGCGGGCCGGTCAGCGGTGCGCGCGGGTGATCCTCCTCTCCAGGTGCAGGATCGCCACCGCCCCGAGCGTGAGGAGGCGGACGCCGGCCCTCGAGGTCCAGCTGGCCCAGCGGGACGGGGTGTACGTGTACGGGGAGAAGTCGGTCACGCAGCGGTAGACGTGTTCGGGCCCCGTTCCATTACGCCATCACGCCCGCGGACGCCACCGCCTCCAGACCGCGGTCGCCTCGGCGCGCGGCTTGCCGTCCCACTCCAGCCACACCCGGGCGGTCAGCTGCGGCTCGCTGACCTCGGTCATCTCCGCGACCAGGGTGACCTCCTCGGTCAGCGGTGCCGGGCGCAGGTAGCGCACGTCGAGTCCTGCGGTGACGTACGGCAGCAGCGCGTCGCCCAGCGGCGTCCAGCCGTTCCCGAACGCGGCGTGGGTGACCGCGGCGGCGCTGTGGCAGTCCAGGACGGTGCAGATGATGCCGCCGTTGAGGAACCCGAGGCCGTTGTCGTGCTCGGGCCACGGCAGGAACCGGGCCCGGACCAGCCCGTCGTCCCCGACGTGGCTGCGCAGCCGCAGCCCCCTCTCGTTGGCCGGCCCGCACCCGAAGCACGGCAGCGCCGGGAAGTACTGCTCCTGCAGGCTCTTCCCGGGCTCGTACGGCGCCGGGGCGGACGTGACCTCGTGGCTCATGCGCCCCATCATCCCGGGGCGGGTTCAGCGCAGGCCGAGCAGGTCGGTGACGACCTCGACGATCTCGCGCATCGGCCCGCCCTTGACGACGTACCGGTCCGCACCGGCGGCCAGCGCCTCACGCTCGAGCGTGGACTGGTTGAAGCCGGAGAGCACCACCACCCGGACCCCGGGCACCGCGTCGCGGATCAGGGGCAGCGCCTGCAGCCCGTCCATCCGGGGCATCGCCATGTCCAGCAGCACCAGGTCCGGCTGCAGCGCCCGGGCCATCTCGACGGCCTGCTGCCCGTCCGCCGCCTCGCCGACCACCTCGAGCCCCGCCTCGCGACCGAGCTTGAGCCGGATCAGGGTGCGGATGTCCTCGGCGTCGTCGACGACGAGCAGCCGGTAGGTCCGGGCGTCGTCGGCGGGTGGGTCGGCCAGCGCGACCGGCTCCGGCTCCGTGCTGACCCGCGCCTCCAGGTCACTGGCCTCGCTGCGCACGAGGTCGCCGGGCCCGAGCTCCTGGCCGGACGGCTCGAGCAGGTCGTCCATCATGTTCCGCGCAGCGGCCAGGGTGCGGCCGGTGTAGTCGCCGGCGGCGTGGGTGTCGCCCTGGTCGAGCGCGTAGGCGATCGAGCTGAGTCCCTGGACGATGTTGTCGTTGATCTCCAGCGCCTGCCGGCGGCGCAGCTGCAGCTCGCCGAGCCGGGCGGCCATCGCCTCGCGCTCGAGCCTCGGGGCGGCGTCGACGAGGAAGGCGGCCGTGCGCAGCTGGTGGTCGGTCTCGCTGAGCTCCGCGGTGGCCACGTCGAGCAGCAGCCGGTTCCCGGCCAGCGTCGTGGCCGCGACGGCCTGGCCGCTGTGCGCGCCGCCGGGCAGCACCTGGGCCACCGGGTGCCCGGTCGGGTCGCCGCCGAGCAGCGAGATCGCGCGCTGGTTCACCTGGATGATCCGCTCGGCCGCGTCGAGCACGAGGATCGCGTCCGGGGACGCCTCGACGAGCCCGCGGAAGCGCTCGCCGACCCGCTCGCGCTCGTGCTCGGCCAGGACCCGCTCGGTGACGTCGATGCAGGTGCCGCGCATCCGCACCGGCGTCCCGCTCGTGTCCATGATGACCTCGCCGTTCGAGGACAGGTAACGGACCTCGCCGTCGGGCCGGACGATGCGCTCGATCATCTGGTACGGCTCGCCGGTCGCGTACGCCTGCTGGTGGATGCCGCGGATCCGGTCCTGGTCGTCGGGGTGGATGTTGGACAGGAAACGCTCGTACGACGGGTTGAACGACTGCGGCTCGAAGCCGTAGATCCGGTAGAGCTGATCACTCCAGCGGTTGGTGTCGGTGGGGATGTGCCAGTCGTAGTCGCCCATCCCGGCCAGGTGCTGGGCGCTGTCCACGCGCAGCGCCAGGTCGGCCAGCTCGTCGCTCACGTGCTGCCGTTCGGCCGCGGTGCCGATGGCGTCCAGGGCTGCCCCGAGGAGCGGGTCGCCGGCCGGGGGCTCGCTCTTCCACCCGAGGACGAGGACGCCGAGGTGCCCGGCCAGGGTCTGCGCGAGGAGGTGCTCGAGGCCGGCCGAGGCCCACGCCTCCGGGAGCGGCGCACCGCCCCGGCCCTCGCCCGGGGCCTCGACGGCGGCGGACGGCAGGTCGAGGCCGTCGGTGTGCACGAGGACCGGTCCGTCGTGCCCGGCCGCGACCACGCCGGCGAACGCGGCGCCGGCCAGGTCGCGGAGCACCGGCAGCACGCCCTTGAACAGGACGAGGTCGTTCTCGGCGATCGCGCACTGGTGCACGATGTCGACGAGCGGCTCACTCCCCAGGCTCTTCGTCATCCGCCTGCTCCCTTGTCCGCCCGAGCCTCGCCGGCTCGGTCGACAGACGGAGGCGATGCTCCCTGCCCCCGCCTTTTGGCATCGTATGCCCGGAATCCCCGACGCGCAGGCCGGTTCGCTAGACCGGGTTGGAGGGCCTCGCGCAACCACCCCGCCCGCGCGCCCGATCCGTCTGGACTGACGCAGCGAGGGCGAGCGCTAGCGAGCCCGCGAAGGAGGGAAGACGGATCGTCAGAGGCGCGCCGGCACGCCGAGCGAAGCGAGGCAATTCAACTCTGCAGCAGCACCTTGATCGCGCGGCGCTCGTCCATCGCCCGGTAGCCCTCGGCGACCTCGGCCAGCGGCAGCACCGAGTCGAAGACGAGACCCGGGTTCACGGCGCCGGAGACGACCAGGTCGAGCAGCTCCGGCAGGTACCGCCGTACGGGAGCCACGCCGCCGGCGAGCCCGACGTTGTTGCTGAACATCCGTCGTACCGGCAGCTTCACCCCGTGCGGCACGCCCACGAAGCCGACCATCGAGCCCGGCCGCGCGACCGTGAACGCCTGCCGCATCGAGTCGTCGGTGCCGACGCACTCCAGCACCGCGTCCGCGCCGACCCCGTCGGTCAGCTCCATCACCGCCTCGGCGCCCTCCGCCCCGCGCTCGGGGATCACGTGGGTGGCGCCGAAGGCCTTCGCGACCAGCTGGCGGTCCTCGTGGCGCGACATCGCGACCACCCGCTCGGCGCCCAGCTGCACCGCGGCGAGCACGCCGCACAGGCCGACCGCGCCGTCGCCGACGACGACCACGGTGTCGCCCTTCTTGACCCGCGCCGCGACCGCGCAGTGCCAGCCGGTCGGGAACACGTCGGAGAGGGTCAGCAGCGAGGGAATCATGGACTCGTCGGGCATCCCGTCGGTCTTGACCAGGCTGCCGTCGGCCTGGCCGACCAGGCCGTACTCCCCCTGCCCGCCGGTGGTCCAGCCGACGTTCTGGCAGGCCGACTGGGCGCCGTTGCGGCAGTGCGGGCAGGTGTTGTCGCAGGTGCAGAAGGGCACCACCACGAAGTCGCCGGGCTTGAAGTCGCGAACCTCGGCGCCGACCTCCTCGACCACGCCGACCATCTCGTGCCCGATCGTCGAGCCCGGGGTGATCGGGTTCTCGCCGCGGTACGGCCACAGGTCCGAGCCGCAGATGCAGCCGGCGGTGATCTTGATGACGGCGTCCGTCGGGGCGGTGAGCTCGGGGACCGGACGGTCCTCCAGCCGGATGTCGCCGGGACCGTGGATCGTGGTGACTCGCATCTTTCGATCCTTCCAGACCGCCTGGCGATTGGCCGTATCTCATATCTGAGATAACGTCAGGAGGTGACCTCGGAGTACCTCAGCCAGATCGGCACCCTGATCCGCAGCGCCCGCCAGCACCGCGGCTGGACCCAGCAGCAGCTCGCCGACGCGCTCAGCACCAGCCAGAGCGCGATCAACCGGATCGAGCGGGGTCACCAGAACGTCTCCCTGGAGATGCTCGCCCGGATCGGCGAGGCCCTCGACGAGCAGCTGGTCAGCATCGGCGGCGGCCCGGTGCACCTGCGCGTCACCGGCCCGACCACGCTCTCGGGCAGCATCGACGTGAAGACCTCCAAGAACGCCGGCGTCGCACTGCTGTGCGCCTCGCTACTCAACCGTGGCCGGACCACGCTGCGCCGGGTCGCCCGGATCGAGGAGGTCAACCGGCTGCTCGAGGTGCTGCAGAGCCTCGGTGTGCAGACCCGCTGGCTCAACGACGACAACGACCTGGAGATCGTGCCGCCGGCCGAGCTGGACCTGCGCGCCATCGACGGCACCGCGGCACGTCGTACGAGGTCGGTCATCATGTTCCTCGGCCCGCTGCTGCACCGCAGCAGCGAGTTCCAGCTGCCGTACGCGGGCGGCTGCGACCTGGGCACCCGGACGGTCGAGCCGCACCTGGCCGCGCTGCGCCCGTTCGGCCTGGAGGTCAAGGCCACCGACGGCAGCTACCACGCCGAGGTCACCGCGGGGGTCGCGCCGGTCCGGCCGATCGTGCTGACCGAGCGCGGCGACACCGTCACCGAAAACGCGCTGATGGCCGCGGCCCTGTACGACGGCGTCACCGTGATCCGCAACGCCAGCCCCAACTACATGGTCCAGGACCTGTGCTTCTACCTGACCGAGCTCGGCGTCGGCATCGAGGGCATCGGCACCACGACCCTCACCGTGACCGGCCGCAGCCACATCGACGTGGACGTCGAGTACGCGCCCAGCGAGGACCCGATCGAGGCGATGTCGCTGCTGGCCGCGGCGATCGTGACCGGCTCGGAGATCACCATCCGCCGGGTGCCCATCGAGTTCCTGGAGATCGAGCTGGCGCTGCTGGAGGAGATGGGCTTCCGCTACGAGCGCTCCGCGGAGTACGTGGCGGCCAACGGCCGGACCCGGCTGGTGGACCTGACCACGCACGTCGGCCCGCTGCACTCCCCCATCGACAAGATCCACCCGATGCCGTTCCCGGGCCTGAACATCGACAACCTGCCGTTCTTCGCGGTCATCGCCGCGGTCGCCCAGGGGCAGACGCTGCTGCACGACTGGGTCTACGAGAACCGGGCGATCTACCTGACCGAGCTGACCAAGCTCGGCGGCCGGGTGACCCTGCTCGACCCGCACCGGGTGATGATCGACGGTCCGACGCACTGGTCCGGGGCGGAGATCGTCTGCCCGCCGGCCCTGCGCCCGGCGGTGGTGATCCTGCTGGCGATGCTGGCCTCGAAGGGCACCTCGGTGCTGCGCTCGGTCTACGTCATCAACCGCGGCTACGAGGACCTCGCCGAGCGGCTCAACGAGCTCGGCGCCCGCATCGAGACCTTCCACGAGAAGGCCTGAACGCGGTCAGAGCTTGAAGAGGGTCTCCACGAAGGCCCGGCTGGCGGGTGCCTGGGGCGGCGCGGACATGTCCGCGGTGATGCGCGGCAGCGCGGCGGTGTTCGCGGACTGGTGGGAGTGCCAGTCGTTCTCGGCCTCCACCAGCGCGCCGAGCTCGGCGCGGGCCAGGAACATCCCCTGACAGCTCTCGCACCGGTGCACCGTGGCGTGCGCGTACCGGCGCTCGGTCATCGATCCTTGGCACTGGGGGCAGGTCATCTCCACTCACCAGACGGTACTCCCCGAACGCCGGAGAACTCCGGTGCCGCGCGGCCTGTGTCGGCCCGTCGACGTCCCGGGCACGTGATACTGCTCGGGTGGGAGGGAAGGCAGGGAGGCGATGGACCGACCGGTGACGGGCTACCCGTACCTCGACGAGGCCGCGGGGACCGTGATCGCGATGGCGCACCGCGGGGGCGCGCTGCACCCCGAGCTGCGTGGGCTGGAGAACACGCTGCACGCGTTCGAGCACGCGGTGGCGCTCGGCTACCGCTACCTCGAGACCGACGTGCACGCGACCAGCGACGGCCACCTGGTGGCCTTCCACGACGAGGTGCTCGACCGGGTCACCGACCGGGCCGGGCCGCTGGCGAGCACCCAGGCAGCCGAGGTCGCGCTGGCGCGGATCGGCGGTGAGCACGCGGTCCCGGGGATGGCCGACCTGCTGGAGGCCTTCCCCGACTGCCAATTCAACATCGACCTCAAGTCGCCGGCGGCGGTACGCCCGCTGGCCGCGCTGCTGGACCGGGCCGGCGCCCACGACCGGGTGCTGGTCGGCTCGTTCTCGCTGAGCAGCCTGCGGCAGTTCCGGGCGCTGACCGGCGGCCGGGTGGCCACCTCGGCGGCGCCGGCCGAGGCGGCCGCGTTCCTGACCCTGCCGGTCCCCCGGCTCGCCCGGCTGGTCACCCGCGGCCGGGTGGCGGCGCTGCAGGTCCCGGTCCGGCGCGGGCGGCTGCGGATCGTCGACGCCGGGCTCGTACGACGGGCGCACGCGGCCGGGGCGCACGTGCACGTGTGGACCGTCGACGAGCCCGCCGAGATGGACCGGTTGGTCGCCCTCGGTGTCGACGGCCTCATCACCGACCGCACCGACCTGCTCAAGGACGTGCTCGTCCGCCGTGGACTCTGGGAGGACGCCGCATGACCCACGAACCTGTCCAGCGCATCGCCGACCTGGCACCGCTCGACCGGCTCCAGCAGCAGAAGGCCTGGAACTGGTACGACTGGGCCAACTCGGCCTTCTTCACCACGGTGCTCTCGGTGATGTTCGCGCCGTACATGATCACCGTCGCCGGCAAGGCGGCCGGCTGCGGCGACGACGCCGAGGACACCTGCAAGAAGACCGTGGAGCTGCTCGGCCTGCACCTGGCCGCGGGCTCGCTGCCGTCGTACCTGACCAGCTTCGCCACCATCGCCAGCGCGTTCCTGCTGCCGGTCGTCGGTGCGTTCGTGGACCGGTCGGCGCGCAAGAAGCGGCAGATGGCGGCCTACGCCTGGGCGGGGGCGTTCTTCGGGGCGCTGCTCTTCTTCCTCCAGGACGACCAGTGGCAGCTGGGTGCCTTCGCGGTGGTCGCGGCCAGCATCCTGGCCGGCTGCTCGCTGGTCTGCTACAACGCGATCCTGGTGGACATCTCCACCGAGGAGGAGCGTGACCGGGCGTCCTCGCGCGGCTGGGCCTGGGGCTACCTCGGCGGCGGCATCCTGCTCGCGCTCAACCTGGTGCTGTTCCTGGGCCACGACACCTTCGGGCTCTCGAAGTCGATGGCGGTGCGGGTCTCGCTGCTGTCCGCGGCGGTGTGGTGGGCGGCGTTCACGCTGATCCCGTTCCTGCGGCTGCGTGACTACCCGGCGCGCAACCTGCTGCCCGAGGAGGGCGGGCTGGTCCACCGCAGCTTCGGCCAGCTCTGGGCGACGCTGAAGGACCTGCGCCGCTACCCGATGACGATGACGTTCCTGCTGGCCTACCTGTTCTACAACGACGGCATCCAGACGGTGATCTACGCCGCCTCGACGTACGGCGACAAGCAGCTGAAGTTCGGCACCAGCGTGCTGATCGCGACCATCCTGCTCATCCAGTTCGTCGCCTTCGGCGGGGCACTGCTGTTCGGCCGGCTGGCCGAGCGTCACGGCTCCTACCGGTCGATCTTGTGGGGCACCTTCGCGTGGATGGTGATCGTGGTGGCCGCCCTGGCGCTGCCGGAGAGGAACGTGGCGCTGTTCCTCGTCGTCGCGATCGCGATCGGGATCGTCCTCGGTGGCACCCAGGCGCTGTCGCGGTCCTTCTTCAGCCTGCTGATCCCCCGCGGCCGGGAGGGTGAGTACTTCGCCCTGTACGGCGCCGCCGAGCGCGGCACCTCCTGGTTCGGGACGCTGGTCTTCGGGGTGGTCTTCCAGGTCACCGGCTCGTACCGGCCCGCGATCCTGGCGCTGATCGTGTTCTTCGTCCTCGGCGCGTTCTTCCTGCTCCGGCTGGACCCGGAACGGGGCATCCGTGAGGCCGGGAACGTCGAGCCGTCGGTCGTCTAGCACCCCCGGTCGTGCGAGCCGGTCCGTGTGAGCCCCGTCTCGGCTGTCCAGACCGGGAATCCTGCTCGATCCCCGTTCGTTGGGTACGTGTCAGGCGGTAGATCCGCCGGTTCGCCCACCCGAAACGAATCCGGCGTCACGATCGGCTTGCCTGGCCGTCTTCAAGGTTGTACGCATGAGGTGACGCCACGATCTGGCAGCACCGAGACTTGGGAGGTTCCCGTGGGAGATCGGACACTGCGAGGCGCGCGCCTCGGCGGCCAGAGCTTCGAGGACGAGCGCGGCATCGAGTTCGCCGCCCGTCAGCAGGTCGGCTACCGGTGCCCGCGTGGCCACGTCTTCGAGATCACCATGTCCGTCGAGGCCGAGGTCCCGGCGAACTGGGAGTGCCCGCGCTGCGGCGAGGTGGCCCTGAGCGTCGACGGCATCGTGCCGGAGGAGAAGGCCGAGAAGCCGGTCCGGACTCACTGGGACATGCTGCTCGAGCGGCGCTCCATCAGCGAGCTGGAGGACATCCTCACCGAGCGGCTCGAGCTGCTCCGCGGTGGGGAGATCGGCCCGGCGCACCTGCACCGGCCCGCCTCCCGCTCGACCGCGCGCGGCGGCAAGACCCCGGCCAAGTCGGTCAAGCCGAAGGCCAAGGCCAAGAAGAAGGCCTCCGCCTGACCCCTACTCCGGATCGACCACGTCGCCCTGGACCACGTCTGGTCCGGGGCGACGCGTGTTTCCGGGTCCCGGCGTCGTCCCGGGGATGACCACGAGCCGCCGAGCCACGAAGCGGGCCAGCAGCCGGCGCCCGAGCGGCCGGGTGAACGGCAGGATCGCCAGCAGCCCGAACGCGTCGGTGACGAAGCCGGGGCTGATCATGAGCGCGCCGCCGAGCACGATGAGGGCGCCGTCGGCCAGCTCCTTGGCCGGCATCCGGCCCTCGGTGAGCGCGATCCGCAGCGCCTGCCAGGCCTTCGCGCCCTCGCGGCGCAGCAGCCACGAGCCGAGGATGCTGTCCGCGATCAGCAGCAGGATGGTCCACCAGGGCCCGATCACCTGACCGACCTGGATGAGCACGTAGATCTCGATGATCGGCACGATCAGGAACGCCAGGAACAGCAGCCCCCAGGGGAACCGGCGCCGCGCGCCGCTCATTCGCCCACCTCGCCGTCGATCGACTCGCGCAGCAGGTCCGCGTGCCCGTTGTGCCGGGCGTACTCCTCGATCATGTGCAGCAGGATCCAGCGCAGGCTGAACGGGACGCCCTGGCGCCGGCTGGTCTTCACCGACAGGGCGCCCGGGCCGGCGGCCTCGAGCGCGGTAGCGATGAGGGCGTCCACGCGCGCCACGGTCTCGTCGTACGGCGTGAGCAGCTCGTCGAGGGTGAGCCCCGCGGCCATGTGCCAGTCCCAGTCGTTGTCGGCGTCCCAGTCGACGCCGTCCCAGGGCGGCGCGGGCTTGTTGCCGGCGAGCACCACCGAGAACCAGTGGTCCTCGACCAGGGTCAGGTGACTCACCAGGCCGCCGAGCGTCATCGACGAGGGCGAAAGGGTCCGCGCGAGCGCCTCCGCGTCCAGCCCGGCCACCTTCCGCCGCAGCGTCGCGCGGTGGTAGTCCAGGTAGCCGAGCAAGGTCTCGGCCTCCCCCGCCTGCAGCGGCGGGTCGACGCGTTCGGTCATGGGGCCAACCTAGCCAAGAGCGTCAACCGCGGCGGCGTCGTTCGGCCAGCCCCCAGCGGGTGATCCGGGCCAGTGACTCGCGGGCGACCTCTGGGGTCATCTTGGAGTCGCCGCGGACCCGTTCGACGAACTCGATGGGCACCTCGCGCACGCGCAGTCCGGCGCGCAGGGTCCGGTAGGCGAGCTCGACCTGGAAGACGTAGCCGAGGGCCTGCACGGTGTCGAGGTCGATCGTCTCCAGCGTCGTACGACGGAACAGGCGGAAGCCCGCGGTCGCGTCACGCACCCCGATGCCGAGCAGCGCCCGGGTGTAGAGGTTGCCACCGCGGGAGAGGAGCAAGCGGTGCCACGGCCAGTTCACCACCGAGCCGCCGGGCACCCAGCGCGAGCCGATCACCAGGTCGGCGTCCGCCAGGGCGGCGAACAGCCGTGGCAGCTGCTCGGGCTGGTGCGAGCCGTCCGCGTCCATCTCCCCGATGACCTCGTAGCCGTCCTCGAGCGCGACCCGGAACCCATGGATGTAGGCGGCCCCCAACCCTTCCTTGGCGGCGCGGTGCAGCACCCGCACCTGCGGATCGGCAGCAGCCAGCTCGTCGGCCACCTTCCCGGTCCCGTCGGGAGACGCGTCATCGACCACCAAGACATCGACCTCAGGAACAGCAGCACGAACGCGGCCTACCACCTCAGCAAGGTTGAGCACCTCGTTGTAAGTAGGAACAACAATGACGGCCCGTGCCACGAAACGTTCCCCTCCCTAGATCCCCGAAGAACCTAGGGCATCGACCACCAGGCTGGCGCCGCCCGCCCTGTCTGGACTGACGAACGATGGCGAGCTTGCGAGCGAGTGAGGAGGGAAGACAGGGCGCTCAAGGCGGCGTCAGCACGCCGGAGCGGAGCGGAGGCAATTCAACCGCAGCGGAGGCAATTCAAGCAGGCGGCGGGGGGAGGGTCGAGGCCTTCGGACCGCCCGCGCGGTGACTGGCTGCCACCGAACGACCGTTGTCTACTGGCGTCGCTCTCCCCCCGTGTTCTCCCGTTCGAGTTGTGCGACCGCGACTCGCCGCGAGGGTCCACCCACACCGCGGCGGCCGGTGAGGCTTTCCCTCCATGTCGCGGCGCACGCGCCGGAACGATCTGCCTGGAGGAACGAGGCAACACAACCTACGAAGGCCCCTTGCTGTCAAGCGTTCGCTGACCTGCGCGGATGCGGTGAAACCGCAGGTCAGGCGAGTGGCCGGCGGGCCAACAAAGAGTGAAAGAAATTTGCGGCCGACGGCGTGTCGCGCTGGACACGCCGACCCCCGAAATTCAGCTGGCCGGGACGACGCAGACGCCGGTCGCGGTGGTGGCCACGATCGGCTCGGCGAGCACCCGCGCCGAGGACTCCAGCGGGCCGTCGCCGCCCCGCGCGACGACGGTCGCGGTGAAGGCGATCTCGCGCGACCGGCTGCCCACCCGGACCAGCTCGGCGGTGATCTCGAGGACGTCGCCGGCCCGCACCGGCTGGCGGAACTGGACGTCGGCGTAGGACGCGAACAGACCCTCGTCCTCGTCGGTGACGATGCACAGCTCGGTGGCCACGTCGCCGAAGAGGCCCAGGCTGTAGGCGCCGTCGACCAGGTTGCCGGCGTAGTGCGCGTGCGAGTACGGCACGTAGCGGCGGTGGGTGATCCTCAGGCCTTCCCTGCAGGCTTCAGTCTTCACGCTGCCTTCTTCTCCTTGATCCGGTGCACCAGGAAGCTGGCGACCTCGCCGGGCGTGGTGCCGCGGCCGAAGACCCGGTCCACGCCCAGGTCGCCGGCCATCGTCTCGTCGAACCGCGGGCCACCGACGACCAGCAACGGCCTCCTGGCGGCCGGGAAGGCCTCCCGGAAGGCCGCGGACATCTCCCGGGTGTTCAACAGGTGCGCGTCGCGCTGGGTGACCACCTGCGAGACCAGGACGGCATCGGCCTTCTCGGTGATCGCGCGGTCGACGAGCTCGGGCACCGAGACCTGCGCGCCCAGGTTCACCACGCGCAGCTCGCGGTAGTACTCCAGGCCCTTCTCCCCCGCGAACCCCTTGATGTTGAGGATCGCGTCGATGCCGACGGTGTGCGCGTCGGTGCCGATACAGGCCCCCACGACGGTCAGCCGGCGCCGCAGCCGGGCCTTCACCGCCGCGTTGACCTCCTTGGGGGTGAGCAGCGGGTAGTCGCGCTCGACGACCTCGACCTTGGACGTGTCGACCAGGTGGTGCACCCGGCCGTAGACGACGAAGAACGTGAAGTCCGGGCCCATCGCCTTGGCGTGCACGACGAGGGCCGGGTCCATGCCCATCTTGTTGGCCAGCTGGACCGCGGCGCCCTCGGCGACCTTGTCGTGCTTCACGGGCAGCGTGAAGCTCAGCTGCACCATGCCGTCCCCGGTGGTGTCCCCGTAGGGTCGGACAACGCTCATTCGGCTGCCTCCAGGATCTCGGTCGCCGGGTTGTAGTAGCCGCTGCTCTTCTTCGCCACGCCGTCGAGGCCCTTGCCGCCGTCCGCC
Organism: Nocardioidaceae bacterium; assembly: GCA_017744365.1. Lineage (GTDB taxonomy): Bacteria > Actinomycetota > Actinomycetes > Propionibacteriales > Nocardioidaceae > Marmoricola. Next base: position 1,184,030 of record JAGIBL010000001.1, on the reverse strand, counting down.
GGGCGCTTCATCAGCCCGAAGGTGCCGTCGGCGATGGCGTCGAGCAGTCCCTTCTCGTGGTTGGCGATGTCGTCGAGCAGGTCGATGCTCTCGGCGAGCACCTGGTGCGCACGCTGGACGATGAAGCCGTCGCGCGCGGGCCGGAAGTCCTCGCGCAGTCCCCCGGCCGCGTCGAGCACGTAGCGGACGTTCTGCAGCGCCAGGTCGCGGTCCGAGAGCCACGGGGTGACCACGGCCTCGGTCATCATGCCGACCAGCAGGATCCCCTGCCCGGTCAGCGCCCCGGCCAGGTTGAAGAACCCGTCGAGCAGGTAGCCGCGGAAGACGTCGCCGGTCATGTGCCGCGTCGGCGGCATCCACTTCAGCGGGGCGTCCGGGAACAGCTCGCGGGCCAGCAGCGCGTGCGCCAGCTCGAGCCGGAAGCTCTCCGGGACGGCGGGGTCGATCTCGAAGGCGTGCCCGAGCCCGAGCTGCCAGTCCTCGAGCCCGGCCTCCTTGGCGAAGTACTCGTTGAGCAGCTGGCTGACGGTGACCGTGTGAGCCGCCTCGACCGCATCCGCGGTGGTCAGGTAGTTGTCCTCGCCGGTGTTGATGACGATGCCGGCGCGGGCGTGCACCTGCCGGCTGAACCGCTGGTCGACGAAGGTGCGGACCGGGTTGATGTCGCGGAAGAGGATCCCGTACATCGAGTCGTTGAGCATCATGTCCAGCCGCTCGAGCCCGGCGAGCGCGGCGATCTCCGGCATGCACAGGCCGGACGCGTAGTTGGTCAGCCGCACGTAACGGCCGAGCTCCTTCGACGTCTCGTCCAGAGCGGCCCGCATCAGCCGGAAGTTCTCCTGGGTGGCGTAGGTGCCGGCGAAGCCCTCCCGGGTGGCTCCCTCGGGCACGTAGTCGAGCAGCGACTGCCCGGTGCTCCGGATGACCGCGATGACGTCGGCGCCCTCGCGCGCGGCCGCCTGCGCCTGCGGGATGTCCTCCATGATGTCGCCGGTGGCCACGATCAGGTAGATCCACGGCTGCCGCGGGGCGTCGCCGATCTTCTTGATGAGCCGGTCCCGCTCCTTGCGGCGCTGGTCGATGCGTCGTACGCCGGCGCCGACCTGCTTCTTCGCCGCACTGCGCGCTCGGGTCGCGTCCCGACCCTCGGGCAGCCGGAACCGGACCGAGCCGACGGCGGCCTTCTGCGCCAGCGTGGACAGGTCCTCGGCCTCACCACGGACCAGCGCGTCCCAGACGGGCAGCGCCAGGCCGTGCTCGAGACCGACGTCGGCGCGGACCACGTCAGCGAGCCGGTTGACCCAGGGCGTGCCCTCGGAGTCGGCACCGGCCAGGCCGGCGAGGCGCAGCGTGGCTCGCTCCACCGAGACGGTGGTGTGGCCGGTGGCGAGCTTGACGATGGGCTTGCCGACCTTGCGGGCCAGCGAGCGCGCCCGCCGGACGGTGGCCGGATCGAGGTGCAGCTTGCGGTCGAGGGTGCTCATCGACGACTCTCGAAGATCGTCCGGACCCCGGCGGAGTCGCGGTACCGGTCCAGCGCGTACGACGCGTGCCCGGGCACGTAGCCGTTGCCGACCAGCATGGTCACGTCCGCGGCCACGCCTTCGGCGCCGAGCGCGGCGGCGGAGAACGAGGTCGCCATCGAGAAGAAGATCACGGTTCCCCGCTCGGCGGTGGCCAGGATCGCGCCGCCCTCGCAGCCCGGGACGTCCACGCAGACCACGGTCACGTCGGCCGGTCCCCCAGCCGTGGTGACCGCGTCGCGCAGCGCGAGCGGGTCGCGGGCGTCGGCGATGACGACCTGGTCGGCCAGGCCGGCCTCGTGCAGCAGCGCGGCCTCGCGCTCGTGCGGGACCACGCCGATGGTCCGGGCGGCGCCGGCGTGCGCGGCCGCGGCCAGCGACAGGGAGCCGGACTTGCCGGCCGCGCCGATCACCGCGACAGTCGGGTCCTCGTACTGGGCGACGACCCGCGACGTCAGCGCCGGGGCGCCGCAGACGTCCATCACGCTGAGCGCGATCTCGTCGTCGAGGTCGGCGGGCAGCGTCGCGGCGATGGATCGGCCGAAGAGAATCGCGTAGCCCTCGGCGGGGACCTGCTCGGAACGCCCGTCCCAGCGGACCAGCCCGTCCTCGATCACCAGCGGGGTCAGGGTCAGGCTGACCAGGGTGGCGACCCGGTCCCCCTGCTTCAGGCCGAGCGGCGAGTCCGGCCCGGCCTCCTCGACGGTCCCGATCAGCATCCCGCCGGAGCCGGTGACCGGGTTCTGCATCTTGCCGCGGGTGGCGACGATGTCGAGTACCTCGGCACGGACCGCGTCGCCGTCACCGGCGTGCTTCTCGGCGAGCTGACGGAACGAGGCCGCGTCGAGGTTGAGCCGCTCGACGCGCACCCGGACCTCGTCGGGCCACAGCTCGCGTCGTACGTCGAGCCGCTGCGCCGCCTGGGGCAGCGCGCCCGCGGGCTCCAGCACCCGGTGGGTGCCGACCGGATCGCTCTGAACCATGACGCTTTCCACGGTGATCCTCTCGTTCGATACCCCGGAAACAGAAGATTTTCCGGTGTCGAAGTGGCGTTGCAAGAACAATTGCTCCTACTCTGGCACCAGTGAGGCGCGCCACACAACTGGAGGAAGCATGAGCATCGAGACGTCCATCGGCCTGGAGACGAGTCAGCCGTACCCCTACCGCCGGGTCGAGCTGGTCGAGCCGGACTGGCGTCGCTTCCCGGGCTGGGCCGACGTCACCGAGGACGAGTGGCGCAGCGCCCAGTGGCAGCGCTCGCACTGCGTGAAGAACGTCAAGCAGCTGCGCGAGCTCCTCGGTGACCTGGTCGACGAGCGGTTCTACGCCGACCTGGAGCGCGACCAGGCCGAGCGGGCCACCATGTCGATGCTGGTGCCGCCGCAGATGATGAACACGATGGTGCCCACCGCGCCGATCGGCGGATCCGGCTCGCTGACCGACGCTCTCTACGCGGACCCGGTGCGGGTCTACATGCTGCCGGTCTTCAGCGACCGTCGTACGGACTGGCCCTCGCACCCGCACGCCACTCGCGACTCGCTGCACGAGCACGACATGTGGGTGGCCGAGGGGCTGACCCACCGCTACCCGACCAAGGTGCTTGCCGAGCTGCTGCCGACCTGCCCGCAGTACTGCGGCCACTGCACCCGGATGGATCTCGTCGGAAACTCGACGCCGCAGGTCGACAAGCTGAAGTTCGTCGGCAAGCCGGACACCCGGCTGGAGTCGATGCTCGACTACCTGCGCACGACGCCGCAGGTGCGCGACGTGGTGGTCTCGGGTGGCGACGTGGCGAACATGCCGATCGCGCGGCTCGAGGCGTTCCTGATGGCGCTGCTGGAGATCGAGAACATCCGCGACATCCGGCTGGCCACCAAGGCGCTGATGGGCCTGCCGCAGCACTGGCTCCAGGACGACGTGAAGGCCGGCGTCGAGCGGGTGGCCAAGGTGGCCCGGGCCCGGGGCGTCTCGCTGGCGATCCACACCCATGTCAACCACGCGAACTCGGTGACCCCCCTGGTGGCCGAGGCGGCCAAGGCGATGCTCGAGGTCGGCGTGCGCGACGTGCGCAACCAGGGCGTCATCCTCAACGGCGTCAACGCCGACCCGCACGCACTGCTGGACCTGTGCTTCACGCTGCTCGACGGCGCGCAGATCATGCCGTACTACTTCTACATGTGCGACATGATCCCGTTCGCCGAGCACTGGCGGATCTCGGTCGCCGACGCGCAGCGGCTGCAGCACCACATCATGGGCTACCTGCCCGGCTTCGCGACCCCGCGGATCGTCTGCGACGTGCCGTTCGTCGGGAAGCGCTGGGTGCACCAGTTGGCCGACTACGACCAGGAGAAGGGCATCTCCTTCTGGACGAAGAACTACCGGACCTCGATCGAGGCCGAGGACACGGACGCGCTCAAGCGGATGTACCAGTACTACGACCCGATCCACACGCTGCCCGTGGAGGGTCAGTCCTGGTGGGCCCATCACGCCGACCTCGACGAGTCGGCGCTCAAGGCGGCTGAGATCGCCGAAGCCTCGAGGCGTACGGCGGCGTTGCAGGCCTACTGAGCCCGAAGGTCCGTCAGCGGAGGTCTGTCAGAGTCTGGACGAGCCGCGCGATCGGGCTGTCCAGACCCCAGCGGGTGGCCAGCGCCATCAGCTCTTCGGGATCCTTCGGCGTGAGCGGCAGGGTCAGGTCCGGGCCGCCCAGGTCGATGTCGCGGGCGACGGCGACGACCTGCGGCGCGACGGCGAGGTAGTCGGCCGCGTCGAGGATCTTCTTGCGCGGGCCCGGGGCCAGATCCGAGTCGGGGTCGTTCGCTGCGGCGATGAGGTCGTCGACGTGGTCGAAGCGGCTGAGCAGGCCGGCCGCGGTCTTCTCCCCCACGCCGGCGACGCCCGGTAGCCCGTCGGAGGAGTCCCCGCGCAGGGTCGCGAAGTCGGCGTACTGGTCGGCGCGGACGCCGTACTTCTCCTGGACGATCTTCTCGGTGACCCGCTCGTGCCGCCCGACGCCGCGGGCGGTGTAGAGCACCCGGACCTGGGCCTCGTCGTCGACGAGCTGGAACAGGTCGCGGTCACCGGTGACGATCTCGACCGGCATGCCGGCGCCGGTGGCCAGCGTGCCGATCACGTCGTCGGCCTCGTAGCCGTCCTTGCCCACGATGGTGATCCCGAAGGCGTCCAGCACGGCGATGATGACCGGGATCTGCGCCTCCAGCGGGTCCGGCACCTGCTCGACGTCCGAGCCGCCCGGGACGACGTACTCGACGCGGTGGGCCTTGTAGGACGGGATCAGCTCGACCCGCCAGTTCGGCCGCCAGTCGTTGTCCCAGCAGCACGCCAGGTGGGTCGGCTTGTACTCCTCGACGAGCCGGCTGATGAACTCCAGCAGCCCGCGGACCGCGTTGACCGGCGTCCCGTCGGGGGCCTTGATCGAGTCGGGCACGCCGTAGTACGCCCGGAAGTACAGCGAGGCGGTGTCCAGCAGCATCAGGGAGGTCACGCGCATCACCTTAGGGCTACGGTCGGGACCCATGAGCCAGATGCCTCCCTGGGAGCCTCCGTTCCACGGCGACGAGCACGAGGCGGTCTTCGCCGCGCTGGACCGGCTGCGGGTCACCTTCCGCTGGAAGGCGGCCGACCTGGACGAAGCCGGCCTGCGCGCCACGACGGCATCGTCGGCGATGACGCTCGGCGGCCTGCTCCAGCACCTCGCGCTGATCGACGACTGGTACGTGCAGGTGCGGATCCTAGGGAGGCCGATGCCGCAGCCGTGGGTGGACCTGGACTGGGAGGCGCAGCCGGACGGCTGGGAGTGGGCGGCCGAGCACGCGCCGGAGCTCCTCTACGACCTGTACGACGGCGCCGCGGCGCGGTCGCGGGCCGCGGTCGAGGAGATCGCCGCCCGGGGCGGCCTGGACGCTGACTCGGCGGTCACGCTGCCCGACGGCAGCCCGGTCAACATCCGCCGGCTGGTGATGGACCTGGTCGAGGAGTACGGCCGGCACACCGGCCACGCGGACCTCCTGCGCGAAGCCGTCGACGGCAGGACCGGCGAGGATCCGCCCTGGCCTTCCTAGTGCGCCAGGTAGGTCGCGGCCATGTCGAGGTCGCCGTGACCGGCTGCCTCCGCGCGCTCGAAGTGCGCGACCAGCGCCCGGGCGAGGGCCAGGTCCACCCCGGCGTTCGTCCCGGCCTCCTCGATCAGCCGGGCATCCTTGGCCGCACCCCAGAGCGGGAACTGCGCGTCGAGGTTCCCCGCGAGCATCGCGCCACCCTTCAGCTGCACGTACGGCGCGTCCATCGCACCACCCTTGACCGTGTCGAGGAACAGCTGCGGGTCGAGACCCAGCGCCTTGGCCAGAGCGAGCGACTCCGCGACGCCTTCGACGATGGTGAGCACCCAGGCGTTCATGACCAGCTTGAGCCGGGACCCGGCGCCGGCCTCACCCAGCCACATCGTCTTCGCGCCCACGGCGTCCAGGATGGGTGACAGGATCTCCGGCGCAGCCTCGGGGCCTGAGGCGAGGACCGTCAGCTGCCCGGCCTCCGCCGGCCCCTTGGTGCCCAGGACGGGCGCGTCCACGTAGACCAGGCCGAGCTCGGCCGCCAGGGCCGCGAGCTCGTCGCAGGCCTCGATCCCGACCGTCGCCGACTGCAGCCAGACCGTGCCCGCTTTCGGCGCCGCCTCCCGGACCACCTCGGCCACGGTGGGTCCGTCGGAGAGCACGGTGATGACCACCTCGGCATCGCGTACGGCGTCAGCCGGGCTGTCCGCGACCTCCCCGCCCAGCCCCTCGGCCTTCGCTCGGGTGCGGTTCCAGACGGTCAGCGGGATTCCAGCCTTCGTGATGTTGCGGGCCATCCCGCTGCCGATGATGCCGGTCCCGAGGAGTGCGGTGCGTGGGGTGGTCATGGGGACAGCCTTGCGCATGGGGCAAGGCGACACCGCCTTGCCTAGAAGTGGCTGTCGACAACGGACCTATCGTGGTGGGTCAGACCGCCCAAGTCCTACGCTCAACGAAGTTCTGGCACGTCCGAATGGAGAACGACCGTCGGCCCGTATTCGTCGGTCACAGCCGTCACGAATTTGCGATCAGGGAAGGCAAGGTTGGCGTGGGCAAGCCAGGACCGAGCCAGGCGATTCGCAATGGCGTCGAGAGCACGCCTCTCCACATCATCAGAGGGCTCGAACAGGTCCCAGAGGTGCAAACGGTTGATCGATGCCTCGATTGAGGCCGCAACTCCCTCGCAATGCGACCACCATGTGTCGAAGTTCTCGGGAACGTAGCGCGACCTTAGAAGAACACATCCACGAACAAGAACTAGATCTGGAGCAAGCAATTCGGCGAACAACGTCGCGTTCGTCACCGATAGGTGGTGGGCGAGATAGGCCGAAGCATCTGGTTGTGGAACATATCGTGCAGCCCAGGAACGTAGCGATGGAAGTTCCGCCGAGTCGAAGTCACTCAAGGCCCCTCAGCTCCTCCGGGGTTGCGGGTCTAACATTCGATCCGGGCCGCACGAAGGCCTCACCCGTGGCCGGGTTAACGTGCTGCTCGTATTCAACAACGTGAGGTGTTTCGACGCCTCCATGCGCCCGACCCACCACATCGACACGCTTGAGTGGGAGCCCGTCCGCAGACACAGAGCCAAGACCCCGCCCAAACGCGCACGAACACCGCGATGAGACGACATCCCGCACCTGCTTCCCATGACACCCCGTGCGCGGAGTTCACCACAGCCACCTTGTTACTGGCAAGGAAAGTTACAAGCGGGGTCATTGTCCGAAATCGTCTGCCGGCTCGGTTCGCGCGAAGTTTCGCGAGATTCACCGGCGACCCGGGACCGGTCCAGACAGTACGCTCAGCGCCGTGGAGAAGATCGACCGCCAGATCCTGCGGCTGCTGACCGAGGACGGCCGGATGTCCTACACCGATCTCGGGAAGGCGACCGGGCTGTCGACCTCGGCGGTGCACCAGCGCGTGAAGCGGCTGGAGGAGCGCGGGCTCATCACCGGGTACGGCGCCTCGATCGACCACGCGAAGGCGGGGCGGCCGCTGACGGCGTTCATCTCGATCACGCCGTTCGACCCGGCCTCCCCCGACGACTACCCCGAGCGGCTCTCGGAGATCGAGGAGATCGAGAGCTGCTGGTCGGTGGCCGGCGACGAGTCGTACATCCTCAAGATCCGGGTCGCCACCCCGGCCGATCTCGAGGAGCTGCTGGCCCGGATCCGCACGGCGGCCAACGTCTCCACCCGGACCACCATCGTGCTCAGCACGCCGTACGAGAACCGCCCGATCAGCTAGTCAGTCCGTCACCGACGAGTACGCGACCACCCCGCGGCGCAGCAGCTTGACGGCCTCGCGGGCGTTCTCGCGGACCGGGCCCTCCCCCGCGGCGTCGGCGATCTGGCCGGCCAGGTCGAGCAGCTGCTTCATCCACCGTACGAAGTCCCCGGCGACCAGGTCGGTCGCCTCGAGCACCTCGTCCAGGTCGTCGCCCTCGGCCCACCGGTAGGCCGCCCAGCAGAACCCGAAGTCCGGCTCGCGCAGCTGGTCGAGCTTGTGCTCCTTCTCCAGGGCATCCAGGTCGGCCCAGAGCGAGGTCATCTCCTTGAGCACGTCGCGGACCGGACCGCCCGGGATGCGTGGCGAGGCGGCGTCGTCAGCCTTGCGCGACTCGAAGACCAGCGCGGAGAGCACCGAGGCGAGCTGGCTCGGGGTCAGGTCGTCCCACATCCCGGCCCGCAGCGCCTCCGCGGTCACCAGGTCCATCTCGTTGTAGATCCGCATCAGCTTCTGCCCGCGCGGGGTCACTGTGTCGCCGTCGAGGTACGCCAGCTCGGTGAGCACCTCGGTCACCCGGTCGAACTGCCGGGCGATCGTGTTCGTGCGCTGCTCGATCCGGCGCCGCAGCGTGCGCGCGTCCCGGTCCAGCTTGAACCAGCGCTCGGCCCAGCGGGCGTGGTCCTCGCGGTCCGGGCACTGGTGGCAGGGGTGCGCGCGCAGCGCCCGGCGCAGCTCGTCGATCCGGCCGTCCCCGTCGGGCGCGCGGCGCGGGCCCTTGCTCCCGTCCCGCGGCGGCGGGGTCAGTCCGTGCGTCTTGTCGCGCAGCGCCGAGGCCAGGTCCCGACGCGACTGGGGGTTGCGCCCGTTGAACGACTTCGGGATCCGCATCCGGGTGAACGGCTGCACCGGCTCGGGGAAGTCGACCAGGCTGAGCCGGCGCGCGTGCCGGTCGGCGGTCAGCACGTAGGGCCGCGGCCCGTCCCGGTCGGCCTGCCCACCGGGGTCCAGCACCAGCGCGATGCCGGCGTACCGGCCGCTGGGCACCTCGATCACGTCACCGGGCCGCAGGGCCTCGAGCGAGTCGATCACCGCCGTACGACGATCCGCGCGCCGGGCCTTGGCGAGCCCGGCCTCGGTCTCGGAGAGCCGGTGCCGCAGCCGGGCGTACGCCATGAAGTCGCCGCGGTCGCAGGTGGCCGCCTCGGCGTACCCGGCGAGCGCGTCCTCGCTCTTGCGCAGCTGCCGGGCCAGTCCGACCACGGCCTTGTCGGCCTGGAACTGCGCGAACGAGGACTCCAGCAGCTCGCGTGCCCGCTCGCGGCCGAACTGGTGCACCAGGTTGACCGCCATGTTGTACGACGGGCGGAACGACGACTTGAGCGGGTAGGTCCGCGTCGAGGCCAGGCCGGCGACCTGCTTGGGATCGAGGCCCGGCTGGAACAGCACCACGCCGTGGCCCTCGACGTCGATGCCGCGGCGGCCGGCGCGCCCGGTCAGCTGGGTGTACTCCCCCGGCGTGATGTCGGCGTGGGTCTCGCCGTTCCACTTGGTCAGCTTCTCGATGACCACCGACCGGGCCGGCATGTTGATGCCCAGCGCCAGCGTCTCGGTGGCGAAGACCACCCGGCAGAGCCCGCGCAGGAACAGCTCCTCGACGCACTCCTTGAACGTCGGCAGCATCCCGGCGTGGTGGGCGGCGATCCCGCGGGTCAGCCCGTCCAGGAACTCGTGGTAGCCGAGGACGTGCAGATCCTCCTCGGGCAGGTCGGCGCAGCGCTCCTCGACGAAGGCGCGGATCTCGTCGCGCTCGGCCGGCGTGGTCAGCCGCAGGTTCGCGTTCAGGCACTGCTGGACCGCGGCGTCGCAGCCGACCCGGCTGAAGATGAACACGATCGCCGGCAGCAGCCCGGCCCTGTCGAGCTGGGTGACGACGTCGGCGCGGCTGGGCACCCAGACCCGCCGGCCGTTGCCGGACTGGCGGTACTTCGAGGTCGAGCGGGCGTTGCGATCACGCGGCGAGCGCCGGTCACGCATCCGCCCGGAGACGAAGTCGTCGCGGGCCACCCGGAGCAGCTGCGGGTTGACCCGCTCGTGCTCGGCGTCCGAGGCCGAGTCGAACAGGTCGTACATCCGCCGGCCCACCAGCACGTGCTGGAACAGCGGCACCGGCCGCTTCTCCTCGACGATGGTCACGGTCTCGCCGCGCACGGTGCCCAGCCACTCGCCGAACTCCTCGGCGTTGCTGACCGTGGCCGAGAGCGAGACCAGCGCCACCGACTCGGGCAGGTGGATGATGACCTCCTCCCAGACGGCGCCGCGGCTGCGGTCGGCGAGGTAGTGGACCTCGTCCATGACGACGTAGCCGAGGCCGCTGAGCGTGCGGCTGCCGGCGTACAGCATGTTGCGCAGCACCTCGGTGGTCATCACCACCACCGGTGCCTCGCCGTTGATGGTGTTGTCGCCGGTGAGCAGGCCGACGTTCTCGGGTCCGTACCGGTCCACCAGGTCGTTGAACTTCTGGTTCGACAGCGCCTTGATCGGCGTGGTGTAGAAGGCCTTCCGGCCGGTCGCCAGCGCCAGGTGCACCGCGAACTCGCCGACCAGGGTCTTGCCCGAGCCCGTGGGTGCGGCGACCAGCACCGAGTGGCCCTCCTCGAGCACCTTGCAGGCGCGCACCTGGAAGTCGTCGAGTCCGAACGGGTAGTGCGCGGCGAAGTCGGCCAGCTGTGGGTGGTCGCGGTCGCGGCGGTACTGCGCGTACCGCTCCGCCGGGGTCGGGTCCTGGACGGTCATGGCACCAGCACGCGCAGGGCCTGCGGGACCACTTCGACGGTGAGCGGCAGCGCGGCCATCCGTTCCCCGTCGGCGTACGCGGTGATGCCCGGCGCGGCCACGGTGACGGACTTGCCGACGTACCGGGTGACCTTCGGGTTCCCGATGTGCGAGCCGCTGAACAGCTTGGGGAAGGTGCGCAGCAGCTCGACCTTGGTCATCGGGGCGATCGCGATCACGTCGAGCAGGCCGTCGTCCAACGAAGCGCCCTCGGCGATCCGCATGCCGCCGCCGAAGGAGGAGCTGTTGCCGACCGCGACCATCATCGCCTCGAACCGGTGCTGCTCGCCGTCGACCTCGAGCACGTACGGGATCGGCGAGAACGTGCGCAGCTCGGCCAGGGTGGCCAGGTTGTAGCGCATCTGCCCCTTGGGCCAGGTCATCTGGTTCGCGCGCTCGTTGACGATCGCGTCGAATCCGGCGGCCAGCACGGTCACGTAGAGCTTGTGCCCGATCCGGGCCAGGTCGATCACCCGTTCCTTGCCGGCGATGACCACGTCGGTGGCCGCGGCGGCGTCCTTGCGGGGCAGGTCGAGCGCGCGGGCGACGTCGTTGCCGGTGCCCGCCGGTACGACGCCGAGCCGGGTTCCGGACCCCGCGAGGGCCTGGACGGCGAGGTGCACCATGCCGTCGCCCCCGATCACGACCAGGGTCTCGACGCCGTCGGCCACCGCCTGGCGGGCCAGGTCGAGAGCTTCGTCGGCGTCGCGTCCCTGCAGGCTCCGTACGTCGTACCCGGCGTCGGCCAGCCGCGGGAGCACCACCTCGCCGACCCGGCCGCCCCTGCCCTTGCCGGACGTCGGGTTGGTCAGGACAGCGATCTCGGTAGGCACCAGCACACCTTAGAGGGGGGAGGCGGCGTCGTCGTCCCAGGCGTCCTGCGCGGCGTTCGCCTTCCGGCGGCGGCGGTCGACGAACCGGGCGATCACCTCGGAGATGAGGAACAGCACGGTCATCGGCAGGGCGAGCAGGAGCATCGACCAGGGGTCGGTCGACGGCGTCGCCACCGCGGCGAAGATGAACGTGCCCAGGACGATCCAGGAGCGGTGCTTCGCCAGCGAGGCGCCTGAGACGACACCGGCCAGGTTCAGCAGGACCACGAAGAACGGGATCTCGAAGGAGATGCCGAACACCAGCAGCATCCGCACGGTGAACGAGAAGAAGTCGTTGAAGTCGTTGAGGTTCTGGAAGCCGTCCGGGTTGAACGAGATCAGGACCTGCATGCCCTTGGGGAGCACGTAGTAGCCGACGGCCACGCCCAGGAAGAAGAGCGGTCCGGCGACCGCCACGAAGATGCGGGTCCAGCGCCGCTCGCTGCGGTGCAGTCCGGGCAGCACGAACGCCCATACCTGGTACAGCCAGAACGGGCTGCTCGCCACGACACCGGCCAAGGTGCACAGCTTGAGCTGCAGCATCAGGCCGCCGGCGATGCCCGAGATGTAGATCTCAGTGTTCGCCTTCGCCCGGCCGCCGAGCATGTCGACAGCGTCGAAGTAGGGCTGCGTGATGATGTCGAGCAGCTGGTCATAGACGAAGAACGCCGCAATCGTCAGGACGACGAAGACAGCCAGCGAGCGCAGCAGCCGCGCGCGCAGCTCACGGAAGTGGTCGGCCAGGGCCATCCGGCCGCCCTCGCCGACAGGCTGGTGGGGCTTGATCCGGAACAGGCTGACGACAGCCCCGAGGGACGACATGGACGCCGTGCCGGTGTGGGTCAGTCGGCCGTGTCGGCCCGGCGCTCTGCCTCGGCCGGGCTCTCCTGCTCGGCCTCGCGGGCCTGGATCGGCTTCGGCGTGGCCTCATCCTCGTCGTCGATCAGGCCCTTGGTCTCGGCCTTGAAGATGCGCAGCGCACGTCCCGACCCGCGCGCGAGCTCGGGGAGCTTCTTCGCCCCGAAGAGCAGCACGACCACCGCGAGGATCAAGATGATCTCGGGTGCTCCGATCCCGCCTCTGAACACAGCTTGCCTCATTCCGTCCGGGTGCTGCTGTCGCCGCCATCGTACGCCGTGGCCTCCTGCAAGCGGAGGGCATCTCGGGCAACGTCTCCGACCCGGGCCGCGAGGCCTTCCGGGGTCACCACACGCAGCCCGTCGCCGAAGCGGAGCGCGAGCCGGAGCAGCCACCGCTCGTCGGCCACCGCGAGCCGGACCTCGAGCCCGCCGTCGCCGGTCTCGGTGGTCTCCAGCACCGGGTAGTACTCGGCGAACCAGCGCATCCACGGCGCCAGCCGCAACCGCACCTCGACGTCGTCGGGCCCGGCCTCGAAGAGCCCCTCGGAGAGGTCCCGCGGCTCCAGGTCGCCGGTCTCGCGCGGGCTGTCGAGCACCTCGGCGGCGGTGATCCGGTCCACCCGGAAGAGCCGCCGGTCGTCGGCGAGATGGCACCAGGCGTCCAGGTAGGTGCGGCCGTCGCGGCGCAGCACCGCGATCGGGTCGACCACCCGCTCGGTGGTCTCGTCGCGGGTCGGCACGTAGTACTCCAGACGCACCTGCCGGTCGCCCTCCAGAGCCCGGTCCAGCTGCGCGCGGGCGGCCCGGACGGCGGGGCGCGACTCGGTCAGCTGCACCTCGACCAGCGGCGTCGAGCCGGCTTCGGTGGCGGCCTCGAGCTTGGCCAGGGTGCGCTCGACGACCTCGCGGGAGGCCTCCGGACTGGCGTCGAGCAGCGCCCGTAGCGCCACGATCAGCGCGGATGCCTCGTTGGAGCCCAGCCGCAGCGGCCGGGCCAGGAAGTCGGCGTTGTCGATCCGGACGATGCCGTCCGGGTCGTCGAGCAGCGACTCCACGTTGATGTCGATCAGCTCGGCCGGACCGAACCCGGGCAGCCCGCACATGTACAGCACCCGCAGGTCCTTGAGCATCTGCTCCGGGGTGACCCCGAAGTCGGCGGCGACCTCGTGGAGGGGCACCTCGCCGCGCTTCTGCAGGTACGGCGCCAGCGCGAGCAGCCGGGTCAGCTGGTCCTTGGTGGAGGCCCCGCTCATGCGGCGCTCCCGTCGCTCTCGGAGGCCTCGGCGACCTGGGTGAGACGCCGGACCACGCCCTCGACCAGCGCCGGCGGCTCGACCGCGACCACGTCGCCCAGGTGGGAGACCACGTCCTCGGCGAGCTGGTCGGCGGAGTACATCGTCACGGTCAGCCGGTCCCAGCCCTCGACACCGTCAGGTCCGGTCACCGGGCCGGTGACCTCGCGGGCCCGCCGGCGCAGCATCTCGGCACTGCCCTTGCGAGCGAGTACCACGGCCTCGCTGCCCGGCCGCCGCGGCGCCAGGCTGGAGGCCAGCGCCCGGACGTCCGTGCCGGGTGGCACCTCGAACGATCCCGGCCGGCCGTCGGCGACGACGTCCCCCTCGATGCGGCTGAGCCGGAACATCCGGACGCCGTCACGGTCGGTGTCGAAGCCCAGCACGTACCAGCGCTCCCGCGAGGTGACCACGCCCCAGGGCTGCAGGTGCCGCTCCCGGGTCTCGTTGTCACCGGGGCGCCGGTAGCCGAACCGCACCGGCGTCCTGCTGATCGTGAAGCCCCACATCGCGTCGAACGCGGGCTCGTCGACCTCGACCCGGGGCTGCAGCGCGTCCAGGGCGTCGCGGTCGACGTCGTACCCGGCGGCGCGGAGCTTGACCAGGGCGTTGGAGGTGGCCGAGGCCAGGCCGGCGTGCTGCCAGACCCGGGCGGCCAGCCCGAGGACGGCGACCTCGTCGGGCTCCAGGTTGAGCTCGGGCAGCTCGAAGGCGTCGCGGGCCACCCGGTAGCCCTGCTCGTCCTCGAAGAACTTGTCGACGTAGCCGAGCTCGATCGGGATGCCCAGCGCGCGCAGCTCCGCCTTGTCGCGCTCGAACATCTTCTCGAAGGCCTCGTCGGAGGCGTCCCGGTAGCCCTCGATGACCTCGCGGATGCGCTCCTTGGTCACGTAGGTGCGCGAGACGAGCAGCATGATGACCAGGTTCATCAGCCGCTCGGACTTCGACGCGGTCATGCCGTGCTCCTTCCTGCTCGCGCGTGCCTTCCTACCATCCCGGGACGAACGACGAGCTCAGCTCACGCCGAGAACGTCGATCACGTACCCGATCGTCGCATCGGGCGGGATCAGTGGCGGCCTCCCGGCGTGCTCGAAGGCCAGCCGGGGCGGCGCCACCACCAGCAGCCGGCTGCCCCGTCGTACGCCGGTCAGGGCGCGGTCCCACGCGGCCACCACCTGCCCGACGCCGACCGGCACCAGGATCGGCTCCTTGGCGAAGGTGTCGTCGAACGGGTCGCGACTCCCCCACACCTGTCCGAGCGAGCGCAGCGTGACCAGGCTGTCGTCGCGCACCGGGGGTCCGTCCCCCGCGATCAGGGTCCGCACGACGAGGCCCGCCGGCCGGCGCGCGCCGGTGAAGTCCAGCCCGCGCGGCACCCCGGCCTCCAGTACGACCCTCGGCAGGCCGGCCAGAGCCCTCGTCGCGCCGGTGACCGAGGGCAGCACCTCGGTCGGCGGCACCGAGACGACGTCGGCGACGAGGACCAGGGCGTCGCCGGCCTCGATGCCGTACTGCGGCGCGCCGCTGTCGCCGTACCCGTCCTCGCTGGTCAGCGTCATCACCAGGCGGCTGCCCTGCCGCTGCCCGACCAGCGCGTCGGCCAGCGCCGGGAACAGCGTCCCGGAGGTGTTCTTGACCGCCATCGCGGTCTGGCCCGGGTCGTAGGTGGAGATCGCCTTGGCGCCGGTGCGCGCGTCGTACATGGTCAGCTGCAGCACGAACAGCTGGTCGACGACCACGGGAGCGCCGGTGCCGGCGACGACGGTCTCGCTGCGGGTCTCGTCGACCCTCAGCGGCGGCGCCATCCGTACGACGGGCGCGACCCCGACCTCGCCGGCGACCGTCAGCCCGGTGATCGAGCCCTCGGCGGAGCGGATCCCGTCCTTGCCGACCGAGCCGCTGCAGCCCGTCACCAGCAGCACTGCGAGCAGCGCGGCGAGGAGGCGTCGGGTCACGTGGGCCGAGGCTACATGCCGTCGATCAGGCGCTCGACCCGCTCGTCGTGGGAGCGGAACGGGTCCTTGCACAGCACGGTCCGCTGCGCCTGGTCGTTGAGCTTGAGGTGCACCCAGTCGACGGTGAAGTCGCGGCGGCGCTCCTGGGCGCGCTTGATGAAGTTGCCGCGCAGCCTGGCCCGGGTGCTCTGCGGCGGCACCGACTTGGCCTGGAAGATCTTGAGGTCGTTGGTCACGCGCGCCACCGCTCCGCGCTTCTCGAGCAGGTAGAACAGGCCGCGGTCGCGGTGGATGTCGTGGTAGGCCAGGTCGAGCTGCGCGATCCGCGGGTGTCCCAGCGGCAGGTCGTGCTGGGCCCGGTAGCGCTCGATGAGCCGCCACTTGATGACCCAGTCGATCTCGCGCTCGACCAGGGACAGGTCGCCGGACTCGACCGCCTTGAGACCGCGCTCCCACAGGTCCAGCGCCTTCTGCACGGTCGGGGTGCGCAGCTCGCGGCGGTCCACGAAGTCGCGGACCCGGGTCAGGTACTCCCCCTGGATGTCGAGCACGCTGGCCTCGCGGCCGTTGGCGAGCAGCACCTTGCGGCGGCCGGTGATGTCGTGGGAGATCTCCCGGATCGCGCGGATCGGGTTCTCCAGGGTGAGGTCGCGCATCACGACCCCCTCCTCGATCATCCGCAGCACCAGGTCGCAGGTGGCCACCTTGAGCATGGTGGTGGTCTCGCTCATGTTCGAGTCGCCCACGATGACGTGCAGCCGGCGGAACCGCTCGGCGTCGGCGTGCGGCTCGTCGCGGGTGTTGATGATCGGCCGCGAGCGGGTGGTCGCGCTGGAGACGCCCTCCCAGATGTGCTCGGCCCGCTGGCTCAGCGAGTACGACGCCCCGCGCGGTGTCTGGGTGACCTTGCCGGCGCCGCAGATGACCTGGCGGGTGACCAGGAACGGGATCAGCACGTCGGCGAGCTTGCTGAACTCACCGCTGCGGCTGACCAGGTAGTTCTCGTGGCAGCCGTAGGAGTTGCCGGCCGAGTCGGTGTTGTTCTTGAACAGGTACACGTCACCGGAGATGCCCTCGTCGTGCAGCCGCCGCTCGGCGTCGACGAGCAGGCCCTCGAGGATCCGCTCGCCGGCCTTGTCGTGGGTGACGAGGTCGACGATGTCGTCGCACTCGGGGGTGGCGTACTCGGGGTGGCTGCCCACGTCGAGATAGAGCCGGGCGCCGTTGCGCAGGAAGACGTTGCTGCTGCGCCCCCAGGAGACCACCTTGCGGAACAGGTAGCGCGCGACCTCGTCCGGCGACAGACGCCGCTGCCCCTTGAAGGTGCAGGTGACGCCGTACTCGTTCTCGATCCCGAAGATCCGCCGGTCCACGAAAACCAGCCTAGGTGGTGGGCGGGCGAAACGGACCGCAATCGGCCCGGTGATTCAGGAGCCGAGGATCTCCTCGAGCTTGGCCAGCGGCAACCGGCGGAACTTCCGGGGCTGGGTCCGGGTCCGGTCCAGCGCCGCCACCTCGAGGTCGTCGGCTGGGATCGTCCGGTCACCTGTCTCGGTGTGCCCGAGGGCCTTGACCGCGAGCCGGACCGCGTCCTCCAGGGACAGGCCCGGGGTGAAGTGCTCCTTGAGGTGCGTGGAGACCGCCTCGGCCTCCCCGCCCATCGCCGCGTAGTCGTGCTCGTCGGCGACCTGGCCGTCGTAGGTGAGCCGGAAGATCTGGTCGTCCGCGGCGGCGTCGCCCACCTCGGCCACGAAGATCTCCACCTCGTAGGGCTTCTCGCCGCCCGAGGAGAAGATCGTGCCGAGGGTCTGGGCGTAGGCGTTGGCCAGCCCGCGGCCGGTGACGTCGCGGCGGTCGTAGGAGTAGCCGCGCAGGTCGGCCAGCCGGACGCCGGCGATGCGCAGGTTCTCGAACTCGTTGTAGCGCCCGACCGCGGCGAAGGCGATCCGGTCGTAGATCTCGGAGACCTTGTGCAGCGCCTGGGACGGGTTCTCGCTGACGAACAGCACGCCGTCGGCGTACTGGACCGCGGCGACCGAGCGGCCCCGGGCGATGCCCTTGCGGGCGAAGTCCGCCCGGTCGCGCATGAGCTGCTCAGGGCTGACGTAGAACGGCATCGACATGCTCAAAACCTCAGTTCAGGGCCGCGGCCGGGCCGTCGGGACGCAGCATCCGGCCGGCAACGACCGCGTCGGCGATCTCGGCCACGGCGGCCTCGCTGAGCCGCTCCTGGCCCGAGCCGGTGATGACGTGCACGACCGGGAAGATCCGCCGGGCCAGGTCGGGACCGCCGGTGGCCGAGTCGTCGTCGGCGGCGTCGTACAGGGCCTGGATCGCGGCGGTGGCGCACTCGGTGGCCGAGAGGTCGTCGCGGTACAGCTTCTTGAGCGAGCCACGGGCGAACACCGAGCCGGAGCCGACCGAGTGGAACGCGGTCTCCTCGTAGCGCCCGCCGGTCACGTCGTAGCTGAAGATCCGGCCCTGGCCGGTGCGCAGGTCGTAGCCGGCGAACAGCGGCACGACGGCGAGGCCCTGCATCGCCATCGCGAGGTTGCCGCGGATCAGCGCGGAGAGCCGGTTGGCCTTGCCGTCCATCGAGAGCGTGGTTCCCTCGATCTTCTCGTAGTGCTCGAGCTCGGTCTGGAAGAGCCGGACCATCTCGACCGCGAGACCCGCGGTGCCGGCGATGCCGACGCAGGAGAACTCGTCGGCCGGGAAGACCTTCTCGATGTCGCGCTGGGCGATCACGTTGCCCATCGTGGCGCGCCGGTCACCGGCCATCACCACGCCGCCGGCGAAGGTCGCCGCGACGATCGTGGTCGCGTGCGGGGCCAGCTCGGCGGCACTGCCCTGCGGCAGCGCCCGTCGCGAGGGCAGCAGCTCGGGGGCGACCTCGCCGACGAAGTCCGCGAACGAGGAGGAGCCTGGGGTCAGGAAGGCTTCGGGAAGTCGAGCGTCGCTGGTCACTGGCCACCCTTCTGGATGAACGACTTCACGAAGTCCTCGGCGTTGGTCTCCAGGACGTCGTCGATCTCGTCCAGGATCGCGTCGATGTCCTCGTCGAGCTGCTCCTTGCGCTCGGCGACGCCCGCCGACGCCTCCGTGGTCTCGTCGACCTGCTCGTCGGCCTCGGTCGACTTGCGCGGCTGCTTGTGCTCCTGAGCCATCAGCCTCTCCTTCCGCCGTGGACGCCGCCCCCGCGGCGCCTCTACCCGACCCTATCCACAGCTACCTGGTCAGCGCAGCGAAGAGGGCGAGCGCCGTGTCGCTGGAGTCGATGAGCTCCCCGACGTGGGTCTTGGTGCCGCGCAGCGGGTCGATGGTCGGCACCCGCTGGAGCGAGTCGTGGCCGGGCAGGTCGAAGATCACCGAGTCCCAGGACGCGGCCGCGATGCTGTCCGGGTACTTGTCCAGGCAGCGGCCGCGGAAGTAGGCCCGGGTGTCGTCCGGCGGGTCGTGCATCGCCGTGGTCACGCTCTCGTCGTCGAGCAGCCGCCGCATCCGTCCCATCCGCAGCAGCCGGTGGTAGAGCCCCTTCTCCGGGCGCAGGTCGTGGTACTGCAGGTCGATCAGGTGCAGCTTGGCGTCGTCCCAGCCCAGCCCGTCGCGGTCCCGGTAGGACTCCAGCAGGCTCAGCTTGGCCACCCAGTCCAGCTCCTGGGCGCACTCGCGCGGGTCCCGCTCGAGCCGGGTCAGGACCGAGGCCCAGCGCTCCATGACGTCCTTGGTGTCCGGGTCCACGTCGGCGCCGTACCTCTGCTCCAGGTAGGCCGCGGCCAGGTGCAGGTACTCCCACTGCAGCTGCACCGCGGTCAGGGTGGAGCCGTCGTCGCGGAGCAGCAGGTGGCTCAGCGACGGGTCGTGCGAGACCGCGCGCAGCGAGGCGACCGGGTGCGCGACGGCGAGGTCGTCCTTGATGAACCGGTTCTCGATCATCTCCAGCACCAGCGCGGTGGTGCCGACCTTGAGGTAGGTGGAGATCTCGGAGAGGTTCGCGTCGCCGATGATCACGTGCAGCCGGCGGTACTTCTCCGGGTCGGCGTGAGGCTCGTCGCGGGTGTTGATGATCGGCCGCTTCAGGGTGGTCTCCAGGCCGACCTCGACCTCGAAGAAGTCGGCGCGCTGGGAGATCTGGAACCCGTGCTCGCGGCCGTCCTGCCCGATGCCGACCCGGCCGGCTCCGCAGACCACCTGGCGGGAGACGAAGAACGGCACCAGGTGCCGCACGATGTCCCCGAACGGGGTGGACCGGGCCATCAGGTAGTTCTCGTGAGCGCCGTACGACGCGCCCTTGTTGTCGGTGTTGTTCTTGTAGAGCACGATGTCCGGCTCGCCCGGCAGCGAGGCGAACCGGCAGGCGTCCAGGGCGACCTGCTCGCCGGCCTTGTCCCAGCGGACCACGTCCAGCGGGTTGGTGCACTCCGGGGTGGAGTACTCCGGGTGCGCGTGGTCGACGTACAGGCGGGCGCCGTTGGTGAGGATGACGTTGGCCAGCCCGAGGTCCTCGTCGGTGAGCTGGCTCGGGTCGGCGACCTCGCGGGCCATGTCGAAGCCGCGGGCATCACGCAGCGGGGACTCCTCCTCGAAGTCCCAGCGTGCCCGCCGCACGTGCAGCTCGGCGCTGGCGTAGGCGTTGACCAGCCTGGTGCTGGCCACCATCGGGTTGGCGTGCGGCTGGCCCACCACCGAGATCCCGAACTCGGTCTCGGTGCCCATGATCCGGCGCACAGTCATGCAGCGAAGGTTACGCGGGCCCGAAGAAATGACCGTTCGGGGTCGCCCGGATCACGGATTCCAGCGGGCACACCGTGTTATCTTGCCGGGACCTTTCGGGAGGTCACCCGCCCGTCTACCAGGGGGAATGTTCTTGCACGGCACCGCCATGACTCGGCATGCGCGTCTCCTCGCGAGCCTCGTCGTCGCACTCGTGGCGAGCCTGCTCGTGGGCGCCTTCGGCGCGGCCCGGGCCGCGGATCCCACTCCGTCGCCCACGCCTTCCCCGGCGCCGTCCGGGACGCCGGCCACGACGTCGTCACAGACGCCCTCACCGGAGCCCTCACCGACCTCGAGCCCGACGGCGACGCCCTCGGGTCAGGCCCGGCTCGGCCTCGGACCGGAGACCGTCGCCGCCGACGACTACGGCCAGCTCGCGCGCGGCAAGGCGGTCAGCGTCGACGTGCTCCGCAACGACACCTGTGAGAACAAGACGCCGTGCCCGCGGGCCACGCTCGCGGCGTTCGTGCTCACCTCGGTCCCGGCCGGCTGGACAGCGACGATCACCCCAGGCACGGGCGTGGTCACCGTGCGGGTACCGGCGAGCGCCACGCCGGGCGTCCGGTACGTCGGCTACGGCATCCGCGACAGCAAGGGCACCGGCGCCAACGCCCGGCTCGCCGTCCGCGTCGTGATCCCGCCGAAGGACTCCTACAACCCGGTCCAGGGCACCTACTTCTCGCACCCGTTCCGCAAGGCCTACAAGTACCGGATCCGCGACGTCATCCTGCGCACGATCAACAGCGTCCCGTACGGCGGGCAGATCCGGATCGCGAGCTGGTCGTTCTCCAGCTACGCCTACCGCACCGCGCTGTTCGCGGCCAAGCAGCGCGGCGTCAGCGTCCAGATCGTGCTCTCCAACCGGAACACCCCCGCGGTCTCCGACTGGAACGCGCTGCGCCGGATGTTCGGCACCACCAACGTGATCAGCCGCGACAAGGGCAGCTGGGTCTACAAGTGCGTCTACTCCTGCCGCGGTGTCTCCGGCACCATGCACTCCAAGATCTTCATGTTCAGCCGCTCGGCGACCACGCCGTGGGTGGTGATGACCGGGTCGGCGAACCTGACCGACTTCGCGGTGACCTCGCAGTGGAACCAGATGTCGGTGGTCACCCGCAACCAGGCCGTCTGGAACGACACGCTGAACGTCTTCTACCAGCTGCGCGCGGACCGGCCGGCGAGCCCGCAGTACGTGGAGAAGACGTACCCGGACCGCAAGCTGCTCTTCTACCCGCGCGGCGCACCGGTCCCGGAGAACGACTTCCTGGTCACCCAGCTGCGCGGCGTCAAGTGCACCGGCGCTGCCACCGCGAACGGCCGCACCCAGATCCGGATCGCGATGTACGCCTGGTACCAGAACCGCGGCCGCTGGCTGGCCAACCGCGTCCGGACCCTGTGGAACCAGGGCTGTGACATCCGGATCGTCTACGGGATCATGGGCAACGGCATCAAGAACCAGCTCTACTCCCCGACCGGGCGCGGCCGGATCCCGATGCGGCAGATCCTGCTGACCAACAAGGAGGAGGAGCCGATCTACTACATCCACGACAAGTGGGTGGCGATCTACGGCAACGTCTGGGGCAAGGCCAACGCGACCACGGTGCTGCAGGGGTCGTTCAACTTCTCCGACCTCGGCTTCCGCTCCGACGAGAACTTCGAGCAGCGCTGGGGCCTGGGCCTCTACCGGGGCTACATCCGCGACTTCGGGATCCTGTGGACCGAGCCGCAGGCGCGGGCGCCGTCGCCGACCAGCGTCATCACGAACGTCGACAGGTCCACCGGATCGCCCACGCTGGGGCGGGGTGCCTACACCTACATGAGCACGGACTAGGAGTCCTTCACCCATGCTGCAGTTCGTACGGCGCCGTCGCGGCGTCGCGGCGCTGGTCTTCGTCCTG
The DNA here is from genome assembly GCA_017744365.1 of Nocardioidaceae bacterium. Classification (GTDB taxonomy): domain Bacteria; phylum Actinomycetota; class Actinomycetes; order Propionibacteriales; family Nocardioidaceae; genus Marmoricola. The sequence continues at coordinate 1,161,729 of JAGIBL010000001.1, read as the reverse complement.
AGCCTGGCCGCGGTCCTTGCCGAGGTGTCCCTGACCACGGCGCAGGCCGTCCCGGTGCGGCAGGGTGCCGCGACGGTCACGCCTCCCCCGGTCTACGGCCGGTACGCGCCCCAGCCGGGCGTCCGGTTCAACCACTGGAACGACGCCACCCGCAACTACAACAAGATGCACGTGCTGCGCACCGTGCAGAGCGTGCCGCCCGGCGGCACCATCCGCTGGATCATCTACTCCTTCGGCGACCGCGACATCCTCAACGCGCTGGTCGCCGCCCGCAAGCGCGGCGTCAGCGTGCAGGTGCTCGCCAACTTCCACAACCGCGAGACCTGGGCGGAGTGGCGAGCCCTGGAGAAGGCCCTGGGCACCCGGCGTGTGATCGCGGGCAAGAACCCGGAGCGGATCAGCTGGGCCCGGATGTGCGACAAGTCCTGCCGCGGCTACGGCGGCCACGTGCACCTGAAGGTGTTCCTGTTCAGCCAGGCGAAGACCTCGAAGTACGTGACCATGTTCGGCTCCTGGAACCCGACCTGGGTGGCCAACCAGCGCCAGTGGAACCACCTGGAGACCTCGCTGGACCGGGACACCTACCTCGGCTACCTGCGGGTCTTCGCCCAGGCCAAGCTCGACCGGCCGTTCCCCTACGTCCAGTGGGCCTCGGGCAGCCGGCTGCACATGGTGTTCCCGAAGACCGGCGTCACCGCGCGCACCGACCCGATGTTCATGGACCTGGGCAAGGTGCGCTGCACCGGCGTGACGGGCAACACCGGCCGCGGCGGACGCACCGTGATCCGGATCGCGATGTACGCCTGGTACGGCCACCGCGGCGACTGGATGGCCAAGCGGGTCCGCTCGCTGTGGAGCCAGGGCTGCAACGTCGCGATCATCTACGGGATCATGAGCGACCGCGCGCGGCTGCTGCTCCGCTCGAGCTCCGGGCGCGGCCCGATCCCGATGCGGCAGGCCACGGTCCCGACCGTCTCGGCCGAGCCGTACCGCTACCTGCACGACAAGTACGTCGCGCTGTCGGGCGTGTGGGGCGACAAGACCAACGCGACCATCGTCTGGGCGGGCTCGACGAACTTCTCCGACCTCGGCTTCGCGGCCGACGACTCGACGGCGCGCACGGTGATCGCCCCGATCGTCTACAACTACTTCCGCGACTGGGAGCAGGTGTGGCGCGGCAAGAACGTGCACAAGCCGCACCCGACGGTGGTGACCAACCCGGTCGGCCGCTCCGCGCAGCCCTCGAACCAGCTGCCGAGCGAGCTCGGTGAAGGCATCTACCGGCACCTCGAAGCGGACTAAGTAAGGCCGCTCAGAGGTATTGGCCCGTGTTCGCCACGGTGTCGATCGACCGGCCGGGCTCGGTGCCCTGCTTGCCGGTGATGAGCGTGCGGATGAAGACGATCCGCTCGCCCTTCTTGCCGGAGATCCGCGCCCAGTCGTCGGGGTTGGTGGTGTTCGGCAGGTCCTCGTTCTCCTTGAACTCGTCCACGCACGCCTGCAGCAGGTGCGAGACCCGCAGGCCCTTCTGGTCGTGGTCGAGCAGGTCCTTGATCGCCATCTTCTTGGCGCGGTCGACGATGTTCTGGATCATCGCGCCCGAGTTGAAGTCCTTGAAGTACAGGACCTCCTTGTCGCCGTTGGCGTAGGTGACCTCGAGGAACCTGTTCTCGTCGGTCTCGGTGTACATCCGCTCGACGGTGGCCTGGATCATCCCGGCGACGGTGGCCTTGCGGTCGCCGGCGAACTCGGCCAGGTCATCGGCGTGCAGCGGCAGCTCCTCGACCAGGTACTTGGAGAAGATGTCACGGGCCGACTCGGCGTCCGGCCGCTCGATCTTGATCTTCACGTCCAGCCGGCCGGGCCGCAGGATGGCCGGGTCGATCATGTCCTCGCGGTTGGAGGCGCCGATCACCAGCACGTTCTCCAGCGCCTCGACACCGTCGATCTCGCTCAGCAGCTGCGGCACGATGGTGTTCTCCACGTCGGAGGAGACCCCGGAGCCGCGGGTGCGGAACAGTGAGTCCATCTCGTCGAAGAACACGATGACCGGGGTGCCCATGCTGGCCTTCTCGCGCGCACGCTGGAAGACGAGCCGGATGTGCCGCTCGGTCTCGCCGACGTACTTGTTCAGCAGCTCGGGTCCCTTGATGTTGAGGAAGTAGGACTTCCCCTCCTGGCCCGTCTTCTCCGCGACCTTCTTGGCGAGCGAGTTCGCGACCGCCTTGGCGATCAGCGTCTTGCCGCAGCCGGGAGGGCCGTAGAGCAGCACGCCCTTGGGCGGCTTGAGCTGGTGCTCCTTGAACAGGTCCGGGTAGAGGTAGGGCAGCTCGACCGCATCGCGGATCTGGTCGATCTGGTTCCCCAGGCCGCCGATGCGGGTGTAGTCGATGTCCGGGACCTCTTCGAGGACGAGCTCCTCGACCTCGGACTTCGGGACCTTCTCGTAGACGTAGCCGGCGCGTGCGTCCAGCAGCAGCGAGTCGCCGGCGCGCAGGGTCTCGTGCCGCAGCGGCTCGGCGAGGCGGACCACGCGCTCCTCGTCGGCGTTCGCGATCACCAGCACCCGGTCGCCGTCGGCCAGGAGCTCCTTGAGCATGACGACCTCGCCGACCTGCTCGAACTCCAGTGCCGCGACCACGTTGAGCGCCTCGTTGAGCATGACCTCCTGACCCCGGGTCAGGGTGTCGAGCTCGACGTTCGGACTGACCGTCACGCGCAGCTTGCGGCCGCCGGTGAACACGTCGACGGTGTCGTCGTCGTTGCGGGTCAGGAAGGTGCCGAAGCCGGTCGGCGGCTGCGCCAGCCGGTCGACCTCCTCCTTGAGGGTGGTGATCTGGTCCCGGGCGTCGCGCAGGGTGCCGGCCAGCCGCTCGTTCTGGGCCGTGACCGCCGCGAGGGAGCGCTGGGTGTCGACCAGTCGCTGCTCCAGGAGCTGGGAGCCTTCGGGGGCATCGGCGAGCCGTCGCCGCAGCTCGGCGATCTCGGCCTCCAGGAAGGAGACCTGGCTCAGCAGCTGCGCGGTGTCCTGTCCTTCAGCACCAGGGCCAGTCATCGGACCTCACCTCCACGGGAGCGTTTCTTCATTCGACCCTACCCGCGCCGATCACTCCTTGTCGGGGAGATTCGTCACGTGTTGGTCAAGGTTGGCCGAACTTACTTCCGCTGGTTCTCAGAACCAAGCAGGTTCACTCGGGATCGGCCAGGTCCGCGGGTCGCGGGCCGGCGTAGTCCTCGCCGTACGCGCCCGGCGCCGGCCGGCGCTTCTTCCGAGGAGCCGGGTTGCCGGGCGCCATCCGGCGGGAGGTGACCAGGAAGCCGGTGTGCCCGTTCATCTTGTGGCTCGGCCGGACCGCCAGCCCCTCCACGTGCCACTCCCGGACCAGGGTCTCCCAGGGGTGCGGCTCGGTGAACTCGCCGTGCGCGCGCAAGGTCTCCACCATCCGCCCCAGCTGGGTGGTGGTGGCGACGTACGCGACCACGATCCCGCCCGGTGCCAGCGCGTCCGCGACCGCGTCCACGCACTCCCAGGGCGCCAGCATGTCCAGCACCACCCGGTCCACGCTGCCGGGCTCCTCGACCTGCGGCAGCGCCTCGACGAGGTCGCCGACGGTGAGCTGCCAGGCCGGGTGGCTCTGCCCGTCGTGCTGGGCGCCGAAGAACTGCGTGACGTTGCGCCGGGCCACGTCGGCGAACTCCTCGCGGCGCTCGAAGGAGGAGACCCGCCCTTCGGCGCCGACGGCGCGCAGCAGCGAGCAGGTCAGCGCGCCGGAGCCGACCCCGGCCTCCACCACGCGGGCGCCCGGGAAGATGTCGGCCATCGCCACGATCTGGGCGGCGTCCTTGGGGTAGACCACGGCCGCGCCCCGCGGCATCGAGACCACGAACTCGCTGAGCAGCGGCCGGAAGACCAGGTACTCCCCGCCCGAGGACGAGGTGACCGTGAAGCCCTCGTCGCGGCCGATCAGGGTGTCGTGCTCGATGCCGCCGCGGTTGGTGTGGAACTGCTTGCCGGCCTGCAGCTGGATGTTGTGCTTGCGGCCCTTGGCGTCGACCAGCCGGACCCACTCGCCGGGGCGCAGCGGTCCGCGGCTGACGCCGGACCAGGTGTGCGCTGCGGGGTCGGTCACGTGGGTCTCCTCGGGTGGTTCGGGCTCGTCGTCGTACGTCGTCAGCGGCGTGCACCCGCGGCGAAGGCGGCGTCCACGTCGCTGGTGGCGAGCAGACCGTAGACGGTGCCATCGGGTTCCACCAACACGTACTCACCGGCCGGGGTCCGGCTCATCGCCCGCACCAGCTCCTCGCCGGCCAGGTCCGCGGGCAGCGCGAGCCCGTCCTGCATGCTCCGGGCCACCGAGACGATCGGCATCCACGGGCGCCGCTCCTCCGGCGTGGACATCAGCGCGGCCTCGCTGACGATGCCGCTGAGGCTGCCGTCGCTGGCCTGCACGACGATGCCGCCGGCCTGGCTCTCCTGGGCGCGCCGGACCGCCTCCGCGACGGCCAGGTCCTCGGGGACCACCACCACGCGGCGGGCCAGCGGGCGGGCCTGGAGCGCGGGCAGCCGCCGCCGGATCCGCGCGGACATCATCGAGGCGGTCGCGCCGGACCAGAGGAAGGCACTGACCACGATCCCGAACAGGTAGTCGCTCACGGCCGGGGTCTCGTCGTACAGCTCCGCGGCGACGGCCGGCCACAGCAGCACCAGGACCGCCAGGACGCGCCCGCCCCAGGCCGCCACGATGGTGCCGCGGTGCATGTTCCCGCCGACCCGCCAGACGATCGCGCGCAGCACCCGGCCGCCGTCCAGCGGGAGTCCCGGGACCAGGTTCAGCACGCCGACGACCAGGTTCGCCATGGCCAGCAGCTGGAAGGCGAGCCGGGTGAGCCCGTCCGGGACCACGAGGGCCAGCCCGAGCGCGACCAGGCCGATCGCCAGCGAGGTGAGCGGGCCGACCACGGCGATCTTGAACTCCTGGCCGGGGGTCTGCGGCTCGCCCTCGATCTCGGTGGTGCCGCCGAGGAACTGCAGGCTGATCGCGCGCACCGGCAGCCCGGCCCGGCGGGCCATCAGCGCGTGCGACATCTCGTGGAGCAGGATCGAGAGGTAGAGCAGCACCGCGAAGGCCAGCCCGGCGACGTACTTGAGACCGCCCAGGCCCGGCTCGACCTCGTCGACCCGCGGGGCCAGCAGGACCGCGATCAGGCCCGCGATCAGCAGCCAGGAAGCGCGCACGTAGACGTCCACGCCCCCGATGGACCCGATCCGGAAGCTGCCCGGCGGGTGCGAGGGAGGCTCGGGATGTTCGTGCGCCACGGGCCAACGCTATCGCCCGGAGGGGGTGCCGGGACTGTCGGTGCGGCGCCGTAGTGTCCTCGGCGTGGCGGAGAAGGTGACCGAGCGGCCGGGGGCGACCGTCGTCGACGGGGTCGAGGTCCTGGGCGCGCTCTCCCCGAGCCGGGCCGGCGACTTCAAGGCCTGTCCCCTGCTCTACCGCTACCGGACCGTCGACAAGCTGCCCGAGCCGCCGTCGCGGGACGCGCTGCGCGGCACGGTGGTGCACAAGGTGCTCGAGCAGCTCTTCGACCTGCCCGCGCCGGACCGGACGCCGGACCGGGCCGCCGGGATGATCGAGGACGCCTACAGGCTGGTGCTGGCCGAGGAGCCTTCGGCGGCCGTCGACGAGGACGGCCTGACGGGCTGGCTGGAGAGCTGCCGGACCGTGCTCGGACGCTACTTCGACCTGGAGGACCCGCGCCGCCTGGAGCCGGCCGAGCGGGAGGCGTACGTCGAGACGCTGCTCGACTCCAAGCTGCTGCTGCGCGGCGTCGTGGACCGCATCGACGTCGCCCCGGACGGGTCGGTGCGGATCGTGGACTACAAGACCGGCAGGTCCATCAGCGAGAGCCGCGAGGGCAGCGCGCTGTTCCAGCTCCGGTTCTACGCGCTGGTGCTGTGGCGCTCGCGGGGCGTGGTGCCTTCGCTGCTGCAGCTGCTCTACCTGGGCAACGGCGAGACGCTCTCCTACGCCCCGGACGAGGCGGACCTGGTCGCGACCGAGCGCCTTCTCGGCGCGCTCTGGGAGGCCATCCGGGCGGCGCACGAGTCTGGCGAGTTCCAGGCGCAGCGCTCGGCGGTGTGCGGCTGGTGCTCGTTCCAGGCGCACTGCCCGGAGTTCGGCGGGACGGTGCTGCCGCTACCCGAGGTCAGGCCCGAGCATGGCGCCCAGATCGGCGGGGCCGAGGCCGGCGAGGGTGTCGCGGAAGACCCGCCGCTCCCCCTCCAGGACCGGGACGTGGTTCGGGACGACCAGGACGGTGCAGCCGGCGGCCTCGGCTGACTTCGCCCCGGTGTTGGAGTCCTCGATGGCCACGCACGCGGCCGGGTCGACGCCGAGCGCCGCGGCGGCGGCCAGGTAGGGCTCCGGGTGCGGCTTGCCGACTGTGACCCGGTCACCCGTGACGACCGTCTCGAACGAGTCCGCCGGCAGCGCGGCCAGGACCGGTGCCGCGAACCGGGCCCAGGACATCGTGACCAGGGCGCACGGCACCCCGGCCTCGCGGAGAGCGGCCAGCAGCTCCGGCGCGCCCGGGCGCCAGGGCACCTCCTTCTCGACGCGCTCGATCACGCCGTCGAGGAGCCGGTCCACGATGGCCTCCGCCGAGAGGTCGATGCCGGCGTGCTCGCGGATGTACGCCCCGGAGACGAGCAGGTCGTTGCCGACCAGGTTGAGGGCGTGCTCCATCGACCAGGTGCCGCCGTGCTCGGCGACGAGGGCGAACTCGGTCTCGATCCAGTAGGGCTCGGTGTCGACCAGGGTGCCGTCCATGTCCCAGAGCACCGCCTCCGGCAGCCGCGCTCCCCCGCCCGGGAGGCGACCTGCGGGTTCTGGGGTGGGTGCGGTGCTCAGGATGACCTCCGAAACGCTGCGTGCGACGAGCCGTGCGACGACCCACCCTAGGGCCCAGCTCGCTTCCGCCTGGTGCGGCCCGGAAAAACCAGGAGAGATCCGTGGGCGTCCCGCCTAGCGTGGTCAGGCCATGACTGTGACCACGACTCGGGCCGACACCACCGACCAGCAGCCCGCGACGCCGCCGGAGATCGATGCGTCCCGCCGCGTCGACCTGCGCCGGCTGAGGAGCCGAGTCACCACCGCCGCGCTGGTCGCCTCGGCCGTCGGCGCGATCGGACTGACACTCGGCACCGTCGTGGCGGGCCGGCTCGCCGAGGACCCGACACGCGGCCTCGTCTGGCTGCTCGCCCTCTGCGTCATCGGCGGCGCCGTCGCCGACACCGCCGGCAAGGTCGCCTGGGTCGGGCGCTCCGACCTCGCCGAGGGCCGGCTGCGCGAGGACCTCCTGCACGCGGCGCTGCGTCAGCCGCTGTCCGCGCTCAACGAGCAGGCGGTCGGCGAGATCCTCGACCGGGTCGACGACGACACCCACGAGGTCGGCAACCTCGTCCGCTGGCAGATCTGGATGATCGCGCGCGCGGTCTTCGCCACCGTCCCGATGTGGCTGGTCGCCGGCTTCACGTGGTGGCCGGCGTTCTTGCTCTTCCCCGTTCTCGCCAGTCTCGCCTGGCTCTCGATCCGGTCGCTTCTCGGCGAGATCTCGCGCCGCAAGGTCGTCGAGGAGATGGCCTGGACCGACCACGCCGCCGTCCTCGAGGAGGGCATCGCCGGCCGCGACGACCTGCGCACCAGCCTCGGCCAGGCGCACGTCGTCCGCCGCGTGGCCCGGCTGTCGGCCGACGTGCACGCGAAGTTCCGCGCCGTCGTCACGATCGAGAGCCGACTGGTACGGCGGGCCGGCGTCCTCCTGCACGCCCTCCTCGCGGGTGTCGCCGTCGCCGGTGTCCTGCTGGCCTCGCACGACCACCTCTCGGTTGCGCAGCTGGTGACCCTGTTCCTGGTCACCTCGACCTTCGTCGGCCAGATCGCGATGGTCGCCTACCACCTTCCCGACCTGCAGGCCGGGCTCGGCGCCGTGATCCGGCTGCGGCAGATGCTCGCCGTGCCTCCGGAGCCCGAGGGCGGAGCCGACCTCCCCGACGGGCCGCTCGACCTGGAGCTGCGTGGCCTCGACTTCGCCTATGCCGAGGGCACGTTCGCGCTGCGGGGCATCGACCTGCGCGTCCCGGCCGGCCAGACCGTGGCGCTGGTCGGTCGCACCGGTTCGGGCAAGTCGACGCTCGCGGCGCTGATCTCGCGGGCGATGGAGCCGCCCCGCGGCACCGTCCTCCTCGGCGGGGTCGACGTGCGCGACCTCGACCTCCAGCGGCTGCGCCGTCGGGTCGGCGTGGTCACCCAGCGCACCGAGATCCTCGCCGGCACCCTCGCGCAGAACATCGCCCTCTTCGCCGACCTCTCCCGCACCACCATCGAGGACGCCGTGGTCGAGCTCGGCCTGGACGACTGGGTCGCCGGGCTGCCGGACGGCCTCGACACGCTCCTCGGACCGGGCGGCACCGCGCTGTCGGCCGGTGAGGAGCAGCTGGTCGCCTTCGCCCGGCTGCTCGTCCGTGAGGTCCGCGTGGTCGTGCTGGACGAGGCGACCGCACGGATGGACCCACTCACCGAGCGCCGGGTGGTGGCCGCCGCCGACCGGCTGCTCGCCGCCCGCACCGGCATCCTCGTCGCGCACCGGCTGTCCACGATCGAGCGGGCGCCGCTGGTCGCCGTCCTCGACCACGGGCGGGTCGTCCAGCAGGGCAGCCGCGCCGAGCTGGCCGCCTCTCCCGGCGCGTTCCGCGACCTGCTCCAGGCGAGCCGCACCGAGCACGGTGCGGCGACCGACGGCCTCGACGCCCAGGGCGTGGTCGCGGCCGAGCTGGTGGCGGATGCGGCCGAGGACCTGACCGGACCCAGCGCCGTCGGCGCGCGCCGGCGCACCGGTCCCCCGCCCCGGCTCGACGACGTCGGCACCGGCCCGTCGCTGGCCCGCGGTGTCGCGCACGCGCTGTTCGTGCGTCCGTGGTGGGGCGTGGTCGGGGCCGCGATGTTCCTGCTCGCGTCCGTCACCGGGGCCCAGGGTGCCGTCACCGGTCTGCTCTGGGGACGCGTCGTCGAGGAGCTCGAGGACGGCGGCAGCCCGACGTGGCTGACCGCCGCGGTCGTGGTGAGCATGCTCGCGGCCCCGGTGGTGCTGGCCAACGCGTTCTACCGGTACCCGCGCTGGTGGGTCGAGGTGATGCTCCGCGCCCGGATGGCCGTGCTCCACGGGCAGACCAGCCAACGCCGGCTCGTCCGGACCCCACCCGGCGAGGTCGTCGCCCGGTCGATGGACGCCGACCGGCTCGCCCGCTACGCCGACCGCTGGGTCGACTTCGTCAACGGCCTCATCATCGCCGGCATCACCGCGATCCTCGCCGGCACCTGGATGGCCGGTGCGGTGCTGCTCGTCGTGATGGTCGCCTCCGCGCTGGCATCGACGCTGGGTCGTCCGATCGCCGGCCGGTCGGCGGCCGCATCGTCCGCGGCCCGGGCTCGGTTCGGCCGGGCCCTCGTCTCGGCGCTGGACTCCGCCCGCACCGTCAAGCTCGCGGCCGCCATCCCCGAGGTGCACGCTCACCTGCGCCACGTGGACTCGGGCCGGGTCGCCGCCGCGGTGAAGGAGCACCGGGTGCAGGCGTTCCTGGACGGTGTCCCGATGGTGATGGTGCAGGGCGGTGTCGTCGCCTCCTGGGCGATCTACTTCTGGGACGGCTGGAGCCTGGCCATCGCCCTGCTCGTGGCCAACGCGGTGGCCGGGTTCGACTGGTTCGGCCGGGTCGCCGGGATGGTGGTCACCGAGGCGCCGGGCACACGCGCGTGGCAGAAGGAGACCAGCCGGTTCGCCGGCGGCACCGACCTGATGGACCTGCCACCCGGGGTGGACCTGGTGAGTGGCGAGGCCCCCGAGCCGCAGCCGGTCCGGCGCGTGCCCCTGGAGCGTCTGGAGCTCGCCGGCTTCTCCGCGATCCACGACGACGGCACCATCGGCGTCAGCGGCATCGACCTCGCCGTCGAGGCCGGCGAGCTCGTGCTGCTGGTCGGGCAGGTCGGCTCCGGCAAGTCCAGCCTGCTCTCGGCGCTCGCCGGCCTGATCGAGCACGCCGGCGAGCTGCGCTGGAACGGCCGCGACGTCACCGACCCGCAGGACTTCCTCCGGCCGGCGCAGGTCGCGCACGTCGCCCAGGTGCCGCGGGTGCTGTCCGGCAGCTTCTCCGACAACGTGCTGCTGGGCCATCGGCGGGCCTTCGACGCCCCCGTCGCCGCCGCCCGGCTCGGCCGCGACATCGAGGAGGCCGGCGGCAAGGACGCCCTGGTCGGGCACCGCGGCGTGCGGCTCTCCGGCGGGCAGGTCCAGCGACTCGCCCTCGCGCGCGCACTCGCCACCGACGCCGAGCTGCTGCTGGCCGACGACGTCTCCAGCGCCCTCGACGCCGCCACCGAGATCGAGCTCTGGGCAGCACTGCGCGAGCGGCGTACGACGGTGATCGGCGCCACCGCCAAGCGGGCTGCTCTCGCCCAGGCCGACCGGGTGGTCGTGCTCGTCGACGGCGGGGTCGTCGCCGTCGGGCCGTGGTCCGAGATCGGTGCCGCTTGGGGCCACCTGGCCGGATGAGGCCGCGGGGACGACGACCGGGTGGCCTCAGTCCTCGGGGTTGTAGCCGAGGTTCGAGGACAGCCAGCGCTCGGCCTCCTGGAGCGTCCAGCCCTTCCGGGAGGCGTAGTCGGCCACCTGGTCCTCGGCCAGCCGGCCGACCACGAAGTACTGCGACTGCGGGTGCGAGAAGTACCAGCCGCTGACCGCCGCGCCGGGCCACATCGCCATCGACTCGGTGAGCTCGATGCCGGTGTTGGCCTCGACGTCCAGGAGCTTCCAGAGCGTCTGCTTCTCGGTGTGCTCCGGGCAGGCCGGGTAGCCGGGCGCCGGCCGGATGCCGACGTACCGCTCCCCGATCAGCGCCTCGTTGTCCAGCTCCTCGCTCGCGGCGTAGCCCCAGAACTCCTTGCGCACGCGCTCGTGCATCCGCTCGGCGAACGCCTCCGCGAGCCGGTCCGCGACCGACTCCAGCAGGATCGCGCTGTAGTCGTCGAGAGCCGCCTTGAACTCGGTGATCTTGTCCGTGGCACCCAGCCCGGCGGTGACCGCGAACGCGCCGACCCAGTCGGTCAGGCCGGTCTCCTGGGGCGCCACGAAGTCACCCAGCGACCGGTTCGGGACGCCCTCGCGGTGCTCGCCCTGCTGGCGCAGGTTGTGCAGCACCGCCTGGACCTCGGCCCGCTCGTCATCCGCGTAGACCTCGATGTCGTCGCCGACCGCATTCGCCGGGAACAGGCCGATGACGCCGTTGGCGGTGAGCCACTTCTCCTTGACCAGCCGGTCGAGCATGTCCTGGGCGTCGTCGTACAGCTTGCGCGCCGCCTCGCCCGTCGTCGGGTTGTTGAGGATGTCGGGGAACTTGCCCTTCATCTCCCAGGCGTTGAAGAACGGCTGCCAGTCGATGTACTCGCGCAGCTCGGCCAGGTCGTAGTCGGAGAACACCGTGATACCCGGGCGCACCGGGGCGGGCGGGACGTAGCCGTCCCACTCCACCGGGGTCCGGTTCGCCCGTGCCTGCTCCAGCGTCACCATCGGCCGGTCGTGCTTGGCCGCGTGCCGCTCGCGCAGGTCGGCGTAGTCCTTCTCGGTGGCCTCCAGCAGCGCGCCACGGCGCTCCTCGGAGAGCAGGGCCGCCGCCACCGGCACCGAGCGGGAGGCGTCCTTGACCCAGATCACCGGGCCGGTACGACGCGGCGAGACCTTCACCGCGGTGTGCGCACGCGAGGTGGTGGCCCCGCCGATGAGCAGCGGGATGTCGAAGCCCTGCCGCTCCATCTCGACGGCGAAGTTCACCATCTCGTCCAGAGACGGCGTGATGAGCCCGGAGAGGCCGATCATGTCGGCGCCGACCTCCTTGGCCTTGTCCAGGATCTGCTGCGCGGGCACCATCACGCCGAGGTCGATGACCTCGTAGTTGTTGCACTGCAGCACGACGCCGACGATGTTCTTGCCGATGTCGTGGACGTCTCCCTTCACCGTGGCCATCACGATGGTGCCGTTGGAGCGCGACGCCTCGTTGGGGTCCTTCTCCTCCTCGATGAACGGGATCAGCCAGGCGACCGCCTTCTTCATCACCCGGGCGCTCTTGACCACCTGGGGCAGGAACATCTTGCCGGCGCCGAACAGGTCGCCGACGACGTTCATGCCGTCCATCAGCGGGCCTTCGATGACCTCGATCGGACGGCCGCCGGCCTCCTTGATCTCCAGGCGCAGCGCCTCGGTGTCCTCCTCGACGAAGGTGTCGATGCCCTTGACCAGGGCGTGCGTGATCCGCTCGCGCAGCGGCAGCGAGCGCCACTCGTCGACCTTCGCCTCGGCCTCGTCACCGGTGGAGTTGAACTTCTCGGCGATCTCCAAGAGGCGCTCGGCGGCGTCCGGGCGCCGGTTGAGCACGACGTCCTCGATGCGCTCGCGCAGCTCGGGGTCGATCTCGTCGTAGACCACCAGGGCCCCGGCGTTGACGATGCCCATGTCCAGTCCGGCCCTGATCGCGTGGTACAGGAAGACCGCGTGGATCGCCTCCCGGACCGGGTTGTTGCCCCGGAACGAGAACGAGACGTTCGAGATGCCGCCGGAGATGTGCACCCCGGGCAGGTTCTCCTTGATCCACCGGCAGGCCTCGATGAAGTCCACGCCGTACGACGCGTGCTCCTCGATGCCGGTGGCCAGCGCGAAGCAGTTCGGGTCGAAGATGATGTCCTCGGGCGGGAACCCGACCTCCTCGGTGAGGATCCGGTAGGCCCGGCCGCAGATCTCCTTGCGGCGCTCCAGGTCGTCGGCCTGCCCCTGCTCGTCGAAGGCCATCACCACGACGGCCGCGCCGTACTTGCGGCACAGCCGGGCCTCGCGGACGAACTTCTCCTCGCCCTCCTTGAGCGAGATCGAGTTCACGATCGGCTTGCCCTGGATGTTCTTCAGGCCGGCCTCGATGACCTCCCACTTGGAGGAGTCGACCATGACCGGGACCCGGCTGATGTCGGGCTCGGCCGCGATCAGCTTGGTGAACCGGTCCATCGCGGCGACGCCGTCGATCATGCCCTCGTCCATGTTGACGTCGATGACCTGGGCGCCGACCTCGACCTGCTGCGCGGCGACCGACAGCGCGGTGTCGTAGTCGCCGGCCTTGATCAGGTTGCGGAAGCGCGCCGAGCCGGTGATGTTGGTCCGCTCGCCGACGTTGACGAAGAGCGAGTCCTCGGTGATGTTCAGCGGCTCCAGCCCGGAGAGCCGGGTGGCCACCTGCGGGTGCGCGACCTCGCGACGCTCCTTGTCCGCGACCGCCTTGGCGATCTCGGCGATGTGGGCCGGCGTGGTCCCGCAGCAGCCGCCGACCAGGTTCACCAGGCCGGCCTCGGCGAACTCGCCCAGGTAGGACGCCTGGCGCTCGGGCGACTCGTCGTACTCGCCGAACGCGTTGGGCAGGCCGGCGTTCGGGTAGGCGGAGACGAAGGTGTCCGCGACCCGGGCCATCTCGGCCAGGTACGGCCGCATCTCCGGCGCCCCCAGTGCGCAGTTCAGCCCGACGGCAAGCGGCTTCGCGTGCCGGACCGAGTTCCAGAACGCCTCGGTCACCTGACCCGACAGGGTCCGGCCGGACGCGTCGGTGATGGTGCCGGAGACGACGACCGGCCAGCGACGTCCGCGCTCCTCGAACAGCGACTCGACCGCGAAGATCGCGGCCTTCGCGTTGAGCGTGTCGAAGATGGTCTCGATGAAGATCAGGTCGGACCCGCCGTCGACCAGGCCGCGGGCGGCGACCAGGTAGGCCTCGACGAGCTCGTCGTAGGAGACGTTGCGTGCGCCGGGGTCGTTGACGTCGGGCGAGATCGACGCGGTCCGGGTCGTCGGGCCCAGCGCGCCGGCGACGTACCGCGGCCGCTCCGGCGTGGCCAGCTCGTCGGCCACGCTGCGCGCCAGCCGGGCGCCTTCGAAGTTCAGCTCGTAGGCGAGCTCCTGCATGCCGTAGTCGGCGAGCGAGACCGCGTTGGCGTTGAAGGTGTTCGTCTCGATGATGTCGGCGCCCGCCTCGAGGTACTCGCGGTGGATGCCGGCGATGATCTGCGGCTGGGTGATCGTGAGCAGGTCGTTGTTGCCGACGACGTCGGACGGCCAGTCCTGGAACCGCTCGCCGCGGTAGCCGGCCTCGTCGGGCCGGTCGCGCTGGATCGCGGTGCCCATCGCGCCGTCGATCACCAGGATCCGCCGCGCCAGCTGCTCGGTGAGCTCGGCGGTGGCGTCGGGTCGCACCTGGGGTTCGAACTGCGTCACGACTCGTTCCTTCCGTTGCGGAAGGCGTCCTTGGGGTCCTGCCGAGCGTGGCGGATCGTCTCCGGACCCGTTGCAACGCCTCTCGGCCGCCCCAAGTCTAGGGGGTGGGGGTACGACGCCGGGCCGTATTTCGCCCTCCAGACACCCGTGAGCGCGCCGCACCCGTGACTAGGCTGGCAGCGTGATCGAGATCGAGGACGTCGACCCCCTGGTCAGCCCGGTGATGCTGTGCGCGTTCGAGGGCTGGAACGACGCGGCCGGGGCGGCGACCGGGGTGCTCGACCACCTGGTCGACGTGTGGGACGCGCGGCTGGTCGCCGCCATCGACCCCGAGGACTTCTACGACTTCCAGGTCAACCGCCCGCTGGTCGGCACCAACGAGGACGGGATGCGCCGGATCACCTGGCCCTCCACCCAGCTCTACGTGGCCCGTCCCCCGGGCTCCCACCGCGACGTGGTGCTGCTGCGCGGCATCGAGCCGAACATGCGCTGGCGGCAGTTCTGCGCCGAGCTGCTCGCCGCCGCCGACGACCTCGAGGTCGAGCTGGTGGTGACCCTGGGCGCTCTCCTCGCCGAGACCCCGCACACCCGGCCGATCCCGGTCACCGGGACCGCGACCGAGCTCGACCTGCACGACCGGCTCAAGCTGGAGCCGTCGACGTACGAAGGGCCGACCGGCATCGTCGGTGTCCTCCAGGACGCCTGCCAGCGACTGGACCTGCCGGCGGTCTCGTTCTGGGCGGCGATCCCGCACTACCTGCCGCAGGCGCCGAACCCGAAGGGCACCCTGGCGCTGCTCACCCAGGTCGAGGACCTGCTCGAGCTCTCCATCCCGCTCGGCGACCTGCCCGAGGAGACCCGGGCCTGGGAGCGCGGCGTGGCCGAGCTGGCCGAGGAGGACGAGGACGTCGCCGAGTACGTCCGCTCGCTGGAGGAGTCCAAGGACACCGCCGAGCTGCCCGAGGCCAGCGGCGAGGCGATCGCGCGGGAGTTCGAGCGCTTCCTGCGCCGCCGGGAGAACCCGGGGACGGAGCCGGAGAGCTAGGTCGGAGAGCTGGGTCGGAGAGCTGGGTCAGAGAGCTAGCCCGAGGGCGGCATCGGCCACCAGCGCGATCTGCTCCCCCGCGCCCGGCTCGGTATCGATCCCGTCGAGGGTGGCGTCCGCCCACGCGCTGATCGCCCGGACCGCCTGCGGTGCGTTCAGGTCGGCCGCCAGCGTCTCCAGCACCGCGGCCACGATCGGTCCCGACGGCGCCCCGGCGGGCCGGCGCACGGCGGCGCGCAACCGGGCCAGCAGCGCCTCGGCCTGCTCCAGGTCCGCGGCGGTCCACTCCCAGTCGCTGCGGTAGTGGTGCCCGAGCAGCGCCAGCCGGATCGCGGCCGGCTCGGCGTTCGCCGCCCGCAGCCGGGAGACGAGCTCGAGGTTGCCCTTGGACTTCGACATCTTCTCGCCGTCCAGAGCCACCATGCCGGCGTGCACGTAGGCCTTCGCGAACCGGTGCTCCGGGTCGGCCACCTGGGCCTGCGAGGCGCTCATCTCGTGGTGCGGGAAGACCAGGTCGCTGCCGCCGCCCTGCACGTCGAAGTCGGCGCCGAGGTGCTCGCGGGCGATCGCCGAGCACTCCACGTGCCAGCCCGGCCGGCCGCGGCCGACGCTGGAGTCCCAGGCCGGGTCGCCGGGTTTCTCGGCCAGCCAGAGCAGGCAGTCCAGCGGGTCCTTCTTGCCCGCGCGATCGGGGTCGCCGCCGCGCTCGCCGAAGATCTCCAGCATCCGCTCGCGCGACCAGCCCGAGACGCTGCCGAAGGTCGGGTCCGCGGTCACCGAGAAGTACAGGTCGCCGTCACCCGACTCGTTCGGCACCGTGTACGCCGACCCGCTGTCGCGCAGGGTCTCGACCATCGAGGCGACCAGCGGCAGCGCCTCGACCACGCCGACGTAGTGGTCCGGCGGCAGCACCCGCAGCGCTTCCATGTCGGTGCGGAACAGCTCGGTCTCGCGCTCGGCGAGCGCGACCCAGTCCTCGCCGGTGGCGTGGGCGCGCTCGAGCAGCGGGTCGTCGACGTCGGTCACGTTCTGCACGTAGCGGACCTGGTGACCGGCGCTGCGCCAGGCGCGGTTGAGCAGGTCGAAGGCCACGTACGTCGAGGCGTGGCCGAGATGGGTGGCGTCGTACGGCGTGATGCCGCAGACGTACATCCGAGCGGTACCGCCGGAGGGCACCAGCTCGACCAGCCCGCCGGTCGCGGAGTCGAAGACCTGGACCTCGGGGCCCCGGACGGGCAGCGCGGGGACGTCGGGGGCAGGCCAGGCTCGCATGCGAGGAGACTAACCGGGCGCCGGAGGCGCCGTGGTGAGGGGCTCCGCCCTCACCGCGGGGCCTCGACGTCAGAAAGCGGGCCAGGGCAGCGACGGCCAGCCCGGTCCCGGCTGCGGGAACCGGCCCGCCGAGAGCAGCCGGTCCAGCCGCCGGCAGGTCGCGGTGATCTCGGCGCGGGTGAGCAGCGGGGTGAGCTCGGCGAGGACGCCGTCGCCCAGCCCCTGGGCGAGCACCTCCAGGCCGGCTCGCTCGTCGTCGGCGAGCGGCTCGCCGTGGAAGCCCCACAGCACCGTGCGCAGCTTGTCCTCGACGTGGAAGCAGACCCCGTGGTCGACGCCGTACCGGTGCCCGTCCGGCATCGCGAGCACGTGCCCGCCCTTGCGGTCGGTGTTGTTCACGACCACGTCGAACAGGGCCATCCGGCGCAGCGCGGCCGAGTCCTCGTGGACCAGCATCACCGGACGGTCGCGCTCGTCGTACGCGTCCAGCACGTGCAGCGTCCCGGCCGGGACCGGGCCCTCCGGCAGCAGGTCGACGGGGTCCTGGCCCGGGTCGGGCTCGCACCACAGCTGCACCATCCCCGGGCCGGCCGGTCCCTCGCGCAGCAGCGTGGGCGGGACCACGTTCCAGCCGAGCGCCTCGGAGACGACCCGGGCGGCGTACTCGCGGGCGGCCAGGGTGCCCTCGGGGAAGTCCCACAGCGGCCGCTCGCCGGAGACCGGCTTGTAGATCGCCCGCGGGCCGCCCTCACCGAGGGTGCACAGCCAGGTGTGGTTGGAGGCGGGCATGACCCGGCCGACCAGCACGAGCTCGGCCGAGGCGAGCAGGTCGAGGCCGTCGGGAGCCGTGGGCGTGCTCACGACAGCGTGCGCCGGTAGCCGTTCGCCCGCGGGCACAGGTGACCGGAGGGGTCGATCGGGCCGCCGCAGAACTGGCAGGCGGGGCGTCCGGCGCGGACCACCGAGGAGGCGCGGGTGGCGAAGACCCGGGCCAGCACCGGCGGCAGCCGGACCAGGAAGACCTCCTCCGGCTCCGGCTCGTCGATGGGCAGGTCGACCAGGTCGTCCTCGTCGGCCTCGATCGGCTCGGCGACCTCGACGACCGGGAAGACCTCGATGACCACCCGCTCGTCCTCGGTGTCCCAGGACAGCGTGATGGTGCCGGCCCGGAACTCCTCGACGATGGGCTGGTCCAGCGGCCCGTTGTCGACCTGGTCCATCGGGGTGATCGCGGGGATGACCGTGGCCACTCCCCCGGCGCTCAACAGCTCGTCGAGGAGCTCGTCGACCCGCTCGCCGAGGATCTCCACCTGCTGCTTCTCCAGGGCCACGCTGGTCAGCCGGTGGCCGGAGCGGGCCTGGAGGAAGAAGGTGCGCTGCCCGGGCTCCCCGACGGTGCCGGCGATGAACCGGTCCGGGGGGTCGAAGCGATGGACGACGGGCATGTCGACGAGCCTACGGCGTACGGCGAACCGGGGTCCGGGCGACCGCCTTGCGTGGCTTGCGGTGTCGCGGGCCGGCACCTCCGCCGAGCTTCTCCTCGGGCTTCTCGGCCTGGTTGGCGAGGTGGGCCAGCGAGCCCTCGGAGGTGTTCATGGCCAGCACGTAGGAGCGCCGGGCGGTGTAGCGGATCACCGACAGGCTGGCCGGGTCGACCACGATCCGCTGGAACGCGTCGAGGTGCATGCCGAGCGCGTCGGCCAGGATCGCCTTGATGACGTCACCGTGCGCGACCGCCAGCCAGACCGCGCCGTCGCCGTGCTCGGCGGCGATCCGGGCGTCCCACTCGCGGATGCTGCGCACCGACCGGGCGGACATCTCCGCCATCGACTCGCCCTCGGGGAACCGGACGCCGGCCGGGTGGGCCTGGACGACCTTCCAGAGGTCCTCCTTGACCAGGTCCTTGATGGGCCGGCCGGACCAGGCGCCGTAGTCGCACTCGTTGAGACCGCGCTCGGAGCGGGCCCGCAGGCCGGTCCCGGCGAGCAGCAGCGCGGCCGTCTCCTTGCAGCGCTCCAGCGGGCTGGTGACCGCGGCGGCGAGGGGCAGCCCGGCCAGCCGGGACGCGGCGGCGGCGGCCTGCTCCCGGCCGCGGTCGTCGAGGTGGATCCCGGGGAGGCGGCCCGCCAGCGTGCCCGACGCGTTGGCCTGGGTGCGGCCGTGCCGCGCGAGGATCACCGTAGACACGCGCGGAGCCTATCGAGCGCCCGAGCTTGCTCGAGGCCGAGTGGGCGACAGAGCGTTGACGAGCGGAGCGAGGATCATGGGGCGAGCCTACGGTTCGCTCCGGCGCGTGCGCGCTTAGCCTTGCGCTGTGATCGTCGACAACGCGCTCTACCGCCGCGGGATCCGGGTCGACTGCGGCACCGAGACCGCCGACGTCGCGGGCGTCCGGTCGAAGGCCACCGAGGAGGGCGACTTCGTCTGGATCGGGCTCTACGAGCCGACCGAGCGCGAGCTCGACCTGGTCGCCGACCTCTACGACCTGCACCCGCTGGCCGTCGAGGACGCGCTGACCGCGCACCAGCGGCCCAAGCTGGAGCGGTACGAGGACTCGCTGTTCCTCACCCTGAAGACCCTCTGGTACGTCGACGCGGACGACGCCGTGGAGACCGGCGAGGTCAACATGTTCGTCGGGCACGACTTCGTGGTGACCGTCCGGCACGGCAAGGGAGGCGGGCTGCACGACGCCCGGCTGGCCCTGGAGGGCATGGAGAGCGTGCTCGCGCACGGACCCTCGGCGGTGGTGTACGCCGTCTGCGACACCATCGTCGACCGCTACGAGGAGGTCGCCGGCCAGCTGGTCATCGACGTCGACGAGGTGGAGGCCTCGGTGTTCGGGACCGAGCGGACCAACGACTCCGCGCGCATCTACGTGCTCAAGCGCGAGCTGGCCGAGATGCGCCGGGCGGTGCTGCCGCTCAAGGAGCCGATCAACCGGTTCGCCAGCGGGGCCGTACGGGGCATCGACCCGGAGGCGGCGCCGTACTTCCGCGACGTGGGCGACCACCTGTTCCGGATCGCGGAGACGATGGAGGACCTCAACGAGCTGCTCAGCGCGGCCTTCGAGGCGCACCTGGCGCAGATCACCATCCAGCAGAACGACGACATGCGGAAGATCTCCGCGGGCGTCGCGCTGGTGGCCGCGCCGACGCTGATCGCCGGGATCTACGGGATGAACTTCGTGCACATGCCCGAGCTCGGCTGGATGCTCGGCTACCCGATGTCGATCCTGCTGATGGTGCTGAGCTCGCTGGCCATCTGGATCGTCGCCCGCCGCTCCGGCTGGCTCTAGGTGGCGCTGGCGCCGAAGGCGAGGGCGACCAGGACCACGACGCCCAGGGCCACCCGGTACGGCACGAACTTGCCGATGCTGTGGTGCGCGACGAACTTCAGCAGCCAGGCCACGCTGACGTAGGCGACCACGAAGCTGATGAGCGTGCCCACCACGGTCGGGCCGACCCCGATGCCGGAGACGTCCTTGAGCTCGTAGAGCCCGGCCGCGGTCAGCGACGGGATGCCCAGGAAGAACGCCATCCGGGTGGCCGCGACCCGGTCCAGCCCCTGCAGCAGGCCGGCCGAAATGGTGGCGCCGGAGCGGGAGACGCCCGGGACCAGGGCAATGCACTGCACCAGGCCCATCACGATCGCGTCCCGCATGGTCAGCTGCTGCTCGTCGCGCTGGTCGCGGCGCGAGCGCGCGGCCTGCTTCTCGGCGTACAGCATCACCCCGCTCCACAGGATCAGCGCGGCTCCGACCACCCACAGCGAGCGCAGGTCGCCGGTGATGAGGTCCTTGAACGCGAGGCCGACGATCCCGATCGGGATCGAGCCGACGATGATGTACCAGCCCATCCGGTGGTCGTAGGTGCCGCGGTACTCCGGCTTGGCCAGGCCCAGCAGCCACGCCTTCGCGATCCGGCCGATGTCCTGGGCGAAGTAGACCAGCACCGCGGCGATGGCGCCGACCTGGATGACGGCGGTGAACGCGGTCACCTCCTTGGCGTCCACCTGCAGCCCGAGCAGCTTCTCGGCGATGGTCAGGTGGCCGGTGCTGGAGACCGGGAGAAACTCGGTGAGGCCCTCGACGACACCGAGGATGACCGCGTCCAGATAGTTCACGGGGCGTGAGCCTACGGGCCGCGACCTGAACGGCGGCTGACCCCCTACGGCGAGCCGACCACGAGGTCTGGGAACCGCTGGTTAGGGTTTGCGCATGCAGCAGCGGTACCTCGGTTCCACCGGCCTCAAGGTCTCCCGGCTGGGCCTGGGGACGATGACCTGGGGCCGCGACACCGACGAGCACGAGGCCCGTGACCAGCTGGTCAAGTTCGTCGAGGCGGGCGGCACGCTGCTCGACACCGCCGCCGGGTACGCCAACGGCGACTCCGAGCGCGTGATCGGCTCGCTCCTCGGCGACGTGGTGCCGCGTGAGGAGATCGTGCTGGCGACCAAGGCCGGGATCGGCCGGCTGCGCGGCGAGCGCGAGACCAACGCGTCGCGCGGCTACCTGCTCTCCTCGCTGGACGCCTCGCTCAAGCGGCTCGGCGTCGACCACGTGGACCTGTGGCAGGTGCACACCTGGGTCGAGGACGCCCCGCTCGAGGAGACCCTGTCGGCCCTCGACCACGCGGTGAGCACCGGGCGCACGTCGTACGTCGGCATCTCGAACTACTCCGGCTGGCAGAGCGCGCAGGCAGCCACCTGGCAGCGGGCCGTGCCGGGACGGGCGGTGCTCGCCTCCAACCAGGTCGAGTACTCGCTGCTCGCCCGCGGCTGTGAGGCCGAGGTCGTGCCCGCCGCGCAGGCGCTGGGTCTCGGCGTCCTGCCGTGGTCGCCGCTGGGCCGCGGCGTGCTCACCGGCAAGTACCGCACCGGCACGCCCGCGGACTCGCGCGCCGCGTCGCCGCACTTCTCCAGCTTCGTCGGCCGGCACCTCAACGAGCGCTCCGAGCGGATCGTGGAGGCGCTGGTCCGCGCCGGCGAGGGCCTGGGCTGGACCCCGTTGGAGGTGGCCCTGGCCTGGGTACGGGACCGTCCTGGGGTGACCGCGCCGATCGTCGGCGCCCGCACCGCCGAGCAGCTCAAGGCCGTGCTGCTGGTCGAGGAGTGCGAGCTGCCGCCGGAGATCGTGGCGGCCCTGGACGACGTGTCATCACCGGTGTCGGCTCCTGGGGAGGCTGGATGACGTCCGCGAAGCAGCGTCGGCTGGACAGCACCGTACGACGGGCGCTGCGGCCCGGGGTCGAGTACGAGTTCGACCGGATCACGCTGCCGCGCGACCTCTCCAAGAGCTTCGTGACCCGGCTGCTGGTGGAGCGCGCCGAGGCCGGCGGCTGGGAGCTGGACCGGATGCGGATCGGCCCGGACGGCGTACGACGGGTGGTGCTGCGCCGGAAGATCATCCGGCAGCCGCAGCCGCTGTTCTGGTACGCCTCCTGATCGATCAGATCTCGCCCAGGAACCGGTCCAGCACCCGCGCGCCGAACTCGAGGGCGTCGACCGGGACCCGCTCGTCGACCCCGTGGAACAGCGCGGTGAAGTCCAGGTCGGCGGGCAGGCGCAGCGGCGCGAAGCCGAAGGCCCGCATGCCCAGCTCGGTCCAGTACTTGGCGTCGGTCCCGCCGCTCATCAGGTACGGCGCCACCAGGGCGTCGGGCTCCTCGGCGAGCAGCGCGGC
The DNA here is from genome assembly GCA_017744365.1 of Nocardioidaceae bacterium. Classification (GTDB taxonomy): domain Bacteria; phylum Actinomycetota; class Actinomycetes; order Propionibacteriales; family Nocardioidaceae; genus Marmoricola. The sequence continues at coordinate 1,139,374 of JAGIBL010000001.1, read as the reverse complement.
CGTCATCGCGTCGACCACCTGGCCATCGAAGGTGGTCTCGTTGCCGGGCATGTGCACCTCGCGGGTGATCTCGACGTCCGGCCCGGCCAGCGCGGCCAGGGTGTCCCAGAACTCGTCCTCGTAGCCGGGCAGGAACCGGCCGTCGATCCGCGCGGTCGCCTCCCCGGGGACCACGTTCACCTTGTAGCCGGCGTCCAGCATCGTCGGGTTGACCGTGTTCCGGATGACCGCGCCGAGCATCCGGGAGGCCGGGCCGAACTCCTCGATCAGCGCCTCGGCGTTCTCCGGGGTGGCCTCGGAGCCGGCCAGGTCGGCGACGGTGGCGAGCAGCACCTTCATCGTGTCGGTGAGCTGGACCGGCCAGGTGTGCTGGCCGATCCTCGCCACCGCGGCGGCGAGCCGGGTGACCGCGTTGTCGGGGTGGCGCATCGAGCCGTGCCCGGCGTTGCCGCGGGCGGTCAGCCGGGTCCAGGCCATCCCCTTCTCGGCCGCCTGGACCAGGTAGAGGCGGCGGTCGCGGACGGTGGTGCTGAACCCGCCGACCTCACCGACGGCCACCGTGCAGTCCGCGAACCAGTCGCGGTGGTGCTGCGCGAGATGGCCCGCGCCCTTGGCTCCCCCGGCCTCCTCGTCGGCGGTGAAGCAGAGCACCAGCGGGCGGCTCGGCACCGCGCCGGCCTGCGCGCGAGCGCGGATGACCGAGAGGAGCATCGCGTCGAAGTCCTTCATGTCGACCGCGCCGCGCCCCCACACCATGTTGTCCCGCACCTCGCCCGCGAACGGCGGGACCTGCCAGTCGTCGGCGGCCGCGGGCACGACGTCCAGGTGCCCGTGCAGCAGGACGGGCTCCCCGTCCGAGCCGCCCCAGCGGCCGACCAGCGAGGTGCGGCCCGGCTCTGACTCGACGACCTGCATCTCGATGCCGACCTCGTCGAGCAGCGCGGCGACGTGCTCGGCAGCCTTGCGCTCGCCCGGCCCCGACTGGTCGTGCCCGTAGTTGCTGGTGTCGATGGCGATCAGGTCGCTGCAGATGCCGACGACCTCGGCGGCGGGGTCGTAGGTGCTCATGGGTTCCATCCTGCCCCACCCGATTCGGAAACCGGGCCCCGGCTTTGCTAGTGTTACCGCGCTCGTCCGGGTGGCGGAATAGGCAGACGCGCTAGCTTGAGGTGCTAGTCCCCGTATAGGGGGTGGGGGTTCAAGTCCCCCCTCGGACACGACGAGATCCCCGGGTTCCCGACAGGAACCCGGGGATCGTCGCTTTCCGGATCGCGAGGGCTCAGGCCCGGCCGTCGTCGAGCTTGAGAGCATCCGCCCACAGGCGGGTGATCTCCTCGACGGCCTCGTCGACGTCGACGGTCTCGCCGAGGACGAACCACAGGTAGGCGCAGCGCTCGGTCATCGCGCCCAGCGCGGTCGAGGCGAAGCGCAGGTTCACCTCGGGCGGGATCATCCCCTGGGTCTGCCACAGCGCCAGCGCCCGCTCGGTGCGGGTGCGGTAGTAGTGGTGGCGGTCGTTGAGCAGCTGGCGCGCCTCCTTGCTCTGCAGGCCGGCCTCCTCGACCACCGCCCAGAACGCGGAGTTGCGCCGGAAGCTCTCGAAGTAGAGGCGGTTGGTCTCGCGCAGCCGGTCGATCGGCGCGGCGTCGGGAGGCAGCCGTGCCGGCTCGCGGTAGACCTCGCCCTCCAGCTCGATGAGGAGGACCTTGAAGAGCTCTTCCTTGGAGTCGAAGTAGTTGTAGAACGAGCCCACCGCGCAGCCCGCCTCGGTGGCCACGTCGACGATCCGTGCGTCGTGGTAGCCGTCGCGCTCGAAGATCCGGCGACCGGCGTCCAGCAGCGCCCGGCGGGTCCGCTGGCCGCGCGCGGTCAGGGTCGCCGCGGGCGCCGGGACAGGTGTCGATACAGGGCCCCGGCGCGGCTTGCCGGCCGTCGGTTCGTCCGTGCTCGTCAAGGTGCACCTTCTTCGCGGGCCCGGGAGGAGGGTGGTGGGCGGTTCACGTCGCGCCCATCGTAAGGATCATCCCGCTCGACGGGGTGCCCGGCGGGGCGGACACGAGCACGTGGCGTGCACCCGGTACCTGGTTCGCCGCCTCGCCGCGCAGCTGCCGGACGGCCTCGTTGATGCCGTTCATCCCGTGCAGGTAGGCCTCCCCCAGCTGTCCGCCGTGCGGGTTGACCGGCAGCCGGCCGCCCACCCGGATGTTGCCGTCGCGGACGAACTCCTTGGCCTCGCCCCGCTCGCAGAAGCCCCAGGCCTCCAGCTGCGCCAGCACCATCGGTGTGAAGTGGTCGTAGAGGACCGCCACGTCGATGTCGGCGGGACCGAGGCCGGCGCGGTTCCAGACCTGGTCGGCCACCCGGGTCAGCTCGCCGAAGTCGAGGATGTCCGGCCGGTAGTACGACGCCATCAGGTGCTGGTCGGGTCCCGCGGCCGTCGCGACGCCGGCGATCACGGCGTACGGACGGCCGGTCTCGCGTGCCCGGTCCTCGGTGGTCACCACGACCGCCGCTCCCCCGTCGGTCTCCAGGCAGCAGTCGAGCAGCCGCAGCGGCTCGACGATCATGCGCGACTCCTGGTGGTCCTCGGTGGTGATCGGCCGGCGGTAGAACCGTGCGGCCGGGTTGGTGGCCGCGTGGGCGCGCGCCGCGACGCTCACCTCGGCCAGGTCGGCGCTGGTGAGGCCGTGCTCGTGCATCATCCGGCGCGCGTACATGCCGATCCAGCCGGCCGCCGTCCGCAGTCCGAACGGCACCGACAGGCTCCACTGGTCGGTCTCGTCGGACAGACCCGGGCTGAACGCCCCGAACCCCTCACCGAACCCGCGGCCGAAGCGCATCCCGGAGCGCTCGTTGAAGGCGCGGTAGCAGACGACCGTGGTGGCGAGGCCGGCCTCGACCGCGAGCCGGGCCTGCAGCACGGTGGTGCAGTAGTCGGTCCCGCCGTACGTCGTACGCCCGGTGTAGCTGAGCCCGTCCAGGCCGAGGTTGCGGGCCACGGTGATCTCGTGGGTGCTGTCGTGCGCGAACGTGACCAGCCCGTCGACCGACGCGGGATCGAGCCGGGCGTCGGCGAGCGCGTCCAGCACCGCCTCCACGGCGAGCCGTGCCTCGCTGCGGCCGGAGCGTGCGGAGAACTCGGTCTGGCCGACGCCGGCGATCACGGCCCGGGTCACCGCTCTTGTCATCGGGCCCCTCCGGTGGGCACGAAGACCGGCCAGACCGGACCGTCGTGGTCGTCGTACCAGACCAGCCGCACCGGTGCCCCGACCTCCAGGCCGGACCCGTCGTTGGGCAGCATCGGCGCGATCACCCGGGTGCCCTCGGCCAGGTCGACGAGTCCCACCGTGTAGGGATAGAGGGTCTCGCTGAGGATCGGTTCGTGGTAGACGACGAAGCTGTGCAGGCTGCCGCTGCCGGAGGCGACGAGCCAGTCCCAGCCCAGGTCCCCGCACCCGGGGCAGCGCACCTGGAACGGGTGCCGGAGCCGGGCGCAGGCGCCGCACCGCTGGATGCGCAGCTCGCGACGCTCCAGCCCGTCCCACCAGAACGAGGCGTCGTCGGTGGTGGCCGGGCGGACCCGCCGCGGGCCGTGCAGGCTCTCGGTGATCATCGCCCTCCTCAGCCGGTCCGGCGGGGCTTGAAGGCGGCGCGCGGCAGCGACCCGGGGACGATCGGCCGGACCGTCACCGGCACACCGAGGGCGGCGGCCAGCAGCTCCTCCTCGGCGGTGCCGGTACCGGTGCTCTCGATGCTGAGCACCAGCCGGCCGGCCTGGCGGGACTCCTCCAGGTGCACCTGGAACTCCGGGCCTCCGTGCTCGTCGAGCGCGCCCTGGACGTGCACCGGGAGCACGGTGACGCCGTCGAGCACGAGCGCCTCGGCCGCGCGGCCCCAGACCCGCAGGCGCGGGCCGGTGCGCCCGCACGGGCACGGACCGGACTCGAGGGTGGCGAGGTCCTCGAGGTCGAAGCGGACCAGGTTCGCGTCCAGGCCGATCGTCGTCACCACCAGGTGTCCCATCCGGCCCTCGGGCAGGCTGGCGCCGGTCGCAGGATCGACGACCTGGACGACCAGGTAGTCGTGCGGCACGTGCACCCCGGTCCCGAACTCGCACTCGGCCGCGCCGAAGCCCGGGATGTCGCCGGCGCCGGACTGGGTGCGGATCCGGCAGCCGAGGTACTTCTCCATCCGCGAGCGGGGGCCGGGCAGGTTCATCGACAGGTCGTAGAGGCTGACCGTGGTCCCGGCGGTCAGCTCGGTGAAGTCGGTTCCGAGCGACGCCGCCGCGTCGAGGTAGATCTGCAGCTGGCTCATCGTGAGCATGAACCCGTGCGGGCGGAGCAGCTGCCAGAGCTCCACGTGCTCGCGGGCGTCCTCGGCGGTGACCGGCGGCCCGACGGGGATCTCGAGCACCCCGGTGCGGGTGTAGAAGAAGTTGGTGAACGCGGCCGAGACGTAGAGGCCGCCGGGCCACGGGTGCGTGAACCGGTCACCGGGTCGCAGGCCGAGCGTCCAGGTGGTGCGGGCCTGCATCTCGATGGCGGCCTCGAGGTCGCGCGGACCCATCAGCGTGAAGACCGGCCGGCCGGAGGTGCCGGTGGTCTTCGAGATCCGCACCGCCTGGTCCAGGCCGACCGAGCGGTGCGTGCCGAACGGCGGGTGGGCGGCCTCGTCGGCACGCAGGTCGTCCTTGGTGGTCCGCGGCACCGCGTCCAGGTCGGGCACCTCGCCCGCCGAGAGCCCGGCGGCGGCGTAGCGATCGGCGTAGAACGGGATCGGCTCGGACCAGATCCGGTCCCACACCTCGGCCACGCCGCGCCGCTGGTGGGCGTGCAGCTGCTCGGCCGGCATGGTCTCCGCCTCCGGGTTCCAGTACGGCGCGGTGCGGGACAGGTCGGTGGCGCGGACCAGGTTCTCAGCGCGGGGCATCGGCAGGGTTCTCCTCGTGGGTCTCGAACAAGCGGCGCACGGCGTCGCGGTCGACGCCGGCGGCTCCGATCGGCAAGGACGCGACGATGCGCACCTCGCGGGGCTTCTTGTACGACGCGATCCGGCCGCGCACGTGGGCAACAGCCTCGGCCTCGTCGAGGGTGTGACCGGGAGCGGTCACCAGGGCAGCGCAGACCCGCTCGCCCCAGACCGGGTCCGGCACGCCGACGACGCAGGCCGCGGTCACGGCAGGGTGCTCGAGCAGCACGGCCTCGACCTCGGCCGGGTAGACGTTCTCCATCCCGGACTTGATGAGGGCACGCATCGGCCCGAGGAAGTCCAGGCCGCCGTCAGCACGCCGGATGCCGACGTCCCCGGTGCGGTGCTCCTCGGCGTCGAGCCAGCCGGCGTCGTACCCGGTCATCAGCTGGGGCCCGCGAACCGTGATCTCCCCCGGCTCTCCGGGTCGGGCCTCCTCACCGGCGCGGTCGAGCACCCGGACGACGGCCACCGGGGAGGGCCGGCCGAACCGGGCCTCGGTGGCCGGGCCGCGCGCGGTGAGGGCGACCATGCCCCAGGTCTCGGTCTGGCCGTAGCCCATCACCCAGGACGGGTCGCGCCGCGGGCACGAGGTCATCGCGTACCACTGCTCGGCGACCGCGTCGGGCGGAACGTCCGGGATCATCCGCAGCGAGGACAGGTCGAAGGTCTTGTCGGCGTTGAGCTCCACGATCCGCTGCAGCGTCGGCTTGAACAGGTACGCGCTGGTCACCCGGTGCTCCTCGACGAGCCGGCACAGCTCCTCGGGGTCACCGGTGCCGGCGATCACCACCGGATTGCCGAACAGGTAGTTGGCCAGCAGCTTGAGCAGCACGCCCATGTGGAACATCGGGCCCGAGGCCAGGTAGACCTCCTCGCGGGCGTCGACCTCGCCGAGCGCGCCCATGACCAGGCTCTGCGTCACGATCGCGCGGTGCGGGACGCCGGCGATCCGGGACCTGCCCGAGAAGGCCGCGGTGAAGAACTCGATCACCGGCTCCTCGTCGTCGACGACCGGCTCGACGGGAGCTGGCGCGGTGGCTGGCCGGGTGGCTGGCTGGGTTTCGCCCGGGCCGGGCTCGCCGGCCGCGTCCAGGTCGATGACCGGGGCGGAGGTCGGCGGCAGTGCGGTCTCCGCCCGGTCGTGGTGCGCGGTCAGCACGACGTCCGGACGGGCCTGGCTCAGGTGTCCGGCGAGCTCGGCCGCGGTGCACCGCCAGTTCAGCGGCAGCATCGACCCGCCCGCGCGCGCGACGGCGAACAGCGCGACGACGTACCGGCGGTCGTCCGGGCCGAACCAGACCACCCGCCCGCCCGGAGGGAGCCCGGCGGCGCGCAGGCGGTCGGCGAGCACGCCGCTGAGCTCGTCGATCTCGCCGTAGGTCAGGGTGCCGGCCGTGTCGACCAGCGCGGGCAGGCCGGGCAGGGTGCGCGCCTGCTCCCGGACGAGGTCGGCCAGCGAGAAGGAGTGGGCGGTCCTGGTCATCGGGCACGTCCTCGGATCCACGGGGTCAGCCGGCGTCCTGCGAACGCGATCAGCCAGGACAGCAGCACGCCCAGGAGCGCGACCGTGACGATCCCCGCGTAGACCCGGTCCAGCAGGAAGTACTGGTTGGAGCTGAAGATGAGGTAGCCGAGCCCGGTGCCGCCGACGATGAACTCGGCGGCGATGGTCACGAGCACGGCGACGCCGATCGAGATCCGCAGGGAGACCAGGAGGTTCGGCAGCACGCCGGGCAGGCGCACGTGCTGGAAGGTCCCCCAGCGGCTGAGCCGCAGCGACCTCGCCGCCTCGAGGTAGCCCTCCGGGATCCGCCACATCGCCTCCATCACGTCGATCCAGACGAAGAAGAAGACCGTGACCACGACCAGCGCGACCTTCGGTGCGGTGCCGAATCCGAACACGGTCAGGAAGACCGGCAGCATCGCCAGCTTGGGCACCACGTAGAGGCCCATCAGCAGCGGCTCCAGGGCCGCCTTGGCGAGCGCCGAGGCGCCCGTCAGCACACCGACCGCGAACCCGGCCAGGGCTCCGATCACGAAACCGGCGAGGATCACCTGCAGGCTGTCCAGGATCGCGTCCTGCAGCCGTCCGGCGGACCACAGGTCGCCGACCGCGCTCACCACCCGGCTGGGCGGCGGGTAGATCCGGCTGCTGATCCACTCCTGGTCGCTGGCCACCTGCCAGAGCGCGACCAGCGCGGCCGGGATGCCCGCCGCGAGACCGAGCTCGAGCAGGCGCCGCCGCCGGCGCCGGGCACCGAGCGACTCCGGGGTGCCGACCGGGACGCGGCGGAGCACCTGTTCGGTGGCGGTGGTCACGGTGCTCGTCATCGGTGAGCCTCCGTCTCGCCCAGCTGCGCGGTGACCTCGTCGCGCAGCAGCTCCCAGAGCCGCTCGCGGAGCTCGGCGAACTCGACGCTCGCGCGCACGTCGGGGTCGCGCGGCCGGGCGAACGGGACCGCGGTGTCCGCGAGGATCCGGCCGGGCCGGGCGGTCATGACCAGGACCCGGTCGGAGAGGACGATGGCCTCGTCCAGGCTGTGGGTGACGAAGACGACCGTGCGCCGGTCCTCCTCGCAGATCTTGAGCAGCTCGGCCTGCATCAGCTCGCGCAGCTGGGCGTCCAGCGAGGCGAACGGCTCGTCCATCAGCAGGATCTCCGGCTCGAGCACCAGCGCCCGCGCGATCGCGACCCGCTGCCGCATCCCGCCGGAGAGCTCGGCGGGGTAGGCGTCGGCGAAGTCGCGCAGCCCCAGGCGGGTCAGCCAGGAGCGGGACTCGGAGCGTGCTCGGGCACGGGACTCGCCGCGGGCCCGGAGGCCTAGCTCGACGTTCGCCTGCACCGTCTTCCACGGAAAGATGCCGAAGTCCTGGAACACCGTCGCCACCGGGGACGGCGAGCTGCCGTCCAGGTGGATCTCCAGGCTGCCGCGAGTCGGTGCGCTCAGGCCGGCGAGCACGTTGACGAAGGTCGACTTGCCGCAGCCCGACGGTCCCACCACCGAGACGAACTCCCCGGCAGCGAGGCTCAGGTCCAGCGGGCCGAGCGCCTCCACCGGCCGCCGTCCGCCCAGGCCGTAGGTGCACCCGAGGCCGGTGGCCACCGCCACCGCGCGTGGGTGCGACGCGAGAGCCGTGCCGGGTCGCTCGGTGCTGGTCATCGCGGTCACGACGTGCCGCCGTTGCGGACGGCGACCGCCTCGATCTCGACGAGCATCCGCGGGTCCAGGAGGCCGGCCACGACCACCGTGGTGGCGGCGGGCTCGTGGTCGCCGAAGAACGCGGCCCGGGCCCGGGCGAAGGCCTCGAAGTCGCCGCTGTCGACGATGAAGCAGGTGTACTTGACCACGTCGCGCGGGCCGAGGCCGGCGAGCTCGAGTGCCGAGCCGAGGTTGGCCAGCGCCTGGGTGGTCTGGGCACCCATGTCGTTCTCGCCGACCAGGGCGCCGTCCGGGCCGAGCCCGACCTGGCCCGAGACGTGCAGGGTGTCGTTGCTCAGCACCGCCTGGGACATGCCGGGGAACCGCAGGTGCGGCGGGTTGAGGCCACGGGACGCCTGACCGGCCTCGAGCGGGCTCATCGGGCCACCTGGTCGCCGGCGGCGGAGCGCATCGCCTCGCCGAGGGCAGCGATCCCGCGGCGCAGCTCGTGCTCGGGGGCGTGGCTGAACGCCAGCCGGAGGTAGCCCCTGCCGTGCTCGGCACCCATGAACGACTCCCCCGGACGGCAGAAGACACCCGCGAGCGCCGCGGCCTCGGCGGCCTTGTCCCAGTCGAAGTTGTCCTTCAGCGCGAGCCAGAGGTAGAAGCCTCCGCGGGGCACGGTGACGTCGACGAACTCGCTGCAGTGCTCGCGCACCGCCTCGACGGCGACGTCGCGCTTGTGCCGGTAGACCGCGTTGGCCTTCTCGATGTGCGGCTCGAGCAGGCCGCGGTGCAGGTACTCCGCGGTCAGCCGGGAGAGCCACTGGCTGACGCCGAGGTCCTGGCGCACCGCGGCGAGCGCCTCGATCATCTCCGTCCGGCCGGCGATCCAGCCGCTGCGAAGGCCCGGGGCCAGCACCTTGGACAGGCCACTGGACTGGATGACCAGGCCGGTGCTGTCCATGCTGAGCAGCGAGGGCGGGGTCTCCCCCTCGTAGCAGAGGTTCGCGTAGATGGCGTCCTCGAGGACGACCAGGTCCCACTCCTCCGCGATCTCCAGCAGCCGCCGGCGTCGCTCGAGCGGCAGGACCGCGCCGGTCGGCAGCTGGAACGTCGGGATCGTGTAGAGCATCTTGGGCCGGACGCCGTCGGCCGCCATCTCCTGCAGCCGCTGCTCCAGCGAGGCGATCACCAGCCCGTCCTCGTCCAGCTCCACGGTGCGCAGGTCGGCGCCGCGCATCTCCATGAAGCGCATCGCGTAGGGGAACGACGCGGCCTCGACCAGGACGCCCTCGCCGGGGTTGACCAGCGCGTTGACGGCCAGGGCGATCGCCTGGACCGAGCCCGAGGTGCAGATCAGGTTGTCGGCCCGCAGCCAGTCGATGCCCTGGTCCGCCCGCAGCCAGGCGGCGATCTCCTCGCGCATCCCGGTGTAGCCCAGCACCAGCTCGATGTACGTCGAGAGGTAGATGATCTGGTCGTCGCCGGCGTCGTACCCGAACGAGATGTACTCCAGTGCACGGCCCTCGTCGCGGTTGATGACGTCGACGGCGATCTCCTTGAAGTCCTCCAGCGGGAAGGTCTCCTGGGCCGCGATGCCCTGGTCGAAGTTGAACGTCACCTCCGCCGGCGGGTCCGGGAAGAACAGCGGGGGGCCGCCCTGGGCGAGGTCGGAGTAGAGGCTCTTGAGGTCAGTCATGACGGGCTCCTGGGGTCACTTGCCGAGGACGGTGTCGAGGAGGTGGGTGTCGAGCACGCGGTCGACCGCGAGCGGCTTCTGGTACTGGATCACGTCATCGAGCGTTCCCCAGATCTTCTGCACCGACTCGATCTGCGCGGGCCACGACGACGTGGTGAGGTCGGGGTCGAACGTCACCCCCGGCGTCGAGGTGAGCGCCTTGGCGTCCATGCCCAGCGCCGCGGCCATCGTCCTGACCGTGTCGGCGTTCGCGTGGTAGTCGCCCTGGAGGTGCTCGCGGGTGGTGCGGACGATCGCGCGCAGGAAGGCGGCGCCGGCAGCCGGGTCGGACTCGCGCAGGCGGTCGCCGAAGAAGAACCCGGTCGACAGGCTGGTCGGCTGGGTGATCGGCACGAACACACCGGTCTTGTTCTTCGTGGCCATCTCCGAGAACGGCTCGAGCAGGTAGGCGGCGTCGGCCCCGCCGTGCTCGAGCGCGGTCAGGGTGTCGGTCGCGGGGACGTTGACCGGCGTGATGTCCCCCAGGTCCATCCCGGCGGGCTCCAGCCACCGCATCAGGTCGGTCACCACGGCACTGGCGAAGCCGCTGGAGATCGCCAGCTTCTTGCCCTTCAGGCTCTGCGGCTGGTCGGCCGCCAGCGACGGCTTCACGTAGATGCCGACGCCCTTCTGCAGGCCCGAGAAGGTGCCGGCCACCGCGCGGATCGGGAGGCCGGCGTCGATGGCGTTGAAGACGCCCGGGTTGAAGGCGCAGATGCAGGCGTCGATCTTCCCGGCGGCCAGCTGCGTGACCGCGTCGGCGGGCAGCAGGTTCACCACGGTGACGTCGAGGTTCTCCTTCTCGAACTCGCCGTACTCCTTGGCCAGGTAGGGCTGCGAGAACAGCTCGAGCGAGGCCGGCACCGCGACCGTGAGCGAGGTCGTCTTGGCGAGCGGATGCGGATCGACGCCGCTCGGCACGGAGCCCGTGGCCCCGGACTTCTCGTCGTCCGAGCTCCCGCAGGCACTCAGGGTCAGGGCCAGCGCGGCCACCACGGCGGTGGCGCCGAGCCACCGGGAACGAAGGCGTCGGGACAAGGTGGGCTCCTCGGGTGAGATCCTGCGATCTGAATCTGAACTCAGATTCATCTTGATCTGAATCCTGATTCAGGTTCCGGGCCCTGTCAACCCTCGGCGCCTGTTCACCAGCAATTCAGTCCGTGCTGGCCCGGGCGGGCATGCCCGCCCGCCAGGGTGGCGCCATGTCCTCGTCTGCTCGCCCCCGTGCCCTCGCCGTCGTCGCCCTGACCGGGACCGCGCTGGTCGCCGCCCTGGTCCCCCAGCTCGCCGCCCAGGCCGACTCCGGAAGCTCGAACCGGTCCTTCAGCTACGCCGTCTACGGCGATGCGCCGTACGGGACCTCCCCGACGGACACCAGCGAGACGGACGCCACCCCCGGCTTCATCGCGAAGGTCAACGCCGATCCGGCAGTCAGCGGGATCGTGCACGTCGGCGACATCCACTCGGGCAGCCAGTACTGCACCGAGGCCTACGACCGCCAGATCGCGGCGCTGTGGAGCACCTTCGCCGACCCGATGGTCTACACCCCGGGCGACAACGAGTGGGCGGACTGCCACAAGAAGAAGGAGGGCGGCGGGGCGTACGACGCCGGCACGGGCACCATCAAGTACGTGCTCGGCGCCGACGGCCAGCCGGTGAGCTACGCCCGGGGGAACCCGGTCGCGAACCTCGCGCTGATCCGGTCGGTCTTCTTCCCGCACCCCGGCGGCACCCTCGGCAGCGGTGACCTCGACGTGCTCTCCCAGGCCGAGGTCGACAACGGTGCGCACCCGGCCGACGGTCAGTACGTCGAGAACGTGATGTGGCAGCGCAAGGGCGTTGTCTTCGTGACGATCAACCTGCCCGGCGGTTCGAACAACGACGCGGACCCCTGGTACGGCGCCCCGGTGACCGCGGAGCAGACGACCGAGGCCGCCGAGCGCACCGCCGCCGACCTGCGCTGGCTGGACCGCGCCTTCGACACCGCGGCCGCGCAGGACGCCCAAGGCGTGGTCGTGATCGCGCAGGCGGACATGTGGGACCTGGACGGCGCCGCCACCAACGCCCACCTGAGCAGCTACGAGCCCTTCGTCGCGAAGCTCGCCGGCCGCACGAGCGACCTCGGCAAGCCCGTGCTGCTGCTCAACGGCGACTCGCACGTCTACCGCTCGGACAACCCGCTCGCCGAGGGATCGGACTGCACCGGCGACCAGGGCGTCTGCGCCGCCGACGCGTGGCCGTCGCACCCGTCGTACGACGTGCCGAACTTCCACCGGGTCGTGGTGCACGGCAGCACCACGCCGCTGGAGTACCTGCGCCTCACGGTCACGCCGGGCCAGCACGGCCCGGCGACCGCGACCAGCTTCGGGCCGTTCTCCTGGGAGCGCGTGACCGACTGACCCGCAGGCGTCAGCCGGCCCGGACCACGGCCACGTCGAAGGTCGTCCCCGGAGGTGCCCCGGGTCCGAACGGCGGCGGGAAGCCGAGGTCGAAGCGGCCGTTCACCACGGCCAGCCGGTCACCGAACCTCGCCATCGTGGTCGGCACCCGGAACTGCGAGCCGGTGACCGTCTTCGTGATCGTGCCGCTCGACAGGTCGGGGGCGAGCCGCACCCGCACGATGGTGTTGGCCCCGTTCTCGACCACCCACATGTCCGGTCCCGCGAGCAGCAGCCCGTCCGGGGTGCCGGGGATGATCCCGTCCACGTGGATCTCCGCGGTGGCGCCGGTGGCCGGATCGACGGTGAACAGCTTGCCGAGCGAGGTGTTGCCCACGATGAGCGTCGAGCCGTCCGGGGTCGCCTGGATGCCGTTGAGGTTGAAGTCGTTCGGCACCGTCGTGGCTCCGGGCCCCGTCAGCGCCAGCGTCGAACCCGTCCCGAGGGCCCCGCTGGGCGAGATCGGGATCTTGTAGAGCACCGGCCCGAAGGTCTCGGTGAAGTAGGCGCCGTCGCCGGCGATCGCGACGTCGTTGAGGAACGAGCCGCCGAAGTCGTAGGACGCCACCGGGGCGCCGGTGCGGGCGTCGTACACGAAGGCCTTGCCGGTGCCGCCGCCGGCGACGAACAGCAGCTGGTGCGCCTGGTCGACCTTGAGGCCGACCGCGGCCCGGCCCGCGGGAGCGTGCACGAAGACGGCGCCCTGGCCGGTGCGCAGGTCGCCGCGGTAGATGTCACCGCTGCGCAGCGATCCGGCGTAGAACGTCGAGCCGGCCCCGACGGCGATGCCCTCGGGCTGGAAGTCGACCGGGAGCGGGACCGAGCTCGGGAACGGTGCCGCGGCGGCGGGCGCGGCGGCGGGCGCGGCGACGAGACCGAGGAGGACGAGCCCGAGAAGGAGAAGACGACGGAACATGGGGAACCCCGTACCGGGCCCGGGCTGGCAGTCCCGCTGGCCCTGTTCCGTTTGTAGACCGGCGTCCCGGGCCTGTCCAGGACCAGCTGGGCGGACCCCCGCAGGTGCGGGGACTCAGATGAGGGAGGACCTGCGCGGCAAGAACAGCGGCTCGTCCCCGGGCGAGGTGCGCGGCGGCCAGGGGTAGGCCGGCTCCGCCGTTGCCGTCGCCGGGACGTCGGTCAGCCACCGCGCGTACAGGGTCACGATGCGGTCGTGGACGATCGCCTTCTGCCACGGCTGCTCGGCTTCCCACGCGGTCAGGGCATCGGCCGGGAGGGCGGGCACGGGGTCGTCGGCACCCGTGGCGAGCGTGCCCCACAGGCTGCGGAAGGCGTACCAGAGCAGGACGACCACGACCGCCAGGGCGATCACGACGACGACCCCGCCCAGGACGACCCCGTCCACCAGGGACAGCGCCGAGCCACCCACCGTCACGGTCTGGAGCCCGGCCGCGAAGACCACCATCGACGTCGAGAGGACCAAGCCCTTCGCGGTGACCTGGGCCGTGCTGTCCCCGACCAGCTTGGCGACGGTGTTGGCCACCGCGATCACCAGGGCGCTGAGCAGGCCGGCGACGGTCATCACCCCGAGGGCCGCCTTGGGCTCCTCCCCCAGCACGGCCTTCAGCGTGTCGGCGCTGTTGACCAGGGCGACCAGCGCCGTGGTGGCGACGGTGAGGTTCGCGGCCCAGGAGTCCTTGAACGACCAGCCCGCCTCCAGGCCCTTGATCTCCGAGTCCATGCCGAAGTCGTCCGTGGGCAGCGGCAGGGTCGGCTTCCACTGCAGGATCTGCGGGTCGCTCGGGTTCAGCGCGGCCACCCGCACGCTGACGAGGTTCTTGAGCTTCTCGTACTTGGCCTGGCGGTCCGCGGCGTCCTCGGGGGCCTGCTTCCGCAGCTTGTCGACCTTGCCCACCATGTGCTGGCCGGCGAACCACACCGCGACCCCGAGGGCGAGGCCGGCGAGCACGCCGATCCACAGCGGCTTCCAGTCCGAGCCGCCCGCCGGCTTCGTCACGGTCACGGCCGGCAGCCCCTCGCCCAGCGTGGCCTTGACCTTGGCGGCGTCCTTGAAGCAGGCCTCGTCGAGCTCGAGCTTCACCTCGGCCGACTGCAGTCCCGCCACGGTGCCGTCCTTGACGTCAGTGGTGCAGCCGGGCACGGTCACGCCCTCGATCGTGACCGGCGCCGTGCCGGTGTTGATGAGGGTGACCGTGGCCTCGTAGCCGCCGTCGTCGGCCTCGCTCGCCTTGACCGTGGTCCCGTCGACGACCAGGAGGCCGCCGTCGGTGCTCTCCGCGTCCGCCGGGCCCGCTCCCAGGCAGAGACCGGCGAGGACGAGGCCGAGAGCGCAGACACAGCGGGACAACATGGGTCGATGGTGGAGCCGGGCCCCGGCCCCGTCTCTAGCAAGATCGGGTGGTTCGGATATGGCCGACGAGTTCTGCGCCCGTTCGCCCCGTTTTCGTCATTTTCGAGACGAAGATCCTCTTGACAGTCCGCCTACCTTGCGAAGAGAACGGGGTTTCTGCGCTTTCGGGCGCATCACGTGCGTATCACATGGGGACGGGCTGTCCTCTTCAGTGAGTGTCATCGGGAACTACACGGCTGATGCACCCAGCCGGGGGGTGAGCGCCATGCTCGGGAAGACCTTTCGACGTGCCCTGGTGGCCGTCGCCACTACTGCCGCAGTGACGGCGGTGTCGCTGCCGACGGCCCAGGCCGACCAGCTCGACATCGACATCTCCGCGTCGGTCAACATCGACCTGCACCTCGGGACCGGAGGCGGCGGCGGAGGCGGAGGGACCGGTGGCCTGAGCCAGGCCTTCGGCGGCTCCGCGACCAACCTGCTGCAGAAGATCCTCTGCCCGGTGGTCACCACGGTCGCCGACACCACCACGAACATCCCGGGCGTCGGCCCGCTGGTGGACGCGCTGCCGCCGCTGGTGTGCTCGATCAACGTCCTCGGCTACGTCTACCGCACGACGTACGTCCCGCCCAGCGGTCCCCCGGTGGTCCGCTACACCAAGGCGCTCGCCGGCGTGCCGACCCTCATCGACGTGGACGGCAACGGCATCCCCGACTTCACCGGCACGCTCTCGCCGAACCTGACCCTCAACGGGATCACGCTGCTGATCCAGCGCGGGCTCTTCTACCCCGCCGCCAACAAGGTCAGCATCGAGGCGATCGCGATCAACCCGGCCGCGCCGAACAGCTACGTCGGCTTCGGCCCCGACGGCACCCCGGCCGGCACCGCGAAGCAGTGGCAGGCCCGGCTCAGCGTGCTCGGCATCTCCTCGGCCGGCGTCGACCTCGGCCTGGACCTGAAGACGCACACGCCGCCGTCCTCGCTGACCACGGTCGGCGAGATGTTCTCCGGCGCCAACCCGGATGCTCCGGACACGATCTACCGCGGCGCCGCCAACTTCAGCCCGGTGCCGGCCACGTTCAGCACACGGATCAAGGCGGCGCAGAGCCGCCAGGAGTTCATCACCACGAGCACGCCGTCCAAGCTGACCGCCGAGGTCGGCGTGGTCACGCCGGGCCGGCGGCAGAAGGTCGACCTGACCGCCGACCAGCTGCCCTCCTCGATCGACGTGGTGCACACCACCGGCGCCGGTGGCCAGGAGAAGGTCACGTACGACGCCTCGGCACCGATCGCCAAGCTGACCGGGAAGTACGAGGACAAGGTCGGCAGCGCCATCGCGACCGCGGCCGCGCTGGACGCCTGGGGCATCCCGACGCACCTGGAGTTCGAGCAGGCCGGCGACAAGACCTCGGTCGGTGCCGGCGACGGCAAGATCGACCGGATCCAGGCGCGGTTCGCCAAGGGCTCCGACGTCGACGCGCTCGACCCGGCGACCACGCCGTTCGCGCGCTACCACCGCACCACAGCGTCGAAGTTCACCGCGGCGCTGCAGGTGCTCGACTTCAAGTCCGCCTCGTTCAACTCCTCCGAGCCGTACGGCGGTGACCTGCAGTTCGCGACCGCACCGGGATTGTTCCCGTTCACCGCGGACGACGACACCTCCACCACCCACGTCGAGGGCTACCTGTCCAACCTGCCGGCCAGGACGACCATCTCGGCCGACATCACCAACGGCAAGGTGACCTTCGACGGGCATGGCACCGGGATCGACAAGATCTTCCTCAAGGCGACCCGGCCGACGCCGTTCTTCACCCGCGTCAAGCGGCTGGAGGCGACGCTCGAGCACCTGCCCGCCGAGGAGACCATCGACGTCAAGCAGCAGAACGGCGCGATGTCCGCGAGTGCGAGCAACCCGCTCGGCGACATCACCCTGCTGGCCAGCGACGGCAGCGCCGCCCCGGCGATCTCGGGTGCGGCGGCGTCGTACGAGGACACGCCCTCGCTGTACCGCGCCTTCCTGCGCATCGGCGGGCTGACCTCGGTCAGCTTCCAGGGCGACCCGGTCGTGGCCGACCTGGTCACCGCCGGCGCGCAGTTCCTGACCGTCAAGGGCGCCACCAACGGGGTCACCTTCGACGGCACCGTCGACTCGCTGCCGGCCCACCTGACCTTCTCGCTGAAGCCGGGAGCCGGTGGCAGCACGGTGGTCGACTTCGACAGCCACGGCGAGGCGATCGCCACGATCCAGGCCAGCGGCGGCGGCCTGACCGCACCGGCGGGGATGCCGAACTTCGAGGCCCGGATCGAGCACCTGCCCAGCCACCTGACGCTGACCCTGCCGCAGGGCACCGGCAACGCGACCTTCGACGCGCACGGTGACCACATCGGCCGGGTCTACGCCCAGGCCTGGGGTGGCAGCAAGGCCGCGGTCGACGCGACCCGGCAGCGGCTGGAGTTCGTCGACGGGCAGCACGTCGTCGCGAACCTGCTGGGCATCGGCAACGCCGAGTTCGGCACCGGCGCCGACCCCATCCACCTGTCCTACGACATCTCGAACGCGCCACTGGACTACAAGGTGGTCACCGGTGACATCGACCTGCACGGGACGATCTCCGACCCGCAGCCGGCCACCATCGACATCAACCCGCTGGAGGTCGCGACCGAGGGCCAGAGCGGTGTCACGGCCAGCTACCAGGTGACGCCGGGGCTGGCCACCGGGGACGGCTCGATCGACGAGATCACCCTGACCGGGTCGATCGGGAACGCCTACCTGGACACCTCGATCAAGCACATCCCGGCCTCGCTGGACGTGTGCCTGGCCACCACCATCGGGCCGATCTGCAAGCCGTCGTACGTGCCCGCCACGGCGACCGGCCGGACCGTCTTCGACCCGGACTTCGCGATGCACTTCTTCCCGCGGAACCTGGCGGGCAACGTGCCGAGCACGCCGGTGGTGGTCAACGGGCTGGTCTGCCCGGAGACGAGCAATGCCGGCAACTGCGCCGACTTCGGCCAGAACCGGGTGCGCATCGCCATCGACAACCTCTCGTTCAAGACGGTCGAGGCGGCGTTCAGCTCGCACGACGACGGCTGCGACGTCGCGTGCGGCCGGGTGTGGGCGGCGGCGAACACGCACGGTCCGGGCTCACCGAGCGAGGGTGACCACCTGACCGGGCGGGTGCGCTACTTCGACGGGGACGGCGACATCTTCCCCGACCCGAAGGTCGACCTGAACATGCCGTCGCCGGGTGGGTTCCTGGCGTTCCACAACCTGTTCTTCTTCCTGCACTACGACGCGATCCCGCCGACCGCGGACATCGCCACCGGCGGCTCCTTCACCTGTGGCGACAGCCCGACCCCGAGCCTGGTCTACGCGATCAACAACCTGCCCGACCCGGACTTCCTGGGTGGCATCTTCGGGGTCTGCTGAGGCTCTCGGTAGACGAACGGGCCCGCACCATCCGGTGCGGGCCCGTTCGCTCTCGTACGACGTCTAGTGCGCGACCTTCGCGGTGTGCCCCGAGTCCGGGTCGTGCACGATCGACCCCGGCCCGATCGCGAGGATCGCGAGCGCCGCGGCGATGGCCAGGCCGGCACCGAACAGGATGCCCATGCCGATGCCGCCCTTGGTCTCGTGCAGCAGCAGGCCCATGCCCACCACGGCCGAGGCGAACAGGAGCAGCAGCATCCGCTGGTCGCCGTGGAAGATCAGCAGGTAGCCGAGGTTGGCCACCAGGGAGCCGAGGGTGCCGACGGCGAGGTCGAGGCGGTCGGTGCTCCGGTCGGTGCTCGTGATCGGGGACTGGTTGCTCACCCGCACACGGTAACCCGGGCCCGGACGGCTCACGGGCGCACCCCGTGCGCACGCAGCCACGGCGCCGGGTCGACCGCCTCTCCCCCGTGCGGGTGCACCTCCAGGTGCAGGTGCGGCCCGGTGACGTTGCCGGTGCTGCCGACGTACCCGATGAGCCGGCCGGCGCGGACCCGCTGGCCGGCGTGCACCTCGACGCCGGACTGGTGGCAGAACCAGAGCTCGGTGCCGTCGTCCAGGCGCAGCACGGTCTTGTTGCCGTACCGGCCGTCGTACCCGGTCGCCACGACGACCCCGGCCATCACCGCGCGGATCGGGGTGCCGCTGGCAGCGGCGAAGTCGAGGCCGGTGTGCACGGTGCTCCAGTGGTAGCTGACGTCGCCGAATCGGCCGGTGAGGTGGTAGCCGCGGACCGGCAGCACGGCGACCGGCGGGCGCGGGCGCAGCAGCACACCGGCCACCACGTCGTACGACGGGAGCGGCGCGGGCTCGGCCGCCGCGGCGGGGGCGGCCGAGCCGGGCAGCGCCACCACGGTGGCCAGCACGCCGGTGAGCAGGGTCCGGCCGGCGACCGGACCGAGCGAGCGGATTCGATGCAGCATGAGCAAGGGCCCTCCGAGCCCCGGCGCGCCCGGTGCCGGGACACGCAGCGGGCGCTTGCATTTGCAAGCACTCGGCTTCCAGTGGGCCATGCCGAGCGGCTCCGGACAAATCCGGGCGTGACGGGCGTCACCGGCTCACCGGCCCTCTCCGCCTGGGCCGAGAGCGACGTCACAGGGCTACTGTGCTGCCAGCCACACTCCCAGGAGGTCGTCATGGCCGGCGTCGAGAACAAGGTCGTGCTCATCACCGGAGCGGCCCGCGGCATCGGCGCCGGCACCGCCGAGGCCCTGGCGGCCAGGGGCGCCAAGCTGGTGCTCACCGACGTCGACGAGGCACCGCTGCACGAGCTGGCCGGGCGCCTCGGGCCGGACACCGCGCTGGCCCAGGTCGCCGACGTGACCGACCTGGACTCGATGGAACGGGCCGCCGCCGCGGGGATCGAGGCCTTCGGCGGCATCGACGTCACCGTGGCCAACGCCGGGATCGCGACGTACGGATCGGTGCTGCAGGTGGACCCGGCCGCCTTCCACCGGCTCATCGACATCAACGTCAACGGCGTCTTCCACACCGTGCGGGCCACCCTGCCGGCGCTGATCGAGCGCAAGGGCTACGCGCTGGTCGTCTCCTCGCTGGCGGCGTTCGCGGCGGCGCCGGGGCTGGCGGCCTACAACGCGAGCAAGGCCGGCGTCGAGCACTTCGCGAACGCGCTGCGCCTCGAGGTCGCGCACCAGGGGGTCGCGGTCGGCTCCGCGCACATGTCCTGGATCGACACCCCGCTGGTCCAGGACGCGAAGGCGGACCTGAAGGCGTTCAACGAGCTGCTCGCCTCGCTGCCCTACCCGCTCAGCAAGACCACCTCGGTGCAGGAGTGCGTGGACGCGTTCGTGACCGGGATCGAGAAGCGCAAGCGCCGGATCTACGTGCCCGGCTGGGTGGGCGCGATCGCGAAGAGCCGCGCGGTGCTCAACTCCCCCGCCGGGGACCGGGCCACCCTCAAGGAGGTACCGCGGATCCTGCCGCTCATGGACGAGGAGGTCCGCCGCCTCGGCCGCTCGACGAGCGCGCGCAACGCGGTGCCCGACGAGGAGGGCTGAGCGCCCTCAGCTGGCCATGAACAGGATCGACTCCCGGTCGTACTCCCGGCCCGGGTGCTCGGCGGCCAGGTGAGCCTGGACCTTCGCGACCAGGTCGTCCTCGTCGGTCCCGACGATGTACTCGCCGCACGGGCAGTTCAGACGGGTCTTCATGTCCCTCAGGCTAACGGGTACGGCCCCGGCGTACGCGGAAAGCAAGCCCCCTCGGGAGGAGAGCCATGACCAACCTGGCCGTCATCTACTACTCCGCCACCGGCACCCTCGATGCGATGGCCCGACGCTGCGCGCAGGCCGGCGAGAAGGCCGGCGCCGAGGTACGCCTGCGCCGCGTGGTCGAGAACGCGCCCCGGGAGCCCGTGACCAGCAACCCGCGCTGGCAGCGGCACGTCGAGGAGGTGGCCGGCGAACCCACCGCGACCGCGGACGACATCGTCTGGGCCGACGCGGTGCTCGTCGGCACGCCCACCCGCTACGGCAACGTGGCCAGCCAGCTCAAGGCGTTCCTGGACTCGCTCGGACCGCAGTGGCAGCAGGGCCTGCTGGCCGACAAGGCCTACGGCGCCTTCACCGCGAGCTCGACCGCGCACGGCGGGCAGGAGACCACCCTGCTGACGCTGTTCAACACGATCTGCCACTTCGGCGGGATCCTGGTGCCGCCGGGCTACACCGACCAGGTGAAGTTCACCGAGGGCAACCCGTACGGCGTCTCGCACGTCTCCGGCCCGGACAGCGACGAGCCGCTGGGCGAGCCGCAGCTGCAGGCCCTGGACCACCTCACCGAGCGGGTGCTGGGCGTGGCCGGGAAGCTTTCCCGGGCCGCCTAGGGCTGGCGCACGGGCAGGTCCCGGGTCTCGACGAGCTGGTCGGCGACCGCGCGCAGCTTGACGTTGTTGTCCTGCGAGTAGCGCAGCAGGACCGCGAAGGCCTGCTCGGCGGTCAGGTCGAACCGCTCCATGAGGATTCCCTGGGCCTGCCCGATCCGCTTGCGCGCGTCCACGGCCTGCCACAGGTTCTCGACCTTGCGGGCCGAGGCGAGCGCCACCGCCGCGTGCCGGGCGAGCACGTGCGCCACCGCCTGGTCGTCGAGGTCGAAGGCATCCGGCTTGGTCGAGTACAGGTTGAGGGTGCCGACCGTCTCGCCGGTCGTGTACATCCGCACCGAGAGCAGGCTGCGGATCCCGGCCGCGGAGACCTGGGCCGCCCACAGCGGCCACCGCTCGTCGGCATGCGTGTCGGAGACCGTCAGCGCGAGCCGGTCCTCGATCACCGAGAGGTCCGGGCCCTCGCCGACCTCCATCTGGATGGCGTCGATCTTCGCGACTACGGGGTCGGTGGCCGCGGCGGTCTCCAGGCGCTGCTTGCCGTGCAGCAGGATCACGCCGGCATGGTCCGCGCCGATCGCCTTGAGGGCGAACTCGAGCAGCATGTCGACGGTCTCCTCGACCGAAGGCTCGTCGTGCAGGGCGATGGCGAGCTTGGCGAACTCCTCCGCCGCCGACTCGGCAGGGATCGTCACGTGGTGTCCTCGTTCTCGGGGTTGGGACGTGTGCCAGGAGGGCTCGGCGCACAGGTTGAGCCTAGTACTTGGTGCTGAGACGTCATGCCTGGGCCGCGACAGGGGTACGGGCCGGTCATGAACGGGCTCGACCAGGACGTCACCTCGGACGTACGGTCCGTCGTCGATCTGCTGCGCGAACGCGGCCCCCGGACCGTCCAGCAGCTCTGCGTGGAGCTGCAGGACGGGTCCTGGGGGCGCGAACGGGTGGAGCAGGCGGTGGCGGTGGCCTGGTCGCTGAGCCTGGTCAGCCTGGACGTGGAGGACCGGCTCGTGGCCCTCTGATGCAGGTGCTCATGCCGCGAGCTCCCGGGCCGGCACGTCGCCGAGCTCGGTGCGCAGCGTCGCGAAGATGCGCGCGAGGATCCGGGAGACCTGCATCTGGGTCACCCCGATGGCCTCGCCGACCTCACGCTGGGTGAGGCCCTCGACGAAGCGCAGCCGGAGCACCTCGCGGTCGCGGGCGGGCAGCCGGCGCAGCAGCGGGCGCAGGGCGACCCTGATCTCGCTGCGAGCCATCTCGGCGTCGTCGCAGCCCAGGGTGGCGCCCAGCGAGCGGACCCGGGGGTCGCCGGCCTCGGCGGACGCGACCACGGGCGCGTCGAGCGAGGTCGGGGCGTAGCAGCCGTCGGCGGAGAGCGCCTCCACCGTGGTCTCCTCGTCGAGACCGGTGCGCGCGGCGAGCTCGGCGACCGTGGGCTCGCGACCGAGGTCCTGGAGCAGGTCCGGGCGGACCCGGTTGATCGCCTGCTGGGCCTCCTGGACCCGGCGCGGCGGCCGCACCGACCACCCGGTGTCGCGGAACTGCTTGCGCAACGAGCCGAGGATGGACGGCACCGCGTAGGACAGGAAGTCGTGCCCGAGGTCGGGCTTGAAGCTCTCCACCACCCGCACCAGGGCGAGCCTGGCCTCCTGGACCAGGTCGTCGAGCGGGAGCCCGCGGGCCGCGTACCGCTGCGCGAGGGCATCGGCGACCTGCAGGTTGATGGTGGTGATCTCCTCGACCAGCGCGGCGCGGGCCTGCTTGCCGCGACAGGTCTTGAGCCGCTCGAAGAGCTCCTGGGTGAGTGCGCTGCGGGTGCTGTCGTCGTACTCGGTCGGAACGAGCGGATGGGTGGGTTCTGCAGTGCTGGACGTGGCGAGCATGGGAACGGTGCTCCTTGCCCAAGGGGTCAGAGTGGCCTGCTTTGTGACCGACGACCCAGTCCAGGTCTACCCGTCCCGGCCCTCGTTCCAAACCCCGATCCGAATCCGTCTCACGAAACGGGACCGACACGCCGGGTCCGTTCCGTGACCCAGTCGCCGAGAATGCGTGCGCTGCGGTCGACGAGAGCCGGCCAGTCCAGCGCGGCGGCGTCGGCGTTGTCCGAGACGTGCTTCACCAGCTCGACGGCCACCCCAAACCGCGCACACGCGTAGGCGACCGCGTAGCCCTCCATGTCGACCAGGTGGGCGCGCGCGGCCAGGGCGTCGCGGACCACCGGGTCGGTGACGAAGACGTCGCCGGTGGCCAGCACGGTGGCGTCCCCGCCGGGCACCTCGAGCCGCTCGCGCGGGTCGTAGCCGAGCGCCCGTACGGCGTCCGCGGACAGGTCGTGGTTGAGCACCGTGCCCGGCCGGTGCAGGCCCTCCAGGCCGTCGTGCAGCGCGCCGGCAGTGCCGACGTTGAGCACGGTCAGGCTCGCCGGGTCGCGGTCCGCGGCCAGCGCCCGGGCGGTCTCGGTGGCCGCCGCGGTCTTGCCGAGCCCGGTGATGACGAGCGGGACCTCCGCGGGCAGGTGCGCGGCCTCGGCCTTCGTGGCGGCCACCACCAGGAACCTGCTCACTGCCAGCCGCCCGGCAGCGGCCGGCCCTCGGCGTACCCCGCCGCCGACTGCAGCCCCACCACGGCGCGCTCGGCGAACTCGGCCAGGTCGTGGGCACCGGCGTAGGTGCACGCCGAGCGGACGCCCGAGCAGATCTCGTCGACCAGGTCCTCGACGCCGGGCCGGTCCGGGTCCAGGAACATCCGCGAGGACGAGATGCCCTCCTCGTAGAGGCTCTTGCGGGCCCGCTCGAAGGCGTCGTCGGCCGAGGTCCGGTTGGCGACCGCGCGGGCCGAGGCCATCCCGAAGCTCTCCTTGTAGGCGCGGCCGTCGGCGCTGCGCTGCAGGTCGCCCGGCGACTCGTAGGTGCCGGCGAACCAGGACCCGATCATCACCTGGGAGGCTCCGGCCGCGAGGGCGAGCGCGACGTCGCGCGGGTGCCGGACTCCCCCGTCGGCCCACACGTGCTTGCCGTGCTCGCGAGCCGCCTCGACGCACTCCAGGACCGCGCTGAACTGCGGTCGCCCGACGCCGGTCATCATCCGGGTGGTGCACATCGCGCCGGGCCCGACGCCGACCTTGACGATGTCCGCGCCGGCCTCGGCCAGGTCGTGGACCCCCTCGGCCGCGACCACGTTGCCGGCCACCACCGGCACCTCGATCCCGGTGGAGCGGACCGCCTTGAGCGCGTTGAGCATCCGCTCCTGGTGACCGTGCGCGGTGTCGACCACCAGCGTGTCCACGCCGATCTCCGCGAGCCGCTCGGCCCGCGCCGCCACGTCACCGTTGACGCCGATCGCGGCCGCGACCCGGAGCCGGCCCTGGGCGTCGAGCGCCGGGGCGTAGATCGTGGAGCGCAGCGCACCGGTGCGGGTGACCAGGCCGACCAGTGCGCCGTCGGCGGCGACGACCGGGGCGAGCCGGTGCCGGGTGCCGGCGAGCACGTCGAAGGCCGCCCGCGGCTCGGTGTCCTCGCCGATGGAGACCATGTCGGTGGTCATCACCGCGCCCACCTGGGTGAACCGGTCCACACCGAGGCAGTCGGACTCGGTGACGATGCCGACCGGCTTGCCTTCGGCGACCACGACCGCGGCCCGGTGCGCCCGCTTGGGCAGCAGCGCGAGCGCGTCGCTGACCGTCTGCTGCGGGTCCAGCACGATCGGGGTCTCGAAGACCGGGTGCCGCCCCTTGACCCAGGAGACCACCTCGGCGACGACGTCGAGCGGGATGTCCTGCGGGAGCACCGCGAGGCCGCCGCGGCGGGCCATCGTCTCGGCCATCCGGCGGCCGGCGACGGCGGTCATGTTCGCGACTACGAGCGGGATCGTGGTCCCGGTGCCGTCGGCGCTGGACAGGTCGACGTCGTACCGGCTGGAGACGCCGCTGCGGCGCGGCACCATGAAGACGTCGTCGTAGGTCAGGTCGTGCTGGGGTGTCAGGTCGTGAAGGAAACGCACCGGCTGAATTTACCGGCAGGATGGGCGCGTGACGAACCTGACCGGCAGCGCCCCGGGCCGGGTGAACCTCATCGGCGAGCACCTGGACTACAACGGCGGCCGGTGCCTGCCGATCGCGCTCACCCAGCGGACCCGGGTCTCGGTGGCGCCCTCGGACGACGGGCAGCTGAACATCACCAGTGGCGGGCTTTCCTGGTCCGGGCTCCCGGTCGAGCGCGCCGAGGGCTGGGCGTCGTACGTCGCGGGGGTGCTGTGGGCGCTGGACGTGGACGTGGCGCTGACGCTCGAGGTGTCCTCGGACGTCCCGATCGGGGCCGGCCTGTCCAGCTCGGCCGCGCTGGAGTGCGCCACCGCGGTCGCCGTCGACGCGCTGCTCGAGCTCGGGCGCTCCTCGGCGGAGCTGGCCGCGGCCTGCGTCCGGGCGGAGACCTCGTACGTCGGCGCCCCGACCGGCGGTCTCGACCAGACCACGGCGATGTTCGCGCGGGCCGGCCAGGCGCTCCTGCTCGACTTCGCCACCGCTTCGCTGACCCGGGTGCCCTGGCACCCCGAGGAGGACGGGCTCTCCCTGCTCGTCGTCGACACCCGCGTCGCCCACGACCATGCCGAGGGCGGGTACCGGGACCGGCGGGAGGAGTGCGAGCGGGCCGCCGCGCTGCTCGGCGTGGAGCACCTCGCGCACGCCACGTCCCTCGACGGCCTTCCCGGCGAGCTGGCCGGCCGGGCCCGCCACGTGGTCTCCGAGCAGGCCCGGGTGGACGCCTTCGCCGACGCGGTCCGCGACCGGGACTGGAAGTCCGCAGGCACGCTGATGACCGCCTCGCACGCCTCGCTGCGCGACGACTTCGAGGTCTCCTGCCCCGAGCTGGACACCGTCGTCGACGTCGCGCTGGAGCACGGCGCACTGGGCGCCCGGATGACCGGCGGCGGGTTCGGCGGCGCGGCGATCGTGCTGGTGCCCGAGGAGCAGGCCGCCGCGGTGAGGGTGGCCGTCGACGACGCCTTCACCTGGCGCGGCTGGCACGCCCCGGGCCACCTCACCGCGATCGCCGGGCCCGGGGCCCACGTTGAGTAGCCGTACCTAGCCCGACTCGGGTAGCGCGACGGGTCCGCCGGCCGCTGCCAGCGACCAGGCTTGCCGCATGAGCAACCACACCA
Source organism: Nocardioidaceae bacterium (assembly GCA_017744365.1). Classification (GTDB taxonomy): domain Bacteria; phylum Actinomycetota; class Actinomycetes; order Propionibacteriales; family Nocardioidaceae; genus Marmoricola. The sequence continues at coordinate 1,113,272 of JAGIBL010000001.1, read as the reverse complement.
CGAACCCGGTCCGCAACACCGCCGCCTTCGTCGCCCAGTCCTGGGTCTCGTTCGGCCTCGCCTTCGCCGCCGTCGTCATCGGCGTGCTCTACCTGCCCGTGGACAGCTGGATGCGCGCCTTCCTCGGCATCGGCGTCTGCTACCTGGTCACCTCGTCCTTCACGCTGGCCAAGACCATCCGCGACCAGGCCGAGGCCGACGCCGACGTCCAGGAGAGGCGTCGCGTCGAGCGGCTCCTCTGAAAACGCTGACCTGGCGCAAAGGTGCACGTGTTGAGCGCTGACCTGGCGCAGAAGTGCAGGTGTACTTGCACTTCTGCGCCAGGTCAGCGCAATTCACGCGTACTTCTGCGCCAGGTCGGCGTTACTTCAGCTCGGCGGAGCTCAGGTTCAGGATCCGGCGGGCCACGATGAGCTGCTGGATCTGCTGGGTGCCCTCGAAGATGTCGAGGATCTTCGAGTCCCGCGCCCACTTCTCCAGCAGCTCGGTCTCGGAGTAGCCCAGGGTGCCGGCCAGCTCGACGCAGCGCAGGGTGATGTCCGAGCCCACCCGGCCGGCCTTCGCCTTGGCCATCGAGGCCTCCATCGAGTTGGGCGTCCGGTTGTCGGCCATCCAGGCCGACTGCAGGGTCAGCAGGTACGCCGCCTCCCAGTCCGCCTCCAGCTGCAGGAACGTGGCCGCGGCCGCGTGCTGGTTGAACGCCGGCTTGTCGTAGTCGACCTCGATGCCGGCCTGCTTGAGGATGTCGCGGGTCAGGTCGAGCGAGGCCCGGGCGCAGCCGACCGCCATCGCGGCGACCAGCGGCCGGGTGTTGTCGAAGGTCGCCATCGCGCCGGCGAAGCCCTGCTTGGTGTCGATCTCCGGGGAGCCGAGCAGGTTGGCCGCCGGGACCCGGCAGTCGGTGAACGTGATGACCGCGGTGTCGGAGGCGCGGATGCCGAGCTTGTGCTCGAGCCGCTCCACCTTCATGCCCGGGGTGCCCTTGGTGACCACGAACGACTTGATCGCGGCCCGGCCCAGGGTCTTGTCCAGGGTCGCCCAGACGACCACGCTGTCGGCGCGCTCGCCGGAGGTGACGAAGATCTTCTCGCCGTTGAGGATGTACTCGTCGCCGTCCTTGACCGCGGTGGTCGAGATCGCCGCGGAGTCCGAGCCGAAGGAGGGCTCGGTGATCGCCATCGCGGCCCAGGTGCCCTCGAACCGCTTGAGCTGCTCGTCGTTGGCGACGCTGGCGATGGCCGAGTTGCCGAGGCCCTGGCGCGGCATGGTCAGGGTCAGGCCGACGTCGCCCCAGCACATCTCCATGATCGAGAGCACCGAGGCCAGGTTCGCGCCGTTCTTGTTGCCGGGCTTCTCCGCGGCGCTCTCGTCCCGTCGTACGCCGGTGGCGCCCGCGCCCTCGGAGGCGCCGGAGTCGGCGAGCCCGTCGATCATCGCCGCGAGCATGTCGAGCTCCTTGGGGTACTCGTGCTCGGCGAGGTCGTACTTGCGCGAGATCGGCCGCAGCATGTTCATCGCGACCTGGTGGGCCTGGTCGATGAGCGGGCGGATCTTCTTGGGGGTCTCCAGGTTCATGCTCATACCAGCACAGCTCCTTCCATCAGGCCGATCGCTCGCAGGTCGCGGTACCACCGCTCCACCGGGTGCTCCTTGACGAAGCCGTGCCCCCCGAGCAGCTGGACGCCGTCGTTGCCGATACCCATGCCCCGCTCGGAGCAGAGCTTGCGGGCCAGCGCGATCTCGCGGGTCGCGTCCTTGCCCTGGGCCACCCGGCTGGCGGCCTTGTAGGTGACCAGTCGCATGCCCTGCAGCTCGATCGCGATGTTGGCGACCATGAACGCGACCGCCTGGCGGTGCGCGATCGGCTCGCCGAACGCCTCCCGCTCCTTCACGTACGGCGTCACGTAGTCGAGCACGGCCTGCGCCGTACCGAGGGCCAGCGCGCACCAGGCGAGCCGCGAGCTCGCGACGACCTCGCGGTAGTCCTTCGCGTCACCGACCAGCGCGATCTCCTCGACCGCCACGTCGCGCAGCACCAGCCGGGTCAGGCCGGCGGCGCGCACGCCCATGCTCGGGTCGGACTCGATGGTGACGCCCTCGGTGCCGGACTCGACCAGGAACAGCCGGGCCTCGCCGTCCAGCTCGGCACCGACGAGGAAGAGCTCGGCCTCGGCGCCGCGGACGACCGCGGACTTCACGCCGTTGAGCACGAAGCCGCTGCCGCTGCGGGTCGCCTTGGTGGCCGGCGCGAACGGGTCGAAGAGTGCGGTCGGCTCGGCCAGGACCAGCGCGGCCGCGGGCACGTCCTCGCCGGCGAAGGCGGGCAGGTAGGTGGCCTGCTGCTGCTCGTCGCCGTACAGGGAGAGGGTGGTGGCGACGGCGCCGGAGGCGAGCGCGGCGACCGCGATGCCCAGGTCGCCCTTCGCGAGGGCCTCGTGGACCAGTACGCCGGCGACGGCGGAGCGCTCGGTGGCGATGCCGCCCAGCTCCTCGGCCACGCCCAGGATCGGCAGCCCGATCTCGAGGGAGGACTTCAGCAGCTCCTCGGGCGCGGCACAGGTCTCGTTGGCCTCGGCGGCGGCCGGGCGGACCATCTCCGCGGCGAACTCGCTGACCACGTCGACGAGCATCTGCTCGTCCTCGGTCGGGGTCAGGTCGAACAGGCCCGTCGGCTGCGCCGCGGGGACCCGGCTGCCCGAGCCCTTGCCGCCGGCGCGGGCGAAGGCACGCCCGGCCGCCCCGGCGGTCTTGAAGCCGGCACTGGTGACCCGGAAGACGGTCTGCTCGCTGGTCCTGCGGATCCCGAGGCGGTCGATCAGGTCGCTCTGCGCGAGCTTGTTCAGCGCGGCGACGGCCAGCCCGATGGGGTCTCGCTTCTCGTTCTCACTGAGGCCGTGCTTTCCGCCTGCGGAGAGCACGCTCTTGACGGGGTCGAATGCCATGCGGCAACTGTAACTCCGAGTTACACATACCGCTACAGGTTCGCGCAGTGTCGCGGGTCACGCGGTGGCGAGCACGCTCACTAAGGTGGCGCCCATGTCCACCGACGTTCCCGCGACCCTTCCCAGCGGCGGTGCGGTCCGCCCGATCACCCGGTGGGGCGAGGAGGTCATGCACCGTCCCGCCCGCCCGGTGACCACCTTCGACGCGCAGCTGCGCACGCTGGCCGCGGACATGGTCGCGACGATGTACGCCGCCGAGGGGGTCGGTCTCGCGGCCTGCCAGATCGGCGTGGACCTGGCGGTCTTCGTCTTCGACTGCCCCGACGAGTCCGGGGAGCCCCACCAGGGCGTGGTCTGCAACCCGGTGCTGGAGCTGCCCGAGGGCAAGGGCCGCAAGCTCGACGACGGCGAGGAGGGCTGCCTCTCCTACCCCGGCGCCTTCGTCTCCTGCGCCCGGCCCGACTGGGCCCGCGTCACCGGTCTCGGCCTCGACGGCTCCCCGGTGTCCTACGAGGGGGACGGCCTCCTCGCCCGCTGCCTCCAGCACGAGACCGACCACACCACCGGCATGGTCTTCGGCGACCGCCTCTCCGACCGCCTCCGCAAGAAGCTCCGCAAGCAGATGGAGGCCAACGCCGACGACTACCCGCCCTCCTGGCCGGCGACCTGATCGGTCAGCGCCGGGCGGCCACGTAGCAGGCGACCGCGGTGGCGGCGGCGACGTTGAGGGAGTCGATGCCGGGGGTCATCGGGATGATCGCGCGGCGGTCGGCCGAGGACTCCCAGCGCGAGGAGAGGCCGTGACCCTCCGAGCCGAGGACGAGGGCGAGCTTGTCGACCCCGCGGACGGCGTCCTCGATCGGGACCGCGTCCGGGGCCAGGGTGAGGGCGACCGTGGTGAAGCCCCGGGAGGACAGCGCCGGGAGGGCGTCGTACCAGTCCGGGAGCCGGGTCCACGGGGTCTGGAACACCGCCCCCATGGCGACCTTGATCGAGCGCCGGTACAGCGGGTCGGCGCACCGGGGCGCCAGCAGGACCGCGTCGAAGCCGAGCGCGGCTCCCGAGCGGAAGATCGCGCCCACGTTGGTGTGGTCGACGACGTCCTCGAGGACGAGCACGCTGCGGGCGCCCGCGATCACCGACGAGACGTCCGGAAGCGGGCGGCGCTCGAGGGACGCCAGTGCTCCCCGGTGCACGTGGAACCCGGTGACCTCCTCCGCGAGCGCCTCGTTGACGACGTACACGGGAGCCTCCGAGCGGTCCAGCACGTCGGCCAGGCCGTCGAGCCAGCGCGGGGCCATCAGGAACGAGCGCGGCGTGAAGCCGGCCTCGACCGCGCGCCGGACCACCTTCTCCCCCTCGGCCAGGAACAGCCCGTGCTCGGCCTCCAGGTGCTGGCGCAGCTGGACGTCGCGCAGGTCGCGGTAGTCGGCGAGCCGGGGATCGGCCGGATCGTCGAGAGGGACCAGGTGCGGCACGTCAGAACGCCTCGGGATGAGCGACGCGGACGACCTCGCCGACGACGATGATCGCGGGTGCCTTGACGGCCTCCTCGACGAGCCGGTCGGCCAGGGTGGTCAGCGTCGCGAGCACGGTCCGCTGGGTCGGCATGGTGCCGTCGCAGACGACCGCGACCGGCGTCCAGGGGTCCTTGCCGTTGGCCACCAGCGAGGCCGCGATCGCCGGCGCGTTCTCCACGGCCATCATCAGCACCAGGGTGCCGCGCATCCGCGCCAGGCCCTCCCAGTCGACCAGCGAGTCCGGGTGTCCCGGCGGGACGTGCCCGGAGACCACGGTGAACTCGTGGGTCACGCCACGATGGGTCACCGGGATGCCCGCGATCGCCGGGACCGCGATCGGGCTGGAGATGCCCGGGATCACTGTCACCGGCACCCCGGCCTCGCGGCAGGCGATGATCTCCTCGTACCCGCGGCCGAAGACGAAGTTGTCGCCGCCCTTGAACCGGGCCACCCGCTTGCCGGCCAGCGCGGCCTCGACGATGACCCGGTTGATCTCCTCCTGCTGGGCCGACCGGCCGCGCGGCAGCTTGGCCACGTCGACCAGCTCCACGTCCGGGCTCAGGTCGCCGAGCAGCTCGCGCGGCGCCAGCCGGTCCGCAACCACGACGTCGGCCTCCATCAACGCCTTCCGGCCCGCCAGCGTGATGAGGTCCGGGTCGCCGGGACCACCGCCGATCAGCACCACGCCAGGAGTGCGCGGGCCGGGCTCGGTGTCGAGCTCCCCGCTGTGCAGCCGCTCCAGGATCCGGTCGCGCAGCGCCGCCGTACGACGCGGGTCCCGGTGGTCGCGCTGGTCCCCGAGCACCGCGACGGTCACCTCGCCGTGCCGCCCGACCGCCGGCGTCCACGCACTGCCGCCGGTCGCGTCGTCGGCCCGCACGCAGAAGGTATGGCGGCGCTCGGCCGCCGCCACGACCGCGGCATTCACCTCCGCGTCGTCGGTCGCCGCGATGACGTACCAGGCGCCGTCGACGTCGGCGTCGGCGAAGACGCGCTCGTGCCAGGTGACCTCGCCGCTGCCGACCAGTCCCTCGATCGCGGGGGTGACGGTGGGCGAGACCAGCTCGACCCGCGCACCCGCGGCGATCAGGCCCGGGACCCGCCGCTGCGCCACGGTGCCGCCGCCGACGACGACCACCTTGCGGTCCTCGAGCATCAGCCCTGACGGGTACGTCGGGAAGTCGGTCCCGGAGGAGGTCCCAGAGGAAGTCACGGCGTCATTCTCCCGAACGCCGCGCCGCGCCGGGTGACGGGCGTTCAGCCACCGGACTAGATTCAGCCGCATGAGCCTCGATCGCCCGGTCAGCCCCGATCCGTACAGCCTCCTCCCCGCGGTCCCGTCCTTCTCGGTGACCAGCGCCGACGTCACCGACGGCCAGCCGCTCGCCGACGCCCAGGTCTACGACAAGGGCAACACCTCCCCGCAGCTGAGCTGGAGCGGCGCCCCCGAGGGCACCCAGAGCTTCGTGGTGACCTGCTTCGACCCGGACGCCCCGATCGTCTCCGGCTTCTGGCACTGGGTGGTCTGCGACATCCCCGCCGACGTGACCTCGCTGGAGGCCGGCGCCGGCGCGAGCGACGCGACCCTGCCGGGCGGCGCATTCCACGTGCGCAACGACTTCGGGACCAGCGAGTTCGGCGGCGCCGCGCCGCCGCAGGGCGACCAGGTGCACCGCTACTACTTCGTGGTCCACGCGGTCGGCGAGTCGAGCCTCGGCGTCGACGGGTCGGCCACCCCGGCCGTGGTCGGGTTCAACCTGGCCTTCAAGACGCTCGGCCGCGCCGTCGTCGTCGGCACCTACCAGCACTGACCCGGATGACCTTCGAGCCGGACATCCTCGGCACGCCGTACACCGCCCGCACCATCACGCTGCGCCCGGACAGCGAGGGCGAGGTGGTCGCGACGCTCGTACGACGACCGGCCGACGTCCCCAAGACCGGCAAGGCCGTGCTGCACGTGCACGGCTTCGCCGACTACTTCTTCCAGACCGCGGCGGCCGACTACTGGTGCGCGCGCGGGTACGACTTCTACGCGCTCGACCTGCGCAAGTACGGCCGCTCGCTGCTCGCCCACCAGACCCCGAACTACGTCGAGGACCTCGCCAGCTACTACGAGGAGCTGGACCTCGCCTTCGAGGGGATCAGCGCCAACTACCCGCACGTGGTGCTCTCCGCGCACTCCACCGGCGGTCTGACGGTCCCGCTGTGGGCCGCGGACCGGCACCTGCAGATCGCCGGGATGGTGCTGAACGCCCCCTGGCTGGACATGCACGGCGACCTCATCACCCGCCGGGTGGCGATGCCCGCGATCAGGCAGATCGGCGCGCGCCGGCCCCAGCTGGAGATCCCGCGCAAGGTCAGCGGCTACTACGCGCGCAGCCTGCACCGCGACCACGAGGGTGAGTGGGCCTTCGACCTGGCCTGGAAGCCGCTGCAGTCGTGGCCTGTCTTCGCGGGCTGGGTGCGCGCGATCCGGGCCGGGCAGATCCGGGTCGCACGCGGGCTCGACGTCCGCGCACCGATCCTGGTGCTCTCCTCGGCCCGCTCGGGGCATCCCACGTCGATCCAGGATCCCGACGTACGACGGACCGACATCGTCCTGGACGTCGAGCAGATCCGCCGCAAGGCCCCGCTGCTCGGCCGGCACGTGACCGTCGTCCAGATCGAGGGCGCCCTGCACGACGTGACGCTCTCGTCGGCCGAGGTGCGCTCGCGGGTGTTCGGCGAGCTCGACCGGTTCCTCTCCGCGTACGTCGAGCGCTAGTGTCCTAGCCGGCCCGGGTCAGGGTGATCACGTTGGTGGTCGTCGCACAGCCGCCCACGTTCACGCAGCCGCGGCCGGTCTGCGTCAAGGTGAGCACCGGATCGTTCCCGGTGATCCGGTAGCGGCCCGACCCCTTCATCGTCACGCCGCTTCCCGAGCCGGCGTAGGTGTAGGTGCCGCCGGTGCTGCTCGTGGGGGTGTACGAGTAGACGACCGTGAACCCGGTGCCCTTGCCCTGCAGGTCGAACGGAGCGGCGAGGTCCGCGACGGTGCCGGACACCTTCACCTGGGTGCCGCCGCTGGCCACGTACGCCCCTTGCCTGGTGTCGAAGTCGATGCTCGCCTTGGCGACACCTCGTCGGGATCTTGCTTCGAGGGACACCGTCCCGGTCTTGTCGGGGGCATCGGGGGCCATGTAGGTGAAGGTCGCATCGGCCTTCACCTTGGTGCCGTCGGGGCTCACCGCGTCGCCGCCCGCGGTCAGGGTCGCCTTGACCGTCCCGCCGACGGGGCCACCGTCGATCCGGCTGCGGGGCGCGGCGCTGACCGTCGAGGACGTGCCGGGTTTCATGCCCTTCGGCCCGGGCGAGGCGGTCGGCCTGAGGATCACGCAACGGCCCGACTGCCAGCCCTTCTCGGCCGCATCGGCGACCGCGCTCTTGACCAGGAAGGCGTACGTCGTGGCGGCGGCGACCGCGTCCACCTGCAGGGAGGCGTTCGGCTTGCCGCCGCTGCGGTCGAGGGTCGCGGTGCGCACCTTGGTGTCGCCGATCGCGCCCGAGACATCCACGAAGCTGCCCCTGCTGTTCGCGAAGTCGGACCACTGCATCCGGTAGTCGGCGTCGGCAGACTCCAGCGCAGCGTCCTCGTCCACCTGGCCGGTGATCGCGACGTCCAGGGTGCCCCGCTGACCGGTGCGGCCCCCGGTCTTCGTCGCGGAGATGTCCAGCTTGGCGGTGGCCTCGAAGCGGCCGCTCGCGTCCGGGCACGGGCTGACCCCGACCTTCACGACCAGCCTGGTGGTCACGCCGTTCGACTCGTGCGTGGCATCGATGTCCAGGTCGACGTGCTCGCGTGAGCCCGAGACCTTGGCCTCCTTGCTCCACTGCACCGACCCGTGCTCACCGTCGTTCGAGGCAGAGACGACGGCGTCGGAGCCGAGGGCGACGACGAGGGTGCCGCCGAACAGGCCCTCACCGATGGTCGGGCCCGACGCGTCGGCGACGTAGGCCGCCGGCCTCATCACGACCGGCCTCTCGCTGATCGCCCTCGCCTTGCCGGTGAGAGCCTGACCGTGCGCGGCGAACGCCGCGTCGGCGGCCTCAGGCCCGCCGAGCGCCGATTCCAGGCCCGACACGGTCCACAGCTCCCTCTCGAGGGCGTTGTCGAGACGAGCGAGCTCGGTCTCCTGCTGCTCGCGTGATCGCGCCCGCTGGGTGTCGAGGAGCTGTTGAAGCGCCGGCACGTCGACTGCTCCGTCGACGACGACCGGGCCCTGCTTCGCCGGCCGATCGTCCGGGCCGTTGGAGGTCGAGCCGCAGGCAGTGAGCACCAGCGCGGCCGCGACCACGGACGTGAGCCTGGCGAGACCGGACCGGGTCATGGTGGGACCTCTTCTCACGGACGTCCGGCCGCGGGCCCCGGACTCAAGCGGATGCTAGCCCGTGAGGCCGGCGATGCGTGGGAGTTTCCGGGCGGCCTCGTCGCTGCTCACGGACTCGACTCCCTCGTCGCGGGACCCTAGTACCGTGCGCGGCATGAACCCGATCACCGGCATCGCCCTCGCCCGCATTGCCATCGGCGCCGTCGCGCTCGCCTCCCCCGACCTGGCCGGCCGGCTGTTCCGGCTCGACAACCGGGCCAACCCGCAGCTGCCGTACATGTCGAGGATGTTCGGCTCCCGCGAGATCGTGCTCGGCGCCGTCACCCTGGCCGCCAAGGGCCGGACGCGCCGCAAGCTCATCGCTGCCGGGATCGCGGTGGACGGGGCGGACGCGTTCGCCGGGTTCGACGCGATGCGCTCGGGCGCGGTCAGCCAGTCGGTCGGCATCGGACTCACCGCGCCGGCCATCGGCGCGGTCGTCGCCGGGGCGATCGGCCTGGCCACCGCCGGCGACTGATCGGCCTCGGCGCTCCGCGGGACGCCTCACCACGACGCAGGGCCGGTGACTCTCGGTCACCGGCCCTGCGCCTCTGGGAGGGAGGAAACGCCTTCCAGGAAAGGCCGCCGCGGTCCCCCGGGCCCACGCCGGCCTTGTCGATCAGGCCGCCTGGCCGCGACCTGATCGAACCCCATTCCGTTCACATCAACTGACCGGACGGGTCCGCGGTCATGGCCGGTTCGGGGCATCTCTGCCGCGCAGGTGGGCTATCCCAGAACGGGCGAAGTCCGCGAACCGGGCTTTCAGGTCAGGAAGACCACGAGCGCGGTCAGGCCGACCACCACGATCACCGCCCGCAGGACCGGGCCGGGCAGGCGGCGCCCGACCTCGGCGCCGAGCAGGCCGCCGATGGTGGAGCCGACCGCGATCAGCGCGACGATCTCCCAGTCGACGTCGGCGCTCACGATGAAGACCAGGGCCGCGATCCCGTTCACGAGCCCGGCCAGGATCTGCTTGGTGGCGTTGTGCCGCTGCAGGGTGTCGTCCACGCCGATGCCCAGGATGGCCATCAGCAGCACCCCCTGGGCCGCGCCGAAGTACCCGCCGTACACGCCGGCGCCGGCAACCGCCGGCCAGACCCACGCGGCGCCGTGCTCGGGCAGGCCGCCCCGGTGCTCCGCCGCGGCCGCGACCCGGGCCGAGATCCGCGGGCCGAAGATCACCAGCACCACGCCGAGCAGGATCAGGGCCGGGACGATCGCCTTGAAGGCGGCCGACGGCAGCACCAGCAGCAGGACGGCGCCGACGGTGCCTCCGAGCAGCGAGGCGGTGCTGAGCCGCAGCAGGCGGTCGCGCTGACCGACCAGCAGGGTCCGGTACCCCCACGCGCCCGAGAACGAGCCGGGCACCAGGCCGACCGTGTTGGAGACGTTCGCGGTGACCGGGGGCACGCCGAACGCCAGCAGGGTCGGGAACGTGATGAGCGTTCCCGACCCCACCACGGTGTTGATGGTGCCGGCGGCGATGCCCGCCACGAAGACGGCGATCGCCTCGAGCAGGCTCACTGAGGCGGTGACTCCTCACCAGGCTCGTCGGCGGGCGGCTCGGCTGTCGGTTCGGTGGGCGGGACGGGCGGCGGGGTGACCGCGCCCGCGGACTCCTCGGCTGCCCGGATCGCCTCCCGGACGTCGTCGTGCGCGCTGGAGAGCGTCGAGTCGCGGGGCTCGGCGGGCTCGGTCGAGCCCATGTCCACCCGGGTACGCGGGCCGTCGCTCTTCAGCGGGATCCCGGAGACCTCGTGGATGGCCGAGCCGAGACCCTGCAGCGCGTTGGTGATCTCGCTCGGGATCACCCACAGCTTGTTGGCCTCGCCGTCGGCGATGCGCGGGAGCATCTGCAGGTACTGGTAGGCCAGCAGCGCCTGGTCCGGCTGCCCGTCGTGGATCGACTGGAAGACCGTGAGGATCGCCTGGCCCTCGCCCTGCGCGCGCAGGATCGCGGACTCCCGCTCACCCTGGGCCTGCAGGATCAGGGACTCCCGGGTGCCTTCGGCGTTGAGGATCGCGGACTGCTTGTTGCCCTCCGCGGTCAGGATCGCGGACTGCCGCTCGCCCTCGGCGGTCAGGATCAGCGCGCGCTTGTCGCGGTCCGCGCGCATCTGCTTCTCCATCGCGTCCTTGATCGACGGCGGCGGGTCGATGCCCTTGATCTCGACGCGGCCGACGCGCACGCCCCAGCGCCCGGTGGCCTCGTCGAGCACCCCGGACAGGCCGCGGTTGATGTCCTCACGGGACGTCAGCGTCTGCTCCAGGTCCATGCCACCGACGATGTTGCGCAGCGTGGTCATGGTGAGCTGCTCGATCGCGGAGATGTAGTTCGCGATCTCGTACGTCGCCGCCACCGGGTCGGTGACCTGGAAGTAGATGACGGTGTCGATGGAGACCACCAGGTTGTCCTCGGTGATCACCGGCTGCGGCGGGAAGCTGACCACCTGCTCGCGCATGTCGATCACGTACCGGACCCGGTCCACGAACGGCGTGATGAGGTTCAGGCCGGGCGACAGCGTGGTCTTGTACTTGCCGAACCGCTCGACGATGCCGGCGCGGGCCTGCGGGATGATCCGGATCGTCTTGGCCAGCACGATGATCGCCAGCAGGACGAGAACGGTGACGAATATCAGCACGAACACGCGCTACTCCCCTCTTTCACCTTCGGTCGGACGGTGGGCGCGCAGCACGAAGGCCATGCCGCCCTTGATGGAGACCACCTCGACGTCGGTGCCCGGCTCGATCCGGTCGTCCTCGTCGAAGGGCAGCGCGCTCCACACGTCGCCGCCGATCTTGACCCGGCCCGGCGCCGCGTGCGCGATCTCCTCGAGCACGGTGGCGCGCTTGCCGATCACGCCAGGAGCGCCCGAGGTCAGCGTCGGGCCGGCGTGCAGCCGCTGGAGCAGCGGCGGCCGGAGCAGCGCGATCAGGGCGATCGAGACGACGACGCCGACGATCACCTGCAGCAGGAACGGCGCCCCCACCAGGGCCAGCACCATCGCGACGACCGCACCGGCAGCCAGCATCACGAAGATCAGGTCGGTGCTGACGATCTCGATCGCCACCAGGGCGAGGGCGATCACCAGCCAGGTCACCGACAAGTGGTCACCGAACCAGTCCATGCACGCACACTATCCGTGTCATGCGTGCCGCCGCGGCTTCCGGCGAGCGGCGTAGCGGCCTTCCTCGACGGTGAGCTGCAGCGACATCCCGAACGTGGCGGACAGGTTCTCCGCGGTCATCGTCTCGGCCATCGGGCCGGCGGCCACGACCCGCCCGTCACGCAGCATCAGCACGTGCGTGAACCCGGGCGGCACCTCCTCGACGTGGTGCGAGACCAGCACGATCGCCGGGGACAGCGCGTCGTTGGCGAGCACGCTCATGGTCGAGACCAGGTCCTCGCGCCCGCCGAGGTCCAGACCGGCGGCCGGCTCGTCGAGGACGAGCAGCTCCGGGTCGGTCATCAGGGCCCGGGCGATCTGCACCCGCTTGCGCTCGCCCTCGCTGAGGGTGCCGAAGGTCCGGTCGGCCAGCTTCTGGGCGCCGACCTCGACGAGCAGGTCGTAGGCGCGCTCGTGGTCGAGGTCGTCGTACTGCTCGCGCCAGCGGCCGAGGACGCCGTACGACGCCGAGACCACGACGTCGCGGACGATCTCGTGCCGCGGGATGCGCTCGGCGACCGCGGCGCTGGTGAAGCCGATCCGCGGCCGGAGCTCGAAGACGTCGATGGCGCCGAGGATCTCCCCCAGGATCGCGGCCAGGCCGCTGGTGGGGTGGATCTGTGCCGAGCAGATCTGCACCAGGGTGGTCTTCCCGGCGCCGTTGGCCCCGAGGATCACCCAGCGGTCGCCCTCGCGCACGGTCCAGCTGACGCTGTCGAGCAAGGTCGCCTGGCCGCGGCGCACGCTGACGTCGACCAGTTCCAGCACGGTGTCCAATGGGTCCCTCGGCTGCATCGCTTCTGATGGTTCCTCCGGACGTCCCCCTCGCCCGCGCCGCCACATTAGCGTGCGTACCCTCACCTCGTGGCCCTTCCCCGCAGCGCGTTGCTCGCGACCTGGCTCACCGCCGTCCTGCGCGGTCACGCCGGCCCCGACGAGCTCGCCGACGCGGTGCACGGCGCGGACCCACGGCACCTGGTGGTGGGCTGGCCCGGCGAGGCCGAGCCGTTCGGGCTGGCGCTGCTCCCGGGCGCCGTACGACGGGCCGGGACGGTCGCGGTGCACCTGGCCGCGCCGGTGCCCGGGGACCCGGTCGGGCTGGCCGGTCCACCGGAGTTCAACACCGAGGTGCTCGGGGCCGGGGAGGCCGTCCTGCTCGCGGGCGGTGCCGGCGCGGCGTCGTACGGGCTGGTGCCGGAGGTGGACGCCCGGACCGTGCTCTGGCAGGTCGCCGCGGCGAACCCGCCGGTGCCGCTGGACCCCGGTGAGGCGGGCCGGGTGCTGCGCCGGACCCTGGTCGAGACCACCGCGGCCCTGGTCCGGCTCGACGTGGCCTCCTGGCAGCCCGAGATCCCGGACCTGCTGCTCAACGTGCGCCACCGCGACCCGCTGCACCTGCCGCCCGGGACGCCGCCCGAGGTGCTGGACACCCTGGAACGGGCCGATCTGTGCCGCGACATCGTGGCGCTGGCACTCGGGGTGGACGGCGGCACGGTCTCGGCGTACGAGGCCGAGGAGCGCCGGCGCTGTCTCACGGATCTGGACCGATCCGCACGGCGTGCGATCGCGGCCTGCTGCTCCGCTAGCCTCGTGTCGACATGAGCGACGACGACGCCCCGAAGACGCTGCTGATCACCCTCACCGGCAAGGACCGTCCGGGTGTCACCTCCACCCTGTTCGCGACGCTGGCACGGTTCTCCGTCGAGGTCATCGACATCGAGCAGATCGTGCTGCGCCGGCGGCTGATCCTCGGCCTGCTGGTGAGCGCGCCGCGGGACTGGAAGCCGCTGCGCGCCGCGGTCGAGAAGGTCGCGGCCGAGCTGGACATGAGCGTCGAGGTCGAGAAGGGCGCCGGCGACAACCGCCCCCGTCCCGAGGGCCGCAGCCACGTCACCGTGCTCGGGACCCCGCTTCGCTCCGCGCAGGTCGCCGCCATCGCCGGCCGGATCGCCGACGTCGGTGCGAACATCGACCGCATCGAGCGGATGGCGCGGTACCCGGTGACCGCGATCGACCTGCACGTCTCCGGCGCCGACCCGGAGAAGCTGCGCGAGATCCTCGCCGCCGAGGCCGCCCGCCAGGGCGTCGACGTCGCCGTGCAGGCCTCCAACCTGCTGCGCCGTGGCATGCGGCTGATCGTCATGGACGTGGACTCCACGCTGATCCAGGGCGAGGTGATCGAGATGCTCGCCGCGCACGCCGGCTGCGAGGAGGAGGTCGCCCGGGTCACCGAGGCCGCGATGCACGGCGAGCTCGACTTCGCCGAGAGCCTGCGTGCACGGGTAGCCCTGCTGGAGGGTCTGGACGCCTCGGCGCTGGACCGCGTGTACGACGACCTGGTGCTCTCCCCCGGCGCCCGGACGACGGTGCGCACGCTCAAGCGCCTGGGCTACCGGTTCGCGATCGTCTCCGGCGGGTTCTCCCAGATCACCGACCGGCTGGCCGCGGACCTGGGCATCGACTTCGCCGCGGCCAACGAGCTGGAGATCGCCGACGGCAAGCTCACCGGCCGGGTCGTGGGCGAGATCGTGGACCGGGCCGGGAAGGCGAACGCGCTGCGCCGGTTCGCCGCGCAGGCGGGTGTCCCCGAGGCCTCGACGATCGCCATCGGCGACGGCGCCAACGACCTGGACATGCTGAGCACGGCCGGCCTGGGCATCGCCTTCAACGCCAAGCCCGTGGTCCGCGAGGCCGCCCACACGGCCGTGAACGTCCCCTATCTCGACACCGTCATGTACCTGCTCGGGATCAGTCGCGAGGAGATCGAGGCTGCCGATGCCGCCGCGGGGATCACCACCCCCGCCCCTCCCCTCACCTGACCCTCACCCTCACCCTCACCCCCGCCCCCGCCCGCGCGAATCCAGCCTCGTGGCCCCGCGAATCGGGCCTTTTGGTCCCGCGAAACCAGCCTTTTGGCACCGCGAGTGCGACGTGTCGGCGAGCCAGAAGGCCTGACTCGGCACGCCAGAAGGCCCGATTCGGCGAGCCAGAAGGCCTGACTCGCGCTAGCCGCGGCCCACGTGGAAGGCGGCGATCCGGGCCCCGGCGACGTCGAGCTGGTCCCAGGGGCTCTCGACCTCGAGGACGGCCAGGGCGGAGGTCGGGTAGCCGGCGCTGACCTCGGCGAAGACCTCCGGGTCTGCCCCGCCGTCGTCGAGCAGGTGCACCAGGTACGCCATCGTCGGGTTGTGGCCGATGACGATGACCCGGGCGGCGTCGGCGGGCACGGTGCGCAGGATCTCCAGAGCAGCGTCGGTGCCCGCGCTGTAGAGCGCGCGGTCGACGACCGGTTCGAGATCACACCCGGCGCCGTCGGCGAAGGCGGCCCAGGTCCCCAGGGTGCGCTGCGCGGAGGAGACCAGCGCGTGGTCGGGCAGCTTGTCGTGCGCGCGGACCCAGCGGCCGGCCTCGGTGGCGTCGGCGACACCCCGCTCGGTCAGCCGGCGCTCGTGGTCGCTCGCGGCGAACTGCTCGGCCTTGCCGTGCCGCATGACGATCAGCTCTCGCGGTGCCTGGGTCACAGGCTCACTCTCTCAGTCCCGGGGCTCCGGGTCGAACGCCTCGTCCTCGTCGTCGAAGGCGGGGTCGTCCTCCTCGTCCCAGTCCTCGTCGTCGTACGGCTCCGCGTCGTCGTACGCGTCGGCATCGGACCCCGCCCCGGAACCGGCGCCGCTCGCCGGGTGCGGCACGTCGCGCAGCCCGAACCACGAGACGATCCCGCCGGCGGCGAGGAGGCCCGCGCTGACCAGCTGGCCGCGCAGGTACGGCCCGTCGAGCACGGACGGGTCCTGGTAGTCCCCGCCCATCAACCCGACCACGGCGGGCAGCGCCGCCACCGCGAGCAGCGACCCCGCCCGGGCGACCGCGTTGTTCACCCCGCTGGCCACTCCCGCGTGCCGGTCGGGGGCCGCCGCCAGCACGGCCGTGGTCAGCGGGGAGACCAGCGTGGTCAGGCCCGCTGCGAACAGGACCATCCCGGGCAGCACGTGGGCGACGTACGACGCCTCGGACCCGACGAAGGCGAGCAGGGTGACGCCGGCCGCGCACAGCAGCGGGCCGACCGTCATCGGGAGCCGGGGCCCGATCCTGGCGGCCATCGCGGCCGACCGGGACGAGAACAGCAGCATCGCGATGGTGATCGGCAGCGTCGAGATGCCCGCCTCGAGCGGGGTGTACCCCGAGGTCACCTGCAGCTGCAGGACGAGGAAGAAGATCACCGCGCCCAGCGCGCCGTAGACCAGGAACGTCATCAGGTTCGCCGCGGTGAAGACCCGCGAGGAGAACAGCTCCATCGGGACCATCGCCCCCGGCTGCCGCTCGCGCATCACGAAGCCGGCGGCAGCCGCGACGGTGAGCACCGCGGCACCGAGCGCCAGGCCGACGGGCAGGTCGCGCCACGAGGTGAGCAGGTAGGTGAGAACGCCGAGGGTGACCGTCCCGAGAACCGCGCCGGCCCAGTCGAAGTCGTCGTTGTCCTCCTCGTCACGGGACTCCGGCACGCAGCGCGACAGCCAGATCACCAGCACGCACAGCGGCACGTTGATCGCGAAGATCCACCGCCAGGAGAGGTTCTCGACCAGGAAGCCGCCGAGAAACGGTCCGATCGCCGTGGCCACTCCGGAGTACCCGGCCCAGGCGCCGATGGCGGCCGGCCGGTCCTCGGGCCGGAAGCTGCTCTGGATGAGCGCCAGGGCGCCCGGCGTCAGCATGGCCGCGGCGACACCCTGGACCACCCGGAACACGATCAGCTGGGCCGGGTCCTGCGCGAACGCGCAGGCGATGCTGGCCAGGCCGAACCCGGCGATGCCGTACAGGTAGATCCGTTTGCGGCCGTGCCGGTCCCCGAGCGAGCTGCCGACCAGGACCAGCGACGCGAGCGCGAGCAGGTATCCGTTGAGCACCCACTGCAGCTGGGCCAGGCTGGCGTCCAGGTCGGCGCCGATGGTGCGGACCGCGATGTTGACGACGGTGCCGTCCAGCATCGCGATCCCGCTGCCGGTCACCAGGGTGGCCAGCGCGAGCCGTCCCTGCTTCGACTTGAGCGCCAGCAGCTCGGTTCCGGCGTCGGTGGTGGTCACCGGACGACGGTAGCCGCGATCAGGCCCCCATGGCGTGGTAGCCGCCGTCGACGTGCACGATCTCACCCGTCGTCGCGGGGAAGAAGTCCGAGAGCAGCGCCACCACGGCCTTCGCGGTCGGGGTCTGGTCGCCGTTGTCCCAGCCGAGCGGCGAGCGCAGCGACCAGTTCTCCTCGAGGTCCTCGAAGCCCGGGATCGCCTTCGCGGCGAGCGTGCGCAGCGGCCCGGCGCTGACCAGGTTGACCCGGATGCCCTGCGGTCCGAGGTCGCGGGCCAGGTAGCGCGAGCACGACTCCAGGCCGGCCTTGGCCACGCCCATCCAGTCGTACGCCGGCCAGGCGACCGTCGCGTCGAACGTCATCCCGACCACCGATCCGCCCGGACCGAGCAGCGGCAGGCAGGCGGTGGTCAGCGAGGCGAACGAGTACGCCGAGACCTGGACGGCCTGGGCGACGTCGGACCAGGGGCCTTCGAGGAACTTCCCGCCGAGCAGCGTCTCCGGGTTGCCGTAGGCGATCGAGTGCACCACGCCGTCGAGTCCGTCGACGTGCTCGCGGACCAGGTCCGGCAGCCGACGCAGGTGCTCCTCGTCGGTGACGTCGAGCTCGAGCACCGGCGGCGTCTCCGGCAGCCGCGCCGCGATCCGCTTGGTGATGTTGAGCGCGCGGCCGAAGTTGCTGATGAGCACGGTCGCGCCCTGCTCCTGGGCGACCCTGGCGATCGCGAAGCCGATCGAGCTGTCCATCGTCACGCCGGTGACGAGGATGCGCTTGCCCTCGAGAATGCCGCTCATGTCAGTGCCCCATCCCTAGTCCGCCGTCGACCGGGATCACGGCCCCGGTGACGTAGCCGGCCTGCTCCGAGGCCAGCCAGGTGACCGCGTTGGCGATCTCCTCGGTCCGGCCCATCCGTCCCAGCGGGATCTGCTCCCGGTACGACGCCTGCTGCTCCTCGGGGAGCACGGCGGTCATGTCGGTCTCGATGAACCCGGGCGCGACCACGTTCGCGGTGATCGAGCGGCTCCCGAGCTCGCGGGCCAGCGATCGGGCCATCCCGACCAGGCCGGCCTTGGAGGCGGCGTAGTTGACCTGGCCCGGGGAGCCGAGCAGGCCGACCACGCTGGAGATGAACACGATCCGGCCCTTGCGGAGCCGGAGCATCCCCTTCGCGGCGCGCTTGGCGACCCGGTAGGACCCGCCGAGGTTGGTGTCGATGACCGAGGACCAGTCGTCCTCGGACATCCGCAGCAGCAGGGTGTCCCGGGTGATGCCGGCGTTGGCGACCAGCACCTCGACGGGACCCTGGTGCTCCTCGACCGCGGCGAACGCGGCCTCGACGGAGTCGGGGTCGGTGACCTCGCAGGCGACCGCGAACGCGCCCTCGGGAGCGTCACCGTTGCGGCTGGTGACCGCCACCTGGTCGCCCTGGGCGAGGAACGCCTCGGCGATCGCGCGGCCGATGCCGCGGTTGCCGCCGGTCACGAGAACCGATCTGCTCATGGTCCAGACGGTAACCAGAAACTGTGGGCTACCGCCAAACCCGGGCGAGTGCGCGGGCGTGCCGCACAAGCGAGAGTGGAGGCGCTTGTGGGAGTCCTACAAGCCGCTCACTCGTCTTCGAGGCGGAAGCCGACCTTGATCCCCACCTGGAAGTGCTCCACGGCCCCGTCCTTGACCTGCCCGCGGACCTGGGTGACCTCGAACCAGTCCACGTGCCGCAGGGTGCTGCTGGCCCGCTCGATGCCGTTGCGCACGGCCTGGTCGATCCCCTCCGGGGAGGTGCCGACGATCTCGGTGACACGGTAGGTGCGGTTCGTCATGGGGTCAGGATGTCATGCCGGTGCCACCGGCGGCTCCGCCCGCCCGTGGGCTCGCCGCGAGGCCAACGTACGATCGAGAGATGAGCGGTCGGCGGAAGCATCACGACGACCCCGTCGTCGAGATCACCAGCGCGCCGACGTCCCCGAGCGAGGAGATCGCCCACCGGGAGCGCAACTACCTGATCTCGATGGGGATCCGCACGATCTGCTTCATCGGCGGCGTGGTCGCGATCAGCACGGGCGTGGTCTGGCTGGGCATCGTGCTGTTCGTCGCCTCGCTGATCCTGCCGCTGTTCGCCGTGATCGTCGGCAACAGCGTCAGTCCTCGCCTCGAGGGCACCCCGGCCGACCCGGGCCTGCACCACCGTGAGCTCGGTCCGGGCCGCGACCAGGAGGAGAATTGAGCGACATCTGCTCGGCCAAGGGCTGCACCGCGCCCGCGGTCTGGGACCTGCGCTGGAACAACCCCAAGCTGCACACCCCCGACCGCCGCAAGACCTGGCTGGCCTGCGAGGACCACAAGACCTCGCTCAGTGAGTTCCTGGGAGCGCGGCAGTTCCTCCGCGAGGTCGTCCCGCACGAGGGCTGACCAGGCCGGCCACCTGAGTGCTCTCAGCCGCCGATCGCCGACATCGGCCGGGTCGGCTGCAGGAACGTGGGGTCGTCGATCCCGTGCCCGGCGCGCTTCCCGGCGACCGCGGCCACCCAGAGCCGGGCCAGCTCCTCGTCGTCGGCGCCGCTGCGCAGCGGCGTGCGCAGGTCCGACTCGGTGCGGGCGAAGAGGCAGTTGCGTACCTGGCCGTCCGCGGTGAGCCGGACCCGGTCGCAGTCGCCGCAGAACGGCCGGGTCACCGAGGCGATCACCCCGACGGTGAACGGACCCCCGTCGACGACGAACTCCTCGGCGGGCGCGCTCCCCCGCCCGGCGGTGCGCGGGGTCAGCGTGAACGCCGACTCCAGCGAGGCCAGGATCTCCTCGGCGGTGACCATCGAGTCCCGGTTCCAGACGTGCTGCGGGTCCAGCGGCATCTGCTCGATGAAGCGCAGGTGCACGCCGCGGTCCAGGCACCAGCGCAGCAGCTCGGGCGCCTGACCGTCGTTGATGCCGCGCAGCAGCACGGCGTTGACCTTGACCGGGTTCAGGCCGGCGGCCAGGGCGGCGTCCACCCCGGCGATCACGTCGTCAAGCCGGTCGCGGCGCGTGATGGTCGCGAAGTCCTCCGCGCGCACGGTGTCCAGGCTGATGTTGACCCGGTCCAGGCCCGCCTCGGCGAGCGCGCCGGCGGTCTTGTCCAGGCCGAGCGCGTTGGTGGTCAGGGACACCTCGGGCACCGGGTCGAGCGCCTTGGTGCGCCGTACGATCTCGGACAGACCGCGCCGCAGCAGCGGCTCTCCCCCGGTGAAGCGCACCTCGGTGATGCCCAGCCGCTCGACGCCGATGCGGACCAGCCGGACCACCTCGTCGTCGGTGAGCACGCCCTCGTGCGGCAGCCAGTCGAGCCCCTCGGCCGGCATGCAGTAGGAGCAGCGCAGGTTGCAGCGGTCGGTCAGCGAGACCCGGAGGTCGGTCGCGACGCGTCCGTGCCGGTCAGCCAGCGGTTGCATGCCCACCTGGCAATCCTAGGACCTGGGTCACAGCGCGGCCGGGGTGCCCGCGAGCGCCGGACACGCGCTGGCTAACCTCGCGGCGTGAGGTTCCTGTTCACCCGGCGCTGGCTGCTGTTCGCGCTCGCGGTCGCGGCGGCCGCCTACCTGGCCACCCTCCTCGGCCAGTGGCAGTTCCACCGGCTCGACGAGCGTCGCGAGTCCAATGCCCGGGTCGCCCGGAACCTCGATCGTCCGCCCGTCCCCGTCGACGACGTGCTCCGTGCGGGCCGTCCGGCCGACCGCGACGACGAGTGGCGCCGGGTGGTGGTGCACGGCACCTGGGACGACGCCAACACGATCGTGCTGAAGTACCAGACCCGCGAGGGTGCCGCGGGCGTCGACGTGGTCACGCCGCTGCGGACCGAGGCCGGCCCGGCCGTGCTCGTGGACCGCGGCTGGATGGGCACCGAGAACACCGGCGGCCAGCGCCCGGAGACGCCCGCGGCGGCGTCGGGCACGGTCACCGTCATCGGCTGGGTCCGGGTCGACGGCACCGGGCGGTCCACCCGCGTCGACGACCTGTCCGCGCGCGCGATCTCCTCGAAGGAGGCCGCGAAGGTGCTGCCGTATCCGCTGTACGGCGGCTTCCTGGATCTGCACACCGAGAGCCCGCGGCCGGCCACCTCGCTGGAGGCCGTCGAGCTGCCCGACGACACCAGCGAGGGCCCGCACTTCTTCTACGGCCTGCAGTGGTGGTTCTTCGGGGCGCTGGCCGTCTTCGGCTTCGGCTACCTCGCGTACGACGAGTGGCGGCGGGCGCGCTCAGACACCGACTGACTGCCCTCTCGGCGTTGCTGAGGGCGTACAAACTGCCCGCTCGGCGTCAGAGGGCGCGGAGCATGCCGCCGTCCACCGGGAGCATCACGCCGGTGACGAAGGAGGAGGCGTCCGAGAGCAGGAAGGTGGCCGCCTTGCCGAACTCCGCCGGCTCGCCGTAGCGGCCCAGCGGGATACCGGCGACCGCGGCCGCGCGGGCCGCCTCGGGATCACCGGTGGAGGCGTCCAGCTCGGCGACCCGCTCGGTGCCGATCCGGCCGGGCAGCAGCCCGTTGACCCGGATGCCGCGCGGGCCGAGCTCGTCGGCGAGCGTCTTGGCCACCATCGCCAGGCCCGGACGCAGGCCGTTCGAGATGGCCAGGTTGGCCAGCGGCGCACGGACCGACGAGGACAGCACGAACGCGATCGACCCGGGGCCGGTCATTGCCGCGGCCACCGCGCGGGCTACCCGGACCGCGCCCAGGAAGACAGCGTCGAAGGCCTGCGACCAGGACTCGTCCGGGGTACCCATCACCGTGCCGGTCGGCGGCCCGCCGACGGAGATCAGCGCGCCGTCGAGCCGGCCGAAGTGCTCGAGCGCCGCCTCCACGACCTGGTCCGCGGCCCGCGGGTCCGCGTTGTCGGCCACCAGCCCGTCGGCGGAGGCACCGAGCGCGGCGACCGCCTCGTCCACGCGGTCGGCGTCGCGTCCGGTGACCAGGACGCGAGCACCCTCGGCCACCAGCTGCTCGGCCGTGGCCCGGCCCAGGCCGCGGGTGCCGCCGGTGACGACGAACGCCTTGCCGTTCAGACCTGTGTCCATGTCTCCCCTTCGGTGATCTCGCGAGCCAGGTCGCCCTCGTCCACGCCGCTGGCCAGGTCGTCGGCGACCAGGTGCCGATCGGCCCGGAACTGGGTGGCGTACAGGTCGGCGTAGGTGCCGCCCGCGGCCAGCAGCTCCTCGTGGGTACCCCGCTGCACCACGCGACCGTCCTCGACGACGAGGATCAGGTCGGCGTGCCGGATGGTGGAGAGCCGGTGCGCGATCACCAGCGAGGTCCGGCCCTCCAGTGCCCGGTCCAGCGCCACCTGGACCGCGTGCTCGGACTCGGAGTCCAGGTGCGCGGTGGCCTCGTCGAGGACCACGATCGCGGGCGCCTTGAGCAGCAGCCGGGCGATCGCCAGCCGCTGCCGCTCGCCGCCGGAGAGCCGGTAGCCGCGGTCGCCCACGACGGTGTCGAGACCGTCGGGCATCCCGTGCACCAGCTCGCCGATCTGCGCCGTCTCCAGGGCGGCCCAGATCTCCTCGTCGGTCGACTCGGGGCGCGCGTAGCGCATGTTCTCCCGAATGGTGTCGTGGAACATGTGCGCGTCCTGGGTCACGTAGCCGACCGCGTCCTCGAGCGACTGCAGGGTCAGGTCGCGCACGTCGACCCCGCCGACCCGCACCGATCCGCCGCTGACGTCGTACAGGCGCGCCACCAGGTGGGTGATCGTGGTCTTGCCGGCGCCGGACGGACCCACCAGCGCGACCAGCTGGCCGGGCTCGGCGGTGAAGGTGACGCCGCGCAGCACCGGGGCGTGGTCGCGGCTCTCCACCCGGGCGACCGACTCGAGCGAGGCCAGCGAGACCTCGTCGGCGCGCGGGTAGGTGAACGCGACCTCGTCGAACTCGATCCGGGCCGCGCCGGCCGGCAGCACCGTCGCGTCCGGGCGCTCCTGGACCGTCGAGGGCAGGTCGAGCACCTCGAAGACCCGGTCGAAGGAGACCAGCGCGGTCATCACGTCCACGCGCACGTTGGACAGGCCCTGGAGCGGGCCGAGCAGCCGCAGCAGCAGCGTGGCCAGCGCGGTCAGGGTGCCGACGGTCAGGTCGGTGTCGATGACCAGGTGGCCGCCGATCCCCCAGACCAGCGCGGTCGCCAGCGCGGGGATGAGCATCATCGTGGCCGCGAAGACCCGGGTGACCAGCGAGATCCGGATGCCGAGGTCGCGGACCACGCGGGCCTTGTCGGCGTACCGGGCGTCCTCGTCCTCGCGGCGGCCGAACAGCTTGAGCAGCAGCGCGCCCCCGACGCTGAACCGCTCGGTCATCAGGTTGCCCAGCGCCGCGTTGCCGTCCATCTGCGCACGCGTCAGCCCGCTGAGCCGGCCGCCGACCCAGCGGGAGGCGACCAGCAGGATCGGGAACAGCACCAGGCAGGCCAGCGTGATCTGCCAGGAGAGTGCGACCATCGCGGCGCCGACCACGGCCACCGAGATCAGGTTCGACACGGTGCTGGACAGGGTCGAGGTGAACGCCCGCTGGGCACCGATCACGTCGTTGTTGAGCCGGGAGACCAGGGCTCCGGTCTGGGTGCGGGTGAAGAAGGCCAGCGACATCCGCTGCACGTGCGCGAAGACCCGCGTGCGCAGGTCGAAGATCAGGTTCTCGCCGATGCGCGAGGACAGGTAGCCCATCGCCACGCTGAGTCCGGCATCGAGCAGCGCGACGGCCGCCATCGCCACCGCGACCCAGGTCACCACGGACCCGTCGTGCTTCAGGATCCCGTCGTCGAGCAGGTACTTGACCAGCAGCGGCGTCACCACGACCAGCGCGGCGTCGATGACCACGAAGAACAGGAACGCCGCGATCAGGCTGCGGTGCGGCTTGGCGAAGCCGAGCACGCGCAGCAGCGTGCGCCGGGACACCTTCTGGTCCACGACGGACGGGTCGGTGCGCATCGCGCGCATCGCCGCCATCATCGGGCTCATCCCGCTCATCGGGCTCCTTCCGTCTGGTCCAGTCTCAGCCCTGCAGCGCCCGGAAGCGTCGCGCCTGCGCGGTCCGTTCCAGCTCGCGCTGGGTGTCCAGGTCCTCGACCAGCGCCGACTGCAGCAGCGCCGTCGTCTCCCGCACCGCGCCCGCGTCGTTGGCCAGCAGGGCCGCCACCAGGTCCGCCGTGGTGGCGTCCAGCTCGGCGCGGGGCACCACGGCGGTGGCCAGGCCGAGCTCGGCCGCCTCGGGGGCGGGCACCCGGCGTGCGGTGGCGCAGATCTCCAGGGCTCTGGAGTAGCCAACCAGCTCGACCAGCGGCTTTGTTCCCGTCAGGTCCGGCACCAGCCCGAGCGCGGGCTCCTTCATGCAGAACCACGCGTCGGCCGCGACCACGCGCAGGTCGCAGGCGAGCGCCAGCTGGAACCCGGCCCCGATGGCGAACCCGTGCACCTGGGCGATGCTGATGAACCGCGGGTCGCGCAGCCAGGTGAAGCCCTGCTGATAGGAGTCGATCGCCGCCAGCCGCTCCTCGTCGCTGCCGAGCAGCAGGGCACGCTCCTCGCCTTCGACGCCCTCGGGGCTGAGCATGCCGAGGTCGAGCCCGGCCGAGAAGCAGTCTCCGGCACCCTTCAGCACCACCACCCGGATCTCCTCGGGGAGAGCCGCCCCGAGGTCGCGCAGCCGGTGCCACATCGACGGCACCTGGGCGTTGCGGCGCTCGGGCGCGTCCAGGGTGATGGTGGCGACCGGGCCGTCGATGGTCAGCGACAGCCGCGCCGCGGCGAGTTCCTCGGTGGTGGGGAGCATGGGAGCACCCTAGGACGGCGTGGCCGATCTCGGTCGCCTGGCGTGGTGCATCGCAAGGCGGAGGAGCGAAGGCGTCCTTCGGCGGAGCTTGCGGAGCGGACGTCGAGCGACGACAACGCAGCGAGGTGCCGCGTCAGGCGAGCGAGATCAGGTCGAGGTAGTCGAGGGACCACAGATCCTCGTCGCCGTCGGGGAGCAGCAGGACGCGGTCGGGTTCGAGGGCCTGGACGGCACCCTCGTCGTGGGTGACCAGCACGATCGCGCCCTCGTAGGAGCGGATCGCGGCCAGCACCTCCTCGCGCGAGGCGGGGTCCAGGTTGTTGGTCGGCTCGTCGAGGAGCAGCACGTTCGCCGCGGAGACGACCAGGATCGCCAGGGCCAGCCGGGTCTTCTCGCCACCGGAGAGCACCCCGGCCGGCTTGTGCGCGTCGTCGCCGGAGAAGAGGAACGAGCCGAGCACGGACCGGGCCTCGGCGTCGGCGAGCTGCGGCGCCGCCGTACGGAGGTTCTCCAGCACCGTGCGGGAGGTGTCCAGCGTCTCGTGCTCCTGGGCGTAGTAGCCGAGCTTGAGGCCGTACCCCGGCTCCACCTGCCCGGTGTCGGCCTTGTCGACCCCGGCCAAGATGCGCAGCAGCGTGGTCTTGCCGGCGCCGTTGAGCCCGAGGATGACGACGCGGGAGCCCTTGTCGATGGCCAGGTCGACGTCGGTGAAGACCTCCAGCGAGCCGTACGACTTGGACAGCTCGCTCGCGGTGAGCGGAGTCTTGCCGCACGGCGCCGGGTCCGGGAACTTGATCCGCGCCACGCGGTCGGCCTGCCGCTCCCCCTCGATCCCCTCGAGCAGCTTCTCGGCGCGCTTGAGCATCGACTGGGCGGCCTGGGCCTTGCTGGCCTTGGCGCGCATCTTGTTGGCCTGGTCGGTCAGCGTCTTGGCCTTGTTCTCGGCGTTGAGCCGCTCCCGCTTGCGCCGCTTCTCGTCGGTCTCGCGCTGGGCCAGGTAGGCCGTCCAGCCCATGTTGTAGACGTCAACCTCGGCCCGGTTGGCGTCGAGGTGGAAGACCTTGTTGACGCACGCCTCCAGCAGCCCGACGTCGTGGCTGATGACCACCAGGCCACCGGCGTACGACGACAGGAAACCGCGCAGCCAGACGATCGAGTCGGCGTCGAGGTGGTTCGTGGGCTCGTCGAGCAGCAGCGTCTCGGCGTCGGAGAAGAGGATCCGGGCCAGCTCGATCCGGCGGCGCTGACCACCGGACAGGGTGCGCAGCGGCTGGGCCAGCAGCCGGTCCTCGATGCCCAGGCTGGCCGCGATCTGGGCCGCCTCGGACTCGGCCGCATACCCACCGCCCGCGTGCAGCTCGGCGTCGGCCCGGGAGTAGCGCTTCATCGCCCTCTCGGCCACGTCGGGATCGCTGCTGCCCATCTCCTGCTCGGCGCTGCGCAGCCGCCGTACGACGTCGTCGAGACCGCGCGCGGAGAGGATCCGGTCGCGCGCGAGCACGTCGAGGTCGCCGGTGCGCGGGTCCTGGGGCAGGTAGCCGACCGACCCGGTCGACTGGACGTTGCCGGCGGAGGGCAGGCCTTCGCCGGCCAGGATCTTGGTGAGGGTGGTCTTGCCGGCGCCGTTGCGGCCGACCAGCCCGACCCGGTCCCCCGGTCCGATCCGGAAGGTCACGTCCTGCATCAGAAGACGAGCCCCTGCGCGGACCTCGAGACGGTGGGTGGTGATCACGGGAGCACTAGTGTACGGAGGGCGGTTCACGGGCGGACGAAGGGATCGGACATGCGGTTCAACCCCAAGGCACGGATCGACCCCAGCCAGGTCGAGGCGCGCGGTGGAGGCGGCAGCCTGGGCGGTGGCGGCATGCGGCTCCCCCTCCCGAGCGGCGGGGGTGGTCAGCTCGGTGTCGGGGGCCTCGTCGTGCTCGTGCTGTTCTTCGTCGTGAGTCAGTGCGCGGGCGTGGGTCCCGACCTCGTCCCCGGTGGCGGCTCGGGCTCTGGCTCGGCCGAGTCCTGCCAGACCGGCGAGGACGCCAACAAGTCCGACGAGTGCGCGGTGCGCCTGTTCACCGAGTCCGTGCAGAACTACTGGGGCAAGGCGCTGCAGGAGCAGGGCGGGCCGGCGTACGACGTCACCAGCACGGTCACCTTCAGCGGCCAGACCGACTCCGCCTGCGGCACCGCGGCCTCGCAGATGGGCCCGTTCTACTGCCCGAACGACAAGAAGGTGTACGTCGACTCGACGTTCTTCGACCAGATGCTCGAGGGCCAGCTCGGCGCGGAGGGCGGGCCGTTCTCGATCGGCTACGTGATCGCGCACGAGTACGGCCACCACATCGAGGACCAGCTCGGCATCCTGGCCCGGATGCGCACCCAGCAGGGGCCCAAGAGCGACGGCGTCAAGGTCGAGCTGATGGCCGACTGCCTCGGCGGCATGTGGGCCAAGGAGGCCCTCACCACGACCGACACCGAGGGCACCCAGATCATCAGCGAGCTCACCCCGGACGACATCGCCCGGGCCATCGACGCGGCCCAGGCCGTGGGCGACGACCGCATCCAGAAGCGCTCCTCGGGCCGGGTCAATCCTGAACAGTGGACCCACGGGTCAGCCGAGCAACGGCAGCACTGGTTCAATGTGGGTCTGAAGGAGGGTTCCCTGGAGGCCTGCAACACCTTCGCCCCCGGGGCACTCTGACCCACCCCCACCGAGGAGCCGCATGTCCGCGCCCGTGCAGGAGACCACCGATCTCGACATCCTGGAGATCGCCCGCGAGCAGGTGCTCGAGCGCGGCGTCCCGCTGGACGAGGCCCAGATCCTGCGGGTACTCACCACCGGCGACGAGGTGCTCCCCGACCTGCTGGCGCTGGCGCACGAGGTCCGGATGAAGTGGTGCGGGCCCGAGGTCGAGGTCGAGGGCATCGTCTCGATCAAGACCGGCGGATGTCCCGAGGACTGCCACTTCTGCTCGCAGTCGGGTCAGTTCACCTCGCCGGTGCGCTCGGTCTGGCTGAACATTCCGGAGCTGGTCAAGGCCGCCGAGCAGACCGCCGCCACTGGCGCCTCGGAGTTCTGCATCGTCGCCGCCGTCCGCGGTCCCGACGAGCGGCTGATGACCCAGATGCGCGACGGTGTGAAGGCGATCAAGGAGGCCGTCGACATCGAGGTGGCCGCCTCGCTCGGCATGCTGACCCAGGAGCAGGTCGACCAGCTGGTCGCGATGGGCGTGCACCGCTACAACCACAACCTCGAGGCCGCCCGGTCCTACTTCCCGCAGGTGGTGACCACGCACTCCTGGGAGGAGCGCTGGGACACCTGCCTGATGGTGCGCGAGTCCGGGATGGAGCTGTGCTGCGGCTGCCTGGTGGGCATGGGCGAGACCATCGAGCAGCGGGCCGAGCTGGCCGCGCAGCTCGGTGAGCTGCAGCCCGACGAGGTGCCCCTGAACTTCCTCAACCCGCGTCCGGGTACGCCGTTCGGGGACCTGCCGCTGATGGAGTCGTCCGAGGCCCTGCGCACGATCGCGGCGTTCCGGCTGGCGCTGCCCCGCACGATCCTGCGGTACGCCGGGGGTCGCGAGCTGACCCTGGGCGACCTCGGCACCCGCGACGGCCTGCTGGGCGGCATCAACGCGGTCATCGTGGGCAACTACCTGACCACGCTGGGCCGGGACCCGAAGGAGGACCTGGCCCTGCTGGAGGACCTCAAGATGCCGATCAAGGCGCTGAGCAGCAGCCTGTGATTCTCGTGGATTCCTACTGCGGTCACTGCGGTCTGGCTCTCGACGAGGGCAGCCACGACGCGTGCCGTGAGCGGCTGCGGATGGAGCCGCCCCGGTACTGCGTCCACTGCGCCCGCCGGATGGTCGTCCAGGTCTCGCCGACGTCGTGGACGGCACGCTGCGTGGAGCACGGGGAGCTCGCCTCGGCATGACCTCGTTCGACCTCGACTTCGACCGCGAGCACCTCTGGCACCCGTACTCCTCGATGACCTCGCCGGGGACGGTCTACCCGGTCTCGTCCGCCGCGGGGGTGCGACTGCGCCTGGAGTACGACGACCGCGAGGTCGAGGTCGTGGACGCGATGTCCTCGTGGTGGTGCGCGATCCACGGGTACGGCGTGCCGGCGCTCGACCAGGCGGCCCGGGACCAGCTCGGGAAGATGAGCCACGTGATGTTCGGCGGCCTCACCCACGAGCCCGCCGTCAAGCTGGCGCAGCAGCTCGTCGACCGCGCCCCCGCGGGCCTCGACAAGGTCTTCTTCGCCGACTCGGGATCGGTGTCGCTGGAGGTCGCGATGAAGATGGCCTGGCAGGCGCACGCGCTCCGGCGCACGAGGTTCTTCACGATCCGCGGCGGGTACCACGGCGACACGTTCTCGCCGATGAGCGTGACCGACCCGGACGGCGGGATGCACAGCATGTACGCCGGGTTCCTGCCCCAGCACGTCTTCGCCGACCGGCCTCCGGCCGTCGGGGAGCCCCTGGAGGACTGGAAGGCCGCGACCAGCCGCCTCTACGAGCAGCACGCCTCCGAGATCGCCGCCGTCGTCATCGAGCCGGTGCTGCAGGGTGCCGGCGGGATGCACGTGTACGACCCGTCGGCCGTGCAGCACCTGGTGTCGCTCGCCCGCGAGCACGGAGCGCTGGTGATCTTCGACGAGATCGCGACCGGGTTCTGGCGGACCGGCACCGACTGGGCCGCCTCCCGCTGCCACGTGACCCCGGACATCCTCTGCGTCGGGAAGGCACTCACCGGCGGCTACCTGACCCTGGCGGCGGTGCTGACCACGGCCGAGGTCGCGGCGGCCGTGGACGCCAGCCCGGCCGGCGCGATGATGCACGGCCCGACCTTCATGGCGAACCCGCTGGCCTGCGCGATCGCCTCGGCCAGCCTCGACCTGCTCGACTCCTACGACTGCTTCGCGACGATCAACCGGATCTCCAAGGGGCTGGCCGACGGGCTCGCCCCGGCCGGCGACCTGCCCGTCGTCCGCGAGGTGCGGACGCTCGGCGCCGTCGGCGTCATCGAGCTGGACCGTCCGGCCGACGTGCCCGCGCTCACCCGGGCCGCCTTGGACCGCGGCGTCTGGGTGCGGCCGTTCCGCAACCTCGTCTACACGATGCCGCCCTACGTGTGCACCGACGAGGACCTGGGGGTCATCACGGGCGCCCTCGTCGGCGCGGTGACGGAGGTGTGCGCATGACGCGCTTCGACGACTGGCTCGCCGCGCGGGCCGCCGCTCGTGAGGAGGCCGGCCTGGTCCGTCGCCTCTTCAACAGCGACGAGACGGGTCCGATGATCGACCTCGCCGGCAACGACTACCTCGGCCTCGCCCGCGACCCGCGAGTCGTGGACGGCGCGGTCGCCGCGGCACGTGCGTACGGCGCCGGCGCCGGCGCCTCGCGGCTGGTCACGGGCACCCTCTCGGTGCACGCGCAGCTCGAGGACGCCCTGGCCTCGTTCACGGGCTTCCCCGCGGCGCTGGCCTTCTCGACCGGCTACCACGCGAACCTGTCCGTGGTGGCCGCGCTGGCCGACGCGGACACCCTGATCGTCTCGGACGCCCACGTGCACGCCTCGCTGATCGACGCGTGCCGGCTCTCCCGCGGGACGGTCGCGGTGGTCCCGCACAACGACGTCGACGCCGTGTCCGCGGCGCTGGCCGGCCGGACCCAGCCGCGCGCGCTCGTCCTCGTCGAGTCGATCTACTCGGTCCTCGGCGATGCGTCCCCGCTGGCGGCGCTGGCGGCGGCCTGCGAGCAGCACGACGCGGTCCTGGTGGTCGACGAGGCGCACGGGATCGGCGTCCGGGGCGAGCAGGGTCGCGGCCTGCTCGACGAGGTCGGCCTGGCCGGCGCCGAGCACGTGATCGCCACGCTGACGCTGAGCAAGTCCCTCGGCGCGCAGGGCGGGGCGGTGCTGGGCTCGGTCGCGCTGCGCGACCACCTGGTGAACACCGCGCGGCCGTTCATCTTCGACACCGGGCTCGCGCCGGCGTCCGCGGGCGCCGCGACGACCGCGCTGGCGCTCATCCAGGCCGAGCCGCACCGGGTCTCCCGGGTGCGCGAGGTGACGGCCGCGCTCGCCGGCGCGTGCGGGGTGCCGGTGCCCGCGGGTGCGGTGCTGGCCGTCCCGATGCCCTCGCCGTCGGCCGCACTCGCCGCGGTCGCCACCGCGGCCGAGCACGGTGTCCGGATCGGCTGCTTCCGACCGCCGTCCACCCCGGACGGCATCTCCCGGCTACGGCTGACCGGGCACGCCCACCTCACCGACGAGGAGGTGGCCACCGCCACCAAGGTGCTGCGGGAGCTGCTCGCGTGACGGTTCTCTTCGTCACCGGCACGGACACCGAGGTCGGCAAGACGATCGCGACCGCGGCGCTGGTGGTGGCCACGCGGGCAGCCGGGCAGTCGCCGTACGTCGTGAAGCCGGCGCAGACGGGCATCGCCACCGGTGATCCGACCGACCTGGACGTGGTGCGCGCGCTCGCCGGCGACGTTCCAGGGCACGAGGGCATCCGGCTTCCCGACCCGCTCGCGCCCGACGCCGCGGCCCGGGTGGCGGGGGTGACGCTGCCAGACATCCGGGAACAGCGGGACGCCATCGTCGAACACGCATCCGAGCGCCTGGTCCTCGTCGAGGGCGCCGGCGGCATCCTGGTCAACCTCGGCGAGCACTGGAACCTGCTCGATCTCGCCGCCGCGGTTGCCCACGCCGGGGTGCCGGTGTCGTTCGTCGTCGTCGCCCGCGCCGGACTCGGCACGCTCAACCACACCGCGCTGACGGTGCAGGCGATCCAGCACCGATCGCTCGAGGTGGCCGGCGTGATCATCGGCTCCTGGCCCGAGGTGCCCGACCTGGCCATGCAGCAGAACCTCCTGGACCTCCCCCCGATCACCGGAGTCCCTCTCCTCGGGAGGATCCCTGCCGGCGCCGGCAAGCTGCCCGAGGCCGAGTTCACCCGGGCCGCCCCCGGCTGGCTCGACTCCCTCCCCAGCTGACCATCCGCGCCAAAGGCCCGGTTTCGGCGGACCAGAAGGCCGGTTTCGGCGGACCAGAAGGCCGGTTTCGGCGAGCGGGTCAGCCGATGTCGCGGGTCCGGTAGCGGGTCCAGGCGAGGGTGAGGACCAGGGCGGTCAGAAGGGTCAGGACCGTGAAGGGCGCCGGGGCGAAGGGCTCGACGGGCATGGCCGGGACGTGCGTGTACGGCGAGAGGCCGAGCACCCAGTCCGGGAGGCCCAGGAGCTCACCCAGCTGCCCCAGGGTCAGGAACAGCCCGAGCAGGACCCAGCCCGCGATGGTCCCGGCGCTGCGCCACGCCCACGCGAGCGCCGCCAACGCCGCCACCAACCAGACCGCAGGGGCCTGCGCGAGGGCGGCCCCCAGCAGCGCGCCGAAGTCCTGCCCGTAGCCCAGGGCGAGCCCGACGCCGGCGACCACGAGCAGCCACAGGCTGCCGCCGAGCGCGACGACCAGCGTGGCCGCGAAGGTCCGGGACCGGGAGGTCGCCGTGGCCAGCACCTGCTCGGTCCGGCCGTCCTGCTCGTCGCTGCCCCCGTGGCCGACGACGGTCAGGGCGAAGCAGGTGAACACGACCGCCAGGATCGACAGGATCGCGGCGAGCAGCGTCTCCTCGAGCACGCCGACGCCACCGAGCCGCTCGATCATCTCCCGGGCCGGGTCCGAGTCGAGCAGGTCGCCGATGCCCGGGGCGATCGCGCCGAACACCACCGCGAGACCGGCCACCGCGCACGACCAGACGGCGAGCGAGGGCGCGTGCACCCGCACGGCGAGCGCCACCGCGTCCCCCAGACGCGGCGACCCGTCCGCCGGACCGGGGCGGGCGGCGAGCAGGCCCGAGCCCAGGTCACGACGCTGCCGGAGCAGGTGCGCCACGCCGACCAGGACCGCCGCCAGCACGACGTACAGGACGAGCACCCACCACCGGGGCCCGGACCAGGCCCGCAGCTGCGTCGACCAGCCGAACGGCGACAGCCACGAGACCCACGCGGCGGAGGTGTCCCCCACCGCGCGTAGCAGGTACAGCACCCCGACCGCCCCGGCCGCGATCGCCGCGCAGGTCCGCGCGCTCGCGGAGAGCTGGCACGCCACGGCCGTGACACCGACCGCGACCAGCCCGATCCCGGCCCACGACGCCCCGAACGCCAGCGAGCCCGCGACCGGGAGCCCGCCGCCCAGGTCGGCGAGCCCGGCGAGCAGCCCGATCCCGAGCGCGACCACGGCCGCCTCCACGACCGCGGCCACCAGCGGAGCGTCCCGGCCGACCGCCGTGCCGCCAACCAGCTCGGTCCGGCCGCTCTCCTCCTCGACCCTGGTGTGCCTGCGTACCAGGATGACGAAGAGCACCGACAGGATCACCGCGTAGAGCACGGTCAGCTTGGTCATCGCGAGCTCGCCGAGGCTGTGCACGTCCAGGATCGGCCCGTACAGCGCCACGATCGCCGGGCTGTCGTTGATCGCCTCGGCGGCGCGCACCTGCTCGGCGGTCGTCGGGTACAGCGACTCGGTCGCCGCGGCGCTGGCGTAGCAGACCCCGACCAGGGCCAGCGTCCACAGCGCCAGCATCAGCCGGTCGCGGCGCACGGCCTGCCAGGCGAGCGGGCGTACCCCCGCGAGCGAGCTCACGAGGCCACCGGCTCGGTCCGGTACGCGTCCAGGAACAGCTCCTCCAGCGACGGAGGCGTGCTGGTCAGGTTCCGCACCCCGGCCGCGGTGAGCGCGCTCAGCAGCCCCGGGAGTCCCTCGGCGTCCACCGAGCAGGTCACCACGTCACCCTCGACCACGAGGTCGTGCACGCCGGGCAGTCCGTCGAGCGCGGCCGGCGCGTCGAGCTCGGCGCGGATCCGGTTGCGGCGCAGGTGGCGCAGCTCGTCCAGGGTGCCGGACTCGACGGTCCTGCCCTCCCGGATGATCGTGACCCGGTCGGCCAGCCGCTCGACCTCGCTGAGGATGTGGCTGGAGAGCAGCACGGTCGCTCCGCGGGCGGTGTGCTCGGCCACGCACTCGTTGAAGACCTGCTCCATGAGCGGGTCCAGGCCCGAGGTCGGCTCGTCGAGGATGAGCAGCTCGGGATCGGCGGCGAAGGCGGCGACCAGCGCGACCTTCTGCCGGTTGCCCTTCGAGTAGGCCCGGCCCTTCTTGGTCGGGTCCAGCGCGAACCGCTCGAGCAGCTCGGCGCGGCGCGACGCGGCCGGGTCCTCGCCGCGCATCCGCAGCAGCAGGTCGACGGTCTCGCCACCGGTCAGGTTCGGCCACAGGGCCACGTCGCCGGGCACGTAGGCCAGCCGCCGGTGGATCGCGACCGCGTCGTGCCACGGGTCCTTCCCGAACACGGTCGCGGTCCCGGCGTCGACCCTGAGCAGGCCGAGCAGCGACCTGATCGTGGTCGACTTGCCGGCGCCGTTGGGCCCGAGGAAGCCGTGCACCTCTCCCGCGCTCACCTGCAAGGTGAGACCGTCGAGGGCGCGGAAGCGGCCGAAGGTCTTCACCAGTCCCGAGACGTCGATGACGTTGTCCATGGCGCCAACATACGCCTACTTTCAGAACTCTGTGAAAGTTAGTACGATCACCCCGTGACCTCACCCTTCGTGGAGCGGATGTCCGGCGCCATGATCCACGCCGGTCTCGCGCGCGTGCCCGCCCTGGTCTTCGCGGCGCTCCTCGAGGACGAGGACGGCCGGATGACCGCCGGCGAGCTGGCGGCGAGGCTCCAGGTCAGCAGCGGCTCGGTCTCCCAGGCGGTCAACTACCTCGAGCAGGTCCAGATGCTGCGCCGCGAGCGCGACCCGGGCTCGCGGCGGGACGTCTACGTGCTCGAGGACGAGACCTGGCACACCGCGCTGACCAAACGGGACGCGGTCTACGCGCCGATCATCGCAGCCCTCGACGCCGGGCTCGCCGGTCTCCCGGACGGCACCGACGCCCACCGGCGGATGCTGGTGACGCGCGAGTTCTTCGCGTTCGTCAACGCCGAGCTGTCCGCGCTCGCGGCGAAGTGGGAGGAACGCCGGAAGCGGCTGTAGGTCTGGCAGCATGCCCCCATGACCGTCTCGGCCGCCGTCCTCAACCGCTCCGACCGCACCGTCCTGGGCGGCTCCGCGCTGCTGTGCGTGCTCGCCGGGCTGGCCCACTACGGCGGCTGGAACAACGTCGTCGCCTTCGTGGTCAGCGCCGGCGCGGTCTGCATCCTGGCCAGCCTGGTCGGTACCTCGGTCGAGCAGCTCGGCGACCGGTTCGGCCCCGGCGCCACCGGTGTGCTGCAGTCGGCGCTGGGCAACCTGCCGGAGCTGTTCATCTGCATCTTCGCGCTCCGCGCCGGGCTGGTCGACGTGGTCCGCGCGGCGATCGTCGGGTCGATCCTGGCCAACCTGCTGCTGGTGCTCGGGCTCGCGTTCCTCGTCGGCGGTCTCAAGCACGGCACCCAGCGGCTCGGCTCCGAGCGTGCCCGCACCATCAGCGTCCTGATGCTGCTCTCCGTGACCGCGATGGCGATCCCCTCGATCGCTCACGAGGTGCACAGCCCGGCGGCCGAGCACGAGGTGACGTTCTCGGTCATCGTCTCGATCGTGCTGCTCGTCCTGTTCGCCCTCTCGCTGCCGTTCTCGCTGCGCCGCGACACCGCCGGCCCGGGCGAGGCCACTCCCGAGCCCGCGATGGAGTCCGAGCCGCCGCGCTGGCCGGTCTGGCTGGCGGTCGGGATGCTGGCGGTGGCCGGCGCGCTGGCCGCCTTCGTCTCGGACTGGTTCGTCTCCGCGCTCGACCCGGCAATGGAGACGCTGAACATCTCGGACGCGTTCGCCGGGCTCGTCATCGTCGCCATCGCCGGCAACGCGATCGAGAACGTGGTCGGCGTCCAGCTCGCCGCCCGCAACCAGTCCGAGTACGCGTTCTCGGTGATCCTCAACAGTCCCATCCAGATCGCGCTCGTGCTGGCGCCGCTGCTGGTGCTGATCAGCCAGGTCTTCGGGCTCGCCTCGCTCACCCTGGTCTTCGGGCCGATGCTCGTGGTCGCGTTGATGCTCTCGGTGATCCTGGCCGCCGCGATCGCCCAGGACGGCGAGTCCACCTGGCTGGAGGGCGCCACCCTGATCGCGCTGTACGCGATCATCGCCACGTCCTTCTGGTGGGGCTGACCGGGCCTCAGCCCAGCAGCGACTCGATCCGCGGCACCTGGCGCTGCAGCGCTCGCAGGTGCGGTGCCACCGAGGGGTGCCCGTACTTCCCGGCGAGCGCCCCCTCCCCCGGCGCCACCCGGGACAGCGCCCACTCGGCGCGCGAGAACACGGTGTAGACCGCGAACACCGTCGCCGCCAGGCGCACCGCATCGGCGTCGACGGCGGCACCCGACTCCGCGACGCCGCCCATGAACGTCTCCAGGAGCACCTCGAAGTCCTCGCGCGCGGAGAGCGCGAAGTAGCCCAGGTCGGTGCCCACCGGGCCGATCCCGTAGCCCTGCCAGTCGATCGCGACCACGTCCTCGGCGCGCACGGCCGGGAAGTTTCCCGGGGTCGGGTCGCCATGCAGCCGGCCCGCCGGCCCGTTCCCGTACGACGTGAGCCAGTGACCGCGCCGGGACCAGAGCTGGTCGGCCGCGTCCGCGAGGGTGGTCCGCCGCAGTGTGGGCCAGCCACCCCGGTCCTCCGCGAACGCCAGCCGGTCCGCCAGCGTGCGGCGCGCGGCCCACGCCGTCTCCCGGTACGGCGCCCCGGCGAACCGGCCCAGCGAGCGCGCCACGAGCAGCGACGTGGGCGGCCCCACCTCGAACGGGGCCACGACCTCCTCGGTCAGCAGCGTGGCGCCCTCGTCGTCCTCCTCGACGCCCAGCACCCGCGCGGGCACCAGGCCGGGACCGTCGACCGCGGCGGGATCGAGCGCGACCTCGATCTCGCGACGCCAGTAGCCGGCGTGGGAGGGATCGCCGAGCACGGTCTCCTCGTCGGGGTCCGGGCGGCGCAGTCGCTTGGCGATCGCGTCGGTCTCCCCCACCCGGGCACGCCACAAGCCGACCGTCGCGGGTCCGCCGCCACCGCGCAGCGGCACCCACGCTGGATCGGGTTGCCACATGCGATGACCTCAGGATCAGGTGTTGGTGACCCTGATCCTGGCAGAGCAGGCGTCGGCGAGGGCGGATTCGAGAACCGACCGGCGCGGGTCGGGCACGGTCAAGAAGTCGCCGACCACGGTCAGCCCGGCCAGCCTCGGCTCCTTGAGGACCTCGGTGACCGCGGCCTTCTCGCCGCCGACGACGAGCAGCGGCACGTCCCCGAGGATCCGGATCGCGTGGTCGCCGGCGGCCTCGAAGGCCACCCGTGCCTGGTTCTCCCGGCGCCGGGCGAAGCGCTGCTGGCTCTGCCCCCCGGCTTTGGTCCGGCCCTGCACGTGCCGCTGGCCGGTCTTCGACTCGGCCATCTCGGTGCCGTGCACCCGGGCGACCGCGAAGCCGCCCTTGCGGACCAGCAGCAGGCCCCAGTCCTCCGGCGGGGCACAGGCGCGCCCGAACGCGGCGATGTCCGGCGGGCCGTCGTACGAGCGGGAGAACGGCAGCGACGCGGTGAAGGTGGACCCGTCCGCGGCCGTGCCCGACAGGGCCCCGTCGAGCTTGGTGGCGCCGTGGCGGCGGGTGAAGTTCTGCAGCCAGCGCATCAGCCGCGCGGGCGGCACCAGGACGTCGGACATGAGGTGACGCTAGCCGTGGGTCACCGCGGGATGCCCGCGATCGCGTCCAGGAGCGCGGCATGCGTGTCGGCGTCGGCGGCGGCGACCAGACCGTCCGCGCTCTCCGCGACCGGACGGCCGGCGAGGTCGGTCACCACGCAGCCCGCGGTCCGGCACAGCGCCATCCCCGCCGCGAAGTGGACGCTGTCGCGGACGTCGCCGGCGTGCACGTAGCCGGCTCGCCGCCCGGTGGCCACCCAAGCCAGCGCCAGGCTCGTCGAGGACACGCGGAGGCCGAAGCGGGAGTGGAACTCCTCGGTGGCGACCATCGCCGCAGCCCAGCCGGGCCGCCCGTCGAAGTCGACGTCGACCAGTCCGGAGAGCGCCGTCGGCGCGAGCGCGTCGCCGGTCGAGAACACCTCGCCGGTGAACGGGTCCGCGACGGCGGCGGCGGTGAGGCCG
Source organism: Nocardioidaceae bacterium (assembly GCA_017744365.1). Lineage (GTDB taxonomy): Bacteria > Actinomycetota > Actinomycetes > Propionibacteriales > Nocardioidaceae > Marmoricola. Next base: position 1,075,236 of record JAGIBL010000001.1, on the reverse strand, counting down.
TCACCGGTGCGCAACGCGACGTTCACGCCGGCCAGCGGGGTCGCGGCCGCGAAGTTCCGGGTGCCGCACAGCGGGTCGACCAGCCAGGTGCGCTGGGCGTCGGCGGCGCCCGTCAGGCCGCCTTCCTCGCCGAGGAACGCGTCGTCCGGGTAGGCGGAGGCGATCACCGAGCGGATCGCCTGCTCGGCGCCGAGGTCGGCGTCGGTGGCGAAGTCGTCGCCGGCCTTGGCGAAGCGGGTCAGCGCACCGCCGTACAGGCTGCGCAGCACCTCCGCGCCCGCGGTCGCCGCGGCGACCGCCACCTCGACGTCAGACGTTGAAGCCGAGGGCACGCAGCTGCTCGCGACCGTCGTCCGTGATCTTGTCCGGACCCCACGGCGGCATCCAGACCCAGTTGATGGTCACATCCGCGACCAGGCCCTCGAGCGCGGTGTTGGTCTGGTCCTCGATCACGTCGGTCAGCGGACAGGCGGCGGAGGTCAGCGTCATGTCGAGCACCACGTTGGAGGACTCGTCCACGTGCACGCCGTACACCAGGCCGAGGTCGACCACGTTGATGCCGAGCTCGGGGTCGACGACGTCCTTCATGGCCTCCAGGATGTCGTCGTCCTGGGCGACCGCGGTGCCACCGCCGGCCAGGTCCACCTCGGGCAGGTCACTGTGATCAGGCATGGGTCTCCTCCTTCGACGACGCCTGCAGCGCCGCATCCTTGAACGCCATCCAGGACAGCAGCGCGCACTTCACCCGGGCCGGGAACTTGGCGACGCCGGCGAACGCGATGCCGTCCTCCAGCACCTCCTCGTCGGGCTCGACCTGGCCCTTGCCCTGCATCAGCTCGAGGAACACCCCGTGCGTGTCCAGGGCCTCGGAGAGCTGCTTGCCGATGACCAGGTCGGTCATCACCGAGGCGGACGCCTGGCTGATCGAGCAGCCCTCGGCGTCGTACGAGACGTCCCGCACGGTGCCGTCCTCCGCCAGGTGCACCCGCAGGGTGACCTCGTCGCCGCAGGTCGGGTTCACGTGGTGCACCTCGGCCTCGAACGGGTCCCGCAGGCCCGCGTGGTGCGGGTTGCGGTAGTGGTCCAGGATGATCTCCTGGTACAGGCTGTCCAGATCCATGGCGGTCTAACGTCACCCGACCTTGAAGTAGTTCTTGGTGAACTCCAGGCCCTCGACGAGCGCGTCGATCTCGGCCGGAGTCGTGTACAGGTACGACGACGCCCGCGTCGAGCTCTGCACCCCGAACCGCTTGTGCGCGGGCTTGGCGCAGTGGTGCCCGGCCCGGACCGCGATGCCGCGGCTGTCGAGCAGCTGGGCCACGTCGTGCGGGTGGACGCCGGCCAGCTCGAAGGCCACCGCGCCACCGCGACGGGTCGGGTCGAGCGGACCCAGGACGCGAACGCCGCTGACGCTGGCCAGGCCGTCGAGCAGGTAGCCGGTGATGGCCTGCTCGTGGGCGTGGATCCGGTCCAGCCCGACGTGCGAGATGTAGTCGATCGCGGCGCCCAGCCCGATCGCCTCGACGATCGGCGGCGTGCCCGCCTCGAACTTGTGCGGGATCGGCGCCCAGGTGGACTTCTCCATCGAGACGGTCGCGATCATCTCGCCTCCGCCGAGGAACGGCGGCAGGCTGTCCAGCAGCTCGGTCCGGCCCCAGAGCACGCCGATCCCGGTCGGGCCGGTGACCTTGTGCCCGGTGAAGGCGACGAAGTCGGCCTCCACGGCCTGCACGTCGACGGGGAGCTGCGGGGCTGCCTGGGAGGCGTCCAGCACCACGACCGCGCCGACCTCGTGCGCGCGGCGGGCGATCTCGGCGACCGGGTTGATGGTGCCGAGCATGTTCGAGACCCAGGTCAGCGCGACCACCTTGGTGCCCGGCGTGAGCAGCTCGTCGATGTTCGACAGGTCCAGCTCACCCTCGTCGGTGAGCCCGAACCAGCGCAGCTCCGCGCCGGCGCGCTCGGTCGCCAGCTGCCACGGCACGATGTTGGAGTGGTGCTCCATCTCGGTGATCACCACCCGGTCGCCCGGGCCGAGCGGGAACGTCCGGGCCACCAGGTTGAGCGCCTCGGAGGCGTTCTTGGTGAAGATCACCTCGTCGCGGGACGGGGCGTTGAGGAAGGCCGCGACCTTGTCCCGGGCCGCCTCGAACGCGTACGTCGACTCCGCCCCCAGCGTGTGCATCGCCCGGGCGATGTTCGCGTTGTGGTTCTCCAGCTGGTCGACCATGGCGTCGATGACCACCTGGGGCTTCTGCGAGGTGTTCGCCGAGTCCAGGTAGACCAGTGGCAGGTCGTTCGCCACCCGTCGCTCCAGGATCGGGAAGTCCTTGCGAATGACGTCGAGATCAGTCAGGAGTCCGTCCATCTCGACCCTTTCTGCGAGTGGTGTGGCGGGTCTGGGGGTTACTGGGCAAGGCGGAGGAGGGAGGCGGCCTCAGAGCGGAGCGGGCCGTCGACTGACGACAACGCAGCGCAGTGGCCGCCAGGCACGTCACACCGCCGCAGAAACGAAGCGGTCGTAACCATTGGCTTCCAGCTCGTCGGCCAGCTCCGGGCCGCCCTCCTCGGCGACCTGGCCGTTGACGAACACGTGCACGAAGTCGGGCTTGATGTAGCGCAGGATCCGCGTGTAGTGCGTGATCAGCAGGACGCCCTTGTCGCCGTTCTCCTTGAAGCGGTTGACGCCCTCGGAGACGATCTTGAGCGCGTCGATGTCGAGGCCGGAGTCGGTCTCGTCGAGCACCGCGACCTTCGGGTCGAGCAGCTCCAGCTGGACGATCTCGTGGCGCTTCTTCTCACCACCGGAGAAGCCCTCGTTGACGTTGCGGGTGGCGAAGGCGTTGTCCATCTTCACCCGGTCCATCGCGGCGTTGACGTCCTTGACCCAGGTGCGCAGCTTGGGAGCCTCGCCGTCGATCGCGGTCTTCGCCGTCCGCAGGAAGTTCGACACCGAGACGCCGGGCACCTCGACCGGGTACTGCATCGCCAGGAACAGGCCGGCGCGGGCGCGCTCGTCCACGGTCATCGCGAGCACGTCGACGCCGTCCAGGGTCACCGAGCCGGAGGTCACCTCGTACTTGGGGTGACCGGCGATCGAGTACGCCAGCGTCGACTTGCCCGAGCCGTTCGGGCCCATGATCGCGTGCGTCTCGCCGTCCTTGATGGTGAGGTTGACGCCCTTGAGGATCTCCTTGGGGCCGTCCTCGGTCTGTACCTGGACGTGCAGGTCCTTGATCTCCAGCGTGGCCATGCTCAGTTGTCTCCTAGATCGATCAGTACGTCGTCACCGGCGATCTGGACCGGGAAGACAGGAACGGGTTCGGTGGCCGGCGGGCCGAGCGGCTTGCCGGTGCGCAGGTCGAAGCGGGAACCGTGCATCCAGCACTCGATCTCGCAGTGCGCGATGTCGCCCTCGGAGAGCGCCACCGCGGCGTGGCTGCACTCGTCCTCGATGGCGAAGACCTCGCCGTCGGAGCGGACGATGGCCACGTCGAGGCCGTCGACCTCGACCCGCAGCGCGTTGTCGTCGGACAGCTCGCTGACGGCACAGGCACGGACGAAGGCCATCGACTACAGCGCCTTCAGCACGTTCTTGGCCAGCTCGGCCTCGACGGTCGCGGTCAGCTTCTCCTCCAGCGAGGGCACGTCGATCTTGCGGATCAGGTCGTTGAAGAAGCCGTGCACCACCAGCCGGCGGGCCTCCGCCTCGGCGATGCCGCGCGAGCGCAGGTAGAAGAGCTGCTCGTCGTCGAACCGGCCGGTCGCGGATGCGTGGCCCGCGCCCTCGATCTCGCCGGTCTCGATCTCCAGGTTCGGCACCGAGTCGGCCTGGCAGCCGTCGGTGAGGACCAGGTTGCGGTTCTCCTCGTAGGTCTCGATGCCCTCGGCGACCTTGCGGATCAGCACGTTGCCGATCCAGACCGCGTGCGCGCCCTCGCCCTGCAGCGCGCCCTTGTAGACCACGTGGCTCTTGGTCTTCGGGGCGGTGTGGTCGACGAAGAGACGGTGCTCGATGTGCTGACCCTCGTCGGCGAAGTACAGCCCGAGCGCCTCGACCGAGCCGCCGGGACCGGCGTACTCCGCGGAGGTGTCGCTGCGGACGACGTCGCCGCCGAAGGAGATCGCCACGTGCTTGAGGGTGGCGTCGCGGCCGACGCGGGCGTGCTGGCTGACCAGGTGCACCGCGTCGTCGGCCCAGTCGTGCAGGGTGACGAAGGTGAGATCGGCGCCGTCCTCGACGACGATCTCGACGTTCTCGGCCCAGGTCGCCGAGCCGGTGTACTCGACCACCACGGTCGAACGGCTGAACTTCCCGGCGCGCACGAGCAGGTGCCCGGCCGAGGCGACCTCGACGCCGGTGCCGATCAGGTGCAGCGTCGCCGGCTGGTCCCCGGTGAACTCCTCGGGGATGGTCACCTCGAAGACCGAGGTGGTCGCGTCCCAGGCGCGGGCCGAGACCCGGTCGGTCGGGACCAGGCCGGAGGCGCCGCGAGCCGAGTCGGCCACGGCGACCGAGGTCCCGGTCACACCCTCCGGCAGGTCGACCTCGACCTTGAAGGCATCCCCGTCGAGTGCCGCGTCGGCGTGCAGGCCGCGCAGCCGCTTGAGCGGGGTGAACCGCCAGATCTCCTCGGTGCCGACGGGCACCGGGTGGTCGGCGAGGTCGAACGAGCCCTCGGGGTGAAGGTGGCTCTCGACCTTCTCCACCTCGAGCGCGTTTTCCAGAACTTCGGCCGTCATCCGACAGCGCCCTCCATCTGCAGTTCGATCAGGCGGTTGAGCTCCAGCGCGTACTCCATCGGGAGCTCCTTGGCGATGGGCTCGACGAAGCCGCGGACGATCATCGCCATCGCCTCGTCCTGCTCCATGCCGCGCGACATCAGGTAGAACAGCTGGTCCTCGGAGACCTTCGAGACGCTGGCCTCGTGACCCATGGACACGTCGTCCTCGCGGATGTCGACGTACGGGTAGGTGTCGGAGCGGCTGATCTGGTCGACCAGCAGCGCGTCGCAGAGCACGTTGGACTTCGAGCCGTGCGCCCCCGGGTTGACCTGGATCAGCCCCCGGTACGACGTACGGCCACCGCCGCGCGCCACCGACTTGCTCAGGATGGACGAGGACGTGTTCGGCGCCGCGTGCACCATCTTGGCGCCGGCGTCCTGGTGCTGGCCCTCGCCCGCGAAGGCGATCGACAGCGTCTCGCCCTTGGCGTGCTCGCCCATCAGGTAGACGGCCGGGTACTTCATGGTGACCTTGGAGCCGATGTTGCCGTCGACCCACTCCATGGTCGCGCCGGCCTCGCAGACAGCGCGCTTGGTCACCAGGTTGTAGACGTTGTTCGACCAGTTCTGGATGGTCGTGTAGCGGCAGCGGCCGCCCTTCTTCACGATGATCTCGACGACCGCCGAGTGCAGCGAGTCCGAGGAGTAGATCGGCGCGGTGCAGCCCTCGACGTAGTGCACGTAGGCGTCCTCGTCGACGATGATCAGCGTCCGCTCGAACTGGCCCATGTTCTCGGTGTTGATCCGGAAGTAGGCCTGCAGCGGGATGTCCACGTGGACGCCCTTGGGCACGTAGATGAACGAGCCGCCCGACCAGACCGCCGTGTTCAGCGCGGCGAACTTGTTGTCGCCGACCGGGATCACGGTGCCGAAGTACTCCTGGAAGATCTCCGGGTGCTCCTTCAGCGCGGTGTCGGTGTCGAGGAAGATGACGCCCTGCTCCTCCAGGTCCTCGCGGATCTGGTGGTAGACGACCTCGGACTCGTACTGCGCGGCGACGCCGGCGACGAGGCGCTGCTTCTCCGCCTCCGGGATGCCGAGCTTGTCGTAGGTGTTCTTGATGTCCTCGGGCAGGTCCTCCCAGGACGCCGCCTGCTTCTCGGTGGACCGGACGAAGTACTTGATGTTGTCGAAGTCGATCGCGTCGAGCTCGGCGCCCCAGACCGGCATCGGCTTGCGCTCGAAGAGCTTGAGGCCCTTGAGGCGCAGGTCGAGCATCCACTGCGGCTCGGACTTCTTGCCCGAGATGTCCTTGACCACGTCCTCGTTGAGGCCGCGCTTGGCCTCGGCACCCGCGTCGTCCTTGTCGGCCCAGCCGAACTCGTAGCGGCCGATGCCCTTCAGCTCCGGGTTGAGCTCTTCGATCGAGGTCATCTCGACACCCTTCCTGACTGCGTCTGTGAAGCATGGGGAATGCAGGTCGTGCAGACACCGTCGCCATGGGCGATGGTGGCCAGCCGCTGTACGTGGGAACCCAGGACGCGGCTGATCGCTTCCGTCTCGGCCTCGCACAGCTGCGGGAACTCGTGGGCGACGTGGGAGACGGGGCAGTGCTGCTGGCACAGCTGCTCCCCCACGCTCTGCTGGTTCACCAGGGGCAGCTCGCGCACCGAGGCGGCGTAGCCCTCGGAGGTGAACACCTGGGCCAGCGCCTGGGCCGGGCTCAGGTCCGGGTCGGCCTCGACGATCGCGGCGAACTCGGACTCGATGAAGGCGACCCGGCGCTCGGCGAACGCGCGCACCGCCTCCTCGCCACCGGTCTCGGCCAGGAACCGCAGCGCCTGGACCGCGAGGTCGTCGTACTGCTGCTCGAAGTGGTCGCGACCGGTCTCGGTCAGCGCGAACAGCTTGGCGGGGCGACCGCGGCCACGGACCAGGCTGGCCCGGGGCTGCCGGATCTCGACGGCGCCCTCGGCGATGAGGTGGTCGAGGTGCCGACGCACGGCGGCCGGGGTCAGCGTGAGACGCTCGCCCAGGTCCGCGGCGGTCGAGGGACCGTTCTCCAGGATCGACCGGACCACCCGCTCACGGGTGGGGGCGTCGCCGAGTTCGGCGCTCCGGTCGATTTCCACAACAACAGTGTGCCTTTAATGAATTGCCGGATTCAAATAAGGGTGGCCTAACCAAGATCCACCTGCTGTTCGCCTTCACTCGACCCGTCCCCGGCCGATCGTTCACCCGAGGCGGGGAGAGTGAGGGTCGATGACGCTTCGGGGGATGCTGCACTCGCGAGCCCTGCTCGTGCTCGGCATCGTCGTCGCCGCGGCCGTCCCGGTGGCCACGCTGCCGAGGCTCCCCGAGGTCAGCCCCTGGCCGGTGCTGGCCGGGCTGGTGCCCTGGATCGTCGGCAAGTACGTGCTCTGCCCGCTGCGCTGGCGTGTCCTCACCACCGGTGCCGGGGCGCCGCAGGCCTGCGGCTGGTACCTGCGGGCCAACGCCGAGTCCGAGGTCTTCGGGCTGCTCACGCCCGGTCACGTCGGTGCGGACGTCTGGCGGACCAAGCGGCTCACCGGGACCGGGCTCTGCGCCGGCGACGCGCTGCTCAGCGTCGGCATGGACCGGCTGGTGGGGGCGGTCGGGCTGGCCGCCTTCGCCGTCTTCGGGGCCAGCGAGCTGCCGCTGCGGCTGCTGATGAGCGCCGCCGGGCTCGGGCTGCTGGTGCTCGCCGCCGCGGTCGTCGTACGGCGGACACGGCCGGGCCTGCTCCCCCGCGGTCCGCTGCCCCCGCCGCGCGCCCTCGTGCTCGGGCTGCTGCTCGCCGCCGGCTACCAGCTCACCATCGCCGGGCTGCTGCTCGGCACCATCGCCGCGACCGGGAACACGCTCTCGCCCCTCGAGATCCTGGCAGCGTTCGGAGCCAGCCAGGTCGCCGCGGCCGTGCCCGGCCCGAACGGCGCCAGCCCTCGCGACGGCGCCCTGGTCGTCGCGCTGGTCGCGCTCGGTGTGCCGCTGGTCGCCGCCGCCGCCGCGGTGACGCTGCGGGCGACGCTGGCCTGGCTGCCCGCCCTGACGCTCGGCGGGCTGAGCCTGTGGCTGCTGCGCCGCCAAGCCGCCGGACCTCTCAGCAAGGTCTCAGTCGCGGCCTCCTAGAATCCCCGGGTGCCAACCTCCCCTGCTGTCGAGGTCAGCGGCCTCGTCATGCGGTACGGCGAGAAGACCGCGGTCGACCACCTCGACCTGACCGTCGAGCGCCAGACGATCACCGCCGTCCTCGGCCCCAACGGCGCCGGCAAGACCACCACCCTCGAGACCTGCGAGGGCTACCGCCGACCGCAGCAGGGCACCGTCCGGGTGCTGGGGCTCGACCCGGTCGCGCAGCGCCGCGCGCTGCTCCCCCGGATCGGCGTGATGCTGCAGGGCTCGGGAGCCTGGTCCGGGGTGCACGCGATGGAGATGCTCGAGCACATCGCCCGGCTGCACGCGCACCCGCTGGACACCGGCATGCTCGCCGACCGGCTGGGGCTGCACGAGTGCGGGCGGACGCCGTACCGGAGGCTGAGCGGTGGCCAGCAGCAGCGGCTCGGCCTGGCGATGGCGGTGGTCGGGCGGCCCGAGGTGGTCTTCGTCGACGAACCGACCGCGGGGATGGACCCGCTGGCCCGGCGCACCACCTGGGAGCTGCTCGAAGAGCTGCGCGCCGACGGCGTCACGGTGGTGCTCACCACGCACTACATGGACGAGGCCGAGCGGCTCGCGGACCGGATCCACATCATCGACCACGGCCGGATGATCGCCTCGGGCACGCCGGTCGAGCTCACCCGCGGCGGCACCTCGACGATCCGGCTGGTGGTCACCCGGCCGTTCCCCGACGGCGCCCCGGCGTCGCTCCAGGCCGCCCTCGGCGAGCACGTCGAGGTGACCCCGATCAGCGAGATCAGCCTGCTGATCACCGGCCCGGCCGACCACACCACGCTGGCCACGGTGAGCCGCTGGTGCGAGGAGCAGGGCGTGCTGCCGGAGTCGCTCAGCCTCGGCCAGCGCAACCTCGAGGACGCCTTCCTGGAGCTGACCGGACGGGAGCTGAAGCCGCAGTGAGCACGGGAGTCTTCGCACCGAAACCCGGCGCCGCCCCGCTGGCCCGCCAGGTGCTGGCGCAGGCCGCGATGGAGGCCAAGCTGATGCTGCGCAACGGCGAGCAGCTGCTGCTCGCCGTGGTGATCCCGGTGATCGTGCTGGTCGGCGCGGTCAAGGCCGACAAGCACGTCGACTTCAACCTCGACCAGAGCCCGATCGACGCCTTCACCCCCGGCGTGCTCGCGCTCGCGGTGATGTCCACCTCGTTCACCTCGCTGGCCATCGCCACCGGGTTCGAGCGCCGGTACGGCGTCATCAAGCGTCTCGGCGCCTCACCGCTGCCCCGCTTCGGCCTGCTGGCCGGCAAGATCGGCGCGCTGTTCCTGGTCGAGCTGTTCCAGGTCGTCGTGCTGGGCGCGGTCGCGTTCGCGATGGGCTGGGACCCGCACGGCGGCGTGCGCACGGTGCTGCTCGGCCTGGAGGCACTGCTGCTCGGCACCGCCGCGTTCGCCTCGCTCGGGCTGTTCGTGGCCGGCGTGCTGCGCGCGGAGGCCACCCTGGCCGCCGCCAACCTGATCTACCTGCTGCTGATGGCCGGGGGCGCGGTGGTGCTGCCGGCCTCCGCGTACGGCGGCGCCGGCGACGCGCTCCGGCTGCTCCCCTCCGGTGCCCTCGGCGAGGCGATGCGCAGCGCGCTCATCCACGGCGACTGCTCGGGCCGCGACCAGCTGGTGCTGCTCGCCTGGACGGTGGTCGGGGTCGCGCTGACCGCGAGGACGTTCAAGTGGGAGTGAAGCTTCCCGACCTGGCGCCTCGCCTGCGCCAGCTCGCCTGGGCGACCCTGGTCGCGAACGGCGTGCTGGTCGTCACCGGCGGAGCGGTCCGGCTGACCGGCTCCGGGCTGGGCTGCCCGACCTGGCCGCGCTGCACGGACGAGTCCTTCACCCCGCACCACGCGCTCACCGTGAACTCGGCGATCGAGTTCGGCAACCGGACGCTCACCTTCGTGCTCTCCGCGATCGCGATCCTGACCTTCGTCGCCGCCTGGCAGGAGGCCCGTCGTACCGGCCGGACCGACGTGCGGAACGTCGCGCTGGCGCTGGGCCTGAGCATCCCGGCGCAGGCGGTCCTCGGCGGTATCACCGTGCTCACCGACCTGAACCCGTGGGTGGTCTCGTTCCACCTCATGTTCTCGCTGGCGATCATCGCGGTGGCGGTGGTGTTCCTGCGGATCGTGGACCGGCCGCTCCCCCGCGCGAGCGCCTCGCGCCCGGTCACCGGGTTGGCCGCGGCCATGTTCGCGGCCGGGGCGGTGGTGCTCTACGTCGGCACCGTGGTCACCGGCTCCGGCCCGCACGCCGGTGACGCCGAGGCCCCGCGCAACGGGCTGGACCCGCTCCAGCTCTCCCAGCTGCACGCGGACGTGGTGTTCCTCTTCGTCGGGCTCACCGTCGGGCTGCTGTTCGTGCTCTGGGCGACCGGAGCGCGGGCGGAGGCCGTCCAAGCGGTCCGGCTGCTGCTGGTCGTCGATGTCGCGCAGGGGGCGATCGGGTTCGTGCAGTACTTCACCGACCTGCCGATCGTGCTCGTCGGCTTCCACATGCTGGGGGCGGCGGTCATCACCGCGGCGATGACGTGGGCGGTGCTGGCCTCCCGCGAGGCCTGAGCTTCACGAGCTACTTGAGCAGCGGGTCCAGTGCCACGGCCACGAACAGCAGCGACAGGTACAGGTTCGACCAGTGGAAGAGCCGCATCGGCTTGATCTCCGCGAGCTCGTCGCTGCGCCGGGCGCGCGACCACATCAGGTGCGCCTCGACGAGGAACAGCGCGCCGAGGGCCGCGGCGGCGATCGGGTAGGCGATCCCGGTGTCCGCGACCGGCCAGAGCGCCAGCGAGAGCGCCACCATCGCCCACGAGTAGGCCACGATCTGCCGCGCGACCTGCTCGCCGCTCTTGATGACCGGCAGCATCGGCACGTCCACCGCTGCGTAGTCCTCGCGGTAGCGCATCGCCAGGGCCCAGGTGTGCGGCGGGGTCCAGAGGAACACGACCCCGAAGAGGACCACCGGCGCCCAGGCGAGCTCGCCGGTCACGGCGGTCCAGCCGATCAGGGCTGGGAAGCAGCCCGCCAGGCCGCCCCAGACGATGTTCTGCGCCGTACGACGCTTGAGCACCATCGTGTAGACGAACAGGTAGAAGGCCGACGCGGTCAGCGCCAGCCCGGCGGAGAGCCAGTTCACCCAGATCCCCAGGACCAGGGTCGAGACCACCGCGAGCACCAGCCCGAAGACGAGCGCGGCCCGGGGCGAGACGATGTGCCGGGGCAGCGCCCGGCGCCGGGTCCGGCGCATCTGCTCGTCGATGTCGCGGTCGTAGACGCAGTTGAGCGCGTTGGCGCTGCCGGCGCTCAGGGTGCCGCCGAGGACGGTGGCGATCACCAGGCCGAGCGGCGGGACCCCGCGCTGGGCGAAGAACATCACCGGCACCGTGGTGAGCAGCAGCAGCTCGATGACCCGGGGCTTGGTGAGGCCGACGTACGCGGCCACCACGTCCCTGAGGCCCGCCTGCGGCGTCGGCTCGCCCGGGGTCTGTGCGGAGACAGACACCTGCGGGTCGAGCGCGGTCACGCATGCCTCGATTCGGCGGACGGTTGCGCATCTCACGGTGCGCGGAGGGGCACTGGCTCGCTGAGTCTACTCATCCGTGAGTAGGCTCGGAGCCGGTGGTCTCGGTGGCCGCCGTACGAGGGAAACCAAGATCACACAACCAAGATCACAGACGCGACGCGGCCGGAAGGATCCTCCGCCTTGAGCACCACCCGCACCCCGTTGGACTGGACCGAGCTCGACCAGCGTGCGGTGGACACCGCTCGCGTGCTCGCCATGGATGCCGTCCAGAAGGTCGGCAACGGTCACCCCGGCACGGCGATGAGCCTGGCGCCGGCGGCGTACCTGCTGTTCCAGAAGCGGATGCGGCACGACCCCGCGGACCCGTCCTGGAGCAACCGCGACCGGTTCGTGCTCTCCTGCGGGCACTCCTCGATCACGCTCTACACCCAGCTCTACCTGGGCGGATTCGGCCTCGAGCTGGAGGACCTGAAGTCGCTGCGCGTCTGGGGCAGCCGGACCCCGGGCCACCCCGAGCACGGCCACACCGTCGGCGTCGAGACGACGACCGGCCCGCTCGGCCAGGGCGTCGCCAACGCGGTCGGGATGGCGCTGGCCTCGCGCCGCGAGAAGGGGATGTTCGACCCCGAAGGCAGTGGCTCGAAGGACGGGGACGGCCCGTTCGACCACCGGGTCTTCGCGATCTGCTCCGACGGCGACCTGGAGGAGGGCGTCAGCGCGGAAGCGTCCTCCATCGCCGGCCACCAGCAGCTCGGCAACCTGACCCTCATCTACGACAACAACCGGATCAGCATCGAGGGCGACACCAACATCGCCTTCACCGAGGACGTGGCGAAGCGCTACGAGTCCTACGGCTGGCACGTGCAGCACGTCGACTGGACCAAGGACGGCGACCACACCGACCTCGAGGGCTACCACGAGGACGTGCACGCCCTCTGGGACGCGCTCGACGCGGCCGAGGAGGTCACCGACAAGCCGAGCCTGATCGTGCTGACCACGATCATCGCCTACCCCGCCCCGGACGCCCACAACACCGGGGCCTCGCACGGGTCCGCACTCGGGGCCGACGAGGTCGCCGCCACCAAGAAGGTGCTCGGCTTCAACCCGGAGAAGACGTTCGAGGTGGCCCCCGAGGTCATCGAGCACACCCGCAAGCTGCTGGAGCGCGGCAAGGCCTACGGCGCAGCCTGGGACGAGCAGTACGCCGCCTGGGCGAAGGCCAACCCCGAGGGCGAGAAGCTGCTGCACCGGCTCAAGAGCCGCACCCTGCCGGAGGGCTGGGACGCGGACCTGCCGTCCTACCCCGCCGACGAGAAGGGCGTGGCGACCCGCAAGGCGTCGGGCCAGTTCCTCAACGCGGTCGCCGCGCACCTGCCCGAGCTGTGGGGCGGTTCGGCCGACCTGGCCGAGTCCAACAACACCACGCTCGAGGGCGAGGCCAGCGTCACCCCGGACGAGTGGCAGACGTCGTACTGGAGCGGCAACCCGTACGGCCGGGTGCTGCACTTCGGCATCCGCGAGCACGCGATGGGCTCGATCATGAACGGGGTCACGCTGCACGGCGGCACCCGGATCTACGGCGGCACCTTCCTGGTCTTCTCCGACTACATGCGCCCGGCCGTGCGGCTGGCCGCGCTGATGGGGCTGCCGACCATCTACGTGTGGACGCACGACTCGATCGGCCTCGGCGAGGACGGCCCGACCCACCAGCCGGTCGAGCACCTGGCCGCGCTGCGGGCGATCCCCGGGCTGGACGTGGTGCGCCCCGCCGACGCCAACGAGACCGTCGCCGCCTGGAAGGCCACGCTGGAGCACACCGACCGGCCGATCGGCCTGGCGCTGACCCGCCAGAACGTGCCGACCTTCCCGCGCGGCGAGCAGGGCTTCGCCTCGACGGATGGGGTCGCCCGCGGTGGGTACGTCCTCATCGACAGCGAGGGACAGCCGGACGTGGTCCTGATCGGCACGGGCTCCGAGGTGCAGCTGGCCGTCAAGGCCCGCGAGCAGCTCGCCTCGCGCGGGATCAAGGCGCGCGTCGTCTCGATGCCGTGCCGCGAGTGGTTCGCCGCGCAGGACCAGGCCTACCGGGACAGCGTGATCCCGCCGATGGTGAAGGCCCGGGTCAGCGTGGAGGCCGGCATCGCGCAGGGCTGGCGCGAGATCGTGGGCGACCACGGCCGGATGGTCTCGCTGGAGCACTTCGGTGCGTCGGCGGACTTCTCGACGATCTTCCGCGAGTTCGGAATCACTCCCGAGGCGGTCGCGTTGGCGGCCGAGGAGAGCATCAGGGCCGTGGAGGCCATCAGCCGTTAGTAGGAAGCAGGTCACTCATGTCCGATCGACTGAAGCAGCTGTCCGACGCCGGGGTCTCGATCTGGCTCGACGACCTGTCCCGCGAGCGCCTGGAGACCGGCAACCTCGCCGACCTCGTCAAGAACTCCTCGGTGGTCGGCGTCACGACCAACCCGTCGATCTTCCAGGCCGCCCTGGCCGACGGTGAGCGGTACGACGACCAGGTCCGCGCGCTCGCGGCCGACGGCGCCGACGTGCACCGCACGATCTTCGAGCTGACCACCACCGACGTGCGCGCCGCCTGCGACGTGATGCGACCGGCCTGGGAGGCCACCGGCGGCGTGGACGGGCGGGTCTCCATCGAGGTCTCCCCCGACCTCGCCGACGACACCGAGGCCACCGTGGCCGAGGCCAAGCGCCTCTGGGAGGCAGTGGACCGGCCGAACGTCTACATCAAGATCCCCGCGACCCCGGCCGGATGGCCCGCGATCACGGCCACGCTGGCCGAGGGCATCGACGTCAACGTCACCCTGATCTTCGGGCTCGACCAGTACCGCGAGGTCATGGAGGCCTTCGTCGCCGGACTCGAGCAGGCGCAGGCCAACGGCCACGACCTCGCGAAGATCCACTCGGTCGCCTCGTTCTTCGTCTCCCGGGTGGACACCGAGATCGACAACCGGCTCTCGGATGACTCCCTGAAGGGGCGCGCCGGCCTCGCCAACGCGCGGCTGGCCTACAAGGCCTACGAGGAGTTCTTCGCCGACGGCCGCTGGGCCGACCTGGAGGCCGCGGGCGCGCGCCGGCAGCGGCCGCTGTGGGCCTCGACGGGCGTCAAGAATCCTGAGTACGACGACACCATGTACGTCGTCGACCTGGTCGTCGAGAACACCGTGAACACGATGCCGCAGAAGACCCTCGAGGCCGTCGCCGACCACGGCGAGATCCGCGGCGACCGGGTCCGGCCGTTCTACGAGGACGCCGCGTCGACGATGGCAGCGCTGGCCGAGGCGGGCATCGACTACGACGACGTCATCGACGTGCTGATCCGCGAGGGCGTCGAGAAGTTCGTGAAGGCCTGGCACGAGCTCACCGACACCGTCCGAACCAGCCTGGAGCAGGCCCAGGAACAGGAGCAGGCGCAGGCATGACGCCGGCCTGGTCTCGGCTGGCCGACCTCGCCACTGGCTTCACCCCGGACCTGCGCGGCTGGTTCGACGCCGATCCCGCACGCGCGACGCGGCTGACCTTCGACGCCGCCGACCTGCACGTCGACCTGTCCAAGAACCTCGTCGACGACGACGTGCTCGCGGCGTTGCTGACGCTGGCCGCCTCGGTGGACGTGGAGGGCCGCCGGGACGCCATGTTCGCCGGCGAGCACATCAACGTCACCGAGGACCGGGCGGTGCTGCACACCGCGCTGCGACTCCCGGCGGACGCCACCCTCGTCGTCGACGGCGTGGACGTCGTCGCCGAGGTGCACGAGACCCTGGGCCGGATCTACCAGTTCGCCGACCGCGTTCGCTCGGGCGCGTGGACGGGGGTGACCGGCGAGCGGATCCGCACCGTGGTGAACATCGGCATCGGCGGCTCCGACCTCGGTCCGGTGATGGCCTACGAGGCCCTGAAGCCGTACGTGCTCGACGGGCTCGAGTGCCGGTTCATCAGCAACATCGACCCGACCGACTGCGCCACCACGCTGGCCGGCCTCGACCCCGCGACCACGCTGTTCATCGTCTCCAGCAAGACCTTCGGGACCCTGGAGACGCTGACCAACGCCCGGCTGGCTCGTGCCTGGCTGCTGGACGGGCTGGGTCACGCTGAGGGCGCTGTTGCTCGCCATTTCGTGGCGGTCTCCACGGCCCTGGACAAGGTGGCCGACTTCGGCATCGACCCCGCGAACGCCTTCGGGTTCTGGGACTGGGTCGGCGGCCGGTACTCGGTCGACTCGGCCATCGGCACCTCGTTGGCGGTGGCGATCGGGCCTGAGCGGTTCACCGAGTTCCTGGCCGGGTTCCACGCCGTCGACGAGCACTTCCGTACCACGCCCGCGGCGGCCAACGTGCCGATGCTGATGGGCCTGCTCAACGTCTGGTACTCCAACTTCCTCGGCGCCCAGACGCACGCCGTGCTCCCCTACTCCCAGCTGCTGCACCGGTTCCCGGCGTACCTGCAGCAGCTGACGATGGAGTCCAACGGCAAGGGCGTGCGCTCGGACGGCAGCCCGGTGACCTACGACACCGGGGAGGTGTTCTGGGGCGAGCCCGGCACCAACGGCCAGCACGCCTTCTACCAGCTGATCCACCAGGGCACCCGGCTGATCCCGGCCGATTTCATCGGGTTCGCCAACCCGGCGTACCCGCTGCGCGACGCCCTCGAGGACGGGCAGAGCCAGGACGTGCACGAGCTGCTGCTCGCGAACTTCTTCGCCCAGACCAAGGCACTCGCCTTCGGGCGGGAGGCTCCCGAGGGCGAGCCGTACCGGAACTTCACCGGGAACCGGCCGACGACCTCGATCATGGCGCCGGCGCTGACCCCGTCCGTGCTCGGCCAGCTGATCGCGCTCTACGAGCACATCACCTTCACCGAAGGCGCCGTCTGGGGCGTCGACAGCTTCGACCAGTGGGGGGTCGAGCTCGGCAAGCAGCTGGCCCTGCAGATCGAGCCCGCGGTTGCCGGGGACGAGGCCGCGGCTGCCGAGCAGGACCCGTCGACCCGCTCGCTGATCGCCTACTACCGAAAGCACCGCGCATGAGCCCGTCGTCCAGAAACCCGTCGACCGAGCCCGCGTCGTACGTGAACCCGCTGCGGGACCCGCAGGACCGGCGCCTCCCCCGGATCGCCGGCCCCTGCGGCATGGTGCTCTTCGGGGTCACCGGCGACCTGTCCCGCAAGAAGGTCATGCCGGCGATCTACGACCTGGCCAACCGCGGGCTGCTGCCGCCGGGGTTCAGCCTGGTCGGCTTCGCGCGCCGGGACTGGGCCGACCAGGACTTCGCCCAGATCGTGCACGACTCGGTCAAGCAGCACGCGCGCACCGAGTTCCGCGAGGAGGTCTGGAACCAGCTCGCCGAGGGCTTCCGGTTCGTGCCCGGTGACTTCGACGACGACGTCGCCTTCGACCAGCTGCGCCGGACCATCGAGGAGCTCGACGAGACCCGCGGCACCGGCGGCAACCACGCCTTCTACCTGGCGATCCCGCCGTCGTTCTTCGGCAACGTCGCCGGCCAGCTCAAGGAGCACGGGCTGGCCGCGCCCGAGCCGGGCTCCTGGCGCCGGGTGGTCGTGGAGAAGCCGTTCGGTCACGACCTGGAGTCGGCCCGCGAGCTCAACGACATCCTCGGGCAGGTGTTCCCGCCCGGCGCCATCTTCCGGATCGACCACTACCTGGGCAAGGAGACCGTCCAGAACATCCTGGCGATGCGGTTCGCGAACAACCTGTTCGAGCCCGTCTGGAACGCCAACTACGTCGACCACGTGCAGATCACCATGGCCGAGGACGTCGGCATCGGCGGTCGCGCCGGCTACTACGACGGGGTGGGCGCGGCCCGCGACGTCATCCAGAACCACCTGCTCCAGCTGATGGCGCTGGTCGCGATGGAGGAGCCGGTCTCCTTCGACGCCGACAGCCTGCGCGCCGAGAAGCTCAAGGTGCTCTCCTCCGTGACGCTGCCGAAGCGGCTGGACCTCGCCACCGCGCGCGGGCAGTACCTGCCCGGCTGGGCCGGCGGGCAGCAGGTGCTCGGCTTCTGCGAGGAGGACGGCATCTCGCCGCGCTCGACCACCGAGACCTACGCCGCGGTCAAGCTCGAGGTCGACACCCGCCGCTGGGCCGGGGTCCCGTTCTACCTGCGCACCGGCAAGCGGCTGGGCCGCCGGGTCACCGAGGTCGCGGTCGTGTTCAAGCGGGCGCCGCACCTGCCGTTCACGAAGACCGCCGTCGAGGAGCTCGGCCAGAACGCGATCGTGATCCGGGTGCAGCCCGACGAGGGCATGACGATCCGGTTCGGCGCGAAGGTGCCGGCCACCCAGATGGAGATCCGCGACGTGAACATGGACTTCGCGTACGGCGGGTCCTTCACCGAGGCGTCCCCGGAGGCCTACGAGCGGCTGATCCTCGACGTCCTGCTCGGCGATCCGCCGCTGTTCCCGCAGCACGAGGAGGTCGAGCAGTCCTGGAAGATCCTGGACCCGATCCTCGACCACTGGGCCCGCAAGGGCAGGCCTGACGGGTACGCGTCCGGCGGCTGGGGCCCGGCCTCGGCGGACGCGATGCTGGCGCGTGACGGACGAGTCTGGAGGCGGCCCTAGATGATCGAGCTGATCGACACCAACGCCTCCGGCATCGCCGCCGAGTTCGTCCGCGCCCGGGTGCGCGCCGGCAGCCCGGCGATGGACATGGTGATGACCCTCATCATCGTGGTCGACGAGGACGAGGCCCACGACGCGCTGGCTGCGGCCCGGCAGGCCTCCCGCGAGCACCCGGCGCGCGTCCTCGGGGTCATCCTGGGCGATGGCCGCGGGAAGCCGCAGGTGAACGCCCAGGTCGGCATCGGCGACACCTGGACCGGCGAGACCGCGCTGATCCGGCTGCACGGCGAGGTGGTCAAGCACGCGGAGTCGGTGGTGCTGCCGCTGCTGCTCCCCGACTCCCCGGTGGCGATCTGGTGGCCCTCGGACGCGCCCGCCGACCCGGCCGCAGACCCGATCGGCGCCCTGGCCCAGCGCAGGATCACCGATGCCGCGGGCGCCAAGCGCGCGAAGACGGGCGCGATGCTGGCCCAGTGCTCGTCGTACGCGAAGGGGAACACGGACCTGGCCTGGACCCGGATCACGCCCTGGCGGGCGCTGCTGGCCGCGGCCCTGGACCAGCAGCCCCTGAAGGTCCGGCGCGCGTCGGTGACCGCCGAGCGGATCAGCCCGAGCGCGGACCTGCTGATGGCCTGGCTCAGCGGC
Source organism: Nocardioidaceae bacterium (assembly GCA_017744365.1). Taxonomy (GTDB): domain Bacteria; phylum Actinomycetota; class Actinomycetes; order Propionibacteriales; family Nocardioidaceae; genus Marmoricola. The sequence continues at coordinate 1,056,566 of JAGIBL010000001.1, read as the reverse complement.
CGGCTGCGGGTCCCGGTGGACCGCAGGAACTCCCGCGGACCCGGCATCACCGAGGTGGTGCTGGAGACCAAGGAGGGCCCGATCCGGATCACCCGGACCGACGGCCGGCTGGCCACCTTCGCCTCCCCCGGACGTCCGGACCGGCCAGTCGCGCTGCGCCGCCGCGAGCTGCCCGCGCTGCTCGCCGAGGAGCTGCGCCGGCTGGACGAGGACAACGTCTACCAGGCGGCGGCCAAGCGGCTGCTGGTGCTCGAGCGGAAGAAGTGACGATGCGCGAGGTACGGGTGCTGGCCGACGCCGAGGTCCTGGCCGCCGAGGTCGCCGAAACCTTCCTGGACCTCGTACGGCGCCACCAGGCCGCGGGGACCGCCCCGCACGTCGCGCTCACCGGCGGCACCATCGCCGAGCGGGTGCACGCCGCGATCGCCGCCCATCCCCGGGCCGCGGACGTGGACTGGACCCAGGTGGTGTTCTGGTGGGGCGACGAGCGCTTCGTTCCCGCCGAGAGCGAGGATCGCAACGCTCTCCACGCCCGGCGCGTGTTCCTCGACGTCGTCGGGGCCACCCAGGTCCACGAGATGCCGGCCTCGGACGGGGGCCGCGGGCTCGACGAGGCCGCGGCTGCCTACGGGCAGGAGATCCGGACCGACAAGAGCGCCGACGAGTTCGATCTGGTCATGCTCGGCATCGGGCCCGACGGGCACGTCGCGTCGCTGTTCCCCGGCCACCCACAGCTGGACGTCGACGACATCGCGGTCGGCGTCCCCGACTCCCCCAAGCCCCCGCCCCAGCGCATCACCCTCACGTTCGGGGCCCTGAACCGCACGTCGGAGGTCTGGTTCCTCGCCAGCGGCGACTCAAAGTCGGAAGCAGTAGCCCGCGCCCTCGCCGAGGAGGGAACCGTCCACGCCACCCCCGCCCGCGGCATCACCGCCAACCAGATCTGGTTCCTCGACGACGAGTCGGCGAGCGGGCTCTGAGGCACGCGCTGTAGTGGCGCGAGCGGGCAGTTTGTACGCGCTGTAGTGGCGCGAGCGGGCAGTTTGTACGTGCTGTCGTGGCGCGAGCGGGCAGTTACGGCGACCACGTACTCATCGACCCACGAGCGCGGGCGAACCCCTCCTGGAGTCGGTCGACGATCTTGGTGTTGGTCCCGTAGACATCGTCCTTGGTGAACACGTCGACGACCCAGCGTGCTTCGTCGCGGAGCCACGAACGGCGGCGTTGATCGTGATCGACCGCCTCCGGATCCGAGTGGAACTGCTCGCCGTCGTACTCCGCCGCATACCGTACGACGGGTGCCGGCACGTCCAGCCGGAACAGCCGTCCGCGTTCGTGGTCGTAGACCGCGTGCTGGAGGTCGGGCCGGGGCAACCCTGCGTCGTACCAGTGCAGGCGCAGTGCGGACTCGCCGGGTGAATCCGATCGCCCGTCCGCCAGGGGCGCGAGCGCGCGCAGCTGGCGCACGCCCCGGTACCCGCGGAACCGCTCGAGGGTGCCCAGCAACGTCTCGCGATCGACCCCGATCCGCAGGGCGCCGTCGAGTGCGGCCAGCGCATCGAATCGCCAGAGCAGCCGACCGAGGTCGCACGCCGTACGGAGCGGGGTCGTGACCGGGACGCCGTCGATCACGGTGACGTCGGACGGTCGCAGCTGCCGCCGGTGACCGTCGACGCCGGCGCGCCGCACTCTGCTGTCGGTGCGTGTGCCGGTGTCGAGCGGCGGAGCGATGGGGTGCGATCCCCGCCGCAGGATCGGGATGCCATGGAGCCACGCGGCGGTCCTATCGGTCACGACCACATCAGGGCCGATCACCAGCCGGAGCGCTGCGGCGCGGGACCTGACGGAATCCGGTGCCTGTGTCGCGATGAACACGCCTCGGAAGACGCGCCGTACCAACCCGGCAGTGCACAGTGCGGCCAGCCCGCCTCTGCTGATGCCGGCCGTCGACACCTCTGCGGCAGTGAACGGCCGGTCCAGGGGCAGCGGGAAGGATGAGCTCAGCAGATGGGTGTCCGGGTCGAGCCAACGGGCGAACTTCATCGGGACACGATGAACCATTTCCGCAGAATGCGGTCATCGCAATCCACAGGCACGAGCGACTGCCCGGTCAGCGCAAACTACGAGGTACAAACCGCCCGCTCGGCGCGACCAGGCGGGTACAAACTGCCCGCTCGCGCTAGAAGATGACCTCGCCGGACTTGCGGCGGGCGCGGAGGGTCTGGAGGGCCTCTTCGAGGATGTCCTTGGCCTCGGCGTCGGAGCGGCGCTCCTTCACGTAGGCGAGGTGGGTCTTGTAGGGCTCGATCTTGGTCGGCGGGGGCGGGTTCTCGGAGTCGAGCGACGCCGGCAGGCCGCAGCGGGGGCAGTCCCAGCTGTCCGGGACGACCGCGTCGACCGCGAAGGCGATCAGGGTCCGGTGCTCCCGGGAGCAGAAGTAGGTGACGTTCTGGCGCGGGGCTGCCTCGCCTCGCTCCGCCTCGCCCATCGGGCCGGCGCCCACCCGGCTGCCTCGAATCGCGTTGCCTCCGCCTGCCACTGCTTCTCCTTCTCGAGTTACCGCACCAAAGGTTTCCGGCGAGCGCCGGTCAGCTACCGGTCTTGAGCAGCAGCCCCAGGCCGATCACGCACGCGAACCAGACCAGGCCGATCCCGATGGTGATGCGGTCGAGGTTGCGCTCGGCGACCGACGAGCCGCCGAGACCGCTGGAGACACCGCCGCCGAACATGTCGGACAGACCACCACCACGACCCTTGTGCAGCAGCACGAGCAGGATCATCAGGGCGCTGGTGATGACGAGCAGGATCTCGAACACAGTGACCACGGCGGGAATCCTAACTGACGAGCCAGAGAATCAGAGGACCGGCATGTCGTAGAACCGGCAGATGCCGCCGAACTCGTCGGGGTCCAGGCTGGCACCGCCGACCAGGGCACCGTCCACGTCCGGCTGCCGCATGATGCCGGCGATGTTCGCGGCCTTCACCGAGCCGCCGTACAGGATGCGCACCTTCTCGGCCGCCTCGTCCCCGTGCACCTCGGCGATCCGCGCCCGGATCGCGGCGCACACCTCCTGGGCGTCCTCGGGGGTGGCCACCTCGCCGGTGCCGATCGCCCAGACCGGCTCGTAGGCGATCACCAGGCCGGCGATCTGCGCGGCCGTGAACCCGGCCAGCGAGCCGTCGGTCTGGGTCACGCAGTGGCTGACGTGCTCGCCGGCCTGCCGGATCTCCAGGCCCTCGCCGACGCAGACGATCGGGGTCATCCCGCCCGCCAGCGCCTTCTTCGCCTTGGCGTTGACCAGCGCGTCGTCCTCGCCGTGGTACTCACGACGCTCCGAGTGCCCGACCACGACGTACGAGCAGCCGAGCTTGGCCAGCATCGCGGCCGAGATCTCCCCGGTGTAGGCGCCGTTGTCGTGCACCGAGACGTCCTGGGCGCCGTACCGGATCTGCAGCCGGTCGCCGTCGACCAGGGTCTGCACCGAGCGCAGGTCGGTGAACGGCGGCACCACCGCCACCTCGACGCGGCTGAAGTCGTGCTTCTTGTCCGCCAGCGCGAGCGCCAGCTTCTGCACGAGGTGCACCGCCTCGAGGTGGTTGAGGTTCATCTTCCAGTTCCCCGCCATCAGCGGGGTGCGAGTCTGCGCCACGGCTCAGTCCTTCAGTACGTCGATGCCCGGGAGGGTCTTGCCCTCGAGGTACTCCAGCGACGCGCCGCCGCCGGTGGAGATGTGCCCGAAGGCGGACTCGTCGAAGCCGAGCTGGCGCACCGCGGCGGCCGAGTCTCCCCCGCCCACCACGGACAGGCCGTCGATCTCGGTGAGCGCCTGCGCGACCGCGCGGGTGCCCTCGGCGAACGCGGCCTGCTCGAAGACGCCCATCGGGCCGTTCCAGAAGACGGTGCGTGCGTCCGCGAGCGCCGCCGCGAACGCCTTGCCCGACTCGGGCCCGATGTCCAGTCCGACCTTGTCCGCCGGGATCGCGTCGGCCGGGACCACCTGGGCGGAGGCCTCGTCGCCGAACTTGTCCGCGACCACGATGTCGGTCGGCAAGATCAGCTCCACGCCCTGGTTCGCGGCACGCGCCAGGTAGTCGGCGCAGGTCTGAACCTGATCCTCCTCGAGCAACGAGGCACCGATCTCCTTGCCCTGGGCCTTGAGGAAGGTGAACAGCATCCCGCCGCCGATGAGCAGCTTGTCGGCCTTGCCGAGCAGGTTGTCGATCACGCCGAGCTTGTCGGAGACCTTCGAGCCGCCGAGCACGACGGCGTACGGGCGTTCGGGACGCTCGGTGAGCTGGGTGAGCACCTCGATCTCGGCTGCGACCAGGCCGCCCATGGCGTGCGGCAACCGCTGCGCGACGTCGTACACCGAAGCCTGCTTGCGGTGCACCACGCCGAAGCCGTCGCTGACGAAGGCGTCGCCGAGGGCGGCCAGCTGGTCGGCGAAGGCACCGCGCTCGGCGTCGTCCTTGCTGGTCTCCCCGGCATTGAACCGGACGTTCTCCAGCAGCGCGACCTCGCCGTCCCCGAGCCCGGCGACGGTCTCGGTCGCCGAGGCGCCCACGGTGTCGGTGGCGAAGGCGACCGGCGAGCCGAGCAGCTCGGCGAGACGCGCGGCCACCGGGGCCAGCGAGTACGCCGGGTCCGGCTCGCCCTGGGGACGGCCGAGATGGGCCATCACCACGACCCGGGCGCCCTTCGCGGCGAGCGCCTGGATCGTCGGCAGAGACGCCCGGATGCGGCCGTCGTCCGTGATCAGGGTGCCGTCCAGCGGCACGTTCAGGTCCGAGCGGACCAGGACGCGCTTGCCGGTCAGGTCACCCAGAGAGTCGATCCCCGCCACGTCGTCAGAGGGTGGCGCCGATGTAGGTGATCAGGTCGGCGAGGCGGTTGGAGTAGCCCCACTCGTTGTCGTACCAGCCGGCCACCTTGACCTGGTTGCCGATCACCTTGGTCAGCGGCGCGTCGAAGATGCACGAGGCCGGGTCGGTGACGATGTCGCTGGAGACGATCGGGTCGGTCGAGTACTTGAGGATCTTGCCGTCGGCCGCGGCCTTCACGATCTCGTTGACCTCCTCGACGGTGGTCTCGCGGGACGCCTCGAAGGAAAGGTCGGTCAGCGAGCCGGTCGGGGTCGGCACCCGCAGCGCGTAGCCGTCCAGCTTGCCCTTGAGCTCGGGCAGCACCAGGCCGATCGCCTTCGCGGCGCCGGTCGAGGTCGGCACGATGTTGATCGCGGCAGCGCGGGCCCGGCGCAGGTCCTTGTGGATGTTGTCCTGCAGGTTCTGGTCCGCGGTGTAGGCGTGCACCGTGGTCATCAGGCCCTTGTTGATGCCGAGACCGTCGTTGAGCGCCTTCGCCATCGGAGCCAGGCAGTTCGTGGTGCAGGACGCGTTCGAGATGACCGTGTGCTGCGCCGGGTCGTACAGCTCGTGGTTGACGCCCATCACCACGGTGATGTCCTCGTTGGAGGCGGGCGCGGAGATGACGACCTTCTTGGCGCCGGCGTCGACGTGCGCGCGCGCCTTGGTGGCGTCGGTGAAGAAGCCGGTGGACTCGACGACCACGTCGACGCCCAGGTCGGCCCACTTCAGCGCCGACGGGTCACGCTCGGCGAAGGCGGCGATCTCCTGGCCGCCGACCACGATGGCCGCGTCGGTCGAGGAGACATCGGCGTCGAGACGGCCCAGGATCGAGTCGTACTTGAGCAGGTGCGCCAGGACGGCGTTGTCGGTGAGGTCGTTGACGCCGACGATCTCGATGTCGGCACCACCCGAGGCGTTCAGCGCCCGGACGGCGCGGAAGAAGTTGCGGCCGATCCGGCCGAAGCCGTTGATTCCCACGCGGACAGTCACAGCGATGCACTCCTGGTCTGAGGAAGGTCGGGTGACTCGACCCTACCGCGCTCCGATCGTGGCGCCGAAGGCGACGTCCGCCGTGTGAGTCAGGTGTGAGTCACGCCTCGTCGGCGAGCATCTCAGGCGTCAGCGAGGACTCCGTGTCCGGGATCCCGAGCTCCTCGGCCTTCTTGTCGGCCATCGCGAGCAGCCGGCGGATGCGCCCGGCGATGGCGTCCTTGGTGAGCACCGGGTCGTGCAGCTGGCCGAGCTCCTCCAGGGACGCCTGCTTGTGCTCGAGGCGCAGCTTGCCCGCCTGGCGCAGGTGGTCGGGGATGTCCTCGCCGAGGATCTCCAGCGCCCGCATCACCCGGGCGCCGGCCGCCACCGCGGCACGGGCCGAGCGGCGCAGGTTGGCGTCATCGAAGTTGGCCAGCCGGTTGGCGGTGGCCCGCACCTCGCGCCGCATCCGGCGCTCCTCCCAGGCCAGCAGCGACTCGTGGGCGCCCAGCCGGGTCAGCAGCTGGCCGATCGCGTCGCCGTCGCGGATCACCACCCGGTCCACGCCACGGACCTCGCGGGCCTTGGCGCCGATGCCGAGCCGGCGGGCGGACCCGACCAGGGCCAGCGCGGCCTCGGGGCCGGGGCAGGTGACCTCGAGCGAGGACGACCGACCGGGCTCGGTCAGCGAGCCGTGCGCCAGGAAGGCGCCACGCCAGGCCGCGACGGCGTCGCACCCGGAACCGGAGACGACCTGCGGCGGCAGGCCACGGACCGGCCGGTTGCGCTGGTCGATCAGCCCGGTCTGCCGGGCCAGGGACTCGCCGTCCCGGGAGACCCGGACGATGTAGTGGGTGGCGCGACGCAGGCCGTTGCCCTTGAGCAGGATGACCTCGGACTCGTGGCCGAAGACCTCGGCGATGTCCTTGCGCAGCCGGCGGGCGGCGGCACCGGTGTCCAGCTCGGCCTCGACCACGATGCCGCCGTTGACCAGGTGCAGCGCATCGGCGAAACGGAGCATCGAGGAGACCTCGGACTTGCGGCAACACGTCTTGGTGACCGGGGTGTTGGCCAGCTCCGCCTTCACCTGTGCCGTCATCGCCATGCGGGCAACCCTAAGCCATTCGTGGTGACGCCGCTGCGTGCTACCGGACCGACTTTTCGCCGGGGCGACCCATCAACGTGGCGTAGGCGCGGGCCAGCTTCTCCGGGTCGTGCTGGTCCGGGGCGTCGTCGCGGGCGACGTCGTCGACGACCAGCACGGCGCCGAGCGCCTCGGTCGCGGCGCGGAGGGCGTCGTGGTGCGCGACCGCGGTCCGGTCGGCCAGCACCGTGTCGACAACCAGGTCGGGGGCGTGCCGGTGCAGCACCGCGAGGTGGTCCTCCGGCGTGAACCCGTCGGTCTCCCCCGGCTGGGCCGCCAGGTTGAGGTTCACCACGACCCGGGCCGGGCTGCTGGTCAGCGCGTCGCGCAGCTCGGGCACGAGCACGTGCGGGATCACCGAGGAGTACCAGGAGCCCGGGCCGAGCACGACCCAGTCGGCGTCGGCGAGGGCGCGCACCGCCTCGGGACAGGCCTTCGGATCGGCCGGGTCCAGGTAGACCTCGAGCACCTCGCCCGGCGTGGTGGCCACCTCGACCTGGCCGCGCACCACGGTCACCTCGTGGGACCCCGGAAGCGCGACGTCCGCGGTGATGTCCAGCGGCGTGACGGCCATCGGGAGCACCCGGCCGCGAGCGCCGAGCAGGCTGCCCACCCAGTCGAGCCCGGAGACGTGGTCGCCGAGCAGCTCCCAGAGCGCGACGATCAGCAGGTTGCCGACCGCGTGCCCGTCGGTGGGTCCGTCCGAGGAGAACCGGTGCTGGAGCACCTTCGCCCAGGTCTGCCCCCAGCGGTCGTCGCCGCAGAGCGCGGCCAGCGCCATCCGCAGGTCGCCGGGCGGCAGCACCCCGAACTCCTCGCGGAGCCGGCCCGAGGAGCCGCCGTTGTCGGCCACCGTCACCACCGCGGTCAGGTCACCGGTCAGCCGGCGCAGAGCGGCGAGCGAGGCGGCCAGCCCGTGCCCACCGCCGAGCGCGACGACCGCCGGTTCGTTGCTCCAGCTGGTCATTCGCGTCCCAGGTCGCGGTGGGTGGCCTCCGCGTCGAAGCCGAGGTCGCGCAGCCGGGCGGCGATCTCCTCCGACATCGCCACGCTGCGGTGCTTGCCACCGGTGCAGCCGATCGCCACCGTCATGAACCGCTTGCCCTCGCGCAGGTAGCCCTCGCCGACGGTCTCGATCACCGGCACGTACCGCTCCAGGAACGTCTTCGCGTCGGTCCGGTCCTTCACGTACGACGCCACCGCGGCGTCCTGCCCGGTGAGCTCCTTGAGCTCGGGCACCCAGAACGGGTTCGGCAGGAACCGCATGTCGGCGAGCAGGTCGGCGTCCACCGGGACGCCGTACTTGAAGCCGAACGAGACCACGGTGACCTTGAGCCGCATCGCCTCGGGTTTGCCGAACGCGGCGGCCACCTTGTCCTTGAGCTGGTGCACGTTGAGCGGAGTCGTGTCGACGACCACGTCCGCGTCGCCGCGCAGCTGGCTCATCACCACGCGCTCCCGGGTGATGCCGTCGAGGAGCCGTCCGTTGCCCTGCAGCGGGTGCGGGCGCCGGGCGGCCTCCTGGCGGCGGACCAGGATGTCGTCGTCGGCCTCCAGGAACAGCAGCGAGTGCCGCCGGGTGGGCAGGTGCTGGGCCAGGTCCTCGCGAAGCTCACCGAACCGCGTCCCGCCCCGTACGTCGACCACGACCGCGATGGGCTGGTCCCGGCCGAACTGCTCGTCGACCAGCCGCACCACCTCGGTGACCAGGGCCGGCGGCAGGTTGTCGACGACGAAGTAGCCGAGGTCCTCGAGCTCCTTGGCGGCGGTGCTGCGGCCGGCGCCGGTCATCCCGGTGACGACGACCAGCTCGCCGAGCTGGCCGATGACGGGGATCTCGCCGGTGTCGTCGGGCGCGAGCCCGTTGGTCGAGTCAGGTTGCATCGCGGTCACTCCTCGATGATCTCGCCGGTCGCGGTGTTCACCGACACAGCCTGGGTCGAATCCTGGCGGGCGGCAGACTCGCGCGCGACCGCCTCGGCGATCGACCGGGCGGTGGCGGGACCGATCCCAGGCACCTCGGCGATCTCCTCGGGGGTGGCGGCGCGCAGCTTCTTCAGCGAGCCGAAGTGCTTGACCAGGGTCTTGCGCCGCACCTCGCCCAGGCCGGGCACGTCGTCGAGCAGCGACTCCACCATCGACTTCGACCGCCGGGACCGGTGGTGGGTGATCGCGAACCGGTGCGCCTCGTCGCGGATGCGCTGGAGCAGGTACAGCCCCTCGCTGCTGCGCGGCATGATGACCGGGTCCGGGTCACCCGGCAGCCAGACCTCCTCGAGCCGCTTGGCCAGCCCGCAGACGGGCACGTCGTCGATGCCGAGCTCGTCCAGCGCTCGCTGCGCCGCGGCCACCTGCGGCGGACCGCCGTCGACCACGACCAGTCCCGGGGTGTAGGCGAACTTGCGCGGCTTGCCGGTGTCCGGGTCGACCAGCAGCGGACCGGACTCAGGGTCGACCTCGCCGTTGGCGAGATCCGGGCGCTCGATCCGCTCGTCGAGCAACCGGCGGAACCGGCGCGTGATCACCTCGTGCATCGACGCCACGTCGTTCTGCCCCTGGACGCCCTTGATGACGAACCGGCGGTACTCCCCCTTGCGGGCCAGGCCGTCCTCGAAGACGACCATCGAGGCGACCACCTCGGTGCCCTGCAGGTTGGAGATGTCGTAGCACTCGATCCGCAACGGCGCGGTCGGCAGCTCGAGCGCCTTCTGGATCTCCTCCAGCGCCTGGTTGCGCGCGGTCAGGTCGCTGGCCCGCTTGGTCTTGTGCAGCGCCAGCGACTGGGCGGCGTTCTGCGCGACCGTCTGCTGCAGGGCCTTCTTGTCGCCGCGCTGCGGCACCCGGATGGTGACCCGGCTGCCCCGCGACTCGCTGAGCAGCTGCTCGAACGTCGAGGCGTCCTCGGGCAGCGCCGGCACCAGGATCTCGCGCGGGATCGCGTCACCCTCCTCACCGGCGTACAGCTGCAGCAGGAACTCCCCGACCAGGCCGCCGGTGTCCAGGTCCGCCACCCGGTCGGCCACCCAGCCCCGCTGGCCGCGGATGCGCCCGGCGCGGACGTGGAAGATCTGCACGGCGACCTCGAGCGGGTCCTCGGCGAGCGCGATCACGTCGGCGTCGGTGCCGTCACCGAAGACCACCGCTTGCCGCTCCAAGGCCTTGTTGAGCGCGGAGAGGTCGTCGCGCAGCCGGGCCGCGCGCTCGTACTCCTGAGCGTCGGACGCGGCGTACATCTGCCGCTCGACCTTCTTCACGAACGCGTCGGTGCGCCCGCCGATGAAGTCGCAGAAGTCCTCGGCGATCCGGCGGTGCTCGTCGGCGTCCACCCGGCCGATGCACGGCGCCGAGCACTTGTCGATGTAGCCGAGCAGGCACGGACGGCCGATCTGCCCGGACCGCTTGAACACGCCGTTGCTGCACGAGCGCATCGGGAACACCCGGAGCAGCTGGTCGACCGTCTCCCGGATCGCCCACGCGTGGCTGTACGGGCCGAAGTACTTGGTGCCCTTCTTCTTGGCGCCCCGCCCGACCATCACCCGCGGGTACTCCTCGGAGAGCGTCACCGCCAGCCAGGGATAGGACTTGTCGTCGCGGTACTTGACGTTGAACCGCGGGTCGAACTCCTTGATCCAGGAGTACTCCAGCTGGAGAGCCTCGACCTCGGTGGCGACGACGGTCCACTCCACGCCGGCCGCGGTGGTGACCATGGTCTGGGTGCGCGGGTGCAGGTTGGCCAGGTCCTGGAAGTACGACGACAGCCGGGCGCGCAGGTTCTTCGCCTTGCCGACGTAGACGACGCGCCCGTCCTTGTCGCGGAACCGGTAGACCCCGGGTCGGGTCGGGATCGACCCCGGCTCCGGCTTGTACGTCGAGGGATCAGCCACGAGTCGAGGCTACCGAGCGCCCGAGCTTGCTCGAGGCCGAGTGGCCGAGACCTCGTTGACGAGCGCTAGCGAGGATCACGAGTCGAGGCTACCGAGCGGATCCGACAGTGCGTCACAGCTCGGCGAGCCGCGGCACGAGGTTCGCGACCGCGTCCTCGGTCCACGCCACCGGGTCGTCCCCGCTCGGCACCACGGTGACCAGGTCGATGCCGACGTCGGCGCACCCCTTCATCCGGCGCAGGAAGTCGTCCGGGGACTCGGGGCCGTCCGCGGCCGGGGTCCCGATCATCGTCTTGGTGATCTCGTCGTAGTCACGACCGACGTCGTCGCAGTGCCGGCGGAGCACGTCGAGCTTGTGCGCGATCTCCTCGGGAGTCCGGCCGAAGAGGTTGCAGGCATCGGCGTACCTGGCGACGAGACGCAGCGTCTTGCGCTCGCCGCTACCGCCGATCATGATCGGCGGTCCTCCCGAGGTCGGGCGCTGGTACGGCGGCGGCACGCAGATCGTCTCCGCGAGCCGGTAGTGCTGGCCGTCGTACGGGCCGTCGTCGGTGCTCCACAGCTGCCGGCAGATCTGCAGCGTCTCCTCGAGCCGCTCGAACCGCTCCACCATCGGCGGGAACGGCACGCCGAGGCCGAGGTGCTCGCGCTCGTACCACGCCGCGCCGAGGCCGAGCATGGCGCGGCCGCGGGAGAGCCGGTCGACCGTGGTGACCGTCTTGGCGAGCAGCCCCGGGTGGCGGTAGGTGACGCCGGTGACCAGCAGCCTGAGTCGCACGTTGCTCGTGATCGCGGCCAGGTAGCCGAGGGTGGTGTAGCCCTCGAGCATCGGCTCGGACGGCCCGCCGAGGTTCTCCATCTGGAACCAGTGGTCCATGACGGTGACCAGTGCGACCCCGCCCTCGTCGGCGAGGCGAACGGTCTCGGCGAGCCGGTCCTCGAGCGTGTGCTGCCAGTCGGGGTGGCTGAAGTTGGCGTAGTGCAACCCAAGTTCCATGGCGCGAGCCTAGGCGGCGCACCCTTGTCTTGATTGTCTATGGGTTTAGTATTAATTCATGCCGACCGGACTCTCGGACCGCCGCCTGACCACCTCCTCCGACGCCGCCAGCGCGTACCTGGAGGGGGCCGACGCCGTCCTCCAGCTGCGTCGCGGTGCTCTCGAGCACCTCGGCCGCGCGCTCGCCCTGGACCCGACCTTCGCGCTCGCGCACGCCGCGCTGGCCCTGCTCGGGCACGAGCTCTGCGCGCCGGTCGACGTGCCACGCCGGCTCCAGGCTGCCCGGATGCACGCTCGGCGGGCGTCGTCGTACGAGCGAAGCCACGTGGACGCGGTGGCCCGTCACATCGAGGGCGACCGGCGTGCGCTGGTCCGGCACCTGCAGGCCTATCCGGACGACGCGCTGCTGCTGGCCGCGGCGGTCCCGACGATCGCCTTCGCCGGCGTCACCCAGGTCCCCGAGGACGCGTGGTGGATCGTCGAGTCCTGTACCGGCGCCCGGCCGACGACGTGGTTCCACGCCGGGTTGCTCGCCTTCGTCCGCCAGGAGCAGGGCCGGTTCGACGAGGCGCTGGACCTGGCCACCCTGTCCCTGGAGCAGCGGCCGGGGTCGGGCCACGCCGCGCACGCCCGGGCGCACGTGCACTACGAGACCGGCGACCACCGCGCCGGGCTGGACTGGATCGACGCGTGGATGGCCACCGACGGAGCCGAGACCGAGAACATGGCGCACTACGCCTGGCACGCCGCGCTGCACGAGCTCAGCAGCGGCGACCTGGCAGCCGTCGAGGACCGCTACCGGCGCCAGCTGACGACCGCGCACGTGCACGGCTGTCGCTCGCTCGTCGACACCGGGTCGCTGATCTGGCGCTGGCGGATCACCCCGGGCGCCACCGGAGTGCCGGCCGTCGAGGACGCCGTCGACGTGCCGCCCGAGACGCTGCTGCGGCCGAGCACCCCGTTCGTGGGGCTGCACGCCGCGGTCACCCTGTGCGCCGCGGACGACGCCGCCGGCCTGCGCAGCCTGGCCTGCTGGGCGGCCGCACAGCCCGATCCGGTGCAGAGCAGCGTGATCGCCCCGCTGGCGACGGCGTTGCGCCTGCTCGTCCTGGACCAGCCCAGTGCCTGCGCCGACGAGCTGATCCGGCTGCGGCCCCAGGTCTGGCGGGTCGGCGGCAGCGACGCCCAGCGCGAGGTGGTCGAGGAGACCCTGCTGACCGCACTGCTCCGGGCCGGCCGCTACGACGAGGCCCGGGCGCTCGTGGACCTGCGGCTGGACCGTCGGCACTGCCGGCGCGACGAGTGGTTCCGGGAGGCCGTCAGCTGACGGTGAGCGTGCTCCCGGCGACCGTCACGGTCTTCTCGGGCAGCGCGGACGGGGCCGGGCCGCCCTGCACCGAGCCGTCCTCGATGGAGAACTGGCTGCCGTGGCACGGGCAGTCGATGAGGCCGTCGGCGACCTTGGTGACGGCGCAGCCCTGGTGGGTGCAGCGCGAGCTGAACGCCTTGAACTCCCCCGCCGCCGGCTGGGTGACGACGACGTCCCCGACGATCTTGCCGCCGCCGACCGGGATCTCGCTCGTGGGGATGCCGCTGCTGCCGCCATCACCCGAGTCCGACACCGTGCCGGTCCTGTCGCCGCCCGACGACCCGCAGGCCGCGAGGACCGGGGTCGCCACTCCGACGGCGGCCAGGCCGTAGAGGACGTTGCGTCTGCTGGCTTCGTGCTCACTCACCCGGCCGACCCTAGCCGCGCGACCTGAAAGGAACCTGTCAGCCGTCAGGCCAGCAGTGGCTTGAGGAACTCGCCGGTGAAGCTGTCCGCCACCTCGGTGACGTCCTCCGGGGTCCCCTCGGCCACCACGGTGCCGCCCCGGTTGCCGCCCGAGGGCCCCATGTCGACGATCCAGTCCGCGGTCTTGACGACGTCGAGGTTGTGCTCGATGACCAGCACGGTGTTGCCCTGGTCGACCAGCCGGCCCAGCACCAGCAGCAGCTTGCGGATGTCCTCGAAGTGCAGGCCGGTGGTCGGCTCGTCGAGCACGTAGACGGTCCGCCCGGTCGAGCGCTTCTGCAGCTCGGAGGCGAGCTTGACCCGCTGCGCCTCACCACCGGAGAGCGTGGTCGCGGGCTGGCCGAGCCGGACGTAGCCGAGACCGACCTCGACGAGGGTCTTCATGTGCCGGGCGATCGCCGGGATCGCGGCGAAGAACTCCGCGGCCTCCTCGATCGGCATGTCCAGCACGTCCGCGATGGTCTTGCCCTTGTAGTGCACCTCGAGGGTCTCGCGGTTGTACCGAGCCCCGTGGCAGACCTCGCACGGCACGTAGACGTCCGGCAGGAAGTTCATCTCGATCTTGATGGTGCCGTCGCCGGTGCACGCCTCGCAGCGGCCGCCCTTGACGTTGAAGGAGAACCGGCCCTGCTGGTAGCCGCGCATCTTCGCCTCCGGGGTGGAGGCGAACAGCTTGCGCACGTGGTCGAAGACCCCGGTGTACGTCGCCGGGTTGCTGCGCGGGGTGCGGCCGATCGGCGACTGGTCGACGTGGATGACCTTGTCCACGTGCTCGGTGCCGGTGATCTTGGTGTGCCGGCCGGGGACCGTGCGTGCGTTGTAGATCTGCTTGGCCAGCGAGGTGTAGAGGATGTCGTTGACCAGCGTGGACTTGCCCGAGCCCGAGACGCCGGTCACCGCCACGAACAGGCCGAGCGGGAACCTCACGTCGATGTTCTTGAGATTGTTCTCGCGGGCGCCGTGCACGACCAGCTCGCGGCCCTTGGTCCGGGGGCGTCGTACGTCGGGAACCGGGATCTGCTTGCGGCCGGAGAGGTACATGCCCGTCTCGGAGTCGCGGTGCTTGAGCAGCTGCTTGACCGTGCCGGAGTGCACCACCTGGCCGCCGTGCTCGCCGGCGCCCGGGCCGATGTCGACCACCCAGTCCGCGGTCCGGATGGTGTCCTCGTCGTGCTCGACGACGATCAGGGTGTTGCCGAGGTCCTTGAGGCGGACCAGGGTCTCGATCAGCCGCTGGTTGTCACGCTGGTGCAGGCCGATGCTGGGCTCGTCGAGGACGTAGAGCACGCCGACCAGTCCGGCGCCGATCTGGGTGGCCAGGCGGATCCGCTGCGCCTCGCCGCCGGAGAGCGTCGCGCTCGGGCGGTCCAGGGACAGGTAGTCCAGGCCCACGTCCAGCAGGAACCGCAGCCTCTCCTGGATCTCCTTGAGCACCCGCTCGGCGATCTGCCGCTCGCGTGCGGACAGGTCCAGGTCGGCCAGGTACTCCGCGGCCTCGTTGATCGGCAGCGCGCAGACCTCGGCGATGTTCTTGCCGCCCGCCTTCCCGTTCGACGGAGTCTTGTCGCCCAGGGTGACCGCCATCGAGACCGGCTTGAGCCGGCTGCCCTCGCAGACGGGGCACGGGACCTCGCGCATGAAGCCCTCGAACCGCTCCCGGCTGGTGTCCGACTCGGCCTCGCGGTGGCGACGCTCGATGTAGGGCCGGACCCCCTCGAAGTTGGTGTAGTACGACCGCTCCCGGCCGTACCGGTTGGTGTGCCGCACGTGCACCTTCGTCGCATGCCCGTCGAGGATCGTCCGCTGCGCCTTCTTCGGCAGCTTCTCCCACGGGGTGTCCATGTCGAAGCCGAGCTCCTGGCCGAGGGCCTCGAGCAGCCGGCTGAAGTACTCCGAGACGTGCGCGCCGGACCAGGGCGAGACGACACCCTCGGCCAGGGTCGCGGCCGGGTCGGTGATGACCAGCTCGGGGTCGACCTCCATCCGGGTGCCCAGGCCGTGGCACTCCGGGCAGGCGCCGAACGGGGAGTTGAACGAGAACGAGCGCGGCTCCAGCTCGTCGGTGTCGATGTCGTGGTCGTTGGGGCAGGACATCCGCTCGGAGAACTTCATCTCCTTGTGCGGGTCCTTGGAGTCCGCGTCGACCAGGTCGAAGACGACGAGGCCCGACGCGAGGTTGAGCGCCGTCTCCACCGAGTCGGTCAGCCGGCGCTTCATGCTCGCCTTGGCGGCGAGCCGGTCGACGACCACCTCGATGGTGTGCTTCTTCTGCTTGTCCAGCTTCGGAGGCTCGGAGAGCTGGTAGGTCTCACCGTTGACCCGGGCCCGGCTGAAGCCCTGGGACTGGAGGCTGCGGAACAGCTCGACGTACTCGCCCTTGCGACCGCGGATGACCGGCGCCAGCACCTGGAACCGGGTGCCCTCCGGCAGCTGCAGCACGCGGTCGACGATCTGCTGCGGGGTCTGCCGCTCGATCGCCGCGCCACAGACCGGGCAGTGCGGCCGGCCCGCGCGGGCGTAGAGGAGGCGGAGATAGTCGTAGACCTCGGTGATGGTGCCGACGGTCGAGCGCGGGTTCTTGCTGGTCGACTTCTGGTCGATGCTCACCGCGGGTGAGAGACCCTCGATGAAGTCGACGTCCGGCTTGTCCATCTGGCCGAGGAACTGGCGGGCGTACGCCGAGAGCGACTCGACGTACCGGCGCTGGCCCTCGGCGAAGATCGTGTCGAACGCCAGGCTCGACTTGCCGGAGCCGGACAGGCCGGTGAACACGATGAGGGCGTCTCGCGGAAGGTCCAGCGAGACGTCCTTGAGGTTGTGCTCCCGCGCGCCGCGGATGATGAGCTGGTCAGCCACCTGTTGATCCTTCAGTCGAACACCTGTTCGCACTCAGTCTTCGCACAACGTACCCCGTCGCACAAGCCGCCACGCGTCGTCACTGAGCGCGAGGCAACGATCTCACGGCCCACCGACAGTCAGGTTTTGCGCGTGCCTCCGCCGGTGGGCCGGGGCAGACTGGCCAGCATGAACGCCGCCGCCGAGCTGGAGTCCCTGCACGCCTCCGACAAGCGCCTGGTCCGCACCGTCGACGGGCTGACCGATGCCCAGTGGCGGGAGCCCTCGGTGCTGCCCGGGTGGTCCCGCGCGCACGTGGTCGCCCACCTCGCCCTCAACGCGGAGGCGATGGCCGCGGCGTTCGAGGGGCTCGCGGAGGGCGAGATCGTGCCGCTGTACCCCTCCGACGAGGACCGGGACGGGGACATCGCGACGCTCGCCTCCGCCGACGTCCCCGAGATCAGGGAACGCCTGTTCGCGGCCACCACCCGGTTCCAGGATGCCGCTCGCGGGTTGCCGGACGAGGCCTGGACCGGCGGGGTCCACCGCCTTCCGGAAGGCCCGGTCTGGCCGGCCGCCACCCTGCCCGGCACCCGGCGCCGCGAGGTCGAGATCCACCACGCCGACCTCGACGCCGGCTACGCGCCCGCGGACTGGCCCGCCGACTTCGTCGCCGACCTGCTCACCGTGGTGACCCACGACCGCCGGTACGGCGACGGCGAGCCGTTCGCGGTCCACGCCGTCGACCTCGGCCGGACCTGGGATGCCGGCGCCCCGACGCCGGTCGTCGAGGGCAGCGGGTCGGACCTGGGCTGGTGGATCGTGGGCCGCGGATCGGGCGCGGGACTCACCTCGTCCTCCGGGACCCTGCCGAGTCTCGGGGCCTGGCGGCGCGCACCGGCGAAGTAGGCCGGAATTCCCGGCGCTAGGGTCGGCGCATGGCGACGTACACCGGCAATGTCTCCCCCGGCGGCACCCCCGACACCCGCGAGCTGCAGCACCTCATCATCACCAAGGTCGCGGTCGACCCGCAGATGTCCAACAACTGCTACGTGCTGCGCTGCCGGGCCACCGACGAGCAGGTGCTCATCGACGCCGCCGACGACGCCCCGACGCTGCTGCGCGTCCTCGGGGACGGGCGGACCAGCCGGATCATCACCACGCACCAGCACTGGGACCACCACCGCGCACTCAAGGACGTCGTCGGGGCGACCGGCGCGGTCACGGTGGCCGGCGAGCCGGACGCGGACGCGATCACCGAGCAGACCGACGTGCCCGTCGACGACCGCGTCGTGGACGGGGACACCATCGAGCTCGGCGACGTACGGCTCCAGGTGATCCACCTGGTCGGCCACACCCCCGGCTCCATCGCCCTCCTGTACGACGACCCCGACGGCACCCCGCACCTGTGGACCGGCGACTCCCTCTTCCCCGGGGGCGTCGGCAACACCTTCGGCGACGCGGACGCCTTCCGGAGCCTGCTGCACGACGTCCGCACCAAGATCTTCGACCGCCTCCCCGACGAGACCTGGTTCTACCCGGGCCACGGCAACGACTCCACCCTCGGCGAGCAGCGCCCGCACCTGGAGGAGTGGGCAGCGCGGGGCTGGTAGAGCGGCACCCCTGCCCCCGAACCCGCCCCCGGCGGTAGCGTCCCGTCATGGACGTCGCTCCCACGGCGAGCCTGGACGACTCGGTGGTCCCGCACGCCGACTACCACCACTCCGCGCCGCTCGGGCGGTTCGTCCCCCCGATCGAGGCCGACTACCAGCGCTGGGCCGTCGCCGAGGCCTTCCCGGTCGTCCGCGTCATCGGCTGGATCTCGGTGCTCATCTGGGTCGCCGCCCCCTGGTTCGTCCCGGTCCTGCTCCGCCAGGACGTGCCGGCCCGGGCAGTGCTCGTCTGCTGGGGCGTGAACGCCACCGCCCTGGTCATCGGGCTCGTCGTCGCCGAGCACCGGCCTCGCTTCTGGATCGCGGCGGCGTTGCTGACGCTGCTGACCCTCGACTCGATGCTGCTCATCACCTGGATGGACGTGCAGGACACACCCCTGGTGATCGTGGCGATGACCCTGTTCTACCTGTACCTGGCCCCGGTGATGCGGTTCCCGTTCCGGACCACCGCCGTGGTCGCCGCGATCACCGTCCCGGTCACGGTCGGGTGGGCGCTGGCAACCGTGGACGACGCCACCTCGGACGAGGCGCTCAACTTCCAGCTCTGGCTGCTCGGCGCCGCCGTGGTGTTCGCGCTGACGATGACCCTGGTGACCGAGAACAACGCCCGCCGCCGGTACGCCGGAGAGCGGCTGCTCGCCCGGCAGCAGGCTTTGCTCACCGAGTCGCGCGCGCTGATCCGCCGCTACGCCCCGGCCGCCGTCGCCGACCGGCTGGAGCACGGTGACAACACGGTCGACGCGGCCCAGCGGCGCCGGGTCACGATCTTCTTCGCCGACGTGGTCGGGTTCACCACGATGGCCGACCGGATCGACCCGGAGGCCCTCGCCGAGATCATGAACGACTACCTCGGCTCGGTCGCGGACCTCGTCGAGCGGAACGGCGGCACTCTCAACGAGTTCGCCGGCGACGGGGTGATGGCGCTCTTCGGGGCGCCCGAGGAGCTGGACCCGGCCGATCAGGTGACCTCGGCACTCGCAGCGGCTCGCGCCCTCCAAGCCGCCCTCCCCGAGTGGAGCCGGCGCTGGTACCCGCTCGGCATCGACCACGACCTGCAGGCCCGGATCGGCATCAACACCGGGGTGGTGAGCGTGGGCACCTTCGGCTCCGCCGTACGGGCGACCTACACCGGGATCGGCCTGCAGACGAACATCGCGGCCCGGGTGCAGTCGCGGTGCCCGCCCGGATCGGTGCTGCTCTCGAACACCAGCTGGCACCTGGTCAAGGACGACGTCCGCTGCGAGGCGCGCGGCGAGGTCGAGGTCAAGGGCGTCCACTTCCCCATCGGGATGTACGAGCCGTGGAACCACGTGTGAAACAGGGCGCCAGATCTGTTCCACGACGCCCCCGCGTCACTACAGTCCGAGCATGACCTTCACCCCGGCCCAGCTCGAGACGATGCGTCTGATCGCCGACACGTTCGCCCCGGGCGACGGGAAGGACGTGCCGCCGGCGAGCGCGGTCGGCGCACCCGAGCTGGCGCTGGAGCTGGCCGCGAAGAACCCGCGCGAGGCCGACCGCAAGGTCCTCCAGCTGCTCCTCGACAAGTGGGACACCAAAGCGCTCGGGTTCGCGCTGACCGGGAAGCCGCGGCGGTTCTCGACGCTGGGCCAGCGCGAGCGCGAGGACGTGCTGCTCTCCCTCTCCGACTCCCGCATCGGCGCCAAGCGCGCACTGTTCCAGGCTCTCAAGGGTGCCGCGCTCGGCCCGTACTACATCACCGGCGGCGCACCCGTCTGGAAGGCGATGGGCTACTCCGGCCCGCTGGGCGTGCGCACCGACGCTCCCCCGCGGCCGATCACGCCCCTGACGGTCAACGCCGAGACCACGCTCGAGTGCGACGTCGTCGTGGTCGGCTCCGGCGCCGGTGGCGGGACCGTGGCCGGCGTGCTGGCGAAGGCCGGCCTGGACGTCGTCGTCCTGGAGACCGGCGAGTACCACGACGAGAGCGACTTCGCCGGCGACGAGCACATGGGCTTCACCCGCCTCTACGCCGCCGCCCCGCAGGCCACCGCGGAGGGCCAGATCATGCTGGTCGCGGGCAGCGGTCTCGGCGGCGGCACGGTCGTCAACTACACGACCTCCTTCCGTACGCCGGACCACGTCCGCGCCGAGTGGGCCGCCCTCGGTGCTCGCCAGTTCGCCGAGCAGGAGTACACCGACGCCCTCGACGCCGTCTGCGCCCGCCTGGGGGTCAACACCGACCACGACCTGACCGCGCCCCGCGACGCCATCCTGGAGCGCGGCGCGAAGGCGCTCGGCTGGAACGTCGCCGCGATGCCGCGCAACGTGCAGGGCTGCGACATGGGCATCGAGTGCGGCCGCTGCGGGATGGGCTGCCGGCTCGGGGCGAAGCAGTCGGTCACCAAGACCTGGCTCCAGGACGCGTACGACGAGGGCGCGCGGATCTACACCGGCGTCCGGGCGATGACGGTGACCCAGAGCAACGGCCGGGCCGACGGCGTCGCGGCGGTCAGCGCGGACGGGCACCGGGTCACGGTCAAGGCGCGTGCCGTGGTCGCCGCGGCGGGCGCGATCCAGACGCCCGCGCTGCTCCAGCGCAGCGGCCTGGGCAACGCGAACATCGGCCGCTACCTGCGCCTGCACCCGGCCACCGCGATCTGGGGCCTGATGGAGGAGCGCGTCGACCCGTGGGTGGGCGCGATGCAGTCCCGGTACGTCAACGCGCTCACCGACCTGGACGGCCACGGCTACGGCATCCTCTACGAGACCGCGCCGCTGACCCCGGCGTTCGGCAGCGGCTTCGTGAACTGGCGCGGCGGTCTCGACCACCTGCGCCGGATGGGCGAGCTCGGCCACATGCTCGGTGTCGCCGTCATCCTGCGCGACCGCGACCCGGGCGGCACCGTCAAGGTCGACAAGACCGGCGAGCCGGTGGTCCGCTACAAGCTGTCCGCCCGCGACTCCGACCACCTCATCCAGGGGTTCGTCGGGGCCGCGAAGATCGCCGAGGCGGCCGGTGCCAAGCGCATCCAGACCACCCACCACCGCGACGTCAGCTACGAGCCCGGCAAGCGCGGCTCGCTGGAGACCTTCGAGGCCGACATCCGCCGCGAGACCGTCAAGCCCGCCAAGCTGGCCCTGGCGGCGCTGCACATCATGGGCTCGGTGCGGATGGGCGGCGCCGCGACCACCTCCGCGGTCGACCCGGACGGGCAGACCTGGGACCTGGAGGGCCTGTACGTCGCCGACGCGTCCTGCTTCCCGACCTCCTCGGGGGTCAACCCGATGATCTCCATCGAGTCGATCGCGTACATGACCGCGAAGCGGCTGGCCGCGCGACTCACCTGAGCGCCGCGAACGCCCTGCTCGGGTAGCGTTCTCGCGTGCACGGGGGACATGGGTTCACCGTGCCCGGAGACGAAACGGAGAATGCTGTGCCGACGACGATTGACCGCGAGGCCTGGCCGGCTGCCGCGGTCGGAGCCGTCCCCGCGGTCCTGGCCGCGCTGACCGGACGACGCCGTACGGCGGCAGCCCTGCTCGCCCTGCCGGCCGGGATCGTGGCCTTCTTCCGCGACCCCGAGCGCGGCATCGACCGCACCCCCGCCGACCCGGACGTGGTGCTCGCACCCGCCGACGGCAAGGTGATGCACGCCGGGCCCGTGCAGGCCGGCGTGGCCCCGGAGGGCTGCGAGGACTGGCAGCAGGTGAGCATCTTCCTGTCCGTCTTCGACGTGCACATCAACCGCACGCCGTACGGCGGCACCGTCACCGACGTGACCTACCGCCCCGGCCGCTGGCTGGCCGCGTACAAGTTCGAGAGCGCCACCGAGAACGAGCGCAGCGAGATCACGGTGGAGAAGCAGGTCGGCAACCAGACGAGACGTGTCGTCTTCCGGCAGATCGTCGGCCTGGTCGCGCGCCGGGTCGTCACCCGGGTCCGCCCCGGCGACAAGATCACCACCGGGCAGCGGATCGGCCTGATGAAGTTCGGCTCCCGGATGGACGTGTTCGTGCCGCCCGAGGTCGAGCTCACCGTGGCCGCCGGCGAGCGCACCGTCGCCGGGCAGACCGTCCTGGGGACGTGGCGATGAGCGACGTCCCCGCCGCGACCCCCGAGACCGGCGACGAGGCCGAGCAACGCCGGCGCCGGCTGCTGCGCCGGCCGCGGCTGCGGCGGCGCCGGTTCCGGATCGCCTCGCACTCCGGCGCCGAGGTCGTCTCGCTGCGCCAGCTGCCGACCCGGGAGCGGCTGCGGGTCACCGCGCCGAGCATGTTCACCGCGGCCAACATGGCCTGCGGGTTCTCCGCGGTGCCGCTCGCCTTCAACGACCACATCCACTGGGCCGCGATCCTGATGACGCTGGCGATCGTGATGGACATCTGCGACGGCGCGGTCGCCCGCCTGGTCGGTGCCACCTCGCCGTTCGGCGTGCAGCTGGACTCGCTGGCCGACCTGATCTCCTTCGGGCTGGCCCCGGCGGTGCTCGTCTACACCTGGGTGCTCCCGGAGTGGCCGGTGGTGGCCTGGTTCGCGGCGTACTTCTGGCTCGCCTGCGCGGCCTTCCGGCTGGCCCGGTTCAACTTCACCATCGACCCGCACGCGGACAAGCGCTACTTCATCGGGATGCCCAGCCCGGGTGCGGCCGCGGTGGTCATCGCGACCGTCTTCGCGCTCGAGCAGCCCGAGGCGGACGTGGGGCCGAAGATCCTGCTGCCGGCCATCATCAGCGTGGTGCCGGCGGTGCTGATGGTCTCCACGGTCCGGTACCGCTCGTTCCGCGACCTGGTCACCCCGCGCACCCAGCAGGCCCGGATCACCACCGGCCTGGTCGCGGTCGCGTTCTTCACCGGGCTGGCGCTCGCGCCCGCCACGACGATGCTCGTGGTGGCCTACACCTACGTGCTCACCGCTCCCCTGGGCGTGCTCACCCGCGGGCTGCGGCGGCGGGTGTTCGGGGCGGAGTCGGTGGCGCCGCCGCGGCAGCGCCAGCAGTCGGTCTTCCTGCCGATCAGCGGCGAGGACGACGAAGAGGTCGACGAGGTCGACGATCAGCCGTTGTAGCTGATCTTCAGCGTCTCCGTCAGCGGCAGGCCCTGGCAGGTCAGCCGGATGCCGTCGGCGAGGTCCTCGTCGTCGAGCACCTCGTTGTGCTTCATCGCCAGGTCGCCCTCGAGGACCACGCACGCGCACGAGCTGCAGTTGCCCTCGCGACAGGAGAACGGCGCGTCCACGCCCTTGCTCTCCAGGAACTCCAGCAGCACCTGCTGGCCGGTCCAGTCGTCGAAGGCGTAGCTCTGGCCGTCGAGCTCGACCTCGAGCGCGACCGGACCCGCGAAGGCAGGAGCGTCGTCCGCGTCCTCGGCGTCGTCGGCCTCCTTCAGCTCGGCCTGCGCGGCCAGCACCTCCTCGACGTCGCCGAAGGGGTTGCCGCCGAGCGAGACGAACTTCTCCTGGTGCCGGCGCTCGCGCGGGAAGCCGAGCTCCTTGAGGGCGTTGGTGACCGCCTTCATGTACGGCGCCGGACCGCAGACGAAGGCGGTGTAGCTCATGAAGTACGAGGCGAAGTGGGCCAGCTGGGTCTCCGAGGGCAGCCCCTGCAGCGAGACCAGCCAGTGCACCACGGTGAACCGGTCCGGGTACTCCTGCACCAGCGAGGCCAGCTCGCCGGCGAAGATCACCGACGACTCGTTCTCGTTGGCGTAGAAGAGCACCACCTTGCCGGTGCCCTTCTCCAGCGCCGTACGAGCGATGGAGATGACCGGGGTGATGCCGGAGCCGCCGCCGAAGAGCAGGAAGTCGGCGTCGATGTCCTTGGGGGTGAAGATGCCGCTCGGCGGCAGCACCCGCAGGGTGTCGCCGGCCTTGAGCTGCTCGCAGATCCAGTTCGAGGCGTAGCCGTCGACGGTGCGCTTCACGGTGATCTGGTGCCGGCCGCTGTGCGGCGAGCTCGACAGCGAGTAGCAGCGCGCCACCAGGCCGGTGCGCTCGCTGGGCACCGCGACGGTGAGGAACTGCCCCGGCGTGTAGGCGAACTTCTCCTGCAGCTCCGAGGGCACCTCGAAGACCACCGAACGGGCGTCCGCGGTCTCCTCGATCACCTCCGCGACGTTCAGCACGAAGGACTCAGTAGCCATCGGTTGCCCCCACCTCGATCGCGCCGTCCCGGACGGCCTGGTCGATGGAGGAGCGTAGCCGGGAACAGGCGGCGCGGACCGGCCGTCCCCCTGGCTGGGACGCGGCACGGGCGAACTCCGCGCACTGCGACAACGACTCGGCGTCCCACTGGATCGAGGTGTGCTGCTCGCTGTTCTTCTTCACCCGCACCGTGGCCAGGCAGTCCAGGCAGGCCACCTCGACGAGGCGTGCCTCGGTGTAGAGCCGCTGGTCCTCGGCGGTGTCGGGCGAGGTGGGAGCGAAGGAGACCATCAGTGCGCCACCGGGCGGCCGGCCTCGGCGTCCTCCTCGGCCTTCTTCCGCAGGTTCTCGGCGACCTCCTCGTGCCAGAACTCGTTGGCCTTGGTGGTGTCCACCTCGAACTCGAACCGCTCGACCATCTCCGGCTTGATCTCGGCCTGGTCGACGTAGAACTGCTCGTACCAGCGACGCAGCTGGTAGACCGGCCCGTCCTCCTCGCAGAGCAGCGGGTTCTGCACCGGCACCTTGTTGCGCCAGATGTGCACGTCCTGGAGGAAGCCCTCGCCGAACATCTTGGTGTACTTCTCGGCGATGATCTTCACGGTGTCGTCGTCGAGGCCCTCGGGCTTCTTGACGATCAGGCCGTACTGCAGCGTGAAGCTGTCCGGCGACGTCGCGATGTGGGTGTTGATGAGGATGACCTCGGTCTTGAAGCCCTTGTAGTCGACCCAGAGCCAGTTGATCATGTACGACGGCCCGTAGTAGGTGGCCTCGGACTTGAGGAACAGGTCGGTGCCGCCGGAGGCGTAGCCGCCCGCCTTGTCGGGCCGGCCGGTGGACTCCATGAACTGGGTGGCCACGTGGCCCTCGAAGACGTTGCGGAAGCTGGTCGGGAACGAGAAGTGCACGTAGTAGAAGTGCGCCATGTCCACGACGTTGTCGATGAGCTCGCGGCAGTTCGAGCCCTCGATCTCGGTGACGTTCCAGCTCCAGTCGCTGTACTCGCCCTCGGCCAGGCCGGGCAGCTCGTACGGCAGGATGTCGTGATCGGCGGGCGAGCCCTCCGGGTCGTACCAGAGGAAGAGCGCGTCGTTGCGGATCGCGGTCTCGTAGCGCTGGGTCTTGGCGCGCAGCGGGATCCGGCGGGCGTACGGGATCGCCTTGCACTTGCCGTCGCCGCCCCAGCGCCAGTCGTGGAACGGGCAGGCGATCTCGTCGCCCTTGACCTCACCCTGGGTCAGGTCGCCGCCCATGTGCCGGCAGTAGCCGTCGAGCACGTTGAGCTCGCCCTTCGAGTCCTGCCAGACGACGAGCTTGCCACCGAAGGCCCGGATCGCGTGCGGCTTGCCGTCGCGGAAGGACTCCGCCAGCCCGAGACAGTGCCAGCCACGCGCGTACCGGGCCGGCGGGATCCCCTGGTCCAGGGCACGGGCATCGGTGGTGGTGCTCATTCGGGCCTCCCCAGGGTGTGTACCAAAACGAGAACAGGTTATAGTTTTACCCGCAGTTAATCCAGCCCGTGTATTTCCAGTCCCGGGCTTTTCCGGTCGCTCCGACGCGTTGAGGATGGCTTCCATGAGGATCGCACTGACCGAGGAGCAGGAACAGCTCCGTACCCGGCTCCGGGGGTACTTCACCGAGCTGGTGACCCCCGAGATCCGCGCCGGGCTGTCCACCGCCACGGGGGACTTCGGCGAGGAGTCGGGCGAGTTCGGCGACGCAGGGGTCTACAAGTCCGTCATCCGGCAGATCGGCGAGGACGGCTGGCTCGGCATCGGCTGGCCCGAGGAGTACGGCGGCCAGAACCGCTCCATGATGGAGCAGCTCATCTTCACCGACGAGGCCGCCATCGCCGGCGTGCCGATCCCCTACCTGACCCTCAACACGGTCGGCCCGACGATCATGCGCTTCGGTACCGAGGCGCAGAAGGAAGAGATCCTGCCCAAGATCCTCAAGGGCGAGATGCACTTCTCGATCGGGTACTCCGAGCCCGGCTCGGGCACCGACCTGGCCAGCTTGGCGACCAAGGCGGTCGTCGAGGGCGACGAGTGGGTCATCAACGGCCAGAAGATGTGGACCTCGCTCATCCAGTACGCCGACTACGTGTGGCTGGCCTGCCGCACCGACCCGGACCTGCCGCGGCACAAGGGCCTCTCGATGATCCTGGTGCCGACCAGCGCCCAGGGCTTCTCCTACACCCCGGTGCACACCGTCGCCGGGGTCAGCACCAGCGCCACGTACTACGACGACGTGCGGGTGCCGGTCGGCAACCTCGTCGGCGAGCTCAACGGCGGCTGGGCGCTGATGACCAACCAGCTCAACCACGAGCGGGTCGCGCTCACCTCGGCGGCGCCGCTGGTGCACTCGCTGGAGCAGGTGCGCGACTGGGCGCAGAACACCAAGAACCCCGACGGCACCCGGGTCATCGACGCCGAGTGGGTGCAGGTGCTGCTCGGCAGGGCGCACGCCCGCGCGGAGATGCTCAAGCTGCTCAACTGGAAGCTCGCCTCGGCCACCGAGGACCTCTCCCCCGCGCACGCGTCGGCCACCAAGGTCTACGGCTCCGAGCTGGCCACCGAGGTCTACCGCTCGCTGATGGAGATCGTCGGCCCGGACGCGGTCGTCGAGGGCACCTCGCCCGGCGCGGTGCTGCGCGGCCGGCTGGAGCGCTTCTACCGCTCGTCGCTGGTGATGACCTTCGGCGGCGGCACCAACGAGATCCAGCGGGACATCATCGGGTACGTCGGCCTCGGCCTGCCCCCGGCCAAGCGATAGACAGGACGACACCGTGGACTTCTCCTTCTCCGAGACCCAGACCGACGCCGGCGCGCTGGCCGCGATGGTCTTCAAGAACGAGTGCACCCCCGAGCGGCTCAAGGCGGTCGACGCGGGCGAGGGCCGGTTCGACCCCGAGCTGTGGTCACGGCTGGGCGACTCCGGCCTCCTCGGGCTCTGCCTGCCCGAGTCGCTGGCCGGCTCCGGACTCGGCCTGGTCGAGCTCTGCACGATGCTGATCGAGGCCGGCAGGTACGTCGCGCCCGCGCCGCTGGCCAGCCACCTGCCCGCCGCGATGGCGATCGCGAGGTTCGGCGACGCGGCCGCGCAGGGGATGTGGCTCGAGGGCGCGAGCACCGGCCAGGCGATCCTCACCGCAGCCATCGCGGAGGAGCGCGACCACGTGCCCTCGCCCCCGACCACGAGCGCCGACTTCGACGGCGAGCACTGGCTCATCAGTGGCACCAAGAGCGTCGTGCCCGCGGGCACCATCGCCGAGCTCTTCATCGTGCCTGCCCAGACCGCCGACGGCGTCACCGCCTTCCTGGTGCACCCGGACGACCCGGGCGTGGCGATCACCCCGCAGCGGATCAGCGACGGCAACCTGGTCGCCCGCCTCGACCTGGACCGGGCCAAGGTCCCGGCCGCGCGCATCCTCGGCGGCGTCGGTGCCGGCGAGGAGGTCGTCGCCTGGCTGCAGCAGCGGCTCACCCTGGCCGCGACCGCGCTCGAGCTCGGCATCGTCAAGGGCGCCCTCGACCTGACCGCGCAGTACGCCAAGACCCGCGAGCAGTTCGGCCGCCCGATCGGCACCTTCCAAGCCGTCTCCCAGCGGCTCGCCGACGGCTACATCGACGTGCTCGGCACCGAGCTGATGCTCTGGCAGGCCGCCTGGCGGCTCGAGGAGGGACTGCCCGCGGAGAAGGAGATCGCCGCGGCCAAGCTCTGGGCCGCGGATGCCGGTCACAAGGTCGCGCACACCACCGTGCACGTGCACGGCGGCGTCGGCATCGACCTGGACGGCGAGGCGCACCGCTACTTCACCGCCGGCAAGCTCGGTGAGTTCCTGCTCGGCGGGGCCACCGACCAGGCCCGGAAGGTGGGTCGCCTGCTGGCCGACGAGCCCGTGTGAGCACCCTCCGGGAGCTGCTCGTCGCCCGGGCGGACGACGACGCGACAGCACTCCTGTACGGCGACGAGCGCTGGTCCTGGCGGGAGTACGTCGCGATCGCGCAGGCCCGGGCGGCGGCGCTGGCCGGCCTGCTCGACCCGGCTCGCCCGCCGCACGTCGGCGTGCTCGCCGAGAACACGCCGGAGATGGCGTTCCAGCTGGCCGCCGCCGGACTCGGCGGCCACGTCCTGGTCGGGCTCAACACCACCCGCCGCGGGGACGCGCTGCTGGCCGACGTACGGAAGGCCGACGTGCAGGTGCTGGTCGCCGAGCCGTCGCTGGCCCACCTGCTGGAGGGCCTGGACCTGGCAGGGGTCAGGGTCGTGGAGGGTTGCGGGACAGGCGCGGCGCGACCTCCTCAACCGCCGGCGGTGGAGGTCTCCCCCGACGACCTCTTCATGCTCATCTTCACCAGCGGCACCTCCGGCGACCCCAAGGCGGTCCGCATCACCCACGAGAAGGTCACCTTCCCGGCGGCCTACCTCACCGAGCGGCTCGGGCTCAGCGGCGAGGACGTGCACTACGTCTCGATGCCGCTGTTCCACTCCAACGCGGTGATGGCCGGGTGGGGCCCGGCGGTGCACAACGGTGCCGCGCTCGCGGTCGCGCGCTTCTCGGCGAGCGGCTTCCTCGACGACGTACGCCGGTACGGCGCGACGTACGCGAACTACGTCGGCAAGCCGCTGGCCTACGTGCTGGCGACCCCGGAGGAGCCCGACGACGCGGACAACCCGCTGCGTCTCGTCTTCGGCAACGAGGCCGGCGACCGGGACACCGCCGCCTTCGCGCGACGGTTCGGGTGCCGGGTGGTCGACGGGTTCGGGTCCACCGAGAACGCGGTCGTGGTCAGCCGGACGCCGGACACTCCCCCGGGCTCCCTCGGGCAGCCGGCGCCGGGCGTCGCGGTGCTCGACCCGGAGACGATGACCGAGTGCCCGCGGGCGACGTACGACGAGCTCGGCCGGGTCACCAACCTCGAGGAGTGCGTCGGGGAGCTGGTGAACACCCAGGGTGCCGGCCAGTTCGCGGGCTACTACAACGACGAGGCCGCGACCGCCGAGCGGATGCGCGGCGGCATGTACTGGAGCGGCGACCTGGCCTACCGGGACGCCGACGGGTGGGTCTACTACGCCGGCCGGACCGCGGACTGGCTGCGCGTGGACGGGGAGAACCTGGCCGCCGCGCCGGTCGAGCGGATCCTGCTGCGCCACCCGGCGATCTCCGAGGCGGCCGTCTACGCGGTGCCGGACCCGAGTGCCGGCGACCAGCTCGCGGTCGCCCTGGTGACCGCGGCACCCCTGGACGCCGACGAGTGGGCCGCGTTCCTGGAGGCGCAGCCGGACCTGTCCCCGAAGGCGTGGCCACGGTTCGTGCGGGTGCTGGACGCGCTGCCCCGGACGGCCACGAACAAGGTGCTCAAGCGCGACCTGCGGGCCGCCGGGCTGGACACGGTCACCTGGACGCGCGAGGCACGCGGCCGCCGGTACTCCTGATCTGCCAGGATCGGGGCCATGACGCAGACGCCCGCCGGCTGGTACCCCGAGCCCGACCCCGCGTACGCCGACCGCCCCGGCCGGCTCCGCTACTGGGACGGCCAGCGCTGGACCGAGCACGTGCACGAGCCCGCCGCCCCACCGGTGACGCCGGTCGCACCGCAGCCTCCCGAGCAGCCCGGCCAGGTTCCCGGCTACTCCGCCAACCCGTACGGCGGCTACGGGCAGGACCCGAGTCAGCAGTACGGGCAGCCGTACGGCCAGCAGGCCTCGCCGTACCAGCAGCCCTACGGCCAGCAGCCGTACCAGCCTTACGCCTACCCGTACGGCCAGGAGCCCCGCGGGGTGACCCCGGACGGAGTGCCGCTGGCGAGCTGGGGCGCTCGGGTGGGAGCGAAGCTCCTGGACACCCTCTTCGTGCTGATCCTGAACGGCCTGGTCGCCGTGCCGCTGGCGGCGTCGCAGTGGGACGCGATGAAGCTGTTCTTCGAGGACGATTCCGGCACGGTCGAGCCACCGGCTGCCTTCTGGCTGATCCTGCTGGCCGGCTTCGTGATCGGCCTGGCTTATGAGATCGGCTTCCTGATCTGGAAGCAGGCCACCCCGGGCAAGATGATCCTCGGGCTGCGCGTCCGGCTCCGCGACGCGCCCAACCTGCCGGCCGGCAACGTGTTCGGGCGGGTCGCCATCGCCGCGCTGCTGAGCCTGTGCTCGATCGGCTCCCTGCTGGACTACCTGTGGCCGCTCTGGGACAACCGCAAGCAGGCCCTGCACGACAAGGTCGCCAAGACCAACGTCGTCAAGACGCGGTAGCCCGACTCTCAGTGCAGCAGCCGCTGCACCCCGTTGGTGAGCCGGACGACGTAGAAGCCCGAGTTGGCGTCGGTGTACCAGACCTCGTTGCGCCGCACGTCCCACGCGGGCTGGGACATCGCGTAGGCGCCGAAGGTCGGGATCAGCGCGAGCCTGGTGTTCTTGCGCACCGGCTTGTTGAAGTACCCGACCTCCTTCGGGTGTCGCACGTCGCGGATGTCGAAGAGCCGCAGGCCCGACAGGATCATCGAGCAGCCGGCGATCTTCGGGTTCGTCCGCGTCGGCATCCCGCAGTAGTGCGCCGCGTAGCCCTGCGCCACGAAGGACGCGCCCGGGTCGCGCTTCTGCGGCCCGTACCGCTGGTCGGGCTGGTGCACCGTGAGCCGGATGTCGCTGACGACCCGCGGGTGCCGCGGGTCCTGGACGTCGATGATCCGGGCCGCGCCCACGGGTGCGGTGGTCAGGTTCGCCAGCCCCTTGAAGCTGAACAGGTCGACGAACTCGTCCACTTCGAGCACGTAGCGGTGGCCGTTGCGGGTGAACGGCTCGGCCACCTGCGGGATCGAGACGTTCCGCCAGTGCAGGGTGGAGAGGATCTTGAACTTCGCGCCCGGGCGCCGGTCCTGGATGCCGGAGACGTCCAGGATGCGCAGCCCGCCGCCGGTGATGCCGCCGGCGCTGGGCGACCCGATGTGCGCGACGTACATGGTCCGGCCGTCGGCGGAGAGCCGGACGCCGTGGTAGACGACACCGCCCTGCTTCGCGACGATCCGGGGCCGTCGCGGCCGGGTCAGGTCGACCGCGACCAGGGTGCCGCCGGCGGCGCCGGCCACGTAGTAGGTGAGCCCGTCCGGGGAGAAGCCGCTCTCGTGCCCGAAGAGGCCCGACAGCGTCGAGGAGCGCAGCCGTGGGCGGCGGCAGTCCTGCTTGACGTCGTACACGTCGAGGATCCCGGGCGCGGTGGCCGCGGTGCCGGTGACGCCGACCAGCAGGCCGCGCCGGGCGTTGACCAGCAGCGACTCGTGCGGGCTGAGCATGCCCGGGGTGGCCAGGTTGGCGGTCCGCCGCGGGTGCGCGGGGTCGGTCATGTCCAGCACCACGACGCCGAGGCCGTCCTTGGACAGCACGTTGGCGATCACGTCGCGCGGCAGGGTCAGGGTGGAGTCGTAGAACGCGCAGGTGTGCCCGTTCGCGTCGGTGTAGCGCAGCGTCTTGAAGCCGCCCGAGCTGCCCTGGTGGCTGACCTGCGCGGTGTTGCAGCGGTAGCCCCGCGCGACCCGGCCACTGGTGTAGTCGGCCTTGGGCACGCGCCCCTGGGTGGAGGTCTCGGGCAGCGAGCCCGGCCCGCAGTGGGCGCGGGGCACCGGCGGCGCGGCCGCGGGGACGCCGGCCCCGGAGCTGCCGGAGACGAGCCAGGTGCCGAGAGCGAGGCACACGGCCACGAGCACCACCAGCAGACGGCGGGCAGCCAAACGAGACGAGACGTTCCGTATCCCCATGTGGGAACCCTGCCGTAGCAGAAGCGTCCCGTCAGGAGGTCATCTCACTCCGTGGCTCACTCGGTGGCGAGGCGGACGCCGAAGGCCACCAGCACGCCCGCGGTCGCCATGTCCAGGCGACGCCGGATCGCCGGGGTGTTCATCCAGGCGGTGACCTTGCCGGCCAGGCCGAGGAGCAGCACCCAGTAGAGCGCGGTCAGGACCACGAACACGGCGCCGTAGAGGGCCGTCGTCGCGGCGACCGAGGCACCATCCGGCACGAAGCCCGGCAGGAAGGTCACGAAGAAGACGCCGACCTTCGGGTTGAGCAGGTTGGTGAGGATCCCCGCGCGGAAGCCCGAGCCGAGCAGGCTCGCGCGGCCGGCCGGCTCCTCGGAGGCCACCTGGCCACGGGTGCGCCACGCCTGGACGCCGAGGAAGACCAGGTAGCAGGCACCGACGACGCGCAGCGCGTTGTAACCGACCTCGCTGGCGCGCAGCAGCGCGGCGATGCCGAGGACCGCGCAGGTCACCCAGACGATCAGGCCGGTGAGGTTGCCGAGCGCGGTCAGGATCCCCTGGCGTCGGCCGCCGCGCAGGATGCTGCGGACCACGACCAGCGTGTCCGGGCCGGGCAGCAGCACGATGAGGACCGCGGCCCCGGTGAAGGCGAGGAGGGAGACCAGCACCCGCAGATGCTAACCCCGGATCTTCTCCAAGCGCGCGACAGTTTCCTCGTACTCGGCGATCAGCTCGGCCATCACCTGGGCGACCGGCTTCACCTCGTTGGTGCGGCCGATGATCTGGCCGGCCGGCATCGCGACCGCGTCCGGGTCGTCGCCCATGTTCATCCGGTTGTGCGCGTCGGAGACGAGGAGGTTCTGCAGCGGCATCGGCAGCGGCGCCGGGGCGCCCTCCTCCTCCCAGGCGGCGGTCCACTTGTTCTTCAGCAGCCGGGCCGGCTTGCCGGTGTAGACGCGGCTGCGCACGGTGTCCGAGGACTTGGCCTTGAGCAGCGCGTCCCTGATCGCAGTGCCGCTGCCGAGGTCGTACTCGGCGACGGTCAGCCACAGCGAGCCCGTCCAGACGCCCTGCGCGCCCAGCGCCAGCGAGGCGGCCACCTGGCGGCCGCAGCCGATGCCGCCGGCGGCGAGCACCGGTACCTCCAGGCCGACCGCGTCGACGATCTCCGGGGTGAGCACCATGCTGGCGATCTCGCCGGTGTGCCCGCCGGCCTCGTAGCCCTGGCTGACGATGATGTCGACGCCGTTCGCGACGTGCGAGGCCGCGTGCTTGCCCGCGCCCGCGAGCGCCGCGACCAGCACACCGTGCTCGTGCGCCTGCTCGATGACGTCGTTGGGCGGGGTGCCGAGGGCGTTGGCGATCAGCACCGGGCGGTGCTGGAGCGCCACGTCCACGTGCGAGCGCGCCGTCGAGTGCAGCCAGCCGAGGACCCCCTCGCGGCCCTCGCCCTCCGGCAGCGGCGGCACGCCGAGCTTGCGCAGGGTCTCCTCGACGAAGGTGATGTGCTCGCCCGGGATCATCGCCTTGAGGTCCACCGAGGTGCCCTCGGTGGGGATCTTCATCGGCATCACGACGTCGACGCCGTACGGCTTGCCGTCGGTGTTCTCGTCCATCCAGGTGAGCGTCTCGTCCAGCTCGGCCGCGTCGTTGAACCGCACGCAGCCGAGCACGCCCAGGCCGCCGGCGCGGGAGACCGCCGCGGCCACCTTCTCCGACGGCGTGAACGCGAAGATCGGGTACTCGATCCCCAGCCGCTCGCAGAGCTCGGTGCGCATCAGGCGCTCACTCCCTCACGGGTCTTCAGGTCCTCGATGGCCAGCTCCTTGGCGCGCGGGTACTGCGCCTTGCCGGTGGCGTTGCGCGGGATCTCGGGGACCAGGGTCAGCGCGCGGGGCAGCTTGTAGCCGGACAGGTACTCGCGCAGGAACTCGCGCAGCTCCTCGAGCTCGACGGTCTCGCCCTCGCGGGGCTGGACGACGGCGGCCACGGCCTGGCCGAACTTGGCGTCCGGGATGCCGACCACCAGCACGTCGTACACGGCCGGGTGGCGCTTGATCGCCATCTCGACCTCCTCGGGGTAGACCTTCTCGCCACCGGTGTTGACGCAGTTGGAGCCGCGGCCGAGCAGGGTGACCCGGTTGCCCTCCTCGATCCGGGCGAAGTCGCCGGGCACCGAGTAGCGCTTGCCGTCGACCTCGAGGAAGGTCGCCGCGGACTTCTCCGGGTCCTTGTAGTACCCGACCGGGACCGAGCCGCCGCGGCCGAGGCGGCCGATCTTGCCGACGTTGCTCTCCATGTCGAGCACGTTGTTCTGCTCGTCGAGGACGACGCTGTTCGGACCGAGCGCGACCACCGGGCCGTCGCTGCTGATGTGCTCCTTGTCCTGCATGCCCATGCCCTGGAAGCCGGTCTCGGAGGCGCCGACGGAGTCGGTGTAGACGGGGTTCGGCAGCGCGGCGATCCAGCGCTCCTTGACCTCCGGGGAGAAGATCGCGGCACTGGAGGAGACGGCGAACAGGCTGTTCCCGTCGTACGGCGTGCCGGTGGCCGCCTTGCGCTCGAACTCCTCGATCAGCGGCCGGGCCATCGCGTCGCCGGTCATGAAGATCAGCATCACGCCGTTCTCGTCGATGATCTCCCAGGTCCGCTGCGGGTCGAACTTGGGCTCGAGGATGGTCAGGTGCCCGGCGAACAGGTGCATCAGCAGGCCGGCCTGGGCGCCACCGTGCATGAGCGGGCTGAGCGGGAAGGTGACCATCCGGCCGTCCTGCTTGGCCTGCTCGGACTGGTCGTACTCGCTGAGCGGCTCGCCGGTGTAGAAGTCGATGCCGCCGCCGAGCACCCGCCAGAAGTCCTCGTGGCGCCACATGACGCCCTTGGGGAAGCCGGTGGTGCCGCCGGTGTAGATGATGTGCAGGTCGTCGGGGCTGCGCTCACCGAAGTCCCGTACGTCGGACTGGCCGGCCAGCGCGTCGGCGTACAGGACGCCACCGAACTCGCTGATGTCGGACTGGTCGTCGGGCTCGATGACGTCCGGGATGGCGACGAAGGTGGTGAGCTTGTCGTGCTTCGGCGCGCACTTGGCCACCAGCGGGGCGTAGGTGCGCTCGAAGATCACCGCGACCGCGTCGGAGTTGTCGAAGAGGTAGTCGAGCTCGCCCTCGACGTACCGGTAGTTCACGTTGATGGTGACCGCACGGATCTTGACCACCGCGAGCACCGCGACGACGTGCTCGATGCTGTTCTTGGCGTAGATGGCGACGTGGTCCCCCGGCTGCACGCCCTGGGCCTGCAGGTAGTGCGCCAGCTTGTTGCTCTCGGACTCCAGCTCGGCATAGGTGACGGTCCGGTCACCCACCTTCACGGCCGGCTTGTCGGGCGCCGCGTCGACGGCATGCTCGAAGAGGTCAGCGATGTTGAGGGCCATGCCGCGATACTAGAACACGTTCTCGTTTAGGGCTAGCATTCGTCCCATGACGGACACCGCCGCCGACGTACGGACGACCCCCGACTGCCTGGTCGAGCAGGACGGCCACAAGCTCATCGTGACGATGAACCGGCCCGAGCGGCGCAACGCGCTCTCCTCGGAGATGCTGCGGATCATGGAGTCGGCCTGGGACCGGGTCAACGAGGACCCCGAGATCCGGGTCTGCATCCTCACCGGCGCGGGCGGCTACTTCTGCGCCGGGATGGACCTCAAGGCGGCCGACGAGAAGCCGCCGTCGGAGAGCTTCGAGTCCGGCGAGTACGACCCGACCGTCATCAAGGGGCTGCTCAAGGGATTCCGGCTGACGAAGCCGCTGATCGCCGCGGTCGAGGGCCCGGCGATCGCCGGCGGCACCGAGATCCTCCAGGGCACCGACATCCGGGTGGCCGGCGAGTCGGCGAAGTTCGGCGTCGCCGAGGCGCGCTGGTCGCTGTACCCGATGGGCGGCTCCGCGGTCCGCCTCCCCCGGCAGATCCCCTACACCGTCGCCGCCGAGCTGCTGCTCACCGGCCGGACGCTCAAGGCCCCGGAGGCCAAGGAGCTCGGCCTCATCGGGCACGTCGTTCCGGACGGCCAGGCGCTGGCCAAGGCTCACGAGCTGGCCGACATGATCGCCGCCAACGGCCCGCTGGCGGTGCAGGCGATCCTCAAGACCATGCGGGACTCCGAGGGCAAGCACGAGGACGAGTGCTGGGCCGACGACGCCCGGATCGGTGCCGCGGTCTTCTCCTCGAACGACGCCAAGGAGGGCCCCCGCGCCTTCCTCGAGAAGCGCCCCCCGCACTTCACCGGCTCCTGAACTCCGCGCGAGCGGGCAGTTTGTACCCGCGGGATGGCAGCGAGCGGGCAGTACGTCGGCGCGGGATTGCGTCGAGCGGGCAGTCGTGCAGGCTGGTGTCATGGAGACCGACACCCGCAGCTACCGGACCGGCTCGACCGAGACCATCGTCGACCTGACCGAGGACGCCCGTGCCTGGGCGCGCGAGCGCGGCGACGGCCTGTTGCACGTCTTCGTCCCGCACGCGACCGCGGGCCTGGCGATCGTGGAGACCGGCGCCGGCAGCGACACCGACCTGCTCGCCGCCCTGGACGGCCTGCTTCCCGCCGACGACCGCTGGCGGCACCAGCACGGCAGCCGGGGACACGGCCGCTCGCACGTGATGCCGGCGTTCCTCCCGCCCTACGCGACCGTGCCGGTGACCGATGGCCGGCTGCTGCTCGGCACCTGGCAGTCGATCTGCCTGGTCGACCTGAACGTCGACAACGACGAGCGCGAGGTGCGGTTCTCGTTCCTCGCCGGCTGAGGGTCAGAGCATCCGCGGCAGCAGGCGCTTGCCGAGCACCATCGCGAGGTGCGCGGCCAGCGCGGTGAAGAACAGGACGTGCGCGCTCACGTGGAGCCACAGCAGGTCGTCCTCGCCGCTGAGCAGCAGCGCCAGGCCGGTCCCCGGGACCAGGAACAGCGAGGCCAGCAGGACCTGCTCGGTGCGGTGCACGATCCGCCGCTGGACCGGGCCGAGGCGCTCGTCCCACGGCGGCAGGTCGGTGCCGAGCCGCCAGGCCACGCGAGCCGTCGCGACGAGCAGGATGAGCACGCCCAGGGTCACGTGCACCGGGAGCAGGTCCAGGCGGTCGAAGTCGTCCCCGCCGCGTCCGTGCCCGGATCCGTGACCTGAACCGTGTCCTCTCCCGCGGCCCCTGCCGCGGCCGCGCTCGTCGTCCATCAGGTACCCGACGGTGAACTGCGCGGCCAGCAGCGCCACGGTGAGCCAGTGCAGCGTCTTCGTGACGAGACCGTAGCCGTGGGCGCCGTTGCGGAAGCGGAAATTGAGCGGCATGGCGTCATGGTGCCCGACTAGCCTCCGCGGCATGACCGTGCGCCTGGTTCCGTTCGCCGACGAGCACGTCGATCCGATGGAGCGAACCATCGTCGACGACGCGATCCTGCGGTTCACCGGCATCCCGGTGCCAACCCCGCCGGGCTGGGTGCAGCTCTGGCGCAAGCGGTTCATCGAGGAGGACCGCGAGCACTGGGCGATCGTCGACGGCGAGGAGTTCGCCGGGTACGCCGTCACCGGGCCGCTCGACCGCGAGGGCCTGCAGGTCGAGCTCGGCTACGCGGTGAGCCCGTGGGCCCGCGGGCGGGGCATCGCCACCGCCGCGCTGGACCTGCTCACCCGCTGGGCGCTCGACGCCGGCTTCCTGCGGCTGACGCTGCTGATCGACACCGAGAACGTCGCCTCGCAGCGGGTCGCCGAGAAGGCCGGGTACACCTACGAGGGCACCCACCGCTCGATGCCCCACAAGAACGGCGAGCGGGTCGACCTGCAGTGCTGGTCGCTGCTGCCGGGTGATCTAGGTGGTCCCCGCGGCCAACATGGGTGAAGGGAACCGATGAGAGGCACACCCCGTAGTTCGTAGCGTCGAAGAACGCAGACGAAAGGAACACGGAAATGCCTCTCTACATGGATGTCCACCACCTCGAGGGTGGCGTCAGCCTCGAGGACGTCGCCCAGGCACACCAGGCCGACCTGGCCGCCCAGGGCGAGCACGACGTGCAGTACCTGCGCTACTGGGTCGACGAGGCGCAGGGGACGATCTTCTGCCTCGTCGACGCGCCGGACCCCGACGCGGCCGTCACCGTGCACCGCGAGGCGCACGGCCTGGTCGCCGACGAGATCCATCTCGTCCAGGAAGGCGCCTGAGGTGCGCCGCGAGGCCACCCGGGTCGCGATCGCGCTCGGCGCCGGGGCGCTGGCGGTCACTGGGGTCTACGCCGGCACGGCGCACGCCCACACCGACGGGATGGACGGGGTGCGCGCGGCGACCGCGAAGTACCACGCGATCCCGGCCGCCGAGGCCGACGGGTACGGCGACCCCGGACTCCCCTGCTTCGACAACCGGGCCACCGGCGAGGGCATGGGCACGCACCTGGTCAACGGCGGGCTGCTCAACGACGGCGGCGCGCTGGACCGCAACGAGCCCGAGGCCCTCGTCTACGAGGTGCACCAGGGCCAGAACCAGCTGGTCGCGGTCGAGTACCTGGTGAAGATGTCCGACGCCGCCGAGGCGCCGCACTTCCTGGGTCAGCAGATGATCCCGAACCCGGGCCTCGGGCTGTGGACCCTGCACGCGTGGATCTGGCGCAAGAACCCGGCCAACCTGTTCGCGTCGTACAACGCGAACGTGCCGCTCTGCCCCTGAGGTCAGCCGACCGAGCGCTCTCCGGTCCAGAACTGGGCGCGCAGGGCCTTCTTGTCCGGCTTGCCGAGCGCGGTGAGCGGGAGGGCGTCGACGGCGATCACCTGCTTGGGTGACTGCACGGCGCCCTTCCGCTCCTTCACCGCGGCCTGGATCTCGGCGACAACCGGCTCGGTCAGCTCGAACCCGTCCCGGAGCACGACGATCGCGGTGACGGCCTCGCCGAACTTCTCGTGCGGGATGCCGATGACACCGACCTGGGCGACCGCCGGGTGCTCGGCGACGACGTCCTCGACCTCGCGCGGAAAGACGTTGAAGCCGCCGGTGACGATCATGTCCTTGGTGCGGTCGACGATGTACCAGAACCCGTCCTCGTCCTCGCGGGCTACGTCGCCGGTGTGCATCCAGCCGTCCTTGAAGGTGGCGGCCGTCTCCTCGGGCAGCTGCCAGTAGCCGCCGGAGAGCAGCGGTCCGGCGACGCAGATCTCCCCCGGCTCGCCCTGCGGGACCGGGTTGCCGTCCTCGCCGAGGAGCGCCGTCCGCACCAGCGCCGAGGGTCGGCCGCACGAGGTCAGCCGTGCCTCGATCGGCTTGCCGTCCGCGTCCACGTGGTCGCCCTTGGGGAAGTACGAGATCACCATCGGTGCCTCGGACTGACCGTAGTACTGGGCGAAGATCGGGCCGAACCGCTCGATGGCCTCCTTGAGCCGCACCGGGTTGATCGGCGAGGCGCCGTAGTAGACGGTCTCCAGCGAGGACAGGTCGCGGGTCCGCGAGTCCGGGTGGTCCATGAGCGCGTAGAGCATCGTCGGCACCAGCATCAAGGAGTTGATCTTCTTCTCCTCGATGGTGGCCAGCACCTCGGCCGGGTCGAACCGGGAGGAGACGAACAGGGTGCCGCCCTTGATGACCACGGGCACGAAGAACGCCGCGCCGGCGTGCGAGAGCGGCGTGCACATGAGGAAGCGCGGGCTCTCCGGCCACTCCCACTCGGCGAGCTGGACGCCCGTCATCGTGTTCATCGTCTGCGTCATCCCGACCACGCCCTTGGGCTTGCCGGTGGTGCCACCGGTGTAGGTGATCGAGACGATGTGGTCCGGCGGCAGCAGCTTCGCGGTCAGCGGCTTCGGGTCGAACCCGGCGGCCGCCGCGGTGAGGTCGGTCCCGTGCGCGGCGAGCGCGTCCGGGACCGGTCCGATGGTGAGCACCTGCTTGAGGCCGGGGCACTTGTCCAGCAGCTCCAGCGCCCGCTCGGTGAAGTACGGGTCCACGATCAGCGTGGTGATACCGGCGTCGTTGATCACGTAGGCGTGGTCGTCGGCCGAGCCGAGCGGGTGCAGCGAGGTGCGCTGGTAGCCCTGGGTCTGCCCGGCGCCGAGGATGAACAGCACCTCGGGCCGGTTCAGGGCGAGCAGCGCACCCGCCGTACCGGTGCCGGCGCCGAGCGACTCGAAGGCCTGGATGTAGGTGCTGATCCGGTCCGCGACCTGCTGGCCGGTCAGGGTGACGTCGCCGAGATGGATGATCGGGCGGTCGTGGTGGCGCCGCAGCGCGGCGACCATGAGGTGACCGTTGTGGGTCCCGATCCGCAGCGTCTCGTCGGTGGTCGCGCTCATGCGAGCACCTCCGCGATCCTGCGCACCTCGTCGGCGTCACGGCAGCTGAGCAGCAACGTGGTCACTCCGGTCTCCTCCCACTGGGCGACGCGCTCCTTGACGTAGCCCGCGTCTCCGATGATGTGCATGTCGTTGACCAGCTCGTCCGGGATCAGCCCGGTGGCCTTGTCCTTCTCCCCCGACAGGTACAGCTGCTGCACCTCGTCGGCCAGGTCGCCGTACCCCATCCGGGTGAAGACCTGGTGATGGAAGTTCATCTCCTTGGCGCCCATGCCGCCCATGTAGAGCGCGACGATCGGCTTCATGCCGTCGATGACGGCCTGGCGGGCGGGACCGTTGTCCGCGGTGATCTCCAGGTGGCAGGTCGCCGCGATCTCGAAGTCCTTCCTCGTACGTCGGGCGCCGGGGCGCGCGAAGCCCTCGTCGAGCCATGGCTGGTACATCGACGCGCTGTTCGGGGTGTAGAAGATCGGGATCCAGCCGTCGGCGATCTCGGCGGTCTGGGCGACGTTCTTGGGTCCCTCGGCGCCGAGCCAGATCGGCAGGTCGGCGCGCAGCGGGTGCACGATCGGCTTGAGCGGCTTGCCCAGGCCGAGCGCGCCGGGACCGGTGTAGGGCAGCGGGTGGTGCGGGCCGTCGTTGGTCACCGGGGCCTCGCGGGCGAGCACCTTGCGGATGATCTCGACGACCTCCCGGGTGCGCGCCAGCGGCTTCTCGAAGGGCTGGCCGTACCAGCCCTCGACGACCTGCGGGCCGGAGACGCCCATGCCGAGCACCATCCGGCCGCCGGAGAGGTGGTCCAGGGTGAGCGCGTGCATGGCGATGCTGGTCGGCGTCCGGCCGGACATCTGCACGATGCTGGTGCCGAGTCGCACCCTCCTCGTCTCGCGGCCCCACCAGGCAAGCGGGGTGAACGCGTCGGAGCCCCACGCCTCCGCGGTGAAGATCGCGTCGAACCCGGCGTCCTCGGCGGCGGCCACCAGCTCTCCGTGGTGGGCCGGCGGCTGCGCGCCCCAGTACCCCAGCTGCAGTCCGAGCTTCATGTTGCTCCTCGCGTCGCGGTTCTCCTTGCTCCGAATACTAGAACGTGTTTCACTTTGGTGCCATGGCCCCAGGGGAATCTCGCACGCTCAGTGCACCGATGAAGGTCGAGTTCGACTACACCCGCTCGCTCGGCCCGGTGCTGTCCCGGTTCATGTCGGCGCTCGCCCAGCAGCAGGTGCTCGGCGGCCGGCTCGCCGACGGCACCGTGGTGGTCCCGCCGCCCGAGTACGACCCGGTCACCCACGAGGCGGTCACCGACCTGGTGCCGGTCTCCTGGGCCGGCGTGGTGCAGAGCTGGACCTGGGTGCCCGAGCCGTTCGCCGGCCAGCCGCTGGACCGGCCGTTCGCCTTCGCGCACGTGCTGCTCGACGGCGCCGACGCGCCCCTGCTGCACGCGGTCGCGGTCGAGAGCCCGGCAGACATCAGCACCGGCATGCGCGTCCAGGTCCGCTGGGCCGACGAGCTCACCGGCAGCATCCGCGACATCGCCTGCTTCGAGCCCGCCGGCGACGCGCCCGCCTCCGTCTCCGTCTCCGTCGAGAGCGGTGAGCCGGAGGTCACCGGGATCGTCAGCCCCGTGCACCTCGAGTACGTCTACGCCGCCTCCCCCGAGGAGTCGAAGTTCTTCCGCGGCCTCGCCGACGGCAAGCTGTTCGGGCAGCGCTGCCCGGTCTGCCAGAAGGTCTACGTGCCGCCGCGCGGGGCCTGCCCGGTCGATGGCGTGCCGACCACCGACGAGGTCGAGCTGCCCGACCGCGGCACCGTCACCACCTTCTGCATCGTGAACGTTCCGTTCCAGGGGCAGAAGATCGAGCCGCCGTACGTCTCGGCGTACGTGCTCCTCGACGGCGCCGACATCGCGTTCCTGCACCTGATCCTCGACGTGGACGCGGCCGACGTACGGATGGGGATGCGGGTGGAGGCGGTCTGGAAGCCCCGCGAGGAGTGGACCACCGACCTCAACAACATCCGTTACTTCCGCCCGACCGGCGAGCCGGACGCGGACTACGAGACCTACAAGCAGCACCTGTAGAAGGAGCCGGACATTGCGTGACGTTGCGGTCGTGGGCTTCGCCCAGCGACAGATGAAGGAGATGGACGGCTCGCCCACCTGCGTGGAGCTGCTCGTCCCGATCTTCGCCGAGCTCTTCGAGCAGACCGGCTGGACCAAGTCCGACATCGACTTCTGGTGCTCCGGCTCCAGCGACTACCTGGCCGGGCGGTCGTTCTCGTTCGTCTCCGCGGTCGACGCCATCGGCGCGCTGCCGCCGGTGATGGAGTCGCACGTGGAGATGGACGCGGCCTGGGCGCTCTACGAGGCCTGGGTGAAGATCCAGACCGGCGAGGTCGACACCGCGCTGGTCTACGGGTTCGGCAAGGCCTCGGCCGGCCTGCTGCGCAAGACCATGTCGCTGCAGCTGGACCCGTACACGGTGCAGCCGCTGTGGGCCGACGCGGTCTCCCTGGCCGGCCTGCAGGCCCGCGAGGGACTCGACCGGGGCGTGTGGGACGAGAAGGCGATGGCCGAGGTCGTCGCGCGATCGATGACCGACGCGGCCGGCAACGAGTGGGCGATCCGGCGTGGCACCATCTCGCTGGACGACGTGCTGGCGCAGCCGATGTACGCCGACCCGCTGCGCCGCTGGGACTGCGCACCGGTCTCCGACGGCGCCGCCGCCATCGTGATCGCGGCCGGCGACAAGGCCCGCGAGGCGCGCGCGAACCCCGCGTGGATCACCGGGTTCGAGCACCGGATCGAGCCGATCGCCCTCAACGCCAGGGATCTGACGGTCTCGACGAGCACCGCCGCCTCGGGCCGCGCCGCCGGCGTGGAGGGGGTGGACCTGGCCGAGCTGCACGCACCGTTCAGCCACCAGGAGCTGATCCTGCGCGACGCGCTCGGGCTCGGCGGCGACGTGAGCATCAACCCGTCCGGTGGCGCGCTCACCGCCAACCCGCTCTTCACCGCCGGCCTCAACCGGATCGGCGAGGCCGCGTCCCGGGTATGGGACGGCACGTCCGGCAAGGCGCTCGCGCACGCGACGTCCGGGCCTGCCCTGCAGCACAACCTCGTCTGCACGATGGAGGGTCGTTGACCATGGCGAAGATCCCCGCGGCCGTCATCGGAGTCGGCCAGACCAAGTACCAGGCACAGCGCAAGGACGTGTCCATCGCGGGCCTGCTCCGCGAGGCCGTCGACCGGGCCCTCGCCGACGCGCAGCTGACCTTCGCCGACATCGACGCCGTCGTCGTCGGCAAGGCGCCGGACCTGTTCGAGGGCGTGATGATGCCCGAGCTCTACCTGGCCGACGCGCTCGGCGCCGCCGGCAAGCCGCTCCTCCGGGTGCACACCGCCGGCTCGGTGGGCGGGTCGACCGCGATCGTGGCGGCCTCGCTCGTCCAGGCCGGCGTCCACCAGCGGGTGCTCACCGTCGCCTTCGAGAAGCAGTCGGAGTCCAACGCGATGTGGGCGCTCTCGGTGCCGGTGCCGTTCATCATGCCGGTGCACGCCGGCGCCGGCGGCTACTTCGCCCCGCACGTGCGCTCCTACATCCGCCGCTCCGGTGCGCCCACGCACGTCGGCGCGATCGTGGCCGCCAAGGACCGGCAGAACGCGCTGAAGAACCCCTACGCGCACCTGCAGAACGAGGGCACCACCGTCGAGTCCGTGCTCGCCTCCACCATGCTGTGGGACCCCATCCGGTACGACGAGACCTGCCCGTCCTCCGACGGCGCCTGCGCGCTGGTGATCGCGTCGGAGGACGCCGTGGCCGCCTCGGACATCGCGAACCCGGCCTGGATCCACGGCACCCAGATGCGCTCGGAGCCGACCACCGCGGCCGAGCGCGACCAGGTCAACCCGCACGCCGGCCGCGAGGCGGCCGCCGCGCTGTGGAAGCAGGCCGGGATCACCAACCCGTACGACGAGGTCGACTGCGCCGAGATCTACGTGCCGTTCTCCTGGTTCGAGCCGATGTGGCTGGAGAATCTGGGCTTCGCGGCCGAGGGCGAGGGCTGGAAGCTGACCGAGTCCGGTGTGACCGCGCTCGGTGGCGACCTGCCGGTGAACATGAGCGGCGGCGTGCTCTCCTCGAACCCGATCGGCGCCAGCGGGATGATCCGGTTCGCCGAGGCATCGCTGCAGGTCATGGGCGAAGCGGGCGAGCACCAGGTCGACGGAGCCCGCAAGGCGCTCGGCCACGCGTACGGCGGCGGCTCGCAGTTCTTCGCGATGTGGCTGGTGGGGGCCGAGAAGCCGAGCAGCTGACCGTAGGGTGGCGGGCGTGATCGAGCTCTACACCCCTGCCGAGATCGAGCAGATGCGTCCTGCCGGGCGGTTCGTCGCCGACGTCCTGTCCGCGCTGAAGGAGGCGGCCGGCGTCGGCGTGAACCTGCTCGATCTCGACGCGCTGGCCGCCCGGATGATCGACGAGCGCGGCGCCA
Organism: Nocardioidaceae bacterium; assembly: GCA_017744365.1. Classification (GTDB taxonomy): domain Bacteria; phylum Actinomycetota; class Actinomycetes; order Propionibacteriales; family Nocardioidaceae; genus Marmoricola. Next base: position 1,011,751 of record JAGIBL010000001.1, on the reverse strand, counting down.
CCTCCTGCTACGTCGACTACCACCCGTCGTTCGGGGCGATGCCGTTCGGCAAGGTGCTGTGCACCAGCGTGAACGACGCGGTGCTGCACGGGCTCCCGCACGACTACGCGCTGCGCGACGGCGATCTGCTCAGCGTCGACTTCGCGGCCTCGGTCGACGGCTGGGTCGCGGACTCGGCTCTCTCGGTCGTGGTCGGCACCCAGGACCCGGCGGACCTCGCCCTGATCGCGACGACCGAGCGCGCGCTCGAGGCCGGCATCGCGGCCGCCGTCCCCGGCAACCGGCTCGGCGACATCGGGCACGCCATTGGCTCGGTGGCGCGCGAGGCCGGCCTGAGCGTGAACCTGCAGTTCGGCGGGCACGGCGTCGGCCGCACCATGCACGGCGACCCGCACGTGGCCAACGACGGGCGCCCCGGGCGCGGGATGCCGGTCAAGCCGGGCCTGGTGATCGCGATCGAGCCGTGGTTCATGCGCGGCACCGACCAGATCTGGACGGACCCGGACGGCTGGACGCTGCGCAGCGCGGACGGGTCGCGCGGTGCGCACAGCGAGCACACCATTGCGGTCACTCCGGACGGCCCGTTGGTCCTGACGGCGCGCTGATTCGCTCTAGTGTCCTCGGCGTGACGCTTGCGACGTTTGCCGAGGCCCTCGCCGACGACCGGGACGCGACCGAGCGCAGCGTGCTGCTCGGCAACGGGTTCAGCCGCGCGTTCAGCGACGAGTTCGCCTACGGCCGGCTGCGCGACGTCGCCGAGATGCCGGACCTCTCCGTCGACCGCGACCGGCTGTTCGGCGAGGTCGGCTCCGACGACTTCGAGACCGTGATGGACCGGTTGCGTGCGACGGCCGGCCTGGTCGGTCTCTACTCCGCGCGCAGCACTCGCCTGGCCGGCCGGCTGCGCGAGGACGCGTCCGTCGTGCAACGCGGTCTGGTCGAGGCGATCTCCCGGATCCATCCCGCCTCCTCCGCCGAGGTCACCGACGAGGAGTACGCCCACGCGGTCGCCTTCCTGGCCCACTTCGGCCGGGTCTTCACGGTCAGCTACGACCTGCTGCTCTACTGGGCGGTGCTGCACGCCGGCGGCACTGACGTCGTACGGAAGGACCGGTTCCTGCGGCCCCGTTCCGGCCAGCCGCTGCGCTGGATCCCGCCGCGCAAGCGTGCGGACCAGAGCCTCTTCTACCTGCACGGCGCGGTGCACCTGTACATGCGCGGCGACGTCGTCCACAAGCTCGAGCGGGTCGACGGACCGCTGGTCGAGCAGCTCGTGGCCAACCTGGAGAAGGGCCGGTACCCGCTGGTCGTCACGGAGGGCACGCGCGCGGACAAGGAGGCCCGGATCGCGCGCAACCCCTACCTGGCGCACTGCCACGCCGAGCTGGCGAGCACCGCGGGCAGCCTGTTCGTGCACGGCCTGAGCCTGTCCGACAACGACGGTCACCTGCTCGACGCGATCGCGCACCGCGAGTCCCGGGTCGACCGCCTGTACGTCGGGGTGCACGGCTCGGCTCCGGGCCGGGATCGCCGGCAGGTGCAGCGGCGGGCGGCCGGCCTCGAGGACGAGCGGGCCGAAAACGGCGGTGACCCGCTGACGGTCTCCTTCTACGACGCTGCCTCCGCGGAGGTCTGGCGTTCCTCTTGAACGGCGTGATTACATGATTACATCGTTACAGGAGGTGTCGTCATGGGCGCGACGGAGCAGGAGCAGATCACCGCGTGGGTGCGCGGGCGACTTCCCGAGGCCTGGTTCACCGAGCCGGCCTCGGTCGAGGTGGACCGGGAGGAGATCGTCGTCGTCGGGCGGCTGGCGCTCCCCGACGGCGTCACCGAGGACACCCCGGCCGAGGAGGCCCGCGAGGCCGCGATCGGGCGGATCACGAGGTTCCGCGAGGAGACCCGGGAGGACCGGATCCGGATCGCGCGGGAGGCCGAGCGCCGGTTCGACCGGAAGGTCGCGTGGGGTGCCGCCTGCGGCTCGACCCGCGCCCTCTTCACCAACATCGCCGCGCCCGTGATGACCCGGCTCCGGCAACCCGAGCGGCAGGTCCTCGACACCCTGGTCGAGGCCGGAGTCGCCCGCAGCCGCGCCGAGGCGCTCTCCTGGTGCGTCAAGCTCGTCGGCGAGCACGCCGAGGACTGGCTGGAGCAGCTCCGCGAGGCGATGACGAGCGTGCAGCGGCTGCGCACCGAGGGCCCGCAGGTCTGACTGCCCGAGCGCAATTGACGCTCCCCGAGCGAAACATCACTCGGGGAGCGTCAAAACATCGTGTTAACGAGAGAATTCTCGCTTACGCGTAACGAACCGGGAGCTCCTTGATGCCGTTGATCCAGGCGTGCCGGAGCCTCCGGGGCTCCCCTGCCTGCGCGATGTCCGGCATCCGGTCGGCGATGACGTTGAACATCACGTCGACCTCGAGGCGAGCCAGGTTGGCGCCGATGCAGTAGTGGGCGCCGTGACCGCCGAAGGCAAGGTGCGGGTTGTGCTCGCGCAGGATGTTGAACGAGCCCGGCTCGTCGTACACGGTCTCGTCGTGGTTGCCCGAGGCGTAGTACAGCCCGACCCGGTCGCCCTTCTTGACCAGGGTGCCGCCGATCTCGACGTCGCGCAGAGCAGTGCGCTGGAAGACGGTCACCGGGGTGGCCCAGCGGATCACCTCGTCGACCATCGTGGTCGGCCGGTCGCGCTTCCAGATCTCCCACTGCTCGGGGTTCTCGAAGAACGCGTGCATCCCGTGGGTGATGGCGTTGCGGGTGGTCTCGTTGCCCGCCACGGCCAGGAGGATCACGAAGAAGCCGAACTCGTCGTCGGTCAGGCCCTCGCCGTCCTCGCCGGCGGTGACGAGCTTGGTGATGATGTCGTCCTGCGGGTTGGCCTTGCGGTCGGCGGCGAGCATCATCGCGTAGCCGAGGATCTCGGCGGCCGCGACGGCCGGGTCCGCGTCGTACTCGGGGTCGTCGTACGCCAGCATCTGGTTGGACCAGTCGAACAGCTTGCGCCGGTCCTCCTGCGGCACCCCGAGCAGCTCGGCGATCGCCTGCAGCGGCAGCTCGGCAGCGACCTCGAACACGAAGTCGCCCTCGCCCTTGGCCAGCGCCTCGTCGACGATCGCGTTGGCCCGCTCGACGAGGACGTCCTTGAGGGCGTTGATCGAGCGCGGGGTGAAGCCGCGGCTGATGATCTGGCGCAGCTTGGTGTGGTCCGGCGGGTCCTGGTTGACCAGCATGACGTTCTGCATCTCGACCTGCTCGCGAGTCATGTCGGCGGCGAAGCGGATGATGACGCCGTTCTCGTTGGCCGAGAAGTCCTTGCCGTTCTTCGACACCGCGAGGATGTCCTCGTGCCGGCTGATCGCCCAGAAACCGGTGTCGTTGAAACCGGCACGCGCCTCGGGCGCCTGCTCGACCCAGTACACGGGCGCCGTACGACGAAGCTCCAGGAACTCCTGGAGCGGGATCCGCTCCTCGCACAGACCGGGGTCGGTCGGGTCGAAGGCGACGGGCAGGGCGGGCGCAGCGGTCACGGGGTTCCTCCACGGTTTCTGAAACACGTTCTAGTGACGATCATGACACATTTGTTCACGTGAGCAAAGGCTCTCGCCGAGGTTTTGGGGCTATCTTTGGGCTGGAACGTGTTCTATTTTTGGTTGACACCACCCCAGGAGGAAGCATGGGCAAGCCGGTCATCGTCGAGGCCGTTCGTACCCCGCTCGGCAAGCGTCGCGGCTGGCTGGCCGGACTCCACCCCGCGGTGCTCCTCGGCGCCTCCCAGGTCGAGGTGCTCAAGCGGTCCGGCATCGACCCGGACCTGGTCGACCAGGTCATCGGCGGCTGCGTGACCCAGGCCGGCGAGCAGTCCAACAACATGGTCCGCCGGGCCTGGATGCACGCAGGCCTGCCCAACCACACTGCCTCCACGGTCATCGACGCGCAGTGCTCCTCCGCGCAGCAGTCGGCGCACCTCATCAACGCGATGGTCGCCGCCGACGCGATCAGGGTCGGCGTGGCCTGCGGCGTGGAGTCGATGTCCCGGATCCCGCTGGGCGGCAACGTCCCGAAGGGCCTCGGCGACCCGCGGCCCGACGACTGGGACATCGACCTGCCCAACCAGTTCGAGGGCGCCGACCGGATCGTGAGGAACCGCGGCTTCTCCCGCGAGGACGTGGACCGGTTCGGCCTCGAGTCCCAGCGCAAGGCGGCCGTCGCGGTCGCCGAGGGCCGGTTCCAGCGGGAGATCTTCGCGGTCGAGGCTCCGGTGCTCGACGAGGAGGGCAACCCGACCGGTGAGACCCGGGTCGTGTCCCAGGACCAGGGCCTGCGCGAGACCACGCTCGAGGGGCTGGCGCAGCTCAAGCCGGTGCTCGAGGACGGCACCCACACCGCCGGTACGTCGTCGCAGATCTCCGACGGCTCCAGCGCGGTGCTGATCATGGACGAAGACCTGGCCCGCTCGCTCGGGCTCACCCCGCGGGCGCGGATCGTCGCCTCCTGCCTCGTCGGCGCGGACCCGTACTACCACCTCGACGGCCCCGTCCAGGCGACCGAGAAGCTGCTCGAGGACACCGGCATGACCATCGCCGACATCGACCTCTGCGAGGTCAACGAGGCCTTCGCGGGCGTCGTGATGTCCTGGGCCCAGGTGCACGGCGTGCCCGAGGACAAGTACAACGTCAACGGCGGCGCCATTGCGCTCGGCCACCCGGTCGGCTCGACCGGCACCCGGCTCCTCACCACCGCTCTGCACGAGCTCGAGCGCCGCGACGCCAGCACCGCACTGATCTCGATGTGCGCGGGCGGGGCTCAGGCCTCGGGGACGATCATCGAGCGGATCTGAGCCTCAGCGGGTCATCGCGGTGAGGTGGATCTCCACCGGGATCCCGAAGGGCAGCGAGCCGACGCCGACCGCCGTGCGGCTGTGCGCGCCGCGGACAGCACCGAGCACCCCGACCAGGACCTCGGACGCGGCGTCGGCGACGGCCGGGTGCCGCTCGAAGTCGGCGGCGCAGCGCACGAACACCTGCACGTGCATCACCTGGGCGATCTCGTCGAGGCTCCCCAGCTCGTCATGCAAGCTGGCCAGCACGGCGAGCATCGTCGACGCGGCCGCGACGCGACCGTCCTCCAGGCTCACGTCCGCGCCGACGACTCCGCGCTGGGGAACCCCGGGCTCCGCACCGGGTCCGTGTCCGGAGGTGGCCAGGAGCCGGCCCGACCGGGTGACCTCCTGGTAGCGGCCCGCCGGACGTGGCGGCTCCGGCAGGATCCACGAGCCACGCTCGTTCTCGATCACCAGGCCCGTCATCACTGACCCTCCGAGGTGCCCGGCGCCCAGCCGAGGTCGGCCGAGAGCCGGTGCGCGAAGTCCTGCACGGTGCGGGCGTGCTGATCGACCTGCTCCGGGCTCATCTGGTCGGTGACGAAGGTGATGCCGAGCGCCGCCACCGCCTCCGGGCCCTGCTCGAACACGGGTGCGGCCAGGCAGGTGATGCCGGCGGTGGTCAGGCCCGACTCGATGGCGAAGCCGTCGGCCCGCACCCGCGCCAGGTCCCGGAGCAGCTCGGTCAGCGACTCGGGCCCCAGGCTGGTGCGGCGGACGAACTCGTAGTCGCGGTACAGCTCGGTGAGCCGCTCGTCGGAGAACGTGCTCAGCAGGGCACGGCCGACCGCGGTCAGGTGCGCGGGCAGCCGCACCCCGGTCTCGGTGACCAGCTGGGTGGTCCCGGTGCCGGTCCGCTGCTGCTGCTTGTCGACGTAGAGCACGTCGCGGCCCTCGAGCACGGCCAGGTGGGTCGTGGTCGAGGTGGCCTGCGCGACATCGACGAGGATGCCTCGCCCGACCACCTCGAGCGGCCGGCTGCGCTTGTACGCCGCGCCCAGCTGGAAGACCGCCACGCCGAGCCCCCAGGTCCGCTGCACCGGGTCGTACCGGACGACGTCGCGAGTCGCGAGGTAGTTGAGCAGCTGGTGAGTGCTGCTCTTCGGGATGCCGACCTCGGCCGCGATCTCCAGTGCGGTGAACGGCTGGTCCCGGGAACCGAGCAGCGTCAGCAGGTCGACGATGCGCTCCGCGGTGCGCGACGTCGCCGGCGCCGCCCCTCTTTCCGACATGAGGACTCCTTGGGCCGAGTGATTGACCGGAACTGACACCCTGTCTAGCATTACGGATTCAAGTCTAGCATTTGAGACAGGAGAAACAGTGACACGACCGCTGACGGGTTTCGGAGGCCCGCTGATCGACGTACGCGGTGCGATCGACATGCACGTGCACTCGCACCCGGACATCTTTCCGCGTCTGGGTGACGACATCGACCTGGTCACCGCCGCCCGGGACGCGGGCCTGCGGGCGATGGTGATCAAGTGCCACCACGAGAACACGGTCAGCCGCTCCTACTTCGCCAACGGCGCGGTCCAGGGCATCGACGTGTTCGGCGGCATCGTGCTGAACTCGTACGTCGGCTTCGCGAACCCGGCCGCGGTCGAGGTGGCCCTGAAGCTCGGCGGCAAGTTCGTCTGGATGCCGACCGTCGACGCCGCCTTCCACGCCGAGGTGCACGGCGGCACCGGAACCCTGGTGGGCCTGTCCGGCGGGCGCGTCGGCGGGCCGACCTACACCGCGCTCGACGAGGCCGGGCGGCTCAAGCCCGAGCTCGAGGAGATCATCGACCTCATCGCCGAGCACGACGCGGTCCTGGCGACCGCGCACCTGTCCCCGGCCGAGATCCGGGTGCTGCTCCCCCGCGCCAAGGAACGCGGGGTCGAGCACGTCGTGATTACGCACCCGTTCTACAAGGCTCCCGGGCTCGACCTCGAGCAGCTCAAGGAGCTGGTCGAGATGGGCGGCATCGCCGAGCTCGGCTACTGCGACTACTCCGCGATGTGGCACGTCGGCTTCATCGAGGAGGTCGTGGAGGCGGTCGAGGTGCTCGGCGCCGAGAACTGCGTGCTCGTCTCCGACTGCGGCCAGCGGCACAACCCGCTGCCGAGCGAGGCCCTGCGCGTCTACGCCCAGACCGTCTTCGAGAAGGGCGTCTCGGAGGAGGACGTCTACACGATGATCCGCGACGTTCCGGCGCGCATCCTCGGCCTGGACGCGGGCAGTCGCCCGCCGGCGCCGACGATCCCCTACTGGGCGGACGAGACGGCCGGCTGAGATCCCGTCGTCCCGCAGGCCCAGGTGCAGCACGGCGCCTGGGCCTGCGGCCTTCCTGAGCGGAATTTCGTCTTGCCCCTCGGACATCTCGTTGTCAGCCATTGACCCTCAATTCAGGCCGAGTCTAGAGTTACGGACTACAGTCTGATATTTCATACAGACCGGAGAGTGAGAGATCTTGATGGACCCGGCAGCTGGCCTCACCGACGTACGGGCGGCCTCCCCGACGACCGGCGACGACCTCGTCACCCTGGACGGCGTCGCGAAGACCTACACCACCGCCACCGGAACGACCCAGGCGCTCAGCCCCACCTCGCTCGCCATCCGCCGTGGCGAGTTCCTCTCGGTGGTGGGCCCGTCCGGCTGCGGGAAGTCGACGCTGCTCACGATGATCAGCGGACTCGTTCCGCCCACCGCCGGCGAGGTGCGGATCGACGGCGAGCTCGTCGACCGTCCGTACCGGCACTGCGGGATCGCCTTCCAGACCTCGGTCCTGCTGGAGTGGCGCTCGGTGCTCGACAACGTGCTGCTCCAGTTCGAGATGCGCGGCATCGACCCGGCACCGCACCGCGACAAGGCCGTCGCGCTGCTCGACTCGCTCGGCCTGGAGGGCTCGTCGCGGCTGTACCCGCGCGAGCTGTCCGGCGGCATGAAGCAGCGGGTGAGCATCGCCCGGGCCTTGATCCACGACCCGTCGCTGCTGCTGATGGACGAGCCGTTCTCGGCCGTGGACGCTCTCACCCGCGACCAGCTGTCGATGGACCTGCAGCAGGTCTGCATGGACCGCGGCCGGGACCTGACGGTGCTGTTCATCACCCACCACATCGAGGAGGCCGTCTTCCTCGGCGACCGGGTGCTGGTGATGACACCGCGACCCGGCCGGATCGCGGAGGTCATCGACATCGACCTCCCCCGCCCGCGCCGGCTCGAGGACGCCGGCCGCGAGAAGCAGGCGGCCTACGCCGCGCACATCCGGGAGACCTTCTCCCGTGTCGGCGTCTACCGCCGCAACCAGCACGAGGGGGGCCAGGCATGACCGAGATCGCCACCGGCGCACGACGGCGCAAGGCCGGCAACGCGCTGTCCACCTTGGCCTACCCGGGCGGCCTGTGCCTGGTGCTGCTGGCGCTGTGGCAGTTCCTGGTGCCCGCCCTGGACGTGGAGACCTCGGTGCTGCCGGTGCCCACCGAGATCCTGTCGGCCGGCTGGGAGAACCGCGACCTGATCCGCGAGCACACCTGGCCGACCCTGCTGGAGACGGTGGTGGGCTTCGCGATCGCGGCGGTCCTGGGCATCGTCGTGGCTGTGGCGATCACCGCCGTGCCCGCGATCCACAAGACCCTCTACCCGCTCCTGGTCGGCTCGCTGGTGGTGCCGAAGATCGCCATCGCGCCGCTGTTCGTGATCTGGTTCGGGTTCGGCTACACGCCCAAGATCATCATGGTCGTCCTCATCGCGTTCTTCCCGGTCGTGGTCGACATGGCCCTCGGCCTCACCTCGATCCCGCCCGAGCTGCGGATGCTCAACCGGTCGATGGGCGCGAGCCGGTGGCGGGCGTTCTGGAAGATCTCGTTCCCGTTCGCCCTGCCCAACCTGTTCATCGGCCTCAAGCTCGCGATGGCACTCGCCATCATCGGCGCGATCGTCGCCGAGTTCGTGCAGTCCTCCCAGGGCCTCGGCTACCTGCTGCTGCAGGCGAACAGCACCCTCCAGACGCCGCTCTTCTTCGCGGCCATCGTCGCCCTGACGGTCCTCGGGGTCGTCCTCTACATGGTCATCGAGCTGCTCGAGGCCGTCGTCCTGCGCACTCGCCGGCGCTGACTCCCACAGAAAGGCACACCATGAGGAACCTCCACCCACGCACCACCCTCCGACCCCGGGCACGTCGCCACCAGGCAGTCGCGGCACTGCTCGCCACCGTGGTGGCGCTCGCGCTGACCGCCTGCGGCAGCTCCGGCGACGGCGACGGCGACAAGAAGGGACTGACCAAGCTCGGCTTCCAGACCAGCTTCCTCTTCAACGCCTGGGACGCTCCGTTCTTCCTGGCGCTCGACAAGGGCTACTACGAGGACGAGGGCCTGGACGTGGAGATCCGCGAGGGCTCCGGCTCGGGCGCGGCGATCCAGTCCCTGCTCGGCGGTCTCAACGACATCGTCGAGGCCGAGCGCGCGTCGATGTCGATCCAGGCCAGCGAGCACGAGGGACTGGTCTCGGTCGCCGGGCTCAAGGAGTCCAACGGGCTGGCGATCGTCTCCTTCAAGGACAAGGGCATCGCGTCCCCGGCCGACCTGCGCGGCAAGACCGTCGGCATCACCCTGGGCAGCAGCGAGTCCGGGATCCTGCCCGCGTTCCTCAAGCAGAACGGCGTCCCCGCGGACAAGGTGAAGATCGAGAACATCGGCGCCGCCCAGAAGGCCCAGTTCCTCACCTCCAAGAAGGTCGACGCGATCAGCTTCGTGGACTACTCGGCGGTGAGCATCTCGCCCCTGGACAACCTGAACATGATCACCTTCACCGACCACGGCCTGACCCTGCTCGGCACCGGCCTGATCTCGACCAGCAAGTTCGCCCAGGAGCACCCCGAGCAGGTGCGCGGCTTCATCCGCGCCACCATGAAGGCGTTCAACGAGGCGATCGCCGACCCGGGGCCGGCGCTGGACGCGCTGATGAAGCGGACCAAGGTGCTCAAGCGCGAGGCCGCCGAGACCCAGTGGAAGATGTACGTCGAGGGCGCGCCGAGCCCGTTCACCGGCAAGCAGAGCACCGAGTCCTGGAGTGCCATGCTCGAGAGCCTGACCGGTGCCGGCGTCATCAAGACGCCGCGCGCTCCCGAGGACTACTTCGACAACCAGTTCGTCGAGTAGCCACGGCCGACCGGACCGACCTCCACGTTCCTCTCTCCCAAGGATGTCTACGTTGACGGCACTGCCCTTGTCCTTCGCCTGCGGTCCCTACGACCGGACCCGCGGGCTCCGCGACGGAAGAGTCGCCGTGCGCGGCATCGACCTGAACGCGATGGAGGTCGGTCCGGTCGAGCTGTTCTGGCGACAGCTGCGCCACCTGCAGTTCGAGGTGGCCGAGATGTCGCTCTCCGCGCACATCATGGCCACCGCGAACGGCGGCTCCCCGTTCGTCGGGCTGCCGGTGTTCCCCTCGCGCGTGTTCCGGCGCGCCTACGTGTACCTGCACGCCGGCGCCGGGATCGACCAACCGGAGGACCTCGCCGGGCGCACGATCGGGGTCCCCGAGTACCACATGACCGCGGCGCTGTTCATCCGCGGCTTCCTCAGCGACGACCACGGTGTCACCGCGGACCAGGTCAGCTGGGTCCAGGGTGGCCAGGAGGTGCCGGGCCGGAAGGAACGGATCGACCTCGACCTGCCGGACTCGATCTCGCTGCGCCACGAGCCCGACCGCAGCCTGGACGACATGCTGGTCGACGGGTCCATCGACGCCCTCGTCACCGCCTCTCCACCACCGAGCTGGCTGGCGGGGAACCCCGCGGTCACCCGGCTGTACCCGCACCCGCGCGCGGCCGAGGTGGAGGCTTTCGGGCGGACCGGGATCTTCCCGATCATGCACCTGGTCACCGTCCGGCGCGACGTGGTCGAGCGCCACCCCTGGGTCCCCGGCAACCTGGTGACCGCCTTCGCCGAGGCCCGCGACCTGGCCTACCACGAGGCTCGTGACCACGGTGCCTCGTCGAGCATCCTGCCGTTCTTCCCGCTCGAGCACGAGCAGACGGTGCGGGACTTCGGCGAGGAGTACTGGCCGTACGGCGTCGAGGCCAACCGGGCCACCCTGGAGGCCGCGGTCCGGTACTCCCACGAGCAGGGGCTGGCCCAGCGGGTCTGCGGCGTCGAGGAGCTCTTCGACGCCTCGCTGCTCGAGGAGCACCGGGTATGAGCGGCCCGCTGGAGAGCGTCCGGGCCTTCAGGGCCGCGGTCGAGGCAGACGAGTCCCGGGTCCGCGCCTGGAGCCACCTGGACCCGGACGACCTGGTCCGCCAGGCCGAGCTGCTGGGCACCGGACCGGGAAGCGGCCCGCTGTGGGGCGTCCCGGTCGGCGTCAAGGACACCGTCGACGTCGCCGGGATGCCGGCCGAGCGCGGCTCCCGGGCGTTCGCCGGGCGCGTGCCCGAGCGCGACGCCGAGGTCGTACGACGGCTGCGCGCGGCCGGCGCGCTGATCGCCGGCAAGACCGTGACCACCGAGCTCGCGGTTACCTACCCGGGACCGACCACGAACCCGCACGACGCCGGCCGGACCCCGGGCGGCTCCTCGAGCGGGTCCGCCGCCGCCGTCGCGGCCGGGATGGTCCGCGCCGCCCTGGGCACCCAGACGATTGCCTCCACCTTGCGACCCGCGTCGTTCTGCGGCGTGGTCGGCTTCAAGCCCACGCACGGCCGGGCGCCGCTCGACGGCATCCTCGCGATGAGCCCGCCGGTCGACTCCATCGGCATCCTCGGCGCGGACGTCGCGACCGTGCGCGCGGTCTTCGAGGTCGTCGCCGACGACGTCCGCCCCGCCGCGCCCGCTCCCGGGCGCCCGGTCGTCGGGCTGCTGCGCACGCCCTGGTGGGACCGGGCCGAGACACCGACCCGGGACGCCGTCGAGCAGACCGTGGAGTCCCTCGGCGCGCGCGGGGCTGAGCTCCGCACCCTCGACCTCGACGCCGAGCTGCTGGCCGCGATCCCGGCGCACTGGGACGTCGTCCGGGCCGGGATCGCCCGCCGGATGGGCGAGGTCGCCCGGCACCAGCCCGAGCTGCTGAGCGAGGAGCTGCTCCGGATCGTCGAGGCGGGCGCCGCCGTCGGCGCCGAGCAGGAGCGTGCCGCCTACGCGATCCTCGCGGAGACCGCGGCCACGGTCGCGAGCCGGCTCGACGGGCTCGACGTCGTGGTCGGTCCGTGCGCACCAGGCGTCGCGCCCCGGGGACTCGCGTGGACCGGTGACCCGGTGTTCTGCCAGCCCTGGTCGGCGCTCGGCTTCCCGGCGATCTCGCTGCCGCTCGGAGCCGGCGAGGAAGGCCTGCCGGTCGGCGTCCAGGTCGCCGCGCTCCCCGGCCGCGACGAGGAGCTGCTCGCCTTCGCCGCGTCCTGCCTGATGGTCGAGGAGGTCCGATGACCCTGGCTCCGCGTCCCTGGATCCTCGACGTGCCGCCGTACGTGCCCGGGGTGCCCGGTGGCGACGAGGACGGCTCGCTCGCCTCCAACGAGTCTCCCCTCGGCGCCTCGCCCGAGGTCGGTGTGTCCATCGCCAAGGCGGTCGACAACATCCACCGTTACCCGGACCCGCTCGCCACCGAGCTGCGCGCCGCCCTGGCCGCCCACCACGGCGTGCGACCCGAGCAGATCCTGGTCGGCAACGGCTCCGACGAGCTCATCATGCTGCTCGCGATCGGCTACCTCGCCCAGGGCGGGCAGGTCGTCTGCGCGGAGCCGGCGTACCGGATCGACGAGATCAGCACCCAGCTCGTCGGTGGCACGGTGCACGGCGTCCCGCTCGTCGACGGTGTGCACGACCTGGAGACGATGGCCGCGGTCGAGGCCGACGTCGCCTACGTGGTCAACCCGCACAACCCCACCGGGACGACCCGGAGCAGGGCCGACGTGGAGCGGTTCCTGCGCACGCGGCGGGCGAGGTTCGCGATCGTGGACGAGGCGTACATCGACTTCTGCGACGATCCCGCGGAGGCGTCCGCCATCGGGCTCCTCCCCCTGGGCGGCTTCGCGGTGCTCCGCACGTTCTCCAAGGTCTATGGTCTCGCCGGCCTGCGGATCGGCTACCTGGTCGCCCCGGCCGAGGTCGCCGACGTGCTCCGGCGGGTGCGCACGCCGTTCTCGGTCAACGCCCTGGCCCAGGCCGGCGCGCTCGCGGCGCTGCGCGACCGCGACCACCTGGAGCTGGTGCGCCGGCACGCCCTGGCCGCGCGCGAGGAGCTGACCGCGGAGCTGCGGGCGATCGGGCTGGCGCCGTACGCGTCGCAGGCGAACTTCGTGCTGGTCCCGGTCCCCGACGAGGCCGCCGCCGCCGAGCACTTCGCCCGGCACGAGGTCCGGGTCCGTCCCGGGACAGCGCTGGGCATGCCCGGGCACGTGCGCATCTCGGTGCCGTCCGCCCGGGGGATGGTCCGGCTGCGATCGGCGATCCGCACCCTGCCGCGCTGAGAGCGGTCAGCTCGCGCCGTACACCGGCTCCGGCTTCTCCCCCGCGGCGATCAGCTCGTCCACGACGTCGCCGAGCTCGGTGGCCTCCCATCGCCGCCCGGCATCGCGGGAGGCACCGTGCCGCCAGGCGTCCTCGAGGGTCAGCCGGCCGCCGTCGATCTCGAAGACCCGGCCGGTGACGTGACCGGCGGCCTCGGAGGCGAGCCAGGCGACGATCGGCGAGTTGTCCTCGGGCAGCGCCATCTGCGAGGTGTCGAAGGCACCCTCGGTCATCCGGGTCCGGGCCACCGGCGCGATCGCGTTCACGGTGACCCCGACGCGGCCGAGCTCGGCGGCCGCGACCAGCGTCATGGTGGCGATGCCGCCCTTGGCGGCCGAGTAGGCGACCTGCCCGATCGAGCCCTGCAGGCCCGCGCCAGAAGAGGTGTTGATCACCCGGCCGATGCGCTGGCGGCCCTCCTTGGACTCGGCTCGCCAGTACGCCGCGGCGTGCCGCAGTGGGGCGAAGTGGCCCTTGAGGTGCACCCGGATGACCGCGTCCCACTCGTCTTCGGTGGCGTTGACGAGCATCCGGTCGCGTACGAACCCGGCGTTGTTCACGAGGATGTCGAGCCCGCCGTACGTGTCGACCGCCTGGCGCACCATCGCACCGGCCTGCTCGAAGTCGGCCACGTCGGCGCCGTTGACGACCGCCTCGCCGCCGAGCGCCTCGATCTCCGCGACGACGTCGTGCGCGGGCGAGTCCTCGCGATCGCCGTGCAGCGAGACGCCGTAGTCGTTGACCACGACCTTGGCGCCGTGCCGGGCGAGCTCGAGGGCGTGAGCGCGGCCGATGCCGCGACCGGCGCCGGTGACGATGGCGATGCGTCCTTCGAGAAGGCTCACTGGTTCTCCTAGGGGTTACTGAACGTGCAAGAAGACAGGTGGTTCGCCGCCGCCATGGCAGGCGACGGTGGCGCCGCTGACGTACGACGCGAGGTCGCTGGCGAGGAAGACGGCGACGTTGCCGACCTCCTCGGGCCGGGCCATCCGGCCCAGGGGGATGGTCGCCTCGATCTTGGCGACCTGCTCGTCGCCGCCGTAGTGGTCGTCGGTGTGCTCGGTGCGGCACAGCCCGACGTCGATCGCGTTCATGCGGACCTTCGGAGCCCACTCGACGGCCAGCGAGCGGGTCAGCGAGTCCACGCCCGCCTTCGCGGCGCCGTACGCGGCCGTCCCCGGCGAGGGCCGCAGCGCGCTGACCGAGGAGACGTTGACGATGGCGCCGCCGCGCTCCTGGGTCTGCATCACCGCGTTGGCGGCCTGCGCGACGAGCAGCGGCGCGGTCAGGTTGAGCCCGAGGATCTTGTCGTGGAAGCGCGGCGAGGCGTCGGCCGCGAGCGCGTACGGCGACCCGCCGGCGTTGTTCACCAGCACGTCGAGGCGGCCGTGCGTCCTGGTCACCGAGGCGATCGTCGCGGCGACCGACTCGGGGTCCCGGACGTCGCACACCAGGTGGGCGGTCCCGGGTGCCGGCGTGTCCACCTCCGAGCGCGCACAGGTGACCACGGTCGCGCCCGCGGCGACGAAGGCGGCGGAGATGCCGGCGCCGATGCCGCGCGATCCGCCGGTGACCAGCACGACACGTCCGGTCAGGTCCAGAGCGAGAGCCATGCTGCTACAGTACCAAGCAAGTGCTTGGTAGGGCGAGAAAGGCCACCCATGACCGCAGTCACCTCAGAGCTCCGCGACGACGGCATCCGCGTCGTCACCATGAACGCTCCCCCGGTCAACGCGCTCACCGTCCAGGGCTGGTTCGACGTCGCGGCCGCCCTCGACGAGGCGAGCCGCGACCAGGCCACGAAGGTGGTCGTCCTGCGCGCCGAGGGCAAGGGCTTCAACGCCGGCGTGGACATCAAGGAGATGCAGCACACCGACGGCTTCGACGCACTCCTCGGCGCCAACAAGGGCTGCTTCGCCGCGTTCAAGGCGGTCTACGAGTGCGCGGTCCCGGTCATCGCCGCGGTCAACGGCTTCTGCGTCGGCGGCGGCGTCGGCCTGGCCGGCAACGCGGACATCGTGGTGGCCAGCGAGGACGCCTACTTCGGCGTCCCCGAGGTCAAGCAGGGTGCTCTCGGCGCGGCCACGCACATGGCCCGGCTGGTCCCCCAGCAGATGATGCGCGCGCTGTACTTCACCGCCGCGACGATCTCGGCCAAGGACCTGCACCGGTTCGGGACCGTCTACCGGGTCGTCCCGCGGGACTACCTGCTGGACGCGGCGCTCGAGGTCGCGGCGAGCATCGCGGAGAAGGACGGCCGGGTCATCCGCGCGGCCAAGGAGGCCCTCAACGGGATCGAGCCGGTGGACGTGAACAAGTCCTACCGGTTCGAGCAGGGCTTCACCTTCGAGCTGAACCTGATGGGTGTGTCCGATGAGCTCCGCGACACCTTCGCGGGAACGGAGAAGGCCAAGAAGTGAAGCCTCGCGACAAGCAGATGACCATCGACGAGGTGGTCGCGCAGCTCTCCGACGGGATGACCATCGGGATCGGCGGCTGGGGCCCGCGGCGCAAGCCGATGGCGCTGGTGCGTGCGATCCTGCGCTCGGACCTGAAGGACCTGACCATCGTGTCCTGGGGCGGCGCCGACGTCGGCCTGCTCGCCCGGGCCGGCAAGATCCGCAAGCTGGTCTACGCGTTCGTCTCGCTGGACTCGATACCGCTGGAGCCGAACTTCCAGCGCGCCCGCCAGAGCGGCACCATCCCGGAGGTCGTCGAGCTGGACGAGGGGATGTTCCAGACCGGCCTGTACGCCGCCGCGCAGCGCCTGCCCTTCCTGCCGATGCGGGCCGGGCTCGGCTCCGACGTGCTCGTGAACAACCCGTGGATCAAGACGATCGCGTCGCCGTACGCGGACTCCGACGGCGCCTTCGAGGAGCTCACCGCGGTCCCCGCGCTGAACCTCGACGTCGCCCTCGTGCACCTGAACCGCGCGGACGTGCACGGGAACGCGACCTACCTCGGCCCGGACCCGTACTTCGACGACCTGTTCGTGCAGGCCGCGTCGAAGGCGTTCGTCAGCGTCGAGCAGATCGTCGACACCGCCGGGCTGACCGTCGACACCCCGGTCCAGCGGCTGCTGGTCAGCCGGATGATGGTCGACGGCGTCGTGGAGACCCCGAACGGCGCGCACTTCACCACCTGCACGCCGGACTACGAGCGTGACGAGAGGTTCCAGAAGGCGTACGCCGCCGCGGCCAGTGGGTCCGAGGACTGGGATGCCTTCGAGTCCCGTTTCCTCAGCGGTGACGAAGCGTCCTACCAGGCCGCGGTCGCGGCGTTCGGGCAGGAGCAGTGATGAGCAACTACACCCGCGCCGAGGTCTGCGCCGCCGCGATCGCCGACGCCTTCAAGGACGACGGCGAGATCTTCGCCAGCCCGATGGGGATGCTGCCGATGCTGGGCGTCAGGCTGGCCAAGCTCACCTCCAACCCGGACCTGGTCATCTCCGACGGCGAGTCCCTGTTCCTCGCCGGCGTCCCGCCGCTGTTCGCGAAGGGCGACGTGGTCGAGGGCTGGATCCCGTTCCGCCGGGTCTTCGACGTGGTCGCCTACGGCAAGCGGCACGTGATGATGGGCGCCACCCAGGTCGACCGGCACGGCAACCAGAACATCTCCGCGATCGGCGACTTCGCCCAGCCGAAGCGACAGCTGCTCGGATCGCGCGGTGCGCCCGGCAACACGGTGAACAACCGCACGTCGTACTGGGTGCCGAAGCACAGCACCCGGGTCTTCGTGGAGCAGGTCGACATCGTCTCCGGCGTCGGCCCGAAGCGCGCCAAGGAGGCCGGCGTCGCCGCGAGCAAGTACAACGACATCCACCGGATCGTCAGCAACCTCGGCGTCTTCGACGTACGAGGAACCGACGACACCGTGCGGCTGCTGAGCGTCCACCCGGGCGTGAGTGTCGACGAGGTCGTCGAGAACACCGGCTTCGCCCTGGAGCTTCCCAGCGACGTCGCCACCACCCGCGAGCCCACCGAGTCCGAGCTGATGATCATCCGCAACGTGCTCGACCCGAAGACGCTGCGCGACCGCGAGGTGCCGAACGCATGATCGACCAGCTGCTGAAGACGCCGCTGACCGAGCTGGTCGGCATCCGGCACCCGGTGGTGCAGACCGGGATGGGCTGGGTCGCCGGCCCGCGGCTCGTCTCGGGAACCGCGAACGCGGGCGGCCTGGGCATCCTCGCCTCGGCGACGATGACGATCGAGGAGCTCGAGAAGGCGATCGTCGAGGTCAAGGGCCGTACCGACAACCCGTTCGGGGTGAACCTGCGCGCCGACGCCGGCGACGCGCCCGACCGCTGCCAGCTGCTCATCGACCACGGCGTGAAGGTGGCCTCCTTCGCGCTGGCCCCCAAGCCGGAGCTGATCGCCAAGCTCAAGGAGCACGACATCGTCGTGATCCCGAGCATCGGCGCCGCCAAGCACGCCAAGAAGGTGGCCTCCTGGGGAGCCGACGCGGTGATGATCCAGGGCGGCGAGGGCGGGGGCCACACCGGCAACGTGCCGACCACGCTGCTGCTGCCGACGGTGCTCGACGCCGTGGAGATCCCCGTGATCGCGGCGGGCGGGTTCTTCGACGGCCGCGGGCTGGCGGCCGCGCTCTCGTACGGCGCCGCCGGGGTCGGCATGGGCACCCGGTTCCTGCTCACCCAGGAGAGCCGGGTCCCGGACGCGGTCAAGCAGCGCTACCTGGAGGCCGACCTGAACGGCACCGTCGTCACCGCGAAGGTCGACGGGATGCCGCACCGGATGCTGCGCACTCCCCTGGTCACGTCGGTCGAGGAGTCCAGCGCGCTGAAGCGGCTCGGCCCGACGGCTCGCCGGACGCTCGGCTTCAAGAGGATGAGCGGGATGTCCTGGCGTCAGCTGGTCCAGGACGGCCAGGCGATGAAGCACGGCCAGGACCGCACCTGGGCGCAGATGATCCTGGCCGCGAACACCCCGATGATGCTGCGTGCCGGACTCGTCGAGGGCGACCCGACGGCGGGTGTCCTCGCCAGCGGCCAGGTGGTCGGCGTCATCGACGACCTGCCGACCTGCGAGGAGCTCATCGACCGCGTCGTCACCCAGGCCGCCACCTCCCTCCGCCGCACCGCCACCTACCTCCTCTGACCCGACCCGCCGAATCAGGCCTTCTGGCCCGCCGAAACCAGCCTTCTGGCTCAGCGACACGCCCGCCCGGGCGTGTCGCTGAGCCATTTCACCCGATTCGGCGGGCCATTTCACCCGATTCGGCGGGCCATTTCACCCGATTCGGAGGCCGACGACGTAGAGGGCTGAGCGCTACTTGTTGGCGACGCAGCGGACCAGGTCGGGTCCGGCCTTCGACAGAGCGGCTTCGTCGGCCTTGCTGGGCAGGAAGTCCTTGTCGGCGGCGACGATCTTCTTCAGGGTGCGGTCGGAGACCTTGGAGTCCACGAGCACCTTCGCGATGCAGTCCGCCTTCGCCTTGGTGATGTCCTTCGCGGCAGGACCGAGGAGGGAGTCCTCACCGGCCTTCCGCAGCGCCTTCGAGACGTCGCCCTCAGAGGGCCGCCCGTCACTGCCGCCGCCTCCCCCGCACGCGGACGTCACCAGGAGGGCACCCAGCAGGACGGCCGCACCGCACCTTCGCATGGCGGCAACCTACCGCCCGCGAGGGCCAGGTGGCTCAGAACCGTCGCTGGAAGAGCAGCTCGCGTCCGGCCACCCGGTACCCGAGCCGCTCGTTGACCGCGATCATGACGTCGTTCGACGCGGCGTTCCCGGTGAGCACGTGCCGCAGCTGCGGCTCCTCCTCGGCCAGCCAGAGCAGCATCTCGGCCTTGAGCAGCAGGCCCAGCCGGTGCCCGCGGTGAGCCGGCAGCACCGCGGTGTCGTGCTGCTCGCCCCAGGCCGGCTGCTCGGTGTCCACCACCATCACGGTGTGGCCCACGACCTCGCCGGTCTCGCGGTGCCGCGCGATCACCCGGCGGAAGCGGAAGCCCGAGGCGGTCATCGCGTGCTCGTAGTCGCGGACCCGGGCGGCGTCGTACCGCTCGTCCTCCATCTCCAGCGCGTCGGTCGGGGCGTCGTTGATCGCCTCGGTCACCCGGGCCAGCGCGGCCAGCAGCTCCTCGGGCGACTCCCCCGCGAACCGGACCAGCTCGTAGTCCTGCGCGCGGGCGGCCGCCTCGGCCCGGAGCGAGACGAACCGTTCCGTCTCGTCGGGAGTCCCGCTCATCTCCTGGGCCCGGGTGACCTCGGTGCTGCGCTCCTCGAACCCGGTGGCCGCGGCGAAGGCCCGCAGCGCCGGGACGTCCCAGCCGTAGAGCAGCAGCAGCGGGCGGCCGGTGCGGACGGACTCCTCGGCAGCCACGGCGAGACCGCGGCGACCGAGACCCTCGCGTCGCCGCGACGGGCGGATCGCGAGGCTCAGCCAGGCCAGCTCGAGGTTGTCGTGATCGCTGCTGTGCAGCGCGACGACGCCCACGTCCGCGCCGTCCTCGCGCAGCAGGAACCAGCGGCCGGGCTCGCCGTCGCCGTACCGCAGCGACATCGTGTGCCGGTACGTCGTCGGCGGCCGTTCCCAGGGCGAGTCGGCGAGGACCACCTCGCGCATGATCGAGACAGCACTCTCGACCGCGGCGGCGTCCTCGGCGTCGTACGGGATGAGGTCCACCGTGCGAGTCTGGCAAGCGCTCCGCGCGAAAGCGACCTGGTTTCAGAGACGCTCGATGATGGTCACGTTGGCCTGACCGCCGCCCTCGCACATGGTCTGCAGGCCGTACCGCCCGCCGGTGCGCTCCAGCTCGTTGAGCAGGGTGCCCATGAGCCGGGTTCCGGTGGCGCCGATCGGGTGGCCGAGCGCGATGCCGCCGCCGTTGACGTTGACCTTCTCCAGCGGGACGCCGATCTCGTCGGACCAGGCCAGCACCACCGATGCGAACGCCTCGTTGCACTCGAACAGGTCGATGTCGTCGACGGAGAGACCGGTCTTCTCCAGCGCGTGCCTCGTCGCCCGGATCGGGCCGGTCAGCATCCAGATCGGGTCGTCGCCCTTCACCGAGAGGTGGTGGATGCGGGCGCGCGGGGTGAGACCGTGGTCGCGCACCGCCTGCTCCGAGGCGATCAGCATCGCCGAGGAGGCGTCGCAGATCTGCGAGGCCACCGCCGCGGTGATCCGGCCCCCGGGCGCGAGCGGCTCCAGCGCCGCCATCGCCTCCAGCGAGGTGTCCCGCGGGCACTCGTCGGTGGTGAACACGGTGCCGTCGGCCAGCGTCACTGGAGCGATCTCGTTGTCGAACCGGCCCTCGGCGATCGCGGTCTTGGCGCGGGCGTGCGAGGCGAGCGCGAACTCCTCCATCCGCTCCCGGCTGATGTCCCACTTCGCGGCGATCATCTCGGCGGAGTTGAACTGGGAGACCTCGCCGTCGCCGTACCGCTTCACCCAGCCCGGCGACTCCGCGAACGGCGTGGTGAAGCCGTACTGGCCGGCGACCAGCATCGCGGCCGAGATCGGGATCGCGGACATGTTCTGCAACCCGCCCGCGACCACGAGGTCCTGGGTCCCGGACATCACTCCCTGGGCCGCGAAGTGCACCGCCTGCTGGGACGAGCCGCACTGCCGGTCGATGGTCACGCCGGGCACGTGGTCGGGCAGCCCGGCCACCAGCCACGCCGTCCGGGCGACGTCGCCGGCCTGCGAGCCGATCGTGTCGCAGCAGCCCATCACCACGTCGTCGACGGCACCCGGGTCGATCCCGGTGCGCTCGACCAGCGCGGAGAGCACGTGCGCGCCGAGGTCGGCGGAGTGCATCGAGGCGAGCGAACCGCGGCGCTTGCCGACCGGGGTGCGGACGGCGTCGACGATGAATGCCTCGGTCATTGGGAGATGCCTTCCAGGAGGATGGTCAGGTACTGGTCGGCCACGTCGGCCGGGGTCAGGGCGCCGCCGGGGCGGTACCAGCGCACGGCCACCCAGACGGTGTCGCGCAGGAACCGGTAGACGAGCTCGACGTCGAGGCCGGCCCGGAGCTCACCACTGGCCACGCCGGCGGTGAGCAGACCGGTCCAGAGCTCGCGGAACTTCAGGTTCCGCTCGCCCAGGTAGGCGAACCGGTCGAACCCGGCCAGGTAGGCCGCGTCGTTCTGGAAGATCGCGACCTCGCTGTGGTGCTCGTCGATCGCCTGGAACGACGCGCGCACGACCGCCTCGAGCTTCTGCTTCGGCGTCCGGTCCGACGCCTCGATCTCGTCGTACCGGGCCCACAGCTCGGTCTGGAAGGTGTCCAGCAGCTCGTCGACCATCGACTCCTTGGAGTCGAAGTGGTGGTACAGGCTGCCGGACAGGATCCCGGCGGCGTCGGCGATGTCGCGGACGGTCGTGTTCTTGAAGCCCCGCTCGGCGAAGAGCACTGCGGCGATGCCGAGTAGCTCGCTGCGGCGGCTGGGCTCAGGCGTGCTGGCTGCTGACACTGATCACCTCACCGGTCAGGTACGACGAGTAGTCACTGGCGAGGAACACCATCACATTGGCGACCTCCCACGGTTCGGCGGCCCGCCCGAAGGCCTCGCGCTGCTTGAGCTCGTGCAGCAGCTCGTCGCTGGTCACCTTGGCCAGGAACGGGTGCATCGCCAGCGACGGCGACACCGCGTTGATGCGGATGCCGTGCGGCGCGACGTCGAGGGCGGCGCACCTGGTCAGCGCCATCACGCCCGCCTTGGCAGCGGCGTAGTGCGCCTGGCCCTCCTGGGCCCGCCAGCCGATCACGCTCGCGTTGTTGACGATGACGCCACGGGTCCCGTTGGCGATCATCCGGTTGGTGGCCGCGCGCACCGACCGGAACGTCCCGGTCAGGGTGATGTCGAGAACCTTGCTCCACTGCTCGTCGGTCATCTCGAGCACGCTCGCGGTGCCGCCGAGACCCGCGTTGTTGATCATCACGTCCACCCCGCCGACGCTGTCGGCCAGGTCGAGGAGCGCCTGGACGGCGGCCTCGTCGGTGACGTCGGTGACGGTCGAGAGCACCCGGCCGGTGCCGAACTCGGCGGCCAGGGCCTCCTGCGCCTCGGCTACCCGGCGTTCGTGGGTGTCGGAGAGAACGACCGCCTTGGCGCCTTCCTCGAGGGCACGGCGGGTCACCGACGCGCCGATCCCCGCCCCCGCGGCAGCGGTGATGACGACGACCTTGTCCTTCAGCAGCCCGTGGCCCGGCACGTAGTCGGGGGTCGGCTGCTCGGGGCGCGGGTCGGTCGAGCTCTGGGCGGTCATCGGGTCTCCCGGGGTAGGCCGAGCACGCGCTCGGAAAGGATGTTGCGCTGCACCTCGTCGGAGCCGCCGTAGATGGTGTCGGCGCGGGTGAAGAGGAAGAGCCGCTGCCACTCGTCCAGGTCGTAACCGGGTCCGGTCAGCAGGCCGTCCTGACCGCGGACCAGCATGGCGAGCTCGCCGAGGGTGCGGTGCCACGTGGCCCAGAGCAGCTTCGCGATCGACGCCTGCTGCGGCGCCTGCTCCTCGGACAGCGTGCGCAACGCGTTCAGCCGGATCACCTCGAGCTCCGCGTCCGCCCGCGCGAGACGGTCGCGCACGACCGGGTCGTCGATCGCGCCGTTCGCCCGGGCCAGGTCGAGGACGGCCTCGAGCTCGCGGCGGAAGCCGACCTGCTGGCCGAGGGTGGAGACGCCGCGCTCGAACCCGAGCAGACCCATCGCCACGCCCCAGCCCTTGCCGGGCTCCCCGACCACGAGGTCGGCGGCCGTACGGGCACCGGTGAAGAACACCTCGTTGAACTCCGCGCCGGTGGTCAGCTGCTCGATGCCGCGGATCTCGATGCCGTCCTGGTCGAGCGGGACCAGCAGGAAGGAGATGCCGGCGTGCTTCTGCGACCCAGCCTCGGTCCGGGCGAGCACGAAGATCCAGTCGGCGAACTGGGCCAGCGAGGTCCAGATCTTCTGGCCGTCGATCACCCACTCGTCCCCCTCCAACCTGGCCTTGGTGGCCAGGTTCGCCAGGTCGGAGCCGGCGTCCGGCTCGGAGTAGCCCTGGCACCAGAGCTCCTCCACGCTCAGGATCTTCGGCAGGAAGCGCGCCTTCTGCTCCTCGGTCCCGAAGGCGATCAGCGTCGGGCCGAGCAGCTCCTCGCCGAGATGGTTCACCCGGCTGGGCGCGTTCGCACGCGCGTACTCCTCGTGGAAGATCACCTGCTGCATCAGGGACAGCCCGCGTCCGCCGTACGACGTGGGCCAGCCGATGCCGGTCCACCCGTGCTGGGCGAGGTGGCGGTCCCACTCCAGGCGCTCGTCGTGCGCCTCCAGGTCCTTGCCGGGCCCGCCGAGGCCCTTGAGCGCTGCGAACTCGCCCACCAGGTTGTCCTCCAGCCAGGCGCGGACCTCGGCCCGGAAGGCCTTGTCCTCGGCTGTGTCGGTCAAGTCCACTGGATGTCCTCTGTCTGTCCCGGCGAGTCGGTATAGGCTACCCTACCAAGCACTTGCTTGGGTAAGGAGGACGAGTGACCGCCAGCACCATTCCCGCCGCGCTCCGCGCCGCGGCGGCGACGTACGGCGACCACCCGGCCGTCGTCGAAGGCGACCAGGTCCTCACCTTCGCCGGGCTCCTCGACCAGGTCCGGGCCACCGCCGCCGGCTACGTCGAGCGCGGCCTCGAGCCCGGCGACCGGGTCTGCCTGTGGGCGCCGAACAGCACCGCGTGGATCGTGGCCGGCCTGGCCGCGTCGTACGCCGGCGGCACCCTGGTCCCGATCAACTCCCGCTACACCGGCCACGAGGCTGCCGACATCGTCGACCGCACCGGCGCCCGGATCGTCGTGGTCGACGACGGCTTCCTCGGCCGCTCGCAGATCGCCGAGCTCCGGGCCGCGAGCCCGCTGGAGTCGGTGGCCGAGGTCATCGCGATCGCCGCCCTGGACGAGGTCGCCGGCACCGCGCTGGAGGAGGCCGACGCCCGCGCCGACGCGGTCACCGCCGACGACGTCGCCGACATCCTGTTCACCTCGGGCACCACCGGCAGGTCCAAGGGCGCGATGAGCGCGCACCGCCAGACGATCGCGGTCTCGGACGCCTGGGCACGGATCGGCGGCGTCACCAGCGAGGACCGCTACCTCGTGGTCAACCCCTTCTTCCACTCGTTCGGCTACAAGATCGGCATCGTGGTCAGCCTGCTCACCGGCGCCACCCTCTACCCGGTCGCGACCTTCGACGTGGACGCGGTGATGCGGCTGATCGAGAGCGCGCGGATCACGCTGCTGCCGGGCGCGCCGACGATCTTCACCTCGCTCTTCGACGCCCCGGGCCGCGCCGAGCGCGACCTGTCCTCGCTGCGGCTCTCGATCACCGGCGCCGCCGTCGTGCCGGTCGTGCTCATCGAGCGGATGCGCGCGCCGGCCCCCGAGGGACTCGGCATCGACCACGTCTACACCGCCTTCGGGATGACCGAGGCCGTGGTCGTCACCATGTGCCGCGAGGGCGACTCCGACGAGCTGGTCGCGACCACCTGCGGCCGCGCGATCCCGGGGGTCGAGACCCGGATCGGCGAGGGCGGCGAGCTGCTGGTGCGCGGCGACATCGTGATGCTCGGCTACCTCGACGACCCCGAGGCCACCAGCAAGGCCATCGACGCCGACGGCTGGCTGCACACCGGCGACGTCGGCACCCTCGACGAGGACGGCAACCTCAAGATCACCGACCGGCTCAAGGACATGTACATCTCCGGCGGCTTCAACGTGTACCCGGCCGAGGTCGAGCAGGCGCTCGCCCGGCTCGACGGGGTCGCCGACGTGGCCGTGATCGGCGTGCCCGACGAGCGGATGGGCGAGGTCGGCAAGGCCTTCGTCGTACGGCGTGCGGGCACCGCGCTCGAGGCCGACGAGGTGATCGCGTTCGCGAAGGAACGCCTCGCCAACTACAAGGTGCCGCGCCAGGTCGCCTTCCTGGACGTCCTGCCCCGCAACCTCGGCGGCAAGGTGCTGAAGAACGACCTGCGAGGAGTCACGTGAACCTGGATCTCTCCCCCGACGAGCTCGCCTTCCAGGAGGAGGTGCGCGCCTGGCTGGCCGCGAACGTGCCGGCCGAGCCGCTGCCCTCGATGGACACCGCGGAGGGGTTCGTCGCCCACCAGGCGTGGGAGGCCAAGCTCGCCGAGGCGCGGCTGGCCGTGGTCTCGTGGCCGCGTGAGCTCGGCGGGCGGGACGCCTCGCTGGTCGAGTGGGTGATCTTCGAGGAGGAGTACTACCGTGCCGGCGCGCCGGGCCGGGTCAGCCAGAACGGCATCTTCCTGCTCGCGCCGATCGTCTTCGACCACGGCACCCCCGAGCAGCAGGCGCGGTTCCTGCCGTCGATGGGCTCGGGCGAGAAGGTCTGGGCGCAGGCCTGGTCCGAGCCCGAGGCCGGGTCCGACCTGGCGTCGCTGCGCTCGACGGCCACCCGGGACGAGGAGCGCGGTGGCTGGGTGCTCAACGGGCAGAAGACCTGGTCCTCGCGGGCGACGTACGCGCACTGGGGCTTCGGGCTGTTCCGCAGCGATCCTTCAGCCCAGCGGCACCACGGCCTGACCTACTTCCTGTTCCCGCTGGACGCGCCTGGGATCACCGTCCGCCCGATCGCCCAGCTCGACGGCGAGGCCGGGTTCGCGGAACTGTTCTTCGACGACGTGTTCGTGCCGGACTCCGACGTGCTCGGCGCGCCCGGCGACGGCTGGCGGGTGGCGATGAGCACCGCCGGCAACGAGCGCGGGCTCTCGCTGCGCTCCCCCGGCCGGTTCTGCGCCGCGGCCGACCGGCTGGTCGACCTCTGGAAGGAACGCGGTGCCCAGGCACCCGAGGTCCGCGACCGCGTCGTCGACGCCTGGATCAAGGCGCAGGCCTACCGCCTCTACACCTGGGGCACGGTCACCCGTCTCAAGGACGGCGGTGAGATGGGCGCGGCCGGCTCGGTGAACAAGGTGTTCTGGAGCGAGCTCGACATCGACCTGCACGAGGCCGGGCTCGACCTGCTCGGTGCCGATGCGGAGCTCGCCGAGACGCGCTGGATGGACGGCTACGTCTTCGCCCTGTCCGGGCCGATCTACGCCGGCACCAACGAGATCCAGCGCAACATCGTCGCCGAGCGCATCCTCGGCCTGCCGCGCGAACCCAAGGGAGTGCAGCGATGAGGTTCGAGCTCACCGACGAGCAGACCGGGTTCGCCGAGGCGATCACCGACCTGATGCGCGCGGCCGACGCGGTCGCGGTCGCGCGGGCCTGGGCGTCCGGCGAGTACGCCCCGGGCCAGGACCTCTGGAAGCGGCTGGCCGACCTGGGCCTGACCGCGCTGGTCGCACCGGAGGAGGACGGCGGTCTGGGTGGCACGCTGGTCGACCTCGTCGTCGCGTTCGAGGTGCTCGGCCACGAGCTGGCCGTCGGTCCGTGGATCGAGTCGGCCGCGCTGGCTCCGCAGGTCGACGGCGCCATGGTGACCGCGGCCGCACCGCCGCTGTCGCCGTACGCGGCCGATGCGCAGGTGGCCCGGCTGCTCAGCGGCACCCCGGGAGCGCTGCACCAGTCCATCGACTCCACCCGGACGCTGACCGAGGTGAGCGACGCGGAGGTCCTCGACGAGGAAGCCCTCGACCGCGCCGTGCTCGCGTGCGCCGCCCAGCTGCTCGGCGCCGGCGAACGGGTACTGGCCGACTCGGTCACCTACGTGCAGCAGCGCAAGCAGTTCGGCCGTGCGATCGGGTCCTACCAGGCGATCAAGCACCAGCTCGCCGACGTACGGATCGCGCTGGACTTCGTGCGCCCGCTGGTCCACGGGGCCGCGCTCGGCGAGGTGCCGGTCTCCGCCGCGAAGGTGGCCGCCGCGGACGGTGCCTACCGCGCCGCCCGGACCGGGCTGCAGGTGCACGGCGCGATCGGCTACACCGCCGAGTTCGACCTGTCGCTGTGGCTGAACCGGATCCGCGCGCTGGTCACCGCGTGGGGCACGCCGGCGTACCACCGCGGGCGGGTGCTCGAGAGCCTGGTGGGCTGATGCACTTCGCGCGCACCGAGGAGCAGGACCAGCTCGCCGCGACGATCAGGTCGCTGCTGGCCAAGCGCTCCGACAGCGAGGCGGTCCGGGCCGCGTCGGTCTCGACGACCGGGTACGACGAGGGCCTCTGGAAGGCGCTCGTCGAGCAGATCGGCGTCGCCGCGCTGCCGATCCCGGAGGCGTACGACGGCGTCGGCGCGTCCCTGGTCGAGACCGCGGTCGTGCTCGAGGAGCTCGGCGCCAACCTGGCCCCGGCGCCGCTGCTGGCCAGCACGCTCGCCGCCGTCCGGACGCTGCTGCACGGGACCGACGAGGAGAAGGCCGACCTGCTCCCCCGGCTCGCGGCCGGCGAGGTGGTGCCGTTCACCCTGGGCGGGATCGTCCTGGAACCCTCCGAGGGCGGGGCCGCCATGGACCAGACGATGCGCCTGGCCACGGCGCCGTCCCCGGCCGATCCGCCCGCGGACGTCCGCGACGTCAGCATCGCGCTGGTCTCCGCGCTCCAGGTCGGCGCGATGCAGCGGGCGCTGGACATGACGGTGTCCTACTCGCGGGAACGGGTGCAGTTCGGCCGGCCGATCGGCTCCTTCCAGGCCCTCAAGCACCGGATGGCCGACATGCTGGTCCGGCTCGAGGCGTCGCGCTCGGCGAGCTGGGGCGCGACCGCGGCCGCCGCGGCGTACCTGGCGGACCCGAGCCCCGAGAGCGCCGCGACCCTGCACCGGCTGGCCGCGGTCGCCGGGTCGTACTGCGCGGACTCCCTCGACCTGGTCGCCTCGGAGATGGTGCAGCTGCACGGCGGCATCGCGATCACCTGGGAGCACGACGCGCACCTGGTCTTCAAGCGGGCGCACGCGCTCTCGGCGCTGAACGGTCCGGCGCACCGGCTGCGCTCGGTCCTCCTCTGACGTCAGCGCCTCGTCACTTCTGACTAGAGACCCTGGCCCGTCCCCGGCCGGATGATGGCCGTATGGAGGACGTTCCGGGGCTTCGTACGGCGCTGTTCGACGCGGTCGCACTGGCCGACCTGGTGCACCGCCGGATCCTGCGCCCGATCGACCTGGTCCGCGACGCGATCGAGCGGATCGAGGCGCTGAACCCGACGCTCAACGCGGTCGTGCACACCGACTTCGACCGAGCCGTCGAGACGGCCGCGCACACCGATCCGGACCGCCCGTTCGCCGGCGTGCCGATTCTGCTCAAGGACCTGTGCGTCGAGGCCGACGGGCTCGGGTTCTGCGAGGGCTCGGCGTTCCTGAAGGGGTACGTCTCCGCGGGCGACCAGGAGTACGCACGCCGGCTGCGCAGGGCCGGGTTCGTGGTGCTCGGCAAGACCAACACCCCCGAGTTCGGGATGGCACCGACCACCGAGCCGCGGCTGTTCGGCGCGACCGCGAACCCGTGGCACCCGCGGCACACCCCGGGCGGGTCGAGCGGGGGCGCGGCCAGCGCGGTCGCTTCCGGGATGGTGCCGGTGGCGCACGGCAACGACGTCGGCGGATCGCTGCGGATCCCCGCCTCCGCGTGCCACCTGTTCGGGCTCAAGCCGACCCGCGGGCGCAACCCGCTCGGACCCCGGTACGGCGAGATCTTCGCCGGCCTGGGCAGCGAGCACGTGCTCACCCGGACGGTCCGGGACAGCGCTGCCCTGCTCGACGTGACCGCCGGACCCGGGCTCGGCGACCCCTACTGGTCCCCGCCGCACACGGGCACCTGGCTGCGTGAGTCCCAGCGGCCGCCGGGCCGGCTGCGGATCGCGGTCACCCGCCGTGCCGCGGAGGGCCGTCCGGTCGACCCCGAGGTGCTCGCCGTCGTCGACGAGGCCGCCGCCCTGCTCGACTCGCTGGGCCATGTCGTCTTCGAGCGCGACCTGACCGAGCTGAGCCCCGAGGTCGGCTCGGCGATCGGCCGGATCTACGGCGCCTCGCTGGACTGGGTGGTCCGGTACTGGACCCGCGAGCTGGGCCGCGCACCCGAGCCGCACGAGCTCGAGCCGCTGACGCGGCTGTACTGGGAGCGCGGGCAGAAGGTGACCGGAGGCGAGCTGCTGATGTGCCTGACCACGGTGCAGCAGTTCACCCGGACCCTCGCCGAGGTCACCGACGGGCCCGACGGCTTCGACCTGTGGCTCTCCCCGACGCTGGCCGAGCCACCGCCGCGGCTGGGCGAGATGCTCGCCAGCGAGGAGGACCCGACCGTCGCCGAGGCCCGTTCTGCCCGGTTCGTGGCGTTCCCGCTCATCGTGGCGAACCTGACCGGCCGCCCGGCGATGAACGTGCCGTTCGGGTGGAGCGAAGGCGGTCTGCCGATCGGGGTGCACCTGATGGGCCGGTACGGCGGGGAGGGCACGCTCCTGCGGCTGGCCGCGCAGATCGAGCAGGAACGGCCGTGGGCCGACCTGTGGCCCCCGGTCTCAGCGCGGTGCCTCGGTCACCACCACCCGCTGCCGGCCTGATCGCCTCGAAACCTCAGGCGACCGCGTCCTTGCGAGGCCGGCCCCGGCCGCGCTTGTGCTCGACCACGATGCCGTTGACGAGGATCTTCCCGCCCCAGACCCCGTGCGGCTCCTGGCGCTCCAGCGCCCCGGTCAGGCACAGGTCGCGCACCGGGCAGCCGCCGCAGAGCTCCTTGGCCTCGGCCAGCACGGTCGGGGACTCGGCGAAGAACAGCTCGGGGCGGGTCTGGCACGGCAGGTCGGACATCGGACGGCTTCCTCTCCGAGAGTGGTGACACCACTCTCGGCATCTGAGGTAGGTCCCCACATCGGGAAGATGCCTTAGATCGACCCTGAGGTCCCGGAGAAGATCCTGTGGATAACTCGGTTCAGCGGCTGCTGTTCGTCGTACGGCCACGGACGATGCCGACAAAGGTCTGGACCGCCTCCTCGCGGGCGTCCCGGTCCGCCGCGGAGAGCCCAGGGGGCGGGTCGCGCAGCCAGGCGAGCCCGACCGGGTAGTCCGGCACGCCGTGGACCGGACGCCAGGCGGCGTCCTTGCGGTGGTGCAGCCGGGCCAGCGACATCGGCACGATCACGATGCCGGTCCCCGCGGCCACGGTCTCGATGGCGTGCTGGACCGAGAGGCCGGGATTCTCCGCGAGCACGTCGTGCTCGCCCCTCAGCTCGGCGACCTCGATCTCGTCGTACGCCGCGACCGGGTGCTCGGCCGAGGCCACCACGACCGGCTGCTCGCGATACAGCGGGATCACGTGCAGCAGGTCGCCGTCCAGGTCGACGCCGCGCTCGCCGCGCACGAAGCACATCGCCAGGGTGCCGTCGCGGAGCCGCTCGACCTGCTCGTCGACCTCGGTCAGGACCAGCTCGAGCGGACGTCGTACGCGGTCGGCCCAGGTGCGCTCCCACTTGCCCGGCATGACCCCGGGGACGTAGCCGACGCGGAACGGTGTGACATCCTCCACGCGCGCAAGCGTAGGTGGGATGCGTCATACCGGGGGGTAAGGACCCCTGCTAGTTTCCGCCCCATGCGAACCGCCAAGGACTTCTTCTCAGCCCTGGCCGTCGGGGCCCCCGCTCCTCTGCGGGAGATCCCGGCCCGGCCGAGCCGCGCGATCCACTTCTTCGACCCGGGCAACGAGAAGATGGCCGCCAAGGTGCCGGACATGGTCGGCACCGTCGACGTGCTCCTCGGCAACCTCGAGGACGCGGTCAAGGCCGAGAACAAGGAGATCGCCCGCGAGGGCCTGGTGAGGATCGGCCAGAGCGTGGACTTCGGTCCGACCCAGTTCTGGACCCGGATCAACTCGCTGGACTCCCCCTGGGTGCTCGACGACCTGACCACGCTGGTGCCGGCGATCGGCGACAAGCTCGACGTCATCATGGTCCCGAAGGTGCAGGGCGCCGAGGACATCCACTACGTCGACCGGATCCTCGCCCAGCTGGAGGCCAAGGCCGGGCTGACCAAGCCGCTGCAGGTGCACGCGATCCTCGAGACCGCGCGCGGCGTCGCGAACATCGAGGAGATCTGCGCGGCCTCGCCGCGGATGCAGGGCCTCTCGCTGGGCCCGGCCGACCTGGCCGCGGACCGGCGGATGAAGACCACCCGCGTCGGCGGCGGTCACCCCGGCTACCTGGTGCGCCAGGACCCGCCGCGCGGCGACGACGGCACCCCGGTGTACGACGCCGACCGTACGACGTACCAGCAGGACCTGTGGCACTACACGATCGCGCGGATGGTCGACGCGTGCGCCATGCACGGGATCTACCCGTACTACGGGCCGTTCGGCGACATCAAGGACACCGTCGCCTGCGAGGACCAGTTCCGCAACGCCTTCCTGCTCGGCTGCGTCGGCGCCTGGTCGCTGCACCCGGTGCAGATCAAGATCGCCAACAAGGTCTTCTCGCCGAGCGTCGAGGACGTCAAGCACGCCCGCCGGGTCATCGCCGCGATGGGCGACGGCACCGGTGCGGTCATGCTCGACGGCAAGATGGAGGACGACGCCTCGGTCAAGCAGTGCAAGGTGATGGTCGCGCTGGCCGACGAGCTGGCCGCGATCGACCCGGACCTCAAGGCCGCCTACGACGCGATCACCCTGACTGAGGACCCGCGATGACTGACTTCCGCCCCCGCCGCTCGGTGCTGTACATGCCCTCGTCGAACGAGCGCGCCCTGGAGAAGGCGAAGACGATCGCCTGCGACGGCCTCATCCTCGACCTCGAGGACGCGGTCGCCCCCGACGCCAAGCCCGCTGCCCGGCTCAGCGCCGCGGCGGCCGTCTCCTCGGGTGAGTACGGCAACCGCGAGCTGACGATCCGCATCAACGGCATCGGCACCGAGTGGCACGACGAGGACATCAAGGTCGCCGCCGCTGCCGGCCCGGACGGCATCGTGGTCCCCAAGGTGAACTCGGCCGACGAGGTTCGCTCGCTCGTCGCGGCGATCGAGGCCGCGGGCGCGCCGGAGCACACCAAGCTCTGGGCGATGGTCGAGACCCCGGAGGCGATCTTCAACGTCCGCGAGATCGCCGCTGCCTCGCCGCGGCTCGCCGTGCTGGTGATGGGAACCAACGACCTGGTCAAGGAGACCTACGCCGAGCACGTCCCCGGCCGGGCCCCGCTGCTGACCGCGCTGTCGCTGTCCCTGCTCGCGGCCCGCGCCGCCGGCATCGCGATCCTCGACGGCGTGTACAACGACGTCAAGAACGCCGAGGGCTTCCTGGCCGAGTGCCAGCAGGGCCGCGAGCTCGGCTTCGACGGCAAGACACTCATCCACCCGGGTCAGGTCGAGGGCGCCAACGCGGCCTTCGCGCCCTCGGCCCAGGCCGTCGAGGACGCCCGCGGCATCCTGGCCGCCTGGGACGCCCGGGAGACCGGCGTGGTCACCTACAACGGCAAGATGGTCGAGAACCTCCACGTCGAGTCCGCCCAGCGGACCCTCTCCATCGCCGAGGCGATCGCCGCTCTGGAGGGCTGAGGGCTCGTCCCGTTGTCGCGTTGTCGGCGGGGCGGTCCCGCGGGGTGAAGGGCCCCACCCCCACCCCTCCCAACCAACACGCCTGATCCGCACCCCGGCACCCGCCCGCGGGCAGGCCCCAGTGCCCGACCCCCGGACGGGCCCGGCCCGTCACCACCCGGGGGTCGGCGCTCGAGGTGGGCTCAGCCCACCTCCTCCAGCAGGTGCTGGTGGAACTCGCGCTCGAGGTGCTGGCTCAGTGCCCTGGCCGACGCCGTCAGGACCTGGCTGCCGCGCAGCTCGACCACCCGCCAGCCCCGGGTGCGCAGCAGGCCACGGTGACGCTCGGTCAGCAGGCCGGCCACCGCCACCGCGAACCGGTGCGAGGGCAGCGCCAGCGCCACCCGGAGGCCTCCGAAGGCGAACCCCGGGATCGGCGTCGGCAGCCGGGCGTCGTGCCAGCGCAGCCGCAGCACCGACTCCGCGGGCCCGGCCGAGCGCGCCTCGGCCCGGGCCGCCACCTGACGGACGTTGACCGAACCGGGTCCGGTCGCCACCTGGGCTGCCTCCAGCAAGCTCACGTGCGACATCACCCGTGCCCGCAGCAGCGCGTCGGTGACCGCGACGGCTCGGTCGAGGTCGAGCCGGCGGGCGAGGTCGATCGCGGTCCGCACCGGGGCGGTGGCGAGCACCGAGCCGACGCGGACCATCTCGTCGGGACCGAGCCGGCGCTCCCGCCGGCCGCGCATCTCGAGCGGGAGCGGTCCGCCCGGGTCGCCGCCCGGGACGCCCGCGGCATAGGCGAGCGCGGGTCGTCCGGCGCCGAGCACCCACGCGGCGGTCAGGCCGCAGGCGACCCGCTCGGAGCCGACTGCCATGGCGAGCGCCTCCGCGCGAACCGAGGGCGGGCACGGGCGGGACGCGTCCAGGTAGACCCCGCGGACCAGGCGGACCACCCGGCCGTCGCGGACCATCCGTTCCAGTGCCGACCGGCTGACCCCGCGCCGCGCGGCGTCGCTCGGCGTGAACGGACCCAGGCCTGGAGGCAGGTCGAGGGGAAGGACCCCCGGCGGGGTGAGCGGGCGGACCGGCTCTGTGTTGAGCGGAGGCGTTGTCGTCATGGGCCGAGCCTGACCGAATTCGCCTGTTTCGGGCTTTCGTTGTCCACAGGCCAGGGCCGGAAAGTGCTTGTCCACAGGGTCGGCGCGCTCAGCGCACGCTCATACCGCCTTGAGCGTGGCCCGGATGGCCGGCGCGAACTGGCGAACGATCTCGTCCGGCGGCACCGAGGCCACCGGCTCCAGGCCGAGCACGTAGCGCATCATCGCCAGCCCGACGAGCTGGCCGCAGACCAGCTCCAGGCGCAGCGCGGAGGCGTGCAGTCCGGTCGCGCGGGCCGCCGGGTTCACCACCGTCCGGTTGAGCATGCGGTAGAACCGCTGGCCGGCACGGGCGCTGCCGACCGAAGCCTGCACCATCGTCAGCATGCCCTGGCGGGTTCGCGGGTTCTCGCACAGCGTCAGGAAGCTGCGCAGAAGCCGGTCGCTGAAGTCGCGCACCACGTCCTCGGACCGGTCGACGGCGCCGGGGCCGTGACAGGCGGCCATCACCGGAGGGCAGTCGGGATAGACCGGGAGGCTCACGCCTCCACCGTAGTCCCCCGCAGCCGGCTCAGACGCCCCCGGCGGTGCTGTCGTAGGCGCCGCGGTAGTACAGCAGCGGGCGCGCGTCGTCCTCCGAGCCGAAGCCCAGCTCCTTGACCCGCCCGATCACGACGTAGTGGTCACCGGCCTCGACGACCTGGTGCACCGTGCAGTCGACGTACCCCACGACGCCGTCGAGCAGCGGCGCACCGGTCGGCGCCGGACGCCAGCCCACCCCGTCGAACTTGTCGTGCCCCTTGGTCGCCATCGCGGTCGAGAGGCCGGACTGGTCCGCAGCGAGGATGTTCACGCAGAAGCACCCGGCCCGCTGCATCAGCGGCCAGGCCCGCGACGTCTTCGCCGGGCAGAACAGCACCAGCGGCGGCTCCAGCGAGACCGAGGAGAACGACTGGCAGGTCATCCCGACCGGCTCGCCGCCGGACATCGAGGTGACCACGGTGACGCCGCTGCCGAAGAGACCCAGCACGTCCCGGAACCGACGCGCTCGCGCCGCCGCCTCCGGGTCGTCGGGGATCGGGGTGTGCTCGCCGAGGCGGAGCTCGAAGTCGAGCTCGTTGCCGAGCCAGGACTTGATGAGCTCCTCGCTGGGCCAGGTCTCACGTGCGTTCGGGTTCATGCCCTCCGGTACCTGGCTCACCGCTCCCCCCTTCTCGAGCCCGTTCTCGAACCCGTTCTCGAGCACGCCGATCACTGTCCTCCGAAGTTGTGGCCCCAGTAGGACACGGCGGTGCTCTCCCGCGCCACCCAGCGGGCGTCGTCGACCTGGAGACCCTCGCAGCCGAACTCGACGTCGAAGCCGCCGGGCGACCTCACGTAGAAGGAGACCATCTCGTCGTTCATGTGCCGGCCCAGGGTCGCCGACAGCGGCGCCTGGTGCTTCTTGACCCGCTCCAGCGCCCGGCCGACGTCGTCGAGCTCGGAGACCTCGAGCATGACGTGCACGCACTTGGCCGGGTTGGGCATCGGCAGGAACGCCAGGCTGTGGTGCCGTGGGTTCACGCCGAGGAACCGCAGCCACACCTTCGAGCCCGGTTCCTTGCCGACGAACTCGCCGGGCATGCTCATCGAGTCGCGCAGCCGGAAGCCGAGCACCTCGGTGTAGAAGCGCAGCGCCTCCACGTCGTCGGTGACGGGGATGACGATGTGGCCCATGCCCTGGTCACCGGTGACGAAGTTCGCGGCGTACGGCGTGACGACCGGCCTGCTCTCGTAGGTGATCCCGTGGAAGAGCTCGAAGACGTTGTCCCACGGATCGGCGAACCGGATCAGCTCCTGCACCCGGCGCTCGGCGAGCTCGTCCGGGGTGCCCTCCTCGAAGACCACGCCGGCCTCCTTGAGGTGCTCGCGCGCTGCCTGCAGGGCCACGTGGTCGGCGACCTCCCAGCCGGTGGCGTCGAGCTGGTCGACGTCGCTGGGGAAGACCACCACGCGCGCGGAGACCGCGTCGATGCGGTAGTAGAGGTTCTCCGGGTTCGGGCCCCGTCCCTCGGCGAGTCCGAGGACCTTGCCGGCGAACGTCTTCCAGGCCTCCAGGTCGGTGCTGGCGACCCGGATGTAGCCCATCGACCTGATGTCGATCACGTTCGAGTCCTTTCGACATGACGGGCGAGGAAGGCGGTGCAGATCTCGGCGAACTCCTCGGCCGCCTCGATCTGCGCCCAGTGCCCGCAGTTCGGGAACACGTGCAGCTGTGCCTTGGGGATCTGCTTGAGGGCGACCAGCGCACCGTCGAGCGGGTTGACCCGGTCCTCGCGGCCCCAGGTCAGCAGCGTGTGCTTGCGCAGCCGGTGCGCCTCGCGCCACAGCATCCCGTCCTCGGCCCACTCAGGGTTCCAGAACGAGACGCCCATCGAGCGCATCGCCTCCAGCGACCCGGGCGCGGTGGCGTCGGCGAACCGCTCCTCGACCAGCTCGTCGGTCACCAGCGACTGGTTGACCACCATCGTCGAGATGAACGCCCGCAGCGCCTCGCGCGAGGGGTTCATCGAGAAGTCCATCAACCGCTGCACGCCCTCGGTGGGGTCCGCGTGCAGCAGGTTGAGGGAGAGACCTCCCGGTCCCATCAGCACCAGCCGGCCGACCCGGTCCGGGTAGGAGAGCGCGAAGCGGGTCGCCGTACCGCCGCCCAGGGAGTTGCCGAGCAGGTGCACGCGCTCGATCTGCAGCTCGTCGAGCAGCTTGACCAGGTAGTCGGCGGAGAACCGGAAGTAGTTCGCGGTCACCTCCGGCTTGTCCGAGCCGCCGAAGCCGGGCTGGTCGACCAGCAGGGTCCGGAAGCTCTCGGCGAACAGCGGCAGCGCCGAGCCGAAGTTGCTCCACGACGAGGCACCGGGCCCGCCGCCGTGCAGCAGCACGAACGGAAGCCCGCCGCCGATCTCCGGGCTCGACTCCCCCGCCTCGTAGTAGTTCAGGGTGATGTCGCCGGCCTTGGCCGACCGGCGGACATCTTCCTTGGCGAAGGACATCAGTACATCCCCGGGTCGACCTTGTGGCCGAACTCGTGGGCGCCGAACATCTGCAGCGCGCGCTCCGGGTCGTTCGCGGCGTGCACCCGGCCCGCATGTGCGTCGCGCCAGGCCCGCTGGAGGTAGGTCCCCTCGGCCAGCGCACGGCCCCCGGAGGCCTCGAAGAGCGCGTCGATGGCGTCGATGGCCCGCTGGGTGCCGAGCACCTGGTCGCGGCGGACCTTGAGGCGCAGCCCGAGCGGGATCTGCTCGCCCCTGGCCACCAGCGACATTTCTTCTCGGATGTTGTTCATGGTCAGCGCCCAGGCGGCGTCGATGTCACTGGAGGCTCGGGCGATCCGAACCGCTGCAAAGGGGTCAAGCGAAGCCTTTTCTCCGAGGTATGCAGCGCGCACCCTGCTCCGCTGCATGTCCACGTGCTCGGCGTACGCACCGTGCGCCATCCCGATGATCGGGGTGCAGATCGTGGTGGTGAAGATCGAGTGGAAGGGCAGCTTGTAGAGGTCGGAGGTGTTCACCGCCTGGCCCGGGCCGCGGCACTGGCCGGTCTCGCCCATCGACAGCGTGAACGCCTCGGGGATGAAGGTCTCCTCGACCACGATGTCGTTCGAGCCGGTGCCGCGCAGGCCGACCACGTTCCACACGTCGACGATCTGGTACTTCTCCCGCGGCACCATGAAGGTGCGGAAGTCGACGACCTGGTTCTCCTCGTTGAAGACCAGCCCGCCGAGCAGCACCCACGAGCAGTGGTCGCAGCCCGAGGAGAACGACCACTTGCCGGACAGCAGGAAGCCGCCCTCGGTGATGACGGCCTTGCCGGTGGGCGCGTACGACGAGGAGAGCCGCGTGTTCGGGTCGGCGCCCCAGACGGCCTGCTGGGCCTCGTCGTCGAAGAGCGCGACCTGCCACGGGTGCACGCCGACCACGCTGGAGACCCACCCGGTGGAGCCGCAGGCGCTGGCGATGAGCCGCACCGCCTCGTAGAAGTCGAGCGGGCTGGCCTCCATGCCGCCGTACCGGGCGGGCTGCAGCAGCTTGAAGAACCCGGTCTCGGCGATCTCCTTGATCGACGCCTCGGGGACCACGCGCAGCCGCTCGGCCTCATCCGCACGCTCACGCAGCGTGGGCAGCAGGTCGCGGATGCCGTCGAGAACTGCCTGGCTCATGCCTTCTCCTCAGGTCGGATGACTCTGAAGCCAATACTAGAACACGTTCTACCTATCCGTCCACGACCTCCCCCGTGCCGGAAATCAGGCTTCGGAAAAAGTTCTCCGGAAAAGTGCAAGGTCCCTCGCCCCCGGGGCTCCTACCCCCGAAGAACGACACCCGACAAGACATCCAGGAGCACCCGCCATGAGCATCAAGACCCTCACCCGCACCGCCGCCCAGCTGACCGTCGCGACCGGCCTCGCCGCCGCCGCGCTCACGATGAGCACCGCCGTCACCGCGCACGCCGAGGATGGGCCCGTCATCGTGCTGCCGCCGAACACCGGCGACCCGAAGCCGATGGACTTCGACAACCCGACGCCCACTCCGGACCCGCAGGACGGACCGAAGGACAAGGCGCCCGTGCC
Organism: Nocardioidaceae bacterium; assembly: GCA_017744365.1. GTDB lineage: Bacteria > Actinomycetota > Actinomycetes > Propionibacteriales > Nocardioidaceae > Marmoricola. Next base: position 973,287 of record JAGIBL010000001.1, on the reverse strand, counting down.
GCAGCCGGACCCGCAGGACGGCCCGAAGGACAAGGCCCCCAAGCCGAAGCCCAAGCCGACCGGCCCCGGCGACATCGCCCAGCCCGAGGACGACCAGGACCCGACCGGCCCCGGCGACCTGACCAACCCGCAGCCCTGCCCGACCCACGGCGTCGACTGCGGCGGCGACAAGGGCGGCGACCAGCCGAAGACGGAGAAGCCGCACGCCAAGAAGCCGGCTGCGCGCCCGGCCACCAAGCCGGTCATCGAGACCGGTCCGGTGACCCCGACCCGGGTGCACGCCGGTCTGGCCGGCGACACCCAGCAGCAGGAGCAGGGCGGGCTCGACCTGACCTGGCTGCTCGTCGGCGGCGCGCTCGTCACCGCGGGCGGCACCGCCTACGTCGTACGGCGCAAGCGCACCGCTCAGGTCACCGCCTGACCGGTTCATCTGGGGGACCGAGGGCCCGCACCCGAGGGGGGGTGCGGGCCCTCGCTCACGCCGGGACGTCAGCCGGGTCGCGCAGCCCGAGCGCGGTCGCGGCGGCCGGGAAGAGCAGGACCGAGACCAGCCCGGCGCAGACGAGCGCGGCGGCGGTCACCGAGTCCATCCGGCCGGTGGCCACCCCGATCTGGGTGGCGGTGACGATGAACGGCAGCGAGGTCGCCTGGAGCAGGGCCGCGGCCGCCGTACGACGGGGACCGAGGTCCCGCAGGGCCAGCAGCGCCGGCACCCCGCGCACCAGCAGCAGCACGACGGCGAGCACCGGCACCCGGGCCAGCGCGTCCGGGCTGTCCACCAGCCCGCGCACGTCCAGTCCGAGTCCGCTGGAGATGAAGAACACCGGGATCAGGAAGCCGTACCCGACGGCCTCGAGCTTGACCCGGAAGTGCGGGTGGCTGGTCGCGTCGCGATCCAGCAACCCGACCACCGCACCGGCCATGAAGGCGCCGAGGATGCTCTCCAACCCGAACTTCTCGGCGAGCACGACGAAGCCGAGGAGCAGCAGCATCGCCGCCCGCACCCGGATCTCCGCGGTGCTGTCCTGGAGCCTCACCAGCACGTCGCCCAGGCGCATCGAGCGGCCCGACCAGCCCACGGCCACGGCGACCACCACGACCAGCGCCGCGAACGCGGCGAGCAGCGCGATCTTCGCCCCGGTCCCCGCGTCGTCCTCGGAGAACGCGAGCGAGAGCAGCAGCACCGCCGCGAAGTCGGCGACGGACGAGGCCGCCACCACCGTCCGGCCGAGCCGGCCGCTCACCGCGCCGGCGTCCTTGAGCACCGCCACCACCAGCCCCAGCGAGGTGGCCGAGAGCGTCACCGCCAGCAGCAGCGGGTCGTCCACCCAGCCGGCGGCGTCGAGAGCCACGCCCGCTCCCAGGCCGATCCCGAGGGAGATCGCGTACCCGGCCAGCGCCGCGGTCAGCACCCGCCCGCTCAGCTCGTGGACGTCGATCTCCAGGCCGGCCAGGAACAGCAGCATCGCCAGCCCGAGCAGCGCGACGATGCGCACCGCGAGGTCGGGCTCGAGCCACCCCAGCACGGCCGGGCCGACCGCGATCCCGGCCACGATCTCCAGCACGACCGCCGGGACCCGCACTCGCGGGAGGAAGCCGAGCAGCAGCGGCGCGACCAGCGCGATCACCAGGACGCCGAGCAGGTTGGTGAAGGCGACCTCAGGCATCGGTGCGCACCGCGTGCCGGCTCACAGGAGCGCCGCGTCCTGCTCGACGTGCAGCAGCACCGGGCCGTCGGTGGCGAACATCCGGGCCATGGCGGCGGGCAGCTCCGCGGCGCGGGTGACCTTGATCCCGGTGGCGCCGCAGAGCTCCGCGTACGCCGCCCAGTCCGGGTTGTGCAGCGCGGTGTGCCACACCGGGAAGTCGCCGCCCACCTGCTCCTTGGCGATCTTGCCGAGGCCGTGGTTGTCGAGGAGGACGTGCTTGACCGGGATCCCGTGCTGGACCGCGGTGGTGAGCTCCATCGCGTACTGCCCGAAGCCGCCGTCGCCGGTGACCGCGACCACCGGGCGCCCCTGGTCCGCCGCCCAGGCACCCATCGCCGCCGGGTAGCCGAACCCGATCGACCCGAGGTAGCCGGACATCAGCACCGGCTGGCCCTTCGACTCCAGGTACCGGCCCAGGGAGTAGGCGTGGTTGCCGACGTCGACCGCGAGCACCGCGTCCTCCGGGAGCGCCTCGGACAGGGCCGCGAACACCGCGGCCGCGGAGACGCCGCGTCCTCGGTCGTCGCTGGCGCGGCGCTCCTTCTCGGCCCGCCAGATCTCCCAGCGGGCGGCGACGTCGGGGCGCTGGTCGACCGGCCGCGCGCCGGCGACGGCCGCCCGCAGCGCGCGCAGCGCCCGGTCGGCGTCGGCCAGCACCGGGTGCGTCACCGGGTGGAACCGGCCGATCGCGCCCGGCCGGTCGTCGACCTGCACGATCTCCTTGTACGACGCGATCCCGGTGTGGTTCGAGAAGCTCGCGCCGACCACGACGAGCAGGTCGGACTCGTTCATCAGCCAGCTCGCCACGGGGGTGCCGCTGCGGCCGAGCACGCCGGCGCCGAGCGGATGGGTGTCCGGGACCAGGCCCTTGGCCTTGAACGTGGTGAGCACCGGTGCGTGCAGCTGCTCGGCGAGCGCGACCACCTCCGTCCGTGCGTCCCGGGCACCGTGGCCCACCACGATCACGGGCCGGCGTGCCCGCAGGATCGCCGCGGCCGCCTCGGCGAGCGCGTCGGGATCCGGGTCTCCCCGCCGAGCCGTCGAGCGCCCGCCGGGGACCTGCGCGGGACGCTCCGAGCCGAGCACCTGCACCTCGTCGGGGAAGACCAGGTGGGCCACCCCGCGCTCGTCGACGGCGTGCTTGACCGCCAGTGCCGCCAGCTCGGCGGGGTCGGCCCCGGCACCGACGGTGGCGTTCCAGACGGAGACGTCGCCGAAGACGGTCTGCAGGTCGAGGTCCTGGAAGGCGCCGCGCCCGAGCACGCTGGACGGCACCTGACCGGACAGCGCGATCACCGGCGCGCCGTCGAGCTTGGCGTCGTACAGGCCGGTGAGCAGGTTGGTCGAACCGGGCCCGGCGATCGCGAAGCAGGCCGCCGGGCGCCCGGTCAGCTTGCCGTACGCGCTGGCGGCGAAGGCGGCCGCACCCTCGTGCCGGATGCCGACGAAGGTCAGCTCGCCGCGCTCCTCGGCCCGGCGCATCGCGTCGGCGATGCCGAGGTTGGAGTGGCCCACCATCCCGAACACGACCCGCACGCCGTGCGCCACCAGCGTCTCGACGACCACGTCGGCCACCGTGCGCCCGTGCTCGGGAACGGCCGGCAGCCGGACGTAGGCGCCGTCCGCGCGCACGTCCACCTCGTACGCCGTGACCGCGTCGGTGAACCCCTCGGGCGGCGTGCCCGTGGCCGGGTCGTAGTCGTACCCGTGCCAGGGGCAGCGCAGCCAGCCGTTCTCGATGGAGCCCTCGCCGACCGGGCCGCCCTGGTGCGGGCAGCGGTTCTCGAGCGCCCCGAGGCGGCCGCCGCACCGGGTCAGCGCGACCGGCCGGCCGTCCACCACCAGGCTGCCGACCCGGCCCTCCTGCGGCAGGTCCGCCGGGTCGATGCGGTGCCACTCGTTCTCGGTCATGGCGCCACAGTGACAGCGCGAAACGGGCCGCGTCGATGGTCGGAGCCCGGTCGTCAGGACTCCGTAAGAGCCGCTGCCCCCGGGACACCGCGCCCGGCCGTAGGGTCGCGCTCGTGGACCAGACGACCTTCACGGCCACCCGGCTGTCCCTGCACGTCGTCGCCGAGCTGCTCCTGGCCGGACCGCAGTACGACGCCAGCGGGTCGATCGCGCTCGGCGCCACCCCGCGCGGGTTCGGGTGCACCGCGCAGCCCGACGTCCGGGTGGAGGGCACCGACCTCGTCGTCGGCTCCCGCGTCGTCGCGCTCGACGGCCGCACCGTCGGCGAGGTGGCCACGGACGCGGGGCTGGTGCCACGCCCGCTCGACGACCTGTACGGCGACGGCCCGGGGCTCGGCCCGGAGCACCCGCTCAGCGTCGAGGCGGAGTCCGCGGCCGCGATCGCCGAGGCGTTCCGCGCCGGCGAGGAGGCGCTGGCCGCACTCGCGCCGGATGCGCGCCGGGTGCTCTGGCCCGAGCACTTCGACCTCGGCATCACCCTCGACGAGGTGAACTACGGTGTCTCGCCGGGCGACGGGTTCCTGCCGGTGCCGTACGCGTACGTCGGTCCCTGGACGGTGCCCGACGGTGAGTTCTGGAACGCGTCCTTCGGGGCAGCACGACCGCTGGCCGAGGTCGCCGACCTCCTGGCGTTCTTCGCCGAGGGCCGCGACCGGGCCGTGTCGGACCGGGAGGACTAGGACCAGGCGGCGGCCAGCAGCGACCGCGTCTCGGTGAGCAGCTGCGGCAGCGGCTTGGTCCGCCCGATCACGGGCATGAAGTTCGCGTCCCCGGACCAGCGCGGCACCACGTGCTGGTGCAGGTGCGCGGCGATGCCGGCGCCCGCGATCGGTCCCTGGTTCATGCCGAGGTTGAAGCCCTGCGCGCCGCTGACCGCGCGGATCGTGCGCATCGCCTGCTGGGTCAGCGCGGCCACCTCGGCCGTCTCCTGCAGGGTCAGGTCGGTGTAGTCCGCGACGTGCCGGTACGGGCAGACCAGCAGGTGCCCGGAGTTGTAGGGGTAGAGGTTGAGCACCGCGTAGGCGAGCTCGCCGCGGTGCACGATCAGGCCGTCCTCGTCGGGCAGGGTCGGGACCCGGCAGAACGGGCACTCCCCCGGGCCGCCGTCGGCCGGCTTGTTCTCGCCGCGGATGTAGGCCATCCGGTGCGGCGTCCAGAGCCGGTCGAGCTCGTCGGGCTCGCCGAGTCCGTCCTGGTGCAGCGGTTCCTCGGACAAGGCCGTCAGACCTGCACCCGCGACGCGACCGCCTCGAGGACCCGGGCGATGGCCTCCTCGACCGGGACGCCGTTGTCCTGGCGGCCGTCGCGGTAGCGGAAGGAGACCGCGCCGGCCTCGATGTCGTCGCTGCCGGCGATCATCATGAACGGCACCTTCTGCAGCTGGGCGTTGCGGATCTTCTTCTGCATCCGGTCGTCGGAGTCGTCGACCTCGACCCGCAGCCCGGCGGCGCGCATCTTCGCGGCGACGTCGTACAGGTAGTCCGCGTGCACGTCGGCGACCGGGATCGCCTGCACCTGCACGGGGGCCAGCCACGGCGGGAACGCACCGGCGTAGTGCTCGACCAGCACGCCGAAGAACCGCTCGATCGAGCCGAACTTCGCCGAGTGGATCATCACCGGCTCCTGCCGGGTGCCGTCGGCGGCCTGGAACTCCAGGCCGAACCGCGCCGGCTGGTTGAAGTCGTACTGGATCGTCGACATCTGCCAGGTCCGGCCGATCGCGTCCCTGGCCTGCACCGAGATCTTCGGGCCGTAGAAGGCGGCGCCGCCGGGGTCGGCGACGAGCTCCAGGCCGGACTCGGTGGCGACGTCCTCCAGGATCTTGGTGGCCACCGCCCACTGCTCGTCCGAGCCGATGAACTTCTCGTTGTCCTCGTCGCGGGTGGAGAGCTCCAGGTAGAAGTCCTCCAGGCCGAAGTCCTTGAGCACGCCGAGCACGAAGTCCAGCAGGTGCTTGATCTCGGCCGGCGCCTGCTCCGGGGTGACGTAGGAGTGCGAGTCGTCCTGGGTCAGGCCGCGCACCCGGGTCAGGCCGTGCACGACACCGGACTTCTCGTAGCGGTAGACGGTGCCGAACTCGAAGAGCCGCAGCGGCAGCTCCCGGTAGGAGCGGCCCTTGGACTGGAAGATCAGGTTGTGCATCGGGCAGTTCATCGCCTTGAGCTGGTACTTCGACCCCTCCAGCTCCATCGGCGGGAACATCGTGTCCGCGTAGTACGGCAGGTGCCCGGAGGTGTGGAACAGCCCGTCCTTGGAGATGTGCGGCGTGCCGACGTACGAGAAGCCCTCCTCGATGTGGCGCTGCCGGACGTAGTCCTCCATCACCCGCTTGACCACACCACCCTTGGGGTGGAACACCGCCAGGCCCGAGCCGAGCTCGTCGGGGAAGGAGAACAGGTCCAGCTCGCGACCCAGCCGCCGGTGGTCGCGGCGCTCGGCCTCCTCCAGCAGGTGCAGGTAGTCGGCCAGCGCCTCCTTGGACTCCCACGCGGTGCCGTAGATCCGCTGCAGCTGCTTGTTCTTCTCACTCCCGCGCCAGTACGCCGCCGCGGTGCGCATCAGCTTGAACGCCGGGATCCGCTTGGTGGTGGGCAGGTGCGGGCCGCGGCAGAGGTCCTTCCACGCGGTCTCGCCGTTGCGGTCCAGGTTGTCGTAGATGGTCAGCTCACCGGCGCCGACCTCCGCGCTGGCCCCGTCGGCGGCCTCGGCAGCGTTGCCCTTGAGGCCGATCAGCTCCAGCTTGTACGGCTCGTCCGCCAGCTCGACGCGGGCGTCGTCGTCGGTGGTGACCCGGCGGGAGAACTTCTGGTTCTCCTTGATGATCTTGCGCATCCGGGACTCGATCTTCTCGAGGTCCTCGGGCACGAACGGGGTCTCGACGTCGAAGTCGTAGTAGAAGCCGTTCTCCACCGGCGGGCCGATGCCGAGCTTGGCGTCGGGGAACAGGTCCTGGACCGCCTGCGCCATCACGTGCGCGGTGGAGTGGCGCAGAATGTCGCGACCCTCGGGACTGTCGATGCGGACGCCTTCGACCACATCGCCTTCCTGGATCTCGTACGCGAGGTCCTTCAGACTCTGCCCATCCGGGGCATCGACCCGCGCCGCGATCACGTCCGGCTCGTCCTTGAACAGCTCCCACGCTTTCGTCACCGGACGATGCTATCGGCGCGCGTCGTGCTCACCCGAACGGGTTTCCCGGTCCGGGGTCACCGACTGTTCGCGTGCGACGGCAGCACGCAGGCCGCGTCCAGCCCGAAGATCCGGTTGAGCCGCCCGAACCCCATCCAGGAGCCGATGCACATGCTGAGCTCGACGGCCTCGGCCTGGGTGTAGTGCTCGAACATCCGGTCCCAGAAGGCGTCGTCGATGGCGTGGTGGTCTTCTGCGTAGAGCTCGGCGAACTCGGCGGCGAGCTTCGCCCGTACGTCGAGAGCCTCCGTCGTGCGCCAGTTCGTGACCGCCTCGTCGAAGTCCAGCTCGACCTTCTCGCCGTCGCGCTCGGTGCGCCAGTCCAGGCAGAACAGGCAGCCGTTGATCTGCGCGATCCTCAGCCGCGCGGCCTCGAACTCGCGCAGGCCCAGGGTGCCGTGCTCGTAGACGGCCATCGCGAAGGTGGAGGCCGCGACGCCGATGCCGGGCACCATCTCGCCCCAGACGTAGCTGATCGGGTCCTTGCCCTCGGGGATGTCGATCCTCATGTCGCTACTTCCTTCGTTCGGTGAGCCGGCCGGCTCGCAGCGGGACGTCCAGGGCGTCGTACAGGCCCGGCTCGGCAGCGACCAGCCAGTCGATGGCGCCGACCAGCCGGCCGACCGCGGTCGCGTTGCCGCCCTCGGCGCGGTTCCCCTTCGGGTCCTCGGCCTCGACGCTGACCTCGATCCGCGGGTTGCCCTCGACGATGACGCGGTGCGCGCCGTCGCCGCTCGGCGGCTGCGGCCAGTCCGGTGCGCAGGAGGGATGGATCCGGGTGACGTGCTCGACGACGATCCGCGGCTCGCCGTCGACGATGCCCTGCACCTCGAAGCGCAGCGCGCCCTGCGTGCCGGCCTCGAAGCTGCCCATCGCCTCGGTCTCGACGGTGCTCTCCAGCGGGCGGCGCTCGACGTGCTCACGGATCTCGTCGAGCTCGGCGCCCAGGGCGCGGGCGATCATCCGCACCTGCCCGCCCCAGACCATCGTCGGGACGCCTGCCGCGATCATCGGGGCGTCGTAGTCCAGCGGCTGCCCCATGCCGACCAGGAACCGGACCGAGTCCTCCTGGTCGTAGGTGGTGTAGTCGAAGATCTCCTGGCACCGGATCGCGTCGACCTCGGTCCCGAGCCCGCTGACGAGGACGGGCAGCACGTCGTTGCCCCAGCCCGGGTCGACGCCGGAGGCGAACAGTGATCCCCCGCCCTCCGCGACTGCTGCCAGCACCGGCTCGCGCACCTCGGCGGGTGCGTTGCGCTGGTCGTAGAGGGCGTAGAGCGCGGGCGTGACCACGACGGCCCCGGCCCGGATCGCCCGGACCACGTCGGCCAGCGCGTCGTCGGGCCGGATGTCCCCGGATGCCGCGTACACGACCGCGCCCGGGTTGCCCGCCAGCACGTCCTCGGCGTCGTCGGTGGCCGCCACCCCGAGCGAGCGGTCCAGCCCCGCCAGCGCGCCGGCATCCCGGCCAACCTTCTCCGGGTCATGCACGATCACGGCGGCCAGCGCGAGCCCCGGGTGCGCGTCGACCGCCCGGATCGCGGCCCGCCCGACATTGCCCGTCCCCCAGACCACAGTTGGGATCATGGCCCGAGCGTAGGGCGAAACTGGAACAGGTTCTAGTACTTCGCGGGATCGAAAACCGCCGTCGGACAGTGCCCGAGAACGCCGAAGGCCCCCGATCTCTCGATCGGGAGCCTTCGCTGCGGTGGGCGATACTGGGTTCGAACCAGTGACCTCTTCGGTGTGAACGAAGCGCGCTACCACTGCGCCAATCGCCCTCGGTGCGTCGAGAACCTTAGCCCATGCCCGCCCCACGGGTCACATCGGGCCTCACATGCCCGGGAGCTCCGGGAGGAACCCGATGAACGACTGCGCCCGGTCCCACACCGAGACCGACCAGCGGGGCCAGTCCCGCAGCGCGATGTACAGCGAGAGCAGCCCGACCACGACGGCCGTGGCGGCCGTCCCGAGCAGCAGCCGGCGACGCCGTACGGCGGGATCCATCTCCGCCGCGATCCGGCGAGCCTCCTCGAGACGGCGCCGCGCCGCGGTCAGCCAGCGATCCGCCCACTCCCACTCGGTGGAGAGGATCGCCAGGCCCGCGACGATGCCGACCAGGCCCGGTCCAGGGGTCACCATCATGACCAGCCCGGCGGTGAGCACCAGCGCGCCGACGAGGGTCACCACGACCTTGGTGGTCGCCGACATCGCCTTGTTCCGGTGCAGGTGCGCGTGCAGGCGAGCCCAGAAGCGAGGCGCGTCGGGATCCTCGGGCGGGGTCGCGGCGGGCGGCACAGCAGACTCGTCGGGCACGTTCACAGCCTGCCAAACCGCTGGTTCTCGAACCTGGAATCTGGTCTAGTCCAATGAGACCCCGAACTAGACCAGCCGCTTGGTTTTGCTAGACCACCGGCCCAAATATCCGGACAAATCGCCCGTTCGATGTTGCTGCTGCGCATTTCGCGAGCACACTCATGTCTTGTCGCACGGGGGACTTGCGGGAGGGCTTGTTCCATCAGATGTGACCATCGCGAAAGGCACGCCGATGCAGAAGGAAGTCGCTGCACCGTCCACCATCACCGAGCAGGTGCCGCTGGACTTCGTCGACTCCGAGGGGTCGTCGACGCCCATCGAGACCGAGTTCGAGTACAGCCCGGCAGACCCGTTCGCGGTCAGCATCCTGTTCAAGGGTGAGCCGGCTCCGGTGCGCTGGACCTTCGCACGCGACCTGCTCGTCGAGGGCTTCTACGAGCCCACCGGCGACGGCGACGTGCACGTGTGGCCGTGCCTGAGCGCCGACGGCCGCGCCGTGGTCATCCTCGAGCTGATCTCCCCCTCGGGCGAGGTCCTGCTCCAGATCCCGTCGCGCGAGCTGTCCGGGTTCATCCAGCGGATGCTCGCCACCGTCCCGCAGGGCAGCGAGAGCGGCCTGCTGGACCTCGACGACGAGCTCGCCGCGCTCCTCAGCGCCTGACCCCCTGGTCTGGGGGCGGCTCCTGACTTGCCCTGGGGCGTAGGTCAGGGGTCCGTCCCCCTCTCGGCCACGTTCCTCGCCCAGACCTGCTGCAGCGCCGCCGTGACCGGCCCCGGTGCCGGCAGGTCCCGGCCGTCCAGTCGTCGTACCGGCTGCACGTCGCGGGTCGAGGACAGCAGGAACACCTCGCTCGCCTCCTCGAGCACCTCCATCGGCTCGTCGACCTCCACGACGTCGGCCCACTCCAGCAGCAGCGCCCGGGTCACCCCCGGCAGGCATCCCGAGGCCAGCGACGGCGTCCGGGCCTGGCCGTCGACCACGTAGCCCACGTTGGACCCGGTGCCCTCGCACACGTTCCCCGCCGTGTTGGCCAGCAGCGCCTCCCCCGCGCCCACCTCGCGCGCCCGGGCGAGGGCGACCACGTTCTCCGCGAACGAGACGGTCTTGACCCCGGCGACGGCACTGCGCTCGTTGCGTACCCACGGGACCCGTACGACGACCGCGGACCCGGGCTGCGGGGTGGCCGGGGCGAGCGCGACCACCAGCGTCGGGGCGTGCTCGCCGCGCTGGCTGCCGAACGGGCCGGGACCGGCGGTGAAGGTGACCCGGAGGCGACCGGGCCCGCTCGCTCCGTCCAGGACCGCTCCGATGCCCCGTCGTACGGCGTCCAGGTCTGGTTCGGGAAGACCCAGTCGGCGCGCCCCCTCGGTGAGCCGGGCCAGGTGCCGGGTCAGCGCGAACGGCACCCCGTCGGTCACCTTGAGGGTCTCGAAGACGCCGTCGCCGACGGTGAACCCGTGGTCGTCCAGGCGCAGCGCCGGCGCCGTCGGATCGGCCAGCAGAGCTCCGTCGCACCACACCCGCATGCCTTGAGACTAGGGGTTTCCGGGCAGGTGGCACCGCGCCGGACGCGCCGCCGAGAGGGGCCGAATTGGACCTTGCGGGAGCATCCGCTATGGTTCTACCCGCACCGCCGGTCACCGGCAGTCGCAAGCGGACGTAGCTCAGTTGGTAGAGCGCAACCTTGCCAAGGTTGAGGTCGCGAGTTCGAGCCTCGTCGTCCGCTCGGAGACGGTTTTGACCCCCTGGGGGCCGAACCTCCGCGGTGGGTTGGCCGAGAGGCGAGGCAACGGACTGCAAATCCGTCTACACGGGTTCAAATCCCGTACCCACCTCGAACTGCATAAGACCCGGGCGATTGGCGCAGCGGTAGCGCGCTTCCTTGACACGGAAGAGGTCACTGGTTCAAACCCAGTATCGCCCACCAGCACAGAAGGCCGGTCCCCCATGGGGCCGGTCTTCTGCCTTCCCGGGACACCGCACCTCGCCGTACGGTCGGCAGGTGACCTCGCAGCCCGCGCTCGGCACCGCGCTCGCGGACCTGGCCGAGGCGCGCGCCCGCTACTGGGGTCGGTGGCGCAGCGACCCGTGGACCCACGACGAGGAGATCGAGAGCGCGCTGGCGACGGCCTGGGCCGCGACCGTGAAGTCGACCGAGGGGCGCGAGCAGGTGATCCGGCTGGCCGGTGCGCCGCCGTGCGACGCGGGAGCCCCGAGCCCGGTCCTGGTGGCCCACCCGGCGGCCGCCTTCCTCGGGTACGACGACGCCGACGGCGCACGACGTCTGCTCACCTTCCAGCACGTCGACTCGGTCGTCTTCGGCGGCGCCGGCGACGAGTCGCTGCACGGCCACCGGCTCTGGGAGCACGGCCTGGAGGCCTGCGAGTTCCAGGAGGTGCTCAACTCGGCCTGGATCGCCCAGCGCGAGCAGGAGAACTCGGTGCACCCCCGGCACCGGCCCGGCTGGCACGCCCGGCTGCGGCACTTCGTCTACACGTTCCCGGGCGAGACCTTCGAGTGCATCGCCGGCCGGTACGTCGTCGGCGACCGCGCCGGGGCGCCCGCCGCCTCGCTGGCCGCCCTGGAGCCCTAGCTCAGGAGCTCTCGACCTTCTCCAGGCCGACGCCCTGGCGGAGCTCCTCGACGGCCTCGCGCAGCCGCGGGTGCTCGTCGGTCTCGGCGTCCATCAGCTCGGCCAGTGCCCCGGCGATCGCGTTGAGCTTGCCCTGCACGGCCGCGTTCGCGCGCCACTCGCTGTTCTGCAGGATCGCGACCATGAGGAAGGTGATGATCGTGGTCACCGTGTGCACGATCATCTGCCACTCGTCGCCGTCCCTGATGAGGAAGTAGGACGGCGCCCAGAGCAGCAGCACCACCACGCAGAAGACGAAGAAGGGCGCACGGGAGAAGACGCTCGCGGAGCGCTCCGCGAACTCGTCGAACGGGCTGACGCTCTCGTCGACGTCACTCGGCATGTGTGCCCCGCCCTGTCTGGCTCTCATGGGTTCCCCGATGCCCGGTTCGCGAGGCGTCATGCCCGGACGCCCGCGTGCCAGCCGTTCCTAGAGCAAGCGCCCCAGCGGACCGAGGTCGATGTTGAGGTCCTCGGGTTCGAGCCCGAAGTGCTCGCGCAGCTCGTCCATCCGGTCCTCCAGGAGCATCAGGGTGCGCCCGAGCCGCTCGACCTCGTCGTCGGTGAGGTCGCCCGCCTCTACCCGGCGCACCGCCTGGCGCTCCATCAGCTGCCGGATCAGCTCGACCAGGGTGAGCACGAGCTGGACCAGTCCCTTCTCCACCGTCTCCGGGTCCGCGTCGACGTGACCGGGGCCGCGCAGCCACCGCGGCTCGGGTGCCTCACTCGCCATCACGGGGCTCCTCGCAGAAGCTGAACGGCGGCCAGGGCCCCGTCACGGTCACGTCGATCTCCGGGTGCTCCCCTGCCCACGCGCCCACCGCTTCCCGTGCCTCCGGCACCTGCTCGCGCGACACCAGGGCCGCCAAGCGCCGATGTGCCGAGAGCACGCGCAGCTCGCGCGCCCACGGCCGCACCAGCTCGACGAGCCCGTCCCAGCGACGCTCGCCCTGCTCCAGCGCACGAGCCCGCTGCCGGAGGTACTCGTGACCACTGACCGGCCGCTCGGCCCTCACCGCCGGCTCCCCGACACGGACCAGGAGCTCGGCGCAGCCCTCGACCGCGGCGAGCCTGCGCTCCCAGGCGTCCCGGTGATCGGCGACCAGCGCCTCGAGCTCCGGCAGGTCCGCGACCCTGCTGCCGTAGCGGACCGGCAGCAGGGTCACCTGCCTCGCGAGCCGGACGAGCCGCTGCCCGTCGACGACCATCGCGGCTTCGTGGGTCTCGTCCTCGCCGGGTTCCTCGCCGGGTTCCTCGCCGGCCACCTCCGCGTGCAGCACCGCCAGCGATCCGGCCCGGTGCACGGACCAACCCTCGGTGTCGAGATCGCGCGGCAGGGCGCCGGTGACGGCGTACAGCCTCATCATCGGCTCGACCGCCCGCTGCTCAGCCCGGGCGCGACCTCCTGGGCAGGCGCCAGCACGAGCCGGAGCCCGAGGTAGACCAGGTCGACGCCAGCCAGCGAGAGCACGACGTCGCCGGTCACCACCACACCCCCGTCGATCAGCCGGTCGACGAGGTCGACCAGCGCGACGTTCTCCGCGCACGGAACCCGCTCAACCGTCATCGTCACCCACCAGCTCCTCGGTCCCGAGGGCGACGAAGTTGTACGGCGGCCACGGGCCGCTCACCTCGACGGAGATGCCCGCGGGCCGCAGCCGCTCGGCGACCTCCTCGACCGTGGTCATGAAGAAGTCCCGGTGCCGGCGACCCACCAGGTGCGCGGAGTTGAGCAGCATCGTCTCGCTGCGCCCGCTCAGGGCTGGGTCCTGAGGGTTGTTCAGCACGCTCTGCCGGGACACGTCGGCCAGGGCGGCGTACGCCTCGCGCACCAGCGCGTCGCGCCGGCTCCGGGCCCTCGCGAGCGCGCTGCTCCTCCGGGCCCGCTGCTCGAAGAACTCCCGACCGCTGCTGGGACGCTCCTCCTGCGGCGGCGCGGCCGGCTGCTCCGCGGCCAGGAGCTGCACGCCCCACTCGACGTGGTCGTGGGTGGCGACCAGCGCCGCTTCGAGGAGGGCGGCCCGCCCGGCCAGGACGCGGTGCAGGTGCTCCTCGTCGCGGAACATCGCGGGCAGCCGGAGGGGCAGCACGTCGCTGTCCTCGACGATCTCGTCCAGCACCCGCTGGTGCTGCACGGCCACCTCGGCGAGCCACCGGGGGTCCTCCGCGTGCTCACGCCAGGCGGACTCGCCGTACGAGCAGCCCGGCAGCCTGCTGAACACGGCCGCGACCGACCCGGCGTCGAGCAGGGCCACCCCGGCGCCGGCGATCCCGGTCACCGGCAACGGGACCGGCTCGCCGCCCAGGACCACGCCGTACGCGTGGACCACCGCGGACGCGTCATCCCGGAGAGAAGGCTCGTGCTCAGCGCTCATCGTGCACCTCGCCGTCGAGGCGTTGCTCGAGCTCGCGCACCCGCTGCTCGAGCCGATCGGGCTCGCCCGACTCGACACCGCTGACGAACGGGTCGTGCTCCCACCAGGTGATCCCCATCTCGCGGGCCCGGTCGACCGAGGCCACCATCAGCCGGATCTTGATGGTCAGCAGCTCGATGTCGAGCAGCCGCACCTGGATGTCCCCGACGACCACGATGCCCTTGTCGAGGACCCGCTCGAGCACGTCGGCGAGGTTCTGCGGGGCCGGCTGCCGGTTGCCGACGAAGACGGGGCCCTGCGGTGCGCGCTCGGTCATCGCTCCTCCACCTGGGAGCGCAGGAACCGCCGCACCCGCCGATAGCCGGTCACGGCGCCGTCGCCGTCGACGTTGACCTCGTACGACGCGAGCACGTCGGTGGTCTCCGGGACGCGCTCCAGCTCGAGGACGTCCACCATGGCCACCCAGCCGTCGTCGTCCGCGCGGATCGCGGTCATCCCCTCGACCGGGCAGCCCGACAGCGCCTCGACCTCGCCGAGCACACGGCGGCCGATCTCCGCGAGGGACAGCTCAGCCATCACTCCCGCCTCGCTGGAGGAGCCGTTGCACGAGCTCCTCCTCGAGCTCCTCCGCCTCGGCCTCGGAGATCTCGCCCGCGGCGCGACGGGCCGCGACGTTCTCGAGCTCGGTCTCGACGAGTGCCGGGTCGGTCCACTGCCGCGCCGCCTCCTGCTCGATCTGCTCGGCGACCCAGACGACGCCTCGCACCGGTGCGAGCGGCCAGGTCACCACGCCGGTCACCAACCCGCTGATCAGGCCCATGAGTTCTCCTCGATCACGACGTAGTCCAAGAACGCGTACGGCGGCTGCGGTCCCACGTAGCGCACCGTCATCTCGGCGCCGAGCTCGCGGTCGAGCGCGGCGACCGCCTCGTCCATCGCGGTGCGCGCCCGCCGCTCCACCAGGAACGAGACGTTCGCGACCTCGTACGCCCCGCGGGTCTCGTTGACCGCGACACCGGTCGCCTGCGGCTGGAGCCAGCTGACGACGAGCTCCACCACGTCCTCGCGCAGACGGTCGAGCTCCTCGGCCACCGCCTGTCCCAGCTGCAGAGCCAGGGGGCCGTCGTCCTCGCCGGCGGCCGCCTCGCGGAGCTCGACGAGGTCCGGCCTTCTCGCCATCACCGCGCGCATCGCGCTCTCCTCGTCGTACGACGCGCGCACGGTCACCTGGACGTACCCGTCGAACGCGCTCAGCAGGCCCAGCACCCGTGCGCGCTCGTTGCCCAGGAACTCGCGACGGACGGTCTCCTCGTCGGGCAGCACGACGCCGAACTGGACCGGGATGACCGTGCTCTCCTCGGCGACAGCCTCGAGCAGGTGCGCGTGCGCCAGCAGGTCCGCTCGTCCGACGCGTGCCTGCTCGTCGACCTCGGAGGCGATCACGGTGAGCTCGTCGTCGCTGATCCGTCGTACCGGCCCGCCGGCCCGGCCGGTCAGTGCCTCGGGAAGAGCCGAGGAGGCCCGCACCACCCCGTAGACGTGCAGGAGCACCTCATTCACCGTCCTCCCGCGAGCTCGCGCGCTTCGCGGTCCGCTTCACCGGTCGCCGCCGGGCGGGCTCGCGTTCGCGGTCCTCGTCCCGGCGGCGCCCCCGGCGCCCCCCGTCGTCCTCCTCGTCCTGCTGCTCCTCGTCCTCGTCCCCCTCGTCGAAGAGCGAGCCGAGCTTCTCCTTGACCGCGTCCAGCGCGCCGCTCGTCTTGCCGCGGGCGCCGGACTCGGTCATGCCCTCGACGAGCTCGGGAATGCCGGGCGACCCGTTCTCGGTCAGGTCGAGCCGGTTGACCGCCTGGGCGAAGCGCAGGTACGTGTCCACGCTCGCGATCACGATCCGGGCATCGATGGTGAGCAGCTCGATGCCGACCAGCGAGACCCGCACGTAGATGTCGATCACCAGGCCCTTGTCGAGGATGGTGTCGATGACGTCGGCGAGGCTGCTCGGTGCGGGTCGCTCGAGGTAACGGTTCGGGTGCTGCTGTACGACGGTCATGAGGCTGTCTCCTGGTGCGTCTCAGGTGTCGCCATCTCGGGCCGCCCCAGCAAGTGGCGGCGGATGGCGGATCGGTTGGCGGAGAGCGCTCGCGCGACTCCGCGCTTGTTGCAGCCGGTGAAGTAGCCGATGCACCAGTCGAGCTGCTGGAGTGTGTCCTCGCACGCAGTCCGGTACCGGTCCACCTCCTCCATCAGCTCGACGATCTGCTCCTCGAGCTCGGCTTCGTGGCTGTGGTCACGCTCGGGTCCCCCGGCCATGACGCTCGGCCCGCTCAGCTGCGCGAACGCGAACGGGACGACGAGGAGGACGCGGTCTTCTTCGCCGTACGGGAGCGGCTCGCCGGCCGGCCCGAGCCGCTGCCGGTCGTGGACTTCCGGGCGGTCGACTTCCTGGCCGTGGACTTCCGGGCAGTCGACTTGCTGGCGGTCGACTTGCTGGCCGTTGACTTGCTGGCCGTTGACTTGCTGGCCGTCGACTTGCTGGCCGTCGACTTGCGTGCGGCGGGCTTCGACGCGGCCTTCTTCCGGGGCGTCGTCGCCTTGCCGTCGTGGATCTCGCCCTTCCAGCCGTCGATCTCGTCCTGCTGCAGGAGCGCCCGGTTCGAGACGTGGCGGCGGAAGTGCTTGAGCTCCAGCCGCACCCGGCGACCCTGGGCGTGCCACAGGTTGCCGGTCCGCTCGAACAGGCCCTGCGGGTGGTACTCGAGGCTCACCAGCACCCGGGTCAGGTCGGGCGCGAGCTCGTGGAAGGTCACCGCGCCGTCCACCCGGCCCTTGTCGGCCTCGGACTTCCAGACGATGTGCTCCGGCCGGACCTGGTCGACGATGGTGGCCTTCCACTGCCGGTGGGAGAGGAAGATCTGGGCCTTCCAGGTGACGACCTCGTCCTTGTCCTGCTTGACGGTCTCGACCTTCTTCATGAACGCCGGGAACTCCTCGAACCTGGTCCACAGGTCGTAGGCGGTCTCCCGGTCGACCGGCACGTCGATGGCCTCGACGATGTTGGTCACCTTGAGGTCGGTCTCCTGCCTGCCGCCCGAGGACCCGCTCTTCTCAGCGCTGCCCTTCTTCGCCGCCGGCTTCTTCTTGCTGTCGTCCCGCATGAGTGTCCCCTTCACCGTGTCCGAGACCTTTCCTGCCACCTTCCCCGGCGCCTCGGCGACCGGCGCTCCCGCGCTGAGCGCGGCACCCACGACGTCTCCCGGCGACGGAGTGCCGGCAGCGAGGTCGGACACCGAGCCGGCGACGCGGCCCGCCATCGTCTGGACTCCTTCGCCCAGGCGGACCACTCCGTGGTGCACCAGCGCCTTGCCGAGGTCCATCGCCTCGCGCTTGAGCCGGTCGACCGGGAGTGCGTCCAGGATCTCCGCAAAGCCGTCGGACGAGCCGTGCGTGGAGGTGGACTGCTTCGTGGCCATCGCCGTCACCGGCTTCCGGCCCGAGCCGGCGCCTGCGCGCGGCTGCGGCGAGAACGAGAGGACGTGGAGCGTGGCCGCGGAGGCTCCTCGGCTTCGTCCTCGTCGGGCTCGTACTCGTCCTCGCCGTCGTACTCGTCCTCGTCGTCGTACTCGTCCTCGTCGGGCTCGGACTCGTCAGGCTCGTCGGACTCGTCGTACGCGTCCTCGGGCTGGTCCTCGGGCTCGTGACCGCCGTTGTCGCGCTCGTGCAGCGTCTCGGTGCGCTCGGCGAGCCGGTCGCTGAGCCGGTTCAGCCGGCCAGACGCGAGAGCCACGACCTGCGGCGAGGTGGCCAGCTTGACGACACCCTTCCGCGCCAGCCCTGCTCCCCTGTTCCTGACGTCCTTGTTCGCGACCGTCGACCCGATGAGCAAGGCCCAGCGGAGCTTCTTGAATCGGCCGAGCAGATAGCCGGCCGCAACGGCCGCGCCGACGCGCGCGTTCGGTTCCATGACGGGGCTCCCTCCCCAAGAGGCGAGGCCCTCCCGCCTCGCGTCCGGGGACTCGGTACCCGCGTTCTTTTCGCACAAACGCCCGCAATTCCGCTCAACTGAGGGCTTTGCGCACCTTCTTCCACGAGCCCTTGGTGCGCTTCCTGACCTTCGTGGCCGTCTTCGACCCCTTCTTCCTGCCCGCCTCCAGCGGATGCCGGACGGCGCGCGGAACCAGGAGCGCCATCGCCATCCGCATCAGCCACTGGCCGAGCAGGAACAGCGGGATCCCGACCGGCAGCAGCACGATCGTGATCGACAGGACGGCTCCGAGCAGCAGCACCAGGCCAGCCACGATCCAGAGCAACGATCCGAGCAGGATGTTCAGTGCTCGCATCCCCCTCACCTCCCGCTCTCGGAGGTACCCGTTGACCTGGGAGCGAATGCGCCGGCCTGCGGACGGGTAACCCCCCAGGAGACCGGACGAGCCCTCGTCCGTCCCTGGGGAGGGAGACTCACATGACCCCGATGGACATCGGAGACAGCCTGCAGAAGGCTGCGGACACCTTCTTCAACTTCCTGCCGAACCTGCTGGGCTTCCTGGTGCTCCTGGTCGTCGGGTACGTCGTGGCGAGGATCGTGGCGCGCATCCTCGCCAGGGTCCTGGAGAGCGCCGGCCTGGACCGCCGGCTCGCCGAGACGGACACCGGACGCTTCGTCGAGAACAGCATGCCGCGGGCGAGTGCCGCCCGCGGGATCGGCGCCGTCGTGTTCTGGCTGGTGTTCGGGTTCTTCCTCGTCGCCGCGGTGAGCGCGCTGCAGATCGACTCGGTGACCGTGTTCCTGAACCAGGTGCTCGCGTACCTGCCCAACATCGTCGTGGCCATCCTGATCTTCGTGGCGGCGGCCCTGCTGTCCGGAGCCGCGACCAAGGCGATCAGCCGCACCATGGGCGACGCCCCGATGGGCAAGATCCTCGCCACCGTCGTGCCCACCCTGATCATGGTGATCGCGATGTTCATGATCCTGCAGCAGCTGCGGATCGCGGCCCCGATCGTGCAGATCGCCTTCGCCGCGACCATCGGCGCGGTCGCACTCGGGCTCGCGCTGGCCTTCGGGCTCGGCGGACGCTCGGTGGCGCAGGAGATCCTGGAGGACGCCTACCGGCGCAACCGGGACGAGCGGATGCGGCGCCGCGCGGGACAGACCGTGCCACCGCCGCGGGCCGAGGCACCTGGTACCGAGGCACCTGGTACCGAGGCGACGGCGACGGCGACGTACACCGGCGCGCCGCGAAGCGCGACCGAGCGCGGAGACGGGCCGCTCAGCTGACTCCCGCCAGCCGCTCCACCACGCGCAGCCCCTCGGCCGTCCCGGGCCAGTGCCGTTCCAGCGCCCCGGGTCCGGCGGCTCGCACGACCGAGCGCAGCGCCAGCGCGACCACGACCGCGTCGTCGGCGTACCCGACCACCGGGATGAAGTCGGGCACCAGGTCCAGCGGCAGCAGAAGGTAGCCGATCAGCAGCACCAGCCGGACCCGCACGCCGCGCGGGAGGCTCGGGTCGCCGGCGAGCCGGCGCAGCAGCCGGACCACGTCGGGCAGCAGCCGCAGCGCGGCGCGCAACGTGGTCGGGTCGTCCTGGCGGCGGCCGACGAGGTACAGCGCGACGACGAGCAGCAGCCAGACGAGCACGAGCCCGCCGATCACACCGGCGAGCAACCCCCAGTTCACCGCGCCAGGCTAGTCGTGCCCGTGGCCACCGTGGTGCTTCTCGTCGCCGTGCTCCTGCCGCGGTGCCGGTTTGGGCTTCGGCTTCGGGGCGGCCTTCGGGGTGGGCGTGGGCGTCGGGGTCGGGGTGACCTTGACCGCGGGCAGCGCGGCGAGCAGCCGGGCCGCGGCGGCCAGGATGCCGTTCGCGCGGTCGTCGTCGAGGCGGCCGTCCTCGCGGGCAGCGGTGGTCGCGGCGATCAGCGACCGGAGCTGGCGTCGGGCGGCGTCGTACCGGTGCGCGGCGACGGCGGCGTCGACCCGGTCCAGGGTCGTGGACAGCGCCGGCACCTGCTCGGAGGCCGACACCACCCTGTCCGTGCCACAGCCGCTGAGCGCGCCGGCGCCCACGGCCAGGGCGAGGGACAGCGCGACCGCACCGCGTCTGGTGACCCGCCTCATCGGCCGCCGTCCTCGATCGCGCGGTGCAGGTCCTCCAGCGGCGACTGGAGGCCGCTGGGCACGCCGCTGGGCAGGTCCACCTGCGACGGCGTCCGCGGTGAGGTGCCACCGGAGCCCACGGCCAGCCAGATGCCGATGCTCGCGGCGACCAGGACCGCGGCGAGGACGGCCACCAGCACGGGCAGGTGGGTGCTCACCACCCGGCGCAGCCGCGGCAGGAGCGGCGCCCGCGGGGGCGTCGCCGGGACGGCCGGATCGATGCCGCGCGGGGTCGGGATCACCGGTCCCCCGGTCACCGGTGGCAGGACGGAGGTCAGGTCGAGTGCCCCGGTCGCGTCCAGGTCGTCGTACGCCGGGCTGGCCGGCGGGCTCGCGGCGACCTCGCCACCGAGCGTCCGCGCCACCTCGGCAGCGGTCGGGCGCCGGGTGGGGTCGCGGTCGGTCATCCGGGTCAGCAGCGTCCGCCAGCCGCCCCCGAGCCGGGCCGGGATCTCCGGGGCCGCACTGAGCCGGGCGATGGCGGCCTCGACCGGTGAGCCGGTGTAGGCGCGGGTCCCGGTGAGCGCCTCGAGGAGCACCAGGCCGAGGGAGTACACGTCGACCGCGGGGGTCAGCGGCTCTCCCGCGACCTGCTCGGGCGCCAGGTACGCCGGCGAGCCGATCGCGTCGCCGGTGCGGGTGTGCTGCTCGGTCTCCCCGACGAGCCGGGCGATGCCGAAGTCGGCGAGGAGCACGCGGTCCCCGGCGAGCAGCACGTTGCTGGGCTTGACGTCGCGGTGCACCACGCCGAGGTCGTGGGCGTAGTCGAGCGCCTCGGCGAGCCGGTGCCCGATCACGGCCACCTCGTCCTCGGCGAGCGGGCGCTGGACGATCCGGGACGCGAGGGTCTCGCCCTCGACGAGCTCCATCACCAGGTAGGGCCGGTCGCCGAGGATGCCCGCGTCCAGGAGGGTGATGAGCCCGTGGTGGTTGAGGGAGGCCAGGGTGCGGGCCTCGGTCACGAACCGGCGTCGCTGGGAGTCGTCGGAGACCTCCCGCAGGACCTTGACCGCGACCGGGCGCTCCAGCACCTGGTCGGTGCCGCGGAAGACGTCGGCCATCCCGCCACGTCCGAGCAGCTCCCCGAGGACGTAGCGGTTGTCGAGAAGGGTCGTCGAGGTCATCAGGCGAAGTCGACCTCGCCGCAGTCGCACTCGTACCGGCGGACGCAGATCCCGTCGGCGTACTCGGTGTCCCGGAGGCTCCAGGCGTGCTCGTGCGGCGGTACGAGCCTCAACGACGGACGGGGAGAGGTCGGTGGAGGTGCCTGCTCCGTCGTGGTGGCGCGCTCGATGGTCATGCCCGTTCCCTCCCTGGTACCGCTGGCTGGCCGGAATCGATATGCCCCAGTACCCGGATCGGGAAACGTGATGAACGCCCCGCCGGGCGCTAGCCGGCGGCGGCTCGCAGGTGGGTCAGCGCCCGTTCAGCGCTCGATCAGCGCTTGTTCTGGGCCAGCGCGCGCAGGCCGGCCCGGAGGATCTCCGCCAGCGGCACGTGCTCGGGGTGCTCCAGGTCGCGGTTGGCGACGCCGGGGCAGTACGTCGGCCCGGCCGGGCTGAGCCCGAGGCCGATCCCCGCCATGCCGCAGCCGGCCTCCAGCGAGGCCGGGTCGATCCAGCGGAAGTGCGTCCAGTGCTGTGCCTCGCAGCGGCGCTCGTGCCGGCGCAGCCAGCGCGACGGCGTGCCGCCGGTGGCGTCCAGGCCGTGCACCTGGCCGAACCAGCCGTCGTCGAGCAGGGCGAACGAGCCGAGCTGCCAGACCGCGTGCTGGTGGATCGCCGAGCCCTTGCGCTGCACCACCAGGAAGCCGCTGGAGGGAAGGTCGTCGCGCCGGACGATCTGCATGGCCTCGCTGACCAGCTCGCTGAGCGAGGGGGCTCGATGGCTGTGGCTCGCGTTCTCGGGCGAGGTCCGGGGCGTGGGGACGTAGCCCGCCTCGTTGCGAGCGTGCGTCAGCCGCCGAGCCTCGGTGGCCATGCCCTCGACCATGGAACGGACGCTAGCGGGTGGGGCCCCACGGGCTGCGAGGTTTACGGAAACTCACCGGGTCCGCATCGCCAGCGTGACTCCTGAGTCCTGGTGGGGCTGGTGTGACGGACACTGGTCCAGCCCGGTGTCCGTTTTCGCGACGGGCTCTCGCTGGTGCTAGACGGGCTCGCCGGCGATGGCCTCGCCGTGCGTGCCCGGGCGCGGCGCCCAGGGCAGCTCCTTGGAGGGCCGTACGACGACGAGCCGGTCGCCGCGGGCCAGCTGGGTGACCGTCGGGTCGAAGTACCGGTAGACCTTCTCGTCGCGCAGCACCGCGATCACCTGGTCGGGCAGGCTCTGCGGCGCCTTGCCGACCTCGCTGACCAGCAGCTCGCGCTCGGCGACCTCCAGCCCCTCACCGGTGGTGAGCAGGTCCTCGAGCACCGCGGCCAGCGGCGGCGAGATCGAGGAGAGCCCGACCAGGCGGCCGACCGCGTCCGAGGAGGTGACCACCGCGTCCGCGCCGCTCTGCCGCACCAGCGGCACGTTGTCCTGCTCGCGGACCGCGGCGACGATGTAGGCGCTCGGGTTGAGCTGCCGGACGGTGAGCGTCGCCAGCACCGTGGTGTCGTCGCGCGGCGTGGTGATGATGACCTGGCGGGCCCGTTCGGCCCCGGCCCGGCGGAGCACCTCGCGACGGCTGGCGTCGCCGGTGACCACGGCCAGCCCGTTCGCGTGCGCGTCGCCGAGCGCCACGCTGCTCGGGTCGACGACGACGATCCCCTCCTTGTCGACCCCGTTGGTCACCAGGGTGTCCACCGCGCTGCGGCCCTTGGTGCCGTAGCCGATGACGACGACGTGCTGCTCCATGTGCTTCCTCCAGCGGGCGGTGCGGAACATCTCCCGGCCCTGGCTGGCCAGGACCTCGAGGGTGGTGCCGATCAGCAGGACCAGGAAGCCGATGCGCAGCGGCGTCACCAGGAACGCGTTGATGAGCCGGGCGTGGTCCGCGACCGGGGCGATGTCGCCGTACCCGGTCGTGCTCAGCGTGACGGTCGTGTAGTAGATCGCGTCGACCAGCGTGATCCGGTCGGCGCGCGGATGGGCGTTGTCGCGGTAGCTGTCGCGGTCGACGTACACGATGAGGACGGTGAGCACCAGGATGCCCAGCGCCAGGAGCAGCCGGCGGGTCAGCTGCCACCACGGAGAGCGGGTCGAGATCGGGAGCTTCAGCTGCCCGGGGACCGCTTTGGGGTCGGACTCGATCGGCACGTCGCGGACCCGCTAGTCCCGGTCGACGGTGCCGTAGATGACCGTCGAGGCGCGCGGCTCGGAGCCCTTGGTGGCCGAGGCGTCCAGGGTCACGAACCGGAACTTGTCGCCCTTGCGGGGCTCGACGACGCCGGCCGGGTGGCTCCAGGTCCCGCACAGCACGCCGTCGGAGCTCGCCGCCTTCTCGTCCTTGACCGACTCGCCCTCGAGGCAGAGCTTCGAGGTGGACCGCTCGAAGCTGACCACCGTCGCCGTCGTCCGCGCCGGGGTGTCCGGTCCGGTCACCGCGCCGACGAGGTAGCCGGCGAGCAGGCAGAAGGCTCCCCCGGCGACGAACACCGGGGTCGGCACGGTCACGTTTCCCACGTGCAGAGCATGGCACGGGCGGGGTCGCCGGCCCGGCACTGCCCCACGCCGCGACGGGGCTATTTCGGCCGCAGCTGGATGACGTCGGCGTGCCGGGGCCGGTGCGGCCAGGCGTCCTCGATGGTGACCCGGTCGTCGGTCCAGCGGCGCAGCACGACCCAGTCGCCGGGCGAGGGGACGCAGCCGCGGTCGCGGGCGATCTTGCAGAGCATGCCGCCGCCGTAGCTGGCGCGCACCTCACCGGCGTCGGTCAGGACGACCGCGACACCGGGCTCTCCGCCGATCACGCACCCGACCCAGGGGTCGAGCCGGCCGACCCGCTCAGCGCTCACGGCGCACCGGTCCCTGGGGCATCACGGCTTCAATGTAAGCGTGCACTGTGGTCTCTGCCACGCGATTAATCCCCCGTCTTGGCCAGCTGGTCGAACGACGCGTTCAGAGCGGCGCCGATCAGCACTGCGATGGAGAGAAGGTACAACCAGAGCAGCACCGCGATCGGCGCGGCCAGCGGTCCGTAGATCGAGGTCGACCCTCCCGCGGTGCTGACCAGTACCCAGCGCAGTACCGCCGAACCCGCGATCCAGCAGAACATGGTGAAGACCGCCCCGGGCACGTTGTACCGCCAGGCGGTCCGCACCGGCACCGAGACGTGGTACAGCGTGGTCAGGAAGCAGATGCCGAGCAGCAGCACGATCGGCCAGTACAGCCGGTTGAGCACGTCCACGCTCTCCGGCAGCGCCCGGTCGACCAGGCGGGGCCCGGCCACCACCAGGGGCAGCGTGACCACGCCGGTGAGCATGCCGAGCACGTAGAGCAGGAACGAGAGCGCCCGGGTGCGCACGATGCCGCGGTGGCCACCCAGCCCGTACATGATGGTGATGGTGTCCACGAAGACGTTGAGCGCGCGCGAGCCGGACCACAGCGCCAGGATGAAGCCGATCGAGATCACGTCGTAGCGGCCGCCGCGCAGCACGTCGTCGAGCGTCGGCGCGATGATGCTGTCCACCGTCTTCGGGGTCAGCGCTCGGGAGGCCAGGTCGAGCACGTGGTCGCGGACCTCGGCGATCTGGGCGTCGCTGAACCGCTCGAAGACGTAGCCGATGGAGCCGGCCAGCGCGAAGATCAGCGGCGGCAGCGAGAGGATCGCGAAGAATGCCGCCTCGGCCGCGAGGCCGGTGACCCGGTTGCGCATGCAGGTCGCGACCGTGGCGACGACCAGCCGCCAGACCTGGTGCCGAAGATGGGCCACCGTCCAGCGTCCGCGGAGGGTGCTCTCGGACGCCATGAGCCCAACCGTACGGGCCGGAGGCGTCAGCCGAACCTCACCGTGCCGAGCACGCGGGCGAAGATCGGCGGCGGGGTGGTCAGCTCGGCGCCCGCGGTCGAGTACTGCAGCTGGAACAGCTTGCGGCCCACCAGCACGGTCCGGGCGAACACGGTGGAGTCCGTGCCGTCGCTGCTGATGGCGATCCGGACCGCCCGCGCCGGGTGCCCGCGGAAGCGCACCTTCCGGTTCGTCAGCACCCGGCCGCCCAGGGCGTTGGCCAGCCCGTCGACCGCGCCGTCGAGGTTGAGCACCGCGTTGGCGGGATAGGCCGTCATCGCCACCGCGAAGGTGCCACCGGCGCCGTCGCGTGCGCTGTAGAGCGTGAACCCGATGACCCCGACCTCGCTGGTCGCCTGCTGCTGCGAGGCGGTCGAGGGGCCGGGCAGCTGGACCGAGTACCCGTCGGCGACCAACGGCACCAGCGCTGTCGTGGTGGCGGTCGCCGTCGTGGTGGTCGACGTGGTCGCCGTCGTCGGGCTGCCCGAGCCGCTCGTGCCCGTCGTACGGGGCTTCTCGTCCGACCCGCAGCCGGCCAGCAGCGCTGCCGCCGCGACCAGCGCGAGCAGCCGGCGCATCAGCTCAGCTCGAGGCCCGGGTAGAGCGGGTGCTTGTCGAGCATCTCCGCCGACTGCGCCTTGACCCGGTCGGCCACCCCGTCGGCCAGGGTGTACGTCGCCTTCGACGGCGCCCCCGCCGAGGTGGTGTTCGGGGTGGTGTTGGAGAGCACCTCGACGACCAGCTCGGCCACCTTGTCGAACTCGTCGTGGCCGAAGCCGCGGGTGGTCAGCGCCGGGGTGCCGAACCGGATGCCCGAGGTGTACCAGGCGCCGTTCGGGTCGGCCGGGATCGAGTTCCGGTTGGTGACCACGCCGGCGTCGAGCAGCGCGGACTCGGCCTGCCGGCCGGTGAGACCGAAGCCGGAGACGTCGAGCAGCACGATGTGGTTGTCGGTGCCGCCGGTGACCAGCCGGGCGCCGCGGGTCAGGAAGCCCTCGGCCAGGGACTTGGCGTTGTCGGCGATGTTCTGCGCGTAGGTCCGGAACGAGTCCTGGCGGGCCTCGGCGAGCGCGACCGCCTTGGCGGCCATCACGTGCGAGAGCGGACCGCCGAGGACCATCGGGCAGCCGCGGTCGACGTCGGCGGCGAACTCTTCCTGGGCCAGCACCAGGCCACCGCGCGGCCCGCGCAGCGACTTGTGCGTGGTCGTGGTGGTGATGTGCGCGTGCGGCACCGGGTCCTCGTCGCCGGTGAACACCTTGCCGGCGACCAGGCCGGCGAAGTGCGCCATGTCGACCATCAGGGTGGCGCCGACCTCGTCGGCGATCTCGCGCATCTTGGCGAAGTTCACCCGGCGCGGGTACGCCGAGTAGCCGGCCACCAGGACCAGCGGCTTGAACTCCTTGGCCTTGGCGCGGACCACGTCGTAGTCGAGCAGGCCGGTCTCCGGGTCGGTGCCGTACTGCTGCTGGTGGAACATCTTGCCGCTGATGTTCGGGCGGAAGCCGTGGGTCAGGTGACCCCCGGCGTCCAGGGACATGCCGAGCAGGCGCTGGTTGCCGAACTCGTGGCGCAGCTGCTCCCAGTCGGCCTCGGAGAGCTCGTTGACGTTCTTCGCGCCGAGCCGCTCCAGCGCCGGGGTCTCGACCCGGTGGGCGAGGATCGACCAGAACGCGACCAGGTTCGCGTCGATCCCGGAGTGCGGCTGGGCGTAGGCGTACGGCGCCCCGAACAGCTCGCGCGCGTGCTCGGCGGCCAGCGCCTCGACGGTGTCGACGTTCTGGCAGGCCGCGTAGAAGCGGTGCCCGATGGTGCCCTCGGCGTACTTGTCGGAGAACCAGGTGCCCATGGTGAGCAGCACCGCCGGCGAGGCGTAGTTCTCCGAGGCGATCAGCTTGAGCGAGGCCCGCTGGTCGGCCAGCTCCTTGCGTGTGGCGTCCGCCACACGCGGCTCGACCGCCGCGATCACCTCCAGCGCCGCGTCGTACGCCGCAGAAGCGGTCTTCGCGAGGGTCTCCACGCCTGATACGGCAGCATTCGAGGGGGTCACGTCGCTCATGGGCACAGCCTAGGGCCGGGTTCCGCGGCTGTCCGGAGCACCCGCCGCCGTACCAAATGATGGACGGCTGTCTCATTGCATGAGATTCGAGTTTGTGGAAGCCGTGTCCGGAACCTGAGACTTGCTCCCATGATCAGTGCTGCCACCTCGACCTGGCTCGTGACGCGACGTCACGTGGACCTCGGTCGTACCCGCAGCATGATGTGTTGGCCCCGCTGAACGCCGACCGTGCTCTCCCCCGCGCGCAGCGTCGCGCGCGACCTTCCGCCGACGGACCAATCAGCGAAGGACCACTCAGCTCTCATGCCTGACCTGCGTTTCCAGAGCCAGCCGCCCCAGCACACCGAGATCCCGCGCCCCAAGCGCGCCGAGGGTCAGTGGTCGCTGGGCTACACCGAGCCGCTCAACAAGAACGAGCAGTCCAAGAAGGACGACGACCCGCTGAACGTGCGGGCCCGGATCATCAACATCTACTCCAAGCGCGGCTTCGACTCGATCGATCCCGCCGACCTGCGCGGCCGGTTCCGCTGGATGGGTCTCTACACCCAGCGCAAGCCCGGCATCGACGGCGGCAAGACGGCGATCCTCGAGGAGGAGGAGCTCGACGACCGCTTCTTCATGATGCGGGTCCGCTCCGACGGCGCCCTGCTCGGCGCGCCCCAGCTCCGCGCGCTGGGCAGCATCTCCACCGACTTCGCCCGCGGCACCGCGGACATCTCGGACCGCGAGAACATCCAGTACCACTGGATCGAGATCGAGAACGTCCCGGAGATCTGGGACCGGCTCGACGCGGTCGGGATGACCTCGCTGGAGGCCTGCGGCGACTCCCCGCGCCCGTTCCTCGGCTCGCCGGTCGCCGGCGTCGCCAAGGACGAGATCATCGACGCCACTCCGGCCCTGGCCGAGATCAAGCGCCGCTACATCGGCGACCCGGCGTTCTCGAACCTGCCCCGCAAGTTCAAGACCTCCGCCTCGGGCCACCCCAGCCACGACGCGGTCCCCGGCGTCAACGACGTCTCCTTCGTGGGCACCGTTCACCCCGAGCACGGCCCCGGCTTCGACCTGTGGGTCGGCGGCGGCCTCTCGGTGAACCCGCGGTTCGCCGAGAAGCTCGGTGTCTGGATCCCGCTCGACGAGGTGCCGGACGCGTGGGCCGGGGTCGCCTCGATCTTCCGCGACTACGGCTACCGCCGGCTGCGCTCCAAGGCGCGGCTGAAGTTCCTGGTCGCCGACTGGGGCGTGGAGAAGTTCCGCGAGGTGCTGGAGAACGAGTACCTGGGCAGGAAGCTGGTCTCGAACCCCTCGCCGGAGCCGACCCCGACCGGGTACGACCACGTCGGCGTGCACGAGCAGAAGGACGGCAACTTCTACGTCGGCGCCGCCCCGGTGGTCGGCCGCGTGAACGGCACCGTCCTCACCGGGCTGGGCGACCTGGTCGAGAAGCACGGCGCGGCCGGCGTACGGCTGACGGCGCACCAGAAGCTGGTCGTCATCGGCGTCGCCCCGGACAAGGTCGAGGCGGTCCGGGCCGACCTGACCGCGCTCGGCCTGGACACCGAACCGTCCAACTGGCGCCGGCTGACGATGGCCTGCACCGGCATCGAGTTCTGCAAGCTCGCGATCGTGGACACCAAGGACCGGGCCCGCGACCTGGTCGCCGAGCTCGAGAAGCGGATCCCCGAGCTGGACACCCCGATCACCATCAACGTCAACGGCTGCCCGAACGCCTGCGCCCGCACCCAGGTCGCCGACTTCGGCCTCAAGGGCCAGCTGGTGCTCGACGACGAGGGCAACCAGGTCGAGGGCTTCCAGGTGCACCTGGGCGGCTCGGTCGGGTTCGCCGGCGAGGTCGACGACAACTTCGGCCGCAAGCTGCGCGCGCACAAGGTCACCAGCACCGGTCTCGGCGACTACGTGGTCACGGTGGTCAGCAACTACCTGGTCGATCGCACCGCGGGCGAGACGTTCGCGCAGTGGGCGCACCGGGCCGAGGACGTGCTGCTCTCCGGTGAGAAGTCCCTGGAGCCGACGGCATGACCGCGCCGACCACGCTGGCCGCGCGCAACCGTCGCGGCTCCGCCACCGAGGGCCTGAGCACCGAGGAGCTCAAGGCCATCGTCCAGAACGTCGGCGCCGAGCTCGAGCTCGCCCCGGCCGAGGACATCATCGAGTGGGCGGTCGCCACCTTCGGGTCGCGCTTCTGCGTGACCTCCTCAATGGGCGACGCGGTGCTCGCGCACCTGGCGTCCAAGGTGGCGCCCGGCGTGGACGTGATCTTCCTCGACACCGGCTACCACTTCGTCGAGACCATCGGCACCCGGGACGCCGTCGCGGCCACGCTGCCGGTCAACCTGGTCACCGTCACCCCCGAGCTCACCGTGGCCGAGCAGGACGCCCAGTACGGCGCGGAGCTGTTCAGCCGCGACCCCGACCTGTGCTGCAAGATGCGCAAGGTCGACCCGCTGAACAACATCCTCAAGTCGTACGACGCCTGGGCGACCGGGCTGCGCCGCGCCGAGACCCACAACCGGGTGATCGCGCCGGTCGTCGGCTGGGACGAGAAGAAGCAGCGCGTCAAGGTCTCCCCGCTCGCCCGGTGGAGCGACGACGAGGTCGACACGTACATCGCCGAGAACGGCGTGCTGGTGAACCCCCTGCAGTACGACGGCTACCCGTCGATCGGCTGCTGGCCGTGCACCTCGCGCGTCGCCGAGGGCGAGGACCCGCGCAGCGGACGCTGGGCGGGCCTGAACAAGACCGAGTGCGGCATCCACCAGTAAGTCACTACCACCCATCCGCAGCGACAACGGAGTCCAGCGGGATCGACGAGAAGGGAGGCGGGAACATGTCCGCCCCAGCCCTCATCGCTCTTGCCCACGGCAGCCGCGATCCTCGCTCGAAGGCGACCATCGAGGCCCTCGTGGCCGAGACGCGTGCGATGCGCCCCGACCTGCGCATCGAGGTGGCGTTCCTCGACCACGTCCGGCCCTCCTTCGAGACGGCGGTGAACAAGCTCGTCCGGGCCCGGTTCGACGAGATCGTCGTCGTGCCGCTGCTGCTCAGCGAGGCGTACCACGCCAAGGTGGACGTGCCCGAGGTGATCGCCCAGGCGACCGCCCGGCACGCCGGCCTGCGGATCCGGGCCACCAAGGTGCTCGGCCTGGAGCCCGCGTTCCTCGAGGTGCTCGACAAGCGGCTCCGCGAGGCGCTCAGCGCCGCCCGGGTCCGCGAGCTCGACGCCCTCGTGCTGGCCGCCGCCGGCTCCTCCGACCCGATCGCCAATCAGGCCGTCGCCCGGCTCGCCCGGGTCTGGGGCGCGCACCACAAGCTCCCCGTCACCGCGGCCTTCGCCTCCACGACTCCCCCGGCCACCGGTGAGGCCGTCCGCGCCTTCCGCGCCGAGGGGCGCCGGCACGTCGCGGTCGCCTCGATGTTCCTGGCCCCGGGCTTCCTCCCGGACCGGGCCGCCGAGCTCGCCCTGGAGGCCGGTGCCGTCGCCGTCTCCGAGCCGCTCGGGGCCGACCCGGAGGTCGCCCGGGCGATCCTGGCCCGGTACGCCGTGGGCGCGGTCGAGCTCGTCCCGGTGTAGGGGAACCATCCAGATCCTGATACATCGCCGGGTTGGCGTAATGGCGAGCTGCCTGAGCCTGTCCTCTGGGCGTGAGGGATGGCTTGGTGGGTCGACGGCTGGCCGCCGCGTTGGCGGCGTTCCTGGTCGCAGCGGTGGTGATGGTCCCCGGGTTGTGCGCACCAGCAGCGGCTGCGGGTGCCTCGTACACGACGTCGGCGGCGGCGTGTGCCCGGATCGATCCGGGCACCTACGTGGGTGCGTGCATCACCAAGCCGGGTGGGTCGCGGACGTGGTTGGGGACGTTCAAGAATCCGCGTGATGGGCGGGTGTTCATCTGTATCGACTACCTGTACTCCAGTCGCCTGGGCGCGTACACGACCTCGACCACCTCGACGTTGGTGAACAAGCTGGGCAAGACGGTCCCGGCGACGTCGGTGCGGGCACTGGCCTATGCGGTCTCCACCTACGCGCCGGCGGGGTCGAGCCACAACGCGATCACCGATGCCGCGCTGGCGTACCTGGCTCGGGTGGTGATGGGTGATGGCTACGTCTCGCGGACGTCGTTGTCGATCAGCCGTCCGGTTCCGGATACGTCGTGGAAGCTGCCGGGGGTGATCTTGACCCGGGCCCGACAGATCTGGAACGAGGCCCGGACCCGGTTCGGCCCCGACACGATGACCCTGACGGGACTGCCCTCCACCACCACGGTCGGGGCAAGCTACCGGGTCACGGTCACCGTCAAGGGCTCGGCCCAGGCTGCCGGTGGGGCCCACCCGATCCCCGGGGTCCCGGTCACCGCGGGCGTGAGCGGCAACCTGCGCCTGGTCAGTGGAGCCAAGGCGACGACCACCAGTGCCGGTCAGGCGGTGTTCACCGTCACGGTGACCGGGCCGGGGTCCGGGAGGTTGTCGGCGACCGCGACGGGGTTGGCCGCCGCTCGGGCCAGCATCGAGGTCCCCCGCGGCTGGCACACCAATGCCGCTCCCGACACGCTCCCGCAGCGTGGTCTGATCGCCACCTCGACCAGCAGTTCGCCGGCGGGCACCAAGACCCTGGTCGCCACCGAGACCGCCCCACCACTTCCGACCCCGACGCCCACGCCGACACCGAGCCCGACTCCGACGCCGAGCCCGACGCCGAGCCCGACGCCGAGCCCGACGCCAACGCCAACGCCGAGCCCGACTCTCACGCCGACTCCGACTCCCGCTCCCGCTCCGACGTCAGCCCCGGCGCCGACACCAGCACCAACGCTGACGCCAACACCGATGCCTAGGCCGAAGAAGCCCAGCACGTCGCACCACCGGCCTCAGCAGGTGCGGCATGTCCAGGCGGTCCGGCGGGTGAGCACGGTTCGTCCCCCTGCGCGGGTACCAAGTGTGCCCACAGTGGTCCGACCGGCTCCGCGGATCGTGCCGGGCGTGAGGGTCGTGCCGGGCACGACCTTGCGGCCCAGACGCTCGGGCGGAATCACCGCGGACCCGGGCGTGGGACTGGTCGGACTCGGGAGCCTGACCGGCCTGCTGGGGGTCGCGGCCGTACGCCGACGCCGGGTCGCCTACACCGAGCGGGTCGCCCAGAGGTCGACCGAGGTCCAGCACTACACCAGGACCATCGAGCACCACGCGGACCAGGTGATCCGGCAGGCGCACGTCTCCTACGTCCCCGAAACCACCTACGAGAGCGTCCCGGTCACCACCCGGATCAAGACCACGGTCACCTCGATCGCCCACAAGGTCTGGGGCTGGATCACCCACCCGATCAAGACCATCAAGACGGTCTGGAAGAACGTCACCACCTGGGTCCTGCACCCGGTCACCACCTTGCGCAAGGTGGTCTCCTGGGCCACTCACACCGTGCGCCGGGTCTGGCACACCACCGAACAAGCCACCCGCACCGTCGTCCACACGACCTACCGCAGCGTGCAGCGGTTCAAGACCGTCACCCAGAAGGTCGCCCCGAAGATCTGGCGCGGCGTCCAGGAGCTGCCCGGCAAGACCGCTACCTGGGCCGTCACCAAGGCCAAGCAGGCCGCGACCAGCACGAAGACCTGGATCGGCCGGGAAGCGGCCCGGTTCGCGAAGAACCCGCTGGCCTACCTGACCACCGCGCCCGGCCGGCTGATCCGTGGCCAGGCCCGCCTGAGCCTGAAAGGTGCCCGCGGCCTACTCGGCTACGGCCGCGACCTGGCCACCAGCGGCCCCCGGCTGGCCAAGGCGAACCTCCAAGCCACCATCGCCGTCACCAGGCTGACCAAGAACCGCCACAACACCAAGGCTCAAGCCCAGCTCGCCGACGCCCTGGTCGACGCCTTGGATGCCGGCCTGGACCTCGTCGACCTCGTCTCCTGGCTCCTACTCTTGATTCCCGGCGCGGGCGAGGCCGCCAAGATCGGCATCACCGCCGCCGCCCGCAGCCTCAAGCAGCTCAGCAAGAAGGAAGCCCGCCAAGAACTCCGCGCCCTCATCGAACGACTCCTCGCCGATACCGCCGAACACACCAAAACCCGACTCGCAGCCCGAGACGAACACGGATCCGCACCGCTACCCCGCCGACCACACGAGCCAACCGCCGCGAAGAGCATTCGCCCCGCAGTTGCGGACGATCGACTTGCCCGCGCGCTGGCTGATGACTTTCGAGGAGGGCCGCATCCGATCGGCGATGGCAGCGCCCTGGACGCGGCTCGCCACACCCTGGAGACAGGTGAGCTAGTTGGCGGGAGCACTCACCTTGAGAAGGCGGTTGAGATGCGAGACAGGTACGCCCGCATCCTGCGCCGGGGAGGCCTGAGCCCAGCGGATCAGTCTGTCGCTCAAGGCAGGTACGACGCTTACAGTTCGTTCGTGACCAAGAACCACCTCGATGCAATGATGCGCGCTAGGAGGCTTCGATGAGCGCCGATGCTCTCCGCTCACCTGTCGTGTCGAAGATCCGTGAGACGGTTCCCGAGTTCGAAGACAGTTTCCAGACCGCTTTGGCCGAAGAAGACGGCGAGCTGGGAAGCTTCCAGGCCATGAGCGCCTTCGCCACATGGCTGATTCAGCGCATGCAAGCCGGTCCAGATGTTCCCGAAGTCGATCGCTCTTTCTACGTCGTGGAGCAGATTGCCAGCTCCGAGGACTACCCGATGGGGAGGGCGCTGGTCACTGAGTTTGTCGAAGCAGTCGGCCACAGCTCGAAGGCGATCAGTCGCCTTGGCTCTGCCAGCCGCGCGTACCTGTCGTCGCCATGACCAATGCCTGGTCGCTATGAGCGCCCGCGTACGCCTCGACTTCGGATCAGTCGAGCGGGCCCCGAGTGGTGCCATCGTCGGCCGCATTTGGATCGAGTTGGGCAATGCTGCCTTCCCGGAGGCCGGTTGGCACGACTTCCCTGTCACGATCCTGACTTGGTGGATCGAAGCACTTCGAGACCTGGTCCGCAACAACTCAGACGAAGCGTCGATCCTCTTTATGGATGGTCCTTACGAGATCAGACTCCAACGGGTCGGTCAGGCCGCCGTGGCAACGGGCCTGCACTCCGGGTCAGCGACAACGCCTCCGACTGAGACGAATCCAGAGCAACTTCTCACGAGTGCGTTGGGTTGTGCGAAGACCCTGTTGACCGAGATGGGACGTGAGGATGCGGGGGCAGCAGACCTTGATCACCTGGCTCGCGTTGCGCGCGGATTCGACTGAGAGGCTGCGGGACGACCGGCGTGGCGAAGCGGCCACATGGGCATCACCGCCACGGAGCCTCCTCTGCACCGTGATCCGTAACCCGGGGCGCTGCAGATGGCGGGTGCCGTGTTCGCGCAAAAGGCGGGCTACAGCTATTTCAAACGGATCTTCCATGCTGAATAAGAAAGGCTTACTGTGCGTGCGCCCGCTCTGATCCTCCGGTGCGGGTCAGGAAGAATCGCGGGACAGCTCCGCGCCCCACCAGGTGCCGTCCGCGATCCGCTCGACCTGGCGCAGGGTGAGGTCGTCCTGGGCGAAGTCGTCGAGCTCCGCACGAGTCAGCGGCCACGGCGGACCCTGCACGACAGCGCCCTCATCCCGCGTGGTGGCCAGGACCAGCAGAGTTCCTCCAGGTGCGACCAGCGCGGCGATGCTCCGCGCAGCCGCGGAGTGCTGGTCGGGCGGCATCGACTGCACCGTGAGGCTTTCCACCACCAGGTCGAAGCGACCCAGCCAATCGCCCGGAAGGTCGAGGACATCGGCGACGAAGTAGTCCACCTCGCTGCCCGGATGCTGGCGCCGCGCGGCGGCGATCGCGGTGGGAGAGAAGTCGAAGGCGGTGGTTCGGAAGCCCAGCTGCGCGAGATACTCGGCGTCCGAGCCGTACCCGCAGCCGACCACGAGCGCCTCGCGCCCGCCACCCGCAAGATTACGCGCCTCGGCCCACTCACGAAGCTGCGGCCGTACGGCTCCGTAGTCCCAAGGCGGCTTGGCCCCGCCGCCCTCCGCCCCTGCGTAGATCGCCTCGAAGATGCCGGCCTTGCGGCGGCTCTCCTCGTCGACCGCACGCTTGAGTTCCTCGGGCACCCTCAGCTCCGGCGGCGACGGGTAGGCAGCCGAGCCGTCCAGCGGTGCCATCACCGGACTGAGGCCACGCAGGGCCGCGCGGAAGGGTGCGGCAAGCCTGTGGAACAACTTCACGGCTCGAACGGTACGCCTGCGCCAGACATTGCACGCCGCCTCAGTCCTCGATGGCGGCGCCCCCGCTGCGCATCGCCGCCTCGACCCCGGCGCGCATCGCCGCCAGCGCCTCCGGCTCGTGACCGACCCAGCCGATGATCTCGCCGACGACGCGGATCGGGTCGCGGCTGCGGAAGGACTGGGTCGGGTTCCCCGGGAACCTCTTGTCGGTGACGTTGGGGTCGTCCTCGAACGGTCCCGTCGGCTCGACGCGGTAGATGCGGCCTCGTCCTTCGCCGGCCGCGAGCTCGGCTCCCCAGGTGGCGGCGTCGAGGGTCGCGGTGAAGTAGACGTAGTTCATGGTCCGGCCGGACTCGAAGTTCGACTCGCGGCCGTGGACGAGCAGGTCGCCGACGACGAGGTCGGCCTTGGTGCCGTGCAGGTACACGCCCTCGCGGAAGACCTCGAACGGGACCGGGGCCTCCGGCACGACCTCAGGCCTTCGTCGCCAGGGTCAGGGCGAAGTCGGCGTTCTCGTCGGTCCAGACCCGGGTCACGTCCAGGCCCGCCGCCTCGAGCTCGGCGGCGATCTTGCTGACCCGGAACTTGGTGGAGATCTCCACGCGCAGCTCCTCCCCGCTGGCCAGGTCGAGGACCAGGTCGGCGCCGGCGATGGTGACCCGCTGCGGCATCTCCGCGCGCAGGCGCAGGTCCATCCGCTCCATGTGCGGGTCCCAGAAGGGCACGTAGGCGAAGCCGTCGAGGTCGAAGTCGGCGTCGAGCTCGCGGTTGAGCACTCGGAGCACGTTGAGCACGAACTCGCGGGTGACACCACGCTCGTCGTCGTACGCGGCGATGAGGCGGTCCGCGCTCTTGACCAGGTCGGTGCCGAGCAGCAGCGAGTCGCCCGGCTCCAGCACGTCGGCCAGCGCGCCCAGGAACGCGGCCCGCTCCTCGCGGTAGAGGTTGCCGATGGTGCCGCCCAGGAAGGCCACCGTCCGGCGCCCGCCCCGGGGCAGCTGTGCCAGGTGCAGCGTGAAGTCGCCGACGACGGCCTCGACCTCGAGACCCGGGTAGCGCTGGGCGATCATCGCGGCGGCGTCGCGCAGGGTCTGCTCGGAGACGTCGACCGGCGCGAACCGCTCCAGCCCCTGCTGCACGAAGGCATCCAGCAGGATCCGGGACTTGTCGCTGGTGCCGCTGCCGAGCTCGATGAGCGTGGTCGCCCCGCTGGCCTCGACGATCTCGTGGGCGTGCGCCTCCAGGATCGAGCGCTCGGCGGCATACGGGTAGTACTCCGGCAGCCGGGTGATCTCGTCGAACAGCGCCGAGCCGGCGTCGTCGTAGAGCCACTTGGGCGGCAGCGTCCGCGGGTGCGACGAGAGTCCGCGGAGCACGTCCTGGACCAGGCTCCCCGCAGCCCAGTCCGGGTCCAGGAGAACGCTCACGCTCGGCTCGCGGGCGGCGCTCATCGGGCCGCTCCGCTCGGCACGCCGCCGTCGGCCAGCCGTACCCCGGACAGCGCCCACCGTGACTGTGGCGGGAAGAAGTTCCGGTAGCTGGCTCGGGTGTGTCCGGGCGGGGTCAGCGCGCAGCCGCCGCGCAGGACGATCTGGTTGGACATGAACTTGCCGTTGTACTCCCCGATCGCGCCGGCCGCCGGGTGGAAGCCCGGGTAGGGCAGGTAGGCCGAGGAGGTCCACTCCCAGCAGTCGCCGTACAGCTGGCGGAGCCGCCCGGTCGGCGCCTCGGCCGCGCGCGGGTGGTAGGTCTCGGTGTCGGCGAGGTTGCCGCCCACCTCCGCCGGGCCGTGCGAGCGGGCCGCGTGCTCCCACTCCGCCTCCGTGGGCAGCCGCTTGCCGGCCCAGGTCGCGAACGCGTCGGCCTCGTAGTGGCTGACGTGGCTGACCGGCAGGCCGAGGTTGACCGGCCAGGTGCCGTGCAGGGTGTGCTCGAACCAGACGCCGTCGACCTGGTCCCAGTAGAACGGTGCCCGCCAGCCCTCGGCGTTGACCTTGGCCCAGCCGTCGGAGAGCCAGTGCTCGGCGCGCTGGTAGCCGCCGTCGGCCATGAACTCCAGCCACTCGCCGTTGGTGACCAGCCGGTCGGCCAGCCTGAACGGCTCCAGCCAGGTCTGGTGCGGTGGCAGCTCGTTGTCGAAGGAGAACCCCTCGCCGCGGTGACCGATCTCGACCAGCCCGCCCTCGACGTCGACCCAGCCGAGCGTGTCCGGCTCGCTGTCGGGGCTGCGGGTGCCGCCGTACGCGGGTTGCAGCGGGTTGAGCGAGAGCACGTGCTTGATGTCCATGAGGAGCAGCTCCTGGTGCTGCTGCTCGTGGTGGAAGCCGAGCTCGATCGTCGAGGTCAGCTTGTCCAGGGTGCCGCCGTCGAGCCGGGTGACGAGGTCGCGCATCCGGTTGTCCACGTTGTCGCGGTAGACGCCCACGTCGTGCGCGCCCGGCCGGGAGATCACGCCGCGCTGGGCGCGCGCGTACCGCGGCCCGACCGCCTCGTAGTAGGAGTTGAAGAGGAACCAGTACTTGTCCTGGAACGGGGCGAACCCCTGCTCGTTCTCGGCGAGCACGAAGGTCTCGAAGAACCAGGTCACGTGCGCGCGATGCCATTTCGTCGGGGACACGTCCGGCATCGACTGAACGGTCTGGTCCTCCGGGGAGAGCGGCGCGGCCAGGCGCTCGGTGTGAGCGCGGACCTCGTCGTACCGGGCGGTCAGGTTCTCTGCGTCCCACGGTGTGACGGTCATGCGTTCGACCCTAGGCACCCCCTCCGACAATTCCGAGGGCGCGCGGCGGCACGTCAGGAATTGTTCACCTTGGCAGGATGGTGCGCGTGATCGACCTCGATGCCGAACGACGCCGTACGCCCGGTTGCACGAACCAGGTCTTTCTGGACAGTGCCGGCTCCTCGCTCCCGACCACCGAGACCACCGAAGCGGTGATCTCGCACCTGCGCCGCGAGGCCGAGGTCGGCGGCTACCGGGCCGCCGAGGAGCGCGCCGAGGACCTGGCCGCGCTGCCGGCCTCGCTCGCGGCCCTGCTCGGCTGCGAGGCCGGCGAGATCGCACTCACCGACAGCGCCACCCGCGCCTGGACCCAGCTCGTCGGGTCGCTGCGCCTCGGACCGGGCGACCGCGTGCTCATCTGCGGCAACGAGTACGCCAGCAACGCCATCGCGCTGCTGCAGCGGGCCCGGCTGGACGGCTGCTCGGTCGAGGCCGTGCCCTCCCGGCCGGGCGGTCAGGTCGACCTGGACGCGCTCGCCGGGATGCTCGACGAGAAGGTCCGGCTGGTCTCGCTCGTCCAGGTGCCCACCGGGTCGGGACAGGTAGCCCCGGTCGCCGCGGCAGCGCGGCTGGCGCGCGAGGCGGGCGCGCTGGTGCTGCTCGACGCCTGCCAGAGCGTCGGTCAGCTCGCGGTCGACGTCCGGGCGCTCGGGGTGGACGCGCTCACGGCCACCGGGCGCAAGTGGCTGCGGGGTCCGCGTGGGACCGGCTTCCTCTACGTACGACGTGAGCTGCTGGCCGGTCTGGAGCCCCGCGGCGCCGACCTGCGTGCCGGCACCTGGACCGCCCCGGACGACTACGAGCTGCGCGCCGATGCGGGCCGGTTCGAGCAGTGGGAGGCGGACCTGGCCGGCCGGCTCGGGCTCAAGGTCGCCGTCGAGCACCTGCTCGCACTGGGCCCGGCCACGGTCGAGGCAGCGGTCCGCGCGAACGCCACCGCCCTGCGTGACGGGCTGGCCACGCTCCCCCGTGTCACGGTGCACGACCTCGGCCCGGACCTGTCCGGCATCGTCACGTTCACCCTCGACGGCACCACGCCCGAGGAGGTCAAGGCCCGGCTGCGCGAGGCCGGGGTCACCGTCTCGGTCAGCACGGTCTCCTCGACGCTGCTGGACCTGACCGAGCGCGGGCTGGACGCGGTGGTCCGGGCCTCGCCGCACTACTTCGTCTCCCCGGCCGACCTCGAGCGGGCCGTCGCGGCGGTCGCCGCCCTCTAGGGAACGAGCAGGTCGAGCAGGCGGGCCAGCTCGGCGGCCGGGTCTCCGGTGATGCCGCCGTGCACCGGACCCGGCTGCACCACGGTCGAGCGCGGCGCCTTGAGGAAGCCGAACCGGGTGCCCAGGTCACCGGTCGCGGCCGCGCCGAGGTCGCCCTGCCCGCTGCAGACCCCGGCGACGAAGTCGAGCGTCGAGCGGACCCCGTGCACGTCGATGTCCGGCCACAGCGCGCGCAGCCGGTCGTCGTTCACCCGGCACGCGGCGGCCAGGTAGTCCTGCTCCTGGCAGTAGACGACGATGCCCAGGTTCACGAACTCCTCGCGGTCGACGCGCGGGACGCAGCGCAGCACGACGTATTGATAGGGACTTCTCATGCCGCGCTCCGCCCCGGCAGCCAGATCCGGGAGCCGTCGCGGCGGGCGGTCAGGAACGTGACGTACGCCGCCCGCAGCTCCTCCGGCCCGACGGGGCCCACGAGCCACTCGTCGGGGACCCGCGCCACGACCTCGGTGAGGACGTCGTCGGTGACCGCGGCAGCGCAGTCGTCGGCGACCGCGCCCACCTGGGCGAGGTAGGCGGAGAGGACGTGGTCCTCGGCCGACCAGGGCTGCTCGGCGAAACGCCCCGCATCCGTGACGGCGTTCGTCCAGCCGTGGTGGAAGTAGAGCGAGGCGCCGTGGTCGATCAGCCAGACGTCGCCGTGCCAGACGAGCAGGTTCGGGTTGCGCCAGGAGCGGTCCACGTTGGCGACGTACGCGTCCAGCCAGATCGTGCGAGCGGCGTACGACGGATCGACCGTGAACGCGGCGTCGAAGCCGAACGAGCCGGGCAGGAAGTCGACGCCGAGGTTGAGCCCGAGGCTGGCGTTGAGCAGGTCCTGGACCTCCTCGTCGGCCTCGTAGCGGGCGATCGGCTCGGTGAGGTCGACGGTGACCAGCCGCGGCGTGCGCAGCCCCAGTGCCTCCGCGAGGCCGCTGACGATCACCTCGGCGACGAGCACGGGCAGCCCCTGGCCGGCGCCGCGGAACTTGCAGACGTAGGTGCCCAGGTCGTCGGCCTCGACCAGGCCGGGCATCGAGCCGCCCTCGCGCAGCGGCGCCACGAACCGGGTGGCGGTGACGTGCTCCAGGGTCACTGCTCCTTCTCCAGCCTCGCCCGCTGCTCGGCCACGTCGTAGTCCGGCGCCGGCCAGTCGAGGTCGAGACCGCGGAGGTGCTCGAGCAGCAGCTGGCCGATGGCCCAGTTGCGGTACCACTTGCGGCCGCTCGGGATCACGTACCAGGGCGCGACGTCGGTGTTGCAGCGCTCCAGCGCTGTCGTGTACGCCGCCTGGTACTCGTCCCAGAAGCCGCGCTCGTCGACGTCGCCGGGCTTGAACTTCCACTGCTTGGTCGGGTCGTCGAGCCGGGCCAGCAGCCGTTCCTTCTGCGTCTCCTTGGAGATGTGCAGGAAGCACTTGACGATGGTGGTGCCGGTCTCGGCGAGCCGCTTCTCGAAGTCGTTGATGGCGCCGTAGCGGCGCTCGACCTCCGCGGCGGGGGCGAGCTGGTGCACCTTGACCACCAGCACGTCCTCGTAGTGCGAGCGGTCGAAGATGCCGACCTGCCCGGCGGCGGGCACGTCGCGCTCGATGCGCCAGAGGAAGTCGTGCGCGAGCTCCTCCTCGGTCGGCTTCTTGAACGACTTCAGGTGCATCCCGCTCGGGTCGAGCAGGCCGACCACGTGGCTGAGCACGCCGCCCTTGCCCGAGGTGTCCATGCCCTGCAGCACGAGCAGCACGCGACGGGTGCCGTCGGTGTAGCCCTCGGCGAAGAGCTTCTCCTGCAGGTCGGCCAGCTCGGGCCCGAGCTCGGGCAGCTCCTCCTTCGCCTCCTTCTTGCCGCCGTCGAAGCCGGGGGTCCCCCTGCTGTCCAGCGTGCTGAGGTCGACGGGGCCCGCGGGCAGCCGGAGGAGCTCTCTCACCGAAGCCGATGTCATGGCCCGAGGATAGGGGGTGGGCCTGGATACGCTCCGGACATGGACCTGCCGGTGATGCCTCCCGTCCAGCCGATGCTCGCGAAGTCCGTCAAGGGCGTTCCCGACCCCGCGAAGTTCGAGGGCGGGCTCTCCTTCGAGCCCAAGTGGGACGGGTTCCGCGCCATCGTCTTCCGCGACGGCGACGAGGTCGAGATCACCTCGCGCAACACCAAGCCGCTGACGCGCTACTTCCCGGAGGTCGTCGCCGCCTGCAAGGACCTGCTGCCCGAGCGCTGTGTCCTCGACGGTGAGCTGTTCGTGGCGGTGGGGTCGCGGCTGGAGTTCGAGGTGCTGCAGGAGCGCATCCACCCCGCGGCCTCGCGGATCAACCTGCTCGCCGAGCAGACGCCGGCCGGCTTCGTCGCCTTCGACGTGCTCGCGCTCGGCGACCACGACCTGACCGACCGGCCGTTCTCCGAGCGCCGGGACCGGCTGGAAGCGGCACTGGACGGGCTGCCCGGACCGCTCTACCTGACCCGCACGACCACCGACCCGGCCGAGGCCGAGGACTGGTTCGAGCACTTCGAGGGAGCCGGCCTGGACGGGGTGATCGCGAAGCCGCTCGCGGCGTCGTACCAGCAGAACGCCCGCACCATGCTGAAGATCAAGCACGCCCGGACCGCCGACGTGGTGCTCGCCGGCTACCGGCCGCACAAGAACTCGACGCCGGAGCGGCCACTCCTCGGCTCGATGCTCCTGGGCCTGTACGACGAGGGCCGGCTGCAGCACGTCGGGGTGGCCGCGTCCTTCACCGAGGCCCGCCGTGCCGAGCTGATCGGCGAGCTCGAGCCGCTGCGGTGCGCGATGGAGGACCATCCCTGGGGTGAGTGGCAGGAGTGGGCCGTCGCCAATCCGGACAGGGTCCCGGGGACGCAGAGCCGGTGGAGCCAGGGCAAGGACCTGTCCTTCGTGCCACTGCGACCGGACCGGGTGCTCGAGGTCGGCTACGAGCACATGGAGGGCCGGCGGTTCCGGCACACGGCGCAGTTCAAGCGCTGGCGCGACGACCGCGATCCGGCCTCGTGCGGGTACGAGCAGCTGGAGGAGCCGGTGAGCTACGACCTGGCTACAGTGTTGGGTAAGAACCCTTCCGGGGAGGCGTGATGGCTGACTACGACGTCGTGCTGCTCGTCGAGCAGGAGCTGACCGCACAGGATGCCGCGCAGGTGCGCAGCCTGCACGAGGACATCGAGGAACCGGTGCTGTACCACGTGCTGGTGCCGGTCGAGGAGAGCGCCGCCCAGATCGAGTCCGGGATCAGCGCGCTGGGTGCCGGCGAGGTGCTCGCCACCCCCGCCCTGGTGCTCGACCCGGAGACGATCCAGGAACGCCAGAAGGAGCTGCTCGACGAGGCACGCTCCTGCGTCCAGGGCTCCATCGACAGGATCGTCGAGTCCGGAGGCCAGGCCACCGGCGAGTGCGTCAAGACCGACCCCATCGCGGCGCTCGCGACCAAGGTGGTCGAGGTCGATGCCCGCGAGGCGATCATCCTGACCCGCCCGCACGTGGTCGCGGAGTTCTTCCACCTCGACTGGACGGCCCGGGCCCGGCGCAAGCTCAAGGTGCCGGTGCTGCACCTGCTCGAGCACGAGAACTTCGACGAGCAGGCC
Source organism: Nocardioidaceae bacterium (assembly GCA_017744365.1). Taxonomy (GTDB): domain Bacteria; phylum Actinomycetota; class Actinomycetes; order Propionibacteriales; family Nocardioidaceae; genus Marmoricola. Next base: position 930,126 of record JAGIBL010000001.1, on the reverse strand, counting down.
GGCGAGGGCGAAGGGATCAGCGGCGTCTGATGCTGGCCCAGGCACTCGACGGCCGGGCGGTCGTCGTACGGCGGCGCTGGATGCCCTGGCGGCTGCGCAAGCGGAAAGTGAACCCCAGCAACCCGCTTCTCGCGATCGATGTCGCCGACGGCGTGAGCGGACTGCTGTTCAGCCTTGTGTTCGGTCTGGTCTTCGCGCTGGTGATCGCCCTGTTCGGCAGTGTCATCCTCTTCGGCGTCGAGGCGGTCCTGCTGGTCGCGCTGCTGATTCCGCTGCTCGCCGCGCTCCGCATCCTCTGGGTGATCCCGTGGGTCGTCGAGGCGACCAACGGCGACACCGTGCTCGGCGTCGAGAAGGTGCGCGGCTGGCGCGACTCCGGCGACCGGATCCGCGAGATCGCGGAGGCGTACCAGCGGGGCGAGGACCCGTTCGAGGTCCGCGACTACGCGGTCGGGACCTAGAACACCCGCAGCTGGTAGTCCCCGCGCGTCCGGGCCACCACGACGCCGTTCTGGTCGACCACCTCGGTGACCAGCTCGAAGACACCGCGCCCCGTCTCGGTCGCCTCCCGCTGCACCCGGGCGATCTCGTCCTCGGACAGGGTCGTGCGTGCGGTGACGGCGGTGGTCGCCGGCTTGAGGAAGTCGATCTCCAGGCGCTTCACGATCGGCACCGCACCCGGGACGTCGAAGCTCGACGAGCCGAGCAGGCCGCCGAGCATCTCCGCGACCGAGAACAGCGAGCCGGCGTAGGAGACCCCGAAGTGGTTCACGTTCGGGCCGGTGGGCAGGAGCGCGGCCGCGCGCCCGGGCACCGACTCGACCACCTCGATCCCCATCGCCCCCAGGATGGGGACCAGGGCATGCACCCCGGCGGTGAGCTCGGTGAGGGAAGGCTGCTCAGGCATGGCGGGACGATAGCGGAGCCATGTCAGTCGGCGATCCGGTTCCCGTCCTCGTCCCAGTGCTCCGCGACCTTCTTCGACGGCTGCACCCGGGGCGGCTCCCCCGGCATCTTCGGGTAGTCCGGCGGGTAGTTGAGCTCGACCGCGCCCTGCTCCTCGAACTTCTCCAGCAGCGGCTCCAGCGAGTTCACCACGTCGTCGATGCCCGCCCACGGGTCTCCGTCCTTCATCCGCTCGGGCACGGTGAACAGGTTGTACCCGCGAGGATCGGTGACGCCCGCGAGCTCCTCCCAGGTCATCGGCGTGGAGACCGGAGCCCCGGGGATCGGGCGCAGCGAGTAGGCCGAGGCGATGGTCCGGTCCCGGGAGTTCTGGTTGAAGTCGACGAAGATCCGCGCGCCGCGCTCCTCCTTCCACCAGGCCGTGGTCACCCCGTCGTCGCGCTTCTCCAGCTCGCGGCCGAAGGCGATCGCCGCGTGCCGTACATCCGTGAAGTCCCAGCGCGGCTCGATGCGGACGTAGATGTGCACGCCGCGGTTCCCGGACGTCTTCGGGAAGCCGACCATGCCGAGGTCGGCGAGCAGCTCGCGGGCCACACCGGCGACCCGGACGGCGTCGGTGAAGTCGGTGCCGGGCTGGGGGTCGAGGTCGATGCGCAGCTCGTCGGGCCGGTTCACGTCGTCCCGGCGTACGGGCCACGGGTGAAAGGTCAGCGTGCCCATCTGCGCGCACCAGACCGGGACCGCGATCTCGGTCGGGCAGATCTCGTCGGCGGTGCGGCCGGACGGGAAGGTGACCGTTGCGGTGTGCAGATAGTCGGGCGCTCCCTTGGGCACCCGCTTCTGGTAGAACGCGTCGGCCTTCTCCCCCGGCCGCCCGGTGGCCAGCTTGATCCCGGGCAGCACCCCGGAGGGCCACCTCTCCAGCGCCGTCGGCCGGTCGCGGAGCGCACGCATCAGGCCGTCGCCGACGTCGGCGAAGAACTGGGCGACCATGAGCTTGGTGACCTCGGGCGTGCGCTCGGTGGCCTGGTAGATCACCCGGTCGGGGCTGGACACCCGGACGGCGCGGTCACCGGCGATCACCTCGGCTGCGGGGGCGGGCATGCTCCGCACCCTACGGGGGCTGGTGCTGGTCAGTAACCTGCATATATGGGTTACCAGGTCGAGAAGTCCGACGCGGAGTGGCGCGAGCAGCTCAGCCCGGCGGAGTACCACGTGCTGCGCGAGGCCGGCACCGAGCGGCCGTTCACCGGTGAGTACACCGACACCAAGACGGTCGGCGTCTACAAGTGCCGTGCGTGCGGCACCGAGCTGTTCCGCAGCGACAACAAGTTCGACTCGCACTGCGGCTGGCCGTCGTTCTACACCCCGCTGGCCGAGGACCGGGTCGAGTACATCGTCGACAAGACCCTCGGCATGGTCCGCACCGAGGTCCGCTGCGCCAACTGTGGCTCACACCTGGGCCACGTCTTCGAGGGCGAGGGCTACGACACCCCGACCGACCAGCGCTACTGCATCAACTCGATCAGCCTGACGCTGGAGCCAGCACAGAGCTGATCCGGACCAGGCCGGCGCCGTACCGCGCATCGGCCCAGCGCTGCAGGGTTCCGTCGTCGAAGACCACGCCGACCTCGACCCGGCCCATCGAGGCACCGCCGCTGAGGAAGCCGGGCAGGTCGACCACCTCGTCCTGGATCCGGCGCAGCTCGCGGTCGGTGTGCTCGGCACGGGTGACGCAGAGCGCACCGCCCCAGGTCTTCCGGAGCGCCCGCTCGGCACCGGCGACGTCGCGGGTGACCCGCACGTTGACGGTCGCCTTCCGCGGGTCCTGGACCGCCTCCTCCCCCTGGTCCAGCCCGGCGTCGCGGGAGGAGTCGATCCAGGAGTCGGCGTAGCCGGGCAGCTTCGCGGCCGCCTCGAAGGTGGCCGACATCGACTCGTCGGTGGTCGTCGCGGGGTCGAGCACCCGCCAGCCGCCGGGCGGCTCCGGGCACGGGGTGGTGAAGTCCGGCTCGTCGGTCACGCTCTCCTGCCGCGCGGGCCCGACCTTGGTGGCCGTGAACGTGGTCCCGTCGAACCTGCCGGTCACGGCGAACTCACCCCAGCGGACCCCGGAGGCCTCCTCGAAGTGGCCGCGGTGGTCCTCCCAGGCGAACCCCCGCAGGCGCGGTCCGCCGCACTGCGGTGGCAGCGAGGTGGCGACCCCGCCGAGGCAGAGCTCGGTCGCCTGCTCGGGGCCCTCGATCACGGTCGCCCACGCGGCCACGACGAGACCCCGGGGCACCGGGGCCGCCGACGGCATGACTGCCGGGGACGAGGTGGGTGCGGACCCGACGACATCGCCGTCCCCACGGGGGACCGGAGACGCCGAGCCACATCCGGCCAGCGAGGCACTGAGCTGCACAGCACTGAGCAGGACACACAGTGAGCCCCAGAACCTGGCCGGTCGTCGGGTCCGCATGGTCGTACGACGCGCCTTCATCGAACCAGGTTCCCGATTTCGTGCCCGGTCGGCGCGAAATCTCGGCAGGTTCGTGCCCGGTCGGCGCGAAATCTCGGCACGTTTGTGCCCTGTCGCGGATTTAGGGGAGGGCGGCGATCAGGGCGGCGGGCTCGACCTTGCGACCGGTGTAGAAGGGGATCTCCTCGCGAACGTGGCGGCGGGTCTCCGAGCCGCGCAGGTGCCGCATGAGGTCCACGATCCGGTGCAGCTCGGCCGCCTCGAAGGCCAGCATCCACTCGTAGTCACCGAGCGCGAACGAGGAGACCGTGTTGGCCCGTACGTCGGGGTAGTCACGCGCCATCTGGCCGTGCTCGGCGAGCAGGCGGCGGCGCTCGGCGTCCTCGAGGAGGTACCACTCGTAGGAGCGCACGAACGGGTAGACGCACACGTACGCCTGGGCCTCCTCGTCGGCGAGGAACGACGGCACGTGGCTCTTGTTGAACTCCGCGGGCCGGTGCAGCGCCATCTGCGACCAGACCGGGTCGAGCCGGCGGCCGAAGGCCGTCGAGCGGAACCGCTGGTAGGCGGCCTGGAGCTCGTCGGCGGTCTCCGCGTGCCACCACACCATCAGGTCGGCGTCCGCGCGCAGCCCGGCGACGTCGTACAGGCCTCGGATCACCACGTCGGCGGCGTCGAGGTCCTTGAACAGCGCCTCGACCTCGGCGATCTCCTCGCCGCGGTCGGCGTCCCCGAGCAGGTCGCGCAGCCGGAAGACCGACCACATCGTGTAGCGGACCATCTCGTTGATCTCGCGGGCCTTCTTCACGTTCGTCGCCATGGGCCCATTCTCCCCGAGGGTGCTCAGTGCGCGACCGGCAGGTCGGCCAGGATCGTGTGCACCGCGGCGTGCGCGGAGGAGATGCAGGCCGGGATGCCGACGCCGTCGTACGCCGCCCCGCACACGGCCAGCCCCGGGACCCGGGCCACGTCCGCGCGGATCGCGGCCACCCGGTCCAGGTGACCGACCGCGTACTGCGGCAGTCCCCCGCCCCAGCGCTGGACCTGCGCGTCCACCGGCTTGACGGCCAGCCCCACCATGTCGGCCAGGTCGGCGCAGGCCAGGTCGACCAGCTCGGCGTCCTCGCGCTGCAGCTGGTGCTCCTCGCGGTGCCTTCCCAGCGAGGCGCGCATGAGCAGCAGCCCGTCGTCCTGGCCGGCCTGCTGGACCCACTCCCACTTGGCGAAGGAGAAGGTGGCGCCCTTGACCGCACGCTTCTCCACCGGCGGCACCAGGAAGCCGGACCCGCCGACGGCCGGGAAGTCGCGGGCCGGGAAGGCCATCGTCACCAGGGCGACCGAGGCGTACTCGATCCGGGCCAGCTCCAGGGCGGCGCCGGGCGCGATGTCGCTGAGCAGCCGCGCGCTGGCCCGGGCCGGGGTGGCCAGCACCACCGCGTCCGCGTGCACCAGGCGGGGCTCGCGCGTCGGCCCGACCACCAGCGTCCACCCGCCCCCGGAGCGCCGGGCCAGGTCGCGCACGGTCGCGCCGGTCTCGATGGTGGCGCCGCTGGCCTCGGCGACCGCGTGCGGCAGCCGGCCGATCCCGCCGCGGATGCCGGCGAAGACCGGGACGTCGCTGGCCGGCCCGGACGCGGCCCGGGCCGCGGCCTTGCCCAGCGAGCGGTCGCGGTCGAGCAGCGCGACCACCTGCGGGACGGCAGCCCGGGCGGAGATCTCCCGGGCATGGCCGGCGTAGACGCCGCCGAGCAGCGGCTCGACGAGCCGGTCCACGACCTCCTTGCCGAACCGCTCCTCGACCAGGCCGCCGATGCTGGTGTCGCGGCCGTCCAGCGAGGTGGCCGGCAGCACCGCGTCCATCGCGGCCCGCGCCAGTCCCGGCTTGGAGATGACCCCGGACTCGGCGAGCGCGCGCAGGTCGGTGGGGATGCCGAGCAGGGTGCGCGGCATCGGGACGAGCTCGCCGCGGTTCCACAGGCCGGCGGTGGTCGTCGCGGGGTGCACGATGTCGTCGGCCAGACCGCTGGTCCGGGCCAGCGCGACCGCCTCCGGGCGCCGGTTGAGCATCGACTCGGCGCCGACGTCCAGGGTCACCCCGCCGACCTCGGCCAGCCGGAGCTTGCCGCCGATCTCCGGGGAGCCCTCGAGCACCAGCACGTGCGCGTCGGGTCGTTCCTCGCGCAGCCGCGCCGCGGCGGCGAGGCCGGCGATGCCGCCGCCCACCACGACAACAGTGGGGCTGCTCTCGAGGACGGTCACCCTCCCACTCTCCCACCCCGGCTCACCCGCGCGCCCGCCGCGGCCGCGGAACCGTGAGCCGGGTCACGGCGTCCCACGACCATGAACGCGAACCGAGGGACCCGTCTCGGAGTGCTGCTCGCCACCGTCCTGGCCGGCGCCGTCGTCACGGCGTGCGCCGCCGGGACCACGGCCGAGCAGGCCGACAAGGCCGATACCGCGAGCGGCGGCAGCGTCGCCGAGGCTCCTGCCCCCGCGCCCGCGGCGCGCGATGCCGCGCTGGAGCGCACCACGATCAAGCGCTCGGTGATCGCCACCGGGAGCCTGGGCCTGGCGGCACGCAAGCCCGACGACGTACGACGGCGCGCCCTGGCCGTGGTCGAGGCACTGGGCGGGGGCGTCGACAAGGAGCAGGCCACCTCGGACGACGAGGGCCGGGTGGAGGAGGTCCTGCTGACCCTGCGGGTGCCCGCGGACTCGTTCGAGAAGGCGCTCGACCAGCTCGCCGCGCTCGGGACCCTCGAGCACCGCGAGCAGTCCGCCACCGACGTCACCACGCAGGTCATCGACCTCGACGCCAAGGTGAAGGCCCAGCGCGCGACGGTGGAGAGCTTCCAGCGTCTGCTCGCCCGGGCGCGGACCATCGGCGAGGTCATCTCCATCGAGGACCAGCTCACCTCCCGCCGCGGCGAGCTCGACTCGCTGGTCCAGCAGCAGAAGTACCTGGCGGACCAGACCTCGATGTCGACCGTCGAGGTGCAGGTGCACCGGGTCCGGCACGAGGACACCGACCAGGCGGGCGGGTTCGCCGGCGGATTCGGGGACGGCTGGCGCGCACTCGGCCGCACGGTCGTCGTGCTCGGCGTGGTGCTCGGCGCGGTGCTGCCGTTCGCGCTCGTGCTGGCGCTGGTCGGGGTGCTCTACCTCAGCGTGCGGAGGCTTCGTGCACGTGGTCGGTCAGCCGCTTGAGCTGGTCCGGGTCCGTGGACGGGATCACCCCGTGGCCCAGGTTGAAGATGTGCCCGGGCGCGGCCCGGCCGGCGGCCAGCACCTCGTCGGCGCGGGCCAGCATCACCTCGGTGGGCGCGAACACCAGGGTCGGGTCGAGGTTGCCCTGCACCACGCGGCCCTGCACCCGTCGTACGCCCTCGGCGAGCGGCACTCGCCAGTCCACCCCGACGACCTCCGCGCCGGCCTGGCCCATCAGGTCGAGGATCTCGCCGGTGCCGACGCCGAAGTGGATCCGCGGCACGCTCGTGATCGCGGAGAGCACCGAGGCCGAGTACGGCAGCACGCTGCGCTCGTAGTCGGCCCGGGTGACCGCGCCCGCCCAGGAGTCGAACAGCTGCACCGCGCTGGCCCCGGCAGCGACCTGGACCTGCAGGTAGGCCGCCGAGATGCCGGCGATCTTGCGCATCAGCGCGTCCCACACGTCGGGGGCGCCGAACATGAGCGCCTTGGTCCGGGCGTGCTCCTTCGACGGGCCGCCCTCGACCAGGTAGGAGGCCACCGTGAAGGGGGCGCCGGCGAAGCCGATCAGCGGGGTGGCGCCGAGCTCGCCGACCAGGGACCGGACCGCCTCGGTGATGAACGGGACGTGCTCGGGGGTCAGGTCCGGGATCGCCGCGACGTCGGCCAGCGTCCGCACCGGCTTGTCCACCACCGGGCCGATCCCGGCGACGATGTCCAGGTCGACGCCGATCGCCTTGAGCGGCAGCACGATGTCGGAGAAGAAGATGGCCGCGTCCACGCCGTACCGGCGCACCGGCTGCAGGGTGATCTCGGTGACCAGGTCCGGTCGCATGCAGGAGTCGAGCATGCTGACGCCCTCGCGCACCTTGAGGTACTCCGGCAGCGAGCGACCGGCCTGCCGCATGAACCAGACCGGCGTGTGCGGCACCTCCTCGCCGCGCGCGGCACGGAGGAACGGGGCATCGGTGAGGGCCGGCATGGGGCGATCTTCGCAGGTCAGGCGGCGAGTCGGGGCGGCGGGATCGGAAGATCCGCTCTAGCCTGAGGCCATGGCAGCCCCGCGCGAACGACACCTCGACCCGGCGCCCGTGCCGGCCGAGTTCACGCGCGCGGTGCAGCAGCTGAGGTCGGCCAGGTTCCGTCCCGAGGTGCTCGCCGAGGAGATGCCGGCCCCGCAGCGGATCGCCCCGTTCGCCTCCGCGCTCTCGGCCGACGTGACCGTCGAGGGCGAGGACGTCGGCACCGGCCGGATCGTGGTGCTGCACGACCCCGCCGGCAACGACACCTGGGAGGGCACCTTCCGCTGCGTCGCCTACGCCCGCGCGGACATCGACCCCGAGCTGGTCACCGACCCGCTCCTCGCCGAGGTCGGCTGGAGCTGGCTGACCGAGGCCCTGGAGGCGCACGGGGCGGAGTACCTGGCGCCGTCGGGCACGGTCACCTGCGTGACCTCGGAGTCCTTCGGCGGGATGTCGGCCGAGCCCGGCACCGCCCAGATCGAGATCCGTGCCTCGTGGACGCCGGTCGCCGACCTGACTCCGCACGTGGAGGCCTGGGGCGAGCTGCTCTGCACCGCCGCCGGGCTGCCCCCGGTCCCAGAAGGGGTCGCGACCATGCCGAGCCGGCGTGGTCAGCGCGGCGAGTGATGGCGGAAGCGAAGAGCCCGGAAACGGGAGCAGAGACCGGCACCGAACCCGAAGCACCGCCCGCACCGCTGCTGACCCTGCGCGACGGCCTGCCCGACCTCACCGACACCGACGACGCGCTCGCCGCCGTGGTGGACGCGGTCGCCCAGGGCACCGGCCCGGTGGGCCTGGACGCCGAGCGCGCGTCGGGCTACCGCTACTCGGCGCGTGCCTACCTGATCCAGCTGCGCCGCGAGGGCGCCGGCACCGCGCTCATCGACCCCATCGCCTACGACGACCTGACCGCGCTGAACGAGGCCATCGGCGACGCCGAGTGGATCCTGCACGCCGCCAGCCAGGACCTGCCCTGCCTGCGCGAGGTCGGGCTCGAGCCGGCTTCGCTGTTCGACACCGAGCTGGCCGCCCGGCTGCTCGGGTACCCGCGGGTCGGCCTGGCCACCCTGGTGGAGACCATCGTGGGCAGGTCGATGCGCAAGGAGCACTCGGCCGCGGACTGGTCCAAGCGCCCGCTGCCGACGCCGTGGCTGGAGTACGCCGCGCTCGACGTCGAGGTGCTGGTGGAGCTGCGCGACGTGCTCGGCCGCGAGCTCGAGGAGGCCGGCAAGACCGAGTGGGCGCGGCAGGAGTTCGAGCACCTGATCGCCTTCGAGCCGGCCCCGCGGCAGGACCCGTGGCGGCGTACCTCGGGCATCCACAAGGCCAAGGGACGTCGTGCGCTCGCCGCCGTACGGGAGCTGTGGGCGGTGCGCGACGCGATCGCCGCCGACCTGGACACCACGCCCGGCCGGCTCATCCCCGACTCCGCCGTGATCGCCGCGGCGAACGCGCTGCCCACCAACGGCAAGCTGCTCATGGACACGCCCGGCTTCCACGGCCGCGGCGCCCGGCGCTACCTGGACAGCTGGGTGGACGCGCTCAAGCGGGCCCGCGCGCTCGCGGAGTCGGAGCTGCCACCGGTGGCGAACCGGTCCGACGGGCCGCCGCAGGTGCGCGCGTGGGCCGACCGGGACCCGGTCGCGGCCGCCCGGCTGAGCACCGCGCGGGCCGCGGTCACCGCACTCTCGGAGGAGCGGAACGTCCCGGTGGAGAACCTGCTCACCCCCGACTACCTGCGCCGGGTGCTCTGGACGCCGCCGGAGGTGGCCGACGCGGACCTGGACCGGGCGGTCGCCGACGAGCTGCGCCGCCTCGGGGCCCGCGCGTGGCAGGTCGAGCTGATGGCCCCGATCCTGGCCGAGGCGATCCGGAACCCGGGGAAGGTCCCGGCGGCCCCCGAGGACTAGGACGTCGGGGTCGCGGTCGCGGTCGGGGTTGCCGACGGGCTCGGGGTTGCCGACGGAGTCGCGGTCGGCACCGGGGTGAACAGCGGCGCGGAGGCGGCGTCGATCGCCTTGAGCCGGTCCTCCAGCGGGTCGATCACCGGGTCGTAGAACAGCCCCTGCAGCAACGTCGCGGTGTGGGTCGCGACCGAGGGCCAGGTGTCCACCGAGGGGAACTGCCGGATCGCGCGCACCCCCGCCGCGAAGACCTGCGCGTTCGCCGGGTACTCCCCCGGCTGGCGGAAGGCGTCGGAGTTGACCACGTCGGTGTTCGGCGGCACCACGTAGCCGGTGGCCGAGAGCTGGGCCTGGGCGTCGTTGGAGACCGCGTACGCCAGGAAGTCGGCGGTCTTCTCCGGGTGCTCGGAGGCCTCGGCCAGGCACAGTCCGCGGCTGTCCCCGGAGGTCGCCTTGGAGCCGACCCGCGGCAGCGGCATCACGTCGAAGCTGAGGCCCTGCTGGGCGCGCAGCTCGGGCGTCAGGCTGCGGAAGCCGAGCATCATCGCCAGCCGCCCGGACTTGAAACGCTGCAGCGCCGAGCGGGCCGCGACCTGCTGGGCCGTGAAGGTCAGCCGCGGGTTGCGGACCACCTCGAGCAGCTTCTCCATGCCCGCGGCGCTGGCCGAGTCCGCCAGGGTGAGCGAGGTCGGCTCGTCGGCACTGTCGACGACCTCGCCCCCGCCGGACCAGACGAACGGGGCCACCTGGGTCAGGTCAGGGGCGACGTACACGCCGCGCACGCCCGGCCGCCCGAGCGCCGTCGCCTGCTGCGCGGCCAGCGCGAACTTGTCGACCTTCCAGCCGGTGTCCGAGGTGATCGGGCGGCGGCCCGGCTCGGTCAGCGCGGCCAGGTTGACCAGGGTGGTGTTGTAGTAGACGACCAGCGGCGAGACGTCCACGGGCATGCACTGCAGCCGGTTGTCGGCGCTGTAGGCCTCCAGGGCGTCGCGCTGGAAGCCGTCGCCGAAGTCGACCTCCCGCTCGCCGAGCAGCTCGTCGAGCGGGCGCACGGCCTTGTCCTCGACCAGGCCGCGCAGGCTCGACTGCGGCGTGAGGAAGGCGTCGGGCGGGTTGCCGGCGGCGACCTGCTTGGCCAGCGCCGCGGTCGCCTCGGCGGCGTTGGCGTACGGGTGCACGTTGACCACGATGTCCGGGTGCTCGGCCGAGAAGTCCGCGGCGATCTTGGTGTAGGCGGTGACGACGGGCGGCGGGCCGTAGACCGCGAAGGTGAGCAGCGTCGGGCCGGTGGGAGTCGGCGTCGGTGTCGGCTCGCTCTTCGGGTCGCCCCCCGAGCAGGCCGCCGTCAGGGCCAAGGCACCGACGGACGCGACGATGGCGACGAGCCGGCTCCGGCCGATCACAGCAGCGCTCCCTCCTGCTCTGGGGCGGCCCCGGAGCAGGTTCACCCTAGCGGGGCCGCCCAGCGTTCCCGGGACCGCTCTCACCCGTCGTACGGCGTGTGCGCAGCCTCACGTGCGGACCTGCCTTCTAGGCTCGGGTCCATGCGTGCCTTCCCCCGTTCCGTCGTGGTCGCCGGTGTGGCGGCGACCGCCTGCGCGGCGCTGCTGGCCGGCTGCGGCGCCGACGACGAGCCCAGCAAGCCGGTCGCCGAGGACACCCCGGCCACCTCCGCCCCGGTCACGCCGGCGCCCACCACGCCCGCGCCGGAGACCTCTGCTCCGAGCACGCCCGACCCGGCGACGCTCTCGGACCGGCTGCTCCTCACCGCACAGGTGCCGGGCCTCAACGCCCAGTGGCACTGGCAGGACGGCCGGACCGCGCAGCTCGGCACCGAGCCCTCCAACATCTGCGCACAGGCCTCCCTGGTCGACATCGGAGCCACCAACGGCGTCTTCCGGACCTTCTTCCCGCCGGACGACAGCGACGACAACGCGGCCCAGCAGATCGCGGTGTTCCCGGACGCCAAGACGACCGCGAGCGCCTGGTCGGTGCTCAAGTCCTGGCAGCTGCGCTGCGGCGAGGCGATCAGCGCGGACGTGAAGATCCGCGCGGGCGCGCCGGTGGCGGTCCGTACGTCGGCCGACGAGGCGTCGTGGTACCTGGTCACCTCCCAGCCGATGGGCGAGGAGACCGGCCGCTTCGACGCGGTCGGGATGATCCGCAAGGGCACCACGATCTCGGTGCTGACCATGACCAACAGCGGTCAGGACTACAGCTACCCGAAGGGCAAGGAGCCGATGGTCGCCATGGTGAAGGCGGCTGCGGCCAAGCTGGGCTGATTTGTCTCGTTGGAGTCGTAAGGTCGGTCTGTGAGCGACCGCCAGCACCACAAGCCCTCGTTCCCCGGAGCCCAGCACTTCGAGGCGATCGAGACCACCGGCGTGGGCGTGGACCCGGCGGTGCTGTCCGAGGCCGCCGACCGAGCCGCGACCGCGCTGGTCCGTGGCGCTCGCGACCACGTCGACGCGGACCTGGTCTCCCGGGTGGTCCACCTGGCCGACAACGAGGGCATCGAGACTCTCGCCGACCTGTGGTCCGGCGCCGCCGCGGACTCGCTGGCCGGGGCACTCTGGCGGCTCTACCTGCTGCGCTCCTGGGTGCACGCCGACCCGGCGACCGCGGCCCGCGAGTTCGACCGGGGCCGGGCACTGGCGCCGGTGGCCGAGGCGATCTCCGGGGTCCAGGAGCCGCCGGGGCCCGACGAGGTGCGCGAGCTGGTCGACGCGGTGCTGCGGGGCGTGGTGGTCGGGGACTTCGCGGACACCCTGTTCCGGGCGGCCGCCTTCGCCCGGGTCGCCGCGGCCGGGCGGGCCCAGGAGGAGCACGCGGGCTCGACCTACCCCTCCGACCTGGCCGCGGCCCGGCTGCTGACCCTGGCCGAGCAGCTGCAGCACGCCGGAAGGCTGGAGCTCGACGGAACGCTGGCCTGATTTCGGCTCGTCGGGGAATCGGCGCGCCCTGCCTCCCGTTACACTCGTTCGTGCGCCGGACCGCGGAAGCCCCGGGCTCCAAAATCAGCCGCTACGAGCGGCCCCGCGCCGTGAGGCGCTCCCGGTCCGGCGCACAAGCTTTCTGACAGGGGCGGCATGGACATCGAGTACTCCCCGGTCCTCGACGGCCGCCCCGATCCCGGCGAGATCGTCTGGGCCTGGGTCCCCTACGAGGAGGACCCCTCCCGCGGCAAGGACCGGCCGGTGCTCGTCCTCGCCCGCGACGGCAACCGGCTCACCGCCCTCGCGCTGACCAGCAAGGACCACGACCGCGACGAGGCCCAGGAGGCCCGGGCCGGCCGCTACTGGATGGATGTCGGCACCGGCGACTGGGATCGGCGGCGCCGCCCCAGCGAGGTGCGGCTGGACCGGGTGCTCACCCTCGACGTGTATGCCGTGCGGCGCGAGGGCGCCGCGCTCCCCCGCGAGATCTTCGACGAGGTCGTGCGCGAGGCCCGGCGGTTCCTCTAGGCGCGCTCGACGGCCTGGCGCAGGCGGGTCTCCGAGACCGGCTGCTTCGTGCCCAGCCGCTGCGCCCACAGCGAGACCCGGAACTCCTCGACCAGCCAGCGCAGGTTGACCAGTCCCTCACCCGGCGGGCGTCCCTCGGGCAAGGCGGCCATCCGGTGCTCCCAGGCGTCCTGGAACGGCCGCACCTGCAGCATCAGCTGCTGGTCCCGGGCGGGCAACTCGTCGACCCGGGCCCGGCGTTCCTTCAGCGCGGCGAGGTAGCGCGGGTACTCGCGTAGCGCCTCGGCCCCGGCGTCCGCGACGAACCCGGGACCGACGAGCCGGCCCAGGTGCTGGCGCATGTCGTTCATCGAGGGCAGCACCGCCAGGTCCACGCTGCCGGTCAGCGTCCTGTCGACCTCGCGGACGTCCTGGAGCACCCGGGTGACCTGGTGCCTGGTGTTGAGCGCCCGTTCCGGCAGATCCCGCCCGGCCTCCTCCACCAGCTTCCGGAAGGACTCCTCGTCGCGGACCGGCCGGGTCAGCTCCCCGAGCGCCGCGAGCACGCAGTCCGCCAGCAGCGCCTTCACGTTCGGGTACGGCGCCGCGGCCAGGGTCAGCTTGGTCGCGTTGTCCAGCCCGTCGCCGAGCTCGGCGGCGACCGCCTTGGTGTCCAGGGCGAGCGCGAGGAGCCGGCGGACCCCGCGCAGGTGCTGAGCGGCCTGCTCGTCGGTGGTGCCGAAGACCCGCAGACCGACGGTGCTGCCCTCATCGGTGAGCCCCGGGTAGCCGATCACGTCGTGACCGGCCCGGTGCTCGCGGAAGTCCGCGGGGATGGTCCCGAAGGTCCAGGTGGTCTGGCCGGTCGTGGTGAGCCCTGAGTCCTCCGCGGCTCCCGCCACGGCCGCCTCGAACGAGGGCCGCAGGGGCTCCTTGAGCCGGTCCAGGTCCTTGCCCTCGCCGAGCACCGTGCCGGCCTCGTCGAGGATCCGGAACGTCGGCTGGAGGTGGGCGGGCACTTTCTCCCAGTCCCAGGCGTCCTCGGGAACGTGCACGCCGGTGGTCGAGCGCAGGTAGCGGGTCAGCGCGACGACCAGCGGCTCCTCCCCCGGCGGCACCGCCGCCAGGAAGGCCTTGGCCACGTTCGGCGCGGGCACGAAGCTGACCCGCAGCGCCTTGGGCAGCGAGCGCAGCAGCGCGGTGACCAGCTCCTCGCGCAGGCCGGGCACGTGCCAGGAGAACGCGCCGGCACCGACGTGGTTGAGGGTGGCCAGCGGTACGTCGACCACGACACCGTCCTCGTCGGCGCCCGGCTCGAAGTGGTAGCGCAGCGGCAGCGCCAGGTCGCCCTCCTGCCAGGTGTCCGGGAAGTCGCTCGCGGCGACCTCGGCGGCGTTCTCGTTGAGCAGCATCGCCGGGTCGAAGGTGAGCAGGTCCGGGCTCTGGCGGCGCTCCTGCTTCCACCAGGAGTCGAAGTGCGCCCCGGAGACGATGTCCGCGGGCACCACCCGGTCGTAGAAGTCGAACAGGGTGTGCTCGTCGACGACCAGGTCACGCCGGCGGGCCCGGTGCTCGAGCTCCTCGGCCTCCTCCAGCAGCGCCCGGTTGGTCTCGAAGAACCGGTGCCGGGTGTGCCACTCCCCCTGGACCAGCGCGTGCCGGATGAACAGCTCGCGGGCGACCTCGGGGTCCTGGGCGCCGAAGTTGACCAGCCGGTCGGCGACCAGCGGCACGCCGTACAGGGTGACGCGCTCGTGGGCGAGCACGGCGGCACGCTTGCGCGACCAGTGCGGCTCGGAGTAGGTGCGCTTGACCAGGTGGTCCGCGGCGCGCTCCACCCAGAGCGGGTCGACCGCGGCACACTGGCGACCCCACAGGCGGCTGGTCTCGACGAGCTCCGCGGCGACGACGAACTGCGGCTGGTTCCGGAACAGCCCGGAGCCGGGGAAGATCGAGAACCGCGCGCCACGGGCGCCCAGGTAGTCGCGGCGGTCGGGGTCGCGCAGGCCGATGTGCGAGAGCAGCCCGGTGAGCAGCGCCTGGTGGATCCGGTCGGCGTCCGGAGCCTTGTCGGTCCGCTTCGGGACGGCGAGGCCTACCTGCTTGGCGACCTGGCGCAGCTGGGCCTCGAAGTCCTGCCACTCGCGGATGCGCAGGTAGTTCAGGTGCTCCTCGCGGCACATCCGCCGGAACGAGCTCGAGCCACGCTCCTGCTGCTGCTCGCGCAGGTAGGCCCACAGGTTGAGCCAGCTGACGAAGTCCGAGCGCGGGTCCCGGAACCGGGCGTGCAGCTGGTCGGCGCGGGTCTGCTGCTCGACCGGGCGCTCGCGCGGGTCCTGGATCGACAGCGCCGCCGCGATGACCAGCACTTCGCGCAGGCAGCCGAGCCGGTCGGCCTCCAGCAGCATCCGGCCCAGCTGCGGGTCGATGGGCAGGCGGGCGAGCTTGCGGCCGATCCCGGTGAGGCCGCCTCGCGCCTTGACCGCACCCAGCTCCTCCAGGAGCAGCTGCCCGGACCGTACGTTGCGGGCGTCCGGGGGCTCCACGAACGGGAACCGGCCCAGGTCCCCGAGCCGGAGCGCGGCCATCTGCAGGATCACCCCGGCGAGCGTCGTACGGAGGATCTCGGGGTCGGTGAACTCCGGGCGTGCCTCGAAGTCGGCCTCGGAGTAGAGCCGGATCGCGATGCCCGGCCCGAGCCGGCCGCAGCGCCCGGATCGCTGGTTGGCCGAGGCCTGGCTGATCGGCTCGATCGGCAGGCGCTGGACCTTGGTGCGCACCGAGTACCGGCTGATCCGGGCCACGCCGGTGTCGATGACCGCGCGGATCCCGGGCACGGTCAGTGATGTCTCGGCGACGTTGGTGGCGAGCACGACCCGGCGCCGGGTGTGCGGCTCGAAGACCCGGTGCTGCTCGGCCGCAGAGAGCCGGGAGAAGAGCGGCACGACGTCGAAGCCCTGCGGGCCATCCGCCTTGCGCTTCAGCACGTCGGCGGTGTCGCGGATCTCCCGCTCGCCGGGCAGGAAGACCAGGATGTCGCCGTCGATCTCGGCACGCAGCTCGTCCACCGCGGCCACGATCGCCTCGGTCTGGTCGCGGACGACGACCTCACCCTCCTCGTCTTCCTCCGGCACCTCCATCAGCGGCCGGTAGCGGATCTCGACGGGGTAGGTCCGCCCGGAGACCTCCACCACCGGCGCCCCGTCGAAGTGCGCGGAGAAGCGCTCGACGTCGATGGTCGCCGAGGTGACGATCACCTTGAGATCGGGCCGGCGCGGCAACAGCCGCTTGAGGTAGCCGAGGATGAAGTCGATGTTGAGGCTGCGCTCGTGCGCCTCGTCGATGATGAGGGTGTCGTAGCGCTTCAGGTCGCGGTCGTGCTGCAGCTCGGCGAGCAGGATGCCGTCGGTCATCAGCTTGATGCGTCCGGCTTTCGACGTACGGTCGGTGAACCGGACCTGGTAGCCCACGACGTCGCCCAGCTCGGTGCCCAGCTCCTCGGCGATCCGCTCGGCGACACTGCGCGCGGCGATCCGGCGTGGCTGGGTGTGCCCGATCAGCCTGCCCTCGCCGCGCCCCAGCGCCAGGCAGATCTTCGGCAGCTGGGTGGTCTTCCCCGAACCGGTCTCGCCGGCGACGATCACGACCTGGTGGTCGCGGATCGTCTTCGCGATCTCCTCACGGCGTGCCGAGACCGGGAGCTCGGCGGGGAACTGGATGCGCACAACCCGGCAAGTCTGACGGGCGCGCGCAACCCGCGCCAATCAGTTCAGGAGGACGGCGTCGGGGTGGTCGGCGACGGCGGGGTCGACGGCGGGGTCGACGGCGGGGTCGACGGCGGCTGGCCCTGCTCGTCGTCGTCCCAGTGCCAGCGCGGGCCGCCGTCCTGGAAGGGACCGTGGCGGAGCTTGGGGCCGTGCCCGTTGCCGTGCCCGTTGCCCCGGCCGGGGCCGTCGAAGATCACCATCCGGCCGTGGTCTGGTCCGTCGTCGCCGTTGGTGGCCGCGACGATCAGCGCACCGCCGGCCCCGCCGACCAGCAGCGAGGCGAGGGCGACCGCGACCACCGAGCGGAAGGTCCACAGGGTGTCGGTCCAGCGCGTGCCGGCCGGACGCGGCTCCGCCGGTTCCTTCTCCGGTACGTCGGCGACCGGTTCGTTCTCGGACATGCCTCTACTGTGCGCCCGGAACCTGTCAGCGCGCTGTGGATCGCCCACGGAATCCTTCACAGGTTTCTCACAGGGAACCCATGGTCTCCACCCGGTCGCCTGCGCGACGCTTGGTGCCATGACCGCCACCCGTGGACCCGAGCTCACCCGGATCGACGGCACTCCCCTGCGGGTGCTGGTCGTCGACGACGAGGTGAACATCGCCGAGCTGCTCCGGATGGCGCTGCGCTACGAGGGCTGGGACGTCGAGGTGGCGCACACCGGGAGCAAGGCGGTGGCCGCGGCCCGCGCGTTCGCGCCGGACTCGGTCGTCCTCGACATGATGCTGCCCGACTTCGACGGCATGGAGGTGCTGCGCCGGCTGCGCGCCGACGCCGGCGACGTCCCGGTGCTGTTCCTGACCGCGCGCGACGCCGTGGAGGACCGGGTCGCGGGACTGACCGCGGGCGGCGACGACTACGTGACCAAGCCGTTCTCGCTGGAGGAGGTGGTCGCCCGGCTGCGCGCGCTGATGCGCCGTGCCGGGGCCCAGCAGGCCGACGACCACTCGGTGCTCGCCGTCGGCGACCTGGTGCTCGACGAGGACAGCCGCGAGGTCTCCCGGGCCGGGGAGCCGATCTCGCTGACCGCGACCGAGTTCGAGCTGTTGCGCTACCTGATGCGCAATCCCAAGCGGGTGCTCTCCAAGGCGCAGATCCTGGACCGGGTCTGGAACTACGACTTCGGCGGGCAGGCCAACGTGGTCGAGCTGTACATCTCCTACCTGCGCAAGAAGGTCGACGCCGGCCGGGACCCGATGATCCACACCATGCGCGGGGCCGGGTACGTGCTGAAGCCGGTGGAGGCATGAGGCTGGTCCCGCGCACGCTCACCACGCGGCTCGTCGTGACGGCGGTCGCGCTGGTGGCGCTGGTGGGGGTGCTGGTGGCGACGAGCGCGACGCTGGCGATGCGGGGGTACCTGTACGACCGGCTGGACGGCCAGGTCAAGGAGGCCATCGGCGGACCGAGGCTGGGCGTTCCTCCGAACGGGGGCGGCCCCGTCACGGAGGGCACGTTCTACCGGCCCGGTTCGCTCACGGTGATCGTGCCGGCGGGTTCGAGCACCGCACGCGCCGGGATCACGACCGAAGGTGGCGAAGGCAAGACACTCACCCTCGGCACCGTGCGCCGCCTGGTCTCGACAACGAGAGACGACAAGCCGCACACCTTCACGGCGGAGGGCGACGGCTACCGCGTCATCTCCCGCACCGACCCCGACGGCACCCTCCGCATCGTCGGCCTCCCCACCCATGACATCGACGAGACCCTCACCAGCATGATCAGCTGGTTCGCCCTGCTCACGCTCCTCGGCGTCCTCGTCGCCGGAGGCGCGGGCACCTACCTCGTCCGCCGCCAGCTCCGCCCGCTGCACCAGGTCGCCGACGCGGCCCGCGAGGTCACCACGCAGGATCTCTCCGTGGGCGAGGCCGCGATCAGCACCCGGGTCCCCGAGGGCCTCACCGACGAGGACACCGAGGTCGGCCAGGTCGGCGCGGCGCTCAACACCCTGCTCGACCACGTCGACGACGCCCTCGCCGCCCGGCACCGCAGCGAGCAGCAAGTTCGCCAGTTCGTCGCGGACGCCTCGCACGAGCTGCGCACGCCGCTGTCCACCATCCACGGGTACGCCGAGCTCTCCCGCCGTACGCCGGACGACCCGGCCGCCTTGGGCGCCGCCCTGAACAAGGTCGAGACCGAAGCCGGGAGGATGTCCGGCCTGGTCGACGACCTGCTGCTGCTCGCCCGCCTCGACTCCGGCCGTCCGCTGGCCCGCGAGGAGGTGGACGTGACCCGGCTGCTGCTCGAGACCGTCGCGGACGCCCGGGTGCTCGCGCCCGACCACGTCTGGCGGCTGAGTCTTCCCGAGGAGCCGGTCACCCTGGTCGGCGACGAGGCGCGGCTGCACCAAGTGGTCACGAACCTGCTCAACAACGCCCGCAGCCACACCCCGCCGGGCACGACGGTGAACGTACGGGCCGGTGCTCAGAACGGTCAGGTCACCGTCGAGGTGCACGACGACGGCCCGGGCCTGCCCGCGGACCTGGTCCCCGAGGCGTTCGACCGCTTCTCGCGGGGCGACTCCAGCCGGACCCGGGCCAGCGGCGGCGCCGGCCTGGGACTCTCCCTGGTGAGCGCGATCGCCGAAGCCCACGGAGGAACCGCGGCCGTCGTCTCCCGCCCGGGGTTCACGACCTTCACGGTCACCCTGCCCGCCTGATTCCGCCGAGGCGCGCCAGATGAAAGCCAAAAACACGCTGAGGCGTCGCAGATGAAAGTCAACGACAGGAGAAGACTTTCAACTGAGACGCCTCACCGGCTTGGGGACGTTCATCTGGCGCGCCTCGGCGTACGGGAGGCTTTCAGAGGAGACGCCTCGGGGACGTGGGGGTTTTCAGCAGAGACGGCTGGACTACTTGGTGGCCTCGACGGCGATCTGGGCGCCGCCCTCCTTGGTGCGGACGTCCAGGCCCTGGAGATCCGGGTACTCGCTCTCGCCGAGGGTGACCTCGCGGATCGAGTGGAAGCCGGCGCGCTTGAGCTCGGCCTCGAGGGTCGCGAAGTCCCAGACGTAGCCGAGGTGGTGGCCGAAGGAGGCGATCGGGATCCGGACCAGGTCGATCGGGTGCTCGACGGTCAGGCCCATGCCGCGGTAGTGGTCGGCGATGTGGCCGTCGGTGCCGGTGCCGTCCAGGTACATCTGCACGTGCTTGCGGATGTCCGGCGTCACGATCCGGGTGACCCCTCCCGGCTGCAGGCAGCGGTGGGTCTCCGCGAACATCGCCCGGGCCATGTCCAAGGTGATGTGCTCGACCACGTTGTCGGAGAACACGAACTGGCAGGCGCCGTCCTCCAGCGGCCACCGCACCGTCGCGTCCAGGTAGTTCCGCGTGGTCGGGCCGACATTGGTCACCACCCAGCCGGCGCGCGGCTTGAGCCCGCCGATCTCCAGCTTCAGCGGACGCGGGGCGTCGGCGAAGGCCTTCTTGGCGCGCGCGCTCGCGAACGGCTTGTTGATCGCGATGACGGCAGGCTTGGCGGGCAGGATCAAGCGACGCAGACGGGGGTTCACGGCGCCGAGGCTACCGCGAGGTAGGCGCGAGACGGGACCGATTCCGCCGGTTCCTCGGGGTTCGGCCGAGCACCCGCCCGTGCGCGTCCACGCCCAGCAGGCTGCGCGAGAACTCCTCCGCCGTCGCGGGCGGCACGGTGTTGCGACGCGGGGCGTCCGGGTCCTTCTCGAAGACCCGCCGGATCGCCGCGCCGATGCTGGCTGCGGTCAGCTCGGCGACCTCGCCGCCGTCGGTCGCGATCAGCTCCTGGGCCCGCACCTCGGACCCGGCGGTGACCACGGGGACCCCGGCGGCCGAGGCCTTGCCCATGATCCCGCTGGGCCCGTTGTTGGTCAGCGCGATCGGGGCCACGTCCGAGGCGGCGACCAGCTTGTCCAGCAGCTCGTTGGAGAGGAACCCGTCCCGCACGATGATCCGGGCCCGGTCCTCGGCCGGCAGCGCGTCGATCCAGGCCCACACCTCGGGGGCGACTCCCCCGGCCAGCAGCAGGTCGGCCTCGTCGAGCCCCTCGGCCCTCATCGCCTCGAAGACGAGCCTGGCGTTCTTGCGCTCGGATATGCCGCCGTAGATGCCGACCAGCTTGCGATCGGCGGGCAGGTCGAGCTCCTTGCGCAGCTGGTCGCGGTCACGGGCGTGCGCCGTACAGATCTCCGGGTCGCGCGCCCGCCGTACGATCCAGCCCTTCGCCATGTCGTCGCGGCCCGCGAACCCGGCCACGTGGTGCATCGTGCCCGAGGCCATCGCGGCGACCGCGAGCGACGCCTTGGGGATCCGGAGCTTCCACCCGGTGGCGTCGGACAGCTTGAGCTTGGCCGGGTAGCGGGTCAGGAAGAACGCGACCCGCGGCTTGGGCAGCCCGCGGAAGGCGCGCGGGGCGGCGTACCACCAGTGCTTGAGGTCCTGGTCGCCGTCCATGTGCACGACGGTGGTGACGTCCTCGGCGCGCAGCAGCGCGGCGACCTCGGCGGCCACCTCCGCCGTCGTCGGCTTGGTCGAGCCGAACCGCTCCACCACCCGCACCGGCGCGTCCGCGAGGTAGACGACGAACTCCTCGGCGTCGCGGGCGCCGACCGAGGTCAGCAGCACCACCTCGGCGGTCTCGGCGGCGACCGCGGCCACGTTGGCCACGGCCTGGTAGCGGTGGCCACTCGGGTTCGGCTCGACCAGGACAGTCACAGGCACGCGGGAGTTCTCCTGTACGTCGGGGAGGGACGACGCGATTATCGCCGGTCCCCCGCAAGCAGTCACAGGAATGCCACAGAGCGACCACACGGCCACCGCAGTTCCGCTGGCGAGCCTCGGGGCATGACGATCAACTGGACCCGGGCCGCGTTCGTGGTGCTGCTCGCCGCCACCGCCGCGCTCTACCTCTGGGGACTCGGCGAGAGCGGCTGGGCGAACTCCTTCTACTCCGCGGCGGTGCAGGCCGGATCGGAGTCGTGGAAGGCCTTCTTCTTCGGCAGCTCCGACGCCTCGAACGCGATCACCGTGGACAAGACACCGCTGTCGCTGTGGCCGATGGCGCTCTCGGTGAAGGTCTTCGGCCTGTCGTCGTGGAGCATCCTGGTGCCGCAGGCGATCGAGGGTGTGGCCACGGTCGCGCTCGTGCACCACCTGGTCCGCCGTACGACGGGCTCCGCCGTGGCGGGGCTGGTCGCGGGGGCCGTGCTCGCGCTGACCCCGGTGGCGGTGCTGATGTTCCGGTTCAACAACCCGGACGCGCTGCTGGTGCTGCTGCTCACCGCGGCCGCCGGCGCCACCCTGGAGGCGATCGAGAGGCCCGGGCGCGCGGTGCGCTGGCTGGTGCTGGCCGGCGCGCTGGTCGGTCTGGCGTTCCTCACCAAGATGCTGCAGGCGTTCCTGGTGCTGCCGGCCGTCGCGCTGGTCTACCTGCTCTGCGCGCGGGTCGGGTTCGGCCGCCGGATTGCGCACCTCCTCGCCGCGCTCGCCGCGGTGGTCGCCTCGGCGGGCTGGTGGCTCGCGATCGTGTCGCTCTGGCCGGCAGCCTCCCGTCCTTACATCGGCGGCTCGCAGCACAACTCGATCCTCGAGCTCACGCTCGGCTACAACGGGTTCGGCCGGCTCAACGGGAACGAGACCGGCTCGGTCGGCGGCGGAGGTCCCGGTGGCGGGGGAATGTGGGGGGCGACCGGGATCGGCCGGCTCTTCGACGGCGAGATCGGCGGTCAGGTCGCCTGGCTGCTGCCCGCCGCGCTCGTACTCGGCCTGGCCGGGCTCTGGTCCGGCTGGGCGAACCGCCGCCTTCGGGCCGCGCTGCTGCTGTGGAGCCTGACCCTGGTCAGCACCTGGCTGACCTTCTCGTTCATGGCCGGGATCTTCCACGCCTACTACACCGTCGCGCTGGCCCCGTCGATCGGCGCCCTGGTCGGCATCGGCGGCTGGGCGCTCTGGCAGAACCGGGCCTCGCTCCTGGCACGGCTCGCGCTGGCCGCGACGACCGCCGGGACCGCGATGCTCGCCTTCGTGGTGCTGGACCGGTCGGCCGACTTCGTGCCCTGGCTCCGGTACGCCGTCGTGCTGGCCGGCTTCGCGGGCGCCGCCCTGCTGCTCGGGATGCCATCCCTCCCGCGGCGGTTCGCCACGCTGGCGCTGGCCACCGCTCTGCTCGCGGGCCTGGCCGGCCCGGCGGCGTACGCGGTGCAGACGGCGGGCACTCCGCACACCGGCTCGATCCCGACGGCCGGCCCGACGGTGACCAGCGGCTTCGGCCCCGGCGGCGGCTTCCGGGCCGGTCCCCCGAACGGCGGTCTCCCGAACGGCGGTCTCCCGAACGGCGGGCCGCCTCCGGGGATGCAACCGGCCGGCCTACGGCGCCCGGCCGGCAACGCGGGCAGCGCCGGCGGCCTGCTGGACGGCAGCACCTCCAGCACGGCCATCGACGAGCTGCTCACCGAGAACGCCGGCGACTACACCTGGGTCGCCGCCGCGGTCGGCTCGAACGTCGCCTCGGGCTACCAGCTCGCCACCGAGGAGCCGGTGATGGCGATCGGCGGCTTCAACGGCTCGGACCCCAGCCCGACGCTGGCGCGGTTCCAGGAGTACGTCGCCGCCGGGAAGATCCACTGGTTCATCGGCGGGGGCGGTGGCATGGGCGGCGGCATGGGGCCGGGCGGTGGCACCAGCTCGGCGATCGCATCGTGGGTCGCGGCGACCTTCACCGCGACCACGGTGGACGGCATCACCCTCTACGACCTGAGCGGCGGTGTCTCGTGACCACGCTCGCCGCTCCCACCCGCACCGCGGTCCTCGACGTGGTGATCCCGGTGCACAACGAGGAGGTCGCGCTGGCCCTCTCGGTCGAGCGGGTGCTGGCACACCTGGCGACGCTGCCCTGGACGTTCCGGGTCACGATCGCCGACAACGCCTCGACCGACCGCACCTCGGAGATCGCCCGGCGGCTGAGCCACCGGCACCCCGCCGTACGGGCCGTGCACCTGGCCGAGAAAGGACGCGGTCGCGCGCTGCGACGGGTGTGGAGCACCTCGGACGCGGACGTGCTGGTCTACATGGACGTGGACCTGTCCACCGACCTGGGCGCGCTGCTGCCGCTGGTGGCGCCGCTGATCTCCGGGCACTCGGACCTGGCCGTCGGCAACCGGCTCGCGCGCAGCTCGCGGGTCGAGCGTGGTCTGCGACGGGAGGTGATCTCGCGCTGCTACAACGTGCTGCTGCGCGGGTCGCTGCGGGTCGGGTTCGCCGACGCCCAGTGCGGGTTCAAGGCGATCACTCGGGAGGCGGCCGCCGAGCTGCTGCCCCTCGTGGAGGACGAGGGCTGGTTCTTCGACACCGAGCTACTCATCGTGGCCGAGCGCGCCGGGCTGCGCATCCACGAGGTGCCGGTGGACTGGGTGGACGACCCGGACAGCCGCGTCGACATCCTGCGGACGGCCTACCACGACCTGCGCGGGGTGGTCCGGCTCGGCACCGCGCTCGCCCGCGGCCGGCTGCCGCTGCGCGAGGTCGGTGAGCGCCTGGGGCGGGTCTCCGCGGATGCAGGGTCCGGCCGGATCGGACTGCAGGCCGCGATGTTCGTGGTCGTCGGCGTCTTCTCGACGCTGGCGTACGCGCTGCTCTACCTCGGCCTGCGGCACCTGGCCGCACCGATGACGGCGAACGTGCTCGCCCTGCTGCTGACGGCGATCGCGAACACCGCGGCCAACCGCCGGTTCTCCTTCGGGGTCCGCGGCCGGGCCGACGTGCTCCGCCACCAGGCTCAGGGGCTGCTCGTCTTCGGGATCGGGGTCGCGTTCACGACCGCGGCGCTGCTGCTGGTGCCGGACGGGACCCACCCGACCGTCGAGGTCGTGGTGCTGACCGCGGCGAACCTGGTGGTGACGGTGCTGAGGTTCGCGGCGATGCGCTGGTGGATGTTCGTCCGGCGCTAGCGGGCCAGCGCGATGGCCGGGAGGGCGACCGCGAGCCGGTGCAGCAGGTCCTCCCGGCTCAGCCCGTGCGGGTCCTCGATCCAGGCCAGGATCACCGACTCCGTCATCGCTCCCCAGCCGTCGACCATCAGCCGCAGGCCCGGGGAGTCCTCGATGCCGAGCTGGGCCAGCTGCTCGGGTCCGTTGATCTCGAAGATCCGGTCGATGAGCGCGCGACGGCCCTCTTCGTAGATCGTGCGCACCTCCTCGTTGCCGCCGGCGGCCGCCCGGACCAGGGACACGTACCCGGTGTGGTTCTCGACCACGTAGTCCAGGTAGGCGCCGATCGAGACCGCCAGCTGCTCCAGCGGGTCCGCGATGTCGCGCGGCGCGGTGATCGCGACGAGCTGCTCGACCGCCCGGCGGACGACAGCGACATGGAACTCCTGCTTGTTGCCGAAGTAGTGGTACAGCAGGCCGCGTGAGATGCCGGCCTCCTCGGCGAGCACCTCGATCGAGAGCTCCTCGAGGGTGCGGGTGGACAGCAGCTGGGTGCCGAGCTCGAGGAGCTGCTCGCGACGGCTCTCGGGCGACATCCGGATCCGTCCACTGCTGCTGGTCATGTGGGACAGATTACTGAACCAACGTCAACAACGCTATTGACGCTCGTTCAACAGCGGTTAGGGTTGTCTCCCATGAGCACTCTCCCCGAGAAGGTCCGCATCCTCGTCGTCGGCGCGGGCTTCGCCGGCCTCGGTGCGGCGATCAAGCTCGACGAGGCCGGCGAGCACGACTTCGTGGTCGTCGACAAGGGCGAGACCGTCGGCGGCACCTGGCGCGACAACACCTACCCCGGCGCGGCCTGCGACGTGCCCAGCCAGCTGTACTCGTTCTCGTTCGCGCCGAACCCGAGCTGGTCGCGCTCGTTCTCGCCGCAGCCGGAGATCCAGGCCTACCTCGAGGACGTCGCCCGGACGTCGGGCGTGCTGGACAGGTTCCACTTCGGCGTGAGCGTGACCGGCGCCGCCTGGGACGAGACCGACCGGGTCTGGACCGTCGACACCAGCGCCGGGACCGTCGTCGCCGACGTGCTCATCAGCGGCTCCGGCGGGCTGTCCGAGCCGAAGCTGCCCGAGATCGACGGCATCGAGGACTTCCGCGGCGAGATCTTCCACTCGGCGCAGTGGAACCACGACGTCGACCTGACCGGCAAGCGCGTCGCCGTCATCGGCACCGGCGCCTCGGCGATCCAGATCATCCCCTCGATCGTGGAGAAGGTCGCCCACCTCGACGTCTACCAGCGCACCGCGCCCTGGGTGATGCCGCGCCACGACCGTGCGTACACGGGGATCGAGCGGCTCGGCTTCCGGTTCGTGCCGGGCTTCCAGAAGCTCTACCGGACCGCGATCTACTGGGGCCGCGAGACCTTCGTGCCGGCCTTCACCTGGCAGCCGAAGATCGCCACGCCGGCCAAGCTGGCCGCGCTGAAGAACATCGAGCGCGGCATCGCCGACCCGGAGCTGCGCGCCAAGGTGACCCCGGACTTCGAGATCGGCTGCAAGCGGATCCTGATCTCGAACACCTACTACCCGGCGCTGGCGCGCTCCTCGACCACGCTGGTGACGGACAGGATCGCCTCGATCACCCCGACCGGGATCGTGACCACGGACGGCACCGAGCGCGAGGTCGACTGCATCATCGTGGCCACCGGCTTCTACACCACCGACCAGCCGATCGCGCACGGCATCAAGGGCCGTGACGGTCGCACGCTGGCCGATGTCTGGGCCGAGCACGGGATGGCGTCGTACAAGGGAACGACGACGCGCGGCTTCCCCAACCTGTTCCAGATCGTCGGCGCGAACACCGGCCTGGGCCACTCCAGCATGGTGTTCATCATCGAGAGCCAGATCGCCTACATCCTCTCCGCGCTGGCGACGATGAAGGAGCGCGGCGTCGCGGCGGTCGAGCCGACCCAGCAGGCGCAGGACGCCTGGAACACCGACCTGCAGCGGCGGATGAAGCGGACCGTGTGGAGCACCGGCGGCTGCGCGTCGTGGTACCTCGACGAGCACGGCCGCAACACCACCCTGTGGCCGCGCACCACGTTCACCTTCCGGTCGCAGCTGAAGCGCTTCGACCTCGACGCCTACGACACCATCACCAAGGAGCTCGCATCGTGAAGTCGCTGAAGGACAAGGTCGTCGTCATCACCGGCGCCGGCTCCGGCATGGGCCGGGAGATGTCGGTGCTGGCCGCCAAGCGCGGCGCCAAGCTGGCCATCTCGGACTGGAACGCCGACGGCCTCGCCGAGACCGTGGACCTGGTCAAGCAGCTCGGCGCCGAGGTGCGCAGCGACGTCGTCGACGTCTCCGACCGGGCCGCGATGGGCGCGTGGGCCACCGCCGTCGTCGAGCAGTTCGGCGTCGTGAACCTGGTCGTGAACAACGCCGGCGTGACCGTCACCGGCGACTTCGAGGAGATGTCGTACGAGGACTTCGACTGGATCGTCGGGGTGAACTTCTACGGCGTCGTCAACGGCACCAAGGAGTTCCTGCCGCACCTGATCGCCTCCGGCGACGGCGCGCTGGTCAACATCTCCAGCCTGTTCGGACTCATCTCGATGCCCGGGCAGACCGCCTACAACGCCACCAAGTACGCCGTGCGCGGCTTCACCGAGGCGCTGCGCGAAGAGATGCTCATCGCCAGGCACCCGGTGTCGGTGACGTGCGTGCACCCGGGCGGCATCAAGACCGGCATCGCCCGCAACGGCCGGAAGACCGCCAGCCAGAACGCCGCCAAGGTCGACGAGCTCTTCGACAAGAAGCTGGCCCGGATGACCGCCGAGAAGGCCGCGCAGATCATCCTCGACGGCGCGATGAAGAAGCGCGCCCGGGTGCTGGTCGGCATCGACGCGCACCTGTTCCACCAGTTCGCCAAGCTGACCGGCTCGCGCTACCAGGACATCGTCGCGGCGTTCGCGCCCAAGGTGATGCCCTAGCCTCACGGGGTGCGCCGTACGACGAGAGTCCTCACCCGCAAGTGGCCCGACGGGCCGCACTGGGAGTTCGACGCGGTCCGCCTCGGCGTGGACGCGCACGGGCACTGGGTCGGCGTCCCGGCCGGCACCCTGCTGGCGCGGCCCGACAAGGCGTTCACCGCCTGGGCCGACCACGTGGTGCTGCTCCCCCACGACGCCTGGTGGGTGGCGACCATCTACGGCACCGACGAGGACCGGCCCGTGGACTTCTACGTCGACATCACCACGCCGTGCGTCTGGTCCGACGACGAGTCGTCGGTCAGCGCGGTCGACCTCGACCTGGACGTGATCCGCGAGGTCGACGGCCGGATCTGGGTCGACGACGAGGACGAGTTCGCCGAGCACCAGGTCACGCTCGGCTACCCCGGCGACGTGGTGGAGCGGGCGGTCTCGTCCTGTGCCGAGGTGCTCGCGGCGATGCAGGCCGGTCGCGCTCCCTTCGACGGCATCGGACTGGAGTGGATCGCCCGCCTCAAGGCAGCAGCCCGGTCGTAGGGTCGCGATCCGTCACGCAGTAGAGCATCCCGCCCGGGTCGCGCATCCTCGTCCACCGCGCACCCCCGCCGTCCACCTCGGCGCCGAGCGCGAGGTGCCGCGCGACCTCGGCCTCCCGGTCCGTCGCGGCCAGGTCGAGGTGCGCGGTGACCGGCGGATCACCCTCGTCGCGGCGCTGCAGCAGGATCCGCAACGGCTGCCCCGTGGGCCGGACCAGCTGGCGCATGGACGGAGCACTGGTCGGTGCCAGCTCCCAGCCGGTCGTCGCGGCCCAGAACGCGCACTCCTCGTCGTACCCGGCGGGCGGGATGTCCAGGCAGACCTGGTCGACCAGCGAGGCGTGCCCGCCGTGGTCCACCGGTGCGGGGCGGCTGCCCCCGGCGGGGGTGTTCTCGCAGAACGTGAACCCGCCCGGTGAGGTCCGGACCGCGAAGGCTCCACCCGGCCGGTGCAGGTCGAGGTGGACGCCGGGGCGCTCGGAGCCGATGCGCTGCACTCGGAGGAACGGCTCGCCGTCGCCGGGCACGAGCGTCGCGAACTCGTCGTACGGGCCTCGCGTGGGTGACAACGAGGTCGCGGTGACCGCCGTCCAGAACGCGACCCCGCGCTCCCACGAGGCGGCCGGCAGATCCAGGAAGGCACTCACCCAGGCGATCACGGTTCCTGATGCTGCCATGTGGAAGGCTTTCTCCGTGGCCATCGATTTCGCCGACTCGCCCGGTCCGTCCCTGGGCGTCGAGTGGGAGTTCGCGCTCGTCGACAAGCAGACCCGCGACCTGGCCAACAAAGCCTCCGAGCTCTTCGACCTCGTCGAGAAGCGCCACGGACCCGAGCCGCGGCTGCACAAGGAGCTGCTCCGCAACACCGTCGAGCTGACCACCGGGATCTGCACGAACACCTCCGCGGCGATGGACGAGCTGGTCGAGATGCTGGCCAAGGTGCGCCCGCTCGCCGACGAGCTCGGGGTCGACCTGTACAGCGCCGGTACGCACCCGTTCGCGCAGTGGTCCACGCAGCTGCTCACGCCGGGGCACCGGTACGAGGAGCTGATCGCGCGCACCCAGTGGTGGGGCCGGCAGATGCTGATCTGGGGCGTGCACGTGCACGTCGGGGTGCGCAGGGAGCAGGCGATCCCGATCGTGAGCGCGCTGCTCACCTGGTACCCGCACCTGCAGGCGCTCTCGGCGTCCTCGCCGATCTGGGCCGGCACCGACACCGGCTACGCGAGCAACCGGGCGATGATGTTCCAGCAGCTGCCGACCGCGGGACTGCCCTTCCAGTTCGACACCTGGGCCGACTTCGAGGCCTACGCCGAGGACCTGTTCACCACCGGCGTGATCGAGGTGATCGACGAGATCCGCTGGGACGTGCGTCCGGCACCGCGGACCGGGACGGTCGAGGTGCGCATCTGCGACGGCGTCTCGACGGTGTGGGAGATGCGCGCGCTGGTGGCGCTGACGCACTGCCTGGTGGTGCACCTGGCTGACCGGTTCGACCGCGGCGAGACGCTGCCCTCGATGCCGCCCTGGCACGTGCAGGAGAACAAGTGGCGCGCGGCCCGGTACGGGCTGGACGCCTGGATCATCCTCGACTCGGCGTCGAACGAGCGGCTGCTCCGCGAGGACCTCGCCGACCTGCTCGACGACCTGGCACCCGTGGCCCGCCGGCTCGGCTGCCTCGAGGACCTGCAGCTGATCCACGACATCCTCGACCGCGGCGCGTCCTACCAGCGCCAGCGCCGGGTCGCCGAACGCACCTACGGCGACCTCGTGGCCGTGGTCGACTCGGTCGTCCGCGAGCTCGACTGACCCGCGAATCGGGCCCTTTGGCTCGCCGAATCAGGGGGTTTGGCTCACCCAGTCAGGGGTTTTGGCGACCAAAAGGCCGGACTCGCCGGACCAGAAAGCCGGACTCGCCGGACCAGAAGGCCGGACTCGCCGGACCAGAAGGCCGGACTCGGAGGGCCAGAAGGCCGGATTCGCGCTAGTCGGCGAGTGAGGGGATGGCGTCGGTGGCGGCGAGGGGGTCCAGGCCGCTGACGGCGAGGAGGTCGGCGATGAGGGAACGGGTCTGGGCCAGGATGACCTCGGCGGAGAGCTCGGAGGTGCGCTCGAGGCGCGAGGAGGCGTCGGCGAGCTGGTAGAGCCGGTCACGGGCGCCGCTGGCCATCCGGTCGGCGTGCAGCTCCGCGGCCATCGCGTCGGTCGCCTCGGCCAGGTCGCGCAGGAAGATCGCGTACCCGGACGGCAGCGGCTCGCGGCGGTAGCAGGCCACCGCCACCCGGCGCGCGATCACCCGCGTGTTGCGCAGCGCGTAGTCCAGCGGGTCGACCAGCTCGGCCATCCGGCGCACGCCGCCGCGGTGCCGGTACCGGAACGGCGACGACGCGATCACCGAGAGGCCCTCGTCGGCCGCGCCGCGCAGCTCCGCGATCAGCGCGTCGGTGGTCCGGGCCTCGGCCAGCGTGGCCAGCGCGCGCTCGACGTCCCCGTCCTCGATGCTGTCCGCCGAGGAGCGCAGCAGCGACGAGATCCGCCGTACGACGACAGCCGCCTGCTCGCGCGGGCGTCGCAGCGGGGCCTGCGGGACCACGGTGGCCGCGACCAGCGCGACCGCCCCGCCGATCACCGCGTCGCTCCACCGGGTGAAGGCCTTGCCAGGGTCGGGCAGCAGCGTGCTCACCACGATCGCCTGGATGGCCGCCTGGGTCACGAACAGCTGGCCGGCGTCGAGCAGCAGCGCCGAGGTCATCGCCAAGCCGACGATCAGCGCGATCTGCCAGCCACCCGACCCGAGCCAGTGCGTGAACAGGTCGCCGAGGAAGACCCCGACCGCGACGCCGACGGTGACCTCCGCGACCCGGCGCAGCCGCTGGCCGTAGCTGGTGCCGAGGCTGACGACCGCCGCGATCGGCGCGAAGAACGGCGTGGCGTGGTCGAACAAGTCCGCGGCCACGACCCAGGCCACCCCGGCCGCGATCGCGCACTGCGCCACCTGCCAGGAGCGTGACCGCAGCCGGGCGATGCGCGCGCGCAGCGACGTTCGGCTGCGCTTGACGACGAGATCGACGTAGGGACGGGCGAGCCACCCGTCCGCCGCGCCGTCCTCCCGGTCACCGGCGCTTGTCGCCACCGCGCCCGTGCAGCATCGTGATGAGCTTGCCCAGCTGGTCCTCGGCCTTCTCGGTGCGCTCGAAGGTGGTCAGCGCGAGCAGCGGTTTGAACCGCTGCCGGGTGATCGCGTGCGCGTAGCTGAACTCCTTGAGCCCGTCCGGGCCGTGGATGCGCCCGAAGCCGGAGTCGCCGATCCCGCCGAACGGCAGCGACGGCACGCCGGCGAAGGTGATGACGCCGTTGACCGAGGTCATCCCGACCCGGAGCCGCTCGGCGATCCGCATGCCGTTCGACTTGGAGAACACCGCCGAGCCGAGGGCGTAGCGCGAGGAGTTGGTCTTCGCGACCGCCTCGTCCATGTCCTTGACCTTGGCGATCGTCATCGTCGGGCCGAACGTCTCCTCGGTCCACGCCGAGGAGTCCTCCGGGACGTCGACCAGGATCGTCGGCTGCACGAACCGGTCGCCGACCGCCTCCGCGCCGCCGACCAGCGCCCGGCCGCCCTTGGCCAGCGCGTCGTCGATGTGCCGGCGGATGATGTCGAGCTGGCCGGGCATGGTGATCGGGCCGATCTGCGCGCTCGCGTCGGCGTCGGCGTGCACCTGCTGGGCCTTGGCGACGACCTGGCCGAGGAAGGCGTCGTACACGCGCTCGTGCACGTAGACCCGCTCGACGCCGGCGCAGGTCTGGCCCGCGTTCGCGCAGGCACCCCACACGGCGCCGTCCGCGGCGGCGGCCAGGTCTGCGTCCTCGTCCACGATCAGCGCGTCCTTGCCGCCTGCCTCGATGAGCACCGGCGTCAGCGACTCGGCACAGGCGGCCATCACCTTCTTGCCGGTGGCGGTCGATCCGGTGAAGGCCAGCTTGTCGACGCCCGCGCGGCAGAGCGCGGCTCCGGTCTCGCCGAGCCCGGTCACGGTCTGCAGCACCGGGCGGCCGACGGCCTCGACGAAGGTCTCCGCCAGCCACACCCCGACTCCTGGGGTGTACTCGCTGGGCTTGAACACCACCGCGTTGCCGGCCGCGAGCGCGTAGGCGATCGAGCCCATCGGGGTGAACACCGGGTAGTTCCACGGGCCGATCACGCCGACCACGCCCAGCGGGCGATACTCGACGGTGGCCTTCTGGTTGGCCATCACCAGGCCGCTGGGGACCCGCTTGCGCTTGAGCACCTTGCCTGCGTGCTTGGCGGCCCAGGCCAGGTGGTCGATGGCCAGCGCCGACTCGAGCATCGCGTCGCCGTGCGGCTTGCCGGTCTCGGCCTCCATCACCGCGGCCAGGTCGGCGACCCGGCGGGTGACCAGCGCCTTCCACGCGTCCAGCCGGGAAGCCCGTTCGGCGAAGGTGAGCGCCCCCCACCAGGAGGCGGCCTCGCGGGCACGCGCGACGGCGGCGCGCACGTCCGCCTCGGAGTGGACCGCATGGGTGGCGACCACCTCGCCGGTGCGCGGGTTGAGGGAGTCGAAGGTCGGCGCGGCCGCCGCGGTGGGACTGGGCTCGGTGATGGTCATCGGGGCTCCTTCGGGTGTTGCCCCGAACCTACTCCGGGCCGGCGCGGCAGAACATCACCCCGCGGGAGGAGTCCGCCTGCTGGCCAAACCCGGGCACACGCGCGAGGATCGCGGACAGCCACTACCCAGGAGGCAGCCCGTGCCCGTCACCATCGACCCGACCTCGCTCGCCTTCCTGCTCGCCGAGAACCGCAACCAGCCGATGCACGTGGCCGGGCTGCAGCTGTTCGAGCCGCCCGCCGACGCCGGACCGGAGTTCGCCCGGGAGATGTACGAGTCGGCGCTGGGCATCGAGGAGGTCGCGCCCCTGTTCCGCAAGCGGCCGCTGCGCTCGGTGGGCACCCTCGGGCAGTGGATGTGGACCGAGGACAAGCAGTTCGACATCGAGCACCACGTCCGGCACTCCGCACTCCCCCAGCCCGGCCGGATCCGGGAGCTGCTCGAGCTGGTCTCCCGGCTGCACGGCACCATGCTCGCCCGGGAGCGGCCGCTGTGGGAGGCGCACATCATCGAGGGCCTGGCCGACGGCCGGCTGGCGATGTACACCAAGCTCCACCACGCCCTGGTCGACGGCATCTCGGCGATGCGCCTGATGCAGAACGTGCTCACCACCGACCCGGACAAGCGCGGGATGCCGCTGCCCTTCGACGCCCGGGCGACCGGCAAGGCCCGGCGCGAGCGCGAGCACGCCGAGCAGTCCCTGGCGGCGGTGCCGATGGACGCGCTGCGCTCGGCGCTCGGGCTCACCGCGGACGCCGCCGGCCTGCCCGCCGCGCTGATCCGCACGCTGACCAAGGGAGTCCGCAACGAGGCCTCGGCGTTCTCGTTCTACGCGCCCAAGTCGATGTTCAACACCGCGATCACCGGGTCGCGCCGGTTCGCCGCCGACGACTGGCCGCTGGAGCGGATCCGGGCGATCGCGAAGTCGACCCGGACCACCATGAACGACGTGGTGCTGGCGATGTGCGGCGGCGCCGTCCGGGGCTACCTGCGCGAGGTGAGCCGGCTGCCGGACGCCTCGCTGGTGGCGATGGTGCCGGTCGGGCTGAAGTCGCGCAGCGACGAGTCGCACGCCGGCGGTGGCGGGAACGCGGTCGGCTCGGTGATGTGCAAGCTCGGCACCGACCTGGCCGACCCCGCGGACCGGCTCCGCACGATCAACGAGTCGATGCGGGCAGGCAAGGACGCTCTGGAGGCGATGACGCCCAACCAGATCCTGGCGATGAGCGCGATCGGGATGGCGCCCTCGCTGGTGATCCCGTTCCTGCGGCTCAACGGGCTCGTCCGGCCGCCGTTCAACCTCATCATCAGCAACGTGCCCGGGCCGCGGAGCGTGCAGTACCTCAACGGGGCCCGGCTCACCGGCACCTACCCGGTCTCGGTGCCGATGCAGGGGATGGCGCTCAACATCACCTGCAACAGCTACGCCGAGGACATGATGTTCGGGCTGACCGGCTGCCGCCGTACGGTGCCGCACCTGCAGCGGCTGCTGATCTTCCTCGACGAGGAGCTGACGGCCCTGGAGAAGGCCGCGGGTATCTAGGCGGCCCGGATCAGGCGGCGGAGGCGACCACGTCGCCCTCGCGGGCCTGGCCCACGCGCTCGACGATGGCCTCGGCGACGAGGCGCTGCTCCTCGACGGCCACGGTGTCGCTGACCTCGCGGAGCACCGCGGACAGCGGCACGTCGAGGGCCTCGCACAGCGAGGAGAGCAGCTCGGAGGAGGCTTCCTTCTGGCCGCGCTCGATCTCGGAGATGTAGCCGAGAGAGATCCGGGCCTCGGAGGAGAGCTCGCGCAGCGTCATCCCCTGACGCATCCGCTCGTTGCGAAGCACGTCACCGAGCTGCCGTCGGAACAGCACCATCGCGAACCCCTCTCTCCTGCACCTGGGCCCAACGCTACCCGGAGCGTGGTTCTTCCCGCCGCTCGACTCACTCTTCCGTCTCGTCGAGACCCTGCTCGATCGCGTACCGGACCAGCTGCACCCGGTTGTGCAGCTGCAGCTTGCGCAGCGTGTTCTGCACGTGGTTCTGCACGGTCCGGTGCGAGATCACCAGCCGGTCGGCCACGTCCTTGTACGACAGTCCCTTGGCCACCAGCCGCAGGACCTCGGTCTCGCGCTCGGTCAGCCGCGGCGCGGTGCTGTCCTCGGCGGGCGCGTCCACCAGGCGGCGGTACTCGCCGAGCACCAGCCCGGCCAGGCCCGGGGTGAACACGGTCTCCCCCGCCGCGACCCGGTCCACCGCGGCGATCAGCTCGGGCCGCGACGCGGACTTGACCAGGTAGCCGATCGCGCCGGCCTTGACCGCCTCGAGCACGTCGTTCTGCTCGCCGCTGGCGGAGAGCACCAGCACCTTGACCGCGGCGTTCTGCCGGATCAGCTCGGCGGTGACCTCGACGCCGTTGGGCTCCGGGATCTGCAGGTCGAGCACGACGACGTCGGGCTGGGTGGCCGGGAACCGGGTCAGCGCCTCGGTCCCGGTGCCCGCGGTGGCAACGATGCTGAACCCGGCCTCGGTCAGGTCACGGGCGACGCCGTCGCGCCACATCGGGTGGTCGTCGACCACCATCACCCGGATGCCGGTGCGGTCCGCTGCCTGGTTCACAGCCGCGACCCTACTCAGGTGAGCCGCCCGTACGGCGGTAACGACCGCGCCGGTGCTCCAGCGCGTCGTCGTCCGCGGCGATCACGATCTCGTCGATCTCCGCGACCACGAGCACCGACCAGCCCAGCTCCTCGGTGCGCGCCACCCGGACCAGCGCCCGGGTCCGGCCGGCCAGCGCGGGCCCGTACGACGTCTGCTCCCAGGTGCCCGTGCGGAAGGGCCCTCCGGGCGCGGGCGCCACCCCGCCGAACGCGTCTGCCAGGTCGTGGTCGGACCAGGCCAGCAGCTGCACGACTCCGCGACCGGTCGCGGCCAGGGTCTCGGCCAGGTCCGAGTCGGGGTCGAGCACGCCGACCACCGACGCCGGGTCACCGTTGGCGACCAGGAACGAGGAGACCGTCAGACCGGAACGAGACGTCTCGTCTCCTGCCGTCCAGAGCGAGACCGCGCCGCCGACCCGCCCGCGGAAGCGGCGGACCGGGTCGTCCTCCTCGAGGAACGGGTGCTCGCTGTGGATGCTCATCGGACGGGTACCCGGAACTCCCACTCGGTGCCGAAGGAGCCGGTCTCCAGCGTCGCGGTGCCACCGAGGTCCTCGATGCGTCCCCGGATGGACGAGGCGACGCCGAGCCGGCCCTGGGCGGCGGCCTCCGCGAGCCGTCCCTCCGGGATGCCCGGGCCCTGGTCGCGGACCGAGACGACCAGCTCGCCGCCGAGGTCCTCCAGCAGCACCCAGGCCGGCGCGTCCCGGCCGACGTGGTGGCGGACGTTGCTGAGGCACTCGGCCACGACCGCGGC
Source organism: Nocardioidaceae bacterium (assembly GCA_017744365.1). Lineage (GTDB taxonomy): Bacteria > Actinomycetota > Actinomycetes > Propionibacteriales > Nocardioidaceae > Marmoricola. The sequence continues at coordinate 893,957 of JAGIBL010000001.1, read as the reverse complement.
GATCTCCACGCCGGCGACCGGGTCGACGCGGACGGGCGTGGCGGGCAGCGCGACCGTGACGGTCGAGGTGCCGAGAGCGGCCAGCGCTCCGCCCAGGTCGTACGGGGTGCCTTCGGCCGGCGTGCTCGTCTCGCGCTGCACGTAGGCGCGCAGGGCGACCTCCTGCTCCCCGGCCAGCCGGCCCAGCTCCGCGGCCTCCCCGCCCAGCTCGGAACCGCGCTTCTGCACCAGGGCGAGCACCTGGAGCACGCCGTCGTGGACCACCCGGCCCAGGCGCTGGCGCTCGGCGGCGGCCGCGGCCGCGCGCTCGGCCCGGTCCCGCTCGGCCGCGGTGCGCTGCAGCAGGTCGGAGAGGAAGCCCACCACGACACCGCCGAGGACGAGCAGGAAGATGTTCGGCCAGCGGGACAAGGTGATCTCGTCGCGCACCGACAGGTCCGCGGCGCTGATGAGCACCGCGGAGACCAGCCCGCCGGTCAGCCGCCACGCGGCCGCCCAGGCGAGCACCACGCCCATCACCCAGAAGCCCGGGAGGGTCGCGTTGAGCCCGTCGCCCTTCACGTACGGCGAGAGCAGGATCGCCCCGACGGCCACGGCGAGGTCGGTCACCAGCAGCGGCCAGCGCCGGCGGCGGGCGTCGTCGTACGCCCAGAGCGCGACCAGCGTCCAGACGGTCAGCCCGGCCAGCGCCCAGGCACCGGTCGCCGCGTGCGGGTAGCGGTCGTAGCGGTAGGCGTAGAGGACGACGGTGTTCACCAGGACCACGACGCGCAGCACCGCGATCGCGCGGAACAGCGTGCTCACCACGGCCGTGCCGGCCGGGTCGCTCCCCATCAGGGGCTAGGACGCCTTCGTCTCAGGAGGCCCCGAGGTCGGGTCCTCCGCCGAGGCGGCAGCCCGCTCGGCCCGCTCGGCCTTCTTCGACTCCTCCTTGGCCCGGGTGGCGTACATGTCGACGTACTCCTGGCCGGAGAGCTTCATGATCTCGTACATGATCTCGTCGGTGACCGAGCGCAGGATGTAGCGGTCGTTCTCCAGGCCCTCGTAGCGCTCGAAGTCCAGCGGCTTGCCGAACCGCACCACCGGCCGGGTGAACGAGCCGAACTTCTTGCCCGGCGGCGCGACCACGTCGGTGCCGACGACGGCCACCGGGATCACCGGGACGCCGGTCTCCAGGGCGAGCCGGGCCACGCCGGTCTTGCCGCGGTAGAGCCGGCCGTCGTGCGAGCGGGTGCCCTCGGGGTAGATGCCGAACAGGTCGCCCTCGGCCAGCACCCTCTTGGCGGTGACCAGCGCGCCCTCGGCGGCCGACGCACCGGAGCGGTCGATCGGCACCTGCCCGGAGCCGGAGAAGAAGAGCTTCTGGAACCAGCCCTTGATGCCCGGGGTGGTGAAGTACTCGGCCTTCGCGACGAACGTCACCCGGCGCGGCACGGTCAGCGGCATGAACAGCCAGTCCGCGTAGGAGAGGTGGTTGCTGGCCAGGATCGCCGGACCCTCCAGTGGGACGTTCTCCACACCCTCGGTCTGCGGGCGGAAGACGATCCGCAGCAGTGGCCCGAGAGCGATCCACTTCAGGAACCAGTAGAACAACCCACACCTCCTCGACCGCTTTACCCTAGCCGCTCCTAGGAGCCCGTGAAACGATGCCCAGGTGACGACTTCCCCGAACGCCGCCGCGATCCACGCGCCCTTCTACGCAGACGGCACCCCGGGTCCGGACGGGCGCCGGATCGGCGTGCTGCTCAGCCACGGGTTCACCGGGTCGCCGGCGTCGATGGTTCCCTGGGGGCAGTACCTGGCCGAGCAGGGCTACGCGGTCAGCGTGCCGCTGCTGCCGGGACACGGGACCACCTGGCAGGAGATGACCAGGACCCGGTACGACGACTACTACGCCACCCTCGAGCGCGAGTTCGAGACGCTCAAGGCGCGCACCGACGCGATCGTGGTGGCCGGACTGTCGATGGGCGGCTGCCTCGCCCTCCAGCTCACCGAGCGGCGTCCCGGCGAGATCGCGGGACTCGTGCTGGTGAACCCGGCGGTGGCCAGCACCAACAAGCAGCTGCTGGCGCTGCCCGTGATGCAGTACCTGGTGCGCGCGTTCCCCGGCATCGGCAGCGACATCAAGAAGGCCGGCGCCGTCGAGCACGCCTACGACAAGACCCCGCTCAAGCCGCTGGCCTCGATGCTGCGCGCCTGGAAGCAGGTCCGTGCGGACCTGGCCAAGGTCACCGTGCCGGTCCTGCTGTTCCGCTCCGCCGAGGACCACGTGGTCGACCCGTCCTCGGCGCGGATCATCCTGGCCGGCATCTCCTCGCGCGACGCCGCCGAGCGTGTGCTGGCGAACAGCTACCACGTGGCCACGCTGGACAACGACGCCGAGCAGATCTTCACCGAGTCCGCCGAGTTCATCGCGAAGGTGGCAGAGAGGAACCCGGGGTCGTGACCAGCCGCGAGGACGAGGCCTGGCGCTCCATCGTCGAGCACTTCGGCGACCGTGCCGAGCTGAGCGCCGACGAGATCGCCGCGACCGCGCCACCCGAGCCCGAGCCCGAGCCCGAACAGGCTCCGGTGCTGGAGATCCCCGCCGAGCTGGCGCCGTCGTACGACGAGGAGCACTACGTGCCGCCGCCGGCCCCGCCGGTGCCGGTCCCCCACGGCGCCCGGCTGGCCGCCTGGATCGGGCTGTTCGGCGTCCCCGCGGTCGCGCTGCTGACCGTGGTCGCCGGCATCTCGCTGCCGTCGTACGCGGGCCTGCTGCTGTTCTGCTGGTTCGTCGCCGGGTTCGGCTACCTGGTGATGACCATGAACGACCGGCGCGGTGACCGCGACGACGGCTGGGACGACGGCGCGGTCCTGTAGCGCCCGGTCTGGTTCACACAGTCTGTTTCACACACGAGCCGGCGTGAGGGCGCCGGGAGGAAGGGCGAGCGTGCAGCACACCGAGACCGTCGAGATCAGCGGCCATCTGATGGACTCCGGGATCCTGTCCCAGGTCCTCGACGACATCCGCGAGTACGGCGGCGACTACGTGATCGAGCGCTTCGACGTCGGCCACGACGCCGGCGACCCGTCGTACGCGCAGATCCAGGTGGCCGCCGAGGACGACGAGGCCCTGCAGCGGCTGCTGATGCGGCTGCAGACCCGCGGGGTCAACCAGACCGACCCGGGCGAGGCCACCATCGCCGAGGCCGATGCGGACGGGGTGTTCCCCGACGGCTTCTACTCGACGACGAACCTGGAGACCAAGGTCCGCCTGGACGGCGCGTGGATCCGGGTGGACAACCCCGAGATGGACTGCGGGCTGGTGGTCGAGCAGGTCGAGGGTGCCCGGCGGGTGCGGACGCTGCCGATGGTCGACGTACGGCGGGGCATGCAGATCGTCGCGGGCGCCTCCGGGATCCGGGTCGAGCCGCTGCGCACCGACCGCAGCGAGGAGTCGTTCGGGTTCATGGAGTCCGACGTGTCCAGCGAGAAGCCGCAGGCGGTGCTGGTCCGCCAGGTCGCCGACGGGATGCGGCAGGCCAAGGCCAACGGGCAGAACGTGCTCTGGGTCGGCGGTCCGGGCGTGGTGCACACCGGCGCGGCGCCGGCGATGGTCGAGCTGGTCAAGGCCGGGTTCGTCGACGTGCTGTTCGCCGGGAACGCACTGGCCACCCACGACATCGAGTCCTCGCTGTACGGCACCTCGCTCGGCATCGACCTGGCCGTCGGCAAGGGCGTCGAGCACGGTCACGAGCACCACATCCGCGCGATCAACACCATCCGCAAGGCCGGCTCGATCAGAGCGGCCGTCGAGCAGGGCGTGCTGACCGGCGGGATCATGCACGCCCTGGTGACCGCGGGCAAGGAGTTCGTGCTGGTCGGCTCGGTGCGCGACGACGGCCCCCTGCCGGACGTCTACACCGACGTGATCGAGGGGCAGCGGGCGATGCGCGCGGGCCTGACCGACGTCGGGTTCTGCCTGATGGTGGCCACGATGCTGCACTCGGTGGCGACCGGGAACATCCTGCCGGCCTCGGTACCGCTGGTGTGCGTGGACATCAACCCGGCCACCGTGACCAAGCTGGCCGACCGCGGTTCCTCGCAGGCCCGCGGGATCGTGACCGACGTGGGCCTCTTCGTCGAGCAGCTGGCGGGAGAGCTGGTCCCTGACTACAGGCGGCGCTGACTAGAGAGCCTCGCGGGCGAGGTCCGCGGCGCCGATCAGCCCCGCCTGGTTGCCGAGCTCGGCGAGCTTGATGTCCGGGACCGGGCGGTAGGCGATGCCGCTCTCGGCGGCGCGGAACGAGCTGACGATCACGCCCAGGTCGAGCTCCTCGGACTCGCTGACCCCGCCGCCGATGAGGATGACGTCGGGGTCGAGGATCGAGCCGAGGCTGGCCAGCCCCTCGCCGATCCAGTGCGCCAGCTCGGCGAAGCTCTGCTTGGCCGCGGCGTCGCCCCGGTCGGCGGCCTCGGAGACCATCGGCCCGAGGATGTCGTGCGGGTCGCCGCCGGCCAGCTCGAGCATCACCGCGGCCGAGGCCGGGTCCTGCTGGGCGAGCTCGCGAGCGCGCGCGGTCAGACCGGTCCCGGAGCCGTAGGCCTCCCAGCAGCCGTGCAGGCCGCAGGCGCACAGCCGGCCGTTGGGGACCACGCGCATGTGGCCGAACTCCGCGGCCGCCCCGAAGCCACCGCGGAAGACGTCACCCGCCACGACCAGGCCGCCCCCGATGCCGGTGCCGATCGCGGCCAGCAGCAGGGTGCGCGCGCCCTGGCCGGCCCCGAACCGGTACTCGGCCCAGGCGGCCGCGTTGGCGTCGTTGTCCATCGCCGTGGGCAGGTCGATCCGGTCGGCCACCAGCCGGCGCAGCGGCTCGTCGCGCCAGGCCAGGTTGGGCGCGAACATGATCTCCTCGCCGGCCAGGTCGACGAACCCGGCGGCGGCCAGCCCGACCGCGGCGACCTCGTGGCCCGCGCGCAGCTCGGCGACCATCTCGGCGATGCTGTCCGCGATCGCGTCGGGGTGCTGGGCCGGGGACTCGCGGCGCGCGTCCGCGACCACCTTGCCCTCCTCGTCGACCACACCGGCGGCGATCTTCGTACCGCCGATGTCGACGCCGATCGTCAAGGTCATTCGTCCTCCCAGTCCTCGAGGTCGATCTTCTGCACCGGCGAGGTCTTCTCCTGGTCGGGGACCTGGGTGGCCAGCATCCCGGCCGCGGCGTGCATCAGAGAGCTGGCCGCGACGGTCAGGTGCGCCTTGACCTCCGGGCTGGTGGCGCGCACCGCCGAGATCACCTGGCACACCGGGCAGTACTTGCAGTCCTCGCCACCGGTGGCGATGTGCGCGTTCACATCACGCAGCGCGTCGGTGACCTGGCCGGCCATGCCCGCGGCCGAGCCGGCCGTCCCGGCGCCGTGGTCCTTCGCCCAGCCGGAGAGGGCCAGGAACAGCTTCGCGGCCTCCTCACCGACGCTGCCGATCGGCTCGCCGCCCTGGCCGGTCCCACCCGTGGTCGGACGCTGCGGCCCGTGCTCGTCACTCACCGGGGCTCACTCCTGGGGCTCGTCGGGCTCGATCCGGAACTTCACCTGCAGCGATCCCGCCTCCACCCGGGCGCCGGTCACGGTGTGCCGGGCCAGCGCGGCCGGAAGGGCGAGGAGTCGACGATAGGACCCGACGGTGACCACCAGCTCGTCGCCGTGCCGGGCGAGGTCCACGTCCTTCTTCTCCGCGAACGGCAGCGCGATCCGCAGCACCGCGCCGGACTCGGTCCGGCTGATCGTCATCGGGCCCTCGCCGGTGGGCACCGCGAGCGGATCGCTCTCGCCGTACGCGGCTGCGGCGAACGCCGCCAGGCTCTCGGCGCCGACCGGCTCCCCCGGCTGGTACGCCGAGAGCCAGATCGGCAGGTCCGCGAAGGACTGCCGCACCTCGGCCAGCACGCCGGCCTGGGCCTGCACCCAGGAGGAGCGCCACGCATCGCCGTCGCCGTCGGGGAAGACCCGGTTGGCGATGACCCCGTCGACCCGGTAGCCGTACAGCGAGAGCGTGGTCAGCGAGCGGCGGGCCTCGGCCACCACGACGGTCTCGGGGGTGAGCACCAGCCGGACGCTGGCCTCCTTGTCGCTGAGGATCCGCTGGACCTCCTCGAGGTCGCGGTGCAACCGCTCGACGGCGTCGAAGACCGAGTCCTCCGGCATCGGCACCCCGGCGGCCCGGCTGAGCACCGGTCGCAGCGCCTTCACGACCCGGCGCTGGACGCCGAACATCCGGGCCATGTACCAGTTGAGCGCCTCCGGCAGCGCCAGCAGCCGCAGCGTCTCCGCGGTCGGTGCGCAGTCGACCACGATCACGTCCCACTGCCCGGAGACCGCGTGGTTGCGCAGCTCGAGCAGCGCCAGCACCTCCTCGGCGCCCGGGATCACGGTCAGCTCCTCGGCGGTGATCGGGTCCACGCCGGCGGCGTCGAGGACGGAGAGCAGGTAGCCCTGCAGCTCGCCCCAGGAGCGCTCGAACCGACGCTGGGTGTCGACCTGGTGGACCCAGAGGTTCTCCGCGACCGGCGTCGGCTCGGGGCCGACCGCCTCGCCGAAGGCGTCCGCCAGCGAGTGCGCGGCATCGGTGGAGAGCACCAGGGTCCGCTCACCGCGCCGGGCAGCCAGCGTCGCCGTCCCGGCCGCGGACGTGGTCTTCCCGACACCGCCCTTCCCGGTGAACAGGATGATCCGCGGGGTCAACGGCACAACCTCACGCGAGCGACTCGACGCGCTTCTTCAGTCCCTTGAGGGCGGTGTCGACGATGACCTTCTCGGCCTTGCGACGCAGCATGCCGATCATCGGGATGGCCACGTCGACGGCGAGCTTGTAGGTCACCTCGGTGCCGGTGCCGTTCGGGACCAGGTCGTAGGAGCCCTCCATCGCACGCAGCATCCGGCCCTCGGTCAGGTGCCAGCGCAAGGTGGTGTCCGAGACGTAGTCGTAGGCGAGCGTGTAGGAGTCCTTGATCGGCGCGGCCTCGAGCTCGAAGTGCACCTCGGCGGCGCGGCCGGCGTCGTCGGTCCGGGTGACCCGGACGTTCTTCATGCCCTGCACCCACGCGGGGTAGTCCTCGAAGTCGACGATCACCGCCATCACGGCCTGCGCAGTGGCGTCGATCACGATGCTCGAGGTCGTCTGGTCGGGCATGGCGACGAGGCTATCGGATCGGAAGTACCCCCTAGTAACGTGCAGGCGTGCGCGAGTACTCCACCCCCCTGCAGGTCGAGATCCCGGCGACCGGGAACCTCACCGACGACGTCGTCGGGAACGGCACCGAGCACCCGAGCGCGGTGGTCTTCTCCCGGCGTACGGCGCAAGGCTGGAGCGACGTCACCGCGGCCACGTTCCTCACCGAGGTGCGCGCGGTCGCCAAGGGCCTGGTCGCGGCCGGCGTCGAGCCCGGCGACCGGGTCGCGCTGCTGTCCCGGACCCGCTACGAGTGGACCCTGTTCGACTACGCCATCTGGTTCGCCGGCGCGGTGACCGTGCCGATCTACGAGACCTCCAGCGCCGAGCAGATCGAGTGGATCCTGGCCGACTCCGGCGCCCGGGCGGCGGTCGTCGAGACCTCGGAGCACACCACCCGGCTGAAGGAGATCCGCGACGGACTGCCGGAGCTGCACCACGTCTGGTCGATCGAGACCGGCAACGAGTCGGGCGCGGTCTCGGTGCTGACGACGCTCGGCGAGGAGATCGGCGACGAGCAGCTCGAGGAGCGTCGTACGGCGGCAGGCCCGGACTCCCCCGCCACCCTGATCTACACCTCGGGCACCACCGGCCGCCCCAAGGGATGCGTGCTCACCCACGGGAACTTCACCTTCGAGCTCACCGTGGCCGTCGACGAGCTCGAGAAGCTGTTCGACACAGAGGGGGCCGCGACGCTGCTGTTCCTGCCGCTGGCGCACGTCTTCGCGCGGATCATCCAGGTCGGCTGCGTGAAGGCCCGGGTGCGGATGGGTCACTCGGCGGACATCAAGAACCTGCTCGACGACTTCGAGGCGTTCCGGCCGACGTTCATCCTGGCCGTGCCGCGGGTCTTCGAGAAGGTGTTCAACACCGCCTCGCAGCGCGCGGTCGCCGACGGCAAGGGCCGGATCTTCAACCGCGCCGCCGAGGTGGCGATGGCGTGGTCGCGCGGGCTGGAGACCGGCCGGACCAGCCTCGCGGTCAAGGCGCAGCACGCCGTCTTCGACAAGCTCGTCTACGCCAAGCTGCGCACGGCACTGGGCGGCCGGTGCGAGTACGCCGTCTCCGGCGGGGCCCCGCTCGGCGACCGGCTCGGCCACTTCTACCGCGGCATCGGCGTCAACGTGCTCGAGGGCTACGGCCTCACCGAGACCACCGCCGCGCTGACGGTGAACCTGCCGAACGCGCAGAAGGTCGGCACCGTGGGCCGCCCCCTCCAGGGCACCGAGGTCCGGGTCGCCGACGACGGCGAGCTGCTGTTCCGCGGCGGCCAGGTCTTTGCCAGCTACTGGAACAACCCGGCCGCGACCGCCGAGGCCAAGGAGGCCGACGGCTGGTTCCACACCGGCGACGTCGGCGAGATCGACGACGAGGGCTTCGTGAAGATCACCGGGCGCAAGAAGGAGATCCTGGTGACCGCCGGCGGCAAGAACGTCGCTCCCGCGGTGCTCGAGGACCGGCTGCGCGCGCACCTGCTCGTCGACCAGTGCATCGTGGTCGGCGACGGCCGGCCGTTCATCGGCGTGCTCATCACCCTGGACCGGGAGACCGTGCCGGCCTGGGCCGAGCAGCGTGGCAAGACCACCGACATCGCCAAGCTCGTCGACGACCCGGATCTGCGTGCCGAGATCGAGGCCGCGGTCGAGGACGCCAACAAGGCGGTCTCCAAGGCCGAGTCGATCCGGAAGTTCACCATCCTTCCGGGCGAGTGGACCGAGGAGGGCGGCCAGCTCACCCCGAGCCTCAAGCTCAAGCGCAACGTGGTGATGCGCGAGCACGTCGACGACGTCGAGGCGCTCTACTCGCGCTGACCGGAGGTCGTCCGGCGGCGACACGCCGTGGTCTGGTCCAGCGGAGCCCGCGTGGTCCTGCTGGGTCATGACCTAAGTCCCCAAACCGGGCGCACAAGGCGTATCGGAACTGTGGATAAACCGGACTAATCATGCTAAATAGTCCGATGTGACTATGGCCCCACTTCCATGCGGGTCATGTCTGCCGGACTTCGGTGCAACCGAGAGGACTATCGGGCAGAGTTCCTACTCACCGGCACCGGAGGGGATGCCGGTCGACACTTCGGTGCTCGCGCGAGCGACCTCCTCCCGGCAGCACCCGGGGGCTGGAGGAGGCGGCTCAGGGGGGCGCCACTGAAGGAAAGGCCCTGCACATGGACCGCAGGAGAGTTCTGCTCGTCGTCGCCGCCATCATCGCCGCCCTGGGCACCCTGCTCGTGGTGCTCTACGTCCGCGGCGCGGACGACCGGGCGAACGAGAAGTTCAACGCCGTCAAGGTGCTGACGGTGACCAAGCAGATCAACCCGGGCGAGACCGTCGCCGCCGCGCAGGCCGCCGGCAAGATCGAGCTCGGCTCGGTCGCCGAGGGGCAGCGGCTGCCGGGCTCGCTCGACTCGCTCTCGCCGATCGAGGGGCAGATCGCGCAGACCACGCTCTACCCGGGCGAGCAGGTCATCGCGGCGAAGTTCGCCACCACCGTGGCCACCGGGAACAACCTGACCATCCCGAAGGGCTCGATCGCGATCTCGCTCAACCTGACCGACACCGGCCGGGTCGCGGGCTTCGTGAACCCGGGCGACAAGGTCGCGATCTTCCTGACCACACCGGCCTTCACCCGGCTGCTGCTCAACGACGTCGAGGTGATCGCCGTCGGCGCGACCGCCGTGGTCCCGACCACGACGACCGACGCCAGTGGCAACCAGACGACCGAGCAGCTGCCGCGTACGCTCTTCACCGTGGGCGTGACGCAGGCCCAGGCCGAGAAGATCCTCTACGCGACCAACGGTGGCTCAGGGGGCGGCCAGGTCGCGTTCGGCCTGCTGAACAAGGACTCCGAGGTGCGGCCCGGACCGGGCACCTCCGCGGACAGCCTGTTCAAGTAAGCGTCCCCTCCCGAAAGGTCACCCGATGCCAGTCCTCGTCGAGCACGACGCCGCCTGGGCGAACGCCCTCGCTGCCGGCCTGCCCTCCGGCACCCAGGTGGTACCCGGCGTGGCCGAGCTCGGCAACTGGCTGGCGAACCAGAGCGACGAGTACGCCGTCGTGCTGGGGCCGAACATCGCGCTCGCCGACACCGTCGCGCTGGCCGAGCGGCTGCGCTACTCGCACCCGACGACGGGACTGGTCCTGCTGCGCCACGAGCTGAGCTCGGAGGTCTTCCAGCAGGCGATGCGGGCCGGCATCCCCGCCGTGGTGGCCGCCGCCGACCTGGAGGGCATGGCCGCGGCGGTCGAGCGCAGCCGGCAGACCTGGGAGGCCATCCGCGGGCCGGCCTTCGAGGGCGAGGACCGGCACGGCAAGGTCATCACCGTCTTCTCCCCCAAGGGCGGGGTCGGCAAGACCACGGTCGCGGTGAACATCGGCGTGGCGCTGGGCGGCAGCGGTGCCGCCCGGGTCTGCGTGGTCGACCTCGACCTGGCCTTCGGCGACGTGGCGATCACCCTGCAGCTGATCCCCGAGCACACCATCGCCGAGGCGGTCGAGGCCGAGGAGCACCTGGACTTCAGCCTGCTCGAGACGCTGCTGACCCGGCACGAGAACTGCTCGATCCTGGCCGCGCCCACCCACCCGGAGGGCAAGGACCGGATCTCGCCGGCGCTGATCCGCCGGGTGCTGCGGATCCTGCGCCAGCACTTCGACTACATCGTGGTGGACACCTCGCCGTCGTTCGACGACCAGGTGCTGCACGCCTTCGACGAGACCGACGAGTGCATCCTGGTCGCCACCCTGGACGTGCCCACGGTCAAGAACATGAAGGTCGCACTGGAGACGCTGGACGCCCTCAACCTGGTCGAGGGCCACCGGCACCTGCTGCTCAACCGGGCCGACGACGAGGTCGGGCTCTCGCCCGCCAACGTGGAGAGCCTGCTCAAGATGCCCGTGGCCACCGCGCTGCCCTCGGCCCTGGCCGTGGCGAACGCGACCAACCACGGACGTCCGATCGTGCTCAGCCGCCCGGACCACGCCGTCAGCAAGGCGCTGGTCCGGCTCGCGCAGAAGCTCGGCGCGGGAGCCGGGGCCGAGAAAGCGGTCAACAACGCTGAGAGGCAGCCGATCGAGGCTGCGGAGCCGAAGCGCCGCGTCTTCGGACGCCGGCGGAAGTAGAGACAACCGGGGGTGGGGACATGAGTGACTTCTCCGATCGGCTCGCCGAGCTGATGCGGGGCGGCAAGGGCCAGCAGGAGCCGGGGGGTTCCGAGCAGGCCGAGGCCGCGGGGCCGACACCGGCTCGACCGGCGACGCCGCCGGCCGCCGCTGCTCCCCCGGCTGTTCCGCAGAGTGCTCCGCAAGCCGCTCCTCAGGCCGCTCCGCAAGCCTCGTCTCCGGCCCCTTCCACGGGCGGCCCGCAGGGGGCGCACGCCGAGCCCGCGTCCGCCGTCCCGGTCGCGTCGGCCGCGCCGCCGCAGCGCCCGGTCTCGACGCCGCCGCAGCAGGCGGTCCGGACCCGACCGGTCAAGGGCCGCTTCGACGACCTCAAGGAGAGCGTCCACGAGGAGCTCCTGGTCCAGCTGGGCCCGAAGCTGTACGACGCCAACCTGAGCCCGTCCGAGCTCGAGGCGATGGTCCGGCAGGCGCTCGGCGACGTGATGGCCGCCAGTGACCGGCCGCTGACCAGCACCGATCGGCAGCGGATCACCCAGGAGATCGCCGACGACATCCTCGGCTACGGACCCCTGGAGCCCTACCTGCGCGACGACAGCGTCGCCGAGGTCATGGTCAACGGGCCGTTCGACATCTGGCTGGAGCGCAAGGGCCGCCTCGAGCGGGTGGACGGCCGGTTCAACGACGAGGCGCACCTGCGCCGCACCATCGACAAGATCGTCTCCCGGATCGGCCGCCGCATCGACGAGGCCTCCCCCATGGTGGATGCCCGTCTGCCCGACGGCAGCCGTGTCAACGCGGTGGTGCCGCCGCTGGCGATCGACGGCAGCTCGCTGACCATCCGCAAGTTCTCCCGGGACCCGCTGACGGCGGAGAACCTCATCGACTTCGGCACCATCTCGCGCAAGACCGCCGACTTCCTGGACGCCTGCGTGCGCGGCCGGCTCAACGTGATCGTCTCCGGCGGTACCGGTGCCGGCAAGACCACCACGCTGAACGTGCTGTCCTCGTTCATCCCCGGCGACGAGCGCATCGTCACCATCGAGGACGCCGCCGAGCTCCAGCTCAAGCAGGACCACGTGGTCCGGCTGGAGTCGCGCCCGTCCAACATCGAGGGCAAGGGCGAGGTCACCATCCGCGACCTGGTCAAGAACTCGCTGCGTATGCGCCCCGACCGCATCGTCGTCGGTGAGGTTCGAGACGCCTCGGCACTGGACATGCTGCAGGCGATGAACACCGGTCACGACGGCTCGATCACCACGGTGCACTCCAACGGCCCGCGCGACACCCTCTCGCGCATCGAGACCATGGTGATGATGGCCGGCATGGAGCTGCCGATGAAGGCGATCCGCGAGCAGGTCGCCTCCGCGGTGGACCTGATCGTGCACCAGGCCCGTCTCAAGGACGGCACCCGCCGGATCACCCACGTCACCGAGGTCGAGCGGATGGAGGGCGACGTCATCACCCTCCAGGACATCTTCCTGTTCGACCACAACGCGGGCTTCGACGCCGACGGCCGCAGCCTGGGCACGCTGAAGTCCACCGGCCTGCGCCCGAAGTTCCTGGAGAAGATGGCGTTCGCGAACGTGACCGTGGACCCACGGGTCTTCGTCCCGGAGGGGATGTGAGCACCGTCGTACGGCGGTGGCGCTCGCTCGGCGCGGGCGCGGCGGCGGCGTGCCTGCTGGCGCTCAGCGGCGGGTTCCTCGCCGGGGCGCACGCGGCCGACGACGCCACCATCGACCACTCCGAGACCGCTGCCGGCCAGCTCAAGCTGCTGGTCAGCGTGCCCGGTGACGCCGACGTCGACCTGGGGTCGGTGAAGGTCACGCTGGACGGCAGCACCGTGGACGCCGAGGCGACCGTGGCGGAGAGCTCCGACGCGATCCGCCGTACGACGGTGCTGGCGATCGACACCAGCAACAGCATGGCGGGCGACCGGATCGCGGCAGCCAAGGCGGCCGCGCTCACCTACCTGGACACCGTCCCGGACAACGTCTACATCGGCATCGTCACCTTCGACAACGACGTGGTCGTCCGGCAGCAGCCGAGCCTGGACCGGGCTGCCTCCAAGGCGATCGTGGAGGCGCTCTCGCTCAAGCTGAACACCGCGCTGTACCGCGGCGTTCAGACCGCGATCACCGCCACCGGGACCGGCGCCGGCCAGCGCCAGGTGCTGGTGCTCTCCGACGGCGAGGACAACACCAAGGCGCCGCTCGCGCCGGTGCTCTCCGCGATCCGCAAGTCCGGCGTGAAGGTGGACGCGGTCGCGCTCGAGCAGGGCGCCCAGGCGCCGCCGGCGCTGAAGTCGATGGCCGACACCAGCAAGGGCCAGGTCATCTCCGCGGACGCCGAGGCGCTCGGCGACGCCTTCGCCAACGAGGCCGACGCGCTGGCCCGCCAGATCCTGGTCACCGCGACCGTGCCGGCGTCGGTGACCGCGACGGATGCCTCGGTCCAGGTGAGCCTGGACGCAGGCGGGTCGACCCACACGGCCTCGGCTTTCGTGAACGTGAAGGCCGCCGCGGCGCCGCCGCCGGACACCAGCCCGGCGATCGCAGCGGAGAGCAAGGCGCCGTTCGAGGTCCCGACGAACGTCATGTACGGCGCGATCGCGGCGATCGGGCTGGGCGCCGTCGTGCTGCTGGGCGTGCTGCTGACCCCCGCCAAGGCACAGCCGGTCAGCCTGGGCGACCAGCTGGCCGTCTACAGCGCCTCGGCGGACACGGCCGAGGCGCATCAGCGCAAACGCGGCGCCGTGAAGCCGGCCGGCCCGTCGATCGCCGACCAGGCCAAACAAGCAGCCGAGAACGTGCTGGCCAGCAACGCGAGCATCGAGGCCAAGATCGCGCACCGGCTCGAGGGTGCCGGCATGGCGCTCAAGGCTTCCGAATGGCTGCTGATGCACGCCGGCATCGCCTTCCTGGCCGGACTGCTCGGCCTGCTGCTCACCGCAGGTAACCCGATCGGACTGGTGGTCTTCCTGATCCTCGGCGCGATCGGTCCCTGGGTGTATCTGTCGTTCAAGCGCAGTCGCCGCCTGAAGGCATTCTCCGAAGGGCTCGCCGACACGCTTCAACTGATGTCGGGCAGCATGTCGGCCGGGCTCTCCCTGGCGCAGTCGCTGGACACCATCGTGCGCGAGGGCACCGAGCCGATCACTTCCGAGTTCAAGCGAGTCATCGTGGAGAGTCGGTTGGGCGTTCCGTTGGAGGATGCCCTCGACGGCGTCGCCGAGCGTATGCAGAGCGTCGACTTCCGGTGGGTCGTCATGGCGATTCGGATCCAGCGCGAGGTCGGCGGCAACTTGGCCGAGCTGCTCACCACCGTCGCCGCGACGCTGCGCGAGCGCGAGTACATCCGCCGGCACGTACGGGCTCTCTCTGCCGAAGGACGGCTTTCCTGCTGGATCCTCGGTGGCCTGCCACCCGCTTTCCTTGCCTACCTTGCCGTCTCCCGTCCGGAGTACGTGAAGCCGATGTTCACGACGGTCCTCGGCTGGGGCATGATCGGGCTGATGTCAGCCCTGCTCGCCGTCGGGATCTTCTGGATGAGCAAGGTTGCGAAGGTGGAGGTGTGACATGACGACCGGAATCATGCTCGCCGGAATCGGCTTGATCTTCGTTGCCCTGCTCATCGTCATCGCGGCGCTGGCGCTGTCGCCACGGGGCGAAGTGGGTGTGAATCGCTCGATCGCCGTCCTGGAAGCGCTCACCTCGGCTCCCAAGGAGCTCAAGACCGAGCTGGATGTTCCCTTCGGGGACCGGGTGCTGGTGCCCTTGCTGGGACGCGCCCAAGGTCTCGGACGCAAGCTCACCCCCGCAGACGCCAACGAACGCATCCACGAGAAGCTCGAGCTCGCCGGCAACCCACGAGGCTGGACTGCGGACCGGGTCAGCGCCGGCAAGGTGGTCTGCTTCTTCGCCGCCCTGATGGTCTCGTTGGTGATCGCGCTCGTACTCGGGATGCCGTTCCTACCCACCCTCGGTTTCGTGGTGGTCGCGTCGCTCGCCGGGTACATGGCCCCGAACATGTATCTGTACCAGAAGGCCTACGACCGCTCGGCCACCATGCAACGGGCGCTGCCCGACGCGATCGACCTGCTCACCATCTCCGTCGAGTCGGGCCTCGGCTTCGACGCTGCTGTGGCCCAGGTGGCCCGCAACACAGATGGTCCCCTTGCCGACGAGTTCGCCCGGATGCTGCAGGAGATGCAGATCGGACGGGGACGCACGGACGCGCTCCGCTCGATGGCCGATCGGACCAACCTGCCTGATCTCAAGGCGTTCGTGAGCGCCATGGCACAGGCTGACGCCTTCGGCATCCCGGTCGGCCAGGTGCTGCGGGTGCAGTCCTCGGAGATTCGTGTGAAGCGCCGCCAGTGGGCGGAGGAACAGGCCCAGAAGGTGCCGGTAAAGATCCTGGTACCGCTGATCTTCTGCATCCTGCCCTGCCTGTTCATCGCGGTGCTGGGGCCGGCCGGCATCACGATCTTCGACAACTTCCGGGGCCGCTTCTGATGAACGATGCGCTGCGGTTCGGGGTCGCGGCCCGTGTCTTCGCCCTAGTGGCGATCACGTCGACCGCCCTGGCCGGAGACGTCGACACGACCGGGGTTGGGTTCGTTGCCGCAATCGCGGCGATGGCCCAGGTGGCGTCGTTCACCCGACGTCTTTCTCCCGAGTTCGTGCTTGCTCTCGAGGCCGGTGGGACGGCGGCCGTCGCCATCACCTCGTTCCCCACGCACGAGGCAGCCTTTCCCTACCTCGCCACCCCGATCCTGATCGCGGGCATTGCCGGCGGCCTGCGCGCCGTCGCCGCCGGTCTGGTGGCTGAGGGCGCGGTTCTCGGTCTGGGCTGGTGGTGGCTGGTCAGTCACTACGACGGCGACCTTGCCGGCGACGTGGTCACCTGGCTGACCACCGGCCTCGGCCTCGGGCTGATCGGCGTGGTGAGCAGGCACAACGTGCTCCGCTCGGGGTCGGAAGGCTCGTACCGCAGCGCTCTCGACCTCATCAAGCAACTGCACGCCCTCTCCGGCAAGCTCACCTCCGGCTTGGACCCGGTCGACATCGCCGACCAGGCGCTGACCGAGGTGGCCGAAGAGATCATGGTTCGCCAGTCCGCGGTGCTGCTTCGTCAGAACGGCGAGTTCACCCCGTTGCGCTACTCGCACGGACCGCTGCACTTCCCGGTGCACGACGCGGACTCGATGCTGCACCGCTGCTGGCAGCGGAACGAACCGGTCGTCGGTGGCAGCCGGGTGGCACTGCCGATGGCCACCGACAACGAGCGGGTCGCCGTGGTGCTGGCGGACTGCGCCTCCTTGCCCGACGGCAAGGCGCTGGCGCGGACGATGGCGCGACTTGCTCCCGCGACGGTGCGGCTGAACGCCGCTCTGCTGTTCAACAGCGTGCGCGAGTCCGCGACCAGCGAGGAGCGGCGCCGGCTGGCCCGGGAGGTGCACGACGGTGTTGCGCAGGACGTCGCCTCGCTCGGCTACCTCGTCGACAACCTGTCGGCGACCGTGACCGACCCGGTGCAGCAGGACGCGGTGGCCGGCCTGCGCCGAGAGGTGACCCGCGTGGTTGCCGAGCTGCGCAACTCCGTCTTCGACCTGCGCAACGAGACCGACACGACCCAGGGACTCGGGCAGAGCATCGCCTCGTTCGCCCGGCACATCGGGTCGCACTCGCCGCTGCGGGTGCACGTCAGCCTGGACGAGTCGACGATACGACTGCGACCGCGCGTGGAGGCCGAGCTGCTCCGGATCGCCCAGGAAGCGATCAACAACGCACGCCGTCACTCGGAGGGCGAGAACCTCTGGGTGGAGTGCGTGGTGCAGCCGCCGCACGCGGTGATCGAGGTGGTCGACGACGGCGTCGGTCTCGGGACGCCCCGGCAGGACTCGCACGGGCTGCGGATCATGCGTGAGCGCGCGGACCGGATCGACGCGGAGGTCTCCGTCGAGTCCCCCGCGATCGACGGACGCGGCACGCGCATCGTGGTGCGGGTGGGATAAGCCCACGGGAACCCGGCACGGTCGGTACGCTGACGAAGGCTGAAGGAGGAAGCTGACCATGGCAACGTCGGTGATGCTGGTCGACGATCACGAGCTCATCAGGAACGGTCTCGCGGGCGCGTTCTCGCGCGACGAGGCATTCGACGTCGCCGGACAGGCCGGCTCGGTGGCCGAGGCGATCACCATGGCCTCCTCGCTCGCTCCCGATGTCGTCGTCGTCGACCTGCAGCTTCCGGACGGCTCCGGACTCGACATCGTCCGGGCGCTGCGCAAGGACCGCAAGGACGTCGGCCTCGTCGTGCTGACGATGTACGCCGGCGACGAGCAGATCTTCGCCGCCATGGACGCCGGCGCGTCTGCCTTCGTCGGCAAGGACGCCCCCAGCACCGAGGTGATCGCCGCCGCACGGCACGCCGCGGTCTCGCCGCTCAGCTTCACCTGCGCCGGGCTGCCCGAGGCGATGATGCGCCGGATGTCGTCGACGACCCCGCGGCTCTCCGACCGGGAGCGGCAGGTGCTCGACCTGCTCGCGGACGGTCTCGGCGTCGCGGCGATCTCAGCCAAGCTCTACATCAGCGAGTCGACCGCCAAAACGCACATCGCGAAGGTCTACGAGAAGCTCGGCGCCGCGAACCGCGCCCAGGCCCTCGTCGCGGCGATGCGGGCCGGCCTCATTGACGCCGGTTCCCCGCCCCGCTGACCAGCCAGGAAATAGTCCATTCGGACCATGCAGGTCAGGCTGCCTGGAGGATGCGGGAAAAGGTGCAAATAGGACATCGTTCTGCTCAGTGAGGCGGCCATCGGGGCCGTCGTACGAGTTCCCTAGGGGAAGGAACCCTCATGCTCGACTTCTTCCGTCGTCTGACCGAGCGTCGTGACGAGGACGGCGCATCAGCCGTCGAGTACGGCCTGCTGGTCGCTGGCATCGCTGCGCTGATCGTGATCATCGTGTTCGCCCTCGGCGGCGTCATCAAGAACTCGTTCGACGACACCTGCAAGAACATCAAGGGCGGCGGCTCCGGCGCGGCCGCGAGCTGCTAGTCGTCCGCCTGCCGAACCGGCACGAATCGGGTAGTCCGATCGGACTATCACGTAAGCCTGTTCCACCGATAGTCCGGGATGACCCGTTCGCGAAGACTCTATACCTCCGGGCAGAGGGCCTGGATATTCGAGTTCCCTAGGGGAAGGAACCCACATGCTCGAGTTTTTTCGTCGCCTGACCAACCGTCGTGACGAAGACGGTGCCTCTGCCGTCGAGTACGGCCTGCTGGTCGCTGGCATCGCTGCGCTGATCGTGATCATCGTGTTCGCCCTCGGCGGGGTGATCAAGAAGTCGTTCGACGACACCTGCAAGAACATCAAGGGCGGCGGCTCCGGCGCGGCCGCGAGCTGCTAACGGTCCGCTTCAAGACGACCGTCTAGCGGATCTACGCGGTTTCGCCCACGGCGCACTGCGCCGTGGGCGAAACCATTCCTGCAGCCTGAGGGGGCAACTGATGGACATCATGCGTTCGAAGGAACGATCCGAGGACGGAGCATCGTCCGTCGAGTACGGGCTGCTGATCGCGGGCATCGCCACGCTGATCGTGCTCGTCGTGTTCCTGCTGGGCGGCCAGGTGGTCGCCATGTTCGGAAACACCTGCGACCAGCTCCAGGCGAAGACCGGCGGCTCCAGCTGCGCACGCAACTGACCTCTCAGCGCCCCTGGCGCGCCATCTCCTCGGCCATCCCGATCCGCTGCAACGCGGTCGGGTGCGAGCCGAACCAGAACTGACTGAGCCGCGGCGGCGTCGGGTCCGCCAGCGAGCGCAGCGCCAGGTTGCGCTGCATCTCCACAAACGCGTCCGTGCTCCCGGTGGCCTCCAGCGCCGACCGGTCCGCCCGCGCCTCCACGGCCCTGCTGATGGTGTTCTCCAGCGGGCTGGCCAGCAGCATGCCGACGGCCACCAGCGCCAGCACCAGCGGGATCGCCCGCGGGTCGGCCATCCCGGACGAGCCGGACCGGCGCAGCAGCCGCTCGCTGCCCAGCAGCAGCCCGAGCAGCCCGATCCCGAACGCGGAGCCGGCCGCGCCCAGCACGGTGCCGACCAGCACGTCATGGTGCCGGGCGTGCCCGAGCTCGTGGGCGATGACCACCTCGACCTGGTCGCGCGGCAGGCCGGTGAGCAGGGTGTCGTAGACGACCACCCGGCGGGTGCTACCGAAGCCCGAGACGTAGGCGTTCAGGGTCGTGGTCCGCCGGGACGCGTCGGCCACCAGGACGTCGCTGACATGCACGTTCTCCTTCTTCGCCAGCGCGAGGATGTCCGTGCGCAGCTGACCGGCCGGCATCGAGGTGAAGTCGTTGAACAACGGCTCGACCGCCACCGGGTACACGAACGAGCCCGCGAAGGTGAGCACCACCGCTGCCCCCGCGGCCCAGGCGGGCCAGGTCCGCGGCGCCCGTCGCGCGATCCAGGCGACCACCACCAGGGCGACCGCGGTGAACGCCGACGTGACCAGGACGGAGAGCGCCTGGTCCTGCAGCCAGGGCCCCCACCCCTGCCGGCTCAGGCCGTACTCGCGCTCGACGTGCTGGCTGCGCCACGACAGCGGCAGGACCGCGAGGGTGCCGACCACGGAGACGGCGAGCGTGCCCAGCACGACCTTCGCCGGCCACGGTCCGGGCAGCCGCCGGACGAGCCAGGACCCGGCCCGGGTCAGGCCGAGCAGCAGCCCGGCGACCAGGCCGACCGCGAGGTTGGCCCAGCCCGTGTGGCGGAGCAGCCCGGAGACGTGCTCGCCCCGGGCGATCTGATCCGCCGAGAACACCCGGCCGGCCGGCGCCGCCTCGACGTGTCCCCCGGGCAGCCAGTGCCAGGGCACCAGCACCGCGGCCAGCACGGCGAAGACGAGACCCGCGACAAGCGTGACCACGAGCGAGACCCGCCGGCTCGGCAGCTCCCTCACCCGGGCGCTCACCCGGGCTCGCCCCCGGCCAGCCGGAGCAGGTCGGCGCGCCAGCGCTTCGTGAACGCGGCCTCGGTGGTGCCGAGCACCGAGGCGAACGCCGTCGTGACGGGCGTCCCCCGGTCCACCGCTCGGTAGAACGCGACCAGCTTCGCCTCGCCGTGCTGCGCCGCCAGGAACCGGGTGGCCAGCCAGGCCTCCTCGTACGTCGCACCCAGGCCGGTGGCCGTCGGGTCGAGCTCATGCGCCGTCGGCAGGTGGTCCGGCGCTCCCTGCTTGCGGATCCGGGCCAGGATCTGCGAGGCGGCGGTGCGCACCGGGATGTCCGCGTGCGCCAGCGCCACGTAGTCCGCGAAGCCCTCCAGCAGCCAGGTCGGCAGATCCACGGCGAACGTCGCGCCGGTGGCGACGTGGGTGGTCTCGTGGCTGAGCACCACCTGCGAGCCGCGGGGACCGATCCGCGAGAACACCCGTGGGTTGACGAACACGTGCACCGGCGCACCGCGCGCCAGCGTGCCGTCGACGGCGGCCGTCACCGCGGCGATGTTCGCGTACTGCTCCTGGGGCGCGTCCAGCACCTGGTCGAGCTCGGTCTCGGAGGCGGGCACCTCGAGGACCAGCGTGCCGCGCCAGCCGTGCAGCACGAGGCCGACGTCGCGCACGGCCCGACGCGCCAGGGTCGTGTACGGCGTGAGCCCGGACCTGCTGATCACCAGGGTCCGCTCCCCCGCCGCTACCTGGACCGGACCGGCCATCCACAGCGGCGTGCGCCCGCCGGGCGCACCGACCGCGGCGATGCGCTGGCCGTCACCGTCGGGGACCAGCACGAAAGGAGTCTCGACCCGGGTGGCCTGGGCGTCCCAGCGGGGCAGCCGGTAGCTGACCTCGACGACCGCCTCCCAGGCCGACGGCCCGAACCTGTCCGCTGCGGCCGGGTCGAGAGCCGCGGTGTCGACGTAGCGCAGTCCCAGGTCGGTCAGGCCGAGCTTGCCGACGTTGGCGACCATCGCCCGCAGCTGCGGGCCCGCGGCAGCAACGCCGGTCTTCGCGGCTCCCGCGGCGTCCTGGGCGCGGAGCGCCATCTCCAGGTCCGCCACCACCTGCTGGGCCTCGCCCGCGTCGGGAGCAGCCGAGGTTGCGGTCGCGCTCGGCGGCGGGACGCTGGCGTCCTCCGAGCAGCCGACCAGTCCGGCCGTGCTCAGGAGCAGCCCGGCGGCGGCCAGCCACCGACGAGCGGCCGGGACGCGCGCGGGCAGGATCACGCGAGGAACGGTACCCGCGCGCTGGGCGGACGGACGCGCGGCTGGCTCAGCCCGGACGAACCGCGCCGACGTACGGCATCGAGTGCAGGCCGGTGACCCGGACACCCGAGCTCGGGTTCTCCGCGTTCACGATCAGGCCGTTGCCGATGTACATGCCCACGTGGCTGACGGGGCTGTAGTAGAACACCAGGTCGCCCGGCTGCAGCTGGCTCTCGGAGACGTGCACGCCGGAGCCCTGCTGGGCCCTCGAGGAGTGCGGCAGGCCGACACCGGCGGCACCCCAGGCGCGCATGGTCAGGCCGGAGCAGTCGTAGGAGTTCGGGCCCGCGGCGCCGTACACGTAGGACTTGCCGACCTGGGCCATCGCGAACCGCACCGCCGCCGCTGCGCGGCCGCTGGCGGGCACGGACGGCAGCGCGCCGGCGTAGTCGCCGGACATCAGCTTGGCGCGCGCCTCGGCCTCGAGGTCGTCGAGCAGGCTCTTGGCCTTGGCCGCCTTCTCGTCGATGCTCTTCTTCTCGGCGGCCATCTTCTTCTCGAGGGCGCCCAGGCGTCGGGCCTCGGCGGTCACCGCTGCCTTGCGCAGCGAGAGCCGGTCGAGCTGGGTGCTGAACTCGCGCATCACCTGGCCGCGCTGGTCGTTGTAGGCCGAGACCGCGTTGAGGTTGTCGAGGAACTTGTCCGGGTCGTCGGAGAGCACGACCTGCGAGGTCGTGGACAGCGCGTCGCCCTGGAACTGGTCGACGACCATCGCGGCCACCTGCTCGCGCATCTGGGCGACGACCGCCCGCTGCCGGGACAGGTCCGAGTTCAGCGCCTTGAGCTTGGTCTTGGTCTCGGCGAGCTTGACCCGCGCGTCGTTGTACCGCTCCGAGGCCACCTCGGCCTGGTGGTCGAGTCGCTCGACCTTCTTCTTGACCGTCTCCAGGTCGGGCTTCGCGGTCGCCGAGGGAGTACCAACTCCCA
Organism: Nocardioidaceae bacterium; assembly: GCA_017744365.1. Taxonomy (GTDB): domain Bacteria; phylum Actinomycetota; class Actinomycetes; order Propionibacteriales; family Nocardioidaceae; genus Marmoricola. The sequence continues at coordinate 871,433 of JAGIBL010000001.1, read as the reverse complement.
GGCCGACCACGAGCACGGAGGCGAGCAGGGCGATCAGGGTCGCTGCGAGCGCAGCGATGCGCTTCCGGCCGTCGAGCACGAGCGGACGGTCTCCTCTTTGTCCAAACGCCTACCAGGTGAGCTGACGGATTCGGGCGGCAAAGATTCGCCCTACCAGCACGCCTCGCCACGATCCGTGACAAGGACGCGCCGGATTCACCCCAAGGAAACGTGGTTCCCCGGCTCCGGTTCGCTCTCCCCGAAGAGAACGACTCCAGACTCGGCGCGGTCCCTGAGCTGACCCGGTCGGTAGCTGGTCCAGGGACCTGAGGGAAGACGATAAACGAACGGTAACGACGCCACAAACCCACGAACGTGGCGAGTCGGACGCTAATTCGGAGAGTCACGTCACATCCGTCACTCCAGTCACGCAGGCGCCTACGCGGACTCCACCCCCGGGCCGGTGAGCGGGGTCACCATCCGCAGCGGCGGCACCAGGCCGGAACCCGCCAGCACCTCGAGCGCCTGCTGCTCCTCGTTGTCGAACGCCAGCTCCGGTGGCGGGCCGAGCAGCACGGTCACCACGCAGTCGTGGCACGCCAGCCCGCGGACCAGGCAGCTGTCGCAGTCGATGCGCACGCCCATCATCCACACTCCTTCGCGCTCGTCGGTCGAGCTGGGAAGGAGCCTGGCAGGGGGCACCGACAAAACCGCCGGAGCGGCGTCAGGCCCCCGGGGTCCCGGCGGCGTCGGCGCCCGCCCGGTCGACCAGCTCGATCGCGTCGGCGCGTCCGCACCAGCGGCAGGTCACCGACTCGACGACCTCCTCGCGCAGCGCGGTCTCCTCGACCTGGTGGTCGCCGCCCAGGTCGAAGTGCCAGAACTCCGTCGTACGGCGGCTGCGCGCCACGTCGAACCGGGTCAGGTTGCCGCAGCCCCCGCAGCGCCAGCGCTGGTGCGGTTGCGGAAGGGCGACGCTCACGGTCTCTCCTGCGGTCTCGGCGGCGGGCTTCCGGACAGCCTAGGGGCACCGTCGCGCGCGTCGCGGCCGATTCTGTCGGCGCTCTTTCCTACCGTCGGACCATGACCACAGCCCCGACCGCCTCCGTGCCCTCGACGGGCTCGCGGTGGTCGGCGCAGATGAGCTTCGACGAGCTCGGCCGCCCGCTGCGCGACCTGACCTTCTGCGTGGTCGACCTGGAGACCACCGGTGCCGCGGTCGGCCAGGGCGCGATGATCACCGAGATCGGCGCGGTCAAGGTGCGCGCCGGCGAGGTGCTCGGCGAGTTCCAGACCCTGGTCAACCCACACGCGGAGATCCCGGCCTTCATCGCGGTGCTCACCGGCATCACGAACTCGATGGTGGCGAGCGCGCCCACGATCGACTCGGCGCTGCCGGCCTTCCTGGAGTTCGCCCGCGGCAGCGTGCTGGTCGCCCACAACGCCCCGTTCGACGTCGGGTTCCTGCAGCACTTCGCCCGCGAGCTCGGGCACCCGTGGCCCGGGTTCGAGGTGCTCGACACCGCCAAGGTGGCCCGCCGGGTGGTCACCCGCGACGATGCCCCCAACTGCAAGCTCAGCTCGCTGGCGGTCGCGTTCGGGTCCAGCACCACGCCCAACCACCGCGCGCTCGCCGACGCCCGCGCGACCGTGGACGTGCTGCACGGGCTCTTCGAGCGGCTGGGCAGCCTCGGCGTGCACACCCTGGAGGAGCTGCAGACCTTCAGCTCGCGAGTGAGCACCGCGCAGCGACGCAAGCGGCACCTGGCCGAGGGGCTCCCGCACGCCCCGGGGGTGTACCTGTTCCGCGACGACGGGGACCGGGTGCTGTACATCGGCACCTCGCGCGACCTGCGCAACCGGGTGCGCTCCTACTTCACCTCCTCGGAGACCCGGACCCGGATGGGCGAGATGGTCGGCCTGGCCAGCCGGGTCGACGGCATCGAGTGCGCCACTCCGCTGGAGGCCGAGGTGCGCGAGCTCCGGCTGATCGCGCAGCACAAGCCGCGCTACAACCGGCGCAGCCGGTTCCCCGAGAAGGTGCACTGGGTCAAGCTGACCGACGAGCCCTGGCCGCGGCTCTCGCTGGTGCGCACCGTGCTCGACGACGACGCGGTGTACCTGGGTCCGTTCTCGTCCCGGAAGCGTGCGGAGAAGACGCTCGCCGCGCTGCACGAGACGTTCCCGGTCCGGCAGTGCAGCGGACGGCTTCCGCTGGTGCCGAGCGGGTCCGCGTGTGTGCTGGCCGAGATGGACCGCTGCCTGGCGCCGTGCGACGGCAGTGTCGACCGGCCGACGTACGGGTTGATGGTGGAGAGCCTGCGGGACAACCTGCTGCGCCGCGCCGACGAGGTCGTGGAAGCGATCTCCGCGCGGATGGAGACGCTCAGCGCCGAGCAGCGCTTCGAGGACGCGGGCGTGCACCGGGACCGGCTGGCCGCGTTCGTCCGCGCCGCGTCGCGGACCCAGCGGCTGAGCGCGCTGACCCGGTGCTCCGAGCTGGTCGCCGCTCGGCGCGAGGACAACGGCCGGTGGGCGGTGCACGTGGTCCGGCACGGCCGGCTCGCCGCGGCCGGGGTGATCCCGGTCGACGCCCACGCCGGCCGGTACGTCGAGCAGCTGCGCTCCTCGGCCGACACGGTGCTCCCCGGTCTCGGCCCCACGCCCGCTGCCTCCGCGGAGGAGACCGAGAAGGTGCTGCGCTGGCTGGAGAGCCCGGGGATACGGCTGGTGCACGTCGACGGCGAGTGGTCCTGCCCGGTCCGGGGTGCCGCGCGGCACCTGGCCACGCACGACGCGGTCGAGCAGTCCCGGCTCTCGCTGGTGCCCTTCGACGAGCGCCGCAGCCTGCCCACGGTCCACCAGCCGGCGCGATAGCGTGCGTCCATGATTACCGCGATCGTGTTCGTGAAGGCCGACGTGGCGCGCATCCCCGAGGTCGCCGAGGCCATCGCGGCGCTGGAGGGAGTCAGCGAGGTCTACTCGGTGACCGGCCAGATCGACCTGATCGCGATGGTCCGGGTCAAGGACCACGACGCCGTCGCCAGCGTGATCGCCGACCGGCTCAACAAGGTGCCCGGCGTCCAGGAGACCGAGACCCACATCGCCTTCCGCGCCTACTCCCAGCACGATCTGGAGTCTGCGTTCTCGCTCGGGCTCGACTGACCAGCGCCGATGGAGCCCGACGCCGTGCCGGTGAGCGTTGCCATCCCGGTGTACAACGGCATGCCCTACCTCCGCGAGGCGATCGAGTCCGTGCTCGGCCAGACGGTCGCGCCCGCCGAGCTCCGGATCTTCGACAACGCTTCGACCGACGGCTCGGCTGCCGTCGCGGCAGCGATGCTGCCACCCGGCGCAGTGGTCGTCTCGGATCAGAACCTGGGCGCAGTCGCGAACTTCAACCGTGCCCTCCTCGCCGCAAGCCAGCCGTACTTCATGTGGCTGGGCGCCGACGACCGGCTCGCTCCTGCGTTCCTCGAGAGAGCACTGGCGGCCCTCGAGGCCTCCCCCTCGGCCGCTGCTTGCCTCACCGCTGTCCGGTTCATCGACGGGGACGGCGTCTACTTCTACGACCAGGTTGACCACGAGCTGGCGTCGGTCGATCCCCGCACCCGCCTCCGCCCTTTCCTGCGCCGGCGGCGGTGGACCGAGTTCTACTGCTTGTACCGGACCGAGGCACTGCTCGGCTCACCGAGGGTGCTCCCGGTACACGGCTCCGACGTGTTGCTCACCTGGTGGCTGCTGCTGCGCGGTCCTTTCGCGGTGATCGATGAGCGGCTTCTCGACTACCGGGTCGCCGGGGTGAAGTCCGTCGAAGAAGTGACCGAGAACCTCGCTCCCGGAAGCTCTCGGGAGCACTGGCTCAAGATTCGGATGTGGATGGCGCTGTGGCAGATGACGGGCGACCCGCAGGTGCCTGCCAGCACCCGTCGCGTCGCCCGCCAGGAGCTCGCGTCGGTGCTCCTCGGCACGGCCTGGTGGTACCACCTGGCGGAGGACGTAACGCTCCGGTGGCCATGGATACGGCGTCTGATCGGCCGGTTCGTCACGCTTCCGCGCGTTGCGCGACCTCGTGAAGTGTCCGGCGAACCGCGACGACTCCGACGGGTGCTGAGAAGGCGGCGCTCGCGATGAGGCTCCCCCACACCGGGCCCGAGATGCCGACGGCGTGGGTGAGCACCAACGAGATCGGGAGGTTGGCGACCGCGACCGCGATCGCCGATAGCGCGTGCACGTGCACGCGCCCGGACGCGTTCAGCAGCAGAAAGCTCGGCGCGCTCATCAGGCTGTAGGCGGTCCAGCACGTCAGGGCGACCAGCAGCCCTCGTTCCGGTACCAGGTCCGAGCCGAGCCAGGCCTCGATGACCGGGCGTCCAACACCGACCACGAGCAGGCCGGCCACCAGTGACAGCGAACCAGCGAGCGCCGTGATTCGCACGAGCCGGGACCGGATCCACCCCGCATCCCCACGCCCGTACGCCTCGCCGAAGGCCGGCCACAGCTGCATCATCGCCGGGTAGAGCGACTGCGTGACCAGACCGTAGACCCGCACCGCAACCGCAAATACTCCGGCGGTCGCCGCGCCGAGGACGCCGGACACGATCAGCGCATCGGTCTGGAAGCTCGTCGCACCTGCGACGCCGATGGCGAAGTACCACCCGATCGAGGCCCTCAGGGCCTTCCACTCCGTCAGGCTGGCGTGCCGGCACCGAGGGGCAAGCACGGGAGCGAGCCGCACCGCGGTGACGCCGCACGAGACCCCGACCAGCACCTGCGGCGCCAGCGCGAGCAGTACGAAGACCGGCAGGGACCAGGACAACGCGGCCGCCAGGATCAGCAGCGCCGCCGTCGCCACCGCGCCGACCAGCAGCTGCACGTTCACCAGCCCGCCTCGGTGCACGCCGTACAGCATGCGTTGGCCGATGCCCGCCGGGACCGAGGCGCCGACGGCGAACGCCATCGCGACCAGGGCCGCGTCGAGGTCGGCGGCGCTGACGGCCTCAGCACCGAGCAGCGAGCGCCACGGCAGCACCCACACCGAGACCAGCAGCACTCCGGCCACCAGCGCGCCCAGCGCGCAGGAGGCGAGAACGGCGGTGGCGACCGCGGTCCTGGACGCCCCGGCATCGTCTCGTCCGCGTGCCTCCGCGAGCCGCGTGGCCAGAGCACCACCAACACCGAAGTCGGCGAAGGAGAGAAGCACCACGAACCCGGTCAGTGTGGTGAACACCCCGAACTCGGGCGGGGTGAGGCTGCGCGTCACGAACGGCAGTGCCACCAGTGTGGACACCGCGACCGCCACCTGGGACCCGACACCCGCGATGAGCGTCGCCACGATCGCTCGATCGTGGACCGCGCCTGGGAGCCGCTTCACGTCAGCTTCGTCTCCATCTGAGTGTCTGCCCCGTCTCGATGTCGAAGTCCGCGAAGATGAGCGGGAGCGCAATCGAAAGGTTAGCCTCAAGCCGGGGCGCCGGTGGGCGCATGGAGGAGGACTCAGGTGAAGGTCGTCATCCTGGCGGGGGGCCGGGGGACGCGGCTCTCGGAGGAGACGCACGCGATCCCGAAGCCGATGGTCCGCATCGGCGGCCGCCCGATCATCTGGCACATCATGAGTCGCTACGCGGCCTACGGTTTCGACGACTTCATCGTCGCCTGCGGATACAAGGGCGAGGTGCTCAAGGAGTACTTCAGCCGCTACCGCGCGAACGAGTCCGACATCCGGGTCGACCTCGACACCGGGTCGGTGGAGCTGCTGTCCCAGCCGGCCAAGAACTGGCGGGTGACGCTGGTCGACACCGGTCAGGACACCAAGACGGGCGGCAGGATCAAGCGCCTCGAGCGCTTCCTCGACGACACCTTCATGCTCACCTACGGCGACGGTCTCGCCGACATCCCGATCGACGCGCTCATCGAGCACCACCGCGTCCAGCGCGCGACCGCGACAGTCACCGCGGTGCATCCGCTCCCTCGCTGGGGAGCCCTCTCGGTCGAGGACGAGCGGGTCGTGGGCTTCTCCGAGAAGCCCGCGGACCCCTCGAGCTGGGTCAACGGCGGCTACTTCGTGATGGAGCCCGAGATCCTCGACCTCCTCGTCGACGAGCCCGGCCTGGAACAGGAACCGATGGAGACGCTGGCCGCGCGACGCCAGCTCGCCGCCTACCGTCACGACGGCTTCTGGATGGCGATGGACACGGCTCGCGACCGCGACGAGCTGAACGAGCTCTGGGACCGTGGCGACGCACCCTGGACGGCTCGATGACCGAAGAGCGGCCACGTGTGCCGACCCGTGCGTACTGGCACGGCAAGCGGGTCCTGCTGACCGGCCACACCGGATTCAAGGGCAGCTGGCTCGCGGCCTGGCTCCAGGAGCTCGGGGCCGAGACAGCTGGGCTGTCGCTTCCCGAGCCTGTCACCGATCCTGCGTTGTGGGACAGCCTCGGCGTCGACCTCGCCCTGGACCTCCGCGCGGACATCTGTTCCGAGAGCTGGAAGGGCGCCGTCGCCGACTTCGACCCCCAGGTCGTGCTGCACCTCGCCGCTCAGCCGCTGGTCTCCGAGGGCTTCGCGGCCCCGTATCGAACCTTCGCCACCAACGTGCTCGGGACTGCAAACCTGCTCGACACCGTGCCCTCGCTCGCATCGGTGGAGGCCGTACTGGTCGCGACCACCGACAAGGTCTACGACAGCACCGGCCCGACGCCGTACGACGAGAGGTCGCGCCTGGGCGGCAAGGACCCGTATTCAGCCAGCAAGGTGGGCGCCGAGCTGGTGGTCGGGTCGTGGCCAGCCGTCGGATGTCCCGTCGTCACGGCCCGCGCGGGCAACGTGATCGGCGGCGGTGACTGGGGCAGCAACCGACTCGTCCCCGATCTGGTGCGCGGCTGGTCCGCCGGTGCCACTGTGGAGCTTCGCCACCCCGACGCGACCCGGCCCTGGCAGCACGTCCTCGAACCCCTCAGCGGGTATCTGGTCTATGTCGAGGCACTCGCTGCGAAGCCGAGCCTGCCGCGAACCATGAACTTCGGTCCGTCGGCACAACAGGCGGTCTCGGTCCGGGAGGTCGTGGATCTGGCCGCCCGTGAGTGGGCGACGTCATTCGAGGTCCCCACGCCGGCGTCGGTGGTCCGTCCGAAGCCGAGCATGGTCGAGACCGAAGCGCTCACCATCGACTCGGTGCAGGCGACCGAGGTGCTCGGCTGGCGCAGCCGGCTCGACTGGCAGGCGGCGGTGTCGATGGCGGTCGACTGGTACGTCCAATTCCGCCGGGGAGCCGACGCCTCCGCGGTGCTCCTCGAGCAGCTGCGTGCGTACGCGTGCCTGGCGACCGAGGATGTCGATGAACACCGGTGAGCTGAGTCCCCGCGGCACGCGGATCTGCCGGGCTTGTGGTTCCGACGACCTGCGCTCCGTGCTCGACCTCGGAAGCCAGCCGTTGGCGAACAGGTTGCTACGCGAGGCCACCGACCCCGATCCCGTCTACCCGCTCCACCTCAGGATCTGCGCGGTCTGCTCGCTGGGCCAGGTGGGCGAGTTCGTGTCACCCGAGGAGATCTTCGGCGACTATCCGTATCTGTCCTCCATGAGCAGCGTCTGGCTCGAGCACGTTCGTACCTACGCGACGCACATGCGCACCGAGCTCGCACTCCGCGACGACGACTTCGTGGTCGAGATCGCCAGCAACGACGGCCACCTCCTGAAGGGCTTCCAGGACATGGGCCACCGGGTCCTCGGCGTCGAGCCTGCCGGCAACGTCGCCGCGATCGCGCGAGCCGCCGGGATCCCGACGACGTGCACGTTCTTCGGCCGAGCCGCCGCCGAGCAACTGGTCGCCGAGCACGGCGTTCCGCGCCTGGTCGCCGCCAACAACGTGCTCGCCCACGTCCCGGACCTCGACGACTTCGTTTCCGGGCTGGCCGGGCTGTGCGGGCCCGACACCGTCGTCACCATCGAGAACCCGACGCTGACCGAGCTGCTCGCGGGCAGGCAGTTCGACACGATCTATCACGAGCACTTCAGCTACCTCTCCGCGACATCGGTCGACGCGCTGGCTCGACGACACGACCTCGTCCTCGTGCGGGTCGAGCGGCTGCCGACCCACGGAGGTTCGCTGCGCTACTGGCTACGGCGCCGCGGAGCCGACGTTCCAGATGCCTCCGTGGGCGCGGCGATCGAGGACGACCGCCGCCGCGGCCTGACCGACCCGGCGGCGTGGCAGGCCTTCGCGCGCGAGTGCTTGCAGACGGTCGAGGGTCTGCGTGGCTGGCTGCAATCTCGCCACGACGCCGGTGACGTGGTCGTCGGCTACGGAGCCGCGGCCAAGGGGAACACGCTGCTCAACGCGGTCGGCGACAACGCGTCGTTCCTGCGGGTCGTCGCGGACGCCAGCCCGGAGAAGGTGGGTCGGCTCCTGCCCGGTTCGCACGTCCCGGTCGTGGCACCATCGGCGCTGGCAGAGACCGACCCGGCCGACGTGCTGCTGCTGCCGTGGAACATCGAGACAGAGCTCGTCGAGCTGGTGGCCGCGCTGGCACCCGCGGCCGCCTGCTGGGTCGCGGTGCCGGAGATGAGGAAGGTGACCCGGTGAGCGCGGCCGAGGCGCTGTCGATCCGCGGGGCCTACCTGTTGCATGGGTCGACCAGCACCGACGAACGTGGACGATTCTCTCGCCAGGTCGACCTCGGCCTGCTCCGCACGACCGTGGACGACCCCGAGGCTGCCTACGTCGCTTCGGCCCACAACATCCAGCGCGGCACGGTGCGCGGTCTGCACTACCAGGACGCACCGCACGAGGAGGCCAAGACCCTCTGGTGCGAGTCGGGGTCGGTGTACGACGTCCTGGTCGACGTGCGGCCCTCGGAGCCGACGTACCTGACCTGGATCTCGGTCGAGCTCACGGACGCGGAGCCGGTTGCGCTGCACGTCCCGAAGGGCGTCGCCCACGGCTACCAGACGACAAGTGACGACAGCACCCTCGTCTACCTCATCAGCACTCCGTACGAGCCGGCCAGTGCTCGCACGATCAGCTGGCGTGACCCGGCGCTCGGCATCAGCTGGCCGCTCGAGGTCACGTCGATCTCCGATCGTGACGCAGGTGCCCCGTTCCTCGGAGACGTGCCGTGACGGTGGAAGGCCTGGTGATCTGGGGTGCTGCCGGGCATGCGAAAGTCGTCCGGGACGCCCTGGGTCCGAACGCGCCCGAGGTCTGCGCGGTCTTCGACAACCGTGACCTCGATGCGCCTTTCGACGACGTCCCCCTCTACACCGGACACGACGCGCTGGAGAGGTGGCTCGCCCAGCGCGGGGACCCCAGCCGGATCGGCTTCGTCGTCGCCGTCGGAGGCGACCGCGGACGGGACCGGATCGCTCTTCAGCAGAAGTTGACGGGCTCGGGAATGAGCCCGTACTCCGTGGTCCACCCGCGGGCCTTCGTCGCCTCAGGCGCGGTCTGCGCACCGGGATCCCAGGTCCTGGCGATGGCAGCGGTGTGCGAAGCGGCGACAGTCGGGCCCCAGAGCATCGTCAACACCGCCGCCACCGTCGACCACGAGGCGGAGCTCGGTGCGGGCGTGCACATCGGCCCCGGTGCGCACCTGAGCGGGCTGGTCCGGGTCGACGACTTCGCGTTCGTGGGTGCCGGCGCCGTCGTACTCCCCCGCGTCCATGTCGGCGCGGGTGCCACCATCGGCGCCGGCGCCGTGGTCCTGCACGACGTACCACCCGGAACGACGGTGGTTGGAAACCCCGCACGAGAGCTGAGGAAACCAACGTGAGCTCCCCCTTCGAGTCGCTCTCCCGCCAGTGGATGGAGGAGAGCGTGCGCGAGCGCTACTCCTACAACTTCACCTGGCTAGGACGGCCGGTCATCCAGTACCCCCAGGACATGATCGCGATCCAAGAGCTGATCTGGCGGATTCGTCCCCAGGTGATCGTCGAGACGGGCATCGCGCACGGCGGGTCCCTCGTCTTCAGCGCGTCGATGCTGGAGCTGATCGGCGGGCCCGGGCGCGTCATCGGCGTCGACATCGACATCCGCGAGCACAACCGAGAAGCGCTGGACGAGCACCCGCTCCGGCACCGGATGAGGCTCCTGGAGGGTTCGTCGATCGACAGCGACATCGTGCGGAAAGTCCACGAGGAGGTCGGTGATGCCGCACCGGTGCTCGTCATCCTCGACTCGATGCACACCCACGATCACGTGCTGGCGGAGCTGCGTGCCTACTCCCCCCTGGTCTCGGCCGGAAGCTACGTGGTCGTCCTCGACACGGTGATCGCGGACCTGCCCGACGACCTCTACCCGGACCGTCCGTGGACCTCCGCCGACAATCCGCGCACCGCTGCTGCGGCCTTCGTCGCCGAGAGCTCACGGTTCGAGGTCGACACCGAGCTGGAACGGCGGCTGGCGATCACCACGGCGCCGGGCGGATACCTCCGCTGCATGCAGGACTGATCGGCGATGAAGCGCGTCCCGATTGCCGGCCCCTCCATCACCGCCAAGGAGATTGCCTACGTCCAGGACGCTGTTGCGAACGCCTGGTACGACGGCGCCGGTGCACCGGTCGTCCGGTTCGAGGAGGCGTTCGCCACCTACCTCGGGCGTCGACACGCAGTCTCCCTTCCCTCCTGCACGTCCGGCTTGCACCTGGCCCTGCGTGCGCTCGGCATCGGCCCCGGCGACGAGGTCATCGTGCCCGATCTCACCTGGATAGCGTCGTCGGCACCGATCGCGTACGTCGGTGCGACCCCGGTCTTCGCCGACGTCGACCCGGACTCGCTGTGCGCGACACCGGAGTCGGTCCGTGCCTGCCTCACCCCTCGCACCAAAGCCGTCATCGTGGTGGACCTGTACGGCGCGATGCCTGACATGGCGGCGATCGAGGCCGTGACCCGCGAAGCAGGCGTTGCCCTGATCGAGGACGCTGCCGAAGCCATCGGCTCCAGCCTCGACGGTCGGCCTGCCGGGACCTACGGCGCGTTCAGTGCGTTCAGCTTCCACGGCTCCAAGACGATGACCACAGGTGAGGGCGGCATGCTGGTGTGCGATGACCACACCCTCGCCGACCGAGTGGACCAGCTCCGTGACCACGGCCGGCGTCCGGGCGACCGGGCGTTCAACAACGCCGAGGTCGCGTTCAAGTACAAGATGAGCTCGCTCCAGGCCGCGCTCGGGCTCGCCCAGCTCGAGCGCATCGACGAGCTCGTCGCCCTGAAGAGGCGGCTGCACGGTTGGTACGAGGACCGGCTCGGCGACCGGTCCGAGCTGCGCATCTACGCCAGTCCCAACCCAGGGGTGGTCTGGTGGATGGTCACCGCCCAGGTCGACCCGGAGATCGGCTTGGACAAGGACGAGCTTCAGGACCGGCTCGCCGCCGTCGGCATCGACACGCGTCCGCTCTTCCGCCCGCTCAGCTCGCTGCCGGCGTACGCGGACGAACCCCAGGCCGCCCTCGCACGGCAGCGCAACGACGTCGCCTACCGCCTGAGCCCCTACGGGTTGAACCTCCCGAGCGCACTCTCGTTGTCCGAGGGTGATGTCGACCGGGTGTGCCAGGAGCTGGTCTCGATCCTGGCAGCGTGAACCTCAACGCGCCGCGGCCCGGTAGCTCGCCACGTGCGCCTCGGCGCAACGCTCCCAGGTGAACTCGGCCGCGCGCTTCAGTCCCAGGTCACGCAGCCTGTCCCCAGCGCCGATCGCCTGCTCGACGCCCGCAGCGATCGAGCGGGGGTCGTCAGGGTCGAACAGGATCGCGGCGTTCCCGCACACCTCCGGGATCGAGGCCACCGCGGAGGCGGCGACCGGAGTGCCGACCGCCATCGCCTCCAGGGGCGGCAGCCCGAACCCCTCGTACCGGCTCGGGTAGGCCAGGCAGGCCGCGGACCGGTACAGCGCGAGGACCTCGGCCCCGGTCAGGTGACCGCGGTGCTCGGCCCAGGCGGGCAGCGGCCCGAGTTGCTCCTGCATTCCGCCGCTGAGGACCAGACGCACCTCCGGGCGGCCGCGCCTGAGGATCTCCATCGCGGCGAGCAGTCCCTCATGGTTCTTGTGCGGCCACGCAGCCGCCGGGTAGTACACGAACGGCAACCTCTCGACCGGCTCGGGCGTGAACACCGTGCGGTCCACCCCCAGGGGCGCCACGTCGATGAGCGCCGGGTCGACGCCGAGGGTCGCCACGATCCGCTCGCGCGCGAACTCGCTGATCGTCAGCACCCGGCTCGCCCGCCGCGCCGCGCCGTCGTACGCGAAGGTGCGATACCAGCGCTCCGGCCTACCGAACATGTCGGGCAGGTCGCGGTGCTGCACGTCGAGGAGGGACGTCACCCACGGCCCGGCGGCACCCGGCAGCGGCACCGTGAACGGGTAGTGCACGACGCCGGACGGCAGCGCGCGACGCCGGCGGGCCGCCTGCACCAGGGTGCGCACCCGCTGGTGCGCGCGCGCTCCCCCGGTGACCTCGGGGACGACCACCTCGCCATCGTGCGCCAGCAGGCCGGCCGCGGCCTCGGTGACGACGGTGGTCAGGTGGACGTCGGAGCGCCCGGCGAGCGCGGTGGCCAGCGATCGTGCGTAGGTCTCGCTGCCGCCCATGTGCCCGGGCACGAAGGTGAGCGCGGACATCACGACCCGCAACGGTGACTGGTCCATCGCCTCGGATCGTAGCGACGGGCGACCTGACGAATCCGCCGAAACGGGGCATCGGCGCGGCGATCGGGCCTTACCCTGCTGAGGACAGGTCTGGCGCGGACGGACGGAGGGGGCCCATGTACGCCGACGACGTCTGCGTCATCGTGCCCGTGTACAACGAGGAGCCGGCCGTCGGCGGCACGCTGGCGGGTCTTCTCGACACGTTCGCCCACGTCGTCTGCGTCGACGACGGCTCCGGGGACGGCTCCGGGGAGATCGCCCGCGCCGCCGGCGCGACCGTTCTCCGGCACGCGGTCAACCTCGGCCAGGGCGCCGCGCTGCAGACCGGCTTCGACTACGCGCTGCGACGTACCCGCGCCGATCACGTCGTGACCTTCGACGCGGACGGCCAGCACGACGTCGAGGACGCCGTCAGGATGCTCGAGGTGGCGCGGGAGACCGGAGTCGACGTAGTCCTCGCCTCCCGCTTCACCGGTCAGACCGAGGCGATGCCGTTCAGCCGCCGGATGGTGCTGCAGGCGGGCGTCCGCTTCACCCGGGCCACCGCCCACCTGGAGATCACCGACACCCACAACGGCCTGCGGGTGCTGAGCCGGCGGGCACTCACCCGGATCAGGCTGGACCTTCCCCGGATGGCCTACGCCAGCGAGCTCCTCGAGTCGATCGTCCCCAACGGACTGACCTACACCGAGGTCCCGACGACGGTCAGCTACACCGACTACTCGCGCGCCAAGGGGCAGCGCAACAGCAACGCGTTCAACATCCTCTTCGACCTCGCCCTGAGAAGGCTGCGCTCGGCCCGATGATCATCAAGATCCTGCTCATCACCGGAGCGCTGGGCTTCGGCGTGCTCGTGCTGCGCGACCGCGGCGCCGGCCATCACCTGCTGCTGCGCCGGCTGGCCGGCCTGACGGTGGTCGTGCTCGGGATCATCGCCGTGCTCTGGCCGCTGCTGACCACCCGCGTCGCCAACGCCATCGGCGTGGGCCGCGGCACCGACCTGGTGCTGTACGTCCTGGTGATGGTTTTCATCTACTCGGCGGTCGCGACCAGCCAGCGCATCCACCGGCTCGAGCGCACGGTGACGATGCTGGTGCGTGAGCTGGCTCTTCGCGATACTGCGGGGCCTGTGCGGGACGACAGCGCGGACGTTCGGCCGAACGGGGAGGAACGTGCGTCCTGAGCCCAGCGCCCGCCGGATCTTCGGCGGCACGCTCGTCGGTTTGCTGCTGGTCCAGGCGGCGTGGATCTTGGCACTGCCGGCCTTCCGCGGTATCGACGAGTTCGACCACGTGTACAAAGCCACCGCGGTCGCGCGCTGGCAATGGCTCGACGATGGCCCGCCGACTGAGGGTCGTGGCGGCCTTGTCACGATCCCGGCCAACATCGTCCGGGCAGCTCGCAGCGAGTGCCAACGATACAACTACACCGAGGCGGCCAACTGCGTCGGCACACCCGCGTCCGATCCTCACCAGCAGCGGATCGCCACGGCAGCGAGCAGGTACAACCCGGCGTACTACCTGATCGTCGGCACGATCGCTCGTCCGTTCGACGGCGCCGCCGCCGACTACGTCATGCGCGCGGTGACGGCGCTCCTGTGCGCGCTGCTGCTGGCCTGGTCGGCAGCACTGCTGGTCCGGTGCAGCGGGCCATCTTGGGTCGCCCTCATCTTCACGATCGGGATCACGCCCGTCCTGGTCTACTCGACCTCGATCGCCAGCCCCAACGGGCTCACCTACGCCGGTGCGGCACTCCTTTGGGCGTCGATCGCTGCCTTCACCCGTACGTACGAACGTCGAGGCCAGCTGGCTCTCCCCGCCACCATCGGTGCGGTCGCCCTGACAGCCACCCACACGACCGGCCCGATGTGGCTGGCGCTGACGGGGGTCACGGCCCTGGTACTGGTTCCTAGGCAGCAGTGGTTCACTGCCCTCCGCACCGATCTGCGCACCTGGACCACGGCCGGCTCTGTTGTGATGTTCGCGGTCCTGCTCTCGGTGGTCTGGGTGCGTCACGCCAGCACCAACGCGCTCGGTCCGGCCCAGGACCAGGGGCACGCGGCGATCGGCGAGCTGTTCGGTCTCCAGTTCCTCTGGGCGCTCCAGGCGATCGCTGCTTACCCCACCCGGAACGAGCATCCACCGGTTTTCGTGTACGCGCTGTGGGCGGTGCTCCTGTTGGCCGCCCTGATGTGGACCGCGCGCGTCGCACGGCCGCGTCTGCGCCTGGCCCTGGGCCTGCTGTTGGCCATGTTGGTGGTCGTACCCACGACGCTGACCGTGATCGCCTACCCGCATCAGGGCCCGGTCTGGCAGGGGCGGTACAGCCTGCCGCTGTGGATGGGTGTACTCGTCGTGATGCTCCTGGCGATTCCCCAGGTCTCCCGCCCGCCGCGACGGATCCTGGTGCACACGGTCGTCGCGATGACCACCGTCGCGGTCGCGACGAGCGTGGTCTGGGTCGCCCATCGCGAGGCGGGCGACGGACTCGGAGGCAACCCTGCGCTCGGCGGCAGCCCCTGGGAACTTGTTCTGCTCGCCCTGCTCGCGATCGCTGGCTGTTGCGCACCGTGGGGACTGGGTGCCTTCGACGAAGACGCGCCGAGAACCGTCCAGGAGCCGGAGACGGTCTCATGGGCATCCTGATGATCGTGCCGACCCTGGGTCGGCGGCCCGACCTGCTCCGGCTCTGCCTGGACTCGATCGCCTCCCAGCAGGTAGGCGACATCGACATCGTGCTGGTGGCCCCTCCCGGGACAGGTGTCGAGGCTGTCGCCGAGCAGTACGAAGCCCGCTTCGTGGCCGACCCCGGGCGGGGCGGGCTCTCCGGAGCGCTCAACGCGGGTCTCGCCGCGGCACGGCCGGGTACGACGTACGCGGCCTGGCTCGGTGACGACGACCTGCTCAGCCTGGGCTCGCTGCAGCGGACCACGAGCCTGCTGGACCAGCGCCCGGACGCGGTGATGGCCTTCGGCTGGTGCGACTACATCGACGAGCGCGGCGAGGTGGTCTTCCGCAGCCGCGCGGGACGGCTGGCGGCCTGGATCCTCGGCTGGGGCCCGAACCTGGTCCCGCAGCCGGGCAGCCTGATGCGCTACGACGCCGTCATGGCGGTGGGCGCCCTCGACGAGTCGGTCCGGCTCGCGATGGACCTCGACCTGTTTCTGCGCCTGCGACGTCGCGGTCGCCTGGTGGCGATCCCGGCCACATTGGCGTCGTTCCGCTGGCACGCCGACTCGGCGACCGTGCAGGGCGAGAGCGTCTCGATGGAGGAGAGTGATCGACTGCGGATGAGGTACATGCATCCGCTCGCGGCTCGCGCCTACCTGGTGCTGCGCTGGCCAGGACGTCTCGCCCTCTGGCTCGCCAAGCGCCGGGTCGACCGCAACAGCGCCGCCGTGGCGCGAGCCCGCTGACCTGCCGATGACCTAGCCTCGGGCCATGTCCTGGCTCGATCTCGTCGGCTGGCTCGGCTCGGCGCTGCTGATCTACTCGGTGATGCAGACCCGGGTGCTCCGGTTCCGGGTCTTCAACCTGGCCGCCTGCCTCGTCCTCACCGGGTTCAACATCGCGCTGGAGATCTGGCCGCTGGTGGCGATGAACATCGCCCTGAGCCTCATCAACCTGTGGCACATCCGGAACCTGGTCCGGACCCGGCACGACCAGGAGGCGTACACGGTCCTCGAGGTCGGGCCCGAGGACGACTACCTGCGCCACGTGCTCCGCGTGCACGAGGCGGACATCCTGCGCTACCAGCCGGACCTGACCTTCGACGGGGCCGCCGAGGGCAGTGCGGCGTTCCTGGTACTGCGCGGCGACGAGACGGTCGGCGTGGTGCTGATCCACGACGCCGGGGACGGGGTGGCCGAGGTGCAGCTGGACTACGTCACCCCGCGCTTCCGGGACTTCTCCCCCGGCGAGTTCGTCTGGCGGCACAGCGGCGCGCTCCAGGAGCACGGCTTCACCCGCGTGGTCACCCCGGCACGGATGGTGGCGCCGTACTACCAGCGTCTCGGCTTCAGCCCGCGCGCGGACGGCCGCTTCGAGCTGGAGCTGACCTAGAGCGAGGCGGCCTCGACCCACCGGTCCAGCACGGCCGCGGCGTGGCCCTCGTCGAGCGCCGCCTCGGCCCGGGCGATTCCGGCCGCCAGCTGCTCCTCGAGGCTGCCCTCGCCGGCCGCGTGCACGGCCAGCGCCGCCCCGGCGTTGAGCACGACGGCGTCGCGCACCGGGCCGCGCTCCCCACCGAGCAGCCGTCGTACGACGTCCGCGTTGTGCGCCGCGTCGCCGCCGCGCAGCCCCTCGGTCGTGCCCACCGGGATGCCGAGGGCGGCCGGGTCCACCACCGACTCGGAGACGGCCCCGCCGCTGACGACCCAGACCCGCGAGGTGGTCGTCGTGGTCAGCTCGTCGAGGCCGTCGTCGCCGCGGAAGACCCAGGCGTCCACGCCGCGGCGGGCGAACACGCCGGCCATCACCGGCGCCATCCGCGGGTCGGCGCAGCCGATCGCCTGCGCGGCCGGCTTGGCCGGGTTCGCGATCGGGCCCAGGAAGTTGAAGGTGGTGCCGATGCCGAGCTCGGTGCGCGCGACCGCGGCGTGCCGCAGCGCCGGGTGGAAGGCGGCGGCGAAGCAGAAGGTGATGCCGGCCTGCTCGGCCACCCGGCCCACCTGGTCGGCGGGCAGGTCCAGCCGGATGCCCAGCTGCTCGAGGACGTCGGCGCTGCCGGCCTTGCTGGAGGCAGACCGGTTGCCGTGCTTGACCACGGTCGCGCCGGCGCCCGCGGCCACGATGGCGGCCATCGTGGAGATGTTCACCGAGAAGGACCGGTCACCGCCGGTGCCGACCACGTCGAGGGTACGGCCGGGCACGCTCAGCGGCGTCGCGTGCACGTACATCGCATCCACCAGGCCCTGCAGCTCGGCGACCGTCTCGCCCTTGGACCGCAGCGCCACCGCGAACCCGGCGATCTGCACCGGCGTGGCCGAGCCGGTCAGGATCTCGTCCATCGCCCAGGCGGTCTGCTCCGCGCTCAGGTCCTCCCCCCGGACGAGCGAGGTGAGCACGTCCGGCCAGGTGTGGGAGCCCACGCCGAGCCTCAGCTCGTGGCCGGGACCCGCGAGCGCAGCAGCCGGGTGACGGCCTCGGCGAGCTCGATCGGGTCCAGCGGGTGCGAGACGGCGGCGTCCGCGCGCGACCAGGTGGCCAGCCAGTTGTCCTGCGGCCGGCCGGTCAGCACCAGCGCGGGCGGCGCCTGGTAGATCTCGTCCTTCATCTGCCGGGCCACGCCCAGGCCGCCGGCCGGGGTGGCCTCGCCGTCCAGGATGGCCAGGTCGATCCCACCCGCGTCGAGCTGCTGCCAGACCACCGGCTCGGTCGCGACCTCGACGTACTCCAGCTCGGGCAGGTCGGGGTGGACGCGCTTGCCCAGCCCGAGGATCACCTGCTGCCGTACGTCGGAGTCGTCGCTGTAGACCAGGACCTTCAGCGTGGAGTTCGCAGTCACGCGGGTGATGCTACTCACTGGCCGCCGGCACTGCCCTGCTGCGTCCGCTCCAGCCGGTCCAGCCGCCGGTCCTCTCGCTCGGCCTCCTTCATCGACGAGCGCACCCACTGCACGAACAGCACCCCGAAGATGACCAGGCCGACCAGGTCGCCCGACCCCCAGAGGATGCCGCCGGCCAGGTGCTGGTCGTCGAGCGGGTCGGGCAGCCACGGCATCGTCGCGTGCAGGCTCGGGTACCAGTCCCCGCCGAGCAGGTCGGTCTGGTTCATGATCGTGATGCCCAGGAACGCGTGGAACGGCAGCGTCAGCACCGCCAGCAGCACCCGGAACGGATAGGCCACCCGGCCCGGCAGCGGGTCGACGCCGACCAGCGGCCAGAAGAACAGCGACCCGACCAGCACCAGGTGGACGTGCATCATCTCGTGCACGAACGTCGAGTGCAGCGAGGCGCCGTACCAGCCGGAGAAGTACAGCGCCCACGGGCTGAGCACGTAGAGCGCCAGCGTCAGCGGCGGGAAGCTGAGCACCTTGGCGACCCAGGAGTGCAGCACCGCGAGCAGCCAGCGGCGCGGGAGCGCGGGCAGCGTGCGCAGCGCCAGCGTCACCGGGGCGCCCAGCGCCAGGAAGAGCGGCACCAGCATCGAGAGCGCCATGTGCTGGACCATGTGCACGCTCAGCAGCGTGGTGTCGTACCGGCCGAGCCCCGAGGACGTGGCCACGTAGAAGGAGCCCATCCCCCCGGCGACGAAGGCCAGCGTCCGGCCCAGCGGCCAGGAGTCACCGCGCCGGCGCAGCGTCCAGACCCCGAAAAGGTACAAACCGGCCACCCAGACCGTGACCACGAACGCCAGCGGGTCCAGGCCCCACCCGGTGAAGAAGGTGGAGGCCGTGAACCGCGGCAGATCGGGGGTCGAAGCCAGCGTTACCAGCACCCTGACAGCCTAGGGACGAGGCCGCGAAACCCCGCGAACGGGGCGCTTCCGGGTGACACGTGCCACCCCCTCCGATCACCCCCGCCGACACGGCCGACCAAAACCGGGGGTCGGGGTGGCACCACCGAGCCGTACCGACATAATGGCCGCGTGGCGACAGCAACCTCTGTGATCCCAGCATCCCGTCTGCACGGGCACCACGACCGGCCGAGCATGGTCAGCGTCGGCACGATCATCTGGCTCTCCAGCGAGCTGATGTTCTTCGCGGCGCTGTTCGCCAGCTACTTCACCATCCGCGCGGTGAGCCCGGAGCTGTGGGCGCAGTCGACCGAGAAGCTGAACGTGCCGTTCTCCTCGGTCAACACCACCATCCTGGTGCTCTCGTCCGTCACCTGCCAGATGGGCGTGTTCGCGGCGGAGAAGGGCATCGTCGGCCGCACCGGCGGCCTGCTGAACCTCAAGCAGTGGGGTCTGCGCGAGTGGTTCGTGCTCACCTACATCATGGGCGCGATCTTCATCGGCGGTCAGGCGTTCGAGTACACCGAGCTGGTCCACGAGGGCATCACCATCCCCGCGTCGTCGTACGGGACGATGTTCTACCTGACCACCGGCTTCCACGGCCTGCACGTGACCGGTGGCCTGATCGCCTTCCTGTTCGTCCTCGGCCGCACCTTCGTGGCGCGCCGGTTCACCCACGAGCAGGCCGTCACCGCGATCGTCGTCTCCTACTACTGGCACTTCGTCGACGTGGTCTGGATCGGCCTCTTCGCGACCATCTACCTCCTCAAGTAAGCCTGAACCGATAGGACCTGGTGTGCGACTCACACGCAAGATCTCAGCTCGGCTCTCCGCTCACCGGCGCAGCCGCTTCGCCGGCCCGGCCGTGCTGCTGGTCGCCCTGCTGACCACCGGCGGGCTCTACGTGGCCCTCTCCCCGGCCAGTGCCGAGAAGACCGCCGACAGCACCTCGGAGATCGCGAAGGGCAAGGCGCTCTTCCTGGTCGGCTGCGCCTCCTGCCACGGCAAGAACGGCGAGGGCATCCTCACCGAGCGCGGCAACCAGTACGGCCCGTCGCTGGCCGGCGTCGGCGCCGCCGCGGTGGACTTCCAGGTCGGCACCGGCCGGATGCCGATGGCCCAGCCGGGCTCGCAGGCGCTGCGCAAGCGCGTGGTCTACACCCAGGACGAGATCGACGCGCTGGGCGCGTTCGTCGCCTCCCTCGCCCCGGGCCCCTCGGTCCCGGCCGCGGACGAGTACGAGGCCAAGACCGACGACCCGGAGGCCGTCTCCCGCGGTGGCGAGTTCTTCCGCACCAACTGCACCGCGTGCCACAACTTCGCCGGCAGCGGCGGCGCCCTGCCCCAGGGCAAGTTCGCGCCCTCGCTGGTCGGCGTCTCCGAGAAGCACCTGTTCGAGGCGATGCTGACCGGCCCGCAGCAGATGCCGGTCTTCTCCAACGAGGTGCTCTCCCCGCAGGACAAGCAGGACATCATCAGCTACCTGAAGAAGAACGAGGACACCCCGTCGTACGGCGGCTTCACCCTCGGCTCGATCGGACCGGTGGCCGAGGGCATGTTCGCCTGGCTGACCCTCGCCGTCGTCGTGGGTGCCGGCATCTGGATCACCTCGCAGACCGCGCGTTCCAAGAAGACCAAGAAGGGTGACGTCGCGTGACCGACCAGCACGAGCTCGCCACGACCACGGTCGCCGAGCCGATCCCCGACCCGGGGCTCCCCGAGCACCTGCCGCGTCCCACCGACGTCGACCCGGCCGCCGAGAAGCGCGCCGAGCGCCAGGTGGCAACCCTCTTCGGGCTGTCCTCGATCTTCGCGCTGCTCACCTGCGTCGCGTACTTCACCATCGACGGTGACGACACCTTCCTCGACATGGGCGCCCAGAACGTGGCGTTCGGCGGCCTGCTCGGCGGCGCGCTGCTCTGCATCGGCTTCGGCGCGATCCAGTGGTCGCGCAAGCTGATGAGCGACCACGAGATCGTCGAGTACCGGCACTCGGCCTCCTCCCCCGAGGAGGACCGCACCGAGGCGGTCGCCGCGTTCGAGACCGGCCTGGCCGACTCGGGCATCGCCCGCCGCTCGCTGGTCCGCAACTCGCTGCTCGGCGCGCTGGCCACGCTCGGCCTGCCGGGCATCGTGTTCCTGCGCGACCTGGGCCCGCTGCCTGGCGACACGCTGGCGCACACCGTCTGGAAGAAGGGCATGCGCGTCGTCCAGGACGTCGACGGTGCCGAGATCAAGCCCTCCGACATGGTGATCGGCCAGCTGGTCAACGCCGAGCCGGCGATCTTCTTCGAGGAGAACGCCGAGGGCGAGCCGGAGATCCACGGCGCCGAGCTGCAGGCCGCCAAGGCCAAGGCCGCGGTGATCCTGGTCCGGATGCACCCCAACGACATCAAGCCGGCCAAGGGCCGCGAGAACTGGGGCGTCGACGGCATCCTCTGCTACTCCAAGATCTGCACCCACGTGGGCTGCCCGATCTCGCTGTGGGAGCAGCAGACCCACCACCTGCTCTGCCCGTGCCACCAGTCGACCTTCGACCTGGCGGACAACGGCAAGGTCGTCTTCGGCCCGGCCGGCCGGCACCTGCCGCAGCTGCCGCTGGCCGTCGACGACGAGGGCTACCTGATCGCCACGAGCGACTTCACCGAGCCAGTCGGGCCCAGCTACTGGGAGCGGAATCGGAGTGATCTGACATGAGCGCCACTGCCTCGACCAACGGCACCTCCCCCGCCGCTCGCAAGAAGGCGAACCCCGCCGGCGCCGTGGCCACCTGGGCCGACGAGCGCCTGGGCCTCGCCACCGCCACCAAGAAGCAGATCCGCAAGGTCTTCCCGGACCACTGGTCCTTCATGCTCGGCGAGATCGCGCTGTGGAGCTTCGTGGTCCTGCTGCTCACCGGCGTCTTCCTGACCCTGTGGTTCAAGCCGAGCATGGGCGAGGTCGTCTACAACGGCTCCTACGACCAGCTCCGCGGCATCGAGATGTCCGAGGCCTACGCGTCCACGCTGCACATCAGCTTCGACGTCCGCGGCGGTCTGCTCATGCGGCAGATGCACCACTGGGCAGCGATGCTGTTCATCGCCGCGATGCTGGTACACCTGATGCGCGTCTTCCTCACCGGCGCGTTCCGCAAGCCGCGTGAGCTGAACTGGCTGATCGGCGGCCTGCTGCTGCTGCTCGGCATCCTCGAGGGTTTCGCCGGCTACTCGCTTCCCGACGACCTGCTCTCGGGCACCGGCCTGCGGATCGCGGACGGCCTGGTGAAGGCAACCCCGGTGCTCGGCTCGTACATGTCGTTCTTCATGTTCGGCGGCGAGTTCCCCGGCGACGTGATCATCCCGCGGCTCTACATCGCGCACGTGCTGCTGATCCCGGGTCTGCTGATCGCGCTCATCGGTGCGCACATGCTGCTGCTCGTCTTCCACAAGCACACCCAGTGGCCCGGTCCCGGCCGTACCGAGCAGAATGTCGTCGGCTACCCGATGATGCCGGTGTACGCCGCCAAGGCCGGTGGGTTCTTCTTCATCGTCTTCGGCGTGATCGCGCTGATGGGCGGACTGATGACCATCAACCCGGTGTGGCGCTTCGGCCCGTACAACCCGGCCGAGGTGACCGCGGGCTCGCAGCCCGACTGGTACATGGGCATCGCCGAGGGTCTGCTGCGCATCATGCCCGGCTGGGAGACGCACATCTTCGGGATCACGATCTCGTGGAACGTCTTCCTGCCCGGCCAGATCGCCCCGATCGCGCTGCTCGGCGTCGTGCTCGCCTACCCGTTCATCGAGCAGTGGGTGACCGGCGACAAGCGGGAGCACCACTTGCTCCAGCGGCCGCGCAACGCCCCGACCCGGACGGCGTTCCTGGCGGCGATGATCTCGCTGTACGGCCTGCTCTGGGCCGCCGGCGGCAACGACATCATCGCGACCACGTTCAAGCTGAATCTGAACCACATCACGTACTTCATGAGGGCCGCGATCTTCGTGATCCCGCCGCTGGTGTTCATCCTCGCGAAGCGCTGGTGCATCTCGCTGCAGCGCCACGACAACGACGTGCTGCTGCACGGCTACGAGACCGGCATCATCATGCGCGACGCCGAGGGCGGCTACTCCGAGCGGCACCTGCCGATCAGCGAGGACCGTGCCTACACGCTGACCGCACGGCAGCGGGACGTGGTGTACACCGGTGCGAACGGCACCGACGCGAACGGGGTCTCGGCCCCGAAGGCTCGCCTGGACCGGCTGCGCGCCAAGGCCTCCCACGCCTGGTTCGCGGACAACGTGCAGAAGCCGACCGCGGAGAAGCTCGAGGAGGGCCACCACCACGCCGAGCTCGAGCACGACCACCAGGCTCCGCTCGAGGGCCACGCTGCCGACGGGCACCAGTTCGACGGCCACCACGACGTGGACGGCGAGACGCTGCGCCACTGACACACCAAGGTGCGCGAGCGGGCACCTCGTCACCGCTGAAACACGCCGAGCGGGCAGTTTGTCGGAACAGGTTTCCGCCAAACTGCCCGCTCGCTGCATGTCGCGACGTACAAACTGCCCGCTCGCGGAAAAACTGAATGCAACCGAGCTGCTCCCCCAGGCGTATCCACCCCGACAGACACGACAAGGCGGAGGGGTCCATGGACGAGGCAGAGTTCGACGACTTCTACACCTCCTCCTTCGCGCGGTTGACCGGCCAGCTCTACGCGATGATCGGCGACCGCGACGAAGCCCAGGAGTGCGTTCAGGAGGCGTTCGTGCGGGCCTGGGCGCACCGGCGCACGCTGGCCAAGGTCGAGCACCCGGAGGCCTGGGTGCGGACCACGGCGTACCGGCTCGCGGTCAGCCGCTGGCGCCGGACGAGGCTCGCCCACCGGCCACCGGACCGGGCCGTCTCCCCCGCCACCGAGACGGCCTCGGCCGACGAGTCCCGGGTGGCCCTGGTGGCCGCCCTCAGGCGACTCCCGGAGAAGCAGCGCCAGGCGCTGGTGCTGCACCACCTCTGCGACCTGCCGGTGCACGCGGTGGCCCGCGAGACCGGCGTCCCGGAAGGCACCGTCAAGGCTCGCCTCTCCCGGGGCCGCGCCGCCCTCGCCGCCCTGCTCGCCCCCACCGACGCGAACGACCCGGGAGCCCGCCATGCCTGAGCACGACCCGATCGACCAGCTCGAGAGCTTCACCATGGGACACCTGACCACCAGCCCGCTGCCGCCCTCCGAGATCCGCCGCCTCGGCGACCGCCGCCGGGTGCGCCGGCGCAACGCCGCGGTCGCCGGCGCCGGCCTGGCCGTCCTGGTCGCCGTCGGGGTGCCGTTCGCGCTGACCTCCGGTGGCGGCGGCCCGAAGTCCGAGGACCGGATCACCGAGGTCCCCACCGAGATCACCTACCCGGGAGACGGCGTGTTCGTGGTCGACGAGGCCGACACCGCGAAGCTGACCGGGACCACCCCCGCCTTCAAAGCCTTCGTCGCCGGCCAGGCCGCCCAGGCGGCACGGGAAGGCTCCACCTGCGGCGAGCACGGCATCACGGTGCGGAAGTACAGCAGCGCCGGCTACGCCAGCGGCCTCTACAACGCCTGCGGCGGCTACGTGGCGCTGTGGGCGGTGCGCGACGGCCAGTGGATCCTCGGCATGGGCAGTCAGGACGCCTGGGACTGCGAGACGATCGACTACCTCGGCGTGCCGCGGTCCTTCGCCGGCGACTGCGCTGACGAGGCCGGCGGCTTCGGACCGGACGAGGTGGACGGCATCAAGCTCGGCATGACCAAGGCCGACGTCCGGGAGGCCGGCGGCACCGTCGTGCCCTCACCGGGCGGCGAGGCGTGCGTGAGCCTGGTGCTGCCCTACCAGACCCCCGTGGAGAACCGCTCCGACGGCTGGTTCGGCCTGACCGTGCGCGTCGCCGCGATCAGTGCCCGCCCGGGCATGAAGACCCCGGAGCGGATCGGCCTCGGCTCCCCCCGCGCCAAGGTCGAGGCGGCCTACCCGCAGGGCAGCCTGAGGAACGGGTACTGGATCGTCCCGCTCGGCGACGGGACCGAGTACCAGTTCGGCATCGAGCAGGACGACACCGTGGGCGAGATGCTGCTGACCACCACGAACAACGCCTGCACGGAGTGACCTAGACCACTGGTCTGACCACTTGACCACCTGACCACCCTGCGGCGAGGGTGGTCGGGTGGACCTCAAGCCGATCACCAAGCGCCTCGTCCCCGACGACGTCTTCGACCAGCTGCTCACCGAGGTGGTCGACGGCACGCTCGGGCCCGGCGACGCCCTGCCCAGCGAGCGCCGGCTGGCCGAGCTGCTCGGCGTGTCCCGGCCCGCGGTCCGCGAGGCCCTGCAGCGGATGTCGGCCACCCGGCTCGTCGAGGTCCGGCACGGTGGCGCCACCACGGTGCGCGACTTCCAGCGGCACGCCGGGCTCGACCTGCTCCCCCGGCTGCTGGTCCGGGCCGGCGAGCTGGACCCGGCGGTCGCGCGCAGCATCATCGAGGCCCGGTACGCGATCGCGCCGCAGGTGACCGCGCTGGCCGCGCGCCGCGTCGTACGGGCGCACGGCGCACGGACGACGCTGCCCGCCGCCGTGGACGCCCTGGCGACTGCCGAGGGGGCAGTCGCACGGCAGCGGGCCGCACTGGCGTTCTGGGACGTGGTCGTCGACCTGGCCGACTCGATCGTGTTCCGGCTGATGTTCAACAACCTTCGGCAGTCCTACGAGCCGGCCATCGAGGCCCTCGCGCCGCTCCTCGACGGCGAGGTGAGCGACCTTGCCGGCTACCGGCGGATCAGCGAGGCCGTTCTCGCCGGAGATCCCGAGGCCGCGTCGATCGCTGCGGCCGACTTCCTGCGCCCGGCCACCGAAGCCATGGTCGCCCTCCTTGATGAATACCGCCTGGACGACTACGAGGGAGAAGAGGCATGAGCAAGGTCAGCCCCGAGGTCGAGGCCCTGGCCCAGCAGCGCCTGGCGGCCGAGGAGTCCCGGATCACCGGCTCCCGTCGTACGGCGGTCACGCTGCGCTCCACCTTCGGCGAGTTCGTCCGGCACCCGAGCCCTTGGATGATCCTGGCAGCGCTGCTGGTCGCGCTGGGCTGGCGGATCGCGGAGGGCGGCTGGCGGCTCTCCGACCTGTGGGGCCCGGTGGTCCTGGTGGTGACCTTCCCGGTGCTGGAGTGGGTCATCCACGTGTTCATCCTGCACTGGCGGCCGCGCAAGGTCGCCGGGGTCAGGGTCGACAGCGAGCTGGCCCGCGACCACCGCCGGCACCATGCCGACCCGCGCGACATCCCGCTGGTGTTCATCCCGTGGCGCTCGCTGGTCTTCGTGATCGCCGGCTACTACGCGATCAGCCTGCTCGCCTTCCCCCGGCTCGGCCAGGGACTCACGTTCATGCTCGCGCTCGCGACCATCGGGCTGCTCTACGAGTGGACGCACTACCTGGTGCACAGCGACTACAAGCCGCGCAGCCGCGTCTACAAGGCGGTCTGGCGCAACCACCGGCTGCACCACTACAAGAACGAGCACTACTGGTTCACAGTGACCACCGCGGGCACCGCCGACCGGCTGTTCCGGACCTACCCCGACCCGGCCACGGTGCGGACCTCAGCGACCGCGAAGAACCTGCACAACCTCGAGGGTCACGCGCCCGCGGAGTAGGCGTTGAACGGCAGGTTCCAGTCGCCGTAGCCGTTGGTCAGCGTCATCTCCCTGCTGGTGCCGGTGTACTCGACCACGTCGCCGACGATGGTGTTGTCGTAGAGCCACTTCGCGTTCGAGGTGCTCATCCCGGTGCAGCCGTGGCTGACGTTGGCCCGGCCCTGGGAGCCGACCGACCACGGCGCCGCGTGCACGAACTCACCGGAGTAGGTGATCCGCATCGCGTACTCGACGTTGTCGATGTCGTAGCCGTCCGCGCTGTTGACCGGGATGCCCACGGTCTCCGAGCTCATCCGCTTGCGGCGGAACTTCTCGATGATGACCTTGGTGCCCGAGCGGGTGGTGAACTTCGGCTGCTGGCCGGTGGTGATCGGGATCGTCCGGATCAGCTTGCCGTCCTTGAAGACGCGCATCTGGTGGGTGTTCATGTCCACCTTGCTGACCATCGAGCGGCCCACGGTGAACGAGCTCGTCCGGCTCTTCTGGCCGTAGACGCCGTTGCCCGCCGGGACGCTGTCGATGTTCGCGGCCACGGTCACCTTGGTGCCGGCCTGCCAGTACTTCTGCGGCCGCCAGTGCACCTCGGTGTCGGAGATCCAGTGGAACGCGCCGGCCTGCGCCGGCACGCTGGTCACCTTGAGGTGCCGCTGGATGGCGGCGTGGTTGGTCACCGGCACGTCGAAGCGGATGATGACCGGCATCCCGACGCCGACCGTCGAGCCCGGCAGCGGGACGAAGCTGGGGAAGGTCTGCCGGTCCAGCGGCAGCACCTCGGTGGTGAACGTCGAGGCATACGTCGTCTCGCGGCCCTTCGCGTCCACCGCGGTGCCCTGCACCTGGTAGGTGGAGCCGGGCTGCAGCCGGCTGGTGCTCTGCCAGGAGAGCTTGTCGGTGGACAGCGCACCGCGCAGCGGGCCGGCCTTGCCACCGTTGACGGTGACGTTCTCGAGGGTGCCGTCGGCGACGTCGAGGCGCAGGGAGCGGTTGACCTTCACGCCGGTCGCGTCGGCGGGGATGCTGGCCGTGACGCTGGCCTTCGAGGTCTCCGGAGCCTCCGACGTGGCGTCGCCGCCGGGCTTGTCGGAGACCGACGTGGTGCCGCCGCCACCGCCGCAGGCAGAGAGGCTCACCATGAGAAGGACCGCGGCGGATGCCGCGGCCAGAGTACGACGCGAACGCATGGGTGCTCCCCGCCCGGCTCGTGCAGTATGGACGGATCCAGGGTAACAAGACCCCGGAGGATCGAATGCACGCAAATCCCCGCACAACGTCGTGGGAAGCATCACGCCGGGCCCTTGTATCAAGGACCCGGCGTGGTTGCTCTGTTCACGCTCAGTGAGCATGAACCCCGCGGTAGTACTCGAAGATGAGGCCGCAGAGGGCCAGCGAGCCGAGCACGGCGCCGATGATGACCAGCCACCAGCCGATGACCACGCCGAGCACGATCATGCCCAGGGTCAGGCCGCACCACAGCGGCCACCAGCTGTACGGCGGGAAGAACCCGAGCTCGCCCGCGCCGTCGGCGATCTCGCCGTCCTTGCGGTCCTCCGGGCGCGGGTCCATCCGCCGGGCGTGCATGTAGAGGTAGAAGCTCACCAGCAGGGTCAGCAGCGCCGTCATCACCAGCGCGGAGGTCCCGGTGGGGTCCTCGGTGATGAGCCAGTAGGCCGGGGCGACCAGCACGAAGAACACCGTGCAGATCGCGAAGATCCAGGTCTCGGACTTCATCAGGCGTCCTTCCCCTCGTCGATGGCCGGGTTGGTCTCGGCAGGCGCCAGGTCCTCGGCGTACTCCAGTGCGGCGATCTCCGGGTGGTGCAGGTCGAACGCCGGGGACTCCGAGCGGATCCGCGGGATCGACACGAAGTTGTGCCGCGGCGGCGGGCAGGAGGTCGCCCACTCCAGCGAGCGGCCCCAGCCCCACGGGTCATCGACGGTCACCTTCGGCGCGCGCCGCGACTTGTAGACGTTCCAGAAGAACGGCAGCGTCGAGGACGCGAGCAGGAACGCGCCGATCGTGGAGATCTGGTTCAGCGTGGTGAAGCCGTCGTGCTCGCCGTAGTCGGCGTACCGGCGCGGGAAGCCCTCGACGCCGAGCCAGTGCTGCACCAGGAAGGTGGTGTGGAAGCCGACGAACAGCAGCCAGAAGTGGATCTTGCCGAGCCGCTCGTCGAGCATTCGGCCGGTCATCTTCGGCCACCAGAAGTAGAAGCCCGCGAACATCGCGAACACCACGGTGCCGAAGACGACGTAGTGGAAGTGCGCCACCACGAAGTAGGAGTCGGAGACCTGGAAGTCCAGCGGCGGCGAGGCCAGGATGATGCCCGTCAGGCCACCGAACAGGAACGTGGTCAGGAAGCCGATCGACCACAGCATGGGCGTGTCGAAGCTCAACGACCCGCCCCACATGGTGCCGATCCAGTTGAAGAACTTCACGCCTGTCGGTACCGCGATCAGGAAGGTCATGCCGGAGAAGAACGGCAGGTCGACCGCGCCGGTGACGAACATGTGGTGCGCCCACACCGCCACCGAGAGGATCGCGATGCCGAGCGTCGCGGCGACGAGGCCGACGTAGCCGAAGATCGGCTTGCGGCTGAACACCGGCAGGATCTCGGTCACGATGCCGAAGAACGGCAGCGCGATGATGTAGACCTCGGGATGGCCGAAGAACCAGAACAGGTGCTGCCACAGAATCGGCCCGCCGTGGACCGCGTCGAAGACGTGCGCGCCGAACTTGCGGTCCGCCTCGAGGGAGAGCAGCGCGCCGGCCAGGATCGGGAACGCGATCAGCACCAGCAGCGAGGTGACCAGCGTGTTCCAGACGAAGATCGGCATCCGGAACATGGTCATGCCGGGGGCGCGCATGCAGATGATCGTGGTGATGAAGTTGACCGCACCGAGGATGGTGCCCAGACCGGCCATCCACAGACCCATGATCCACAGGTCGCCGCCGATGCCCGGCGAGCGGACCGCGTTGGACAGCGGCGTGTAGGCGAACCAGCCGAAGTCGGCGGCGCCCTCGGGCGAGATGAAGCCGGAGCCGGCGATGAGACCGCCGAACAGGAACAGCCAGTAGCTGAACATGTTCAGGCGCGGGAACGCGACGTCCGGGGAGCCGATCTGCAGCGGCATGATGACGTTCGCGAAGCCGAAGAACAGCGGCGTCGCGAACAGCAGCAGCATGATCGTGCCGTGCATGGTGAAGAGCTGGTTGTAGACCTCGTCGTTGACCACCTGCTGGCCCGGGAAGGCGAGCTCCGAGCGGATCAGCAGCGCCATGATGCCGCCGAGGATGAACCAGGCGAACGACGTGCCCAGGTAGAGCTTGCCGATCAGCTTGTGGTCGGTCGTCGTGAGGATCCGGACGACCTGCTGTCCCAGCGTGCGCGAGGGTGCGCCGATGCCGGTGGGTGCGTCAGAGACCGCGGTCACTCTTCTCCTCCGTTGCTCTCCAGGCCGGGCTGCTGGCCGACGTTCTCGCCACCGAGGGCCAGGCCGGTGTTGCCCTGCTCCTGGAGGTCCTTCATGTGCGCGTCGAACGACGCCTGGTCGGTCACCTTGACCTTGAACAGCATCCGCGAGTGGTAGACGCCGCACAGCTCGGCGCAGCGGCCCTCGAAGGTGCCGGTCCGGTCCGGGGTCAGGATGAAGTGGTTCTCCTTCTCACGACCGGGCACCACGTCCATCTTGAACAGGAAGGCCGGTACCCAGAAGGAGTGGATGACGTCGGGCGAGTACAGGTCGACGGAGACCTGCTTGTCCTTGACCAGCCACAGCGTCGGCTCGTCGGCGGTGGTGCCGCCCTCGTAGACGGTGTCGCCACCGAGGGCATCGACATCGGTGTAGTTGAAGGTCCACGACCACTGCTGGCCGACGACGGTCACCGACTGGTCGGCCTGGGCGTTCGCCTTGTCCAGGTCCTTGGGCGCGTGCAGGATCTTGTCCTGCGCGTCCACGGTGAAGAAGAAGAAGACGATGACCATCATCACCGGCGCGAGGGTGTAGAAGATCTCGATCGGCAGGTTGTAGCGCGTCTGCACGGGGATCTCGGACTCGCTGCGGCGGCGGTACTTGATCATCGCGTAGAAGATCAGGCCCCAGACCAGGATGCCGGTCAGGATCGCGGCCAGCCAGGCGCCCTGCCACAGGTCGAGCACGTGGTGCGCTTCCTTGGTGGACGGATCCGGCATGGCGAGGCGCTGCCACTCGTTCTCATCCGAACAGCCGGTGAGGAACAGCAACGACGCACCGGCGACGGTTCCCGCTGCGAGCTTCCGAGCGCGCTTGGGCAGATGCAGACCCACGAACGAGCCCTCTCTCTAGACCGAACATCTCTCCTGGGCGAACATGCCGAACCCTACTACTGCGTCTGCCCGGTTCTACCCCCAGGTCGGGGCCCTGGACGCGGCGTGCCGCGATGTGCTCCTGACTACGTCCGGCGCTACCCGGCGAGGGCCTAGATTTCACGTGTGACGACGTACCTCGACAGTGCTTCCGGCGAGCCGCTGCACCCGGCCGCGAAGACGGTCCTGGAGCAGGCGACCGAGCACGGGTACGCCGATCCGCGGCGGCTGCACGGGCCCGCCCGGAATGCCCGGATCATGCTGGACAACGCCCGCGAGGCCACCGCGCAGGCGCTCGGCGTGCGGCCCGACGAGGTCACCTTCACCCCCAGCGGCACCCATGCCGTGCACCTGGGCGTCCTCGGCCTGCTGGCCGGTCACGCGCGGTCGGGGAGCCTGCTCGCCGCCAGCGCCGTCGAGCACGCCTCGGTGATGCACGCCGGCCGCTGGCACGAGGCCCGTGGCGGCTCCTTCGCGACCCTCGCCGTGGACCCGCTCGGCCGGGTCACCGAGGAGCCCCCCGCCGGGACCACGGTGGTCGCCGTCCAGGCCGCCAACCACGAGGTCGGCACGGTGCAGCCGGTGGCGTCGTACGGCGAGAGCGCGCCGCTGTTCCTGGACGCCTGCGCCTCGGCCGGCCGGCTGCCGCTCCCCGAGGGCTGGGCCGCCGCGGCGGCCTCCGCGCACAAGTGGGGCGGGCCGGCGGGTGTCGGCGTGCTCCTGGTCCGCAAGGGTGCCCGCTGGCGCAACCCGTTTCCCGGCGACGACCGGGTCGACGAGCGCGCCACCGGGATGGAGAACGTGGCCGGCGCGCTGGCCGCCGCGGCCGCGCTGCAGGCGATGGTCGCCGAGCAGGAGGATCTGGCCGCGCGCCAGCACGCGCTGGTGGACCGGCTGCGCGCCGGGGTGGCCACCATCCCGGACACCGACGTGGTCGGCGACCCGGACGTCCGCCTCCCCCACCTGCTGACGTGTTCGTTCCTGTACGTCGACGGCGAGGCGATCGTGGGCGAGCTGGACCGGCGCGGGTTCTCGGTGGCCAGCGGCTCGGCCTGCACGGCAAGCGCGCTCGAGCCCAGCCACGTTCTCGCCGCGATGGGCGCGCTCACCCACGGCAACGTGCGGATCTCGCTGGGCCGCGAGACCACCGCGGACGACGTGGACAGGTTGCTGGCCGCGCTGCCGGACGTGGTGGCCGGGATCCGCGAGGAGGCGGGGCTGTGAGCGCGGACCTGCTGCTGGACTGCCGCGGCATGCTCTGCCCGCGCCCGATCATCGAGCTGGGCAAGCACCTGGCCGAGGTGCCCGTGGGCGGGGTGATCGCGGTCGCCTCCGACGACGTGGCCGCGGCGGTGGACGTGCCGGCCTGGGCGCGGATGCGCGAGCAGGAGTACCTCGGGGCGGAGCCGGCCGAGGACGGCGTCCCGGTCTACTCCGTGCGCCGGGTCAGCTGAGGAACTTCCCTACTTCTGCAGCCGCGTCGTCGCCGTACGAGGCACCGAGGCGCGCCACGAACTCCTCGTGGGTGAAGGTGTACTCCTGGGTGCCCACCGTCTCGACGACGTACGCCGCCAGGGTGCAGCCGACCTGGGCCGCGCGCTCGTGGGACAGGCCCCAGTCGGCGGCGGCGAGGAAGCCCGCGCGGAAGGCGTCGCCGACGCCGGTCGGCTCGACCGCGCTCACGTTCTGCAGGGCCGGCACGTGGATCGGCTCCTGGCCCTTCGCGACGATCCGGACGCCGTCCTTGCCGAGCGTGATGACCTGGGTGCCGACCCGGTCGAGCACGTCCTCGGCGCTCCAGCCGGTCTTGGACTCGATCAGGTGCGACTCGTACTCGTTGCTGAACAGCAGCGTGGCGCCCTCGATCAGCTGCCGGATCAGGTCGCCCTCGCCGAAGGCCAGCTGCTGGCTCGGGTCGGCGATGAACGCGTAGCCGCGCTGGCGGCACTCCTCGGTGTGCCGGAGCATCCCGTCCGGGTCGTCGGCACCGATGAGCACGTAGTCCGGGTCGCCGACACGCTCCACGATCGGGTGCAGCTCGATCAGCCGGGCCTCGCTCATCGCGCCCGGGTAGAAGGACGCGAACTGCGCCATCGTGGTGTCGGTGGTGCACACGAACCGTGCGGTGTGCTTGCTGTCCGAGGTGTGCACGGACTCGCAGTCCACGCCGTGCCGCTCCAGCCAGGACCGGTAGTCGGCGAAGTCCTCGCCCACCGCGCCGACCAGGACCGGGTCCAGGCCGAGCTGACCGAGCCCGAAGCAGATGTTCGCCGCGACGCCGCCCCGACGGATCTCGAGGTCGTTGACGAGGAAGCTGACCGAGAGCTTGTCGAGCTGCTCGACGACCAGCGAGTCGGCGAACTTGCCCTGGAAGGTCATCAGGTGGTCGGTCGCGATGGAACCGGCGATCAGGAGCGGCATGGGTCCTCAGAGTTCGGCGGGAATGTTGCGGCGAGATGAGAGTCTCGTGAAATCCGCAGCCTACCGTTCGGTACTCGTAGGAGTACCGGGAAGTAGCCAATAGCGTCGAGCGCATGAGCTACCAGCGTCTCGCGTACGACGACCAGGACACGACTGTTCAGATGCACTCGGACTGCACCGCCTGCGCGTCGCAGATGGGGCTTCCCGAGCAGACGATCTCGGCCGACGCGCTCGGCACCGTTCCCTCGATCGAGTTCGAGGACTTTCCCCGCGAGATCGCCAAGCCGGTCATCACGGTCAGCGAGGCGGCCGCGCACCTAGCCGCCCGGCTGCACCTGCATCTCGACTGACCCCTGGACTGACCGGGCCTCTCCGGTTACGACGAAGGCGGCGCTCCCCGATCGGGGAGCGCCGCCTTTTGTCCTGTGCGGGAGACCCGCTCAGTGGAAGCTGTCGCCGCAGGCGCAAGAGCCGGTGGCGTTCGGGTTGTCGATCGTAAAGCCCTGCTTCTCGATGCTGTCGACGAAGTCGATGGTGGCGCCGTTGAGGTACGGCACGCTCATCCGGTCCACGACCACGTTCACGCCGTTGAACTCGGTGACGACGTCGCCGTCCAGGTTCCGCTCGTCGAAGAACAGCTGGTAGCGGAGGCCGGAGCAGCCGCCCGGCTGGACCGCGATCCGCAGCGCGAGGTCGTCGCGGCCCTCCTGCTCGAGGAGGTTCTTGACCTTGGCGGCAGCGGCGTCGCTGACGTTGATGCTGTCGGCGCGGTGTCCGGCGTCAGTCGCGGTGGTGGTCTCGACCTGCTCGGTCATCGTCTCTCCCGTGGTTCTCTCGTCGTGCCCTGGGCGGGCAGTCGGTGTCGGCATGCCAACAGGCACAATCGTCGCACACCGACGGTTATTCCCGGCCCCACGTCCGCGCAACGCGCTCGGCCAGGTCGGCCAGCGCGTCGGACGGTGCGGCGAAGGCCCGCTCCTCCCCCACGAGGTCCACCACCGCGTAGGCCGCCTCGATGCCGAGGGCACGCATCTCCCGGGACCCGACCAGCACCTGGCCGGCCAGGGCGATGCACGGCAGCAGGTGCTCCGCGGCGGCCTGCGCGACGCCGTACGGGACCTTGCCGGAGCGCGAGGAGAAGTCGAAGGAGCCCTCCCCGGTGACCACCAGGTCCGCGCCGGAGAGGCGGCCGGGCAGGTCGACCGCCGCCGCGACCGTCTCGACGCCCGGCGCGCGGGTGGCCCCGAGGAGCAGCAGGGCGTAGCCGATCCCGCCCGCGGCGCCGGCACCCTTCTCGCTGGCGGCCTTCCGCCCGGCGAGGCCGGCGAAGGCGGTGAGCAGGCCGTCCACCTCGACCAGGTCGTCCTCGGTGAGCCCCTTCTGCGGGCCGTAGGTCTTGGTCGCCCCGAACAGCCCCAGCAGCGGGTTGTCCACGTCGGAGGCGAGCACCAGCTCGACACCGGCGGTCCGGGCCCGCGCCGCCGACAGGTCGAGCGCACCGATCCCCGCCAGGCCGTCCGGCCCGGCGTCCAGCGGCACGTCGGCGGTCGCGCCGAGCGCGGAAAGCAGCCCGGCTCCGCCGTCGCTGGTGGCCGACCCGCCCGCGCCGAGCACGATCCGGGTGGCGCCACCCTCGAGCGCGGCGGCGATCAGCTCGCCCACGCCCCGGCTGCTCCCCCGGCGCGGCGCCCGGGCGCTCTCCGGCGTCAGGTGCAGCCCGGCGGCCTGGGCGCTCTCCAGGTAGGCGGTCTCGCCGACCACGAGGATCGTGGCCGGCACCGGCTCCCCGTACGGGTCGGCGACGGTGACCGCGACCAGGTCGCCGCCGAGCGCGGCATGCAGCACGTCGACGAACCCGGGCCCGCCGTCGGACATCGGCACCGTCACCAGCTCCGCGTCCGGGACCCGCCGCCGCCAGCCGGTGGCGATGGCGTCGGCGGCCTCGACCGCGGTCAGGGTGCCGGCGAACTTGTCCGGCGCGATCACGACCCGCATGGGCGTGGACGATAGACCCGTGCAGCTCGCGATCAGACCCATGGCCCCCGCCGACCTCGATGCCGCCGAGCGGATCTCCGATGCCGCGTACGGCGACGTCGAGCCGTCGTTCGGCCATCGCAGCGCGGCCGGCCGGGAGCGCTGGCTGCGCCGCACCGGGCACCTGCTGGCCACCGACCCGGGCGGGTGCGTCGTCGCGGTCGCGGGCGACGAGGTGGTCGGCTTCGCGGTCTCGTTCCGGCGCGAGACCACCTGGTTCCTGGCCTCGTACGCCGTCCGGCTGGACCTGCAGGGCCAGGGCATCGGCCGGCAGCTGATGGAGGCGGCTTCCTCGTACGGCGTGGACTGCCCGCGCGCGATGCTCTCGGCGAGCGCCGACCCGAAGGCCGAGCAGCGCTACCGGGCAGCCGGGTTCACGCTGGTGCCGCAGTGGCGGTTCGCCGGCACGGCGCGTGTCGAGGACGGGTCACTCGCGTCCGGCACGGTCGACTTGGACGCACTGGACCGCCAGGTGCGCGGCAGTGGGCACGGGCCCGACCACGCGATCCTCGCCGCGCAGTTCCGGCTGGTCACCACCGACGGCGGCTACGCCTACCTCGACGAGGACGGCACCCCGGCGGTGCTCTGCGCCCACGACGACGACACCGCCCGGTCGCTGCTGCGGAACGCGCTCGCCACCGGGTCCGCACCCACGGTCGCGCACGTCACCGACGCCAACCCGTGGGCCCGCGCGGTCGCCGAGGAGGCCGGCCTGGTGGCGCAGCCGTCGGGTTCGCTCGCCGTCCGAGGAATGGAACCGCCGGCGCCGTACTTGCACCAGGGGGCATTGCTGTAACACCCCATGGGAGGATTTGGTCCATGACCACTGTCGACCTGCCGCTGCTGCCGCTCGGCCGCGGCCAGGACCTGTCCGCCGAGCGTGGCGTGGAGTGCCCGGGCGACCTGCCGCCGGCCTCCGACCCGGACCTGGTCGCCCGTGCGCGGGCCGCCAAAGAGGCGCTCGGCGACCGGGTCTTCGTGCTGGGGCACCACTACCAGCGCGACGAGGTGATCCAGTTCGCCGACGTCACCGGCGACTCCTACAAGCTGGCCCGCGACGCGGCCGCCCGCCCGGAGGCCGAGTACATCGTCTTCTGCGGCGTGCACTTCATGGCCGAGTCCGCGGACATCCTCACCGCGCCCGGCCAGAAGGTGGTGCTGCCCGACCTGGCCGCCGGCTGCTCGATGGCCGACATGGCCCGGCTCGCCCAGGTCGAGGACGCGTGGGACGCGATGGCCGACGCGGGCATCGCCGACCAGGTCGTGCCGGTGACGTACATGAACTCCTCGGCCGACATCAAGGCGTTCTGCGGCAAGCACGGCGGCGCGGTCTGCACGTCCTCCAACGCCGACGTCGCGCTGGAGTGGGCGTTCGCGCAGAAGCCGGACGCCAAGGTGCTCTTCCTGCCCGACCAGCACCTCGGCCGCAACACCGCGGTGCTGAAGATGGGCTACTCCCTCGAGGACTGCGTGGTCTGGAACCCGCTCAAGCCCAACGGCGGGCTGAGCGCCGAGGAGCTGCGCGACGCGAAGATGATCCTCTGGAAGGGCCACTGCTCGGTGCACGGCCGGTTCAGCGCGGACGTGGTCGACTCCCTGCGCGCCGAGATTCCCGAGGTCAAGGTGCTGGTGCACCCCGAGTGCACCCACGACGTCGTGCTCAAGGCCGACCTGGTCGGCTCGACCGAGTTCATCATCAAGACCGTCGAGGCCGCGCCGCCGGGCTCGGTCTGGGCGATCGGCACCGAGCTCAACCTGGTCAAGCGGCTGGCCGCCGCGCACCCGGAGCAGCGGATCGTGTTCCTGGACAAGACCGTCTGCTACTGCTCGACGATGAACCGGATCGACCTGCCGCACCTGGTCTGGGCGCTGGAGTCGCTGGTCGAGGGCACCGTGGTCAACCAGATCGAGGTCGACCCGGAGACCGAGAAGTGGGCCAAGGTGGCGCTGGACCGGATGCTCGCGCTGCCGGGCAAGTCGCACCGCGACTGAGCGATCCCCGAGCGGGGGCTCCTCAGCCGGCCGGCAGCTCGAACCAGAACGTCGCCCCGCCCGCGGGCGCCGGGTCCACGCCGATGGTTCCGCCGCGGGCCCGGATCACCCGGGCACAGGTGGCCAGCCCGATCCCGTAGCCGGGGACGGTCGTCTCGGCGCGCACGTGCGGCGCGAACACGTCGTCCCGCGCGTCCTCGGGAACCCCGGGCCCGTTGTCGGTCACCGTCACCCGGACCCGGTCGCCGCGCACCTCCCCCGCCACGACCACCCGCGGGACGCGGTGCGGTGCGGCGAACTTCACCGCGTTGGCCACCAGGTTCTGCAGCACCACCCGGACCTCGCTCTCGTGGCCGAGCAGGCGCGGCAGCGGGCCCACCTCCACCTTCGCGCTCGCCAGCAGGGAACCGAGGTCGTCGACCACCTGGCGGGCCACCCGGTCCAGGTCGACCACGGCGGGCGGCCGGCCACTCCCGAGCACGGCGAAGTCGAGCAGGTCCGCGATCATCTGCTGCATCCGCCGTACGCCGGACCGGGCGATGTCGAGGACCTGCGCGCTCTCCTCGTCACGGGCGCGGTCCTCGAGCATCGACAGCGCGATCCCGAGCGTCGCCACCGGCGCCTGCAGGTCGTGGCTGACCTGCGCGGCGAACCCGTCCAGGGCCTCGTTCGAGGTGCACACCTCGCGGTGCGAGTCGGCGAGCCTGGCCACCGAGCCGGCCAGCTCGCGGTGCTCACGGCGGTGCTCGAGCACGTCGACGACGAGCGCGGCGAGCAGGCGCAGCGTGGCCAGCTGGTCCTCGTCGAACTCCCGGACGACCTCGTCGAAGACGCACAGGGTGCCGAGCACGGTTCCGGTCGGCGCGACCAGCCGGGCCGAGGCGTAGGAGCGGATCGAGCCTCGCTCCCCGGTGACGTAGGGGCTCCGGGCGAACGGCAGCGTCGACCGCGCGTCGTGCACGGTGAAGTTGTCGGCGTCGTGCTCGATGACGTGGCTGCAGAAAGAGTGCTCGCGCGGCACCCGGCGGTGGTCGCGGGTGGTGGTGGCGACGTGCACCACGTCGGCGGTCGAGACCACGTTGATCTCCGCGACGGCCGCGCCGCACAGGGCCGCGGCCAGGTCGACCACACGCTCCAGCGTCGGGATGTCCTCCGCCCCGAGCACGGCGTACGCCCGCAGCTCTGCCTCGCGCTCGATGGCGCGGCGTGGGTCGTTCCGCACCCCACGAGTCTGACGGATATCCTGCTGGCGTTCACCCCCCTGCCCGATGAGGTCTGCGTTGTTCCGTCGTACCGACAAGTCCGAGCCCGCCGCCGAGGCGATCGCCAAGGAGGGCGGCAAGGGCCGTCCGACGCCGACCCGCAAGGAGGCCCAGGCGGCCTCGAAGGAGCGCGCCCGCGCCGGTATGGACAAGAAGGGTGCGCAGAAGCTGCTGCGCGAGCGGCGTGCGGAGAACAACAAGAAGATGCGCGAGGGCATGAAGTCCGGCGACGAGCGGTACCTGCCGCCGCGCGACCAGGGCCCGGTCAAGCGCTTCATCCGCAACTGGGTGGACTCCCGGATCACCTTCACCGAGTTCCTGCTGCCGATCCTCATCGTGATCATGGTGCTGATGTCGGTCGGCAAGCCGGGGTCGAGCACGCAGTCGGTGGCGAGCCTGCTGTGGTCGGCCAGCATCCTGCTGCTGCTGGTGGACATCGTCTACACCCGGTTCCGGCTGCGCCGGGCGCTGCGCGCGAGGTTCCCCGGCGAGGACCTCAAGGGCACCACGTTCTACGCGTTCATCCGGATCCTGCAGATCCGGCCGCTGCGGATGCCGAAGACGCAGGTCAAGATCGGCCAGAAGCTGGACTGAGGCTCAGGCCTCCAGCGACATCGGGCCGTACACCTCGCGGTCGCCCTCGAAGAGCGTGACCGCGGCGACGCCGTCCTCGGCCAGCTCGGCCCAGAACTCCCCCACCCAGGACTCGGCGTCCGCGCGGGTCGGGAACTCCTGACGGCCGTCGGCGGGCGTGACCACCCGGCCGTCGGCGTCGAGCAGCTGCCACCACCAGGGGGCGCCCGCCGAGGCGGTGAACGAGCCGAAGGGCTCCGGGGCGTTGGTCATCTCAGGCCTCCCTGACACCGGGCTCGACGAACGGCGGCTTGGTCACGGTGAAGACCTCGGCGCGGCCGCGTACGTCCACGGTCACCTCGGCCCCCTCGGCCACCTGGGCGTTGACGAGGGCCAGCGCGACGCCCTTCTTCAGGGTCGGCGAGAAGGTGCCCGACGTGATCTCGCCGACCGGCAGGTCCGGGGCGAGCAGCACGCTCATGTGCGGGCGGGCGATGCCACGGCCGGAGGCGACCAGGCCGCGCAGCAGCACGATCGGGCCGTTCTCCTTCTCGGCCTGCAGCGCCTCCTTGCCCCAGAACGCGTCCTTCTTCCAGCCGATCGCCCAGCCGAGCCGGGCCTGCACCGGCGTGATCGCCAGGCTGATGTCCTGGCCGTGCAGCGGGTAGCCCATCTCGGTGCGCAGCGTGTCGCGCGCCCCCAGGCCGGCCGGCTGGATGTCGTACGCCTCCCCGGCCTTCATCAGCGCGTCCCAGAGCGCCACCGCCACGCCGTACGGCGCGATCAGCTCGTAGCCGCGCTCGCCGGTGTAGCCGGTCCGGCAGACCACCACGTCCTCGCCCTCGAACGGGGTCTCCACGAAGCTCATGTACTCGTGCCCGACCGGGAAGCCCGCGGCCGCGAGCACCTCGTCGGACTTGGTGCCCTGGACGGCGAGCACGGCGTGCGTCTCGTGGTGGTCGGCGATCTCGATGCCCACGGGCGCGGCGGCACGCAGCCGGCGGGCGACCTCGGCGGTGTTGGCGGCGTTGGGGACCAGCAGCAGGTGGTCGTCGTCCTTGAGGTAGACGATCAGGTCGTCCACGACGCCGCCGGTCTCCTCGTCGCAGCACAGCGTGTACTGCGCCTTGCCCTTCTCGATCCGGCCCAGGTCGTTGGTGAGGCAGGCGTTCACGAACTCCAGCGCCCCGTCGCCGCGGACCACCAGCTTGCCGAGGTGGCTGACGTCGAAGATGCCGACGCTGGTGCGCACGGCGGTGTGCTCCTTGACCACGCCGTCGTACTCCAGCGGCATCTCCCAGCCGCCGAACTCGGAGAACTTGGCGCCGAGGGCGACATGGCGGTCG
The DNA here is from genome assembly GCA_017744365.1 of Nocardioidaceae bacterium. Lineage (GTDB taxonomy): Bacteria > Actinomycetota > Actinomycetes > Propionibacteriales > Nocardioidaceae > Marmoricola. The sequence goes on along the minus strand of JAGIBL010000001.1, from coordinate 830,740 downwards.
TGGAGCGGGGAGTGCTTCAGCGCAGGGCTGGACGACGACGACATGGCCGCAAACTACCGCAGCCCGTCTGGCTCTAACATCGAGCCCGTGACGACCTACACGCTGCGCCGCGCGGCCGCCGAGAAGGTCCGCACCGACGTGGTGGTCGTGGGCATCACCACCGGCAAGGGCAAGGCCCTGGTGCCGGTGCCCGCCTCCCGGTCGGTGGCGGACGCCTACGGCCGGCGGTTCGCTCCGATGCTGGCCTCGCTCGGGTTCCGTGGCTCCTTCGGCGAGGTGGCGCAGTTCCCCGGCGGGGACCAGGTCAACGCCGGGCGGGTGCTCGCCGTCGGGCTCGGTCCCGGCGACGACCTGACCGCGGAGAAGGTTCGGCGGGCAGCGGGCATCGCGGCCCGCAACCTCGGCAACGCCGCCTCGGTGGCGCTGGCGCTGCCGGCCGAGGAGGCCGACGCGGCCCGCGCCGTGGTGGAGGGCTTCGGCACCGGTCTCTACCGGTACGACGCCCTGCGCACCCCACCGGCGAGCAGCAGGCTGGCCGACGTCGTGGTGCTCAGCGAGGCAGCCCGGCGCGCCGACGTGGTCGACGCCGTGCGGCGCGCGCAGCTGCTCGTCGAGGTCGCCGACGAGGCGCGCGACTGGGTCAACACCCCGGGCAACGTGCTGGTGCCGGAGGTCTTCGCCGAGCAGATCGTGGCCGCCGTCAAGGGCACCGGGATCGAGGCCGAGGTGCTCGACGCCGACGAGCTGGCCCGGCTCGGCTGCGGCGGCATCCTCGGGGTGGGCCTCGGCTCGGCAGCGCCGCCCTGCCTGGTCCGGCTCCGCTACGCCCCCGCCGACGCCGGTACGTCGGTCGCGCTGGTCGGCAAGGGCATCACCTACGACTCCGGCGGCCTGACCATCAAGCCTGGCGGCTCGATGAGCCACATGAAGTCGGACATGGCCGGCGCGGCCGCGGTCGTGGCCGCGATGAAGGCGGTCGCCGCCGCGAAGGTGCCGGTGACCGTGACCGGCTACCTGCCGCTGGCCGAGAACATGATCTCGGGCTCGGCGATGCGGCCCGGCGACGTGCTCACCACGCTGTCCGGCAAGACCGTGGAGGTGCTCAACACCGACGCCGAGGGCCGGCTCATCCTGGCCGACGCGCTGACCATGGCCGCGCAGGACCGGCCGGACTCGATCGTCGAGGTCTCCACCCTGACCGGACCGGCCGTGGTCGCGCTCGGGGACCGGATCGCGGCGCTGTTCGGTGACGACGAGACCGTGGCCGCGATCGAGGCCTGCGCCACCCGGACCGGCGAGCTGTTCTGGCGGCTGCCGATCCCCGAGGAGCAGCGCGACTCGGTGCGCACCGAGTCGAAGGTGGCCGACCTGCTCCAGCACAACTGGGTGCGCTGGGGGTCCTCGCTCTTCGCGGCGGCGTTCCTGGAGGTCTTCGTCGAGGGCCTCCCCTGGGCCCACCTCGACATCGCCGGCCCGTCGTACAACACCGGCGGTCCGTGGGGGCACGTGCCCAGCGGGGGCACCGGGTTCGCGACCGCGACCCTGGTCGAGTACGTCGAGTCGCTGGCCGGCTAGGCCTGCGAGGGCGGTGGGCTGCTGAACGGGTTCGGGGACCGGTTCGGGTTCTGGGCCTGCTTCTGCTGCCGGTTCCAGTCGCGCATCCGCTGCGGGATGCCGACCACCGCGGCGTCGTACGACGGGATCCCGAGCTTGTTCGCGAACTCGTGCGCCCACTGCACCGAAGGCACCCGTCGCCGGGTCCACTCGCCGTCGTGGGCGACCAGCAGCAGGGTCACCTCGGTGACCGTCGTACGAGGCTCCACGAAGCCCTCGACCCCGCGGCGGCTGGCGACCCAGTCGCGCAGGTGCCGCGCGTCCTCGGAGTCGGAGCCACGGACGGTGGACCCGGTCGGACCGCCACGGCTGAGGCCACCACGACGGCGGAACCGGTCAAGCAAACCCATGCGCGCCATTCTGCGGCATCCGGGGTGGGGACGCGCACAAGTTCCGGCGGGAAGTCTTGTGTCGGCCCTGACGTGGACTCCTCGCGGGGAAGTGCAAAGATGGGCCGGACAGCGGCGCAGGGCTTCGACAGCGAGCGGAGGGAACGTGGCGGACGCCGACCACTTCGACGTGGTGATCTTGGGTGCAGGATCGGGCGGCTACGCCTGTGCGCTGCGTGCGGCCCAGCTGGGCCTGAGCGTCGCTCTCGTGGAGAAGGACAAGGTCGGCGGCACCTGCCTGCACGTCGGCTGCATCCCCACCAAGGCGCTGCTGCACGCGGCCGAGGTCGCCGACGCGGCGCGCGAGTCCGAGCAGTTCGGCGTGAAGGCCACCCTCGACGGCATCGACATGGCCGGGGTCAACGCCTACAAGGACGGTGTCGTCCAGCGCCTGTTCAAGGGGCTGACCGGTCTCATCAACGGCCGCGGCATCACCGTGGTCGAGGGCAGCGGCCGGCTCACCTCGCCGACCACCGTCGCGGTCGGCGACCGGACCCTGACCGGCAAGCACGTCGTGCTGGCCACCGGCTCCTACGCACGCACCCTGCCCGGCCTCGAGATCGACGGCGAGCGGGTCATCACCTCCGACCAGGCCCTGACCCTGGACCGGGTCCCGGCCACCGCGGTGGTCCTGGGCGGCGGCGTGATCGGCTGCGAGTTCGCCAGCGTGTGGAGCTCGTTCGGCACCCAGGTCACCATCGTCGAGGCGCTGCCGCGGCTGATGGCCGCCGAGGACGCCGACTCCTCCAAGCAGCTCGAGCGCGCGTTCCGGAAGCGGAAGATCAAGGCGCTGACCGGGGCGCCGTTCCAGAAGGTCGAGCACACCGAGCGCGGCGTGGTCGTCCATGTCGAGGGTGCCGAGCCGGTCGAGGCCGAGGTGCTCCTGGTCGCGGTCGGCCGTGGCCCGCGCACCGAGGGACTCGGCTTCGAGGAGGCCGGGGTCACCGTGGACCGCGGGTTCGTGCCGACCGACGAGCGGCTGCGCACCAGCGTGCCCGGCGTCTTCGCCGTCGGTGACATCGTGCCCGGCCTGCAGCTGGCCCACCGCGGCTTCGCGCACGGCATCTTCGTGGCCGAGGAGATCGCCGGGCTGAACCCGGCCCCGGTCCGCGACGCCGGTATCCCGAGGGTCACCTACAGCAACCCCGAGCTCGCCTCCGTCGGGCTGACCGAGGAGCAGGCGCGCGCCGCGCACGGCGACGCGGTCGAGACGCTGACCTACGACCTCGGCGGCAACGGCAAGAGCCAGATCCTCAAGACCTCGGGCAGCGTCAAGCTGGTCCGCCGCCAGGACGGGCCGGTCATCGGCGTCCACCTGGTCGGTGCCCGCGTCGGCGAGCTGATCGGCGAGGCCCAGCTGATCTTCAACTGGGAGGCGTTCCCCGACGACGTGGCTCCGCTCGTGCACGCCCACCCGACCCAGAACGAAGCCCTCGGCGAGGCCCATCTGGCGCTCGCCGGCAAGCCCCTCCACGCCCACTCCTGAACCGAAGGAAGCCCATGTCGACTCCTGTCACTCTCCCTGCCCTCGGCGAATCCGTCACCGAGGGCACCGTCACCCGCTGGCTCAAGCAGGTCGGCGACACGGTGGCGGTGGACGAGCCGCTGCTGGAGGTCTCCACCGACAAGGTCGACACCGAGATCCCCTCGCCGGTCGCCGGCGTCCTGCTGGAGATCACCGCGGCCGAGGACGAGACCGTCGAGGTGGGCGCGCAGCTGGCCGTCATCGGCGCGGACGGTGAGGCTCCGGCCGCCGCACCGCAGGCCGAGGCGCCGGCCCCTGAGGCTGCTCCCGAGCCGGCTGCGGCCGCCGAGGCGCCCGCCGCCGAGGCCCCCGCGGCTCCCGCCCCGGAGGCTCCCGCGGCTCCCGCACCGGAGGCTCCCGCGGCTCCCGCCGCGCCGTCCGGCGGTGGCTCCGGTACGTCGGTGACGCTGCCGGCCCTGGGCGAGTCGGTCACCGAGGGCACCGTGACCCGCTGGCTCAAGCAGGTCGGCGACGACGTGGCCGTCGACGAGCCACTGCTGGAGGTCTCCACCGACAAGGTCGACACCGAGATCCCCTCGCCGGTCGCCGGCACCCTGCTGGAGATCAAGGTCGGCGAGGACGAGACCGTCGAGGTCGGAGCCGAGCTGGCCGTGATCGGTGCGGCCGGGTCCGCTCCGGCGGCTGCCCCGGCGGCCCCGGCCCCGGCTCCTGCCGCCGAGGCCCCGGCACCCGCTGCTCCCCCGGCAGCCGCACCTGCCCCTCCGGCTGCTCCTGCTCCTGCTCCTGCTCCTGCTCCTGCTCCTGCTCCTGCTCCTGCTGCGCCAGCCCCGGCTCCTGCTGCGCCAGCCCCGGCTCCTGCTGCGCCAGCCCCGGCTCCGGCGGCGTCCGCTCCCTCGGGCGACGGTCCGGGCTACGTCACCCCGCTGGTCCGCAAGATGGCCGCCGAGCGGGGCGTCGACCTCGCCTCGGTCTCGGGCACCGGCGTCGGCGGGCGGATCCGCAAGCAGGACGTGATCGCCGCCGCCGAGGCCAAGGCCGCTCCGGCGCCGGCCGCACCCGCTCCGGCCGCTGCCGCCACCCCGGCCGCACCGGCCGCCTCGGCCACCCCGAGCCCGCTGCGCGGCACCACCGAGCCGCTGAGCCGGCTGCGCAAGGTGATCGCCTCCCGGATGGTGGAGTCGCTGCAGACCTCGGCCCAGCTGACCCAGGTCATGGAGGTCGACATGACCAACGTGGCCCGGCTCCGCGACAGCGCCAAGGCCGACTTCCAGGCGCGCGAGGGCGTCAAGCTCACCTACCTGCCGTTCTTCGCCAAGGCGGCCATCGACACCCTCAAGCAGCACCCGAAGCTCAACGCGAACATCGACACCGAGGCCGGCCAGGTCACCTACTTCGACCGGGAGAACATCGCGTTCGCGGTCGACACCGAGCGCGGCCTGCTCACCCCGGTGGTCAAGGACGCGGGCGACCTGTCCATCGCCGGCCTGGCCAAGAAGATCGCCGACCTGGCCGAGCGCACCCGGACCAACAAGGTCACCCCGGACGACCTGACCGGCGGTACCTTCACGATCACCAACCTGGGCTCGTTCGGCGCGCTCTTCGACACCCCGATCATCAACCAGCCGCAGGTGGCCATCCTGGGCCCGGGCGCGGTCGTGAAGCGGGCCGTGGTCATCGACGACCCGAACCTGGGCGAGACGATCGCGGTGCGCCACATGGTGTACCTGTCGCTGACCTACGACCACCGCCTGGTCGACGGCGCCGACGCGGGCCGGTTCCTGCGCGACGTCAAGACCCGCCTCGAGGCTGCTCAGTTCGAGGTCTGACGTGGAGCTGGTCGCCGGGGCGGATCTCGTCTGGTACGACGACACGAGCACCGGCGACGTCCCGCTGGTGCTGCTCCACCCCGGGATCGCCGACTCGACGATCTGGGACCGACTGCTGCCGCTGCTGGACGACTACCGGGTGATCCGGTTCGACCGGCGCGGCTTCGGCCGGTCCGCGCCGGCCACCGAGGAGTACACGGCGCTGCGCGACCTGGTTGCCGTGCTCGACCACCTCGGCCTGGAGCGGGCGCACCTGGTCGGCAACAGCATGGGCGGGGAGACCGCGCTCGCGCTCGCCGTCACCGAGCCGGACCGGGTGGCCTCGCTGACGCTGCTGTGCCCGGGCATCGGCGGCTACCCGTGGCCCGAGGACGACTACCCCGAGCTGGTGGCCGCCTGGACGGCGGCCAAGGAGGCCGGGGACGTGCCGGCGCTGGCGAAGATCCAGGAGGGGATGTGGTTCGCCGCCGGCACCGACGACTACCTGAGCGAGCAGGTGCTCAAGGCCACCGAGCTGGACTTCTCCCCGGCCGGCCCGCTCGAGCAGGAGAACCCGGAGCAGTGGTCGAAGGTCGCGGCGATCACCGCGCCGACCACGGTGGTCGCCGGTGCGCTGGACCCGGCCGACTCGCTGCAGGCCTCGGTCGACCTGGCCGCGAGGATCCCCGGCGCCGAGCTGGTCCGGCTCGACGCGGACCACGTGCCGCAGTACCGCGATCCCGAGGGGGTCGCCGCCGCGCTGGTGCGAACCGTCACACGCTCTTGACCCCCTAGGGCCGCGCGCGGGACCTTGTCTGTGACACAAAGTCACAGATAACGGGGACGCCATGACTCTGCTCGAGACGCCGCCGCCGGCCGGTGGCGCCGCCTTCCACGAGATCCTCTACGCCGGCGCCATCGCCGGAGTCGTGATCGGTTTCGTCGGCTGGGTGGTGCTGCGCGAGCGACTGGACAAGCCGACCTTCGTGAGCCGGTTCGCGGACTGGTGTGCCTCGTGGAGCGGGCTGCCGCGCTGGGTGGCGCTGCCCTCGGGCCTGCTGGTCGGCTCGATCCTGCTGGCCGGCTTCGGGGTCTGGTGGGACGTCCCGATCCACATGCAGAACGGGCGCGACCCCGGCCCGCTGGCGAACCCGTCGCACTACCCGATCTTCCTGGGCATCCTCGGCTTCACGCACGCGGGCATCCTCGGCATCGGCCTGGCCCGCGACCCGCTCCCCCGTCGTACGGTCAGGCTGGCGCCGAGTTGGCGGGTGCCGATGGGCGCGCTGGTCGTCACCGCCGCCGGCGCGATCGCGCTGGTCGGCTTCCCGGCCGACGACTTCTGGCACCGGATCTTCGGCCAGGACGTCACCGAGTGGGGCCCGACGCACGTGATGATGATCGGCGGCGCGGTCACCTGCATCCTCGGCGTGCCGCTGCTGCTGGCCGAGGCCGCCCAGGTCGGCGCGCGCGCCATGCAGGGCCTGCCCGGCCGGCTGCTCGGCGCCGCCGCGCTGAGCGCGTGCGTGATCCCGGTGGCGTTCCTGATGGAGTTCGACCTGGGCGTCCCGCAGTTCCCGGCGGTCACCCAGTTCGTCATCATGGGCTTCGTCGCGACGTGGGTCTTCGTCGCCGTACGGCTCTGGTTCGGCCCCGGTGGCGCGCTGCTCGCGGGCGCGTCGTACCTGGTGATCCACGCGTTCCTCTACCTGACGATCCTGCCGCTGCCCGGGGTGCTGACCGCGCGATTCCTGCTGATGCTCCCCTCCGCGGTGCTGGTCGAGCTGGTCGCGCTGCTGGTGCCGCCGCAGCGGCGCCGGGTGCCGTTCGCGGTGCTGTCCGGCGCGCTGCTCGGCTCCCTCGGCCTGTACGGCGAGTGGCTGTGGTCGAAGGTCTTCATGCCGCTGCCCCAGCCGCTGCCCGCCTCGGCGCTCCCGCTCATGCTCAGCGCCGGGACCCTGGCGGCGATCGGTGGCGGCCTGCTCGCCACCTGGCACGTCGCGCGCCTGGAGGACGTCGCCGACCCGAACCCGCCGGTCCCCGCCGCGGTCCCGCGACAGCGCTGGCTCGGGCTGGCCGGCGTCGGTGTCTTCGTCGTGCTGATGGCGGTGTTCGCGCCGCCGCGCGCTGGTGGTGACGACATCTCCGCGGGCGTTGCGCTCGACAAGGCCTGCGACGGCGAGACGCGGTGTCTCGCGCACGTCACGGTGACCCTGGACCCGGCGGACGCGGCCGACGACGCGATCTGGTTCTACTCGCTGTCCTGGCAGGGCCGCGGGCAGGCCACGAGCGACGCCGGCATCCCGCGCGACCCCGAGCAGGACGCTCCCGGGATCATGCGGGTGAAGCTGGAGGAGACCGGCGCCCCGGGTCAGTACCGGACCGCGCAGGCCGTCCCGCTGTACGGCAACTGGAAGACGATGCTGCGGCTGCACCTGGCGCCCTCGACGATGCTCGCGGTGCCGCTGTACGCCCCGGACGACCCGGCGATCAAGGGCGCGCAGGGACGCCAGGTGCTCGTGCACGACGGCGACACCGTGCGGCCGGTGCTGGAGCGGAAGTTCCTGCAGCGCGAGACCAAGGACGACGTGCCGGCGTCGCTGTACGCCCTCGGTTACGCCCTGGTGATCGCGGCCTGGCTGAGCCTGCTGCTGTTCTACGGGTGGTGCTACAACCAGGCGGCTGCGGCCGCCGGCTCACCGACCCGCGAGAAGGTGACCGTGTGATCGCTGACCCGGCGCAAAGGTGCACGTAATTGCGCTGACCTGGCGCAAAGGTGCGAGTAGTACTCGCACCTTTGCGCCAGGTCAGCGGTGACACGCGTCCTTTTGCGCCGGGTCAGCGCTCAGAGGTTGATCATGTGGCCGGCGATGCCCTCGACGGCTTCCTTGACGGCCTCCGACAGCGTCGGGTGGGCGAAGACGTTGCGGGCGACCTCGTCCGCGGTCAGGTCCCACTTCTGCGCCAGCGTCAGGGCCGGGAGGAGCTCGGTGACGTCCGGGCCGATCATGTGCGCACCGAGGATCTCGTTGTACGTCGCGTCCGCGACGATCTTGACGAAGCCGACCGCGTCGCCCAGGCCCATCGCCTTGCCGTTGGCCGAGAACGGGAACTTCGCCGTCTTGACGTCGTACCCCTTCTCCTTGGCCTGCTCCTCGGTGTAGCCGAACGAGGCGATCTGCGGCTGGCAGTACGTCGCCCGCGGGATGAAGTCGTACTCGATCGGCATCGTCTCCGCGCCGGCGATGGTCTCGGCGACGACGATGCCCTGGGCCTCGGCGGTGTGCGCGAGCATCAGCTTGCCGGTGACGTCGCCGATCGCGTAGACGCCGGCCACGTTCGTGCGGCCGTACTCGTCGATCGCGATGGCGCCGCGGTCGGTGGTGGCCACCCCGGTGTTCTCCAGGCCGTAGCCGTCCAGGCGCGGCGCGAACCCGAAGGCCGCCAGGAACTTGTCCGCCTCGAGCACCTGCGGGTCACCGCCGGCCGCTCGGGCGACCGTCACGCGCACGCCCGAGCCGGTGTCCTCGACGCCCTGGACCGCGGTCGAGAGCAGCACGTTGATGCCGAGCTTCTTGTAGTGCCGCAGCAGCTCCTTGGAGACCTCGGCGTCCTCGGTGGGCACCATCCGGTCCAGGAACTCGACGATGGTCACGTCGACCCCGAAGTTCTTCATCACGTAGGCGAACTCGACGCCGATCGCGCCCGAGCCGCCGATGACGATCGAGGACGGCAGCGAGTCGTCGAGGATCTGCTCCTCGTAGGTGACCACGTTCGGCGAGAGCGAGACGCCCGGCACGAGCCGGACCGTCGCACCGGCACCGATGATGACGTTCGCCGCGGTGACGGTCCGGCTGCCGCCGTCGTTGAGCTGGACCTCGATGCTGTTGGGGCCGCTGAACGTGCCCCAGCCGTGGATCTCCTCGATCTTGTTCTTCTTCATCAGGAAGTGGACACCCTTGACGATGCCCTCGGAGACCTGACGGCTGCGCGCGTGCGTGGGCTTGAAGTCCATCGACACGTCGCCGGTGATGCCGAACTTGTCCTTCTCGTGGGTGAGCACGTGCGCCAGCTCGGCGTTCCTCAGCAGCGCCTTCGACGGGATGCAGCCCACGTTGAGGCAGACGCCGCCCCAGTACTTGGACTCGATGACAGCGGTCTTCAGACCCAGCTGCGAGGCGCGGATGGCGGCGACGTACCCACCGGGGCCGGCGCCGAGGACGACAACATCGAAATCGGTCACGGGTCGAGGCTACCGCCGCGCGGCGCGGACCCCTCACGCAGGACGTGTCACGCTGGCCACATGCAGTTCCTCGTCGCCGGCGCGTCCGGCTTCCTCGGCTCGCACCTGACCTCCGACCTGCGCGCGGCCGGGCACGAGGTGGTGGCACTCTCGCGCTCCGCGGGCCCGCACACCTGGGACCCGTACGGCGGGCGCCTGGACCGGGCCCTCGTCGAGGACGCCGACGTCGTGGTGAACCTGGCCGGCTCCCCGACCGTCGGCAACCCGCACTCGCGGCGGTGGGCGCGCAACCTGCGGACCAGCCGGGTGACCACGACCCGGGTCCTGGCCGAGGCGATCGCGGCCAGCGACCGCAAGCCCGCGTTCCTGGCCGGCAACGCCATCGCCTGGTACGGCGATCACGGCGACGAGCCGGTCACCGAGAGCTCCGACAGCCGGGGCGACACCTTCCTCACCGGCGTGACCCGGGACTGGCAGGCGGCCACCCAGCCCGCCGTCGAGGCGGGTGCCCGGGTCTGCGTGCTGCGCACCGTCCCGGTGATGGACCGCGGCAGTGCCCCGCTCAAGCAGCTGCTGCTGCTGTTCAAGGCCGGGCTCGGCGGCCGGGTCGGCTCCGGCCGGCAGTACATGCCGATGGTCTCGCTGCGCGACTGGGTGGCCGCGGCCCGGTTCGTGGCCGAGCACGGCGACCTCGCCGGTCCGGTGAACCTGTGCTGCGTGGACCCGCCGACCAACGCCCGGTTCACCGAGGAGCTGGCCCGGCTGCTGCGCCGCCCGGCGGTGGTCCCGGTTCCCGCGATCGTGCTCAGGCAGGCCGCCGGCAAGCTCGCCCCCGAGCTGCTCGGCTCGATCCGGGCGGTGCCGCAGGCGCTGCTCGACGCCGGCTTCCGGTTCGCGGACCCGGACGTGGAGTCGGTGCTGCTCACGGGGATGGGCGGCGCGGGCTGATCGGCGGCGTAGGCTCGGGGTCGTGAGCGACCTGCAGTACCGCAACCTCGGCACCCTCGACTACCGCGCCGCCTGGGACCTCCAGCGCGAGCTGCACGACCAGGTGGTCGCCGGTGGGCCCGGCACCGTGTTGCTCCTGGAGCACCCGCCGGTCTTCACCTGCGGCAAGCGCACCGAGCCGCACGAGCGCCCCTACGACACCGGCGGCGCCGAGGTGATCGAGGTCGACCGCGGCGGCAAGATCACCTTCCACGGGCCCGGCCAGCTGGTCGGCTACCCGATCGTGCGGCTGGCCGAGCACGTGTACGTCGTCGACTACGTGCGCCGGCTCGAGGAGGCCCTCATCGGTGCCTGCACCGACCTGGGCGTGACCACCGCGCGGGTGCCCGGACGCAGCGGCGTGTGGCTGCAGGCCGGCGGCGGCAAGCCCGAGCGGAAGGTCGCCGCGATCGGCATCCGGGTCAGCAACGGCGTGACCATGCACGGCTTCGCGATCAACTGCGACATCGACCTCGACTGGTACGCCCGCTTCGTGCCGTGCGGCATCGACGACGCCGGGGTGACCTCGCTGTCGGCCGAGCTCGGCCGCGACGTCACCGTCGCCGAGGTGGCTCCCCTGGTCGAGCGCCGGCTCACCGAGCTGCTGGCCTGGGCGCCGTACGAGCGGACGCCCGACTACGAGGCGCGGCCCGAGCCCGGGCGGGCACCCAAGGACCTGCGTGTCCCGGTGCTCAATCCGCTGGCCTGAGCCGCATCTGCGACATGCTGGGGACTCGGGAAACCTCAGGAGGCGCACGGCATGACTGACCTCGTCGTCGAGGCTCACGGCCTGCGCAAGACGTTCCGCGACGGCGCTAGGAAGGTCGTCGCCGTCGACGGGCTGGACCTCTCGGTGGAGCGCGGCGGGGTGCACGGCTTCCTCGGGCCCAACGGCTCCGGCAAGACCACCACGATCCGGATGCTGCTCGGCCTCAGCAAGCCCGACCGCGGCGAGATCAGCGTGCTGGGCGCGCAGCTGCCCGGTGCCCTCGACGCGGTGAGCCCGCGGGTCGGCGCCGTCGTGGAGAGCCCGCGCTTCTCCCCCGACCTGACCGGACGCCGCAACCTGCAGCTGCTCGCCGGCCTGGCCGGGCTGCCCGCCGCCCGGGCGGACGCGGCCCTGGAGCGGGTCGCGCTGGCCGACCGCGGCAAGGACCGGTTCGGCGGCTACTCCCTCGGCATGCGGCAGCGCCTCGGCGTCGCCGCCGGGCTGCTCAAGGAACCCGAGCTGCTCGTCCTCGACGAGCCGACCAACGGGCTCGACCCGGCCGGCATCCTGGACATGCGCGAGCTGATCCGCGGCCTCGGCGAGAGCGGCATCACCGTGCTGCTCTCCTCGCACATCCTGGCCGAGGTGCAGCAGGTCTGCTCGGCGGTCTCGATCATCGGCGACGGGCGACTGCTCGCCGGCGGCAAGGTCGACGACCTGCTCGGCGAGGGCGTGGTCCGCACCCGGATCGCGGTCGCGGACCAGGACCGGGCCGCGACGCTGCTCACCGAGGGCGGCTACCAGGTCACCCGCGACGACGGCGCGCTGCTCGTCGAGGGCCACGAGCACCCCGAGGAGATCGTCCGGCTGCTCGCGCTGCAGGAGCTGTACGCGACCGACGTACGGGCTGTCCGGCCGACCCTGGAGACGTTCTTCCTGGCGCTGACCGGGCACCGGCCCGAGCCCGGCGACGACCCGGACGCCGACGAGGCCGCCGAGCGGCTCGGGAGTGGTGCGCGGTGATCCGGCTGGTGGGGACCGAGCTGACCCGGTACCGGGTGCGGCGTGCGACCGGGCTGGTGGTGCTGCTCGCCGTGCTGGCGGCCGCCGCCATCGCCGCACTCACCGCGTGGGAGAGCAGGCCGCTGACCAGGACCGAGATCGCCACCGCGCAGGTCAAGGCCTCCCAGGACAGCGACCGCACCGACATCCAGGCGGACCTGGACAAGTGCCTCAAGGACCCGGTGAAGTACCTCGGGCCGGGCGCCACCGAGCAGCAGTGCCGCGACGCCCTGGTGCCGGCGGCGCAGAGCTACCTGCCGCGCGAACCGCTCGACCTGCGCGGCACCCTGCGCGGCAACGGCATCGGGGTCGCCCTGCTGGTCGCCGCGCTGCTCATCATCGGGGCGAGCGCGTTCGCCGGCGGCGACCACGCGTCCGGCTCGATCACCAACCAGGTGCTGTTCGCGCCCGGACGGGCGCGGCTGTGGTCGGCGAAGGCGATCGCCGTCGGCGCCTGGAGCGCCCTGGTCGCCGCGGTCACCCTCGGTGGGTTCTGGCTGACGCTCTACCTGGTGGCCGCCGACCGGGACGTGCCGCACGGGTCCGCGATCGTGGACGACATCTGCTGGCACGTCGTCCGCGGGGTGCTGTTCTGCGCGGGCGCGGGCATCGGGGCGTACGCGCTGACGATGCTGTTCCGGCACGCCTTCGCCACGCTCGGCCTGCTGTTCGCCTACAGCGTCGGCGGCGAGGTGGTCCTGGCGCTGGCCCAGTCCGACAAGGTCGCCCGCTGGACGCTGGGCAACAACGTCTTCGGGTGGCTCGAGACCCGGCTCCAGTACGTCGGCAGCCGCCGCTGCGAGATCGACGAGTGCCCGGGAGCCGCGCACCTCGGGCACCTGGACGCGGGGATCTACCTGCTGGTGCTGCTGACCGTCTCCTGCCTGGCCAGCGTGCTGGTGTTCCGCCGCCGCGACCTGTGACCTCGGTGTCACCGACAGGCGCGTACGCTGGCGACTGTGACTGACCTGTCCTCCCCCACGGCTCCGGACGGACGCAAGCTGCTGCGTCTGGAGGTGCGCAACGCGGAGACCCCGATCGAGCGCAAGCCGGAGTGGATCAAGACCCGGGCCAAGATGGGCCCGCAGTACCGCGAGCTGCAGCAGCTGGTGAAGTCCGAGGGGCTGCACACGGTCTGCCAGGAAGCCGGCTGCCCGAACATCTTCGAGTGCTGGGAGGACCGCGAGGCGACTTTCCTCATCGGCGGCGACCAGTGCACTCGGCGCTGCGACTTCTGCCAGATCGACACCGGCAAGCCGCAGCCGCTGGACCGCGACGAGCCGCGCCGGGTCGCCGAGTCGGTGCAGTCGATGAACCTGCGCTACGCGACCATCACCGGGGTGGCCCGCGACGACCTCGCCGACGGCGGCGCCTGGCTGTACGCCGAGACGGTGCGCGCGATCCACGAGCTCAACCCGGGCACCGGTGTGGAGAACCTGATCCCCGACTTCAACGGGGTCCCCGAGCTGCTCGCCGAGGTCTTCGAGTCCCGGCCCGAGGTGCTGGCGCACAACGTGGAGACGGTGCCGCGGATCTTCAAGCGGATCCGGCCGGCCTTCCGCTACGAGCGGTCCCTGGACGTGCTCACCCAGGCGCGCGCGTTCGGCCTGGTCACCAAGTCGAACCTGATCCTGGGCATGGGCGAGACCCGCGAGGAGGTCTCCCAGGCGCTGCGCGACCTGCACGAGGCCGGCACCGAGCTGGTCACCATCACCCAGTACCTGCGCCCGAGCGTGCGGCATCACCCGGTCGAGCGCTGGGTCAAGCCCGAGGAGTTCGTCGAGCTGGCCGCCGAGGCCGAGGAGATCGGCTTCGCGGGCGTGCTGTCCGGGCCGCTGGTGCGCTCCTCGTACCGGGCCGGCCGGCTCTACCGTCAGGCCGTCGAGGCCCGCACCGAGAAGGCCGGCTGAGGCAGTAGGCTCACGCACCATGGCGAAGAAGGACCCGAGCAAGCCAGGACGTCTCAAGCAGATCGTCCTGACCTACCAGCGGACCCAGGAGTCCGACCCCCGGATCGGCCTGATCCTGCTGGGCTGGTTCCTGATCACCGGCGCCGCCGCCTTCGCGCTGGTCCTGCTGCTGCTCGGCGGCAACCTGGTCTTCCCGATCGTCTTCGGCGTGCTGGTCGGCATCCTGGCTGTGCTCATCGTCTTCGGCCGTCGCGCCCAGCGGGCCGCTCTGACTCAGATCGAGGGCCAGCCGGGCGCCGCCGCGGCCGCGCTCGGGCTGCTTCGCCGTGGCTGGAAGACCGACCCCGCGATCGCCTTCACCAAGCAGCAGGACGTGCTGCACCGGCTGGTCGGCCCTCCGGGCATCGTGCTCATCGGCGAGGGCAACATCAACCGGCTGCGCCCGCTGATGTCGGCCGAGCGGCGCAAGCACGAGCGGGTGGCCGCCGAGACCCCGATCCACGAGGTGTACGTCGGCAACGGACCCGACGAGGTCCCGCTGCAGCGGCTCGTCAAGACCGTCACCAAGCTCGGCCGCGAGATCAAGCCGGCCCAGATGACCGACGTGCTCGCCCGGCTCAAGGCGCTGGACGCGAACCGGTCGAACATCCCGCTGCCCAAGGGCCCGGTGCCGACCTCGATGAAGGGCGCCCGCGGGAACCTGCGCGGCCGCTGAAACCCCGTGCTGAGGCGTCTCATCTGAAAGCCTCGAGCACGCTGAGGCGTCTCGTCTGAAAGCACGTACGGCGCCGAGGCGCACCCGCTTCTTTCATCTGAGACGCCTCAGCGGCGTTTGCTCTTTCATCTGCGACGCCTCGGCGGTCAGAGGTCGTCGGCGGTCAGAGGTCGAGGTCGCGGTCGCGGGCGAGGGCGGCCGCCTCGCCGCGGTTGGCGGCACCCAGCTTGGCCAGGATGTTGGAGACGTGCACGCTGGCCGTCTTCTCCGAGATGAACAGCGCCGCCCCGATCTCCCGGTTGGTCCGCCCCTGCGTCAGCAGCCCCAGCACCTCGCGCTCGCGCGCGGTCAGGCCGGCCTCCCCGCGCGGCGAGGGCGCTCCCGAGGTCCGGAGCCGGTAGCGACGGGCCACCGCGTCGGCGTCCGCGGCCAGCGGTGCCGCACCGAGCTCGGCGGCCCGGCGCAGCGCTTCGGCCAGCTCGGCTGCGGCCTCCTCGCTGAGCCCGCGGTCGGCGAGCGCCTCGGCCAGCCGGACCGTCGCGTGCAGCTCCTGCTCGGCGTAGGTACGAGCGCGCATCGCCTCGCGAGCTCGCGACCACAGCTCCGGGTCGTTCTTCTGCTCGGCACGTGCCTGCTCGGCGGCGACCACGGCCAGCCAGCCGTCCAGGTGAGTCCGGATGGCCTCGCTGGCACCCTCGGACCGCTCGCCCAGCAGGTCCGCCACCCGTCGTACGGTCTCGGGGTTGCCGGCGCTCGCAGCGGCGCGGGCGGCGACCACGAGGGCCTGGAAGACCGCCGGGTCGCTCAGGTGCGGGATGACCAGGGCCAGCGCCTCGTCGGGGTCGGCGTCACCGCGCAGCATCCCGAGCAGCAGCCGGACCATCGACTGCGGGCCGAGCGCCTGCGGGTCGCGGATCCCGGGCGCGATCTCGACCGCGCGGCGCAGGTGGTCGGCGGCCTCGTCGACGCGACCGCGGTAGACGGCGAGCTGGGCGCGGCTGATCTCGTAGTACTGCCCGTTCACGCCCGGGCTCCAGCCGGTCCGGACCCGGTCGAGCACCTCGTCGGCCTGCGCCCACCGGCCGGTGCGCAGCAGGACGTCGCCCATCTCCATCCGCAGCCAGTCGACCATCGCGCCGGTGACCGCGCGCTCACGGGCGAACGCCAGACCGGCCTGCGCCCAGTGCTCGGCGTCGGCGACCAGGTCCAGCGGCGTCTTCATCGTGGAGACGGTGTTGATGTAGCCGCGGACCGTGTCGCCGCCGAGCCCGGCGCGCTCGCCGATCTCGATGGCCTCGCGCAGCCGGCCGAGCCCCTCCTCGACGTGCCCGAGAACGGCGAGGCAGGTGCCCAGCGAGTTCTGCGCCCGACTCAGCTCGAGGCTGGCGTCGAGCTCGCGGGCGATCTCCACGCCGGTCCGGCCCGGTTCGACCCCCTCGGCGAACCGGCCCTGCAGCATCAGCAGCCGTGCGCGCCAGCCGAACGCCTCCGCGGCCTCGCGGGTGCGGTGCCCGGCGAGCAGGGCCACCGAGGCGTCCGAGGCGGTCATCGCCTCGTCACTGAGGCCGTTGATCCACAGGCCTTCGCTGAGCTCGGCGTACAGCCCGCCGATCACGACCTGGTCGGCGCTCTCGTCGAGCAGCCCGATCGCGCGACGCAGCTGGGCCACCCCGACCGCCGGGTCTCCGGCCTGGCGCGAGCAGTGCGCCGAGCGGCGCAGCAGCTCCCACGTCGGCGGCGCGGCCGCGGCCACCTCGGCCGAGATCTGCGGGCACAGGTCCAGCGCGCCCTGGTAGTGGTGCTGGGCCTCGCTGAACGCGAATAGCGACCGCGCCCGGTCGGCCGCGCGGACCAGCGAGGCGAAGGCCAGGTCGACGTCGTGGCTGGCGATCGCGTGGTGCGCGAGCTCGGCGTCCAGGGTGTGCGCTCCCCCGCCGGCCAGGCTCGGGTCGGCCAGCAGCGCGTCCGCGAACGCCCGGTGCAGCCGGGACCGCTCGCCCGGGAGCAGCTCGTCGTGGACCGCCTCCTGGAGCAGCGCGTGACGGAACCGGAAGCCGTCGCCGTCGGCGACCAGGGCCTGCTCCTCGACGGCCGCCCGCAGGCCGGCGTCCAGGTCGTCGGGCGCCAGGTCCGCGACCACCTCGAGCAGCCGATGGTCGACCCGGCGACCGGCCGCCGCGGCGATCCGGAGCACCTCCTTGGCCGACTCGCCGAGCCCGTCGAGCCGGGCGGAGAGGATGTCGCGCAGGGTCAGCGGCAGGCCGCCGTCGCCGGCCGCGGCGAGCAGCTCCTCGGCGAAGAACGGGTTGCCCTCGGAACGGTCCACCACCTGGCGGCCGAGCTCGACCGGCACCACGCCGCCGCGGATGTCGGTGAGCAGCGCGAGCACCTCGGCCTCGGTGAGCGGATCGAGCTCGACCCGGTCCACGTGCGGCAGCCGGCTCAGCTCGGCCAGCACCGGCCGGAGCGGGTGTGAGCGGCGCATCTCGTCGGAGCGGTAGGTGAGCACCAGCAGCACCGGCAGCGTGCTCACCGCACGGGTCAGCCAGGTGACCAGGTCGAGGGTGGAGCGGTCCGCCCAGTGCAGGTCCTCCATCACCAGCAGCAGCGGCCCGTCCTCGCCGAGCCGCTCCAGCAGCGCGCGCAGCGCGCCGAACATGGAGGACTGGCCGTTCCACTGGGTCTCCGGCGCGCTGCCGGTGCGTCCGGGGAGGAAGGCGGCCAGGTCCGGCCCGGCCAGCGCGGCGGCCTCGTCGTCCCCGAGGTCGCGGCCGAGCTGCCGCAGGATGCCGGCCAGCGGAGCCAGCGGCATCAGGGCCTCGCCGAGCTCCAGGCAGCCGCCCTGCAGCACCCGGGCCGGGCCCAGCGTGCCGAGCAGCTCGGCGACCAGACGGGTCTTGCCCGCACCCGCCTCGCCGCCGACGACGGCGACCCGGCCGTCGGTCCCGGTCACCGCGTCGAAGGCCTCGCGCAGCGTGCGCAGCGGCGTCTCCCGGCCGACCATGACGGCTGCGGAGACGCGCTGGGACATGGGGGCAAGTATGGCCATTCAGCCGGCGGCCTGCAGCCGGGCGCGACGGGCCCAGCGGGCCAGCCAGGACGGCTGCCGGGCGCTGGTCGCGGCACCGGCGTCGACCGTCGTACGGCGAAGCTCGCGGACGACCCGGTCGGCCTCGGCGCGGCGCAGGCGCTCGGCGATGACGACGTGGGCGTGGTCGGTGGTGATCGAGGTGTTCATGCCTCGAATCTCCCGCTAAGGCCACCCCTCGGACATCGGGAGGACGCCGCATCCTGGGCGGCGCCGTCCCTCAGATTGCCCGGCCGACCCCCTTAGAGGGCCTTAGGAGACAGGGTCACTTCATCAGCTGGGAGGCCGGCGGTGCCTTGATTTCGACCGGTTCGCCCCACTTCGACACCCTCAGCTTGAGCGCCTGGCCGGCGACCGACATGTCGGCGCCGCGGAGCAGGTCGTCGTCGTCGAGGTACATCGTGTAGGTCAGCGTCTTGGGCAGGTCCTCGGTCGAGGTGGAGCCCAGCATCGAGGCCATCGCGGTGGTGTCGATGGTGAGCCGGTACTTGGTGACCTTGTCGCCGTCGAGGGTCGCGCTGCCCTGCTTCTGGACGCTCTTGATGGCGCCCTTCATCGCCTTGACCGACGCCTCCGGGCCGAGGTTGCCGACCTGGCTGAGCAGCGCGCCGAAGGTGGGGTCGGACTTGTCGATCTTCTTGTACTTCCCGCCCGCGCCCTGCTGCAGGTACATCGCGTCGTCGACCAGGATCACGCTCAGGGTGACGTTGCCCTGGGTCATCCGCATCTTCATGTCGGTGGCGTCGGCGGCGTACCGGACGTCCGCGTTGAGGCTGACCGAGCTGCCCATGTCGATGACCATGTGCGCGGTCTTCTTCTCGCGCATCGCCTTGATGAGCTTGTCCGCGAAGGCGTTCGCCTCGGGCGAGCCGGTGCTGGTACCGCTCGCGGCCGGTTCGTCGGTGGGCGACGTCGTCGCCGTGGCGGTGCTGGTCGACGTCGGCTCGTCGGCCTTCTTCTTGTCGTCCGAGCCGCCACAGCCGGCCAGGGTCGCGACGAGCAGCGCGCCGGCGGCGAGCGCGGCGAGGGAACGGGTACGCATGGTGAGTGTCCTCCGAGGGTGCGGGTGCGGCCAGCCTAGGCAGGTGCCTTCAACGCCGTACGGCGAATTCGTAGGCCGCCGAGTCGGTGGCCAGGTCGTGCAGGCCGCGGCCGTCCTCCTTGAAGACCAGCGGCGGGATGACCAGGCAGACCAGGAGCTGGCGCAGCAGCGCCTTGAGCAGGTTCAGCGGGCGCCCGTTGGTCTGGTGCACCCGGATCCGGACCAGCAGCTGGCCGAAGGAGCCGCCCGCGAGCGCGACGCCCACCGAGGACTCCAGCCAGAACACGATCAGCGGCAGCCACTGGTAGGCGGGCTCGTCGAAGCCGCCCACGATGAACGCGGCGACCAGCGAGGAGGCGGCCCAGTCGACGATCAGCGCGCCGATGCGCCGGAGCCAGGAGGCGGTAGTCATCGCGGAGACCCTACCCACCCGGCGCTCCGCGGCCCCTTCCGGGGCGGTCCGGCTGCTGGCACGCGTAACACGCCTGAAACAAACCGGATACGGTCGGTTCATCGGGTGTACGTACGTTGCACCCACGTGGTGACGCAGTGTCGCGTCGCTCGGCTCACCATTTCTTGATCGCGGTCGCCGCGTGCGGCCAAGGAGGACGAATGTTCCAGAACAGCGAAGAGCTCCTGAAGTTCATCAAGGACGAGGGAGTCGAGATGGTCGACGTGCGCTTCGTCGACCTTCCGGGCATCGAGCAGCACTTCACCGTCCCGGTCTCCTCCTTCGACCAGTCGGTGTTCGAGACCGGCCTGGCCTTCGACGGCTCCTCGATCCGCGGCTTCCAGGCGATCAACGAGTCCGACATGGCGCTGTTCCCGGACCCGACCACCGCCTACATCGACCCGTTCCGCGCTGCCAAGACCCTGGTGCTGAGTTTCTTCATCCACGACCCGATCACCGGTGAGGCGTACTCGCGCGACCCGCGCAACATCGCCCGCAAGGCGATGGCGTACCTGGCCAGCACCGGCATCGGCGACACCGCGTTCTTTGCCCCCGAGGCCGAGTTCTACATCTTCGACAACGTGCGGTACTCCACCAGCGCGAACGAGGGCTTCTACCACATCGACTCCGTCGAGGGCTGGTGGAACTCGGGCAAGGAGGACCCGACCACCCCGAACCTGGGCTACAAGACCCGGTTCAAGGGCGGGTACTTCCCGGTGGCGCCGTACGACCACTACACCGACCTGCGCGACGAGATGGTGAAGAACCTGGAGGCGTCGGGGCTGCTCGTCGAGCGCGCCCACCACGAGGTCGGTACGGCGGGCCAGGCGGAGATCAACTACCGCTTCGACACGCTGCTCAAGGCCGCGGACGACGTGATGAAGTTCAAGTACATCATCAAGAACACCGCGTGGGCGAACAACAAGTCGGTCACCTTCATGCCCAAGCCGATCTTCGGCGACAACGGCTCCGGCATGCACGTGCACCAGTCGATCTGGAGCGGTGGCGAGCCGCTGTTCTACGACGAGACCGGGTACGCCGGCCTCTCCGACATGGCCCGCTACTACATCGGAGGCATCCTCAAGCACGCCCCGGCCGTGCTGGCGTTCACCAACCCGACGGTGAACTCCTACCACCGCCTGGTGCCGGGCTTCGAGGCCCCGATCTCGCTGGTGTACTCCTCGCGGAACCGGTCGGCGTCGGTGCGGATCCCGATCACCGGCTCCAACCCGAAGGCCAAGCGGATCGAGACCCGGTTCCCGGACCCGTCCGCGAACCCGTACCTGGCCTTCTCGGCACTGCTGCTGGCCGGCCTGGACGGCATCAAGAACAAGATCGAGCCGGCCGCCCCGATCGACAAGGACATCTACGAGCTGCCGCCGGCCGAGATGGCCGAGATCGACCAGGTCCCGACCTCGCTCGGCGCCGTGCTGGACGCTCTGGAGGCCGACAGCGACTTCCTGACCGTCGGCAACGTCTTCACCCCGGACCTGATCGAGACCTGGGTGGAGTACAAGCGCGAGAACGAGATCGCCCCGGTGCAGCTGCGGCCGCACCCGCACGAGTTCGAGCTGTACTACGACATCTGAGCCGTACGTCGTACGATGGGCCGCCGACCTTCGGGTCGGCGGCCCATCGCTTTCCGCAGCGGGCAGAACCTCGCTCGTGCTGGTCGGGCTGATGACCGGCTCCCTGGTAGAGACTCACTCAGGAGGCACACCGGATGCAGGTCCGCGCGACTGGCCTCGCCTCCAGCCGGCCCTCGCCGATCTCGGCGCCGCACGTCTCGCAGATGCCGTAGCTGCCGTGCGCAAGACGGTCGAGCGCTGCCTCCACCTCGACCAGGTGCCGGCGCACCTGCTCGACGACGGCGCCGAGCTGGGAGCGCTCGAAGGCGATCGTGGCGCCTTCGGGGTCGTGCTCGTCGTCGGCGTTGGTGTCCCGGGAGGCGTCGACGACCGCGGCGTAGTCGCCGGTCAGGTCGGCCAGCCGACGCAGGGCATCGGCACGCTCGGCCTCGAGGAGGGTCCGGGGCGAGTCCATCCCTCCATGCTGACCGGCGGTGCCAAGGTCAGCCGACCGGCGCGTAGACGGTTTTGCTGCCCAGCACCCGGCCGCCCACGTCGATGAAGGTCAGCGTGACCGCGGGCACGTGCGCGGCCTCGGGCAGCGTGGCGCCGTACCCGTGGGAGTCCGCGCGGACGGGCAGGGTGCGGTCGACGCCCGCGGCGCTCACCCGCACGGTGGTCGCGTCCGGGAACGGCGCGATCCCGTAGACCAGCGGGCCGTCGGCGTCCTTGAAGAAGCCGCCGAGCTGGTCCGGCCGGGTCAGCGGGACCGGGTGCTGGTCCGGGCCGACGATCTCACCGCCGCAGCCGTAGTCGAGCTGGTCCGCGGTCGGCGTGCCGGTGCCGTCCCAGGTGCCGTCCGCGTACGCGAAGCAGACGCCGTCGGCGGACGTCGGCGTCGCCACCCACAGCGCGAAGACGCCGTGCTCGAGGGGGAACTGGGCGACGAGCTCGGGATCCCGCAGCTCGCCGAGCCCGTTCCCCGTCGTGTTGGGCTGTTCGATGAACTGGTGCAGCAGATCCTTCACCGCGTCGGCCGGTCCGCCCGAGGCCACCGCGGCCGCGGTGCTCAGCGTGATCGCCCCGACCGCGGCGCCGACGAGGGTCGCGCGCCGTGCACGACGCCGGCGGGCGGCGGCGAGACGGTCGGTCGCGAGGATGCCGGCCAGAGCCTCTCGCGACCAGTCCTCCTCGAAGGTCTCGGGGGCGGGGGCGAGAGCAGTGAGGATCGTGTCGTTCGTCATCGGAGTCCACCTTCGTTGAGGGGTCGGGCTGGGCGGAGGGAACGGGGCTGGTCGTCGCGAGCGTGGGATTGGTCGAGCGCGGCGCGGGCGCGGTGGGTGCGGACCCGGAAGGTGCCGGGCCGGATGCCGAGAGCGCTGGCGGCCTCGTCGGGACTCAGCCCGTCCCAGGCGACCAGCAGCAGGGCCTCGCGCTGCTGCTCGGGAAGCGTCGCGAGGGCGTCCAGCGCGGCCATCCGCTCGGTCGCGAGCACACCCGCGTCCTCGCTGGACCGGGCCGCCGAGCCCAGCAACGTCAGCCGGTCCTGCAACGCCCCCCGGCGGCGCCGGGCGCGCCGGCTGTTGCCGATCACCTTGCGTGCGGCCCCGATCAGCCAGGCGATCGGCGGGTGCGGGACCTCCTCCCAGCGACGCCACGCCTGCAGGAACGTCTCGGCGACCACGTCCTGCACGTCGTCGGCAGGCACGTGCCGGCGCACGTACGCCGCCACGCGTGGACCGTCCCGGTCCCAGGCGCGGCTGAACTCGACCTCGTCGGAGCTGCTCATGCCTGGGTATTGTCCGGCCGGAGCGCGGTTGTTACCGCTGACTTGATCCGCGGGGACGGCGCACGCTCGCGCCGAAGTCGTCGGAGTCCCGCCGGAACTCCTCGCGTGGAGCCAGCGCGATCCCGTTGATCCGATCCTTGACCGCGACGTGTCCCGCTTGCGGCAAGGCGCCGATTCGCTGGGCGAGCCGGGTGACGAAGCCGCCGAGCTCGGCTGCCGGGAGCGCACGGTTGATCCAGCCGTAGCGTTCGGCGAGGTCCGCGTCGTAGTCGTCGGCGCTGAGCACGACCTCGAGCGCCCGGTTGCGGCCGAGCAGCCTTGCCAGGTGCTGGACTCCTCCCCCGCCGGCCAGCTGCCCGAAGGCGGCCTCGAACTGCGCGAAGACCGCGGTCTCGCGCGCCGCGAAGCACAGGTCGCAGCCGCGCACGAACTCGTTGCCGGCACCCCGGACCCGGCCCTCGACCTGGGCGATGGTCACCAGGCGGCTGGTGCTGAGGTCGTGGAACATCAGCGCGATCGACGCCTCGCCGCTCAGCCTGGCGGCCTCGGCGCGGTACTCCGCGACCTGGGTGACGTCGAGGGACGGCCCTCGTTCGCGGACCTGTGGCGCGACCTGCGCGAGGTCAGTGCGGAGGTCCGGCCGGACTGGGACCTGGCCAAGCCCGGCCTGCGTGAGGCCTGGAGCTCGGGCGACTTCTCCTCCTTCCACGGCTGGAGCCGGTGGACGCCGGAGCAGATCGAGGCCGAGTGGGCCCGCATCTCCGGCAGCGCCTGACGCGTGACACCGGCCGGAACGACTGGTTGGCTTTCGTCCATGAGCGATGCGATCCCGTGTGATGTCGTGGTGGTCGGCCTCGGGCCCGGAGGAGAGCACGTCGCCGGAAGCCTGGCCAAGGCCGGCCTGCGCGTGGTCGGGGTGGACGAGCGGCTGGTCGGCGGCGAGTGCCCCTACTACGGCTGCATCCCCTCGAAGATGATGATCGCCGCCGCCGAGAAGCTGCGGCAGGGCCGGCTGGTCGACGGTCACGCCGGCTCCGCGGTGGTGACGCCGGACTGGAAGCCGGTGGCGACGCGGATCCGCGACGAGGCGACCGACGACTGGGACGACCAGGTCGCGGTCGACCGGCTGGTGGACGCCGGCGCCACCTTCGCGCGCGGTCGCGGCCGGATCACCGCGCCGGGACAGGTCACCGTCACGGGGCCCGACGGCGCCGAGACGACGTACGTCGCCGGCCGTGGCATCGTCCTGAACACCGGCACCTCCCCCGCCGCGCCCCCGGTTCCCGGGCTGGCCGAGGCGCCGTACTGGACCAACCGCGACGCCGTGCGCGTCACCGAGCTGCCGGGGTCGATGATCGTCCTCGGCGGCGGGGCGATCGGCTGCGAGCTCGCCCAGGTCTTCGCCGCCTTCGGGGTGATGGTGACCGTCGTCGAGGGCGCCGACCGGCTGCTGGGGATGGAGGAGCCGGAGGCCTCGGAGGCGGTCACCGCCGCGTTCGAGAAGGACGGCATCACCGTGCTCACCGGCGCCCGCGCCGAGCGGGTCTCGTACGACGAGGACGGCTTCACCCTCGACCTGGGCGGGCAGAGCGTCACCGCCGAGCGACTGCTAGTCGCGGCAGGACGGCGCAACAACCTGAGCGACCTCGGCCTCGAGCACGTCGGCCTCGCCGACGACGCCCGGGTACTCGAGCCCGACGAGCGGATGCGGGTGGCCGACGGCGTCTGGGCGATCGGCGACATCACCGGCAAGGGCGCCTTCACGCACATGTCGATGTACCAGGCCGAGCTGGTGATCCGCGACCTGACCGGGGTGGACGGCCCGTGGGCCGACTACCGCGCGGTCGGCCGGGTCACGTTCACCTCCCCCGAGGTCGGCTCGGTCGGGCTCAGCGAGAAGGCCGCGCGCGAGCAGGGCATCAACGTGCGTACGGCGTCCGGCGACCTGGGCACCCGCGGCTGGATCGCCGAGGACCCCGGGCCGATCAAGCTGGTCGCGGACGCGGACCGCGGAGTCCTGGTCGGCGGCACCACCGTCGGCACCATGGGCGGCGAGGTGCTCTCGTACGTCGTCGCGGCGATCCATGCCGAGATCCCGATCGCGACCCTGGCCGAGATGCACTTCGCGTACCCGACCTTCTACCGCGGGTTGCAGCCGGTGCTGCGTGAGCTGCTGTGAGCGAGGAGCAGGCCCGGATCCGCGAGTACGGCGCACCGGGCATCGTCATCACCTGGGAGCCGGGGCGGTGCCAGCACTCGACCAACTGCGTGCGCGGGCTGCCGCAGGTGTTCGACAACCAGGCACGGCCGTGGATCGACCCGACCGGCGCCGGGGTCGAGGACATCGTGAGCACCATCGACCGGTGCCCGAGCTTCGCTCTCGGCTACCGCACCGAGGACGGGCGCACGCGCACCGCGCCTTCGGAGTGAGTTGCTCAGGTTCGCCGGTGGAAGGTGATGCCGTCGGGCCCGAACCTGTGGATGTAGCTCGGGTCGTGAATCCGCCGGTGGTGGAACCCGCAGACAGGTATCGCGTCTTTCAGGTCGGTGCGGCCGCCGTGGCTCCAGGGGTGTTGGTGGTGGAGTTCGCACCAGGCGAACGGCCGTTCACAACCGTCGGCGGCGCACGTCGAGTGCCGGGTGGCCAGGGCGAGGCGCTGGGCTTCGCTGAACAGCCGGCTGGATCGGCCGAGGTCGAGCGGGAGGCTAGGTCCGTTCATGACCGCGGGCAGGATGCTCGCGCTGCAGGCCAGGCGACGCAGGTCCCCGGCCGAGATCCGCTCTCCCGAGTCGAGGCCAGCGGCGCCGAGTGCGGCCTGCAGCGTGGCGAGCTCCACGGTGGCCACCACCGTCGCGGCGACCTTGCCGTGCAGATGATCTGTGGGCAGGTGCTCGAGCAGCTCGACGAACGCGAGCCCATTCTGGTGGACCCAGGTGCGGCGCTCGACCGGTGTTCCTGCTTGGGCGGCGGTGGCACCCAAGCGTGCGCGGCGCGGTGAGGTCATCGACTGCACCATCCGGATCAAGATCGCGGCCGCAGCCGCCGGCACCGTGAAATAGCCGGACACGGTGCCGTCCTCGTTGTCATGCCAGGTCAGCCGAGCCTTGGCCAGCGCCGCCTGCTCCTCCGAGCGCAACAGCTGGTCCTCGTGCGCATCGACCGCAGCGCGGTCATCCTCGACCGCAGCCAGCGCCCGCCGAGCGGCCCGGCGCAGCTGCTCGGGAGAAAGATGAGTTGCCTGCTCGACAAGCCGTTGCTCGACCTGCGCCACGGAGGCTTCATCCAGCCCCTCGGGCAGCTGCTCGGTCGCCTTCACGATCACCTTCGCGTGCTCGGTCGACAACTCTCCGGCGGACAGCGCCTCCGAGCACGGTCGCGAAGAATCCAGCGCCGTCGCCAACCGCACATCGGCCGCCGACTGGGCCGGGTCCGCATGCGTCCGCCGCGCCAACCACGACGACGTGCCCGCTAATCCGGTGCGGTCTGCCACCCTCGCGGCATCCGCTGCAGCGACGACGCGGAGCTTGAACGACTCCAACCGCCGGATCGCCCGATCGACCTCGATCAGCAGCCCGTCGTAGTCACCATCCAGTGACTCGGCCTCGACCATCGAGTCGATCAGCCCGTGCAGGGCGCGCACTCCCGACGTACGGTCACCAAGACCGGCGGTGTCGAGAAGGGGTGTGCTCATAGCACGATTCTATCGAACACGTGTTCGAATCGCCCGAAAATCATCCTCGCGGGCCCAAGAAAATGGACGCCCCGGGTGATGGGTACTGCAGGACGATGACCACCGCCCTGCGTGCCGACGCCGACCAGGGGCTCGCCTGGGCCACCCGCGCGGGCCTCGTCGCCTACGGGCTGCTGCACCTGCTGGTCGCCTGGGTCGCGGTCGAGCTGGCCCTCGGCGACCGGCACCACGAGTCCTCGGGGCAGGGCGCGCTGCGCCAGCTCACCGACCAGCAGCTCGGCCACGCGCTGGTGTGGGCGATCGCGGTCGCGATGCTCGCGTTCTGCCTGAGCCGGGTGATCGAGGGCTTCGTCGGCCATCGCGACGAGGGGCGCGGCGATCGCTGGCGACATCGCGCGCGGGCGTGGGGACAAGCAGTGGCGTACGGCGCCATCGGCGGCTCTGCGCTCGCCATCGCGACCACCTCAGGTGGCGGCGGCAGCCGCACCGAGCGCTCGCTGACCGCCCGGGTGCTGGACCATCCTGGCGGGGTCGTCGTGCTGGTCCTGGTCGCCCTGGTCATCCTCGCGGTCGGGCTGCACCACACCTACCGCGGCCTGACCCGGGACTTCCGCGACGAGCTGTCCGCCGGCGGCCGAACCGGCGAGGCCGGCACCGTGTACCTCGCCTTCGGGCAGGTCGGCCACACCGCGAAGGGCGTGGTCATCATCCTGGTCGGCGGGCTGGTCGCCTACGCCGGGCTCAGCCACCACCCGCGGAAGTCCGGCGGCCTGGACGAGACTCTGCGGACCGTGCGCGACCAGCCCTTCGGGCCGGCGCTGCTGGTCGCGGTCGCGGCCGGGATCGCCTGCTACGGGCTGTTCTGCTTCGCCCAGGCCCGGCACCTGTCCCGCTGAGCTAGAAGCGTTCCGCGCCGATGGTGGTGTCCTCGCCGTGACCGGTGTGCACGACGGTCTCGTCCGGCAGCGCGAAGAGCTTCTCCTTGATCGACGCCACGATGAGGTCGGCGTCCGAGTACGACCGCCCGGTCGCGCCCGGACCGCCGTGGAACAAGGTGTCCCCGGTGAAGACGCAGCCCAGGTCCTCCGCGTACAGGCAGACCGCGCCGGGCGCGTGGCCCGGGGTGTGCAGCACCCGCAGGGTGGTCCGGCCGACCTCGATCACCAGCCCGTCCTCCAGGTCCAGGTCCCAGAGGTAGTCGGGGTGGGTGAGCTCCCACAGCGGCCGGTCGTCCGGGTGCAGCAGGATCGGCGCGACCACCTTCTCCCGCAGCGCCGGCGCGACCCGGACGTGGTCGTCGTGGGCGTGCGTGCACACGATCGCCTTGACCCGCCGGTCCCCCACCACCGCGAGGATCGCGTCGACGTCGTGCGGGGCGTCGATCACCACGCACTCGGTGTCGTCGCCGACCACCCAGACGTTGTTCTCGACGTCGAAGGTCTGCCCGTCCAGGCTGAAGGTGCCGCGGGTGACGCCGTGGTCGACACGATCCCTCACAGGACCACCACGCTGCGCAGCACGTCGCCGCCATGCATCCGCTCGAAGGCCGCCTCGACGTCGCCGATGCCGATCTCCTCGCTGACGAAGGCGTCCAGGTCCAGCCGGCCCTGGAGGTACAGGTCGACGAGCATCGGGAAGTCGCGGGAGGGCAGGCAGTCGCCGTACCAGCTGGACTTGAGCGCGCCGCCACGGCCGAACACGTCGATCAGCGGCAGGTCCGGGATCTTCATGTCCGGGGTGGGCACCCCGACCAGGACCACGGTGCCGGCCAGGTCGCGAGCGTAGAACGCCTGCTTCCACGTCTCCGGACGGCCGACCGCCTCGACCACCACGTCCGCGCCGTCGGCACCGTCGTACACCGTGGCGCAGATGCGCTTGATCTCCTCCACCGGGTCGGTCTGCGAGGAATCGACCGTGTGCGTCGCCCCCATCCGGCGGGCGGTCTCGAGCTTCTTGGCGTCGATGTCGACCGCGATGATCGGGCTCGCCCCGACCAGCGCGGACCCGGCGATCGCGGCCACCCCGACACCGCCGCAGCCGATCACCGCGACGGACCGCCCCCGTCGTACGGCGCCGGTGTTGATCGCCGCGCCGATGCCCGCCATCACCCCGCAACCGAGCAGGCCGGCGGCGGCGGGCCGGGCCGAGGGGTCCACCTTGGTGCACTGCCCGGCGGCGACCAGCGTCTTCTCAGCGAACGCCCCGATGCCCAGCGCCGGCGACAGCTCGGTGCCGTCCTCGAGCGTCATCCGCTGCGTCGCGTTGTGGGTGTTGAAGCAGTACTGCAGGTCGCCGCGCTTGCAGGCCCGGCACTCGCCGCAGACCGCGCGCCAGTTGAGCACCACGAAGTCGCCCGGCGCCACCCCGGTCACGTCGGGACCGACGGCCTCGACGATGCCCGCGGCCTCGTGGCCGAGGAGGAACGGGAAGTCGTCGTTGATGCCGCCCTCGCGGTAGTGCAAGTCGGTGTGGCAGACCCCGCAGGCCTGCACCTTCACGACCGCCTCGCCCGGACCCGGGTCCGGCACGTTGATGGTCACGACCTCGACGGGCTTGCCGCGCTCCAGGGCCACGACGGCCTTCACCTGCTGCATGACGCTCTCCTCCCCTAGGGTTCGAGAGCGACTATGGCACGCGGCTCAGGTGAGGAAGTCCCCGCCCGCCGACGCGACGATGAGCCGGGTGGTGATGTCGGTGTCGAAGCCGATCCGGTGGCCGCTCTCCCGATGGTCGGCAGGGACGAAGTGACTGCTCGAGGGTGCCGAGGCGACTACTCAACGGAGACGGGGTGACTACTCAACGGGCGTAGTAGCCCCAGGCGCGGTCGATGTTGACCTGGTCGGCCCAGGTCGGGGCGAAGCGCTCGACCTCGGCTGCGGTGTAGGCGAGCAGGTCGCGGCCGGTGCTGAGCGCGGCCCGCTGGAGGCGGGCGGCCTCGTCCAGGTACAGCGCCCGCACGCAGGCCTCGGGGACCGACGTGCCGACGACCACCTGGCCGTTGCCGCGCAGCAGCAGCGCGCTGTCCTCCCCCAGGGCGACGGCCAGGTGCGCGCCGCGGTCGGCGTCGGTGATGAGGTCGGGCACCTCGTGCACCCGGGCGCCCGCGCCGGCCAGGCTGCCCAGGTAGTGCGCGGTACGGACCGGCTCCCCGACCATCGACAGCACGCTGGCCTCGAAGGAGTGCGTCCGCATGATCGCGCGGACGTCCGGCCGGGCGGCGTAGACCGAGCCGTGGATGTGCCACTCGATCGGGATGCTGCCGCCGCCGAGGTGCTCCCCGTCCAGCGTCATCACCACGAACGCGTCCGAGGCGGCCACCCCCGGCCCGACCCGTGGCGAGATCAGCATGGTCCGCTCGTCGAGCCGGGCGCTGACGTGCCCGTAGGCCTCGGTCAGGCCGCGCTCGTCGAGGATCCGGCACGCCAGCGCGAGCTCCTCGCGCAGGGTCGCGTCCTCGGTGGTCGTCGTACTCACGGGGTCTCCGTCTGCGCGACCTGCGCGCGGTAGTGGTCGGCGATCTGGCTGCCGGTGGCCAGCCAGACCTCGTCGTGGGCGGCGATGTGCGCGAGCGCCTGCTCGAAGTACTTGCTGCGGTGCGGGTGCCCGATGAGGAACGGGTGCACGCAGATCGCCATCACCCGGCCGCTGCGCGCGCCGTCCTCGTAGAGCACGTCGAAGGTGTCCCGGATCATCTGCCCGAACTGCTCGCCGGACTTCTTGTGCTCCAGCATCGCCGGGATGTCGTTGATCTCCTGCGAGTACGGCAGCGCCAGCATCCGGCCGCTCGTCACGCGCATCTCGTAGGGCTGCTCGTCGTTGACCCAGTTGCCGGTGTAGTCGACGCCGGCCTCGGCGAGCAGGTCGAGGGTCCGGTTGGTCTCGCTCAGCGCCGGGCTCAGCCAGCCGCGCGGCCGGGTGCCGGTGGCCTCGCCGATGGTGCTCAGCACCTCCTCGACGAAGGCGCGCTCCTCGTCCTCGTCCTCGTAGTCGACCAGCAGCGAGTTGGTGGTGCCGTGGCCCATCCACTCCCAGCCGAGCCGCCGGCCCTCCTCGATGATCCGCGGGTACCGCTCGCAGGCGTCGGAGTTGAGCGCGACCGTGGCCGGGAAGCCGTGCCGCTCGAGCACCTCGGCCATCCGGAAGAAGCCCACCCGGGCGCCGTAGTCGCGCCAGGAGTAGTTGAGCACGTCGGGAGAGAGGCCCATCGTGAACGCGGTGTTCGCCGTCGAGGGCCGGTCGAAGAGGAAGTGCTCGACGTTCGGGACCACCCAGACCGCGACCCGGGCGCCGCCGGGCCAGGTCAGCCGCGGCCGGTCCACGATCGCGGAGTAGTCGTAGCGGTCGTGCTCGCGCGGGGTCGTGCTCATGACCGCGTCCTCTCCTGCAGCGCCCGTTCCTCGAGGGCACTGACGGCCTCGTCGAGGCCGACCACGTCGGCGTACTTCTGGCTCAGGTCGAACAGGCTCTGCTCGTGGGAGCGCGCGGAGCGGTCCCCCACCCCTTCCCGTACGACGACGGGCCGGAACCCGAGCTGGACGGCGTCGACCGCGGTCGCGCGCACGCAGCCGCTGGTGGTCGCCCCGGTGATGACCACGGTGTCGACGCCCTGGCTGACCAGCCGGGAGGCCAGGTCGGTGCCGAAGAACGAGGACGCGTACTTCTTGACGATCACCACGTCGGTCGGCACCACCGGCAGCCTCTCGTCGATGTCGGAGCCACCGGTGCCCGCCATCAGCGAGGAGGCGCCCTTCATCTTCAGGCCCCACACGCCGGCGTCGCGCAGCTCCGGGTCGTCGTACCGGACGGTGGTGAGGAAGACCGGGTGCCCGGCCTCGTGGGCGGCGTCGAGCAGCGCCGAGGTCGCCGCCAGCTGGCCGGTCAGGTCCGAGCCGAGCGGCCAGGTCGGGTCGGTGAAGCCGCGGATGAGGTCGACCACGACCACCGCGGGCCGGTCGCCGAAGCCGAGCGGCACTCCGAAGCCGCGCTCGGCGAAGAACTCGAGATCCGCGCTCTCGGCGCTGTCGTCACTCACGGGTGTTCCTCCTAGACGGGTTGGTGGTTTCGAAGCACGAGGCCGTCGGCGACGACGACCCCGGCCTTGAGGACGGTCCGGTCGCGCGGCCGGTCCATCACGACCTGGGCGACGCACTCGCCGTCGACGACGAGCAGGTCCGCGGGATCGCCGACTTCGACCCCGGACCGGCTGCCTGGCGCACCGATGCGCGGCGACAACGGGTCGAGCAGGCTCGCTCCCCCGACGGTCGCCACCGCCAGGCAGTGCTCGAGGAGGGCGTCGTCGCGGAAGTCGTGGGTGAAGGCGAGCTGCCAGGTGCGGTCGAGCATGTCGCCGTTGCCGTACGGCGTCCAGAAGTCGCGCTGGCCGTCCTGGCCGAGCCCGACCCGCACGCCGGCGGCGGTCAGGTCGAGCAGCGGCAGCGCCGTGCCCGCCTGGGGCGGCGCGACCGTCGACATCGCCACGTCGAGCTCGGCGAGCTCCTCGACCAGGCGCGCGGTGGTGGCCGCGTCGACGCCGCCGAGCCCGTAGCCGTGCGCCAGGGTGACCCGGCCCTGCATCCCCAGCGCGCGAGTCCGCTCCAGGATCAGGCCGAGGGTCCAGACCCCGAGGTGCCCGGGCTCGTGCAGGTGGATGTCGACCGGCACCTGGTATCGCTCGGCCAGGCCGAAGACGACGTCGAGGTGCCGTACCGGGTCGCGGTCGAGCATGCTCGGGTCGATGCCGCCGACCACGTCGGCGCCCTGGCGCAGCGCCTCCTCCATCAGCTCGACGACACCCGGTTCGCGGAGCAGCCCGGCCTGAGGGCAGGCGATCACCACCGCGTCGCACCGATCGCGGTGCTCGGCGACCGCGGCCTGCACCGCCTCGAAGCGCTCCAACCGGCAGTCCACGTCGATCTGCGCGTAGGTGCGCACCCGGGTCACGCCGTGCGCAACCATCAGCCCGAGCGTGTACGACGCCCGCTCGGTCACCGACCAGGCCGGGTCCCGCCAGTGCTCGCGGTCGTTGAGCACCATGTCCCAGATCGCCGGGCCACCGGTGTGTGGCCGGAACGGCAGCCCGAGCAGCGAGGAGTCCAGGTGCGCATGGGCGTCGGTGAAGGCCGGCACCACGATCCGGCCGCGCCCGTCGATGTCATCGCCGGGATGCTCCCGGGAGGGCTGGTGCGGCCCGACGGCGGCGATCCGGCCGGCCTCGAGCTCGAGGTCGACCGGGTCGCCGCCCCACGGGCGGACGTGGCGGAGCAGGGTCACTTCGGCAGGTACTCCGCGGTGAAGATCTGGTCCTCGGTCAGCGTCTTGGTCTGCCCGAGGTACTTCACGTTCAGCTCCTGGGTCGCGGCCCAGCGCTCGGAGGTGGTGGTGCCGCTGGTCGTCCAGAACGGCTCGAGCAGCTCGATGCCGTCGCTGAAGTAGCCCGGATCCGTCGACTGCGCGGCCTTGGCCAGCACCTCGGCGGCGGTGGCCGGGTCGGCGATCGACTTCTGCAGGCCGGTCATGGTCGCCTTCACGAACGCCCGGACCGCGTCGGGGTTCTTCTTCGCCCAGTCCTTGTTGACGATGAGCACGTCACCGACCGGGTCGACGCCCTGCTCGAACCACGGGATCAGGTTCAGCTTGTCCGCGGAACCGGCGAACGTCTCGGCGTAGTTGTTGACCGCGTCCACCTTGCCGGCCAGCAGCGCCGAGTTCACGCCCTGGTTGATCGGCACCCGCTTGATGTCCGCGACGGTGAGGCCGTTGGCGCCGAGGAGGGCCGGGGTGCGCTGCCACATGCCGCCGGCCGGCGAGTCGCCGAGGCTCTTGCCCTTGAGGCCGGCGATGTCGGTGATGCCGGAGGACTTCTGGGTGGCGGTCACCGACGGGCTGTGGTCGAGCAGCACCGCGATGATGATCACGGGGGTGTCCTGGTCGGCGATCGCCTTGATCACCGAGCTGGAGTCGGCGACGCCCAGCTGGGCCTGGCCGGCCTCGATCCGGGTCAGCACCTGCGCGGTGCCGCCGCTGGGCTGGATGCGCACCTGGAGGCCCTCGGCCTCGTAGAGGCCCTTGCCCTCGGCGTAGTACATCGGGGCGAACAGGCTGTCCGCGCCGTACCCGAGGCTGAAGTTGATCGAGGTGCTGCCGGCCTTGCCGCTCGCTCCTGGATCGCTGCTACCGCAGGCGGTGACCGCGAGCCCGAGTGCCGCGAGGGCGGCGACGAGGTACCAGCGCGGGCGGGGTGACCGTGGACTCTTCATCAGGACTCCTGGTGGTAGACGACGACGTCGAGCGAGCTGGGCTTCCAGCCGTTGACCGGGTTGCGCTCCTGCGGGCAGGCACTGATCGCGACCAGGAGGTCCATCTCCGCGCGCAGGTCGATGTGGTCCCCGGCGGCCGAGGGCGGCTCGGCGATCTCGGCGCGGCCGTCGGGGTGGTGGATCACGTTCATGAACGGCGTGAAGGCGCCGGGGATGTCCTTCATGCCGATCCCCCAGGGACGCAGCGCGTCGGTGAGGTTGTCGCGGCAGTTGACGGTGCCCGGGATGCCGTAGCGGATCAGGTTCATCTCCTGGGAGCACATCAGTGCGCCCGGGTAGTTGCGGCCGACCTTGTCGTCGATGATCGTGAACATCGGGTTGCAGTCGTCGCTGTAGACCACGTGACCCTCGCGCGGGTTGTAGGTCCCGTTGAGCAGCATCGTCGTCTCGCCGTTGAGCCGCTCGGTGTGGTCGGTCTGGTTGAAGGCGACCAGGTCGGCGACCTGCTGGCCCTCGACGTCGACGATCCGGACCACGTTGCCTGCCCGCATCGTGAACGCCACGTGCCCCCGCGCCGCGATGTGCAGCGACTGCAGCTCCTCGGCGCCCTCGGGGAGGACGGTCGACTTGATGAGATCCACGCTTGTCACCCTCGTTCGTTCGGAGAATTACTTAGGTCTAAACAACTTAGAGATGAGTCACTTGAGGTGTCAAGGCCCAGTCCGCGACGATCTCGGCGCTGCGCCGTACCTCGCCGAAGTAGGTGCCCAGGTTCCAGATCGCGGCCTCGTGCTCGGGCACGCTGGAGGCGGCGCAGAGGTCCTCCAGGGTCACCACCCGGTAGCCCAGCCCGTAGGCGTGCCGGGCGGTCGTCTCCACGCACACGTTGGTGCCGACGCCGGCGAAGAGCAGCGTGCTGATCCCGTGCGCCTTGAGCACCAGGTCGAGCACGGTGTCCTGGAAGCCGTCGTAGTTGCTCTTCACCACCAGCGGCTCGTCCGGCTCGCGCGGGACCAGGTCGTCGTGCAGCTGCGCGCCCCAGGTGCCCTCGACCACGAGGGTGTCCCAGCGGCCCCACTGCGCGACCAGGTTGGCCATGCTGGTGTGCCGGGTCAGCACCTCCTGCAGGTAGATCGGGAGCACGCCCACCCGGCGGCACTGCGCGACGAAGTCGTTGAGCGCCGGCAGCAGCGCCAGGCCCGCGCCGATGTCGAGGCCGGCGCGTCCGTGCGCCCCGTCGGGATGCAGGAAGTCGTTCTGCATGTCCACGATCACCAGCGCGGTCCTGGCCGGGACGAGGGCCTCCGTCACCGGGCCGCCCTCCCCTGCCGGTGCGCGATCCCCAGCCCCTTGCGCAGCCGGGTCGCCAGCGCCCGGAACTCGGGCAGGTTGCGGGTCTCGGTGTCGCGGGGATAGCCGAGCTCGACGCCGACGACGTCGGAGATCCGCCCGGGCCGGCTCGACATCACCACCACCTCGTCGGCCAGGTAGACGGCCTCCTCGACGTCGTGGGTGACCAGCAGCGTGGTCTTCCCCGACTCGTGACAGATCTGCAGCAGCAGGTCGTTGAGCTCCTCGCGGGTGATGCTGTCCAGCGCGCCGAAGGGCTCGTCGAGCAGCAGCACCGGCGGGTCGACGATCAGCGCCCGGCACAGCGCCGCCCGCTGCTGCATGCCGCCGGAGAGCTCGTTCGGGCGGTGGTGGGCGAACTCCTCCAGGCCGACGCTGGCCAGCAGCGCGTGCGCGCGGTCCAGGTGCTCGGCCCGCTTGCCCCGGGCTATGTCGACCGGCAGCAGCACGTTCTCGATCACCGAGCGCCACGGGAACAGCAGCGAGTGCTGGAACATGAAGCCGACCATCGCCGTCGGCGCCACCACGTCCTGGCCGTCGAGCAGGATCCGGCCCTCGCTCGGCGCGTCGAGGCCGGCCACCATCCGCAGCAGCGTGCTCTTCCCGCAGCCGCTCGGCCCGAGCAGCGCGACGAACGAGCCCTGCCGCACCTCGAGGTCGACGTCCTGGACCGCGACCACCTCGCCGCGGTCGGTGGCGTAGCGCTTGGCCACGCCGGTGATCGAGATGAGCGCGCTCATGACCGGCCTCCTCGCTGGGCCGGGGCCCGGTTCCACGGGACGACGAAGTACTCCACGACCCGGACGGCACCGAAGAGCAGCAGCCCGATCCCGGCCAGCACCACCAGCGAGGCGAAGACGAGGGTGGGGTCCAGCGTCGAGCTGCCCTGCAGGATCAGGTAGCCCAGGCCCTTGTCGGCGGTGACGAACTCGCCGACGACCGCGCCGATCACGCTGAGGGTGATGCCGATCCGGGTGCCGGCGAACATGTAGGGGATCGCCGAGGGCAGCTCGAGGTAGCGCAGCGTCTGGATCCGGGAGGCGCGCAGGCTGCGGGTGAGGTCGATCGCCTCCTTCTCCACGTTGTCCAGCCCGGCGACGGTGTTGATGAGGATCGGGAAGAACGCGATCACCGCCGCGGTCGCGATCTTGGGAGCGTCGCCGAAGCCGAGGATCAGCACCAGCAGCGGCGCGATCGCGACCGACGGCACCAGCTGGGTGACCACCAGCAGCGGCAGCAGCGCGTCGTGCAGGATCTGGAACTCCTTGATGAGGATGGCCAGCACCACGCCCACCACGAAGGCGATCGCGAAGGCCAGCACGATCTCCTTGATCGTGGCCTGGCTGTTGGTCCACAACTGGGCGCGCTGGGTGACGATGTAGTCGAGGACCTCGCTCGGCGAGGCGAGGGCGACGGTCGGGACCAGGCCCTTGTCGACGACGACCTGCCAGATCGCGACCAGCACCGTGAACAGCGCCAGCGGCTTGCCCACCTGGGTCGCCCGCCGTGCCAGCCTGCGGGTGTCGATGCTCATGCCCAACCTCCAACTCGTCGGTCTCCAACTCTTAGGTCGAAGCAACTGGGGGAACCATCGATCCCTGTGGGAATTCCGTTGTCCCGAAGCATCGGGCGTGAGCGGTCGCACGAGCGTGCGACTATCCTCATCGTTGAATACTTAGAGCTGAGGGAGTGGAGATGGCGCCGAAGACCTCGCACCGACGTCCGACGGACCTGGTCGACATGATCATCGAGCAGTGGAACCGGGAGGCTCCCGCGCTCGACGTGAGCAGCATCGGCGTGCTCGGCCGGCTGCACCGCTGCGACATCCGCTACAGCGGCCTGGTCAGCGAGGTGCTTGCCGAGTTCGACCTGACCATGGCGGCCTTCGACGTGCTCGCCTCGCTGCGCCGCAGCGCCCCCGACTACCGCCGAACCGCCGGGCAGCTCGCCCAGGTCGGGCTCATCAGCACCGGCGGCCTGACCCAGCGCATCGACCGGCTCGAGCGCGACGGCCTGGTCGAGCGGGTGCGCGACCCCAAGGACCGCCGGATCGTCTACGTCCAGCTCACCAAGGCCGGCCACCAGCGCATCGACTTCGTCGTCGAGCGGCACTTCGCCGAGCAGAACAAGATGCTCGGCGGGCTGACCGCCTCCGAGCAGCAGCAGCTGGCCACCCTGCTCTCCCGCCTCGAGGTGTCCCTGGAGTTCGCCGAGCGGGTCCGCGACGAAGAGGCCGGCTGAGCGACCGGCTGAGGTCCGCCGACCGCGCGGCTCAGTGCTCATCGAAGAGCTCCTGGTAGGCGGCGAGCTGGTCGGCGGTGCGCTGCCGCTCGGCCTCGGTCGGGTTCCGCGGGTCGGCCGCCGGCTCCAGCGAGCCCAGCTTGAGCAGCGCCGCGGTCAGCAGGATCCGGGCCTTGGCCGCGGTCAGGTTGCTGGCCGCCGCGAACGGCATCGGCGGGATCCGCACGAAGCCGGACCCGTTGCCACGCCCGGCGCGCACCACCGGGACGCCGGCGTGCAGGGCGGTGGTGAGCACAGCCTCCTCCCACGGGTCGGCGTGCCCGTACGACGGGTTGCCCTCCAGCACGATGCCCAGCGGCCGGGTGGCGCCGTCCAGGTAGGCCTCGATCCAGCCCCACAGCGCCGCCCGCTCGCGGGCCGAGTCGGTGCCGGCATCGCCGGTGTAGCGGCCGTACTTGTGCACCAGCACGGACGGCACCGCGTCCTCGCGCAGCCGTCCGGCCGCGTCCTTCACGGTCGTGGTGCCGACCCGCAGGCCGGTCGCGAGCCGGCCGTGCACGTGGCGCACCTGCGCGGGCAGGCGGGCGACGGTCAGCTCGGAGGTCCGGGTGTGCCGCCGGGTGCTGAGGTGGTCCACGTGCACGCCGCGGTAGCTGTGCACGGCTCCGACCACGCCGCCGAGTCCGCCGGTCGCGCGGTAGCCGCCGTACCGGCCGTCGGTCTTGGCCACCTCGCGGGCGGCGAAGACCTGGCCGTCGGCGACCAGCACCGGGCCGACCCGGTCGCGGCCGTCCTCGTCGAGCGCGGCACCGGAGGCGACGTACAGGACGCCGTCGACGATGTTGCGCGGGCCGTCCGAGCCGAGCGCCTGGTGCGGCACCTGGGCGCAGTGCCCGACGACGGGCCGGTCGGTGTCGAGGGTGAGCGCCAGCCAGTACAGCGACTCCTCGATGCTGGCGCTGCCCTCGAGGTACTGGACCGCGTCCACCTCGCCTCCGGCCAGCAGGGCGCCGAGCTCGTTGGTCAGCCGGGCCAGGGCGCCGCGGTCGGGCTCGCCGCGGCGGTGCGGCGGCCAGTACGGGAAGTAGTCGTGGCCGAGGCGCTCGCAGTCCGGCGGGCTGGTCCGCCCGGCCGAGGGCAGCACCCGGACGTGCACGAAGTCGGCCAGGGCGCTCAGGGTGCCGTCGCGGCCGTCCATCTCGACCAGCGCGTCGATCTCCTCGTAGGCCCGGGAGGCGTCCGGGAAGAACGTCTGCCGCGGGTCGTCCCAGCCGCCCGGCTCCCAGCCGTCGGCCGGGCGCGGGGTGTACGGCAGCGGGTAGAGCGCGCCGGCGTCGAGCCTGACCGCGACCACCGCGACGTCGGTCTCGGCGGTCCGCTCGGGGCTGACCGAGCCGTCCTCGGTCAGGTAGCCGTCGGGTCCGGCCTGCCGGGCGCCGAGGTCGCTCTCCATCGGGTGCGCGCTCAGGTGCTCGACCCACACCGTCGTCGCGGCGCCGAGCCGTTGCGGGCGCAGCGGGCCGGCCACGAGCGGCGGGGTGTTCAGGATCGTCGCGGTCGGACCGGCGACGACGGCGATCCGCGGCTTGCGCGTGCTCATAGGGCGATCGGCTCCTGGTAGGTCTCGGGGGCGAACATCTCCTCGACCGGCACCCGGCGGGCCGCGATGCCCTGCTCGAAGGCGTAGTCGCTCAGCTTCTGCAGCGTGAGCCGGTTCGGCTCGACGCCGTACGGGAAGGCGTCGCCGGCGAAGGCCTCGTCGACCTCGGCGAGGGCGGCGGCCAGGAAGGGCAGCCCGACGGCCAGGCCCGTGATCGCGCGCAGCCGCCCCATCCCCTGCGCCTTGGCCCGCGCGAAGGCCTCGTAGAGCGCGAGCGCCACCCAGCGGTGCCGCTCGTAGACGTCACGCCGTACGACGACCAGGTGCATGATCGGGAAGATCCCGGTGCGCCGGTGGTAGTCGCGCTCGACCGCGGTCGCGTCCTCGAAGAGCCGGCGCAGCTGCGGCACCTGGCCGAAGCGCTGCGGCGGCTGCACGGTGACCAGCGCGTCCAGCTCGCCGGCCTCGAGCATCGCCTCCAGCGTCGCCCCGGCCGGGATCGGCGTCAGCCGCACCCCCTCGGGAAGGTCCAGCTCGAGGCGCTCGGCCCAGGCCGGCTCGACCAGGCCGCCGGTGTGCCAGTCGACCTGGTCGGGGGTGACACCGTGGTCGTCGGCGAGGAAGCCGCGGATCCACAGCGCCGCGGTCATCTGGTACTCCAGGATGCCGACGCGGCGGCCGCGCAGGTCCTCGGGACGGGCGATGCCGGCGTCGGTGTGCACGTAGACCTGGCTGTGCCGGAAGTTCCGGGAGACCGGCAGCGGCAGCGCCACGAACCGGTCGTCGCCGCGGCTGAGCATCGCCAGGTAGCTGGAGGCGGAGAGCTCGGAGACCTCGAACTGCGCGTACTGGCACTGCCGCCGGAACAGGTCACCGGGCGAGTCGAACGGTACGTAGGTCAGGTCGATCCCGGCCGGGCGGACCTGGTCGAGGTAGAGCGGCAGGGTCCGGTCCAGGTAGAGCAGGCCGCCGTAGCTGAGCGCGAGGGAGCTCACCGGCCCTCCCCCAGCGCGCCGGTCGCCGTGGCCGCGTCGGTCAGGTCGGCGTACTTGGCCTGCAGGTCGAACAGGGCGATCGCGTGCGAGGCCTCGATCCGGTCCGCGACGCAGTCGGCCAGCACCGCGGTGCGGAACCCGTGCGAGAACGCGTCCACGACGGTGGCCCGCACGCAGCCGCTGGTGGTGGCGCCGGCGACGAAGAGCTGCCGGATCCCGAGCAGCACCAGGTACTGCCGCAGCGGGGTGTCGAAGAACGCGCTCGGCTTGGTCTTCTCGATCACGGTGTCGCCGGGCTGCGGCGCGATGGCGGGCGGGAAGCCGGTCGCCGCGCTCTCCCCCATCGCCGCGCGGCCGGCGTTGGTCTGCTTGCCACCCCAGGTCAGCTCCTCCAGCACCGGGTGCTCGGTGCTGCGGGTGGTGTACAGGACCGGGACGTCGCTCGCGCGCGCCGCGGCCAGCACCGGCGCGAGCCGCTCGGCCGCGGCCCAGCCCTCGGCGCCGCAGCTGTTCGGGAACCGGGTGACCGACTCCAGGATCGGCTCCGGCCGGTCGCCGAGGAAGTCGAACGTCAGGTCGATGACCAGCACCGCGGCCGGCGACCGGAGCTTGCGGGACTGCCCGTAGCCACTGGCCGCGAGGACGGCCCGGTCGCGCTCGCCGAGTAGGTGGTCCCAGGGTTCTGGCATCTCTTCCCTCTCCGTCCGCGACTCAGTACGCGACCGTGGTCTGGCCGCCGCAGAGCACCAGGTCGTGGCCGAACATGAACGACGACTCCGCCGAGGCGGCGAAGAGGATCCCGGCGACCACCTCGTCGGTGGTGGCCAGCCGGCCGGCGATGTGGTTGCCGCCGGCGATCTCGGCCTCCACCGCCGCCGGGTCCGCAGCGGACTCGATGGCGTACCGGACGCCCGGGGTGTCGGTGGCCGCCGGCGAGACCGAGTTCACCCGGATCGCCGGGCCGTAGTCGCGGGCCATCTGCATGGTCAGCGCGCGCACGCCCGCCTTGGCCGCGCTGTAGGCCGCGAACCGCGGCGCGGCGATCCGGCCCAGCGAGGACGACATGTTCACGATCACCCCGCCGCGCGCGCCGAGGTGCCGGACCGCGGCGCGACAGCAGTAGAAGGTGCCGGTCAGGTTCCGGCCCAGGCAGTCGGCCCAGTCCTCGTCGGAGAGCTCGTGCACCGCGCCCATCAAGGCGGCGCCGGCGATGTTGACCACCAGGTCCAGCGATGCGGTGGCGGCGGCCGCGTCGAAGGCGGCGTCGACCTGCGCCGAGCTGGTCACGTCGGCGACGTGCCCGGTGGCGGCGCCGCCCAGGGCGGCCACCACCTCCTCGAGCCGGTCACCGTCGCGGTCCAGGCAGGCCACCGTGGCGCCGCGCTCGGCGAGTGCTTCCGCCGTACGGCGCCCGATGCCGCTGGCGGCCCCGGTGACCACCGCGTGCCGGCCCGCGAAGGAGGCGCTCAACGGCCCTCCTCCCGGTACCAGGCGGCGATCTCGTCGCTGGTGGTCATCCACACGTCCGGGTGCGCGGCCACCTCGGCCAGCGCCTCCATCAGGTACGGCAGCTTCGCGGGCTGCCCGCACAGGAAGGGATGCACGCTGAGCCCGAGGACCGAGGGCCAGCGCTCGCCCTGGGCGCGCAGGGTGCCGACGTGGTCGAGGACCAGCTGCCGGAACTCCGCGCCCGAGGAGCCACGGAAGACGAACGCGATGATGTCGTTGACCTCGGTCGAGTAGGGCACCGAGACGAGCCGGCCGCGCTCGAGGTCGAAGTCGAAGGGCTGGTCGTCGCAGTTCCACTCCAGCGCGTAGGAGTAGCCGGCGTCGGCGAGCAGCTGGTTGGTGGCCAGGGTGGCGACCCGGGCCGGGCCCAGCCAGCCGCGCGGCGCCAGCCCGAGCACCTCGGTGAAGGTCGCGGTGACCTCGGCGACGTAGGCGCGCTCGGCGTCGGGGTCCATCGAGGTCTGCAGGATCGAGTTGTTGCGCCCGTGCGCGACCCAGTCCCACCCGGCGGCCCGGATCGCCTCGACCACCGGCGGGTACCGGTGCAGCACCTCGGCGTTGGTGATCGCGCTGCCGCGGATGCCGGCCGCGTTCATCGCCTCGAGCATCCGGAAGATCCCGACCCGGCTGCCGTAGTCGCGCCAGGAGTAGCTCATCGCGTCGGGCGGGATGAACGGCCCGTGCGGAGCGACGCTGAGCGCCTGCTGGCCGAAGGCGTAGGCCTCCACGTTGACGCCGACCCAGACCGCCACCCGGGCGCCCCCGGGGAACGGCCGGTGGGGCCGCTCGGTGATCGCGCTGTAGGCGTACGGAGCGTCGAATTCACTCGTCAACACGATGTTTTCACCGGCCGCCGTCATCAGGTCCCCACCGTGCCGACGCGGTTGCGGCCCAGGAACCGGGAGAGCACCACCGCCACCAGCAGGGCGCCGCCGTCGAAGAGCTGGCTGACGAACGGCGGCACCCCGGCGAGGGTGAGCCCGCTGACGGCCAGCGCCAGGAAGAAGACGCCGACGACGGTGCCGGCGACGTTGAACTTGCCCGGCTGCACCGTGGTCGCGCCCAGGTAGACCGCGGCCAGCGCCGCGAGCAGCAGGCCCGGGCCCTCCTGCGGGTTGGCGCCGCCGGACCGGGCGGTGAGCAGCATGCCACCGGCGCCGGCCAGTGCCCCGGCGAGCACGAAGACCGCGAACGTGGTGGACACCACCGGGATGCCGACCAGCCGGGCCGCGGTCCGGTTGCTGCCGATCATCCGCAGGTGCCGGCCGAACGGGGTCTTCTCGACGACGTACCAGACCAGCCCGACCACGAGCACCAGCAGGAAGGCGATCCGCGGCACCCCGAACCAGGACAGCGAGCCGAAGTCGGTCAGCGTCGCGGAGACGCCGGTGTTGATGGAGATGCCGTCGGTGTACCACTGCACCAGGCCGGCGATCACCGTCATCACCGCGAGGGTGACGATGATGCAGTCCAGGCCGAGCACCGCGATGAGGAAGCCGTTGAAGGCACCGGCGGCCGCGCCGAACAGGATCGCGACGAGGATGGCGACGACCAGCGGCTGGTCGAACCGGGACATCGCCGCGGTCCCCGCGATCGAGGCCATCCCGGCGATCGAGGCGATGCTGAGGTCGAGCTGGCCGACCACGAGCGGCAGCGTGAAGGCGATCGCGATCACGCACAGCGGCACCTCGCCGCCGAGGATCACGGTGAAGTTGGCGTGCGAGGCGAACAGGTCGCCGGTGCGCGGCAGGGTGCTGAACACCGCCACCACCGCAACCAGGAGCACGCCGAGCCCGTACCGCTCCGTGGTGATCCGCAGCAGTCCGTCGGGCCGCTCTGCCTGCGCCTGCGTCATCGGGGTGCTCGCTCTCCGTAGATCTCGCGGCTGATCCGGTCCGCGCTCAGGTCGGCGGCGGCGACCGAGCCGGTGACCCGGCCCTCGCGCAGCACCACGACCCGGTCGCAAACCTGCGCCAGCTCCTCGTAGTCGTCGCTGGTCACCACGACCGCGGTGCCGCGTCCGGCGGCGTCGCGCAGCAGCCGGTGGATGTCCTCGCGGGCGCCGACGTCGACGCCC
The DNA here is from genome assembly GCA_017744365.1 of Nocardioidaceae bacterium. GTDB lineage: Bacteria > Actinomycetota > Actinomycetes > Propionibacteriales > Nocardioidaceae > Marmoricola. The sequence continues at coordinate 787,162 of JAGIBL010000001.1, read as the reverse complement.
TGGGTGGGGTTGTCCAGCAGCAGCAGCCGCGGCTCGGTGCGCAGCCAGCGACCGAGCACGGCCTTCTGCTGGTTGCCGCCGGACAGCTCGTTCGGCGACTGGGTGACGGTGGCGGTCTTGATGCCGAGCTCGCGGGCCAGCCGCGCGGACTCGCGGCGCTGCCGGGTCCGGCGCAACAGGCCGCCCTGCCAGTAGTCGCCGACCACGACCGCGGCGAGGTTCTCGTCCAGGCTCATCGAGCCGAACAGCGCGTCGCCACCGCGGTCCTCGGGCACGTAGGCGATCCCGGCGCGCACGGCTTGGCGCGGACTGCGGAAGGCCACCGGGACGCCGTCGAGCCGGACCGTGCCCGCGGCCGGGGCGACGTCGCCGAAGAGCGTGCGCAGCAAGGTGCTCCGCCCCGAGCCGAGCAGGCCGGCGATGCCGAGCACCTCCCCGGCGGCGACCCGCAGGCTGACGTCCTGCAGCGGGCCGGCGGCGAGGCCCTCGACGGCCACCAGCGAGGGCGCGTCCGCGACTGCTTCGCGTCCGTGGCTGGCGGTCGCGAGCCGGCGGCCGGCGACGAGCTCGGCGAGGTCGTGCTCGTCGAGGCCCGCAGTGGCGCGGCTGGTGATCCGCTCGCCGTCGCGCAGGACGGTGACGTTCTCGCACAGGGCCAGCACCTCGGAGAGCCGGTGGCTGACGAAGACGATGGCGTGGCCGGCCGCGGCACAGCGACGCAGCGCGGCGAAGAGGTGCTCCACCTCGCCCCGGGGCAGCGCGGTGGTGGGCTCGTCGAGGATGAGCACGCCCGAGCGCTCCTCGTCGACGTCCTGCAGCGCGCGGCCGATGGCGACCATGGTCCGGGTCGCCGGCCGCAGCGCGGACATCGGCGTCTCCGGGCGCGCGTCCACGTCGAAGCGGGCCAGCACCTCGGCGGTGTGCCGGCGCCAGCGACGGTCGCGCACGTTCCCGAACGCGCCCACCGGGTAGCCGTGGCCGGCGGCCAGGTTGTCGGCCACGGTCAGGCTCGGGAAGTAGCCGATGTCCTGGTGCACCACCCGGATCCCGGCCTCGCGGGCGGCCCGGGCGGACCAGCCGGTCAGGTCGGCGGCCTGGTCGCCCTGGTGCAGCGAGCCGCCGGGCTCGGCCCGCTCCACCCCGGCGACGATCTTGATGAGGGTGGACTTGCCGGAGCCGTTGCCGCCCAGCAGGGCGTGGATCTCGCCCCGGCCGACGGTGAGCCCGACCTCGTGCAGCGCCGTGGTGCTGGCGTAGCGCTTGGACACGCCGGCCAGCCGGAGTCGCGCCGGCGCCTCCGCGTCCGCCGAGGCCGGGTCCACCGTCGTCGCGGTCACTTCGACCAGACCGCCTCGTAGGCCGCCTTGAAGTCGATGTCGCTGCGGTAGCTGCCCGAGGAGGGCAGGTTCTTGTCCGCGTCGACCATTTTGAAGCCCATGCCCTCGGCGACCGGCTCGGCGCCGGCAAGCAGCCGGTTCATCGTGTCCGCGGCGGCCCAGCCGGCCCACTCCTGGTCGGCGCCCAGCGCGGCGGTCTGGCCCTTGCCGTCGCGGATCAGGTTGAGGTTGGCCTCGAAGCCGTTGAACCCGATCGAGTCGAGCTTGCCGGCCCGGCCGGCGCTGGTGATCGCCTGCCCGACGCCGCTGGTCAGGAACGAGTCGAAGGGCACGTGCACCGCGGTCGCGTCCGGCGCGGAGAGCAGCGCGGCGTTGGACTTCTGCCCGAACGTCGAGGGATTGACGTAGTCGGCCAGGGTGATGTCGGTGTTCTTCACCGAGCAGGTGCCGCAGGTGGCCATCTCGGCCTCGAAGCCCTTGTTCACCTCGATCGCGAGGAAGTTGTCGACGAAGCGGAAGTTGAGCACCTTCGCCTTGCCCTTGCTCGTGGCGATCAGGTAGTCGGCCTGTGCCTTGCCGGCGGCCTGGCCGTAGGCGTCGATGGTCGGCGTCGCGGTGGAGGGCACCACCATGGTGGCCAGGTCGGCGTTCGCGCCGTCGCACGGGAACGTGTTCACCGCGGCCACCTTGACGCCGGCGGCCTTGGCCTCCTTGAGCGGCTGGGTCACCGCGACGCAGTCGACCGAGTTGAGGATGATCCCGTCGGCGCCGGCCGCGACCGCCTGCCGGATGCACTTGCCGTACTGGTCGCCGGCGTTGAAGTTGCCGTCGCACAGCGTGGTCTTCCAGCCGATCTGCTTGCTCGCGGTCACGGCCGCGTCGGTGAGCAGCGAGCAGCCGGTGACCGCCTGGCCGCAGGAGACCACCCAGACCGTCTTGCCCTTGACCCCGGCCGGCCCGTCCGCGGGCGGAGGCGTCTCGCTGCCGGTGTCGAAGAGGGCGTCGGTGGCCTGCTGAGCCTCGGCGACGATCGCCGCGCTGGCGTCGCCGCTCCCGCTGCCGCCGGTGCTGGGCTTGTCGTCGGAGGACTCCGAGCAGGCCGCCAGCGCGCCGGTCGCCAGCAGCAGCACGGCCACGGCTCCGGTCACGCGGGCGAGCCCGCCGCTGAGGGTTCGGGTACGCATCGGGTGTCTCCTTCGGACTCGACTACCGAGACGATTGGCCGAAACCTTAGATATAAGATGCCTAGTGTCAAGGCTTTGATGCGCGAAGTTCCTCAGGGCGGAAAAGGGTGATCGATCTACACGTGCGGGGATTGACGGAGCGAGGCCCGCGCGCCATCGTGGCAAACTATCTTAGAACTTAGATATCAGCGAAGGAGCGCAGGCGCTCGATGGAGTCCCCCAGCCACGACGTGCGGGTCACCCAGCTCACCTGGGAAGCCGACGGCGTGCTCGCCGTCCGGTTCCGCGACGCCAGGGGCGGCACACTGCCGTCGTGGGAGCCGGGCGCGCACCTGACCGTGCACCTGCCCAACGGGCTGGCCCGCGAGTACTCGCTCTGCTCCGACCCGGCGGACCCCGACGGCTGGACCGTCGCGGTGCTCGACGAGGCCGACTCGCGCGGCGGCAGCCGGTACGTGCACGCCACGCTCAGGCCGGGCGACCTGGTCCGGGTCTCCGGACCGCGCAACAGCTTCGCCCTCGAGCCCGCCGAGCACTACCGGCTGGTCGCGGGTGGCATCGGGATCACCCCGATCCTGGCGATGGCGCGCGAGCTGGCCCGTCGCGGCGCCGACTGGCAGCTCCTGTACGCCGGGCGCAGCGCGGCCTCGATGGCCTTCACCGAGGAGCTGCTCGCTCTCGGGCCCGACCGGGTCCGGCTGCACGCCGACGACCAGGCCGGCGGCCCGCCCGACCTGGCCGCGCTGCTCGCCGGTCCCGAGCCGGGCACCCTCGTCTACGCCTGCGGCCCGGAGCCGCTGCTGGCCGCGGTCGCCGCGGTGCTCGACGACCCGGGCACGCTCCGGCTGGAACGGTTCAAGGCGCCCGCCCCGGTCGCTCACGACGGCCCGGACCAGCCCTTCGAGATCGTCTGCCGGGCCTCGGGCCGGGTGGTCCGGGTCCCGGCCGGGAGCACCGCGCTCGCCGCGCTGGCCGAGGCCGGGATCGACGTGCCCAGCTCGTGCACCGAGGGCATCTGCGGCACCTGCGAGACCAAGGTGCTCGCCGGCCGGGTCGACCACCGCGACTACCTGCTCACCGAGTCCGAGAAGCACGCCGGCAACGTGATGTTCGTCTGCGTCTCCCGCGCCCTCGACCCCGAGATCACCCTCGACCTCTGAGAAGACGCCGCCATGTCCACGCACTCCTCCCCCGAGCCCCGTACCTACGTGGTCACCGGCGCGGGCCGCGGCCTCGGGCTGGCCGTCGCCGAGCACCTCGGCCGGGCCGGTGCGCACGTGGTCGTCGCCGAGCTGCGTGCCGAGATCGCCGCCCGTGGGGTCGAGCACCTGAGCGCGGCCGGGGTGCGGGTGACCCGGGTCGACACCGACGTGACCGATCCCGGCTCGGTGGCCACGCTGGCCGCGGCGGTGGCGGACCTGGGCGGCGCGCACGGCCTGGTCAACAACGCCGCCCTGGCCGACGGGGTCGGCGGCCTGCCCTTCTGGCAGATCCCGGACGAGGCGTTCAGCCGGGTCCTCGACGTCAACGTGCGCGGCACCTGGCTGGTCTCCGCCGCGCTCTACGACCAGCTGGCCGGTCACCGCGGCGCCATCGTCAACCTGGCCTCGGACGCCGCCCTCTACGGCTCGCCCCGGCTCGCGCACTACGTCGCCTCCAAGGGCGCGGTGATCGCGCTGACCCGCGGGATGGCTCGCGACGCCGGACCCGACGGCGTCCGGGTCAACGCGGTCGCGCCCGGGCTGACCCGGGTCGAGGCCACCGAGTCCGTGCCGGCCGAGCGGTACGCGCTCTACCGCGAGCACCGCGCGCTACCCATCGACCAGACCCCCGGCGACGTCGCCGGGGTGGTCGCGTTCCTGCTCTCCGAGGACGCCCGCTACGTCACCGGCCAGACCGTGGTCGTCGACGGCGGCTTCGTGATGGCCTGAGGAGGAGAGATGAGTCCCGAGGTGATCGCGCTGCGCGGCGCAGGCTCCGCGCCCGTGCTCTCCTGGTCGACCCGGGTGGTCGAGGTGACCGGGGACGACCTGGAGACCCGTGTGGCGTCGGTGGTCGCGGGCCTGGACGGGCCGGCTCACCTGGTCGCCACCGGGAACGACGGCGTGATCGCCGTACGGGTCGCTCTCCTGCGCCCGGACCTGGTCCGCGGCCTGGTGCTCGCCGACTCCGGACCGGACGGCGCGTACGGCGACGTGACCGCCGACCTGCCGCGGGTGCCGGCGCCGGCCCTCGTGGTCGCGGCCCGGCCCGACCCCGCCACCGACCTGAGCGCGGCGCAGACGCTGGCCGGGCAGATCCCGAACGGCGTCTTCGTCGTCGTCGACGGGGTGCCGGCGCCGGTCCACGAGCACCGCCCGGCCTCGTTCACGGCCTGGGCCTCGTCCTTCCTCGCCATCGTCGACGGGCTGGTCGCCCTCGACACCGACACCTAACGAGAGTGAACGGAGCAACGACATGGACTTCCCGTTGTACGTGGAGGCGGTGCAGACGCGAGACGAACCGCCCACGCCGTACGAGGAGAAGCTGGCCGGCCTGATCCAGCGGGTCTTCGCCGAGGGTCACGTCGAGCTGCCCGCGCTGGTGCGCGGCCTCAACGAGCACGGGTCGGCCGCGCCGGACGGGAAGCCGTGGGACGAGCAGACGTTCCGCGCCGAGATGCAGCGGCTGGGGGCCTGAGATGACCGTCCAGGGTTGGTACGCGCCCGGCCGGAACACCGGCGAGCTCACCGTCGAGGAGCTGCGCGCGACGGGGCTGCGGGACCGCTGGTACCCGGTGCTGCCCTCGCGGCTGGTGCGGCCGGGCGAGATGCGCAAGGTGACCCGGCTGGGCAAGGACTGGCTGGTCTTCCGCGACGCCACCGGCGCGCTCTCGGTGCTCGCCGACCGGTGCCCGCACCGCAACGCGCCGCTGTCCGTCGGCCAGCACCTCGGCGACCGGGTCAAGTGCCAGTACCACGGCGTCGAGGTCGACGGCACCGGCACCGTGGTCCGGGTGCCGGGCATGCCGGGCTGCGCGCTGGAGGGCAAGCAGGCCACCCGGACGCTGACCTGCGCCGAGGCCGCCGGGGTGATCTTCGCGTGGTTCCCGGCGACCCCGGACTCTGCGGCGCCGCCGCTGGTGATGCCCGAGCGGCTCTCCGCGCCCGAGCACAGCGACTTCGTCAGCTTCGCCGAGTGGCGCACGCCGTGGCGCTTCTACCTCGACAACGTGCTCGACCCGATGCACGGCGCGTTCCTGCACGCCGACTCGCACTCGATGTACCGCGGCGACACCGCGGCCCGGTTCCGGATCCGCGAGACCGACCGGGGCTTCTTCTTCGAGAAGACCGACCAGCGCGGTCAGAACTTCGACTGGGTCGAGTACGTCGAGCACAGCGGCCTGGCGTACGTCGACCTGGAGATCCCGTACGGCCCCGAGGCCGGACCGGGCGGCCCGTTCGGGATCGTCGGCATGCCGACCCCGGTGACCGCGGACGTGACCGCCGTCTTCCACTGGCGCACGCGGAAGGTGAGCGGCTGGGAGCGCGACGTGTGGCGGTTCCTCTACCGCACCGGGCTCGAGGCCAAGCACTGGCAGGTTCTCGAGCAGGACCGAGGCCTGCTCGAGAACGTCGCCCCGGACGCCGATCAGGGCGAGCACCTGTACCAGCACGACCTCGGGGTGGCCCGGATCCGCCGGATGTACGCGGCCGCCGCCGAGGAGCAGGCCGCCCGGATCGCCGCTACACGGTCCCCAGCTTCGGGCAGTTCATGAACGCCGGGAACGACGGGTCGGGCGCGATCGGCTGCAGGTAGAGCGGCTTGCCGTTGAGGGTGCCGATCGGGATCGGCTCGCCGACCGGGACCACCTTCGCGTTCGGGTTGTCGAAGTTGAACTGGATCAGGAACCCGTCCTTGAACGGCACCACGCCGCTGATGAAGCCGGAGGCGTTGAGCGGCTGCGCGAAGTTGTCCGCGTGGCTCCCGCCGGTGAGGCCCGGGGGCTCCAGGTGCGGGTGGCCCGAGCACCACTGGGCGACGATCTCGTGGACGGTGGCGTGCGCGGGCGCCGTGCCGAGCGCGACGGCGGTGACGACGGCCGCGAGGACCGCCGCTGCGCGGGTGAGCATTCTGGACAAGGAGCACCTCCGTGGAAGGTAGGCACCAGTCACCTCTCGCCCGAGCGCTCCTACCCGCTGCCCACAGGGGTTGTCGAACGCTCCCCAGCGTTCTCCTGACGGCCGCTCCGCGTCAAGGGCAGCCCGAGGAGTGCCCGCGCTTCGGCCGGCGTGGCCACCGCGCAGCCGAGCGCCTCGATGAGCCGCACCGCCCAGGCCACGAACCAGGCGTTCGGGCGCAGCTCGCCGTGCGCGTCCCAGCGGCTGTCCTCGATCCCGACCCTGACGTGCCCGCCGAGCACGATCGCGGCGGCCAGCGCGGAGACCTGGACCGGGCCCTGGCCGGTGACCCCGAAGAGCGCGTTCGGCGGGAGCTGGTCGACCATGAACTGCAGCGTCCGTACGTCGAACCCGACCGCGCCCTGGAACACCGTGTCCAGCCCGAAGCAGAGGCTGACCCAGTGCGGGCCGGGAAGCTCGGCGGTCAGCGCGGCGATGTCCTGGGTCAGGTGCGTCGGGCTGAACGCCTCCCACTCCGGCTTCACACCGAGTCCGGCCATCTTGGCGACCAGGGCCCGAGACTCCTCCCGGGTGGTGCTCATCAGCACCGGCGGGCCGCTGGTCTGTCCGAGCACCGTCATCGCGTTCACGCTGCACACCTCGGCGCCGCCCTCGCAGCCGCGGGAGCGCTCCTCCACCCGGGACTCCCGGTGCGACCCGGTGCCGGGCATCGCCAGGTCGCCGTCGAAGCCGCCGCCGGTCGAGTTGCCGAGCACGATGTCGCAGCGCTCCCTGATGCCCTCGTTGATCGCCCGGTAGACGGCAGGGTCGCAGGTGGCCTGGTCGTCGGGACGACGAGCGTGCAGCGCGACCATGCTGGCCCCGGCGCCGTGGCAGCGGACCACGTCCGCGACGATCTCGGCCGGCTGCGTCGGCACGTGCGGCGTCTGCGCCTTGGTCAGGAACCCGCCGGTGGGCGCGACCGTGAGGATGACCTTCCGGGTCATCGGACGGCACCGGCGGCCGACTCGAAGAACAGCGCCACCGCCAGCGCCCCCGGGTCGACCACCCCCTGGGCGGCCGCGCCCACGTAGCTGGCCCGGCCGCGGCGCGCCGAGTACGAGGCGGTCACGGTCGCCCCGGTCCTTGCGGCCTGAGCGGCGTCGGCCAGCGCGACCTCGGGGACGGCGAGCTGATCGGCCGCGACCCGGAGCGCCTTCGCGGCCGGGCTCATCGCGTCCACCATGGTCTTGTCCCCCGGCTTGGCGCCGCCGAGCCGGCTGACCCCGGCGAGGCCGGCCTCGGCGCCGTCGGCGAGCTGGGCCGCGGAGGCTCCGGTCGAGCAGGCCTCGGCGAAGCCCTGGAACCAGATCGCGAACAGCGGACCGCTGGTGCCGCCGCCGTTCATGAACCCCGAGGCCAGCACCGCGAAGTGCCCCGCGACGCGGTCCTCGCCCGGGTCGAGCCGGCCGCCGACCGCGTTCAGCACCGTGGTGATGTTGGTGCCGAAGTCGCCGTCGCCGGACTGCCGGTCGAGGTCGGAGAGCTCGGCGGCGTTCGCGACCACCACGTCGCGGAAGGCCACGATCCAGTCGTGCGCCTGGGCAGCGGTGAGCACCGGGGTCACCATGCCAGCGCCGCCGTCCGGACCGGGTCGTCCCACAGCGCCAGGATCTCCTCGTCGGCCACCGTCAGGGTGACCGAGAGGCCGCGCATGTCCAGGGCGGTGACGTAGGTGCCGACCAGCCCGCGGGCCAGCCGCACGCCGGCCCGCTCGAGGCAGCCGGCCAGCTCGCCGTACGCGAGGTAGAGCTCGGCGGCCGGGGTGGCACCGAGACCGTTGACCACCGCGACCACCCGGTGGCCGGAGGCCAGATCGAGCGCGCCGGAGATCCTCGCGGTCAGCTCGGCGACCAGCTCGCGCACCGGCCGCAGCGGATGCCGGGCGGTGCCGCGCTCACCGTGGATGCCCACGCCGAACTCCACCTCGTCCGCGGGCACCTCGAAGGAACGGATGCTGGAGCCGGGCAGCTGGGCACCGCTGAACGAGACCGCCAGGCTGCGGCTGCGGGCGACCACCCGCGTGGCCAGGTCGGCGACCTCGTCGAGGGTGGCGCCGCGCTCGGCGGCCGCGCCGCAGACCTTCTCCACCACCAGGGTGGCGGCGGTGCCGCGACGGCCGGGGTCGCCGTCGCCGTCGGTCTCGGTGGCCAGGTCGTCGTCGACCACGACCGAGCGCACCCGGACCCCGGACGCGTCCAGGATCTCCGCGGCGAGCCGGAAGTTGATGAGGTCGCCGGTGTAGTTCTTCACCACCAGCAGCGCCCCGGCGTCCCCGGCGACAGCCTTCGTGGCGGCGATGACCTGCTCCGGGGTGGGGCTGGTGAACACGTGCCCGGGCACCGCGGCGTCGAGCATCCCATCGCCGACGAAGCCCGAGTGCAGCGGCTCGTGACCGGAGCCGCCGCCGGAGACCAGCGCGACCTTGTCCGGCGCCGGGTTCCGGCGTACGACGTACGACGGCGCCCGGTTCCAGCGGACCAGGCCGGCGTGCGCGCGGGCGAACCCGTCGAGCACGTCGGCCTCGTAGCTGTCCGCGCCGTTGATGAACTGGTGGACGTCGAGCACTCTCACTTCTCCTTCGGGACTCATCGGTACGTGGTACGCAGGAAGTCGTCGGTGTAGCGCTGCCCGGCGGCGACACCGGGCGGGGCGAGCTCGTCGAGGCGGGCCAGCTCGGCGACGCCGAGACGCAGGTCCGCGGCGGCGGCGTTCTCCTCGAGGTAGCCGATCCGCCGGGTGCCGGGAATGGCCACCACCGAGGGCCCGCGGGCCAGCAGCCAGGCGAGCGCGAGCTGACCGGGGGTGGCGCCGAGGCTGGTGGCCAGCCGGCCGACCTCCTCGACCACGGCGAGGTTGCGGCCCAGGTTCTCGGCCTGGAACCGGGGCGAGGCCCGGCGGATGTCGTCGTCGGCGAGACCGTCCAGCGAGCCCAGTCGCCCGGTCAGCACGCCCCGGCCCAGCGGTGCGTAGCCGACGAAGCCGATGCCGAGCTCGGCGCAGACGTCGAGGACGCCGTTGTGCTCGACGTCCCGGGTGAACAGCGAGTACTCGGTCTGCACCGCGGACAGCGGCGCGATGGCGTGCGCGCGCCGGATCGTGTCCGGGGCAGCCTCGCAGATGCCGAGGGCGCGGACCTTGCCGGCCGCGACCGCCTCGCCCAGGGCGCCGAAGGACTCCTCGACCGGTACGTCCGGGTCGACCCGGTGCAGGTAGAACAGGTCGATGGTCTCGACGCCGAGGCGTTCCAGCGAGCCGTCCACGCAACGTCGTACGTAGTCGGGCCGCCCGTTCATCCGCCGGGTCCAGGAGCCGTGCTCGTCGATCTCCTGGCCGCACTTGGTCGCGATCACCACCTCGTCGCGGCGGCCCGCGACCGCCCGGCCGAGCAGCCGCTCGTTGGTCCAGGGGCCGTACAGGTCGGCGGTGTCGAGCAGGCTGACCCCGAGGTCGAGGGCGCGCCGGATGGTGGCGGTGGACTCGGCGTCGTCGCGCGGCCCGTAGAACGCGCTCATCCCCATGCAGCCGAGGCCGACTGCCGACACGGTCAGGCCGGCGGGCCCGATCGTTCGTGACTCCATGCTGTTCCGTTCGTCGAGCGGACGCCGGGTGCGGCCGCGCCACGAACGTAGGCGTGCGCGAGCGCGCGAGGGACTGCTCAACCGGCCCCACCCCTGGCCAGGGTGGTCCTGGCTGGGCCAGGGTCGCGGCCGCGCAGGCGTGGACCCGGGCGTGGAGCCGACCTAGCATCCGAGCATGAGCAGCACCGAGTTCGGCGCCTACCTCAAGGCGCTGCGAGCGACCGCCGGCCCCGAGGACGTCGGCCTGCCGATGACCGGGCGTCGCCGGGTCGCCGGCCTGCGCCGCTCCGAGATCGCCCAGCTGGTCGGGCTGAGCACCGAGTACTACGTCCGGCTCGAGCAGGGCCGGGCGAACCCGTCGGACTCGGTGCTCAAGGGCATCGCCCGGGCCCTGCGCCTGGACAGCGCCCAGGCCGCGCACCTGCGCGACCTCGCCCAGCCGGCCAGCGCGCTGCGCCCGACCGAGGCGGCGCCGCTGCGGGTCGGGCTGGAGGCGGTGGTCGACGCGATCGGCACGCTGCCTGCGGTGCTGGTCAACCGCGGCCTGTTCGTGCTGGCGCACAACCACCTGGCGTCCCGGCTGCTCACCGACTTCGACCGGCAGGCACCCCACGAGCGGAACCTGGCCCGGCACATCTTCCTGGAGCCGGCCGCGCGCACCTTGCACGTGGACTGGGAACGCGCGGCCCGCGACACGGTGGGCATCCTGCGGCTGGCCGCCCAGCGCCCGCCGCTCGAGGACGACCTGGTCGCGCTGGTGCGCGACCTGCGCGGCCGCAGCCCCGAGTTCGAGGAGCTCTGGTCCTCGCACCTGGTGCACGAGAAGACCCACGGCGCCAAGGAGTTCGCGCACCCGCTGGTCGGCACGCTCGAGCTGCAGTACGAGACGTTCCTGGTGGCCGGGCAGGAGCAGCACATGCTCGTCGTCTACGCCGCCGCCCCCGACTCCGAGGCCTACGCCAAGCTCCAGCGGCTGGCCGCGATGGACCTGCCGGCGGTCCGCAGCGTCACCGCCTGACGCTCAACGGCCCAGCCGCGTGAGCGCTCGTTCGGCGAGCTCGGAGCCGGCCGGTTCGTAGCTCAGGGACAGCGACGCGGCTCCGGGAGCGACCGCGATCGGGGCCCGGCGCAGCACAACCTCGGCGGCGTCGCCGTACGGGAAGGCGCGCCAGACCTCGGCCCTCGGGTTCGCCGCCGCCCAGGCCGGGCCGAACCCCGGGACGGTGCGCAGCAGGGTGCCGAGCAGCCGGTCGAGCCGACGTCCGCCGAGCGCGTCCGCGCCGGCACGGAGCAGGGCGGCCACGTCGTCGAGCCGCTCCGCCAGCCCGCCGGCGAGGAGTCGCGGCAGGGTCCGGTCCGGGGCGGCGATGCCGGACAGGTCGCAGAGCAGCAGCCCGGCCAGGCCGTTCCAGGCGAGCACCCGGCCGTCGAGGTCGACGGCGAACGCGGGACCGCGAACGCCCAGGGGCGCCGGTGCGGACCGGCGTCCCTGGGCGCGTCGGATGATCTCCTCGTCGACCGCGGCGAGCAACGCGGCTCGCTCGTCGGGGTCGAAGCGCAGCACGTTGACGAGGACCTCGACCACGGCGGCGGACGGGATGCTGCGGCCCTGCTCGATGCTGGCGTAGTAGCCCTCGGAGATGCCGGCCAGCTCGGCGACCTCGCTGCGGCGCAGCCCCGCCCGGCGTCGTGGTCCGGCGCGCGGCGAGCCGACCAGCGCGGGCGAGACCCGCTCGCGCTGGCGGCGCAGGCAGGCCCCGAGCGGTCCGGCCCCGAGATCAGCGGCGCCGTCCATCAGCCGAAGGCCCGCCGCAGCGCCTGGCCCACCTCCTGGAGGACCTCGGCGGCGGCGTCGTTGCTGCCCACCTGGAGCAGGAACCCGTGCAGCTGGCCCGGCCACTGCCGCAGCGCGACCGGGACGCCCTCGGCCTCGAGCGCGTCGGCGTAGCCCTCGGCCTCCGCGCGCAGCGGGTCGTACTCGGCGGTGTGGATGCTCGCCGGCGCGACCTCGGCCAGGTGCACCGCACGGCGCGGCGAGACCCGCGGGTCGCGGCCGTCTCCCCCGCCGGCCAGGTACTGCCGGTAGTACCACCGCATCAGGTCGCGAGTGAGCAGGTAGCCCTCCGCGTAGGCCTCGTACGTCGGCGTGCCGAACTCGTGGTCGAGCACCGGGTAGAGCAGCACCTGGTGGGCCAGGGCGACGCCGTCGCGGGCACACTGCTGGGCGATCGCCGCGGCGAAGTTGCCGCCCGAGCTGTCTCCGGCCACGGCCAGTCGGGCGCTGTCGCCGCCGAGGGTCTCGGCGTGCCGGGCCAGCCAGTCGACAGCCGCCTGGCAGTCGTCGAGACCGGCCGGGTACGGCGCCTCCGGGGCGAGCCGGTAGTCCACCGAGACGACCAGGCTGCCCGCCTCGGCGGCCAGGGTGCGGCAGATCGCGTCGGTCATGTCCAGGTCGCCGATGACGAATCCGCCGCCGTGGAAGTACGCCGTCACCGGCAGGCCGGCCTCGGGGCCGGGCCGGTAGACCCGCACCCGGAGCGGCCCGGTGGCGGTGGGCAGGTCCCGGTCGGTGACCTCGTGCAGCGGGACCGGCGCCGGCGGCGGCGGGACGAAGATCTGCCGGAACTCGGCCGCGGTGATGGTGTCGTAGTCGATCGGCGGCACCGACGCGAACGCGTCCAGCAGGGCCCGTGCCTCGGGGTGCAGGGTCATCGCTCTCTCCTCCTCCGTGGCCTCAGGCCCAGGTCAGGGTGGTGCCGCCGGAGCCGTCGCCGGCGAGCCGGCAGGGACGCGGGAAGTGCGCGGTGAACAGCAGCGTGTTCCGCTCCCGGCAGCCGCGGACCAGCTCGGTGCGCACCGCGGCGGCGCGCGCCGGGTCCACGTCGCCGACCTGGGGCAGGTCCAGGTCGGCGAGCTGGAGCGGGTGGTGGATCACGTCGCCGCTGATCACCGCGCGGCCGGCCGCGGACTCGATCGTGACCACCAGGTGGCCCGGGGTGTGCCCGCCCACGACCTCGGCCGCGACAGTGGTGACGCCGTCGTCGTACAGCAGGGCGCGGTCTTCGAAGGTGCGCCCGAGGCCGGCCAGCAGTACCGGCTCGACGGTGTCCTCGTAGGTGCGGAAGAAGTCGTGCTCGAGGGTGCCCTCCGCCGCGCCGCGCCCGTACGACGCCACGTGGGCGAGCTCGCGGGCGGAGAAGAGGTGCTCGGCGTTCGGGAAGGTGACCTGCCAGGCGCCGTCGACGAGCTGGGTGTTCCAGCCGCAGTGGTCCTGGTGCAGGTGGGTGGAGACGACCAGGTCGACCGCGTCGGGCTTGACCCCGGCCGCGGCGAGCCGGTCCAGGAAGTCGGTCTCGAACATGTGGTGCGCGGTCATCACCGGGCGGCACTTGTCGTTGCCGTTGCCGGCGTCGACCAGGATCGTCCGGCCGGGCGCCTCGACCAGGTAGCAGGTGATGTCCAGCATCAACTCGTGGCTGTCGCGGTCGGTGACCTCCTCGCCCCAGGTGTCGCAGGCGAGCTGGAAGGCCTCCTCGGTCAGGTCCGGGTAGAGGTGGTTGGACGGGAACCGCCAGCGCTCCAGCTCCTTGATCGCGGTGACGGTGACGCTGCCGACGGGGTAGCTGCTCATGAGTCTCTCTTCGCTCTCGGTGGGTGGGGATGGTCAGGTCGAGGCCGCGCCGGCCCGGGCGCGCAGCCGGCGGGTGAGCACGTCGAGGCCGACGGCGGTGAGCAGCACGCAGCCCTTGAGGATGGACTCGAGCTGGCCGCTCCAGCCCTGGAAGTCGGCGACGTTGATGATCACGCCGAGCAGCAGCAGGCCGACGCCGGTGCGCCAGACCGAGCCCTCGCCGCCGAACAGGGAGGTGCCGCCGACGACCACGATGGTGATCGCGTCCAGGGTCATGTCGCTGCCCACGTCGGCCTGGCCGACGCCGAGCCGGGAGGTGAGCAGCACGCCGGCCAGCCCGGCCATCAGCGCGACCACCACGTAGCCGACGACCTGGACCAGGTCGACCCGGATGCCGGCCAGCCGGGCCGCCTCGCGGTTGCCGCCGACGGCGTAGGTGCAGTGCCCGAAGACCGTGCCCCACAGCGCCAGGGCGCCGATCGCGAACACGACGGCCAGGATCCAGACCGAGACCGGGACGCCGCCGACCAGGCCCTGCCCGAGCCACTGGAAGTGCGGCACGGTGACCACGATCGGCTGGGAGTCGGAGATCAGGTAGGCGGCGCCGGAGTAGATGGAGGCGGTGCCCAGGGTCGCCACGAACGGGTTGATCGAGAGCCGGGTGACCAGCAGCCCGTTGAGCAGGCCGAGCCCGGCGGCGACCAGCAGGGTCAGGCCGACCGCCTGGGGCAGGCCGACGGAGGCGGTCAGCTTGGCGACGGTGACCGAGGAGACCGCGGCGACGGCGCCGACGGAGAGGTCGAAGCCGCCGCCGATCATGGCGAAGGTCATCCCGACCGCGATCAGCCCGATCGGCGCGTTCTGGGACAGGATGTTGCGCAGGTTCCCGCTGTCGTAGAAGCCGGGGTACAGCAGTCCGGCGAGCACCACGAGGAGGAGCAGGAACCAGACCGTGCCGAGCCGGGTGAGCGGCGAGTTCACCAGGCCGCCGAGCAGCCGCTGACCGCTGCGGCGGGCGTCCTCGCGAGCGGCCGGGACCGGACGTTCCAGCGTGGTCGTTCCGTCAGCTGACATGGGAGTCCTCCACGAAGGGTTGATGGTCGAACGCGGCGCGCAGCAGCGTCGCGGGGGTGACGGTGCCGTCGCCCGGGCGCTGGACCGAGACGATCCGGCCGCGGGAGAGCACCACGACGCGGTCGCAGGCCGCGACGAGCTCCTCGAACTCCGAGGAGGCGAGCACGATCGCCAGGCCCTGGCCGGCGAACTCGCGCAGCGAGGCGAGGATCTGCTCCTTGGCGCCGATGTCGATGCCCCGGGTGGGCTCGTCGCAGAGCAGCACCCGCGGCCGGGCGTAGATCCAGCGGGCCAGCAGCGCCTTCTGCTGGTTGCCGCCGGAGAGCTGGCCGACCGGCTGGCCGAGCCGGGCCGGGTCGAAGCCGAATCCGCGCGCCGCCTCGGCCGCCTGGTCGGTGAGCCGGCGCCCGCTGAGCCAGCCGGCCCGCGCGGACCGGTGCAGGTCCGGGAGCCCGATGTTGACCCGCGCCGAGGCGGTGAGCACCAGCCCCTGGCCCTTGCGGTCCTCGGGCACCAGCGCGATGCCGCGGCGCTGCGCCTCCCGGACCGAGCGTGGCAGCCGGGTCACCCGCCCGTCGACGGTGAGGGCGCCCACGGCGCCAGGGGTCAGCCCCGCGAGCGCCCGCAGCAGCGACGTACGCCCGGAGCCGACGAGCCCCGCGACGCCGACGATCTCGCCGGCCGCGACGTCGAGCGTGACGTCGCGCAGCACGCCCGGGGCGCTCAGCCCGGTGACGGTGAGCACCGGGTCGGTGGCGGTCCGCTCGGGCGGGCGGGAGGTGCGGGTCACCAGCGCCGTACGACGTCCGGACATCGCCTCGACCAGGCTCGCCTTCGTCCATGCCACGGCGGGACGGGCGTCGGCGATCCGGCCGTCGCGGAAGACGGTGATCTCGTCGGAGAGGTCGAGGACCTCCTCCAGGTTGTGGCTGACCAGGACCACGGTGACGCCCTGGCTCCGCAGCCGCCGCAGCAACGCGTGCAGCTGTGCCCGCTCCGGTGCACCGAGAGAGGCGGTCGGCTCGTCGAAGAGCATCACCCGGGAGTCGGCCTGGGTGGCCCGCATGATCTCGAGCAGCTGCTGGTCGGCGATGGACAGCCCGCCGGCAGCCACGTCGGGGTCGATGGTCACCTCGAAGTCGCGGCAGAGCTCGGCGAACCGGGCCCGCATCCGGTCCCTTGCCAGCCAGCCGGAACGGGCGAGCGGGGTGCCGAGGAAGACGTTCGCGGCAGCGTCCAGGGCCGGCACGATGGTGAGCTCCTGGTAGATCGCGGTCACCCCGGCGGCCCGGGCCCGGCGCGGGTTGCCGAGCGCCGCGGGCTCGCCGAAGATCCGGACCCGGCCGGACGTCGGGGCGACCCGGCCGGCCAGCACGCCGAGGAGAGTGGACTTCCCGGCGCCGTTCTCACCGACCAGCGCGTGGATGGTGCCGGGCAGGATCTCCAGGGAGACGTCGTCGAGCGCGACCGTGGCGCCGTACCGCTTGGTCACCCCGGTCACCTCGACGCAGGGGGCGGGCTGGTCGGCCCGCCCCCCGGTCGCCCGGGCCATGAGGCTCACGGGACCTCGGGCTTCCAGAGGTCGATGTTCTCCTTGGTGAAGACCTCGAAGCCGGTCTTGGTCGCGGACGGCAGCAGGTCGATGCCGTCGTGCAGGATCACCGTCGGGGTGGTGGTCCTGCCGCTGAGGCCGTCGAGCAGCAGGTCGATCAGCGCGCGCGCCGAGGTCACCTGCGCCTCGGGGGTGGTCGCCTCGACCTGGCCCTTGCGGACCGCGTCCGCCGCCCACTGGGAGCCGCCCTTGTCGTAGATCTTGACCTGGCCCTCCTTGCCGGCGGCCTGCAGCGCCTGCACCGCCCCCTGGGCGGAGGTGGAGTACCCCGTGTAGAGGATCGTGGCCTTCGGGTGCGCCTGGATCATCGTCTGGGTCTCCTTGAAGCTGGCCGGCACCGAGTAGTCGGTGTAGGCCTCGTCGACCACCTTGAAGTCCGGGTACTTGGCGGTGACGTTCTTCAGCGCCAGGTCGATGGCCTGGGCGATCGCGTTGAGCTGCGGCGCGGTGATCACCAGCACCTGCTGGGGGCCGGGGTTCTGCTCGGCGATGTAGCTGAAGTAGTCGGTGTAGTAGTCGATGGTGTGGGTGCCGCCGATGAACGCGAACGTGCCCGGCGCGCGCAGCCCGTCGCCCTCGTTCTTCCAGGTCTCGCACATCGGGGTGTTGAAGACGCCGACGAGCATCCCGGCCCTGGGCATGTCCTGGGTGATCGCCTTGCACTCCAGCACCGGGTCGGCGGCGATGACGAAGGCGACGTTGAACTTCTTCGACTGCACGGCGTTCTGGATCTGGTTCGCCTGGGTCGTGGCGTTGCCGTTCGCGTCGAAGACCGTGATCTCCGCGCCCGCGGTGTCCTCGACCCGCTTCTCGACGGTCTTCTTCACCAGCTGGATCGCGGCGTTGCCGAGGAACGGCGCGAAGAACGCGATCCGCGGCGTGCCGGAGACCTGGACGTCGATGCCGTCCACCGAGATCGTCCGGCTCGAGGACCCGCTGCCCTCGTCCGCGGAGCCCGCGGCGCCGCAGGCGGTGAGGGCCAGCAGCAGGGCTGCGACCCCGCACCCGGCGGCGGTGAGTCGGGGCCGCGAGCGACCGGTTTGGTTCTGGCTCATGCTGATTCCTTCCAAGGGCGCTGAACTTCTGGACTGGATCCTGTGGCCGGGGTCACACCCCAACAAGGCCTCTGCACAGGCCCCGGTGCGCGGTGGCTGGCCTTCGCAGGACCAGGCTCGGCAGGGCTGCTCGCGTCGTCTCTCGCGTCAGCCGATCGGACTGCGCAGGGTGCCGATCCCGGCGACGCTGACGGTGACCACGTCGCCGGGCACCAGGTAGCGCGGCGGGTCCATCCCGATGCCGACGCCGGCCGGGGTGCCGGTGGCGATCACGTCCCCGGGCAGCAGCGTCATCGAGCGGGACAGGGTGGCGATCAGCTCGGGGATGCCGAAGATCAGGTCCGCGAGCGGCGCCTGCTGGCGCACCTCGTCGTTGACGATGACCTCCAGCCGCAGCGCGGCCACGTCCGGGACCTCGTCGGCGGTGACCACCACCGGCCCCATCGGGCAGAACGTGTCCGGGCTCTTGCCGAGGAACCACTGCCCGTGCCGGCGCTGCAGCTCACGTGCGGTCACGTCGTTGACGAGCGTGTAGCCGAAGACGTGGTCGAGCGCGTCCGCCTCGGCGATGCCGGTGCCGCCGCGGCCGATCACCACCGCGACCTCGCCCTCGTAGTCGACCGTCCCGGTCGGGTCGAGAGCACTGCGCACCTGCTCCCCCGGCCCGATCACCGAGGTGGTCGCCTTGGTGAAGAACACCGGGTGCTCGGGGACGGTGGAGGCCGAGCCGTCGAAGCCGCTGCCGTGGAACTCGGCGGCGTGGTCGACGTAGTTCTTCCCGACGCAGAACAGGTTGCGCGGTGGTCGCAGCGGCGCCCGCAGGTCGGCGTCGGCCCAGGCCATCACCTCGCCCCCGGACGCCTCGCCGACGCGCGCCAGCGCCTCCGGGCCACCCTCGATCAGCTCGGTGGTGGTGGCCGGCAGCGCCGGGCCCTCGGGGACCAGGTGGATCTTGTCGTCGCGGACGATCCCGAGACGGTCGCGCCCCGCGACGTGGACGGTGCACAGCCGCATCAGACCAGCCCTCGCTCTCGCACCACGTCGCCGGTCTCGGTGACGACCTCGACGGCGTGCAGCCCGAGCTGGGTGAGCGCGGGCTCGTCGCTGATCGCGACCAGGACCGCGTCCGCGGAGTCCGCCGCGTGCTCGCGCCAGGTCCACGGCGGCACCACGAAGATGTCCCGCGCGGACCAGCGCAGCTCCCGGTCACCGGCCCGGGTCGTCCCGGAGCCCTCGAGGCAGCAGTACAGGGTGCCCGCGGTGGTCCGCTTGCGCCGGGTGCCGGTGCCCGCACCGAGCAGCTGGGCGCGCACGTCCAGGGTGCGCAGCACCGGGTCGCCGGTGCGAGGGTCGACGTAGCGCACCTGGGTGCCCTCGTACGGGTCGGCGCGGTCCGCGGCCAGCCGGTCCAGCAGCGCGCGCGTGGTGGCGTACCGGTAGAGCATCTGGCTCGACCCGTACCGGGGCTCGAGCGGCAGCCGCTCCGGTCGGACGCCGCCGACCGCGAAGGCGTCGGAGAACCAGTCGTCGGGGTGCCGGAGCGTCTGGTTCGTACGACGGACAATGCCGTTCTCGCCGTCCTCGGTGTACTTGTTGGCGAAGAAGTTGGCGTGCAGCAGCTTGGTCAGCGGCAGGTCGAGCACGTCCATCCACACGATCGGCTCCGTGCCGTCGTTGCCGGACTCGTGCCACAGGCCGCTCGGGTTGATCACCACGTCGCCGTACCGCAGGTTGTTGCGGCCGCCCTCGACGGTGGTGAACGCGCCGAGTCCGTCGAGCATCACCCGCACCGCGGAGGCGGAGTGCCGGTGCACGTCCTGTCGCTCGGCCGGGTTGATCGCCTGCACGCCGCCGAGCAGCCGGCTGGTGATCGCGCCGCTGCCGGGCAGGCCCGGGTTGGTGAAGAACAGGTTGCGCCGGTCCGCGCGCTCGATCGGCACCGCGGTCAGCGACTCCATCGCCAGCGGCAGGTAGTCCGCGTGGCGCCAGACCGCGGGCAGCTCGGGGCAGCGCGGCTCGAGCATCTCGTACTCGGCGAGCATGTCCCAGAAGCCGCGGACCCCCTGCTCGGCCAGGGTCGTGTCGAAGGTGGCCAGGTCCGTGGGGGCGCTGGAGGTCTCACTGCTCATCGCCGGCACCCCCGAACAGCGGCGAGGCGACGTACGGGGCGGGCTTGAGCAGCGCCACGTCGAAGTCGTGGAACAGGTCGCCGCCGGCCGCGGCGTAGGTGGCGTCGTTCATCGCGGCCACGCGCGGGTCGGCGTAGAAGGCCTCCCAGCAGGACTCGCGCTCGGCGAGGTCCGTCCAGGCCAGCATGTACAGGTAGGTCGGCATCTCGCGGCCGACGGCCATCTCCCACGCGCCGATCAGCCGGAAGCCGTGCTCGGAGAAGAGCCCGGCCATGTGCTGCTCCATGCGGTCGTGGAGGTGCTTGGTCATGGGCGGTGAGGTGACACGGTAGGTCCGCAGCTCGTGGTACACGGCGCTCCTCGGGTAGGGATCCTGGGCAGCGCAGGACCTTTCCACCGTGGCGAAGGGGCAACAAGGCACCAGCCGACCCCGGCCCCGGGAGGTCCACCCTGGGACAGCCTCTGGTGCGGCGACGGGGAAGGGAGCACCCTGACCCCATGGGCTTCTACGACGACCACGTGGTGCCGCGGATCGTGAACCTCGCCTGCGGCACCAAGGACATGCGGCCGCACCGCGACCGTGCCTGTGCCGGGCTGAGCGGAGAGGTGATCGAGGTCGGGTTCGGGTCCGGGCTCAACGTGCCGCACTACCCGGCGACGGTGACGAAGGTGACCGCGGTCGAGCCGGCCGACCTCGGCTGGAGGCTGGCCGAGAAGCGCGTGGCCGCTTCGGCCGTGCCGATCGAGCGGTCCGGGCTGGACGGGCAGTCGCTGCCGTTCCCCGATGACACCTTCGACTGCGCGCTGAGCACCTGGACGATGTGCACGATCCCGGACGTCGCCCAGGCACTGCGCGAGCTGCGGCGGGTGCTCAAGCCGGGCGGCACCCTGCACTTCGTCGAGCACGGGCTCGCGCCCGAGGAGAAGGTGCAGCGCTGGCAGTACCGGCTGGACCCCATCGAGAAGCGCCTCGCGGGCGGGTGCACGTTCAGCCGGCCGATCGACACCCTGGTGACCGGCGCCGGGTTCACGATGACCGACCTCGACCGGTTCTACGCGTCGGGCGGGCCGAAGTTCGTGACGGCGTTCTACCTGGGGGTTGCGGCGGCCTGACGGGCTTTGCCATTCGCCCTTGTTTCATGGGCTTTGTGGCGGGTCTTGCCTAGCGTGGGTGCATGGTTCTCGAGCTCCCAGAACATGCGCACCCGCTGGTGGCACTGGTCGACGAGCTCGATGCTGCCCTGGACGGTGCCGCGGAAGCACCGGCCTGGACGTTGACGCCGCGGGAGCTGGGCGAGGTGCTCCCGCGGGTGGCGCGGGTCTCGAACCGGGTCGGCGGGCTGATGCTGCGGATGCTGGCCGAGGCCGAGCGTCACCGGGTCGGTGACGCGGTCGGGGCCGGGTCGACCGCGGGATGGTGGGCCAACGAGTCCCGTACGACGAAGCCGGCCGCACACCGGGTCGTGACGCTGGCCTCCCGGCTGGAGGACTCCGACGCGATCTCACGCGCGCTGGCCGACGGGACGATCAGCCCCGAACAGGCCGCGGTCATCGTCGACGCGATCGACGCCCTCCCCTCGCATCTGGTCTCTGGCGCCCTGCGCCGCGGCGCCGAGGCCCACCTGGTGTCGCTGGCCCCCCATCACGACGCGAAGGACCTGCGCGTGCTCGGGCGCAAGGTCCTCGAGGTTCTCGCTCCGGAGGTGGCCGAGGAACACGAACGCCGCCTGCTGGAGGGCGAAGAGCAGCGGGCCGCCGCCACCGCGTCGTTCTCGATGCGCCCCGACGGCCACGGCTCCTACGTCGGCCGTTTCAAGATCCCCGAGCTCGCCGGCGCCATCCTCGCCAAGCACCTCGATGCCATCGCAGCACCCCGCCACCGTGCCGCGATCGACGGCGTTGTCGGCGAACGGGTCGCCCGGCCACTCCGCCTCGGGGCCGCGTTCATCGAGTACATCGAAACCCGCCGTGACGCCCCCAGGGCCGGCGGTATCGCCGCCACCGTCGTGGTCACGATGACGATGCGGGACCTCCTCGGCGCCGACAAGGCTGCCTCCTTGGACACCGGCGGGTTCATCAGCGCCTCCGAGGCCCGGCGCCTGGCCTGCGAGGCCGCGATCATCCCCGCCGTTCTCGGCTCGAAGTCCCAGGTCCTCGACCTGGGTCGCAAGACCCGCTTCCACACCGAAGCCCAGCGCATCGCCCTGATGCTGCGCGACAAGGGCTGCCGGGCCGAGGGGTGTGACTGGCCACCCGGCATGTGCCACAGCCACCACGGGATTCCCTGGAGCAAGGGTGGCCACACCAACGTCCGCGACGGGATGTTGCTCTGCCCCCGCCACCACACGCTGGCCCACGACCGCCGCTATCAGATGAAGACCGACAGCTCCGGCCGCGTCACCTTCACCCGGCGGACGTGAGCACTATGCCGGCAGGTCGACGAGCCCAGCCAGCCGCGCCCGGTGCGCCCCGGCGGTCCCGAGCGCGATCTGGTCGGACTTGGCGCGCTTGAGGTACAGGTGCGCCGGGTGCTCCCAGGTCATTCCGATGCCTCCGTGCAGCTGAACCGCCTCCTCGGCGGCGAGCACCGCGAGGTCGCTGGCGTATGCCTGCGCCACCGCGGCCGCGATGGTGGCGTCCGGGTCGTTCTCGGCGAGCGTTGCCGCGGCGTACCGGGCCGCGGCAGCCGACGACTCGACACCGGTGTACAGATCCGCGAGCCGGTGCTTGAGGGCCTGGAAGCCCCCGACGACCCGGCCGAACTGCCGGCGGATCTTGAGGTACTCGACCGTCGTCTCCAGGCACCAGCGGGCCACGCCCAGCTGCTCGGAGGCGAGCATCGCCGCGCCCGCGTCCAGGGCGCGCCGGACCGCAGGCTCCCCGTCCTCCACGACCAGGGTCCCGACTGCACCATCGACCCGGACGTCGGCGAGCTGGCGGGACATGTCCAGGGAGACCACCGGCGTCACCTTCGCGTCGGCGGCGGCGACGGCGTACAAGAAGCCGTCCGCCAGCACCAGCAGCACGTCTGCCTCGACCGCGCCGGCCACGCTGGTGACCGTGCCGGTGAGCCGGCCGCCCTCGACGGCGACCGCCGTGAGGGGCCCGTCCGGCGCTGTCGACCAGGGCAGCGCCAGTGCGGCGGTCCGCTCCCCCGCGGCCAGCTCGGCCAGCAGGGGTGCATCCGAGCCGAGCAGCGCAGTTGTGGCGATCACCGCGCTGGTCAGGAACGGCACCGGAGCGACGGTCCGTCCGAGCTCCTCGAGCACCACCGCGGCCTCGCGGGCACTGGCGCCCTGGCCGCCCTGGTCCTCGGGCACCAGCAAGCCGGCCAGGCCGAGGTTGGCGGCGAGCTCCTTCCAGAGCGGGTCCACGACCGAGCGGTCGCCGTCGTACATCGCCGTCACCGCGGACGAGTCGCAACGCGCGGCGAGCAGGTCGCGAAGGCTGGCGCGCAGGTCGTCCTCGACCTCGGTGTAGAGCAGGTCCAGGTCGCTCATCGCGGGATCTCCTTCCAGGGCACGTCCTTGTCGACGCGCGGCTCGCCAGGCAGCCCCAGGACCCGCTCGGCGACGATGTTGCGCAGGATCTCCGAGGTACCGCCCTCGATGGAGTTCCCCTTGGCGCGCAGATAGCGGTAGCCGGCATCGCGGCCGGTGAAGTCGACGTGGTCGGGCCGGACCAGCGTCCAGTCCGAGTAGCGAAGCCCGTCCTCGCCGAGCAGCTCCAGCTCCAGGCCCGAGAGCTGCTGGGCGATCCGGGCGAAGCCGAGCTTCATCGCCGAGCCCTCCGGACCGGGCTGGCCCTGGGCGAGCTTCTGCCGCAGCCGGGTCCCCGTCAGCCGGGCCACCTCGGCATCGACCCAGAGGCGCAGCAGCCGGTCGTGCAGCTCCGGCGTGCGGCGCTCGGGGTGCTCGCGCCAGGTGCGCGCGACCACGCCGATCATCCCGGTCTCGCGCTCGGCCGACTTGCCGATCGAGACCCGCTCGTTGTTGAGCGTCGCGTTGGCGACCTTCCAGCCCTCACCGACGGCGCCGAGGCGCTGCGCGTCCGGCACCCGTACGTCGGAGAGGAAGACCTCGTTGAACTCGGCCTCGCCGGTGATCTGGCGCAGCGGCCGGACGTCCACCCCCGGGTCGGTCATGTCGGCCAGGAAGTAGGTCAGCCCGAAGTGCTTGGGCTGGTCGGGGTCGGTGCGCGCGACCAGGATCGCGAACCGGGCGTTGTGCGCGCCCGAGGTCCACACCTTCTGGCCGTTGACCACCCACTCGTCCCCGTCGAGCACCGCCCGGGTCGAGACGTTGGCCAGGTCGGAGCCGGCGCCCGGCTCGCTGAACAGCTGGCACCAGATCTCCTCGCCGGTCCACAGCGGCCGCAGGAACCGCTTCTTCTGCTCGTCGGTACCGAAGGCGAGGATCGTCGGCGCGGCCATGCCCAGGCCGATGCCGTTCTTCTCCGGCTGGTTGGTCGGTGCTCCCGCCTCGGCGAACAGCCGGTCCACCTCGGCCTGCAGGGCCTGCTCGAGCCCGAGACCGCCGTGGCCCTCGGGGTAGTGCACCCACGCCAGGCCGGCGTCATACCGGGCCCGGAGGAACTCCAGCCGGTCGGTGCTCGCCGGGTCGTGCGCCTCGAGGAAGGCCGCGACCCTCTCCGCGAGAGTCATCGTGACTCCTTCTGCCGGCGCAGCTCGGCGCGCGCCAGGGCGTTCTTGTGCACCTCGTCGGGTCCGTCGGCGAAGCGCAGGGTGCGAATCTGCGCGTAGGCATTGGCCAGCGGGAAGTCCTGGGACAGACCACCGGCGCCGTGCACCTGGATCGCCTTGTCCAGGATCCACTGCACGGTCGCGGGCGCGGCGATCTTGATCGCCTGGATCTCGGTGTGGGCGCCCTTGTTGCCGACCGTGTCCATCAGCCAGGCGGCCTTGAGCGTCAGCAGCCGCAGCTGCTCGAGACGCACCCGGGACTCGGCGATCCAGTCCCGGATGACGCCCTGCTCCGAGAGCGGCTTGCCGAACGCGACCCGCTCCTCGGCACGCGCGCACATCAGCTCGATGGCCCGCTCGGCCACCCCGATGGAGCGCATGCAGTGGTGGATCCGGCCCGGACCCAGTCGTGCCTGCGCGATGCCGAAGCCGTCGCCCTCGCCGGCGATCAGGTTCGCCGCGGGCACCCGGACGTCGGTGAAGGAGAGCTCCGCGTGCCCGCCGTGCTCGTGGTCGTCGTACCCGAGGACGTGCATCGCCCGGTGGATCTCCAGGCCCGGGGTGTCGCGCGGCACCAGGATCATCGACTGCTGCCGGTGCCGGTCGGCCGACGGGTCGGTCTTGCCCATCACGATGAAGATCTCGGCGTTCGGGTTCATCGCCCCGGTGATCCACCACTTGCGGCCGTTCACCACGTACTCGTCACCGTCGCGCACGATCGCGGTCTCGATGTTGGTCGCGTCCGAGGAGGCGACCGCCGGCTCGGTCATCGCGAACGAGGAGCGGATCTCGCCCCGCAGCAGCGGCTCCAGCCACTGCTTCTTCTGCTCCTCGGTGCCGAACTGGGTCAGCACCTCCATGTTCCCGGTGTCGGGGGCGGCGCAGTTGAGCGCCGGCGGGGCCACGTGCAGGCTGCGGCCGGTGATCTCGGCCAGCGGCGCGTACTGCAGGTTGGTCAGCCCGGCCCCGTGCTCGCCGGGCAGGAAGAGGTTCCACAGACCACGACGCCGGGCCTCCACGCGCAGCTCGGCGAGCACGGGCGCCGAGTCCCAGGCCCACGGGTTCTCCTGCGCGGCGAGCTGCTCGTGGAACGTCTGCTCGGCCGGGTAGACGTGCGCGTCCATGAAGTCGAGCAGCTGCGCACGCAGCTCCTCGGTCCTGGCGTCGAATCCGAACTCCATCAGCGGTACTCCTTCAGTGCGGTCAGTCCGCCGTCGAGCAGCGGGTGGATCGTGTCGCCGACGTGCGCGAAGCCCTCGCCCACCGTCTGGCCGTGCACGTAGCGGTAGTGGATGCCTTCGAGGATCCCGGCCAGCTTGAACGAGGCCAGGCCGAGGTAGAAGCCGAACCGGGACAGGTCGCGCGGGCTGCTCGCGGCGTACCGCTCGACGATCTCGTCCTCGGACAGGAAGCCCGGGGCCGACGCGACGTCCACGACGGCACCGGCCGCGGTCTCGCCCAGCCGGCCGTACACGACCAGGAGGGCCAGGTCGGTGAGCGGGTCGCCCAGGGTGGCCATCTCCCAGTCGATCACCGCGGTGAGGCGGTCCGTCTCGTCGACGAGGACGTTGTCGAGCCGGTAGTCGCCGTGCACGATCCCGGCCGCGGACTCGGCCGGGATGTCCGCGGCCAGCCGCGCGTGCAGCTCCTCGGCGGCCGGCAGGTCCCGGGTGTACGACGCGTCCAGCTGCTTCTTCCAGCGCCGGACCTGCCGGCCCAGGAAGCCCTCGGGGCGGCCGAAGTCGGCCAGCCCGACCGCGGCCGGATCGACCTGGTGCAGCGTCACCAGGGTGTCCACCAGCGACGACGAGATGGCCCGTGTCCGGTCCGGTCCGAGCGGCGCGATGTCGTCGACGAACCGGTACGGCCGCCCGGCCACCTTCTCCATCACGTAGAACGGCGCGCCCAGCACTTCGGGATCCTCGCAGAGCACGACCGTGCCCGGTACGGGCACCGCGGTCGGCTGCAACGCCGCCATCACCCGGTACTCCCGGGCCATGTCGTGCGCGGTCGCGAGCACGTGCCCCAGCGGCGGCCGGCGCACGATCCAGGTGCTGGTGCCGTCGGTGACCTCGTAGGTCAGGTTCGACTTGCCGCCCGCGATCAGGCTCGCGGAGAGCTCGCCGACGGCACCCGGCAGCCACGGGAGCAGGCGGTCCAGGTCGAGCCCGGGCAGGCTCATGGCACCAGCACGCTGACGGTCTCGACCACGCAGGCCGGCTTGGCGGCGCCCTCGGCCTCGATCGTGACCCGCGCGACGACCTGGTAGCCGCCGCTGCCCGGGGTCACCGAGAGCAGCTCGACGCCGGCGCGGACCTTGCTGCCGACCGGCACCGGCGCCGGGAAGCGCACCTTGTTGGCGCCGTAGTTCACGCCCATCCGGATGCCCTCGACCACGTAGACCTCCCAGACCAGCATCGGCACCAGGCTCAGCGTCAGGTAGCCGTGCGCGATCGTGGTCCCGAACGGGCCGGCCGCCGCCTTCTCGGGATCGACGTGGATCCACTGGTGGTCCCCGGTGGCGTCGGCGAAGGTGTCGATCTGCGCCTGGGTGACCTCGTGCCAGTCGGAGTAGCCGAGGTGGGTGCCGACCGCCTGCTCCAGCTCGGCGATGCCCTGGAAGGTCCTCATGCCTTCGGGCCTCCCGCCACGTAGAGGACCTGGCCGGAGACGAACCCGGCGCCCTCGCTGACGAAGAACGAGACCGCGTGCGCGATGTCGTCCGGGGTGCCGGTGCGGGCGACCGGGATCTCCTTCGCGGCCATCGTCTTGAACTCGTCGAAGCCAAGCCCGATCCGCTCGGCGGTCGCCGCGGTCATCTCGGTCTCGATGAACCCGGGCGCGATGGCGTTCGCGGTGACGCCGTACCGGCCCAGCTCCAGGGCCAGCGTCTTGGTGAAGCCCTGGACGCCGGCCTTGGCGGCGGCGTAGTTGGCCTGGCCGCGGTTGCCGAGCGCCGAGGTGCTGGACAGGTTCACGATCCGGCCCCAGCCGGCCTCGATCATGGAGCCCTGGGTGGCGCGGGCCAGCAGGAACGAGCCGCGCAGGTGCACGCTCATCACCGCGTCCCAGTCGTCCACCGACATCTTGAACAGCAGGTTGTCCCGAATGATCCCGGCGTTGTTGACCAGCACGGTCGGCTTGCCGAGCTCGGCGGCGATGCGCTCGACGGCGGCGGTGACGGCGTCCTCCTCGGCGACGTCCACGCCGACGGCCAGTGCGCGGCCGCCCTCGGTGACGATCTCGTCGACAACGCCCTTGCAGCCGGCCTCGTCGAGGTCGAGGACGGCGACCGCGAAGCCGTCCGCGGCGAGGCGTCGGGCGACGCCGGCACCGATGCCGCGCGCGGCCCCGGTGACGATGGCAGTACGTGCGTTCATGGGGTGACTCCTCGTCGGTGCTTCATCGGACGTGGACCACGCGGCCCACGGTGACGCCGTCGGCCAGGCGCTGCACGCCGTCGGCCAGCTCCTCGAGCGGCAACCGCTCGCTGATGAGCGGCCGGACGGCGCCGCGCGCGGCCAGCGCGGTCAGGTCGCGGTGGCACGCGGCCACCGCCTCGGGGTCGCACTGCTGGTAGAGCCCCCAGTGCAGCCCGAGGATCGAGTAGTTCTTCACCAGCGCGTGGTTGAGCGCGGCCGACTGGATCTCGCCGCCGGCGAACCCGACCACGAGGATGCGGCCCTCGAACGCGACGCACTTGGTCGAGCGCTGGTAGGTCTCGCCACCGACCGGGTCGTAGACCACGTCGGCGCCCCGGCCGCCGGTCTCGGCCTTGACCACCTCGACGAAGTCCTCGCGGTGCCGGTCGACGACCACGTCGGCGCCGAGCTCGCGGGCATGGGCGGCCTTCTCCTCGCCGCCCACCACGCCGATCACCCGGGCGCCGATCGCCTTGCCCAGCTGGACCGCGGCACTGCCGACGCCGCCGGCCGCGGCGTGCACGAGCAGGGTCTCGCCGGCCCGCAGGTGCGCCCGGCGGTGCAGGCCGAACCAGCCGGTCTGGTAGCCGATGTAGAGCGAGGCGGCCTCGGCGTCGTCGAGGTCGTCGGGCACGCCGAAGGTGGTCCCCTGGTCCATCAGGGCGAGCTCCGCGAAGCCGCCGTACGGGAGGACCGAGCCGCCCAGCACGCGCTGGCCGACCTCGAAGCCGGTGACGCCCGCGCCGAGGGCGAGCACCTCGCCGCACAGCTCCACCCCCGGCGTGAACGGCAGCTCGGGCCTGACCTGGTAGAGCCCGCGGCACATGAGCACGTCGGGGAAGTTGGCCGCCGAGGCGCGCACCCGGACGAGCAGCTGGCCCGGGCCCGGGCGCGGCTCGTCGACCTCGACCAGCTCGAGCGCGTCCTTCGGCTCACCGAGCCGGGTGACCTGCCAGGCGCGCATGCTCACTCCGCCACGCCCGAGGCCAGCGTCGCGCCACCGTCGATCACGATCGTCTGCCCGGTGACCCAGCCGGCGTCCTCGGAGAGCAGGAACGCGACCACGCTGCCGATGTCCTCGGGCACACCGAGCCGGCCGAGCGGGTAGTCCTGCACGACCTCGGCCTCCCGGCCCTCGTAGAGCGCCGCGGCGAACCTGGTCTTCACCACCGCGGGCGCGACGCCGTTGACCCGGATGCCCGGGGCGAGCTCGACGGCCAGCAGCTCGGTGATCGAGTTGAGCATCGCCTTGGTGGCACCGTAGAAGCCGATGTTGCGGGCCGGCTTGATGCTGGAGACCGAGGACAGGTTCACCACCGCGCCGCCGTGCTCGCCCATCCACGCGGCGTGCACCTTCTGCACCCAGGCGATCGCGGCCAGGCAGTTGACCTCGAAGGTCTTGCGGGCGGCATCGAGGTCGAGCTCCACCATCGGCCCGTACGTCGGGTTGATGCCGGTGTTGTTGACCAGGTGGTCGATGCTGCCGAAGGTCCACAGTGCCTGCCGGATCACGTCGTCCTGGTGCTCGGGGTCGTCGGCCCGGCCGGCCACGCCGAGCGCGTACGTCGGACCACCGAGCTGCTCGACCGCCGCGTCGAGGCTGTCCTTCTTGCGGGCGGTGATGACCACCCGGCCGCCCTCGGAGACGATGCGCTCGGCGATGCCCAGCCCGATGCCGCGGCTGGCGCCGGTGACGATCGCGGTCCGACCGTCGAACCGGCCGTCGAACCGGCCGTCGAACCGGCCCTCGAACCGGCCCGTCACGCGAGCCGCTCCAGCACCATCGCCATGCCCTGACCGCCGCCGACGCACATCGACTCGACGCCGAACTGCTTGTCGTGCCACTGCAGCGAGTTGATCAGCGTCGCGGTGATCCGGGCACCGGTCATGCCGAACGGGTGCCCGACCGCGATGGCGCCGCCGTTGACGTTGAGCTTGTCGAGACCGATGCCGAGCTGCTGGGCCGAGCCCAGCGACTGGACCGCGAACGCCTCGTTGATCTCGAACAGGTCGATGTCGTCCAGCGTCATGCCGGCGTGCCGCAGCGCGGCCGGGATCGCCTCGACGGGACCGAGCCCCATGATCTCCGGGGACAGCGCGGTGACCGCGGTGGAGACGATCCGGGCCAGCGGGGTCAGGCCGAGCTCCTTGGCCCGGGTGTCGCTCATGACCACGACCGCGGCGGCGCCGTCGTTGAGCGGGCAGGCATTGCCGGCGGTCACGGTGCCGTCGGGGCGGAAGACCGGCTTGAGCTGGCTGACGCCCTCCAGCGTGGTGCCCGGGCGGGGGCCGTCGTCGGCGGAGACCACGGTGCCGTCGGGCAGGGTCACCGGGGTGATCTCGCGGGCCCAGAAGCCCTCCTCGATCCGCTGGACGGCGAGGTTCTGGCTGCGCACGCCGAACTCGTCCTGCTCCTGGCGCGACATGCCGAGCACCTGGGCGACGTTCTCGGCGGTCTGGCCCATCGCGATGTAGAGGTCGGGCAGGTCGCCGGCCTCGCGGGGATCCGTCCACGTCTCGGCGCCACCGCCGGCGCGCTTCTCGGTCCGCGCGAGCGCCTCGGCGAAGGCCGGGTTCTGGCCCTCGGCGTTGTCGGCCATGCCGTGGAAGAACCGGCTCACCGTCTCCACGCCGGCCGAGATGAACGCGTCGCCCTCACCGGCCTTGATCGCGTGGAAGGCCATCCGGGTGGTCTGCAGGCTGCTGGAGCAGTACCGGTTCACGGTGACGCCGGGCAGGTGGTCCATCCCAGCGAGCACGGCGACCGCGCGGCCCAGGTTGTTGCCGCCCTCGCCGGCCGGCTGGCCGCAACCCAGGATCAGGTCGGTGACCTCACGCGGGTCCAGGCCCGGCACCCTGTCCAGCGCGGCGCGCACCATCTGGGTGGCGAGCTCGTCCGGGCGCATCTCCTTCAGCGAGCCCTTGCCGGCGCGGCCGATCGGTGAGCGGGCGGTGGCGACGATGACGGCTTCGGGCATCGGGACTCCTATGTGACTAAGCGCTTACTTAGCGAGTAAGGTCCTACAAGCACGACGCGTCGTCAAGAGCAGAGCGGTGCTTGTAACCCAGGTCTCACCAGGCCGGCCGAAACCCCGGGGGAAGCCGGTGGAAGGAGCAGCGATGAGCGGCACGACCGATGTCTCGCGTGCCGACGCGACCCGCGCCCGGCTGCTCGAGGCGGCCACCGGCGCGTTCGCCGAGAAGGGCTTCCACGGCACCACCACGCGCGACATCGCGACCCTGGCCGGGATGAGCCCGGCCGCCCTCTACGTGCACCACAAGTCCAAGGAAGAGCTGCTCTACCTGATCTCCCGGACCGGCCACGAGCGCACCCTGGCCCTGGTCGAGGCCGCGGCCGCCTCGTCGGAGGACCCGGTCGAGGCACTGCGCCGGCTCGTGCACGACTTCGCCGCCGACCACGCCGTCACCCACACCGGCGCGCGGATCGTGAACTACGAGCTCGCCGCCCTCTCCCCCGAGCACTTCGCCGAGATCCGGGCGATCCGCCAGCGGATCGACCGGGCGCTGGGCGACGTGGTCGAGCGCGGTCTGGCCACCGGCGCCTTCGACACCCCGGATCCGCGCATGGCAGGAGTGGCGCTGCTCTCCCTGGGCATCGACATCGCCCGCTGGTACCGCGACGACGGCAGCTGGAGCCCCCAGGACATCGGCGCCCGGTACGCCGAGATGGCGCTGCGGATCGTCGGCGCCGGCTGACTCCTCAGCCGGCGGTGCGGATCAGCTTCTTGTTGACGAACTCCTCGATGCCGTACCGGCCCAGCTCACGACCCACCCCGGAGCGCTTCACGCCGCCGAAGGGAAGCTCCACGCCGTCGGCGTTGACGCAGTTGACGAAGACCATGCCGACCTCGAGCCGGTCGGCGACGCGCTGGGCCTGCTCGGCGTCGTCGGTGAAGACGTAGGAGCCCAGGCCGTACGGCGTGTCGTTGGCGAGCTCGACCGCCTCGTCCTCGGAGCCGGCCCGGAACACCATCGCCACCGGACCGAAGAGCTCCTCGCGGTAAACGTCCTGGCCGGCGCTCACCCCGGTGAGCAGGCCGGCCGGGAAGAACGCCCCGTGCCGCTCCCCCGCGGTGTGCAGCTCGGCGCCCTGCGCCACCGCCCGGTCGACCTGAGCGGCCAGCACGTCGGCGGCTCGCTGCGAGGAGAGCGGTGCGGTGACGTCGGCGGACAGCAGCGCGTCCCGGAAGCGAGCGACGAACTCGTCGTGCAGCTCGTCGACGACGATGAACCGCTTGCCGGCGTTGCAGGCCTGGCCGGTGTTGCCCAGGCGCGCCTCGACCGCGGCCCGCACGGTGGCGTCCAGGTCGCTGCTGCCGAGCACCAGGAACGGGTCGGAGCCGCCGAGCTCGAGGACCACCTTCTTCAGGTGCCGGCCGGCCAGCTCGGCGACCGCGGCGCCGGCCCGCTCCGAGCCGGTCAGCGAGACGCCGTGGACGCGCGGGTCCGCGATCATCGTGGCCACCTGCTCCTCGGTCGCGTACACGTTCACGTAGGCGCCCTGGGGGAAGCCGGCGTCGAGGAAGATCTGCTCGAAGGCCGCGGCCGAGGACGGGCACTGCGGCGCGTGCTTGAGCAGCACGGTGTTGCCGGTGGCGAGGTTCGGGGCGGCGAAGCGGGCCACCTGGTAGCAGGGGAAGTTCCACGGCATGATCCCGAGCAGCACCCCGTACGGCGCTCGCCGGATCACCGCCGTGCCACCCCCGCCGGCCGGGTCGATCGGCTCGTCGGCCAGGAACGCCTCGGCGTTCTCGGCGTAGTAGCGGTAGATGGCCGCGCTGAACTCGACCTCGCCGACGGCCTCTTCGCGCGGCTTGCCCATCTCCTCCACGATCAGGTCAGCGAGCTCGCCGGCGCGCTCCTCGTGCAGCTCGGCCACCCGCAGCAGCAGCTTGGCGCGCTCGGCCACCTCGGTGCGCCGGCCCCAGGTGCGCGACGCGGCGGTCACCTGCTTGAGCGCGGTGGCGATCTCGGCGTCGGTCGCGGTCGGGTAGGTCCGGACGACCTCGCCGGTACGGGGGTCGGTGACGGCGTACTCGGTCATGCTTTTCCTCCTGAGGTGGTGGTGGACGTGCAGGCCTCGACGAAGCCGCGGAACAGGGCGAGACGGTCCGTCTCGGGACCGTCGTCGTCCTCGGGATGCCACTGGACGCCGACGAGCCAGCGGTCGGGGTCCTCGATGCCCTCGACGATGCCGTCCTGGGCGACCGCGGCGAGACGCAGCCCCTCGCCGATCCGGTCGACGGCCTGGTGGTGCCCGGACCGGCCGACGACGGTGCCGGTGCCGAGCAGGGCGTGCAGCCGGGTGCCGGGGACGATGCCGATCTTCTCGTCGAGGAACATCGGCTCGCCGTCGCCGCCACGGTGCAGCGAGAAGTCCGGGATGTCGGCGAGGAGCGTGCCGCCGCGGTGCACGTTGAGCAGCTGGCTGCCCCGGCAGATGCCCAGGACCGGCCGGCCGGCCTCCTCGGCGGCGGCGATGGCGGCCAGCGCGTCGGCGTCCGCGCGCGGGTCGACGCCGTACGAGTGCGGCACGTCGCCGGCCGGTGCGCCGTAGCAGGCGCCGTCGACGTCGCCGCCGCCGAGCAGCAGCAGCCCGTCGCAGCGCGCCGCCCGTGCCGGGTCCGGCAGCGGGTCCGAGGTGTCCAGCAGCTCGTACGACGCGCCCAGCCCGGTCAGCGTCTCCAGGGCGACGCGGGTGAAGCGGCGCACCAGCGCGGCGACCGGCTCGGTGAGGTCCGGGAAGTTCAGCGAGACCAGCACCGCGACGTGCGCGACCGGATCGGCCGGCTGAGGCGTCGCCACCTCGTCGACCGTGACCTCGCTCATCGCGACGCCCTCCTCTTCTCGGCACGCTCGACCAGGTCGGTGAAGAGCGCGGCGTCGGAGGCCACCGACGCGTGCCGGTCCTCGGGGTGCCACTGCACCGCGAGCACGTCCGCGGTCCGGTGCTCGACGGCCTCGACCACACCGTCGGCGGCGACGGCGGTGACCGCGAGCTCCGCGGCGAGCCGGTCGAGGGCCTGGTGGTGGTACGAGGAGACGTCGACGCGCTCGGTGCCGAGGACCGCGTGCAGCCTGGTCCCCGGCACCACGGTCACGTCGTGCACGGCATCGCGGTGCGGCACGGTCGTCTCGGGCAGGTGCTGGTGCAGGGTGCCGCCGAGGGCGACATTGAGCACCTGCATCCCCCGGCAGATCGCCAGCGTGGGCAGGTCGGCAGCGAGCACCGCGTGCACCGCGGCCAGGTCGAGGTCGTCCTGGAAGTCGACGACGTCGGTGGTCTCCGGGAGCGGGTCGGCGCCGTAGCGGGCCGGGCCGAGGTCCGCACCGCCGGGCAGCAGCACGCCGTCGAAGCGGGCCAGCCGGTCGGCCAGCCCCGCAGTGGGATCGGCAGCGGGCCCGTGCAGCACCAGCGGCTCGCCTCCGGCGGCGAAGACCGCCTCGCAGATCGCCTCGGCGGCCAGGGTGGCGCTGAACCGCAGGATCGGAACCGAGGTGGCCCGGCGGCCGAGCACGGCGACGAGCGGCCGCATCACGCCCCCTCGAAGGGATGCTCGAGCGTGGGCAGCCAGTGCTCCCAGACCTTGCGGTGCCGGCCGTCGGCGATCACCCGAGCCAGGGCCAGGTCGAGCGAGGTGAGCAGCCCCGGCCGGTCCTTCGCGACCCCGATCCCCCAGCGGTTCCCGGTGCGCACGGTGAAGGAGACCTCGAAGCGCGGATCGTTCTCCCCGAGGGGCACGAAGACCACGTCGTCGTCGACCACGGCGTCGACCTCGCCGGACTCCAGGGCGGCCAGCATCTCGCCGTACACGTCGTCGGAGCCGCTGGACCCGAACCCGACGGTGACCGCTCCGGCGAACGTCGAGGCCAGCGCCATGTTGGTGCTGTTCTCGATGGCCGCCACCCGCCGACCCGTCAGATCCTCGGCGCTACGAAGGCCCGAGCCCCGCCGGACCAGCACGCTCTCGTGGAAGACCGCGTACGGGCGGGTGAAGTCGACCTGCTCCTGGCGCGCCGGCGTGATCCCCTGCCCGCAGAGCACCGCGTCGGCCCGGCCCTCCTGGACGGCCGGGATCATCGCGGTCCACGGCACCCGGACCCACTCCACCGGGCGTCCGAGCTCGGCACCGACCAGCTCGGCGACGGCCGGCTCGAACCCGGTGCGTCCGTGCTCCTCGGACCAGAGCGAGAACAGCGGCGGGGCCTCCGCGTCGAGACAGGCGAGACGAAGAGCGGGCCCCGTCGCGGTGCGCATCACGGGGCGTCGTCCCAGTACGTCGCCCGCTCCCAGTCGGTCACGTAGCCGCAGAACCGCGCCCACTCGTCCGCGTGGTAGTCGACCAGCAGCGTGGACAGCTCCTCGCCGAGGGCGGCGGTGAGCACCTCGTCGGCCCGGAAGGCACCGATCGCCTCACCGAGGGTCAGCGGCAGCTTGCCGAAGCGCAGCTCCTGCGCGCCGTCGTACGACGACCCCTGGGTCGGCTCGCCCGGGTCGGTCGCGTTCTTCAGGCCGTCCTCGCACGCCGCGATCATCAGCGCGTGCGAGAGGTACGGGTTCACCGCGGCGTCGGGGAGCTTGTACTCCAGCCGGCCGTTCGCGGAGAGCCGGACGGTGCAGGTCTTGTTGTCCATCCCCCAGTCGATCTGCGAGGGCGCGAACTGCCCGGCATCCCAGTACCGCTTGTAGGAGTTGACCGTCGAGCCGTTGACCAGCATCGCCCCGGCCGAGTGCGCGAGCAGTCCGCCGAGCGCGTGCCGGCCGACCTCGGAGAGGTGCAGCTCGCTGACGCCCGGCTCCTCGAGCACGTTGACGCCGTCGCGCCAGAGGCTGAAGTTGTGGTGGCAGCCGTTGCCCATCATCCCGGTGGCCGGCTTGGGCATGAAGCTCGCCTCGATGCCGAGCTCACGGGCGACCTGCTTGCAGATCTGCCGGTAGGTCACCAGCCGGTCCGCGGTCAGGTCGGCGTGGTCGTACATGAAGTTGAGCTCGACCTGGAACTCGTCCTCGTAGTCGCCCTCGATCATGTCGAGGCCGAGCGCCTGGGCGTAGGCGATCACCTTCTTCACGATCGGGCGGTTCCGCTCCAGGTGCTCGAGGTGGTACGCCGGGCTCGACCCGGGACGGAAGCGGCCCTCCAGACCCTCGCCCTTCCAGGTCATCTCCGGCTCGCAGCCGGTGCGCAGCTCCAGGCCGGTGCGCTCGCTGAACTCCCGGTGCACCCGGCGGAGCACCCCGCGGGTGTCGCAGGAGTACGCGGCACCGGCGCCCTCGGCGAGGTGGTCGGGCTCGTAGAGGCGGCAGAACACGCGCGCGAACGAGGTGTCCCAGGGCAGCACCGCGAAGGTGTCCAGGTCCGGGATGGCGGTGTACTCGGCCGCGTGCACGCCACCGCCGAGCAGGACGCCCTCGCGGGTGCTCTGCAGGTTGGCCATCGCGGTGCGGTGCTGCTGCACGCCCTTGACCGCGGCGCGCTCGAAGTGCCGGGCGGGCATCACCTTGCCGACGACCCGGCCGGTGATGGTGACGGCCTGGTAGTAGACGTGCTCGACGCCGTGCTCCGCGATCGACGCCAGCGCGGCCGCGAGGTGCGGGCTGCCGGCGTTCTCGTGGCGGTGCTGGTCCAGGGCGCTGGTGGTCATGCGGGTACTCCCTCGTGGTGGAAGGCCTCGCGCAGCTCGCGCTGGCGGGCGGGACTGAGGTTGATCGCGAGGCTGCCGAGGTGGCGACCGTCGCGGTGGTAGGTGGCGAGCAGGCCGCCGGGCAGGTGGTCCGGGTCGCCCTCCTCGACGCGGACCTCGTCGGCCAGCGCCGGCGAGCCGTAGCTCTGGAAGCGCAGGCCGAGCTGGTCGCTCCAGAAGGACGGGACCGGCGCGAACGGCGCGCCGTTCCGCACCAGGTCCGGCGTCACGCCGGCGAGCTCGGCGAGCTCGGCGGCCAGGGTGGCCGCGGCCCGCTTCGCGGTGTCGGTCGGGATCGACCAGTGCTCGACGCGGCGCGGGACGTCGTCGACGAGCGGGTTCGGGAACC
The DNA here is from genome assembly GCA_017744365.1 of Nocardioidaceae bacterium. Lineage (GTDB taxonomy): Bacteria > Actinomycetota > Actinomycetes > Propionibacteriales > Nocardioidaceae > Marmoricola. The sequence continues at coordinate 750,223 of JAGIBL010000001.1, read as the reverse complement.
GGGCGAGGTCGCCGACCGCGACCACGCGCTCGGCCGCGCGCAGGTGGTTGTCGGTGAGGACGCCGTCGCTCAGGTCGAGGTCGTTGCCGGCCAGCCACTCGACGTTGCACACCGAGCCGACCGCCTCGACGACGACGTCGGCGGGCAGCGTCTCGCCGGTGTCGAGCACGACCCCGGTCAAGCGGCTGTCCCCGGTGAACGCGGTGACGCCGGCCCCGATCACGAACCGGATCCCGGCGGCCTCGTGGTGCCGCTGGACGGCGGTGGCCACCGGGGCACCCAGCACCCGGACCATCGGCGGGCCCGCGGGCTCGACGACGGTGACCCGGTGGCCGAGACCGTGCAGGGTGCCGGCCACCTCGCAGCCCACGAACCCCGCACCGACCACGACGACGTCGGCGGGACCGGACAGCGCGGCCCGCAGCGCGTGGCAGTCGGCCACGGTCCGGAGCACGTGCCGGCCCGTGCTCGGTCCGGGCACGGCGAGCCGGCGCGGCCGCAGCCCGGTGGCGACGACGAGCCCGTCGTAGCCCAGGGTGTGGCCGGCCTCGGTGACCAGGGTCCGGTCCGCGAGGACGGCCGCGGCGACCGGGTCGCCGAGCCGGAAGTCGACGTCGGCGATGCTGGCCCGGCGCCGGAACGCCAGCCGGGCGGCGAGCGCATCCGGCGCTCCGCCCTCGGCCAGCGCCTCCTTGGACAGCGGCGGCCGGTTGTACGGCAACCACGGCTCGGCACCGAGCACGGTGACCGGGCCGGTGTGGCCGGCCGCCCGCAGCTGCTCGGCGGCCCGCAGGCCGGCCAGCGAGCCGCCGACGACGGCGACGCGTGCGGCGGACATCAGCCCTCGATCAGGATCGCCTGCACCGGGCAGACGTCGGCGGCTTCCTCGACGTACTCGCGCATCGCCTCCTCAGGCGTGCCGTCGAACTCGAGGTGACCCTCGTCGTTGATCCGGAAGACCTCCGGGGCGGCGATGGCGCACTGGCCGTGGTCCTGGCACAGGGCCAGGTCGACGATGACCTTCATGGTGGGACTCCTTGCGGTGAGAAGGGCGGTCAGGGGGCGGGGGTGAAGGCGACCGGCAGCCGGACCGGGCCGGTGTTGCCCGAGTCGGGCAGCCAGCTCGCACCGGGTAGCAGCCGGATGTCGCGCAGCCGCCGCGCGAGCAGGGGCAGCGCCTCGCTCATGTCCGAGCGGGCCACGAAGTGCCCGAGGCAGTGGTGCGCGCCGCCGCCGAAGCCGAAGTGCGGCTTGCGCTCGGCCTCGATGTCGAAGCCCGGGGCGAACACGCGCGGGTCGGTGCCGGCGGACTCGCTGTACAGGTGCACGGTGGTGCCGGCGGCGAGGGTGACGCCCTCGAACTCGAGGTCCTCGAGCACCTCGCGGGTCACCCAGCGCACGGTCGGGTTGACCCGCATCACCTCCTCGACCGCCTTGCCACCCAGGTCCGGGCGGGCGGCGAGCAGGTCCCACTGGTCCAGGTGCTCGCTGAAGGTCTGCACCGCCAGGCCGAGCTGGTTGCGGGTGGTGTCGAAGCCGCCGAAGACCAGCAGCACCATGGCGTCGCGCAGCTCGGTCTCGTCGAGCCGGCCGTCCTCGGGGCGGGAGGCGTTGACCAGGGCGCTGACGAAGTCGTCGCGCGGGTGGGCGCGCCGGTCGGCGATGAGCGCGTCGCAGTAGTCGTAGAGGTTGGCCAGCGCGGCCTCGATCCGGGGCAGGTCCTCGCGGAAGGTGACGCCCATGGCCAGGCCGATGGTGGTCGACTCGCGGGCGATGACCGGCCACTCCCCCTCGGGCAGACCGAGCATGATCGCGATCACCCGGGCGGCGTACGGCTCGGCGAACTCGCTGACGAACTCGCAGCGGTCCGGCTCGGCGAAGCCGTCGATGAGCTCGGCGGCCAGCGCCTGGAACCGCGGCACCAGGCCGCCGATGAGCTTCGGGGAGAAAGCCGGGTTCATCAGCCGGCGCAGCCGGTGGTGCTCGGCCCCCTCCTTGTTGAGGATCCAGCTCGCCCACCAGCGGGCGAACGGGCCCTCGGTCACGCCGTTGTGCGCGGGCCAGGCCACGCTGCCCTGGCGCAGCTTCGGGTGCTTGAGCAGCCGGCTCATCTCGTCGTAGCGCAGCACCGCGATGCCGTACGGCGTGGTGGCGTACCAGCTCTGCTCGCGGGCGGCGTGCACCTCGGCGGAGGTGATCGAGAAGGCGGGGTCGGCGACGTCCAGCGAGGGCGGGACGAGAGCCGAGGTGAGGGTCGACACGGACAACCTCCGGAAGAGTGGCGGGATGCTGTGTCCCAAACACTCTAAAATTAGAGGCTTTTTGTCAAGACCCGATCGCGAGAATCCATCCGGTGCCGCTCGGCACCTCGGCGACGGCGGCGAACTCGTCCCCCGGGACGGGCATCGACGGCAGCCTGGTGCCCACCACCCAGCGCGGCGTGTTCGCGGCGACGACCCGGCGCTCGGGTCCGACCAGCACCGCGTCCCGGCCGGCACGCTGCAGCACCGTGACCAGCCGGCGCTCGAGCTCGCTGGCCACCAGGTCGGCGCCGGCGACCCCGACGAACTCGCCGTCCACCCGGACCGGGACGGTCGCGGTGACGATGTAGAGACCGGATCCGGAGTAGTCGACGTACGGGCCGAACGCGACCCGGTCCCGGCCGCCGCGCGCCTCCTGGTACCACTCCATCTGCAGGTAGTCGTAGACGTCGATGCTGCTCGGGTCGAAGTTCAGCCGGAGCCGGGAGAGCCGGTCGTCCTTGCGCTCCCACCACAGCAGGTAGCGCTCGCGGTCCTCGACGATGCCGGGCGCGGCCACGAAGCCGAGCCCGACCAGCATCGCGTCCTCGGCGACCAGGGCGACCAGCCGCTCGCGCACCGGCGCCAGGTCGGCCTCGGCCCACGGGCGGCGTGCCGGACCGGCGGCCACCGTGCCGGCGACGTCGGCGAGCCGCGCGAAGGCGGGCTCGACGACCTCGGCCACGGCGCCGGCGAGCTCTTCGATCTCGACGCTCATCACGGGGCCCCCTCCGAGGTCAGCAGCAGGTGCAGCGAGGTCAGCCGGTGCAGCGCGTGGTCCACGTGCTCCACCGCGAGCCGACGCGCCTCGTCCGGGTTCTCGGCGACCACCGCCGCGGCGATGCCGTGGTGCTCGGCCACGTGGGCGGCCACGTCGAGGTCGGGCCCGACCGGGAGCCAGAGCAGTCCGGAGACCTCGGCCTGCAGGGACACCTCGCGCCGGGTCAGCCGCGAGGACTGCGACGCCACCGCGATCTCGATGTGGAACCGGCAGTCGGCCCGGATCCGGTCGCCGAGCGTGCTCGCGGTGCCGAGCTGCTCGGTGAGCCCGAAGAGCCGGCGCACGTTGACCGCGCCCGCGCGCTCGGCGGCCAGCCGGGCGGCCTCCCCCGCGATGGCCCGGTGCTCGTCGGCCACGTCGCGCAGCTCGGAGACGGTCATCGCGGCCAGCCGCTGGCGCAGCGGCTCCTGCTCGGGTGCGGGCGGACGCCGGACGAAGGAGCCGCCGCTGCGACCGCGCCGGGTCTCCACCAGGCCGAGGTCGCGCAGCGAGGCGAGCGCGTCGCGCACGGTCATCGGGGCGACGCCGAACTGGGCGGCCAGCTCCGGCTCGGCGGGCAGTCGCTCGCCGTCGTCGAGCAGGCCGAGGTTGATCGCCTCGCTGATCCGCTGCACGACCTCGTCGGCGCGACCGCTGGACGTCACCGACGGCGTCAGCGGGGACAGGGAGGACACGGGCGTCAATGTAGCCGATCCTGGAGGAGATTCGTCGAGACTCTTGACCTCAATAACCTAGAACTGTAGTTTTTCGCTCCATGTTAGGCAGGTCACACGGGTGGACCTCCTGGCAGCACCAGCCACTCCGACCTGGAGGATCGATGACCACCACTCCGACCCGGCCGCAACCGCACGACGACGCGGCCCACCTGCAGGCGCTCGGCTACGAGTCCGAGTTCAAGCGGGACATGAGCCCGTGGGCGAACTTCTCGCTGGGCTTCACCTACCTCTCCCCCGTCGTCGGGGTCTACACGCTCTTCGCGTTCGCGCTCGCCACCGGCGGGCCGCCGATGATCTGGAGCTTCCTCATCGTCGGCGGCGGCCAGTTCCTGGTCGCGCTGGTGTTCAGCGAGGTGGTCGCGCAGTACCCGGTCGCCGGCGGCGTCTACCCCTGGGCACGCCGGCTCTGGGGTCGCCGGTACGCCTGGATGACCGGGTGGGTCTACCTGGTCGCGCTGCTGGTCACCATCGCCTCCGTCGTGTACGGCGCCGGCCCGTACCTGGCCTCGGTGTTCGGCTTCGAGCCGACCGTGGACCACACCATCGTCGCCGCGCTGGTGCTCCTCGCGCTGGCCACCGCGATCAACTTCATGGGCACCAAGGTGCTCGCCACCGCCGCCATCATCGGCTTCGCCTGCGAGATCCTCGGCGCGCTCGCGGTCGGCGGCTGGCTGCTGCTGACCCATCGCGAGCACGGCCTCGGCGCACTCTTCGACTCCTTCGGCGCGGGCGGCGACGGCAGCTACCTGTGGGCGTTCGCGGCAGCTGCCCTGATCGGCGTCTACCAGTACTACGGCTTCGAGGCCTGCGGCGACGTCGCCGAGGAGGTCCCGGACCCGGGCCGGCTGATCCCCAAGGCGATGCGCCGCACCATCTACATCGGCGGTGCCGCCGCCACGTTCGTCTGCCTCGCCCTGGTGCTCTCGGTGACCGACATCCCCGCGGTCATCTCCGGCCAGGACGCCGACCCGGTCAGCACCCTGCTCGACGACGCCTTCGGCACCGTCGGCGCCAAGCTGGTGCTGGGCATCGTGCTGATCTCGTTCCTCTCCTGCGCGATGAGCCTGCAGGCGGCTGCGAGCCGGCTCGCCTACTCCTACGGCCGCGACGGCATGATCATGGGCAGCTCGCTGCTGAAGAGGTTCTCCCAGCGCCGGCACGTGCCGCCGTACGCGCTGGTGCTCGCCGCGATCGTGCCGGCCGTGATCGTGCTCGGCTCGAAGGTCTCCACCGACGCGATCACCAAGATCATCAGCTTCGCCGCGCTCGGCATCTACCTCGGGTTCCAGATGGTGGTGCTAGCCGCGCTGCGGGCCCGGCTCAAGGGCTGGGTGCCCAGCGGCAAGTACACCCTGGGCCGCTGGGGCCTGCCGGTGAACGTCGCCGCACTGGTCTACGGGATCGTCGCGATGGTCAACATGGCCTGGCCGCGCACCCCCGACGTGCCCTGGTACGACGACTGGATCGTCGCCCTCTCCGGTGTGGTGGTCGTCGGTCTCGGCCTGGTCTACATGGCCGTGCACCCGCTGCACGACCGCAGCACGGCGCCGTACGACGACGCGATCCCGAAGACGCGCCTGACCTGATCCTGACCCGCCCGGCGGCCGCATGGCCCGGTGCCGCCAGGGGCACCGGGCCCGCATGGGAGACCCGCTCGAGGTCTACCGCCGCAAGCGCGACTTCACCCGGACCCCCGAGCCCGCCGGCAGCACCGCCGGCGGGCCGGGCGGCCGGTTCGTGGTGCAGCGGCACCGGGCCACCCGGCTCCACTACGACCTGCGCTTCGAGATGGACGGCGTGCTGGTGAGCTGGGCCGTTCCGAAGGGCCCGACGCTGGACCCGAAGGCGCGCCGGCTGGCGATGCACGTCGAGGACCACCCGGTCGACTACCTGCACTTCGAGGGGGTCATCCCGCGCGGCGAGTACGGCGGCGGCGACGTGATCGTCTGGGACACCGGCACCTGGGAGCCGGTCAAGACCACCGACCCACGCCGCACCGTCGAGCGCGGCGAGCTGCACGCCGAGGTGCACGGCGAGAAGCTGCGCGGCCGTCTGGTGCTGGTTCGCCGGGGCACGAGCGAGGCGCGCGGCGAGAGCGGCGAGCCGTGGATGCTGCTGCACAAGCGCGACGAGCACGCCGTCGAGGGCTGGGACCCTGAGGAGCACCCGCGCTCGGTTCTGACCGGCCGCACGAACGACGAGGTGCGCGCCGACCCCGACGACGTCTGGCCGCGCAGCTATCCGGCGCCGCTGCCCGACGAGGCCATCGACGAGCTCGCCGCCCTCGGCAAGCAGGGCACCTGGGAGGTCTTCGGGCGCGAGCTGAAGGTGACCAACCTCGACAAGGTGCTGTTCGCGGGCCGCGACGGCGAGCCGCCGGTGACCAAGCGCGAGCTGCTCGCGTACGTCGCCCGGGTGGCGCCCGCCGCGCTGCCCTACACCGAGGGCCGGGCGCTCAACCTGCACCGCTACCCCGGCGGCGCCGGCACGAAGGGCTTCTGGCACAAGCAGCGACCTGACCACGCGCCGGAGTGGCTCGGCGCCTGGGACAACCCCGACGCCGACGAGGGCGAGACCGCCACCTACGTCGTAGCCGACGAGCCGGCCGCTCTGGCCTGGGCGGCCAACTTCGGCGCCTTGGAGTGGCACCCGTGGACCTCGCGGACCAGCGCACCGCACCAGCCGACGTACGCGCTGGTCGACCTCGATCCAGGCGAGCGCACGACCTGGGAGGACCTGCTCACGCTGGCCCGGCTGCACCGCACCGCGCTGGAGCACCTCGGCGTGACCGGGCGGGCCAAGGTGACCGGGCGCCGCGGGATCCAGATCGGGGTCCCGGTGATCGACGGCTACACCTTCGAGGAGACGCGCGCCTGGGTCGAGCAGCTGTCGCGCACGGTCGGCAAGGTCGTGCCCGAACTGGTCAGCTGGAAGTGGGCGGTCAAGGAGCGCGCCGGCCTGGCCCGGCTCGACTACACGCAGAACGCGATCAACAAGACCTTGGTCGGGCCGTACTCAACACGCCCGGCGCCCGGCGCCCCGGTCTCGGTCCCGATCCGGTGGGAGGAGCTCGACGAGCCGGACCTGCGCCCGGACCGCTGGACGATCCGGACGGTGCTGGACCGGATCGCCGAGGAGGGCGACCCGTTCCGGGTGCTGCTCGGCTCGGCCCAGGAGCTGCCGGAGATCAGCTGAGGTCGAGCGGGCCGAGGAGGGAGTGGACCAACTTGACCACAATCGGATCCATTCCGTCCGCAATGGTGGCAGAATTCGCATGTATTTCGTCGCTGTGAAAGATTTAGGATCCAAAACTGTAGACCCGGCCATTGTCTGCGATTAGCGTCGGTGCGCGACGGCGCCGATCCGGGCGCCCCGAGCAAAGGCGTCGATCGATGACCACGAGAACAAGGAAACGACCACCCGCCCGTCTCACCGGCACGGTCCTGCTGGCCGTCACCGGGCTGGTGGCCGGTGCCCAGGCACCCGCCGCCGCGAGCCCGGACCGGACTCCTCAGGAGACCCACCTGCACGTTGCTCCCTGGGGTGACGACGGAGACCCGGGCACTCGAGGACGGCCGTTCCGCACCGTGCAGCGGGCGCAGCAGGACGTCCGCTCGCTGACAGCGCGCATGCGCGGCGACGTCGTCGTGGACCTGCACGCTGGCACCTACCGGCTGACCCAGCCGCTGACCCTGCGCGAGAACCTCGGCGACTCCGGCGAGAACGGGCACCGGGTGGTCTGGCAGCCGTACCGGTACGGCACCAGCCAAGAGGACGACGTGGTCCTCAGCGGAGGCCGCGACATCACCGGGTGGACCGCGGCCGGCGACGGCTCCTGGACGGCGGACGCCGGCGACCTGGAGACCAGGCAGCTGTACGTCGACGGGGTGCGCGCCCGCCGGGCCAGCATCGGCGGCACACTGCCGGACCTGACTCGGACCCCGGACGGGTTCACCACGAGCAGCACCGCTCCCCTGGGCTGGCAGCGGCCGCAGGACGTGGAGCTGGTCTTCACCGGTGCCTTCACCTGGGCCGAGCCGCGCTGCGGGGTGGCCTCGGTGAGCCCCGTGGGCGGCGGCGCGAAGATCACCATGAAGCAGCCCTGCTTCCGCAGGCTGGTGGCGATCTTCGGTGCCAACGGGTTCCCCGGGACCGGGGTCACCCCGGCCACGATCGAGAACGACCTGAGCTTCCTGACTCAGCCGGGCACGTTCTACCTGGACCGCTCGGTGCCCGGCCAGCACGTGCTGCACTACCGGCCGCGTCCCGGTGAGCAGGTCAACCGCAGCACCGTCGTCGCGGCCTCGCTGGAGCGGATCGTCGACGCCCAGGGCACCGACACCGCACCGCTGCACGACGTCACCTTCCGCGGGCTCACCTTCGCCGAGGGGACCTGGCTGCAGCCCAGCACCGACGAGGGTTTCGTGCACTACCTCGGCGGGTTCTTCGAGAACGGCGACGGCACCCAGCTCGCGGTGAGCATGAGCGCGAAGGCGCAGAACATGCCGGGCAACGTGCTCTTCCGCCGAGTCGAGGACGTCACCGTCGAGCGCAACCGGTTCCGGCGTCTCGGCGCCACCGGCCTGGAGCTGGTCGGCTCGGACTCGGTGGTCCGCGGCAACGAGCTCACCGACATCTCCGGCGGCGGCGTGATCGTCGGCGACGACCGCCCGGAGACCGCCGGCGCGGTGACCGAGGACGACCTGGTGTCGGACAACTGGGTGCACCGGATCGGCGTGGAGTACCAGGGCTCGACCGGCATCTTCGGGGTCCGCACCACCCGGCTCACCATCGCGCACAACCAGGTCAACGACCTGCCCTCGGCCGGCATCGTCGTCGGCCAGGCGCACAACCAGAACGTGCGCGCGAACGGCCCGGTCGACCCGGCCAAGCCGCACAACAGCGGGGCGCGGATCCTCGGCAACCTCGTCTTCGACTACATGAACGTGCTCTACGACAGCGGTGGCATCTACACCACCTTCCACCAGGGCACCTCGTGGGACGACGCGGCGGAGATCTCCGGCAACGTCATTCACGACATGCAGCAGCCGTACTGGGCGCTCTACACCGACTGGGGCTCGAGCTGGATCAAGCTCACCGACAACGTCGTCTACGACTTCTCCTTCGGGTCCACCGGTGGCTGCTCGTTCGCCTCGCTCGGCGCGCAGATCACGCACCTGCGGTTCGAGGGCAACTTCTGGGCCGACAGCGGGCCGGTGTTCTGGTGCGGACCCGTCGAAGACGTGACCACCGCGAACAACACCCAGCTCCCGGCCGACGACACCCAGTTCGAGGCCGCCTGTCAGGCGAACCCGCGCTGCGCGGCGATCGTCCGCGAGGCCGGCCTGGAGCCGGCGTACCGGGACCTGCTCGGGTAGCCCACCGTAGGGAAGAACGAGGGCCGCTCCCACTGGGAGCGGCCCTCGTTCTGTGCGGTGTTCTACGAAGGGTGTGCCTCGAGAGCGACGCGCAGCCGGTCCCGCATCAGGATGGTCTCCGAGAGCGTGTCGCACTCGTCGCACCGGCCCTGGTCGATCCACAGGTACTCCGTGATCAGGAAGCCGTCGAAGCCGGCGTCCCGGAGCCCGCCGACCACGTGCTCGTAGTCGATGACGTTCTCCTTCATGCCCACTTGCAGGCGCTCGGCGCGGGCGCCCCGCGCATGCAGGTGCCGGGTCCGATCCAGCACCGGGTCGAGCTCGGCCACGCCGTAGCCCTGCATCGCGAAGTGCGAGTGGTCCAGGGTCAGCCGCAGCCCGGGGGTGAGCTCGAGCAGCCGGATCGTGTCCTTCGGGGAGGCCACCACCGAGCCGATGTGCGGCTCGACCGAGACCGCCAGGCCGGCGGCCGCGCCGGCCTCGACCCGGTGGGCGAGCTCCTCGGCCGCACGGCCCAGTGACTCCTCGTGCGGGACGCCGTCGAAGTCGAGCCCCGGCAGCACGGTGAGCCCCTCGGCACCTGCTTCGGCGGCCAGCTCCAGCCAGCGGCCGAACAGGTCCCGGGAGCGCTGCCGCTCGCCGGCATCAGGGTGGTTGACCGCGAGCACGGAGTAGTCCGGGTTTGCGATCAGGAAGACGTCGGCGGGGACCAGACCGTGGCCGCGCAGCAACGACGCCACCGCGCGCCCGGTCCCGGCCGGGTCGGCGGCGGCGTCGTCGGCACGCAGCTGGGTGATCGAGCCCCAGACCCCCACGTTGACGCCCTCGAAGCCGAGGCTCGCGATCAGCGTGCAGGCCTCCTCGGGCGTCAGCAGGGGAAACGTGTAGTCGGAGCACGCGAGCTTCATGGGTCCTTCTCCTTCTCCTCGGACATCACAGTCAACCGCCTAACCGAGACGGCTCAACAGGCCACCGTCGACGCGGTAGCACGAACCGGTCACCGCACTGGCGGCGCCGGACAGCAGGAACAGCGCGACCTCGGCCACCTCGTCCGGGTCGATGCTGCGGCCGATCGGCTGCCGGGCGCCCCACGACTCGACGAGCTCGGCCGGGTCCTGGCCCGGTTCGGCCAACGCCAGCGCGGCATCGGTGAGGAGCTCGGTGCGGATCACCCCGGGCACCAGGGCGTTGACCCGGATGTCCTCCTCGGCGTGGTCGAGCGCGAGCGCGTTGGTCAGCGCCACCACGGCCGCCTTGGAGGCGGAGTAGACCCCGGCGGCCTTCTCGGAGGCGAACGCCATGATCGAGGAGGTGAGCACGATCGAGCCGCCCCCGCGGACTCGCAGGTGCGGAATCGCGTGCTTGGCGCACAGGAACGCACCGCGTGCGTTGGTGTCCATGATCCGGTTCCAGTCGGCCGCCACGGTATCCGGGATCGCGGCGTAGCCGACAACGCCGGCGAACGAGGCCAGCGCGTCCAGTCCACCAAGCCCGCCGGCCAGCCGGTCGATCGCGTCGCGGACCTGGTCCTCGACGGTGAGGTCGGCGGTCGCCGCCAGCGCGGTACCGCCGCTGTCCTCGATGCTCGCCCGGACGTTCTCCAGGTTGGCGGTGTCCAGGTCCACCAGGCCGACCTGGGCGCCGCGGGCGGCAAGCATCCGCGCGACTGCGGCGCCGATCCCGCGACCGGCACCCGTGACGATCGCGGACCGGCCGGCGAAGGTGCTCATCGGGCCCCCACCTCGGCGGCGCCGGTGATCCAGCCGACCACCTCCTGAGTGCTGGTCTCCTCGGTCCGTACGTCGGCGACCTTGCGTCCCTGTCGCAGGACCACCAGACGATCGGCCACCTCGAAGCAGGCGGCCAGGTCGTGCGAGATGACGATGACCAGCATGCCGCGCTCGCGCAGCCGGGTGATCAGCTCTTGGACCCGGCGCTGCTGGCCGACGCCGAGCGCGGCGGTCGGCTCGTCGAGCAGCAGGATCCGGTCGGCGTCACTGCCGCTGCCTCGGCTGGTCGCCCGGGCGATCGCGATCGCCTGACGCTGTCCGCCGGACAGCATGGTCACGGTGCGCCGCAGGGACAGCCGGGTGACCCCGAGCCGCTGCATCTGCTCCACCGTCTCCCGGCGCATCGACGCTCGGTCGATGAACCCGAGCCGGCCGGCGAGCCCACGCCGCCGCGGCTCCCGGCCCAGGTGCAGGTTCTCGGCGGCGTCCAGGGTCCCGACCAGGGCCAGGTCCTGGTAGACCATCTCGATGCCGAGCTGCTCGGCCTGCCGCGGCGAGCGGATGTCGCGCGCCTCGCCTCGGACGCTGATCGTGCCCTCGTCGGCGCTCTCGGCACCGGCGAGGACCTTCATCAGCGTGGACTTGCCGGCGCCGTTGTCGCCGAGCAGCGCGATCACCTCGCCCCCGGTGGCCTCGAAGGAGATCCCGTCGAGCGCCTGCAGGCCGCCGTACCGCTTGGCGACGCCGTCCAACCTGAGCAGTGGTGCGCTCATGCGCGCGCTCCCTTCTCCAGGCGGCGCTCCACGGCGCCGGTCAGCAAGTTCTCCAGCAGGATCGCCAGCACCAGCAAGCAGCCGGTGACGACCAGGGCGTAGTACGGCGCGACGCCGTTGAGCAGCAACCCCGTCGAGATCACGCCGAGCACCAGGGCTCCGGCGAGCACCCGCAGGATGTTGCCCTGGCCGCCGGAGAGCACCACGCCGCCGAGAGCGACCGCGGTGATGGCGTCGAAGACCGCGGTGCTGGCGGCTGTCGGCTCCGCGGTCGTGAGGAAGCCGAGCATGATGCAGCCGGCCAGCGCCGCGGTGCAGCCGGAGAAGACGAACGCGCCGACGGTGTAGGCGTCGGTGCGGATCCCGCAGCGACGGGCCGCCTCCTCGTTGCCACCGACCGCGAGCAGCCGCAGGCCCCACGCGGTGGAACGGACGAACACCGCGGTCACCACGACCACGACGACCATCACCACGGTGGGCGCGGTCAGGGTGCCGCCGAACCGGTGCTGGCCGAGCCACGCGAAGCCGTCGACCCCGAAGATCTGGTTGCCGTCCGCGAGGATGAACGCCAGCCCGCTGTAGGTACTCAGTGTCGCCAGCGTGGCGACGAGCGGAGAGATCCCGGCCTTGGTGACGAGCAGCCCGTTGACCGTGCCGAGCACGGCGCCGAACCCGAGCGTGAGCAGCAGCGCGGGCACGCTGGGCACACCGGCCTCGAGCAGCTTGGCGGCCACGATGCCGGACGCGGCGGCGAGCGGAGCGATGGACAGGTCGATGCGCCCGGCCATCACCACCACCGCCTCGCCGACGGCGAAGATCGCGGTCAGCGACGCAGAGTCGGCGATGTCGGCGAGGTTGCCCGCGCTGAGGAAGTCCCAGCCGTACCAGGCGACGAAGACCGCGATGGTGACCGCGAGCACCAGCACGATGGCCAGGTCGCGGAGCACCAGCATGCCGGTGCCTTCGCGCTGGACGGTGGATCCCGGCGTCCCCGAGCCGGTCGCCGCGGACGGCGACCGGTCGGGCAGGGTGAACGCGCTCATTCGGCGGTCGCCTGGGCCGGGGTGAACAACACGGTCTTGCTGCTCCAGAACGCGGACTTCTTGTCCCGCACCATCTCCGGCAGGATCACCGCGGCGGCACCCATCCAGTTCGAGTACTGCGGGTCGAACTCGGCATACAGGGTGCCGTCCTTGAGCGCCTTGATGCCTTCCTCACTGCCGTCCAGGCCGACGAAGCAGCCATTCTTCGGGTCCTTGCCGGCCTCGCGGAACGCCTGCATCGCGCCCATCACCTCGGAGTCGCCGATGCCGGTGAAGCCGACGATGTCGCCGTGGGCGCGCAGCATCGTGCGAGCGCCCTGGACCGCCTTGACTCGGTCGCTCTTGCCGTCCGCCTCGGCGACGATGTCGACGCCCGGGGCCAGCGCCTTGATCGCGTCCCGCTCGCCCTTCATCCGGTCCGCGACCACCGGGCCGCTGACGGCGGTGGTCGTGATCAGGCCGACCTGGCCCTTGCCGCTCTGGCGCTCGTTCATGCACTGGGCGAAGGCCTTGCCGACCGCGTAGCCGTAGTCGTACCAGTTGAAGTCCACCGTCACCAGGCCACGGCGCTGCTCCAGCGGCGGGATGCCCACCAGCACCGTCGGGATCCCGGCTGCGACCGCCTCGTCGAGCACCGGCTCGAAGGACTCCGGGTTCACCGCGCCAGTCACGATCGCATCGACCTTGCGCTCGATCAGCGCGCGCACCTGGCGGATCTGCTTCGCGGCGTCGTTGTTCGGGTCGGTGATGATCACGTCGTATCCGTAGCGGTCGCCGAGGGCTTTGAAGTCCTGGGTGATCTTCGCGAGGATCGGGATCTGCTGGCTGATCAGCGAGACGCCGATCGTCAGCCGCTTGCCGTTCGCCTTCGGGGCGCCGCCGCCGGCCGACCCGCCGTCGTCCGAGCTGCAGCCGGCCAGGCCGAGCGAGGCGACCAGGAGCAGCGTGGCTCCCACCTTGAGCCGGCGTGAGTTGAGCTTCCTCATCAGATTTCCTTTCGGGGTGACGCCACCGAGCTGGCTGTTGTGATGCGGGTCGGCCCCTCTCGACTATTCGTCGATTGGATCCCATCTGTCAATGCCTCTCGGAATTTCGGCAAAGATTTCCCAGGAGTTCCCGCGATTCTTGGGTTGTTTGGATCCGATACCGGATCAAGTCATATGAAGGCCGCCATTGACGTCCAGGTGCGTCCCGGATAGGTAGCCAGCCGGTTCGGAGGCGAGCATCGCCACCACGAACGCGACGTCGTCCGGGCTGCCGGTGCGGCGCATCGGCACCTTGCTGACCACGTCCTGCTTCACCTCGGGTCCCATCACCTCGGTCATCGGGGTGTCGATGACCCCCGGGGCGACGCAGTTGACGGTGATCCCGAGCGGGCCGGCCTTCTGGGCCAGCGACCGGGTCAGGCCGATGATGCCGGCCTTCGCGGCGACGTACGCCGGACCGGCGGCCACGCCGCCGCCCGTCTGCGCGGCGATCGAGCTGAACAGGATGACCCGCCCGTAGCCGCGCTTGGCCATCTCCGCTATCGCGGCGCGGGCGCACAGGTAGGAGCCGCGCAGGTTGACGTCGTGGACCCGGTCCCAGACCTTCTCGTCGACGTCCTCGAGCGTGCCGGTCTCGTAGACGCCGGCGCAGGCGACCAGCACATCGACCCGTCCGAACGTCTCGACCGCGATGTCCACAACCCGTTCCGCCCCCGAGGGGGTGGCCACGTCACCGGGCACCGCAAGCCAGCGGCCGGCGCAGTCGGCCGGCGGCTCGATTCCGTCCTCGTGCAGGTCGGCGGCGACGATCGCGCTTCCCTCCAGGGCCAGCGCCCGCGCCACGCTCGCGCCGATGCCACTGCCGGCCCCGGTGACGATCGCGACCCGGCCGTCCAGGCCGAGCCTCATGATCCCGGCCCCCCGAGGTCGATCCGGTAGACCCGCAGTGCGTTCTCGACGCGCACCCGGCGCTGCTCGGCGGTGCTCAGGTGGTCGGTCCACCGGGCCAGGTCTTCCCACAGCTCGCGGTAGCCGACCGAGGGCCGGTCCACCGGGAAGTTGCTGCCCAGCAGGCAGCGCTCCGGCCCGAAGACCTCCAGCGCCTCCTTGACCACCACGCCGAGCTCGCCGGCGTCCCAGCCCGGGGAGACGAAGCTCAGTGCCGAGATCTTCAGCACCGAACTCGGCACTTCGGCCGCGAACCGCTCGATCGCCTCGCGCCACCAGACCCGCTGGTCCGGGTCTGCCGGCGGCAGACCCAGGTGCTCGAGGATCACGGTCAGCTCGGGCAGCTCCCGGAACACCTCGGTCGCTCTCGCCAGCTGGCTCGGCCAGGCGAGCAGGTCGAAGCTCAGTCCACGCATCGCCAGCTGGCGCAATCCGCGCGACCAGGCCGGATCGTCGAGCAGGTTGTGGGTGAGCACGTCGGAACGCCGCGAGGCCGGGTCGAACCACAGCTCCTGGCGGATGCCGCGGAAGAAGTCGAAGGCGGTGTGACGGTCCAGCACATCGGCCAGGTCAGCAGCGCGCAGGTCGGCGTACCCGACGCAGACCGTCGGCGTCGTCGTACCGGCACGCAGCTCGGCAAGCCAGGCGGTCTCGAGCACCGGGTCGGTGGTGTGGTCCATCTCGGCCTGCACGTGCACGGTCGCGACCAGGTCCACCTCGCCCGTGTCGCGATGCCAGTCGTCGAGCAGGTAGTCGAAGGCGAATTCCTCGCCGCCGGGGTCGCCCAGCCACGGGTACCGGAACCGGTTCAGGTCCCAGAGGTGGAAGTGAGAGTCGACGAAGCCGGTCACGAGCTGAACTCGTAGGTGGAGAGCCCGTCCGGGCTCATCGAGGTGAGACCCCCGTCCACGGCCAGATCGGCGCCGGTGACGAAGGAGGCCTCCGAGGAGGCGAGGAAGGCGACCGCGGTGGCGACCTCGGACGGTTCCGCGCACCGCTCCTGCGGGCAGAACCGTCCCCAGATCGGCTCCCACTTGTCCCGGTCGCCGCCGGCACCGCGGTCCAGCACCTCGGTCCAGATGTAGCCGGGGCTGACGCTGTTGACCCGGATCCCACGCGGCGCCAGGTCGAGTGCCTGGCAACGGGTCAGCGAGAGCACGCCACCCTTGCTCGCGTTGTAGGTCCATCGGCCGGCCTGGGAGACGTGGCCGGAGATGCTGGCGATGTTCACCACAGCACCGGCACCGCTGCTGGCGAGCGCGTCGGCAGCCAGCGAGACAAGCTGCGCCGGGGCCATCAGGTTGACCTCCAGCGTGCGCTGCCACTCGTGCTCGGTGGCGTCGAGACCGGCGAGCAGGAACACCGCAGCGTTGTTGACCAGCACGTCGAGACGGCCCTCGGGCCCGGCAGCGGTCGCGATCAGCTCGGCCTGGCCTGCCGCTTCGGTGATGTCCAGCTCGAGAGTGGTCAGCCGGTCACCGTCCGCGCCGGCGGCGGTCCGGACCGCGTCCATCCCGCCGCGGTTGAGGTCGGCCGTGGTGACCACGGCGCCCTCGCTGAGGAACTGCCGCACGGTCGCGGCGCCGATACCGCTGCCACCGCCGGTGACGAGCACCCGCTTGCCCCGGAACCGGCCGCCGACGGCGGCCGAGTCGTAGTACGCCGTCAGCGCGGCGATCCGGTCGCCCTCGCGGCGCATCAGGTTCACCCCGTCCAGCGGGACCCGCTCGCCGGACGGCCCGGTGAACACGGCGTGCCACTCCAGGGCGGCCGCATCGTCGTCGCCCCGGACCCGGCCCACCGTCACCTCGAGGCCCGGGTACGCCGCAGCGCTCCCGGCGTAGTACTCGCGGATCTGCTCGCGACCGGTCAGGGTCACGCCCGGTCCCTCCCAGACGGCATCCTCGGTGAAGAACTCCAGGATCCGATCGACGTCGCGAGACTCCTCGGCCTGCCAGTAGGCACGGCCGATCTCCTCGATGGTGGGCATGCTTCTCTCCTCGGATGGGTGGGTGGACGGCGCGGCTACCAGTAGTGCCGGCCGGTGGCGACCACGCCGAGCTCGAAGACGTGCGAGCCGGGCGGGGCGGTGACGACGTGCAGCACCGAGCGGGCGACGTCGTCCGGGTCGAGCAGGACGGGGCGCGGTTGGACAGTGGTATCGACCATCCCGGTGTCGGTGCCACCGGGGTTGACCAGGCACACCCGGATCGGACTGCCCTCCAGGCTGAGCTCCTTGGCGACCGCCAGGCTCAGCGCGCGCAGCGCGAACTTCGAGGCCGGGTAGGCGCCGGACTCACCCTGGGCGGTCCAGTGCGCCTCGACCGAGCCGACGTTGACGACCACGCCCGCCGTCCCGGCCGAGCGCATCAGCGCGATGGCCTGCCGCATGCACGCGTACGGCGCCACCGTGTTGAGCTCGAGCACGGCACGCAGCTGCCCGGGCGGCACCTCGTCGATCGGCCCGAACGGTGCGACCCCGGCGTTGTTGACCAGCACGTCCAGCCGGCCGTGCCGCTCCCTGACGCCCGCGAACAGGTCGACGACGAAGGCGTCCTCGGTCAGGTCGCCGAGCACCGTCTCGGCGGATCCGCCGGCGCCGGCGATCCGCTGCCGGACCTGGTCCAGGTCACCGGCCGAGCGCGCGGTGAGCAGCACGTGCGCGCCCGCGCCGGCCAGGGCGGCGGCCACGCTCGCGCCGATGCCGCGACCAGCCCCGGTGACGAGCGCGACCCGCCCTTCCAGCGGTCCGGCCAGCGGCCCGGTCACCGGTCGCCGTCCTCGAGGTAGAGCTCGATCACCGGCACGATGACGTCGGGCCGCGCGATCGGCAGGTCCAGCCACAGGTCGTCGGGCTCGGGCGCATGCAGCAGGGCCAGCGGGTGCGCCGGCGCGCGGAGCTCGGAGCCGTCGTGCAGCAGCTGGGCGTAGGCCACCCGCCGGCCCAGCCCAGGCACCACCAGTGGCTGCGCGGGCCAGTGCAGCAGGTGCAGGTAGAGGCGGTGCTTCTCGGGCTGGTAGGTCGCGAGCACCCCGCTCGGGAGCTGGCCGACCAGCTCGGCCGGCGCCTGAGTGCAGCCGTGGATGGCCCGGCCGTGCCGGTGCATCCAGTCGCCGATCGCGGCCAGCCTGTCCAGGCTCGGCGGGTCGATCTCGCCGCGGCCGTTCGGACCGACGTTGAGCAGCAGGTTGCCGCCCTTGCTGACCACCTCGACGAGCATCGCGACAAGCTGCTCGGCCGACTTCAGGTTCGGCATCGCCGGCCGGTAGCCCCAGTGGCCGTACATGGTCTCGCAGGTCTCCCAGACCGCGGCAGTCCCGTCCTCGAGCACCGGGCCCTGCGCCGGGATGGCCTGCTCGGGGGTGACGATGTCGAAGTCGGGGCCGAGCCGGTCGTTGACGAGGATCCCCGGCTGCAGCTCGCGGACCAGCGTCATCAGCCCGTCGGCGTCCCAGTCGGCGGCGCCCTTGCCGGGGTCGGTGGCCGGGTCGAACCGGGTCCAGCCGGTCTTCACCGCCTCCAGGAACGCGGCCTTGTTGCGGGCGTTGGACGCGCGGTGCGTCCACGCCGCGTCGTCGAAGCTGTAGTCGGCCCAGAAGACGTCGATCGGTCCGTAGCCGGTGAGCAGCTCGCGCACCTGGTCGCGGACGAAGGCGCGGTAGCGGTCCATGTCGCGACCGGCATCGACCCGCGCCCGGTCGCCGTGGAACTGAGGGTGCACCTGGTCGGTGATGTAGTCGGGGTGGTGCCAGTCCAGCAGCGAGTAGTAGAGCCCGGTGCGCAGCCCGCGGGCGCGGAACGCCTCCAACATCGGCCGGAGCAGGTCCCGCCCTGCCGGCGACGTCACGGCGGTGAAGTCGGTGAGCCGCGAGTCCCAGAGGCAGAAACCCTCGTGGTGCTTGGCGATGATGACGACGTACTTCATCCCGGCCCGCACGGCGGCGTCTGCCCAGGCCTCCGGGTCGTAGAGGTCGGGGTCGAACCGGGGCAGGTACCGTGCGGCGTACTCCTCGGCGGTCATCGCCGTCTCGCGCTGGTGCGCGAAGTCCTGACCGGTCAGGCTGAACAGGCCCCAGTGGATGAACAGCCCGAACCGGGCCGCGGTGAACCACGAGGTGTCGCCGCCTGCTGGCGTCGTCGCGTTCATGGGTGTCTCCTCCTGTCGCGAGGTGCGTGCCTACCGAGGATGCCGACTCGGTGGCGACCCGGTGCGACTTGGCCATATTGGATCCAATCTTGAGCGACCGTCAAGCATTTCCGGAAGATTTCCAAGAAATGAACATCCGATGGGATCCCATTCCAACTGCTACTTTTGGATCCACTCTGAAGGGGGAGCCCGTGACCATGGGACGCGAGCCGATGACGCAGGTAGTCGCGCGCCACCTGCGTGACGCCATCCAGTCCGGCGAGCTGGAGCCCGGCGCACGAGTCGGCCAGGAGTCGGTGGCCACCGAGCTGGGCGTCAGCCGCATCCCGGTGCGGGAAGCACTCCGCCAGCTGGAGAGCGAGGGCCTGGTCGTCATCGTGCCGAACAGCGGCGCGAAGGTGGCCGTGCTCGACTTCGAGGAGTGCGCGGAGATCTACAAGATGCGCGAGCGCCTCGAGCCGCTCGCGTTCGCCGAGAGCGTCGGCAGGCTGACCGACGAGCAGAAGGACGACATCACCCGGCTGCGGCTCGAGCTCGAGGCCCAGACCGGTCACGCGCAGGCCTACCTCGAGGGCGACCGCCGGTTCCACCTGGCCTGCTACGCCGGTGTCGCGACGCCGCGGATGCTCAAGATGATCGTCGACTTCTGGAACACCACCCAGCGCTACCGCCGGATCCTGATCGGCACCTTCAGCGACGAGGACTACGACCTCAACAACTTCGAGCACCGGCTCATCGCCGAGGCCGCGCTGAACGGCTGGGGCCGGCGCGGCGAGGACCTGATCCGGATGCACATCGAGCGCTCCCGGTTCCGGCTCTCGCACCACCAGGACCTGTTCAACCGCTGACACTTGACACAGATTGGATCCAAACGAGATCGTTGATCTCAAAGCAGCGCGGGACTTCTGATTCGCGCTCCCGCAATTGGATCCGAACTGGAGTCATTGTGAGCATCCCCGGCCTGACTCGTCTCGACCACATCGGGTTCACCGTGCCCGACATCGACGCCGCGCGAGAGTGGCTGGTCGACGTGCTCGGCTGCGAGTTCCTCTACTCGGTGGGCCCGTTCACCGCCGACGACGCCTGGATGGGCCGGCACCTCAACGTCCCGCCCGGCACCAGCCTGCGCCGGCTGGACTTCCTGCGCTGCGGCGACCAGGCGATCCTCGAGGTGTTCCAGTACGACGCCGACCGCCAGGTCGAGACGCCGCCGCGCAACAGCGACATCGGCGGCCACCACATTGCCCTGTACGTCGAGGACCTGGACCGCGCGGTGGCCTACCTTCGCGAGCGCGGCGTGACCGTGCTCGGCGAGCCGAGCGCGAGCAGCGGGCCGTCCGAGGGCCAGCGCTGGGTCTACTTCCTCGCGCCCTGGGGGATGCAGCTCGAGCTGGTCTCCTATCCCGAGGGCAAGGCGTTCGACCGGCGCGACTCCCCCACCGACTGGGTCAACGAGCACATTCGCCGCTACGTCGAGACCGACGGCGAGGACGGTCACGACTTCCTGGGATTCGCGACGCTGTTGCTCACCACCCGCGGCCGCAGCTCCGGTCTGTGGCGTCGTACCGCCCTGATCTACGGGCGCGACGGGGACCGCTACGTGCTGGTCGCCTCGAACGCGGCCGCCGCCCAGCACCCGCACTGGTACCGCAACCTGCTCGCCGAGCCGGAGGCCCGGCTACAGGTGCGCGCGGAGAAGCTCGGCGTGCGTGCCCGCACCGCGAGCGCCGAGGAGCGTGCGCGGCTGTGGCCGGTGATGACCTCCATCTACCCCCGCTACGACGAGTACCAGGCCGCCACCGACCGGGAGATCCCGGTCGTGCTGCTCGAGCCGGTCCGGTGAGGCAGGGCCGTTTGGCAGGCCGGGTCGCTCTGATCACCGGAGCGGCCGGGGGCCAGGGCCGGGCGCACGCGCTCCGCCTTGCCGAGGAGGGCGCCGACCTGATACTCACCGACCGGGAACAGCACACCCTCGATGCGGTCGCGGACGAGGCGGCGGGGCTCGGCGCCCGGGTCGTCACCGGAACCGCGGACGTCCGGCTCCCCGCCGAGCTCACGACGGTCGTGGACGCCGGCGTGGACGCGCTCGGACGACTCGACGTCGTGGTCGCGAACGCAGGCGTGATTCGCACGGGTACCACCCGGGCCGGCTCCCAAGAGGACTGGCAGCTGATGCTGGACGTCAACCTGACCGGCGCCTGGAACACCTGTCGCGCCGCACTGCCCCATCTGACCGGGCACGGCCGCGGCGGCTCGGTGGTCCTGGTGGGATCCATCCACGCGCTCCGGGCCAGCGGCACGGCGGTCGGCTACACCGCCTCCAAGCACGGGCTGCTCGGGCTGGCGAAGGCGCTCGCGATCGAGCTGGCTCCGGAGTCGGTCCGGGTGAACTCGGTGCATCCGACAACGGTCCTCACCGAGATGCTGCGGACGATCTCGCCCCCGGTTCCCGTCGAGGAGCTCGCCACCTTGTACGCCGGGTTCAACGCGCTGCCGGTGCCCTGGGTCGAGCCTGGCGACGTCAGCGGAGTGGTCGCCTTCCTGGCCTCCGACGAGGCCCGGTACCTCACCGGCGCCGCCCTGCCCGTTGACGCCGGCACGCTCCTGCTCGGCCCCCGCGGATGACTCAGGAGCGCAGGAACTCGACCGTCCGGAACTCCTCGACGGCGTCGCGCAGCTCGTCGATGCGCCTCTCGCCCGCGACCACCAGACTCCGGCCGGCCTCCAGCCAGCGATCCAGGTCGGCGCATTGGGGCGGGATCTCCGCCAGGATCTCGGCGCTCTCGGCCAGGGTCAGCCCGATCCGCTGACCGGCTCTGGCCAGCTTGATCCTGCAGACCGCGTCCACGGTGAAGCGACGCGCATTGCCCGACGTGCGGCTGCCCTCGATGACCCGGTAGCGCTCGTAGTAGCGCACGGCGTTGCTGGACACCCCGGCCAGCCGGGCCACCTCGCCGACCGAGTACGTCGTCATCGTCACTGTGCTCATCGGGCCGCCACCATCTCGTCGTCCGTGCGGGTCCTCGTCGCCGTCCGCAACCACAGCGCCAGGGTCACCGCCAGCACTGGGAGCGTAGCCAGCGAGGTGAGCCGCACTGCCCCGATCGCGATCTCAGGGCGGCGCTCCGTCACGCGGCACCGACCCGGTCGAGATCCCGCCGGGCCCGCAGGGCCTCGGCCCACCAGCGCAGCTCGGTCATCGTCCCGGCCAGGGCCGCCTCGATGCCCTCGTCAGGGAGAAACCGGCCGCACTCATCCAGCCGTTCCCAGGGCGCCGTCAACAGCACGGCCTCCCGGGTCGTGGTGGCGCGCAGCTCGGGGAACACCACGCGCAGCTGCTCGACAGCCCGGGCGCCACCGGCACCGGCACCGTAGCCGACGAACGCCACCGGCTTGTAGGCCCACTCGGCGAGGTGGCGGTCGATGGCGATCTTCAGTGGTCCGGGGAAGCTGTGGTTGTACTCCGGAGTGAGCAGCAGGAACGCGTCCGCCGCCGCCAGCCGGCCGGCGATCGGGGACGACTCGGCGCCCAGGTCGACCGTCGCCAGGTCGATGACCTCGAGGTCGAGCCAGGGCACCGCGGCGAGGGCCTCGGTCAGCCAGGCGAGCAGAGAGTCGGCCACGCGCGGCTGTCGCACGCTGGCGACGATCAGGGCGATTCGCAGGGCGTGGTCCTGGGCAGTCTTCTTCATGTCCCCGGACGCTAGGAGCTCGCCCATGGGCGAACTCAACCGTCCTGAATCCGGCGCTGGTTGGCAGTCCCGGGCCTTCGCGCCCGGGCACGGCCGCGCCACCCTGGACCCATGGCCCTGGAGATGCGTCCCAGCTGCGAGTCCTGCGGTGTCGGCCTGCGGCCGGAGTCGACCGTGGCGATGATCTGCAGCTACGAGTGCACGTTCTGCGCGGACTGCGTGGAGAAGCTCGGGAACGTCTGCCCGAACTGCGGCGGCGGGTTCGCCCCGCGACCGACGCGGCTCTCGGCGTAGGTCAGGCGACCGGAGGGCCGCCGAGGACGGTCCAGCCCACCACGGCTCCGGCGGCGTACTGGACCTCGTAGTCGGTGCCGGGCGCGCAGCCCCGGTAGGAGCGCAGCGCGGTGCCCGGGTCGGCGGGCTCGGGAACGCCGGCGGTGTCGAACCGGGCGTGCACCGCGTCCATCCGCTGCCCGAGCCGCAGGGCGGCCGACTCGGCCGCGGTCACGCAGCCGGGTGAGTCACCGCGCCCGACGATCCGCGCGGGGGCCCGGTCGGTCCCGGCCGCCGCGCGGAAGACCGCCTGGAACCGGTGCTTGACCAGGAAGCGGCCGAAGTCGAGGCAGGACTGCGGCACGGTGACCTGGACCAGGTTGGCGGCGCGCGACCAGGTCGCGTCCAGGTGGCAGGCGACGCCGGACCCGTCCCGGGTCAGCGCGGTGGTGAGCACGCCCGCGCGAGTACGGGTCACGTGGGCGACGTACCCGGGCACCCCGGAGGCGGGGCCGATCCGCACCAGCACCGAGCCGGCGCGCGGCAGCCGTCGTACGTGCACCCGGGTGACCGTGCGGCCCTCGCCGTCGATGTAGCGCACGCCGGTCACGTCGGCGCTGGCCGGCGAGGTCGACGGGTCGGCGACGCGTGCGCTCAGCGCCGTGGCGGGACCCGCCAGCGTGCCGGTGACGCACGCGCCCGTGATCGCGGCAGCGAGCGCGAGGCGAAGGATCCGAGACGGCGACGGCATGACGGTGAGTATCCGGGCTGGGTGCGCGTTCCGTCATGTTTGCGGACACACTGGTACAGACCAGGGCGTACCGCGCGCTTCCGCCCTACTGACCGACCGGTCAGGGCCACCGGGTAGGGTCAGCGCATGGGGTACCTGCGTCGTCAGATCGTCACCGCCGCGCTCACCGCCAACGCGCTGCGTCCGCCCCGGGGCCGGCTCGCCGCCCTCGGGTTCGCCTTCGGCTGGCCGACCGGCGAGCTCGCGCCGCAGCTGCTCGGCCTCACCGCCCTCGACACCGCCCAGGCGCTGGTGCGCGGCAAGGCCTCCAAGACGGGGATGCTGCTGGCCGGGGCGAGTGCGGCCGGGCTGGCGTACGCGATCTCGCACGCACGCCGGGCCGGCGAGCTCGCCGAGGCCCAGCTCCAGGACTCCCTCGGCGCGGACTACCTCGACCAGATCCCGGACCGGCCCGCGGACGCGGACCTGAAGACGCCGCTGCGCGATCTGGCCCGCCCGTTCGCGCTGGCCAAGCCCGGCGTCGAGGTGATCCGCGACATCAGCTACCGCGAGGGCGGCAGCCGCGCGCGGCTCGACATCTATCGCCCCGAGGGCCTCGACCTGACGAACGCGCCGGTGCTGATCCAGGTGCACGGCGGCGGCTGGACCATCGGCGACAAGGCCCAGCAGGGCCTGATCCTGATGAACCGGATGGCCGCGCGCGGCTGGGTCTGCGTGGCGATCAACTACCGGCTCGCGCCCAAGCACCCGTTCCCGGCGCAGATCGTGGACGTGAAGAAGGCGATCGCCTGGGTGCGCGACAACATCGCGTCCTACGGCGGCGACCCGTCGTACCTGGTCATCACCGGCGGCTCGGCGGGCGGGCACCTGGCCGCGCTGGCCGCGCTCACGCCCGAGGTGAAGGAGTACCAGCCGGGCTTCGAGGACGCCGACACCCGCGTCTCGGCGTGCGTGCCGTTCTACGGCGTCTACGACCTGGGCGGGATCACCGGCGACCGCGCCGCCGTCGAGATGCGCGACCTGTTCCTGGCGCCGCGGGTGTTCAAGGCCGACCCGAAGACCGAGCTGGCCGCGTTCGAGCTGGCCTCGCCGATCGCGCACGTGAGCGCCGACGCGCCGGACTTCTTCGTGATCCACGGCGTCCACGACGGGCTGGTCTCGGTCCGGCAGGCGCGCGCGTTCGTGCAGAAGCTGCGCGAGGTCTCCACCGCGGTGGTCACCTACCTGGAGCTGCCCAACACCCAGCACGCGTTCGAGGTGTTCTCCTCGATCCGCAGCCAGCACATCATCCGGGCGGTCGAGCGCTGGCTGGAGTGGCACCGCGCCAACCGCCGGACGGCGACCGAGACGGACGCGGTCTCAGCCGCGCGGTAGCCCCAGCAGCCGCTCGCCGGCCACGTTCCTCAAGACCTCCCCGCGCCGGAGGCGCAGATCGGACACCGTGTGCCGCACGACTCAGATCATCCGCGCGGCAAACCCAGCAGGCGTTCTCCAGCGACGTTGCGGAGGATCTGAGTCGTGCCGCCCGCGATGGACAGGCAGCGGTGCAGCAGGAACTCCCGGACCGCTGCCTGAGCCAGCGGGTCGTCGGTGAAGACCCGGTGCCCGAGCAGCTCCACGACCAGCTCGGCCGAGTCCTGGCGGCTGCGCACGCCGACCAGCTTGGCGACGCTCGACTCCGGACCCGGCCCCTGCCCGGCGATCGAGCGCAGCGTCGCGCGCATCGCCAGCAGCTTGGTCGCGGTCGCCAGCGCCACCGCCTTGCCGACCGCGACCGCGGCCACCGGGTCGTCGCCGGCCAGCTCGACCGCGCGCTCGACGCTGTCGTCGAGCCGGGTCCCGGCCATCGCGACCCGCTCGTTGGCCAGCGTGGTGACCGCGAGCTTCCAGCCGCCGTTGACCTCGCCGACCACGAGCTCGTCGGGCACGAAGACGTTGTCGAGGAAGACCTCGTTGAACATCGCCTCGCCGGTCAGCTCGCGCAGCGGCCGGATGTCGATGCCCTCGGCGCGCATGTCGACGAGGAAGTAGCTGATCCCGGCGTGCGGCTTCGCCTCGGCGTCGGTGCGGGCCAGGCAGATCCCCCAGTCGGCCTCGTGCGCCAGCGAGGTCCACACCTTCTGGCCGGTGAGCAGCCAGCCCCCGTCCGCGCGGACCGCCTTGGTGCGCAGCGAGGCCAGGTCCGACCCGGCGCCCGGCTCGCTGAACAGCTGGCACCAGACGATCTCGCCGCGCAGCGTCGGCCCGAGGAACCGCTCGCGCTGCTCGTCGTCGCCGTGCTGCAGGATCGTCGGGGCCGCCCAGGCACCGATCTTGAGGTCGGGCCGCTCGACCCCGGCCCGGGCGAGCTCGTCGTCGATGACCAGCTGCTGCACGGGGTCCGCGCCCAGCCCGTACGGCGACGGCCAGTGCGGGGCCAGGTAGCCCGAGGCCGCCATCGCGGCCCGCTGCTCCGCGGCGTCGAGCCCGGCCAGCCGCTCGGCCTCGGCGCGCGCCTCGGCACGGTAGGCCAGGTCGGCGCCGTCGAAGTCGACCGTCACCGCCCGCCGGGTGCCGCCGGCCGCCTGGGCGGTCAGCGCGCGGGCCCAGCGGGAGGCTCCGCCGACCAGCGAGCGCAGCGTCAGCGCCCGGCGCAGGTAGAAGTGCGCATCGTGCTCGAAGGTGAACCCGATCCCGCCGAGCACCTGGATGCAGCCCTTCGCGACCGCGACGGCGCCCTCGGTGGCGATGGTGCCGGCCACCAGCGCGGCGTACCGGCGCTGCTCGGTCTCCTCGCCGTACGCCGCGGCGGCGTCCCAGGCCACCGCGGTGACCGACTCGGAGGTCTCCAGCATCTCCGCGCACAGGTGCTTGATCGCCTGGAAGGAGCCGATCGGCTTCCCGAACTGCTCGCGCACCTTCGCGTAGTCGACGGCGGTGTCCAGGCACCAGCGGGCGAGCCCGGAGCACTCCGCGGCGACCAGGGTGACCAGCAGGTCCCACAGGTCGGCGGCATCCAGCCGCACCCGCCGTACGTCGGCGAGCGGCACGTCCTCGACCACCACGGCGCCGCTGGTGCGGGACAGATCCGCGGTGACGCCGGCCTCGACGCGGACCCGGTCGGCGGCGACCACGACCCAGGAGCCGTCGGCCACCGGGAGGAGCAGGTGGGTGGCCGAGGGAGCGTCCAGCACCGTCTCGACCCGGCCCGTGAGCACGCCCTCGGCGACGCGGAGCGCACCGTCCAGGCCGAGCCCGACCGAGGCGGAACCCTTGGCGACCGCGGCCCGCAGGTCGGCGTCGTCGACGAGCAGCCCGGCGACCGTGGTCCCGAGGATCGGCCCGGGCACCAGCGCGGTCGCCGCCGCCTCGAGGGCGACCGCCTGGTCGAGCAGGGTGCCGCCGCCTCCGCCGACCTCGTCGGGCAGGGCGATGGAGGTCAGGCCGAGCTCGGCGGCCCGCGCCGGCCAGCCGGCCAGCCCGCTCGGGTCCGTCTCGGCGCCCCGGACCGCGTCGATCGTGCCGGCGGACGCGGCCCAGTCGGCCAGCGCGGCCGCGAGCTCGGCGTGGTCGTCGGTGATCCCGATCGGCATGATGCTCCTTGAGGTGAAACTAGAACGTGTTTCACATTGTGCCACGGATAGAGTCCCGCGCGTGAGCCCCATGGATCCCGATCTGCTCCAGCACGCTCTGGCCGCCAAGGGCTTCATGCCCACTGACGAGGGTGACTTCCTCTACCGGACCGCGCTCGACCACCTGGCCGACGGGCCCGCGCTGGAGATCGGGACCTACTGCGGCAAGTCGGCCATCTACCTCGGCGCCGCCGCCCGGGCCACCAGGAGCACCGTCTTCACCCTCGACCACCACCGCGGCTCCGAGGAGAACCAGGCCGGCTGGGAGCACCACGACCCGACCGTGGTGGACCCCGAGTTCGGGCTGATGGACACGCTGCCCCTCTTCCGCAAGGCGATCGCGCGCGCCGGGCTCGAGGACGAGGTGGTCGCCGTGGTCGGCAGGTCGGTGACCGTGGCGCGGCACTGGCGCACCCCGCTCGCGCTGCTGTTCATCGACGGCGGGCACAGCGAGGAGCCCGCGCAGGCCGACTACACCGGCTTCGCGCACTGGGTCCGCCCCGGCGGCGTGCTCGTCATCCACGACGTCTTCGAGCGACCCGAGGACGGCGGCCAGGCCCCGTTCCACGTCTGGCAGCGCGCGGTCGCCAGCGGCGACTTCGAGCCGGACGGGACGGTCGGGTCGATGCGGGTGCTCCGCCGCACCGGCGCGACGCGGTAGCGGCGGGTCAGGCCGAGCGCGGCCCGGCGACGATCTCGAACGAGGACAGCGCCAGCACTGCCTCCTTGGCGCCGATCTCGAGCTGGTCGAGCATCGCGCCGGCCTCCTCGAGGTCGCCCGCCTCGGCCAGCTCCTCGACCACCCGGGCCAGCTCGGCGAGCCGGCCGGCGCCGAGGTTGGCAGCACTTCCCTTGAGCTTGTGCGCGGCGGCCCGCATGCTGCCGGCGTCCTCGTCGGCCCAGCAGGTCCGCAGGTCGGCGACCTGCTCGGGGCAGGAGGCGATGAAGTTGTCGACCGCCCGCCGGACCAGCGGCACCGCCTCGGCCCCCATCGCGATCAGCTCCTCGAGCCGGCTCGGATCGAGCACCTGCGTGCGCGCCGGCGGCTCCTCGGGCTGGGCGGACGCCTGGGCGGTCGCCGTCGCGCGCGAGGTGAACAGCAGCTGGTCGTGGAGCACCTTGCCGAGCGCCTCCAGGCCCACCGGCTTGGACAGGAACCCGGTCATCCCCGCGGCCAGGCAGCGCTCCTGCTCCCCCGCGGTCGCCGACGCGGTCAGCGCGATGATCGGCACCCGCACGCCGGACGGCTCGGACCCCCGGATCAGCCGGGTCGCCGCGTAGCCGTCCAGCCGCGGCATCTGCAGGTCCATCAGCACCGCGTCGAACCGGCCCCCGGCCGCGCGCGCGGCGGCCGCGGCACCGTCGGCGGCGACCTCGGAGGTGTAGCCGAGGATGTTGAGCATCCCGACCGCGACGAGCTGGTTGACCTCGTTGTCCTCGACCACGAGGACGTGCCCCCCGCCGCGGCGCTCGGCCCCGGCCAGCTCGGCCCGGCCGGCGAGCTCGGGGACCTCGAGCGGCTGGCGGAACCGGGCGGTGAACCAGAACGTGCTGCCCCGGCCGGTGCTGCTGCGCACCCCGATCTGGCCGCCGAGGGCGCCGGCGAGCCGGTGCGCGATGGTCAGGCCGAGGCCGGTGCCGCCGAAGTTGCGGGTCGTGGACGCGTCGGCCTGCCGGAACGGCTGGAAGATCCGGGCGAGCTGCTCGGGGTCCATGCCGATGCCGGTGTCGGCCACCTCGACGCGCAGCACCACCTCGTCGTCCTCCGGGGCGGCGCCCACCCGGATCACGACGCGGCCGTCCTGGGTGAACTTGATCGCGTTGGAGACCAGGTTGGCGAGCACCTGGCTGAGCCGGCCGGGGTCGCCGGAGAGCCGGTCCGGCACGTCCTCGTCGAGCTCGACCTCCAGGGAGACGTTGCGGGCGCGGGCGGCCTCGGCGAACAGCTCCCGGGTGCCGCCGACAACGACCGCGGGCTGGAACTCGACCTCCTCCAGCTCCAGGCCGCCGGCCTCGATCTTGGAGAAGTCCAGGATGTCGCTGATGAGCACCTGCAGCGCCCGGCCCGCGCCCTGCATCGCCTCGGCCAGCTCGCGCTGCTTGGCGTCCAGGTCGGTGTGCAGCAGCAGGTCGGTCAGGCCGAGCACGCCGTTGAGCGGGGTCCGGATCTCGTGGCTCATCGTGGCCAGGAACTCCGACTTCGCCAGCGAGGCCGCCATCGCCAGGTCGCGCGCGGCGGCCAGCTCGGCGGCGGCCTCCTCGCGCAGCGCCACCTGGGCCAGCTGGCCGGCCACCTGGGAGACCAGCGAGGTCATCATCGCGTGCCTCACGAACGGCGACCGGTTGGTGATGACCAGCACCACCAGCGGCTCGCCGTGGATGGCGATCGGGAAGCCGATGAGCGGGTGCTGCGGGCGCACCGTCTCCTCGAAGACGAGTCCGCCGGTGGCGAGCACCTGCTCGGCGACGGCCAGCTCGACCGCGGCCGGGACGATCTCGTCGTCGGCGCGCACCGGGCGGAACCGCGGGCCTGCCGGGGTCACGTCGAAGGCGACCCCGCGCAGCCAGTCCGGGTGCGCGAGCAGCAGCTCGCGCGAGGAGGCCAGCGCCTCGTCGAAGGTGGTGGCCTCGTTGGCGGTGGTCGCGATGAACTGCATGAGCGTGTTGACCTCGACCGAGTCGAGCAGGTTGAGCTCGGCCTCCTTGAGGTCGTGGATGTCCTGGACGGTGCCGCCGATCCGCAGCGCGCTGCCGTCCGCGGCCCACTCCAGCACCTGGCCGACCGCGCGCACCCAGCGGACCGCGCCGTCGGGCCGGCGCACCCGGACGTCGATGCGGTGCTCGCCCGGCTCGACGAAGACCCGCTCCCAGATCCGCCGGATCGGCTCCCGGTCCGCCTCGACGAGCTGGCCGAAGAAGGCCTCCGGGCCGGCCTCGAACGTCTCCGCGTCCACGCCGAGCAGGTCGTACATGCCCTGGGACCAGCTGACCCGCTCGGGGTCCGTGCAGATCTCCCAGCTGCCCAGCCGGGCGATCGCCTGCGCCTCGGCCAGCTGGGAGCGGCTGCGGCGCAGCTCCTCGGTCAGCGCGCGGCGGCGGCTGTCGTCGGTGAGCCGGTGCAGGTAGCCGACCAGGCCGCCGGCGTCGTCGTACAGGGGCTGCTCGCTGACCATCAGCGGGACCCCGCTGCCGTCCGGCCGCCGGTAGACGCGCTCGGTGTCGACCGCGTCGAGCACGTCGGTCTCGCGGTGCCCGAGGGCGGCCAGCCGGGCCTCGAAGCAGAGCCGGTCGCGCTCGTCGAGCACGTCGGCGACGCCGATCGCGTCGACCTCCGCCGCGGTGCGGCCGAGCAGCTCGCCGACGCGGGCGTTCGCGAACAGGGTGCGGCCGTGCGCGTCCACCAGCCACAGACCGTCGAGCGACGACTCGACGATCAGCCGATGGGTGCCGGCCTGCATCCCTGCCCTCCTTGCGCGGAACCTCCGCGTGCGCGAACTCCACAACAAGGGTAAATGGGACATAAGACCCACGAGAAGGGACTGACCGAACCTGATCGGTCAGGACTTCATGGCCCAGATGGACCAGGACCTTCAGACGGGCGGCTCACACGGGCAGCCGGGTGCAGCCGCACTCCAGCGCGATCTCCTCGAAGTGCGGCGCCAGCGTGTCTCCCCGCATGATCCCCGAGCCCGGGGTGGTCCGGGAGAGCTCGTCGGCGGCGAGCACCACCGCGGCGGCCGTGTACGACGTGTGCTCGTGCGGCCAGTTCACCTGGTCCGGCCAGACGTACCCGGTCCAGTACCGCCCGTCCTCGGCGCGCAGGTGCTGCATCGCGGCGAACTGCTCCAGCGCGCGCTCGTGGTCGCCGATCGCGTCCAGCGACATCACCAGCTCGCAGGTCTCCGCGCCGGTCACCCAGTCGTTGGTGCTCACGCAGCGGATGCCGAGCCCGGGCACCACGAAGGTGTCCCAGCCGCGCTCGATGAGCTCGACCGCGGCGGCCCCGCGGACCGCGCCGCCGAGCACCGGGTAGTACCAGTCCATCGAGAACTCGGACTTGTCCAGGAACGCGTCGCGGTGGTGGCGCAGCGCGTGCCCGAGGCGGCCGCCGGCCAGCTCCCAGTCCGGCTGCGGGTCGTCCATCAGGTCGGCCAGCGCCACCCCGGCGCGCAGCGCCTGGTAGATGCTCGAGGAGCCCGCGAGGAGCGCCTCCTCGTTGACCTTGGCGGGCTCGTCGGCATCCCACTCCTGCGACCAGGCGATGCCGCCCCAGTCGAGCTGCAGGCCGACCACGAAGTCCAGCGCCCGCCGTACGACGGGCCACATGCGTGCGGTGAAGACGAGGTCGCGGCGCAGCAGCCAGTGGTGCCAGATGCCGACGGCCAGGTACGCCGACATGTTCGTCTCCCCCGACGCGTCCCGGACCTCGCCGGCCACGACCTCCATCGGCCAGGAGCCGTCGGCCCGCTGGGTGCGCGCGCACCAGGCGTAGGCGCGCTCGGCGGCCTCGACCCGGCCCCCGACGAGCAGCGCCATCGCGCCCTCGACGTGGTTCCAGACGTCGGTCTTCTCGCCGTACGTCCACGGGATCGCGCCCGAGGGCTCCTGCATCGCCTCGATGGACGCGGCCGTGCGGGCGACCTGATCCGAGGTCAGGACGCCGTCGACGGCAGGAACGCGAGAGGTCATGCGCTCTCGGGCTTGCGGAAGTACAACACCATGCTCTTCCCGATGAGCGGGTTGAGCGCCTTCTCCGCGAGCCCGGTCAGCGTCGACCAGCGCGGCGTCTTCATGATGTCCCAGACGAGCACCTGGTGGTACGCCTTCACCAGCGGGTGGTCGTCCTTGTCCACGCCGACGGCGCTCTTGAGCCACCAGTACGGCGCGTGCAGGCCGTGCGCGTGCGCCTTGCCCTCGAACTCCATGCCGGCGTTCACGAACTTCCACTTCAGCTCGTGGTCGGTGTAGATGCGGATGTGGCCGCCCGGGGCGTTGTGGTAGTCGTCGGAGAGCCGCCAGTTGATGACCTCGGGCAGCCAGCGCGGCACCGTGATCGCCATCGTGCCGCCGGGGCGCAGCACCCGGATCAGCTCCTTGATCGCGGTGTGGTCGTCGTGGATGTGCTCGAGCACCTCCGAGGCCACCACCCGGTCGAACTCGCCGTCCGCGAACGGCAGCGCCAGCGCGTCGCCCTCCTTGATGTCGGCGGCCGCGCCCACGGGGACCTCGCCGGCCTCCTTCATCGCGCCGAACAGCTCCAGCACGCCGGCGAGCTCGTCGGCGTCCTGGTCGAAGGCGATCACGTCGGCGCCGCGGCGGTACATCTCGAAGGCGTGCCGGCCGGCGCCGCAGCCCATGTCGATGACACGGTCACCGGGCAGCAGGCCGAGGCGGTCGAAGTCAACGGTCAGCATGGTGGTCCTTCTCGTAGTCGGCGATCACGTGCTCGTAGGCGGCGGCGGTGGCCTTGGCGACTGCGCGCCAGCTGAACAGCTCCTGGGCCCGCGCGCGGCCGGCCTTGCCCATCCGCGCCCGGCGCTCCGGGTCGTCGAGCAGCGCCGCGATGGCGTTGGCCAGCTCGCCGACGTCGCCGGGGGTGACCATGTCCGCGCAGAGTCCCTCGGGCCCGACCACCTCCGGGATGGCGCCGGTGCGGCTGACCACCAGCGGGGTCTCGCAGGCCATCAGCTCCGCGGTCGGCAGCGAGAAGCCCTCGTAGAGCGACGGCACGCAGGCCAGCTCCGCGGAACCCATCACCTTCACCAGCTCCTCGTCGGAGATTCCGTTGACGAACCGGACGTGCTCGCCGATGCCGAGGGAGTCGATGAGCTGCTCGGTGCGCCCACCCGGGGTCGGCTTGGTGACCAGCAGCAGCTCCAGGTCGCGCTCGGTGCGCAGCTTGGCGAACGCCTCGAGCAGCGTGGCGATGCCCTTCATCGGGGCATCGGCGCTGGCCATCGCGACCAGCCGGCCCGGCACCCGCGGCTCGGTCGGCGGCACGAAGCAGTCGTCCACGCCGAGCGGGATCACCTGCATCTTGGCCGGGTCGGCGCCGAAGTCCTTGGCCGCGTCGCGAGCCGAGGACTCGCTCGGCAGCAGGATCCAACGGGCCCGTCGTACGACGGAGCCCTGCATCCGCAGGAAGCCGTACCAGCGGCGCAGCGAGAGCTTCTTGCGCAGCGTCGGGGCCGCGGCGATGTCGACGCGGCGGTCGAAGGTGATCGGGTGGTGCACGGTGGTGAGCACCGGCAGGCCGAGCTCCTCGAGCTTGAGGATGCCGTGGGCGAGCACCTGGTTGTCGTGGACGACGTCGAAGTCGTCCTTGCGGGTCTTCATCACCTTGAACAGGCGCTTGGCGAAGGTGCGCGGCTCCGGGAAGCCCGCGGTGCACATGATCGCGAACTCCTGAGCGTCGATCAGGTCGCGGAACTCCCAGGGCCAGACCATCCGAAAGGGGTCGGGCTCGCGGTAGAGGTCGAGGGAGGGGACCTTGGTCAGCGCCACGCCCTCGTCGAGCTCGGGGTAGGGCTGACCGGAGAACACCTCCACGGTGTGCCCGAGAGCGGTCAGCTCGCGACTGAGGTGGCGGACGTAGACGCCCTGTCCCCCGCAGTGCGGTTTGCTGCGGTAGGACACGAGTGCGATGCGCAAAGGCCCGCCCTTTCTTTTCTGCAACGTGTTTCTATTATGCCCAACGGCGCTGCTAGCCTTGATTTCCGATCCGCTCTGAGAAGGTACTGCCGTGACGACGAACTCGCTGACCGCCGACGACCTCGGTTCGGCAGCACAGCGTGACCGCCGCCGGCGGATCCTGGACGCAACGGTGGCACTCGCCTCCAAGGGCGGATTCGACGCGGTGCAGATGCGCACGGTGGCCGAGCAGGCCGACGTGGCGCTGGGCACGCTCTACCGGTACTTCCCCTCGAAGATCCACCTGCTGGTCTCCGCGCTGGCCCGCCAGTTCGACGACACCCAGGGCATCGTCGGCCGCAAGCCGATCCCCGGCGAGACCCCCGACGAGCGGGTCATCTACGTGCTCAAGCGCGCCACCCGCGGCATGCAGGGCGACCCGAACCTGACCGAGGCGCTCACCCGCGCCTTCATGTTCGCCGACGCCTCGGTGGCCAGCGAGATCCACGTGGTCGGCATGCAGCTGACCACGATGCTGACCCGGGCGATCAAGGGCGAGGAGTACGTCGAGGGCGAGGCGCCCTCCGACGAGGACATCGCCATCGCCCGCGTGGTCAGCGACGTGTGGCTCTCCGCCCTGGTCTCCTGGGTGACCGGCCGCGCGGGCGCGGAGGAGGTCGGCGACCACATCGAGACCGCCGTCCGCCTGCTGCTCCGCCCGCGCTGACACCGGCTATCCCCCGAACGCGTGCGTGGCGGTGACGCCGCCGTCGATCGCGATCTCGGCACCGTTGATGTACGCGGACTCGTCACTGGCCAGGAACACGTACAGGGGCGCGATGTCGTCGGGGTAGCCGACCCGGCGCAGCGGCACCCGGCTGGCGCCGAACTCCATCGCCGCGTCGCCGCCGTGCGGGCGGGTCATCGGGGTGTCGATCATGCCCGGGTGCACCGAGTTGACCCGGATGCCCTTCGGGCCGAGCTCCATCGCCGCGGCCTTGGTCATCCCGCGGATCGCCCACTTGGTGGCCACGTAGCCGGTCAGCGAGGCCATCCCGGCCAGGCCCTCCACCGAGGAGGCGTTGATGATCGAGCCGCCGCCGTTCTTGCGCATGGTGCGGGCGACCGCCTTCATGCCGAGGAAGGTGCCGAGCTGGTTGACGTTGACCAGCAGCAGGTACTCCTCGACCGGCATCTTCTCGATCTCGTTGAAGCGCAGGATGCCGGCGTTGTTGGCGAGCACGCTGACCGGCCCGAAGGTGGCGTTCACCTCCTCGACCAGGTCGGTCCAGGACTGCTCGTCGGAGACGTCGTGGTGCTTGAAGCGCGCGGCCTCTCCGAGCTCGTCGGCCAGCGCCTTGCCCAGGTCGTCGGCCACGTCGGCGATGTAGACGCATGCGCCCTCGGCGACGAAGTGGCGGGCGATCGCGGCGCCCTGGCCCTGGGCACCACCGGTGACGATCGCGATCTTGCCTGCGAGACGGTCGGTCATGTCGTTCACACCTTCAGCTGCATGATCGAGTCGGCCGCGAAGCCGACGGACGGGTCGCGGTCGGCGAAGTACGCCCCCACGGTCTTGTCGAGCTCGGCCAGGTCGAAGACGTCACCGGCGGTGTCGAAGCGCTGCTCGACGACCGGGGCCGCGACCAGCGCCACCATCCCGCCGTACACGACGAAGAGCTGGCCGTTGATCGCCTCGGCGGCCGGCGAGGCCAGGTAGGCCACCAGCGGGGCGACGTGCTCGGCGGCGTACGGGTCGACGCTCTTGCCCGAGGTGTCCTCGCCGAAGACGGCCGCGGTCATCGCGGTCCGCGCACGCGGCGCGATCGCGTTCACCCGGACGCCCATCCGGCCCAGGCTGCGGGCGCTGGACAGGGTCAGCGCGGTGATGCCGGCCTTGGCGGCGGCGTAGTTCGGCTGCCCCGGCGAGCCGCTCAGCGACGCCTCCGAGGCGGTGTTCACGATCCGCCCGTAGACCTGCTCGCCGGTCTCCTTGTGCTGCGCGCGCCAGTACGACGCCGCGTTGCGGGAGAGCAGGAAGTGCCCGCGCAGATGGATCTTCACGACGAGGTCGAACTCCTCGTCGGTCATGTTGAACAGCATCTTGTCCCGGGTGACGCCGGCGTTGTTCACCACGATGTCGAGCCCGCCGAGCTCGACCGCGGCGGCGACCATGGCGTCCGCGGTGGCCCGCTCGCCCACGTCGCCGGCAACGACGACCGCGGTGCCGCCGAGACCGCGGATCTCCTCGGCGGCCTCCTCGCCGGCCCCGGGCAGGTCGTTGACCACGACCGCGGCGCCGGCGGCGGCGAGGGCCACCGCCTCGGCGCGACCGAGCCCGGCCCCGGCGCCGGTGACGACGGCGACGCGGCCGTCGAGAGAGAGGGAATCAGGCATGGCGACAGTGCTCTTTCTGCTGGCGGGGAGGCGGTCTGGCTCAGCCCTCGACGAGGCTGATCGCGGACTTCGGGCAGGCCGCGACCGCCTGCTGGACCGTGTCCAGGTCCTCGGGGGTGACGTTCTCGTCGAGGATCTGCAGGAAGTCGTCGTCGTCGATCTGGAAGTGTGTCGGGGCGAGCGCCTCGCAGAGCGCGTTCGACTCGCAGAGGTCGAAGTCGACCTTGATCTTCATCAGTTTCCTCCGGGTGGTGCGGTCATCTTGCGGTGGTCCCAGCTGGCGATCTTCTCCGGCTCGACGATGACGCCGACCCGCTTGCGCGCCTGCTGGGCGACGATCTGGGCGCCGAACTCGCCGAGGTCCTCGCCGTTCGCCATCACCGTCGCGACGCGGCCGCCCAGGTCGACGAGCTGGTCGTAGTCCTCGATCAGCCGCGCCTTCCCGAAGATGGTGGCGCCGCGCAGCTCGAAGTAGTCGGTGCCGTCCTCGACCAGGCAGGTGACCCGCGGGTCGCGGCGCAGGTTCTGGATCTTCTGCGACTTGCCGTAGGTCCAGAAGAACATCTGCCCGTCGACCATGACGTAGAACAGCGTGGTCAGGTGCGGGTGCCCGTCGGGGCCGTTGGTGGCCACTTGGACCTTCATGTTGCTCTCCAGGAACTCGGTGAGCTCCTCGTCGGTCAGCCTGACCGCGTCGCGACCGCTACTCATTCAGGACCCTTCGCTCGAGTGACCCGGGAAGATGCCCTGGTCGGGGAAGATCAGCGGCGCCGCGTTGTTCACCGCGGTGGCCACCTCGCCGAAGCCGACCGCGATCAGCCGGACCTTGCCCTCGTACTCGGTGATGTCGCCGGCCGCGAAGACCCGGGGCAGGTTGGTGCGCATCGCGGTGTCGACACGGATGTGCCGCTTGTCGAACTCCAGGCCCCACTCCTTCATCGCGCTCAGGTCCGCGACGAAGCCGAGGGCGGCCACCACCGCGTCGGCGGGCTTGACCACGACCTCGCCGTCGTCCTTGGTGATCTCCACCTTCTCGACGGTGCTCGCGCCGAGCAGTGCGGTCACCTGTGCCTTGGTGATGACGTCGGTCGGTCCGGCCAGCACCGCGTCCACGGTGGCCTGGTGCGCGCGGAACTGGTCGCGGCGGTGCACCAGGGTGATCGAGCCGGCGATGCCCGTCAGGTTGTGCGCCCAGTCGAACGCGCTGTCGCCGCCGCCGACGATGACCACGTCCTTGCCGGCGTACTCCTCGAAGGAGGGCACGAAGAAGACCAGGCCGCGGTCCTCCCAGCCGTCGCCGGCCGGCAGCGGGCGCGGGGTGAACTTGCCGATGCCGGCGGTCACGATGACCACCTTGGCGTGCACCTCGGAGCCGTCGTCGAGGCCCATCACCACACCCTCGTCGGTGGCGGTGAGCGCGTTCGCGGTGCGGTCCAGCAGGTACGTCGGGTTGGCGGACTTGGCCTGGTCGATGAGGGCGTTGACCAGCTCGCGGCCCTTCACGACCGGGAAGCCGGCCACGTCGAGGATGGCCTTCTCGGGGTAGAGCGCGGAGACCTGGCCGCCGATCTCCGGCAGCGAGTCGACCAGCGCGACCGACATCCCCCGGAAGCCGGCGTAGTACGCCCCGAAGAGCCCCGCGGGGCCGGCGCCGACGATGAGGACATCGGTCTCGTGGGTCTGGGGCACGGTGTCGTCCTTCCGGCTGTGCCGCTCCACAGAAGTGGAACGTGTTCTAGTTTATCAGAAGGCTTCCATGTCGGAAACGATCCAGTCCCCATCCTGCCGCGTCATGGTCATCTTCACGCGGTTCTGGTTCAGCTGCTGCTGCGGCGAGCCCTCGGCGGTGGTGACCGCGTCGTAGAACAGCAGCACGGTGGCCCGGTGCTCGGTCAGCGAGATCAGCGAGGTGGACAGGATGGTCGCCTTGAGGGTCAGCTTGGCGCTGGTCGCCTTCGGTGCCGCCTGCTTCATGGCGTCGTCGTACGACGTGCGCGCCTTGCCGGTGGTGACCGCGTGCGCCGCCTTCTGGCTCTCGTCGAGGGTCTTGTAGGTGTACGACAGGATCGCGGAGGCGTTGCTGGCCGCGGCACTCATCGCCGCGCTCCGGTAGGACGCCGCGGTGACCTGCCCGTTGCCGGCCTCGTCCAGCTCCCCCGGGCCCACCACGAAGATAGCCACGAGTCCGGCCACGAGCAGGAGGCACAGGGCGGCGAGCCCGAGGGCGACCTTGTCGACGGCACGCGGCTGGGTCGCCGCGACGACCGGCGGTGTCGACATCGGCGGAGCGACCACGGCCCAGTCGACCTTCTCGTCCGGCGGCGGGTCGGCGGGCAGGTCCGAGTGGCAGTACCGGCACCGGATCGCCGCGGCCTTGATGACCTCGGCGCAGTACGGGCAGCGCTTCTCGTCGGGTGCCAGGCCGCTCTCCGGGGTGGTCATGACTGGATCTCCAGGCTGTCCAGCAGCCAGCGCGCGCCGACCTTCGTGAAGTGCAGCTGGAACCGGTAGTAGCGCTGGTCGTCCGGCTTCTCGCCCTTGGCCCGGGCGGCGCGCATGACCTTGTTGTCCACCTTGCTGTCCGCGGCCACGAACACGACCGCCGCGTCGGCGTCGATGTCCGAGATGCCCACCGACCGGACCGTGCCGGTCGAGGTGGACTCCCCCTCGCGCGCCGCGGCGACCAGGTTCACCTTGGTGGCCTGGTACTGCTTCTTGAACTCGCCCGTGGCCATCGCGAGCACCTTGTCCACCCGCGGGTCCATGTCCCGGTAGTCGACGTCGAGGAAGGCCAGCGTGACCTTGCGGGCCGCGGTGGTGACCGCGACCTGGCGCTTGTCCGCGTCGTCACCGGCGGTCCACGAGGACGGGCCGAGCCACGGCACGAAGAGCCGGGCGGCGAGGGCGAGCACGCACGCGAGGGCGAGCACTCCGGCCAACGCGCCCAGGACGAGGCGGGACCTGATCGACGTCATCGCGCCCCGAGGTCGCCGAGCAGCATCCACTGCCAGGAGTCGTCGCCGAACACCGTGTGCCTCCCGATCGTCAGGTTCTCGTTGACCCGGCCGGTCCGTGCATCGTACGGGGACACCCGGTTGGCGGCGCCGACGGTCGCCGAGGCCGGGCCGCTGGGCGCGGGCGCCCACTTGCTGCCGCGGAAGTTGCGGTCGTTGGACAGGCACTTGGCCGGGTACGTCGGGAAATCGCGCAGGTCCGTGCCCGGGTTCCACTGGCTCGGCGGCTTGTAGCCCTTCGTGCACGCGTCCGTGCCGTAGTTGAACTGCAGGTTGATGTGTCCGTAGCCGTCCCCGGGGGTGCCGGTGAAGCCCGAGGAGATCACCGCCGGGAAGGTGACCAGCGTCTGCTCGACCGCGTTGAGCCGCGCGGTGATGACCTGGTTGACCGTGACCAGGTTGCTCAGGAAGACCGGCAGCGTCGGCGAGAGGCCCTTGAGCAGGCCGTCCACCTCGCGCACCGCGGGGGTGCCGCCCTGCAGCAGGGTGCGCAGGTCGGTGTCGGCGTCCTTGAGCGAGCCGGTCAGGTCGGCCAGGTTGGCGGCGAACGAGCGGATGTTGCCGGCGTTGGCCTGCTGGGTCCGCAGCACCGTCTGCCCGCTGTCCAGCAGCCCGATGGTGGCGGTCTCGTTGGCCTTGGCCTGGGCCACCAGCGCTGACCCGGAGTCGACCATCCGGCGCAGCGGGTCGGCGGTGCCGCGGAACATCGTGCCGAGCTCGGAGACCACGGTCGCCACGTCATTGCGGTTGAGCGAGGAGACCAGGCCGTTGATCTTGACCAGCAGGTCGTCGGTGGCCTGGGGCATGCTCGCGGCGCCACCGTGGAACGTGGTGCCGTCCTCGGCGTACGGGCCCTTCCGGCTGGCCGGCTCGAAGTCCAGGTACTGCTCGCCGACCGCGGACAGGTTGTGCACGTACAGCGGCGAGTCCACCGGGATCCGGGCGCCGTCGCGGACCGAGAGCGTCAGCCGGACGCCGGAGCGGACCACGTCCATGTCCGAGACCTGGCCGACCTTCACGCCGCGGTAGGTGACCTCGCTGCCGACGAAGAGGCCGCCGGAGCTGGGCAGCTCGGCGTGCACGGTGATGCCCTTGCCGGTGACCTTGTCGACGATGCCGAGGTAGCTGGCGGCCACGTAGACGATGCCGACCGCGCTGAGGACCAGGAACGCGATCAGCCGGACCTTGATGCCGCGGGTCATCGGCCACCTCCCAGCAGGGATCCCAGGCCGCCGAGCAGGCCCCCGGACGACCCGCCGGAGGACCCGCCGCTGCCGGTCTTCGGCGTGCTGCCACCCGAGGTCGAGCCGGACGAGCCGTTGCCGAGCAGGCCGTTGAGCAGGCCCTGCAGCGGGTTGCCCGGGTTGCCGTGGGCGCCCGGACCGGTACCCGGGCAGAGCGGGTTGGTCGGCATCAGCGAGCACAGCTGGGTGAGCAGGGTCTGGTCCAGCGTCTTGCAGATCGGCGCCAGCGGCGTGGCCATGCAGATCTGCACCGGGCTGGGCAGGTTCGAGGAGTTCCCGGCGCCGCCGCTGCCGAACAGCTTGGACAGGTCGAAGTCGAAGGAGAAAAGCGCGTTGGCGTAGTCGCCCATGGCCAGCTCGGCGGCCTCCTTGGGGAACGGGAAGCTCGCCATCAGGCTGACCCCGCGGGGAAGCGAGTCGCCGGCGTCGGCCAGCTCGCGCAGCGCCGGCGCCAGGTGCTGCAGCGTGGAGAGCACGTCGGCCTTGCTGGCCGCGACCACCCGGGTGCCGACCCGGCCGAGCCGGTCCAGCTCGCGCAGCATCCGCACCAGCGCGTCGTGCTGGCCGTTGAGCACCTTCAGCGCCGGGCCGATCGCGTCGATGGCGGCGCCGATGGCGCGGCTCTCCTTGTTGAGGGTGACCGCGAGCCGGTTCACCGCGTCCATCGCGCCGATGATGCTCTGCTTCTGCTGGTCCAGCGAGCCGACCAGCGCGTTCACGTTGCGGAGCACGCCGCGGGCGTCCTCGGTGCGCCCGTCGAGCATCTTGTTGATCTCGACGCTGATCGTGCGCAGCTGCTGGACGCCGCCGCCGCTGAGCACGAACGAGAGCGCGCCGAGCACCTCCTCGACCTCGGGGTTGCGCCCGGTCCGGTCCAGCCCGATGTTGTCGCCC
The DNA here is from genome assembly GCA_017744365.1 of Nocardioidaceae bacterium. GTDB lineage: Bacteria > Actinomycetota > Actinomycetes > Propionibacteriales > Nocardioidaceae > Marmoricola. The sequence continues at coordinate 708,914 of JAGIBL010000001.1, read as the reverse complement.
TCCGCGAGCAGGCCGGTGGCGGAATCCTTCTCCGGAGCGAGCAGCGCGACGTACTTCTCGCCGAGCAGGCTGGTCTGCCGGATCTCGGCGGTCGTGTCCGCCGGCAGCTTCAGGTCCTTGCGGACCAGCATCGTGAGCTTGGCGTGCCAGCCGACCCGGTCGACCTGGGTGACCTGACCGACCGGGACGTCGTCGACCATCACGGCCGAGCGCGGCACCACGTTGAGCGCGTCGGTGAACTCCGCGGTGATCTCGATGGCGTCGCCGCGGCCGACCGCCTTGCCGCCGGGCAGCGGCAGGTCGTAGGCGCCGTCGAAGCGGCAGCCGGCGAGCCCGATCACGAGCGCCAGGAGCAGCAGCAGACGTAGCTTCACCGGCCACCTCCGAGCAGCCCGCCGATGGTGGTCGCGGGGACCTGGGAGCCGAGCTTGGGCGCGTCGTTCTGCACGCCGGCGCCGATGTTGGTGCTCCCGGACAGCGGCGCGGTGATCTTCTTCAGCACCTGGCAGGCCAGTCCGGCGTTCGCGATCTTGGCGTTGACCACCACGTCGCAGAGCACGTTGCCCAGGCTCTGCCCGGTCGGGCCGAGCTGGACCCGGGAGCCGATGGTGCCGGTCTTCACGTCGTACGCGAGCGTCAGGTTGCTCAGGCCCAGCGCACCGAGCTGGAGCGCCGTGCCGAGCGCGTCCTTCTCCTTCGCGAGGGTGCCCAGCACGCTGGACAGGTCCCGCACGTTGCTGGTCAGGGCGGCCTTGTTGTCGTGCACGAAGGTGCGCACGGTGTCGACCACCCGGGCGAGCGCGGCGAGCGCCGTACGGAGGTCTCCCCGCTCCCCCACGAGCTGCGCGGAGACGCCGGCCAGGTCGCCCATGAACTGGTTGACGAAGGCGTCGTTGCTGGCCAGCACCTCGGTGAGCTCGGAGAGCTGGCGGACCGAGGAGAACAGTGCGCCGCTGTTGTCGCCGAAGGTCTGCACCGCCCGGGACATCGACAGCAGTGTCCGGTTGGCCAGCGCGCCCTGGCCGCGCAGTGCGTTCGCCCCGGCGGAGAGCACCGAGCTGAGCGCGCCGTTCCTGTTCGCGCCGTTCGGGCCGAGCGCGGTCGACAGGTCGGCCAGCGACTTGTAGATCCGGTCCAGCTCGACCGGCGAGCCGGTCTTGGCCAGCGGGATGTCGGCGTCGTCGGCCAGCCGCCGGTCGCCGGGCTCGAAGGCCGGGCCGATCTGCACGAACCGGTCGGCGACCAGCGTCGGGGTGACGATGGCCGCCTTGGCGTCGGCCGGGAGCTCGTACGACGCGTCGTACGACATCTCGACCCGGACGCTGTCGCCCTCGGGGACCACCGCGTCCACCTGGCCGATCCGCACGCCCATCAGCCGCAGCTCGGAGCCCGGGTAGATCGCCACCGCGCGGGAGAAGTGCGCGGTCACGTGCCGGGTCTCACCGCCGCCGAGGAAGACGAAGAAGGTCGCGGCGAGCAGCAGCGCGGCGACGAGGACCGCCAGCACCCGTCCGCTCAGCCTGTCCAGCACCCGGCCCATCACTGGTCTCGCTTTCCGGGAACGAACTCGCCCGTGGCCAGGCCCACCAGGTTCGGCACGTAGGCGTCGAACCAGGGTCCGGTGCCGATCACGTTGATGAGGATCGACGCGTACGGGCCGAGGTTGTGGATGGTCTCCTGCAGCGACCGCTCGCGCTTCTTGAGCACCCCGACCACGGTCTGCAGGTCGGCGAGCACCGGCCCGATGGTGCGCCGGTTGTCGGCGACGATGCCGCCCAGCGCGATGGCCAGCTGGCGCGAGCTGGTCAGCAGGGTGTGGATCGCCTCCTTGCGACGGCGCAGCTCGGCGAAGACCTGGTCGCCCTGGCGCATCAGCGTGACCAGGTCGGTCTTCCGGGCGGCGAGCAGCTTGGTGACCCTGTCCGCGTGCCCGAGCAGCTCCTCGAGCTGGTCGTCGCGCGAGGCGATCGTCTGGGAGAGCCGGGAGATCCCGGTGAAGCTCTCGTGGACCTGCGGCGCGGAGGCGTCGATGGTGCCGGCCAGGGTGTTGAGCGCGCTCGCCAGCCGGTCGGTGTCCAGCTTCTCGGTGGTGGTGGTCAGCTCGCTGAGCGTCTGCACGATGTCGTAGCCGGCAGTGGTCCGGCTCAGCGGGATCACGTCGCCGCCGTCCATCGTGCCGGGGCCAGCCGGGGTGAGGTTGAGGTACTTGCTGCCCAGCAGGTTCAGCACCTCGACCGAGGCCTTGGTGTCCTTGCCGAACGAGGCGCCGTGCACGTCGAAGTTCACCCGGACCCGGTCCTGGTGCACCGAGATGCTGCTGACCCGCCCGACCCGGACACCGGCGATCTGCACCATGTCGCCGCGGGAGAGCCCGGAGGCGTCGGCGAAGTCGGCGTGGTAGCCGGTGCCGCGGAAGCCGGGGAACTTCTGCAGGTTGAAGGCGGCGGCCATCACCAGCAGCAGCGCCGCCAGGCTGATCGCGCCCATCCGCAGGATGGAGCGTTCGGAGTGCCGGGCCATCTACATGCACCTCTTCGCGGTGCTGTAGAAGTTCATGCTCTTGTCGAGCGCCTTCTGGATCTGGTCGAGGATCGGCTGCGTCAGGTTCGGGATGCCGAGGGTCTGCAGGTCCAGCTTGGGCAGGATGATCCGGCCGGTGAAGTCGCAGAGGTAGTAGTTGTACCAGGACCCGTAGGTGCCGATCCGGGCCTGCCGGCGGAACATCACCGGCAGCCGGTCCAGGGCCTCGTTGACCAGTGCCTGGCTGGACGGCTTGGCCAGCAGCGCGCTGAGCCGGCCGATCTGCTTCAGGTCCTCCTTGAGCAGCGGCCGGCCGCGGGTGAGCAGGTCGCCGAGCTGGACGGTCAGGCCGCTGACGTTCTGCAGCGAGGCGCCGATCGTCTTCCGGTCGTCGGAGAGGTTGCCCATCCAGGTCTTCAGCTGCACCACGAGGTCGTCGAGCTGCTGGTGGTGGGCGTCCACCGTGCCGAGCATCTCGGTCAGGTTGTCGACCACCTGCCCGATGAGCTGGTCGCGGTCGGCCAGCGTGTTGGTCAGCGAGGCGGTCCGGGACAGCAGCGAGGAGATGGTGCCGCCCTCGCCCTGGAGGACCTTGACCAGGTTGAGCGAGAGCTCGTTGATCTGGTCGGGGTCGAGCGCGGCGAACAGCGGCTGGAACCCGTTGAACAGCTCGGTCAGGTTGAGCGCCGGTGTCGTCTGCTTCATCGGGATCGTGGCACCGTGCGGCAGCCGCGCCGCGCCCGGGTCGCCCTGGGAGAGCGAGAGGTAGCGGTCCCCGACCAGGTTGAGGAAGCGGATGTCGGCGTGGCTCGCCCTGGTCAGCGGCACGTCGCTCTTGACCTGGAACGAGACCAGCGCCTGCTTGCGGTCGACGATCTTCACGTCGGTGACCTTGCCGACGACCAGGCCGGCGATGCGCACCTGGTCGCCGTCGCCGATCAGGCTGGCGTTGGAGAACATCGCCTGGTACGACGTGGTCGAGCCGAAGCCGAAGTTGCCCATGATCATCGCGAGCACGCCGGTGACCACGATCGAGGTCACCGTGAAGATGCCGAGCTTGACCGCGGCGACGGTGGTCTGGGTGTTCCGCTGGCTCATCGGTTCGGCTCCTCGTCGAGGTCGGAGCCGTCCGGGAGCGGGACGTTCGGGCCGGGCACCTGCGGGTTCGGCAGCCCCAGGCACCAGGGGCCGTGGCCGGTGCCGGCGTACTCGGGCAGGTCCTCGCGGGTGTAGGCCCGCCGCTGCACCGCGTCGAACGACATCTTCTGCCGCACCCGGTTTCCCTTGAAGATCTGCGCGAGCCGGTCGGTGTACTTGTCCAGGCCCTGGAGCAGGCAGGTGTACTCGGGCGAGTAGGTGTCCAGCAGCGCGGTCAGCGGCTCGGCCAGCCGGCCCTCGCGGATGATGAGGTCGCCGTTGCGGGCGAGGACGCCCGAGCTGGTGATGGCCAGCCCGGTGGTGGCCCGGATGAAGCCGGACAGGTTGTCCTGCTGCGAGGCGACCGTGCGTGCGGTGACGGTCGCGTTCTTGAGCAGCCGGGTCAGGTCGGGCGCGGCGATCGCGTAGGTCTGCGAGACGCTCGCGAGCAGCTGCAGGTCCTTCTCCAGCGTGGGCAGGTGCACGTTGAGGGTGCCCAGGTAGCCGTCCAGGTCGCTGATCGTCCGGCCGAGCTTCTCGCCGCGGCCGGCCAGCGCGTGCGAGAGCGCGTAGAGGGTGGTGTTCAGGTCGGCGGGCCGGATCGAGCGCAGCAGCGGGAACAGCGTGGCCAGCACCTGGGCGAGCTCGACGTTCGTGGTCACCCGGTCCGAGGAGATCACGTCGCCGTTGCGCAGCGGCGTGCTCGACGGGTCGGCCGGGTCGACCAGGGCGACGTACTTCTGCCCGAACAGCGTCGTCGGCCGGATCTCCACGCTGACGTTGTCCGGGATGCGCTTCGCCTGCGACGGCTTGAGCCCGATCTTGATCGAGGCCTCGGTGCCGTCCTGGCTGACGCCGCGGATCTGCCCGACCACGACGCCGTGCATCCGGACGTCGCCGAACTTGCTGAGCTGGAGCCCGGCGCGGTCGGCCTTGACGGTCACCATCGTCGCCGAGGTGAACACCTTGGAGTAGATGGCCACCGAGAGCGCGAGCAGCAGCGCCACCGCGACCATGAAGACGATGCCCGCGACGAACAGCCGCCGGTGCTCGGCCGGGGTGTCGTGGGTGATGTTGACGAGCATCGCTACGACCCACCTGTGATGTGGACCGTGGCGTTCGATCCCCACATCGCCCAGCTGATGAAGAAGTCGGCGACCACGACGGTGACGATCGACGTACGGATGGCCTTGCCGACCGCCATGCCCACGCCGGCCGGGCCCCCGGAGGCGGTGTAGCCGTAGTAGCAGTGGATCAGGATGATCGCGATCGCCAGGATGATGAGCTTGAGGAACGAGCGCAGCATGTCCATCGGCGGCAGGAACTGGATGAAGTAGTGGTCGTAGGTGCCCGCCGACTGGTGGTAGATCAGCGTCGTGATCAGCCGCGGCGACAGGTACGACGAGCACAGCGCCACGATGTAGAGCGGGATCACCGCGATGAACGCCGCGATCATCCGGGTGGTCACCAGGAACGGCAGCGACGGGATGCCCATCACCTCGAGCGCGTCGATCTCCTCGGAGATCCGCATCGCGCCGAGCCGCGCGGTGTAGCCGCAGCCGACGGTCGCGGCGAGCGCGATCGAGGAGACCAGCGGAGCGACCTCGCGGGTGTTGAAGTACGCCGAGATGAACGCGGTGAACTTGGCGACGCCGATCTGGCTCAGCGAGGCGTAGCCCTGGATGCCGACCTCGGTGCCGGCGAAGAAGGCGAGGAACGCGATCACGCCCGCCGAGCCGGCGATCAGGGTCAGGCCGCCGGCGCCGAAGGCCACCTCGGCCAGCGTGGTGGTGATCTCGCGGCGGTACCGGGTGACCGCGCGCGGGGTCCAGGCCAGGGCCTTGACGTAGAAGAGCAGCTGGTCGCCGCGCTCCTCGACCTTCGCGCGCTGCTCCTTGAGGATCGCGCCGCCGACCTCGGTGATGACCGCCATCGTCACAACCCGCTCTGCGGGACGACCTGGAAGTAGATCGCCGTGATGATCGAGTTGAGGAAGAACAGCACCATGAACGCGATGATCACCGACTCGTTCACGGCCCGGCCGACGCCGCTGGGGCCTCCTCCGGCCTTGAGCCCCTTGTAGGCGCCGACGATCGCGGCCAGGTAGCCGAACAGCACCGCCTTGACCATCGCGACGTAGAGGTCGGTGATCGAGGCGAGCGCGGTGAAGGAGGAGAGGAACGCCCCGGCCGACCCACCCTGGACGATCACGGTGAAGAAGTAGCCGCCGCCGATGCCGGCCGCGATCACCAGGCCGTTGATCATGACCGCGACGAAGACGGTCGCGAGCACCCGCGGGACGACCAGGCGCTCGATCGGGTCGACGCCGAGGACCTCCATGGCGTCGATCTCCTCGCGGATCTTCCGGGCGCCCATGTCCGAGCAGATCGCCGAGCCGGCCGCGCCCGCGATGATGAGCGCTGCCGCGATCGGGGCGGCCTCCCGTACGACGGCGAGCACGGCGCTGGCGCCGGCGAACGACTGCGCGCCGAGCTGGCCGGTGAGCTGGCCGACCTGGAGGGAGATGACCGCGCCGAACGGGATCGAGATCAGGATCGTCGGCATCAGCGTGACGCTGGTGATGAACCAGGCCTGCTCGATGAACTCGCGGGCCTGGAACCTCGAGGTGAAGACCCCGCGGGTGACGTCGACGACCATGGCGGCGATCTCGCCCGGGCCGCGGACGAGGGACGCAACCGAGACCGCCAACCGTCACACCTCCCTCAAGGGCCAGACAAGGTCACTCGCGACGAGGTAACGGCGAGCACGCGAGAATCAAATCTAGAACGCGTTCTCATTTGTGGCAACCGCCACACCCTCACCCGCCCGGATCAACGGCATATGTCCCGGATTGGTTACGGCTCTTTTGGGTGCACAGGGAGCACACAGGTCCAGACCGCTCGAATCGGCCCGAACCGGACGGAGGTCGGGACCTCGTCTCAGTCGAGGCAGAACTCGTTGCCCTCGGGGTCGGCCATCACCAGGTGCCCCGCGTCGATGCCCGCGGGCTCGTACCGGGCCAGCCGCCGGGCGCCGAGCGCGACCAGGTCGTCGGCGGCCTGCTCGAGCCGGTCCATCCGCTCCTCCCCGGTCAGGCCGGGAGCCGCCCGGACGTCGAGGTGCACCCTGTTCTTGACGGTCTTGGGCTCGGGCACCTTCTGGAAGAACAACCGGGGCCCGGCCTGGCCCTCGGGCGGCACCGCCGCGGACCGGTCGTTGCGGTGCTCCGGCGGCACGCCCCACGCGTCCAGCGCGGCGTCCCAGGTGTCGAACCCGGGCGGGGGCGGCTGCACCTGGTAGCCGAGCGCGGCCGCCCAGAAGGTCGCCTGCGCGCCAGGGTCGGCACAGTCGAAGGTCACCTGGATCTCGCGTACGTCTGTCATCGGTCCTCTCCCACGGAATCCCAGCCCATCGGCCGGTGCTTCTTGGCCAGGCCGCCGACGACGATCCGGTACGACGTCTCCACGGCCTCCACGAGCTCATCGTGCGGGATGCCACCGACAAGACTGAGCGAGTTCCACCCGGACCGGCCGATGTAGGCCATCACGGAGGCGTCCTCGGGGAAGCGATTCAGCCACTCGTCGGCGACGTCCCTGTTCGGACCGGCCTTCACGCCGACGGAGTCGGCCCCGACGAAGGCGAAGATCTTGCCCGGCTCTCCCACCTTGATCACCGGGTACTCGTGATCCCACGGGTTGTCCGGCCAGGCTCCGGGGAAGCCGAGGCAGAGGTCGAGCAGCTCGGTGGCGTCCATCAACGGCGCTTCCCGAAGAGGCGCTCGAGGAGGCCGGGGCGCTCGGAGATCACGCTCGGCTCCGGCCCCGGCGGTTCGACCGGGACCGGCGGTTCGACCGGGACCGGCGGCTCGCTCGGCTCGTCCCGCAACCGCGCCAGGAACGCGTCCACCTCGGCGATGTCGTAGCCCTCCCGAAGCCTGACCTGGCTGATCTCGGCCCCGTCCAGGATCGGCCGCACGGGCTCACCGCGCTCGACCGCCGCCAGCAGCCTGTCCAGCAGGTAGTCGACCTCGCCTATGTCGTAGGCGTCCTGGAGCCGCACCGAGGAGAAGCGGACGTTGCGGATCAGGTCGCCGAGGTCGCTCACCCGAGGATTATCGCGCTCCCGCCGCGGGCCATGCGCTGAGCGTCGTCCGGGGCGTGCGGTCGCGAGGCGGAGGAGCGAAGGCGGGCTTGGAGCGAAGCGCCCGTCGAGCGACGACAACGCGGCGAACGCTCCGCCGGGCGGCGCTCAGCGGGTGGCCTCGAGCATCTGGCGCAATTCCTTCTTCAGGTCGCTTATCTCGTCCCGCAGCCTCGCCGCCACCTCGAACTGCAGCTCGGCGGCCGCGGTGTGCATCTGCTCGGTGAGCTGCTGGACCAGCTCGGCGAGGTCGGTCGAGGGCAGGCCGGCCAGGTCGGGCAGCTTGCGGCGCTCCTCGTCCAGCTTGGACAGCCCCGGCACCGGCGCCTTCTTGCCGCGGCCGTTGCCGCCGCGGATGCCGTTCCAGGTGGCGAGCAGCTCCTCGGTGTTCTCGTCCTCGCGAGCCAGCATCTCGGTGATGTCGGCGATCTTCTTGCGCAGCGGCTGCGGGTCGATCCCGTTCGCGGTGTTGTAGGCGACCTGCTTGGCCCGCCGCCGGTTGGTCTCCTCGATCGCGTTCTCCATCGAGGGCGTGATCTTGTCGGCGTACATGATGACCTGGCCGGCCACGTTGCGCGCGGCGCGGCCGATGGTCTGGATCAGCGACTTGTCCGAGCGCAGGAAGCCTTCCTTGTCGGCGTCCAGGATCGCCACCAGCGAGACCTCGGGCAGGTCCAGGCCCTCGCGCAGCAGGTTGATGCCGACGAGCACGTCGTACTCCCCCAGCCGCAGATCGCGGAGCAGCTCGATCCGCTTCAGCGTGTCCACCTCGGAGTGCAGGTAGCGGGTCCGGACGCCGTTCTCGAGCAGGTAGTCGGTGAGGTCCTCGGACATCTTCTTGGTCAGCGTGGTCACCAGCACCCGCTCGTTGCGCGCGACCCGGGTGTTGATCTCGTCGATCAGGTCGTCGATCTGGCCGCGGGTCGGCTTCACGATCACCTCGGGGTCGACCAGCCCGGTCGGCCGGATGATCTGCTCGACCACGTTGTCGATGCCGCCACCCTTGGCGATCTCGTAGTCGCCCGGGGTCGCGGAGAGATAGATGGTCTGGCCGATCCGCTCCAGGAACTCCTCCCAGCGCAGCGGCCGGTTGTCCATCGCGCTGGGCAGCCGGAAGCCGTGGTCGACCAGGTTGCGCTTGCGGGACATGTCGCCCTCGTACATGCCGCCGATCTGCGGCACCGCGACGTGGGACTCGTCCACGACCAGGACGAAGTCCTCGGGGAAGTAGTCGAGCAGGCAGTTGGGCGCCGAGCCCCGGCTGCGGCCGTCGATGTGCATCGAGTAGTTCTCGATGCCCGAGCAGGAGCCGACCTGGCGCATCATCTCCACGTCGTACGAGGTCCGCATCCGCAGCCGCTGCGCCTCCAGCAGCTTGCCCTGCCGCTCGAAGAGCGCGACCTGCTCCTCCAGCTCGGCCTCGATGCCGCGGATGGCCCGCTCCATCCGCTCCGGGCCGGCCACGTAGTGGGTGGCCGGGAAGACGTAGAGCTCCTCGTCCTCGGTGAGCACCTCGCCGGTGACCGGGTGCAGCGTCATCAGCCGCTCGATCTCGTCACCGAAGAACTCCACCCGGACGGCCAGCTCCTCGTAGACCGGGAAGATCTCCAGGGTGTCGCCGCGGACCCGGAACGTGCCGCGGGTGAAGGACATGTCGTTGCGGTTGTACTGGATCTCCACCAGCCGGCGCAGCACCGCGTCCCGGTCCATCTCGGCCCCGACCCGCAGACGCAGCATCCGGTCGACGTACTCCTGCGGGGTGCCCAGGCCGTAGATGCAGGAGACCGTCGAGACCACGATCACGTCGCGGCGGGTCAGCAGCGAGTTGGTCGCGGAGTGCCGCAGCCGCTCCACCTCCTCGTTGATCGAGGAGTCCTTCTCGATGTAGGTGTCCGTCTGCGGGACGTACGCCTCCGGCTGGTAGTAGTCGTAGTAGGAGACGAAGTACTCGATCGCGTTGTCCGGCATCAGCTGCCGCAGCTCGTTGGCGAACTGGGCGGCCAGCGTCTTGTTGGGCTGCATCACCAGCATCGGGCGCTGGAGCCGCTCCGCCGCCCAGGCCACGGTGGCGGTCTTGCCGGTGCCGGTCGCGCCGAGCAGCACCACGTCCTTCTCGCCGCCGGTGACACGCTTCTCGATCTCCGCGATCGCGCTCGGCTGGTCGCCGGACGGCTGGTACTCCGAGATGACCTGGAAGGGGGCCACCCGGCGCTCGAGATCGGTGATCGGTCGCATACCCAGAGCGTACGAGGGGGCACCGACATTCACGCTCGGCGAGTAGTTTCGGGCCATGAGCCGCTACCTCGAGGTCGTCGGCCGGGGCGCCGCGACGCAGACCCCGGACCGCCTGGACCTGTACGTCGGCGTGAGCGCCGTCCGCGACGACGTCGGGACCGCCCTCGCGCACCTCGGCACCCAGGTCGGTGCCCTGGGTGAGGCGCTGCGGGCGCTCGGGCTCGGCGACGCCGACCTGCGCACCACCTCCAGCAGCGTCGGGGAGGAGTACCGCGACGGCACGCCGAGCGGCTATCGCGCCTCGCAGGACCTGACCGTGCGGCTCAAGGACCCCGAGCAGGTCTCGGCGGTGATCGACGGCTGCGTGGCCGCGGTGGGCGACGACTTCCGGCTCGGCCACCTGGCCTGGTCGATCGCCGACGAGGCGCCGCTCGCGGCCGCCGCGCGCGAGGCCGCCTTCGCCGACGCCAGGGCCAAGGCCGAGGCGCTGTCCGCGCTGGCCGGCGGCGAGGTCGGCAAGCTGCTCCGGGTGACCGAGAACGAGGGCTTCGGTGGCGGCGTGGTCCGGATGGCGGCGGCCAAGGCCGACGCCGGCTTCGCGGTCGAGCGCGGCGAGAACCGGGTCGAGGTCAGCCTCACCACGCGCTGGGCGTTGCACTGAAGGGACCGCGGCCTCCGGCCGATAGCCTCGACCCCGTGAGCCGACCGACGAGAGCCGTGCTGGTCGCGGGCCGCGAGATCTGGCCCGTCGCCCGTCGTACGCTGCTCGCGTTCTTCGGGGTCCAGGTGCTGATCGCGCTCGGGCTCACCCTGGTCGACTCCTGGCGCCGGCGCGGCAAGAAGCCGCAGCCGTTCACCACGCTGCCGCCCCAGCACGTCGACGTCGGCGACGGCACGGTGACGACCTACACCTACGGGCAGAACCTGTACGACGACATGCTCGCCGCCATCGAGAACGCCCGCAGCCAGGTCCTCTTCGAGACCTACATCTGGAAGGGCGACGAGGTCGGCGAGCGGTTCAAGGCGGCCCTCACCGCGGCGGCCGACCGGGGCGTCGAGGTCTACGCGATCTACGACTCGTTCGCGAACCTGGTCGTCGACCCGCGCTTCAAGTCCTTCGCCCGGGTGCTGCGCGTGCTGCGCTACCCGATCTACAACGCCGGCTGGCGGTTCTTCGACCTGCGCCGCTACGGCCGCGACCACCGCAAGGTGCTGGTCGTCGACGACGACGTCGCGTTCGTGGGCGGGTTCAACATCGGGACGGCGTACGCGACCGAGTGGCGCGACACCCACGTCCGGATCACCGGGCCGGCGGTGTGGGACCTCAAGCGCACGTTCGCCGACTTCTGGAACGAGCACCGGCGCGGGATGCGGCCGCTGCTGCTGGAGACCACCGACGCCGAGTGGGAGCCGCGGATCCGGATGCACCGCAACCTGCCCCGGCACTGGGTCTTCCCGATCCGGGCGATGTACCTGGAGGCGATCAACCGGGCGCGGCGCAACATCTGGATGACGCACGCGTACTTCATCCCGGACCAGGACTTCGTCGACGCGCTCAAGGCTGCCGCCCGCCGAGGCGTGGACGTGAAGATCCTGCTGCCGCGCACGTCGAACCACGTGGTCGCGGACTGGATCTCGCGCGGGTACTTCGGCCAGCTGCTCGACGCCGGCGTGCAGATCCACCGCTTCGAGGGCGCGATGGTGCACGCCAAGACCGCCACCGTCGACGGCAAGTGGTCGACGGTCGGCACCGCGAACATCGACCGGCTGAGCATGACCGGCAACTACGAGATCAACGTCGAGTTCATCGACCCGGAGATGGCGAAGGTGATGGAGGCGATCTTCGCCTCCGACCTCGAGCAGTGCTCGCACCTGTCGCCGCGCGACTGGCAGGCCAGGGGCATCCACCGCCGCTTCACCGAGGGTGTTCTGCGGCCTCTGCGTCATTTGCTCTAGTCCCGCGGGAGGATGGCGCGACGCCGTACGGTCACTAGGCTCCCGCCCATGTGGCGAGCACCCGTCCGTGACCTGCGCGACAAGTTGGTCTTCCTCACCGGAGCGGCCAGCGGCATCGGCCGCGCGACCGCGGTCCGCGCCGCCCGCGAGGGCGCAGTCCTCCACCTGACCGACGTCAACGCCGACGGCCTCGTGGCGGTGGTCGAGGAGATCACCGCGGCCGGCGGCGAGGTCGCCTACGCCGCCCCGGTGGACATCTCCGACCACGAGGCGGTGCGCGCGATGGCCGCCGACCTGACCGCCGCGCACGGGTCGATGGACGTGGTCATGAACATCGCCGGGATCGCGTCCTGGGGCACCATCCAGGCGCTGCCGCACTCCACCTGGCAGCGGGTCGTGGACGTGAACCTGATGGGCCCGATCGCGGTGCTGGAGTACCTGGTGCCGCCGATGATCGAGGCCCGCCGCGGGGGCCAGGTCGTCAACGTCTCCTCGGCCGCCGGGATCATCGGGATGCCCTGGCACGCGGCGTACTCGGCCAGCAAGTTCGGGCTCCGCGGCGTCTCCGAGGTGCTCCGCTTCGACCTGGCGCGGTACAAGATCGGCGTCAGCCTGGTCGTGCCCGGCGGCGTCGACACCGGCCTGACCGAGACCGTGCAGATCGCTGGCGTCTCCAACACCAGCCCGACGTTCCGCAAGCTCCAGGCGCGGTTCAAGAAGCGCGCGGTGACGCCGGAGCAGGCGGCCGCGGCGATCCTGCGCGGGGTGCGGAAGAACAGGTACTGGGTTTACACCTCGCCCGACATCTACGTCGCGCACCTGGCGCAGCGCTACTTCCCGCCCGGCTACGTCGTGGCGATGAAGATCATGAACACGGTCGCCAACAAGGCCCTGCCCGAGGTCGGCCGCGCGGTCCGGGAGGACACGTGACGCCCCGGATCGCCCCCGGCTCCCGGCGCGACCTCGGCCTCCCGATCTGGGCGTTCTCGCGGCTGGCCGGCCGGGCGACGCGGACCGCTCCCCCGGCGATCTTCACCACCCTCGGGCGCGGCCGCGGGCTGTTCTGGGGCTGGCTGCACTTCGCCGGCAAGCTGATGCCCGGCGGGAAGCTGCCGCGCCGCGAGACCGAGCTGGTGATCCTGCGCGTGGCGGCGCTGCGGGAGTGCGACTACGAGTTCTTCCACCATGTCCGGCTCGGTCGCCGCGCCGGGGTCACCGCTGTTGATGTGGGCCGGGTCCGCCTCGGCTCGACCGCCGACGGTTGGTCATCCTCGGAGCGCCTCCTGCTGAAGGCGGCCGAGGAGCTGGTCACCACCAAGGACCTCAGCGACCCCACCTGGGCCGAGCTCGGGGCGTCGTACGACGAGCGCGTGCTGATCGAGCTGCTGCTCCTCGTGGGCCACTACGACATGCTCGCCACGACCCTGCTGACGCTGCGCGTCGAGCCCGACCCCGCGCGCTGACCGCCTTTCTGCTTCGCCCCCGCCCATGTGGGAGCGTGCCAGTCGCACACCGATGGCCAACCGCGGGCCCTGCAGACATCAGTCCGCTTGATGCGGACGCAACCTAGTCGACCTCATAGACCTGAGCAGCACCGGCGAGGAAGCCGTGCGAGAGTTCCTCGCCGATACCTAAAGCAAAATTCATTCCTTGAATCTCACAGTCGTATATATCTGCGAACTCGCCATCCCATGGATCGTTCGTTGTCTCCGAGCAATGGTTGCGAATCCACCCGGGTTCCGCGTCATGCGCGGATGGGCGAATGTGGAACTCGTACCCCAGCGTTCCGGAGTCGTCGCAGTCGTATGCGAGCTTCAGTTCGACCACCTCCAGCTCTGTGACGAGGACCGACTTCAAAGCGGGAAGCGCCCCCTTGTTCCTGCAGGATTCCTCTTCGGCCGTGACGAACGCGCATCCTGACATCGGAGACAGGACGACAGCGGCAAGGACAATTCCCCACACCACCCCACGCTTACATGTCATTGCGTTCACCTTCAAGAGATGCCAATCATGCGAAATTGTCGCCCGATGTCATGTAGTAATAGAGCCCACGCTGGCCGTAACCAAGGTCCCCAAAAAAAGGTCGCCCAAAACCTGAGTACATCCATCGTTTCATCGGTGCTCGATGAAAGTTCAAAGGCTGCATCGATCAAGGATCGATCCCTTTTGATGAGTTGAAAGATCTCGCGATTGTTATTGGAATCGCGAAGCGAGTCGGCACGCTCGTACTCGGTGCCCGTCTGTTGAAGCTTGTATTCGTGCGCGGCTGCGATCTTCTTGGCCGCATCCATCGAAACGGTGCCGGCTCCTTGACCTGCAACCCACCCGACACGGTCTCGGTCAGCTTCGCTCCATCGGTGGCCACCGGTACGGCGACCTGCACCGCGGACGGGTCAGCTGGCCGCTCGCGCAACACGATGGAATGCGAGAACCCCGTCGCGGTCGCCTTCACCACCAGATCCCCGCCGTCGACCGCACCCACATAGGTCGCGGTGTCACCCTCGACCTTCGGAGCCGGCAGGTCAGAGGGCCACCGCCAGGCGAGATCCGTGCCGTCCTCGCTCAACGCCGCGAACGTCTTGTCCCCGCCATCCGACAACCGCAGATCGCTGGCCGCATACCGCGGCTCCAGCGCACCGTCGCGCTCCACCAGCGTCGTGTCGACCTCGTGCCACTCACCCGCATCGTCCTGGACCCGCTCCGGCTCGCTGGCCTCCTCGGCAGTCCACATCCCCTCCGGATTCGCGAACACCCGACCCGTCTCCGAACGCTGCGAGAGGTCCTCCACTCGCCGGCCCGAGGCCCGAGCCGTCACCATCGCCGACACCGCATCCGGCCGCACCAACGGCTCCGGCGACTTCTCCACAGCGGCTACGGGAACAGCCGAGGCGAGGGGCGGGACCAGGACCTGCACACCACCCGCGACCAGCACCGCAGCGGTCACCACCGCGACAACAGGCGAACCCGAACGCCGAACCACCACGAACCCCTCCCGCACCCGCCCCCGAGTAGGGCGTCAGGGCATAGACGGGAAAGGCGGCCCTCAGATCACGGCGTTCGCGAAAGTTTCTGCTACTGCTTCGTTCCGGTGAGGCTCTTCAGCTGGACGTCGTCGACGAGCCAGCGGCCGTCGCTCTTCACCATCGACATCGTCACCCGCGGTTGGTCCAGGCCCGGCTTGGCCTCGCCCGGGTTGGTGATCTGCTGGTCGACGAAGAGCAGCACCTCGACGTGCGAGGCGTCCTCCACCCGGGGCGCGGAAGCGATCACCGTCCCGCTCGCCTTCGCCTTCAGCTCGACGACCAGCTTCTTGATCGGCGCGCTGATCTCGGCGTACTGCTTCCGGAAGGCGGCCGTGCCGGCACTGTCGACCCAGGCGAAGTCGTCCTCGACCGACTGGTAGTCGTACGTCGTCATCGAGACCACCGCCGCGCGGGCGGCCTTGTCGGCCTGCTCCCCCGCCGTACGGAGGTCTCGCTCGTGGCGCAGGTCCTTGACGACCAGGCCGAGCATGACGAGCGCGGCGAGCAGGGCGACGACCAGCACCGGCACGACCCAGCGCGCCCCGCGCGCGGGGGAAGGGGAAAGCTCGGTCACGGCGCTATCCAACCGGACCAGGTGCGTGCGCGGCACCCCGCTGCAGGTTCGGCTGCGAGGCCGGGCAGTGCTTGTCGCTGACCAGCGGCCGGCGCTCGGTGCTGCGCGGGTCGCGCACCGGGGTGCCGTAGTAGCAGCCGGTGGGCCGTTGCGGGATGCCGAGGATGTTGAGGAAGCCGCCGTGGATCGCCGTCGAGAGCGTGCCCAGGCCCGGCGCGTACGTCGCCAGCAGCGCGCCGAGGTGCGGGCTGTAGGGCCGGAACAGGTCGGAGAACCGGACGGCCTGCCCCAGGAACGGCGGTAGCTTGGCGCCGATGTCGTCGACGAGCAGCTGCAGCTGCCGGACCTGCGCGGGCGCGGTGTCCAGTGTCCTGCGCAGGCGCGGGTCGTAGCTCTTGAGGAAGGCCGCGAACTGGCGCGAGGAGGTGGCCAGCTGCCGGATCTCGTTGGCCTTGTCGGTGCCGATGTCGAGCACGGTGCCGCCGTTGGCGATCAGCCGGTCGGTCTCGGGCCAGAGCCGGTTCAGGTCGGCGAGCAGCACCGAGCCCTGGTCGACGAGCTTGCCGAGGTCCTGACCGGTGCCGGCCAGGCCGGTGCTGAGCTCGGTCAGCAGCGTGTGCAGCTGGGTGGCGTCGATCTGGTCGAGCAGCTTGTTCACCGCGATGACGGTGGAGGCGAGCGTCTTGGGCAGGTCCGTCGAGGTCGCCGGGATCACCGAGCCGTCGCGGAGGAACGGCCCCTTCGACGTACGCGGCTGGAAGTCCAGGTACTGCTCGCCGACCGGCGACAGGCTGCGCACCTTGACCAGCGAGTCGACCGGGATGTCGTCGGGCGCGGAGATCACCACCGAGGCGACCACGCCGTCCTCGGCGAGCTTGATCGAGCTGACCTTGCCGACCTTCACGCCGCGGTAGGTCACCGCCGAGCCGGTGAACAGGCCACCGGTCTGCGGCAGCTCCACCTTGACCGTCTTGGTGCCCCGCAGGATCGGGGTGTCGAGGACGTTGTTGAACAGGTACGCGACGGTCAGCACGAGCACCGCGATCACGCCGATCAGGCTCAGCCAGAGCCGGTCGGTCAGCATCGCCTTGACGTTCCTCATCGGCCACCTCCCAGCAGCGCGCTGACGCCGACCCGGCCGGTGCTGCCGCCGCCACCGGGACCGAGCGGGTTCGGCAGGTGGAAGGAGTCCATCTCCAGGACCAGTCGCAGGTTCACGTAGTCGCCGGGCACGACCTTGTCGAGCAGCTTGCCGACCTCGACCAGGTCGGTCAGCGACGGGCCCAGGCTGCCGCGGTTGGCCAGGAACTCCTGCAGCACCGGCGAGACCTCGCGCATCAGCTGCAGGATCTGCGTCCGGGTCTGGCCGACGACCTGGTTGGCCGTGCCGGAGAACTCGGTGAGCTTGTCGAGCAGCTGGGTCAGGCCCGGGGTGTTCTCGTGCAGCACCCGCGCGGCCGGCGCGACGTCGCGCAGGGCGTTGCGTACGACGGCTCGGTTCTGGTTGAGGATCACCGAGACGTCGGCCAGCGCGCGCATCGCCCGGTCGATGTCCGGGGTGGTCGCGTTCGCCTGCTTCAGGAACTCG
Organism: Nocardioidaceae bacterium; assembly: GCA_017744365.1. Classification (GTDB taxonomy): domain Bacteria; phylum Actinomycetota; class Actinomycetes; order Propionibacteriales; family Nocardioidaceae; genus Marmoricola. Next base: position 691,741 of record JAGIBL010000001.1, on the reverse strand, counting down.
TCGGCCCGGCCGAGCAGCTCGCGCACGGTGTCCTCGCGACCGCCGAGCGCGGTGTTGAGCTGGTCGGTCACGGTCTGCAGCTGGTTCAGCCCGCCGCCGTTGACCAGCAGCGAGGCCGAGGAGAGCGCGTCCTCGACGGTCGGCGCCGTCGTCGAGCGAGCCGGGTCGAGGGTCTGGCCGTCCTTGAGCACCGCCCCGGTGGTCGGGTTGTGCACGTCGACGAAGAGCTCGCCGAGCGGCGTCGTGTAGCGCAGCCGCGCGGTGGCGTTCGCGCGCATGTTGGCCGAGCGCTTGACCTCGAGCACGGCGATCGCCTTGAAGTCCTCGACGGTGACCGTGCGCACCTTGCCCGAGGCCACCCCGTTGACCTTCACCGCGGCACCGCGGGACAGGTTGAGCGCCTCGTCGAAGCGCACCTTGACGTCCACGGTGTCGCCGCTGACGCCGTTCCCCGGAAGCGGCAGGTCGGCGAAGGTCGGTCCGCATCCGGTGAGGCCGACGAGCCCGAGCGCGACGCCGGCGAGCAGCAGTCTGGTCCGCATCGCCATCACCCCAGCCCCAGCAGTGCGAGCAGGTTCTTCAGGTTCAGCAAGGAGGGGCCGAGCGCGGCGCAGTTGTCGATCTTGCCGGCCTTGCAGAGCTGGTCGATCAGGCCGCCGACGGGCAGCAGCACCGTCGGGTCGACCCGGACCTGGACCCGGTCGCCGACCAGCGAGTTGCGCAGGTTCTGCAGCGTCACCGGCATCACCCGCAGGGTCTCCTCGAGCTGGGCCCGCTTGGTCAGCAGCGAGGACATCAGCGTCGAGCTGCGGTTGAGCGAGGTGACCAGCTGCTGCCGGTTCTGGTGGGCGAAGTCGGCGACCAGCTGGACGGCCGTGCTCAGCGAGGTCAGCGCCGTGCCGAAGTTGGTCCGCTCCTCGGCGAGCAGCGCCGCCGCCTGGCTGACCTGGTCGGTGAACTGGCGGACCAGCTGCTGGTTGGCGGCGATGGTCCCGGTGAGCACGTCGAGCGCCTTGACGCTGCCGGTGATGTTCCCGCGCTGCGCGGAGATCGAGTCGACCGCGCCGCCGAGCGCGGTGATCGCCCGATTGAACTCCTGGCCGTGGCCCTGCAGCGCGCCGTTGCCGGCGGCGAGCAGCCGCTTGATCGCGTCCTTGGTCTCGCCGCTGCCGGAGATGCCGGTGGCGAACGTGTTCAGGGCGGCGAGCACGTCGTCGAAGTCCACCGGGGTGCGGGTGTTCCGCGGCTCGATGACGCCGCCGTCCGTCATCTTCGGACCGGACTTGTAGACCGGCGTCAGCTCGACGTACCGGTCGGTGGCCACCGAGCGGGCGACCACCGCGGCGACCGCGTTCGCCGGCACCGCCTGGTCGCCGTCGAGCTCGAGGGTGACCTTGACCCGGGTGCCCTGCGGCTTGATCGCGGTCACCGTGCCGACCGGGACGCCGAGGATGCCCACGTCGTTGCCGACGAACAGGCCCGCGGAGTCGGGCAGGTAGGCGGTGATGTGCATCTTGTGGCCGAAGGACGGCATGCAGCTGGTGGTGCCGAGCAGCAGCGCCACCAGCACGCCGAGCAGGGTGAGCCTGCGCATCAGCAACCTCCCTTGAGCTTGCACTGGAGGTCGTCCGGCGGGATGGCCGGCGGCTCGATCCACAGGTCGCCCCAGGGGCCGTTGCCGGTCGCGTTGGCGACGTAGCGGACCGTCGGTGCCATCTTGTCGAGCAGGTCCTTGAGCACCTTGTCCTGCGAGTTCAGCGTGGCCAGCACGTCGTTGAGCTGGCGGAACGCCGGCCCGATGTCGGCCTTGGTGTCGGCGACGATCCCGCCCAGGTTGCTCGCCAGCGCGGTCGTCTGGGTGAGCAGCGTGTGGATCGCCTCGCGCCGCTTGGTGATCTCGGCCAGGACCAGGTTGGCCTGCCGCATCAGCACGACGATGTCGCCGCTGGAGTCCGAGAGCTGCTGGGTCACCTTCTGCGCGGCGCCGAGCAGCCGGCCGGTCTGGTCGCTGCGCGCGGTGACCGCCTCGGAGAGCCGGGCGATCCCCTCGAGCGCCGGGCCGAGGTTCTTGTCGGTCGCCGAGAGCGTGCCGGCCACCTCGGTCAGCGCCTTCGCGAGCAGCACCGGGTCCAGCTTCTGCAGGTTGCCGGTGCCCTTCTCCAGCACGTCCTGCAGGTTGTACGGCACCGTCGTACGGGACAGGGGGATTGCCGCCAGGCTGCCGCCGCCCGCCGGGCTGACCGCCAGGTAGTGGGTGCCGAGCAGCGTGGCCACCTTGACCTCGGCGGAGGTCTCCTCGCCCAGCTTCACGCTCTTCTTGACGGTGAACCGGACCTTCACCTTGTCGCCTTCGAGCTCCAGGCTCTTCACCTGGCCGACCGGCACGCCGTACACCTCGACGTCCTCGCTGGGCCGCAGCCCCGCGGTGTGCTGGAGGTAGGCGGTGTAGGTGTTCTCGCCGATGGGCAGGAACGTGAACGCGACGATCCCGACGGCGACGAGGGCGCCGACCACGATGGCGGCGATGCCGATCTTGAACGGGTCGCGGTTGACCAGCGGCTTCACGAGCACACCTCCGACCACGGGCCGTTGTCGGTGCCGTTGAGGTTGATGTTGGCCGGGCCGACCTTGAGGATCACCGAGCAGAGGTAGAGGTTGACCTGGCTCCGGTACGACGTCGCGCGGCCGAGCGAGGCCAGGGTGGCGCCGAACGAGCTGATCGCCCTCACGAACGCCTCCTTGTTGGCCAGGAACAGGCTCATCACGCCGTGGAACCTCTGCACCGCCTCGCGGGTCGGCACCCGCAGCTCGGTGAGCAGGTCCGCGGTGCTGCCGATCAGCTGGCTCATCCCGTCGATGGACGCGCCGATCGAGGCCCGGTCCTGGGCCAGCCCCTGCATCAGCCCCTTGAGCTCGGTGACCGTGGTGCGCAGCTCGGTGCCCTGGCCGGCCAGGTCGACGAGCACGGGAGTCAGGTTGTCGACCACCTGGCCGAAGACGGCGTCGCGGTCGGCGAGGAAGTCGGTGAGCTGCGCGGTCTGGGCGAGCAGGCTCTGCACCGTGCCGCCCTCGCCCTGCAGCACCTTGACCACCGAGGTGGCCAGCTTGTTGACGTCGTCGGGCCGCAGCGCCTCGAACAGGGGCCGGAAGCCGTTGAGCAGCTCGGTCAGGTCGAAGCCGGCACTGGTGCGCGCCAGCGGGACCATGGCTCCGGCCTTGAGCGGGGCGCCGCGCTGCTCGGGCTGGACCAGCGCGAGGTACCGCTGGCCGAGCAGGTTCTGGTAGCGCATCACGATCGAGGTGTTGGCCAGCAGCGGCTGCTTGGCGAGCAGGTCGAAGGTGACCTCGACACCCTTGCCGTTGATCTCGATGCCCTGCACCCGGCCGACCCGGACGCCCGCGACGCGCATGTCGTCGCCGACCCGCAGGCCGGCCACGTCGGTGAACTGCGCGTGGTAGCTCCGGGTGTCGCCGTTGAGCCCGTTGAGCATCGTGTTCACGATCAGGTAGCCGAGCAGCAGCGAGACCAGCGTGAAGATGCTGAACTTGACCAGGATGGCCTTGAAGCCCGCGATCACCGGCCACCACCCCCGAAGGTCGCGCTCATCCCGACGCGCGAGGAGCCGGCGCAGTTGGTCGCGCGGGCCGCGCCGAACCGCGGGCAGTCCGCGGCGGTGTAGTACGGCGGCACGTCCAGCTCGAAGCTGGTCGTCGAGTTGATGTAGCCGTGCTTGACGACGGTGGCCAGCTTGGCGGCCAGCGCCCGGTTGGTCGCGATCGCCCCGGTGATGCCGGCGTGCCGGTTCTGGTAGACGACGTCGAGCAGCACCGCGGAGTTGTCGATGAACCTCACCAGCGCGGCCTGGTTGGCACTCAGCAGGCCGTTCGCCCGGGCGGTGAGGGTGGTGCCGCCGGAGATCAGCGTGGCCAGCGACGCCTTCTTCTCCACCAGGGTGCGTGCGGTGACCAGCAGGTCGTCGGTGGCGGCGAGGAAGTCGGGCAGGACGCCGCGGGCGAGCTCGAGGTTGTCGGCGAGCTTGCTCAGGTCCTCCCGTACGGCGGGCATCCGCGGGTTGAGCTTCGCCAGGTAGGCGTTGGCGACGTCGATCGTGTCGCCGAGCTTGAGGCCGCGGCCGTCGAGTGCCTGGGCCGCTGACCCGATGGCGGAGGCGAGCTCCGCGGGCCCGACCGCCTTCACGAGGCTGTCGATGTCGTCGAGCGCCTGCTGCAGCTCCAGGGTGCCCTGGGTCTTGTCGGCCGGGATCACCGCGCCGGCGCGCAGCGAGGTGGTGGCGGGCCTGCCGGGCGTGACCAGGTCGACGTACGACGTACCGAAGACCGTCGCGGGCAGGATCCGGGCGACCACGTTGTTCGGCACCATCCGCAGGTCGTCGCTGGGGATGTCGATGTTGACCCGGACGCCGCCCCCGCTGCCGCGGCCGATCGAGGTGACCCGGCCGACGATGACACCGCGGATCTTCACGTCCGCGCCGCTGACCAGCGAGCCACCGGCGTCGGCCATCTCCGCGGAGACGTGCGGGTTGCCGCCGAAGGTGCCCGACATCCGCATCCACACGCCCGCCAGCACGAGCGCCACGCCCACGACCGCGACCAGTCCGCGCAGCGCGAGGTCGCGCCGGCTGAGGACCTTCCTGACCTGCTGCGTCACCGGATCACCCCGAGATCCTGAAGCCGGGGTCGTTGTTCCAGAACAGCAGCGTCATGACCATGTCGAGGATGACGACGCCGACGATGCTGGCGCGGATCGCCCGGCCGGTCGCCTCGCCCACGGCCTGCGGGCCGCCGCTGGCGCGCATCCCGTACCAGCAGTGGAACAGCGCGATCGCGATCGCGAAGACCAGGATCTTGATGACCGAGAGGAAGACGTCACGGCCCTGGATGAAGGTGGAGAAGTAGTGGTCGTACTGGCCCGGGGACTGCCCGAAGAGCACCACGACGGAGACCATCGAGGCGATGTACGAGCCGATCAGGCCGATCAGGTACAGCGGCAGGATCGCGATGCCGGTGGCCAGCACCCGGGTGGTGACCAGGTAGCGCACCGGAGGGATCGCCATCACCTCGAGGGCGTCGACCTCCTCGGCGATCTTCATCGAGCCGAGCTGGGCGGTGAACCGGCAGCCGACCTGGGAGGCCAGCGCGAGCGCGGCGATCAGCGGGGCGAGCTCGCGGGTGTTGGCGCTGGCGGAGATGAAGCCGGTCAACGGGGCCAGGCCGATCAGCTCCAGGCCGTTGAAGCCCTCGATGCCCAGCGACGTACCGGCGGAGAGGGAGAGCAGCACCATCACGCCGACGGTGCCGCCGCCGACGATGATCGCGCCGGAGCCCCAGGCGATGTCCTTGAGCTGGCGCAGCACCTCGCGGTGGTAGCGGCTCAGGGTCACCGGGATCGCGGTGATGGTGTGCGCGACGAAGGTGGCGAAGTCGCCGACCTGGGCGAGCACGGTCATCAGCCCGTCGAGGAAGCGGACGACCATGTCCGACGCCGTACGACGCGCGTGCCAGACCGGCGTGGAGACCGGCATCGGGTGCCGAGGTTCTTCGACAGCGCTCATGCGGCGGCTCCGAACAGCATCACGTAGACCTGGGTGATCGCCACGTTGGCCAGGGCCAGCAGGATCACGCTGAGAACGACCGCCTGGTTGACCGCGTCGGCGACGCCCTTGGGACCGCCCTTGGCGTTGAGGCCCTTGTGCGCGGCGACGATCGTGGCCAGGAAGCCGAAGACGAGCGCCTTGAACTCGGCGAGCGCGAAGTCCATCGGCTGGCTGAACCCGACGAAGGACTCCAGGTAGGCGCCGGAGCTGACCTTCCCGGTGCCGACGTTCATCAGGTAGGCGGTCTGCATCGCGGTCATCGAGACGATCACGGTGAGCAGCAGCGCGACCACGAGCGCGGCGACCACGCGCGGGGCGATGAGCCGCTGGATGGGCGAGATGCCCATCACCTTGAGCGCGTCGATCTCCTCGCGCACGGTGCGCGCGCCGAGGTCGGAGCAGATCGCCGAGCCGACCGCGCCGGCGATCATCAGCGAGGTCACCAGCGGCGCGCCCTGGCGGAGCACGCCGATGCCGTTGACGGCGCCGCTGAAGGAGATCGCGCCGACCTGGTTGGCCACCGCGCCGATCTGCACCGAGATGATGACGCCGAACGGGATCGCCACCAGGATCGTCGGCAGCAGCGAGACCCGGGTCATGAACCAGGCCTGCAGCATGAACTCCTGCCAGGAGAACCGGCGCTGCACGATGTCGGTGGCCGCGGCCTTGACCGACTCGTAGCCGAGGACGACCAGCTCGCCGCTGGTGACGATGCCCTTGCGGAACCGGTCGAGCATCTCGCTGACCCCGGCCCTGCCCGCGCGACCCGCCCGGCCCGCGATCGACACGGTGCTCATCGCTGCCTCCCCACGTCCGGACCTCTTTCCTCGCAAACTGGCAAACGCCACGCACCAAGGAGAGTTACGCAGGTCACACCATGCTTGCAGCGAGACTGTGCCAGTGATCGTGTCAACGCCATAGCCGTCTCAGGATCCGGGAACACGCACCACTCGAGAACCAGCCCCCACTGCTGTCCACCTCCCGGCCGTCCAGAAATGTGTAACGCAGACTGTCACAGCCGTTTACAGATGGGAAGACTTCACGGCGGACCAGTCTTTTCTGGTACTGGTCCAGACCGCAGCGCGCGTCAGCAGGGCAAAAGTCACCATTCGGCACCGAGTGGGGGCAGGCTGGACCAGCGGAGACGCCCCGCGTGGCAGATCCGACACCCTCCCGTTCCACGGACCGCCTGCACCGGGTCCGCCCCTCCCAACCACTCGGAGCTCAGAACATGCGTCGCACCTCCGCCGCCGCGTTCACCGTGCTAGCCGCCCTGCTGGCCTCGATCGGCGCCTTCTCTCCGGTCTCGGCTGTCACCCAGCCGATCTGGACCTACTTCTCCACGTCCGGGGGAACCCAGGCCAACTTGCTCGGGACCCTGGTCAGCACCGACCTCACCGGCGCCTCGAACCTCGGTGGCACCTCGTTCGACGACTCCCGGACCAACGGCGTCGCGAGCGTGTCGGTCCCCGGCCTCATCAAGGTCGGCGCGATCACCACCAAGCAGCAGGCGAGCCCGTACGGCACCAACGGCCTGCAGGTCACCTCGACGGCGAAGATCGCCGGCATCGACCTGCTCAGCGGCGCCATCAAGGTCGACGCCATCGAGACCACCAACATCGCGCGGGCGACGCCGGCCGGCTTCTCCAAGGAGGCCGACTCCAAGCTGCTCACGCTGACGATCGCCGGCAAGTCCTACCCGCTGTCGGCGCCGCCGAACACCAAGGTCGAGATCCCCGGTCTGGCCACCGTGGTGATCAACGAGCAGATCTCGAACTCCGGCGGCGCCGGCATCGAGACCAAGGTGAACGCGCTGCGCGTGACGCTGCTCAAGGACGTCGCCGGCGCCAAGCTCGGCTCCACGATCCGGCTGGCTCCGAGCACGATCAACATCCTGAACGGCTCGCCGTCCAACGCGATCCCGGTCGGCGGCTTCGCCTACGGCACCTCGGTCGTCGTCGGCGCGGCGGACGCCCGGCTCGCCGTCCCGCCGACCGCGCTGCTGCAGATCCCGGCGATCGGCACCGGCGGCAAGCTGTTCACCAACAGCACGCTGAACGTGGACATCCCGCAGGGCCTCATCAAGCTCGGCGCGATCGAGAGCAAGGTCAGCGGTCTGTCGAACGTCGGCTCCTCCGACGCGTACGCCGAGCACCAGATCGCCCGGGTCAACATCCTCGGCGGTCTCATCACCGCGGACGCGATCAAGGTGACCTCGCACGTGGCCAAGAACCCGGCGCTGCCCGGCGGCCACCTCGAGGAGCAGAAGCTCACGTTCGTGAACCTCAAGGTCGCCGGCAAGACGATCCCGATCGACGTCAAGCCGAACACGCAGATCTTCGTGCTCGGCCTCGGCACCGTCTACATCAACCAGCAGCTGGCGAAGCCCGGCTACAGCGCCATCGTCGGCGTGCGGGTGATCCTCGGGAACAAGAAGCTGGGGCTGCCGATCGGCGCCGACATCCAGCTCGGTGTCGCGAGCACCTTCACCGCGGCGAGCTGATCTCTCGCTTCTGGGCAGGGCCGGTCCTTCGGGACCGGCCCTGTTCTATCTCCGCCGTGTTCGTCAACGCGCGGGCAGGTGTGTCCGCGGCGCCATCCGCGGACCCCGGCGCGGGCGACCGTGCCCGCCGGCCGCGACCAGCTGCTGCACCCGGTGGCGGTGCGGCCGGTACGGCTCGAGCAGCTCGGCGACCGCGTCGTCGTCGACCGCCTCCCCCACCAGCGCCCAGCCCACGTCCTTGCCGAGGTGGTAGTCGCCGAAGCTGACGGCGTCCGCGTCGCCCAGCGCGCTCGCACGGACCTCGGCGCTCGTCCAGACGCCGATGCCGGGCAGCGTGCGGACGCTGCGGTCGAACTCCTCGACGCCCGCGTCGGCGGCACGCTGCAGGGCGTCCGCCACCCGGGCGGCACCGACCAGCGGCCGGGACCGGCCTCCGTCGACGGGCAGCTTGAGCCACTCCCACGACGGGATCGCCCGGACCTGCTCGGGGGTGGGCTGCAGCATCAGGTCGAGCCCGTCCGGCCCGGGCGCACGCTCACCGAACCGCCGCACGAGCTGGCGGAAGGCGCCGAACGCCTCCTTGCCGGTGACCTTCTGCTCGATGATCGTCGGCGCCAGCGACTCCCAGACCAGGCCGCTGCCGCCGAGCCGCCAGTGCTGGAGCCGTCGCCAGGACGCGGCCAGCTGCGGCGGCGGGACGAACCCGGCCGGGTCGTCGTCGGCCCCGAGCAGGCGTGGCAGCGTGTCCAGCGCCCAGTCGGCGCCCTCGCCCCAGGCCCGCGCGTGCACCTCGCCGTTCGAGTCGAGCGGACCGACCTCGAGGCTGACCGGACCCTCCGGTGTGCGGAACGCCCGGCGGTGCCGGCCGTCGGCGACGATCCGGTACGTCGGGTCGCCGGCCCCGCGTCGGTGCACCCCCAGCACCGCCCCGACCGGACAGGGCCAGTCGGGACGCCAGGTGCGCGTCAGCGGGGTCATGGCGTCACCGTAACCGGGCCACCCGACACTGTCGGTGCCACCGGGCAGGATGAGTGCATGCTCCTCGACGACGTCGTCCGCACCTCGGCCCAGGTGGCGGGCACCCGCGCCCGGACCGAGAAGCGCGGGTTCATCGCGGCACTGCTCCGGGCCGTCCCGGTCGACGAGGTCGAGATCGCGACCGCCTACCTGTCCGGCACCCTGCTCCAGCGCCGGACCGGGGTCGGCTGGCGCGGGCTGGCCGACCTGCCCGCGCCGGCCGCGACGCCGAGCGTCGGCCTGACCGAGGTGGACGCGACGCTCGAGCGGATCGCCGCGCTGTCCGGCGAAGGGTCCGCGCTCGCGCGCCGGACCGCGGTGACCGAGCTCTTCGCCCGCCTGACTGCCGACGAGCAGGCCTACCTGCGCGCCGTGATGACCGGCCAGGTCCGCCAGGGCGCCCTCGACTCTGTCGTGCTCGACGCGATCGCCGAGGCGGCCGAGGTCCCGCTGTCCGCCGTACGACGGGCGGCGATGTTCAGCGCGCCCACCGGGCCGGTCGCCCGGGCTGCCCTGACCGGTGGCGTCGCCGCGCTGGAGGCCTTCGACCTCGAGGTGGGCCGGCCGGTGCGCCCGATGCTCGCGTCCTCGGCTCCCGACGTCCCGGCCGGCTTCGGCCCGCTCGCCGAAGCCGGTCCGGTCGTGGTCGACACCAAGCTCGACGGGATCCGCATCCAGGTGCACCGGCGCGGCGACGATGTCCAGGTCTTCACCCGCAGCCTCGACGAGATCGGCGACCGGCTGCCCGACGTGGTCGCCGCGGTCCGCGCTCTCGACGCCGACGGCCTGATCCTGGACGGCGAGGCGCTGACCGTGGACGCGACCGGGCGGCCGCGCCCGTTCCAGGAGACCGCCTCCCGCACGTCGACCCGCGAGGACCTCTCCGGCACCGCGGTCCACCCGTTCTTCTTCGACCTGCTCGCTCACGAGGGCACCTCGTACGTCGAGCAGCCCGGCCAGGCCCGCTGGGAGGTGCTCGACCAGGTGGTGCCCGCCATCATGCGCACCGACCGGCTGGTGACCACCGACCCCGACGAGGCTGCCCGGTACTTCGCCGAGCGGGTCGCCGCTGGCCAGGAGGGGGTCATCCTCAAGCGCCCCGACGCCCCGTACGAGGCCGGCCGCCGGGGCGCGGCCTGGGTCAAGGTGAAGCCCCGGCACACCCTCGACCTGGTGGTGCTGGCCATCGAGCACGGCAGCGGCCGGCGCCGCGGGTTCCTGTCGAACATCCACCTCGGCGCCCGCGACCCCGAGACCGGCGGCTTCGTGATGCTCGGCAAGACGTTCAAGGGCATGACCGACCAGATGCTCGCCTGGCAGACCGAGCGGTTCACCGAGCTGAAGACCTCCGACGACGGCTGGGTGGTCACCGTCCGCCCCGAGCAGGTCGTCGAGATCGCCTTCGACGGCCTCCAGCGCAGCACCCGCTACCCGGGAGGCCTGGCCCTGAGGTTCGCCCGGGTGCTGCGATACCGCGACGACAAGACGGCAGCGGAGGCGGACACGATCGAGACCGTCCGCGCTCTCGCCGGGCAGGTCCACGACTGACTTCGACAATGCGACAGGTGTGTAACCCGGAGTTGCACTAGCATTTCGGACATGGCTACCCCCAGCCGCCAGTCCGCCGCCGCCGCGCGCCGTCGTGCCCGCGAGCAGGAGATCCTGGCGGCCACCCGCCGCCTCTTCGACGAGAGCGGCGTCCGGGACGCGCAGATCGACGACATCGCGAAGGCGGTCGGGATCAACCGCGCGATCATCTACCGGCACTTCAGCGGTAAGGAGGAGCTGTTCGCGCTGGCCGTCGTCAGCTACCTCGACGAGCTGCGCGAGCGGCTGGAGCAGGCGGCCGAGAAGGCAGCCGTCGACTCCCCCACCGAGCGACTGCGCGCCGTGGTGACGGCGTTCGTCGACTACGGCCTGGAGTACCCGGCCTTCGTCGACTGCGCCCAGACGCTGATGCGCCGTCCGGGGCCCGAGCTGCTCGAGCAGGTCAGCGAAGGCGCGCTGTTCCGGCTCGGCCGCGCCATCTCGACCTGCCTGCGCACCCTGACCCAGACCCTCGACGAGGGCGCGAAGTCCGGCGACTTCAAGGTCGAGGACAGCGTCCTGGTCGCGAACTACATGTACGCCTCGGGCCTCGGCGCCCTCCAGCTCGCCCGGATCGGCCTGCTGGTCAAGGAGAGCGCCCCGGGCATCCCGACCATCGCCCGGATCGACGGCGACCAGGTCCGCGAGTTCCTGACCACGACCGCGGTCGCTCTCGCCACCGGCCGCTGAGGCCGACCCGGCTCTAAGGCGCACGTAATTGCGCTGACCTGGCGCAAAGGTGCACGTGTACGTGCACTTTTGCGCCAGGTCAGCGCCAACACATGCTCTTCTGCGCCAGGTCAGCGCTCCCGGATCAGCGCTCCAGGATGGCGACGACGCCCTGGCCGCCGGCGGCGCACACGGAGATCAGGGCACGGCCCTGGCCCTTCTCCTTGAGCAGCTTGGCGGCGTTCGCGACGATCCGGGCACCGGTCGCGGCGAACGGGTGACCCGCGGCCAGCGAGGAGCCCTTGACGTTCAGCTTGGATCGGTCGATCGAGCCCAGCGGGGCGTCGAGGCCGAGGCGCTCCTTGCAGAACACCGGGTCCTCCCACGCGGCGAGCGTGGAGAGCACCTGGGAGGCGAACGCCTCGTGGATCTCGTAGTAGTCGAAGTCCTGCAGCGTCAGGCCGGCGCGCGCGAGCATCCGCGGCACGGCGTACGCGGGAGCCATCAGCAGGCCCTCGTTGCCGTGCACGAAGTCGACCGCCGCGGTCTCGTACTCGGTCAGGTAGGCCAGCGGCTCCAGGCCCTGCTCGGCGGCCCACTCCTCCGAGCCGAGCAGCACCGCGGAGGCGCCGTCGGTCAGCGGGGTCGAGTTGCCGGCGGTCATGGTGGCCGCCTCGCCCTTGCCGAAGACCGGCTTGAGCTTGGCGAGCTTCTCCATCGTCGAGTCGGCGCGCAGGTTGTTGTCCCGCTCGATGCCGTTGAACGGGGTGATGAGGTCGTCCTGCCACCCCTCCTCGTACGACGCCGCCAGGTGCTGGTGCGACGCCGCGGCCAGCTCGTCCTGGGCCTCGCGGGTGATCTGCCACTCGAGCGCGGTCAGGGCCTGGTGCTCACCCATCGACAGCCCGGTCCGCGGCTCGCCGTTCGACGGGATCGCCAGGCTGATGTCGCCCGGGCGAATCGAGGCGAGCACAGCCAGCCGGTCCTTGTTCGACTTGGCCTGGTTGAGCTTGATGAGCTTCTTGCGCAGCTTCTCGCCGATCGCGATCGGGGCGTCCGAGGTGGTGTCGGTGCCGCCGCCGATGCCGGACTCCATCTGGCCCAGCGCGATCTTGTTGGCCACGTAGATGATCGCCTGCAGGCCGGTGCCGCAGGCCTGCTGGATGTCCACGGCCGGGGTCTCCGGGGCGAGCCGGGTGCCGAGCACGGCCTCACGGGTCAGGTTGAAGTCGCGGGAGTGCTTGAGCACCGCACCCGCGGCGACCTCGCCGAGGCGCTCACCCTCCAGCCCGAAGCGGGCGATCAGGCCGTCCAGGGCCGCGGTGAGCATCTCCTGGTTCGACGCGCTGGCGTAGACCGTGTTGGAGCGCGCGAACGGAATCCGGTTGCCGCCGAGGACGGCGACGCGACGAGTCTGGGACAGCATCTGAACTCCTGATCTGCGGGTGGGTACCCAACAATACTGGCGCGTAACATCGCTGAAGGAAACGGAGTGAGGGGCACGTCACGAAACGTGGACACCGAGTTACACACGAAGTTACGTTTTCAGGCGCGCCCGCAAGCAGACCCGCACACGAGACCCGAGGAAGACCGATGAGCGACCGCTACCAGTCCTTCACCGCCAGCCCGATCGGCCAGCTGTTCGTCAAGAACCTCGGCCTGCCCAGCCCGGTCAAGCTCGACCGCTGGACCCCCGGCGCTCCGCTGGTGGACGGCACCGTGGTCGTGGGCGGCGAGGGCCGCCTGACCGAGGGCGTCGTCGCCACCCTGGACGGCCTCGGCGTGGCGAGCACCCGCAAGGCCGAGGAGGGCGAGAAGTACAAGGGCCTGGTCTTCGACGCCACCGGCCTGAAGACCGCCGAGGAGCTGGTCGCGCTCCAGCAGTTCTTCACCCCGCTGATGCGCAGCCTCAAGACCTGCGCCCGCGTCGTCGTGCTCGGCACCAACCCCACCCAGACCGAGACCGCCGAGGAGCGGATCGCGCAGCGTGCGCTCGAGGGCTTCACCCGCAGCCTCGGCAAGGAGATCGGCAAGGGCGGCACCGTCAACCTCGTGTACGTCGCCCCCGGCGCCGAGTCCACGCTGGACTCGACCCTGGCCTTCTTCCTCTCCCCCAAGTCGGCCTACGTCTCCGGGCAGGTCGCCCGCCTCGGCGCCACCGGCACCAAGAAGGCGGCCAAGGTCGCCGACCAGGAGAAGCCCCTGGCCGGCAAGGTCGCCATCGTCACCGGCGCCTCGCGCGGCATCGGCGAGCAGATCGCCCGGGTGCTGCACCGCGACGGCGCCACCGTGCTCGGCATCGACGTACCGCAGGCGGCCAGCGAGCTGACCTCGGTCATCAAGGAGCTCGACGGCGACCTGCTCACCCTCGACATCACCGCCAAGGACGCGCCGCAGCGGATCGCCCACCACGTCAAGGAAAAGCACGGCGGCGTCGACATCGTCGTGCACAACGCGGGCATCACCCGGGACAAGAAGCTCGCGAACATGGCCGAGGACCGCTGGGACTCGGTGATCAACGTCAACCTGGTCGCCCCGGAGCGGATCACCCGCGAGTTGCTCGATCAGGGCCTGGTCAACAAGAACGGCCGGATCATCGGGGTGTCCTCGATCGCCGGCATCGCGGGCAACGTCGGCCAGACCAACTACGCGGCCTCCAAGGCCGGCGTGATCGGCTTCGTGGACGCGCTCGCCGGCGACCTCAAGAACGACATCACCGTCAACGCCGTGGCCCCGGGCTTCATCATCACCCAGATGACCGCGGCCGTCCCGTTCGCCACCCGCGAGGTCGGTCAGCGGATGAACGCGATGTCCCAGGGCGGCCTGCCGGTCGACGTGGCCGAGGCGATCGCCTGGTACGCGAGCCCCGGCTCGACAGCGGTCAACGGCAACGTCGTCCGGGTCTGCGGCCAGATGATGCTCGGCGCCTGATGAGCGAGCGCATCCTGTCGGGCACCCCATCGGCGCTGCCCACCATGCTCAAGGCCGCGCTGCCGGCGCTCCCCGGGGTCAACCTGGTCCCGGGCATCGCCAAGAAGGGCGGCGCGCTGCCCGACCTGCGGCTGACCCGCAAGGACGTCGCGATCGACCCCGGCCACGTCGCGGCGTACGCCGAGGTGTGCGGCTTCGAGAAGTCGCAGGCGCTGCCGCTGACCTACCCGCACATGCTGGCGTTTCCGCTGCACATGGGGATCATGACCGACGCGTCCTTCCCGTACGCCGCCATCGGCAGCGTGCACCTGGGCAACACCATCACCCAGCACCGGCCGATCGCCCCGAACGAGCGGCTGGACGTGACCGCGGTGGCGACCAACCTGCGCGGGCACGCCAAAGGCAAGGTCTTCGACCTGGTCACCACGGTGACCAGCGGCGAGGACGTCGTCTGGGAGTCGGTCTCGAACTACCTGCGCCCGGGCAAGGGCGACGCGGACGCGAAGGTCGAGAAGTCGGCGCCGTTCGAGGTCGTCCCGGGCGCCGGCCTGACCTGGCGGCTGGAGGGCAACCTGGGCCGTCGGTACGCGAGCGTCTCCGGCGACCACAACCCGATCCACCTCTACCCGCTGACCGCGAAGGCGTTCGGGTTCCCGCGCCAGATCGCGCACGGCATGTGGAGCAAGGCCCGCTGCGTGGCCGCGATCGCGAACCGGCTGCCGAACGAGGTGACCGTCGAGGTCGAGTTCAAGAAGCCGATCCTGCTGCCGGCCACGGTCGCGTTCGGGTCCCGCACGGTCGACGAGGGCATCGACTTCTCGCTGACCAACCCGAAGAGCGGTGCACCCCACCTGGTGGGGCGCACGCGCTGAGACCGCCGCGCCGACCGGGCGAACTGCCCGGTCGGCGCGCGTCGCGTCGTACAAACTGCCCGGTCAGCGTCACATGCCGGGGACGGGGAGGAACTCGAGCACGTCGATGGTGCCGACCTCGAGGTGCGGGTGTCCCTCGAGCACGGCGTCGAGCCCCTCCCGCGAGTCGGCCTGCAGGATCGAGTAGCCGCCGATCCCGGAGTCGCCGCCGTCGACGGGCGAGCCGAAGTCGACGATCGCGTCGCCGGCTTTGCCCATCCAGGCCATCCACGCGTCCATCCCGGCCTGAGCCTCCTCCGGGCTGGCGTTGCCCATCTGCTCGGTCGCGCTGACGTCCGCCCGGTAGAGCACCAGGTACTTGGTCATGGTTCCTCCCTCTCGGCCGGCGGACGTTCGCCGCCGGCTCCAGGGAGAGTCTGGATGCTCGACCTTGTCCGGTGCTGAAATCGGGTCAGTCCTGGGCCCGGAACCTGATCAGGCCCTCCTGGGCCACGCTCGCGACCAGCCGCCCGTCCTGGGTGAAGATCCGGGCGATCGCCAGGCCGCGGCCGCCCGAGGCCGACGGGCTGTGCTGGTCGTAGAGCCACCACTCGTCGGCGCGGAACGGCCGGTGGAACCAGATGCTGTGGTCCAGCGAGGCGGCCTGCATCCCCGCCGAGGAGATGAAGATCTCGTGCGGGATCAGGGCCGCGCCCAGCAGGGTCATGTCACTGGCGTAGGTGAACGCCGCGGTGTGCGGCAGCGGCTCGTCGGGCAGCTCGCCGCTGACCCGGATCCACAGCCGCGACCGCGCCGGGAAGTCCGGGTCCTCGAGCTCGCCGCCGGGACGTGAGTTGCCGGCGAACCGCACCTCCAGCGCGCCCCACTCCCGCGGCCAGTCCTCCTCGCCGCCGGTCCGCGCCCGGAACAGCTCGGCCAGGTCGGGGCAGTCCTCGGGCGCCGGCACCGCGGGCATGGTGTCCTGGTGGTCCAGGCCCTCCTCGGGGATCTGGAAGCTCAGCGTCATCGCGAAGATCGGCCGGCCGTGCTGGCGCGCGATCACCCGCCGGGTCGCGAACGAGCGGCCGTCGCGGACCGCGTCGACGTCGTACACGATCGGGACCGCGGTGTCCCCGGGCCGCAGGAAGTAGGAGTGCAGGGAGTGCACGACGTACGCCGGGGCCACGGTGCGCGTCGCCGCCACCAGCGCGTGCGCGGCCACCTGCCCGCCGAAGACCCGCTGCAGCGAGGTGGCCGGCGAGCGGCCGCGGAACAGGTTGTCCTCGATCGTCTCGAGGTCGAGCAGGTCGAGGAACTCGGTCACGGTCGAGGGCATCAGGACCTTTCCCCCTCGTCGCCGTCGAGGCCGGCCAGGAACTGCTCGAACTGGGCGCCGAGCTCCTCGCCGGTGGGCAGGTCGGCGCTGGAGAGCTCCTCGTCGGCCAGCAGGCTCGCCTCGCCACCACGGTGGAAGGCGTCGTACTGCTGCTCCAGTCCTTCGACCACGGCCCGCACCTCGTCGGAGTCGGCCACCTGGACGGCGATCTCGGCGCGTCGCTCGGTGGCGGCCTCGTCGAGGACGGTCGTGTCCCAGGTCAGCCCGGTCACGGCGCCCACCTGCCGCAGGATCGCCGAGGCGGCCTCCGGGTAGCCGTACTGGGCGACGTAGTGCGGGATGTGCGCCACGAACCCGGTGGCGTCGTGGCCCCACTCCCCCAGCCGCAGCTCCAGCAGCGCCTGCGCGCTGGAGGGGATCCGGATCTCGCCGGACCAGACGTTCTCGCTGACGATCAGCCGCTTCGCCGTGGCGTGGTTGGTCACCTGCACCGGCCGCGAGTGCGGCACCGCCATCGGCACCGAACCGAGCGAGACGGTCAAGCGCACGCCGAAGTGCTCGACGACGGCCTGGACCGCCTCGCAGAAGGCCTCCCAGCGGACGTCCGGCTCGGGACCGGTGAGCAGCAGGTACGGCGTGTCGGCGTCGTCGCGCAGCAGCCGCACCACGAGCCGGGGCGCGTCGTAGTCGGCGTAGTGGTCGGCCACGAAGCTCATCGCCGGCCGCCGGGCCCGGTAGTCGTAGAACTCGTCGACCTCGAAGCTGGCCACCACCCGGCCCGGTCCGCCGTCCTGGAGGTGCCCGACCGCGAGGGCGGAGGCGTTGCCGGCGTCGAGGAACCCGTCGAGCGCCACCAGCATCACCGGTGCGTCGCTGAGCCCCTCGAGCTCGGGGACCTCGTCCACGATGTGCACGAAACGTGCCTGTGTCACTGCCGCTCCTCGATGTCTGCTGGGAGGTCAAGCCTAGTGACGCCAACGCCCGGTCCGTGAGGGGTATGCCCGGTGCACCGGGTGACGCGGGTCATCCGTAGATGCGCAGGATCCGCTTCGCGGCCCGCCGGGCGAGCTCGTGGCTGTCGTAGCCGAGCACCGACTGCAGCACCGCGTCCTGCTGCTCGTCGGTGGTGCCCTCGCCGTCGGCGTGCAGCGCCGCCATCAGCGCCCACAGCGTGGACTCGCCCTGGTCGGCGGCGATGTAGTCGCAGGCCATCCAGGCCAGCGCGTAGTTCCAGGCCTGGTCGGCGCCGTTGAAAAGGCCCGAGGAGGGCAGCTCGTCGACCCCGGCCCGCGCCTTGCTCACCGCGACCGTGGCGATCCGGCGCTCGTCCTGCGGCACGTCCCGGTTGCCCATGTACTCGGCGATGCCCTCGGCGAACCACACCGGCGCACCGTCGTCGCGGTCGCCGACCGCGACGTGCGTCAGCTCGTGGCGGGTGATCCGGTCCAGGAACGGGTGCCCGGCGGCCAGCGAGCTGGGCAGCAGCGTGAACCGGATGCCGGCCACCTGGGGCTGGCCGAGCTCACCGTAGATCGGGAAGGTCATCGCGCCCAGGTGCCGGATGTTCCCGCCGGGCACGCCCTCGTAGCTGTCCAGCACCGCCTTCTTGCTGAACACGTAGACCACGACGTGGGCGTTCCACGACCACGGCAGTCCGCGCTCGACCGAGTCGATGCCGCGGCGCAGGGTCCGGTCGACGTCGTCGGCGCGGGACCAGGTCGCGTCGTCGTACAGCTGCAGGGTGCCGCCGCTGGTGCGCACGTGCACCCGGACCAGGTCCCACGGCGCCGGGCTGGACCCGGGGAACGGCTTGCCCGCGGGCGTCACCTCGGAGACCACCACCGGACGGCCGCCGCGGCGCGCGATCGCGAACCCGGTGATCCGGCGGACCGGCACGGTGTCGTACCCGTCCAGCTGGGTGAGGACCTGCACCTGCGGGAGCAGCACGTTCGCGCCCCACCTCGGCGTGCGCAGCTCGACCGGCCACTGCGACTTGAGCACCTTGTAGCGGAACACCTCGAGAGGAAGCCGGCGCAGGTTCGCGAAGTAGCGGCGCTGCCGGGCGACCAGGGCCGGGTCGGCGGTGTCGACGGAGCGCAGGAACTCGGCCAGGTCACCGGCCCGGACGGCCGCGGCGCGGGAGTCGAGCAGCCGCTGCGCGTCGGCCCGGGTGACGATGCCGCCGTCCCGGCCGTTGCCGAGCAGGCTCTCGTCGCCGCCGTCGTCGGAGCAGCCGGCCAGCAGCGAAAGCCCGAGTACGACGGCGAGCAGCAGTCGTCGTGACCGCACCCCCGGCTCCCTTCGCTCTCGTCAGTCGATAATGACCAGAGAACGACCCGAGTCCAGTGCGGTCACGTCTTCGACGATGCGACGAGCCAGCGCCTGCGCGGTGAGACCGATCCGCTCCAGGATCGCCTCCCGCTTGGCGTGCTCGAGGAACTCCTGCGGGATGCCGTGCAGCCGGTACGGCGTGGTGACGCCCTCGTCGGTCAGCAGCTGCAGCAGGTTGGCCCCGAAGCCACCCACCCGGCCGTTGTCCTCGATGCTGACCACCAGCCGGTGCTCGCGCGCCGCGGCCACCAGGGCCGGCTCGATGGGCTTGACCCAGCGCGGGTCGACCACGGTGACGCCGATCCCCTGGTCGGCCAGTCGCCCGCCCACGTCCACCGCGGTGGCCGCCATCGCGCCGGGTGCCACGATCAGCACGTCCTTGGCGCCGTCGCGCACCAGGACGTCGGCGCCGCCGAGCTGGGAGACCGCCGGGATGTCCTGCTCCGGCGGGGCGCCCTTGGGCAGCCGCACGATGGTCGGCGCGTCCTCGACGGCGATCGCCTCGCGGAGCAGCTCGCGGACCCGGGCGCCGTCGCGGGGCGCGGCCAGCCGCAGGCCCGGCACCACCTGGAAGATCGACATGTCCCACATGCCGTTGTGGCTGGCGCCGTCGTCGCCGGTGACGCCGGCCCGGTCGGTCACGAAGGTGACCCCGCAGCCGTGCAGCGCCACGTCCATCAGCACCTGGTCGAAGGCGCGGTTGAGGAAGGTCGCGTAGATGGCCACCACCGGGTGCAGGCCACCCATGGCCAGGCCGGCCGCGCTGGTGACCGCGTGCTGCTCGGCGATGCCGACGTCGAAGGTGCGCTCGGGGAACCGGGCCGCGAACCGGTCCAGCCCCACCGGGTAGAGCATGGCCGCGGTGATCGCCACCACGTCCTGGCGCTCCTCGCCGATCGCGACCATCTCGTCGGCGAAGAAGTCGGTCCAGATCCGGCCCTTGGGCCGCGGCACCCCGGTCTCCGGGTCCATCGGCCCGACCTGGTGCATCTGGTCGGCCTCGTGCCGCTCGGCGGGGTCGTAGCCGAAGCCCTTCTGGGTGAGCACGTGCACGATCACCGGGCCGCCGAACTTCTTGGCCTGGGCCAGCGCCTGCTCGACCGCCGTGCGGTCGTGGCCGTCGATCGGACCGACGTACTTCAGTCCGAGGTCCTCGAAGAGACCCTGCGGCGCGAGGGCGTCCTTCATGCCCTTCTTCATCGCGTGCAGGGCGTCGTACACGGCCGGACCGACGCCGCGCATCCCCTGCAGCCGGTGCTTGACCTGGTCGAGCACCTGCTCGTAGCGCGGGTTGGTGCGCAGCGCGGACAGGTGGCTGGCCAGGCCGCCGACGGTCGGCTGGTAGGAGCGGCCGTTGTCGTTGACGACGATGACCAGCTTGCGGTCCTTGCCGACCGCGATGTTGTTGAGCGCCTCCCAGGCCATCCCGCCGGTCAGCGCGCCGTCGCCGACCACGGCGACCACGTGCCGGTCCTCGCCACGGATCGCGTAGGCCTTGGCCAGCCCGTCGGCGTAGGACAGCGCGGTGGAGGCGTGCGAGTTCTCGACGAGGTCGTGCTCGGACTCGGCCCGGCTCGGGTAGCCGGACAGGCCGCCCTCGGTGCGCAGCGTGTCGAACTGGCCGGCGCGGCCGGTGACCATCTTGTGCACGTAGGCCTGGTGGCCGGTGTCGAAGACGACCTTGTCGCGAGGCGACTCGAAGACCCGGTGGATCGCCAGGGTCAGCTCGACGACCCCGAGGTTCGGGCCGAGGTGGCCGCCGCGCGGGGCGCAGGTGCGGACCAGCTCGTCGCGGATCTCGGAGGCGAGCTCGGCGAGCTGGTGGTCGTCGAGCCGGCGCAGGTCCTGCGGACCGGTGATCGACTCCAGGTGGCCCATGCGGTGCCTCTCGTGACTGGCGTACGCGGAAGTAACGATTCTAGACGTCCCGCAGGTCGATCACGGCCACCGCAGGCTCCTCCAGGCTGCCGAGCCAGAGCTTGCCGTCGTGCTCGCGGACGCCCGTGACCATGTGGTACCCGCCGGCCTCCCCGGAGATGTCGTGCACACAGGTCCCGTCGTCGGCGAAGGCCATCGCCCGGACGGTCCGCTTGGCCTTGGGCTGCAGCGCCTCGGGGATCGCGGTCACCGCCTTGCGCACCGGCATCGGCGCCCGCTGCAACCGCTCGACCAGCGGGTCGCGCGGCGAGGCGATGGTCACCCAGATCAGCCCGTCAGAGCCACGCGCGATGTTGTCCGGGTAGCCGGGCAGGTCGGCGCACAGCAGGTCGCGCTGCCCGGCCTTCTCGCCGGTCAGCCAGTGCCGTACGACGGTGCGCGCCGCGGTCTCGGCGACGGCGACGTAGGACTCGTCGGCCGCCAGCGCGACCCCGTTGGCGAAGGCGAGCCCCTCGAGGACGGTCTCGACACGGCCGTCGCGCAGCCGCAGCAGCCGGCCGGTCCGGGTGTCCTGGACGAAGTCGTTCTTCCACTTCTCGATGCCGAAGACGGTCGAGGAGTCGGAGAACCAGATGTCCCCGTTGCTCGCGACGGCGGCGTTGTTGCAGAACGCCATCGGGATCCCGTCGACCTCGAAGGCCAGCGTCTCCAGCTCGCCGTCGCGCGGGTCCAGCGCGAGCAAGCCGTTGTGCGCGTCGCAGACCAGCAGCCGGCCGTCGGGCAGCAGCTCGAGGCCGAGCGGGCGCCCGCCGGTGTGCGCGACCCGCTCCGCACCGCCGCCGTCGGGCCGGACCGCGACGACATGGCCGTCCGCGGTCCCGGTGTAGACGAGGCCGTTGTCCGCGACCACGACGTCCTCCGCGCCGGGCCCGGGCACCGGCAGCACGGTCACCTTCATCAGGCTCACAGCGCACTCCTCAAGGTCGTGTACAGGTCGGAGTCGAGGAACTCGGGCAGGAAGTGCCGCGAGGACCCGGCCAGGTCGAGGTCGAGGACGGTGTGCGGGTCGACGAAGACGATCCGCCGGCCCTCCCCGACCACGATGTCGGCGTCGGTCAGGCCGTCCACCCGGCCGGCGTACACGTGGTAGCGGCCGTGGTGGCCGTCGG
Source organism: Nocardioidaceae bacterium (assembly GCA_017744365.1). GTDB lineage: Bacteria > Actinomycetota > Actinomycetes > Propionibacteriales > Nocardioidaceae > Marmoricola. Next base: position 669,854 of record JAGIBL010000001.1, on the reverse strand, counting down.
GGTAGGTGTACTCGGCGTCGCGCCACAGGATCAGCGCGCCCTCGTCGAGGACGACGCCGGTCTCCTCGGTCACCTCGCGGTAGGCGGCCGGCGCGAAGTCCTCGCCCGGCTCGACGTGGCCGCCGACCATGCCCCACTGGTTCGCGGCTCGGGGCGCGTGCTCGTCGCGCTCCTGCAGGAGCAGCCAGCCGCGGTCGTCGACGAGCAGGACCACAGCCAGGTGCGAGTCGACCATGCGGTCACTCTCGCAGATCAGCGCGGCCTGGTCAGTGCAGGGCCTCGACGTACCGGCGGCCCTGCAGCGCGTCCTCGACGAGCCCGGCGGACCGACGTACGCCGAGGAGCCGGGCCTTCTCGCGCTCCCAGACCTCGATGGCCGCGGCGATCTCGTCCCGGGTGGCCACGTCGCGCAGCGATCCGCGCGCCTCGGAGAGCCCGCGGTCCACGGCCGCCTGGCAGGCCTCGACGTGCAGCCGGGCGAACCGGGCCAGCAGCACAGGGTGCCGTCGCAGCGCCGGGTAGCCGCGGTACTCCGGCGGGCACTGGTCGAGCAGCCAGGCCACGGCGCTGGGCTCCCAGCCGCTCGCGCCGGGCGGACGCACTTCGCGCGGCCAGCCCGGAGGCGCGTACGGCGCCGAGCCCGCCGGCGCCGTCCGCGGGACCGGGTCGGGGTCGCGGCGCGGGGTGAACACCCAGCCATGTTCGCACAGGTGTTCGAACACCGCCACCCCGCGCCGCCCTCTCAGCGCCCGCCGCTCAGCCGAGCTGCTGGTCGGCCCAGTCCTCGTACGCGATCGACCCGAGCCAGGCACCCGGACCGGGCACCAGGCTGTCGTCGGCGAGCTCGGTGCCGAAGTACCGCGCGTGCTCGTCGACGACCAGCGGCCGCTCGTCGCCGGCGTGCCGGAGAACCGCGGGGAGGAACTCGTCGAACCGCAGCCGGTCGGGGCCGCCGATCTCCTCGATGCCCTCGATCGGCGCACCCTGGACCACCGTCGCCAGCGCGGTCACGACGTCGTCGGAGGCGATCGGCCGGTAGTGCACGGGCGGCAGGTGCAGCGCGCCGTCGCGGGTGAACGAGTCGGCGATGGCCCGGGTGAACTCGAAGAACTGGGTGGACCGCACGATCGAGTACGGGAGGCCCGAGTCCCGGACCAGCGTCTCCTGGGCCACCTTCGCGCGCAGGTAGCCGCTGTCGGGGAGCGCGTCGGTCCCGACGATGGAGAGGATCACGTAGTGCCGCACACCGGCGTTGCTCGCGGCCTTGACGAGGTTGCCGGTCGAGGTGGTGAAGAAGCTCATCACGTCGTCGTCGGCGAACGACGGCGAGTTCGACAGGTCGACGAGGACGTCCGCGCCGGCGACGGCCGCGTCCAGGCCCTCGCCGGTCAGGGAGTTGACGCCCGTCTGCGGAGCCGCGGGGACCGCCTCGTGGCCGTGCGCGGTGAGCCGCTCGACGAGCTTGGAGCCGATCAGGCCGGTTCCGCCGATGACGACGATCTTCATGAGGTGCACCTTTCTGGGATTGGCTGTTCCACAGTGGTGACCGGACAGGCGCCGCGCCTGTGACAGATCGGGTCAGACGCGGGTCAGCTTGGCCGGCGCCATCACCCAGAGCAGCTGCTCGATGCCCGCGTCCGACGTGGTCGCGCTGAGCACCGCGAGCGGCTGGCCGTCGCGGTGCACGACGACGGCGGGCCGGCCGTTGACCTCGACCCAGGTGAGCCCGGCCTCCGCCCACCACTCGGTGAAGCCGGCGACGAACCGGGCCACGTCGTTGGCACCGCTGACCGGCCGGCGGGCGGCACGCGGCGCGACCCCGGCACCGTCGGAGATGCTGACCACGTCCGCGGCGAGCACCACCTCGAGGCGGGCCACGTCGCCGTCGCGCGCAGCGGCCAGGAACGCCTCCACCAGGTCGCGGTGACGGTCGCGGTCGACCGGCGCACGACGACCCGAGCGCACGTAGCGGCGGGCCCGGCTGACCAGCTGGCGCGCGTTGGCCGCCGAGGTCGCCAGGATCTCGGCGATGTCCTCGTAGGCGTAGCCGAACGCCTCGCGCAGCACGTACGCCGCCCGCTGCTCGGGACCGAGTCGCTCGAGCAGCATGAGCACCGCGTACTCCAGGGCCTCGGCGTTCTCCGCGCCCAGGCTCGGGTCGGCGCTGGTGTCGACCGGCTCGGGCAGCCAGGGCCCGACGTACTCCTCACGACGGACCCGGGCCGACTCGGCGACGTTCAGGGACAGCCGGGTGACCACGGTGGTCAGGAAGGCGGCCGGGTTGCGCACCTCGGCCCGGTCGGCCTGCTGCCAGCGCAGCCACGCGTCCTGGACGACGTCCTCGGCCTCGGCGACGCTGCCGAGCATCCGGTAGGCGATCCCGAACAGCCGCGGCCGGGCAGCGTCGAAGTGCCCGAGCGCGTCGTCGAGCGCCTCGGCGGTCATCGCAGCGCGCCCAGCAGCGTGGTCAGCGTGCCGACCAGCCGCTCGGTGCTGAACCGCTCCGGCTCGGCCAGCAGGATCCGGCCGAAGTGCTCGAGCACCGCGAGGATCGCGTGCGCGGTGACCTCGGCGTCGACCTTGGGGCCGCCGCGCAGCACCAGGCCGACCTCGAGCAGGCCGGTGACCTGGGTGAGGAAGTTCTGCCGGTCGGTCTCGATCCGCGCCTGCACCTGCTCGGGCATCCCGAACGGCGCGAACAGGATCGGCCGCCAGGTCATCGGGTCGCCGCGGACCACGTCGATCAGCCGGTGGGCGGTCTCGGCGACCAGCCGGTCGGGGTCGGTCAGGTCCGGCTCGGGCGGGAGCGCCTCGGCGAGCTGGGCCAGCGCCCGCTCCTGCTGACGGTCCAGCAGCGCCTCCAGCAACGGCCGGAGCCCGTCGTACGCGCCGTAGACCACAGGCCGGGTGACACCGGCCTCGCGCGCGATCGCGTCGACGGAGATGGCGTCGTACCCGTCCCGGACGATGATCGCCAGCGCCGCGTCCAGCAACTGCTCGCGGCGCTCCGCGATCGGCACCCGCGCGGCGTACGGGCGGCGCTGCCGGGGAGTCGCGGAGGCGGCGGTCACGGCACCACCGTACGCGGTGGGGTGATGTGGCGCGCGCCTCTTCCCAAGATTGCTACACATGTGTAGTAATTGGTCCATGGCACTGTCACTGCTCCGCGCGCCCGAGATCACCCCGCACGCCGACTACGGCTTCTTCGGCCCCGACTCGGTGACCTGGAAGGTCTGGAGCTATCCGACGTCACTGACCGTCGGCTTCCAGCGCGCGGTCGTCGTCGAGGAGCTCGACCCGGCCCTGGTCGCCTCGGTCGACGAGACGCACGCGATCTTCGACCGGCCGCGGACCCGGTACGACCGGACGCTGAAGTACTTCGCCCTGGTGGCCTTCGGCGACTCCGCGACCACCTCGAAGGCGGCCGACATCCTGGTGAAGGTGCACTCCAAGGGCATCGGCACCGACCCCGTCACCGGCCTCCGGTACGACGCCAACGACCCGCACTCGCAGCTCTGGATCCACCTGACCGCCTGGCACTCGATCCTCTACGCCTACGAGAAGTACGGCCCTGGCCGGATCTCCGCCCAGGACGAGGCCCGCTACTGGGAGGAGTGCGCCGTCGCGGCCGAGCTGCAGACCTGCTCCCCCGACGACGTGCCGCGGACCCGCGAGGGGATCCAGGCCTACTTCGAGGAGATGCGCCCGCAGCTGCTCGGCTCGGACCTGGCCCGCAACGCGATGAACCACCTGCTCGACGCGAGCGTGATGCTGCCGTCGCTGCCCCGGGTGTTCCGGCCGGTCAGCTGGATCTCGGCCCGTGCGCTGCGCGCGGCGACCATCGCGACCATGCCGCGCTGGATGCGCGAGCTCTCCGGGCTGCGCCAGTCGCGGCTGACCGACACCCTGGTCGTGCCCGTGATGAAGGTGGCGTTCTGGCTGGCCAACGCGAACAAGCGCACCAAGCTGGACCTGCTCACCTTCCTCTCGCCGATGACCCGCGACGTGGTCGCGCCGGTGCTGTACGGCGTCGTCCCGGACAACCCGGTCACGCTCACCCCGGCCGAGGCCCGCGAGCGCTACGGCTACGACCGTCCGGCGGACGCACACCGCTCGCTGCGGGACCGCCAGGCGGCCAAGGTCTTCGGCGAGGGAGGCAAGCCGAGCGAGGAAGGCATCGCCGAGTCGGAGCCGTTGCTGGGTTCCATATCGATGCAAGCAGGGTGATATCGGGCACAAAACTGGACCACTTGCTGTCACGAACTGGACCAGTCCAGCGTTTTCGCGTCAGGAACCTCCTGCTCCCCCGTTTCTCTGCCGAAGGTCGGAACAAGGCTTCGAGGACAGGGACTCACGATGGACAGCAGGACCACCACCACCGTCACCACGACGGCCGTGCAGATCGCGACGGTCGGCTCCGAGCAGGACCACGACCTGTCCGCCGAGTTCGCCTTCGACCCGGCCGACTCGGTCGCGGTGACGATGACGCTGCAGACCCCGTCCGGCCCGGTGCACTGGACCTTCGCCCGCGAGCTCCTCGTCGAGGGCCAGTACGAGCCGTGCGGTGAGGGCGACGTGCACGTGTGGCCCTGCCTGAGCCCGAGCGGCGAGGCCGTCGTCATCGTCGAGCTCGAGTCGCCGGCCGGCGAGACGCTGCTGCAGTTCCCGACCCGCGCGGTCCAGGACTTCGTCACGGCCTCGCTGGAGGCGGTCCCGCTGGGCCAGGAGAAGGTCGACGTCGACAGCTGGATCGAGCAGCTGCTCACGGAGGGACCCGCCGCCGCCTGAGCGGACATCACCACTGACCACGGGCGCCGAACCGGATGGGGGACAAGGCGGTTCGGCGCCCGTCGCATGCCCGCGCGATCCGCGGGAACCGAGCCGGACTGGGAGGGGCTCGGCTCCCGCGGATCGCGTGTCTCTAGCGCAGGCGCTCCTCGACCCGCTCGACCTTGGCGGTCAGCTGGTCGGTGTCGAAGCCGCGGCGCAGGTCGGCCTTGAGCACCAGGCCCACGCGAGGCGACTTCTCCGCGACGGCGAAGACGGCCTGCTTGACCACGGCCATGACCTCGTCCCACTCCCCCTCGATGTTGGTGAACATCGCGTTGGTCTCGTTGGGCAGGCCGGACTCGCGGATCACCCGGACCGCATCGGCGACGGCCTCGCTGACTCCCCCGGTCTCGTCTCCGCCCGAGGGACTGATGCTGATGGCGACGATCATGGCGTCACGCTATGCGGCGCCGAAAAAGTCAGGCCCTCCGACCTGCCGATTCCCCTGATTCGAACATGTGTTCGATAGAATCGTGCTATGAGCACGACTCTTCTCGATCCCGTCGGTCTTGGTGACCGTACGTCGGGGCTGCCTGCTCTGCATGCGGCGATCGACGGCTTGCGGGATCTGGACTCGTTCGATGCGTACGACGAGGTGCTGGTCGATCTGGATCGGGCGATCCGGCGGTTGGAGGCGGTCAAGCTGCGTGTGGTCGCGGCGGCGGATGCCGCGCGGGTGGCCGACCGGACCGGGCTCGCGGACACGTCCTCGTGGCTGGCTCGGCGGACACATGCCGGCTCGGCCCAATCCGCGGCTGATGTCCGCCTCGCCACGGCGCTGGAGTCTGACCGACCCTGTGCCGAAGCCCTGTCGGCCGGCGACCTGTCCACTGACCACGCGCGGGTGATCGTGCGCGCGACCGAGCAGCTGCCTTCGCATCTGCCGGAGGCGGCTGTCACTCAGGTGGAGCAGTCGCTGGTCGAGCAGGCTGGACGGCTCTCTCCGGACCAGCTGCGCCGCGCTGCTCGGCGAGCGCTCGCGGCGGTCGAGGACAACCAGGCCGCAGTCGATGTGCACGAGGACGCTCTGCTGCGCTCCGAAGAGCGCACCGCGTTGGCCAAGACCCGGCTGACCTGGCACCACAACGAGGACGGCACCGTCTCCGGCCACTTCACGGTCCCGGCGGTCGCGGCCGCGATCTTGATCCGGGTGGTCCAGTCGATGACCTCACCCCGACGCGCCCGCCTCGGCGCCACCGAAGCCCAGGCCGGTGACCCGATCGAGCAGCGGGACTGGGCGCACCAGAACGGTCTCGCGTTCGTCGAGTTGCTCGAGCACCTGCCCACCGATCACCTGCACGGGAAGGTGGCCGCGACCGTGGTCGCCACGGTCGAGCTGGCCACGCTGCAGGCGGCGCTCGGCGCCGCCGGCCTGGACTCCGGTGAACGCCTCAGTGCCGGGGACACCCGCCGGCTGGCCTGCGGAGCGAGCATTCTGCCCGCGGTGATGAACGGCCCGAGCCTTGCCCTCGACCTCGGCCGCTCGAGCCGCCTGTTCACCGAAGCCCAGCGCACCGCCCTCGCCACCAGGCACCACACCTGCGCCGCCGACGGATGCGAACGTCCCTTCGCCTGGTGCGAGCTCCACCACCAACACCCCTGGTCCCACGGCGGCTCCACCGACCTCAAGGACGCGATCCCGCTGTGCGGGTTCCACCACCGACGCATCCACGACCCGAGCTACATGCACAGATTCGGACCCGAGGGGCTTACCTTCCACCGACGGACGTGACCAGCTCGTCCAGCCCGGAGGCGCGGAGCCGGGCGATCGCGTCGCGGTGCTGCGACTTCACCGTGCCCACCGAGATGCCGAGGACGCGCGCGGTCTCGACCTCGGTGAGGTCCTCGTAGTAGCGCAGCACGATCACGGCACGCTGGCGCGGAGCCAGGGCAGCGAGCGCTCCCTCCAACCCGTGGTCGGCGACGACGGGCGCGGCCCGGTCGGGAACGTCGGCGGTCAGCCGCTCCCGGCCACGGTGCTTGCGCCAGCGGGAGATGTGCTCGTTCACCATCACCCTGCGCAGCCAGGGTTCGGGGTTGTCACCGATCCTCCGCCAGTGCCCGACCGCCTTGATCAGCGCGGACTGCACCAGGTCTTCCGCCAGGTGCTCGTCGCCGCAGAGCAGGTACGCCATCCGCACCAGCGCAGGCCGACGGGCGCTGACGTACTCGGTGAAGGCGTCCTGCCCGCTACGCACGGCGCCTCCGTCGTACGACGATCCAAGCGGCACCGGCGAGGAGGGTGATCCCGCCGACGGTGAGAGGCACGCGGAAGACCTCCAGCAGCGAGGGTGGCCGGCGCCCCAGCACCATCGGGTGGGCCAGCAGCGTCCTGGCGACCTGGATCGATACGTCGGGAAGGTCGGCGTCGATCGTGCCGAGCCGCCGCACTTTCCGGGCGTCGAGGTCGACCTCGTACAGGTAACGCGGCGGGTCCTGGCTCTGAGCCATCTCGACCCGGCCCCCGATGAGCCGGCCGGGGTTGGCGAACACCACGATCCGCGCGTCCGACTGCCAGCCCAAGAACCTGGGCAACACGATCGTGCCGATCGGCGCGAGAGCCGCGGCACGGTTGTCCCGTCCGCGGGGGCCGGCGAAGACCCGATCGATCGCGGGAGAGCTCATGGTGCCGAGCTCGACCACCCAGCGCCGCGAGAAGGTCACGGCGTTCGGCACCGTGTCAGTTCCAGGGGTGACCACCTTCATGCCGGTCGGCCGGGCGCGCGTGTCGGTCACCACGTATGGCGTCGCGTCGTCGTTGTTGTGGACCAGGCGGATCGGTGGGAACGCGGGCACGTAACGGGCTCCGTCGAACGGCTGGCCGGGAATCGTCACTGGAGCCGAGGAGCCGGGCGTCCAGCGGTAGGCGCCCGCACTACGACCGCTGTTGGTTCCGGTCGCGACGGAGTAGCTGAAGGCGATCGTGTCGTCGTCGAGCCAGGAGACCTGGGCGTCGCTGTCGAGACCGTAGTCGCTGAGGATCCGGTGCCGGACGACGGACCCGTTCCGGGTGTCGTAGACGGCGACGCCCGCCAGCGGCTTGTCCGGCAGCGGCCCGCCGGCACTGGATCGCGTCCGCGGACCGAAGTCCTTCTTGCGGGTCGGGCCGGTGATCCAGTACGCGATCCGGAGTCCGTCCGGGGAGAGTCTCATGGGTCCGCCTGAGGCCAGGTCCGGGAGGTCGAGCTCGGAGTACCTCCCGGTGGTCGCCGAAATCCCGAACCAGGGCCCACCGCCCTCGCGCCAGCCGTGCGCCGCGATGACCGCCAGCCGCCCCGGCGGCCCCGCCTTCGACACCCCGGCCAGGAACCGATTCGGCTCGTAGATGTTCTTCGGGATCGCGGGTGCGTGCGGAGCACCGGCCGGCATCACCGCGCGCGGCTCGGGGCGGATCACGGCCAGCGACCCGAGCACCGCGAGCACGACGGCCGTCGCGGCGACGGCCATCCGGCGCCGCCGTACGCGGGTCCTCCCCCGCGCCCACAGCGCGGCCGGGTCCACCGGCGTCGGCGCGTGTGCCTGCCGCGCCAGCTCCCGCAGCGCCCCACCCAGCTCGTCCATCGCGTGCCACCTTCCCAGAAACCCAGAGCTCTGCCCTGAGTACGCACGAGCACCCCGCGAAGGTGGGGTCACGGCGGAGATCTCTCAGCCGGTCAGCGCCGTCACCATCGCCGCGAGGTGCTCGACCGTCTCCTCCCGGCTCAGGCCCTGCCCGCGGCGCAGCTGCTCCCAGGTCCGCACCTCGAGCGCGACCACGAGCAGCGTCGCCAGCCGTTCCCTCGGCCGCCCCCGGCGCTTCGCCAGCTGCGGCGCCAGGGCGCGCTCCACCCAGTCGCGGTGGTAGGCGGCGCCGGCCGCCAGCATCTCGCGCAGGTCCGGCTCGCGGTCGGCCAGCGCGAGCGCGCGCACGGTGCCTGCGCCGCTGAGCTCGTAGTCGTCGACCACGCAGCCGACCACCGAGCGGACGTCCCCCGCCACGACGCGGTCGCGGATCCGTCGCATCTCCGGCACGCTGCGCTCGGCGACCGCGGCCAGGTAGAGCTGCAGCTTGGAGCCGAAGTGGTTCGTCAGGGTCTGCTGCGAGACCCCCGCCGCGCGCGCGACACTGGCCAGCGTGATGTCGTCGTACCAGGCGTCGCCGAAGTTCGCGACCGCCGCGTCCAGGATCGACTCCCGGGTACGCCGGCGCGCCTCCTCCCGGGTGGCCATCGAGTAGGAGCGCGCCATGTCTGGACCACTTTCGTTTGTGCTTGACCAAATTGAATTGGGTCTCATACTAACAGAAAACCGATGACCACCTGGAGTTCCGATGTCTCGCTTTCTCGTCTACCTCTCCCCCGCGGTCGGGCACACCCTGCCCGCGGTGCCCGGCCTCGTCGAGCTGCGCCGCCGCGGCCACGAGGTCGCCGTCCGGACGCACCCCGACCTGGTGCCGGTGCTCGGTGGCCTGGGCCTCGATGCCGCATCCGTCTCCCCGGGCGTGCTCGACGTGCCGGTGACCGACCACCTGGCCAGCACCGACAAGGAGAGGGTGCACGCCGGGCAGGTCGACCTGATCGCACGCGGCCGCCACGACGGTCCCGACCTCGCCGCCGCGCTCGCGGAGGTCCGCCCCGACGCGGTGCTGGTGGACACGAACGCGTACGGCGCCCAGGTGGTCGCGGAGGCCTCCGGCCTGCCGCGCGCGACCCTGATGCCCTCGGTGCTGGCCATGCCCGGGCGCGGCATCCCGCCGTACGGGCTCGGGCTCGCGCCCAAGCAAGGTCCGCTCGGGAAGGTCCGCGACGCCCTCGGCTGGATGATCATGGAGCACCTGTTCGGGCGGTCGATGCTGCCCGGCCTCAACGAGCTGCGCCACGAGCACGGCCTGGCGCCGTACTCCTCGCCGCTGCAGATCCAGGGCAGCACCGACATGGTCCTGCTGATGACCGGCGAACCGCTCGAGTACCCGCGCACCGACCTGCCGGCGCACGTACGCATGGTCGGCGCGGCGCCGTGGGACCTGCCGGCCGAGCGGCCCGGCTGGCTCGACGAACCCGGCGACCCGTGGGTGCTGGTCACCTGCTCGACCGAGTACCAGGGCGACGAGAACCTCGCGCGCACCGCGGTCGAGGCCTTGCGCGACGAGCCGGTCCGGGTGCTGCTCACCCTGGCCGACGCCTACGACGGCGCCGGCGTCACCTCGTCCGGGAACGTCCGTGTGGAGCGGTTCGTGCCGCACGGGCAGGTGCTGCCCGAGACGGCGGTGGTGGTCTGCCCGGGCGGCACCGGGATCGTCTCCAAGGCGATGGTCCACGGCGTGCCGATGGTGCTGGTGCCGTGGGGCCGCGACCAGCCCGAGGTGGCCCGGCGGGTGGCTGTCGCCGGAGCCGGCACGATCCTGCCGCCCAAGCGCCTCACCGCCCAGCGGCTGCGCGCCGCGGTCCGTGAGGCGCAGGGGATGCGGGAAGCAGCCAGGGCCGCGGGCGAGCGGTTGACCGCCGGAGATCCGGCGGGCCGTTTCGCCGACGCGGCCCTGGAGCTGGTGTCGGTCAGCCGCGACGCAGGTTCCGCAGCACGTACTGCATGATGCCGCCGTTGCGGTAGTAGTTCGCCTCGCCGGGGGTGTCGATCCGGACCACCGCGTCGAAGGTGACGTCTCCCGCGGTGACCTTCACGGTCTTCGGGGTCGACCCGGAGTTCAGTGCCTCGATGCCGGTGATCGAGAACGTCTCCTCGCCGGTCAGGCCCAGCGACTCCGCGTTCTGGCCCTCGGGGAACTGCAGCGGGATGACGCCCATGCCGATCAGGTTCGAGCGGTGGATCCGCTCGTAGGACTCGGCGATGACGGCCTTCACGCCCAGCAGCGAGGTGCCCTTGGCGGCCCAGTCGCGCGAGGAGCCGGAGCCGTACTCCTTGCCGGCGAGCACGACCAGCGGGATGCCGGCGGCCTGGTAGTTCACCGAGGCGTCGTACACGGTGCTGACCGGCGCGTCCGCGAGCGTGAAGTCACGGGTGAAGCCGCCCTCGGTGCCCGGCGCCAGCTGGTTGCGCAGCCGGATGTTGGCGAAGGTGCCGCGGATCATCACCTCGTGGTTGCCGCGCCGCGAGCCGTAGGAGTTGAAGTCCCGCTGCTCGACGCCGTGCTCGGTCAGGTAGGTGCCCGCCGGGCTGTCCTTCTTGATCGCGCCGGCCGGGCTGATGTGGTCGGTGGTCACCGAGTCGCCGAGCTTGAGCAGCACCCGGGCGCCGTCGATGTCCGTCACCGGGCTCGGCTCGTCGGGCATCCCGTCGAAGTACGGCGCGCGCCGCACGTACGTCGAGCCCTCGTCCCACGCGAAGGTGTCGCCCTCCGGGGTCGGCAGCGAGCGCCACCGATCGTCACCGGCGAAGACGTCGGCGTAGTCCTTGGCGAACATCTCCGAGGTGATCGCGCCCGCGATGACCTCCTCGACCTCCGCCGGCGAGGGCCAGATGTCCTTGAGGAAGACGTCGTTGCCCTCGGGGTCGGTGCCCAGCGGGTCGTTGAACAGGTCCACGGTCATCGAGCCGGCGAGCGCGTAGGCGACCACCAGTGGCGGCGAGGCCAGGTAGTTCATCTTCACGTCCGGGTTGATCCGGCCCTCGAAGTTCCGGTTGCCCGAGAGCACGCTGGTCACGGCCAGGTCGGCCTCGTTGACCGCGGCGCTGACCTCCGGGATGAGCGGGCCGGAGTTGCCGATGCAGGTGGTGCAGCCGTAGCCGACGAGGTTGAAGCCGAGCTTGTCCAGGTACGGCGTCAGCCCGGCGCGCTCGTAGTAGTCCGAGACCACCTTCGAGCCCGGGGCCAGCGTGGTCTTGACCCACGGCTTGCGCTGCAGGCCCTTCTCCACGGCCTTCTTGGCCAGCAGGGCGGCACCGATCATCACCGACGGGTTCGAGGTGTTGGTGCAGCTGGTGATCGCGGCGACGGTGACCGCACCGTGGCCGATCGTGCTGGTCTGGCCGTCGATGGTGACGTCGGCGGTCGCGGCCGGGTTGTCGGTGTAGTCGCCCAGCGCGGTCGCGAACGACGGCGCGGCGACGGACAGCTCGACCCGGTCCTGCGGGCGCTTCGGGCCGGCCAGCGAGGGAACCACGGTGGCCAGGTCCAGCTCGAGCTTCTCCGAGTACCGCGGCTCGGCGGCAGGGTCGTGCCAGAGGCCGTTCTCCTTGGCGTAGGCCTCGACCAGCGCGAGCTGCTCGTCGGAGCGGCCGGTCAGCCGCAGGTAGTTGACGGTCTCCTCGTCGATCGGGAAGACCGCGATCGTCGAACCGAACTCCGGCGACATGTTGCCGATGGTGGCGCGGTTCGCCAGCGGCAGCGCGGAGACGCCCTCGCCGTAGAACTCGACGAACTTGCCGACCACGCCGTGCTTGCGCAGCATCTCGGTGATGGTGAGGACCAGGTCGGTGGCCGTCGAGCCCTCGGGCAGCTGGCCCGACAGCTTGAAGCCGACCACGCGCGGGATCAGCATGCTGACCGGCTGGCCGAGCATCGCGGCCTCGGCCTCGATGCCGCCGACGCCCCAGCCCACGACGCCGATGCCGTTGACCATGGTGGTGTGCGAGTCGGTGCCCACGCAGGTGTCGGGGTAGGCGACGCCGTCACGCACCATGACCACGCGCGCCAGGTGCTCGATGTTGACCTGGTGCACGATGCCGGTGCCCGGCGGGACGACCTTGAAGTCGGAGAAGGCGGTCTGGCCCCAGCGCAGGAACTGGTAGCGCTCGCGGTTGCGCTCGTACTCGATCTCGACGTTGCGCTCGAAGGCCTCCTCGGAGCCGAAGAAGTCGGCGATCACCGAGTGGTCGATGACCATCTCGGCCGGGGCCAGCGGGTTGATCTTGGACGGGTCGCCGCCGAGCTGGGCCATCGCCTCGCGCATGGTGGCCAGGTCGACCACGCACGGCACGCCGGTGAAGTCCTGCATGATGACCCGCGCCGGGGTGAACTGGATCTCCTTGTCGGGCTGGGCGGTCTCGTCCCAGCCGGCCAGCGCCTTGATGTCGTCGGCGGTGATGTCGGCGCCGTCCTCGGTGCGCAGCAGGTTCTCCAGCAGCACCTTGAGGGAGAACGGCAGCGACGCGACGTCGAGCCCCTCGCCCGTCACCGCCCCGAGGCGGAAGATCTCGTAGGTCTTGCCCTGGACGTCCAGCGTGCCCTTGGCACCAAAGCTGTCGACGCTCGCCATCGGCGGTCTCCTCGTCGTCTCGTTGCGGTCTCGCGGCCCATCTTGCCCATCGGGGTGGACACGACGGAAGAAAGGCTGCCCTAACCGCTCGTGCGGAGTGGAATTATCTTGATGTCAAGATACACGATATCAAGCCGTACGGCGAGCAAGGACCTCGGCGTGGACGTCCGGCTCCGACCAGAACCGGTCCCCCGGCTCCCCGAACGGCCCGTAGACCACCACCTCGTCGAAGCCGAGCTCCTCGGCCCGCCCGATCGCGTCGAGGTACTCCGCCACGCTCCGCGTCGGCCGCACGGTGCCGTAGCCGAGCAGCAGCGACCGCCGCGGCTGGCCCGGATCCCGGCCGATCGCCTCGCAGGCCGCCCCGAACCGCTCGGCCTGCGCCCCGACCGCGGACCAGTACTCCTCGGGCTCCAGCTCGACCGAGGACGGCCCGCCGTAGGTGTTCCAGCCGTCGCCGTGCCGTGCGGTCAGGGCGATCGCCTTGGGCCCGTGCGCGGCCAGCAGCAGGAACGGCGGCGGCGTGCCGTCCGGCAGCGGCAGCGTCTGCAGACCGGAGAAGGACCGGGTCTCGCCGGTCCACTCGGTCGCGCCCTTCCAGACCGCGTCGAGCCCGGCGACCAGGTCCACCAGGTGCGCGAACATCTGCCCCGCGGTCACCGTCTCGCCCCGGTCGGCCATCGCCTCGCGCGGCGACCCGGCCCCGAGCCCGAGCACGAACCTGCCCCCGGAGACGTCCTGCACGGTCCCCGCCCGGCGGGCCAGCGAGACCGGCGAGTGCATCGTCGCCGAGGCGACCAGGGTGCCCAGCTCGAGGCGTGTCGTCGAGGCGGCCAGCGCGCCCAGGGTGGTGAAGCCGTCGGAGAGCCACTGCCCCGGCGCGGTCGGATGGGTCAGGTGGTCGTAGACGTACGCGACGTCGTACCCGGCCTCCTCGGCCCACGCGAAGTCCTGGCGGAGCTGCCGCCACGGCCGGGTCTGGGTGATCACCACTCCGAGTCTCACGGGCACAGTCTGCCCGCACCCGTAACCTCTGCCCATGGGTCTGGTCGCCTTCGTCCGTCGTACGCCGTGCGCGGGGCTGCTCGCCGCGCAGGTCGCCGGGGTGCTCCTCGCCGCCGACCGGACCTGGACCGAGCTGCTGTTCCTGTCGTTCACGACGCTGTCCAGCACCGGCCTGTCCGACATCGTGCCGATCAGCGGGCACGCCCGCAGCGTGGTGATGATCGAGCAGGTGGCCGGGCTGTTCTGCATCGCGATGGTGGTGACCCGGCTGGTCGGGCTCAACGCGGCCCGGAGCCCGCGGGGTCCCCGGAGCTAGGCACGAGGAGCGCCACGCACTCCACGTGGTGCGTCATCGGGAACAGGTCGAAGGCGCGCAGGCTGGTCAGCTCGTAGCCGTGCTCGGCGAAGATCGCGACGTCGCGGGCCAGTGCGGCCGGGTCGCAGGCGACGTACGCGACCGCCCGGGGACCGGTGGCCACGACCGCCTCGACGACCGCGCGCTTCGCCCCTTCGCGCGGCGGGTCCAGCACCACCAGGTCGGCCTTCTCGTGACGACGGGCCAGGACGCGGTCCACCCGGCCGGTCTCCACCGAAGCACGACCGGCGAGGTTGGTGACGGCGAGCGAGGCAGCCCGTCGGTCTCCCTCGACGGCCAGCACCGAACCACCCGGCCCGACCGCGTCGGCCAGGAAGGCCGAGAACAGCCCGACGCCGGCGTACAGGTCGAGGACCCGCTCCCCCGGCCTCGGCGCGAGGACGGAGAGCACCGCGTCCACCAGCGCCGGCGGCGCACCCGGATGCACCTGCCAGAAGCCGTCCGCGGCCACCTCGAACGAGTGCGGCCCGACGGTCTCGGTCACGGTCGCCTCGGACGACTCGGACCGGTCGAGCACCACCCGGGCACCGGACGCCTCGAGCAGGCAGTCGTCGACCGGCACGACCTCGTGCGAGTGGTGCCGGCGCAGGCCCCGGCGACCGTCGGGCAGGGCGACGTACTGCATCCGGGTCCGCCAGCGAAGGCCGTCCGCCCTCGAGTACGACACCGTGCCGGGGACCGGCTCGACGGTCACCTCGCGCGACAGCCCGGCGAGGCGGCTCAGCTGCTCGGCCACCACCGCCGCCTTGAGCTCGCGCTGCGCGGGCAGGGCCACGTGCTGGAAGTCGCAGCCGCCGCACAGGCCCGGTCCGGCGAGCGGACAGGGGGCGGTGACCCGGTCCGGGGAGGCGTCCAGGACCTCGACGGCATCGCCGCGCAGGAAGCTCTTCTCGACGCCGGTGATCTCCACGACGACGCGTTCGCCAGGCAGGGCATGCCGGACGAAGACCACGATCTGGCGCTCGCCGGCGGGCACCCGTGCGACCACGTGACCGCCGTGCGCCACCGGGCCGCAGACCGCCTCGACCCGGTCCCCGACGGCGTAGGAGATCTCGCTCACCGGCCGACGCGGCCCCGGCGCACGTCACCGGGACGCAGCCGCTGCAGCTCCCAGTCCTCGCGCTCCTTGCCGAGCTCGGAACCGCGCAGCTGGTAGGGCACCGAGGTCACCATGACGCCGGGGGTGAACAGCAGCCGGCCCTTGAGCCGCAGCGCGGTCTGGTTGTGCAGCAGCTGCTCCCACCACTTGCCGACGACGTACTCGGGGATGTAGACCGCGACCACGCCGCGCGGGTTGGCCTCGCGGATCTCGACCGCGTACTGGACGATCGGCCGGATGATCTCGCGGTACGGCGAGTAGAGCACCTTGAGCGGGATGTCGATGTGCCGCTGGTCCCACTCCTCCAGCAGCTGGTCGGTCGAGTCCTGGTCGAACCCGACGTAGACCGCCTCGAGCACGTTGGGCCGGGTCGCCTTCGCGAACGCGAGCGCCCGCATCGTCGGCTTGTGCATCTTCGAGACCAGCACGATCGCGTGCACCCGGGTCGGCATGATCGGGTCCTCGTCGCCGACGACGAGCTCCTCGGCCACCCGGTCGTAGTGGCCGCGGATGCCCTTCATGATCGCGAAGAAGACCACCATCGCCAGGATCGCGATCCAGGCGCCGGCGAGGAACTTGGTCAGCAGCACCACCACGAAGACGCTCGCGGTCATCGCGAGGCCGAAGCCGTTGATGGCGCGCGAGCGGTACATCCGCCGCCGCTCGGCCGCACGGGTCTCGGTCTTCAGGTGCCGGGTCCAGTGCCGGATCATCCCGAGCTGGGACAGGTTGAAGGAGACGAAGACCCCGACGATGTAGAGCTGGATCAGCCGGGTCGGCTCGGCCTTGAAGGCCAGGATCAGCACGATCGCGAGCGCGGCCAGGAACAGGATGCCGTTGCTGTAGGCCAGCCGGTCGCCGCGCGAGCCGAGCTGCCGGGGTGCGAACCCGTCCCGGGCCAGGATCGAGCCGAGCACCGGGAAGCCGTTGAACGCGGTGTTCGCGGCCAGGATCAGGATGATCCCGGTCATCGCGACCAGGAAGTAGAAGCCCGGCGGGAAGTCGGCGAAGACCGCCTTGCCGATCTGCGCGATCACGGTGTGCTGGTCGAAGCCGTGCGGCAGCGCGCTGCCGTCGGGCTCGCGCAGCCGCTCGAGGTCCTTGGGGTCCACGTACTTCAGGCCCATGTTCCGGGCCAGGACGATGATGCTGAGCAGCATCGTGATCGCGATCGCGCCGAGCAGAAGCAGGGTGGTCGCGGCGTTCTTGCTCTTCGGCTTGCGGAACGCGGGCACGCCGTTGGAGATGGCCTCGACGCCGGTCAGCGCCGCACAGCCGGAGGAGAACGCGCGGGCGAGCAGGAAGATCAGCGCGATCTGGCTGATGTCGCCGCCGTACCCGGGAGCGGGCTCGATGTGCAGCCGGGCGCTCTCCACGTCGGGCAGGTCCCCGGTGGCACCCTGCCAGGCGGCGTACGCGGCCATCCCGATCACCGCGATCATGAACCCGTACGTCGGGATCGCGAAGGCGGCGCCGGACTCGCGCACGCCGCGCAGGTTCAGCGCGGCCAGCAGCGCGACCAGCGCGCAGGCCCACTCGGTCTCGTGCCCGTCGATGAAGGACACCGCGGACGCCGCGTTCTGCACGCCCGAGGAGACCGACACGGCCACGGTGAGCACGTAGTCGACCAGCAGGGCGCTCGCCACGGTGACCCCGGCGGTCTGGCCGAGGTTGACCGTGGCCACCTCGTAGTCGCCGCCGCCGCTGGGGTAGGCGTGCACGTTCTGCCGGTACGACGCCACCACGGTGAGCATCACCAGGGCGACCGCGATCCCGATCTTCCAGGAGAACGCGTACGCCGAGACGCCGGCCACCGAGAGCATGATGAAGACCTCGTCGGGGGCGTAGGCCACCGAGGAGAGCGCGTCGGAGGCGAAGACCGGCAGCGCGATGCGCTTGGGAAGCAGCGTCTCCCCGAGCTGCGAGCTGCGTAGCTTGCGCCCGAGGATGATGCGCTTGGAGAGCTCGCCGACACCCACGAGCGTCAAGGCTAGGGCATGACCGCCTGGCGCAAGCGCCGGCGGTTATCAAGTAGCGTTCCGATGTGCACGTCGTGATCATGGGCTGCGGCCGCGTCGGGTCGACGCTGGCGCGTTCCCTCGAGGACCGCAACCACACCGTCAGCATCATCGACAGCAACCCCGACGCCTTCCGGCGCCTCGGCCCCTCGTTCAACGGGCTCAAGGTGACCGGCTACGGCTTCGACCAGCAGGTGCTCACCGACGCCGGCATCGAGCGGGCCGACGCCTTCGCCGCGGTCAGCAGCGGCGACAACTCCAACATCATCGCCGCGCGGGTGGCCCGCGAGACCTTCGGCATCCAGCAGGTCGTCGCGCGCATCTACGACCCCGGCCGCGCCGAGGTCTACCAGCGGCTCGGCATCACCACGGTGGCCACGGTGAAATGGACCTCGGACCAGATCCTGCGGCGGCTGCTGCCGGCCGGCGCCGAGCCCGACTTCCGCGATCCCTCGGGCACGATCCGGCTCGACCAGATCCCGGCCGGGGAGGCCTGGATCGGCGAGCGCACCGTGAAGTTCCAGGAGCAGTCGCTGGTCCGGATCGCCTGGATCGACCGGCTCGGCGAGGGCATGCTGCCCACCCGGGACACGGTCATCCAGGAGGGCGACATCCTGCACGTGGTGCTGCGCGAGGAGAACGCCACGCACGCCTACAAGGTCTTCGACCAGGGCCCGGAAGAGGAGTGACGGACACGTGCGCGTAGCCATCGCCGGAGCCGGCGCCGTCGGCCGCTCGATCGCCCGCGAGCTGATCGCCAACGGCCACGAGGTGCTGCTCATCGACAAGGACCCGAGCTCGATCAAGCCCGAGCGGGTCCCGGACGCGGAGTGGCTGCTGGCCGACTCCTGCGAGCTGTCCTCCCTGGAGGAGGCGCGGCTGGAGAACTGCGACGTGGTCATCGCGGCCACCGGCGACGACAAGGCCAACCTGGTCACCTCGCTGCTGGCCAAGACCGAGTTCGGGGTGCCGCGCACGGTCGGCCGGGTCAACCACCCCAACAACGAGTGGCTGTTCACCGAGGCCTGGGGCGTGGACGTGAACGTGTCCACCCCGCGGATCATGTCCGCGCTGGTCGAGGAGGCCGTCACCGTCGGCGACCTGGTCCGGCTGTTCACCTTCCGGCAGGGCAACGCGAACCTGGTGGAGATGACGCTGCCGGCGGCCTCGCCGTACGTCGGGAAGCCGTCGGGCCTGATCCCGTTCCCGGACAACTGCGCGCTGGTCACGATCCTGCGCGACGGCCAGGTCTACACCCCGGCCCCGGAGCAGCCGGTGGAGTCCGGCGACGAGCTGTTGTTCGTCTGCCCGGCCGACGTCGAGGAAGAGCTCGAGCGGCTGCTCAACCCGGGGACCCACCACGCCTGAGGCGGTGGTCGCGCCACCTACGCGGTCGCCGGGGTCCGGTTCCGCCCGAGCAGCCAGACCATCGCGGTCAGCGCGGCCACCTGCAGCGGCCAGCCCATCGCCAGCTTGGCGACCCCGAGGGCACCGACCGCGGACGACTCGTCCCACCAGCCGTTGCGCCCGGCCAGGTAGAGCGGGCCCTGCACCAGCACCCGGATGACGCACGGCAGCGCGAGCAGCCAGGTCAGCCGGGAGCAGAGCCGGACCACCGCGCGGTCCTCGTGCCAGGCCGTCGGGTCGCCGGTGACGCTGCCGACCAGGAAGCCGATCACCGGCCACCGCACCAGCACGCTGAGCGCCATGCCCACGGCGTACGCGGCGTTGTAGAGGATCCCGGGCAGGAAGTACGCCAGCGCCTGGTCGCCCTCGTCACCGCCGCCGCGGGCCGCGCGCCAGGCGAAGAGGGCGCCGATGCCGATGCCGACCAGGCTGTTCAGCACGAACTGCGGGGTCGAGCGCTGCGCCAGCCGGACCACGAGCAGCACCCCGGCGGCACCGAGCGCGACCACCAGCGCCACCCGGAGCTCATGGGTGGTCAGGTAGAGCACCGTGAACGCGGCGGTGGGCACGGCCGCCTCGAGCATGCCGCGGCGGCCGCCGAGGGCGGTGGCGAGCTGGGCGCGGACGACCTGCTCGACGGTCTGGGTGTCGGGGTGCACGTGGTCGTGCGCCGGCGTCTCGGTCACGGGTCCTCAGGAGCGCAGGTCGTAGCGCGGGTTGTAGATGGTGCGGACGCCCCCGTGCACGCCGATCCGGCCGCTGACCTTGATCGCGCGTCCGGGGAAGATGCCGGCGATGCGGCGCCGCCCCAGCCAGAGCACGGTGATGGTGCCGGTGCCGTCGTACAGCTCGGCCTCCAGCGCGGGCACGCCACCGCGCGGCCGCAGCGTCACGGTGCGCAGGGTGCCCTGCACGGTGACCAGCTCGCGGTCCGGGGCGTCGGCGATGGCCTGGCAGCCGACCTTGGCGATGTCCTTCTGCAGGTCGACCGCCTCGGCGTGCGCCTGGCTGGCCCACTGGCGCAGGCCGGCGCGCAGGCGCCCGGCGGGTCTGGTCTCGGCCATGCCCACGATTCTAGGCGTCGTTCTCGGGTGCCGGACGCGCTTCGGGAGGCAGCCGCAGCGGCAGCGGCTCGCCCGGTGCCATCGCCTCGTTTCCCCGCCGGACGGCGAGGGTCCGCAGCGCCTCCTCGAAGGGCTGCGCGTACGCGGCGTCGACGGCCGGACGACCGGCGAGGGTCGCCCGCAGGAACCAGCGCGGGCCGGTGTAGCCGATCACCCGGGAGGGCTGGACCAGGGACTCCCCGTCGGGCCCGGTGACCGGCAGCTCGCAGGCCAGCTCGACCCCGAACGGGCCCTCCTGCTCGGTGGCGGTACCTCCGCGCCGGGTCGTGTCGGCGGCGATCTCGCCGCGGGCCTCGGACCACAGGTCGCCACCGCGGGCGGAGGCGAACGCGCGCATCTCCAGCACGCCCTCCTCGGCCACCAGCAGCACGGTCATCACGGTGCCGGACTCCTCGTCGACCTGAAGGCGCAGGTCCATCCCGTCGGGCGGCTGCACCAGCAGGCTGCCCAGGTCGATGTAGGTGGCGTCGGGGTCGACCTGGCTGATGTCGATCGGCCCGCTGGGGGTCGCCTCGGTGACCGGCGGCGCGCCGAGCGCCTCGGCGATCTCCGCCTCCTCGGCAGTGGTGGGGTGCTCGACGGGCGCGACCGCCTCCGGCGGCTGGCGCCGCTTCTCTCGACCGAACATCAGAAACCTCCCGTGGAACCGTGGCCCCCGTCGCCGCGCACGGAGTCCGGCAGCTCGGCGACCTCGACGAAGTCCGCACTGGTGAACCGCTGCACGACCAGCTGCGCGATCCGGTCGCCGCGCTTGAGCTCGATCGGCTGGTCGGGGTCCAGGTTCACCAGGCACACCTGGATCTCGCCACGGTAGCCCGCGTCCACGGTGCCGGGCGCGTTCACGATGGAGAGGCCTTGCTTGTGGGCCAGGCCGGAGCGCGGGTGCACCAGGGCGACGTACCCGTCGGGCAGCGCCAGCGCGACCCCGGTCGGGACCAGCCGCCGCTCCCCCGGCTTGAGGCTGACGTCCTCGCGCGCGTACAGGTCGGCGCCGGCGTCGCCGGGGTGCGCGTACGACGGCAGCGGCAGCTCGGGATCCAGGCGGAGGATCTGGATCGGGACACGGTTGACGGTCACGTGCACGGACCCTACCGGCGCGACGTAGACACGCGGATGTCAGGCTTTGCTCTGACCGTCCCCGGCCGGAGAGCAGGACCCGATGCCCACCTCGTACGACGAGCGGCTGCACGTGCCGCTGCGCTGGTGGGTGCAGGCGACGATGTTCCTGGCCACCGTCTGGCTGGCCTTCTCGGTGGCGATGCCGCTGTGGATCGCCAGCGGCGGCGCGCTCGCGCTGACCGCGGCGGTCTACGCCTTCTTCGTCTGGATCGGCTCGGTCCGGGTGGCGGTGACCGACGGGGTGCTGCACGCCGGCGACGCCAAGATCCCGGTCGCCCTGCTCGGCGAGGTGCGGCCGCTGGACAAGGAGGAGACCCGGCGGGTGCACGGCGTCGAGGCCGACGCACGGGCCTACCTGGTCACCCGCCCGTACGTGTCCCGGTCGGTGCGAGTCGCCATCGACGACCCGGCCGACCCGACGCCGTACTGGCTGATCTCCACCCGGCACCCGCGCAAGCTGGCCGCCGCGCTGGCCCACGACGTGGGCACCACGACTCCCGCTGGCTAGGGTTGGCCTCATGGCCAAGAAGAAGCAGAAGTCGGGACCGGACAGCTCCAAGGTGTGGAGCCTCTTCTCCCTGGTCGCCGCGCTCGGCGCCGCCACCGTGGCGCGCAAGGGCCTCAACGCCACCTGGAAGGCCGCCACCGGCAAGAAGCCGCCGGCCAACCCCGCCGACCCCGAGGTCGCGATGGCCGAGGCGGTCGCCTGGGCGGCGCTGTCGGGCACCCTGGTCGCGGTGGCCCGGATGCTGGCCACCCGCAAGGCCGCCAACTACTACGCCAAGTCCACCGGGCACCTGCCCCCGGGAGTCAGGGACGACGCGTAACCACCGTCGCCGAGGCGTCGCAAATGAAAATCCACCCGCGCTGAGCTGTTCAGCTGGGTGGATTTCATTTGCGACGCCTCGGCGTTGTTCTAGGCGCAGTCCTTGCAGATCAGCTTCTTCTCGTCGGCGAGCTGGCTGCGGTGGTGCACCAGGAAGCAGCTCATGCAGGTGAACTCGTCGTCCTGACGGGGCATCACCTCGACCGCGAGCTCTTCGTGGCTCAGGTCCGCGCCCGGCAGCTCGAACGACTCGGCGGCTTCCGCCTCGTCCTCGTCGACCTTGCCGGAGTTCTTGTCGTGACGCCGCGCCTTGAGCTCCTCGAGGCTGTCCTCGTTCTGCTCTTCCTCGGTCTTGCGCGGTGCGTCGTAGTCGGTTGCCATCGTCCCTCTCCTGCCCCCGTCGTCCTGGTGCCTTCTCGCGGTCCAGCGCGCAGATTGTGCACCACTGCGCCGGAAAGTGCACATCTCATGGTCCGGTGTCTGGGACCGAACCCCACAACGACGGGGGTGCCCGGGTTGTTCCCGTCTCCGGAGCGTGAGTTTCAGACCTGCGGGTACCCGAATCCGCAGTCCTCGACGAGCCGCCGGAACACCTCGTACGACGGCGCCGGCGCGGCCACCACCAGGTCGCGTCCGGAGGCTCCGGTGAGCACCTCGACGACGGCGCCCGCCTCCTGCGCGATGAGCCCGCCGGCGGCGTAGTCCCAGAGCTTGCAACCCTCCTCGACGTACCCGTCGGCACGTCCCGCGGCGACCGCGGACAGGTCCAGCGCGCAGGACCCGAACCGGCGGATGTCCGCGACCCGGGTGACCAGCTCGGCGACCGCGGCGGCCTGGCGGCGGCGTACGTCGGGCTCGTAGTTGAACCCGGTACGTACCACCTGGAGGGCCGTCTCCACCGGCGGCCGGACGCGGATCGGCTCGTCCCCGAGCCAGGCGCCGGCGCCGCGGATCGCACTGAACTCCTCACCGGTGGCCGCGTTCACGACCACGCCGACGACGCTGCGGCCGTCGACCTCGGCGGCGATCGAGACGGCGTACTCGTGTGCGCCGTACAGGTAGTTCACGGTGCCGTCGATCGGGTCGACCACCCAGCGGATCCCGGAGACGCCGGTCAGGTCGGAGCCCTCCTCGCCGAGCAGGCCGTCGTCGGGCCGGGCGGCCAGCAGCCGCTCGCGGATGAGCGTCTCGCTGGCCCGGTCGGCCTCGGTGACGATGTCGGTGGCGCTGGTCTTGGTGTCGGCCACCCGGACGCCGTCGCGACGCCGCTCCCGGATCAGGGCGGCGGCCTCGCGGGCGACGTCGAGGGCGAGGGTGCGCAGCTCGTCGTCCTCGTCACCCATCAGTCGAGACCGGCCAGCGCGGGTTTGGGGCCGCGCGGGTTCTCGCAGCAGCCCGCCGCGCACACGTCCCAGGCCGGCGGCAGCGACCCGACCCAGGCGCGCTCGGGGTGCTCGTCGCGCTCGATCGCGGCCCGCTCCAGGAGCAGGTCGCGGACCGTCGCGACGAACCGCGGGTCGACCCCGGCGGTCGCGGCGCGCTCGCAGGCGATGCCGAGCTCGCGGGCGGTCGCCATCGCCTCGGTGTCCAGGTCGTAGACGACCTCCATGTGGTCGGAGACGAACCCGATCGGCACCAGCACCACGGCCGGCACCTGCTGGGCGTGCAGCTTGGCCAGGTGGTCGTTGACGTCCGGCTCCAGCCACGGCGCCGCCGGCGGGCCGGACCGGGAGCAGAACACCAGCGCGGCCGGGTACCGGTGCCCGGTCTCCTCGCGGACCCGGTCGCCGATCTCGTCCATCAGGCTGCGGTGCTGGGCGACGTACGCGTTCCCGGTGGGTCCGCTGGTCGCGTTCATCTGCTCCGGGATCGAGTGGGTGACGAAGGCCAGGTGCGCGTCGTGGCGGGCGTCCTCGGGCAGCAGCGCGAGCGCGGCCAGGGTGGCGTCGACGTTGGCCTCGACGAAGCCCGGGTGGTTGAAGTACTGCCGCAGCCGGTCCAGGCGCGGTGCGCCCGGGACCCGGGCGACCGCCTCGGCCAGGTCCTCGCGGTACTGCCGGCAGCCCGAGTAGGAGGAGTACGCCGAGGTGAGGAAGACCGCGGCGCGCTCGATCCCGTCGGCCTTCATCTGCTCCAGCGCGTCGGTGAGGTAGGGATCCCAGTTGCGGTTGCCCCAGTAGACCGGCAGGTCGATGCCGTTGCTGGCCAGGTCCTCGCGGATCGCGGCGAGCAGGGCGCGGTTCTGGTCGTTGATCGGGCTCCTGCCCCCGAACAGCGAGTAGTGGGCGCCGACCTCGACCAGGCGCTCGTCGGGGATGTTCTTGCCGGCGGTGACGTTGCGCAGGAACGGCACCACGTCCTCGGGGCGCTCCGGCCCGCCGAAGGAGACCAGCAGCAGTGCGTCGTACGGGTCCACGGCAGGCGGCATGGCTGAATCCTATGAAACCCGGGTGAGTCCCACCCAGGGATACCTCTACTCTCGACGGGCCATGCTCGACTCCTACCGCCGCGTCTTCTCCCACCCCGGCTCGCTCGCCTTCTCCGCGACCGGCGTGCTGGCCCGGCTGCCGCTGGCGATGATGACGCTCGGCATCGTGATCCTGGTCAGCACCCTGAGCGGTTCCTACGCGCTGGCCGGCCAGGTCTCGGCGGCGTACGTGATCGGGAACGCGGTGGTGGCGATCCCGCACGGCCGGCTGGCGGACCGGTTCGGCCAGACGATCGTGCTGTACGTCGACGCGGTGCTGTTCGCGGTCTTCACCGCACTGCTGGTCCGGTCGGTGACCGGCGACTGGGCGAACCCGTGGCCGCACCTGCTCGCCGCGCTCACCGGCGCCGCGATGCCGCAGATCGGCTCGCTGGTGCGGGCGCGCTGGGCGCACCTGGTGCCTGAGGAGCAGCGGCACACCGCGTTCGCGGTCGAGGCCGTCGGCGACGAGGTCGTGTTCGTGACCGGGCCGTCGGTGGTCACTTTCCTGTCCACGCTGTACGCCCCGCAGACCGGCCTGCTGGTCGCCCTCGGCGTCGGCACGGTCGGGACCCTGCTGCTCGCGCTGCAGCGGCGCACCGCTCCCCCGGCGCACCCGCGCACCGGTCGTGGTCCGGAGCCGCTGCCGTGGCGCTCGCTGGTGCCGATCGCGCTGGCCGCGGTCGCGCTCGGCGCCCTGTTCGGTGCGCTCGAGGTGGCCACGGTCGCGGTCGCGGAGGACCACGGCCACAAGTCCGTCTCCGGGGTGCTGCTCGGCCTGTTCTCCTTCGGCAGCATGGTCGCCGCCCTGGTGGCGGGCGGGATCCGCTGGAAGACCTCGGACCTGCGCCGGCTCCGTGTCGGCATCGCGATCCTGGCCGCCGCGATGTCGCTGCTGCCGTTCCTGGACGGGCTGGTGCTGCTCGGAGCGGTGCTGCTCGTGGTCGGGCTGGCACTCGCGCCGACGCTGATCGCGGTCGTCTCGCTGCTGGAGGCGTCCACGCCCCGGTCCCGGCTGACCGAGGCGATGGCGTTCTTCCAGACCGGGATCTCGGCCGGCCTGGCCCCCGGCGCCTACCTGGCCGGCCTGGTCGCCGACCACGTGCACGGCCCGGCGACGTACTGGGTCTGCGTGGGCTCGGGCTTCCTCACCCTGGTGGCCTCGCTGCTGTGCCGTCCCGCGCCCGTCGCGATCCCGGAGCAGGCGACTACCCTGCCCGCATGATCTGGCGCAACTGGTCCGGGCTGACGACCACGAACCCGAGCGAGGTGCTCATCCCGACCAGCACCGCCGACGTGGTGGCGGCCGTCGAGCGGGCTCGCGACCGTCGTACGACGGTGAAGATGCCGGGCACCGGCCACTCCTTCACCGGCATCGCCGCGCCCGAGGGGATCATGCTCGACCCGACCTCGCTGACCGGCCTGCTCGAGGTCGACCACGAGGCCAACACCGTGACCGCGCGGGCCGGCACCCCGCTGCACGTGCTCAACGCCGGCCTGACCGAGCGCGGGCTGTCGCTGCACAACATGGGCGACATCGCCGAGCAGACCATCGCCGGGGCCACCTCGACCGGTACCCACGGCACCGGCGGCGTCGCGGCCTCGCTCAGCGCGCAGGTGGCGGGCGTCGAGCTGGTCACCGGCACCGGCGAGGTGCTTCGCGTCTCCTCGTCGCAGAACCCCGATCTGCTCGGGGTGGCGCGGCTCGGCCTGGGCGCGCTCGGGATCCTCACCGCGATCACGTTCAAGGTCGAGCCGATGTTCACCCTGGAGGCGCACGAGTTCCCGCTGCTGTGGGACGAGGCGCTGGCGCGGTTCGACGAGCTCGCCGCCGAGAACCACCACTTCGAGCTGTACTGGTTCCCGCACACGTCACGGGTGCTGGCGAAGGCCAACAACCGTGTGCTCGAGGATCGCCAGCCGCTCTCGCGCTTCCGGCACTGGCTCGACGATGAGTTCCTCTCCAACACGGTCTTCGGCCTGGCCAACCGCGTCGGGAACCTGCGGCCCTCGCTGATCCCGCGGATCAACGACATCTCCGGCCGGGCGCTGTCCGAGCGCACCTACTCCGACGTCCCGCACCGGGTCTTCACCTCGCCGCGCTCGGTGGTGTTCCGCGAGATGGAGTACGCCGTGCCGCGCGAGGCCGGGCTGGACGCGCTGCGGGACGTCCGCCGCTGGATCGACGCGTCCGGGATCCGGATCTCGTTCCCGATCGAGGTCCGCACCACCCCCGCCGACGACCTGGCCCTCTCCACCTCGTCGGGGCGCGACTCGCTCTACCTGGCCTTCCACATGAACGCGCAGACGGACCATCGCGCGTACTTCGCCGGCGTCGAGGACATCCTGAAGACGTACGACGGCCGCCCGCACTGGGGCAAGCTGCACACCCGCACCGCCTCGGACCTCGCCCCGGCCTACCCGCGCTGGGAGGAGTTCCAGGCCGCCCGGGACAAGCTCGACCCCGACCGGGTCTTCGGGAACGAGTACCTGCGCCGGGTGCTGGGCGACTGATCTTCCGCGCTGTTTCTTGCGCTTCCGACCTGTTGCTTCGGATCGGATTGCAGGTTTCCCGAAGGCACATGTGAAACCGACAGCGCCCCCTCACACCGACGCCGGCCCGCTCGGCACCGGGGCCCGCCAGTTCCGCAGGATGGCCAACACCCGCCAGCCGAAGCAGATGGCGACCCCGGGGAGGGCGACCCAGGCCTGCGACCAGTCCTGGTGGTGCGCGAAGACGGCCCAGGCGGCTCCCGCGAGCGCGGGAGTGGCGTAGAGCTCGGAGGAGAAGACGACCGGGACGCGGCCCGCGAGCAGGTCGCGGACCATGCCGCCGCCGATGCCGGTGACCATGCCGAGCAGGGCTGCCGGGACCGGGCCGAGGCCGTACTCGACCGCCTTGAGCGCCCCGGTGACGCAGAACAGGCCGAGGCCGGCCGCGTCGAAGATGTTCACCAGCCGCTCCATCCGGCCCAGCGCAGGATGGAAGACGAAGGTGATCGCCCCGGCCGCGACCGGCACCAGCAGGTAGCGCCAGTCGGCGAGCGCGGCCGGTGGGGTGGCGTCGATGAGCACGTCGCGGAGGAACCCGCCGCCGAGCCCGGTGGAGCCGGCGAGCACCAGCACCCCGAAGATGTCGAGCTTCTTGCGCACACCCACCAGGCCGCCGGAGATCGCGAAGACGAAGATGCCGGAGAGCTCGAGCACGAGCAGGAGCGGCGAGTCGTCCACCATGGCGATCAGGGTAGGACCCGCCTGTCGCACCCGGCGACACGCCGCGAGAAAGGTAGGCTCGCCCCACGCGGAGCACGAAGGAGTCGGACAGACGATGCAGCACCTCACCCCGGTGGGGCTGAGCAAGGACGGCAAGACCCTGGTCCTGGTCAGCGACGCCGGCGAGGAGTTCGCCGTCGAGGTCGACCAGCGGCTCCGGACCGCCCTGCGGGGCGACAACGCTCGACTCGGCCAGTTGGAGATGAGGATGGAAAGCACTCTCCGCCCGCGCGACATCCAGGCGCGGATCCGGGCCGGTGAGTCCGCGGAGGACGTCGCCGCCGCGGCGCAGACGACGGTCGAGGCGATCATGCCGTTCGCCGGGCCGGTCCTCGCCGAGCGCGCGCACGTCGCCGAGCTCGCCCTCAAGGCCTCCATCCGCCGCCGCAGCAACGACACCACCCCGGTCGCCCGGACCCTCGACGAGGCCTCCCGTCAGCAGCTGGTCCAGCTCGGCGTCCGCGCCGACGACCTGGCCTGGGACGCGTGGCGCCGCGACGACGGCCGCTGGACGCTGGTCGCCGAGTTCGCGGTCCGTGGGACGGCGCACCGGGCCGAGTTCGCCTACGACCAGCCGGGCCGGTACGTGGTCGCGGAGAACACCGACGCGCAGGTGCTGACCGGCGAGGCCACGCTGCGCTCGGAGCAGCCGGCCGCTGCCCCGAGCCGCCGGCTCTCCGCGGTCCGCGACGACGTCGACGAGCTGCCGCTGGGTGACGAGCTGGGCGACGACGCCCTCGAGCTGGTGCACCCCAGCGAGCCGGCCGCGGCCGAACGCGAGCCGGAGCCCGCCGATGAGCCTGAGCCTGAGCTCGAGCCGGTCGCGCGGACCGAGGAGCCGGAGCCCGCCGACGAGGTCGACGAGCCCGAGCCGACCACGGAGTTCGACGACCTCGCCGCCGACCATGCCGACGCGGACTGGATCGCCGAGCTGCCCCTGGACGCCCCCGCGCCCGACGTACGGGAGGACGAGCCCGAGGAAGCCCCCGAGGCCGAGGTCGAAGCAGAGCCCGAGCCCGAGCCGGAGCCCGGGGCCCAGCAGGAGCCCGCCCCCGAGCAGCCGCGTGCGAAGAAGAAGGGCCGCTCCTCGGTGCCGAGCTGGGACGAGATCATGTTCGGTGGTGGCGGCGGCCGCGACTGACGGCTGACGCGCGTTCAACACGGGTGATCCCGCTCTCCAGCCCTGGACGCCCACAAATACTCGTCAGTAACATCGCGCTGACCGTGACGCGAGCGAGCGCGCGGAGTTGAATGGGCCACACTTCAGCCGACGGGAGAGCACCATGTCGTACTTCGTCACCGGGGCAACAGGGTTCATCGGCCGGTTCCTGGTCAGCGAGCTGCTCGAGAACCGCGACGGCGAGATCTACCTGCTGTGCCGGGACAGCTCCCGCGACCGCCTCGACGCCCTCATCAAGCTGTGGGGTGGCTCGTCGCGGCTGATCCCCGTCTCAGGCGACCTGCGCGCGGACCTGCTCGGCGTCGACCCCGAGTGGATCGCCCAGCACGCGGGATCGATCGACCACTTCTTCCACCTCGCCGCGATCTACGACATGACCGCGTCGGAGCAGATGAACGAGGAGCTCAACGTCGGCGGCACCCGCTCGGCGATCGAGCTCGCCGGCGCGCTCGAGGCCGGCGTCTTCCACCAGGTCTCCTCGATCGCGGCGTCCGGCGACTACCACGGCCTGTACGACGAGACGATGTTCGACGAGGGTCAGCGGCTGCCCTCGGCGTACCACCGGACGAAGTTCGAGTCGGAGAAGATCGTCCGTGAGGAGTGCCCGGTGCCCTGGCGGGTCTACCGGCCGGCCGTCGTGGTGGGCCACTCCGAGACCGGCGCGATGGACAAGATCGACGGGCCCTACTACTTCTTCCCGCTGCTCAAGCGGATGCGCGACAACCTGCCGAACTGGCTGCCGCTGGTCGGCGTCGACCTCGGCGACACCAACGTCGTACCGGTCGACTACGTGGCCAAGGCGATGGACCACCTCGGCCACCTCGAGGGCCAGGACGGCAAGGCCTTCCACCTGGTCAACCCCGAGCCGCAGAACACCATCGAGATGCTCAACAGCTTCGCCGCCGCCGCGAAGGCACCGCAGTTCGCCGTCCCGGTCGACCGGGCCATGACCAGCCGGCTGCCCACGGCGCTGCTCCCCCGTCAGTTCCGGCCGAGTGCGCTGATCGGTGCCATGGTCCGGACGGCGCCCGCGCAGCTCGCCCTGGGACAGACGGTCGGCCGGCTCGGCATCCCGCCCGAGGTGATCGAGCACGTCTCGTTCCCGACCGTCTACGCCAGCAAGGCCACCCAGAAGGCACTGGCCGGCTCCGGCATCGCGGTGCCGGACCTGGAGTCGTACGCCGGCACCCTCTGGTCGTACTGGGAGGAGATGCTCGACGACTCGATCCGCTCCGACAAGGCGGCGGTCGCCGCGCTCAAGGGCAAGACCGTCGTCATCACCGGCGCCTCCTCCGGCATCGGCCTGGTCACCGCCGTCCAGGTCGCCAAGGCCGGCGCCATCCCGATCCTGGTCGCGCGCGGTAAGGACAAGCTCGAGGCGACCAAGGCGCTCATCGAGTCCCAGGGCGGGACCGCCTTCGCCTACGGCTGCGACCTCTCCGACCTGCAGGCCATCGACGCCCTGACCCAGCAGCTCTCCGCGGACTTCGAGCGGATCGACTTCGTGGTCAACAACGCCGGCCGCTCGATCCGGCGCTCGCTGAAGCTGTCGGAGGACCGGTTCCACGACTTCGAGCGGACCATGCAGCTGAACTACTTCGGCGCCATCCGGCTGGTGATGGGCCTGCTGCCGACGATGCGGCAGAACAAGTCCGGGCACATCGTGAACATCTCCTCCATCGGCGTGCTCACCAACCCGCCGAGGTTCAGCGCGTACGTCGCCAGCAAGGCCGCTCTGGACGCCTGGAGCAACGTGGTCTCCTCCGAGCTCGTCGGCGACGGCGTCTCCTTCACCAGCATCCACATGCCGCTGGTGCGCACCCCGATGATCGCTCCCACGAAGATGTACGACCGGTTCCCGACGATCTCCCCGGGACAGGCCGCGCAGAAGGTCATCACCGCGCTGGTCGACAAGCCGCACGAGATCAACACGCTCACCGGCAACCTCGGCGCGCTCGCCCACACCCTGGCGCCGAAGGCGGCCTTCCGGATCCTGCACCTGGCCTACCAGGTGTTCCCGGACTCGGCGGCGGCGCGTGGCGAGAACCAGTCCGCGCAGGTGCCGACCAACGAGCAGGCGATGATGGCGCGGGTCCTCAAGGGCGTGCACTGGTAGTGCCCCCGAGATCGACGCAGAGGTTCACGCAGTCGTTCCTCGGGGACGTCCTCCTCCGGGCCGGTCTCGGACTGCTCGCGATGCTGTGCTCGTTCGGCGGTGGGGCCGTCGGCCGCGCCACCGACACGGAGTGGGGGCCGTTCCTGGGCGCCGTCGCGGGCCTGCTCGCCGGCCTGGCGCTCGCGTTCCTGCTCTACCGGCGGCTCACCCGAGAGCGCAACTAGCTCGTCTCGACCGGCCGGGTCGGATCGGCCACCCACTCGCTCCACGAACCCGGGTACAGCACCGTGTCGATCCCGGCGTGGGCGAGCGCCAGCGCGTCGTGCAGCGCCGTGACCCCCGAGCCGCAGTACACGCCGACGGTCCGGTCCTCTCCTGCACCGGCCGCCGCGTACAGCCCCCTGATCTCGTCGGCGCTGCGGAACGTCCCGTCCGCGCGCAGGTTGGTCCCGGTCGGCACGTTCACGGCGCCCGGGATGTGCCCGGCAACCGGGTCGATCGGCTCGGTCTCGCCGCGGTACCGCTCCGGGGCGCGCGCGTCGACCAGCACGCCGTCGAACTCGGGCACCTGCTCGGCGCTGAGGGTCGGGAGCCGGCCCGGCGCAGCCTCGAAGTCCCCCGGCTCGGCCTTCTCGGGGCCCGTCGCCACCTCTCCCCCGGCCCGCTGCCACGCCGCCCAGCCACCGTCGAGGACACGTACGTCGTCGTGGCCGTGGTGCCGCAGCAGCCACCAGGCCCGTGCCGCGGCGCGACCCTCCCAGTCGTCGTACACGACGACGGGCTTGCCGAGGCTGACCCCGGCAGCCCGCACCGCCGCGGCGAAGACCTCGGGATCGGGCAGCGGGTGCCGGCCGCGTGGGCCGGGCTCGTCCGCGAGGGCGGTGTCCATGTCGACGTACGACGCCCCGGGGATGTGCCCGGCCTCGAACTCCGCCGGCCCGCCGGGGCCGCCGAGGCGGTAGCGGACGTCGAGGAGCGTGACGCTGCCGAGGACGTTGGGGAGTTCGGCGACGGGGATCAGCGGGCCGGGCATGGCCTGAAACCTACCGGGCCGTGCACACCTCGCCGACACGGCGCAAGCCGCCCTCCTCCGCTTCGCTCCCCCGGTGCATTTCCGCCGTGTCGGCTCCATCAGGGCGCATCGGGATGCGGGTCGGTCGCGGCGTTCGTGCCATGATGCGCCCTGATGGCCGAACTTCTCTTCTTCACCGGGACCATGGACTCCGGGAAGAGCACGCTCGCTCTGCAGACCAACCACAACCATGCCGCCCGCGGGCGGATCGGCCGGATCTTCACCACCCACGACCGTGCCGGCGAGGCGATCCTCTCCTCGCGCCTGGGGCTGGAGCACGAGGCCATCGAGGTGCACCACGGCTTCGACTTCTGGCGCTACGTCGTGGATGCGCTCACCCACGGCGCCCGGATCGACTACCTGATCTGCGACGAGGCCCAGTTCTACGCGCCCGAGCAGATCGACCAGCTGGCCCGGATCGTCGACGAGCTGCAGATCGACGTGTTCGCGTTCGGCATCCTCTCCGACTTCCGGACCCAGCTCTTCGACGGCTCCCGCCGCCTGGTCGAGCTCGCCGACCGGACGCAGGTGCTCCAGGTCGAAGCGCTCTGCTGGTGCGGCAAGACCGCCACCCACAATGCCCGGACCGAGAACGGCGAGATGGTGACCGAGGGCGAGGTGATCGTCGTCGGCGACGTCGAGGACCGCCAGAAGCCGGCCGACGTCGCCTACGAGGTCCTCTGCCGCCAGCACCACCGCCGCCGGATGACCGCCGCCCGCGCCCGCGCCGTCTCCATGGTCAGCGAGCCCCTGCCGTTCAGCTGAGCCGCACAGCGGCTCGGCTGAACGGCAGAGGAGCCGAGCGGGCCGAGAGTCGCCCAAGGAGCGCAAGCGACGACGCGACTGTCTGCCCGCTCGGCGTTTCCGCAGGGCAGCAAC
The DNA here is from genome assembly GCA_017744365.1 of Nocardioidaceae bacterium. Lineage (GTDB taxonomy): Bacteria > Actinomycetota > Actinomycetes > Propionibacteriales > Nocardioidaceae > Marmoricola. The sequence goes on along the minus strand of JAGIBL010000001.1, from coordinate 636,871 downwards.
CTGCCCGCTCGACGTTCCTGGCCGCGGACAAACTGCCCGCTCACGGTGCCTGAGGGCGGACAAGCTGCCCTCTCGCGATCAGGCGAGGAGGATCGGGATCTCCATCTCGGCGGGGGTCAGGGAGCCGTGGAGGCCGACGAGGGTGTTCTCGTAGGGGAAGTCGGCGGTGCTGATGACGGCCATGTCACCGCGCGCGGCGACCAGGACGTCTCCGAGGCGGGGGCGGACGGACGGGGCGACGGTGCCGAACCAGCCGCGGTCGATGGCCTCGTCCCGGGAGAGCACGAGCGCACGGTCGCCGAGGATCGACCTCCACGTCGTGAGCACGTCGTCCACCGCGCCTCCCGAGCAGTACAGGTGCCGGAACCGGGCCTCGCCGCCGAGCAGCTGGACGCCCGCGCGCAGGTCCGGGTTCTCGTCGACGTCCACCCGCGCGGGCTGCGGCGAGTCGACCATGCCGTGGTCGGCAACCACGACCAGCCGGACGGCCGGGTCGAGGGCCTCGCGCAGCTGCTCGGCGCTGGCGTCGACCGCGGAGAGCTGGGCCCGCCACTGCGGGGAGTCCACGCCGTACCGGTGTCCGGTCCAGTCGAGGTCGCCGTCGTACACGTAGGTCAGCGACGGCGACTCCGCCGACGCGGCGACCACCCCGGCGATCCGCTCGCCGATCCGGTCCGCGCCGACGAACTCGGCACCGCGGAACCCGCTCAGCGTCAGCCCGGAGTCCATGAACTCGCGCTTGCTGACCACGGTCGCGTGCACCCCGGCCGCGCGCAGCCGGGCGAAGCCGCTCGGGTTGGGCTGCCACTGCGCCGGGTCGACCTTCTCCTTGTCCCAGAACAGCGCGTTCAGCAGCTTCTCGGTGCCCGGGATCCGCGAGGTGAAGCCGACCAGCCCGTGCTGCCCGGGAGTCAGCGCGGTGCCGAGCGAGGTCAGCGAGGTCGCGGTGGTCGAGGGCACTCCGGCCACGCCGTGCCCACTCCCGGGCTCGTTCAGCAGCGCGTGCAGGTACGGCGCGTGCTCGGCGTGCTCGGCGACCAGGCGGTGCCCGAGCCCGTCGACCAGGAAGACGACGTACCGGGGAGCCGGCGGCATCACCAGCGAGGTCTCGTGGAAGCCCACGTCGACCCCCAGCGCCCGGGCGACCGCGGGCAGGACGTCGCCCAGGGTGCGACCGCCGTACGACGGCTCCACGAAGCTCATGGGAGGGATCAGTCGACCTGGGTGGCCGCGGACAGGCTGGCCGCGAACTCGAGCAGCCGGTCCACCGCGTTCTGCCCGTCGGCCGCCGAGGAGACCCGCAGCGAGAAGTCGTCGGAGGCGACCACCCCGGTGTACCCGTGGTCGGCCTCGCACTGCGGGTCCGAGCAGGTGGCCGGCTCGAGGTCGACCCGGTTGATGCCGCCCCAGCCGATGGTGAGCACCGCTTCGGCCGGGGCCGGCACGGTCGAGGTGATCTCGGCCGGGTTGGCCACCATCCGGTTCACCACCACCGACTTCACCTGGCTGAGCTTGACCGCCTCGGTCGAGGTCGCCGTGTACGGCTGCGGGAGGAGGTCGTCGGGCGCGTGCTCGTCGGTGTGGCAGAGGATCAGCCGCGACGGGGTCAGCACCACCACGGTGATGTGCCGGCGCACCTCGTCACGGTCGATGGTCGGCTCGTGCTGCACCAGGAAGGAGACCACGCTCTCGCCGGCCACGGCCGCCGCGACGCCGGAGCGGACCACGGCCGGGTAGTAGCCGGTCTGCTCGATGGCGGCGTCCAGGTCGGCGGACTGGTCGTGGGTCGACACGGACATGCGGCTCAGTGTGCCACGACGCGCTCCGGCACAGCGTCGGCAGCCTGCCGTTCCCCACCAGGCTCCCGTCGTACGGCGGGCCAGCGCCGGTCCACCGTCACCAGCACCCGCAGCAGCAGCGCACCGAGCACGACCCCGCCGAGGAGGTCGGTGAGCCAGTGGTACCCGAGCACGAAGGAGGTGACCACGCAGTTGAGCACCGCCGCCGTCCAGAGCAGCCGCAGCACCCGGTCCCGCTGCAGGGAGACGCCGAGGTGGTCGCGCAGCAGGTGGACGACGGTGCCGTAGATCAGCACCACCTCGACCGCGTGCCCCGACGGGAAGCTGATCCCGACCCGGCCCACGTCCCACAGCCCACCGGCGAAGAAGGACGGGTCGCCGACCACCGGGGCCGGCCGCGCGAACCCGAGCTTGAGCAGCCCGGTCAGGTAGAAGCCGGCCTCGGCGCCGATCGCCAGCAGCACCGGTCGCGGTGACCGGGTCCGCCAGGCGATCAGTACCGCGGCGATGACGAGCACCGGCAGGTTCACCGGCTGGCTGGCGACCCGGTCGGTCACGTTCATCAGGAAGGGTGCCAGCGCGGGCGCGAACCGCTGTGCCCACGGGCCGTCGATCGCGTGGTCGAGTCCCTGCAGCGGGCCGATGGCCAGCAGCGTGACCACCACGAACCCGCCGACCAGCACCGGGATGCTGGTGGCCACGTCGGAGAGGCGCCGGGGGCGGTCGAGGTGGTCCATGAGTCCGTGAGGGTCAGTCGGGAAGGGTGTCCCCCGGCAGCGTGCTCATCCGTCGCGTGAACCAGTCCGACCGCGGGTCCGCCACCGGCTGTACCCGAATCGCGGCATCCAGAACCTTCACCCCGTCCGGCGTCGCGTGCACCAGGCTCAGGTCGAGGGCGCTGACCTGCTGCAGGTCGTTCTTGAGCGAGCCGACCCGGCGGAACAGGTCCTCGACGGCCGCCACGTCGACCTCGTCGCTGCCGCGGTGGCCGAAGAGCAGCGGCGCCGCCTTGATCGAGCGCACCGCCTCGGCCGCGTCCTGCTCGGAGATCGGCGGGATCCGGTAGGCCCGGTCGCCGACCAGCTCGGTGATCGCGCCGGAGACCGAGAACGAGACCGCCGGCCCGAACAGCGGGTCCTCGAGACCGTCCACCCGGACCGGCACGCCCGGCGGCGCCGTCTTCTGCACCACGAACCCGGGCTCCTGGCCGGGCGTGACCAGCCGGTTGAGCGCCAGGAAGGCGTGCCGCATCTCGTCGGCGTCCTCGATGTTGCGCCACACGTGCGCCAGGTCCGGCCGCTGCCGCAGCGGCTCGGCGGTGGCCTTGAGCACCACGTCCCAGCCGAGCCGCTCGGCCGCCGTCACCGCGTCGTCCGGACCCGAGACCGGCACCCGGTCCCACAGGTCGATGCCGAAGTAGCCGAGCAGCTGCTGGCACTCGGCGAAGGTCAGGTCGCGGCCCTCGGGGCTGTCGATGAGCACCTGGGCCAGCATCTTCTCGGCGGAGTCGTGGTCGATGTCCTCGAGCACGTCCTCGTCGTCGGCGGGCAGCCGGTCGCGCCAGGCGGCGTACTCGACCACCCGGGACAGCGCCCGGACCGCCTGCTCGACGGCCGGGTAGGACGGCACCGAGCCGCGGCCCGCGGTGTTGCCGGCCAGGTCGGGCACCCGGAGCAGCTCGGGCACGCCCTCGCGGCCGAGGAAGGTGGAGACGATCGGCTTGTCGGCCTGCTCGGCGACCGCGGCGAGCGCGTTCGCGACCTCGGGGCCGCCGGCGTTGAGCGGCGGGATGTAGATGGCCACCACGCCGTCCACGTCCACGTCGTCGATCACCTCGTCGAGGGCGTCCTCGAAGTCCTCGGCCCCGGCCTCGGCACCGAGCGCGACCGACCGGGTCACCTCCAGCCCGCTGGCCGCGGCGGCGTCGGCGGCGAGCAGGCCCAGCGCGTCGGAGTTGCCGACCACGGCCACCCGCGGGCCGCGCGGCAGCGGCTGGTGCGCGAGCAGCTGGGCGACGTCGAACATCTCGTCGAGGGTGTCGACCTGGATCACGCCGGCCTGCCGGAACATCGCGTCCACGGCGGCCTGCGGCGCCTCGATGGCCCGGACCACGTGGCCCATCGGCACACCCTGCGTCGTCCGGCCCGAGCGAACGGCGATGACCGGCTTGGACCGGGAGACCCGGCGGGCGATCCGGGAGAACTTGCGCGGGTTTCCGATCGACTCCAGGTAGAGCAGCACCACCTCGGTGGTGTCGTCCTCCTCCCAGTACTGGAGCAGGTCGTTGCCCGAGACGTCGGCTCGGTTGCCGGCGCTGACGAAGGTGGACAGGCCCAGCCCGCGGCCCTGCACCTTCTCCAGGATCGCCGAGCCGAGCGCACCGGACTGGCAGAAGAACCCGGCCCGCCCGCGCGGCGGCATGATCGGCGAGAGCGAGGCGTTCAGCGAGGTGTCCGCGGCGGTGTTGATGACGCCGAGCGCGTTCGGCCCGATCAGCCTCAGGCCGTAGGAGCGGGCCAGTCCGACCAGGCGACGCTGCCGCTGCCGGCCCTCCTCGCCGGTCTCGGCGAAGCCCGAGGAGATCACGATGAGGCCGTGCACGCCCTTGGCCGCGCAGTCGAGCACGACGTCCTGCACCGCGTCCGCGGGCACCGCCACGATCGCCACGTCCACGTCGCCGGGGATGTCGCCCACCCGCGGGTAGGCCGGCATCCCGGAGACCGCGCGCGCGGCCGGGTTCACCACGTAGATCGTGCCGGCGTAGTCGCCGAGCACGAGGTTGCGCACGAGGGCGGCGCCGATGGTGTCCGAGCGCCGGGAGGCACCGATCACCGCGACGCTGCGGGCGCCCAGGAACGCCTGGATGGAGGCGGCCTCCGCGCGGTGCTCGCGCGCGGCCATCACGCCCATCGCGGTGTCGGTCGGGTCGATGTTGAACTCGAGATGGATGACGCCCTCGTCCCAGCCGCCGGTCACCTGGTAGCCCTGCTCGTAGAAGACCTGCAGCATCCGCTGGTTGTCCGGCAGCACCTCGGCGGTGAACCGGTGCACGCCGCGCTCGCGGGCCGCCTGGGCCAGGTGCTCGAGGAGCAGCTGCCCGATGCCCCGGCCCTGGTGGGCGTCCTGGACCAGGAAGGCCACCTCGGCGTCGCCGCCGGGCAGCGACTCGTAGCTGGCCACCGCCAGGATCTTCTCGGCGACGGTGAGCACGAAGGCCACCCGGCGGTCGTGGTCGACCTCGGTGAACCGCTTCACGTCCTTCTCCGAGAGCGTGGGCATCGGCGCGAAGAAGCGGAAGTACTTGGACTGGTCGGAGACCTCGGCGTAGAAGGCGACCAGCGCATCCGCGTCGGCCCGGGTGATCGGGCGCATGTGCGCGGTCCGCCCGTCGCGCAGCACCACGTCGGCCTCCCAGTGCGCGGGGTACTCGCGCCCGACGGCGGAAGGAGGGGTGCTGGTCACTCCTGCAGGTTAGCGGGGCCTCGTGACGCCGAGGTGTCCGATCAGCGGCTTCGGGCGTGCCCCTGCTCACCTTCGCCCCCCGCTGTTGCGAGAATGCGCCGCATGGCCCGCCGTACGACTGCCCCACCCGAGGACTTCGAAGAGCACATCGTCGACATCGACGTCGGCGACGAGATGCGGGCCAGCTTCCTGGAGTACGCCTACTCGGTCATCTACGCCCGCGCGCTCCCGGACGCCCGCGACGGCCTCAAGCCGGTGCAGCGGCGCATCCTCTACTCGATGCACGACATGGGCCTGCGCCCCGACCGCGGGCACGTGAAGTCCTCCCGCGTCGTCGGCGAGGTCATGGGTCGCTTCCACCCGCACGGCGACTCCGCGATCTACGACGCCCTGGTCCGGCAGGCGCAGCCCTGGTCGCTGCGGGTGCCGACCGTCGACGGCCACGGCAACTTCGGCTCGCCCGACGACCCGCCGGCCGCGATGCGGTACACCGAGTGCCGGATGGCGCCGGCCGCGACCGCGATGACCGCGGACATCGACGAGGACACCGTCGACTTCAAGCCGAACTACGACGGCCGCGAGGTCGAGCCCTCGGTGCTGCCCTCGGCGATCCCGCACCTGATCGTCAACGGCACCACCGGCATCGCCGTCGGCATGGCCACCAACATCGCGCCGCACAACCTGGTCGAGGTGGTGCAGGCGCTGCGGCACCTGATCTCCCACCCGAACGCCGACCTGGACGCGCTGATGCGGTTCATCCCGGGCCCGGACCTGCCGACCGGCGGCAAGATCATCGGCCTGGACGGCATCCGGGACGCCTACGAGTCCGGTCGCGGCTCGTTCAAGATGCGCGCCACCGCCCGGATCGAGTCGGTCACCGCGCGGCGCAAGGGCATCGTGGTCACCGAGCTCCCGTACGGCGTCGGTACCGAGCGCGTCATCGAGGCGATCAAGAAGCTGGTCCAGGCCAAGAAGCTGCAGGGCATCGCCGACGTGAAGGACCTCACCGACCGCGAGAAGGGCCTGCGCCTGGTCATCGAGGTCAAGAACGGCTTCCACCCCGAGGCGCTGCTCGAGCAGCTCTACAAGTCGACACCGATGGAGGACTCGTTCGGCATCAACGCGGTCGCCCTGGTCGACGGGCAGCCGCGCACGCTCGGGCTCAAGGAGATGCTGGAGGTCTTCCTCGACCACCGCTTCGACGTCGTACGGCGGCGCTCGTCGTACCGGCGGGGCAAGGCCGCGGACCGGCTGCACCTGGTCGAGGGCCTGCTGCTCGCGATCCTGGACATCGACGAGGTCATCCAGCTGATCCGCGCCAGCGACAACGCCGAGATGGCGCGGGAACGGCTGATGTCGGTCTTCGACCTCACCGAGATCCAGGCCAACTACATCCTGGACATGCCGCTGCGCCGGCTGACCCGGTTCTCCAAGATCGAGCTGGACAAGGAGCGCGACGAGCTGGTCGCCAGGATCGAGGAGCTGGACGCGATCCTCGGCGACGAGGGCCGGCTGCGGAAGGTCGTCTCCGACGAGCTCGGCGACGTCGCCAAGACCTACGGCACCCCGCGCCGGACCGTGCTACTGGAGGGCACCGGCGCCGCCGCGACCGCGACGGCCACGCCGCTCGAGGTCGCCGACGACCCGTGCTTCGTCTACCTCTCCTCCTCCGGGCTGCTCGCCCGCTCGTCGAACGACGAGCCACCCGGCGAGGGCGGTGCCCGGGTCAAGCACGACGTGATCGTGTCGGCGGTGAAGGCGACCGCGCGCGGCGAGGTCGGCGCGGTCACCAGTGCGGGCCGGATCCTCAAGCTGGGCGTGCTGGAGATCCCGGCGCTGCCGGCCACGGCCAACCACCCGAACCTGTCGGGCGGCGCCCCGGTGGGCGAGTTCCTCACCCTGGACCCGGACGAGAAGGTGCTGGCCCTGACCACCTTCGATGCTGAGTCGCCCGGTCTCGCGCTCGGCACCGCCCAGGGCGTGGTGAAGCGGGTCAAGCCGGAGTACCTGAGCAACAAGGACGACTGGGACGTGATCGCGCTCGCCGACGGCGATGCCGTGGTCGGCGCGGTCCAGCTCGCCACCGGGGACGAGACGCTCTGCTTCATCACCGACGACGCCCAGCTGCTGCACTTCAGCGCGTCCGCGGTGCGGCCACAGGGCCGGGGCGGCGGCGGCATCGCCGGCATCAAGCTGAGCAGTGGCGCGAAGGTCACGTTCTTCGGCGCCATCACCGGCGAGTCCGTCGTGGTGACGGCCTCCGGCGCCAGCACGGCGCTGCCCGGCACCGAGTCCGGGTCGGTGAAGGTGACCCCGTTCGCGGAGTACCCGGGCAAGGGCCGGGCCACCGGCGGCGTCCGCTGCCACCGCTTCCTCAAGGGCGAGGACGTGCTCGTCTTCGCCTGGGCCGGCACCGCGCCCGCGATGGCGTCCGCGGCCAGCGGCGCCCCGATCGACCTGCCCGCCGCGGACGGCCGCCGCGACGGGTCCGGCACGCCGGGCAGCCAGCCGATCGCTGCCTGCGCGGGGCCCGTGGGAGGCTGAGCGCCATGAGGACTCGTGCGGCCGCTCTCGGGCTGGCGCTCGCGCTCGCCGTCACGGGCTGTGGAGGCGGTGAGGAGGGCGGCGCGAAGGCCGACCCGCAGAAGGTGCTGGCGAAGGCGAAGACGAGCTTCGACCAGGCCAGCAGCGTGCACCTCACCATGAGCACCGGCTCCAAGCCGGAGACGGGTGACGCGGTCCTCGGCGCCGACGGCACCCTGACCCACCAGCCCGCGTTCGACGGCAAGGTCAAGGTGCTGTTCAAGGGCTTCAACACCGAGATCCCGATCGTCGCGGTCGACGGCAAGGTCTACGCCAAGCTGCCGTTCGCCGCGTCCTACGCCGCCATCGACCCGAGCGAGTACGGCGCCCCGGACCCGGCCGACTTCGCCGACCCGGCGGCCGGCATCTCCGGCCTGCTGCTCCGGCTGGACGGGCTGAAGCAGAAGGGCAAGACCCGCGAGGGCAAGCAGGTGCTGACGACGTACGCCGGCACCCTGCCCGGGACCCTGGTCAAGCCGATCATCCCGAGCGCGAACCAGACCGGTACCTACCGGACCCTCGTCGGGATCGACGGCGAGGGGCGGATCGCGACGCTGTCGGTGACGGGCGCGTTCTTCTCCGGGGCCGGCGACGTCACCTACGACCTGGCCTTCGACGACTACGACAAGAGCGTCACGATCAAGAAGCCGTGATGCCGCGCCGTTCTCCGGGCGTCCTGCTCGGTCTCGCCGCGGTGGCGGTCGCGTTCGCGGCCGCGGACACCTACGTGGTGGTGCTCTCGCTGCCGGAGATGATGGGCTCGGTCGGGCTCAGCGTCGAGGAGCTGCAGCGGGCCGCGCCGATCATCTCGGGGTTCCTGCTCGGCTACGTCGCGATGCTGCCGCTCATCGGCCGCATCGCCGACCTGCGCGGCCGGCTGCCGGTGCTGACCGCGTCGCTGCTCGTCTTCGGGTTCGGCTCGCTGGTGACCGCGGCCGCCTACGACCTGCCGTCGCTGGTGACCGGCCGCTTCCTCCAGGGGGTGGGCGGTGGCGGGCTGGTCCCGGTCACCCTCGCCCTGGTCGCGGACATCTACCCGGCCGAGCGCCGCGGGGTGCCGCTCGGCGTGGTCGGGGCGGTCCAGGAGCTCGGCAGCGTCGTCGGTCCCCTGTACGGCGCCGTGGTGCTCGTCGTCGGCGACTGGCGCGACATCTTCTGGATCAACCTGGCGGTCGGGCTGGTGCTGGCCGCCGGGATCGCTGCGCTCGGCCCGCCGCTGCCCCGCCACCGGCCGGACGCGGTGGGCCTGCTCCTGCTCGGGCTCTGGCTGGCCGGTCTCCTGCTGCTGATGCGACAGCCCTCCGCGCTGGTCACCTCGGTCACCTGGGGCGGGCCGTTCGTGCCCTTCGGCGACGGCTCCGGTCCGATCTGGTGGTCGCAGCTCGGTCTCGTCGTCATCGGGCTCGGGCTCGCGCTGCTGGGCTGGCTGCTGCTCGCCCCGCGGCCTTTCCTGGACCTGCGGGACTGGGTCGCGACCGCGCGCCGGGCCGACCTGGTGGGGGCCGGGCTCCTGGCCGTCGCGCTGGGCGGGGTGATCCTGGCGTTCGCCACCGCGGACCCGGCGATCCAGGTCTTCTCCCCTGCCGGGCCGTGGTTCCTGGCCGTCGGCGCGGTCGCGGCGGCCGTCTTCGTGCTGCACCAGCGCCGGGCCACGGCGCCGCTGGTCCCGCGCGGCTCGTTCGCCCGCCGGCCGGCCTGGGCCGCGCTGCTGGTCAGCTTCTTCGTCGGCGCCGCGCTCATCGCGGCGCTGGTCGACGTCCCGGTCTTCGCCCGGGTCACCGTGTACGACGACTCCCAGGTCAAGGCCGCGCTGGTGCTGGTCGAGCTCCTGGTCGCGCTGCCGGTCGGCGCGGTCGCCGGCGGCTACCTGACCCGCGCGCTGCCCTCCGGCGCCGTGGCCGCGATCGGCATGGCCGCCGCCGCGCTCGGGTTCGCGCTGATGAGCGGCTGGGACGCCGAGGCGCTGACCCACCACGTCACCTCGGGCGCCGTCCTCGCGCTCACCGGCCTGGGCTTCGGGCTCGCCCTGGCCCCGGTCAACGCGGCCCTGCTGGCCAGCACCGCGGACGCGGTGCACGGGGTCACCAGCGCCCTGCTCGTGGTCAGCCGGATGGTCGGCATGCTGGTCGGCATCTCGGTGCTGACCACGATCGGGCTGCGCCGCTACTACGCCGTCGCGGACGACTTCCCGGAGCCGTCGGAGGTGTGCGGCGGGAAGACCCGGTGCTCGGCGTACAGCGACCTGCTCCAGGGAGCGGGGCTGGAGCAGCTGCACGCGATCTTCTGGGGCGCGGCCGGGTGTGCGCTGCTCGCCGGCGTGCTGGCACTCTTGCTGTTCCGCGGCGCCCGCACCCGGGGCGCCGGCCAGCCACTCACCCTGGGAGTGACCGCCGGATGACGACGATCCCCTGCAGCACCACCTCGGCCGCCGTCGGCGAGGGTCTCGCCGGCTCGGCGCCGGACGCGGTCGCGTGGGTCTGCCTGGAGCAGAACGGCCCCTGGGGGAAGAAGGCGTTCACCGACTCGCACCTGGACGCCGGCCTGGGGCGCTCGATCGAGGAGCTCGCCGGGGCGCACGGCGTGCGGCCGAGCCTGGTCCGCCGCCCCGGACGGCACGCCGACGTCACCGGGTCGGACGCCCGGACGGTGCTCGTCGGCTACACCCATCCGTCCGGCACCTGGCTGCTGGCCGGCACGGTGCCGGATCCGTCCGCGCTGCTGTCGCTGGACTGGGCGGCGGTGGCGTCCGGCGCACGCGACCTGGCTCTCGCCTCGCTGCCCGGGCTCGCGCCGTCGGCACCGGTCCTGCTCGTCTGCACCAACGGCACCCGCGACACCTGCTGCGCGCGGCTCGGCCGCCCGATCGCGCACGCGGCCGCCGCCTCCCACCCCGAACGCGTCTGGGAGGTCACGCACACGTCCGGCCACCGGTTCGCTCCCACCACCGTCCTTCTTCCGTACGGCGTGCTGCACGGCCGGGTCCTCGACGCCGCCGGGATCCTGGACGCCGCCGACCGGGGCGAGCTGCTCGAACACGGCTACCGCGGACGCTCGACCTGGCCGAGCCTCGGGCAGGTCGCGGAGGCCGAGGTCCGCCTGGTCGCCGGGATCACCGGTCTCGACGACCTGACCGTGACGCCCGACGCGGCGGGGTGGTGCGTGCGGCACCGCGACGGGCGCAGGTGGACGGTCAGCGTCACGTCGTACGAGGAGGGCGTGCGGCCGCCGTCGTGCGGCAAGGCCGACGAGCCGGTCCAGCGGTTCGTGGCGGCGATCAGCTGAGCGCCCCTCAGCGCAGCGCGAGCGTCCAGGTCTGGCCGATGACCTCGTGCCCGAAGCGGTGCTGCGGCTCCTCGCGGACCAGCCGGAAGCCGGCGGCCTCGTAGATCCGGCGCGCCGAGTCCAGCCCGGCGACCGTCCACAGCGTCACTCTCTCGTACCCGGCCTTCCGGGCCAGGTCGAGGCAGGTCCCGACCAGCAGCGAGCCGACGCCGAGGCCCCGGGCGGTCGGGGTGACCAGCAGGATCCGCAGCCTCGCGGTCCCGGGCTCCTCGTCGGCGACCAGCGAGACGCACCCGGCTCGCTCGCCGTCGACCTCCGCGATCCAGGCGCCCTCGCGCGCCGGGTCGTGGCCGGCGGCGTACTCGGCCACGATCGCGGCGACCATCGCCTCGAACTCGGTGCTCCAGCCCAGCTGCTCGGCGTAGATCTCGCCGTGCGCGAGCACCATCCAGCCCAGGTCGCCGGGCCGGTCCGCCACCCGCAGCGTCGGTGTCACCACGCGCGCCTCCTTCACTGACACGACTGTTTCAGTAGGCTACTCCCGTGACCGAGACCGCGCCAGCGACATCCGCCCGCCGCGACGAGCTGCTCGAGGCCGCCTACGCCCATGCCCTCCGGCACGGCCTCGTCGACCTCTCGCTGCGCCCGCTGGCCGCGGCGATCGGGACCAGTCCCCGGGTGCTGATGTTCCTGTTCGGCAACAAGGACGGCCTGGTCCGGGCGCTGCTGGCCCGCGCGCGTGCCGACGAGCTCGCCGCCCTCGACCTTCCGGAGGCCGGGACCGGTCTTCCGGCGACGGCCGAGCGGGTCTGGGCCTGGCTCGCCGCGGCGGAGCACCGCCCGCTGCTGCGCCTGTGGGCCGAGGCCTACGCGCGCTCGCTCGTCGAGCCGGAGGGCCCGTGGGCGGGGTTCGCGGAGGCCACCGTCACCGACTGGCTGGCCATCCTCGCGGCCGCGCAACCCCCGCGCGAGCGGAGGACCCAGCGTGGGCTGGCCCGCCGCACCCTCACCCTCGGCGTGCTCCGCGGCTGCCTGCTCGACCTGCTCGCCACCGGCGACGAGGCCCGGATCTCCACCGCCGTGCACCAGCACCTCGCCACCCTGCGCTGAGGGCGCGCCGGGGTCAGCGCACGGCGTAGCGGGCGGCTCGCTGCGGCACCAGGGTGGCGACGTCGGCGTGGAAGAGGCGGCTGAGCTCCTCGGTGAGCACGGCGCCGACCCGGCGGCAGAAGGCGGCCGGCTCCTCGGCGGCGTCCGGCAGCTCGGGAACGATGCGGTCGACCACACCGAGAGCCCGCAGATCCTGGGCGCGCACCTGCTGGGCGCGGGCCATCGCGGGGGCGTGGGCGGTGTCGCGGTGCACGATCGCGCTCGCCCCCTCTGGTGGCAGCGGTGAGAGCCAGGCGTGCTGGGCGGCGACCACGCGGTCCGCGGGCAGCAGCGCCAGTGCGCCGCCGCCGTTGCCCTCACCGAGCATCAGGCACAGCGTCGGCGCCGGCAGCGTGACCAGGTCGGCCAGCGACCGGGCGATCTCGCCGGCGAGACCGCCTTCCTCGGCGGTGACGCTCAGCGCGGCTCCGGGCGTGTCGATCACGCTGACCAGCGGCAAGCCGAGCTCGACGGCCAGGCGCATCCCGCGACGGGCCTCCCGCAGTGCGCCCGGTCCCATCCGGTGGTCGGCCGTCTGGCCGCGCCGGTCCTGTCCGAGGAACACGCACGGCGCGTCCCCGAAGCGGGCCAGCGCCAGCAGCAGGCCGGGATCGGTCTCGCCCTGCCCGGTACCGGTCAGCGGGACCACGTCGGTGGCGGCGTAGCGCAGCAGCCGTCGTACGCCGGGACGGTCTGAGCGACGAGACCGGGTGATCGCGTCCCAGGCATCCACCTCGGGGATCTCGGCGTCCACGACCGTCGTCTCCGGGAGTGCGGGACGGGACTGCAGGATCGTCAGGGCCCGGTCGAGCACCCCCGAGATCTCCTCGGGCGGGACCACGGCGTCGACCAGGCCGTGCGCGTGCAGGTTCTCCGAGGTCTGCACCCCGGCCGGGAACGGCTCGCCGTACAGGGCCTCGTAGACCCGCGGGCCGAGGAACCCGACCAGCGCGCCCGGTTCCGCGACGGTGACGTGGCCGAGCGAGCCCCACGAGGCCATCACGCCGCCGGTGGTGGGATGGCGCAGGTAGACCAGGTACGGCAGGCCGGCCGCGCGGTGGGCGGCGACCGCGGCCGAGATCCGGGCCATCTGCACGAACGCGGGAGTGCCCTCCTGCATCCGGGTGCCCCCGGAGGCCGGCGCCGAGAGCAGCGGCAGTCCGGCGGCGGTGGCGCGCTCGACGGCGGCGACCACGCGGTCCGCGGCGGCACGGCCGATCGACCCGGCCAGGAACCCGAACTCGGAGACCATCACCGCGACCCGGCGGCCGTGCATCAGGCCCTCCCCGGTCAGCACCGACTCGTCGGCACCGGACTTCTCCTGGGCGGCGGCCAGCTCGGCGGCGTACTCCTCGGTGATCCCCGCGCGGTCCGGAGCGGCGTCCCAGGAGACCCAGGAGCCGTCGTCGAGGACGAGCTCGATGAGCTCGCGGGCATTCAGGCGACGTGCACTCACGTGCCGGACGTTACGACCAAGGAGCCTTCCGGCGCGTTGGCAACTGCTGCCATACGACGCACCCCGGGCTGGCAGTACCGTCACACGCATGCCTGGACCCTTGGACGGAATCGTTGTTCTCGACCTCACCCGCGCCCTCGCCGGGCCGCACGCCGGGATGATGCTCGGCGACCTCGGCGCCCGGGTCATCAAGGTGGAGAGCCCGACCGGTGACGACACCCGGGGCTGGGGCCCGCCGTTCGTGGAACCCGAGGGCGGCGAGCGCGAGTCGACGTACTTCCTCTCCGCGAACCGGAACAAGGAGTCGATCACCCTCGACCTCAAGGACCCGGCCGACTCCGAGGTGCTCGCCAGGCTCGTCGCCCGAGCGGACGTGCTGATGGAGAACTTCCGCGTCGGCGTCCTGGACCGGCTCGGCTTCCCGGTCTCCCGGCTGCACGAGCTCAACCCCCGGCTGGTGGTCCTGCAGATCACCGGCTTCGGCCACGACGGCCCCGAGGCGACCCGGTCGGGCTTCGACCAGATCGCCCAGGGCGAGGGCGGCCTGATGTCGCTGACCGGCCTGACCGAGCCGACCAAGGTCGGCGTGCCGATCGCGGACCTGCTCGCCGGGATGAACGGCGCGTACGGCGTCGTCGCCGCTCTGTACGAGCGCGAGCGGACCGGCACCGGCCGGGTGGTGCACACCTCCCTGCTGGCCGGGATGGTCGGCGTGCACGCGTTCCAGGGCACCAAGTGGACCGTGGCCAAGGAGGTCCCCGGGCTCGCCGGCGGTCACCACCCGTCGATCGCGCCGTACGGGATGTTCGCGACCCGGACCGCGCCGATCCAGATCGCCTGCGGCTCGGAGAAGCTCTGGCAGGCGTTCGCCGCCGAGATGGGCATCGATCCCGCGACGGACGGCTTCGCCACCAACCCCGAGCGAGTCACGAACCGGGACGCGCTCATCGACCTGATCGAGGGCCTGCTGGCCGACCTCGACGCCGAGGACGTGCTGGCCCGGCTCGACGCCTCCGGCGTGCCCGCCGGCAAGGTGCGCTCGCTCGACGACGTCTACTCCTGGGACCAGACGCGCTCCCAGGGCCTTCTCATCGACGTCGAGCACTCCTCCCTCGGCCCGATCCAGCTCCCCGGCCCGCCGCTGCGCTTCGACGACAACGCGTACGCCGGTGGACGCGAGCAGCACGCCGCTCCCCCGACCCTCGGGCAGCACAACGAGTCGATCCGCGCCTGGCTCGAGGAGTAGCGCACGCGGGCGAAATTTCTGGTCAACATGGGAATTCGCCCCTACCCGAGCGAAACATCACTCACCCAGCGTCAAGATCACACGGGTAGACGAAGGGCCCGGCCGAAGCCGGGCCCTTCCTGGTGTCCGAGATATCAGCCGAGGTCGACGATCGCGGCGACCGGGCCGCCGCCCTCGGGACCCTGGTGGGCCGCGGAGACCGACACGAAGACCGCGGGGTCACCGGTGACCGAGGCGGTCACGCCGCCCACGCAGGACTTGATCTGCCGGTGCCAGTGCACGTCGGAGTCGTCGAGCATGGCGTTGCGGCGACCACGGACCTCGCCGTTCTGCGAGGCCTCGCACTTGAGGAAGACGTTGACCAGCTTGCCGTCCAGGTCGGTGTGGTGCGGGCGCTCGGGCAGGTCCAGGCCGGCCGACTTGATGGCCTCCCAGATGCCGTCCTGGTCCAGGGCGTCCTTCATCACCGAGTGGCCGATCCGGTAGCGGCCGCCCACGCCGGTGGCGTTGCCGACCACGACGATCTGGGCCTGGTCGAGCTCGACGCCCGAGGAGCAGGAGGCCACCGAGGAGTACAGGTCGCGGTTGTTCATGACGTCCGCGTCGGTCGGCATCTCGATCTCGCCGAGGGCGACGGCGATGCCGAGGCCGGTGACGCCGTTGGACAGGTCCATCGACTCGTGGGTGTGCTCGGTCCAGACCTCCTTGCCGCGGCTGTGCGCGTCGCGGATGGTGTGGATGGTGAGCAGCGGGGTCTTGGTCTGGACGTAGTGCACGTCCTTCGGGTCGGTGATGCCGGCCCGCTCCATGGCGACCTTCACGCCGTCCGCGACCTTCTTGATCATCGCGGTGTAGCCGATCTCCTCGGGCAGGATCGGCTCGCTCATCGCGAAGCCGACGGTCAGCCGCGGCTCGGCCTTGCTCGGGTCGTCCTCGGCCACGTCGGTGGTCGCGAAGATCGTCGCGTGCGGGCTGATGACGCCGTCGGTGCCACCGGACCAGACGATCGGCACGCCCTTGACCTGGTCCGCCGGGGCGCCCTTGTCCATCAGCACCTCGCGGAAGGCGCGGTCGGCGATGATCCGGGTGTAGTCGTTGACGCCGCCGTTCCCCTCGGTCTTGCCGATGATCGCGATGACGCGGTCGGCCTTGAAGACGCCGTCGTCGATCAGCTTCGCGAGCTCCGAGGCGTCGGCCACGGAGTGGATCGGCACCTTGCGGACTTCGATGGCTGCGGGCATGGTCAGGATTCCTTTCGGTTGGGGACGACGATCGTTCCGGCCTGGCCGGCGGCGGCCAGGAGGATGCTGCTGAGGTCGGTGATGACACCGCGCCGGCCGGACTGCTCCACGTAGCGCAGCAGCGCCTCGACCTTCGGGCCCATCGAGCCGCCGGCGAAGTGGCCGGCCTCGGCGTACTCGCGCATCTGGTCGAGGGTGACCTCGCCGATGTCCTGGGCCTGCGGCGTGCCGAAGCCGAGCACCGCGTGCGCCACGTCGGTGGCGATCACGAGCATGTCGACCTCGACGCTGTGCGCGAGCAGCGCGGCGCCGAGGTCCTTGTCGATGACGGCCTCGATACCGGCCAGGGTGCCGTCGGCCTCGCGCACGGTCGGGATGCCGCCGCCACCGTTGGCGATCACCACGTAGCCGGCGTCGACCAGGGTCGCGACCGCGCGGGCGTCGAGCACCTCCAGCGGCTCCGGCGAGGCCACCACCCGGCGCCAGCCGCGCTCGCCCCGGTCCTCCCAGGTCTCGCCGTGGTCCATCATCTTCCGGGCCTCGTCCTCGGGCAGGTACCGGCCGACGGGCTTGCTGGGCGTGGCGAACGCGGGGTCGTCGGGGTCGACCCGAGTCCGGGTGACCAGCGCCGCGGAGGGCCGGTCGATCCCGCGCGCGGCGAGCGCCGCGTCCAGCGCGTTCATCAGGATGTCGCCGAGGGTGCCCTGGGTCTGGGCACCGCACCAGTCCAGCGGCACCGGCGGTACGACGTGAGCTGCGATCTCGTTCTTGACCAGGATGTTGCCGACCTGCGGGCCGTTGCCATGGGTGATGACCACCTCGATGCCCTCGGCGACGAGGTCGGCGACGGCCTCCATGGCCTGCTTCGCGGCGGCGATCTGGTCCTCGGGACGGGCCTTCCCGTCGGGCGACGTCATCGCGTTGCCGCCCAGGGCCAGCAGGATTCTCATGACGCCGAACCTAGTGACCGCCCTCACGTGCGTTCATCGTGCGGATCAGCCAACGCGGGGCGCCATCCCTGGCAACTACTGCCAGCGGTGCCCGGTCAACGCTGGAGAGCGGTGACCGGCTCGATCCGAGCAGCACGCCAGGCGGGGTAGATGCCGGCGACGACACCGACGCTCAAGCCGAGGAGCGGGGTCGCCAGCAGCGCCGGTGGCAGCAGCGCCGTCCACTCCCGTTGCACGCACACGAGCAGGACGACGGCGATGCCCACCGGCGTCCCGATCAGGCCGCCGATCAGGCCGAGCGTCCCCGACTCACCGACGAACTGGAGGCCGACGTGGATCGCGCGGGCACCCAGGGCGCGACGGAGCCCGATCTCGGGAACGCGCTCCATCACCGAGACGGTGGTCAGGTTCGCGATGCCGAAGGCACCGACGACGAGCGTGATCGCACCGAGCGCGAGGAACAGACCCGAGAGGTCACCGCCCACGCTGTTCTGCAAGGACCTCGGATCCGGAGGCAGGTTCACCTGGTAGGCGTTGACGTTGTCGGGGCGGAGCGCGAGAGGTGCCTGCGACCCGACCACCCCGGCGGCGCCGATGCGTGTGTCGACGGTCATCCAGGCGGGACTGCTCGCCGGTGGCCCCCACAGCTCGGCCGCCGTCGTGTCGGGCACCAGAACCCCACCGAGCATCTGCGTGTTGCGCTTCATGTCATCGACGATGCCCTGCACCAGGAACGGGGTGCCGCCGATGAAGATCGACAACCCCGGTTGCAGCCGCCCGATCCCGAGCCTCTGGGCCGCCACCGAGCCCAGCAGCGCGACACGACAGCGATGCTCGGCGCAGAAGGGATCCACGTTGCGGCCTTGGCCGAACGTCGCCCGGCTCGCCCGGAGCAAGCCTGGTGAGGCCGCGAAGACGGAGATCCCCGTGGGAGGGGTGCCGGCCTGACCGGGCACCAGGGTCTTCGACACCGAGTTCCAGTCGACGGCGTCCACCTGCCAGGCGATCCCGGCCGCGTTGACGCCGTTCAGGCGGCTCATCCGCTCGTCGGCGTCGGGAGGAAACCCGCCCACACCGAAGGCACCTCCGTTCGGGACGAGCTCGATCTCGGTGGCGCGCAGGAACGAGAACCGCTCCGAGACCTGCCCCTGGGTCGAGGTCGTGAGCCCGAGGACCGCCACCAGGGTCGCCGTGCCGAGGACGGTGCCCGCGATCGTGAGCGCGACCCGCAGGGGGCGCGCGCCGATCCCGTGGACGACTTCGTTGAGGAAGCGGCTGAACGGCAACCGCGACCGCGGGATCGCACCGGCCTGCGGGCGGCTGTCCGGCCTCATCGCTCGCTCACGGTCCCGTCGAGCATCCACAGCGTCCGCCCGGCCCGCGATGCCACCTCCGCGGAGTGGGTGATCGTCACGATCGTCTGCCCCTGCGCGTGAAGCTCGCTGAACAGGTCCAGCACACCGGCGGCCGAGCCGGAGTCCAGGTTTCCGGTCGGCTCGTCGCACAGCAGCAGCCGGGGTCGCATCAGGAGTGCCCGTGCGATGGCGACGCGCTGGCGCTCCCCGCCGGACATCGTCGACGGGAACGCGGTCACGCGGTGCGCGAGCCCCACGCCCTCCAGGGCCGCACGGGCCCGGTCGCGGACCTCGGCCCGGCTCAGCTGCGCGCCGCCGTACAGGGCTCCGACAGCGACGTTGGCCTCGGCGGTCCTGTCGGAGAGCAGGTGGAACGCCTGGAAGACGATGCCGAGCCACTGGGCCCGGATGCCGGCGAGCTCGGGCTCGCTGAGGTTGCCGACGTCGACGCCGTCGAGCCGGTAGGTGCCGCCGGTGGGCTGGACGAGGAGCCCGATCACGTTGAGGAGCGTCGACTTTCCCGATCCCGAGGGACCCATCATCGCGACGTACTCGCCAGGGGCGACCTCGAAGGTCGCGTCGCGCAGGGCGAGCACCTCCGGCGGACCCGGGTAGCGGCGCTCGACGCCGCGCATCTCGATGAGCGAGCCCGCTCGAGCCTCAGCCGACTCCGGGGCCACTGACTTCCACCTGGTCCCCGGCCCGCAACGGCTCCGCCCGCCCTGCTGGGTCGGTCGGGACGACGGCGGCGAAGCCGCCGATGGTGCTGCCGACGCGCACCGGGATCGTGCGCCGGGCCGAGCCGTCGACCTTGACCACGACCGTCCGGCCATCGGCCTGGGAGAAGATCGCGGTGACCGGCACGGCGAGCATGCCCTGCCCGCCCAGGCTGGCCTCGATCTCGACGCGGACGTCGACTCCGTTGTGGGCCGCGGAGATCGGCGTGCTCGGAGTGAGCTCGATCCTCGTCGAGGACAGGTCCGCGCCGATCACGACCGCGGAGACGACCGCCGGCACCGGGTCCTCGGCGTCGTCGAGGTCGATCGTGGCCTTGTTCCCCCGCCGGATGGTCCGCGCCGAGCTCGGGTCCAGGTTCGCGGTGACCAGCGTCGTTCCGGAGGAGAGCGCCACCAGGTTCGGCGCCTTCGCGTTCCCACCGACTGCCGCCGCCACCGCCGTGACCAGCGCGGTCTTGTCCGGGACGAAGGCCACCTCCCTGCGGTCGAGACGGCCGCCGGCCGGAGGTGCGTACCCGTACCGGGCGTACAGCAGGGTGAGCGCCGCCGCGGAAGCAGCGGTGAAGCTCGCGCCACGCGGCGCCGGCAGCCCGAGGCCGACGAGTGCCCTGTTCACCTGGGCCGCATCAGGGCCGCGGTCGCCGACGCGGAGGTCCCGGTACGCGCCGAACCTGCCTCGCAGCAGGAGCACCGGCCGGCCGGAGACCTCGATCAGGCGATCGCCCGGCTTCACCACGGTGCCGGGTTTCACGAACACGCCGGTGACGATCGACAACGCGGTCGAGGCCTGGATCGGGCCCACCGCCACCTCCTGGCCGACGTCCACCGTGCCGCGCACTGTCAACGGCGCCGTCGCCTTCTGCGTGGTCACGGGCGCGGTGATGAGCAACCGGGCGGGTGCCCGGGTGTCGAGGGCCTGCTGGGCAGGTGAGCGAACCGCGCCGGCGAGCAGCAGGCCCACGACCATGGCAGCGACGGCGACAGAGACCAGGATCCCGAAGGAGCGTGCCGGACCGGGCTGAGGTGCTCGCCATCTCATCGATCCCCCACGATCGTCGTCGCCCTGCGGACCACCGCCTGGATGTCGGACTTGATCTGCGCGAACGCCTCCGGGTTGGCGTCGATCGCCTTGAGCTGGAAGGCGATCTCCGCAGACCGCATCGCCGCGGAGACGCCGCTCGATTGCTGGCACTTGAACTGTGTGACCGCGGCACGCTTCTCGGCCGCGGTGGCCTCGCTGGCAGGAGACGACCGGCGAAACTGAGGCGGCGGCTCTCGCGGATCCGGGGTGTCCGGGTAGCCGGCCGCAGCCATGCAACCGGCGAAGTTCTTCATCGAAGACTCCGTGGCAGGCGAATCCTTCGCGCGTGGGTCCAGATTGACCTGCCGAACCAGAGGCGAGGCTTGGATGCCGTCAGCCCAGATGGCCGAGGTCCCGGCCATGAGCCGCTGGTCGGCCTGCCCGACGCAGCCGTTCCGGTACCGGGCGTCCATCTCGGCGAGATCGGCCCCCACGAGCGCGCTCCGTTCGGTCGCGGTGATCGAGCGCTCGAACTCCTCGCCGGCGGGATCAGGACGCGGACGATGCTCCGGCGCGAATCCGTAGCCGTATCCCTCTGCTTCCGCCAAGCTGTCCAGCCCGTAACGGCCATAACTCAGGTCGGATATTGCGCCGCGGGCTGGCACCGGGGGCGGGAGCGTGACCTTGAACCCCTGCTTGTCCATGCACTGCTGCGCCAGGACGACCACGGCTCGCATGACGACGTCGTAATCCCGCCCGAGCAGCATGTACTGCTGGATCGGGAGCAGCCCGGAGGGCGATCCGGCCGAGGACGACACCGCCGGCGGTTCGTAGGGGCTCAGCGAGGGCCGGGACCTCGGCGAGCTTCCGCCTCCGCACCCGGCGAGCAGGATCGCCACACTCACCAGCACCCCGAGCAGGCAGAGGGGGCGACGACGGCCCGTCGCCGCCCCCACGCGTGAGACCGCGTTGATCAAATCCAGCCCATCGAGGCGTCGTTGTTGTAGGTCTTCGTCAGGTCGATCCTCTTGCCGTAGGGGACGACGTCGTAGACCCCCGTCCACCCCGAGCTGTACCAGACCGCGAAGTTCCGGTAGCTCGAATAGTCGCCGGCTGCGCCGGCGTTGTTCCACACCGACTGGCCGGCGCCGGCCGAGCCGTACCGGCCGGCCTTGAACGCGTACGTCGTGCCGCCGTTGACGTTCGGGTTGAAGCTCCTCACGTTGTTGCTGGTGCCGTACTCGGCGCCATACCCGTACGCTTGCGAGTGGTAGAACAGGCACATCTGCGCGCCGCTCCCGCAGTTGCTCTGCACCGCGGCCGACGCCGGTCCCGCCATCGTCAGACTGCCGCCCGCCAACACCGCTACGGTCGCCAGGACCGTCATCATCTTTCTCATCTTGACTCCTCGAGCGTCGTGGCCCGGACCGAGGTCGCCCGGGCCTGATGCCGTCGCACGCTAGGTCGCGGGCAGGAGCGCGACAACGGGATCGGCCGCGCGCCGCCTCGGGTCGATCCCGAAGTTGGACCGAACGGTGCACGCGGCCCTACAACCCTGGGAGCCTTTTCATGGGCCGCCGTGAGCCGACACGACAGATGACCACATGCTGGAATTCGGCCTGGTCGAGAAGACGTTTTCCCCGCACCGGCCGGCGACTGGTCCAGATTGTCATCATGGTCCGTGTCGTGGTGGCCGACGACCACCGGCTCTTCCGGAGCGGCATCATCCAGCTCCTGAACACCTTCGAGGGTGTCACCGTGGTCGGCGAGGCGGGGACCGGCACCGAGGCGGTGGCCCTCGCTCGGTCCCAGCGCCCCGACGTGATGCTCCTCGAGCTCGACCTGCCCGACACGACGACCGTGGGGACGTGCGGCGAGGCGATCACGAAAGCGGTGCGCGCCGAGAGCCCCGAGACCGCGGTCGTGGTCGTCACGATGCACGACCAACCCGATCTGGTCCGGTCGCTGATCCGCGCCGGGGCGAGCGCCTACCTGATCAAGAGCATCGGTCGCGAGGAGCTGCACGCCGCGATCGTCGCCGCGGCGCGCGCCGACGACACGGTGACGCTGAACGTGTCACGCGACACAGCCGCCGCGCTCTCCGCAGGCACGTCCCCACCGCTGAGCCCGCTCTCCGTGCGCGAACGGGAACTGCTGGCGATCCTCGCGACCGGCCTCACCAACAAGGAGATCGCACGCCGGCTGCACCTGGCCGACGCCACCGTCAAGCGTCACCTGGCCACGATCTACGCCAAGCTGGAGTGCCACACACGCCTGCACGCGGTCCAGAAGGCGCAGGCGCTCGGGCTGATCGACTGAGCGCGGTCACCCGTGCTCGCGCGCCAGTACGTCCTCGACCGAGGTCGGGGGCCGGCCGAGCAGGGACGTCAGCGGCACCGAGCCGGTGGGCAGGCCGTGCTCGTCGTAGTAGGCGAACATCGCCAGCAGCCACGGGTGGGTGCCGTCCTCGGGCTCGGTGCGCCGTGCCCGGACACCGGCAGCGGCCGCGACGTCCGCGACGCTGACCAGCGCCGGCCCGCCGAGCTCGTACGTCGCCCCGACATGACCCGGCTCGGTGAGCACCACTGCCGTCGCCTCGCCGACGTCGTCGAGGTCGACCAGGCCGAAGGGCGTGCCCACGGAGTAGGGCACCGCGAGCTCACCCCGTTCGAGAGCCTGGGCCAGCGCGGGGAGCAGGTTCTGCACGTAGGCGCAGGGCTGCAGGATCGTCCAGGCCAGTCCGGAGCGCCGGATCAGGTCCTCGGAGACCGCCTTGCCCAAGTGGTGCGGCATCGACGGCGCGTACGGCGACGCCACCGAGTGGTAGCTGAGCCGGCGCACACCGGCGACGCCCATCGCGGCCAGCACCTGGCCGACGTACCCGGGCTCGTCGGGGTGCAGGTTCGGCGCGATCAGGTGGACCGCGTCGACCCCCGCGAAGGCCGTGTCCAGGTCGTCGAACGCGGCCCGGCCCAGGGGGTGTGCGTCTACACCCGCCTGGGCCAGCGCCGCGCCCACGGCACGACCGGTCTTGCCGGTCCCGCCGACGATCGCGACCTTCATCAGAGGTGGTCGACGCTCGCCGACGTGGCTCCCCCGGCCAGCACGCCGTAGCCCGGCCCCCGGTCGAAGAACGCCTCGTCCGGAGCCGGCCGGGCGGCCCGCTCGGCGGCGGTGGCCTCGGCGTCGTACGCGAGCGAGTCGTCCTCCAGCGAGCCGGTCAGCACCACGCCGTAGTCGGCGAGCGCGGCCTCGGCGGAGACCTTCTCCCACACCACGTCCCGTACGACGAGAGCCGGATCGCGCTCGAGCGGGTTCCCCCAGCCGCCGCCGCCCGTCGTCCGGATCCGGATCACCTCGCCGGCCTGGACCGCCTCCGCATCCGCCAGCGCGTCGACCTCACGCTCGTTCGACCCGCCCGGGTCGATGACGACCTCGAACGGCTTGCCGGCCTTGCCGCCCTTGACACCCCAGCAGGCGAGGATCGAGCGGTCCGCGATGGACATGAAATGCGCGTCCTTGAGCATCCGGATGTGCTTCTCGTAGCCCAGGCCGCCGCGGAACTGGCCGGCCCCGCCTGAGTCCTTGGCCAGGGACAGCGACTCGACCACGAACGGGAACCGCGACTCGGTGAACTCGGTCGGCAGGTTCCGCGAGTCCGGCACCACGTGGATGGTGTCCTCGCCGTCGGCGTAGTAGCGCCCGCCGGAGCCGCCGCCGAGCACCTCGCGCATCAGGTACGAGCGACCATCGAGGTCCTCGCCGTACACGCCCGTGTAGCGGATGGTCTCCTGGTCGGCCGGCATCCGCCCGTCGACCGCCTTGGCGAGCACGCCGGCCAGCACGCCGAGCAGCCGCAGGATCACGAACGTGCGGGCGTTGGTCGGCGCCGGGAACACCGGGGTGAGCAGCGTGCCCGGGGGCGGGAAGCGCATCTCGATCAGCGGCACCACGCCCTCGTTGACGTCGAGCTCGGCCATTCGCTCGGGGGTGTCGGCGAGGTTGCGCAGGATCGGCGCAAGCCACTTCTTGAGGAAGACGCCGTCGCTGTAGTCGCCGCAGTGGTTGATCGGCCCCTTGGCCTGCGGGCTGGTGCCGCCGAAGTCCAGGACCAGCCGCTCCCCCTCGGGGTCGTCGGCAGCCGTCCGCGTCAGGGTGATCCGCTGGGTGTGCAGCTTCGGGTCGTCGACGCCGTCGTGCTCGGCGTAGTCCTCCCAGGTCCAGGTACCGACCGGGATCTTGGAGAGGATCTCGCGCCGGTAGGTCTGCGTGGACCGCTCGATGACCGCGTCGAAGCAGGCCTCGACGGTCTCGATGCCGTAGCGGTCGAAGAGCTCGCCGAGCCGGCGCGCGCCCATGAGGCAGGCCGAGCACTCGGCGTCGAGGTCGGCGGCCAGCGACTCCGGCATCCGGGAGTTGCGGGTCATGATCGTGAGCGCGGCGCGGTTGGGCACGCCGGCGTCCCAGAGCTTGATCGGCGGGACCGCGAGGCCCTCCTCGAAGACGGTGGTGGCGTGCGAGGGCATCGAGCCCGGCACCGCGCCGCCGATGTCGTCGTGGTGCCCGAAGGCCTGCACGAACGCGACCACGCGACGGTCGTCCGCCGGACCCGCGAACACGGGCACGGTCACGCAGAGATCGGGCAGGTGGCCGATGCCGCCCTCGGAGAGGTAGACGTCGTTGTGGAAGAAGACGTCGCCCTCGTTCATCTCGTCGATCGGGAAGTCCCGCGCGACCGGGTGCACCAGCGCCGAGTAGGACCGGCCGGTGAGCTTGCGCAGCTTGCGGTCGTGGATGCCCGCGCGGAAGTCGTGGGCGTCGCGGATCATCGGGCTGCGCGAGGTCCGCGCGATGGCGGTCTCGACCTCGTGCTCGACCGCGGCCAGGGAACCCTGCACGATCTCGACGAGCACGGGGTCGGCGCTACGTCCGGCGTCCGGCGTCAGCGACTCGAAGGGGAACTGGGTGGGAGCGCGACGGCTCTCGGTGTTCACACTCATGCGTTGCTCCTCGTCACCACGATGTTGGCGTAGTCGTCGACCCGGGCGGTGAAGCCGGGGTGGATGGGCACGGTCGAGCCGAACTCCTCGACGATGACCGGGCCGGTGAGCACGTGGCCCGCGGGCAGGTCGGCGCGCCAGTAGATCGGCGTCTCGACGTACCCGGCCTCGGCCTCGAAGCAGATCCGGCGGGTGCCGGTGGGCTGCGGGGCCGAGCCCCCGGCCGTCTTCAGGATCTCCGGCCGCTTGATCGGGCCGACGCCGGAGACGCGCAGGTTCACCACCTCGACCTGCTGGGAGTCGTCGCCGGAGAAGTCGTAGCCGTAGAGGACCCGGTGCTCGGCGTGGAACCGGTCGGCCACGAGACGCAGCGTCTCGTCGGTGACCGGACCGTCCGGCACCGCGACCCGGACCTCGAAGGCCTGGCCGAAGTAGCGCACGTCGGCGGTCCGCACGAAGACGTGGTCGGCCTCCGTGAAGCCCTCCTTGGCGAGCGCCGCGGCGGCACGCGCGGTGAGCGCGTCGTACTCGGTCTGCAGCACCGCCGGGTCCAGCGAGGACTGGAGCGCGACGTGGGTCTGCACGTAGTCGTTCTTCACGTCCACGGTGAGCAGCCCGAAGGCGGAGACGTTGCCGGGGTTCGGCGGGACCAGCACGGTCGGGATGCCGAGGATGTCCATGAGCCGGCACAGCAGCAGCGAGCCCGAGCCGCCGAAGGTGGTCAGCGTGAAGTCGCGGACGTCGAGGCCGCGCTTGACGGTGACCTGGCGCAGCGCGTTGGCCTGGTTCCAGGCAGAGATCTCGAGGATCCCGTTGGCGCAGGCCTCGGGGCTGATGCCCAGCTTGCCGGCCAGCTGCTGGATCGCCGCGGTCGCCGCGTCCACGTCGAGCGGGATCTCGCCACCGAGCAGGTGCGGAGGGATCCGGCCCAGGAAGACGTGCGCGTCGGTGATGGTGACCTCGCTCCCGCCCTTGCGGTAGCAGATCGGGCCCGGGTCCGCGCCGGCCGAGTGCGGGCCGACCTTGAGGGTGCCCTCGGGCGAGAGCCAGGCGATCGAGCCGCCGCCGGCACCGACGGTCACCACGTCGATCATCGGGATCTTCGACGGGTAGACGCCCACGCTGCCCTCGGTGGTCAGCGTCGGCTCGCCGTCGATGACGACCGAGACGTCGGTCGAGGTGCCGCCGCCGTCGGAGGTGAGCACCTTGTCGAAGCCGGCCACCTTCGCGATCAGCGCGGCGCCGAGCGCGCCCGCGGCGGGACCGGAGAGGACCGTGGTAATCGGCTGGTGCACGACCTCGTCGGCCGAGAGCACACCGCCGTTCGACTTCATCACGTAGAACGGGATCGTCCGGCCGCTGCCCTGCGCGAGCCGGTCCTTGATGTTGTTGACGTAGCGGGAGAGCTTCGGCTTCACGGCGGCGTCGACCAGCGTGGTCATCGAGCGCTCGTACTCGCGGTACTCGCGCAGCACCTCGCTGGAGATGGAGACGACCGCGTCCGGGTGCTCCTCGGCGATGATGTCCCGCATCCGCTCCTCGTGCGCCGGGTTGGCGTACGCGTGCAGGAAGCAGACGCCGAGAGTGTCGATGCCCTTGGCCTTGAACCAGCGGGCGACCGCGCGGGCGCCGTCCTCGTCGAAGGGACGGATCTCCGCGCCGGTGAAGTCGAGCCGGCCGCCCACGCCCTTGACCAGGTCGCGGGGAACGATCCGGTCCGGCTTCACCCAGAAGTAGGAGTTGCCGTAGCCGTCCGGCACCGACTGCCGGGCGATCTCGAGCATCGCCTCGTAGCCCTCGGTGGTGACGAAGCCGAGCGCGTCCACCTTGCCCTCGAGGAGCTGGTTGGTCGCGACCGTGGTGCCGTGGCTGACCGCCACCACGTCCGCGAAGTCCGCCTCCGCGATGCCGAGCACCTTGTCGATGCCGGCGAGGAACCCGTCCGCCGGGTTCGCCGGAGTGCTCGGCGTCTTGGTGGTGACCACCGCGCCGCTGTCCTCGTCGAAGGCGACGACGTCGGTGAACGTGCCTCCGGTGTCGATGCCGATCCTGATCCGCCTTGTCATGGGTCACATTCAAGTCAGCGGAAAGATTCCGCACGACGGCACGATCTGCCGTCTGCCTTGAAGATCTCCGGCAGATGTTGCTAGGCCCACCCGCGAGGCGTCCCAGATGAAAAGCTCAGCCCCGCCGAGGCGTCCGAGATGAAAGCTAGAAACGCGCTGAGGCGTCGCAGATGAAAGTTTCATCTGCGACGCCTCAGGGGGCTGGGGAGTTTCAGCTGAGCCGCCTCGGCGAGCTTCAGCTGGCCAGCGCTTCGAAGGCGGCGGCGATCTCCAGCAGGCGCTTGTCGGCGCCGTGCGCGGTGACGATCTGCACGCCCACCGGGAGGCCGTCCTTCGTCGTTCCGGCAGGCAGCGAGATCGCCGGGCAGCCGGTGACGGTGATGAAGTACGCCGAGCGCATCCAGTCCAGGTACGTCGCCATCGGTCTTCCGTTGATGGCCGTCGGGAACTCCTGGTCCGCCGGGAACGGGGGCACCTGCGAGACGGGCAGCACCAGCACGTCGTACGACGTGAAGAAGCTGCGCATGGTCTCCGACAGCGCGGTCCGCTGGGTGTAGGCCCGGGCCACGTCGGCACCGGTGAGCGACTCCCCCGCGCGGATGTTGTCGGCCAGCGAGGGCTTGAACGCGTCCGGGTTGGCCGCGAGCATCCGGCCCAGCTTGGCCTGGAAGTGCCACGCGCGCAGGGTCCGGAACGTGTCCTCGGCCAGGCTCAGGTCCGGGTGCCGGTCCTCGACCTGGGCCCCGGCCTTGCCGAGCAGCGCGGCCGCCGACTCGACCACACCGGCCACCTCGTGGTCGACGTCGAAGGCGCCGCCGAGGTCCACGCTCAGCGCGACCCGCAGTCCCTCCAGCGCGGCCGGCCGGGGATCGGCGAAGTACCAGCCCGGGTCGCCCAGCGCTTGCGGCGCGCGCGGGTCCGGGCCGGCGAGCACGCTGAGCAGCAGCGCCAGGTCGCCGACGTTGCGGGCCATCGGGCCGCCGACCGAGGTGGTCTCCCACTGGTTGTACAGCGGCCACTCGGGGACCCGGCCCAGGCTCGGCCGCATCCCGACCACCCCGCAGAACGAGGCCGGGTTGCGCAGCGAGCCGCCCATGTCGGAGCCGTCCGCGAGCGGCACCATCCCGGCCGCGAGCGCGCACGCCGCTCCCCCGCTGGACCCACCCGCCGAGCGCGTCGGGTCGACCGGGTTGAGGGTGGTGCCGAAGACCTTGTTGAAGGTGTGCGACCCGGCCGCGAACTCGGGCACGTTGGTCTTGCCGATCGTCACCGCGCCCGCGTTGCGGACGCGCTCGACGAGCAGCTCGTCGTGGTCCGGCACGTGGTCGGCGAACAGCGTCGACCCGTACGTCGTGCGCCAGCCCTTCACGGCGTGGGTGTCCTTGAACGCGAACGGCAGCCCGTGCAGCGGGCCGACCTGCGCACCCCGCGCGAGCGCCTCGTCGGCCGCGGCCGCGCCGGCCCGGGCGCGCTCGGGATCGAGCGAGACGATCGCGTTGAGCCGCGGGTTCCGCTCGGCGATCCGGTCCAGGTGCAGGTCCATCAGCTCGCGCGCCGAGATCTCCTTGCGCCGTACGGCGTCGGCCTGGTCGCGCGCGGTGGAGTCGACGGTCGTCATCGACGACGTCCCAAGATCCCGCCGACGATCACGCCGGCCAGGACCAGCGCGCCACCCGCGGCGACTCCGGCCAGGAACGAGCTGTCGCCCACCGGCACCCGCGACGGCTTCGGCGCCGCGGCGTAGACCGGCGCGCCCTCGGCCGACACCGCGGCCGGAGCAGCAGCCGCCGGGATGCCGCCGGCGATGACCTTCTCGACGTTGCCGAAGAACTCCGCGGCCATCCGGCGCGAGACGCTGGTGAGCATCCGCTGGCCGACCCCGCCGATCATCCCGCCGACGACCGCGTCGGCGTCGTAGCCCAGCGACGTCTCGTCACCTTCGCCCGCGAAGCGCACGGCGACGGTCGCGTCGATGGTGCCCGGCGCCCCGGCGCCCTTGAGGTGCATGGTCAGCGACTCGTGCTCCTTCAGGTCGCTCAGCGTGCACGAGCCGGAGTAGGTGCCGCGGATCGCCGCGACCCCGGCGCTGACGGTCATCGCGTAGGCGTTCTCACCGGTCGCCTCGAGCTGCTCGCAGCCGGGGATGGTGGCCACCAGCACGCGCGGGTCGAGCAGGGCCTCCCAGACCTTGTCGACGGGTGCGTTGATGGTGTTCTGGCCGCTGATCTTCATGGGGTCTCCCCTGCGTTCGTCGAAGCCGCCTGCCGGAGCGCGAACAGCTCCGACGGCGAGATGGGCATGGCGGTGATGGACAGTCGCTCGGCGTCCTCGATGGCCGCGGCGAACGCGGCCGAACCCGGGATCACGCCGGCCTCGCCCGCACCCTTGATGCCGAGCGGGTTCAGCGGCGACGGCGTCTCCAGGTGGTCGATGTCGATGCTCGTGGGCACCTCGGTGACGTAGGGCATCAGGAAGTCCATGAACGAGGCGTTGAGCAGCTGCCCGGACTCGTCGTAGGCCATCCGCTCGTAGAGAGCGCCGCCGACGCCCTGCGCGACGCCGCCGTGGATCTGGCCCTCGACGATCATCGGGTTGATGAGGTGGCCGCAGTCGTGCACCACGGCGTACTTGAGGATCTTGATCTCGCACGTGTCCGGGTCGGTCTCCACGATGACCGCGTGCATGCCGGAGGCGAAGGTCGAGCGCGGCGGGGAGTAGAAGTCCTTGCCCTCCAGGCCGGGCTCGTCGCCCTCGGCCACCGGCGGCTTGCCGGGGTCGCCGACGCTGAACTGGGTGGCTGCCTTGGACGCCTCGTCGAAGGCGTAGCGCAGCGGGTTGGAGAGCACCGCGACGGTGCCGAGCGGGATGCTCGCGTCGGTGCCGCGGACGCTGACCACGCCGTCGGCGATCTCCAGGTCCTCGACGTCCGCCTCCAGCGCCTCGGCCGCGATCCGCAGCGCCTTCTCCTTGGCCTTCTTGGCGGCCTTGTGGATCGCCGAGCCGCTCATCACCGCCGCGCGCGAGGCGAACGTGCCGACGGCGTACGGCATCCGGCGGGTGTCGCCGGTGGTGACCTCGACGTCCTCGAAGCGCACGCCGAGCTCGTCGGCGACGATCTGCGCGAACGCGGTCTGGTGGCCCTGCCCCTGGGAGGTCAGGCCGGTGGCGACCTTGACCTTGCCGGAGGTCTCGATGTGCACGTGCGCGCCTTCGTAGGGACCGACGCCGGTGCCCTCGACGTAGCAGGCCAGCCCGATGCCGACGCGACGCCCCTGCCCGGCCATCTCGGCGCGGAACTGCTCGAACTCGTCCCAGCCGACCAGGTCCTTGATCTTGGTCAGCATCGCCGGGTAGTCGCCGGAGTCGTACTCGAGCTCGCGGCCGTCCTGGAAGATCAGACCGTGGTCGTAGGGGAACTCGTCGGGCTGGATGAAGTTGACCGCCCGCACCTCGGCCCGGTCCTTGCCCAGCGACGCGGCGATCGCGTCCATGGTCCGCTCCATGACGAAGCAGCCCTGCGGCCGGCCGGCGCCGCGGTACGGCGTGACGATCACGGTGTTGGTGTAGAGCGAGTCGAACTGCACGTGGTAGGCGCCCGGCTTGTAAGGCCCGAGCAGCTGGGTGGAGGTGATGATCGGGACGATCAGCCCGTACGGCGTGTAGGCACCGTGGTCGTGCCAGAACCGCACGTCGAGCCCGAGCACCCGGCCGTCGTCGTCGAAGCCGACCTCGACGTGGTGCAGCTGGGCGCGCTCGTGCGCGGAGGAGATGAAGTGCTCGCGCCGGTCCTCGGTGAACTTCACCGGCCGGCCGAGCCGCATCGCGGCCAGCGGGACCAGCACCTCCTCGGGCCAGGGGTGGTTGATCTTCACGCCGAAGCCACCGCCGACGTCGGGGGTGATCACGTCGACCTTGAGCAGGTCCAGGCCCAGCTTGGCGGCCACCGCGGCACGGACGCCGGTGGAGGTCTGCGTCGAGGACCAGACCTGGAGACGGCCGTTGTCGGCGTCCCACTTGGCGACGACGCCGCGGCCCTCCATCGGCATGCAGGCACTGCGCTCGATCGCGAGGTCCAGCGACAGCGTGTGCGGCGCGGCCGCGATGGCGGCCGCCGCGTCGCCGTTGGACTGCTCCATCCGCGCGGCCACGTTGCCGGGCACGTCGTCGTGGACGAGCCGCTCAGCCGCGCGCGCGGTCTCGATGCCGACCACGGCGGGCAGCAGCTCGTAGTCGACGACGATGCTCGCGAGCGCGTCCTCGGCGAGGTAGCGGTTGTCGGCGACGACCATCGCGATGGCCTCGCCGACGTAGTTCACCTCGTCCTTGGCCAGGGCGTACTGGGTCCGGCCGTGGGTCAGGGTCGGGTGCGGGATCAGCAGCGGCAGCGGCTCGGCCATGGCGCCGTCGAGATCCTCGTACGTCCAGACGGCGTGCACGCCCTCGATGTCGAGGACGGCCTCCACGTCGATGGACAGGATGCGCGCGTGCGCGTGCGGGCTGCGCAGAACGGCGACGTGAAGGGCGTCCGGGGCGACGTCGTCGACGTAGCGGCCGGTGCCGCGGACCAGACGGTCGTCCTCGACGCGCTGGACCTTGGTGCCCATCAGCTTGGTCGTCATCGGTCTGCTCCCTGCGCCTTGAGCTCGGCGGCGCGGCAGACGGCCTTGACGATGTTCTGGTAGCCGGTGCACCGGCAGAGGTTGCCGGCGATCATGTCGCGGGCCTCGTCCTCGGTGGGGTCGGGGTTCTCCTCGATGCCGGCAGTGATCGTGGTGAGGAAGCCGGGGGTGCAGAAGCCGCACTGCAGCCCGTGGCACTCGCGGAACGCCTGCTGCACCGGGCCGAGCGAGCCGTCCTGGTGAGCGAGACCCTCGACGGTCGTGATCTCGACATCGACCGCAGAGACCGCGAACATCAGGCAGGAGCGCATCGGCTTGCCGTCGACCAGCACCGTGCAGGCGCCGCAGACGCCGTGCTCGCAGCCGACGTGGGTGCCGGTGAGGCCGAGGTCGTGGCGCAGCGCGTCGGAGAGCAGTCGCCGGGCGGGCACGGTCAGCTCGTGGGTGACGCCGTTGACGGTCAGCCGGAGCTCGTGGGTCTTCTCGGTCATACCCTCTCCTGCGCGTTCTCGACGGCCGCGGTCAGCACCCGCGCGGTCAGCACCCTGACCAGGTGGGCGCGGTACTCGGCGGTGGCATGGATGTCGGTCTCGGGTTCGAGGAGCGCCAGGGCTGTCTCGCCCGGGTCCCCTCCCTGCTGCAGCGTCTCGGTCAGGTCCACCACGACCGGGACGTCCGAGACACTCAGGTAGCCCGCCTTCGCGGACGTGATCTGGTCGCCCTCGACCGTGACGACCGCCGCGACACCGACCATCGCGTAGTCCCCGTGCCGGCGAGCGATCTCCGCGAAGGCGACACCGGTGTTGGCCGGCAGCGCCGGGAAGAACGCTTCGACCGCGATCTCGTCGTGGTGCAGGCTCGATTCGAGCGGTCCGACGTACAGGTCCTCGGCGGCGATGGTGCGCCGGCCGCTCGGACCCACGACGTCGACCGAGCCCTCAAGGAGCCGCAGGATCATCGGCATCTCGGCGGCGGCATCGGCGTGCACCAGTGAGCCGACCGTGGTGCCGCGGTTGCGGATAGTGGCGTGCGCGACGTTGGCCAGGGCCTGGGTCACCAGCGGCTGGACCCGGGCGACGTCCGGGTCGGCGAGCACCCGCGCGTGCCGCGCGAGTGCACCGATCCGGACACCGGCCGCGTCGACCCGGACGTGGTCGAGGTCAGGCAGGGCGTTGATGTCGACCAGCACCGCCGGCGCGGCCAGGCGCATCGACAGCAAGGGCACGAGGCTCTGGCCGCCGGCGAGGACCTTGGCCTCGGCGTGCCCGGCCAGGGCCTGGAGGGCTTCCCCCAGGGACCCCGGCCGGACGTAGTCGAAGGGTGCGGGCTTCACAGCCTCTTGGTCACCTCACCTGCGCCGAGCTCCACGCGACGTCCCTTCACCAGGTGGTAGAAGACGATCACGAGGATCGTGCCCAGGGCGATGCCGCTGAGCTCGAAGTCGTCGGTGATCTTGAGGGTGACGCCGCCGATGCCCGCGATCAGGCCGCCGGCGAGGCCGACCATGTTGACCGGGTTGCCGAAGTCGACGCCGTTCTCCACCCAGATCTTCGCGCCCACCAGGCCGATCATCCCGTAGAGGACGACCGTGATGCCGCCGAGCACACCGCCCGGGGTGGCGTTGACGATCGCGCCGAACTTCGGGCAGAGACCGAGCAGGATCGCCACCGCGCCGGCGACGTAGTACGCGGCCGTCGAGTAGACCTTGGTGGCACCCATGACGCCGATGTTCTCGGCGTACGTGGTGGTCGGCGAGCCGCCGAAGAGGCTGGCCACCGCGGTGGCGGCACCGTCCGCGGCGATGGCCCGGCCCATGTACGGGTCCAGGTCGTCACCGGTCATCTCCGCGACCGCCTTCACGTGACCAGTGTTCTCCGCGATCAGCGCGATGACGCCCGGGAGGACGAGGAGGATGAAGGTCATCGAGAACGACGGGCCGTGGACGACCGAGACGCCGTCGTCCAGGTGACCGCTCGGGAAGCCGAGCCAATCGGCCTTGCGGACGTCGTGCCAGCTGACGCGGGAGTGGTCGACGACCTTGCCGAGCTTGGGGACGATCGAGTGAATGTCGCCGAAGAGCAAGTCGCTGATCCACGAGATCAAGTAGCCGAAGATCAACGCGAGGAAGACGGCAATCCGTGACCAGAATCCAGGCAGCAGTACGGCGGCGCACACCATGAAGCCCGCCGTGATGAGGGCGATCCACTGGTCCTGCGGCCAGTAGATGCCAGCCACGACCGGGGCCAGGTTGAAGCCGATCAGCATGACCACAGCACCGGTGACCGCCGGCGGCAGCACCTTGTGGATCAGGCCGGCGCCGGCGAAGTGCACCAGGACGCCAACGGCTGCGAGCACCAGGCCGGCGACCAGGATGGCGCCGGTGACATCCGCGGAATCACCACCCTGGGCGCGGATCGCCGCCACGCCGGCGACGAACGAGGCACTGGTTCCGAGATAGCTCGGGACGCGGTTGTTGCAAGCAATCAGGAAGCCGATCGTGCAGATGCCGGAAAACAGGATCGCCAGGTTCGGATCCAGCCCCATGACGAGCGGGAACACAAACGTGGCTCCGAACATCGCGACGACGTGCTGAGCGCCGAGCCCGATGGTCTTGCCCCAGGGCAGTCTCTGCCGGGGACCTACGGGCTGACCGGGGGCCGGTTCGACGACCTCCCAGGTGAACATCGACATACTGACTCCTCCTCGATGGGCTGCCGAGAGGCACCAACCTAGTGAGGCCCAGGTCACACCCTCACTGGCGCTTTTCGCCGAAAGGTGGACGCGACACGCTGGCGGAAGTTGCCCGCGTTTCGTCCGCCCACCAGAAAATTTTCGGGGTGCTCTTGCGGCACTTGCTTGAAGTTGCCAAGGCGCCCGGTCAACCCTCGATGGATCGCAGAGGGAGGGAGAAACCATGAGGCGATACTGGAAACATTCCTGCATCTCACTGGCGTTGGCGGTCCTCTGGACACTGTTGAGCCCAGTGGCCAGCAACGCTGCAATCAGCCACAAGAGCCCGCAGATGGTCGACGTCGACACACCTCACTACATCGGCTACGACTCGACACTGCGTGCGTATCACTTCCAAGTGACGGGCCGATGGCGTGCGGCCTGCAGCGGGGGCAAGTACTGCTGGCCTCCGTCGATCTCGGGCGCATCCTTCGACATCGGAACCAACGACGCTGTGCGGATCAAGTTCAACGGAGCGGTCGTGTTCAAGCGGTTTCGGATCCGCGCCTACGACGCCTGTGATCACAAAACCTACGACAACACCACGACACGAAACTCGGGCTCCTTCTTCAACGCCTATGCAGGAGTCGATGACAGAGCATTCGTGAGTTGGACCTCAACGACCAACACTCTGACGGGCAGCAGCATCTCGTCGGGAGGATCTTGCTGGAAGTCGAGCCTGCCGTCGACGACTGGCGCAGCGGGCTCCTACGGATACACGAACCTGACCGACCTCAAGGCCCAGCACTTCAGCTATGACGTCTGGATCAATCCCGACCCCACCCAGGGCAGTTGCTATGACCATCTGAGGGTCAGCGGCGGCTACACCCACACTTGGTCGACGCAGGGCCTCACGTGGGGCGTCGGCTACCCGTGGGGCGTGGGACTGGGCGTCACGTTCGGATCGTCTCTGTTCACGACCTGGCAGGATCTCGACGGCGTTCCGGACCCGAGCCTGCTGACCGGCAAGGTATGCCGGCACTGATGCCTCGGACCTACGACGAGTGCCTCCGGACGCGTTCGAGGTGATCGTGCACCTCGGATGACTAGGGCCTCAGCCCTCCACGACCTCCAGCACCTTCAACGCCACCGCGACGTCGAGCCGCAGGTTCTGGTCCGAGGCGATCGGCCCGAGGAGCCGCTCCAGCTTCCCGACCCGGTACCGCATGGTGTTGTAGTGGAAGAACTGCGTGCGCGCGGCCTCGGCCACGTTGAAGTTCGTGTTCAGCAGCACCTGGAGGGTCTCCCGCAGGGTCGCCGCCTCCTCGGTGGGCTGCGCCAGCTCGCCGAGGACGTCGTACGCGAAGGCGCGGAGCTCGTCGTTGTCCGGCACCATCGCGATCAGCCGGTGCAGGCCGAGCTCGTCGAACCAGGTGGTGGTGCTGCCCCCGCGGACCCGGCGGCCGACCTCGACCGCACGGCGGGCCTGCGCATAGCTCTCCGGCAGCCCACCGACACCGGCGGCGACCCGGCCCACGCCGGCCGAGAACGGACGCCTCCCGCCGCCCTTGTCCCCCGCGACCGCGTGCACCATCCGCCGTACGGTCGTCGCGGTCACCTCCGGGTCCTCCGAGGACAGCACCGCGACCACCTCGGAGCCGAAGTCCGCGATCGGGATCGACCGGTCGACGGCGCTGGCCACCTGCCGCCAGGCGTTGGCGAACCGCTCCTGCCAGCCGCGCTGGTCCTCGACGCTGGCGGCCGGCTGGTACGGCGGGGCCGGGTCGATCTGCGCCACGACCACGACCATCGGCCCGCTCATCTCCCAGCCGAACCCGACGACGTGCTCGCGGACGAACTCCTCGGAGCCCGCCCGGTTGAGGAAGATGTCACGCAGGAAGTCGCCGCGGTACTTGTTCTCCACCGCCGAGACCGCCTGGTCCCGGGTGATGGAGAGCGCGACCGCGGTGGCGGCCCGCTGCAGCGCGGTCAGCTCGATCTCGTCCAGGTCCCGCTCGACGACGGCGACCAGGTGGCCAAGCGCCTGCGCGGGCGTCGCCACCGGCAGCCGGTGGATGTGAGCGCCCTCGACGGGCTGGTTCTCCCCGCCGGACCAGTCACCGAGCCACTCCACCCGGAGCCGGCCCGTCTCGTCGAACAGGGCCGCCTGGGTGAGCCGCGCACGCATTGGCTCGGAGACCCGCGCGGCCCGCTCGCGGCCGTCGGTCGTGGTGACCGCGACCTCGGCCTTCAGCACCTCGCCGATCGTCCCGACGAGGTCGCCCAGGTCGGCACCGGCCAGCACCAGCTGGGCCAGGGCCTCGGCGAGCTCGTCGACATGCACAGAGACATGGTCAGCGACGGGACCGGCGGCAGGGGTTATCAACTCTTGCCCCGCTTCCGCGCCTACGTTGGCAATGCTCACCATTCGATCCACGATAGCCCAGCCGTTAGCGTCCGATGAGTGCCGATCCCGACTGTTTCGCCCATCACGGTCCCCGGGGCCGGGAGCGCCGCGCTGCGGCGCCGGGTGCGCGAGCTCACCGGTACCGGCCACGTCCTGCACGCGGGTGCCCAGGCGATCTACGCCCGGTTCGGTGACCGGGTCGTCGGTGTGGCCGCCCGGGGAGCGGTCCAGGTCCCGGCCACCATCGCGACCGCGCTGCCCGTCCTGCCGGCGGTCGCCGTCGGCAGTCCGGCCGAGCTCCGCGACGGCACCCTGTACGTCGCCGGGCTCGCCGTCACGGTGGACCGGCTGGTCCCGACCGACCTCCCCCGCCTGACCGAGCCGGTGACCCTGCCCACGCACGACCTCGGCCAGGTGCGCGACCAGCTCCCCGGGTCCGCGCTGCTCGCCCTCGCCGCCGGAGACCCGGCCGCCGTGAGGGAGCTCCTCGGCCGCGGCGACGGGCTGACCCCGGTCGGCGACGACGTCGTCTCCGGCTGGCTGGTCACCCGTCTCGCGCTGGGTCGTCCCGTCGAGGCGGTCGCCGCCGCCGTACGGGAGCACGCGCACCGGACCACCACACTCTCCGCGACCCTGCTCGCCGACGCGATCGAGGGCGAGGCCATCCCGGAGTTCCGGGCGCTGCTGCTCGCGCTCGCCGCGGATCGCGGCACCGACGAGGCCGTCAGCCGCCTCCTCGCCATCGGTCACACCTCCGGCGCCGGGATGCTCCTCGGCGCCCACCTCGCCCTCTCCAGCAACCCTGAAAGGACCCCTCGATGACGCACGAGCACGTCGAGATCCGACCCGGCGCGTACGCCGACAGCGTCGCCCTGCTGCAGGTCAGCCGCGACGTCGCCGCGACGCCCGGCGTCACCGCCGCACAGGTCGCGATGGCGACCGAGCTCAACGTCGAGGTGCTCGCCGGCATGGGCTTCACGCTGCCGGCCGCCTCTCCCAACGACATGGTGGTCGCGCTCCGGCTCGAGGGGGAGTCCGCGCTCCCGGCCGCCCTGGCCGCGGTCGACGCCGCCCTGGCCGCCGCGCGTCGCGGAAGCAGCGGCGAGGAGGTCACCGAGCCCCCACGTACGACGGCCTCGGCACTGCGCCGTGCCGGCGGTGGCATCGCGCTCGTCTCGGTCCCCGGTGCCTCCGCGCTGGTCGAGGCGATGGACGCCCTCGACGCCGGCACCGACGTGATGATCTTCAGCGACAACGTGCCCGTCGAGCAGGAGCTCGCCCTCAAGAACATCGCCCGCGACCGCGGTCTGCTGGTGATGGGACCCGACTGCGGCACCGCGGTCGTCGGCGGCGTCGGGCTCGGCTTCGCGAACACCGTCACCCCCGGCCGGGTCGGCATCGTGGCCGCCTCGGGCACCGGCTGCCAGCAGGTGCTCGCGCTGCTGGACGCGGCCGGCGTCGGCGTGGCCGCAGCCCTCGGCGTGGGCGGGCGCGACCTGTCCTCGGCCATCGGCGGCATCTCCACGAAGACCGCGCTGGACCGGCTCGACGCGGACCCCTCCGTCGAGCACATCGTGGTGGTCTCCAAGCCGCCGGCACCCGAGGTGGCCGCCGAGGTGGAGAAGTACGCGGCCGGCCTCGGCACCCCGGTCCGGTTCGCGCTGCTGGGCGCCGGACAGCCGGACATCACCAGCCAGGTCGAGGGCCTGCTTGCCGACCTCGGTGTCACGGTGCCGGCCTGGCCGACCTGGGGCTCGCCCGGCGCCGCCACCGGGGGCAGTGCACTTCGTGGCTTGTTCGTCGGCGGCACCCTCTGCGACGAGGCGATGCTGCTCGCCGCCGAGACGCTGGGCCCGATCCGCAGCAACATCCCGCTCTCCCCCGAGCTCGCGCTCGACGCCGGCCTGCTCGCCCCGGGACACCTGATGATCGACTTCGGCGACGACGGCCTCACCCGTGGCCGGGCGCACCCGATGATCGACCCGACGCTGCGGCTCGAGCACCTGGCGAAGGTGGCGGCCGACGCGGACACGGCGGTGATCCTGCTCGACGTCGTCCTCGGCTACGGCGCCCAGGAGGACCCGGCGGCCGACCTGGCCCCGGCCATCGTGGCCGCGCGCGCCGTACGGGAGGTGCCCGTCGTGGTCGCCTGCGTCGGCACCTCCGCCGATGCCCAGGGCCTGACCCGTCAGGCCGAGACGCTGGCGTCCGCCGGCGCCGAGGTCCACCTGTCCAACGCCGCGGCCACCCGCCGCGCGCTCGCTCTCGTCACCGGAGGTGCCCGATGACCACCACGCTCCCCACCTCGACATTGCCCAGCCAGGCCCCGACCGCCGTTGCCACCGCCGGCGCGGACATGTTCGCCACCGCGGTCGCCGCGCAGGCTGTGCCGGTCGAGCGCGTCGACTGGAAGCCGCCGATGGACGGCACCGTCGACGACCTGGCCACCGTCGCCGCGGACCCGCGGCGCAAGCAGGCCAACGACCTGGCCCTCTCCCGGATGCTCGGCGTGCAGGCGATGCTCGTCGGCGTGGCCCCGGCCTCGGAGCTGCTCGGCCTGCAGAAGGGCGAGTTCCTGCACGCCGGGCCGCCGATCGAGTGGTCCCGTACGTCGGGCCCGCTTCGCGGGGCGCTGATGGGCGCCGCCGCCTTCGAGGGTCTCGTCGAGGACCCGGAGGACGCGGTCGCGCTCTTCGAGTCCGGCACCGAGGTGTCCCTGGAACCGTGCCACCACCGCCGCGCGGTCGGCCCGATGGCGGGCGTGGTGTCGCCGTCGATGTGGATGTTCGTGCTGGAGGACCCGGCCACCGGGCGGCGCACGTACTGCTCGCTCAACGAGGGTCTCGGCAAGGTGCTGCGCTACGGCGCGTATTCGCCGGAGGTGCTCGAGCGGCTGCGCTGGATGCGCGACGTGCTCGGCCCGCTGCTCGGCGAGGCAGTGCAGGCAGCGGGCCCGGTCGACGCCACCGCGATCCTCGGGCAGATGCTGCAGATGGGCGACGAGGCCCACAACCGGAACCGGGCCGGCACGCTGATGCTGCTGCGCGACCTGGGTCCCTCGCTGGTGCGCTCGTCACGGAGCTCGGAGGAGGTGGCCGAGGCGCTCGCGTTCGTGGGCGGCAACGACCACTTCTTCCTCAACGTGGCGATGCCCGCGTGCAAGCTGGCCCTCGACGCCGCCCGGGACATCCCCGGTAGCACGATGGTGGTCGCGATGGCCCGCAACGGCACCGACTTCGGCATCCAGGTCTCCGGCACCGGCGACCAGTGGTTCACCGGCCCGGCGCAGCTGGCCGACGGGCTCTTCCTCGGCGACTACGGCCCGGACGATGCCAACCCGGACATCGGGGACTCGGCGATCACGGAGACCGCGGGTATCGGCGGCTTCGCGATGGCCGCGGCGCCGGCGATCGTCCGCTTCGTCGGCGGTACCGTCCCGGACGCGCTCGCCACCTCGCGGCGGATGCGCGAGATCACCCTGGGCGAGAACAACCGCTGGCCGATCCCGGTCCTCGACTTCGCGGGTGCGGCCACCGGCATCGACGTCACCGCGGTCTGCCGGACCGGGATCCTCCCGCAGATCAACACCGGCATGGCCGGGAAGGTCGCCGGCGTGGGTCAGGTCGGCGCCGGCCTCGTCACTCCCCCCGCCTCGATCTTCCCCGCCGCCCTGGCCGAGCTCGCCCGCCGCGCGAAGGACCGCGACCCGGCTTAGAAGTGCACGTAATTGCGCTGACCTGGCGCAAAAGTGCACGTGTACGTGCACTTTTGCGCCAGGTCAGCGTCAACACGTGCACCTTTGCGCCGGGTCGGCGTCAGTCGTCGT
The DNA here is from genome assembly GCA_017744365.1 of Nocardioidaceae bacterium. Classification (GTDB taxonomy): domain Bacteria; phylum Actinomycetota; class Actinomycetes; order Propionibacteriales; family Nocardioidaceae; genus Marmoricola. The sequence goes on along the minus strand of JAGIBL010000001.1, from coordinate 596,002 downwards.
GGTGGATGCGGCCGGTCTCGTTCAGCAAGGGGCGGCCGGTGCCTCCCCAGCGCCGGGCGATGATCTCGGCGGCGATGCTGACCGCGGTCTCCTCGGGGGTGCGGGCGCCGAGGTCGAGGCCGATGGGTGAGGAGAGACGCTGCAGCTCCTCCGGAGTCAGACCGGCGTCTCGGAGGCGGTCGAAGCGGTCCTCGTGGGTACGGCGTGAGCCCATCGCCCCGATGTAGCCGACCGAGGGCAGCCGCAGCGCGACCTCGAGGACCGGGACGTCGAACTTCGGGTCGTGGGTCAGCACGCAGATCACGGTCCGGCCGTCGACCCGTCCCTCCGCGGCCTCGGCGGCCAGGTACTTGTGCGGCCAGGCGACCACGACCTCGTCGGCCTCGGGGAAGCGGGTCGCGGTCGCGAACACCGGCCGGGCGTCGCACACCGTCACCTGGTAGCCGAGGAACGAGCCGACCCGGGCGACCGCGGCCGCGAAGTCGATGGCCCCGAAGACCAGCATCCGCGGCTTCGGCGCGAACGCCCAGACGAAGACCCGCTGCCCCTCGCCACGACGCTCGCCGTCAGGCCCGTACTCGAGAGTGGCGCTGCTGCCGTGCGCGAGCAGACCGAGCGCGTCATCGCGCACCGCGTCGTCGATCCGCTCGCTGCCCAGCGAGGCCGACAGCGGAGCCCCCGGCCGGATGATCGCGCGTCGTCCGATACGCGACGAGTCGGGGTGCGCCACCACAGTCGCCACCGCGACCGGACGGCCCGCCTGCACATCATCGGCGATCTCGCCAAGCTCGGGGAACGTCTCCAAGCTGACCTTCTCGACGTAGACGTCCAGGATCCCGCCACAGGTCAGGCCGACCTCGAAGGCGCTCTCATCAGAGACCCCGTAGCGCTGCAGCACCGGCGTCCCGGACTCCACCACCTCCTGGCCGAGCTCGAAAACAGCCCCCTCGACGCACCCACCCGAGACCGAGCCGACCGCGCTGCCGTCCGGACCGACCAGCATCGAGGCACCCGGCGGGCGCGGCGCGGACCGGAAGGTAGCCACCACGGTGCCCATCCCCACCGACTCACCACGACGCCACCACGCCAGCAGCTCAGGCAGCACCTCACGCACGCCCGACCACCTCCAGCACCTCAGCAAACGCCGCCACCGAGTGCCCGGCCACCAGATCGTCCACGTGCGGCAGCACCGCAACGATCCCCCGCTGGACCGGCTCGTAGCCCTCCTTGCCGCGGTGCGGGTTCACCCACACCACCCGGTGCGCGAGCCGGTGCAGCCGCGCGGTCTGGTCGGCGAGGTCGTCGGTCGAGCCGCGCTCCCAGCCATCGCTGAGCACCACCACGACCGCCCCGCGGGCCAGCGACTGCCACCCGGCCACGAAGGAACGCAGCGTCTCGCCGAGCCGGGTCCCCCCGGCCCAGTCGGGCACGTGCCGGCCGGCGTCAGCCAGCGCGCGCTGCGGATCCGCGGTGCGCAGCGCGGCGGTCACCCGGGTCAGCCGGGTGCCGAGCGTGAACACCTCCACCCGTGAGCCGGGCGCCCGGACCAGCAGGTGGGCCAGCCGGAGCAGCGCGTCGGCGTACGGGCGCATCGAGGCGGAGACGTCGACGAGCAGCACCACCCGGCGCGGGCGGGTGCCGCGCCGCCGGTGCCGCACGCCGACCGGCTCGCCGTGGTGGCGGAGCCAGGTGCGCAAGGTGCGGTGCAGGTCGATCTCGCCGCGGCGCCAGGTGGTCCGTCGCGCCGTACGCCGGACGGGCGGGCGGGGCCGCAAGGTCCGCAGCAGCCCGTCCAGCCGGGCCCGCTCGGCCTCGGTCATCGTGGCCACGTCGCGCTCCCGGAGCACCTCGACCTCACTGGCCGCGACCGCGAGGTCCTCGGAGCCGCCCTCGCCCTCGCCCGACAGCGGCGCGGAGGTCACCGAAGCGGCGGCCGGCTGGGAGTCTCGGGGAGAGGAGCCCCCGAACCAGGCCGCGAACACCGCATCGTGCCGGGCCTGGTCCTCGCGGCTGCCGCACAGGGTCGCTCGTCCGGCAGTCCGTACCGCGGCCGGGTCGCCGGCGTCGAGGGCGGCGACCGCGGCCAGGTAGGTGGCGGACCGGTCATGGGACAGCGGCACCCCGGCCGCCCGCAGCGCCCGGGTGAAGCCGAGCAGGATCTCGTCCGTCTCGTTCACGACGTGAGCATCCGGTCCAGCAAGGCCCGCACCCGGTCGGCGTCCTCGCGGTACTTGACCACCGCACCCAGCGTCCGGGCCGCGCTCTCCAGGTCGATCTCCGAGGCACCGAGCCGGTGCAGCGCCTGCGCCCAGTCCAGCGTCTCGGCGACACCCGGCGGCTTGACCAGGTCGGCGGCCCGCATCCGCTGCACCGCCGCGGCCACCTGCTCGGCCAGCATCGGCGCCACCTCGGGCAGCCGGGCGCGCACGATCGCGACCTCCCGCTCGAGGCCGGGGTGGTCGATCCAGTGGTAGAGGCAGCGCCGCTTGAGCGCGTCGTGCAGCTCGCGGGTCCGGTTCGAGGTCAGCACCACGTACGGCGGCCGCGCCGCGGTCACCGTGCCGAGCTCGGGCACCGTCACCGACCAGGTGGAGAGCACCTCGAGCAGGAACGCCTCGAACTCGTCGTCGGCGCGGTCGACCTCGTCGACGAGCAGCACGGCCGGGCTCTCCCGCAGCGCCCGCAGCACCGGCCGGGCGAGCAGGAAGCGCTCGTCGTACAAGGACTTCTCGGCCTCGACCGGGTCCAGCGTCCCGGCCGCCGCGGTCGCCTCGAGCGCGCGCAGGTGCAGGATCTGGCGGGAGAAGTCCCAGTCGTAGAGGGCCTGGCTGGCGTCGATGCCCTCGTAGCACTGCAGCCGGATCAGCGGCACCTCGTGCACCTGCGCGAGCGCCTCGGCCAGCGCGGTCTTGCCGGTCCCAGGCTCCCCTTCGAGCAGCAGCGGCCGGTTCATCGTGGTGGCCAGGTGCAGCACCGTGGCGAGGTCGGCGTCGGCCAGGTAGCCGGTCCGCGCCAGCGTCTCCTGGACAGCCGTGATCTCCTCCACAAAGAGAGGCTACTCACCGATCCTGGACGTCGACGTCGTCACCTTCTGCCAGGTCCCCGCACTCGATCTCGTCGACCTGGTGCCTACGCAGGTAGTCCCGCGCACCCTGGTCGCCCACCGCGCCGGCGATCACTCCGGCCCAGTGGTCGCGGCCGATCAGCACCGGGTGCCCCGGCCTCCCCCCGTACGTCGCTCGCGCCAGCGCCCCCGCGGACGCGCCGCCGAGCAGCCGTCGTACGACGAAGGGCCCGACATCGGGCAGGTCCACCAGGTGCACCACGACAGCCTCGAAGGAGGCGTCACCCAGCGACGAGAGCCCCGCACGCAGCGAGGCCCCCATGCCCTCGTCCCAGTCCGGCGCGACGACGATCGAGGCGCCGGACGGGACGAGACGTCTCGTCTCGTCGGCCGCCGCGCCGAGCACGACCGTGACCGAGGAGCAGCCACCGTCGCGCAGCGCCGCGACCGCGCCGGCGAGCCAGCCGTCGACGAGCGCCTTCGGCTTGCCGTACCGGGTCCCGGCACCGGCCGCGAGGAGCAGTCCGGCGACGGTCATGAGCCCGAGCCTAGGTTCAACCCGGTGCTGAGCCGCCAGGCGTGCAGGGCGAGTCCGAGCGCGGTCCGGCTCTCGTAGCCGGCGAGCACGTCCTCGCCGAGGACCGCGCCGATCCGGTCCAGCCGGTTGTAGAGCGTCTGCCGGCGGATGCCGAGCGCGGCCGCGGTCTCGGTCTTGGCCAGGCCGTGCCGCAGGTAGGTGTCGAGCGTCTGCACCAGGCTGCCCGCGTGCGCGGCGTCGTGATCGAGCAGCGGACCGATCTGCTCGCGGACGAAGTCGGCCGCTTCGGGTTCGCCGCCGAACCGGGCCAGCAGCCGGTACACGCTCACGTCCCGGGCCAGCAGTGGCTGGCGCCGGGTGCCGAGCCGGCGGGCGATCGCGGCCACCTCGCGGCTCTGCTCGAGCGAGCCGGCCAGGCCGTCCACCTCGGCGACCGGGTAGCCGGCGGCGACGGTGACCAGCCCGTGGCCGGTGGTGCTCTCGATCGCCGTGGCCAGCGTCGCGGTCATGTCGGCCAGCTGGGCACGCAGCCGCGACCCGCCTCGCGGCGCACCGGTCACCAGCACCACGTCCTCCCCGAGGCTGCCGGCGACGTGAGCGCCGAACGTCTCGCGGCAGGCCCGGCGCGCCGCCGCGGTCAGGATCGTGGCCGGGACCCGGCGGTCCGCGCTGACGCAGAGCCCGACCATCGGCCGGCCCGGCTCGACCGGGAAGCCGGCCAGCCCGAGCCGGGAGCGGAGGTCGTCGGCCGAGGGCAGCCGTCCCTCGGCGATGTCGCGGAGCAGCCGGCTCGCCTGCGCGGCGGCCTGCTCGGTGGTCCCGGTGCGCAGCAGCTCCAGCCCGACCACCTTCGCGGCCCGCTCGACGACCGACGTCCCCGACTGCCGCCGCGTGGCCACCACGAGCGTTCCCCAGCCGGCACCGTCGACCTCGACGATCCGGCTGTTCGCCAGGGTCGGCTCCGGCGGGGTCAGGGACGGATCGCTGGCGGCGACCACCCGGCCGTCGCGCCCGAGCAGGAAGGCCGCCGACCCGGCCAGCTCGGCGATCCGGCGGACCAGGGCGTGCAGCCCGTCACCCCGGGTGACCACCTCGACCAGCTCGCGCCAGGCCTGGTCGGCGACGCGCAGGCCGCTGCGCTCGCGTTCCATCACCAGGTGGTGGAAGCCTTCGACGATGGCCTCGAACGGCACCACCCGCCGCCACGCCAGCAGCGTCACGTCGCGACGGCGCGCCGCGCGCACGATCGCCGGCGGCACCTCCGCGAAGGTACGGCCCAGCTCGAGGGCGAGCGCGGAGAGGCCGGCGTCGGCGAGAGCGTCGACGTACTCCTCGAGCTCGGCCGGGCGCACCCCGCGCAGGCCCAGGCCGGTGGTCAGCAGCAGCTCCTGGCCGCTCAGCAGCGGGCCCATCTCGAAGACCTCCGAGGAGTGCACCCAGCGCACCAGGCAGGGCTGGCGGCCCGGGTGGACCACCTCGGGTGCGGCGTCGGCCAGCACCGGGAGCGCGAGCACCTCGTCAAGCGGGATGAGCATGCTCGACGGTCCCGCTGCCTGGACGTTGCGTCAAGAAGGTGGACTCACAAAGAGACGTCCTGTCCCTCGTCGGGTCTGGCTGTGACGCAGAACACTCGCTCTATTCCGACCACGAAGGAGCCCCTCGCATGGACGATCTCGCGCTGATGAGACAGGCCGTCGACCAGGCCCGTGCCGGCCTCGACGAGGGCGGGGTGCCGATCGGCGCCGTGCTCGTCGGCGGCGACGGCACCGTCCTCGGCGCCGGCCGCAACCGCCGGGTGCAGCAGGGCAGCGTGATCCGGCACGGCGAGACCGACTGCCTGGAGAACGCCGGCCGGCAGCCCGCGACCGTCTACCGGGAGACGACCCTCTACACGACCCTCTCCCCCTGCACGATGTGCGCCGGGACGATCCTGCTCTACAAGATCCCGCGGGTCGTCGTCGGCGAGAACCGGACCTTCGAGGCCAGCGAGGACTGGCTGCGCTCGCACGGCGTCAAGGTCGACGTCCTCGACCTGGCCGAGTGCGTCGACCTGATGGACACGTTCATCGCGCGGTACCCGGAGATCTGGAACGAGGACATCGGGGAGGTGGAGGGCCGATGAGCACGATCGACGACGCCGCTCTCGGCCACGCGCTCGACCCGGTGCCCGACGAGGCCCGCGAGTCGACGGCGATGCACCAGTTCTGGATCTGGGCCGGTGCCAACATCGCGCCGATCAACTGGGTGCTCGGCGCGCTGGGCATCGTGCTCGGGCTGAGCTTCGCCGACACCGTGCTGGTGCTGGTGCTCGGCAACCTGATCGGGATGGCGATCTTCGGGTTCTTCGTGCTGATGGGCCAGCGCACCGGGGTCAGCCAGATGGTGCTCGCGCGCAGCGCCTTCGGCCGCCGCGGTGCCTATCTGCCTGCCCTGATCCAGGGCATCACCTCGGCCGGCTGGTGCGCGATCAACACCTGGATCGTGCTGGACCTGGTGATGGCGCTGCTCGGCGAGCTCGGCATCGACGGCAGCACCGGCCTCAAGGTCGTGGTGGTGCTGGTGGTGATGGCGCTGCAGACCTGGATCGCGGCGAACGGGTTCCGCTGGATCGCCGCGTTCGAGAAGTACACCGTCCCGGTCACGCTGGTGGTGCTGCTCGGCATGAGCATCGTCGCCTGGACCAAGCTCGACATCGACTGGGGCTACTCCGGCGCCGGGCTGCAGGGCGGCGACCGGCTCAGCGCGATGAGCACGGTGATGACCGCGATCGGCATCGGCTGGGGCATCACCTGGCTGGCCTACGCCTCGGACTACTCCCGGTTCGTGCCGCGCTCGATGCCACGACGCACGCTCTACGCCGCCAGCGTGCTCGGCCAGTTCGTGCCAGTGGTCTGGCTCGGCGTGCTCGGCGCCTCGGTGGCCACCATCGGCAAGCAGGCCGACCCGGGCGAGCTGATCGTCAGCGTCTTCGGGGCGCTCTCCATCCCGGTGCTGCTGCTGGTGCTGCACGGGCCGATCGCCACGAACATCCTCAACATCTACAGCTGCGCGCTCTGCGCGCTGACGGTCGACCTCAAGCTCTCCCGGCGCACGGTCGCCTACCTGACCGGCGCGTTCGCCACGGTGTTCACGATCGTGCTGATCTACCAGGAGAGCTTCGCGCACGCCCTGGACGGCTGGCTGGCCAGCCTGGTGGTCTGGGTGGCGCCGTGGGCGTCGATCATGGGCGTGCACTTCTACGTCGTACGGCGTGGGCAGGTCGACGTCGACGCCCTGTACGACGAGCCCGGCCGCTCCCGCCTCGGCGACGTGCGCTGGGACGCGATGATCGCGTTCGTGGTGGGCATCGCCGCCACCTGGTGCTTCGAGTACGGCATCCCGGCCGCCCTGCAGGGCCCCGGGGCCAAGTGGCTCGGCAACGTGGACGTCTCCTGGCTGGCCGGCAGCCTCACGGCAGGGCTGCTGTACGCCGTGCTGGCTCGCCGGTCGGTCGCCGCTCGCACCCGCGACGCGGTCGCCCCCGAGGTGGTGGAGACGTCCGGGGTCTCCTGACGGAGACCGACGGGGTGAGGTTCGGCGCCGGGTCCTCCGCCTTGGGCCCTGTGCCGAACCTCACCCTCGCGTCGTACGCCGGACGCACTAGCCTCGGCTGCGTGACCGGCGACTTCGACGACCTCCTGGACGCGAACCGCGAGTTCGCCCGCGACTTCAGCCTCTCCGGCTTCGACGGCGTGGCCCACGCCGGCGTGGCGCTGGTGACCTGCATGGACTCGCGGATCGACCCGCTCGGCATGCTCGGCCTCAAGCCGGGCGACGCCAAGATCTTCCGCAACCCGGGCGGCCGGGTCACCGAGGCGGCCCTGGAGGCGATGGTCCTCGGCGTGCACCTGCTCCGGGTCAACCGGATCCTGGTGGTCCCGCACACCCGCTGCGCGATGACCTCGAGCACCGAGGAGGAGCTCCAGGAGCGCATCGGACAGGCCACCGGCCAGGACGCGACCTGGCAGCCCTTCCACGTGATCTCCGACCAGGTCGGCAGCCTCAAGCGGGACGTGCACAAGGTGCGCAGCCACCCGCTGATCCCCGACTCGGTCGCGGTCGGGGGCTTCATCTACGACGTCGACACCGGGCTGCTCGACCAGGTCGTCTAGCGGCTACAGCAGGCCGTTGACCAGCGGCAGGTAGCCCGAAGCCTGCCCGGTCCGGTTCGGGTGGTAGCTCTCCGAGATCGGGTTGGACAGCCCGTTGATCCACTCGACGCTGTCGCAGACGGCGTGCCCGACGAACCTGCTGGTCGGGTTGGCGAAGGAGAACCCCTTCGCCGAGGCCGCGGCGGACAGCTTGGAGTTGAGCAGGTCCGCGGTCTGGTTGAGCCGGGTCTCCTCGCTCGGGGAGAAGAACGTGCCGGCGTTGCAGTCCTCGCCGTTGAAGATCCGCGGGTAGCCGACGATGACGACCTTCGCGTTCGGCGCCTTCGACCGGATCGTCGCGTACAGGGTCGCGAGCGACCCGGGCAGGGTGTTGTTGATGTAGCCCTGCGCGGTGTTGATCGCGCCGTCGCAGTTGCTCATCCAGCCCGGCTTCGCGCACTCGGTGATGACCGAGGAGAACCCGGCGTCGTTGCCGCCGACCGACAGCGTCACGTAGGCCGTGCCCGAGGTCAGCGTGCCGAGCTGCTTGCTGGTCACGTCGGAGACCTTGGCGCCCGAGCACGCCTGGAAGCTCAGCGAGAAGCCGCGCGCCTGGGCGATCAGGTACGGGTAGGCGTACGTCGAGCGCTGGCAGGAGGTGCCGTCGCTGATGTAGGTCCGGGTGCCGACTCCCGAGGAGTAGGAGTCCCCCAAGGCCACGTACGACGGACCCGCCGCCTGGGCCGGGGTCAGTGCCAGGACGGTGCCGAGGAGGGCGAGGACGGCGGCCAGCGAGGCGGCCAGGGCGATGCGGAGGCGGTGAGTCATCCGAGACTCCTTGTGCTGGGAGGGAGGCCACCCCACGTGACCTGGATCACATCGAAGCGCGCCGGAGCCGTCCTGTCCAGATCACCGCAGCAGCGAACCCACCAGCGGGGCCAGCCCCTGCGCGTGCCCGGCGCGGTTCGGGTGGAAGCTCTCGGCGAGCGGACGGGACAGCCCGTGCAGCCACGGCGCCGGCTCGCACAGCGCGTGCCCGAGGAAGGTCCGGGTCGGGTCGGCGAAGGCGAACCCCTGCGCCCGGGCCGCGGCGGCGAGCACCTGGTCGAGCCGGTCCGCGGTGCGGTTGAGCCGGGCCTGCTCCCCCGGGGAGAAGAAGGTGCCGGCGTCGCAGTCCTCGCCCGCGAACAGCCGCGGGTAGCCGACCACGACCACGCGGGCGTTCGGGGCCCGGGTCCGGAGGTCGTCGTAGAGGCGGTGCAGCGCGCCCGGCAGGGCCTGGTCGATGACCGCGCGGGCCCGGTCGATCTCCCGGCCGCAGTGCGCGAGCCACCACGGCTTCGCGCACGCGGTGAGCACCCGGGTGAAGCCGGCGTCGTTGCCGCCGACCGAGATGGTCAGGTACCGCGTCGACCGGGACAGCCCGGCGAGCTGCGAGCGGCGCACGTCGCCGATGGTCGCGCCCGAGCAGGCCCGCAGGTCCAGGCGCAGCCCGCGCGACCGGGCGACGAGGGCCGGGTAGGCCGCGCGCGAGCGCCGGCAGGCGGTCCCGTCCCGGACGTAGGGCCCGGCACCGACCCCCGAGGAGTAGGAGTCCCCCAGGGCGACGTAGGAGGCAGGGTCCGCCCGGGCACCGGGAACCGCGACGACCAGCAACAGCAGCACGAGAACGACGAGACGCATGGGTCCAGCACAGCGTGGGCGGACGACGCCGGCCAGACGTGCCGGGGCCGCCTGTGGACAACGGCCCTGAGACGGCGCCTGTGGAGAACCCGGCACGCTCAGTTCGCGAGGCGACCGGCCAGGAAGGCCAGCGCGGCCGGCGCTGCCCGGCGCCAGTAGGTGGCGTCGTGCCCGCCCCGGCGGAACGACGAGGTTGCCCCGGGGAGCCGTGCGGCGAAGTCCCGGGTCGCCGCGTAGAACGGGTCGCCGGTGCCGCAGTCCAGCCGGACCGGCACGCCGGCCAGCCGCTCGGGTCGGTCGTAGACGTCGTTGCGCGCGAAGTCCGCGGCGTCGTCGTACGCCCCGGCCGGCGTGCTGCCCGCGGAGGTGAACAGGGCCGGGCTGGAGACTGCCACCGCGCGGGGGCGCAGCCGCTGCTGCCCGGTCAGCAGCAGCGCGCCGTACCCGCCCATGGACCAGCCGTAGAGACCCAGCCGCCCGGTGTCGAGGCCCCGGCCCGCCAGCACGGGCAGCAGCTCGCCGGCGATCATCGCGCCGGCGTCGGTCCCGTCGGCGCGCCGGTGGTAGTAGGAGTGGTCACCGCCGTCGACGCTGGCGAGCGCGACGATGCCGCCGGCCCCGGCCAGCAGCTCGTCCAGGTGCAGCGAGGAGAACGCGGTGCGTGCCGAGCCACCGCGACCGTGCAGCGCGAGCACCACCGGCAGTCCCTCGAGGTCGTGCCCGGCAGGCGCGGCGACCCGCCAGCGCACCGTCGTCCGCAGTGCCTCGGACGCGAAGGAGCCCGATGCGTGCGAGACCGCGGCACGAGGGCCGGGAGCCGACGGCGCGGCGCCACACCCGGCGAGCAGCCCGGCCGCCCCTAGCAGCACCGAGCGGCGGGAGACGAGCACGGGTGCGACGTTAGCCCGCCAGCCGCGCGCGCACTGCGAACCCGGCGCAGCCGATCACCGCGAGTCCGCCCAGCACGGTCGTCCAGGTCAGGTCCTCGCCGAGCAGCAGCGTCGCCCAGCCGATGCTCAGCACCGGCTGCACCAGCTGGACCTGGCTGACCCGCGCCATCGGACCGACGGCCAGCCCGCGGTACCAGGCGAAGAAGCCGAGGTACGCGCTCACCAGCGCCAGGTAGCCGAACGCCAGCCAGGCGACCGCGCCCGCCGCGGGCGGCGTCCTCACGAACGAGACCGTGGCGAGCACGAACATCACGGGGGCAGAGATCACCAGCGCCCAGGAGATCGTCTGCCAGGCACCCAGCTCGCGGGCGAGCAGGCCGCCCTCGGCGTAGCCGATCGCGGCGGCCAGGACCGCTCCGAACAGCAGCAGGTCGGACCCGTGCAGCGCGCCGAGCCCGCCGTTCTGCAGCGCGGCGAACGCCACCACCGCCACCGCGCCCAGCGTCGCGAACAGCCAGAACGAGCCAGGCACCCGCTCGTGGCCGCCCAGCACCGCCATCACCGCGGTGGCCGCCGGGAGCAGCCCGATCACGACCGCGCCGTGGCTGGCCGGCGCGGTCACCAGCGCGTACGACGTGAGCAACGGGAACCCGGCCACCACCCCGGCCGCCACCACGGCGATCCGGGCCCACTGACGCCGGCTCGGCCGGGCCTGCCGGGTGAGAAGCAGCACGGCCACGGCGAGCCCAGCGGCGACGACCGCGCGGCCCGACCCGATGAGCAGCGCCGGGAAGCCGTCGTCGGCGGCCAGGCGGGTCAGCGGCACCGTGAGGGAGAAGGCGGTCACCCCGACCAGGCCCCAGCCGAGGCCGGAGCGGTGGGATAGCGCGGGGGCAGCAGAGACGATAGCGCTACTCTGTCCTGTCATGAACAACGATAGCGCAGCGCGTATCGTGAGCGCGCTGCGGACCTGGATCGCCGCCTCGCCCCCGGGCGCCCAGCTGCCGCCGACCCGCGCACTGACCGCCGAGCACGGCGCCAGCCCGGTGACCGTGCAGAAGGCGATCCGCCAGCTCGCCGCGCTCGGCCTGGTGGAGAGCCGTCCCGGGGTGGGCACGTTCGTGCGCACGGTCCGCGCTGCTCGTCCCGCCGACTACGGCTGGCAGACGGCGGCACTCGGCGCCACCCCGGCCCGCGGCGCGCGGGTCTCCTCGACCCAGCGGGCCGCCGCGCCGGACGCGATCCGGCTGCATGCCGGCTATCCCGCGCGCGACCTGCTCCCCGAGCGCCTGGTGCGCGCCGCCCTGATCCGGGCCGCTCGCACCGAGGCGGCCGTCGCCACGCCGCCGGCCGCCGGGCTGCCCGAGCTGCAGGCCTGGTTCGCCAGCGAGATCGCCGCGTCCGCTCCGGTCGACGTCACCCCGCCCTCGGCGCGCGACGTGCTCGTCATCGCCGGCAGCCAGGGTGGGCTCAGCTCGGTCTTCCGCGCGCTGGTCGGCCCGGGCCGCCCGCTCCTGGTCGAGTCACCGACGTACTGGGGTGCCATCCTCGCCGCCGAGCAGACCGGGATCACGCTGGTCCCGGTGCCCTCCGGTCCTGGCGGACCCGACCCGGACGACGTCGACCGGGCCTTCCGCAGCAGCGGTGCCCGGGCCCTCTACGCCCAGCCCACCTTCGCCAACCCCAGCGGCGTGCAGTGGTCGGCGGAGACCGGCCACGCGGTGCTCGAGGTGGTCCGCGAGCACGGCGCGTTCCTGGTCGAGGACGACTGGGCGCACGACCTGGCCATCGACGCAGACCCACGTCCCCTCGTCGGCCAGGACGACGACGGCCACGTGATCTACCTGCGGTCGCTGACCAAGAACGTCTCCCCCGCGCTGCGGGTGGCCGCCGTCGTCGCCCGCGGTCCGGCCCGGCACCGGATCCTCGCGGACCGCGGCGCCGAGACGACGTACGTGAGCGGCCTGCTCCAGGCCGCCGCGCTGGACGTGGTCACCCAGCCCGGCTGGTCCACGCACCTGCGCGCGCTCCGGGCCCAGCTGCGCGCCCGCCGCGACCTGCTGCTGGACAGCCTGCGCGCCGAGGCACCCGCGCTGCACGTCGAGCACGTGCCCGCCGGCGGCCTGAACCTGTGGGCCCGGCTGCCCGACGGCCTCGACCCCGAGCAGGTCGCCCGCGAGGCCGAGGCGCGCGGCGTGGTCGTGGCGCCGGGGACCGAGTGGTTCCCCGCGGAGCCGTCCGGGCCGTTCCTCCGCCTCAACTTCGGCGGCGAGCACCCGGACCGGTTCCCCGAGGCCGCGCGCATCCTCCAGGAAGCAGTCCGCGCCGTGACCTAAGCGTCGATGGCTTCCTGGTCGACCTCGTAGGCGTTGGCGACCAGGAACTCCTTGCGCGGCGCCACGTCGGAGCCCATCAGCAGCTCGAAGACGTCCGAGGCAGCCGCGGCCTCGTCCACGGTGAGCCGGCGCAGGGTGCGGTGGCGCGGGTCCATCGTGGTCTCGGCCAGCTGGTCGGCGTCCATCTCGCCGAGGCCCTTGTAGCGCTGCACCGGGTCCTTCCAGCGCACGCCCTTCTTGGACAGCTCGGCCAGCTTCCGCTGCAGCTCGGGGTCGGAGTAGGTGTAGATGTACTTGTCCATCCCCTTCTTCGGGTTGGACAGCTCGATCCGGTGCAGCGGCGGCACCGCGGTGAAGACCCGGCCCTCGCGGACCAGGTCCGGCATGTACTTGAAGAACAGCGTGGCCAGCAGGCAGCGGATGTGCGCGCCGTCGGAGTCGGCGTCGGCCATGAAGATGATCCGGCCGTAGCGGGCCGCCTCGAGGTCGAAGGTCCGCCCCGAGCCGGCCCCGACCACCTGGATGATCGAGGCGCACTCGGCGTTCTTGAGCACGTCGGCGACCTGCGCCTTCTGCACGTTGAGGATCTTGCCGCGGATCGGCAGCAGCGCCTGGAACTCCGAGTTGCGCGCCAGCTTGGCGGTGCCCAGCGCCGAGTCTCCCTCGACGATGAACAGCTCGGAGCGCTCCACGTCCGAGGACCGGCAGTCCGCGAGCTTGGCCGGCAGCGCGCTCGACTCCAGCGCGTTCTTGCGGCGCTGGGTGTCCCGGTGCTGGCGGGCCACGATCCGGGTCTTGGCGGCGCCGGCCACCTTCTCCATCACGAGCTTCGCCTGGGCCTTCTCGGCCCGCTTGGTCGAGGTGAGGAACTTCTTCAGCTCCGCCGAGACCACCTTGCGCACGATCGAGCGGGCGGCCGGCGTGCCGAGCACCTCCTTGGTCTGGCCCTCGAACTGCGGCTCGGCCAGCCGCACCGTGACGACCGCGACCAGGCCCTCGAGCACGTCGTCCTTGATGACGTCGGCGTCGTTGACCTTGAGCACCCGGGCAGCGCGCATCGCGTCGTTGAAGGTCTTGGTCAGCGCCGCCTCGAAGCCGGAGACGTGGGTGCCGCCCTTGGGGGTGGCGATCACGTTCACGTAGGAGCGCAGCTCGTGGTCGTAGGAGTTCGCCCACCGTACGGCGACGTCGACGCTGAGCTCGCGCTCCACGTCCTGCGGGGTCATGTGTCCCTTGTCGTCGAGCAGCGGCACCGTCTCGGTGAACGTCTCCGCGCCCTGCAGCCGGAACACGTCGGTGACCGGGTCGCCGGCGGTGAGGAACTCGGCGAACTCGGAGATGCCGCCGTCGTGCTTGAACGACTCGGTCACCGGCTCGTCGCCGCGCTCGTCGCGGATCACCAGCTCCAGGCCGGGCACGATGAACGAGGTCTGCCGGGCGCGCCCGATCAGCCCGTCGAGCTCGAACCTCGCGTCCTTGGTGAAGATCTGCCGGTCCGGCCAGAAGCGGATCCGGGTGCCGCTCCTCCCCTTCGCCACCCGGGCGCCCTTGCGGGAGAGCCCGGAGCCCGGGGTGAAGGTGCCGTCGGCGGAGAAGACGCCCGGCACACCGCGCTGGAAGCTGATCCCCTGCACCGCCGGGGAGCGCTCGACGTCGATGTCCATCCGCGAGGAGAGCGCGTTGACCACGGACAGGCCGACGCCGTGCAGACCGCCGGTGGCGACGTACGAGCCGCCGCCGAACTTGCCGCCCGCGTGCAGCTTGGTGGCCACGACCTCGACGCCGGGCAGCCCCGTCTTGGGCTCCTTGTCGGTGGGGATGCCACGGCCGTTGTCGTGCACCTCGACCGAGCCGTCCGGGTGCAGGATCACCTCGACCTTGTTCGCGGCGCCGGCCAGCGCCTCGTCCACGCCGTTGTCGATGATCTCCCAGAGGCAGTGCATCAGACCGCGGGTGTCGGTCGAGCCGATGTACATGCCGGGCCGCTTGCGGACCGCCTCGAGCCCCTCCAGGACGAGCAGGTGCTGGGCGTTGTAGGTGTTGTCGATCGGACTATCTCTCTTTGCTCACATGGACTACCCGGCGAATCTACTAGGTCACGATGTCGCAAAATCCCCGCAACACCGGGGCCGGGTTGCCGATGATTCTTGGTGGAGTCAGTCACACTCGTTCCACGGTTCGCGTCACGACTGCGCACACTGGCCGTCTCACTGCCAGAGAAATGACGCGGGCGGGAAGAGATCCGCGTGATTGGATGTTGAGCCCGATGAGCTCGGGCACGGGGGAACCATTCGCTCCCCTGTCGAGTTCACCAGGCAGCGACACCCGGAAAGAGAGGCCCTCGTGACCACTGCGACAGCACCTAGCTCGACCCCGCTCACCGCGGTCGACCGATGCGACCGCTGCGGTGCCCAGGCATACCTGCGCGTCTCCCTCCAGGGCGGCGGCGAGCTCCTCTTCTGCGCCCACCACGCCCGTGAGCACGGCGACAAGCTCCGCGAGATCGCGGCGTACGTCCACGACGAGACCGACAAGCTTGCGGACACCCCGGCGATCGCGCCCGAGGACGAGCACTGATCCCCCAGACTTCGTGACGACGCCCCGGTCCACGACCGGGGCGTCGTGCTTTCGAGAGGCTCATCCCCCATGTCCGGTCTCGACGTCCTGGTCGGGCTGCTGATCGCCCTCGGGCTGGTCGGCATCCTGGTCCCGATGCTGCCCGGCAGCCTGCTCGTCGGCGCCGCCATCGGCGTCTGGGCGGCCGAGCGCGCCGAGGCCTCGGGATGGGTCGTCTTCGCCGTCGCGGCCGCCCTGCTCGTGGCCGGCGCGGTGGTCAGGTACCTGGTCCCCGGACGACGCCTGCAGCGCAGCGGGGTGCCGAACCGGACGCTCCTGGCCGGCGGCCTGCTCGGGGTGGCCGGCTTCTTCGTGGTGCCCGTGGTCGGGCTGCCGCTCGGCTTCGTGCTCGGCGTCTACCTCGCCGAGTGGCACCGTACGACGCACCGCGAGGCCTGGCCCGCGACGGTCTCCGCGCTCAAGGCGGTCGGCCTGGGCATCCTCGTCGAGCTCGCCTTCGCGACCGCGGCCGCCGCGGTCTGGGCCGTCGGAGTCGTGGTCGCGTGACCGTGCTGCTCGCCCTGGTCGCGGCCGGGTTCTACGGGTTCTCCGACTTCCTCGGCGGCGTCGTCTCCCGGCGTACGTCGGTGTGGCCGGTGGGCCTGCTCGCCTGCACCGGCGCCTTCCTCGGCTCCCTGCTGATCGCGGCCTTCGAGACCGGCGACCCGACCACGGCCGACGTGGTCTGGGGCCTGCTCGCCGGGGTCGGCAGCGGCTCGGGCACCGCGTTCCTCTACCGCGGCCTGGCCGGTGGCCGGATGGGCGTGGTCGCGCCCGTCTCGGCGGTCGGCGCGGTGCTGGTCCCGCTGGCGGTCGGCGTGCTCGGCGGCGAGCGCCCCGCGCCGGTCGGCTGGCTGGGCATCCTGCTCGCCCTGCCGGGCATCTGGTTCGTCTCCCGGGAGGACGGCCCCACCGACCCCGGAGGCACTGGCCTGGTCGACGGCGTTCTCGCCGGTCTCGGCTTCGGGCTGCTCTTCGCGGCCCTGGGCCAGGTGCCCGACGAGGCCGGCTACTGGCCGCTGGTGGGCACCCAGGCGGTCTCCGTGCTCACCCTGGCCGTGGCCGCGCTCGCCCTCGGAGGCAGCCCGGTCCCCCGCCGCCGGGTCGACCTGTGGGGGCTGGTCGCCGGGCTGCTGGCGAGCCTGGCGGTCCTGTTCTTCCTGCTCGCCACCAGCCACGGCCTGCTCAGCATCGCCGCGGTCATCACCTCGCTCTACCCCGCGTTCACCGTGCTGCTGGCGATCGTGGTGCTGCGCGAGCAGGTGCACCGCGTCCAGGCGGTCGGCCTGGTGCTGTGCGCCACCGCGGTGGTGTTCGTCTCGCTGGCGTGACGACTGGCGTGACGGGTGATGTGGCGGCCCGCCCGAGCGGGCCGTTCCCCCGTCACGGTGCGTTGTTGTCCACGGTCAGCGACGACACCTCGTGGCAGCTCGCGCCGATGTCGTCCTGCGCCGTGTTGGTGCTGTCGTAGGAGACCGACCAGGAGAAGTCGCCGGACGCGGTGACCGCGGTGGTGTTGGTGGTGCTCACCGTCTGTGGCGACGTCCCGGTGACCGACTGGGTCTCCGCCGGGAACACCGGCGTGCCGGTGCAGTCGCTGCTCGGGTAGAGCGTGAAGGACACCGTCCCTGCCAGGGCGCCTCCCGCGGAGGCGGAGATGGTCGCCGAGTCGTTCGGCACCCAGCGCTGCGCGGTCGTCATCGTCGACGGCACCGTCGTCACGGTCACGTCCTCGGCGGTGTCGTCGCAGGCGGTGTTGTGGTCGGTGCCGTTCGTGTTCGGCGAGGACCCGCTGTAGGTCGCCACCCAGTGGTAGTTCCCCGACGCGCCCGGCGTGAAGGTCGGCGACTGGTACGTGCCGTCCCCGGTGACCGGGACCGCGCTCGAGGTGAACCGCAGGTCGCCACAGCCGGTGTTGCTCGGCCCGTACAGCCGGAACGTGATCGTCCCGCCCGCCGGCGAACCGGTGGCGCCGTTGGTGTTGATGACCGGGTTCGTCGGCTGCGGCACGGTGCCCGTCAGGGTCGCCGAGTCACTGATCGCGCTGCCCAGGACCACGCTGTCGGCGCCGGCGTCGGTGCTCAGCGTCGGCGTGGTCGCGTTGACGGTGAAGCACTCGTTCGCCGCCGACTCCGAGGCCGGCGGGATGCCGTCGGCGACGACGCCGCTGAACTCCGAGCGCCAGCAGTACCGGCCGGCCGAAGTCACGTAGACGACGTCCGAGTCGACCGTGGCCGGGTAGCTCAAACCGGTGAGGTTGTTCGTGCTGATCGTGGTCCCGCCGGACGAGCAGGTGCCGGAGACCAGCTTGCACAGCGAGAACGTCACCGATCCTGCCGGCACGTTGTTGCCGCCGGTGAGGGTGACCACCGCTCGGTCCTTGACCGCCACGGCACCGGTGCCGATGGACAGGCCGCTCGCCGGGATGCTCGCGCCCGCGCCGGTCTTGGGCGTGGTGGTGATGCCGGTGCTGCAGTTGGTGATGGGCGGCGCCGTCTGCAGGATCGTGTCCTTGTAGTCGGCGGTGTCGGAGTTGCCGGTCACCGTGCTCGGGATCGTGTTGGTGAACGCCTTGCAGGCCGAGCTGCCCCCGAAGACGGTCGCGGTCAGGTCGACCGCCGCCTCACCGCGGAAGCCGTCCGCGCTGTACTGCGCCTGCGAGACCGCCGCGTTGAGCGGGACCGGGGCGCCCAGGGTCAGGTTCGGCGCGGTCCCGGTCCAGGTGCGCAGCGAGAGGTTCAGGCTGCTGCCGTTCTGGTCCCAGAGGATCATGAAGTCGCCGGCCTTGCGGTTGGCCCACGGGTTGCAGCTCGCGATCAGCTGCGCGGGGGTCGCCGTGCCGTAGGCACAGCCGGCCGGTGCGGGGTTCTGCATGAACTCGTAGGCGATGAAGCCGCTGCCGGAGTTGCTGTCGCGCTCCCAGGCGAAGTACAGCCAGTCGTGCTGGGTGCCGGAGTCGCGCGCCGTGGTCAGCCAGGCCCGCCGCAGGTCGACCTGGGCGTTCGGGTTGGTGTTGTCCAGCATCGGGGTCGCGGCGCTGTGGATCACGCCGATCTTGGTCGTGCTCGCGTTCTTGGGCCCGAGCTCCTTGACGTTGCCGAAGACGTCCGGCAGCTCGGCCGGCGCCGGCGACACGTCGGGCACGGTGCCGTCGACGGTGAAGGGTCCGTCGGCCGCGAGCGCGGGACCGGTCGGAACGAGCGCCGTGGCGATGCCGAGCGCGATCGCGGCGGCGAGGCCGAGAGCACGGCGTGACGTCGTACGGCGGGCGCGCCTCGGCGCGCGGGTAGGCAGAGTGGACGAGTTCATGTGCGTGTGGCCCCCAACATCGTGCGTCGGACGGACGCCCCACGCGCCCGTCGGTCTCACCCGCGCCACGCCCCGATGCCGTCACCCCGAGAGTGCGGTCGGCAGGTGTCCCCCACGCCCGAGACCGACCCGGCCTGCCAGGCCCCCAGCACACGTCAGCGCACGCGCCTAGGGCAATGGCACCATCGGGCCCGCCCCGATCGGCCAGCGCACCCCACCCCGACGGGCTGGTGCGATCGGGCCATGACAAACCCGGCACTCCGTGATGAACGCGGAGAAAGGAGCCGGAGAAAGGCCCGCCCAGGAGGGGGCACCTCCCGGGCGGGCGTCCCCCTACCTCACGGGACGTTGTTGTCGATGGTCAGCGACGAGGTCTCGTGGCAGCCGGCCGGGATGTCGTCCTGCGCCGGGTTGTCGCTGTCGTAGCCGACCGACCACGAGAACGACCCGGAGGCCGTGATCGCGGTGGTGTTGGTGGTGCTCACCGTCTGCGGCGACGCCCCGGAGACAGGCCGGGTCTCGGTCGGGAGCACCGGTGTCCCGGTGCAGTCGCTGGTCGGGTAGAGCGTGAAGGACGCCGTCCCGGACAGGGCGCCACCGGCCGAGGCCGAGATCGTCGCCGAGTCGTTGGGCACCCACCGCTGCGCGGTCGTCATCGTCGACGGCACGCTCGACACGGTCACGTCCTCGCCGGTGTCGTCGCAGGCGGTGTTGTGGTCGGTGCCGTTGGTGTTCGGCGAGGACCCGCTGTAGACCGCCACCCAGTGGTAGTTGCCGGTCGCGGCCGGGACGAACTGCGGCGCCGGGCTGTCGTAGGTGTTGTCGCCGGAGACCGTCACCGCCGGTGAGGTGTAGACCAGCGAGCCACAGCCGGAGTCACTCGGCCCGTACAGCTTGAACGTGATCGTGCCGCCCGCCGGAGCCCCTCCGGTGCCGGTCAGGTTGATGACCGGGTTGGCCGGCTGGGTCGCCGTACCGGAGAGCGTCGCGGAGTCGGTGACGGCCTGCCCGAGCAGCTTGTCGGCACCGGCCGAGGTGCTCAGCGTCGGCGTGACCGCGTTCACCAGGAAGCACTCGCCCGTGTTCGAGTCGCTCGAGCCGGGGATGCCGTTGGCGCTGTCGCCGCTGAACACGCCCCGCCAGCAGTAGCGCCCTGCCGAGGTCACGTACGCCGTGGCGGAGGTGACCGTCGCGGGGTAGCTGGCGCCGGACAGGCTGACCGAGCCGACCGAGGTGCCTCCCGAGGAGCAGGTTCCCGGCGCGTCCACCTTGCACAGGAAGAACGCCACCGAGCCGGCCGGGGTGGCGGTGCCACCGGTCAGGCTGACGACGGCCTGGTCCTTGACCGCCACCACGCCGGTGCCGATCGAGAGCCCGGTCCCGGGGACGTTCGCGCCCGCGCCGGTCTTCGGCGTGGTCACCGTGGTCGAGGTGCAGTTGGTGATCGGCGGTGCCTGCTGCAGGATCGTGTCCTTGTAGTCGGCGGTGTCGGAGTTGCCGGTCACCGTGCTCGGGATCGTGTTCGCGAACGAGCGGCAGGCGGTGCTGCCCCCGAAGATGGTCGCCGTCAGGTCGACGGCAGCCTCACCCCGGAAGCCGTCCGCGCTGTACGCCGCCTGCGAGACCGAGGCGTTGAGCTGCACCGGCGCGCCCAGGGTCAGGTTCGGAGCCGTCCCGGTCCAGGTGCGCAGGAACAGGTCGAGGCTGTTGCCCTGCTGGTCCCACAGGATCATGAAGTCGCCGGCACGCCGGTTGGCCCACGGGTTGCAGCTCGCGATCAGCTGCGCGTCGGTCGCGCTGGCGTAGTCGCACGCCGCGGGGGCCGGGTCCTGCATGAACTCGTAGGCGATGAAGCCGCTGCCGGTGTTCTTGTCCCGCTCCCAGGCGAAGTAGAGCCAGTCGTGCTGGGTGCCGGAGTCGCGTGCGGTCGCGAGCCAGGCCCGGCGCAGGTCGACCTGGGCGTTCGGGTTGGTGAGGTCGAGCATCGGCACCGCGGCGCTGTGGATCACGCCGATCTTGGTCGTGCTCGCGTTCTTGGGCCCGAGCTCCTTGACGTTGCCGAACGGGTCCGGCAGCTCGGCCGGCGCCGGAGACGTGTCCGGCACGGTGCCGTCGATGGTGAACGGGCCGTCCGCGGCCAGTGCGGGTCCGGCTGGCACCAGAGCGGTGGCCAGCCCGAGCACGAGAGCGGCGGCAATGCCGATCCGACGACGTACGACGCCGCGGCGGCATGACTTCTGCATGCGTGGTGTGTTTGAAAGAGCCAACATCGGAAGTTCCCTCGCGTTGTCGGCGAGTGCGGGCGCACTCGTCACAGCCGCTGGTCTCCGAGTCGGCCACCCGAGCGCGCGGCCCGGTGGCGGTTGACGTTCTCGGCTCCCTCTGCCGAGTCCCCCGTCATCAGGTCTCCATCAGAACCCCGGAACTCCCGGACGGCAATGGCCCGGTCTAGCCAGGACGGACCGTTCCCAGAACTGGAACATGTTCTAGAGTCGGCGCATGACCCTGCTGGTGCACGACGAGAACCGGGTGCGCATCCTGACGCTGAACCGGCCCGACGCTCTCAACGCCTTCAACGAGGCCCTGTACGACGCCACCGCGGAGGCGCTGCTGGAGGCCTCCGCCGACGACGCGGTCGCGGTCGTCCTGCTCACCGGTGCCGGCCGGGCCTTCAGCGCGGGCACCGACCTGCTGGAGATGCACCAGCTCGCCACCGACCCGGCCTTCCAGCGCGGCAAGCACGGCTTCCTGGGCCTGCTCGACGCCCTGGTCGCCTTCGACAAGCCGCTGGTCTGCGCGGTCAACGGGCTCGGGCTCGGCATCGGGGCGACCGTGCTCGGCTTCGCGGACCTCGCCTTCATGTCCACCACAGCCAAGCTCAAGTGCCCGTTCACGAGCCTCGGCGTGGCTCCGGAGGCGGCGTCGTCGTACCTTTTCCCGCAGCTGCTCGGCCGCCAGAACGCCGCCTGGATGCTGCTCTCCGCCGAGTGGGTCAGCGCCACCGAGGCGCACGAGATGGGCCTGGTCTGGAAGCTGTGCGAGCCCGACGACCTGCTGCCGACCGCGCGCCGGCACGCGGAGGTGCTGGCCGCCCGGCCGATCTCCAGCCTCAAGGCGGTCAAGCGGACCATGGTCGAACCGGTGCGCGCCGAGATCGCCGCCGCCCGGGCGCGCGAGAACGCCGCGTTCGCCGAGCTCATGGGCGGCCCGGCCAACCTGGAGGCGCTGACCGCGTTCGCGGAGGGCCGCGAGCCGGACTTCACCACCCTGCCCGCCGGGTGGTGAGGCGGGGTTGTCCGGGGAGGCGCTCTTCGACCTGTCGACGGTCTTCGCGACCGTCGCCGCCGCGGTGCCGGACCAGGAGGTGCTGGTCTGGCGCGACCGCCGGCTGACCTACGCCGCGATGGACCGTCGGATCACCGGACTCGCCCACCACTTCGCCGGACTCGGGCTCGGGCTGCACACCGACCGCGCCGACCTGGCCGGGCACGAGTCCGGCCAGGACCACGTTGGCCTGTACCTGCGCAACGGCAACGAGTACCCGGAGGCCATGCTCGCGTCGTACCGGGCACGCGCGGTCGGCTTCAACGTCAACTACGCCTACGTGGACGAGGAGCTGGTCTACCTGCTCCAGGACGCCCGCGCGCGAGCACTCGTCTACCACGCCGAGTTCGCGCCGCGCGTCGCCGCGATCCGCGACCGAGTGCCCACCCTGGAGCACCTGGTCCAGGTGGCCGACGAGTCCGGGAACCCGCTGCTGCCCGGCGCGGTCGACTACGAGGAGGCGGTCCGGGCGCCCGCCGTACGGCTGCCGGAGCCGTCCGGCGAGGACGCCTTCCTGCTCTACACCGGCGGCACCACCGGGATGCCCAAGGGCGTGCTGTGGCGCCAGCACGACGTGTACGTCGCCGCGATGGGCGGGCGGCCGTTCGGCTCACCCGACCCCTACACCTCGTACGACGAGATCGCGCGGGCCGCCCGGGACGCGCACGGCGGGCTGCGGCTGCTGATGACCGCGCCGTTCATGCACGGTGCCGCGCAGTGGTCGGCGTTCCACATGGTCAGCACCGGCGGCCGGATCGTGCTACCCGGCAACGTGCGCAGCATGGACGCCGCGGACTGGCTGCGCACGGTCGAGCGCGAGGGCGTGGTCAGCATCCCGGTCGTCGGCGACGCGATGGCCCGGCCGCTGGTCGAGGAGATCGAGCGCGGCGACTACGACCTGTCCGGGCTGGCCGCGGTCAGCAACGGCGGCGCACCGATCTCCCCGGGCGTCCGGCACCGGCTGCTCGAGGCGCTGCCGCACCTGCTGATCCTCGACGCGGTCGGCTCCTCCGAGACCGGCATCCAGATGAACCACTACTCCGCGGCCGGCAGCGAGGCGGAGGTCGCGGTCTTCTCGCCCGAGGCGGACACGACCGTGGTCGACGACCGGCGCGCCCGGGTGCTCGACCAGGGCGAGGGCTGGCTGGCCCGGCGGGGACTGGTGCCGCTGGGCTACCTGGGCGACGCCGAGAAGACCGCGCGCACCTTCCCGGTCATCGACGGCGTCCGGTTCTCGGTGCCCGGCGACCGGGCCGAGCTCCTGCCCGACGGCCGGATCCGGCTGCTCGGGCGGGACGCGGTGACCATCAACTCCGGCGGGGAGAAGATCTTCGCCGAGGAGGTCGAGCGCGCGCTGGCCGCGCACCCGGCGGTCGCCGACGTCGTCGTCGCGGGCCGGCCCTCGCAGCGCTGGGGCAGCGAGGTGGTCGCGGTCGTCGCGCTCGCCCCGGACGCGGGCGACGTCGCGGACGAGGACCTGCTCGCCGAGGCCGGCCGGCACATCGCCCGCTACAAGCTGCCCAAGGCGATCGTGCGCCGCTCGGCGATCGCACGGTCCCCCTCGGGCAAGGCCGACTACCGTTGGGCGCGCGCGCAGGCGGAGCAGGGTTGAACCGAGGAGGTCCCATGTTCGACACCATCAACGGACTGCCGGTGCACGCCCTGGTGGTCCACGGCGTGGTGGTGCTGCTGCCGCTGGCCGTGCTCGGCACCCTGGCGATCGCCGCCAGGCCGGCGTGGCGGCGTTCCTACGGGCTGCTCGTGGCCTCGATCACGGTGGTCGCCACCGCGCTGGTCCCGGTCGCCACCCAGAGCGGGCTCAAGCTGGCCACCCACGTCGGCACGCCGGAGCACCACAAGCAGCTCGGCCAGCAGCTGATCTGGTTCGCGCTGCCGATGCTCGTGCTGGTGGTCGTGCTCGTGGTGCTGGACAGGCGCCCCTCGGCAACGGCCGCGGTGAACGTGGTGGCGGGCCTGGCGGTGGTGGCCGCGGTCGCGACCGGGGTGCAGGTGTACCGGGTCGGCGAGGCCGGCTCGCACGCGGTCTGGGACGGCAAGACCGACCAGACGATCTCGTCCCGGTAGCCGAGTAGCCGACAGCGGTGGGGACCTCGCGGTCCCCACCGCCGCGGTTCCCGGACCGTCTGGGAGTTCAGCCCGGGAGACGCCGGCCGCTCTCGCGAGACCCGGCGCCGGCACACCTGCCTTTGGGGAGTCAGGTGCTCTATCCAGGAGAACGCGCGGACGCCCACTTGGCTACGCGGTGAACGCGGCCGAAACAAATTGTCTGGACAACCCCTCGTACCGGAAAATCAGTACCGGCTCGTTCCGGCTCCCCGATTGGTTTTCCCGATGCGCTTCACGACGTACGCGGACCTGTTCCGCAACCGGCTCGTACGTCGGATCCTGGTGCTCGGGCTGGTGGTCCGGATCCCGATCTGGGCGGCCGCGATCGTGCTCACCCTGCACGTGGTGACCCACCTGGATCGCTCCTACACCGCGGCCGGCGCGGTCGAGATGGTGTACTCGCTGGCCCTCGCGGTCAGCGGCCCGTGGCGCGGCCGGCGGCTGGACCGGGTCGGCCTGCGTGCCGCCCTGGTCCCTTCGCTGGTGGTGCTCACCGCCTGCTGGAGCATCGCCCCCTGGCTCGGCTACTGGCCGCTGCTGGTGCTGGTCGGCGTCGCCGGGGTGTTCATGATGCCGATCTTCTCGATCGTCCGGCAGGTGCTCATCGGCGCGGTGCCGGAGAGCCAGCGCACCGCCGCGCTCTCGGTCGACTCGGTGGTCACCGAGGTCTCGTTCATGATCGGCCCGGTGCTCGGCGTGCTGGCCGCGGTCTCGCTGCCCACGACGTACACCCTGCTCGGCTTCCAGCTGGTCACCGTCGCCGGCGGCCTGCTGCTGTGGTGGCAGAACCCGTCGATGGGCGTGGACCCCACCGCCGCCGAGGGCAGCGCGAAACCGCGGGTGCGCGACTGGCTCTCCCCCAGCGTCGTCGCGATCCTGGCGGTCTCGGCGACCGCGGTGCTGATCCTCACCGGCGAGGACCTCGGCATCATCGCGGCGATGCGCGACATGGGCCACCCCAGCTCGATCGGCTGGGTGCTGGCGCTGTGGGGCTTCGGCTCGGCGGTGGGCGGCATCGTGTACGGCGCCCTGCACCGGCACCCGCCGGCGGGGGTGCTGCTGGTCCTGCTCGCCGCCTCGACCGCGCTGGTCGCGGTGACCGACGACCGTGCCACCTTCACCGTGCTGCTGTTCGTCTCGGGCCTGTTCTGCGCGCCGACGATCACCGCCACCATCGACGACCTGTCGCGGGCGGTGCCGGCCTCCGTGCGCGGTGAGGCGATGGGCTGGCACGGCTCCGCGCTGACCCTCGGCGGCGCCGCCGGCGCACCGGTGGTCGGCTGGGCCATCGACCACGGTGGCTGGCAGGGCGGCTTCGAGCTGGCCGGGTTCCTCGGCCTGGCCATGGCGGTCGCCGGGCTGCTGGTGCAGTCGCTGCGCCGCCGTACGACGAAGCCGGCGCCCACCACGCAGGCGGACGCCGGCTTGACGTTGACGAGCGGGGCTCAGTCCAGGTGATCGGGCTTCGCCCTCCCACCTTCCCTCGCTCGGTCCGACTACGAGCAAGCTCGAGTCGGACGCTCGCTCAGTCCAGGTAGTCCCTGAGCACCTGCGATCGCGACGGGTGCCGCAGCTTCGACATCGTCTTCGACTCGATCTGGCGGATCCGCTCCCGGGTCACGCCGTAGACCTTGCCGATCTCGTCGAGCGTCTTCGGCTGGCCGTCCGTCAGGCCGAACCGCATGCTCACCACGCCGGCCTCACGCTCGGACAGGGTGTCCAGCACCGCGTGCAGCTGCTCCTGGAGCAGGGTGAAGCTGACCGCGTCGGCCGGGACGATCGCCTCGGAGTCCTCGATCAGGTCACCGAACTCCGAGTCGCCGTCCTCACCCAGCGGGGTGTGCAGCGAGATCGGCTCGCGGCCGTACTTCTGGACCTCGATGACCTTCTCCGGGGTCATGTCGAGCTCCTTGGCCAGCTCCTCCGGGGTGGGCTCGCGGCCCAGGTCCTGGAGCATCTGCCGCTGGACGCGGGCGAGCTTGTTGATGACCTCGACCATGTGCACCGGGATGCGGATGGTGCGGGCCTGGTCGGCCATCGCGCGGGTGATCGCCTGCCGGATCCACCAGGTGGCGTACGTCGAGAACTTGTAGCCCTTGGTGTAGTCGAACTTCTCGACCGCGCGGATCAGGCCGAGGTTGCCCTCCTGGATCAGGTCCAGGAACAGCATGCCGCGACCGGTGTAGCGCTTGGCCAGCGAGACCACCAGACGCAGGTTGGCCTCGAGCAGGTGGTTCTTGGCGCGGCGGCCGTCCTCGGCGATCCACTCGAGCTCTTCGAGGTTCTTCGGGGAGATCTTGCCGCCCTTGGCGAGCTTCTCCTCGCCGAAGAGGCCGGCCTCGATCCGCTTGGCGAGCTCGACCTCCATCTCGGCGTTGAGCAGCGGGACCTTGCCGATCTGCTTGAGGTAGTCCTTGACCGGGTCGGCGGTCGCGCCCGCGACCATGACCTGCTGCTCGGGCTCGTCGGTGTCGTCGGCCGCGGAGACGATGAAGGACGCCTGCTTCTCGTCCTCCTCGATCGACGGGTCGGCGGCGAGGTCGGCCTCGAACTGCTCGTCGGGGACGTCGGCGAGGACGCGCTTGCCGTCAGGGCCGACGGTCTCGGCGGTCGTCTCGTCGACCTCGGGGGCGTCGGCGGACTTGGCCGGGGCGGCCTTCTTGGCGGGTGCCGCCTTCGCAGCCGTCTTCGCGGCCGGGGCGGACTTCGCGGTCTTGGCAGGCGCCTTCTTCGCGGCCGTGGCAGTCTTGGCGGACTTCCGTGCGGTCGCGGCGGACGAGCTCGAGGACAACGAGTTCCCTCTCGGTCAGTACAAGATGTGGTGCTTCTCGGGCGCGGCAAGGCCCGTACCTGTCAACAGCCGCGAGAGCCATTCTGACACGACGATGAACAAAACCCACGCCGGGGCTGAGAATCAGCCCGCCTTGGCGGCGGCCTTCTTCTCCTTCTTGTAGGCACGCACCTTCTGCAGCGACGCCGGGTCGACCACATCGGCCACCGAGCGGTACCCGTCCAGCGCGTAGTCGCCGACCGCCTTCTCCCAGCCGGCCGGCGTCACGCCCAGCTGCTTGGCGACCAGCGCGGTGAAGATCTGGGCCTTCTGCTTGCCGAAGCCGGGCAGCGCCATCATCCGCTTGACCAGGTCGGCACCGCTGCTCGCCTCGGTCCAGATCCGGGCGGCGTCGCCGTCGTAGGTGTCGGCCACCTCGCGGGCCACCGCCTGGATGCGGGTGGCCATCGAGCCCGGGAACCGGTGCACCGCCGGCGGCGTCGCGCACATCGCCGCGAACGCCTCGGGGTCGGCCTCGGCGATCTTGGCCGGGTCCAGCGTCCCGAACCGGTCGAGGATCTTGGCCGGGCCCAGGAACGCGGACTCCATGGGGAACTGCTGATCCAGCAGCATCCCGGTGAGCAGGGCGAACGGGTCCTCGCTCAGCACCTTGTCGGCCGCCGGGTCGCCGGTGATGTTGATCGTCAGGCTCATGCCGGTCATCCTGCCCCAGCCCGGCACGGGCGAGCCAGCGAGATCCGCGGCGCCGTCCGAGACGGGTCAGTCGAAGACGGCGCTGTAGGCGTTGAGCGCCGGCTGCCCGCCCAGGTGGGCGAACAGGACCGTCGAGTCGGGTCCGATCTCCCCCGAGGTCACCAGGTCGATGAGCCCGGCCATCGACTTCCCCTCGTAGACGGGGTCGATGATCATCGCCTCGAGACGGCCGCTCAGCCGGATCGCCTCGATCGTCGACTCCACCGGGATCCCGTACAGGTCGCCGGCCCAGCCCTCGAGAACGCTGACCTCGTCGTCGCGCAGGTCGCGCTCGAGGCCGATGAGGGCGGCGGAGTGCCGGGCGATCCGGCCGACCTGGTCGCGGGTCTTCGCCAGCGTCGCCGACGCGTCGATGCCGAGCACCCGGCGCGGCCGGCCGCCGGCGTCCTCCAGCGCCGCGAAACCCGCGATCATGCCGGCGTGGGTCGAGCCGGTCACGGTGCAGACGACGATGGTGTCGAAGAAGACACCGAGCTCGCGCTCCTGCTCGGCCACCTCGGAGGCCCAGTGGGCGAAGCCGAGTCCGCCGAGATGGTGCTCGGACGCGCCGGCCGGGATGCCGTACGGCTTGCCGCCCTCCTTCTCGATCTCGGCGATCGCGTCCTCCCAGGACGAGCGGATGCCGATGTCGAAGCCGGCCGGGTCGAGGCGCACGTCGGCGCCCATGATCCGGGACAGCAGGATGTTGCCGACCTTGTCGTTGACCGGGTCGTCCCAGTCCACCCACTTCTCCTGCACCAGCCGGCACTTGAGCCCGAGCTTCGCGGCGACCGCCGCCACCTGTCGGGTGTGGTTGGACTGGTAGCCGCCGATCGAGACCAGCGTGTCCGCGCCCTGGGCGAGCACGTCGGGAACGATGTACTCGAGCTTGCGCACCTTGTTGCCACCGAAGGCGAGACCGCTGTTGCAGTCCTCCCGCTTGGCCCAGACCCGGGCACCGCCGAGGTGCCGGGTCAGGCGCTCGAGGGGATGGACCGGGCTGGGCCCGAACGTGAGCTGGTAGCGCTCGAAATCGTGGATCGACATCGGGTTCTCCTCGGAACTAGTTCGTCTGCTCGGAAGCCTCGGCGAGGCTCGCCAGCAGGGGCTTCAACGTCTCCCAGGTGGCGTGCGAGACGGCGGCCGCACCTTCGGTGTCGCCGGCCTCGCAGAGGTCGACGAGCGTGTTGTGCAGCGCCACCGAGTCCCGCCCGGCCAGGGACGAGAAGCGAAGACGCTCGAGCCGCCGCAGCACGGGGGTGTACTGCTCCAGGACCGACTCGAGCGCCGTGTTCGCGGCCGCGCGGACGGGGATCGCGTGGAACTCGTCGTCCGCGGCGATCGCCGCCTCGGCATCGCCGCGCCGCAGGGCGGTGGCGAACCGCTTGTTGGCGGCACGCATCGCCGCCAGGTCCTCGGCGCGCAGCTGCGGCACCGCCTGCTCGACGGCGAGCCGGTGCATCACCGCCACCACCGACTGCGCGTCGTGGATCGCCCGGGCATCCAGGGTCGCCACTGTCGTCGAGCGGCCCGGCGAGGCCTGGACGAGGCCGGCCTGGCCGAGCCGCAGCAGCGCCTCCCGGACCGGCGTGCGACTCACGCCGAGCCAGGAGGCGAGCTCCTGGTCCCGCAGGCGCTCGCCCGGGACCAGCGTCCCGTCGACGATGGCGTCGCGCAGACGCGTGTACACGTCGTCGCGCAGGAGGGACCGCGGGAGGGACGGCTCGGCCACCGGGATCGGCATGCAATATATTGCACGCTGCATGCACGCGCCCTGTCAAGCCTTGCGAACGGCTCAGCGGGTGCCGGGGACCACGACGCTGCCGCCGCTGCCCGGCCAGCAGTTGAACCCGGCCGGCAGGTTCTCCTTGGTGGCCACGATGTCGAGGCACTTGGAGACCAGCACGTTCGGGTCCTTGCTGACCGAGGCGGCCAGGATCCGGTTGGCCGCGGCGACGTTCTCGGCGGTCTTCTTCTGCTGCTCGGCGATCCGGGTCTTGGCGACCTCGGTCTGCAGGTCGTTGATCTTCTCCTGCGTGCTCGGGCTGAGCCGGATGAAGGAGATCGTGATCGACTTGACCGAGACCTGCGGCCGGCCGTCGTCGGAGACGCTCGAGAGCAGCGTGTTCATCTGCTGGGCGACCTTGTCCGAGAAGCTCTGCAGGTCCGGGGCGGTGTTCGCGCCGATGTCGTCGCCGACCTTGAGCAGCGGGTTGAACTCGCGGAACACCGACCCCATCGCCGAGATCAGCTGGGTGCGCACCAGGGCGTCGTTGACGTTGTCGTTGATGTCCTTGTCGCTGTTGCGGTAGTCGGCGTAGATGTCGTCGGCGCTGGCCTGGTTGATCCGCGAGCGGATCACCACCGAGACGCAGGCGGTCGAGCCGTCGCCGATGCGCACGTCCACGCAGTCGCCCTTGCCGATGAACTTCTGCGTGGTGATGGTGCCGTCGATGTCGGTGACCTTCTGCCACGGCGCCTTGAGGTGCAGCCCGTTGCCGAGGGTGCGGCCGGACGGCTTGCCGAAGGTGGTCACCACCCCGACGTTGCGGGTGCCGACCACGGTGAACATCGACAGCACCACGCAGAGCACCGCGAGCAGGGCCGGGACCACGGCCAGCTTGGCCAGCCCGCGCACCTGCAAGCCGCTGGCCGCGCCGCTGCCCGAGCCGGATCCGCCGAACAGCCGGAGCGAGGCGAGCCCGACGGCGCCGATCAGCAGGAGGACGGCAAGGACGAGCAGGCTGGGCACGGGCGGTTCCACCTCGGGTCGGGGCCGCACGCTGCGACCGGGTCGCCCGTACCGTACCTGTGGACGACGAGGTGCGGGCTCGAACCCTGTGACCCATGCTCGACGGATGCGCGAACCCGACCCCGACCCCGACCCCGAACCCGACCCCGAGCCCGATCCCGCTGCCCTGGCCCGCGGCCTGCGCACCGCGCTGCACTCGTTCTTGGACGCGGCCGGCTCCCGGCGGGTGCTGCCCGCGGTGTTCCACGTCGGTCGTCCCGGCGGGCGCCCGGAGCAGCGCTGGGCGGTGGTCGACGACAGCGCGTACGACGTCGCGTTCCGCGCCGACCTGGTCGCGCGCGGGCTGGACGCGCTCGCCCTCGAGGACCCGTGCCCGTGGCTGACGCGAGGGGGTGACCTGGTCCCTGCCGAGGTCGACCGGGTCTGGCACCGGGCCGCGCGGCTGGCCTACGGGCGGCTCGGCCTGACCATGCCAGGATTCTTCGTGGTCACCCGGAGGGGCTGGCTCAACCTGGCCGCCGACGATCCGGCGCCGGTGATCCCGCGCCGCCGGCGGCGCACCCGGCCGGCTCGCTAGTCCTGGTCCCAGGTGTGGCAGGGCGCGTTGCTGTGCATCCGCAGCCGGTAGTCGAGCAGGGTCAGGCGGAGCGCCTCCGCCCGGCTCTCGCCGGTCGCCTCGCGGGCGTGCACGCGCTCGCGGAACCAGCTCGCGCCGTTGCGGCCGGTGCTGCACCGCGCCTCGATGATGCCGAGCAGCCGGCTCGACTCGGACTCGTCCACGCCCCAGCGCTCCAGGCCGGTCCGGGCCATCGGCAGCAGCCGGCGCAGGGTCAGCTCGGTGGCCGCGACCTGGCCGATCCCGGGCCAGTACACCTGCGCCTCGATGCCGTCACGCGCCGCGACGTGGAAGTTCTCCTCGGCCGCGGAGAAAGACATCTGCGACCACAGCGGCCGCTCGTCCTCGGCCAGTGCCCGGGTCAGCCCGAAGTAGAACGCGGCGTTCGCCATCGTGTCCGCGACCGTCGGCCCGGCCGCGAGCACCCGGTTCTCCACCCGCAGGTGCGGCCTGCCTCCGGAGACGTCGTAGACCGGCCGGTTCCAGCGGTAGATGGTGCCGTTGTGCAGGCGCAGCTCGTGCAGCTGAGGGGTCCCGCCGGCCTGGAAGACCTCCAGCGGGTCCTCGTCCTCGGTGATCGGCAGCAGCGCGGGGAAGTAGCGGACGTTCTCCTCGAACAGGTCGAAGATCGAGGTCACCCAGCGCTCGCCGAACCAGACCCGGGGCCGGACGCCCTGGGCCTTGAGCTCCTCGGACCGGGTGTCGGTGGCCTGCTCGAACAGCGGGATCCGGGTCTCGCGCCACAGCTCCTTGCCAAGCAGGTAGGGCGAGTTGGCCCCGACCGCCAGCTGCATCCCCGCGATCGCCTGCGAGGCGTTCCAGTACGGCGCGAAGTCCTCCGGGCTCACCTGGATGTGCAGCTGCGTGCTGGTGCAGGCCGCCTCCGGCATGATCGACTCCGAGGTCGTCTCCAGCCGCTCGACCCCCGAGATCGCGATCGCGATGTCCTCGCCGCGTGCGTTGAGGATCTGGTCGCTGAGCAGCCGGTACCGCGGGTTCGGGCTGATCGTGTGCGGACCCAGGTGGCCGGCCTCCAGGGTGGGCAGGATGCCGATCATCACCAGGTGCGCACCGACGTCGCTGGCCCGCAGCTCGGCGTCGTTGAGGCTGTCCCGCAGCTCCTGCTCGAACGCGGCCACTCCCCCGCTGCCCAGCCGGCGCGGCGCGACGTTGATCTCGATGTTGAACTGGCCCAGCTCGGTCTGGAAGTCCGGGTTCGCGATCGACGCCAGTGCCTCGGCGTTCTTCAGTGCCGGGTGCCCCTCGTCGTCGACCAGGTTGAACTCGATCTCGAGGCCCGTCATCGGGTCGTCGGCGTCGAACTGCGCCTCGCGCAGCATCAGCGCGAACACGTCGAGGCAGCGCCGTACCTTCTCGCGGTGCGCGGTCCGGTCCGACCGGCTGAACTCTTGGGAGTCCACTTCCTGGCCCATGGACCGACCCTAGAGAAGTCTGCGGCGCGCGGACAGGGCTCGGGCGGCGCACGCCCCCGAAAACTCACCCGTCCGCAGCCCCGCCCGCCGGACCTCACGAGGCCTCCTCCTCGAAGACCCGCAGCTCGCGCTCCGGGATCGGCGTCCACACGGTGGGCGGGGTGGCCGACTCGAGCAGGGCCGCCACGTGCTGGCCGAGCACGTCGTCGGGGTCGTGCCCGAAGCAGCGCTCCAGGGCGCACCAGGCGAGCGCTCCCTGCCCGTCGAGCCAGGCCGCGAACGCGAGCAGGCCGGCCGGACCGGCGCGCAGGTCGTCGGGCGAGCGCCGCACCAGGCTGCGCCACAGCTCGAGATGCCCGAGCGCACCGGCACGGTCCATCTCGGCCAGAGCGACCTCGCGCAGGCGGTCCAGGGCGACGAGCACCAGCATCCGCCCGGCGTCGCTCGGCCCGAGCTCGTCGGGCGCGGCCAGCGCCGAGCGGATCCGCTGCTGCAGCCACCGTCCCTGCTCGGCCAGCTCGACGCCGAGCACCTCGTCCAGCGAGCAGCGCTTGTCCGGGTCGGTAGCCGCGGCGCGCGCGCCGGCCGCCAGGAGCCCGTCGGCGATCCGGTGCCCGGCGGCCGCCACCTCCTCGACGTCGGCGAGATCGCGGCAGACCAGCGTCTCGGCCAGCGCCTCCCGGGTGTCGAGCACCTCCCGGCCGGTGCGCGCGTAGCGCTGCGTGAAGGGGTGCTCGTCGAGGTCGAAGGCGGTGCCCGGATCCTCGCTGTCGTCCACCGCGAAGTACGTCCCGTCGTCGACCCGGAGCACGTCGACCACGTCGGCGCCGACCTCGAGCACCGCCGGGACCAGCACCTCGGCCAGCGCGACCGCGGCCCCGGCGTCGTCGGTGTAGAGCACCACGGCGACCTGGCGAGCACCGCGCCGGGCGACCAGCGTGCGCAGCAGGCCGGTCACCCCGGCCCGGTCGTCGTCGGTGACCGGCAGGTCCAGCCGGACGTGGCAGGCAGGCTCCGCGCCGAAGGTCAGCAGCACCACCGACTGCTCGGGGTGGAAGCCGAGCGCGGGCGGCACCACCGCGAGCAGGTCCAGCGGAGTCCGGGCGATGAAGGTCGTCATGCCGGTGAGCGTGGCCCGGACCTCCGCCCACGACGAGCACGAACCTCAGCGCCTGTGGACAACCGGGCCCGGAACGGCCCTGTGGACAACTCGGCCCGCGCGTACGCGTCGGTGCGCCGCCGTACGATGCCGGCGTGCGTGACGAGCCGACGATCCTGCACGTCGACCTCGACGCCTTCTTCGCCTCGGTCGAGCAGCGCGACAAGCCCTCGCTGCGCGGCAAGCCGGTCGTCGTGGGCGGCGTCGGTGGCCGCGGGGTCGTCTCCACGGCGTCGTACGAGGCTCGCGCCTTCGGGGTGCACTCGGCGATGTCGATGGCCGAGGCCCGCCGCCGCTGCCCGAACGCCGCCTTCCTCTCCGGCCGGTTCCACGCCTACCGGGAGTCCAGCGAGCGGGTGATGGGCCTGCTGCGCGGGATCTCGCCGCTGGTCGAGCCGCTCTCCCTGGACGAGGCGTTCGTGGACCTGGCTGCGGCCGGTCTCGCGGACACCTCGGTGCGTGGGGTGAGCGCGTTCGCCCGCGAGCTCAAGGACCGGGTCACCGAGGTCACCGACGGGCTGACCGGCTCGGTCGGCATCGGCACCTCCAAGTTCATCGCGAAGATCGCCAGCGACCTGGACAAGCCGGACGGGCTGGTCGTGGTCGCCCCCGGGATGGAGCGCGACCTGATCCGGCCGATGCAGGTGACCGTGATCCCGGGCGTCGGGCCGTCCACCGCCGAGGCGCTGCGCCGGATCGGGGTGCACACCGTCGCCGAGCTCGAGGAGGTCAGCGCCGAGGAGCTGGTCCGCGTCGCCGGGCGCGCGCACGGGAGCACCCTGTACCAGCTGGCCCGCGCCGAGGACGACCGCCTGGTGGTGGCCGAGCGCGAGGCGAAGTCGATCAGCGTCGAGGACACCTACGACACCGACCACGTCGACCGGCGGATCCTGGCCGCGCTGGTCGACCGGCAGGCCGTCAAGCTCGCCGAACGGCTCCGGCGGTCGAAGGTGTCGGGGCGGACCGTCACCCTGAAGGTCCGGCTGCACGACTTCTCCACGCACACCCGGTCGGCCACCCTGCCCGGGCCGACCGACGACGCCCGCACGATCACCCGGATCGCGCGCACGCTGCTCACCGAGGTGGACACCTCCGGGGGCGTCCGCCTCCTCGGGGTCGGGGTGAGCGGGCTGGCCGACTGGATCCAGGAGGACCTGTTCGCCGACTCCCCGGAGGCGGCACCGACCGAGTTCGACGAGGAGACCAGCGCCACCCTGGCGTCGCTCGGCCGACGCCAGGACTGGTCGCCCGGGATGGACGTCGAGCACGACGAGCACGGCCGCGGCTGGGTCTGGGGGTCGGGTCGCGGCGTGGTCACGGTCCGGTTCGAGACGGCCGGTACGCCGCCGGGCCGGGTGCTCAGCCTGCCCACGGACGACCCGGCGCTGCGACCGTGGCGGCCGGCACCACCCGACGCCGCCGACGTCAGCCCAGGATCCGGAAGCTGAGCCGGTCTCCGGGTCGCGCCTGCGCGCACACCGGCAGGTCGGCCTCCCGGACGACGCCGACCACCGGGTAGCCGCCGGTGGTCGGGTGGTCGGCCAGGAACACCACCGGCTGGCCGCTCGGCGGCACCTGGACCGCGCCGAGCACCATCGGCTCGCTCGGCAGCTCCTCGTCGCGGGCCCGTTCGAGCACCGGCCCGCGCAGCCGCACGCCGATCCGGTTCGACGCCGGCTCCACCTCGTACGACGCCGCGCCGAGCCGGGCCAGCGCCGCCGGGGTGAGCCAGTCCTGCCGGGGACCGAGCCAGAGGCCCAGCTCGCTTCCCCGCTCACGCGGCACCGCCTCGGACCCGGACGGCTCGGCCACGGCCGGGCCCACGGGCAGCACGTCACCGGCACGGAGCGGGGACGGTCCGAGTCCGGAGAGCAGGTCGGTCGCGCGCGAGCCGAGCACGGCCGGGACCGCGATTCCGCCGGCCACGGCGACGTACGAGCGCAGGCCGTCGGTGGCCGGACCCACCTCGACCTCGGCACCGGCAGCCGCCGCGACGGCCGTGCCCCAGCCGACGGCCCGGCCCCCGACCCTGACCGCGCTGCGCGCGCCGGTCACCGCGAGCGCCCCGGCGTGGCCGAACCGGAGCCGCAGGCCGGTGGCGGTCGTCTCCAGCGCCGCCGCTTCCTCCGGGTTCCCGACCAACCGGTTCGCCAGCCGCAGCGCGGGCTGGTCGACCGCACCCGAGCGGGGCACCCCGAGATGGGCGAACCCGGGCCGGCCCAGGTCCTGGATCGTGGAGAGCGCCCCGGCGTCGAGGACCTCGAGCACCCGGTCAGAGCGCACGGAACCGCACCCGCGTCCCGGGGACCAGCAGTGCCGGCTGCTCCGCGTCCGCGCGCCAGAGCTCCAGCTCGGTGCGCCCGAGGAGCTGCCAGCCACCGGGCGAGGAGGTCGGGTAGACCCCGGTGTACTCGCCTGCCAGCGCCACCGATCCGGCCGGCACCGCGGTGCGCGGCGAGGCCCGGCGCCGCACCGCGCGGTCGACGGGCAGCCCGGTGCAGTAGGCGAAGCCGGGCGCGAACCCGCAGAAGGCGACGGTGAACTCGGTGCCGGTGTGGATCGCGACCACCTCCTCGACCCCGACCTGCCACTGACCGGCGACCTCCTCCAGGTCGGCGCCGTCGTAGCGGACCGGCACCTCGACCCGCGCGGAGACCGCCGCCGGCGCCGGGGGCGCGGTCCAGGCGGCGAGCCGTGCCGCCACGAGACCGGGGTCGGCGAGCCCGTCGAGCAGCACCGTGCGCGCGGCCGGGACCACCTCCACCGCCCCCAGCTCCTCACGCCGGGCGGCGAGCAGCGCGTAGGTGTCCTGGACCTCGTCGGTGCCGGCGCACTCCACGAGGACCGCATGCTCCCCGACCCGGTGCGCCCGCATGTCCCCATGGTGGCGCAGGGCCGTCGGAAATGCATTTCCCGGTCATTTCCGGGCGCGCGCGAGGGTCACCGAGAAAATGCCCGGAAATAGGTGCAGGGCCCGCGAAAGTATGAGTTCCACGGGCCCTGCGAGGTGGCTCGGCGGTGATGCTCCGATCCGGAACCGACTGCCGTCCCAAGTCCCGACCGCCCCATCACCTGGCGGTCTTCCGGCGAGTTGCCCCACCGGGTGGAACCTCGGCTTCAGCCTGTCCCCCGCTGCCCTTGCGGGCTGCGGTGAGAGATTTCTACGTGACCTCCGCCACGCTGCGCAAGGGTTTTCCAAGAGATTTCTCGAAGTTTTTTTCGCTCCACAGGAGCGTCCACAGGAGCGGCCATTCCATCCACAGGCCGACGGAGTTCTCCACAGTCTCGTCCACAGCCAGCGGTGGAAAACTCACGCCCAGGGACGTACCTCGAACCCGGCCGCGGCCAGCGCTCGTCGTACGGCGTGGGCGGCCACGACCGCCCCCGGGGAGTCGCCGTGCACGCAGACGGTCTGGACCACCCCGGACCTGGCCAGCTCGACCGCGTTGGCCGCGATCCGGTCGGGCTCGGTGACCAGGGCACCTGGCTGGTCGCGTGGGACCAGCCGTCCCTCGGCGGTGTAGCCGCGGTCCGGGAAGCCCTCGGAGACCACCCCGCGGCCGGACCCGGCCGCGAGCCGGAGCAGCGCCGAGCCCGGGAGCCCCAGCACCGGCAGGTCGCCGCTGCCGGCCAGGACCGCACCGGCCTGCTCCTCGTCGTCGGCGACCCGGTTGTAGAGCGCGCCGTGCGGCTTGACGTAGGAGACCTCGGCGCCGGCCGTGGCCGCGATCTCGCTCAGCAGCCCGACCTGGACGGCCACCCAGCCGGTCAGGACGTCGGCAGCCGGGGACATCGCCCGACGCCCGAAGCCCTCGCGGTCGTCGTAGGAGACCTGGGCCCCGACCCGCACCCCGCGCTCGGCCGCCAGGTCGCAGACCCGGCGCATCGTGACCGCGTCCCCGGCGTGGAACCCGCAGGCCACGTTGGCGCTGGTGACGACCTCCAGGAGGGCCGGATCGTCGGTCACACCCTCCCCCAGGTCGGCGTTCAGGTCGATGCGGGAGGGGCCGGCGGAAGGCATGCCCCCAGTCTGCCGTCTGAGAAGTCGCTGAGAACGCGTCCAGGGCGCAACTTCGGGTACCTCCTGCACGTCTTAGAACACGAAGGCACTGCCCGAGACGGGGAATCCTCGCCCTGGGTTGAACGTTGGACAAACCGGAGCCAGAAGCACCGGTTCCCCCGTAGGACCTGGAGGAAGGGAGGGGCAGAAGTGACGGTTCGCCGCATGGAGCGCGAGATCGAGGGACGCGACAGCGTCGGCATGTACCTCGACGAGATCGCGCGGACCCCGCTGCTCGACGCGATCACCGAGGTCGAGCTGTCCAAGACCATCGAGGCCGGCCTGATGGCCCGCCGGCTGCTCGAGGAGGGCCGGGTCGGTCGTCGCAAGGGCGGCGCCCCCGGCTACGCCACCGAGGCCGAGCTGCGCTGGCTCGCCGAGGAGGGCGACCGCGCCGTGCAGCAGTTCATCAACGCGAACCTGCGCCTGGTGGTCTCCATC
This sequence comes from Nocardioidaceae bacterium, assembly GCA_017744365.1. Taxonomy (GTDB): domain Bacteria; phylum Actinomycetota; class Actinomycetes; order Propionibacteriales; family Nocardioidaceae; genus Marmoricola. Next base: position 558,001 of record JAGIBL010000001.1, on the reverse strand, counting down.
GCCCGCAAGTACGGCCGCAGCGCGATGCCGATGCTCGACCTGATCCAGGAGGGCAACACCGGCCTGATCCGTGCGGTCGAGAAGTTCGACTACACCAAGGGCTACAAGTTCTCGACGTACGCGACCTGGTGGGTACGCCAGGCGATCACCCGCGGCATCGCCCAGCAGGCCCGCGTGGTCCGGCTGCCCGTGCACGTCGTCGAGGAGCTCAACCAGGTCTCCGCCGCCCGCCGCACGCTCGAGCGCCAGCTCGGCCGCGAGCCGGAGCCGGAGGAGATCGCCGCCGAGCTCGGGATGGACTTCGAGCGGGTGCTCGACCTGATCGGCTGGGGTCGTGACCACGTCAGCCTGGACACCCCGATCGACGTGGACGGCGACACCTCGCTGGGTGACCTGATCGCCCAGGAGAGCGCCCCCGGCCCCGACCTGACCGTGCTCGACTCCGAGTCCCGCGACCGCCTCAACATGCTGGTCGAGCGGCTCGACGAGCGCTCGGCCGACATCATCCGGTCCCGCTACGGGCTCACCGACGGACGCCAGCACAAGCTGGCCGACATCGGCGCCAAGCACGGCATCTCGGCCGAGCGGGTGCGTCAGCTGGAGCGCGAGGCGATCGCCAAGCTCCGCCGGCTGGCCGACCCGGACCTGGCCGCCTGACGGCACCAGCCCGACAACACCAGACCGCCGGGAGGCGTGTATCCCCCGTCACGCCTCCCGGACCAGCACCTCGAAGACCTCCGTCACCCGGCGACGGAGGTCTTCGAGCGTTCCGGTGTTGTCGATGACGTACGTCGCGATGGCGCGCCGGTCCTCGCGGCTGGCCTGCGCGGCCATCCGGGCGGCCGCCTCGGCCTCGGTCCAGCCACGGTCGCGGACCATCCGCTCGACCTGGGTCTCGGCGGGGGCGTCGACCACGATCACCGCGTCGAACCCCCCACGATCGGGCGCTGCCGCTCGGCCGCTCTCGGCGAGCAGCGGGATGTCGTGCACGACCAGTGCGTGCTCCGGGGCGTGCGTCTCGAGGTCGACGATCCGCTCGAAGACCAGCGGGTGCACGATCGACTCCAGCTGCTTGCGGGCCTCGTCGTCGTTGAAGACCAGCGCGCCCATCGCCGGGCGGTCCAGATCGCCCTCGGGGGTCAGCACGGACGGCCCGAAGGCGGCCACCACCTGGTCCAGGCCGGGGGTGCCCTTCTCGACGACCTCGCGCGCCAGGGCATCCGCGTCGATCACCACGGCCCCGAGCTCGCGCAGGATCGCCGACACCGTGCTCTTGCCGGAAGCGATGCCGCCCGTCAGACCCACCCTCAAGCTCACGCAGCGAGTATCCCAACAGAAAAGCCAGAGCAACGGACCTGTACCCCAGCAAAGGAGCCGAGTCGGCTCAGATGACCGGAGGAGCGAAGCGGAGGAGGTCTGCTGAGCCGACTCGGCGACCCCACGCAGCACGCGCACGGGCAGAGCCAGCCGCGACCCCCGAGGGTTGGCCTGAAACCATGACCACCGTGCCCGCAACCACCCTCCGCCCCGGCGACCGCGTCGCGCTCCTCCTGCCCGGCTCGCACGCCTACCTGGACGCGGTCCTCTCCCTGCTGGTCCGGGGCGTCCTGCCGATCCCGCTCGACCCGCGGCTGACGTCGTACGAGCGGGAGCGGATCCTCGCCGGCCTGGACCCGGCGCTGGTCGTCACCGACCAGGACGCGCTGGCCGACCTGGCCACGGGCTGGGAGCCCGGAGACGTCCCCCGCGCCCGCCCGATGCACGTCACCAGCGGCACCACCGGGACGCCGAAGGGCGTCGACTCCGGGCTGCTCCCCGACGAGCACGCGCGGGCGCTGCTGGACGAGGAACGGGCGTTGTGGGGGTTCAACGGCACCGACGTCAACCTGGTGCTCAGCCCGCTGTACCACTCGGCGCCGCTGCGGTTCGCGATGGGCACCCTGCTCGCCGGCGGCCGGGTGACGATCCCGGGGCCGTTCGACCCGGCGCGAGTCACCGCGGCCATCGAGGCCGAGCGGCCGACCACCGCGTTCTGCGTGCCGGCCCACCTGCAGCGGCTCTTCGCCTTCTGGGACGCCGGAGCCTGGCCGGACCTCACCTCCTTCCGGCTGCTCGCGCATGCCGGCGCGCCCTGCCCGACGCAGGTCAAGGAGCGGTTGCTGTCGGTGTTCCCGGCCGGGACGACCTGGGAGTTCTACGGGTCCACCGAGGGTCAGTTCACCGCCTGCCGCAGCGAGGAGTGGCTGACCCGCCGCGGCACTGTCGGGCGGGCGCGACCGGGTCGCAGCCTGCGCACCGACGAGGACGGGCTGATCTGGTGCCGGGTGCCCGAGCACGCCCGGTTCAGCTACTTCGGCGCGCCGGAGAAGACCGCGGCCGCCTGGCGGGGTGACGAGTTCACCGTCGGCGACCTGGGCCGGCTCGACGAGGACGGCTACCTCTACCTGGACGGCCGTCGCGAGGACCTGGTCATCTCCGGCGGGGTCAACGTCTACCCCGCCGAGGTCGAGAACGTGCTCGGCGAGCACCCGGGCGTCACTGATGTGGCCGTCTACGGCGCCGCCGACCCGGACTGGGGCCAGCGGGTCTGCGCGGTCGTGGTCGGGACCGCGACCACCGACGAGCTGCGTGCCTGGGCGGCCGAGCGGCTCAGCCCGCCCAAGCGGCCGAAGGAGTACCGGTTCGCCGAGACGATCCCGCGGACGCTGACCGGCAAGATCCTCAGGCGGACGCTTCCTCCGGCCCCTCCGAGCAGCTGAACGTCTGCCGGTAGGCCTGCGGGCTGATCCCGCGGACCCGGGTGAAGTGCTGGCGCATCGTCGCCGCGTTGCCGAAGCCGACCTCGGTGGCGATCCACTCGACCGGGCGGTCGCTGCCCTCGAGCAGCTCCTCGGCGGCCAGCACCCGCTGGTTGGTCACCCAGGCGTGCGGGGTGGCCCCGGTCTCGGCACGGAACCGGCGGGCGAAGGTGCGCGCGGACATGTGCGCGCGCTTGGCCAGCGCCTCGACGCTGTGGTCCTCGCGCAGGTTCTCGGTGATCCAGGTCAGCAGCGGACCGAGCGTGGCGGCGTCGCACTCGGGCACCGCCCGGGCGATGTACTGCGCCTGACCGCCCTCGCGCTGCGGCGGGACGACCATCCGGCGGGCGACCATCGAGGCCACCTTGGCGCCGTACTCCTTGCGCCACAGGTGCAGGCACGCGTCCAGGCCGGCGGCGGACCCGGCGGCGGTGATGACCGGGTCCTCGTCGACGTACAGGACCTCGGGCACGACCCGCGCCTGCGGGAACCGGCGCTGCAGCTCGTCGGTGTACATCCAGTGGGTGGTGCAGCCGCGCCCGTCGAGGAGGCCGGCGTCACCGAGCAGGAACGCACCGGAGCAGACCGAGAGCACCCGCGCGCCGCGGTCCACGGTGGCGCGGAGCAGCTCGAGGAGCTCGTCCGGGGCGCCCCAACTGCGGTGCTGGGCGGGGATGCAGACCAGATCGGCCTCCGCGGCCCGCTCCAGCCCGTGCTCGATCTCCAGGCCGAATCCCATGCTCGTGGTCACCTTGCCCGGACGCGGGGTGCAGACCCCGAAGTCGAGGGCCGGGACGTCGTGCACGGTCCGGTCGATCCCCCAGGCCTCGCAGAGCACGCCGAGCTCGAACGGAGCCACCCCGTCGAAGGCCACCACGGCCACGTTCTTCAGCATGCCGACCACCTTCGCACGGATCTGGCAGAAAATCGAGGGTAGGTGTCATTGCTGCCACTGTTGGCAGGAATCGAATGAGCGCAGGATTACTGCCATGACCGAGATCCTGATGACCGTCCTGACCACCCTGGTGCTGCTCAGCGGCATCGTGGCCCTCGCCCTCTACGCCCGCCGCGACCGGTTCGCGGGCCCGGGCACCGGCTTCGTGCCGTACGACGAGCTCGGACCGTTCGCCGACCGCCGGCGCGCGGCCTGAGGCATCAGCGCATCCGCAGGCCCGCGTACGCCGAGAGCAGGCCCGGCACGTAGCTGTCCCAGGCGCGCACTCGGACCTGGTAGCGGACCCGCGGCGTGAGCGGACCGGTGACCATGCCGGTGCCGGTGGTCCAGCGGACCGTGCGCCACGGGCCGGCGCCGCGGCGGAGCAGTACCTGGTAGCGGGTCGGGTCCACCGCTGCCGCCCAGGTGATCCGCAGCCGGTGCCGGGAGAGCACGACCAGCCGGGGTCGCGGCACCGCCGGGTTCACGGTGCCGTGCGGCGCCGCCAGCGTCTGCGGGCTCGCGGTCCCGGTCGAGCCCGCCCGCAGCGGCGTCACCGTGAACCCGTACGACGCCCCCGCGAGCAGCCGGGTCACCGAGGTCGCCGTCCCCGTCGTGGTCAGGCTCGACCACGCGGTGCTGCCGGAACGGTGCCAGCGGACCCGGTACGACGTCGCCCCCGACGCCGGCGCCCAGGAGAGCACGACCGCGTGGTAGTTCGAGGTGGCCCGGGGTGCCAGCACCCGGCCGAGGGTGATCGGGACCGTGGGGGTAGCTGTGGGAGTCGGTGTCGGCGTCGGAGTGGGTGTCGGCGTCGGAGTGGGTGTCGGCGTGGGAGTGGGTGTCGGTGTCGGTGTCGGGGTCGGGCTTGGTGTCGGCGTCGGGGTGGGGGTGGCCCCGCCGGTCAGGTCCACGGCGACGGCGTTCGAGTAGAGGTTCTCCGCGACGGCCGTCCCCTTCGCGGCCTGCACCCGGAACTCGTAGCGGTGCGGGGCCAGCGCGGAGACGGTCATGCCGAGCGTCGGGTACTGCACGGTCGTGACGACCGACCAGGCCCCGCCCGTGGTGAGGTCGCGCGACCACACCGTCTCCCGGTCCGCGCCGATCGGCGAGGCCCAGGACAGCGTCGCGCTGGTGGCGGTGGTCCCTCCCAGCGTCAGCGTCGGCGGCGTCCGGGGCCCGATGGGCACCACCGGGATCGGCCAGGACGGATGCGCGCCGAAGCCCATCGATGCGAGCCCGTCGCCGATGTCCCAGGCCAGGTGCATCTCCCCCATCGCATGCGGGTGGTAGTGGTCCCAGGTGTCCGGGACGCCCTGCCAGTCGCGCATCACGTCGATCACCGAGACCTGCGAGGTCGGGGTGGACCAGCTGGGCGCCTGGGCGGTGAGGAGCTGGTTGTAGGTCACCGCGGCCGGGACCAGGTTGCTCGTCGTGGTCACGATGGCGACCGGGGTGGCCGGGTTCGCCTTGCGCACCTCGCCGACGAACTTCTGCGCGAGGTCGACCACCTGCTGCGGGGTGGACACGGGGTTCTTGGTCAGGTCGTTGCCGCCCATAAACTCGACGACCACGTCGGGCTGGTAGGCACCTACGGCCCAGGCGATCTCGGTCGGTGCGTCCGGTGTCGTGGTCAGCCACCACGGCGGGTTGAAGGTGGCGGAGAGCTTCTTGCCGCCGATGGCCCAGTGCGAGCGCTGGTTGAAGCACGGGTCGGCGTAGGCCTGGTTGTCATCCACCGGGTAGTCGGCGGTGGCCATCATCCCCTGGATGGGCCCGACGAACTCGACGTTCACACCGAGGGCACGCTGCTGCTGCCAGTACCGGTAGCGCCAGGTGTAGTCGCCCGCCGACCCGGCCGTCAGCGAGTCACCGAAGACAAGCACCCGGACCGTGGGGGCACCAGGAAGCGGCGCGTTGTCGCACACGTCGGCCTTACCGGCGCGCGCCGCGACCAGCACGGCACCGGCCAGTGCCCCGGCAGCCAGCAGTACCAGGGCGCGACGGACCCCACTTCCGTACCCCACGAAGGCATCGTAGGCCCGGAACGACGAAGGACCCCCACCCGGTGGGTGGAGGTCCTTCGCGGTGAGCTGGTGCGGGTCAGTTGCCCCCGGTGAGCTTCTCGCGCAGCGCCTGCAGCGCCTCGTCCGAGGCGAGCGAGCCGCCCTCGGCCTCGGGCGCCTCCGACGAGTACGAGGTGGCCTGGCCGGCCTCGACCTCGGCCTGCTTGGCCTCGGCCTGCTGAGCCTTGTGGGCCTCCCAGCGCGCGTGCGCCTTGGCGTACTGGTCCTCCCAGACCTTGCGCTGCTCCTCGAAGCCCTCGAGCCACTCGCCGGTGTCCGGGTCGAAGCCCTCGGGGTAGATGTAGTTGCCCTGCTCGTCGTACGTCGCGGTCATGCCGTACAGGGTCGGGTCGAAGTCCTCGGCCTCGGTCGCGGTCGCGGTCTCGTTCGCCTGCTTGAGCGACAGCGAGATCCGGCGACGCTCCAGGTCGATGTCGATGATCTTGACCATGACGTCGTCGTTGACCTGGACGACCTGCTCCGGGATCTCCACGTGGCGCTCGGCCAGCTCGGAGATGTGCACCAGGCCCTCGATGCCCTCCTCGACGCGGACGAACGCACCGAACGGGACCAGCTTGGTGACCTTGCCCGGGACGATCTGACCGATCTGGTGGGTCCGGGCGAAGTGCTGCCACGGGTCCTCCTGGGTCGCCTTCAGCGACAGCGAGACGCGCTCGCGGTCCATGTCGACGTCCAGCACCTCGACGGTGACCTCGTCGCCCACGGTGACGACCTCGGACGGGTGGTCGATGTGCTTCCAGGACAGCTCCGAGACGTGCACCAGGCCGTCGACGCCGCCGAGGTCCACGAACGCGCCGAAGTTGACGATCGAGGAGACGACACCCTTGCGGATCTGGCCCTTCTGCAGCTGGGTGAGGAAGCCGTGGCGAACCTCGGACTGGGTCTGCTCGAGCCACGCACGCCGCGAGAGCACGACGTTGTTGCGGTTCTTGTCCAGCTCGATGATCTTCGCCTCGAGCTCCTTGCCGACGTACGGCTGGAGGTCGCGGACGCGACGCATCTCCACCAGGGAGGCGGGCAGGAAGCCGCGCAGCCCGATGTCCAGGATCAGGCCGCCCTTGACGACCTCGATGACGGTGCCGGTGACGACGCCGTCCTCCTCCTTGACCTGCTCGATGGTGCCCCAGGCGCGCTCGTACTGGGCGCGCTTCTTGGACAGGATCAGGCGGCCTTCCTTGTCCTCCTTCTGGAGGACCAGGGCCTCGACCTTGTCGCCGACCTCGACGACCTCGTTGGGGTCGACGTCGTGCTTGATCGAGAGCTCGCGCGAGGGGATGACACCCTCGGTCTTGTAGCCGATGTCGAGCAGGACCTCGTCGCGGTCGACCTTGACGATGGTGCCGTCGACGATGTCACCGTCGTTGAAGTACTTGATGGTCTCGTCGACAGCGGCGAGGAAGTCCTCCTCCGAGCCGATGTCGTTGACGGCGACCTGAGGGGCCTCGGAGAGGGTGGGAGTGCTGGTCATAGGGGAATGTGTTCCTTGGTGGACAGATGTAGTTCTGGGCACGCCTGAAGCCCGTTTCACTTGTCACGAAATTGGTTCTCGCGATCAGCGAGCGAGAGACTGCTCCGTCTGAGACTCAGGCAGGCTCGTAGCGCACCCGCAAGGATACGGCGTTTCGGGCACGCACGTCCAACCGGCGGACTCGGGGCCCGGCCTGCGATCATCGTGCCATGTCCGCCCACAGACCAGTCCGCGTCGAGCGCCGGCGTGTCGACGAGACCGCCTCCCTGCGTGCGAACCGGGCGGACTGGGACCGGTACGCCGACGAGTACCAGTCCACCCACGGCGAGTTCCTCGGCGACGACGGGTTCCTGTGGGGGCCCGAGGGCGTCCGCGAGGACGCGATCGGCGCGCTCGGCCCGGTGGCCGGCAAGGCCGTCCTGGAGCTCGGCTGCGGCGCCGGCCAGTGCTCGCGCTGGGTGCTGCGCCACGGCGGCCGGCCGGTCGGGCTGGACGTCTCGATGCGCCAGCTCCAGCACAGCCGCCGGATCGACGAGCACCTCGGCACCCGCGTGCCCACCGTGCTCGCGGGCGCCGCGGTGCTCCCCTTCGCCGACGCCACCTTCGACGTGGTGTTCTCCGCGTTCGGTGCGCTGCAGTTCATCTCCGACGCCGACGCGCTGGTCGCCGAGATCGCCCGGGTGACCCGGCCCGGCGGCCGGCTCGCGTTCTCGGTCACGCACCCGACCCGGTGGATGTTCCCCGACGACCCCGGCCCCGAGGGGCTGGTCGCCTCGCAGTCCTACTGGGACCGGCGCCCGTACGTCGAGATCGACGACGAGACCGGTGAGACCGCGTACGTCGAGCACCACCGCACCCTCGGCGACTGGGTGCGCGCGCTGGCCGCGGCCGGGTACCGCCTCGTCGACCTGGTCGAGCCGGAGTGGCCCGAGGACCACGACCGGGTCTGGGGCGGCTGGAGCCGGACCCGCGGACTGCTCACCCCCGGCACCGCGCTGTACGTCGCCGACCTCGGCTGAGCCGGTAGCGTCGGCCCGCGGGAGGGAACCTGTGGACGAGGACGAGATCCGCCGGTCGGCGGAGCTGGAGCAGCGGCACTGGTGGTACGCGGGACGACGGGCGCTGGTACGACGCGAGCTCGGTGACCTCGCGCCCGGACGCGCGCTCGACGTGGGCTGCGGGCCGGCCGGCAACAGCGCCGTGCTGGCGGGGCTCGGCTGGCAGGTGACCGCGCTCGACTACGTGCACGACTCGACCGTGCTGGCCCGGCGGCGCGGCCTGGCCGCGGTGCAGTCGGACGCCCGCGCGCTGCCGTTCCGCGACGGCGAGTTCGACCTGGTGCTCTCCTCGGACGCCTGGGAGCACATCGAGGAGGACGCGGCCGTCGCCGCCGAGGCCTTCCGGGTGCTGCGCCCGGGCGGCACGCTGCTGGTGATGGTGCCCGCGGGGATGGACCTGTGGAGCGGTCACGACCTGGCCCTGGGGCACGTCCGCCGCTACGAGCGCGACCAGCTGGTCGGACTGGTCGAGCGGGCCGGCTTCCGGGTCCAGGAGGTCTTCGGCTGGAACGTGCTGCTCCGCCCGGTCGCCCGGGCACGGCGCAAGCGGCGCAGCACCTCGCAGAGCGAGATGGAGCCGGTGCACCCGGTGGTCAACGCCGGCCTGCGCGCCGTGGTCGGGATCGAGTCGCTGCTCCCCGTACGACGGCGCCGCGGGATCAGCCTGGTGCTGCGCGCGACCCGGGACTAGAGCCGGTAGAGCCGGTTCTCCAGGACGGCGCCGTCGCCGCGGCGCAGCTCGGGCTTGACGACGTCGTCGTACCGGATCGGGCCGGAGCGCTTCGGCTTCCGCGCGGTGAGTGCGACCGTGAGTGCCCGCGCCACGACCGCCTCCGCTCCCCGGTGGTGGGCCTCGGCGTTGATGGTCGCCTCCACGAACGCCGGGTCGTGCTCCCCCTCGGCCCGGGCGGGCTGCTCGCCCGACCAGTGCAGCGCGATCACGTTCTCGTGGTGGCGGGTGTCGATCAGCCGCTTGACCGGCTCGGCCAGGCCGGAGCGGCGCAGGTAGGCGTCGATCTCGGGGTCGAAGGCGGCCGCCTGCTTCGCGGTGAAGACCAGCGTCGGCGGCTCGGTGGAGCTGTCCAGCCGGCACCACCACAGGTGGCTCGGGAAGTCGATGATCTTGGCGGCCGAGGCCTCGGGCACCTCGATGTAGCCGGCCTTCGCCACCCGGGTCAGCTCGCGCACCACCCCGACCGGGTCGGTGACGTGCTCGAGCACGTGCGAGCAGATCGCGTAGTCGAAGACCCCGTCGGCGAACGGCATGTCCGCTGCGTCCGCGTCGAACAGCGGGCGCACCACCCGGGTCCGGCCGGTGCCCGACCGCTGCCCGGAGAACGCGTCCTCCGGGTAGCGGTCGAGCAGCACGTCCGCTCGCCACGACGGCTTGTCGCCGCTACCGACGTCGAGCACCAGCGCGTCGGGCCCGACCGGGACGGCGATGCGGCGCTCGTAGAACGATCGGAGCCGGTCCTGGATCACGCTCCCAACCTAGGCGACCCGGCTCAGGCGCGGCGCGGCCGGCGCAGCGCCCGGGTCGCACCGCCGGCGACGAGGACCAGGCCGAGCGCGGTGACCAGCCACGGCACGAAGCCCTGCGCCAGCTTGAGCAGCGTCAGCTTGGTGCCGAGCTCGTCGAGCAGGTCCTTGGTCTGCTTCGAGGTGTAGGCGATGTGCGCGTCGGTGGTGACCAGCTCGTGGCCCTCGTAGCCCAGCCACGACTTGGTGTCGTTGACCTGGTTGAGGATCGCACCGGTGACCGGCTCGACGTAGTAGGTCGAGTGGTTCTGGTAGAAGCTGTCCGCGGTGACGTTGCCGGTCGTGGTCAGGCCGAGCAGCGACGCGGGGACCTCGCGGGTGCCGACCGTGGTCGCGGGCACGTCGTTCTCGAAGACGTAGACCTTGGTGCCGTCGACCTTGCTGGTCCGCTCGTACGTCGTGCGCACCGGGGCGGCGATGGTGTCGTCCCAGACCTGGTAGGTCTTCTTGTCGGTCCCGAACGGGAACTTGTACATCAGCCCGCTGCGCTTGACCGGCTCGCGGACGCCCTCCTGGACCTCCATGAAGTTGCCGCAGCAGTTCACCGCGGCGGCGGTGCGCTTGTCGAAGGCGGCTCGCTTGGTGGTCTGGCTGCGGATCACGCCGTCCGCGGACCTGACCGTGGTGGTGTTGTTCCAGACCACGGCGTCACCGGGCGCCTTCTTCGACGCGCTGACGTCGCCGATCGTGTGCGCCGCGACGTCCAGGTCGGTGGTGATCGTCTTGAGCACGTCGACCCGGGAGTCGAAGATGGTGGCGTCGTCGGCGTGCAGCCGGGTCACCGAGTCCTGGTCGATGGGGGCCACCGCCAGCGCGGGCTCGATGTAGAGCTTGGTCATCGCCGAGAGGACGACGAGGAAGGCGCCGAGCCCGGCGAGGAGCAGGGAGGGCAGGTGCCGACCCCCCTCGTCCGGACCTCCGTTCGCGGATCGGGGTGCGTCGATCAACGTGCTGGCCATCACCAGGCCCCTTTCATGGTGTGAGCGACGAGCGCGACCGCGCCCGCCCGCATGGACTCCCAGTCGAACCGCGACGCCCAGTCGCGGCAGGATGCGGAGATCTCGTCCCGGCGTTCCGGGTCCTCGAGCTCGTCGAGAGCCGAGTCGATGCCGACGAGCAGGCGCGCCTGCACCGCGGCGAGGTCGGTGACCGGCTCGGGCAGCAGCCAGCCGGTGCGCTGGTGGCGGACCGAGTCGCGCAGGCCCGGGACGTCGCGGGCCACGGTCGGCACGCCGTACGCCGCCGCCTCCGCCACCACCTGGCCCCAGCCCTCGACGTCCGAGGCGCACACGTGCAGCCGGGACCGGCCGAGCAGGTGCGCCTTCTCCTCCTCGGAGACGAAGCCGTGGAAGGTCACGTGCTTCTCCACGTCGAGGTCGCGGACCAGCGTCGCGAGCCGCTCCTGGTCGGGGCCCTTGCCGACCACGTCCAGGTGCAGCGTGGGCCGGGTCGCGGCCAGCGCCGCGACCGCGCGGACGACCAGGTCCACCCGCTTGTGCGGGGAGAGCCGGCCGAGCACGACGAGCCGGTCGACGGTGTCCTCGGCCGGCACCTCGACCAGCAGCGGGCGCACGTTGCCGTTGTGCAGCACGGAGATAGGGCCCGGCCAGCGGAGCCGGTCGGCCATCGCCCGCCGGGTCGACTCGGAGACGGCGACGGTGCTGACCCCGCGGTAGACCCGGGGCATCAGGGTGCCTTCCAGGAACCGGCCCAGCGCCGCGAGCGGGCGCGGGAAGTAGACGCCGAACTGGTCGAGGTGGACGTGGTGGACCACCAGCACGAGGCCGGTCCGGCGGCGCGAGACCACCAGCGGCGAGAACAGCGGGATGCCCGCCTCCATGTCGACCACGGCGTCGACCGACCGGCGCCGCAGCAACAGCCAGAGGGCGGCGAGCAGGTAGTAGCTCAGCTGGCCGCCGCGACGCACGATCCGGATGCCGTCACGCCGCTCGGAACGGGACTGCCCGGGTGCGCGGGCGGTGAGGAAATCGACCCGGGCGCCGGCCTGGACCAGGCCGCGGGCCAGCTCCCAGGCGTAGCGCTCTGAGCCGCCGGCCAGCGGGTGGTCGAGATCGCGCCAGTTGGCGACCACGACGCGGGCTCCGCTCAGGCCGGCCATCTCAGCGCTCCCCCACCAGGCGCAGGCCCGGCTCGGCGAGCTCGCGGGACACCTCGGGCGGCAGGCCGGGACGCAGCGGCGTCGGCCGGGTGGCGACGGTCGGGCGCCGGCGCAGCCGCCAGCCGATGGCGAGCAGGTCGGCGAAGCTGCGCAGCCCGTGCCGCAGCGGGCTGAACGTCGAGCCGGGGACGTCGGTCCAGACCACCGGGATCTCCTCGACCCGGGCGCGCAGGTCCAGGCAGCGCGCGAGCACCTCGACGTCGAAGCTGAAGCCGGCGGTCTCGGTGGCCGCGAAGACGTCACGGGCGAGGTCGCCGCGGAAGATCTTGAAGCCGCACTGGGTGTCCGCGATCCCGGGCACCAGCACCGCGGCGGCGCGCCGGTAGGCGCCGGCGCCCACGCTGCGCAGCCGGGTGTGCCGGGCCTCGGTCTCGGCCCCCTCGGCGGCCCGCGAGCCGATCACCACGTCGGCGCCGGCGGCGAGCCGGACCGCGGCCGCCTCGAACGCCGCCAGGTCGGTGGCGCCGTCGGCGTCCATGAACCCGACCACGTCGGAGGTCGCCGCGGCGATGCCGGCGCGCACGGCCGCGCCCTTGCCGGGCTCGGCGCAGTGCAGCACCCGTACCCGCATGGCCGGCGAGTCCAGGGACGCGGCGACCTCAGCGGTCCGGTCGGTACTGCCGTTGTCGACGACGAGCACCTCGAGTGGCGGCCGCGGCACGGTCCCGGTGGACAGTGCGTAGGCACGCAGGGCCCGCAACGTCGCCGGCAGCCGGCGCTCCTCGTTGCAGGCAGGAATGATGAGTTGCACGGTGCAGCCCTCCCCAGCCGCACACGAGACAAGGGGGCCGCGGCCGTAGCCGCGACCCGTTCAGCGAAGAGCGCCTACTTGTCCGCGTAGCTGTAGAGCTTGACCTGGTCCACCCCGCCGGGGTTGCCCTGGTAGGCGGCCACACCGCCGATGACACTGACCAGGCCCATGACGGCACCGGTGATGACCGCGATAGCCACGTTCACCTTGAGTTCTCCCTCCCCTTGGCATCCCCTCCCAAGGACGCCACTGTGAGGCGGACATTACACCGATTTGCGACGCAAGGACCAAAGGCGGGCCAAATGCGTGATCATTCCGAAACACAGGAAAGCGGTCAGCGCGCCCCCGAGCACGACCGGCCACGCGGGTGGGGCCTCCCGCACGTCCGCCACCGAGCGCTCCGGGCGGCCCAGGTCGACCAGGGACAGCCAGCGCCCGTCGTACGCGACGGAGCCGGAGGGGACGTCGGAGGCCCGGACCCCGTTGCCCTTCTCGACGAGCACCCAGCGCACGCCGAGACCGCGCAGTGCGGCGGCCGGGTCGTCCGACTCCAGGGCCGCTCCGACCCGGCGCAGGTAGGGGTCCTCCCCCGGCAGCACCCGGTCGCGCAGGAAGATCCGGTCGTCGATGAGCACCTCGCCGGGCAGGTACCGCGGCGCCGGGTCCAGCACCGCACGCCGGTCGTTCCAGCCGAAGCCGCGGTAGCTGCCGGTCCAGGGCAGCACGACGGTGCCCGAGCCCGAGTGACCGACGCGCGCGGCCACCCGCGACCAGTCCGCGGGGTAGGTGGCCGGGCGCAGGGCGCCGGCCAGCCCCCAGACCAGCGACGGCAGCAGCACCACGGGTGCGGCGGCGAGCAGGACCGCGGTCACCACGGTGGCACCGCGCGCGGCGAGCAGCCGGTCGACGAGGGCCGCGGCTCCGAGTCCGAGCACGAGCCCGTACGGCGCCAGGAACCGGTGCGAGTCTCGGACGATCCCGACCGCCGGCCAGTGCTCGGCCAGCGAGCCCAGCGCGCCCCCGACCGGGCCGATCGCGGGCAACAGCGCGACCAGCAGCGATACGGCGCCCGCGAGCACGATCGCCTGCGCCGTACGAGCGCCGAGGACCGGCACCGCCCATCGGAACCCGGCCACGAACGCCAGCGCCAGCACGCCCGCGACCGCGACGACGACCAGGTGGGTCCGCTCGGGCGGCACCACGGAGACCTTCCAGATGCCGCCCATCGAGAGCAGCGCGCCCAGCGTGCCGAGCCCGCCCTCGCCGCGGGCGGCGAAGGCACCGAACTGGTCACTGCTGCCGCGCAGCCCGGGGCCGAGCAGCGCGGGCACGGCCCAGGGCAGGTTGGCCAGCACCGCCGCTCCGAGCACGGCGAGCAGCCGGCGCCGCTCGGACCAGGTGGTCGCGACCGCGACCAGGGTGGCCACCAGGCCCATCGAGGGGGCGCAGACCGCGGCCAGGGCCAGCAGCACGAACGTCGCCGCCCAGCCGCCAGGACCCCCGGCGCGCAGGCGCCCGCCGGCGAGCACCAGCCAGGGCAGCAGGCCGTAGGCGAGCACGGTCGGCCACTGCCCGATGCCGAGGCGCTCGTGCACCCAGGGGTTCCACAGGTAGACCAGCACGCCGGCGACCTGCGCGGTCGCGGAGAACCGGCCCGCCAGCCGGGCGATGCCGAGGCCGCCGGCGGTGAAGGCGGCCACCAGCAGCAGCCGCTGGAGCAGCCCGCCGGGCAGCACCTCGTCGGCGACCGAGACCAGCGCGTCCATCGGGACCGCCCGGGGCACCGAGCCGTCCAGCCCGAGCCAGGCCCGCTTCCAGGGCTGGTCCGGGGTGAAGACCATGTCGCCGCGCAGGGCGATGCCACCGTGCACGAGCAGCGGGCCGAGCACCAGGACCGTGACCGCGACGGTCGCGACCACGGCCGGCAGCCGGACCCGCGGCTCAGTCATCGTCGCGCCCGGTCAGACCGAGGGTCAGGGCGAGGAAGGCGCCGGTGCCGGCGAGCACGTCGGCCCCGTTCGGGATCGTGCCGTTGCCGTGGACTCCGAAGGTGATCGCCGTGACCGCCGAGCCGGCGGCGACCAGGAGACCGGCCAGCGCGAGCAGCCAGATCCTGCTCACCGGGAGCCGGCTCACCGGAAGCCTGGCCAGCGTGGCGCCGGCGAGTCCGGGGAGCCCGCCGAGCAGGTAGCCGCTGGCGAGGTAGCCGGCCGTGCGCAGCCGCGGGCGGCCCTCGGGCGCGACGACGGGCGGGGGGTCGTGAGCGGGCCGGAGCCGCGACCGGACCAGCAGCCCGATGGCCGCGAGGAGGAGCAGCCCGGCGACGACGAGGCCGCCGACCAGGCCGATCAGGTAGGGGCGCTGCGGGCTGAACTCGACGTGCACCACGCCTCCCTGGCCGGCAGGCAGGCGCCAGCCCTGGGCCCAGCCGTCGATCCGTTGCGGGTGCAGGGTGCGACCGTCCAGGGTGGCGGTCCAGCCGTCGTTCCAGTTGCGGCCGGTGACCAGCAGCGAGGCAGCGCCCGCGCCCACCCGGACGCGCTGCGAGGTCTCCGAGTCCGCGAGCAGCCGCAGGCTTCTCGGCGTCGCCTCGGTCTGGCTGGTCGCGCCTGGCTCGGAGAGCACCACCCGCACCGGCTGGAACTCGCGCGTCGAGACGACCCGGACGTGGTGCCGCCCGGGCCCGATCGCGAGCGGGTCGCCGCACAGCGACAGTGCCAGCGGTCCCGAGCTGGACACGTCGCCCATGACGCCGTCGACCTTGGTCAGGTAGCGCTTGCCGTCGACGTACACGTTGGGGCCGAAGCCGCACACGGCACCGGTCCTGGCCGGCCCGTCGAACGGCACCACGGTGTCGTCCGGGCCGAGAGCGACGTCGCCGACGCCGATCGGCCGGTCGCCCCGGGTCGGGTTCGCGAACCGGATCTCCAGGTGCCGGGCCACCAGCGGGTCGAAGGTGCCGAAGCCACCGAGGTCCACCTCGCGGGTCTGGTCGCCGGCGACCAGCGTGGCGGTCGCCGGCGCCACCCCGGGCGACGCGGGCCGGGCCACCGCGATCCGGTCGATCCGGGTCGGCCTGCGGAAGTCCACGCTCAGGGTCGGAGCCGGGTCGCGCGGGTCGGCGATCCAGGAGGTCGTCGCGGCGCCGTCGTAGGCCATCCGCGGCGAGACGGTCGGGTCGTCGAGGTAGGTCGAGGACGCGCGCATCACCAGCGGCGCCGAGAACGGGTCGAGCAGCCGTACCGTGGCCGGGTCCGAGCGCGCGACCACGGTCCCCGACAAGGTCCAGTCACCGGCGCGGTCGACGGTGATCTCCCGGTCGATGCCGGCGGCCTCCTCGGCCGGGCGGTAGCGGTTCGGGTCGCAGTCGGGCGCCAGCAGGGTCGGCACGCAAGCACGCGTCTCGGGCCGGCTCCCGAACACGTACGACGTCGGCGCGGAGGTGCGCACCGGCGGCACGACCAGGGTCCGCGCCGCCGGGAGCCCGGTGGCGTCGACCTCCCGGACGGTGACCTGCGCGCGCTGGTTGCCGTTCCCGACCGCGGCCACCGTGATCCGCAGGTCCTGGGCCCGGACGCCCCCCAGGTTCGCGGTCGCGGTCCCGGTGAACGGGTCCACCTTCGCGACCGCCGAGCGCCCACCGGCGCTCACGCGCCAGCGCAGCACCCCGGTCCGGCCCGGATCGGGATCGCCGTGGATGGTGACCGCGCCGAAGGGGCGGGCCGCCGGGTAGCGGACCCGCAGCCACTGTCCGCGCGGGCGGGTCAGATAGCTGGTCGTCCAGCCGGTCTTCGGCTCGCCGTCGACCGCCGCGTACGGCGCCGCCTCCGGCCGGATCGGGCCGAAGCTGTCCGGGTACCCCTGGGAGCTCGACGCGTCGACGTACCGGATGCCGTCGTACGACGCCACCACCGGCCGCGCCCCGGGCGACCCGGGGTAGTTCTCCATCCGGCGCAGCTCGCGGTGCGGCTCGCCGCGGGCCAGCACGGTGCCCTCCGCCGAGTGCACCCGGCCGAACTGGCGCTCGCGCAGCTGGTAGCCGTCGCCGACGACCTGCGCCGGCCGCTTCCAGCCGGAGTCGCCGGCCACCACGGCGGCCTCGCCGGTCCCGACCAGGCCCGCGCCGACCGCGGCCAGGACGTCGGCCGGGCCGGAGGAGACCGTGCGGGCGGTGTCCTCGGGCAGCAGCCGCAGGTCGCCGTTCTCGAGCCGGTCACGCCCGGTGACCTCGAAGACCTCGATCGCCGGGCCGAAGCCGAGGCTGCCGAAGGCGGCCACCCGGCGGATGCCGCTGGAGCGGGCCAGCGCGATCGAGACCACGCTGGAGGGCACCGCGTCGGCGAGGTCGTGGTCGAGGTCGTGGCGCAGCACGACGTACCCGAGGCCGATCCGCTGCAGCATCCGGCCGAGGTTCGCCGACCCCGAGCCGGTGTCGAGCACGTCCTCGAGGCTGATGAGCATCCGGATGGTCTCGGCGTTGACCAGCGGCACCTGGGAGCGGGTCACCCACGGCGAGCGGCCGGCCATCGACATCGGCTCGTCCATCGTCCAGCCCCAGGTCTGGATGCCGAAGCCGCTGCCGGGCACCACCCAGGCGGCGTTCTGCCCCGGCTGGCCCTCGAGGTAGCGCGCGGTCTCGGTCCAGTACGAGGGCACCTGGTCCCAGCCGGGGGTCCGGGTGCTCAGCGCGAGCACCGGCTGGGCCTCGGCGACCACGAGCAGGCAGGCGGCGGCCGCCACGGCGCGCAGCAGCCCGGCCCGGCGTCGCGAGCCACGCCGTTCCCTGGCAGCGACGAGCTCGCCGAGACGGGCCAGCGCGGCGCCGAACCCGACCGCCATCGGCAGTCGCAGCATCGGGTCGATCTTGGCGATGTTGCGCAGCAGCGCGAACGGGTGGTCGAGGGCGTCCTGGACCGAGCCGCCGATCGGGCTCTGCAGCCAGGTCTCGGAGGTGTGCGCGATGGTCAGGCAGGTCAGCCCGATCACGGCCGAGGCCACCAGCGGCGTGCGCCACCGGCTGCGGAAGGACGCCAGGCCCACCAGCGACACCGCGGCGAGGAGCCCGGTCGCCGCGATCAGCAGCGGGTCCCAGTTCAGCGACCACGCCGAGGGCCAGGAGGGCTCGCGCCCGGTGGTCAGGTAGCCGACCCAGTTGCTGGCGCCGCGGACCGCGGGGTCGAACCCGGCGGTCGAGGTGGTCGTCGGGGCGTCCTCGACGTAGTCGAAGAACGGCGGCGAGAACGCGCTGAGCTGCAGCAGCGAGGAGGCCCACCAGATGCTGGCCAGTGCCATGAAGCCCGACCACCAAGCCAGCAGCGACCACCGAGCCAGACCACGCCGGCAGCCCCAGACCAGGAAGACCACGACGAGCGGGAGCGGAGCCACGGTCGCGGTGCCGTTGACCGCGCCGGTGAACAAGAAGGCGGCGGCCGAGCACAGAGCCCCGAGCCGCGGGTCGACCCGGCCGCGCAGCGCCCAGAGCACCGGCAGCAGCACCCACGGGATCACCGCGGTCGGGTTGACCTCGGCGCTGCGCACCCCGATCTCGCTGACCATCCGGACGTTGAGGCCGTAGGCCAGCCCGGCGGCGACCGAGGGCCACGGGTTCAGGCCGAGCTCGCGACAGACCAGCCGGACGCCCTCGCAGGCGACCACGACGAGGACCCAGGACCAGAGCCGCTCGGTGACCCACATCGGCACGTGCAGCGCGTCGAGCCCGGCGTAGAACGGGCCCATCGGGAACAGGTAGCCGTAGGCCTGGTTCTGCAGCTCGCCGAGGGAGACCTGCGGGTTCCACAGCGAGAACGTGCTGTGCAGCAGGGCACCCGGGCCGTCGACCAGGGAGGCCTTGGTGTCCGAGGTGGTCTCGCCCGCCTTCTCCAGCAGGAACGCCGCCAGCACCACCAGGTACGCCGCGAGAGCGCTCCACCGAGCGCGCCACTGAGCGCGCCCTCGGGCACGCACGGAGGAAGCGCTCGGGGCGCGATCACGGTCAGCCATACCGGCGAGAGCCTAGGCTGTCCGCCGTGACCCGAGAAACCGGCAAACCGCCCACCGCGCCGTCGGTGGTTGCCGGGACCTCGGCCGACGTGCGCGGCGGTTCGGCGATCGCGGCGGCCGTGATCGGGATGAACATCGCCACCTACGCGTTCACGATCGTGGCCGCCCGCCTGCTCGGGCCGCGCCCGTTCGGCGGGCTGGCCGCGGTGATGAACGTCCTGCTCGTCGCCGGCGTGGTCTCGCTGGCGCTGCAGGCCACCGCCGCCCGCCGGATCGCCCGCGAGCCCGGGGACGTGCACGAGGTCGAGGCGGCGATCCTCACGGTCGGCCGGCGGTCGGCGATCGGGCTGGGCGTGCTGCTCGCGCTGGCGGCACCCCTGGTCGACGCGGCGCTCAAGCTGGACAGCATCGGCACGGCGCTGCTGATGGCGTTCGCGGTCGTGCCGATCACCCACATGGGCGCCCAGGCCGGCGTGCTGCAGGGCGAGCGGCGGTGGCTGCCGTTGTCCGTGCTGTACCTCGCTGCCGGGGTTCCGCGGCTGGTGCTCGGCACGGTCGCGCTGCTCGTGGAACCCGACGAGACCGTCGCGGTGGCGGCGGTCGCGGTCGCGGCCTGGGCGCCGGTGCTGGTCGGCTCGGTGACCCTGCGCCGGCTGCGGATCGGCCGGGCCGCGCACGACGGCGAGAGCGACCACTCCCCGCGGGCGCTGTGGTGGGAGACGGTCTACAACTCCCAGGCGCTGCTGGCCTTCCTGGTGCTCTCCAACGTCGACATCGTCATCGCCCGCAACACCCTGGACGGGCACGCCGCCGGCCTGTACGCGGGCGGGCTGATCCTGGTGAAGGCGGTGCTGTTCCTGCCGCAGTTCGTGGTGGTGCTCGCGTTCCCGTCGATGGGCACCGAGGAGGCCCGGCGCTCCGCCCTCACCGCGAGCCTCGGCCTGGTCGCGCTCGCGGGCGTCTGCGCGACCCTGGCCACCTGGCTGCTCTCCGGGCTCGCGCTGGTCTTCGTCGGCGGCTCCGAGTACGGCGGCATCGAGGACGACCTGTGGGCCTTCGCCGTGCTCGGCACGCTGCTCTCGATGATCCAGCTGCTGGTCTACAGCGTGGTCGCCCGGCAGGCCCGGAACTCGATCGTGCTCCTCTGGCTCGGCCTGGCCGTGCTCATCGGCGTCGGGCTGACCAGCTCCTCGGTCACCGAGCTGGTCGGCCGGGTCATCGCCGTGGACGCCGGGCTGTTCGTGGTGCTGCTCGGGGTGAGCCTGTGGCGGCTGCGGGAGGCGCCCGCTGGCTCGTGAGCTAGTGCGCTGCCTCGTGCCAGCTGCGGCCGGTGCCCACCGAGACGTCCAGCGGCACGGTCAGCTGCGCGGCCCCGGCCATCTGCTCGCGGACCAGCGACTCCAGCTGCTCCTTCTCGCCGGGCGCCACCTCGAAGACGAGCTCGTCGTGCACCTGGAGCAGCATCCGTGACCCCAGGCCGGCGGTCTCGATCGCCCGGTGCACGTTGAGCATGGCCACCTTGATGATGTCCGCGGCCGATCCCTGGATCGGGGCGTTCAGCGCCATCCGCTCGGCGGCCTCGCGGCGCTGCCGGTTGTCGCTGGTCAGGTCCGGCAGGTAGCGCCGGCGGCCCATGATCGTCTCGGTGAACCCGCTGCGCCGGGCCTCGTCGACCACGCCGGAGAGGTAGTCGCGGATGCCGCCGAAGGTCTCGAAGTACTCGTCCATCAGCCCGCGCGCCTCGGAGGTGTCGATCTTCAGCTGCTGGGACAGACCGAACGCCGAGAGCCCGTAGGCCAGGCCGTAGTTCATCGCCTTGATCTTGGCGCGCATCTCCACGGTGACGTCGGCGGGGTCGACCTCGAAGACCCGCGCCGCGGTGGCCTGGTGGAAGTCGCGTCCGGAGTTGAACGCCTCGATCAGCGCGGCGTCCTCGGAGAGGTCGGCCATGATGCGCATCTCGATCTGGCTGTAGTCCGCGGTCAGCAGTGTCTCGAAGCCCTCGCCCACCACGAACGCCTCGCGGATCCGACGGCCGGCCTCGGTGCGGATCGGGATGTTCTGCAGGTTGGGGTCGGTGCTGGACAGCCGCCCGGTGGCCGCGATCAGCTGGTTGAACGTGGTGTGGATCCGCCCGTCGGGGGCGACCGTCTTGAGCAGCCCCTCGACGGTCTGCCGCAGCCGGCTGACGTCGCGATGCCGGAGCAGGTGCGCCAGGAACGGGTGCTCGGTCTTCTCGAACAGGTCGGCCAGCGCGTCCGCGTCGGTGGTGTAGCCGGTCTTGGTGCGCTTGGTCTTCGGCATGTCGAGCTCGTCGAAGAGCACCGCCTGCAGCTGCTTGGGCGAGCCGAGGTTGATCTCCTTGCCGATCACCTCGTAGGCGTCGGCGGCGGCCTCGCGGACCGACCCGGCGAACTCGCTCTCCAGCTTCTCCAGGAGCGCGGTGTCCACGGCGATGCCGGTCGCCTCCAGGCCGACCAGCACCCGCACGAGCGGCAGCTCGATGTCCTCGAGCAGCCGGGTGCCGCCGCGCTCGGCGAGCTCGGTGGTCAGCACCGCGGCCAGGTCGATGACCGCGCGCGCGTGCAGCATCGCGGTCTCGCCGACCTCGTCGCCGCTCTCGAAGAGCAGCCCCTGGTCGTCGCCGGCGTCCTGGCGCAGCTCGCGCTTGAGGTGGCGCAGGGTCAGGTCGGCGAGCACGTAGGAGCGCTGGTCGGGCGCCACCAGGTAGGCCATCATCGCGGTGTCCGCGACCAGACCGCCCAGCTCCCAGCCGTGCCCGCGCAGGGCCAGCAGCGGTCCGTTGGCGTCGTGCAGGATCTTCGGCTTGGTCTCGTCGGCCAGCCAGGCCGCGAGCGCCGTGTCGTCCTCGGGCGAGAGCGTGCTCACGTCGACGTACGCCGCCTGGCCGTCGGCCTCCGCGAAGCCCAGCCCGTCCACGCGGCCGGTGCCCGAGCCCCAGGCGCCGCGCACGTGCATCCCGACCGGGTCGGCATCCAGGGCGCCGAGGAACGCGGTCAGCTCGCCGGGCGCGACCGTGCGGCCGGCCAGGTCGAAGCCGACCTCGACGTCCGGCTCCTCCGCGGGCGCGAGGGTGTCCAGGATCCGGGTGCGCAGCTCGCCGCGGAACTCCAGCTCGTCGAGCAGCGCCAGCGCGGCCTGCCGGTCCCACTCGGTGCGGCCCAGGTCGCCGGGCGCGACCTCGAGCGGGAGGTCGGTGACCAGCGCGTTGAGCCGGCGGTTGCGGATCACGTCGTCGAGGTGGGCGCGCAGGTTCTCCCCGGCCTTGCCGGTGACCTCCTCGGCGCGGTTCACCAGGTTCTCCAGGCCGTCGTACGTCGCGATCCACTTGGCCGCGGTCTTCGGCCCGACGCCGGGGATGCCGGGCAGGTTGTCGGAGTCCTCGCCGACCAGCGCGGCCAGCTCGGGGTAGCGCTGCGGCGGGACGCCGTACTTGGTCTCCACCGCCTCCGGGGTCATCCGGGCCAGGTCGGAGACGCCACGCATCGGGTAGAGCACGGTCGAGTCGGCGGTGACCAGCTGCAGCGAGTCGCGGTCGCCGGTGAGGATCAGCACCTCGAAGCCGTCCGCGAGCGCACGCGTGGTCAGCGTGGCGATGATGTCGTCGGCCTCGTAGCCCTCGTAGGTCAGGTGGGTGACCCGGAAGGTGTCGAGCAGCTGGTTGAGGATGGAGAGCTGGCTGCTGAACTCGTCGGGCGTCTTGTTCCGCTTGGCCTTGTACTCCGGGTACTCGGCGAGGCGGAAGGTCTGCCGCGACTTGTCGAAGGCGACCGCGATGTGCGTCGGCTGCTCGTCGCGCAGCACGTTGACCAGCATCGAGGTGAACCCGTAGACCGCGTTCGTGTGCTGCCCGGTGACCGTGGAGAAGTTCTCCACCGGCAGCGCGAAGAAGGCGCGGTAGGCCAGCGAGTGGCCGTCGAGCAGGAGCAGGCGGGGGCGATCCGTGGACACGTTCGTGACCCTATCCCCCGGCACGGACACCTTGGCCGGTCGGCCAGAATGCCTGCATGACCGACATCGAGGCGTACCTGGCCGCGCTGCCCGAGGGCATGGGCAAGCTCAACGAGAAGATGGGGATCGAGCTGGTCGAGATCTCTCCCGAGCGTGTGGTCGCGACGATGCCGGTCGAGGGGAACACCCAGCCGTTCGGGCTGCTGCACGGCGGCGCCTCGGTGGTGCTCGCCGAGACCCTCGGCTCGATCGGCTCCGGGCTGCACGCCGCCCCGGAGCGGGTGCCGGTGGGCGTGGACATCAACGCCACCCACCACCGCTCGGCGACCAGCGGGCTGCTCACCGGGACCGCGACCGCGATCCACCTCGGGCGGACCTCGGCGGCCTACGAGATCGTCATCACCGACGAGCAGGGGCGCCGGATCTGCACCTCGCGGATCACCTGCGCCCTGGTCGAGCCGCGGCGCTAGGCACGCCGCTGGTCCGGCTAGTCGGACTCGTTGGCCAGCGCGCGGCGCTGGATGCTGCGGCGCTGGGCCAGCACCCGGCCGAGGTTGCGGCGCGCGTCCACGGCGCGGATCGCCTCGGGGGTCAGCCGGCGGCGCAGCATCCCGGTGTTCACCACCCGGATCGTCGCGACGGGGGCGAAGCCGAGCCGCGCCAGGAACCGGTTGGTGTCGCGCGAGCGGCTCGAGGTGATCGCGGTGATGTGCGCGACGTCCTTCTCCTCCGCCCAGCTGGACGCCGCGTCCAGCAGCGCCCGGGCGTAGCCGTGCTTGCGGTGGTCGGGCCGGACCAGCAGGTACGACGTGTGCACCGCCATGTCCGCGTGCAGCGGGCTCATCACCGCGCGGCGCAGGTGCAGCGCGGCCACCAGGGTGCCGGCGTGGAAGCCGACCAGGAATCGCTCGTCCGGGTCGGCGGCGAGCTGGGCCAGCGCCGCGACCGCGTCGTCGACGGGCCGGGCCGCCGGCTGCTCGGAGCTTCCACTGGACGCCTCGTCCCACAGGCGCAGCAACTCGGCCGCGTCCTCCGGGCGGGCGTCACGGATCTCCAGGCCGTGACGCGACATCGTGCCTCCTGTCCCCCAAAACGGTGACTCGATCGAATCGAACGCCGCTCCCCCCGGCGGGCGTCACACTACGCCGCTTGCACCAGTTCGCACTAGATCAGTCGTCATATCGCTAGTGTGCTGCGGTGTTCATCGGCACCGGCACCGTCGTCAACGCGACCACGGTCCTCCTCGGCAGCGGCATCGGCGCTCTGGTCGGGCACCGCTTGCCCGAGCGAACGCGCACGGTGGTCACCGACGGGCTCGGCCTGGTCACCCTGCTCATCGCGGGCACCTCGGCGGTGGCCGTCAACGACCGGTCGCTGAGCCGTGCGGTCGGCGACTCCGCCCCCATGTTGATCGTCCTGGGCGCCTTGCTGGTCGGGGCGATCGTGGGTTCGCTGGCGCGGCTCGAGGACCGCCTGGAGGGGCTCGGCGACCTCCTCCAGCGCCGGCTCACGGCGCGTGGCTCCTCGGACGGCGCCGCCGGCTCAGCGGGCGACCATGCCGCCCGGGAGCGGTTCATCCAGGGGTTCGTGACCGCCTCGCTGGTCTTCTGCGTGGGCCCGCTGACCATCCTCGGCTCGATCACCGAGGGCCTCGGGCGTGGTGCAGACCAGCTGCTGCTCAAGTCGGCCCTCGACGGCTTCGCCTCGATCGCCTTCGCCGCCGCCTTCGGCTGGGGCGTGGCCGCGAGCGTGGTCACCCTGGTGGTGGTCCAGGGCGGGCTCACCGCCGTGGGCGCCGCGGTCGGGGACTTCTTGCCGGACGCGCACCTGGCCGCGCTCACCGCCACCGGCGGGCTGCTGCTGGTGGGCGTGGCGCTGCGCCTGCTCAACATCAAGCAGGTGAAGGTCGGCGACCTGCTGCCGGCGCTCCTGGTGGCACCGCTGTTGACCGAGCTGGTGGTGCAGTTCCGCTGAGCCGTTACACGTCCCCACCGAGATAAGCCGCCTTGACGGCATCGTCGCCGGCGAGCTCGTGACCCGTTCCGGAGCGGACGATCTCGCCGGTCTCCAGGATGTGCGCGGTGTGCGCCCGCTTCAGCGCCTGGGCGGCGTTCTGCTCGACGAGCAGCACGGTGGTGCCCTGGGCGTTGATCTCGCTGATGATCGAGAAGATCTGCTGGATCAGCTTGGGCGCCAGCCCCATCGACGGCTCGTCGAGCAGCACCAGCCGCGGCTTGGCCATCAGCGCCCGCCCGATGGCGAGCATCTGCTGCTCGCCGCCCGACATGCTGCCGGCCGCCTGGCCCTGGCGCTCCTTGAGCCGCGGGAACAGGTCGTAGACCCGGTCCAGGTCCTGCTGGTACGCCGCCGTCTTCACGTCCTTGCGGACGAAGGCACCCATGTCGAGGTTCTCCCGGACGGTCATCCCGGGAAAGACGCCGCGGCCCTCGGGCGACTGGCTCAGACCCATGAGCACGCGCTCGTACGGCGGCAGCTGGGTGATGTCCTTGCCGTCGAAGAGGATCTGCCCGGCCCGGACCTTGCGCAGCCCCGAGATGGTCTTCAGCGTGGTCGTCTTGCCGGCGCCGTTCGCCCCGATCAGGGTGGCGACGGTGCCTTCCTCGACGCCGAAGGTGATGTCACGGATGGCCTCGATGTGCCCGTAGTTCACGCACAGGCCCTGGACCTCAAGAAGCATCGTCTTCGTCCACTCCCAGGTAGGCCGCGATCACGGCCGGGTTGTCACGGATCTCGGCCGGGGTGCCCTCGGCGATCTTCTTGCCGAACTCGAGCACCACGATCCGGTCGGTCACGCCCATGACCAGGCGCATGTCGTGCTCGATGAGCAGGACCGTGTAGCCCTCGTCGCGGACCCGGCGGATCAGCTGCATGAGCCGCTGCTTCTCGGCCGGGTTGAAGCCGGCCGCCGGCTCGTCGAGGCAGAGCAGCTTGGGGCCGGTCGCCATCGCGCGGGCGATCTCGAGACGGCGCTGGTCGCCGTACGAGAGGTTCGCGGCGAGCTCGTCGTGCCGCGCGGTGATCCCGACGATCTTGAGCAGGTCCTTGGCCCGGGCCAGTGCCTCGGCCTCCGTACGACGGTGCCGGGGCGTCCGGAACAGCGCGTCGAAGAAGCTCACCTTGCTGTGCGCGTCGGCGCCGACCATCACGTTGTCCAGGACGGTCATCGACTTGAACAGCCGGATGTTCTGGAACGTGCGGGCCATCCCGAGCTTGGTGATCTTGTGCCGCTTGAGCTTGCGCAGCACGGTGCCGTCGAAGCGGACGTGCCCGGAGGTGGCCTGGTAGACCCCGGTCATCACGTTGAAGCAGGTGGTCTTGCCGGCGCCGTTGGGGCCGATCAGGCCGAGGATCTCGCCTTCCTTGATGTCGAAGCTCACCGAGTCCAGCGCCGTCAGGCCACCGAACCGGATGGTGACGTCGTCGACCTCGAGCAGTGCCTTGCGCGGCGTCGCGTTCTCAGACATTCGGGGTCTCCTCGAGGTCGCCTTCCTCCAGCGCGTCGATCTCGGCCTCGGCCGCCTTGGCCCGTCTGGTCTGCCGCGGTGGCAGCAGGCCCTCCGGGCGCCAGACGGCGAGCACCGTCAGCGCGAGCCCGAACACGAGCAGCCGGTAGTCGGCGAAGTCGCGGAACCGCTCGGGCAGGTAGGCCACCAGCGCACCACCGGCGATGGCTCCCCAGCGGTTGCCGGAGCCACCCACGATGACCGCCGCGACGAAGAGCATCGAGAGCAGCAGCGGGAAGCTCTGCGGATTGATGTAGCCGGCCTGGCTGCTGGCGTAGAACGACCCGGACAGGCCGCCGATCGAGGCGCCCAGCGCGAAGGCCATCAGCTTGTACTTGAAGGTCGGCACGCCCATCAGCTCGGCAGCGTCCTCGTCCTCGCGGGTCGCCTCCCAGGCCCGGCCGACCCGGCTCGCCTTGACCAGGCGGTCACCGATGAGCACCAGGATCAGCACCGTCAGGATCAGCCAGTAGTACGGGACCGCGTCGCGCGAGCCGAAGGCGAGGAACGCGCTCTTGTGCTCGGTGTCGAACGACGGCACCAGCCCGTTCCACTCCAGCCGCGGGATCTCGAACAGCCCGCCCTGCTTGAACGGCGGCTCCGGCTTGGCGCCGATGCCGGTCGGGTGCGGGATGTTCTTGATGCCGGCGGCAGCGCCGACCCACTCGATGTTGTTCACGCTGATCCGGATGATCTCTCCGAACCCGAGCGTGACGATGGCCAGGTAGTCACCACGCACGCGCAGGGTCGGTGCTCCCAGGATCACCCCGCTGATCATCGTGACGACGATCGCCAGGGGCAGCGCCAGGAAGAACGGCCAGCTGCCGTGCTCCACGGTGAGCACAGCCGTCGTGTAGGCACCGACCGCGTAGAAGCCGACGTACCCGAGGTCGAGCAGGCCGGCGTACCCGATGACGATGTTGAGCCCGAGCGCCACCAGAGCGAACGCGATCACCCGGAACATCACCGTGCCGAAGTCGATGCTGTTGGTGGTGATGATCGGCGGCCGCAGCAACGGCATCGCGTACGCGATCACCAGCAGCAGCGTGACCCAGAGGATCTTCACGATCTTCGGCTGGGCGTTGTACCGGTCGACCACCCGGTCCCACCGGGCGCTGATGCTTCCCATGCCCGCCATCATGCACGCGCCTTTCCGAGGGCCTCGCCCAGCAGGCCGGAGGGCCGGACCAGCAGGATGAGGACCAGCAGGATGAACGCCACGACGTCACGCCACTCGTTGCCCCAGATCGCGGCGCCCCAGCTCTCCATGACGCCGAGGACCAGGCCACCGAGGAGGGCGCCGCGGAGGTTGCCGATGCCGCCCATGACGGCCGCGGTGAATGCCTTGACGCCGAGCAGGAACCCGGCACTCTGCCGGGTCGCGCCGATCTTCATCATGTAGAGGGTCGCGGCGACGCCGGCCATCAGACCGCCGATCAGGAAGGTCACCTGGACCACGCGCGTGGAGTTGACGCCCATGAGCGCCGCGGACTCCGGGTCCTGCGCGACGGCGCGGATGCCGCGCCCGAAGCGGGTACGGCGGACGAACTGGTCGAGCGCGAACATCATCACCAGCGCGGCCAGGACGATGACTAGGTCGACGTCGGTCACGTTGTAGCCGCCGACCTCGAAGAGCTTGTGCGGCTCGATCGTCACCGGGTTGGTGTAGACGTCGCGCGCCTTCTTCGGCGAGACGTAGTTGGCCAGGTTGTCGTCGACGCCCAGCCACTTCGCGAACCGGTCGCGCAGACCCATCGCCTCGGACAGGGCGAAGGAGGCACCGATCGCCGAGATCAGCGCGATGAGCTTGGGTGCGTTCTTGTTGATGAGTGGTCGGTAGGCGACGCGTTCGAGCACCAAGGCGATCGCGGCGGACGCGAGCATGGCCGCGACCAGCGCGACCAGGAGGATCGGGAGAGCCTTGCCCAGGCTCCAGTTGGCGTCACCCGTGCCGTGCAGCAGGACGAACGTCCAGGCCACGGCGAAGGTCCCGTACATGAAGACCTCGGAGTGGGCGAAGTTGATGAGCTGCAGCACGCCGTAGACCATCGTGTAGCCCAGTGCGATGAGAGCGTAGATGGCGCCGAAAACGAGCCCACCCATGGTGAAGCTCGCGAAGTTGTCGAAGCTGCCGAACAGTGCTCCGAAGTCCAAGGAAGTCCCTCCCCCGTTCTGACCTGGCTGCGGCCGGAGGTCGCCCTCCGGCCGCAGCCCTTTTCAGTTCTGCCAGCGATCGAGTGTCACTCCATCGCGGTGGGGTTGTCGACGTCCAGCTTGCCGCCCTTGACGAAGTACGCGTAGATCTTCGACTCCTTGATGTCGCCCTTGTCGTCGAAGGCGACCGGGCCGCTGACACCGTCACCGGTGAAGCTGCCGATGAAGTCGTTGATGTCCTTCGCGCTGGACTTCCCGTCCTTGACCGCGGCCAGGAAGATGTTCGTCGCGTCGTACGCCTGGGTGGCGTACAGGCCGGTCGCACCGAAGCCCGACGGGGCCGGACCGGCGGGAGCGGAGAGGACCGCGCCCTCGGCAGCGGCAGCGCCGGCGACCTTCACGAAGTTCGGGTCCTCGGAACCGTCACCCGACATGAAGGTGCCCTTGAAGCCACCCTGGCGCAGCGCCTTGGCGAGCAGGCCCGCCTCGGTGTAGTAGCCGCCGTAGAAGACCGCGTCCGCACCGGAGGCCTTGACCTTGGTGACCGCGGCCGACATGTCGGTCTGGCCGACGGAGATCTGGTCGGAGTCGGCGAGTGCCGAGCCCAGCGCGGTCTTGACCGTGCCGGCGAGGCCCTTGCTGTAGTCCTGGCCGTCGTCGATCACGAAGACCTTCTTGGCACCGGCGGTGGTGGTCAGGTACTTGGCGTCCGCCTTGCCCTGCGCGTCGTCGTTGCCGATCACGCGGTGCCAGGTGGACCAGCCCTGCTGGGTGATGGTCACGTTGGTGGCCGACGGGGAGATCGACGGCAGACCGGCCTCGAAGAAGGTCTTGCCGGTGGCCAGCGACTCACCCGAGAAGCCCGGGCCGACGAGGCCGAAGATGGAGTCGTCGTTGACGATCTGGGTCGCCAGACCCGGCGCGGTGTCGGGGCTTCCCTGCGAGTCGAACTTCTTGAGGTTGATCTTGCAGTCGGCGTTCTTGTCGTTGTACTCCTTGAGCGCCAGCTCGATGCCGTTGACCATGTTCTGGCCGAGCGCACCCGCGTCGCCGGTCAGGGCTCCCAGGAACGCGATGTTCTTGCCGCAGAGGTCGCTCTTGCCCCCGCTGCTGCTCTTGTCGCCGTCGTCGGAC
The DNA here is from genome assembly GCA_017744365.1 of Nocardioidaceae bacterium. GTDB lineage: Bacteria > Actinomycetota > Actinomycetes > Propionibacteriales > Nocardioidaceae > Marmoricola. The sequence continues at coordinate 528,403 of JAGIBL010000001.1, read as the reverse complement.
GAACCACAGGCGGCGGTCAGGCTCAGCGCGGCGACGCCGGCCAGTGCGACGATGCGACGCACGGACTTGTTGGAACGGATCATCTTTCCTCCGCTATCGGGGTGGATGCGATCGAGCACGATCACGGTTTTGGGGGACGCTAGCACCAGAGAAACGGCTGCGGGGCGCTCCTCGGCCTCGGATCACCACCGTTGCAAAGTTGTGACGCAAGCCACCGTGCCGGGCGTGTCGGGTGTGACGAAACGGGACGAACGTCCCCTGTTTCGGTCAGCGCGGCTCGACGCCGTGCTCGACCACGCCGTCGGCCACCTCGCGCATGGACAGCCGCAGGTCCATGGCGGTCTTCTGGATCCAGCGGAACGCGTCCGGTTCGGAAAGACCGAGCTTCTCCTGCAGCACGCCCTTGGCGCGGTCCACGACCTTGCGCGTCTCCAGGCGCTCGGACAGGTCCGCGACCTCGGACTCGAGCAGCTGCAGCTCGGCGAAGCGGCTGACCGCCATCTCGATGGCGGGGGTCAGGTCGGACTTGCCGAACGGCTTCACCAGGTAGGCCATCGCGCCGGCGTCGCGGGCGCGCTCGACCAGGTCGCGCTGGCTGAAGGCGGTCAGCATCACCACCGGGGCGATCCGCTGGGAGGCGATCCGCTCGGCCGCGGCGATGCCGTCGAGCACCGGCATCTTCACGTCCAGGATGACCAGGTCCGGCCGGAGCTCCTCGGCCTTCGCGACCGCCTGGGCCCCGTCCTCGACCGCGGCGACCACCTCGAAGCCCTCCTCGGCGAGCATCTCGGCGAGGTCGAGACGGATCAGCGCCTCGTCCTCGGCGATGAGGACGCGGCGCTGGGGGCTCGCGGGGGACTCGGTCACGCGGGACAGGGTAGCGAGTGGGGTGTCCGGGGCCCGCTCCGGTAGCGTGTGACGGCGCACGAGCCGGGTTGCTGGAACAGGCAGACAGGGCGAGCTCAAACCTCGCTGCCCGAAAGGGCGTGTGGGTTCGAGTCCCACACCCGGCACTTTTGTCGGTGCTCGACGGCACCGTTGCTCCATGGTGCACATCCGCTCGGACGAGACCGTCGCCAGCGCCCTGCGCGCTTCAGCGGCGGGGGTTCCGGATGCGCTGAACGCCGAGCGCCACGGCGTCGCCGTCAAGACGATCCGTCGCTGGCGACGACTCTACGTACGGCGCGGCCAGCCCCGCGGCCAGCGACACACGGCGGTTTCCTGCCCTCGCTGCGATGACGCACCGCTGGAGGAGGCCGCGTACGCCGAGCTGCTGGGCTGGTACCTGGGCGACGGGCATATCTCCCTCGGCCGGCGAGGCGTCTACAACCTGCACGTGTACAACGACGTGCGCTATACCGAGGACAACGCCCGGATCGCCTCGCTGATGAGGCAGGTGAAGCCCGGCGGACGACCGCACACTCGCCTGGTCCCGGGCTGCGTCGTCACCACGGTCTCGTGGAAGCACTGGCCCTGCCTCTTCCCTCAGCACGGCCCCGGCCGGCCCGCCTCGACGCGCTCGTCGGACCGAAATGCTGACTAGGCTTCCCCGGTGCTGCTCGGACCCGACGACCCGCTGCCCGCGCTCCCCCGGCGGATCCTGGTCAACGCCGGATCAGGGGCCGGCAAGACCACGCTGGCGATCGCGCTCGGCAGGCAGCTCGGTCTCCCGCACACCGAGATCGACGCGCTGTACCACGGACCGGGATGGGTCCCGCGGCCCGAGTTCCTCGACGACGTCCGCGCCCTGGCCGCGACCGACGCCTGGATCACCGAGTGGCAGTACACCGAGGCGAGGCCGATCCTGCTGGCGCGCTGCGACCTGCTCGTCTGGCTGGACACCCCGCGACGGGTCGCGATGTGGCGCGCCACCAAGCGCACGCTGCGGCGCCGATTCCGTCGCGAGGTGCTCTGGAACGGCAACGTCGAGGGCCCGCTGAGGCATTTCTTCACCGACCCGGAGCACATCCTGCGCTGGGCGTGGTCCTCGCATCCGCGCGCCGCGGAGCGGATCGAGCAGGTCCTGCGCGAGCGCCCGGAGCTGCCCGTCGTACGGCTGCGCGGTCCTGCCGAGGTGGCGCGCTGGCGGGCGCGGTTGCCTCAGGGACGCCGGTAGGCCGGCGCGACCTCGTTGATGGCGTCACCCATGCGGTGGATGCGCAGCGCGTTCGTCGAGCCGGGGATCCCCGGAGGGCTGCCCGCGATGATGACGACCAGATCGCCCTCGGAGACCCGGCCGATCGCGAGCAGCTGCTCGTCGACCTGGCGCACCATCTCGTCGGTGTGCTCGACGGCGTGGGTCTTGAACGTCTCCACGCCCCAGGTCATCGAGAGCTGCGAGCGCACCTGCGCCTCGGGCGTGAACGCGAGCACCGGGATCGGACCGCGGTAGCGGGCCAGCCGGCGCGCGGAGTCGCCGGACTGGGTGAAGGCGACCAGGTAGGACGCACCGACCCGCTCGGCGACCTCGGCGGCGGCCTTGGCGATCACGCCGCCACGGGTCTTCGGCTGCCAGTCGATCGCGGCCATGTGGTGCAGCTCGTGGTCCTCGGTGGAGGCGATGATCCGCGCCATCGTGCGGACCGTCTCGATCGGGTACTCCCCCACGCTGGTCTCACCGGAGAGCATCACCGCGTCGGCGCCGTCGAGCACCGCGTTCGCGACGTCGCTCGCCTCGGCGCGCGTCGGCGCCGGGTTGGAGATCATCGACTCCAGCATCTGGGTGGCCACGATCACCGGCTTGGCGTTGCGGCGTGCCTTCTCGACCACCCGCTTCTGCAGGAACGGCACGTCCTCGAGCGGGCACTCCACGCCCAGGTCGCCGCGGGCCACCATGAACCCGTCGAAGGCCTTGATGACCTCGTCGAGGTTGTCGATCGCCTGCGGCTTCTCGATCTTCGCGATCACCGGGAGCATCACGCCCTCCTCGCGCATGATCCGGCGCACGTCCTCGACGTCCTTGGCCGAACGCACGAACGAGAGCGCGATGAAGTCGACGGTCAGGTGCAGTGCCCAGCGCAGGTCCTCGACGTCCTTCTCCGACAGCGCCGGCACGCTCACCGGCACACCCGGCAGGTTGATGCCCTTGTGGTCGCTGATCCGGCCGCCGACCTCGACGCGGCAGTGCACCTCGGTGCCCTCGACCTCGAGGACCCGCAACCGCACCTTGCCGTCGTCGATGAGGATCTGGTCGCCCTCGCGGACGTCGCCCGGCAGGCCCTCGTACGTCGTCCCGGCGATCTCGTTGGTCCCGGAGATCTCCCGGGTGGTGATGGTGAACGACTGCCCGGCGTTGATCCGGACGCCTCCGTCGCGGAACCAGCCGAGCCGGATCTTCGGGCCCTGCAGGTCGGCGAAGATGCCGACGCCGTGACCGGACTCGTCTGAGGCCGCACGCACCATCCGGTACACCGCCTCGTGCTCGGCGTGGGTGCCGTGACTGAGGTTCAGCCGGGCCACGTCCATGCCGGCATCGACCAGCGCCCGGATGCTCTCCTTGGTGGAGGTCGCCGGGCCCAGGGTGCACACGATCTTTGCTCTCCGCACGATGACAAACCCTACTCGTCCGGACCTTGAACGATCCAATACCTCCCCGACCCGGCGCAAAGGTGCACGTGAATTGCGCGACCCGGCGCAAAGGTGCGAGTAGTACTCGCACCTTTGCGCCGGGTCAGCGTTCAGACGTGCACCTTTGCGCCGGGTCAGCGTTCAGGCGGTGACCGGGCGCTCCGACGGCGGGATCGGGGCGGGCAGCGTGGTCGAGCCGGTGAGGAAGCTGTCCACCGCGGCAGCGGCGGCACGGCCCTCGGCGATCGCCCAGACGATCAGCGACTGGCCGCGACCGGCGTCGCCGGCGACGAAGACGCCGTCGACCGTGCTCGCGTACGACGCGTCCCGGACGATGTTGCCGCGCTCGTCCAGGTCGACACCGAGCTGCTCGACCAGGCCGGGCTGCTCCGGGCCGGTGAAGCCCATGGCGAGCAGCACCAGCTCGGCCGGGATCACCTTCTCGGTGCCCTCGACCGGCTGGAACTTCGCGTCCACCTCGACCAGGCGCAGCTCCTTGACGTTGCCGTCCGCGTCGCCGAGGAACTCCTGGGTGGAGACCGCGTAGACCCGGTCGCCGCCCTCCTCGTGCGCGCTCGAGACCCGGAACAGCATCGGGTAGGTCGGCCACGGCTGGTGCCCCGGCCGGTCCTCGCCCGGACGCGGCATGATCTCCAGCTGGGTGATCGACTTCGCGCCCTGGCGGATCGACGTGCCCAGGCAGTCCGCGCCGGTGTCGCCACCGCCGATGATGACCACGTTCTTGCCGGTCGCCAGGATCTGGTTCTCGACGGTCTCCCCCAGCGCGGCCCGGTTGGCCTGCGGCAGGAACTCCATCGCCTGGTGGATGCCGCCGAGCTCGCGGCCCGGGACCGGCAGGTCACGACCGACGGTCGAGCCGATCGCCAGCACCACGGCGTCGTACCGGTCCCGCAGCTGCGTGCCGGTGAGCTCGGTGCCGACGTCGACGCCGGCCCGGAAGACGGTGCCTTCCCGGCGCATCTGCTCCAGGCGCCGGTCCAGGACCTTCTTCTCCATCTTGAACTCGGGGATGCCGTAGCGCAGCAGGCCGCCGATCTTGTCGGCGCGCTCGTAGACCGCGACCGTGTGGCCCGCGCGGGTCAGCTGCTGGGCGGCGGCCAGGCCGGCCGGACCCGAGCCGATCACCGCGACCGTCTTGCCGGAGAGCCACTCCGGCGGCTGCGGCCGGACGTTCCGCGACTCCCAGGCCTGGTCGATGATCGCGACCTCGACGTTCTTGATGGTCACCGGGTCCTGGTTGATCCCCAGCACGCAGGCGGTCTCGCACGGCGCCGGACACAGCCGCCCGGTGAACTCCGGGAAGTTGTTCGTCGCGTGCAGCCGCTCGATGGCCGCGTCCCAGTCGTCGCGGTACACCAGGTCGTTCCACTCCGGGATGATGTTTCCCAGCGGGCAGCCCTGGTGGCAGAACGGGATGCCGCAGTCCATGCACCGCGACGCCTGCGTCCGGATGATCGGCAGCAGCGCCCGGCCCGGGCCGCCCGGGTAGACCTCGTTCCAGTCGTGGATGCGCTCCTCGACCGGACGACGGTCGGCGACCTGACGGCCTTCCTTCAGAAAGCCCTTGGGGTCAGCCATGCGACACCTCCTTCGTCGGCGCGCATGGCGCCATGGCTGCACTGACTGTCTTCACGGGGTTCGCGAGCTCACCCATGCAGAACCTCCATGATCCGGGCGGCGGTCTCGTCCTCGTCGAGGCCCTCCTCGAGGGCCTCCTCCCGAGCCTGCAGCACCCGCTTGTAGTCACTCGGCATGACCTCGGTGAACCGCGCCAGTGCGGCGTCCCAGTCGGCCAGCAGCTCGGTGGCCACGGTCGAGCCGGTCTCCTCGGCGTGCGCGCGCACCAGCGCGTGCAGCTCGTCCGCCGCCTTCCCGGTCACCGCGGCCAGCTCGACGAGCTCCGGGTTGACCCGGCCCTCGACGAGGTCCAGCACGTACGCCGCACCACCGCTCATGCCCGCGGCGAAGTTCCGCCCGGTCGGGCCGAGCACCACCACGGTGCCGCCGGTCATGTACTCGCAGCCGTGGTCGCCGACACCCTCGACGACCGCGGTCACGCCGGAGTTCCGCACGCAGAACCGCTCGCCGGCCTGGCCGCGCAGGAAGATCTGCCCGGCGGTGGCGCCGTACGCGATGGTGTTGCCCGCGATGATCTGCTGGGACGCGTCGAACTGCGCCGAGCGGTCCGGCCGCACCACGATCCGGCCGCCGGAGAGGCCCTTGCCCACGTAGTCGTTGGCGTCGCCCTCCAGCCGCAGGGTGATGCCGCGCGGCACGAACGCGCCGAACGACTGCCCCGCGGACCCGGTGAAGGTGAGGTCGATGGTGCCGTCGGGCAGGCCCTCGCCCCTGTACCGCTTGGTGACCTCGTGGCCGAGCATGGTGCCGACGGTCCGGTTCACGTTGCGGATCGGGACCTGTGCGCGGACCGGCTCACCGTCCTCGAGGGCCGGCTTGCACAGCGCGATCAGCTCGTTGTCCAGCGCCTTGTCGAGGCCGTGGTCCTGACCGGTGGTGTTCCGGCGGGCGGCCCCCTCGGGCAGGTCCGGCACGTGGAAGACCGGCGCGATGTCGAGGCCGGCCGCCTTCCAGTGGCTGACCGCCTTCTGCGCGTCGAGCACCTCCGCGTGGCCGACCGCCTCGGCCAGCGTGCGGAAGCCCAGCTGGGCCAGGATCTCGCGCACCTCCTCGGCGACGTACTCGAAGAAGTTCACGACGTACTCGGCCTTGCCGGAGTACCGCTCGCGCAGCACCGGGTTCTGCGTGGCCACGCCCACCGGGCAGGTGTCGAGGTGGCAGACCCGCATCAGGATGCAGCCCGAGACCACCAGCGGGGCGGTCGCGAAGCCGTACTCCTCGGCGCCGAGCAGCGCGGCGATGACGACGTCGCGGCCGGTCTTGAGCTGGCCGTCGGTCTGCACCACGATCCGACTCCGCAAGCCGTTGAGCAGCAGCGTCTGCTGGGTCTCGGCCAGGCCGAGCTCCCAGGGACCACCGGCGTGCTTGAGCGAGGTCAGCGGCGAGGCGCCGGTGCCACCGTCGTGGCCGGAGATCAGCACCACGTCCGCGTGCGCCTTCGAGACGCCCGCGGCGACGGTGCCGACGCCGACCTCGGCGACCAGCTTCACGTGCACCCGGGCCGCCGGGTTGGCGTTCTTCAGGTCGTGGATCAGCTGGGCCAGGTCCTCGATCGAGTAGATGTCGTGGTGCGGCGGCGGCGAGATCAGGCCCACGCCGGGCGTGCTGTGCCGGGTCTTGGCCACCCACGGGTAGACCTTGTTGCCGGGCAGCTGGCCGCCCTCGCCGGGCTTGGCACCCTGCGCCATCTTGATCTGGATGTCGTCGGAGTTGGTCAGGTACTCCGCGGTCACGCCGAAGCGGCCCGAGGCAACCTGCTTGATCGCCGAGCGCCGCTCGGGGTCGTAGAGCCGGTCCGCGTCCTCGCCGCCCTCACCGGTGTTGGACTTGCCGCCCAGCCGGTTCATCGCGATCGCGAGGGTCTCGTGCGCCTCCTGGGAGATGGAGCCGTACGACATCGCGCCGGTGGAGAAGCGCTTCACGATCTCCGAGACCGGCTCGACCTCGTCGATGCTGATCGGCTCGCGGAGCCCGTCGCGGAACTTGAACAGCCCACGCAGCGTCATCAGCTTCTCGGCCTGGTCGTCGACCGCCTTCGTGTACTGCTTGAAGACGTCGTAGCGACCCGACCGGGTGGCGTGCTGCAGGCGGAAGACGGTCTCGGGGTTGAACAGGTGCAGCTCACCCTCGCGGCGCCACTGGTACTCCCCGCCCATCGGCAGGTCGCGGTGCGCCGGCGCGATGCCGTCGACCGGGTAGGCCGTGCGGTGCCGCTTCGCGACCTCCTCGGCGATCACGTCGAGGCCGACGCCGCCGAGCTTGGAGGTGGTGCCGGTGAAGTACCGGTCGACCAGCTCCTGGGAGAGGCCGAGCGCCTCGAAGATCTGCGCGCCGGTGTAGGAGGCCACCGTGGAGACGCCCATCTTCGACATCACCTTGACCACGCCCTTGCCGAGCGCCTTCACCAGGTGCTTGACCGCGACGTCCGGCTCGGTCTTCACGTAGAAGCCGTCCCGGGCCAGGTCCTCGACGGACTCCATTGCCAGGTACGGGTTCACCGCGGCGGCACCGAAGCCGATCAGCGTGGCCACGTGGTGCACCTCGCGGACGTCACCGGCCTCGACGATCAGGCCGACCTGGGTGCGGGTCTTCTCGCGGACCAGGTGGTGGTGCACCGCGGCGGTCAGCAGCAGCGACGGGATCGGCGCCCGGTTGGCGTCGGAGTGCCGGTCGGAGAGCACGATGACCCGGGCGCCCTCGGCGATCGCCGCGGAGACCTCGGCACAGATCTCGTCGAGCCGAGCCTCGAGCGCGGCGCCGCCACCGGTGACGTCGTACAGGCCGCGGGAGACGTGCGTGATGAAGCCGGGCAGGTCGCCGTCCCGGTTGATGTGCAGGATCTTGGCGAGCTCGTCGTTGGTGATGACCGGGAACGGCAGCACCACCTGGCGGCACGATGCCGGGGTCGGGTCGAGCAGGTTGGCCTCGGGGCCGATGGTGCCGTTGAGGCTGGTCACCAGCTCCTCGCGGATCGCGTCCAGCGGCGGGTTGGTCACCTGCGCGAACAGCTGCGCGAAGTAGTCGAAGAGCAGCCGCGGCCGCTCCGAGAGCACCGCGACCGGGGTGTCGGTGCCCATCGAGCCGAGCGGCTCGGCCCCGGTGTTGGCCATCGGGGTGAGCAGGACGCGCAGCTCCTCCTCGGTGTAGCCGAAGATCTGCTGGCGCCGGGTCACCGACGCGTGCGTGTGCACGATGTGCTCGAGGTCGGGCAGGTCGCCGAGCTTGATCAGTCCGGCGTGCAGCCACTCGCCGTACGGGTGCTCCGCGGCCAGCTCGGACTTGACCTCCTCGTCCTCGATGATCCGGTGCTCCTCGGTGTCGACCAGGAACATCCGGCCCGGCTGCAGCCGGCCTTTGCGGACGACCTTGGACTGGTCGATGTCGGTGAGCACGCCGACCTCGGAGGCGAGGACCACCAGGCCGTCCTCGGTCACCCAGTAGCGCGAGGGGCGCAGACCGTTGCGGTCCAGCACCGCGCCGACCTGGGTGCCGTCGGTGAAGACCACGCACGCCGGGCCGTCCCAGGGCTCCATCAGCGCGGAGTGGAACTCGTAGAACGCCTTGCGGGCCGGGTCCATCTCGGCGTGGTTCTCCCACGCCTCGGGGATCATCATGAGCACCGCGTGCGGCAGCGACCGGCCGCCCATGTGCAGCAGCTCGAGCACCTCGTCGAACGAGGCCGAGTCCGAGGCGCCCGGGGTGCAGATCGGGTAGAGCCGCTCCAGGTCACCGGGGATCAGGTCGCTGTCCAGCAGCGCCTCGCGCGCCCGCATCCAGTTCCGGTTGCCCATCACGGTGTTGATCTCGCCGTTGTGCGCGATGAACCGGTACGGGTGGCTCAGCGGCCAGCTCGGGAAGGTGTTGGTGGAGAAGCGGGAGTGCACGACCGCGACCGCGGACTCGACCCGCTCGTCGACCAGGTCGGGGAAGACGTGGTCGAGCTGGTCGGTGGTGAGCATGCCCTTGTACGCGATGGTGCGCGAGGACAACGACGGGAAGTAGACGTCGGTCTCCCGCTCGGCGCGCTTGCGCAGGCAGAACGCGATCCGCTCCAGGCCCATGCCGACCACCCGGGCACCCGAGGAGGAGACGAACAGCTGCGCGAACCGCGGCATCGTGGAGACGGCGGTCTTGCCGAGCGAGGACGGGTCGGTCGGGACCTCGCGCCAGCCGAGGACGTTGAGGCCCTCCTCGGCGGCGATCTCCTCGATGCGCTTGCGGGTCTTCTCGACGTGCTCCGCGTCGCCGGGCAGGAACGCGGTGCCGACGGCGTACGCGTGCGCGGCCGGCAGGTCGAAGTCGACCACCTCGCGGAAGAAGCGGTCCGGGACCTGGAGCAGGATGCCCGCGCCGTCACCCGAGTTCGGCTCGGCCCCCGCGGCACCGCGGTGCTCGAGGTTGCGCAGCGCGGTCAGCGCCTTGGTGACGATCTCGTGGCTCGGAACGCCCGTGAGGGTGGCCACGAAGGCAACCCCGCAGGCGTCGTGTTCGTGCTGCCCGTCGTACAAGCCCTGGGGCGGCGGGAATGCGTGCATTGCATTCTCCCGTCGTCGTCTCAGCGCACGCTCGACGGGCCCAGTGGGATGAGCCCGGCTCGGTGCGGCGGTGGAAGCATGCCTGCACAGGACGTCACTGGCCCATGCGGAAGGTCCAGATTACAGCAGGCCGGACCCGTGTGCTCGTCACATTTCGCGTGACGGATCTTGCACGAGGTCCGATTCGCCGGTTTCGGTGCCCTCGGAGGCCGGTTCCCGGCCCGGCAGGTAGACCGACTCCTCGCGGGACTCCGGCGCCGGGTGCCGCCGGCCGGCGAGCACGAAGTAGACCAGCGCGCCGGTGAACAGCACGATCGAGGTCCACACGTTCAGCCGCAGCCCGAGAACGTCGTTGTACTCGACGGTGTCGATGCGCAGGTGCTCGATCCAGCCGCGCCCGGCGCAGTAGAACATCACGTACAGCGCGAAGCAGCGCCCGAACCCGAGCTTGAGCTTGCGGTCCAGCCAGATCAGCAGGCCCATCGCGCCGAGGTTCCACAGGCACTCGTAGAGGAAGGTGGGGTGGAACGTGTACGGCGGGCCGTCGAAGTGCTTCTCGACGTCGTACCCGGCCGGGATCTTGTCCTTGTCGATCTCCAGGCCCCACGGCTTGGTGGTCTTGCCGCCGAACAGCTCCTGGTTGAAGTAGTTGCCCCAGCGGCCGATCGCCTGCGCCAGCAGCAGGCCGGGCGCGAGCGCGTCCATCAGCGGCCGCATCCGGATCCCGTAGCGCCGGCAGGCGATCGCGGCTCCCGCGACGCCGCCCATGATCGCGCCCCAGATGCCGAGGCCGCCGTGCCAGATCTCCAGCGCGCCGACCGGGTCCTTGCCGGCACCGAAGTACAGGTCGTGGTCGGTGATGACGTGGTAGAGCCGCGCGCCGACGAGGCCGAACGGCACCGCCCACAGCGCGATGTCCCCGACCAGGCCGGGCCGGCCGCCGCGGGCGACGTAGCGCTTGTCCCCGACCCACACCGCGGCGATGACGCCGAGGATGATGCACAGCGCGTAGGCCCGGACCGGCAACGGGCCGATGTGCCAGACGCCCTGGCCGGGGCTGGGGATGAAGGCTGGTGCCAGCTCCGGGATCACGACCGCTCCTTCGACGTCACGACTTCAGCAGCTTGATGATGTCAGCGGCCAGGTCGGCCGGCGAGACGGTGCGGTCCCAGATGAGCCGTACGTCGGTGCCGCTGGCGCCGTACAGGTAGTCGCTGTGCACCACCTCGTAGCCGCCGCTGCCCAGCTTCTGGCCCTTGTCGACGTAGACGCCCATCGGCTTGCCGGCCGCGACGATCCGCGGCAGCGAGCCGGTGAGCCCGGTGAAGGGCTCCTCGGAGAACCGGTCCAGGTACCGGCGCAGCGCCGGGCCGGTGTCGCGCGCCGGGTCGGTGGTCACGAAGACGACCTCGACCTGCTTCTTCTGCTGCTCGTCGAGCCGGGTCAGCGCCGAGGCCACCGTGCTCATCACGATCTGGCAGACGTCGGGGCAGTTCGAGTAGCCCCAGAAGACGATCTTGACCGGCGTCGCGGTGTCCTTCGCCAGCGAGAGCGGCGTGCCCTCGGTGTCCTTCAGCGCGACGTCGGGGACCGCGTACGGCAACTCCAGGAACCGCCCGTGGTAGCCGTGGTTGTCGCCGGTCTGGATGACCGCCGCCGGCCCGTCGCCCGACGAGCCGGAGGAGCCGCAGCCGCCCAGCAGCGCGGCAGCGGTCAGCACCGCGGCCGCCCCGAGCAGGCGGCGCCGGGCATCAGCCACGCCGCACCCCCGCGGCCAGGTCCTCGGTCAGCGCGCGCAGCGCCTTCTCCCCGGCGGCCAGGTCGGGGGCGTCCAGGAGCGTGCGCACGAAGGCCGAGCCGACGATGACGGCGTCCGCGTACGACGCCACCTCGGCGGCCTGGTCCCCGTTCGAGACGCCGAGCCCGACCCCGATGGGCAGGCTGGTGGTCTGCTTGGCGCGGGCGACCAGCGGGCCGGCCAGCTCGCTGGTACTGGCGCGGGCGCCGGTCACGCCCATCACCGCGGTGGCATAGACGAAGCCCCGGCACGCGGCGGTGGTCATCGCCAGCCGTTGGTCGGTCGAGGACGGCGCCACCAGGAACACCTTGTCCAGGTCCTGCGCGTCGGCCGCGGCGATCCACTCCGCGCCCGAGTCCGGGGTCAGGTCGGGGGTGATGAGACCGGCACCGCCGGCGTTCGCGAGGTCGGTGGCGAACCGCTCGACGCCGTAGCGCTCGATGGGGTTCCAGTAGGTCATCACCAGCGTCGGGGTGCCGGTGGCGGCGACCGCCTCGACGGCCGCGAGGACGTCCTTGGTCCGCACTCCCCCGTCCAGCGCGCGCTGCGCCGCGGCCTGGATGGTGGGACCGTCCATCACCGGGTCGCTGTAGGGCAGCCCGATCTCGATGACGTCGCAGCCGGCGTCGACCATCGCCTTCATCGCGGTGATCGAGCCGGGCACGTCGGGGAAGCCGGCCGGCAGGTAGCCGACCAGCGCGGCCCGGCCCTCGGCGCGGGTCTTCTCGAACGCCGTCGAGGTGCTCACTTGCCTGCCTCCCCGAGCCCGAACCAGTCGGTGGTGGTGCCCATGTCCTTGTCTCCGCGCCCGGAGAGGTTCACCAGGATGGTCGTGCCCGGGTTCTCCTTGGCCAGCCGCAGCGAGCCGGCGACCGCGTGCGCGGACTCGATGGCGCAGATGATCCCCTCGGTGCGGGCCAGCAGCGCGAGCGCGTCCATCGCCTCGGCATCCGTGACGGCCTCGTACGACGCGCGCCCGGACCGGGCCAGGTACGCGTGCTGCGGGCCGACCCCCGGATAGTCGAGCCCGGCCGAGATCGAGTGGGACTCGACGGTCTGGCCGTCCTCGTCCTGGAGCACGTAGGTGCGGGCGCCGTGCAGCACGCCGACCTCGCCGGCGACGATGGTGGCCGCGTGCCGGGGCGTCTCAACGCCCTCACCCCCGGCCTCGAAGCCGTAGATCCGCACGTCGGTGTCGTCGAGGAAGGCGGTGAACATGCCGATCGCGTTGGAGCCGCCGCCCACGCACGCGGTGACGATGTCCGGCAGCGCTCCGGTGAGCTCCAGGCACTGTGCCCGCGCCTCGTCGCCGATGCCCCGGCAGAAGTCGCGGACCATCGCCGGGAACGGGTGCGGGCCGGCCGCGGTGCCGAAGCAGTACGCGGTGTGCTCGACGGTGGCGACCCAGTCGCGGATGGCCTCGTTGATGGCGTCCTTGAGGGTGCGGCTGCCGGACTTCACCGCGACCACCTCGGCGCCGAGCAGCCGCATCCGGGCCACGTTGAGCGCCTGCCGCTCGGTGTCCACCTCGCCCATGTAGACCACGCAGTCCAGGCCCAGGTACGCCGCCGCGGTGGCGGTCGCGACCCCGTGCTGGCCGGCGCCGGTCTCGGCGATCATCCGGGTCTTGCCCATCCGCTTGGCGAGCAGGGCCTGGCCGAGCACGTTGCGGATCTTGTGCGCGCCGGTGTGGTTGAGGTCCTCGCGCTTGAGCAGGATCCGGGCGCCGGCCTGGGCGGAGAGCCGGGTGGCGTCGTACAGGCGGCTGGGGACGTTCGCGTACTCGGTGAGCATCCGCTGGAACTCGGCGGTGAAGTCAGGCTCGGCCATCGCCTCGGTCCAGACCGCGGTCAGCTCGTCCAGCTCGGCGATGAGCGCCTCGGGCATGAAGCGCCCTCCGAACTCCTCGAAGTGGCCCTTCTCGTCGGGTCCCTGGCTCACCGCTGCCCTCCCACTGCTCTCATCGCTGCGACCGCCGTACGAGGATCGCCGTCCTTGACCAGCGCCTCGCCGACCAGCACCACGTCGGCGCCCTCGCCTGCGTACCGGGCCGCGTCCACGGGTCCGCCGATGCCGGACTCGGCGACCTTGACCACGCCGGCGGGCAGCCGCCCGGCCAGCCGTCCGAAGACACCGGGGTCGACCTCGAGGGTCTTGAGGTTGCGCGCGTTGACGCCGACCAGCTCGGCGCCGATGGCCAGCGCCCGGTCGATCTCGTCCTCGTCGTGCACCTCGACCAGTGCGGTCATGCCGAGCCCGGTGATCGCCTGGTGGAGGTCCTTGAGCTGGACGTCGTCGAGCGCGGCCACGATGAGCAGCACCAGGTCGGCGCCGGCGGCGCGGCCCTCGACGACCTGGTACTCGGTGACCACGAAGTCCTTGCGCAGCAGCGGGGTGTCCACCGCAGCGCGGACCGCGCGCAGGTCCTCCAGGCTGCCCGAGAACCGGCGCTGCTCGGTGAGCACCGAGATGGCCTCGGCTCCCCCGGCGGCGTAGGCCTGCGCGAGCGCGGCCGGGTCCGGGATGTCGGCCAGCTCGCCCTTGCTCGGCGACTTGCGCTTGACCTCGGCGATCACGCTGAGGCCGGGAGCACGGAACGCGGGCAGCACCGGACGGGCCGGCGCCGCGGCGGCGGCGAGGGCGGCAAGCTCGGCGTCACCGACCCGGGCCCGGCGCGCGGCGAGGTCCTCGCGCACGCCGGCGACGATGTCGTCGAGCACTGACATGGGTCCCTCACTGGTGAGCACGGAATGGGGTCGGCCGGGCGACGCTGCCGGGTCACGACAAGGTTCTCATGACGGGCCAGCCGGGGGCCGACCGGGACCGAGGAGCGAGCCCTAGGGTTGCCTCGTGACCCCACCCGCGCTCCCCGAGACCAACAACAAGGCCCTGTGGGCCCTCGTCGCCGGTGTCATCGGGCTCTTCTGCGGCATCGCCTCGATCGTCGCGATCGTGCTGAGCCGGCAGGCGCAGCGCGAGATCGCGGCCACGGGCGGGACGCAGGGAGGCTACGACCAGGCCCGGGTGGCCTTCGTGCTCGGCGTGGTCGGGCTGGTGCTCTGGATCGCGTTCGTGCTCTACCGGCTCAGCTGACCCGGAACGCCTCGCCCCACGGGGTGTTCCGGTAGATCCCGAACCCCACCGAGAGCACCAGCAGCACGAGCGTCACGGTGTTCGTCGTGCGGGTGGACGGCGACGAGGCGCGGCCGGACCAGCGGGCCCCGAGCCACGCGAGCCACGCCCCCGCGATCACGGGCAGCAGCGAGACGAACAGCGCGTTGCTGTGCCAGGCGTCCACGACGCGTCCGTGGGTCAGGTCGTTGACGCCGCGCAGGCCGCCGCAGAACGGGCAGTCCAGGCCGGTCATCGCCTTGAACGGGCAGAAGCCCCAGGACCCGCTCTGGTGCGGGTCGCGGAAGCGGAGAGCCGCACTGGCCAGGGCGAGGCCGGCGGCGGTGCCGAGCGGCGCGCGGACCCGGCGCCACCGGGACTCGGTGGCGGCGCGTTCGGCGGCCGCCAGGGTCATCGGCTCAGTGCGCGGTGGCGCCGAAGCCGAGACGGCCGAGGACGTAGCCGACCACGACCGCGATCGGGGCGAGCGCGACGCCGACCCAGAAGACCGGCCACGAGTCGACCATCAGGCCGATGCCGCCCACCACGAAGCCGGCCAGCGCGATGATCACGGCGGTCCAGGCGGCGGGGGTGTTCCCGTGGTTGTCCGACATCTGCTTCGACTCCTTGCTGGGGCGGGCCTTCCGACCCAGATCCTAAGGGGTACCGGGGTCCATCGGATCCCCGGTCGGATCGCCGGTCGGGTCCCTGCCCTCGTCGAGCGCCTTCCACAGCGACGTCTCGTCGGCGGCCTCGCGCGTACGACGGGTGGCGGGCGCGTCGTACCGGCTGCTCATCGTGGGCCAGCGCGGAGCCAGGAGCCAGCCCATGACCACGACGACCAGCCCGAGCACCGAGGCGATCGCCGCGACGACGTACCAGCCGCTCGGGTCGACCCCGAACGAGCCGCGGTCGCCGCCGATCTGGTCGCGGACCTGGTCGGGCAGCGAGGTGGGCGCGACCACGACGCAGGCGACCAGCCCGGCACTGGCGAGGGCGGCGATGCCGAGGACGACCCGGCGGGCCGCGGTGCGGCCGACGAGCGCGACTCCCCAGGCAGCCAGCACCACCAGGGCGAGGGCGAGGGCGAGCGGCATGTCAGCGCTGCGGTCGGCCTCGCGGACCCCGAGCCGCTGCTGGGCGTCCAGCGCCGCGGTGAACCAGGGCTTCGCGGCGGCGACGGCGCCCAGCCCGGCGGTGGCCAGGCCGGCCAGCACCACCGGGGCGAAGTGGCTGCGCTGGCCGGTCACAGCAGCTGGTCGGCGTCGAAGCAGGTGCGCGCGCCGGTGTGGCAGGCCGGACCCTCCTGGTCGACCTTGACCAGCAGCGTGTCGCCGTCGCAGTCGAGCCGCACCTCGACGACGTGCTGCCGGTGGCCGGAGGTCTCGCCCTTGACCCAGTACTCCTGCCGCGACCGGCTCCAGAAGGTGCCGCGCCCGGTGGTCAGGGTGCGGTGCAGCGCCTCGTCGTCCATCCAGCCGAGCATGAGCACCTCGCCGGTGTCGTGCTGCTGCACGACGGCGGGAACGAGGCCGTGCTCGTTGCGCTTCAGGCGCGCGGCGAGGTCAGGGTCGAGAGGGCTGGTCACGCGAGGAGTATTTCAGGCGCTCTGCTGGGCGACCCAGGAGGCATAGAGCCTTCCGTAGACGCCGCCCTCGGCGACCAGAGCCTGGTGCGGTCCGCGCTGCACCACCTGGCCGCGGTCGAAGACGATCACCTCGTCGGCGTTCTCGGCGGTGGAGAGACGGTGCGCGATGGTGACGCTGGTGCGGCCGGACATGAGCAGCTCGAGCGCCCGCGCGATCCGCATCTCCAGGGCCGGGTCCACCGCGCTGGTGGCCTCGTCGAGCACGAGCAGGTCCGGGTCGGCCAGGTGCGCTCGGATCAGCGCGACCAGCTGCCGCTCCCCCGCGCTCAGCGACTCGCCGCGCTGGCCGACCTTGGTGTCCAGCCCGCGCGGCAGGGTCGAGTACCAGTCGGTCAGGCCCAGCTCACCGATGGCGCGCAGCACGTCCTCGCGGGTGGCGCCGAGGTCGCCGTACGCCGCGTTGGCGAACAGCGTGCTGTCGAACAGGAACCCTTCCTGCGGCACCAGCACGACCCGCCTGCGCAAGGAGGCGAACGTGATCGAGCGGAGGTCGAGCCCGGCCAGCCGGATCGAGCCCGCGGACGGGTCCATCAGCCGGGTGAGCAGCTTGGCGAAGGTGGTCTTGCCGGAGCCGGTCTCGCCGACCACCGCGACCCGGGTGCCGGCCTCGATGCGCTGGTCCACGTCGCGCAGCACGAGCGATCCGCCGGGGTAGGCGAAGTCGACGTGGTCGAACTCGACGGTGACCGGCCCGTGCGGCAGCTCGACGCCCTCGCTGCCCGGGTCGTCCAGGTCGGCCGGCGTCTGCAGGATGCCGATCACCCGGCGCCACCCGGCCAGCGCGTTCTGCGCGTCGGTGAGCACCTGGGTGCCCATCTGCACCGGGCTCACGAACAGCGTCACCAGGAACGCGAACGCCAGCACCTCGCCGCTCGTGATGTCGCCCGCCAAACCGAGCCAGATGCCGATGACGATGACCAGCGCGTTGGCCAGGCCCGCGGAGACGCCGCCCAGCGAGAACGAGAACGCCACCAGCCCCTGCGCCTTCGTGCTGGCCACCTGGTACTCGGTGATCGCCTCGTCGATGCGCTCCTGGGTGCGGTCCTCGATGGCGTGCGTGCGCACCACCACGGCGCCGACGACGGGCTCGGAGACGGCGGCGAGCATCTGGCCGACCTGGCGCCGGACGATCGTGTACGCCGCCGCGAGCCGGCGCTGGAAGTAGCCCAGGGACAGGAACAGGGGCGCGAAGCAGACCCAGACCACGATGGTCAGCTGCCAGGAGTAGAACAGCATGATCAGCGTGGCCACGAAGACCTGGCCGACGCTGACGATGCCGATGATCCCGCCGAAGACGAGGAACTGGCTGACCTGGTCCACGTCGCTGGTGACCCGGGAGACCAGGGCGCCGCGGCGCTCGGTGTTCTGGGTGAGCAGCGGCAGGTCGTGCACGTGCCGGAACGCCTTGATCCGCAAGGTCGCCAGCCCGCGCTCGGCGGTCGCGAAGAGCCGCGCGGTCATCAGGTACGACGAGATCCCGGTGACCACCATCGCGGCGGCGGCCACCACGGCCATCGAGCCGACGAAGCCGAGGTCGACGCCGTGCGGTCCGTTGATGCCCTTGTCCAGCGTCTGCTGCACCGCGATCGGCACGACCACCCGGCCGGCGGTGCCGAGGATCGCGAGCAGCAGCGTGCCGGCGAAGCCTTCCTTGAGCTCCGGGGAGATCCGGGCACCGAGCTTGATCGTCTCCCAGGCGGAGAGCTCCTCGCCGGTGTCGAGGACCGTCTGCGTCTCACTCACCCGCGGGCACCTCCTCGTAGGCGTTGACCAGCCGCGCGTACGCCGGGTTGCGGACGAGCAGGTCCTCGTGGGTGCCGCGGTCGGCGATGTGCCCGTCGGCGAGGAAGAGCACCTCGTCGGCCAGCCCGATGGTGGCCTTGCGGTAGGCGATCAGCACCAGCGTCGAGTCCTGCGCGGTGCTCTTCATCGCCCCCAGGATCCGGGCCTCGACCTCGGGGTCGACCGCCGAGGTGGCGTCGTCGAGGATGAGCAGCCGTGGCTTGCGGACCAGGGCGCGCGCCAGCGAGAGCCGCTGCCGCTGGCCGCCGGACAGGGTGGTGCCGCGCTCGCCGAGGCGGGCGTCGAGGCCGTCCGGCAGGGCCGCCACGAAGCCGTCGGCCTGGGCCACGCGCAGGGCGGCCCAGACGTCCTCGTCGGGCACGTCCTCGCCGAGCGCGACGTTGCCGCGGACGGTGTCGTCGAAGAGGAACGCGGTCTGCGGGACCAGGGCCGCGTGCCGGGCCAGCTCGCCGCGGCCCAGCGAGCGCAGGTCCACGCCGTCGACCAGGACGGCGCCGGCGTCGGGGTCGACCAGCCGGGTCAGCAGCGTGGTCAGGGTGCTCTTGCCGGACGCCGTCTCGCCGACCACGGCGACGGTCCGGCCCGGGGAGACGGTGAAGGTGAGGTCGCGCAGCAGCGGGTGGCCGGCCTCGTAGGAGAACGAGAGCCGGTCGACGTCGAGGCGGGCGCCGGTTCCGTTGGCGGACAGCCGCAGGTCGCCGTACGTCGTCCGCACCGGCTCGTCGAGCACCCGGTGCACCCGCCGGAACCCGACCACCGAGCGCGGGAACTCCCCCAGCAACCAGCCGATCGAGCGGATCGGGAACGCCACGATGGTGAGCAGGTACGCGATGGTGACCACGTCACCGGGGTCGGCGTGCCCGTGGCGGATCCGCCAGACCCCGACGCCGAGGACGCCGAGCACGCCGAAGGACGGCAGTGCCTCCAGCAGCGGGTCGAAGACCGCCCGGATCCGGCCCACCTGGATGCCCAGGTCGCGCAGCTGGTTGGCCTTCTCGGCGAAGCGGGCGGTCTCCTCGGTCTCGCGGCCGAGGGTCTTGACCACCATGGCGCCGTCGAAGGACTCGTGCGCGACCTCGGAGAGCTCCGCGCGCAGCGCCTGGATGCGGGTGAACAGCGGCGAGGAGTACCGCTGGTAGACGAGGGTCGCGACGGTGACCGCCGGGAAGACCAGCAGCCCGACGGCCGCGATGGTGAGGTCGACGGTCAGCATCTGCACGATCGCGATCACCATCATCGCGACGGTGCCGACCGCCATCGGCAGCGGCGCGATCGGCGACCAGGCCGCCTCGACGTCGGAGTTCGCGTTGGAGAGCAGCTGACCGGTCGGATGCCGCTGGTGCCAGGACATCGGCAGCCGCAGGTACTGCGCGGTGATCTCGCGCCGGTACGCCGCCTGCATCCGGTACTGCATCACCCCGGCTCCCAGCCGCCGGGCGACGATCCCGACCGCGCGCAGGATCGCGACCCCGACGAACAGCGCGATCACGGCGGTCACCAGGCCGGCCGTGGTGGTGCCGGTGTCGAAGGCGGGCAGCAGCACGTGGTCGGTCGACCAGCCGAGCACCCAGGCGTCCGCGACCGTGAGCGCACCGAAGAGCACGCTGCCGAGGGTGGAGACCGTGAAGACCCAGGGCTCCCGCCGGATCGCGACGCCGAGGACGGCGAAGCCCTGGCGGAGGGTGGTGCGCGAGCTCGCGGAGGCGTCGGTCGGCGCGGCAGGGGAACTCACAGTGAGCCAACCCTAGGCCCGGCGGCGGTGTTCCCGCTTCTTGTTAACCCCTCAGTTGACGGAGACGTGGACGTGGTCAAAGTGGTTCGCGGTCGCGCTGCCTCGGCTGGGCATCGAGCGCCAGCCCTCGCCGGCACGCTCCTGGGTGAAGATGTGCTGGCGCCAGATCACGTCGTACAGGTTGAGCTCGGCGGCGTGCGCGCGCAGGAACTCGGCGATCGCGGTGCCCAGGGCGACGTCGCTGGTCATGATGTCGATGGCCTTGCCGGAGCTGTGCTCGCCGTGGTTGTCCCAGCCGCCGTACGAGCGGACCTGCGGGAACGCGTGGCACACCGCGCGGTAGACGCGGACCGCGTCCGCGGTGAGCCCGTTCTCGACCGAGCCGTCCGGGCACGGGGCGCCGGAGAGCGGCAGCGTGGTCGGGTCGGTGGGCTTCCGGGGGACCAGGTACGAGGCGGTGACCCAGCGCGGCAGGCCGTTCACCACGACCTGCGCGTAGTCGCCGCGGCGCACGCCGGTGACCCCGATCCGGGTGACGGCCTTGATCTCGCCGGCGACGGCCGCGTTCTCGGCGGGGGTGAGCCGCAGGTCCAGCGCGGCGGTGGTCCACATCCGTCGTACGACGGGTGGGACCTTCGCGGCGACCACGGTGCTGGCGGTCCGGTCGGCGCTGCGGGACAGGGCCGTCTCGCGCGCCTCGAGGTCGGCGGCGGCACGGGCCCGGGCGGTCGCCTGGGCACCCTGGC
Source organism: Nocardioidaceae bacterium (assembly GCA_017744365.1). GTDB lineage: Bacteria > Actinomycetota > Actinomycetes > Propionibacteriales > Nocardioidaceae > Marmoricola. Next base: position 507,804 of record JAGIBL010000001.1, on the reverse strand, counting down.
CGCCGATCGACGCGGTGGCGAGCGAGCCCAGGTCGGTGGTGCCCTCGGTGAGCGCGACGCCCGCTCCGACCAGCCCGCATGTGAGCAGGGGCGCGGCCAGGAGGGCGAAGCGGCGGGGCTTGGATGCGCGTGGCGCAAGGCTGTGGCGGCCTCGGGTCACGAGTCGTCCTAACGTCGGCTACAAGGGCGGCTGGACGCGACGGGCCCCGGATTTCCGTGCGAACAGCCCCGCTACCAGACCACGATCACGAGCGGAAACGCAAACCGAACTCACGACAAAGGCCTAGAAAACGGACGTGAGCCGGGTCATCCTCCGGACACCTCGTCGGCGTCCTCGAACAACGAAAGACCCGAACCGTCGGTGTCGTCGAGCCACCCCTCGGGCAGCACCACGCGCTTGCGCTCGCTGCCCTGACGACCCCGCGGGGCGCCCAGGACGACGGCCGGGAACGGCTCGTCCGGGTCCAGCTCGCCCAGCAGCGACTCCAGCTCGGCCAGGGTCGAGACGAGCGCGAGCCGGTGCCGCAGGTCTCCCCCGGCACCGAACCCCTTGAGGTACCAGGAGACGTGCTTGCGGAACTCCTTGCAGCCGCGCTCCTCGCCCATGTGCTGGCTGAGCAGCTCGGCGTGCCGGTACATCATCGTGGCCACCTCGCCGAGTCGCGGCAGGGTCGTCTCGGCGGCACCGGAGAACGCGGCGGCCAGGTCCCGGAACAGCCACGGCCGGCCGAGGCAGCCCCGGCCCACGACGACACCGGCGGCACCGGTCTGCTCGACCATGCGCAGCGCGTCCGCGGCCTCCCAGATGTCGCCGTTGCCGAGCACCGGGATGCTGACCCGCGAGACCAGCTCGCCGATCGGCTCCCAGGCCGCGGTGCCGGAGTAGCCCTGGATCGCGGTCCGGCCGTGCAGCGCGATCGCGGCTGCGCCGGACTCCTCGGCGATCCGGCCGGCGTCGAGGTAGGTGAGGTGGTCGGCGTCGATGCCGAGCCGGGTCTTCATCGTCACCGGGACGCCGTGCCGCTCGCCGGCGCTGACCGCGGCGGTGAGGATCTCGCCGAGCAGGTTCCGCTTCCAGGGCAGGGCGGCTCCCCCGCCCTTGCGGGTCACCTTGGGCACCGGGCAGCCGAAGTTCAGGTCCACGTGCGCGACGCCGTACTCGGTGCAGAGGATCTCGGTCGCCTTGCCGACGTACGCCGGATCGGTGCCGTACAGCTGCACCGACCGGACGTCCTCGAGCTCGTCGAAGACCAGCATCGCCTTGGTGGTCGCGTCGCCCTCGACCAGCCCGCGGCTGGTGATCATCTCGCAGACGTAGAGCCCGGCCCCCTGCTCGCGGCACAGCCGGCGGTAGGCGGCGTTGGTGATGCCGGCCATCGGCGCCAGCACCACCGGGGTGTCGACATGGACGTTGCCGAGATCGAGACCGCTCAGCTCGCTGCCTTCTTCTGCGCCGCCGGAGCGGGGGTGATCGGGCCCTTCCAGACGATCGGCGCGAACGCCTGCAGCGGCCGGAACGACACGCCGGTCAGGGTGCCGTGGTTGGGCACCAGGTACACCAGGCAGGCGGTCGCGGCGGCGTTCGGGGCGAACGTCGTCGGCAGCGGCGTCGAGGGGCACTTGGTGAAGGAGTTGGTGAAGCTGGAGGCCTGGATCAGGGTGTTCGTGCTGTCCACCGCCCACAGGGGGATCGGGGTCTGGCCGACGTCACCGTCGCCGACGTTCTTCACCGCGACCCGGACGTAGTAGGGGTTGGACGCCTTGGTCCGGTCGTCGAGCACGTAGCTGCCCAGGTCGGCGATGCTGCCCTGGGTCACCCCGGTGACGGTCAGCTGCAGCACGCTGTTGCGCTCGGCGTTGGGCTCGTAGGCGACGGTCGCGCTCTCCCCGAACTTCAGCTGCGTGCCCGCCTTGGTCAGCTTCACCCCGGCAGGGACGTTGACGTTGCCGGTGGGCAGGGTGACCGAGGGCTTCGACTTCGGGGGCTCGTCGTTGCCGCCACAGCCGGCCAGCAGGGCGGTCGAGAGCGCCGCCGACAGCAGCACAACGGGGACAGAACGGGCACGGAGGATCACCCGCACATGGTCGCACGGGGTGGCGGACTTCGGGGCCCGCAACCCGCCGTTCAGCACCCGACCAGGCGCTCGGCGAACCACGAGCGCAGGCCGTCCAGGGAGAGGCGCTCCTGGGTCATCGAGTCGCGCTCCCGCACGGTCGCGGCGCCGTCCTCGAGGCTCTCGAAGTCGATGGTCACGCAGTACGGCGTGCCGATCTCGTCCTGCCGGCGGTAGCGGCGGCCGATCGCGCCGGAGTCGTCGAACTCGACGTTCCAGTACTGGCGCAGCTCGGCGGCGAGCGCCTTCGACCGCGGCGACAGGTCCTCGTTGCGGCTCAGCGGCAGCACCGCGATCTTGACCGGCGCCAGCCGCGCGTCGAGCCGCAGCACGGTGCGCTTGTCCACGCCGCCCTTGGTGTTGGGCGCCTCGTCCTCGGTGTAGGCGTCGACCAGGAAGGTCATCAGGCTGCGCGACAGGCCGGCCGCCGGCTCGATGACGTACGGCAGGTAGCGCTCGTTGGCGGCCTGGTCGAAGTAGGACAGGTCGTGGCCGGAGTGCTCGCTGTGCGTCTTGAGGTCGAAGTCGGTCCGGTTGGCGATGCCCTCGAGCTCACCCCACTCCGAGCCGGCGAAGTTGAACCGGTACTCGATGTCGACGGTGCGCTTGGAGTAGTGGCTCAGCTTCTCCTTCGCGTGCTCGTAGTGGCGCAGGTTGTCCGGGTCGATGCCGAGGTCGGTGTACCAGCGGGTGCGCTCGTCGATCCAGTACTGGTGCCACTCCTCGTCCTCGCCCGGCTTGACGAAGAACTCCATCTCCATCTGCTCGAACTCGCGGGTGCGGAAGATGAAGTTGCCCGGGGTGATCTCGTTGCGGAACGACTTGCCGATCTGGGCGATGCCGAACGGCGGCTTCTTGCGGCTCGAGGTCACCACGTTGGCGAAGTTGAGGAAGATGCCCTGCGCGGTCTCGGGGCGCAGGTAGTGCAGCCCGGACTCGTCCTCGATGACGCCCAGGTAGGTCTTGAGCAGGCCGGAGAACTGCCGCGGCTCGGTCCAGGCGCCGCGGGTCCCGCAGTTGGGGCAGGCGATGTCGGCGAGCGAGACGTCGTCCGGGTTGTCGATGCCTTTCTTCTCCGCGAACGCCTCCTGCAGGTGGTCGGCACGGAAGCGCTTGTGGCACGACTGGCACTCGGTCAGCGGGTCGGTGAAGGTGGCGACGTGGCCGGAGGCCTCCCAGGTCTGCCGCGGCAGGATCACGCTGGAGTCGAGGCCGACGACGTCCTCACGCGACTGGACCATCGAGCGCCACCACTGCCGCTTGATGTTCTCCTTGAGCTCGACGCCCAGCGGGCCGTAGTCCCAGGCGGAGCGGGTGCCGCCGTAGATCTCGCCGCAGGGGAAGACGAAGCCGCGCCGCTTGGCGAGGGAGACGACGTTGTCGAGGGGGGAAGACTGCTTGGCCACGACGAGGAGCCTACCGAGACCGGGAGGCCGCCTCGTTGAGGGTGGCACCGGGGGTGACCGGCTCGTAGGCACTGGGCTCGTCGAGCGCCCGGCTCAGCATCGGCACCGCCGCCACCTTCACCTCGTACGACGAGAGCGCGCGCCGGTAGGAGCCGACGTCGGCCCACCGGGTGACCAGGACCCAGAGCTCCGGGTCGTCGACGTTGCGGCCGAGCTCACCGTGCTCGAAGCCGGGCCGCTCGCGCAGCACGCCCAGCGCGGCCTCGAGATCGGCACGCAGCTCTGCTCCGCGGAACCTGTTCACCACCAGCACGAGCGGATCGTAGCCCTCTCAAGTTGACAACGATTCTCATTCCGAATGAGAATCGTTCTCATGAAGCGTCTTCTGCTCGTCGCCCTGCTCCTCCCGCTCGCTGCCTGCGGCGGGACCGGCGACGACGGCAGGCCCACCGTGGTGGCCTCCTTCTACCCGCTGGAGTTCCTGGTCCGCGAGCTCGCCGGTGAGCAGGTCCGCGTCGTCGACCTGACCGCCCCCGGCGTGGAGCCGCACGACCTCGAGCTCAAGATCAAGCAGACCGCCGAGATCGCCGACGCCGACCTGGTCGTCTACACCAAGGACCTGCAGCCGGCCGTGGACGAGACCGTCGCCCAGAACGCGCGCAGAAGCTTCGACGTCGGCGACGCCGTCCACCTGGAGGGTGACAACCCGCACTTCTGGCTCGACCCGGCGCGGATGGAGCTGGCCGCCGCCGCGCTCGAGAAGCAGCTGGCCCGGCTGCTGCCCGAGGAGACCGCGACGCTGAAGGCCAACCTGGCCACGCTGTCGCTGAAGCTGCAGCAGCTCGACGCGGCGTACGCCTCCGGGTTGCGCGGGTGCCCGCGGCACCTGGTGGTCACCAGCCACGACGCGTTCGGCTACCAGACCAAGTACGGCCTGGAGTTCGCCGGGATCGCCGGCCTGACCCCGGACTCCGAGCCGAGTCCCGCGCACCTGGCGAAGCTGCGCGAGCTGATCGCGCGCGAGCACATCACCACGGTCTTCGGCGAGACCATCGCCAGCAAGAAGATGGCCACGACGCTCGCGAGCGACCTCGGCCTGCGGACCGCCGTGCTGGACCCGATCGAGGGCGTCGAGAAGGGCAGCGGCGAGGACTACCTCTCCCTGATGCGCGCGAACCTGGCCGCCCTGGAGAAGGCCAACGGCTGTGCGAAGGTGGCCCCATGAGCGTCGTCGAGATCACCGGGGGCGGTGTCTCCCTGGGCGGGCGGCCGATCCTCCGGGACATAGGCCTTCGCGTCGAGCAGGGGGAGGTCGTCGCCCTGCTCGGCGCGAACGGTTCCGGGAAGTCCACCCTGGTGAAGGCAGCCGTGGGGCTGCTGCCGCTCTCCGCCGGCACCGCCCGGCTCTTCGGCGAGCCGGTCGCCGACTTCGGCGCCTGGGACCGGATCGGCTACGTGCCGCAGCGCTCGACCATCACCCAGGGCGTGCCCGCCACCGTGCGCGAGGTGGTCGCCGCCGGCCGGCTCGCCCGCCGCCGCCCGTTCCTGCCGGCCACCGCGGCCGACCGCCGGGCCGTGACCGAGGCGCTGGAGTCCGTCGGGCTCGCCGACCGGGCCCAGCAGACGGTGAGCACCCTGTCCGGCGGCCAGCAGCAGCGGGTGCTGATGGCCCGCACGCTGGCCGGCGGACCCGAGCTGCTGCTGCTCGACGAGCCGCTCGCCGGAGTGGACCTCATCAGCCAGCACGCGATGGCCGACGCCCTCGAGGCGCGGGCCCGGGCCGGCGCGACGATCGTGGTGGTGCTGCACGAGCTCGGCCCGTTCGAGCCGCTGATCGGGCGCACCGTGGTGCTGCGCGAGGGCCGGGTCGTGTACGACGGCGCGCCGACCGGCCTGCTGGGGCTGAGCCACGACGTGCACTGCGAACCAGTCGAGCAGGCCGCCGCCGTCGTACCGCCCTTGCGCGGCCCGCTCGGGGAGGAAGGCTGACATGTTCGACGCACTCTCCTACGACTTCGTGCTCCGCGCACTCGTCGCCGGCGCGGTCACCGGCCTGGCCGCGCCGGCGATCGGCACCTACCTGGTGCAGCGCCGGCTCTCCCTGCTCGGGGACGGCATCGGGCACATCAGCGTCACCGGGGTGGCGCTCGGCCTGCTCACCGGCACCTCCCCCACCTGGACCGCGATCGCGATGGCCGTGCTCGGTGCCGTGGTCATCGAGGTGATCCGCGCGACCGGCAAGGCGTCGGGCGACGTCGCCCTGGCGCTGATCTTCTACGGCGGCATCGCCGGCGGCCTGATGCTGGTCTCGTTCGCGGGCAACGGCGCGGTCCGGCTCAACACCTACCTGTTCGGGTCGATCGTCTCGATCTCGCGGGCCGACGTGTGGGTGACCGTCATCCTGGCGCTGGTGGTGATCGGTCTCTGCGTGGCGCTGATGCCACAGCTGTTCTCGGTCGCCAACGACGAGGACTTCGCCCGGACCACCGGGCTGTCGGTGCGGTTCTACAACGTGCTCATCTCGGTGCTCGCCGCGGTCTCGGTCAGCGTGGCCATGCGCACGGTCGGGCTGCTGCTGGTGAGCGCGCTCATGGTGATCCCGGTCGCGACCGCGCAGCAGTTCGCCCGGGGCTTCCGGGTCACCATGCTCAGCGCGATGGCAGCCGGCCTGCTGGCCTCGGTGATCGGGGTCGGCACCTCGGCGTACGTCGACGTGCCGCCCGGCGCGACCATCGTGCTGGTCGCCCTCGCCGGGTTCGCGGTCACCGCCCCGGTCGGGCTGGTGCTGCAGCGACGCCGTACGGCGCGGGTGCCGTTCGACCTGACCGCCGAACCCGAGCCGCACCGCGTCGAGGAAGCCCACCGGCACCGGCACGGTCCCGGCTGCGGGCACGTCGGGGTCGAGCACGGGGACCACATCGACTACATCCACAACGGGCACCGGCACGCCGTCCACGGAGGCCACTATGACGAGCACTGAGAGCACGCTGCGCCCCACGCGCCAGCGTCGCGCGGTGAGCACCGCGCTGGAGGAGTTCGGCGACTTCCGCAGCGCCCAGGAGATCCACGAGGCCCTGCGCGCCGGCGGCGACAACGTCGGCCTGTCCACCGTCTACCGCACGCTGCAGGCTCTGGCCGACGCCGGCGAGGTCGACATGATCCGGGCAGAGTCCTCATCCGGGGTCGGCGAGGCGATCTACCGCCGCTGCAGCGACACCCACCACCATCACCTGGTCTGCCGCTCCTGCGGCGCGACCGTCGAGGTCGAGGGCCCGGCCGTCGAGAAGTGGACCCGGGCGGTCGCCGACGAGCACGGCTACGCCGACGTCTCGCACACCCTCGAGATCTTCGGCACCTGCTCCTCCTGCCGATGACCCGCCGAGGCGTCTCTGCTGAAAGCCCCTGGCTCGCCGAGGCGTCTCAGATGAAAGCTCCGGGGCGCCCGAGGCGTCTGCGCGCCTCGACGACACCCGCATGGAGGATGTCATCGACGTCCGCGCGGCGCCCGAACAAGTTCTCCTTCCGTACGACGCACAGCGTCCACCCCTCCTCCTCGGTGATCCACCTGCGACGCCGTACGTCGTGATCGGTTCGGTCGACGCCGTGGAAGTCCTTCCCGTCGTACTCGACCCCGAAGCGGAGCTCGTCGACGCCGAGGTCGATCCAGTACGTCCCGCCGGGCACCCAGTGCGGCGCGCGCACGGGACGTTGCGGTAGCGGCCGCGGGAGCCGCACGCAGTCCAGCCAGCGGAGTCGCAAGATGGACTCCGGCGGTGACTCGGCGCGCGGGTCGCTGAGCGGAGCCATCCAGCGCAGCTGGCGCACACCGCGGTAGCCCTTGAAGCAGGCGATCGCCTCGAGCAGCTCCTCCTGGTCGAAGGCGCCCAGCCGCAGCATCGCGTCGAGGGCAGCGAAAGCGGAGTCCCGGCGCAGCAGCCGACCGAGGTCACAGGCCGTGCGCAAAGGCGTGGTGACCCGGATGCCACCGATCTCCATCACGTGCTCGTCCGGCATCATCCGTTGCCCGCTCGACACCAGCTCGTTGCGAAGACGAAGTCCTCGGCCCCGGTGGAACGCCGAGACCCTGGGCAGGATCAGGTGGTCGCCGGGAGCGAGCACCATCGTGGCGCCGTGCAGCCATCCAGCGGTCCGGTCGGTGACGACGGCACGTTCCGGGACCACCAGCCGAAGGCCCGCGAGCCTGAGCTCCATCGAATCGGGGACCTGCGCCACGACGTACACGTTCCCGATCAGCCGGCGCACCAGCCCCCGGCGTACGAGCGAAGTCAGCTCGACGGAGTGGAGACCTGCGGCACGGGCCATCGTTCCCGTGAACGGCGCGTCCAAGGGCAGCGGGAAGCGCGCGTCGAGGAGGGCCTGGTCCGGATCGAGGAAGGGCATCGCCATGGCGACGAGGGTCCGGGACAACCGCGCGTCGCTCAAACGGCTATCCACAGGCTTTCATCTGAGACGCCTCAGCACGCATGGGGCTTTCATCTGAGACGCCTCAGCGGGCGGAGGGTTTTCAGATGAGACGCCTCGGGGTCAGGCTTGGCCGTAGCGGCGGTCGCGCTTGGCGTACTCCAGGACCGCGTCCCAGAGGGCGATCCTGTCGACGTCGGGCCAGAGGATGTCGGAGAACACGAACTCGGAGTACGCGGCCTGCCAGAGCATGAAGTTGCTCAGCCGCTCCTCCCCCGAGGTCCGCCAGACCAGGTCGGCGTCGGCCAGCTCGGGCACGTAGAGGTACCGCGCGAAGGTCTTCTCGTCCACGCGGTCCGGGTTGACCCGGCCGGCGGCGACGTCGCGGGCCAGGCCGCGCGCGGCGTCGGCGAGCTCGGCCCGGCCGCCGTAGTTCACGCACATGGTCAGCGTGAGCACGTCGTTGTCCCGGGTCAGCTCCTCGGCGACGCGCAGCTCCTTGACGACCGAGCGCCACAGCCGCGGCTCCCGGCCGGCCCAGCGCACCCGGACACCCAGCTCGTGCAGCTCCTCGCGCCGGCGCCGTACGACATCGCGGTTGAAGCCCATGAGGAACCGCACCTCGTCGGCCGAGCGCGACCAGTTCTCGGTGGAGAACGCGTAGGCCGAGACCGCCTTGACGCCGATCTCGATGGCTCCCTTGACCACGTCGACCAGCGACTGCTCGCCGCGCTCGTGCCCGGCCGTGCGAGGCAGTCCGCGTTGCTCGGCCCAGCGCCCGTTGCCGTCCATGATGATCGCGACGTGCCGCGGCACCAGCGCTGGCGGGATCGCGGGCGGACGGGCACCGCTGGGGTGCGGCTCGGGAGCGCGCACCGTGCGCGCGGGCGGCTTAGGTCGTCGCATAGGGCAACGATCTCAGGCCGCGCTCCAGGTGCCAGGCCAGGTAGGCCGCGACCAGGCCGCGGGCCTCGCGGCGGGCGCGCTCCTCGGCGTCGTCGACCACCGGCCACTCCCCGGCCAGCAGCGCGCCGAGCAACGCCACCGTGCCGACCCCGGGCTGGGCCGAGCCGGGCAGTCGGCAGTCCGCGCAGAGCATCCCGCCCGAGCCCGGGTGGAAGGCCCGGTGCGGACCCTCCAGCCCGCAACGCGCGCACCCGTCGAACGAGGGGGCGTAGCCGGCCACCGCCAGCGAGCGCAGCAGGAACGAGTCCATCACGTCGCCGGGCCGGTGCTCGCCGGCCGCCATCGCGCGGAGCGCGCCGACCAGCAGCAGGTACTGCTGCACCGACGGCTCGCGCTCCTCGGCGACCAGGCGCTCGGCGGTCTCCAGCATCACCGAGGCCGACGTGTAGCGGTCGTAGTCGGCGCTGATGCGCTCCCCGTACGACGCGCGCGTGACCGCCTGGGTGATGACGTCCAGGTTCCGCCCCTCGGCGAGCTGCAGGTCCACGTGCGTGAACGGCTCCAGCCGGGACCCGAAGCGCGACGTCGTGCGCCGTACGCCCTTCGCCACCGCACGCACGATGCCGTGCTCGCGGGACAGCAGCGTGATGATGCGGTCTGCCTCCGCGAGCTTGCGCGTGCGCAGCACGATCGCTTCGTCGCTGTAGAGGGGCACGGGGACATTCTCCCCTGTAGGGCCTAGCCGGCGCGCGCGACGCGCGGCCCCACCAGGGGCAGCCGTACCTCGAGGGTGGTGCCGACGCCGACCTCGCTGGTCAGCCCGATCGACCCGCCGTGCGCCTCGACGATCGTCTTGGAGATCGCCAGCCCGATGCCGGTGCCGGGGATCGCGTCGAGCTGCACCCCGGGCGAGCGGAAGAACTTCACGAAGACGTCCTCCACCTCCTCGGGCGGGATGCCCCGGCCGGTGTCGCTGATCCGCACCACGGCCTCGTTGCCCTCGCGCTTGACCTCGCCGGCGACCTTGCCCCCGGAGGGAGTGAACTTGATGGCGTTGTTGAACAGGTTGTCGAAGACCTGGGCGAGCCGCTCGCTGTCACCGCTGACCTCCAGCGGGTCGCCGTCGATCTGGGTCTCCAGCAGCAGGCCGGCGGTGCGCGCCGACTTCTCCGCCTCGACCGCCGAGGCCCGCACCAGCAGCGCCAGCGAGACCCGGTCCAGGTGCAGCTCGGCGCGGCCGAGCTTGAGCGCGTCGGAGAGCAGGTCGTCGACGAGCCGGTGCAGCCGGCGGGCGTTGCGCTGCACGGTCTCCAGGAACGGCGTCGCCTCGGCGGGCAGGTCCTCGAGGTCCTCGAGCAGGATGTCGACGTACCCGACGATCGAGGTCAGCGGGGTGCGCAGCTCGTGGCTGACGGTGGCGACGAACTCGTCCTTGAGCCGCGCGGCGGTCATCAGCTCGGTGACGTCGTGGTAGGCCAGCACGGCGCCGTCGAAGTCGCCGGCCGGCGTCAGGATCGTCGAGGACGAGACCGCGAACGCCCGGCGGATGCGCGGGTCCGAGCCGACCCAGATCAGGTAGTCGCGCAACGGCTCGCCGTGCAGCGTCCGCCAGGTCGGCAGCTCCTCCCGGGTCAGCTGGGTGAACCCGTCCGGCCCGTAGACGTGGCCGCTGCGCTCGGGCAGCCCCTCGTGGCCCTCGGGGTAGGCCAGGTCCATCAGCCGCTCGTGCCGCGGGTTCGCCGAGTGCACCCGGCCGTGCGCGTCCAGGACCAGCAGGCCGACGTCGACGCTGTTGAGGATGGCCTCGTTGAACCGGCGCTGCTCGGCGCTGTCGGCGACCGCCCGCTCGAGCATCCGCTGCGCCTCGGCCGCCTCGGCGACCTTGCCCTGCCAGGCTTCCGCGGTCAGCGCCACCACCGTCGCGCACAGCGTGGAGAGCACCAGCTGCTGGGCCATCACGTCCCACTCGAGCAGGTCCCGGTTGCTGCCCACCGCGATGCCGAACGACGCCAGCACCGAGAGCATGCTGAGCACGATGCCGCGGCGACCGAACTGCAGCCCGAGCCAGATCGCCGGGAACACCAGGATCCGGTCGCCGGTGCTCTCCGGCATCTGCCGCATGAACCCGGTGGCCAGGATGTCCAGCACCGGGATCGCGACCGTCCAGGCGGGGGGCAGCCCGTCGCGGCTGATCGCGAAGCCGAGCACGGTGGCGGCGACGATGACGACCAGGCCGGTCAGGTAGTCGCGGCTCAGCGAGTCGACCTTGTCGGGGCCGAGCAGCAGGAAGCCGATGTCGATGAACACCGGCACCCAGAAGGCGTACTGAGCGACGCGCGGGTCCGCCTGCTCGCGCCCGAGCAGCTGCTGGATTCCCAGGATGAAGCGGGACCTCACCGCTGCTCCACCCCCCTGTCGCTCACCCCGTCACCCTAGTGGCGGCCTCGGTGGCGAATCACCCGAATCGCCCAAGGCAGTGGGCGATTCGGGCGATTCGGGTGCCGGTCAGGCGCGGTTGACCGCGGAGATCACGGCCTTGAGCGAGGCGGTGACGATGTTGGCGTCCAGGCCGACGCCCCACAGGATCTCCCCGCGCACCGCGCACTCGACGTACGCCGCCGCGATGGCGTCGCCGCCGGAGGACAGCGCGTGCTCGTGGTAGTCGAGCACCCGGACGTCGAAGTCCTGCTCCAGGCCGTTGATGGCGTCGACGAAGGCGGCGATCGGGCCGTTGCCCGTGCCCTGCAGCTCGTGCGGCTCGCCGTCGACGTACACGTTCACGGTGAGCTGGTCCTTCTCGCCCGCGGCCGAGGAGGTGTGCACCGAGTTCAGCGTCAGCGGTGCGGTCTTGTTCAGGTACTCGCCCTGGAACGTCGTCCAGATCTCCTCACCGGACATCTCCTTGCCGGAGTCGTCGGTGACCTGCTGGATGACCCGGCTGAACTCGATCTGCAGCCGGCGCGGCAGGTCGAGCTTGTGCTCGGACTTGAGGATGTAGGCCACGCCGCCCTTGCCCGACTGGCTGTTGACCCGGATGACCGCCTCGTAGGTGCGGCCGACGTCCTTGGGGTCGATCGGCAGGTACGGCGCCTCCCAGGCGACCTGCTCGACCGGGATGCCTTGGTCGGCAGCGATCCGGTCCAGGTCCTCCAGGCCCTTCTTGATCGCGTCCTGGTGGGAGCCGGAGAACGCCGTGTAGACCAGGTCGCCGGCGTACGGGTGCCGCGGGTGCACCGGCAGGTTGGTGCAGTACTCGACCGTACGGCGGATCTCGTCGATGTCGCTGAAGTCGATCTGCGGGTCGATGCCCTGGCTGAACAGGTTCATGCCCAGGGTCACCAGGCAGACGTTGCCGGTGCGCTCGCCGTGCCCGAACAGGCAGCCCTCGACCCGGTCGGCGCCGGCCATCATGGCCAGCTCGGTGGCGGCGACCGCGGTGCCGCGGTCGTTGTGCGGGTGCAGGCTGATCGTGGTGTGCTCGCGCCGGGTCAGCTGCCGGGAGAACCACTCGATCTGGTCGGCGTACACGTTGGGCGTGGCCATCTCGACGGTGGCCGGCAGGTTGAGGATGATCTCGCGGCCGTCCTCGGGCTGCCAGATGTCGCTGACCGCCTCGCACACCTCGACGCTGAAGGGCAGCTCGGTGCCGGTGAAGATCTCCGGGCTGTACTCGTAGCCGATCACGGTGGCGCCGAGGATCTGCTCGCTGTGCTTCATCACCAGCTGGGTGCCCCGGACGGCGATGTCCTTGATCTCGTCCTTGCTGGCATGGAAGACGACCCGGCGGAAGAGCGGCGCGAGCGCGTTGTAGAGGTGGATGTTCGCCTTCGGTACGCCGACCAGCGACTGCACCGTGCGCTCGATCAGGTCCTCACGCGCCTGGGTGAGCACCGAGATGGTGACGTCGTCGGGGACCTTGTCCCGCTCGATGAGCTGGCGCACGAACTGGAAGTCGGTCTCCGAGGCGCTCGGGAAGCCGACCTCGATCTCCTTGTAGCCCATGCTCACCAGCAGGTCGAACATGCGGTGCTTGCGCTCGGGGCTCATCGGGTCGATGAGCGCCTGGTTGCCGTCGCGCAGGTCGGTGGAGAGCCAGCGCGGCGCCTGCGTGATCTGGTGGCCCGGCCAGGTGCGGTCGGGGAGGTCGACCGGCGGGAAGGCGCGGTACCGCTCGATCGGCATCCCGCTGGGCTTCTGGGTGTTGTGGAACCGGCTCAGGCTCGGTGTGTTGCTGGTCATGGACTCGTCTCTCGCTGTGATGGGGAGCCGGGAACGCGAACACTCCGCAGCGAGGGGTCCGGCTAGTTCTCAGACCTCGCTACGGCAGCGAAGAAGAAGCTGGCGCATCGACATGACCCGGTCAGCATAGCGGAGGTGCTCCGAAGGCAGCGCGCGAGGGGCGAGACTGGAGGACATGGCGCGGCTCCTGATCGTCCACCACTCCCCGACCCGGACCCTGCAGGCCCTGACCGAGCAGGTGGTCGCGGGCGCGCGCGACCCGGAGATCGAGGGCGTCGGGGTGGAGATCCGCGAAGCGCTGGACTTCGCCCGCGGGAACGCCGGCGCGGAGGACCTGCTCGCCGCCGACGGCTACCTGCTCGGCACCAGTGCCAACTTCGGCTCCATGTCCGGTGCCCTCAAGCACGTCTTCGACTCGACGTTCCTCGCCATCGGCGGCGCCCTGGACGCCACCGGGGCCGGGGACCCGGACGCGGCCGGCACCACCAAGGGCCGGCCGTTCGGGCTCTACGTGCACGGGCGCTACGACACCACCGGCGCGGTTCGCTCGGTGCTCGCCCTCACCGGTGCCCTGGGCTGGAAGCAGGGCTACGACGTGCTCGAGATTCTCGGCGACCCCACCCCCGCCGAGGAGGCATCGGCCTACGAGCTCGGCGGTACCATCGCGGCACTGTTGACGGTCTGAGGGGGAAACGTGCGTCGTCGTGGTGCCCTCGCCCTCGCCACGGCCGTCGCCCTCGCCCTGCTGGTCGGCTGCGGGGAGGGCGAGGCCGCCTCGGACCGGCTGGCCACCCCGAAGCTCGGCGCCTGCCGCGTGCTGAAGCCCGCCGACATCGCCCAGACCAGCAACGACTCCCCGGTCGTCCCCTGCACGAAGAAGCACACCGCGCAGACGTTCGCGATCGGCACCCTTCCCGCCTCCACCGGCACCACGTACGACGACCGCCGGCACGGGACCTTCGTCTTCGAGACCTGCCAGAAGGCGTTCGGTGAGTTCCTCGGCGCCGACGAGAGCCTGGCGATGCGCGTGCAGCTGAGCTGGGCCTGGTTCCGGCCCTCCGAGCGCGGCTGGAAGAAGGGCGCGCGCTGGTACCGCTGCGACGTGCTCGGCGGGCCCGACCACGCGACGAGCTACCGCCCGCTGCCGGTGGACGCCCGCGGGCTGTTCTCCACCGACCTGCCCGCGGCCTGGCTGACCTGCGCACGTGGCTCGAGCTTCGCCGGCTCGACGAAGGTGCCCTGCTCGGAGAAGCACGACTGGCGGGCGGTCACCACGGTCAAGGTCGGCCAGCCCGCGGACCACTACCCGGGCGACCGGATCGTTCAGGTGCGCTCGCGCGACTACTGCCAGGAGTCCGTCGGTGGCTGGATGCACTACCCACCCGACTACGACTACGGCTACTCGTGGTTTCGTGAGGCACAGTGGAAGGCCGGCAACCGACGTTCGGTGTGCTGGGCCAAGACCGATCAGTGAGGATCACCCCGACCATGCGACGCCGGCTCCTCGCGACGACGTGCGCCCTGCTGCTCGCCGCCGTGGCGGGCTGCGGCGGTGACGACACGCAGCCCAGCACCACCCCGCGCACACCGGCCACCGCCCCCGCCCCGCCGGCCGCCCCCTCGGCGCGGGCCTGCTACGACCTTCCGTTCCAGGCAGCACTCGAGCCGACCAACGACGCCACCCCGGTGCCGTGCACCACGCGGCACACCACGCAGACCCTGTACGTCGGACAGCTCGACCCGCTCGTCGACGGCCACCTGCTCGCGGTCGACTCCGCACGGCTGCAGAACCAGGTCGCGCGGACCTGCCGGGCCAGGACGGAAGACCGGCTCGGCGGGGACGAGGAGACCCGGCGGCTGAGCCGGCTGGCCCCGGTGTGGTTCAGCCCGTCGCTGAAGCAGAGCGAGGCCGGCGCGCTCTGGTTCCGCTGCGACCTCGTCTACGTCGCCGGGCCGAACGAGCTCGCGCCGCTCCCGGCCCGGACCCACGGCCTGCTGGCTTCGCCGAAGGCGCTCGACCGGTTCGGCACCTGCGCCACCGCGAGCCCGGCCGACCGCGCCTTCCAGCGCGTGGCCTGCGCCCGGAAGCACTCCTGGCGGGCTCGCGCCAGCATCGACCTGCCCGCCAAGGCGCGCTACCTGGACAAGGCGGCCGGGAAGGACGCCGACGCGCGCTGCCGTGACATCGACGCCGGGCTGGCCGCGGACAACCTGCGGCTCAAGTGGAGCTTCGAGTGGCCGACCAAGGAGCAGTGGGCCTCGGGACAGAGGTATGGCCTCTGCTGGACCCCGGATCCCGCCTAGCGGACGGGGTACCCCGACACGGACAGCGACTGCTTGACCTCGCCGATCCGCACCTTGCCGAAGTGGAAGATGGTCGCGGCCAGCACCGCGTCCGCACCGGCTTCGACGGCCGGCGGGAAGTGCTCGGTCGCGCCGGCTCCCCCGCTGGCGATCACCGGGATGCTCACCGCCGCGCGAACCAGCCGGATCAGCTCGAGGTCGAAGCCGTCCTCGGTGCCGTCGGCGTCCATCGCGTTGAGCAGGATCTCCCCCGCGCCGAGCTCGGCGGCCTTGACCGCCCACGCGACCGCGTCGATCCCGGCCGACTGCCGGCCGCCGTGCGTGGTCACCTCGAACCCGGACTCGGTCCCCGGGGCCCGGCGAGCGTCCACCGAGAGCACCAGCACCTGGTTGCCGAAGCGGTCGGCGATCTCGGCGACCAGCTCGGGCCGGCGGATCGCGGCGGTGTTCACCGCGACCTTGTCCGCACCCGCCCGCAGCAGCCGGTCGACGTCCTCGACGCTGCCGACCCCGCCGCCGACGGTCAGCGGGATGAACACCTGCTCGGCCGTGCGCGAGACGATCTCCATCGTGGTCGCGCGACCCTCGTGCGAGGCGGAGATGTCCAGGAAGGTGAGCTCGTCGGCGCCCTCGGCGTCGTACACCTTGGCCAGCTCCACGGGGTCGCCGGCGTCGCGCAGCTCCCGGAAGTTGATCCCCTTGACCACCCGGCCGCCGTCGACGTCCAGGCACGGGATCACCCTGACCGCGAGGGTCATGAGAACCGACCCGGCCAGGTCAGCTGCAGCGCCTGCTCCAGGGTGAACCGGCCCTCGTAGAGCGCGGTGCCGATGATCGCGCCCTCGACGCCGACCCCGACCAGGTGCATCAGCGCCTCCAGGTCGTGCAGCTCGGTGATGCCGCCGGAGGCGACCACCGGGCGGTCGGTCACCGCGCAGACGTCCTTGAGCAGCTGCAGGTTCGGGCCCTGCAGCATGCCGTCCTTGTTGACGTCGGTCACCACGTACCGCGCGCAGCCCTCCGAGTCGAGCCGGGTGAGCACCTCGTAGAGGTCGCCTCCCTCGCGGGTCCACCCCCGGGCGGCCAGGGTGGTGCCGCGGACGTCGAGGCCGATCGCGACCCGGTCGCCGTACGTGGCGATCGCCTGCGCGCACCACTCCGGCTGCTCCAGCGCGGCGGTGCCGATGTTCACGCGGCGGCAGCCGGTCGCCATCGCGGCCTCGAGCGACTCGTCGTCGCGGATGCCGCCGCTCATCTCGACCTTGATGTCGAGCCGGCCGACGATCTCGGCCTGCAGCTCGCGGTTGTTGCCGCGCCCGAAGGCGGCGTCCAGGTCGACCAGGTGCAGCCACTCCGCACCCGCCTCCTGCCAGCGCAGCGCGGCCTGGATCGGGTCGCCGAACTTCTTCTCCGAGCCGGCCACGCCCTGGACCAGCTGGACGGCCTGGCCACCGGCGATGTCGACGGCGGGCAGCAGCTCGAGGTGTGTCACGGGAAGGGCTCCTAGAGGGTGAAGGCGGCGATGACGGGAAAGGCGATGAGGGCGATGACCAGGGCGCCGAGACGCGCCTGCCAGTCGGGCCGGACCAGCCAGACGACGACCTGCAGGAAGATCAGCGTCATCAGGACGACACGGGTCCGGGTCCGGCGACGATCGGCGAGCGAGCCGCTCTGCTTGCCGGTGCTCAGCGCGAGGCGCGTCCGGCGGAGCGGCCCGGCGATCGGGGCGACGAGCGCCTGGCGGCGTTCCCGGCGGCGTGCGGTCTCGGCGAGCCGGGCGGCCCGCTCAGCGGCCTCCCGCTCGCGTGCCTCCCGGCGTCGCGCGCGCTCCTTGCTCACCGCAACGTCCTCACAGCGAGTCCACCCAGTTCCTCAGCAGCCGCGCCCCGGCGTCCCCGGACTTCTCCGGGTGGAACTGGGTGGCGCACAGCGGTCCGTTCTCGACGGCGGCGACGAACCGGTCCCCACCGTGTTCGGCCCAGATCACGTTCGGCGCGCGGGTGCGGTCGTTGGTGACCAGGGTCCACCTCCGCACGCCGTACGAGTGCACGAAGTAGAACCGCTCCCCCTCGACGCCGGCGAAGAGCGCGGAACCGGAAGGCACCTCGACGGTGTTCCACCCCATGTGCGGCACCACCGGCGCCTGCAGCCGCTCGACCGTGCCCGGCCACTCGCCGCAGCCCTCAGTGGTGACACCGTGCTCGACGCCGGTCTCGAAGAGCACCTGCATGCCCACGCAGATACCGAGCACGGGGCGCCCGCCAGCCAGCCGGCGGCCGATGATCTCCGGACCCTTCACCCCGAGGAGGCCCTGCATGCACGCCGCGAAGGCGCCGACCCCGGGCACGACGAGGCCATCGGCCTCGAGAGCGGCGGCCTTGTCCGCGGTCAGGGTCACCTCGGCGTCGGCGCGCTCGAAGGCCCGGACGGCCGAGCGCAGGTTCCCCGACCCGTAGTCGAGGACCGTCACCTTCTTCGTACTCAGAGTGAGCCCTTCGTCGAGGGCACGCCGGACTCGCGCGGGTCGAACGCGACCGCGTCCCGCAGCGCCCGGGCGACCGCCTTGAACTGCGCCTCGACCACGTGGTGCGGCTCGCGCCCGGAGAGCACGCGGACGTGCAGGGCGATCTGGCCGTGGAAGGCGAGCGTCTCGAAGACGTGCCGGGTCAGCGAGCCGAGGTAGGAGACTCCGGAGCCCCCGAGCTGGACGTACTGCTGCCCCTCGGGCTCGCCGGTGTGCACGCAGTAGGGCCGGCCGGAGACGTCGACCGCGCACTGCACCAGGCTCTCGTCGAGCGGCACCAGCGCGTCGCCGAAGCGGCGGATGCCGGACTTGTCGCCCAGCGCCTCGCGCAGCGCGTCGCCGAGCACGATCGCGGTGTCCTCGACGGTGTGGTGCGCGTCGATGTGGGTGTCGCCCTCGGTCAGCACGGTCAGGTCGAAGAGCGCGTGCCGGCCGAGCGAGGAGAGCATGTGGTCGTAGAAGCCGACCCCGGTGCTCACGTCGGTGCGGCCGCTGCCGTCGAGGTTCAGCTCGACGGTGACCTTCGACTCCTTGGTGGCCCGCTCCAGGCGGACGCTACGAGCGCTCATCCGACTACCTCTCCTAGGGCGTCCTTGAACGCCGTCATCTCCTCGGCCGTACCGATGGACACCCGCAGCCAGCCGTCCGGCCCAGTCTCCCGGATCAGCACGCCGCGATCGAGCAGCCCCTGCCACACCGCGTGCCGGTCCTCGAACAGGCCGAACAGGACGAAGTTCGCGTCCGAGTCGGCCACGCGGTGTCCGCGCTCGCGCAGCCACGCCACGGTCCGGTCGCGCTCGGCGCGCAGCGTGTCCACGTTGCCGAGCAGCTCCGGGGCGTGCCGCAGTGCCGCGACGGCGGTCGCCTGGGTGACCGCGGACAGGTGGTACGGCAGCCGGACCACGCGGAGCGCGTCGCAGATCTCCGGCGCCGCGGCCAGGTAGCCGAGCCGGGCGCCCGCGAGCGCGAAGGCCTTGCTCATCGTCCGGGTGACGACCAGGTTCCTCATGCGTGGCAGCAGCTCCAGCGCGGACGGCGTGCCCTCCCGGCGGAACTCCGCGTAGGCCTCGTCGATGACGAGCAGGCCGTCGTGCTCCGCGGCCAGCTCGCAGACCGCACCGATCACCTCGTGCGGCAGCGCGGTGCCGGTCGGGTTGTTCGGCGAGGGCAGCAGCACCACGCTCGGCCGGTGCTCGGCGATGAGCGCCTTGGCGTGGTCGAGGTCGAAGGAGAAGTCCTCGTGCCGGCGGCCGGCCACCCAGCCGGTCATCGCGTCCCGGGCGTACTCGGGGTACATCGAGTACGTCGGTGCGAACGAGACCGCGGTCCGCCCGGGCCCGCCGAAGGCCTGCAGGAGCTGCAGCATCACCTCGTTCGACCCGTTCGCGGCCCAGACCTGCTCGGGCGTGATCCCCCGGCCGCCGTCCGTGCTCAGGTACGCCGCCAGCCCCTCGCGGAGCTCGGTGAACTCGCGGTCGGGATAGCGGTTCAGGGTCGACGCGGCCTCGGCGACCGCGGTGGCGATGTCGGCCACGCAGCGCGCCGAGGGCGGGTACGGGTTCTCGTTGACGTTGAGCTGGACGGGGACGTCGAGCTGGGGCGCGCCGTACGGCTCGACCCCGCGCAGCTCTTCGCGCAGGGGCGGCCAGGTCATTCGCTACCGCCGTCCAAGCGCACCCGCACGGCAGCACCGTGACCGGGCAGGTCTTCGGCGTCCGCCAGGGTCATCACGTGGCCGCCGACCTCGCGCAGCGCATCCGCGGAGTACTCGACCACGTGCACGGCCTTGAGGAAGGCACGCACCGACAGCCCCGAGGAGTGGCAGGCGCAGCCCGCGGTGGGCAGCACGTGGTTGGACCCGGCGCAGTAGTCGCCGAGCGAGACCGGCGCGAACGAGCCCACGAAGATCGCCCCGGCGTTGCGCACCTTCGCGGCGTCCGCGTCGGCGTTCGCGGTGTGGATCTCCAGGTGCTCGGCGGCGTAGGCGTTCACCACGTCCAGGCCCTGGGTGACGTCGTCGACGAGCACGATCCCGGACTGCTGCCCAGCGAGCGCGGTCCGGATGCGCTCGACGTGCTTGGTGTCCGCGACCTGCTTGTCCAGCTCGGCCTCGACCTCGTCGGCCAGCCGCAGCGAGTCGGTGACCAGCACCGAGGCGGCCATCGGGTCGTGCTCGGCCTGGCTGATCAGGTCCGCGGCGACGTACGACGCGTCGGCGGTGTCGTCGGCCAGGATCGCGATCTCGGTCGGCCCGGCCTCGGAGTCGATCCCGACGACGCCCTTGAGCAGCCGCTTCGCGGAGACGGTGTAGATGTTGCCCGGGCCGGTGACCAGGTCGACGCGGCGGCACGGGCCGGCGCCGTACGCCAGCATCGCGATCGCCTGGGCACCGCCGACCGCGTAGACCTCCTCGACGCCGAGCAGCGCGCACGCGGCCAGGATGGTCGGGTGCGGCAGCCCGTTGAAGTCTTTCTGCGGCGAGCTGGTGAGCGCGATCGAGCCGACGCCGGCGACCTGGGCCGGGACCACGTTCATCACCACGCTGGAGACCAGCGGCGCCACCCCGCCGGGCACGTACAGCCCGACCCGGTCCACCGGCACCATCCGCTGGGTGACCCGGGCCCCGGGGCCGAGGTCGGTGACCACGTCGGCCTCCAGCTCGGCCTCGCAGGTGGCCCGCAGCCGGCGGATCGACTCCTCCAGGCCCGCGCGAACTCCCGGGTCCAGCTCGGTCAGGGCCTTCGCGAGCGCCTCGGCGGGCACCGCGATCTCGGGGGTGTCGACGCCGTCGAACTTCGCCGAGTACTCCCGGATCGCCTCGACACCACGGTCGCGGACGTCGTCGCAGATCGGCCGGACGACATGGAGCGCGGCCTCGACGTCGAAGTCGGCGCGCGGCACCAGCGCGCGGTAGTCCGGAGACCCGGAATCGGATCCCGCGCCCGTGCCCCTGAGGTCGATCCGGCGAATCATGGGGCCAAGTCTAGAGAGCAGGCGGCCGTGCCCTCCTCCGGATTCCGGGGGGCGGGCACTACCGTCGAGATGTGACGACCGTTCCGGTGTTCCCGCTCAACGCGGTGCTGTTCCCCGGCGTGGTCACGCCCCTGCACGTCTTCGAGGACCGCTACCGCGTCCTGATGCGCGATCTGCTCGCCCAGCCCGAGGCCCGCGACCGGGTGTTCGCGGTGGTGGCGATCCGCGAGGGCTACGAGGTGGGCGAACGCGGCGTGCAGTCGCTGCACCGGGTAGGCACGCTGGTCCAGCTCACCGAGGCGGAGCGGTACGACGACGGCCGCTACGACATCGTCGTCACCGGTCGGCAGCGGATCGTGCTCGAGGACGTGGACGCGGGCGGGGAGTACCTGCGCGCCGAGGCGGACCTGATCGAGGACGCCGAGGAGGACGACGCCGTCACCGAGGCGGCCCGGGCCCTGGCCGCCTTCGAGGAGTACCGCGAGGCGCTCTCGGACCTGCGCGGCGGACCGGTGCTGGCCGGCGACCTCCCGGCCGACCCGGTCTACCTGTCCTACTCGCTGGCCGCGACCTGCCTGCTCAGCCAGCGGCAGCGCCAGGATCTGCTGGAGGCCACGGACGCGACCACCCGGCTGCGGATGCTGCGCCGGTCCCTGCGCGAGGAGATGCGGGCGATGCAGGCGCTGCCGAGCCTGCCCGCAACGGAGGTGGCCAGGACCAGGTGGTCCCCGAACTGACATTCTGAGCCGCGTGGCGAAGAAGAAGACAGCCGGCGGCACCCCCGCGACGGTCGCGCTGGAGAAGGCCGGGATCGCGTTCACGGTGCACACCTACGAGCACGACCCCGGTGCGTCGTCGTACGGGCTGGAGGCCGCTGAGGCTCTCGGCCTGGACCCGGGCGAGGTCTTCAAGACCCTGCTCGCCGACACCGACCGGGGCACCGTGGTCGGCATCGTCCCGGTCACCGGCAGCCTCGACCTCAAGGCCCTGGCCGCCGCGGTCGGCGCCAAGAAGGCCACGATGGCGGACCCGGCCGCGGCCGAGCGGCTCACCGGCTACGTGGTCGGGGGCATCTCGCCGCTCGGCCAGAAGCGCCGGCTGCGCACCGTGCTCGACGAGTCCGCCAGCGCGCTGCCGGTGATCTACGTCAGCGGCGGGCGTCGCGGATTCGACCTCGGTCTGTCCCCGGCCGACCTGGTCGGCCTGCTCGACGCCACCACGGCCAGGATCGCCCGCGCCTGATGCCCCGCGGGCCGGCGATCAGCGGGTCGTGATCCGCAGCTCGAACCGGCCGACGCCGTCCTTGACGGTGCTGCTCAGCCCGAGCGCCCGGAACGGCTTCAGGTTCTCCGCGAGCGTCCTCGCCTCCGAGGGCGACAGGTCCGAGCTGGCCAGGTCCACGATGGTCTTGCGCCAGTCCTCGTCGATGACGGTGAAGAACACCATCCCGGCGTGGTCGGCATCCGGGACCGCCTGGCGGAACACGTCGCTGTCGCCGAGCGAGCCCTTCTTCGCGAGCTCGCCGAGGTAGTCCTCCGACGGGCTCAGCAGCAGCGCGTCCCCCGACTTCTTCGTCTCCAGCGGGATGTCGGACAGGCTCGTGCCGAGAGCCTTCTCCAGCTTGTGCAGCACCGCGAGGGACTTGTCCGGATCACCGTGCAGGGCCAGCGCGGCGGGCAGCTCGGTCGGGTTGTCGAGCGCGTCGGCCGACGAAGGCGCGTCGCCGCTCACCGACAGGGTGAGCGCGTCCCCGAGCAGGTCCTCGGCGTCGCCGGGCAGGTCGAGGCCGGCCTCGGTGCGGGCGTCGTCGAGGAACTCCTGGACCTCCGCCTCGCCGAGCTGGGCCTTGGCCTGGTCGAGCAGGGTGCTGCCGAAGTGCTTCGGGAAGGAGATGCCGAGCACGAGGGCGGTGTCCGCGGGCAGCCGGTCGACGACCTCGCCGATCGGCTTGTCGCCGAGCTTCTGCTTGCCGGCGTCCGCGGCGACGACCAGCTCCAGGCCGCCGTCGGCGAACTTCAGCGCGCCGGCGGCGCCGTGGAAGTCGCGCAGCGCGTCGTGCACCGGGTCCAGCGGGTCGTCGGCCACGGGGGCCGAGGCCCCGGCGCTGATCTCGTCGTCGAATTCGGTGAAGCCGTTGCCGAAGTCCGCGAGCAGGTCGTCGAGATACCG
The DNA here is from genome assembly GCA_017744365.1 of Nocardioidaceae bacterium. Lineage (GTDB taxonomy): Bacteria > Actinomycetota > Actinomycetes > Propionibacteriales > Nocardioidaceae > Marmoricola. Next base: position 484,747 of record JAGIBL010000001.1, on the reverse strand, counting down.
CGCGGCCCGGGGCGCGATGTAGAAGCCGGCCACGCCGTCCCCGGCCTCGCCGTCCCACTTCTGGAAGGTCGCGTCGTCGGCCAGCGGCTTCTTCTTGCCGGCGTCCAGGATCTTGCGCGCGTGCGCGTCGCTGTCGCTGGCCACCAGGTAGTCCTCGCCCACGACGTACCCGAAGTCCTCGCCGGCGCAGTCGGCGAGCTTGCCGAAGTCCTTCGTGGCACGGGCGGCGTCGGAGACCTGCACCACCAGCGCCGGGGCCGGCTGGTCGTCGCCGAGGTCGACGGCGGCGAACGCGGCCCGCTTGCCCACCCACGGCTTCACGTCCCGGTCGTAGTCGATGCCCTCGCAGTCGGACTTGATGCCCTTGTCGACGATGTAGCGGCGCAGGTCGTCCTCGCTGCTCAGGCCCAGCTGCTTGCGCAGCGCCGGGAACTTGCGCAGCGTCTTGATCGCCTCGATCTTCTGCCCCGCGTGCGGGTCCAGGTCGACCGAGAGCACCGCGACCGTGGTGTCCGGGAGTGCGTCCTCGGGACGCGGCCCACCACCGTCGAGGAACGAGTAGGCCGCGAAGGCGGCACCGCCGAGGGCCGCGACCACGAGCGCGGCCACCCCGCCGACGACTGCGGCCCGGCGTCCGCGACCACCCTCGGGCTGGGGCTCGAAGGACGGCAGCGGCTGGGTGGGCTCGGCGGAGTCGTGCAGATCGGACATGGCCCGAGACCCTACGTCAGTTCGGCACTCTCAGGGTCCGAAACGTGGCCGGGAACGTGATCGGTCCCCCAGATGACCCCGACCGCGCCGAGCAGCGCGCTCACCGACCAGACCACCCAGAGCCCCTCGGCCCGGATGGTCAGCTGCAGCGGGATCTTCGCGCCGGCCTTGGCCGTGGGCAGCACGGTGTCCGGGTCCGGCGGACCGGCGATCAGCCCGGTCTGGAGCATCAGCCAGGTGGCCAGCAGTCCGCCGACGGCGACCACGACGACCATGAACAGCGGGTCGCGCTTGCGCCAGCTGAGCAGGACCACCCCGGAGACGAGCCCGCCGACCGCGGCGATCACGAAGAACCAGCCGTCCGCGTTCACCTGGACCCCGAGCTGCTCCTCGTCCATCATCGCGTTGGTCGCGGTCCGGGTGTACTCGGCCAGCGGCGTCAGCTGCCACCACAGCAGGCCGCCGGCCACGGCCAGCACCACGAACCAGGCGAGCGCGATGCCGAGGTCGACCGCGCGCGCCCTCACCTCAGCAAGACCGTCCCACTCGGACTCCGCGCTCAGCTCAGGCACCCGGGCCCCAACAGCTGCTTGAGATCGGCGAACAGGGCCGGGCTCGGGGTGACCCGGAGCTGGTCGGGCATCCGGAACACCTTGGTCGAGGTCCGCGTCATCAGCTTGAGCCGCACCTCGGACATGCCCGGGTGGGTGGCCAGCACCTCCTTGAGCGAGTCCACCACCGGCGGCGTGCACCGGGTCGAGGGCAGCGAGATCACCACCGGACCGCTCGGCCCGTCGGACAGGTCCGGGACGGTGACCTCCTGGCCGTGCAGCTCGGGCTGCTCCTTCTGCCGGGACAGCCGCCCCTTGACGGTGACGATCTGGTCCTCGATCAGGTAGGTCGCGGCGAGCTGGTACGCGCTCGGGAACAGCAGCACGTCGATGGCACCGTCGAGGTCCTCCAGGGTGACCATCGCCCAGGTGTCGCCGCGCTTGGTGATCTTGCGCTGCACGCTGGTGATGAGGCCGGAGACGGTCACCGTCGAATTGTCGGCCCGGTCCTCGTCGAGCATCAGCTGGCCGATGGTGCAGTCGCTGGACGCGGCCAGCACGTGCTCGAGCCCGAGCAGCGGGTGGTCGGAGACGTAGAGGCCGAGCATCTCCCGCTCGTGGCCGAGCAGCGTCATCTTGTCCCAGTCCTCGATGTCCGGGACCGGGACGCTGATGCCGAAGCCGACGGCGTCCTCGTCGTCGAGACCGCCGAAGAGCGAGTCCTGGCCGATCGCCTCGTTCTTCTTGATGTCGATGTACTGGTCGACCGCGGTCTCGTGGATCGCGACCAGCGCCCGCCGCTTGTGCTTCATGTCGTCGAAGGCGCCGGCCTTGATGAGCGACTCCAGCACCCGCTTGTTGCAGACGACCGCGGGCACCTTCTCCATGAAGTCGTTGAAGTCGGTGAACCGGCCGTGCTCGGTGCGCGCGGCGACGATCGCGTCGACCACGTTGTGGCCCACGTTGCGGACCGCGGCGAGGCCGAAGCGGATGTCGGTGCCGACCGCGGTGAAGTTGTGGGCGGACTCGTTCACGTCCGGCGGCAGCACCTGGATCCGCATCCGGCGGCACTCGTTGAGGTAGATGGCCATCTTGTCCTTGGAGTCCCTCACGGACGTCAGGAGCGCTGCCATGTACTCGGTCGGGTAGTTCGCCTTGAGGTAGGCGGTCCAGTAGGTGATGACGCCGTACGCCGCCGAGTGCGACTTGTTGAAGGCGTAGTCGGCGAACGGGACGAGGATCTCCCAGAGCGTCTTGACCGCGTCCTGCGGGTAGCCGCGCTCCAGCATGCCGGCCTCGAAGCCGGCGTACTGCTTGTCGAGCTCCTCCTTCTTCTTCTTGCCCATCGCGCGGCGCATGTTGTCCGCGGCACCCAGGGAGAAGCCGGCGAGCACCTGCGCGATCGCCATCACCTGCTCCTGGTAGACGATCAGGCCGTAGGTCTCCCCCAGCACCGGCTCCAGCGCCTCGGCCAGCGCCGGGTGGATCGGCTCGATCGGCTGGCGCCCGTTCTTGCGGTGCGCGTACTTGTTGTGCGAGTCCGCGCCCATCGGGCCGGGCCGGTAGAGCGCGGAGACCGCGGTGATGTCGGCGAACTTGTCGGGCAGCATCGAGCGCAGCAGGGCCCGCATGCCGCCACCGTCGAGCTGGAAGACGCCCAGGGTGTCGCCGCGCCCCATCAGCTCGTAGGTCGCCCGGTCGTCGAACGGGAGCTCCTCCAGGACGACCTTCTCGCCCCGGTTGGCCTCGATGTTCTCCAGCGCGTCCTCGAGGATGCGCAGGTTGGACAGGCCCAGGAAGTCCATCTTGACCAGGCCCAGCGACTCGCACATCGGGTAGTCGAACTGGGTGATGACCGCGCCGTCCTGCGGACGCGCCATGATCGGCACGATGTCGATCAGCGGCTCGCTGGACATGATGACGCCGGCCGCGTGCACGCCCCAGTTGCGGATCTGGCCCTCGAGGCCGAGCGCCGTCTGGTAGATCGTGCGGACGTCGGCGTCCTGGTCGTGCAGCGCGCGGAACTCGCCGCCCTCGCCGTACCGCTTGTGCTCGGGGTTGAAGATCTCCTTGAGCGGCACGCCCTTGCCCATGACGTCGGGCGGGAGGGCCTTGGTGATCCGGTCGCCGATCGCGAAGCCGTGGTCGAGCACCCGGGCGGCGTCCTTGATCGCGGCCTTGGCCTTGAGCCGGCCGAAGGTGGCGATCTGGGCCACCCGGTCGGCGCCGTACTTCTCGCTGACGTACTGGATGACCTCGCCGCGGCGGGCGTCGTCGAAGTCGATGTCGAAGTCGGGCATCGAGGGACGCTCGGGGTTGAGGAACCGCTCGAAGAAGAGGCCGTGCTCCAGCGGGCACAGGTCGGTGATCCGCAGCGCGTACGCCGCGATCGAGCCGGCGCCGGAGCCACGGCCGGGGCCGACCCGGATGCCGTTGTCCTTGGACCAGCCGATGAAGTCGGCGACCACGAGGTAGTAGCCGCAGTAGCCCTTCTGCGAGATGACCGCGAGCTCCATCTCGACCCGGTCGCGGACCTCCTGGGTCAGCCTGTCCCCGGGGTAGCGCGCCTCGATGCCGCGCCAGACCTCCTTGCGGAACCAGGACTCCTCGGTCTCCCCTGCGGGCACGTCGGCGCGAGCCATGTAGCCGCCGGTGGACTCGGTGAACTCGACCGAGCACCGCTCCGCGATCGCCAGGGTGTTGTCGCAGGCCTCCGGCATCCCGAACTTGTCGGCCCAGAGCTCGCGCATCTCGGCCGCGGACTTGATGTAGTAGCCGCCGCCGTCGAACTTGAGCCGGTTGGTGTCGGAAAGCCGCTTGCCGGACGCGACGCAGATCAGGGCGTCGTGCGCCTCGGCGTCCTCGGGGTTGTTGTAGTGCGAGTCGTTGGTCGCGATGGGCGGGATCCCCATCTGCTTGCCGAGCCGGAGCAGGTCGTCGCGGACCCGCTTCTCGATCGAGATGCCGTGGTCCATCAGCTCGAGGAAGACGTTGTCGCGGCCGAAGATCTCCTGGAGCTCGGCGGCCTCGGCGACGGCTTCGTCGTACTGGCCGAGGCGCAGCCGGGTCTGGATCGCGCCGCTGGGGCAGCCGGTGGAGACGATCAGGCCCTTGCTGTGCTCGGCCAGGATCTCTTTGTCCATCCGCGGCTTGTAGAAGTAGCCCTCGAGGCTGGAGCGCGAGGAGAGCCGGAAGAGGTTGTGCATCCCCTCGGTGCTCTCGGCCCACATGGTCATGTGGGTGTAGGCGCCACCGCCGGCGACGTCGTCGCCACCCTCCTCGGCCGCGTCGCCCTTGCCCCAGCGCACCCGCCGCCGCTCCCCGCGCATCGTGCCCGGGGTCAGGTAGGCCTCGATGCCGATGATCGGCTTCACGCCGTAGCGGTTGGCCTTGGAGTAGAAGTCGTAGGCCCCGTGCAGGTTGCCGTGGTCGGTCATCGCGATCGACGTCATGCCGAGGTCGCTGACCCGCGTGAACAGGCCGTCCAGCAGCGAAGCCCCGTCGAGCATCGAGTACTCGGTGTGCACGTGCAGGTGGACGAAGTCGTCACCGGAGCCGTTGGCCATGGAGCGGGGGGTCACCTTCCCGGGGTCGCGAGGGGTCGACAGTACGCGTTCTCGGGGAAGAGGAATCAGCGTACGTCGGCGCAAGTCTGCCAGGCGGCACCGACACCCGGGACGGGCGTGCTCAGAGTCCGCTCATCTGGCGCAGCCGGGCGATCCGGTCCGCGGTGGGCGGGTGGGTCGAGAACAGCCGGGAGACGTCCTGGGCGCGGAACGGGTTCGCGATCATGAGATGCGACGCGTTCTGCAGCTGCGGGGTGGGCTGCAGCGGCCGGGCCGCGACGCCGTGCTCGAGCTTGTTCAGCGCGCTGGCCAGCGCCATCGGGTCGCCGGTGAGCCGGGAACCGTCCTCGTCGGCGTCGTACTCGCGGGTGCGGCTGATCGCCATCTGGATCACCGAGGCGGCGATCGGGGCGAGCAGGGACATCAGGATCAGCACGAACGGGTTCGGGCGGTCCTCGTCGTCGCTGCCGCCGCCGAACATCGAGGCGAACATCATCATCTGGGCGACCGAGGTGATGACGCCGGCGACCGCGGCGGCCACCGAGGAGGTCAGGATGTCGCGGTTGTACACGTGCATGAGCTCGTGGCCCAGGACGCCGCGCAGCTCGCGCTCGTCCAGCAGGTTCAGGATGCCCTCGGTGCAGCAGACCGCGGCGTGGTCGGGGTTGCGGCCGGTGGCGAAGGCGTTCGGCGCCTCGGTCGGCGACACGAACAGCTTCGGCATCGGCTGGCCGGCCTTGGCCGAGAGCTCCTGGACGATCCGGTACATCGCCGGCTGCTCGGACGCGGTGACCGGGTAGGCGCGCATCGCCTTGATCGCGATCTTGTCGGAGTTCCAGTAGCCGTACGCCGTCATCCCGACGCCGAGCAGCGCGAAGATCCAGATGAACGCCATGCTGCCGGTCGAGGCGCTGATGAGGCTGCCGATGGCCAGGAGCAGGCCGAAGATGCCGCCCAGGAGCAGCGCGGTCTTCAGCCCGTTGAAATGGTTGTGCATGTCCTGAGAACGCCTCCCTAGCTACGGGAGTTCCCGCTCGCGTGCGCGTCCAGGGACTCCCCGATGACCACGTCCATGATCCTGCTCACGGCCCCGACACCCAAGCCCGGGACGTGCCGGGCCATCCGCTCGGCGATCTCGGCCTCGCGCGCCGGGTCGCGGCCCTCCCGGCCGCCGCGCTCCTTGAAGCCCTGCACCGTCGCGGTCAGCGCGAACCGGCGCGCCAGCAGCAGCGCGAGCTGGTCGTCGACCTCGTCGATCTGGCCCCGCAGGTAGGTCAGCGGCGCGGTGCCCGGCCAGGCCATCCGTACGTCGGGAGCCCGCTCCTCGTTGGCCGAGCCGTCGGTGTGCTCGAGCTCGACCAGCCCGTGCCGGTGGTAGAAGCCGCGGGCGCCGGTGTTGGAGGCGAAGACCCACAGACCGAAGCCCTCCGGGCGCAGCCCCTTGGCCAGGTCGAGCAGGGTCGAGCCGACGCCCGTGGACTGGTGTGCCGGTCCGACGTACAGGGCGTCGAGCCAGGCACCGTCCAGCACCAGGAACCCGACGATGTCGTCGCGCTCGGCGACCCAGACCTCCTTGGTCTCCGGCAGCCGCGCGACGTACGCGTGCACCTCGTCGACCGGGTGGACCATCGGCGGCATCTGCGGCACTGCGGCCCGGCGCGTGGCCAGGTACAGCTCGGCCACCTCGGCCAGGTCCTCGGGCTCCGCGGGCCGGGTGAGCAGATCAGTGTTCATCGCGAATGATGTCCAGCGCGTGCGCCAGGTCCGCGGGATAGGGCGACTCGTAGGAGACGTACTCGCCCGACTCGGGGTGCGTGAAGCCCAGCCGTACGGCGTGCAGCCACTGCCGCTGCAGCTCGAGCCGGCGCGCGAGGGTCGGGTCGGCGCCGTACGTGAGGTCTCCCACGCACGGGTGCCGCAGCGCCGCCATGTGCACCCGGATCTGGTGGGTCCGGCCGGTCTCCAGCTGGATCTCCAGCAGGCTGGCGAACCGGTGCGCCTCCAGGGTCGTGTAGTGCGTGACGCTGTGCTTGCCGTCCTCGCGGACCGCGAACTTCCAGTCCGACTTGGGCGCCCGGCCGATCGGCGCGTCGATGGTCCCCTCCAGCGGGTCGGGGTGCCCCTGGACCAGCGCGTGGTAGGTCTTGTCGATCTCGCGGTGCCGGAAGGCGTTCTTGAGCACCGAGTAGGCCCGCTCGCTCTTGGCGATCACCATCACGCCCGAGGTGCCCACGTCGAGGCGCTGCACGATCCCCTGCCGCTCGGGCGCTCCCCCGGTGGCGATCCGGAACCCGGCGGCGCGCAGGTGGCCGACCACGGTCGGGCCGGTCCAGCCCATCGACGGGTGCACCGCGACCCCGACCGGCTTGTCGATGACGACGATGGCCTCGTCGTCGTGGATGACCGAGATGCCCTCGACCTCCTCGGCCACGACCTCGAGCGGGTCGGTGACCGCGGGCAGGCTGACCTCGAGCAGGGTGCCGGGCACCAGCCGGTCGGACTTGGCCGCGACGTGGGAGTCGAGGAGCACGAGCCCCTGGCCGAGCAGGTCGGCGGCCTTGGACCGGGAGATGCCGAACATCCGGGCCAGGCCGGTGTCGACCCGCTCGCCGGCGAGGCCGTCCGGAACCAGGACCGCGCGGTCCTCGCCTCGGGGTTCCCCGTCCGCCTGGGCGCTCACCGGGCCGGCTCCTGGGCGTGCTCGGCGCCGTCGTGCCGCCGGCCGGAGATCCCGATGCCGCGCAGCGACTGCAGGACGATGAGCCCGGCGGCCACGTTGATGCACACGTCGGCGATGTTGAAGACCGGCCAGTGCGGCAGCTCCAGGAAGTCGACGACGTGCCCGCGCAGCGGCCCGGGCTCGCGGAAGAGCCGGTCGGTCAGGTTGCCCGCGATGCCGGCCACGAGCAGGCCGAAGGCCCACGCCCAGATCCGGTCGCGGACCCGGAACGCGAACCAGAGCGCGACCACGAACGCGACCGCCGCGAACACGCTGATCAGCGGGGTCACCGAGCTGCCGGTGGAGAACGCGGCGCCCGGGTTGCGGGTCAGGTTGAGCCGGAGCAGTGGGCCGAGGAGCTCGACGGGGTCGCGGCCGGCCAGCTCGCGCTCGGCGTAGATCTTGGTGCCGGTGTCGACGAGCCAGGCGACGAGAGCGATCCCGAGGACGAGTACGGCCTTGGAACGGCCCTGGTGGGGTGCTGCGTCGCTGGTCAGCGACGCTCCTCGCGCTGCTTGCATGTCATGCACATTGTGGCACGGGGGAAAGCCATCAACCTGTTCTTGCCGATGGGGTTGCCACAGACCTCGCACACGCCGTAGGTGCCGTTGGCGATCCGCTCCAGGGCGTGCTCGGACTGGACGAGCATGTCCCGGGCGTTGTTGACGATCGTCATCTCCTGGTCGCGCTCGAAGGTGGCCGACCCGACGTCCGCCTGGTCGTTGCCGGCGCCCTCGCCCGCGTCGCGCATCAGGTCGGCCAGGTCGCCCTCGACCTCGGCGAGCTCGGCCTGGAGGCGCTTCACGTCCGCGCGCAGCTGGGTGCGGACCTCGTTGAGCTCCTCCTTGGTCCACGGGTCCTCGGCCTCGAGGACGACCAGCTTGGAGACCGGGGTGGAGCGGCGGGCCGGGGCCTTGGTGGCCGGGGTGGTCTTCTTCACCGGGACTGCCTTCTTCACCGGGGCAGCTTTCTTCGCAGGGGCCGCCTTCTTCACCGGGGCTGCCTTCTTGGCCGGAGCCTTCTTCGCGGGGGCTGCCTTCTTCGCCGGGGCTGCCTTCTTCGCCGGGGCCGCCTTCTTCACCGGGGCTGCCTTCTTGGCCGGAGCCTTCTTCGCGGGCGCCGCCTTCTTGGCCGGAGCCTTCTTCGCGGGGGCTGCCTTCTTGGCCGGAGCCTTCTTCGCGGGCGCCGCCTTCTTCACCGGGGCTGCCTTCTTGGCCGGAGCCTTCTTCGCGGGGGCTGCCTTCTTGGCCGGAGCCTTCTTCGCCGGGGCCGCCTTCTTCACCGGGGCCGTCTTCTTCGCGGGGGCCGCCTTCTTGCCGACCACCTTCCGCGCGGCCGCACCCGCGCGACTCACCAGCGATCGCTTAGCCGTCGTTGCCATCAGCGAATGCCCCCATCGGGGTAGGAGGAAATATGACCAAGGTCATAACCAATGCGCGCGAGGATAGGCCCCCCGCGAGGGCGGTTCAACTCGCCATTCCGAGACCGGTCAACGCCTTTTGAACGCGAATCCCGGATGAGCCGGCGTACGCCGCTCTGGCACACTGGTGCCTGCCGCACGACGCGGAAGGGGCCATCACCCCGGAGTCGCCGGAAGAAAGGGCCCGGAACACCGTCCGGGAGCCGACTAGAACCGGCCGCGGCACACGATGAAGAGGGTCACCCCAGGGTGGCCAAGAAGGGTGGTACCGCGGGGCTCGTCCTCGTCCCTTCGTGGTTTCGCGCATTCGCCAGACGACGAAGGATCATCGTGACCGAGTACCGCCCCGTCCCGCCCCAGGTGGACCTCCCCGCGCTCGAGCGTGACGTGCTCGCGCTGTGGGAGGAGCAGCAGACCTTCGCGCGCTCCATGGAGCTGACCCGCGACGGCGAGCCCTGGACCTTCTACGAGGGCCCGCCGACCGCCAACGGCATGCCCGGCACCCACCACATCGAGGCGCGCGTGTTCAAGGACGTGCTCCCCCGCTTCCAGACCATGCGCGGCCGGTACGTCGTACGGAAGGGTGGCTGGGACTGCCACGGGCTCCCCGTCGAGCTGGCCGTGGAGAAGGAGCTCGGCTTCTCCGGCAAGGCCGACATCGAGGCGTTCGGGATCGCCGAGTTCAACCAGCGCTGCCGCGAGTCGGTGCTGCGGCACGTCGACGCGTTCGAGGCGATGACCGAGCGGATGGGCTACTGGGTCGACACCGAGAACCCCTACCGCACGATGGACGCCTCCTACGTCGAGTCGGTCTGGTGGGCGCTGCAGCAGATCCACCGCAAGGGGCTGCTCGTCGAGGACTACCGGGTGGCGCCGTACTGCCCGCGCTGCGGCACCGGGCTGTCGGACCACGAGCTCGCCCAGGGCTACGAGACGGTCACCGATCCCTCCGTCTACGTGCGCTTCCCGCTGACCTCGGGCCCGTACGCCGGGCAGGCCGGCCTGCTCATCTGGACCACGACGCCGTGGACGCTGGTCTCCAACGCCCTGGTCGCTGCCAACCCCGAGCTGACCTACGTCACCGTGACCGACGGCAACGAGACGCTGGTCATGGCCGAGGTGCTGGTCGAGAAGGTGCTCGGCGAGGGCTGGACCGTCCAGGACCGCTTCCCTGCGACCGACATGGAGGGCTGGACCTACTCGCGCCCCTTCGACCTGGTGGCGTGGCCCGACCCGCACGCGCACTTCGTGGTCACCGAGTCCTACGTGACCGCCGAGGACGGCACCGGCCTGGTGCACCAGGCGCCCGCCTTCGGTGAGGAGGACTTCGCCTCCTGCCGCCGCAACGGTGTCGCGCTGGTGAACCCGATCGACGCCAGCGGGCACTTCGACGCGTCCCTGGACCTGGTCGGCGGGCAGTTCTTCCGGCACGCGAACGCCGACCTCACCACCGATCTCGAGGCACGAGGACTGCTGTTCCGGCACACGCCGTACGAGCACTCCTACCCGCACTGCTGGCGCTGCCACACCGCGCTGCTCTACTACGCCCAGCCGTCCTGGTACATCCGCACCACCGCGGTCAAGGACGAGCTGCTCCGGGAGAACGAGACGACGAACTGGTTCCCGGAGACGATCAAGTGGGGCCGGTACGGCGACTGGCTGAACAACAACATCGACTGGGCGCTGTCCCGGTCGCGGTACTGGGGCACGCCGCTGCCGATCTGGCGGTGCGCCGAGGGGCACCAGACCTGCGTCGGCTCGCTGACCGAGCTCTCCGACCTGACCGGGACCGACCAGTCCTCGCTGGACCCGCACCGGCCCTTCGTCGACGACGTGACCTTCGCCTGCCCTTCTTGTTCCCAGGAGGCGCGCCGGGTCCCCGAGGTGATCGACGCCTGGTTCGACTCGGGTTCGATGCCGTTCGCGCAGTGGGGCTACCCGCACGCCGAGGGCTCCAAGGAGCGGTTCGACGCGGCGTACCCGGCGGACTTCATCTGCGAGGCGATCGACCAGACCCGCGGCTGGTTCTACACGCTGATGGCGGTCGGCACGACGGTCTTCGACGAGTCGTCGTACCGCAACGTGCTCTGCCTGGGCCACATCCTGGCCGAGGACGGCCGCAAGATGAGCAAGCACCTGGGCAACATCCTGGAGCCGATCCCGCTGATGGACGAGCACGGCGCGGACGCGGTGCGCTGGTTCATGGCGTGCGGCGGCTCGCCGTGGGCGGCCCGGCGCGTCGGGCACAACACCATCCAGGAGACCGTCCGGAAGGTGCTGCTGACCTACTGGAACACCGTCGCGTTCCAGGTGCTCTACGGCCGCACCGCCGGCTGGACCCCGCAGTCCCCGGCGCCGGCGATCGCCGACCGACCCGCGATGGACCGCTGGGTGCTCGGCGAGGCGCACCGGCTGGTGCAGCAGGTGACCGAGGCCCTGGAGGGCTTCGACACCCAGCGCACCGGCACGCTGCTGGCCGGCTACGTCGACCTGCTGTCGAACTGGTACGTACGGCGCTCGCGCCGGCGCTTCTGGGACGGCGACCCGGCCGCGCTGGCGACGCTGCACGAGGCGCTGTACGTGGTGACGCTGCTGATGGCGCCGCTGACCCCGTTCATCACCGAGCGGGTCTGGCAAGACATGTTCCGGGCCTCCTCCGACGAGCTGCCCGACTCGGTGCACCTGGCGGCCTGGCCGTCCGTGGACGGGTCGCTGGTCGACGACGACCTGGACCGGCAGATGCGCCTGGTCCGCCGCCTGGTCGAGCTCGGCCGCGCCGCCCGGGCGGACGCCAAGGTGAAGACGCGGCAGCCGCTGCGCCGCGCGCTCATCGCCTCGGCGGCGTACGACGCGCTGGACGACGAGCTGCGCGCCGAGGTGGCCGACGAGCTGAACGTGGGCGGGATCGAGCCGTTCTCGTCGGCGGGCGAGCTGGTCGACTTCGAGGCCAAGGGCAACTTCCGGGCGCTGGGCAAGCGGTTCGCCAAGGACACCCCGGTGGTGGCCGCCGCGATCGCTGCCGCCGACGCCGCCGCCCTGGCTGCGTCACTGTCCACCACCGGCTCGGCGACCGTGGTCGTCGACGGCTCGGATCTCGAGGTCCTCGCCGACGAGGTGATCGTCTCCGAGCGCCCCCGCGAGGGCTGGTCGGTCGTCAACGAGCAGGGCGAGACCGTCGCCCTGGACCTGGAGCTGACCGACGAGCTGCGTCAGGCAGGCTTGGCCCGGGAGGCGATCAGGATGATCCAGGAGGCGCGGAAGAACAGCGGCTTCGAGGTCTCCGACCGGATCGCGCTGACCTGGTCGGCATCTCCAGCGATGGCAGCTGCCTTCGCCGAGCACGCCGACCTGATCGCCGGCGAGGTGCTCGCCGCCTCGATGGCCGAGTCCGACTCCCCCGCCGACCTGGTTTTTGCCGACGAGGACCTGGGCTTCCGGTTCTCGGTGTTCAAGGTCTGACCTCCGACCTGGTTCGGTCGCATCCGGCCCGTTGCATCGGGTCGGACTGCCGGTTTCACATGTGCCCTTGGGAAACCGACAGCCGTCAGAACGCACAAGGCGCCCGGACCCCAGGGGTCCGGGCGCCTTCGCGCTTGTCCGAGAGTCAGCTGTCGTCGTCGCCGAGGATCGAGCGGAGCCGCTTGGGGGCCTGGTCGCTGCCGCTGGGGGCGGCGCTGGCCTGGGAGCCGTCGAGCGCCTCGAGCTGCTGGGTGAAGTAGCTCTTCAGGCGGCTGCGGTACTCCCGCTCGAAGGAGCGGAGGCCCTCGATCTCGCTGTTGAGGTTGTCCTTCTCCTTCTCGAGGTTGCCGAAGATCTCCTTGCGGCGGGCCTCGGTCTCGGAGTCGAGCATGGCGGCACGGGTGCGAGCGTCGGACTCGAGCCGGTCGGTCTTGGCCTTGGTCTCGACCTCGAGCCGCTCGGCCTTGGTGCGGGCGGCGCCGATGATCTTGTCCGCCTCCTCCTTGGCGTCGTTGACCAGCTCGTCGGCGTTGCGGGTGGCGATCTCGAGCAGCTTGGCGGCGGCGCTGGAGGCGTCCGCGACGGTGCTGACCTTGATCTCCTGGACCGGCGCGGCGGCCACGGGGGCAGGTGCCGGGGTCGGGGCGGGCTCGGGCGCCTTCTCGACCACGGGGGCCGGCGCCGGCGTCGGGGCGGACTCGCCACCGGAGCGCTGGGCGGCCTGGAGCTTGTTCCGGAGGTCCTCGTTCTCCTTGGTCAGCCGCTCCAGCTCGGCCTCGACCTCGTCGAGGAACTGGTCGACCTCACCCATGTCGTAGCCCTCGCGCAGGCGTACAGGAGTAAAGCGCTTGTTGCTCACGTCCTCAGGCGTCAGCGGCATGACCTCACCCATTCTTCGTTAGTCGGACAAACTCTTGCGGGATTGAACAATAGCCCTTGTGCCAGGTCCCGGCATGATCCGCCCGGGCCCCCGCCCCTGTTCCTTGTCCTAGTACGTCCAGATCGCGCCGTTGAGCGCGATGAGCAGGTAGATGACGAGGATCACGGCCAGGAAGCTGAGATCGAGCGCGATCCCCCCGATCCGGATGGGCTTGAAGATGCGCCGGAAGAAGTGGATCGGCGGATCGGTGGCGGAGTACACGCCCTCGAGCAGGACCAGCGCGATCCCGGACGGCGACCAGGACCGGGCGAACATCTGCACCCAGTCGAAGACCAGGCGCACGAACATCAGGACGAGGTAGATCCAGAGAACGAAGTCAATGATCTGGCCGATCAGGGGCACGGGCGCTCAGCTCTGGTTGAAGAAGCCGCCCTCGACGATCCGCTGCTTGTCCTCGGCGGCCACGTCGACGTTGGGCGGGGAGAGCAGGAACACCTTGTTGGTGACCCGCTCGATCGAGCCGCGCACCGAGAAGACCAGGCCGGCGGCGAAGTCGACCAGCCGCTTGGCGTCGGTGTCGGACATCTCGGAGAGGTTCATGATGACCGGGATGCCGTCGCGGAAGTTCTCGCCGATCACCCGGGCCTCGTTGTAGGTGCGCGGGTGCAGGGTGGTGATCCGGGACAGCGGCGCGATCGCCGGCTGCGGGGCGGGCGCTGAGTGCGCGGCGGACGGGGCAGGCGTCGTACGGCGTCGCTCGGAGAGGTTCGCGACCGCGCGGGTCGGCTCCGCGGTCCGACGGGCCGGCTGCTCGTCGTAGGAGTTGTCGAGCTCGGCGTACTCGCCGTCGGCGTCCTCGAGCAGTCCGAGGTAGACGCCCATCTTCCGCATCGCGCCGCTCATTGATCCTCTTCCTCTGCGCCTGTGCCGGTCCGGCGTGGACCGGCGCTTGTGACATTACCGGGTGACTGGCCTCGGACCGAGGACCGCGGAGCCAATCCGAACGTGTGTCGCACCGCAGGCGACCGCGTCCTCCAGGTCGCCGCTCATGCCCGCCGAGACGACGGTCGCGCCGGGGTGCTCGGCCCGCAGCTGCGCGGCCACCTCGGCGAGGTGCTCGAAGGCCGGGCGAGCCGGCTCGCCGAGCGGGGCCACTGCCATCACCCCGCGCAGCCGGAGGCTCCCGGCCTCCTCGAGGGCAGCCGCCACCCGTCGTACGTCGGACGCGTCGGCGCCCGATCGGCCCGCGCGGCCGGGCGGGTCCAGGCTGACCTGCACCAGGCAGTCGACGGCGCGGCCGGACTCGTGCGCGCCCCGGTCCAGGGCGCCGACGAGCTTGACCCGGTCGACGGACTCGACGACGTCGGCGTACCGGGCGATCGCTGCGGCCTTGTTGCTCTGGATCGAGCCGATGAAGTGCCAGGAGAGGCCCAGGTCGGCGCACTCGGCGGCCTTGGCCTCGGCCTCCTGGTGCCGGTTCTCCCCGACCGCGCGCACCCCGAGGTCGGCGAGGATGCGCACGTCGGAGGCCGGGAAGAACTTGGTCACCACGACCAGGGTCACCTCCTCGGCGGACCGCCCGGCGGCCGCGCAGGCACGCGCGATCCGCTCCCGGACGGCGGCCAGGCTGGCCTCGAGCTCGGCCCTGCGATCAGCGGTCACTTCAGGAAGTCGGGCACGTCCAGGTCGTCGTCGAGGTCGCCGCTCGGGCGCGACGGCGCCGCGACGCCGACCGTCACCGGCTCCTTGCGCGGGGTGGGTGCCGCGGCTCCGTTGCCATTCTCGCCGCGACGCTCGTCAGCCAGCGCCTGGGCCGCGGCCCGGGTCTCCTCCTGGGTCTGGGTCCTCGGAGGCGGTGCGGTCGGACGACGCAGGCTGCCGGCGTCCTCGCGGCGCTTCGGCCGGCCACCCTCGAACCCGGCGGCGATCACGGTCACCCGCACCTCGTCGCCGAGAGCGTCGTCGATGGTCGCGCCGAAGATGATGTTCGCGTCCGGGTGGACCGCCTCGGAGACCATCGCGGCCGCCTCGTTGATCTCGAACAGGCCGAGGTCCGAGCCACCGGCGATGGAGAGCAGCACGCCCTGGGCTCCGTCGATGGACTCCTCCAGCAGCGGGCTCGAGACGGCCAGCTCGGCCGCCTCGACCGCGCGGTTCTCGCCGCGGGCCGAGCCGATGCCCATGAGCGCGGAGCCGGCGTTCGACATCACCGACTTCACGTCCGCGAAGTCCAGGTTGATCAGGCCCGGGGTGGTGATCAGGTCGGTGATGCCCGAGACGCCCTGCAGCAGCACCTGGTCGGCCTGCTTGAAGGCGTCGAGCATGCTCACGTTGCGGTCGGAGATGGAGAGCAGCTTGTCGTTGGGGATGACGATGAGGGTGTCGACCTCTTCGCGCAGGGCGGCGATGCCGTCCTCGGCGGACGTGGCGCGGCGCTTGCCCTCGAAGGCGAACGGCCGGGTCACCACACCGATGGTCAGCGCACCCAGGGAGCGCGCGATCTTGGCGACGACCGGGGCGCCGCCGGTGCCGGTGCCACCGCCCTCGCCGGCGGTCACGAACACCATGTCGGCGCCCTTGATGACCTCTTCGATCTCCTCGGCGTGGTCCTCGGCGGCGCGGGCCCCGACCTCGGGATTGGCGCCGGCCCCGAGTCCACGGGTCAGCTCGCGGCCGATGTCGAGCTTGACATCGGCGTCGCTCATCAGGAGTGCCTGCGCATCGGTGTTGATGGCAATGAACTCGACGCCCTTCAGCCCGACCTCGATCATCCGGTTGACGGCGTTGACTCCACCTCCACCGATACCCACGACCTTGATCACGGCCAGGTAGTTCTGCGGTGCTGCCACGGCGGTGCCTCTCGCGTTTGTTGCGCCACCCTGCCCGACTGCGGGGCGGCTCCGGTCTCTCGTGCTCTTGCGGAGGGCTGCTTCCCCCAGCCCCCGGACCCCGGCTTTCCGAACCCTAACCCTCCAGTAGAGAGTTAATGTTATGTCAACCTGAGGTCGTGGAACCAAGGTAGGCAGCGGCGGGGCCCGTGCCGCGCAGACACGCAGGCACCGGCAGAAATTCGCAGGATCGTGCCCGTTCGGCGCGCCTCTCGGCGGGGATGTGCCCGGTCAGCGGGTGGTGGGGCGGCCCGGGACGCTGACGTCGATCTCGCGGACCTTCTTCTGCTGCAGCAGGACCGCGAGCACCTCCGCCTTGGCCGAGGACTGCTCCGCACTCCCCCACAGCACCTTGCGCCCGTCGCCGAGGCTGAGCTCGATCTTGTCGATGGACTTCACGTCGACGTACCTGACCTGGGCGGCGATGTCGTCGCGCAGGGAGCGGACGACGCGGGCGGCCTCGGCGAGGGCCTCGGCGCGGACGCCCGGGTCGGTGCGGACCAGGGGGAGGTTCGGGGGCTGGGACTTGTACCGGCCGAAGAGCACGCCGTCGGCGTCGACGGCCTGCAGGCCGCTGCCGCGGTTCACCACGGCGAGCGGGGTCCGCTCGGTGACCTCGACGTGGATCGTGTGCGGCCACGAGCGCGACACCGACGCGGACCTGACCGCGGGCAGCGCCTCCACTCGGGCCTGGATGGCGGCCAGGTCGACGCGCGCGAGCTGACGGCCCAGCGGTGCCCGCGCCACCTGCTCGATCCGCTGCTCCGACAGCGTGGTGGTGCCCGAGACGGAGACCGCGCGGACGGTGAGCACCGAGGAGAACAGCACGAGCCAGATCCCGGTCGCGACCAGCACGACCGCCAGGCCGGCGTACAGGAAGGGGCGGAGACGCCGCAGCCGCTGCCGGCGCTGGCGCTTGCGGAACGCCTGCGCGCTCAGCGCGACGGTCTCCTCCGTCGACAGGTCCTCAGTCATGGTCATCCGCGGCCGCCAGCAGCTCGAGGACGGCAGGGCCGAGCAGCGTCACGTCGCCGGCACCCAGGGTGATGACCAGGTCGCCGGGCCGGGCCCGGGCGACCAGGTGGCCGGCGGTTGCCGACCAGGACGGCTCGAAGACCACGTGCTCGGGGTCCAGCGGGACCGCGTCCGCGACGAGCCGGCCGGTCACGCCGGGCTCGGGATCCTCGCGGGCGACGTACACGTCCATCACCACGACCTCGTCGGCCGCGCCCAGCGCCTCGCCCATCGCGGCCCCGAAGATCCGCGTGCGGGAGACCATGTGCGGCTGGAACGCGACCACCACCCGGCCCTGCCCGGCCAGCGAGCGCGCGGCGACCAGGTCACCCGCGATCTCCTGGGGGTGATGGGCGTAGGAGTCGTAGACCCGCACGCCGCCGGCCTCGCCCTTGAGCTCCATCCGCCGGCGCGTGCCGCTGTAGGCCCCGAGCCCGCGGGCCAGGTCCGCGAACGGGTAGCCCAGGCGGAGCCCGCTGGCCAGCGCCGCGAGCGCGTCCAGCACGTAGTGCCGTCCCGGCACCTGCAGACGTACGTCGCCGAGCCGGCGGCCGCGGTCGACGACGGTGAACGTCGAGGTGGCGCCGACCAGCGCGACGTTCTCGGCCCGGACGTCGGCCTGGTCGCTCTCCCCCACGCCGACGACCTCGATCCCCCGTTCGCGCGCGGTCGCCATCAGCGAGGCGGCACCGGGGTCGTCGAGGCAGGCGACCAGGAACCCGTCGGGCGCGATCCGGTCGAGGAACTGCGTGAACGCGGCCCGGTAGGCCTCCTCGGTGCCGTAGTTGTCGAGGTGGTCGGCCTCCACGTTGGTCACCAGGGCGCCGTACGGCGAGTAGACCAGGAAGGCGCCGTCGCTCTCGTCGGCCTCCGCGACGAACTCGGCACCGGTGCCGTCGTGGGCGTTGGAGCCGGACTCGTTGAGCTCGCCACCGATCGCGAAGGACGGGTCCGCGCCGCAGTGCTGCAGCGCCACCGTCAGCATCGACGTCGTGGTGGTCTTGCCGTGCGTGCCCGCGACCGCGATCACGCGGCGGCCCTGCATCACCGACTCCAGCGCCGCCGAGCGCGGCAGCAGCCGCAGCCCGAGCCGGGTCGCCTCGACGACCTCGGGGTTGTCCTCGCGCACGGCCGTGGAGACGACGACGGTGTCCGCGCCGTGCACCTGCTCGGCCGCGTGGCCGACGAACGTCCGGGCGCCGAGCGCGGCCAGCGCCTCCAGGGTCGCCGACGGCTTGGCGTCGCTGCCGGAGACCTCGATGCCGCGGGCGAGCATGATCCGGGCGATGCCGGACAGGCCGGCGCCGCCGATGCCGACGAAGTGCACCCGGCCGAGCGCGTCGGCGGGCAGCAGGACATCCGGGACGGGCACCTTCATCGAGCCGCCGCCTCGTCGATCAGGTCCGCGAGCTTCTCGTCGGCGTCCAGCGGGATCACCCCGGATGCCGCCGCGCCCATCTGGGCGAGACGAGACGTATCGTTCAGCAGCCCCGGCAGGGTCGCCGACGCCCACTCGCGCGTGAACGCGCCGTCGGCCACCAGCAGGGCGCCCCCGGCGTCGACGACCGGGCGGGCGTTGAGGGCCTGCTCG
Source organism: Nocardioidaceae bacterium (assembly GCA_017744365.1). Lineage (GTDB taxonomy): Bacteria > Actinomycetota > Actinomycetes > Propionibacteriales > Nocardioidaceae > Marmoricola. Next base: position 465,948 of record JAGIBL010000001.1, on the reverse strand, counting down.
CCGTTGCCGTGCGGCAGCGGCACGAAGACCGCGGGCAGACCGACCCCGGAGACCTCGGTCACCGTGTTGGAGCCGGACCGGCAGACCACCGCGTCCGCGGCGGCGTAGGCCAGGTCCATCCGGTCGACGTACCGCTCCACGACGTACGGCGCGGAGCCCGCGGCACGCGCTGGCAGCGCCACCTCGCCCTTCGGCCCCACGATGTGCAGCACCTGCACGCCGGCCTCCGCCAGCGCGGCCGCGGTCTCGCCGAGGGTGGCGTTGATCCGCTGCGCCCCCTGGGACCCGCCGGTGACCAGCAGGGTTGGGCGCTCGGCGTCGAGGCCGAAGTGCTCGCGTGCCTGCGCGCGCAGCGCGGCGCGGTCCAGGGTCGAGATCATCCGCCGGATCGGCAGGCCGGTGTACCTCGCGTGCCGCAGCCGGGTGTCCGGGAAGCTCGTCGCCACGTACGGCGTCAGCCGAGCGCCGAGCTTGTTGGCGATCCCGGGCAGCGCGTTGCCCTCGTGCACGACCAAGGGGACGCTGCGCTTGCGCGCGGCCAGGTAGGCGGGCACGGACACGTAGCCACCGAAGCCCACGACCACGTCCGGGCGGACCTTGTCGATGACCGCCGCCGCTTCCCTGACCGACTGCCGCAGCCGCGCGGGGGTCTTGAACAGGTCCGCGTTGATCGAGCGCGACAGCGGCACCGGGCTGACCAGCTCCAGGGGGTAGCCGGCCGCGGGGATCACGGTGACCTCGAGCCCGCGCGGGGTGCCCAGGCAGGTGACCGCGAGGTCGGGGTGCCGGCGGCGCAGTGCGTCCGCGGTGGCGAGCAGCGGCGACGTGTGGCCGGCGGTGCCGCCGCCGGCCAGCAGAACTCTGTCCATCTCCCCCGTCCTCAACGGCGACGCGCGGTCGCGTTCACCGCTCGAAGCTCACGTCGCTCGTGACGGCGCCGCCGCAGCACTCCGGCGGCGGACGGCTCCGAGCGGGCGAACCCGATCACCAACCCGAGCGCGACGAGCTCGGGTACCAGTGAGGATCCACCATAGGAGACCAGGGGAAGCGGGATGCCGATGACCGGCAGCAGCGCGAGCACCATGCCGATGTTGATGATCACGTGCGCCATCAGCCAGAGCACGATCCCGGCGGTGGCGTAGCGGACGAAGAGGTCCTCGCTGCGCATCGCCACCCGGATCGCGGCGTACGCGAGCACCCCGAACAGCACCAGCACCAGCAGGGTGCCGACCAGGCCGAGCTCCTCGCCGAGCACCGCGAAGATAAAGTCGGTGTGCGCCTCGGGCAGGTTGCCCCACTTCTGCTGGCTGGCGCCGATGCCCTTGCCGAACAGGCCGCCGCTGGCCATCCCGAGGATGCCGTGACCGGCCTGCCAGCCGGAGCCCTGGTAGTCCTGGAACGGGTTCACGAACGAGGTGATCCGGGTCAGTCGCTCCGGGCTGCTGGCGGCCAGGTAGAGCGCGGCGACCGAGACCAGCGAGGCCACCGCGACGAAGATCCGGGCCGGCACCCCGACCACCCAGAGCATCCCCAGGGTGATCGCGAACAGCACCAGCGCCGTGCCCAGGTCGCCACCGACCAGCACCAGCGCGGTGATGACGCCGGCGACCGGCAGCACCGGGATGGCCAGGTGCTTCCAGCGCCCGAGCAGCGCGTCCTTGCGCGCGTAGACGTCGGCGCACCACAGCACCATCGAGAACTTCGCGATCTCCGAGGGCTGGATCTGGATCGGGCCGAGGCCCAGCCAGTTCTGGTTGCCGTTGACGGCGACGCCGAGCCCGGTCTGGGTCAGCGCCAGCAGCAGCACCGAGACGCCCAGCATCGGCCAGGCCGCGAACCGCAGCAGCTTGAGCGGGAGCCGGGTCGCGATCCAGGCGCAGGGCAGCGCGATCAGCACCCACATCGCCTGCTTGATCGCCCAGTAGTAGCTGTTGTCGTACTTGTGGAAGGCGTCGATGCTGGACGCGCTCAGCACCATCACGAGACCGATGGAGAGCAGCAGGCCGGTGCTGCCGAGGAGCAGGTAGTACGGCGTGAGCGGGCGGTCGAGCAGCTCCTTGAACGCCGCGATCCGGCCGCCACCGCGGAGGGCCTGGGACTGCCGGGGCGGGGCGATGACGCTCACGCATCCTCCTCGTCTCGGCCGCGGGCGCGGGCTCGCCCCTCCAGGAGAAGTCTCGCCGGAGCCCGGGAGGAACCCGGGCACATCCGGCGCGTGTCGGCGCGCGTTGTGCCGGTTCTCAGGAAAGGGTGCGCAGGCCGTTCCGGACCGCGACCGGCTCCACCCCGAACGCGCGGGCGAGCGCGGCGGCGGTGAGCGCGTCGGCCAGCAGCGCGGGCTCGTCCGCGGACAGGTCGGCCAGGGTGCCGAGCTCGGCGGCACTGGACTGGCGCTCGGCGATGAAGGCCCGGTCGGCCAGCACGTCGTCGACCAGCCCGACCATGCCGACGGCCGGGGTGCCCAGGGTGACGCCGATCGCGCGGGCGCCCTCGACCACGTCGGCCTCCCGGACCAGGTCCTCGGCGGCAGCGTCCTCGACCCGGTACACGCAGGCGTGCTCGACGCCCTCGTAGACCCGGCCCAGCACGGGGTCGGTCGCCTCGGTCACCGCGGCCGAGTGCGCCGCGAAGCCGCCCGCGCGGTGCAGCTGGGCCGGGTCGAGCGCGGCCACCAGCACGCCGTACGGCGTCGGGTCCATCGCCGCCTCGACCAGCGGCAGCCCGCCGGTGCCACAGGTCAGCGTGCGGTGCCCGCCGGCACGCAGCATCGCGGCGAGGTGGTCCGCGACCCGGCCCGCGCGCTCACCGGCGACCGCGAGCCAGGGTGGGGATTCCCGGGAGCGCAGCTCCCAGGCCAGGTCCAGCTCGCCCCACACCGGCAGCCCGAACCCGGCCGCGGCACCCGCCAGCGGGTGCTCCTCGCCGAGCACCAGCGCGTCCGTGCCCACGGGCAGGTCGGCGGTGCTGCCCGGGCCGGTGCGCACGGTGGCGCCGAGCACCTCGAGCAGCTTGGCGCGCTCCTCGTCCTCGCCGGTGGCCGGCTCCTCGGCGAGCAGGGTGACGGTGGCGCCGAGGTGCATCAGGTTGTCGGCCGCGGCGAAGCCCGCCGGCGTGAGACCGACCACGGTCACCCGGACGCCTTCCCAGGAGCTCACGCCCCGGCCACCCACTCGGCGTAGAAGATGCCCAGGCCGGCGGCCACGAAGACCGCGGCGATCAGCCAGAACCGGATCACCACGGTGATCTCCTCCCAGCCGAGCAGCTCGAAGTGGTGGTGCAGCGGCGCCATCCGGAACAGCCGCTTGCCCTTGGTGAGCTTGAAGTACCCCACCTGCAGGATCACCGACGCGGTCTGCAGCACGAACAGCCCGCCGATGAGCAGCATCAGCAGCTCGGTGCGAGTCAGCACCGCGATGCCGGCGACGGCGCCGCCCAGCGCCAGCGAGCCGGTGTCGCCCATGAAGATCTGCGCGGGCGAGGCGTTGTACCAGAGGAATCCGAAGCAGGCGCCGGTGATCGCCGCGCACACCACCGCCAGGTCGAGCGGGTCGCGGACCTCGTAGCAAGCCGGGCCCGGGCTCACCGCGCAGGACTGGTTGTTCTGCCAGATGTTCACCAGCGTGTACGCGCCGAAGACCATCATCGAGGCGCCGGCGGCGAGACCGTCCAGGCCGTCGGTGAGGTTGACCGCGTTGGAGAAGCCGGCGATGAGCAGCACCACGAAGACCACCAGCAGCACCGTCGGCACCGCGATCTTGTCCAGGTCGCGGGTGAACGAGATCGCGTGCCCGGCCGGGGTCTGGCCGCGGTGGTCGGTGAACGGGTCCACGTCCCACAGCACCAGCCAGCCGAACAGCACCGCCACCAGGGTCTGGCCGATGAACTTCGCCTTGCTGCGCAGGCCGAGGTTGCGCTGCTTGTAGATCTTGATGAAGTCGTCGAGGAAGCCGACCGTGCCCAGGCCGACGAAGAGGCCGAGCAGCAGCAGCGTCGACATCGACGGCTCCGAGCCGGTGATCAGCTTGGCCGTGAAGTAGGCGATCACGGTGGCCAGCACGATGACCAGGCCGCCCATGGTCGGGGTGCCCCGCTTGGTGTGGTGGCTGGTCGGCCCGTCGTCGCGGATCAGCTGGCCGTAGCCACGGGCCGCGAACACCTTGATCGCCACCCGGGTGCCGATGATCGTCAGGATCAGCGCCAGGCCGCCGGCGAGCAGGATCGCTCTCACGGCCCCTCCTCCTTCGACTCCTCGTCCAGCAAGGCGTGCGCGACTCGCTCGAGCCCCGCGGCCCGGGACGCCTTGACCAGGACGACCGCGGTGCCGTCTGCATTGTTCCGCACGTCGGCGACCGCATCGTCCACCGACGCGGCGAACGCGGCTCCGGGATAGCCGTCGGCGATCGGGCGGGCGTCCTCGCCCACGACCACGAGCCTGCCGATGCCCAGCTCGGCGGCCAGAGCGCCGATGCGGATGTGCTCGGCGTCGCTGGTCTCGCCGAGCTCGCGCATCACCCCGAGCACCGCGACCGTGGGCCGGCCGGTGCGCGCGCCGATGCCGGCCAGCGTGCGCAGCGCGGCGGCGGTCGAGTCCGGGTTGGCGTTGTAGGCGTCGTTGACCACGACCATCCCGTCGGCGCGCTCGTGCAGCTCCATCCGCCACTTCGACAGCGACGGCACCGCCTCCAGCGCACGCGCGATCTCGTCCAGCTCGAGGCCGAGCAGGAGCGCCGCCGCGGCGGCCGCGGCCGCGTTGATCGCCTGGTGCTCCCCGAGCACCCGCATCCGCACGTGCGCGCGCTTCTTGTGGTGGGCCAGGTCGAACCGGACCCGGCCGAGCTCGTCGGTGCCGACGTCGTGCAGCCGCACGTCCGCGCCCACGCCGTAGCCGAAGGTGCGCACCGGCGCCCGGGTCCGCGGCGACATCGCCGCGACCAGCGGGTCGTCCAGGTTGAGCACCGCGACGCCGTCGGGGGCGAGCGCCTCGACGAGCTCGCCCTTGGCCTTCGCGATCGCCTCACGACTGCCGAACTCGCCGAGGTGCGCGGTGCCGACGTTGAGCACCAGGGCCACGTCCGGTGGTGCGATCGCGCAGAGCTCGGCGATGTGGCCGATGCCGCGCGCGCCCATCTCCAGCACCAGGAAGCGGGTCTCCGGGTCGGCGCGCAGCACCGTCAGCGGGAGACCGAGCTCGTTGTTGAAGGACCCGTACGTCGCCACGGTCGGTCCGGCCTGCTGGAGCACCGCGGCGATCAGGTCCTTGGTGCTGGTCTTGCCCTGGGAGCCGGTGAGCGCGACCACCTGGAGATCGGGATGGATCGTGCGCAGCCGGCGCAGCACGTGCCGGGCCAGGGCCTGCAGGGCGGCCTGGGCGTCGGCCACCACGACGGTCGGCACCCCGGTCGCGCGAGAGCCGAGCACCGCCGCGGCGCCCCCCGTCACCGCCGCCTGGGCGAACTCGTGGCCGTCCACGTGCTCACCCGCGATGGCCACGAAGAGCCCACCGGGCAAGGGCTCCCGGCTGTCCAGGAACGCCGGAGCGGAGACGACCACGTCGGGCTCGGTCGTCTCACCACCGACGACGGTGGCGATCTCGGCGAGCGTCATCGGGATCATCAGCGGGCCTCCTCGATGGCCAGCCGCAGCTCGACCCGGTCGTCGAACGGATGGGTCTCGCCGGCGATCTCCTGGCCGGTCTCGTGTCCCTTGCCGGCGACGAGCACGGTGTCGCCCGGGCCCGCCAGCCCGACGGCGTACCGGATCGCCGCGTCCCGGCCGCCGACCTCGACCACCTCGGCCGGCCCTTCCGCACCGGCCAGGATCGCGGCCCGGATCGCGGCGGGGTCCTCGGAGCGCGGGTTGTCGTCGGTGACCACGAGCACGTCGGCCAGCCGGGCGCCGATCTCGCCCATGAGCGGACGCTTGCCGGTGTCCCGGTCCCCGCCCGCGCCGACGACGAGCAGCACCCGTCCGGTGGTCAGCGGGCGGATCGCGGCCAGCGCCGCCTCCAGCGCGTCCGGCTTGTGCGCGTAGTCCACGACCGCCAGGAAGTCCTGGCCCGCGTCGACGCGCTCCAGCCGGCCGGGCACCCCCGGTCCCTCGGCGATGCCGGCCGCCACCACGGCCGGGTCGAACCCGGCCTCGGCCGCCAGGGCGATCGCGCACAGCCCGTTGGCCACGTTGAACGCGCCGGCCACCGGCACCCGCGCGGGGATCCTGTCGCCGGCAGGAGTGACCACGGTGAAGCGGGACCCCTCCGGTTCCAGGACGACGTCGACCGCGCGCCAGTCGGCCGGCTCCCCCGACGGCGAGAAGGTGCGCATCGGGATGCCCGCGATCGTGAGCAGCCGGCGTCCGTAGGGGTCGTCGACGTTGGTCAGCCCGAGCCGCGCGCGCAGGGGCGTGAACAGCGACGCCTTGGCCGCGAAGTACTCCTCGACGTCGGCGTGGAAGTCGAGGTGGTCGCGTCCCAGGTTGGCGAAGGCGGCCACGTCGAAGACCACTCCGTCGACGCGGCCGAGCACGAGCGCGTGGCTGGAGACCTCGAGGGTGCAGCCGCGCACGCCCTGCTCGCGCATCACCGCGAACAGCGCCTGAAGGTCGGGCGCCTCCGGCGTGGTGAGCGCGGTCTTCACGTCCTCCCCGGCGATCCGGGTGCCGACGGTGCCGACCACGGCCGCGGGGATGCCGGCCTGCTCGAGGCCGGCCTCCAGCAGCCGGGTGGTGGTGGTCTTGCCCTGGGTCCCGGTGACCGCCATCAGCGTCAGGGCGCGGCCGGGGTCGCCGTACAGGAAGGCGGCGAGGGCACCGAGGACCGCCCGCGGCTCCGGCACCACCAGCACTGGGACGCCCGCGGCGCTCGCCGCCGCGCGGCCGGTCTCGTCGGTGAGGATCGCCACGGCTCCGGAGGCCACCGCGTCGGTCGCGAAGTCGGCACCGTGCGCGCGGGTGCCGGGAAGGGCGGCGTACAGGTCGCCCGGCTGGACGCGCTGGGTGCTCAGGGTCAGCCCGGTGACCACGGTGTCCGCGTCGGTGGCGAGGCCGAGCCGTGCCGCGACCTCCGTCAGCGGGGTGTGCGGCGGGCTCTTCGGACGGGTCGACAACACCACCAGGTGAACCTACCGGTCGCCGCGGCTCACCACTCCACCGGCAGACGCGCGGGAGGCGTCTGTGTCGGCGGGACCGCGTACTTCTGCAGCAGGTACGTGAGGATCTTGCGGAAGACCGGACCGGCGGTGCCACCGCCGCTGGCGCCGCGCTTGGGCTTCTGGATGACGACGTAGACGGTGAACCGCGGGTCGTCGGCGGGCGCGAAGCCGGCGAACGAGACCGCCAGCGAGCCGTCGTAGCACTTGCAGGCCTTGCCGACCTGCTGGGCGGTACCGGTCTTGCCGGCCACCCGGTAGCCCGCGATCCCCGCGCCCGGCGCGGTGCCGGCGCCCTCGGTGGTGACCATCTCCATCATCTGCGCGGTGGCCGCGGCGGCCTCGGGGCTGATGACCCGGCTGCGGGTGGCGTGGTCGGTGCCCACGGTGGCCCCGGCTCCGTTCGTCGCGCTGCCCTGGACCAGGCTCGGGCTGACCAGCTCGCCACCGTTGGCGACCGCGTTGATCGCGGTGGCCATCTGCAGCGCGTTCACGCTGAGGCCCTGGCCGAAGGAGATGGTCGCGCGGCTGAGGTCCGACCACGAGTCGGCCGGCGGCAGCACGCCGCGGGACTCGCCCGGCATGCCGATCTCGACGCGGTGCCCGAGGCCGAACCGGTCCAGGTACTGCCAGAGCTGTTGGTGGCTGAACTGCTGCGCGGCCAGGGCCGTGCCGATGTTCGAGGACTTCGCGATCACGCCGGCGAGGGTCAGCCGCAGCGTGTCGTGGTCGAACCAGTCGTGGATCACCCGGTCGAGCACGGGCAGGGTCGAGGGCACCTTGATCCTCGTGCTCGGGCTCACCTTGTTGGCGTCGATCAGCGAGGAGGTGGTGAGCACCTTCTCCACCGAGCCCGGCTCGTAGACGTTGCTGAGGCCGCGGCTGCCGCGGTCGGCCTTGGGGGCCTGGCCGGGTGCGTTGGCGTCGTACGTCGGGAAGTCGGCGAACGCGAGGATGCCGCCGGTCTTGGTGTCCAGCGCGATCGCGGTGCCCGACTCGGCGCCGGCGTTCTCGACCGCGGTGCGCAGCACCCGCTGGGCGTACCACTGCACGTCGCGGTCGATGGTCAGCTGCAGGCTCGTGCCGTCGGTGGGCTTGACCTCGGTGTTCTCGCCGAGCGGGATCCGGTTGCCGCCGCCCACCTCGTAGGTCTCGTGGCCGTCCTTGCCGGCCAGGCGCTTCTCGAAGGCCAGCTCGAGCCCGGCCAGCGGCTTGCCGTCGGCGCCGATGAAGCCGAGCAGGTTGGCCGCGACGTCGTGCGCCGGGTAGGTGCGCACCGGGTCGGGCCGGGTCTCGACGCCCTTGTAGCCGGCCTTCTCGACCGCGGCGAGCGCGTCGTTGGCGACCGTCGAGGGCACCCGGCGGGCCAGGTAGGCGAACCGGACCGCGGGCTTGCCGGCGGGCGCGGTCTTGCGCAGGTTGGCGAGCAGGTCGAAGTAGTCCAGGTCCAGCTTGGTGGCCAGGATCTGCGCGATCTTGTCCGCGTGCGCGCGGGTGCGGACCGGGTCGGCGACCAGCATCACCCCGCTGACGGTCTCGGCCAGCGGGATGCCGTTGCGGTCGGTGATCTCGCCGCGCTTGGCCGGCAGCGGCACCGTCACCAGGCCCTCGGCGTCGGCGCGGGCGGCGTACGCCTTGGGGTCGAGTCCCTGCAGCTGCAGCAGCCGGGCGCCGAAGACGGAGAGGACCATCGCGATGACGATGAGCCCGACGCGCAGGCGGATCTCGGAGGAGCCGCGGAGGCTGCGCGAGGACGTCGTACGACGGGCCTGGGTCACCGTGCCGCCCCTTGCGCCGGCGGGGTCGTGGTCGTGTTTGCTGCGGGCGGCGGGGTCGTGACCGCGGCGGGCGGCGCCGGGACGATGACGTAGATCGGCTTCGGCTTGAGCGGCAGCGGCAGGGCCGGCGGCTTCGGCTTGATCTGCACGGCGTCCTCCGGGGAGGCAACGGTCGGGCTGCCCACCCTGGATCCGTCACCGAGGCGGATGAAGGCAGGCACGCCGGGCGCGACCATGCCCAGGTCGCGAGCAGCGACGGCGAGCCGCTGCGGGTCGCGGAGCCCCTCCAGCTCCATGTCCAGCTTCTGCTGCCGGGCGACCAGGTCGTCGGCCTGCTGCTGCAGCCGGGTGGCGTAGAAGGAGGTCTGCTGCATGTGCGTGTTGAACATCAGCAGCCCGACCACGCCGGCACCGAGGATGGCCAGCACCAGCACCACGAACGGCGCCCGTGGAGCCGGGGTGCGACGCGGCTGGACCAGGGAGAGCCGGGCGCGCTCGACGGCGGCGGCCGCACGACTGGTGCGCAGCGCCTTCGCCGGGCCCGCCAATGCGCTCATGCCGCCCTCCTGATCCGCTCGACCGCGCGCAGCCGTACCGAGGCGGCACGCGGGTTCTCCTCGATCTCCTGCTCGTTCGCCTTCTCCGCGCCGCGGGTCAGCAGCCGCAGCTCGGGCTGGTGCTCCTCGGGGACGACCGGCAGGTCGACCGGCGCGGTGCTGCGGGTGCGCGCGGCGAAGGCCTGCTTGACCAGCCGGTCCTCCAGCGAGTGGTAGCTCTCGACGACCACCCGGCCGCCGAGCGCGGTCGCGTCGATGGCCGCCGGGATGGCGCGCTCGAGCACGTCGAGCTCCTCGTTGACCTCGATCCGCAGGGCCTGGAAGGTGCGCTTGGCCGGGTGTCCTCCGGTACGACGAGCCGGCGCCGGGATGACCTGGTAGAGCAGGTCGACCAGCCGGGCCGAGCTCGTGAACGGCTCCTTCTCGCGCTCCGTGACGATGGCCCTCGCGATCTGGCGGGCGAACTTCTCCTCGCCGTACGCGCGCAGGATCCGGGCCAGGTCGGCGGCGGGGTAGGTGTTGAGCACCTCGGCCGCGGTGAGACCGGTGGTGTCGTTCATCCGCATGTCCAGCGGGGCGTCCTCGGCGTAGGCGAACCCGCGCTCGCGGACGTCGAGCTGCATCGAGGAGACGCCGAGGTCGAACAGGATGCCCTGCACCGCGGCGATGCCGAGGTCGGCGAGCACGTCCGGGATCTCGTCGTACACGGCGTGGACCAGCGAGGTCCGGCCGGTGAAGGGGGCCAGCCGCTCGGCGGCCAGCTCGAGGGCGTGCACGTCGCGGTCGATGCCGACCAGGTGGGCCCGCGGGCAGCGGGTGAGCAGAGCCTCGCTGTGGCCGGCCAGGCCGAGGGTGGCGTCGACGACGACGCTGCCCGGCTCCTCGAGCGCGGGTGCGAGCAGGGACACGACCCGGTCCAGCAGGACGGGGACGTGGCGCGGGCCGGCCATTACTTCCCGAGCCCGGCGAGGAAGGTGAGCAGCAGGCCTCCGGCGGCGCTGGCCGCGGCGGAGAAGGCCATCACCGCGAGCCCGTCGCGTACGTCGTGGCGCACGCGTCGAGTGGGTGTGACCGACCCGCTCGTTCCGCTCATGGTTTCGACCCCTGGTTGCTGCTGACGACTGGTGCTGGATGTGCTTCAGCGGGTGCTCGCAGGACCAGGTTCGGGTCCGCTCACTCCCCGGGAAGCGGCTTTCTGGAGCCGGGGAAGGTGCCCCAGACGACCTGGGGGAAGGAGCGGACACGAGCCTGGTCCTGCGACCACCGCTGTTGAGTTGTGTGCTGCCGTCCCGGGCTAGCCCCCGCTAGAACCCCGGGAAGATCTCTTCCTGCACGTCCGAGAACGCGGCTTCCTGCTCGGCGGTGTACGTCGACCAGGCCTGCGGCTCCCAGATCTCGATGCGGTTGTAGATGCCGATCACCACGCAGTCCTTCTCGAGGCCGGCGTACTGCCGCAGCTCGGGGGTGACGGTGATCCGGCCCTGCTTGTCGGGCACCTGCTCCGAGGCCAGCGCGAAAAGCATCCGGCCGTAGGCGCGCAGGCGCGCGTCGGTCTGCGAGGCGTTCTGGAACCGCTCGGCGAAGACGTCGAAGTCGGCCTTGGTGCGCATGTCGATCGAGCGTTCCTGCCCTCGCGTGATCACCAGCCCATCCCCCATCGCCTCGCGGAACTTCGCCGGGAGGAAGAGGCGCCCCTTGTCGTCGAGCTTCGGGGTGAAGGTGCCGGAGAACATCGCGCCACCTCATCCCTCTCTTCCTCCACTTTCCCCCACAGTACTCCACTTTCCCCCACCGTCAACCACATTCGCTCCCCTCCGCTCCCCTTTTCCGCCCGGGCACTCCCCGGAGATGAACCGGGCCGATCCCGGGTGCGTCTCTTCGTGCATGGGGTTGACTAGGGACATGGGAGTTGGGACCGAGCCGGGCCGCGCCCCGGACCTGGACACGCTGCGCGCGGTGACCGACCGGGTGCGCGCGAACATCGAGAAGGTCATCGAGGGCAAGCCGGACGTCGCGCGCACCGCGCTGGTGGTGCTGCTCGCCGAGGGGCACCTGCTCATCGAGGACGTCCCGGGTGTGGGCAAGACGATGCTGAGCAAGGCGCTGGCCCGGTCCATCGACCTGACCGTGCGGCGGATCCAGTTCACCCCGGACCTGCTGCCCTCGGACATCACCGGGGTCTCGGTCTTCAACCAGAACACCCGGACCTTCGAGTTCCGGCCTGGCGGCGTGTTCGCGAACATCGTCATCGGCGACGAGATCAACCGCGCCTCGCCCAAGACCCAGTCGGCGATGCTCGAGTGCATGGAGGAGCGCCAGGTCACCGTCGACAACCAGACCTACGCCCTCGAGGCTCCGTTCATGGTGATCGCGACCCAGAACCCCCTGGAGATGGAGGGCACCTACGCCCTGCCCGAGGCGCAGCGCGACCGGTTCCTGGCCCGGGTCTCGATGGGCTACCCCGTCGAGGCCGCCGAGATCGCGATGCTCTCGGCGCGCGACAACGCCAGCCCCATCGACGACCTCGAGCCGGTCACCGACGCCGCCGAGATCCGCAAGCTGGTCGGCGTGGTCAACGAGGTGCACGTCTCGGCCGCGGTGCAGCACTACGCGGTCTCGCTCGCCACCGCCACCCGGCGCTCCCCCGACCTGCGGCTCGGCGCCTCCCCGCGCGCGACGCTGCACCTGGTCCGGGCCGCGAAGGCCCAGGCCGCCATGGCCGCTCGCGAGTACGTCGTCCCCGACGACCTGCACGAGCTGGCCCCGACCGTGCTCGGCCACCGGCTGCTGCCGACGGTCGAGGCGGCGATGAGCGGTCGCGGACCCGCGGAGATCCTGCGCGGGATCCTCGAGACCGTCCCGGTCCCGCACTGACCCAGGCCGGTCGACGATGGCCACCACCCAGCTCCCCTTCGCCTCCGTCGTACGACGGCGCCAGGGGGCCTTCCGCGAAGCGATCCGCGCGCTGACCGTGCGCGGTCGCGGCTTCGTCGCCGCCGGTGCCGCGGCCAGCGCGTGCGGCATCGTGCTCGGGGAGCGCGACCTGGTGCGGATCGGGTTCGTGGTGCTGCTGCTGCCGCTGTTCGCCGCGCTCTGGGTGGCCCGCTCGGGCAACCGGCTCGGCCTGGTCCGCTCGCTGAGCAGCACCCAGGTCGAGGTCGGCCAGACCGCGACCGTGCAGCTGGAGATCACCAACATCGGTGCGACCACCGGGCTGCTGCTCGGCGAGGAGCAGCTGCCCTGGGCACTCGGCACCCGACCGCGATTCGTGGTCGACGGGATGCGCAGCAGCCGGGTCCGGCGGATCGAGTACCCGGTCCGCGGCGAGCAGCGCGGGCGCTACGAGATCGGCCCGCTGCACCTGCGCATCGCCGACCCCGCCGGGATGCTCGAGGTGCACCGGACCTTCACCCGGACCGCGTCGCTGGTGGTCATTCCTTCGGCCGAGCCGCTGCCGGCGATCCCGCTGCGCGGCGCCTGGACCGGCAGCGGCGACAACCGGCCGCGCCCGTTCGCCAGCGGCAGCGCGGCCGACGTGACCGTGCGCGAGTACCGCCGCGGCGACGACCTGCGCCGGGTGCACTGGCGCAGCACCGCCCGGACCGGCCAGGTGATGGTGCGCCGCGAGGAGCAGCCCTGGCAGTCACGGTGCACGCTGCTCATCGACAACCGGGCCCGGGCCCATCGCGGCCACGGACCCGACTCCTCCCTCGAGCGTGCCGTCGTGGTGGCCGCGTCGATCGCGGTGCACCTGGCCTCACTCGGGTTCCAGGTCCGGCTGGTCAGCGCCCTCGGCGACGAGACCGAGAACGGCTGGCACGACGACGAGCTGCCGTTCGGCGCGCAGCCGGTGCTGGAGAAGCTGGCGGTGCTGCCGACCACCCGGGTCGAGCACCTGCACTCGGGCTGGGTCGACGAGTCGGTGACCAGCGGCATGATCATCGCGGTGCTCGGCGAGATCGACGACCACGACGAGTCGCTGCTCGCCCGCCTGCACCACCACGGCAACGCCACCTATGCGATCGCCCTCGACGTGGACAGCTGGCTCGGCCGTTCGGCACGCGAGGCCGCCGACCCGGAGGCGGGCGCGGCCGGGGCGCTGTGGCTGCACCAGCACGGCTGGAAGGCCGTGCCGCTCGCGCGCGGCGGCTCGCTGGCCGCGGCCTGGCAGGAGCTCGGCCGATGAACCGCCGGCTGCTCACCCACCTGTCCGTCTCCCTGGTCGCCGCCCTGCTGGGCTGGCTCTCGCTGGTCTCCTGGCGCGGCCTGGTCGCCGAGTCCGGCCGCTTCCTCAGCCCGGCGTTCACCGGCGCGGTGCTGGTCGCCGTCGTCGGCGCGCTCGGTCGCTGGAAGCTGGGCCGCTGGTACCTGGTGCTCCCGCTCCAGCTGCTGGTGCTGGTCTCCTGGCTGCACCACCGGCTCTCCGGGATCGACGGACTGGCCGGCTGGGTGCCGACGCCGAGCGGCATCTCGCACGTCGCCGACGTGGTGGTCGACGGTGCCCGGGACGTGAACACCTACGCCTCCCCGGTCGGCGCGGAGCACCTGGCCGCTCCCGGGTACCTGCTGGTGGTCTCGATGCTGGTCGTGCTCGGCACGGACCTGCTCGGCTGCGGGCTTCGTCGTACGCCGTGGGCGGGGCTGCCGGTGGTGGTCGCGCTGACGGTGCCGATCAGCGTGCTCGACGAGGGCCTCTCGCCGATCCTGTTCCTGCTGATCGCGCTGCTCTACGTGCTGCTGCTGGCCAGCGACGAGGTGGAGCGGGTCCGGGCCTGGGCCCAGCTTCCCGACCGCGGACGGCACCACGACTCCAGCGGCACGGTCGACGCCACCGGCACGGTCCGCTCGGCCGCCACCCAGATCGGCCTGGTCACCGCGCTCGGCGCTCTGGTGCTGCCGCTGCTGGTGCCCGTGGCCAACGGGCTCATCGGGCACGGCGACGGTCCCGGCGACGGTCGCGGGAGCAGCGACCCGGTGCGCCTGGTGAACCCGCTGATCGACCTGCACCGCGACCTGGTCCGGCAGGACCACGTCCCCCTGCTGGCCGCGCGTACCCAGGACACCGCCACCGACTACCTCAAGCTCACCGTGCTCGACTCGTTCGACGGCCGGCGCTGGAAGCCGTCCGAGCGCGACCTGCCGGCGGCGAACCGGGCCGACGGCGAGCTGCCCCGGCCCCAAGGGCTCGGCGTCGGCGCGACCGGCCGGGCCGCCGACTGGGACCTGAACCTGCTGCCCGACTTCCGGACCTCCTGGCTGCCGGCGCCCACGCCGCTGACCAAGCTGGAGACCGACGACGGCGACTGGCGGTTCGACAGCCGCACGATGGACTTCGCGAACGTCGACAAGAACACCCCGGTGGGCATCGGCTACCAGCTGACCGCCTTCCACCCGGTCATCGACCCGAACACGCTGGACACCGCGCCGCCGGCGCCCGCGACCCTGCGCGGCCCGATGACGCGGCTGCCCAAGACGGTGCCCGCGGTCGTCTCCGACACCGCCGACCGGGTGACCTCCTCGGGGCGGACGCCGTACCAGAAGGCGGTGCTGCTGCAGGACTGGTTCCGCAATGACGGCGGCTTCGCCTACTCGCTGGACCCGGACACCGGCAGCAGCACGGGCGCGCTGGTCCGGTTCATCACCACCGACAAGGTCGGGTACTGCGAGCAGTTCGCCGCGGCGATGGCGATCATGGCGCGTTCGCTGGACATCCCGTCGCGCGTGGTCGTCGGCTTCCTCTCCGCCGAGGAGCAGGACGACGGCAGCCTGCTGTACACCAGCGACTCCCTGCACGCCTGGCCCGAGCTGTACTTCTCCGGCACCGGCTGGGTGCGCTTCGAGCCGACCCCGGGCGCCCGGACCGGAGCCGCGCCGGCGTGGACCCTGCAGCAGAACATCCCGACTCCCTCGGCCGCGCCGACCCCGAGTGCCGCGGCCACCGACCGGCTGCCGACCCGTCCGCAGCAGCAGGACGAGACCCCGACCGTGGCAGCCGACAACGGCGGCTCGGGAAACCAGCTGGCGTGGGCGATCGCGCTGGTGCTGCTGCTCCTGGTCTCGCTGGTCCCGGGCCTGCTGCGGCACCGGCAGCGGACGCGGCGGCTGCACGCACCCGGGATGCCACCGGACGCGTTCGCGCTGGGGCTCTGGACCGAGCTGCTCGCCACCGCCGACGACCTGGGCGTGGTGCTCCCGGAGACCCGGTCGATCCGCCGGGTGGCCGCCGCGATCGCGGACTGGGTGGGTGCGGCCCCGGCCGACGACGTGGACGACCTCGACGTGCTGGTCCGGTTCGTCGAGCGGGCCCGGTACGGCCGTGCCTTCGAGGTGGACGAGGACACCCGCGGCCGGATGGCCGGCATCGCGCGTACCTGGTCGCGTCACCTGGGCGACTCGGTGGCGCGCTGGCGGCGCTGGTCGGGTCTGGTGCTGCCGCGGTCGGTCCTGGTGCGCCGCGAGCCGGTGCCGGCAGGTCAGGACCTGCCGGTGGGGCAGGCGTCAGGCACCGACGAACTCACCTGAGGCCTTGGCCAGAAGGCCGGTTTCGGCGGGCCAGAAGGCCGGTTTCGGCGGGCCAAAAGGCCGGTTTCGGCGGGGTCTGTCAGTAGCCCTGGTCGCGGCGATGCTGCCAGCGCTGCTCGAGGCGCTGCATGAAGGTGCCGTGCTTGGGGGCCTTCGGGGCGCGCTGCTTGCGCGGGCGACGGGGCTTGGCGGCGCGGCCACCCTGGATCACGTCGAAGCGGTGCGGGTGGTCGTCGAAGTCGAACAGGGCATCCGGCTGCGGGCGCTCCTCCGGGGCACGCTGACCGCGCCAGGCGGCCAGGCCCAGGGTCGCGGACCCGAGCATGACGAGGAAGCCGATCACGCCGAGCCAGGTCTGGCCGGCCATCGCGCCACCCAGGAGCAGGGCGACTCCCCCGAGGAAGACCACACCCGCGGCGATCGTGCGCATCCGCGCCACCCGGCGCAGCGTGCGACCTTGCAGAGCCGAGACGAACTTCGGATCCTCCGCAGCAAGTGCGCGTTCCATCTGCTCGAGCAGACGGAGCTCTTCCTCTGAGAGCGGCACGGCTACCTCCAGCTGACCTCTGACGACGACGATTCAAGTCTAGGCAGGCTCTCCGAAACGCGGTACCCGCGTTCGGGAATTCGATGATCCCGGCCGAATCCGGCCGATTCCACTCGATTCCGGGCGGATCCCTCAGGGACGGTCGCCCGCGAACAGCGTCGCCGGTCGCACCGCGCCGCGCCCGAACCGCATCCCGACCTGGTCGATCGCCCGGTCCGCCTCGGGCCAGCCGTGCTCGCGCTCGCCGAGGAGCCCCTGCCGGTGCGCGCCGGCCCGCGGCCGCAGGCCCTCGACCCGGACCCCGACCAGCCGGATCCGGCGCGGGTCGGTGAGGGCGTCGAAGAGCCGGACGGCGGTGGCGTGCACCTCCGCGGTGGTGTCGGTCGGGTCGGGCAGGGTGTGCGAGCGGGTGATCGTGGTGAAGTCGGCGTACCGGACCCGGATCGCCACCGTCCGCCCGGCCATCCCGGCGCGGCGCATCCGCGCGGTCACCCGGGAGGCGAGCCGGAGCAGCTCGCGGTGGATCACCGCCGGGTCCGCGACGTCGCGGCCGAAGGTCTCCTCCGAGCCCATGCTCCGCTCCGGGTCGTCGTCGGCACGCCGCGGCGTGAGGGTGCGCCGGTCGGTCCCCCAGGCGAGCTGGTGCAGCTGGTGGCCGGCCGCCGCGCCCACCACGTGCCGCAGCGTCTCCGCGGGCATCCGAGCCACGTCGCCGACCGTCACCAGGCCGATCTTGCGCAGCTTGGCGCGCGTCTTCGGCCCGACGCCGAACAGCTCGCCCACGTCGAGCGGATGCACCATCTCCTCGATCCGGTCGGCCGGCACCACCAGCACCCCGTCGGGCTTGGCCCTCCGGCTGGCGAGCTTGGCGACCGAGACGGTCCGCGCCAGCCCGACCGAGCAGGTGATCCGCTGCTCGTCGTGGATCCGGGCGCGGACGAGCTCGGCGATCTGCAGCGGCGTCCCGAGCCGCCGGACTGCGCCGCTGACGTCGAGGAACGCCTCGTCCAGCGAGTACGCCTCCACCAGCGGGGTGATCGACCGGAACGTCTCCATCACCGAGCGCGAGACGGTCTCGAAGTCCCCGAAGTCGGGCGAGAGCCGGACTGCCTCCGGGCAGAGTCGCCGGGCTTCGGTGCCCGACATCCCGGAACGGACCCCGCGCTCACGGGCCGGGTAGTTCGCCGAGAGCACCACGCCGCGGTGCCCGCCACCGACGATCACCGGCACGTCCCGCAGCTCGGGCCGGTCCCGCAGCGCCACGGAGGCGTAGAACGCGTCCATGTCGACGTGCAGGATCGGGCAGCCCAGGGAGCCGTCGTCGATCACCGCGACCGCCCACGGTCGCGGCAGTGCTCAGTGACTGGCCAGGACGTGGAGCTGGGCGGCAGTCGTCCGGTATTCGGGTCGGCCGGCCACCGCACGCTCGAGGTCGATGAGCCCGCCGATCGCACCCGGCTCGAGGTCCAGCAGCGTGGACGGGACCAGATCGGCGAAGACCCGGATGCCGTGCACGTCGGAGACGGTGAAGCCCGTGGCGGCGAGCAGCTCCTCGAGCTCCTCCGCGGTGAACCGCCGCTCCCCCGCGCCGGCACCGTCGACCGGGCCGTCGAGGAGGTCGCGCGCCTGGGTGAAGTGCCCGGCCATCGCCCGCGCGAGGACGGCCGCGTGTCGCTGGCTGACCAGCAGGCTGAGCCGTCCCCCGGGACGCAGCACCCGGCCGATCGTGGCGAGCGCAGCCTCGGCGTCGTCCACGAGCCCGAGCACCTCGTGGCAGAGGACGAGGTCGACGCTGCCTTCCTCGACCAGCTCGTCCAGCCCGGCCAGGTCACCCTGCTGCCCGACGATCCGGTTCTCGACCTGGCGCTCGCGAGCACGGCGGTCCAGCGCCGCCAGCGCGTCCGGACTCGGGTCCACCACGGTGACCCGGTGACCCAGCTCGGCCACCCGGACCGCGAAGCCACCGGTCCCGCCACCGATGTCGAGGACCCGCTGGCCCTCGGCGCCGTCGAGGAGCGCGCTGACCGCCTCCCAGACGACGGCGGTACGGATCGACGCGCGGCGCTCAAGAGGACGTTCCAGGGGTCGCTCCATGCCCGGAACACTAGTGCTCCGCTCACCCGGTCGCCCGCGCGGGCGCCTCGATGACCGTGCTCGCGAACGGGTCGTGGCTGGTCAGCCCGAGCGAGCTCTCCACCAGGGCCAGGTAGCGGTCCACGTCGCGGACCAGGTCATCGGCCTCGCAGGCGGTCACGGCCCGCTGCGACCCGGCCTCGGCAGCCGCCCTCTTCGCCGCCCCCGCGGAGAAGAACGCGGCCCACTCACCGAGCTCCGGGGCCACCTCGGTGAGCAGCACCCAGGCGTTCTTCTGGCGACGGCGGGCCACCGCGATCGGCTGCGCACGGGCGGCCAGCAGAGCAGCCGTCGCACGCAGCGCCGCGACGTGGGCGAGCGCGTACCGCTGCGGGACGTCGGTGGAGACCATCGCCTCGCGCAGCGACTCGGCGGCTCGTTCCAGGTACGAGTGCGTCGCGGCCGGCAGGTGGAACTGCATCGCGACCTCCTCAGTCCAGCGATCCGGCGAGCGCCCAGGCGCCCCCGACCGGGTCGAAGGTCAGGTCGAACACCCCGAAGCCCGGGTCGTCCAGGGTCGCCACCGCTCGGCCCCGGGCAGCCGTCACCCGCCACACCTCGCGCTGCCGGGCGAGCTCGGAGCGCCCCGGGCTCTCCTCGGGCCGGCGCAGCCACCACGCCCCCGTCTCGATCCAGTGCGCCACCACCTCGCGCACCTGCCAGAGCCGGCCACGCCAGAGGAACTGCTGCGGACCGTCCGGCGGGAGGGCACCGCCCGGCCCGCCCTCGTCCAGGAGCACCCCGGGTCCGTCCGCGCCGTAGCCGGGCACCGGTCCCTTGCGCACCTCCACCAGGTCGTCGTACTGCCGCACCGTCTGCTCCTCTCCGCCGTTGGACCGTGACCCGACGACCCCTGTCGGTGGCCCGGTGGAGGATGGGGGTCGAGGTCACCCTCCTCCGGGCCACGCGTTCGAACATCTGTTCGAACAACTCCAAGGTACACCCGCCCACGGACAACCGGTCAAGAGCGATGCCGGGCGGTCGGCTAACTTCCTCTTCCATGACCGAGCACCCCTCCATCGCGCACTTCCGCGCCGAGCTCGCCGAGCGGGGCGGGCAGGGCCGGATCGTGGTCCTCCCCGACTCGGTGCACACCGCCGCGCTGGCCGCGGAGGCGCTCGGCTGCGAGGTCGGCGCGATCGCCAACAGCCTGCTCTTCGCGGCTCCCGGCCAGGAGCACGGGACGGACGAGCCGATCCTGATCCTCACCTCGGGCGCGCACCGGGTGGACACCGACAAGGCGGCCGCCACGATCGGCGTACGGGCCCTGAAGCGGGCGAAGCCCGAGTTCGTCCGGGAGGCCACCGGCCAGGTGATCGGCGGCGTCTCCCCGTTCGCGCACCCACGCCCGGTGCGGACCTTCCTGGACCCCTCGCTGCGGCAGTACCCGGTGATCTGGGCCGCCGCCGGCCACCCCGCCGCGGTCTTCTCCACCGACTACGACGAGCTCGCCCGGATGACCGGCGCGACCGAGATCGACGTGAACTGAACCGACCTGACCCGAGAGGCATCCCCATGACGCTCGAGATCTGGATCAACCCGGCGTGCAGCAAGTGCCGCTCGGCCAAGGCCGACCTGGACGCCGCCGGGATCGAGTACGTCGAGCGCCGCTACCTCGACGAGCCGCCGACCTCGGCCGAGCTCACCGCCGTGCTGGCGCGACTCGGCCTGGAGCCGTGGGACATCGCGCGCCCGGCGGAGAGCAAGGAAGCGGGCATCGCGTTCCCGAAGGACGCCGCGCACCGCGCGGACTGGATCGAGGCGCTCGTCGACAACCCGCGGGCCATCCAGCGTCCGATCATCACCGCCAGCGACGGCACCACCGCGGTCGCGCGCGACCCCGAGACCGTGGCCGCGCTGATCGAGCGCGGCTAGGTTTCGAGACGGTCGCTGCGCGACCTCCTCAACCTCCGTCGGTCAGTAGAGGCCCTGCCTGTACTGCTCGCCGTAGTAGGCGTCGAGCTCCTCGATCGTGTCCTGGGGTCGCTCGTAGCGCTGCGCGATCACGGCCCGGCGCGGCACGATCCCGTCGGGGTCCCACGACTCCGGCTCCCACAGCCGCGAGCGCAGGAACGCCTTCGCGCAGTGGTAGAAGACCTCCTCGACCTCGACCACGATCGCCAGCACCGGCCGGTGGCCCTTCACGACCATCTCCTCGAAGAACGGCGCGTCCGCGACCAGCCGGGCCCGGCCGTTGACCCGCAGCGTGTCCCCGCGCCCGGGAATCAGGAAGCTCAGCCCGACGTGCGGGTTCTCCAGGATGTTGCGGTAGCCGTCCGCGCGCCGGTTCCCCGGGCGCTCGGCCAGCGCGATCGTCGTCGCGTCGATCACGTGCACGAGCTCGCCCGCCGGGTCGCCCTTGGGCGAGGCGTCGCAGGCCCCGTCGGCACCGGCGGTGGCGAGCATGCAGAACGGGGACGCGGCCAGCCAGTCCCGGTCCAGGTCGGTGAGCTCGCGTCGTACCTTGTCCCGCACCCGCGGGATCGGCACGCCGATCACCTCCACGAGCGCGTCCACGTCGGTGATCTCGGTCCAGGTCTGCTCCACGAAAAGGACGGTAACCGGCTCCGCGGAACCGCGCGAACGAGTATCGGCCGACCTAGGGTGAGCGCGTGGACCTGCTGCCCCTGGTGTTCTCGAGCGGCTGGGCCAGCGGGGTCAACGCCTACCTGGCGGTGCTCGTGCTCGGCCTGGCCGAGCGGTTCGGCGAGTTCTCGCAGATCCCCGATGCGCTCGGCCGTACCGACGTCCTGGTCGCCGCCGGCGCGATGACCGCGGTCGAGTTCGTCACCGACAAGATCCCGTACGTCGACTCCACCTGGGACGCGATCTCCACGTTCGTGCGTCCGCTGATCGGCACGGTCATCGCGTTGCTCGTCTCCGGGGACGCGAGCTCGCTGGAGCAGGCCGGCTACGCCGCCCTCGGGGGCGGCACCGCGCTGGCCAGCCACACGGTCAAGGCCGGCGGCCGGCTCGCGATCAACACCTCCCCCGAGCCGCTGACCAACATCGCTGCCAGCCTCACCGAGGACCTCACCGTCGTCGGTGTGGTGCTGCTCGCGATCCACCATCCCTGGGCGGCGCTGGTGGTCTGCGTGCTGCTGCTGGTCGCCGGCCTGGTCGCGCTGCGGCTGCTGCTCCGCGTCGTACGGCGTGGCTGGCGACGGTGGAAGGGACGCACTCCGGTCAACCCCTAGGGTTTGGGCATGGCGCGTGTCGTGGTGGTCGGTGGCGGGTTCGGCGGTCTCGCGAGTGCCGCCCGGCTGGCCAAGCTCGGCCACACCGTCACCCTCGTCGAGGCGCGCGACCGGCTCGGCGGCGCGCTGGGATACGTCGAGCAGGACGGCTTCCGCTGGGACGCCGGGCCGGCCGAGACCCTGCTGCCCGCCGTGATCCGCGACTTCTTCCGCAAGTCCGGCCGGCCCGCGGAGAAGGAGATCGACCTGGTGCCGCTCGAGCCCGTCGGCCGGCACCGCTTCGAGGACGGCAGCGTGCTCGACCTGCCCGGGGGCAGTCGCGCCGCGCAGATCGACGCGCTGGACGGCGGCCTCGGCCCCGGCGCCGGCCAGGCCTGGGCGGCGTACGTCGACGACCTGGCCGGCGTGTGGGAGGTCCTGCGCCGCGAGTGGTTCGAGCGCCCGTGGTCGCCCGAGCACGCCTCCAAGGAGGGCAAGGCGCTGCTGGACTCGCGGCTGACCCTGCACAAGGCGATGCAGCGCACCTTCCGCGACGAGCGGCTGCGGCTGCTGGCCACCTACCGGACCCGGTTCGAGGGGCACGAGCCGCGCAACGTGCCGGCGTGGGTGGGTCTCTGGTCCTACGTCGAGCAGAACTTCGGCTCCTGGACGCTGCCCGGGGGCATGGGTCAGCTGGCGGACGTGCTCGCGGACCGGCTGGCCACCCGCGGCGTCACGGTGCTCACCTCGACGCCGGCCAGCGACCTCGTCCTCTCCGGCGGTCGTGCCGTCGGCGTCACGGTCACCCACGACGGGGCGCCGGTCACCCTCGACGCCGACCAGGTGGTGGTGGCCATCGACCCGCGCCGGCTGCCCGCGCTGGCCGGCCTGGTGGCCCGGACGATGCCGGTGATCCCGCCGGTGGTCTCGCACCTGGGCCTCGTCGGCGACGTGCCCGACCTGCCGCACGAGGTGGTGCTGCACGGCGACCCGATGCTGGTGGTGCGCACCGGCGGGGTCGCGCCTGAGGGCATGCACGCCTGGACCGTGCTCGGTCGCGGGCGGCTGGCCGAGGACATCGTCACCGCACTCGCCCGCGCCGGGATCAAGGTGCGCGACCAGGTCGAGGTCCGGGTCGACCGCTCCCCCAAGGAGCTCGTCCAGGAGTGGAACGGGTCCCCCGGCGGCGTGCTCTGGCAGGGCCGCGGCACCCTCGCCCACCGGCTCGGCACGAGGACCCCGGTCGAGGGCGTCCTCATGGCCGGCGCGCACACGACCCCGGGCGCGGGCCTGCCCAGCGTGGGGCTGTCCGCGGCGCTGGTGGCGCAGGTGATCGGCCCGGCCTGACCGCTCCGGCTCAGGCGTTGCAGGCCAGCGAGGCGTAGATCTCGCGCGTCGCCTTGGACCGGTTCAGGGTGTAGAAGTGCAGGCCCGGGGCTCCGCCGGCGAGCAGCTCGTCACAGAGCTCGGTGGCGATCCTGATGCCCTCGGCGCGGACGGCCTCCGGGTTCTCGGCCAGCGGCTCGATGCGGGCCAGCGTCTCGGCGGGCATCTCCCGGCCGGAGAGCTCGACCATCTTCTTCATCGAGCCGACCGCCAGGATCGGCATGATCCCGGGGATGATCGGCATGTCGATGCCGGCCGCGCGGCAGCGCTCGACCAGCCCGAAGTAGTCCGACGCGCGCAGCACCATCTCGGTCACGCCGAACTCGGCGCCGGCGTCGTACTTGGCCTTCATCACCGCCACGTCCTGGTCCAGCGAGGTCGAGTCCCGGTGCCCCTCGGGGAAGACCGCGACGCCGACCGAGAACGGACCGTGCCCGCGGACCAGCGCGACCAGGTCCGCGGCGTAGTCGACGCCGCCCTCGGTGCGGATCCACTCGGTGCCGGGACCGCCCGGCGGGTCGCCGCGCAGCGCGAGCACGTTGGTCACGCCCGCGGCGGCGAGCGAGTCCAGGATCCCGCCGAGCTCCTCGACGGTGTGCCCGACGCAGGTCAGGTGCGCCATCGGGGTCATCGAGGTCTCGCGGGCGATGCGGCCGGTGATCTCGATGGTCCGGTCCCGGGTGGTGCCGCCGGCGCCGTACGTGACCGAGACGAAGGTGGGCCGCAGCGGCTCGAGCTCGCTGATGGAACGCCAGAGCACCTCTTCGCCGGCCGCGTCCTTGGGCGGGAAGAACTCGAACGAGAACGACCGCTCCCCCGACGCCAGCAGGGACGCGATGCTCGTGGGCTGCTCCATGGCGCAGAGGATACGAGGGCTACGCTCACGCCGTGGCGGAGTCTCAGGAAGTCGCACCAGCACCCGCGTGGGACGCGACGTCGTTCCGGACCGGCATCGAACGCACGGTCCAGGACTTCGTCGACCTCCAGGCCGGCTGGCTCGACGAGCTCGGCGAGGACGCCCGCCGCCTGGTCGAGCACGCCCGCGTCAGCGTCACGGGCGGCAAGCGGTTCCGCGCCGCGTTCTGCTGGTGGGGCCACCAGGCGGTCGCCCCTGCCGCCGACGAGGAGGCCCAGGGGAAGGCACTGCTCAAGGCGTGCGCGTCGCTCGAGCTGCTGCACGCGAGCGCCCTGGTCCACGACGACTACATGGACGCCTCCGACGTACGGCGCGGGAGACCGGCGACCCACCGCGCCTTCGAGGCACTGCACCGCGAGAACGGGTGGGCAGCCAGTCCGACGCAGTACGGCGCCTCGGCCGCGATCCTGCTCGGCGACCTGCTGCTCTCCTGGTCCGACGAGATGCTGCGCACCTGCGGGCTGCCCGCGGAACGGGTCCTGGACGCCCTCGGGTACTTCGACCTGACCCGCAGCGAGGTCGTCACCGGCCAGTTCCTCGACGTCTCCGCGCAAGCCCGCGGCACCAGCGACGTGACCACGGCGATGACGGTGGTGCGCTACAAGTCGGCCAAGTACTCCATCGAGCGCCCGCTGCACATCGGTGCCGCGCTCGCCGGCGCGGACTCCGGCGTGATCGAGCAGCTGACCAGGTTCGGCCTTCCCCTGGGTGAGGCGTTCCAGCTGCGCGACGACCTGCTCGGCGTCTTCGGCGATCCGGAGGTGACGGGCAAGCCGGCCGGCGACGACCTGTCCGAGGGCAAGCGCACCGTCCTGGTCGCGCTGGCGCTGGACGGGCTGACCGGCTCGGACCGGGTGCTGCTCGACACCAGCCTCGGCCGCTCGCTGAGCCCCGAGGAGGTGACCCACCTGCGCGGGCTGATCGACGCCAGTGGCGCGCACGAGCAGGTGGAGGAGGTCATCACCGCGCTGACCGGCCGCGCGCTGGAGGCGCTGGCGGCCGCCGACCTGCGCGACGAGGCGAAGACGGTGCTGCGCGAGCTCGCGGCGGCCGCGACGCAGCGGGTCGTGTAGTGAGAGGCATCTTCTTCGACGAGGACGCCGCCCGCGAGGTCGAGCGGCTGCTCAGCGCGGACGGGTACGACGTCAGCCTGAGCCGGGTCCCGTACGCGGGTGAGGACGACGACGAGGACCACCCGTGGGCGGTCACCTCGGACGCGCCCGCGATCGTCCTCGAGGTGCTGGTGGACAGGTTCGACGGCTGGCTCGACGACGACCCGGATCCCGATTGGGCACCGCCGACGGGCACGCCGGTCGACCTGCCGGACCAGCCCAAGCGGCACCACCGCCCGGACTAGTGGTCCAGGTCGGCCACCTCGAGGTCCGGCCCCTCCCCGCGCAGCAGCACGCTGAACCGGTCGTCGCCGCCGGCCCGCTCGGCCAGGATGTCCATGATCGCGTCGAAGGTCTGCTCCTCCGAGCGCGCCAGCGGGCTCCAGCCGTCCCAGAGCAGCACCCGCGGACCGGGCACGTCGGCCAGGCAGTCGCGCAGGGCGTCCAGGTTCCTGCCGAACCAGTCCGGGAACGAGAAGGTCTCGGCGAAGGCCTCGAGCACCTCGTCCTTGGTCGTGTGCGTCCAGCCGTCGACGTACCCGAAGGCCGTGCCGCACTGCTCGACGGTGTGCTGCACGTCGGCCACGTGGAAGGCCGCGTGCCAGCGGTAGACACCCGGGTCCCGGTGCCCGGCCAGCAGTCCTGCGAGTCCGCTCATCCACCCTCCTAGGACAGGTCGTCCGAGGTCAGCCAGTGTCGACGCGCACGAACGACCGGTAGTGATCTTCCGTGTAGTACACCTCGCCCTCGTCCCCGACCACAATCCTCCGGGCGCCCCGATCCTGCGATCCCGGCGTCGGCACCGTGTACTCGTGGTAGTAGCCGCGGGGCTGCGGAGGCAGCAGCCGCTCGGCGTTGCGGAACACCACGCCGTCGCGGTCGTAGGGGAACGGCCCGCCGTTCTCGATCAGCCGGTACGTCGCGGCCGCCTCGCGCGGAAGGTCCGTGAGGGCGACGGCCCCGCTGGTGGGCGTCGCCGCCGGCCGGTCGTCGTCGCCGCCGCGCGAGGGCCCGTTGCCGCCGGCCCAGAGCAGCAGCACCAGCACGACCGCGAGGCCGACCAGGGCGAGCAGGCCCTTGACGCGCTGGCTCATGCTCAGAGCGACATCGCCTGGGCGCGGCGCTTGACCTCGGAGCCGCGGTTCTCCCGGAGCGCGTCGATCGGCCGGCCCGGCAGGGTGTCGTCGGGGGTGAACATCCAGGCGAGGATCTCGCGGTCGTCGTACCCACCGTCGTGGAGCAGCGTGAGCAGGCCGGGTACGCCCTTGACGATCTGGCCGTCCTGGATCAGCTCGGCCGGCACCTGCTGGCCGGCGCCGGCGGCGGGCACCGCGGCGGCGAGGTGGTGCTCGCGGATGTACTGGCGGACCTTGCTGACGGTGACGCCGAGCTCGCCGGCGGCCGCCTTCCAGTCCAGCCAGGCCGGAACCAGGGCGCCGAGATCGGGCTCGTCGGGGGTGTTCTCGCTCACGTGACCATGCTGCCAGCCGCGTCGCGCTCCCGCGATTCCGGGGACCGGCCCCTTAAACTCGGCGTGATCGGGACTTCCCCACCGGTCGCTTGGAGGACGTTGTGGAGCGCACGGACACGGGTCGCAGTGACGACCCGATGATCGGTCGCGTCCTCGACGGCCGCTACCAGGTGAGCTCGCGGGTGGCCCGTGGCGGGATGGCGACGGTCTACCAGGCGCGCGACCTGCGGCTGGACCGCACCGTCGCGGTGAAGGTGATGCACGCCGGCCTCGGTGACGACGAGGAGTTCGTGGCCCGGTTCGAGCGCGAGGCCCGGTCGGCGGCCCGGCTCTCGCACCACAACGTGGTGGCGGTCTTCGACCAGGGCGACGACCAGGGCACGTTGTTCCTGGTGATGGAGTACGTGCCCGGCCTGACGCTGCGCGACCTGATCCGCAAGGAAGCCCCGATGGAGCCGGGCAAGGCGCTCGGCCTGATGGAGCCGGTGCTGGCGGCGCTGGCCGCCGCGCACACCGCCGGGATGATCCACCGCGACGTGAAGCCGGAGAACGTGCTGCTCGCGGACGATGGCCGGGTCAAGGTCGCCGACTTCGGGCTGGCCCGCGCGGTCAACGCCGAGACCCAGCACACCGCCACCGGGGGCGTGCTGATCGGCACGGTGTCCTACCTGTCCCCCGAGCTCGTGGTCGACGGCAAGGCGGACGCGCGCGCCGACGTGTACGCCGCCGGCGTGATCGTCTACGAGATGCTCACCGGCACCAAGCCGCACCAGGCGGACAGCCCGATCCAGGTCGCCTACAAGCACGTGCACGAGGACGTGCCGCCGCCGTCGGCGAAGGTGCCCGGGCTCCCGCCGTACGTCGACGCGCTGGTCGCCCGCGCCACCGCCCGCGACCGCGACCTGCGGCCCTCGGACGCGCGGGTGCTGCTGCACCAGGTGCGCCGGGTCCGGCAGGCGCTGGACCACGGTGTCGTCGACGACCCCGAGCTGGTCGACGACCTGCTGCCCCGGGCGGTCTCCCCCGAGCGCACCGACGAGCTCGACCTCGCGCCGGTGCGCGACGAGGTCTTCGACTTCGACGCGACCACGCCGGTGCCACGGGTGCCGGTGGTGCCACCGACCCGGACGGCCACGGTGCCGCCGCCCGAGCCGCCCGGCCCGCCGGCGAGCCCGCCCCCGGCCCTCGCCGAGCCGCCGGCTCCCTACCGGGAGAAGCGGTCGCGACGCGGGCTCTACCTGCTCGCCGGCGTGCTCGTCGCGGCCCTGCTCGTCGGGCTCGGCGGCTGGTACCTCGGCGTCGCGCGCTACACGACCACGCCGGCCGTCATCAACCTGACCGAGTCGGCCGCGAAGGCGAAGATCACCAAGGCCGGGCTGACCTTCGAGACCGGGAAGCCGGCCTACTCGGAGACGGTCGCCAAGGGATCGGTGATCGAGACCGATCCCGCGCCCGGCGACCGGGTGGCCAAGGACGGCACCGTCACCGCGACGATCTCGCTCGGCCCGGAGCGGCACGAGGTGCCGCTGCTGCGCGGGCGCACCGTCGCCGAGGCGACCACCCTGCTGGCCGAGCAGTCGCTCTCGGTGGGCAGCACCGTGCAGCGGTACGACGACAAGGTGCCCGCCGGCCGGGTGATCGGGACCGACCCGCGGCAGGGCACCCCGCTCAAGCGCGACGCCGCCGTGGACCTGGTGGTCAGCAAGGGCAGGCAGCCGATCCCGATCGGCAACTGGACCAACAAGCCGGCCGCCACCGCGAAGACCCGGCTGGAGGCCAAGGGCTTCAAGGTCAGCGCGAGCGAGCAGTTCAGCGACGTGGTCGCGGCCGGGTACGTGATCTCGCAGACCCCGAACAGCGGCACCGGCTTCAAGGGCGACACCATCACCCTGGTGGTCTCGAAGGGCCCCGAGCTGGTGCAGATCCCCGGGGTCCGGGGGATGCGCACGAAGGACGCGAAGAAGAAGCTCGAGGCCCTCGGGTTCAAGGTGAACGTCGAGCACAGCGCCTTGTTCTTCGGGGCCAACTACGTCGTCGGCGTGAGCCCGGGTGAGGGCAACAGTGCGCCCAAGGGCAGCACCGTCACCCTCACCATCGTCTAGCTCAGACCTCGACCGCGGCCGGCTCGACGGTCTCCCGGCGGATCACCCAGGTCACCAGGACCAGCGTGACCAGGAGCATCACCGTGGCCGCCTCGAAGGCCGCGTGCGCACCCGTGAGGAAGGTCTGGTGCGCGCGGGCGACCTCGGACAGGGCCGGGCTGAGCTCGGCCGAGCGGGTGGCGTGCCCGGAGACGGTGACCAGGCCGGCCAGGCCGAGCGCCGAGCCGAGCTGCTGGGCGACGTTGACCAGGCCCGCCGCGGCACCGGCCTCGTGCGGCTGCACGGCGTGCAGCGCCGAGGCGGTCAGCGGCACGAACGCGAGCCCGTTGCCGAAGCCGAGGAGCACCAGGGAGACCACCAGCTCGCCGTACCCGCTGTGCACGTCCAGCCCGAGCAGCCAGACCAGCGAGCCGAGGCTGAGCACGGCGCCGGCGATCATCACCGGGCGCGGGCCGAACGCCTCGACCAGGTAGCGCGAGCTCGACTGCGAGGCGACGAACACCGCCGCGGTCATCGGCAGGAACGCCAGCCCGGCCTGGATCGGGCTGAAGCCGAGCACGTCCTGCAGGTACTGGGTGAGGAAGAAGAACGCCCCCATCGCCCCGGCGATCAGGAACATCCGGGCCAGCAGGGCGCCGCTGCGCACCCGGCTGGCGAACAGCGAGAGCGGCGTGATCGGCTCCTCGGCACCGCGCTCGACCACCACGAAGACGGCCAGCAGGGCGATGCCGCCGAGGATGGTGACCAGCGTGACCAGGCTCCCCCAGCCGTGCTCGGCGGCGTGCACGAACCCGTAGACGACGCCGGAGACGCCGAGGGTCGAGGTGACCGCGCCGACCAGGTCGAACCGGCCGGGGCGACGCGGCGTGTGCGGCACCGCGAGCCAGGCGATGGCGGCGACCGCGATGCCGAACGGCACGTTGACCAGCATCACCCAGCGCCAGGAGGCGATCTCGGTGAGGATGCCGCCGGCGACCAGGCCGAAGGAGACGCCGCCGACGGAGACGGCGGTGTAGAGGCCGAGCGCGCGGGTGCGCTCGCGGCCCTCGGGGAACATCGTGGTCAGCAGGGACAGGCTCGCCGGTGCGGCCAGCGCGGCACCGATGCCCTGCACCGCCCGCGCCGCGATCAGCGTGGTGTCGGACTGCGCGAAGCCGCCGGCGAAGGAGGCCAGCGTGAACACCGCGATTCCGGCCAGGAACGTCGGCCGGCGACCGAGCAGGTCACCGGCGCGCGCTCCCAGGAGGAGCAGCCCGCCGAAGGTGAGGCTGTAGGCGTTGAGCACCCAGGAGAGCCCGGTGGGGCTGAACCCGAGCGCGGTCTGCATGTGCGGCAGCGCGACGTTCACGATGCTCATGTCGAGCACCACCATCAGCTGCGCGATGAGGATGACCGCGAGGACGAGGCCCCTGCGCTCCTGGCGCGGGGCCCGCGTCTCGCGGGTGGTCGCCGGGGTGTCGGCGATAAGTTGGTCGGACACGAGAGATGTGCTCCGTTCGAAAGAGAACGTATGATGTGGAGGGCGCCTCCACTTACTATACGGAGGTAGCCTCCGGTTATGCAAGGGACAAACGACGATGACTGACGACGCGACCCAGGAAGCGACCCAGGAAGCGCCCCAGGAAGCGCCCCGCCTGCGCGCCGACGCGGCCCGCAACCGCGCCAAGCTGGTCGAGACCGCGCGCGAGGTGTTCACCACCGAGGGCGGCCAGGCCTCCCTCGAGCAGATCGCCAAGGCCGCCGGCGTCGGCATCGGCACCCTGTACCGGCACTTCCCCACCCGGCTCGACCTGCTCGAGGCCGTCTACCGCGACGAGGTCGACGTGCTCCGCGAGACCGCCGAGAAGGTGATCCCGAACAGCTCCCCCGTCGACGCACTCGCGCTGTGGCTGGAGGCGTTCGTCGACTACGCGGCGACCAAGCGGCACATCTTCACCGAGCTGGTCGAGGCGGTCGGCCGCGAGTCCGACCTGATGACGCACTCGCGCGCGGTGATCTACGACAACGCCGAGGCGCTGGTCAGCGCCGCCCAGGAGGCCGGCCAGATCCGCACCGACGTCACCTCCGGCGACGTGCTCCGGCTGGTCGGCGGCTGCACGATGATGCCGAACTTCGATCGCGCGCAGACCCGGCGGATCCTCACGGTGGTGATGGACGGCCTCCGCGTAGGGTGAGCCGGTGCGCAACCCTCCTTCCCGGCCCCTCGGTACCCATGTCAAGGTCGGCAGGGGACTCGCCGAGGGTGCGCTGCGGACCGCCGACGAGATCGGCGCCGAGACCCTCCAGATCTTCGCGGGCAACCCGCGCGGCTGGGCGCACAGCAACGGGACGCCGGCCGGGGACGCCGCGTTCCGGGAGGCCTGCGCGGACCGGTCGATGCGCACCTTCCTGCACGCGCCGTACCTGGTGAACCTGGGCTCGCCGACCGCGGCCACGTACGAGAAGTCGGTGGCCAGCGTCGCGCACAACCTGCTGCGCGGGGTCGCGCTCGGGGCCGAGGGCGTCGTCGTGCACACCGGGTCCTGCGTGGACGAGGGCGGCTACGCGGGTGCGCTGCGCCAGATCCGCGAGGGCCTGCTGCCGATCCTGGACACGTTGGACGACCACTCGCCGTGGCTGCTGCTCGAGCCCACCGCCGGCCAGGGCCGCTCGCTGTGCGCCGGCGTCGAGGACCTGGAGCCCTACCTCGACGCGCTCGACCGGCACCCGCGCGTCGGCATCTGCCTGGACACCTGCCACGTCTTCGCTGCCGGTGCACCGCTCGACGAGCCCGATGGTGCGGCGGCGACCCTGGACCGGCTGGTCGAGATCGCCGGGCCGGGCCGGCTGCGCCTGGTCCACGCGAACGACTCGATGGACGTGCGCGGCTCGTTCCGCGACCGGCACGAGCGGATCGGCGAAGGGCACATCGGCGAGGACGCGTTCGCCGCGCTGCTCGCGCACCCGGCCACCGACGGCGTGCCGTTCATCCTGGAGACGCCCGGCTCCGGTGATCCGACCGGCACCTGCCTGCCGCTGCTGAAGAAGCTGCGCGAGCGCGCCGCGTGAGCGCTCCGGACCGCCGCCAGCGACTCGTCCCGCTGCTGGCCACGCTGACCCTGCTCGCGATGACGGCCTGCTGGGGCTCGACGTTCTTCCTCATCCACGACCTGCTCGACCGGGTGCCGGCGATCGACTTCCTCGCGGTGCGGTTCACCGTGGCGAGCGCGGCGATGCTGCTGATCGCGCCCCGGGCGATCGCGCGGCTCTCCCCCGACGTCCGGCGCAAGGCGCTGGTCCTCGGCGCCCTGTACGGCGGTGCGCAGATCCTGCAGACCATCGGCCTGGCGCACACGGCGGCCAGCGTCTCGGGGTTCGTGACCGGCATGTACGTCGTCTTCACCCCGCTGCTCGCCGCGGCGATCCTGCGCACCCGGATCACCGCGCTGACCTGGGCCGCCGTGCTGATCGCCCTCGGCGGGCTCGCGGTTCTGAGCCTGCGCGGCTTCTCCGTCGGGTACGGCGAGGGCCTGACGTTGCTCGCCGCGGTGATCTACGCGCTGCACATCGTCGGGCTGGGCGCCTGGTCGAAGCCGTCGGACGCGATCGGCATGTCCATCCTGCAGTGCGTGACGATCAGCGCGATCTGCCTGGTCGCCGCCGCGCCGGGCGGGATCGTGCTACCCGAGGGCGGCGGCGACTGGCTCGCGGTGGTCTACATGGCCCTGTTCGCCGGGGCTGCGGCGCTGCTCGGGCAGACCTGGGCGCAGGCCCACCTGCCCCCGACCCGCAGCGCCATCATCATGAGCATGGAGCCCGTCTTCGCCGCGCTGTTCGCCGTGCTCCTCGGCGGCGAGTCGGTGACCGCCCGGATGCTGCTGGGCGGCGGGATGGTGCTGGCCGCGATGCTGATCGTCGAGCTGGTCCCCCGGCGCAAGATCGAGGGGGAAGTGCAGCACATCGCGGTGTGACCTCATGGCAGCAGCAGGGCGGCGTCGCCGAACTCGTGCCACAGGTAGCCGCCGGCCACCGCGGCGTCGTACGCGCGCTGGCTGAGCTCCCGGCCCGCGACCGCCTCGACCAGGAGCAGGTGCGAGGCCTGCGGGTCGTGCCAGCCGGTGACCAGGCCGGTCACCACGCGTGGCGGGTCGGCCGGCGTGACCACCCGCTCGGTCCAGCCCCGCGTGGCGACGACGACATCACGCTCGACCGCGGACTCCAGGGCCCTGGTGACGGTGGTCCCGACCGCGACCACCCGGCCGCCGCCGGCCCGGACCGCGTTCACCAGCCGCGCGGTCGTCTCCGGCACCGCGAACCGCTCGGGCTGCGGAGCCTCGCCGGCCTCCTGCGAGGAGACGCCGGTGTGGAGCGTCACCGGGGCGACCGCCACCCCCTTGCTCACCAGCCGGGTCACCAGCGACGGCGTGAACGGCCGCGCGGCCGACGGCATCTCGGCGCTCCCGGGACGCGTCGAGAAGATCGTCTGGTACGCCTCCAGCGGGTAGCGCCGCGGCAGGTAGCCGTACCCGATCGGCCGCCCGTACGACGACAGCCGCGCCTCGAGCGGGCCGGTCACCGCCGCCCGCCAGAGCCGGTTGCCCGCACCGGTCGGCGACGATCCGGAGCGCGGGTACGGCTCGAGCAGCCGCACCTCGACCGCACCGGCCGCGAAGACCGCCCCGGACGCCGCGTCGAGCACGGCCCGGGCGCCGTCGGGAGCGGTGCGCACCTCGACCACCCAGGAGCCGTCGTCCAGCGGGGTGGCCAGGTGCAGCACCGCGGCGCCGTACGGGCCCGCGGCGTCGAGCTCGCCGGCGACGGTCGCGGAGTCGTTGACGACGACCAGGTCGCCGGCCTCCAGGTGGTCGGCGAGGTCCCGGAACCGGGCGTGGGTGACGCCGTCGGGCCGGGCCACGAGCAGCCGGACCTGGTCGCGCTCGAGCCCGCGTGCCTCGGCGGGCGCCGGTGCCGTGGTCTCGCGCGGCGCCGGGAACACGGTCACGGGGCGCTCCTCGATCAGGCGCATGTCAGACCACGCCCTGCAGCGCCCGGACGATGTCGGCCCGCAGCGAGAACTCGCGCGCCCGGTACCGTCCCGAGGCGGGCCGCTCGGCGAGCAGGGCGAGCAGGTGCGGCACCACCGACTCCGGGAGCGGCCGGTCGGAGATGTCCTCGCCGGGGAAGGCGTCCGCGTGCATCTGGGTGCGCATGTCGCCGGGGTCGACCGCGTACGACGTGATCTCGGGGTTCTCGGCCGCGAAGGTGAGCGCGATGTGGTCGAGGCCGGCCTTGGAGGCGCCGTACAGGCCCCAGCCCTCGTAGTGCTCGACGGCGGCGTCCGAGGAGATCGCGAGCAGGATGCCGCCGGCCGCGCGCAGGTCGGGCAGCAGCTGGGTCGTCAGCACCAGCGGGGCGCCGAGGTTGTGCCGCCAGACGTGCTGCAGGTCGTCGACGGTGACGTCGGCCAGCCGGGGCAGACGGGTGTCGCCGCGCAGCGGGCCCAGCGTGCTGGCGTTGTGCACGAGCAGGTCCAGCGGGCCGCGCTCGCGGACCGCTGCGACCAGGGCGGCGCGGTGGTCGGTGTCGCTGACGTCGCCGGGGATCGCGACGATCCCGGGGCGGTCGGCCGCGGCGGCGAGCCGGTCGGCGTCGCGGCCGTCGGCGATCACCGTCCAGCCGGCGTCGGCGAGTCCGTGGGCGAGGGCGCGGCCCAGTCCGGCGGAGCCGCCGGTGACGAGGGCGAGAGGCATCGTGGTTCTCCTTGAGGGATCGTTCCGGTCGTGCCATCCTTCAAGTTCAAGTGAACTTGAGGTCAAGGGGCTTTTCGGTGGACCGTCACGACGTGCTCTCGGTGAGCGAGGTCGCCCGGCGCAGCGGGTACGCCGCCTCGGCACTGCGCTTCTACGAGGACCAGGGCCTGATCGAGGCCGGTCGCTCGGCCGGCGGGCGCCGCAGCTACGAGCGCAGCGTGCTGCGCCGGCTCGCCTTCATCCGGGCCGCCAGCAACGTGGGGCTGACCCTCGCCGAGATCCGCGAGGAGCTGGCGCAGCTGCCGAGCAACCGGACCCCCACCAAGGCCGACTGGCAGCGGATCTCCCGGCACTGGCGCGGCCGTCTCGACGAGCGCATCGCCGCGCTGGAGCGGCTGCGCGACGGGCTGGACTCGTGCATCGGCTGCGGCTGCCTCTCCCTGCAGCGGTGCGCGTTCTCCAACCCCGCCGACATCGCCGGGACCGTCGCCGCCGGGGCCGCGTACCTGCCGGGCGAGCTGCGCCGGCCCCACCGGGTCCGCTGACTCCCCTCCCCCGGGCTGGCCGCGCTGCCATACTCCCGGGCATGAGCGAGCAGCAGCCACCGCAGGGCGATCCGCAGCAGCAGCCGCCGCAGCAGCCGCCGCAGCAGCCCGGGCAGCCGCCGTACGGGACGCCTCCGCCGGGCTACTACCAGGCACCGCCCGGCTACTACCAGCCGGCGCCGCCGACCCCGAGCAGCGCGACCACGGCGCTCATCATCGGCATCGTCAGCCTGGTGATGTGCCAGCCCGCCGGCATCGCCGCCTGGATCATCGGCCGCAACGCGATGCGCGAGATCGATGCCTCCCAGGGCCGGCTCGGCGGTCGCGGCACCGCGCAGGCCGGCTACATCCTCGGCATCATCAGCACGGTGCTCACCGTGCTCGCGGTGGTGCTGGTGATCGCCATCTTCGCGATCGGCGGGCTGGTGGCCTCACAGTTCGACAACTGCTCGTTCACGGACGGCACCTCCACGACCGAGCTGCACTGCGACTAGCGGCCGTCTCGCGGGCCGGATAGCTGGTCCACCTGCTGGACGTCGCGCCCTACCCTCGGATCATGGTCGTGGTGATGGCGTCCGACGCCACCGAGGAGCAGATCGCGCACGTCACCGAACGGGTGGAGAGCGTCGGAGGTCAGGCGTTCGTGAGCCGCGGCGTGGTGCGCACCATCATCGGCCTGGTCGGCGACATCGACTCCTTCCACGGCCTGAACCTGCGCAGCATGCCGGGCGTCGCGAACGTGCACCGCATCTCCGACCCCTTCAAGCTGGTCAGCCGCCAGCACCACCCCGACCGGTCCACGGTGTGGGTCGGCCCGGCAGGGAACAAGGTCCCGATCGGCCCGGAGACGTTCACCTTCATCGCCGGCCCGTGCGCGGTCGAGACGGCGAGCCAGACGCTGGAGGCGGCCGAGATGGCCAAGGCCGCCGGCGCGACCCTGCTGCGCGGCGGTGCGTTCAAGCCGCGGACCTCGCCGTACGCGTTCCAGGGACTGGGCGTGAAAGGCCTGGAGATCCTCGCCGACGTCCGTGAGACCACCGGGCTGCCGATCGTCACCGAGATCGTCGACGCCCGCGACGTCGCCGTGGTCGCCGAGCACGCAGACATGCTCCAGGTCGGAACCCGGAACATGGCGAACTTCGGGCTGCTGCAGGCCGTCGGCGACGCCGGCAAGCCGGTGCTGCTCAAGCGCGGGATGACCGCCACCATCGAGGAGTGGCTGATGGCCGCCGAGTACGTCGCCCAGCGCGGCAACCTCGACGTGGTGCTCTGCGAGCGCGGCATCCGCACCTTCGAGCCGACCACCCGCAACACCCTGGACATCTCCGCGGTCCCGGTGGTGCAGGCATGGAGCCACCTGCCGGTCATCGTGGATCCCTCGCACGCAGGCGGGCGCAAGGACCTCGTGGTGCCGCTGTCGCGGGCCGCGATCGGCGTCGGTGCCGACGGCATCATCGTCGACGTGCACCCGGACCCCGAGCACGCGCTCTGCGACGGCCCCCAGGCCCTGCTGGGCACCGAGCTGCGGGCGCTGGCCCAGGCGGTACGGCAGCTGCCGCCGGTGCTGGGCCGGGTGGACGCGCTGGAGCGCATCCGCGGCTGAGGTCAGCGGCTGAGGTCAGCGGCCCGCGTTGCAGGTGGTGCGCGGGATCGTGACCACCAGCGTCCCGTCCGCTGGGTCGTCCCGCCGGGCCGCGCGCGGCGCCTGCTTCGGCTGGGCCGAGGGCGGCAGCAGCTTGCAGGGCTTGGCGGGGTGCGGGACCTTCTCGTCCGGCGTCCGTCCGGAACCGTCCGCGAGCGCGGGCGCGGCGAGCAGCGTGACGACGCAGACGAGCGCACCCGAGGCCTTGAGGATCACGAGAACCTGATCGGCGGCCCGGCTCGGGTCCTGAGAGACTCCTCGGGTGCGTGTGCTGCGGTTCCTCGTGTACCTCGTGCTCCTAGGCACGCCCACGGTGCTCGCCTGGACCGTGATCCGCGAGGTCTGGCCCGCGGCGGATCGCGACATGATGTGGATCGCACTGGCGATGCCATGCGCCGGTCTCGCCGCGCGGCTGTCCGGCCATCCGATCCCCCAGATGCTTGGATTCGCTCTCGGCACGGCAGCGGGGTTCGTGGGTGTGCAGATCGTGGTCGTCGCGGGTCTCGTCGCGCTCTACTCGTGGAACATCGATGACGGATTCGGATCTCCGTCCCGCGTGCTCTGGTTCGCCGCCGGCCTAACGGCCGCCCTGCTCGGCTTCACGACGATTCCGTCGCGGAGACGTCAGGCTCAGCAGCGGCGCGAGCGGCTGGCGGCGGCGCGCGACGAGGGCGCCCGCAATGCGGCCGAATTCATCGCCACCCTCGACCTGCCTGACGAGACCCGTCGTCCCTGAGTCAGTGCGGGGCGCGCTGCCCGAGGCCGGCGAGCGCGGTGCCCGGGTCGCAGGAGAGCTCCCCCGGCTGGGCCATCGCGGGCGGCACGTACCAGACCTCGACCTTCCCGCCGGTGCGGCGCCCGAGCAGGCAGGTCCCCGGGGCGCTGACCGCGACGGCGGTGCCCTCGGCGTTGACCGAGACCGACGGCGGCAGGTCAGCGGCCGCGGTCAGCCGTCGTACGCCGGTGGTGACCCGGGCCTCGACATGCCCAGCCTCGAGCGCGCGGGCGACGACCCGGTCGGCACCGGCCGGGACCCGTCGCTGCGCGGGTGCCGGCGGCGGGGTGACCGACGTCGCGCCGGGCGGGCAGTCGACGCGCACGGGCTCGTCGACGACGCCGTACCGGTTGAACTCCGCCCGGTAGCAGTAGGTCACCTCGGGCTGCTCACCGAAGCCGTCACCCGTACCGGCGAGGTGGATCCGGAACACCAGGCGGGCCAGCGGGTCCAAGGCGTCACGAGCCGTCAGGGCGGTCGACTCGACGACCGCGAGCCGGCCGTCCCGGGCCGCTGCGGTCGCCTGCGCCGCGCGCGCGAATCCGTCGGCCGAGGACTGCCGCGGGTACCCGACCGCGGTGGCCACGGTCTCGGCGATGCGGTCGGTCTCGTCCGCGCGAGGCGCGCTGCCCGGCAGGGACAGGCCGGCCGAGTGGTACGCGTCGCTCAGCACCCGCGCTCCCCCGGACGCGAGCACGAGAACGCCCATCGCCAGGGCGATCACGACGGAGACGAGCCAGGGAGACTTCATGTCCGTGAGGCTAGGCCGCGGGCCCGCTCCCGGGCATGAGTGCTGCTACTCAGATCAGGCCAGGATCGAGGCGAGCACCTTCGCGGCCTGCTCGGCGTCCTCGCGGGTGACGTCCAGGTGGGTCAGCAGCCGGACCCGCTGCGGGCCGACCGCCCCGACCTTGACGCCCTGCTCGGCAGCGGCGGCGACGACCGCCGGCGCCGAGGGCACGTCCACGACGACGATGTTCGTGGGCACGCTCGCCGGGTCGACGCCGCAGGCCTCGGCGATCAGCCGGGCGTTCTCGTGGTCCTCGGCCATCCGCTCGACGTGGTGGTCCAGCGCGTAGTGCCCGGCCGCGGCGAGCACGCCCACCTGGCGCATGCCCCCGCCGAGCCGCTTGCGTCGTACGCGCGCCTCGGTCACGGCATCCGCGGACCCGACCATGAGCGAGCCGATCGGAGCACCCAGGCCCTTGGACAGGCAGACCGCGAGCACGTCGGCGACGTCGCCGTACGTGGCCAGGGCCGTGCCGGTGGCGACGTGCGCGTTCCAGATCCGGGCACCGTCCAGGTGCACGGCGATGCCGGCCTCGTCGGTCCAGGACCGCAGCGCTTGCAGGTCCTCGAGCGGGAGCACCGAGCCGCCGGCGAAGTTGTGGGTGTTCTCCACCGAGACCGCGACGGTGCGGACGAAGTACATGCCCATGTCGGGGGCGAACATGCCCTGGATCGCGGGCAGGTCGATCTGCCCGTCGGGGTGCGACCAGGTCCGCGTGGTGATGCCGGTCAGCGCACCGTGCGCGCCCAGCTCGGCCCGGACGATGTGCGCGCGGGCCTCGCAGAGCACCTCCTGGCCGGGGGCGACCAGCGAGCCGACCGCAAGCACGTTCGCCATCGAGCCGGTCGGCGTGAACACCGCCGCCTCCTTGCCGAACAAGGCCGCGACCCGTTCCTCCAGCGCCGTGACGGTCGGGTCCTCGCCGTACACGTCGTCGCCGACCTCGGCCGCGGCCATGGCTCGCCGCATGCCGGCGGTCGGCTTGGTCAGCGTGTCCGAGCGCAGGTCGATCAAGGCTCAGGCCTTGCGCAGCATCTCGGCGACCAAGAACGCCAGCTCCAGGGACTGCACCCGGTTCAGCCGGGGGTCGCAGACCGACTCGTAGCGCGAGCCCAGGTCGATCTCGGCCAGCTCCTCACCGCCGCCGACGCACTCGGTCACGTCGTCGCCGGTGAGCTCGACGTGCAGACCGCCGGGCCAGGTACCCAGCGCACGGTGCACGTCGAAGAAGCCCTGCACCTCGGCGATCACGTCGTCGAAGCGGCGGGTCTTGTAGCCCGAGGACGCCTCGTAGGTGTTGCCGTGCATCGGGTCGCAGACCCAGGCCGCCTTGACGCCCGCTGCCTCGACCTTCTCCACCAGCGGCGGCAGCAGCTCGTTGATCTTGCCCGCACCCATCCGGGTGATGAAGGTGAGCCGGCCGGCCTCGTTCTCCGGGTTGAGCCGGCCGGCGAGGGCGATGGCGTCGTCGGCGGAGGTGGTCGGGCCGAGCTTCACGCCGATCGGGTTGCGGATCTTGCTGAGCAGCTCGACGTGCGCGCCGTCGAGCTGGCGGGTGCGCTCCCCGATCCAGACGAAGTGCCCGGAGACGTCGTACGGCAGCGAGGTGCGCGAGTCGATACGGGTCATCGCGTGCTCGTACTCCAGCACCAGTGCTTCGTGGCTGGAGTGCATCTCGACGCGGTGGAACTCGTCGGGGTCGGCGCCGATCGCGCGCATGAAGGTGAGCGCGCGGTCGATCTCGTTGGCCATCGCCTCGTAGCGGTTGCCCACCGGCGAGCCGAGCACGAAGTCGGTGTTCCAGGCGTGCACCTGGCGCAGGTCCGCATAGCCACCGGTGGTGAACGCGCGCACGAGGTTCAGCGTCGCCGAGGACGCGTGGTAGACGTCGACGAGCCGCTGCGGGTCGGGCACCCGGGACTCGGCGGTGAAGTCGTAGCCGTTGACCGCGTCGCCCCGGTACGCCGGCAGCGTCACGCCGTCGCGGGTCTCGAAGTCCGAGGAGCGCGGCTTGGCGTACTGGCCGGCGAAGCGACCGAGCTTGACCACCGGCACCGACGCCGCGTAGGTCAGCACGACCGCCATCTGCAGCAGCACCCGCAGCTTGTTGCGGATGTTGTCCGCGGTGACGCCCGCGAAGGTCTCCGCGCAGTCGCCGCCCTGGAGCAGGAAGGCCTCGCCGCGGGCGACCGCGGCCAGCTTCTCCTTCAGCTCGTCGCACTCGCCCGCAAAGACCAGCGGCGGGTAGGAGCGCAGCTGGGACACGGCGGCGTCGACCGCGGCGGTGTCCGGGTACGTCGGCTGCTGAGCGGCACCACGCGCGTGCAGCTCGGCCAGGCTCGGGACGCCGGGAAGGGAAGCGGGTTCTTGCACCGGACGAGTCTACGTCCCCGCGGCGAACGGCCCGGACCGGACGCCGTGACGCGAACACTAGGATCGCGGCCATGACGACCCAGGTGCGTGCCGCGGCGTACGGAGGACCCGAGGTGCTCACGATCACCGAGGAGTCCGCACCGGTCCCGGGTCCCGGCGAGGTGCTCGTCGAGGTGCGCGCGGCCGGGGTCAACCAGGCCGACATGAAGGTGTACTCCGGCGTCTGGGGCACCGACCCGGCGAAGCTCCCGATCCCGCTCGGCTTCGAGGTCGCCGGAGTCGTCACGGCCGTCGGCGACGACGTCACCGGGCACGCCGTCGGCGACGAGGTGATCGCGCACCCGGTGCGGGGCGGCTACGCGACCGACGTGGTCGCGCCGGTACGCACGGTGGTCGCCAAGCCGGCCGGCCTGGACTGGCCCGAGGCCAGCGGCCTGATGCTCACCGGCACCGCGGCGGCGCACGCCGTCACCGCCGTCGACCTCGGCGCCGGGGACACGGTGCTGGTGCACGGCGCCGCGGGTGGGGTCGGGCTTGTCGCGGTCCAGCTCGCGGTGCTGCGGGGTGCCCGGGTCGTCGGTACGGCGGCGCCGTCGCAGCACGACCTGCTGCGCGAGCTCGGCGCCGTCCCGGTCACGTACGGCGACGGCCTCCTCGACCGCGTCCGCGCGGCGGCGCCCGACGGCATCGACGCGGCCCTGGACCTGGCCGGCACTGACGAGGCCCTGGACGTCTCGCTGGCCGTGGTCGCCGAGCGCGGCCGGATCGCGACCATCGCCAACTTCGACCGCGGCCCGCGCGAGGGCATCCGGGTGCTCGGCGCCGGTGGCGAGGAGGGCAAGGAGATCCGCGAGGCCGCCGCCCCCGAGCTGGCCGAGCTGGCCGCGACCGGGCGGCTGCGGGTGTTCGTCGAGGCGACGTTCCCGCTGACCGAGGTGGTCGCCGCGCAC
Source organism: Nocardioidaceae bacterium (assembly GCA_017744365.1). Taxonomy (GTDB): domain Bacteria; phylum Actinomycetota; class Actinomycetes; order Propionibacteriales; family Nocardioidaceae; genus Marmoricola. The sequence continues at coordinate 424,302 of JAGIBL010000001.1, read as the reverse complement.
GAGCTGCTGGCGAGCCGGCGGGCGTCGGGGAAGATCGTCCTGCTCCCCTGAGCTATCCGAAGAAGACCTCGGCCTCCGCGTACTCGGAAGGCTGGACCAGCTTGAGCTCCGCGGTGCCCTCGGACAGCGGCACCCGCACGATGTTCGTCCCGCGCAGCGCCATCATCGTGCCGAACTCGCCGTCGTGGACCGCGGCGATCGCATGCAGCCCGAACCGCGTCGCCAGCCAGCGGTCGAAGGCCGTCGGGGTGCCACCACGCTGGACGTGCCCCAGCACGACCGCGCGGGCCTCCTTGCCCGTCCGGGCCTCGATCTCGCTGGCCAGCCGGTCGCCGATGCCGCCGAGCCGGACGTGCCCGAAGGCGTCCTTCTCCCCCGAGACCAGGGTCATGTCGCCGCCCTCGACGGGGACGGCGCCCTCGGCGACCACCATGATCACGGCGTACTTGGACTCGAACCGGCGCAGCACGTACTTGCACACCTCGTCGATGTCGAAGGGGCGCTCCGGGATCAGCACCACGTTGGCGCCACCGGCGATGCCGCTGTGCAGGGCGATCCAGCCCGCGTGCCGGCCCATCACCTCGACGACGAGCACCCGGTGGTGGGACTCGGCGGTGGTGTGCAGCCGGTCGATCGCCTCCATCGCGATGTTGACCGCGGTGTCGAAGCCGAAGGTGAAGTCGGTGCCGGAGAGGTCGTTGTCGATGGTCTTCGGGACGCCGACCACGTTGACGCCGAGGTCGTGCAGCCTGGTGGCCACGCCGAGGGTGTCCTCGCCGCCGATGGCGACCAGCGCGTCCACCCCGGCGGCCTGGATGTTGGCCTTGATCTGCTCGACGCCACCCTCGACCTTGAACGGGTTGGTGCGCGAGGAGCCGAGGATGGTGCCGCCGCGGGGCAGGATGCCGCGGACCTGGTCGATGCCGAGCGGCATCGTCATGCCTTCCAGCGGACCGCGCCAGCCGTCCCGGAACCCGACGAACTCGTAGCCGTACTCGGTCACGCCCTTGCGCACGACCGCGCGGATCACGGCGTTGAGCCCGGGGCAGTCGCCACCTCCGGTGAGCACTCCGACGCGCATGGTTCCTCCTCGATTGGATCGTTCAAGTGACCCAGGTCACCCTAGTGCACCTGACTATCGTCGGCCCATGACCTTCTCCATCGTCGGCCGCGCGATCGGCCCCGACGGCGAGCCCAGCTGGGGCGTCGCGGTCGCCTCCAAGTTCCTCGCCGTCGGCAACGTGGTCCCGGCCGCGGTCGCCGGGGTCGGCGCGCTCGCCACCCAGGCCGACGCGAACGTCGCCTGGAAGGGCATCGGCCTCTCCCTCCTCGACGAGGGCGCCACCGCCGACGTCGCGCTGCAGCGGATGCTCGAGGAGGACGACAAGCGCGACCACCGGCAGATCGGCATCGTCGACGCCGACGGCGGTGCCGCCTCGCACACGGGCAGCGCCTGCTTCGAGTGGGCCGGCGGGTACACCGGCGAGGGTGTCGCGATCCAGGGCAACATCCTGGCCGGGTCCGGGGTCGTCGAGGCGATGCGCGAGGCCTGGGACGCCTCCGAGGGCGAGCCGCTCTCCCGCCGGCTGCTGGCCGCCCTGGCCGCCGGCGACGGGGCCGGCGGCGACAAGCGCGGCCGGCAGTCCGCGGCGCTGCTGGTGGTCCGCGAAGGAGCCGGGTACGGCGGGGGCGACGACGTCGCGGTGGACCTGCGCGTCGACGACCACGCGGACCCGGTGACCGAGCTCGCCCGCCTGCTCGCCCTCAACGACCTGTACCTGACCGCCTCGACCGAGGCGGAGAAGGTCGCGGTCACCCCCGACCTGGAGGCCGAGCTGGAGTCGCTGGCGCAGGCCGCCGGCCATCCGACCTTCCTGGCCTGGGTCGGCACCGAGAACTACGAGATGCGCGTGGCCGAGGACGGTTCCTGGGTGGACGAGAAGGTGCTGGAGATCCTGCGTCAGGCGAGCAGCCGGTAGTCGGCGCCGCCTCGGCTCCTAGTCCGGAGGGACGGGCTCGATCCGCAGACCAGCACCGTCCTCGACGATCTCCACGGCCGTCCCGGCCTCGAGCCGAAGTCGATCTCGCACAGCCTTCGGGATGACGAAACGCCCTGACTGGTCGATGGTCACACGCATCGGTCCACAATGCCATCCAGCGCGGTGCTCAGGGACCTTCGGTGGCGTTCGGGTCCCTCCAACGTGCAGGCATGCCGACGCTGCACCGACGCGGCGGCTCCTGACAGGATGCCGGGCATGAGCCGCAGCATCCTCGCCATCGACGCAGGCACCACCGGGGTGACGGCACTGGTCGTCACCCCGGAGGGTGCCATCGCCGCCAAGGGCTACCAGGAGTTCGCCCAGCACTTCCCGCAGCCGGGCTGGGTCGAGCACGCGCCCGAGGAGATCTGGCAGGCAACCCTCGAGGCGACCCGCGCCTGCCTCAAGTCGTGGTCCGGCGAGGCGACCGACCTGGCCGGCATCGGCATCACCAACCAGCGCGAGACCGTCCTGCTCTGGGACCGGGAGACGCTCGGTTCCCCGCGCCGCGCGATCGTGTGGCAGGACCGTCGTACGGCGGAGATCTGCGAGCGGCTCAAGGCCGCCGGCCACGAGGACCGGGTGGCCCAGCTGACCGGCCTGCGGCTGGACCCCTACTTCTCCGGCACCAAGCTCGCCTGGATCGCCGAGCACGAGCCGAACACCTGGGCCCTGGTGGGCTCCGGGCGCTACGCGATCGGCACCGTCGACTCCTACCTGGTCGCCCGGATGACCCGCGGCACCTGGCACCTCACCGACGTCTCGAACGCATCCCGGACGCTGCTCTTCGACCTGGAGAAGGGCGCCTGGTCCCCCGAGCTGTGCGAGCTGTTCGGCGTTCCGACGGACGCGCTGCCCGAGGTGGTCGACAGCTGGGGCGAGCTGGCCCGGACCGACCCGCGCAGCTTCCTCGACCTGGACCTGCCGATCGCGGGCATCGCCGGTGACCAGCAGTCCGCCCTCTTCGGGCAGACCTGCTTCGACGTGGGCGACTCCAAGTGCACGTACGGCACCGGCTCGTTCATCCTCACCAACACCGGTGGCACCGTCGAGCGCTCGGACGCCGGCCTGCTCTCCACCGCCGGCTGGCGCACCCCGGATGGCGCGATCACCTACGCCCTCGAAGGCGCCATCTTCGTCACCGGCGCGGCGGTGCAGTGGCTGCGTGACGGACTCCAGATCGTCGGTACGGCGGCGGAGACCGCGGCGATCGCTGCCACCGTCGACTCCACCGACGGGGTCGTGTTCGTGCCCGCGCTGACCGGCCTGGGCGCCCCGCACTGGGACCCGCACGCCCGCGGCGCGATCCTCGGCCTGACCCGCGGCACCACCCGCGCGCACATCGTCCGGGCGACCCTGGAGGCGATCACCTTCGAGGTCCGCGACGTCATCGACACGATGCCCGCGCTCACCTCGGTCGCGGTCGACGGCGGCGCCGCCTCGAACGACCTGCTCTGCCAGCTCCAGGCCGACCTGCTCGGCGTGCCGGTCGAACGCCCCCGGATCGTCGAGACCACCGCCCTCGGTGCCGCCTTCATGGCCGGTCTGGGCACCGGCGTCTGGAGCTCCACCGACGACCTGCGCTCCTCCTGGCAGCTGGACCGGACCTTCGAGCCCGACCCGGCCGCCGCCGAGCGCTCCGCCGCCGCCTACGCCCTCTGGCAAAAGGCGGTGGAGCGGGCGAAGGGCTGGGCGTGACGGTTTCCCGAAGGCACATGTGAAACCTGCTCTTCGATCCGATGCAACGGATCGGACGCGCAGGCAACGGATCGGCAGTCAGTCGAAGGCGGCCAGGGCTGCCTCGGCGGCGTCCAGCTCCCGTACGGCGTCCGCGACCTCGGCGAGGGCATCGTCGTGGGCGGATTCTGCCTCGTCGAGATCTTCGTCGACCTCGTCCACCTGGTCCTCGAGCGAGGCCAGTCTGCGGCGCAGCTCGTCGATCTCCCCACCGAGCTGCAGTCGCCGGGCGCGCAGGTTCTCGATCCGGGCGGCGATCTGCTCGGCCTCCTCCTCCGCGGCGGCGCGGGTCAGGGTGGCCTCGTGCACCCGCTCGCGGGCTTCGGCGCGGCGGACCGCCTCGTCGCTCACGACGGTCAGCTTGGGCGGACCCGGGGGCTCGGGCTCGGCGAGTGCCGAGGCCCGGTGCCCGAGCGCCTCCGGTACGGCGCACACCGACGGTACGTCGAGCTCGGAGACCCCCGTCGAGGTGAACGCGGTGACCACCAGGCCGGAGCGGACCACGTCGGCGGCGACGGGATCGAGCATGGCCGCGGTCAGCATGCCCTCGACCTGGTCGGCGGTCGCCTCGGTCAGCTTCACGTCGTGCTCGCGGGCCAGCGAGCGGGCCGTGGTGGTGAGCGCGGCGGTCAGCTGCCGCCGCTGCTTGGTCAGCGTGCGGAGCTCCTCGCCGTCCAAGGACTCCGCGGCCGCGCGCAGGCCCGCCGCCAGCTCGAGCACCTGGTCGATCTGCTCGGACTCGCGGCGCACCAGCAGGTTCACCGCCCAGGCCGCGACCGACGGCTTGCGCAGCGCCTTGATCTGCTTGGCCAGGTCCTTGTCGGCCGCGGCCTTGGCGGCGGCGTCACGGGCGCTGGTGAACTCGGCGGCGGTGAGGGCGTAGAGCGCGTCGGCCACCTCGACGAGATCAGGCGAGCTCATCGGCCAGCGCCTCGATCGCGGCGCGCGCGGCGCCCTGCCGGATCTCGGTCCGGTCCCCGTGCAGGGAGAGCCGGTGCACCTGCACCCCGCGCGGACCGGCCACGCCGACGTACACGGTGCCGACCGGCTTGTCGTCCTGCCGCTCCGGCCCGGCGACGCCGGTGGTCGCCACCGCCCAGTCCGCGGCCAGCAGGGTCCGCACCCCGACGGCCATCTGCGCCGCGCAGTCCGCGGAGACCACCTGGGCCGCGGTGACCCCGAGCAGGTCGCGCTTGACCCTGGTGGCGTACGAGACCACTCCGCCCACGAAGGTCGCCGAGGCGCCCGGCGTCCCGCTGAGCAGGTCGGCCACCCCGCCGCCGGTCAGCGACTCGGCGCACGCCGCCGTCTCGCCACGCGCGAGAAGCCGCTGGTGCAAGCGCGCGGCGATCTCCGGGGTCTTCACCGGACTGACACTAGTGTCAGCCTCGTGGCTCTGCCCATCGAGGACTACGCGATCGTCGGCGACCGGCACACGGTCGCCCTGGTCGGCCGCAACGGCTCGGTCGACTGGCTCTGCCTCCCGCGCTACGACTCGGCTGCCTGCTTCTCGCACCTGCTCGGCGACCCGGACGGCAGCCGCTGGCTGCTCGGCCCCGACCCAGACCACGGGCCGGTCACCGTCGAGCGCCGGTACGTCGACGCGACGACCGTCCTGGAGTCGACGTACACCACGCCCACCGGCAGCGTCCGGATCACCGACGTGATGCCGATCGGCGACCGCCGCGCCGACCTGGTCCGCCGCATCGAGGGCCTGACGGGGTCGGTGCGGATCCTGCACGAGCTGGTCGTCCGGTTCGACTACGGCACCATCCGGCCCTGGGTGCACCGGGAGAAGCGGGACGGCGAGGAGGTCATCGTCGCGGTCGCCGGTCCGGACAAGATCGTGCTCGCCGGGCACCGGCTTCCCGGGGCCGAGGACGGCCGTCACCACGACGAGCTCGAGGTCAAGGCCGGCGAGCGGCTCGACTTCAGCCTCACCTGGGTGCCCTCGCACCGCGACGTACCGCCCCCGCTGGACATCGACAGCCGGATCGAGCGGACCATCGCCGAGCAGCAGGCCTGGGCCTCCGAGTACGAGGAGGACGGCCCGTACCACGAGGCCGTGCTGCGCAGCCTGCACACCCTGCGCTGCCTGACCCACGAGGACACCGGCGGCATCGTCGCGGCGCCGACCACGTCGCTGCCCGAGGACTTCGGCGGCGAGCGCAACTGGGACTACCGCTACTCCTGGCTGCGCGACGCTGCCTTGGCCGTCGAGGCGATGACGGGGACCTCGCGACCGGACCGGGCCGGGCCGTGGCGGGACTGGCTGCTGCGCGCGGTCGCCGGCGACCCCGAGGACCTGCAGATCATGTACACCGTCGACGGCGGCCGGCACCTGCCGGAGACCCAGCTCGACCACCTCGCCGGGTACGCCAGGTCGCTGCCGGTGCGGATCGGCAACGCGGCGGTCGACCAGCGCCAGACGGACGTGGTCGGCGAGGTGATCGGCGCGCTCGCCACCGCGCGCGACGCCGGCCTGGACGAGACCCCGGACAGCTGGTCGCTGCAGCGCTCGCTGGTCAACGGGCTGGCCGAGACCTGGGACCTGCCCGACCACGGCATCTGGGAGATCCGCGGGCCGCTGCGGCACTTCACGCACAGCCGGATGATGGTCTGGGTGGCCTTCGACCGGGCCGTGCGCGCGGTCGAGGAGCACGGGCTCGACGGTCCGGTGGAGCGCTGGCAGTCACTGCGCGACGCCGTACGGGCCGAGATCCTCGAGCACGGCGTCGGTCCGTCCGGTGCCTTCCGCCAGCACTACGAGACCGACGAGACCGACGCCTCGATGCTGGTCGCGGCCGCGGTCGGCTTCGTGTCCGGTGACGACCCTCGGATGCTCGCCACCATCGAGGCCGTCGAGCGCGACCTGCTCCGCGACGGCCTGGTGATGCGGTACCGGACCCAGACCGGCGTGGACGGGCTGACCGGTGACGAGCACCCGTTCCTGGCCTGCTCGTTCTGGCTGGTCGACGCGTACGCGCGCGCCGGCCGGACCGAGGACGCGCACGCGCTGATGCGGCGGTTGCTCGCGCTGCGCAACGACGTCGGGCTGCTCTCGGAGGAGTACGACGTCGCCGGGAGCCGGATGGCGGGGAACTTCCCGCAGGCGCTCTCCCACCTGGCACTGGTCCAGGCCGCGCGGGCGCTCACGCCGCGCGACGAGCCGGTGGTCTAGCCGCACCGCCTCGCTGGTCCAGACCGGTGATTCCGAGCCCGCTCAGGACCCGTGCTCAAACGGCCGCGCGGAGCCACACTGTGCCCAACGGCCACAGCGGACCAATAGCCCAAATCGGGAGATTCCATGAGCGAGTACGACAGCCTGGAAGGCGCCACCGACGCGCCGCCCGTCCCGCCGATCCCGAGCCAGCGCGACGAGCACGAGACACCGGCGGTCTACGAGGCCCGCGAGCACTTCGACACGCCGTCGTGGCTCGGCCCCTCCCGCCGCGGGGCCGAGGCGCCCTCGATCCCGGCGCAGGGCTCACCCGGCCACGACACCTACACCCCGCCGCCGCCCCCGAAGCCGACCCGCGACATCGCGATCCTCGGCGAGGGCCACTGGACCGAGCGGGCCCGGCCACGGGTGTTCGCGGGCACCCTGCTCGTCCTGTCCCTGCTCGGTGTGGTCGCCTGCCTGGTGCTCACCATCACCACCCAGTCGGTCGGCGCCATCGCCGGCCTGGCCGCGTGCGCGATCGTGGCGGTGATCTTCCGCGGCGCCCTGATGTCGGCGAGCGTGACCACGGTCGAGCTCAAGGGCGCCACCCTCAAGGTGCGCCGCGACGGGCAGGTGGACACCTTCAACCTCGCCGACCCGACGCACCTGGTCGAGATGACCGGCGACCCGCGCAGCAGCAGCTGGCGGCTGACCCTGGAGGCGCTGGGCGCCCGCTACGTCGAGCTGACCTCGGCGAACGTGGACGCCGCCGAGCTGGCGCCCGTGGTCACCTACTACCGCGAGGTCGCCGCACGCGAGCTCCGGGACCGCGAGCGCCGCTACAACCGGTGAGGACGCGCCGCTGGGCCCGAGGGAGGCTCAGCGGATCGCGCCGGCGCGCTGGTGCCGCAGCACGTCGCGGGCGAACTCCAGCCCCGAGGTGATGGTCAGCACCACGGCGACACCCATGAGGATCGCGGAGGCCCACCAGACCACGTCGCCGAACGCGTCCCACCCGCCGGTCAGGTCCTTGAACGGGGCCACGAAGCCGCCGAGCGCGAGCGCCTGCGCCATCGTCTTGACCTTGCCGCTCTGCTTGGCCGGGATCACCACCTGCTTGGCGACCGAGAGCCGCGCGAAGGTCACCGACCACTCCCGGATCAGCACCACGATGGTGACCCACCACCACAGCGCGCCGATCACCGAGAGCCCGATGAAGGCCATCCCGGTGATCGCCTTGTCGGCGATCGGGTCGGCGATCTTGCCGAAGTTGGTGATGAGGCCGTGCTTGCGGGCCAGGTCGCCGTCGATCTTGTCGGTGACCATGGCGACGGCGAACAGCACGTAGGCGACCCAGCGCCAGCCCTGGCTCTCGCCGCCGTCGTGCAGCAGCGCGTACCCGAAGAACGGGACCATCAGGATGCGCAGGGTGGTGAGCGCGTTCGGCACGTTCCAGTTGCTGACCGGCGCCTGCTCGCTCATCGCTCCCTCTCGACGGGCCCGGAGATGGGCGCAGAGATCGGATCGGCGACCAGGTCGACTCCGTCGGAGGCCACCACCACGGCCTCGATCATGTCACCCACCCGTACGGCGTCCGCGGCCACGTTGACGGTCGTGGTGCCGTCCACCTCCGGGCCCTGGCACGCGGCCCGGCCCTCGACGACGCCGTCCTCGATGCTCTCCACCAGCACCTGCACGGTCTCCCCGACGCGCTCGGCGGCCCGCTGCGCGGTGAGCTCGTCGGCCAGCGCGGTCAGGTGCTCGACGCGCTCGGCGATGGTGTCCTCGTCCAGCTTCTCGCCGTACGACGCAGCCTCGGTGCCGTCCTCGTCGGAGTAGCCGAACACGCCGACGGCATCGAGCCGGGCCTCGGCGAGGAAGTCGCAGAGCGTGGCGAACTCCTCCTCGGTCTCGCCCGGGAAGCCGACGATGAAGTTCGAGCGCACGCCGGCCTCGGGGGCCTGCCGGCGGATGTCGGCGAGCAGGCCGAGGAACGACTCCGGGTCGCCGAACCGGCGCATCCGGCGCAGCACGGTCCCGGCCGCGTGCTGGAAGGAGAGGTCGAAGTACGGCGTCACGCCGGGCGTGGCCGCGATCGCGGTGACCAGGCCCGGACGGGTCTCGGCCGGCTGCAGGTAGGAGACCCGGACCCGCTCGACGCCGTCGACCGCCGCCAGCTCGGGCAGCAGCGTCTCCAGCAGCCGCAGGTCGCCGAGGTCCTTGCCGTACGACGTGGAGTTCTCCGAGACCAGGAACAGCTCCTTGACTCCCTGCTCCCCCAGCCAGCGCGCCTCGGCGAGCACGTCGCTGGGACGGCGGGAGACGAACGAGCCGCGGAAGGACGGGATCGCGCAGAAGGAGCAGCGCCGGTCGCACCCGGAGGCCAGCTTGAGCGGTGCCGTCGGGTTGGCGTCGAGGCGGCGGCGGACGGTGCGCGGGCCGGTCGCGGGAGCGCCCTGACCGATCTGCTCGACACCGTGTCCGGGGATGACGACATCAGCTGCCTCGACGCGGTCCGCCGGGCTGATCGGCAGCAGCTTGCGGCGGTCCGAGGGGGTGTGCGGGTGCAGCTTCTCGCCGGCCAGGATCGAGCGCAGCCGGTCGGCGATCACCGGGTAGTCGTCGAAGCCGAGCACGGCGTCCGCCTCGGGCAGCGAGTCGGCGAGCTCGGCGCCGTACCGCTCGGCGAGGCAGCCCACGGCCACCACCGACTTGGTGCCGTGATCCTTGAGGTCGGCGGCGGCCAGCAGCGTGTCGACGGAGTCCTTCTTGGCGGCCTCGACGAAGCCGCAGGTGTTCACCACCACGGTCTCGGCGTCGGCCGGGTCCTCGACGAGCAGGAACCCGCCCGCCTCCAGCTGGCCGGCCAGCTCCTCGGAGTCGACCTCGTTGCGGGCGCAGCCGAGGGTGACCAGGGCAACCGTGTGGGCAGGAGAGCTCATGACCGGCCAAGTATGACCGCCACGGCCATACCCGCCCTAATCAGAACTTCTTGCTGCCCGCTTCCCCGGCCATCCCGACGGTGCCCAAGGACTTGCCCTTGCGCAGCACCTCCACGGCACCGGCGTTGTCGGCCTCGACCGTGAACGGCGCCACGCCCGCGACCGTGCGCTTGTGCCCGATCCTCAGGTTGCCCGACCAGAGGATCCGCCCGGACCGGTCGCGGACCACCACGTGCGTGGGCGCGTGCGCGGCGCTGACGGTGATGGTGCTGGTCCTGGTCAGCGGCGAGGTGATCGGCTGGTGGTTGCCGGACAGGCCGGCGATCTGGGAGTCCGGGTTCGGCGCGGCGCTGAGGTGCTCGCCGTCACCGGCGAAGATCCGGGCCAGGCCCCACACCATCGCCAGGCACAGCACCGCGGAGATCAGCAGGCTCCACCGCGGGCCGCCGATGCTGGCGCGCATGCCGCCGGACATCGAGGTGGACAGGTCCGCCTCGAAGACGCGGCGCGCGTTGATCGGGCCCTGCGCGTACCTCTCCTCGTACGTCGCCAGCAGCGGGTCCAGGCTCAGCCCGAGCACCCGGGCGACCGAGGTCAGATGGCCGCGCGCGTACACGTCGCCGCCGCAGGGCACGAAGTCGTCGCGCTCCATCGCCTCGAGCACGTGCGGCCGGATCCGGGTGCGCTGGCTGAGCTCGTCGATGCTCATGTCGAGCATCTCCCGGGCGTGCGCGATCTTGGTGCCGATGACCGGCTTCGGGGCCTCCTCGACGACTGGCTCAGGCTCGTGCACCTCGCCACCGGCGAGCAGCTCGGCGATCTCGCCGGGACGGCGCTGGGCCGGGATCGCCATCACCGGGCCGGTGTCCTCGTCCGCGTCCCCGTGCTCGTCGTGGGTCGCGGGCTGGACGGCCGGGCGGTCCAGGCGCACCTCCACACGACTCGGGCGGCGGATCTCGCGCAGCGGCGAGACCGGCTCCGGGAGCAGGTCGTCCTCGGGAGGCGGGGGCAGCTCGTCCCTGTCCTGGTCGAAGAGAGCGTCGGGCTCCTCGACCGGGGGCTCCTCGACCGGGGGCTCCTCGACCGGGGGCTCCTCGGACGCGGGGTCCTCGCCGGCCTGCGCCGCATGCTCCGGCGCGCGCGCCGGCACCTCGTCGAGGTTGGCCAGCTGCTTGCCGCGCAGGTCGGCCACGTCGACCCGCCCGTCGGAGAGGGCCCGCAGGTCGGCGGCCAGGTCGGGGGTGTCGGTGTAGGTGGTCATTCCCAGCGGGACGCTGAGCGGGGAGCCGTACCAGAGCCGGTTCCAGCGCAGGTGCAGCCCGGCAAGTGCGTCCACCCCGTCGCTGACGGCGGTCAGGTCGCGCGGGACGACGACCAGCCGGCCCTCGCGCAGCGGGGACTCCGGGTGCTCGACGACGACCTGGCGGACGGCCGCCCACGGCAGCCCGCGCCAGGACATGCCCAGCCGCAGCCGGATGCCCTGCTCGTCCGCGACCAGCACGGGGACCCGCCACGAGGCCAGCGCGGCCAGGTGCACCGCGCCGAGGGCGAGCAGCAGCACGCCCAGCAGGCCGTCCAGGGCCCAGGAGCCGCGGGCCAGGAAGGCCGCGCCGATGAGCACGGAGAGCCCGCCGACCACGCCGCTGAGCAGCAGGTTGCGGCGGATGGCGACCAGGTCGCCCTGGTCCTCCTCGCCGGTGTCGGTGTCGAGGTCGGTGCCGAGGTCGGTGTCGAAGTCGGTGTCGTCGTACGTCGCGTCGGTGCTCACATCTCCCCCTGCAGGGTCGCGATGACCGCGTCGAGGTCATCGGGCTTGATCAGCACGTCCCGAGCCTTGGAACCCTCGCTGGGGCCCACCACGCCCCGGCTCTCCATGATGTCCATCAGTCGTCCGGCCTTGGCGAATCCGACCCGCAGCTTGCGCTGCAGCATCGAGGTGGAGCCGAACTGGGTGGACACGACGAGCTCGATGGCCTGGACGACCAGGTCGAGGTCGTCACCGATGTCGTCGTCGAGCTCGCGCTTGGAGGCGGCCGGGGCGGTCACGTCCTCCCGGTACGTCGGCGCGAGCTGGTCCTTGCAGCGCTTCACGACCTGGTGGATCTCGGCCTCGGTGACCCACGACCCCTGCACGCGCACCGGCTTGGAGGCGCCCATCGGCAGGAAGAGCCCGTCGCCCTGACCGACCAGCTTCTCCGCGCCCGGCTGGTCGAGGATGACCCGGGAGTCCGCCAGCGACGAGGTCGCGAAGGCCAGCCGGGAGGGCACGTTGGCCTTGATGAGGCCGGTGACCACGTCGACGCTGGGCCGCTGGGTGGCCAGCACCAGGTGGATGCCGGCCGCACGGGCGAGCTGGGTGATCCGGACGACCGAGTCCTCGACGTCGCGCGGGGCGACCATCATCAGGTCGGCGAGCTCGTCGACGATCACCAGCAGGTACGGGTACGGCGCCAGCTGCCGCTCGCTGCCGGCGGGCACCTGCACCTTGCCGGCCCGGACCGCCTTGTTGAAGTCGTCGATGTGCCGGAAGCCGAAGTTGGCCAGGTCGTCGTAGCGCATGTCCATCTCGCGCACGACCCACTGCAGCGCCTCGGCCGCCTTCTTCGGGTTGGTGATGATCGGCGTGATGAGGTGCGGCACGCCCTCGTAGGCGTTCAGCTCGACCCGCTTCGGGTCGACCATGATCATCCGCACCTCGTCGGGGGTCGCCCGCATCAGCACCGAGGTGATCATCGAGTTGATGAACGACGACTTGCCCGAGCCGGTGGCACCGGCGACCAGCAGGTGCGGCATCTTGGCGAGGTTCGCGACCACGAACCCGCCCTCCACGTCCTTGCCGAGGCCGGCGATCATCGGGTGGTGGTCGCCGCGGGCGGTGTTCGAGCGGAGCACGTCGCCGAGGGAGACGATCTCCTTGTCGGTGTTGGGGATCTCGACACCCACCGCGGACTTGCCCGGGATCGGGCTGAGGATCCGAACGTCGGCGCTCGCCACGGCGTACGCGATGTTCTTCTGGATGTTCATGATCTTCTCGACCTTGACGCCCGAGCCGACCTCGACGACGTACCGGGTGACCGTCGGACCCCGGGTGTAGCCGGTGACCTGGGCGTCGATGTCGAACTCCTCGAAGACGGCCTGGAGCCGCTCGACGATCGCGTCCGAGGCCGGCGTGCGCGCCTTGTGCGCGCTGCCCGCCTTGAGGATGTCGCCCTCGGGAAGCGTGTAGGTGATGTCGCCGGAGAGGCTCAGCTGCTCGACGCGCTGCGGCAGCGGGGTGTGCGGCGGCGGCTCGAGCTCTGCCTTGTCCTCCTCCGGCTCCGGCTCCGGTGCGGCGCTCTTCTTGCCGCGCTTGGAGAACTCACGACCCTCGAGGCTGTGCTCGTCCAATACGGGCGAGTCGTAGGGCAGGTCGCCCATCTCCGGGTCGATGTCGTCGGCGAGCCGCTTGCGGCGCTTGCGCTTGACCGCGACCGGCTCCTCGGCCGGCTCCGGCTCGACGACGCGGCCGAGCATCCGGTCGCGGGCGTGCCGCAGCCGGGCGGGGATCTGGTAGACCGGCGTCGCGGTGACCACGAGCAGGCCGAAGACGGCGAGCAGCACCAGCAGCGGGACGACGACGTACGGGCTGTGCAGCAGGTCGGTGAGCAGCTTGGCCACCACGAACCCGAGCGCGCCGCCGGCCTGCTGCAGGTCGGAGGTGTCGCCGAGCTTGGGCTCCGGGGAACCGTTCGCGATCTGGACGATGCCGAGCACGCCGAAGGTGAGCGCGCCCCAGCCGACCACCTGGCGGCCGGCCGGGCCGTTGGCGTCGGGGTCGCGCAGGTTGCGCCAGGCGATGTAGACGAGCATCAGCGGCACGAACCAGGCCAGCAGGCCCACCGAGCCGGCCACCATCGCGCGGACGCCGTCGAAGACGTTGCCCGGGAGCTGCCACCAGACCGAGGCGGCGACGACGACCGCGAACGCGATCAGGAAGAGTCCGGCACCGTCGCGACGGTGCTCGGGCTCCAGGTCGCGGGCGCCCTGGCCGACCCGGCGCGCACCGGCACCGACTCCCCCGGCCACGCCGAGCCAGACGGCGGCGACGCCGTGGCCGAGCGCGCCGAAGGTACGCGAGACGGGACCAGGGCCGTTGCGGACCGCGCGCGGAGCGGGGCGCCTCGCCTTGGAGGCACTCTTCTTCGCGGCAGGCTTGCGCTTGCCCTGGCTACCGGACGACCGGGTCCGCGAACCGGAGCCACCCTTGCTGCTGGTGCTCCTGCTGCGCGACGCCGGCGGGGAAGACGTGCGGGTCGCCATGCTCCGCACTGTACGACGTCATCCCACCAGCCCCAGACGTCACACGCCGTGTCGCACGTCCCAGGAGTCTCGAAAATTCACGTGTTGACCAGTGAATTCAGCGGCGGTCGAGCATCCCCCGCACATACGCCGCCTGCCCGGCGTGCTGGGTCATGTCGTTGACCACGCTGACCAGCCGTACCCCGAGGCTCACCGGCGGGTCCCAGCGCTCGTCGACGATCCGGTCCAGGCCGTCGGGGTTGAGGGTGCCCAGGTAGTCGAGCACGAACTCGCAGACCGCGTCGTGGTAGCCGGCCAGCAGCTCGCCGGACGCGCGCACCTGGGCGACCTGGTCCGCGTCGAAGTTCCAGCCGTGCGCCTCGGGCGGGAACGGCAGTGCGAACTTGTCGTACCACCCGGCCGCCGTCCACACCTGGTCGGACCCCGCCACCTCGGCGACATGGTCGTCCGCGACCCGGGTCAGGTGCCAGACCAGCCAGGCGATCGAGTTCGCCCCCGGGTCCGGCCGCCAGGCCAGGTCTTCCTCGCTCAGGCCGTCGACGATCGTGGGCACCTGCTCCCGCACGCGCTCGATCGTGTCCGCCAGCACCGCATCGACATCCATGAGGCCACTGTGCTCCTGGTCCGCGTGCAGCGGAAGCCGGGAACCTTACGTGCGGGTGAACCCGCTTCAAGCCGACGCCGCGACCTCATGCCCGGGAGGTCGCGCGCTCAGGCCGACCGGGCCCCACAGCTGCGCCTTGGCCTGCCGGTACGCCGCGGCCCGCATCCGGCGCTCGTCGGCACCGCCGCTCTGCCTGACCTGTAGGCCGGTCCCGATCGGCACCGCGACCCCGTCGAGCAGCCAGGGCACGTACTCGCCCAGGCTGCGCAGCGCCTCGGCCGAGGTCCAGTCCTCGGTGTGCGCGGTGGCCCGGAGCAATCCGCTGACCGCGGTGAGCAGCTCGATCCGATGGGCGCGGTCGCCGTGCACCCAGAACGCGCAGGCCGTGGTGAAGACCGCGTACGCCGCGTCGCCGATCCGCTCGTCGTCGGACTCGACCATCCCCGACATCCAGGCCAGGTGGTCGGAGAGGGCGTAGCGGCGCTCGGCGCTGAGCCGGACCCCGCTGGCCATCACGACCCGAGCGCGGCTCAGGTCCCGGCGGACCGCTGCTTCGGCGAATCGGTGCAAGGTGCTCATGTCCCTCAGGAGCCCGCACCCACCCCCCTGATACGCGACCCGGCGCAAAAGTTCTCGTGTTCGCGCTGACCTGGCGCAAAAGTGCGAGTGCACGTGCACATTTGCGCCGGGTCAGCGTCGATACGTGCACCTTCGAGCCGGGTCGGCGTCACACCGGAGGCCTCACATCTCGAGGAAGGTGTCCTCGTTCTGGCGGATCTCGCTCTCCAGGGCCTCGTTGAGGTCGTCGGTGACGCGCTCCCGGCTGGGGCGCGGGCCGATCGAGGACCAGGCCTTGTCGATGGCGGCGGAGACGTCGATGACCCGGGCGGCGGCGATGTGCGGCTTGCCGGTCTCCCGGGCGACGTACTTGGCGACGAACCGGCGCAGCTCCCCCTCGACGTTCGCCACCCGCTGCATGATCGAGGCGCGCAGGCCCTCGGCGGTCACCTTCACCTCGACGTCGGCGGTACGCGGCGGGTCGATCTCGATGAAGATCCGGACCCCCTCGACGGCGCGCGCGGTCAGGGTCAGCGGGACCAGCAGCTCAGCGTGGAAGACGTGCGTCTCGACCTGCAGGTCGAGCTCGAAGGTCAGCGTGACCGGCAGCTCGACCCGGTAGGCGATCTCGGCGCTGTCCAGCCGGGTCGCGGTGGCGGCACCGATCTCGCCGTACGCCCGGACCTTGGCGATCTTGCCCGGCCCCACGCCCATCGGGCCGAAGTCGATCGGCTGCCCGGCGATGTTGTTGACCGCGCCGAGGATGCGCTGCTCGCTCACGGCCTCGGCGAAGAAGTCCACGCCCCACTGCTGGTAGGAGACGTACTCGTCCGCCGACGGGATCTCGCCCGAGGCCACGCTCACGCCTCCAGCACGACCGGGATGATCATCGGCCGCCGGCGGTGGGTGTTGCTGACCCAGCGCCCGACGACGCGGCGGATCGTCTGCTGCAGCTGGTAGGTGTCGTCGACGCCGTCGGCGACCGCCTTGGTGAGCGCGTCGACGATCGGCTGGCGGATGTCGTCGAAGGCACCCTCGTCCTCGGCGAAGCCGCGGGCGTGGATCTCCGGCCCGCTGACCACCTTGCCGGTCTGCGAGTCGACCACCACGATGACCGAGACGAAGCCCTCCTCGCCGAGGATCCGGCGGTCCTTGAGGCTGCTCTCGGTGATGTCGCCGACCGAGGAGCCGTCCACGAACACGTAGCCGCAGTCGACCTTGCCGGCGATGGTGGCCTTGCCGTCGACCAGGTCCACGACCACGCCGTCCTCGGCCAGCACCACCCGGTCGGCGGGGACACCCGAGAGCACTGCGAGATCGCCGTTGGCCTTCATGTGCCGGACCTCGCCGTGCACCGGCATCACGTTGCGCGGCTTGATGATGTTGTAGCAGTAGAGCAGCTCGCCGGCGCTGGCGTGACCGGAGACGTGCACGAGCGCGTTGCCCTTGTGCACCACCCGGGCGCCGAGGCGGGTCAGGCCGTTGATGACCCGGTACACCGCGTTCTCGTTGCCCGGGATCAGGCTGCTCGCCAGGACGACCGTGTCACCCTCCTCGATCTGCACGAAGGAGTGGTTGCGCTGCGCCATCCGGCTCAGCGCGGAGAGTGGCTCGCCTTGGGAGCCGGTCGAGATCAGCACCTGCTTCTCCGGCGGCATGTCGGCCAGCGCCTTGGCGTCGACCAGCAGCCCCGGCGGTACGTCGAGGTAGCCGAGGTCCTTGGCGATGCCCATGTTGCGCACCATCGAGCGACCGACGAAGGCCACCTTGCGGCCGTGCTCGGCAGCGGCGTCCATCACCTGCTGGACGCGGTGCACGTGCGAGGCGAAGCAGGCCACGATGAGCCGCTGGCTGCTCTGGTAGAAGACGCGGTCCAGGACGGGGGCGATGTCCCGCTCGGCGGTGGTGAACCCGGGCACCTCGGCGTTGGTCGAGTCCGGCAGGAACAGGTCCACGCCCTCCTCGCCGAGCCGGGCGAACGCGCGCAGGTCGGTGATCCGGCTGTCCAGCGGGAGCTGGTCCATCTTGAAGTCGCCGGTGTGCAGGGCCAGCCCGGCACCGGTGCGGATCGCCACCGCGAGCGCGTCCGGGATGGAGTGGTTGACCGCCACGAACTCCAGGTCGAACGGGCCGAAGGTGATCCGGTCACCCTCGGAGACGATCGCCTTGACGGTGTTCTTGAGCCGGTGCTCGCGCAGCTTGGAGTCGACCAGCGCCAGGGTCAGCTGGGAGCCGACCAGCGGGATGTCGGCGCGCTCGCGGAGCAGGTACGGCACGGCGCCGATGTGGTCCTCGTGACCGTGGGTCAGGACCAGCGCGTCGATGGTGTCCAGCCGGTCCCGGATGAAGTCGAAGTCGGGCAGGATCAGGTCGACGCCGGGGTGGTTCTCCTCCGGGAACAGCACGCCGCAGTCGACGATGAGCAGCCGCCCGTCGTACTCGAAGACGGTCATGTTCCGGCCGACCTCGCCGAGGCCGCCCAGCCCGACCACGCGCAGACCGCCCCGGGCCAGCGGGCCAGGCGCGCTCAGCTCCGGGTGCGCGTGACTCACGAGTCCCCTTCCGCCGGCAGCAGGTGCGCCGAGGCCAGCGCCTCGTGCACCAGCCCGACCAGGTCGTCGTCGGCCTCGACCAGCGGCAGCCGGACCGACCTGTTCTCCAGGACGCCGAGCAGCTGCAACGCCGCCTTCGCGGTCATCACCCCGGGCGCGTGACCCATGATCGCGTCCACCACGGGGATCAGCTCGACGTGGATGGCCAGCGCGCGGTCCAGGTCGTTGCGCTCGATCGCGGCCACCATCTCGGCGTACTGGACACCGGCCACGTGACCGACCACGGAGACCACGCCGGCAGCGCCGTGGGTCAGCCAGCCGAGGTTGAGCACGTCGTCGCCGGAGTAGAAGGTCAGGCCGGTCTCGGCCATGATCTGGGTGCCCCGGAACAGGTCGCCGACCGCGTCCTTGACGGCCACGAACTTCTCGTTGCCGGCCAGCCGCACGTACGTCTCCGGTGCGATGGTCACCGCGGTGCGGCCGGGGATGTCGTACAGCATGATCGGCAGCTCGCTGGCCGCCGCGACGGCCTCGAAGTGCGCCGCCAGCCCGGCCTGGGTGGGCTTGTTGTAGTACGGCGAGACCAGCAGGACGCCGTCCGCGCCGACCTTCTGGGCCTGCTCGTTGAGCTCGACCGAGTGCTCGGTGTGGTTGGTACCGATGCCCGCGACGATGGTGGCGCGGTCCCCGACCGCGTCGATGACCGCGCGCAGGATCTCGCCGTCCTCGGCGACCGACGTGGTCGGCGCCTCGCCGGTGGTCCCGCTGACCACGAGGCCGTCGTTGCCGTGGTCGACCAGGTGGCTCGCCACCCGCGCCACCGCGTCCAGGTCCACCGACCCGTCCTCCTTGAAGGGCGTCACCATCGCGGTGAGCACACGGCCGAACGGGGCTGCAGGCAGACTCATGCGGTCTAGGTTAGTGCGCCCGCGCACCGGGGACGCAGCCAGATTCGCCCTCGGGCGCGCCAACCGGGCTCGGGCGGGCCCCGCCGGTACCGTCGACCCGTGCTTCCCCGTGCTCTTCTCGTCGTACCGCTGCTCGCCCTGGGCCTGACCGCCGGCTGCGGCGGCAGCGACCCGGGACCCGATGCGTCCCCGGACGACGGGCACATCACGATCTCGACCCCGACACCCACCCCGACATCCACCCCGACACCCACGCCCTCCCTCGCCCCGACGCCGACGCCGACACCGGCGCCCACCCCGACCCCGGCCGGCCAGGGCGGCAACGGCGACGCGGACGAGACTGCCGGTCCCGCCACCGCGGGCGGGGGCATCTGCGGCAAGCTCGACGCCGCGGAGGTCGGCCAGGTGCTGGGCGGCACGGTGACCGGCAAGGCGCTGGGCGGCGTTCTCGGGTGCACCTTCACCCAGGCCGACGCGCGCGCGTACGGCGCCACCATCACGCCCGCGAAGACGATGGCCGCGGCGCGCGCGGAGGCCACCTCGGCCGTCGAGGGCACCCCGGAGAACCTGCCCGGCGTGGGCAGCGAGGCGTTCGTGGTCACCGGCACGATGTTCGGCGGCGCGGACGTGCAGGCCGCGGGCGCGGTGCGGATCGGCAGCCAGGTCGTCGGCGTGGCGCTGAACCAGGAGAAGGGCCTGCCGCGCGCACAGGTCCGCGACCGCCTGGTCGCCCTGCTCCGCCTCGTCGTCAGCCAGGCCGGCTGAGCCCTCCCCTCTTGCGGATGGTGCGCTCGCGGCCTAACCTACAACCAAATGGTTGTAGATCAGCTTTCCCCCGCCGAGGTCGACCGGGTCTTCCAGGCCCTGGCCGATGCGACCCGGCGCGACATCCTGACCCGCACCCTGCGCGGTGAGCAGTCGGTCTCCGCGCTCGCCGCCGAGTACGCGATGAGCTTCGCGGCGGTGCAGAAGCACGTGGCCGTGCTCGAGCGGGCCGCCCTGGTGACCAAGGAGCGCCGCGGCCGGGAGCAGCTGGTGCGCGGCCACCTGCCGACCGTACGGCGGGCCGCCGAGGTGCTCGCGGCCTACGAGCGGATCTGGCGCGGACGGGCCGCGCGCATCGCCGGCCTGCTGAACGAGACAGGAGAGGCACCATGACCGTCATCAGCACGACGACCGACACCGACGCCCTGACACTGACCCTCGTCGCGGAGTTCGCGGCACCGGTCGAGCAGGTCTGGCAGGTGTGGGCCGACCCGCGCCTGCTCGAGGCCTGGTACTGCCCGCCGGAGTTCCCGGCCACCTTCACGACGTACGAGTTCGAGGTCGGCGGGACCGCCGAGTACCACGCCACCGGCCCGGACGGGACCCGCTACCCGGCCTGGTGGACGATCACCGCCATCGAGGCGCCGCACCGGCTGGAGTACACCGACGGCTTCGCCGACGCGGACGGCCACCGGCTCGACGACCCGGCACCGACCCGGAACACGGTCACCCTGGAGACCATCGGGACCGGGACCCGGATGACCCTGCTGTGCCGGTTCGACAGCCTTCCGCACCTGAAGCAGATCGAGGCGATGGGCCAGGAGGAAGGGCTGAGCCAGGCTGCCGCGCAGATCGACGGCCTGCTCGCCCGGGCGAGCGCCGGCTCAGGACACTAGGCCTCGACGTCCCGCTGCGTGTAGACCCGCTCCACCCGCTTGTCCGGCACCAGCCAGATCAGCGCGACCGCCCCGAACGGCACCATCGCCAGCGCCGGGTGCACGAACGCGAGCACGATGCCGAGGACGTAGAGGACCGGCGAGATCTTGCCCTTCCAGTCCGAGCCGACGGCCTCATGCAGCAGCGAGTCCGGACCCTCCGCGCGGAAGATCAGCAGCTGCAGGACGTAGTACGCGACGGCCGCGCCGAGCAGGTTGACGCCGTAGACGACGACCGGCGTGCGGGCGAAGTCGCTCTCGTCCATCCACGCCGTGGTGAACGGGTACAGCGAGAGCCAGAAGAGCAGGTGCAGGTTGGCCCAGAGGACACCACCGCTGACCCGGCCGACCAGCTGGAACATGTGGTGGTGGTTGTTCCAGTAGATGCCGACGTACACGAAGCTGAGCACGTAGGTGAGCAGCCCGGTGCCGGTGGTGTCCCAGAGGGCGTGCAGGTCCTCGCCGTGCGGAGGCTTCAGCTCCAGCACCATGATCGTGATGATGATCGCGAGCACTCCGTCACTGAACGCCTCGAGCCGGTCGGTGGTCATGGACCGCAGGCTACGGCCTAGCCCAGCTCGATAACCGGAACCCGGCGGGCTCGTTGGGACAACATGCGTCTGCTCACCAGGCTCGTCACGATCGCGCTCGCCCTGCTCGCGCTCGGCGTCGTCCCGGCCCACGCGGAGCCGAGCTCGTGGGAGCCGGGGCCTGAGCTCTACGACGTGGTGGTCACCAAGGACATCCCGATCACCATGCGCGACGGACGCGTGCTGCGCGGTGCCCTGCACGCGCCCGCGATCAAGGGGACCACGACGCCCGCGCCCGGCCCGTTCCCGGTGATCCTCGTCCAGACGCCGTACGGGAAGAGCGTGGACGGCTCGGTCAACGCCTACCTGGTCAAGCGCGGCTACCTGACCCTGGTCGTGGACGTGGCCGGTACCGGCGGCTCCGAGGGGCAGTCGATGCTCTTCGGCGACGCCGAGGCCAAGGACGGCGCCGAGCTGGTCGACTACGCCGCGGCGCTCCCGCGAAGCACCGGCGAGGTCGGGCTGCTCGGCCTCTCCTACCTCGGCATCGACCAGGTGTTCACCGCTGCCGAGGTCGGGCCGGGCTCGCCGCTCAAGGCGATCTTCCCGATCGCGACCGCGGCCGACCCGTACCGCGACCTTTTCGTCAGCGGCGGCCTGGTGAACATGGAGTCCTCGCTCGGGCTGATCGCCGGCTACTTCGGGCTGCGCACGTTCACGCCGTTCGAGGAGCGCTGGACCGACCCGTTCGACGCCCTGCGGCTCTCGATCGAGCACGGCCTGGCGGGCATCCCGTTCGAGCTGACCACCGGGCTGGACGCGCTGCTCCAGCAGGGCCGCGTCTACGACTCGCCGTACTGGCAGGAGCGCGCCCCGCAGCGGGTCCTCGACAAGGTCGTGGCCAACGGCATCCCGGCGTACGTCGTCGGCGGCCAGTACGACGTCTTCCAGCGCGGCGAGCCGTTCCTCTACTCCGGCCTGCAGAACGCCTGGGCGGGCCGCCCGGTGACCGCGCCGATGGAGCCGGGCCAGCAGGTCACCTCGCGCTACCAGCTGCTCTGGGGTCCGTGGGACCACGGCAACCAGGGCGCCGGGCTGGACCTGAACCGAATCGAGCTGGCCTGGTTCGACCACTGGCTCAAGGGCGTCGACACCGGCATCACCGACACCGACCGGCCGATGCACGTCATCGAGCCCGGCGGCGACGACTACCGGCTGCGCACCTACCCGAACGAGGACGGCGCCCTGACCCGGCTCTACCTGGCGCCGAGCCGCCGGCTGCAGCCGGCCGCGCCGACGGCGACCACCGGGTCCAGCAAGGTCTACTACAAGGGCCTGTCGCTGCTCTGCTCGCAGTCGATCAACCAGTGGGGCGCGGGCACGTTCCGCTCGTTCCTGGCCTCCTGCGACGGCATCAACAAGGTGCTCGACCTGCTCAGCCCGGGCGACGTCTCGTACGACACCGCGCCGCTGGCCGCGCCGCTGCGACTGGCCGGGCCGATCGGGCTCACCCTGCGGGTGACGTCCAACCGGCCCGAGACGATGATCGTCTCCGAGCTCTGGGACGTGGCGCCGGACGGCTCCCGGAACCTGGTCACCGGCGGCGGCATGCTCGGCAGCCTGCGTGCGGTGGACGCCTCCCGCTCCTGGGCGTCGGCCGACGGCTCCTGGTTGTACGCGCACCACCCGTACACGAAGGAGTCGGCCAGCCCGGTGCCGACCAGCGGGGTCGGCCGCCAGGACATCGAGATCCGACCCTCGTTCGTGACGATCCCGGCCGGCCACCGGCTGCGGCTGGTGCTCAAGACCGGGGACACCCCGCACCTGCTGCCGCCGCCGATGAGGCAGGCCGAGCTGCTGCTCGGGGTCTACGGCATCCAGAACAACGCGACCAGCCCGTCGTACCTGGATCTCTGGACGCGCTGACGGAGCAGATCTCCTTGTTTTGAGGGCTTCTCGGCCTTTCTCTGTCGGTGGTCGCGTCTAGGTTTTCGGTATGACCTCGACGGCGACTCTCGATGCGGCAGCGGTTCTTGCTTCCGTACGTCGTGATCGTGCCGAGGCCGACGCCGCCGAGGCTCGGATCCTTGCGGGGGCACTGGAGTGGGCTCACATTCACGAGGTCGTGTCGCTGGACGAGGGTGGGGTGGCGACGTGGGGTGACTCGCCGGTCCCGATCGCCGGTGAAGGTGCCCCGTTGGTCTCGGAGTTCTGCCTCCTCGAGATCGCCGCCGCGCTGGGCCTGACGCCGGAGGCTGGTCGGTACCTGGTCGCGCACGCGGTGGAGCTGTTCCACCGGCTGCCGCGGTTGTGGGAGCGGGTGCAGTCCAGTTCGCTGCCGGCGTGGCGGGCCAGGCGGGTGGCGGACAAGACCATCGCGCTCTCCCCCGAGGCAGCCGCGTTCGTGGACGCTCAGGTGGCCCGGTATGCGCCCCGGATCGGGAACGCCGCGCTGGACCGGCTGGTCGATGAGGCGATCGCCCGGTTCATGCCGGAGGCCGCCGCCGAGATGGCCGAACGCGCAGCCGACGGGCGGCACGTGACGATCAACCACCAGCAGGCATCGGCGCAAGCCGATGTAGCCGACCCGGCCGAAATTCTCGGAGGAGCGAAGCGGGGGAGGGAATCTCTGCCGGGTCGGCGCCTCGGCACCTGCCTCAGCCATCACCGGCGACCCATCTCGCGGGGACCTGGCGCTGGGTTCGAGATGCGCCCCGAGGGCGCTCCTCCACCACCGGCTCGGCGTCAGGTTGTCCTCTACGTCCACCTCTCCGAGCGCGCCGTGGGAGAGCCCCACGGCGTCGGCCGGGTGGAGTCTCCCAACATCCTGGTCACCGCCGGACAGATCGCCGCCTGGTGCGGCGCCCCGGAGACCCAGGTCATCGTCCGCCCGGTCATCGATCTCAACCAGCACGTGAGCGTGGAGTCCTACGAGATCCCCGAGCGGCTCCGCGAACACGTCATCCTCAGAGACCTCGGGTGCGTGGCGCCCTTCTGCGCCAAGCGCGCCCGGCAAGCCGACATCGACCACATCCTCGAATGGATCCTCGGCGGCTGCACGGACGACGTGACCTTGGCTCCCCTGTGCCGCAAGCACCACCGCGCCAAGACCTTCAGCGCCTGGACCTACACCATGCTGCAGCCCGGGTCCTACCTGTGGCGAAGTCCGATGAACCACGTCTATCGGCGCGACGGCACCGGCACCCGCGACCTCACCCCACGACCCGTCGACCCACCCGGCGGGTGATTCCTCCTCGGCTCAGGCGCGCTCGAGCCAGACGAACTCGTACGGCGGCTCGCCGTCGTGGGCCTCGCGGCGCGTCTCGATCCACTCGCTGCGGTCGAACGCCGGATAGAGGGTGTCCCCCGCCGGCGAGGCGTGCACCTCGGTGAGCACCTGGTGGGTGGCGATCGGGAGCGCCGCGGCGTACACGGCCGAGCCTCCGGCGATGAACACGTCGCCCGCGGCCAGCTCGAGAGCCTCGTCCAGCGTGCGCGCGGTCCGCACGCCCTCGGCGGTCCACGTGGGGTCCCGGGTCAGCACGATCGTGGTCCGCCCCGGCAGCGGCCGCCCGATGGAGTTGTAGGTCGCCCGGCCCATGACGAGCACGCCGCCCAGGGTGAGTGCCTTGAAGTGCGCGAAGTCGGCCGGGATGCGCCAGGGGATGTCGCCGTCCGCGCCGATCACGCCGTTGTCCGCAACGGCCGCAACGAGCGTGACTGTCACAGAGCCGTCTTCATACGGCGATGGGCGCCTTGATCCCGGGGTGCGGGTCGTAGGCCTCGATGCTGATGTGCTCGAGGTCGAAGGCGTCCAGCGCGGTCACCGACGGGTCCAGGTGCAGGGTCGGGAGCGGCCGTGGCTCGCGGGTCAGCTGCAGCCGGGCCTGGTCGAGGTGGTTGAGGTAGAGGTGAGCGTCGCCGAGGGTGTGCACGAAGTCGCCGACGCCGAGCCCGGCCACCTGGGCGACCATGTGCGTCAGCAGCGCGTAGGAGGCGATGTTGAACGGGACGCCCAGGAACACGTCGCCCGAGCGCTGGTAGAGCTGGCAGGACAGCTTCCCCGGGCCGTCGGCCGAGGGCGCCACGTAGAACTGGAACATCGTGTGGCAGGGCGCCAGCGCCATGTCCGGGATGTCCGCGACGTTCCAGGCCGACACGATGTGCCGGCGCGAGTCCGGGTCCTTGGCCAGCTGCGCCACGATCTGCGCGATCTGGTCGACGTGCCGGCCGTCCGGGGTCGGCCACGACCGCCACTGGTAGCCGTAGACCGGACCGAGGTCGCCGTTCTCGTCGGCCCACTCGTCCCAGATGGTGACGCCGCGGTCCTGCAGCCACTTCACGTTGGTGTCCCCGCGCAGGAACCAGAGCAGCTCGGCGAAGACCGACCGGGTGTGGATCTTCTTGGTGGTGACCAGCGGGAAGCCCTCGTTCAGGTCGAAGCGCATCTGGTGGCCGAAGACGCTGAGGGTGCCGGTGCCGGTGCGATCGGTCTTCTCCACGCCTTCGTCCAGGATGCGGCGGACCAGGTCGAGGTAGGGCTGCATGGCGCCCAACCTACCTTTTTCGATGGACACGGCGTGTCAGACTCACGGCGTGGTTCTGGGACTCACCACCGCCTTGCTGGCGGCTGCCCTCTTCGGGGTCATCGCCGTCTTCCAAGCGTCGGTGATCCGCCGGCACGGGCTGTTCTCGCCGATGATGGGCGGCGTCCTGGTCGCCTACCTGGTCGGCTGGCTGCTGCACCTGGTCGCCATCGACCAGCTCCCCCTCTACCTGGCCCAGGTCGGCGTCGGCGCCTCGCTGGTCTTCACCGCCCTCGTCGCGGCGTTCGTGATGGGCGAGCCGCTGCGCACCGAGCACTGGGCCGCGGTCGCCGGGATGGTCATCGGGCTGGGCGTGCTCGCGGTCGCGTCCGGCGACGTCGGCGACACCGAGTTCCGCAACCGCAGCACCATCGTCCTCTACGCGCTGCTGGCGCTGAACACGCTGCTGGGCTGGCTCGCCTACCGCTGGCAGAGCTCGTGGAGCGGGGTCGCGCTCGGCATCCTCGCCGGGTGCGCGTACGGCGGCTCGCCGGTGGCCACCCGGGTGCTCACCGACCGTCCCTTCGACGCCGCCACCCTGCTCCCCGCCGCGAGCATCGGGCTGTACGGCGCCCTCGGCTTCGTCCTCTACTCGGTGGCGATGAAGCGCACCTCGGTCACCGCGGCGACCTCGCCGCTGGTCTTCCTGCAGACGGTGATCCCGGCCGTGGTCGGGCTGGTCACCTTCGGCGACGAGGTCCGCGACGGCTGGTGGCCGCTCGCCGCGGCGGCCTTCGCGGTCAGCCTGGCGGCCAGCATCGTGCTCTGCGGTGCGGAGGCGCGGCTGGACCTGCTCGAACCCGAGCACGACGAGCCGCAGGTCCGTGGCTGACCGGGTCCTGCTGGGCCTGTGCGGCGCCCCGGGCGTGGGCAAGTCGACGGTCGCCGCACGCCTGGTCGCCGCGCTGGGCCCCGGGGCGGTGCTGGTGCCGATGGACGGGTTCCACCTGCACGACGACGCGCTCGCCGCGCTGGGCCGCGCCGACCGCAAGGGCGCGCCCGACACCTTCGACGTCGCGGGCTACGTCGCGCTGCTGCGCCGGCTGCGCGGCGCCGAGGAGACCGTCTACGCCCCGGCCTTCGACCGCGACCGCGAGCTGGTCGTGACCGAGGCGATCGAGGTGCGCGCGGAGCACCGGGTCGTGGTGACCGAGGGCAACTACCTGCTGCTCGACGAGCCCGGCTGGCGCGACGTACGCGGGCTGCTGGACCTGTGCTGGTTCCTCACCGGCGACGACGCCGTACGGCGGGAGCGGCTGATCGCGCGGCACGTCCGGCACGGCCGCACCCTCGCCGAAGCCACCGCGTGGGTGGACCGCTCCGACGAGGCGAACGCCCGGCTGGTCGCCCCGAGCGCCGCCCGGGCGGACCTGGTGGTCGACGCCGACGCGCTGCTGGTTGGATGAACCGGTGAACGCTGACGTCTCCTGCCGGGTGGCCTGGGCCGACGACGCGCCGGCGATCGCCGCGGTACAGGTCCGGGCCTGGCGCACGTCGTACGCCGGCCTGCTGCCCGCCGACCTCCTCGACGCCCTCGACGTGAACGAGGCCGCGGCCGGCTGGCGAGCCTCGCTGCAGGCGCCGCCGGACGCGCGCAACCGCGTGCTGGTCGCGCTGGAGCGCAACCTGGTCACCGGGTTCGCGGTGACCGGCCCGGCCTCCGACCCGGACCTCGACCCGGTCTCGGACGGCGAGATCAGCGACCTGACCGTGGACCCGCACCAGCGCGGCAACGCGCACGGGTCCCGGCTGATGCAGGCCTGCGTGGACACGCTGGTCGCCGACCGGTTCACCCGCGCGGTGACCTGGCTGCCGGCCACCGACGACGAGACCCGGGCCTTCCTGACCGCAGCCGGCTGGGCCCCGGACGGTGCGCACCGGACCCTGGACCTGACCGGCGACGAGAGCGTCACCGTCAAGCAGGTCCGGCTGCACACCGCCCTGGGCTGACCCGGCCGGGCTCAGCTCACGCTGACCGCGCTCCAGGCCGCCGCCACCGCGTTGTAGTTGACGCTGCCCGTGCCGTACAGGTCACGAGCGGCGTTGAGGGTGGCCGTGCGGGCACCGGAGTAGTTGGTGCTCGAGGTCATGTAGACCGTCAGCGCGCGGTACCAGATCGCGCCCGCCGCGGCGCGGCCGATGCCGGTGACCGAGGAGCCGTTGCAGGTGGTGCTGTTGTGCGCCACGCCGCCGAACGTCTTCGGGCCCGAGCCCTCGGCGAGCAGGTAGAAGAAGTGGTTGCCCACGCCCGAGGAGTAGTGCACGTCCAGGTTGCCGACGCCGCTGGACCAGCAGCTCGCCGACTTGCCGTCGCTGGCCGGGTTGTCCATCCGGCGCAGGCCGAGGTGGTTCTTCAGGTCGAACCTCTCCCCGATCAGGTAGTCGCCCGGGTCGCTGGCGTTGTTGGCGAAGAACTCGACCAGGGTGCCGAAGATGTCCGAGGTCGACTCGTTGAGGCCGCCGGACTCACCGCTGTAGGTCAGGCCGGCGGTGTTCTCGGTGACGCCGTGGGACATCTCGTGGCCGGCCACGTCGAGCGAGGTGAGCGGGCCGTAGCTGACGCCGTCGCCGTCGCCGTAGGTCATCTTGGTGCCGTCCCAGAAGGCGTTGACGTAGTTCTTGCCGTAGTGCACGCGGTTGAACGAGCCGGTGCCGTTGCCGAAGATGCCGTTGCGCCCGAACGTGGTCTTGTAGAAGTCCCAGGTCATGTTGGTGCCGTACTGGGCGTCGACCGCGGCCGACTCCCGCGAGCTCGTCGAGCCGTTGCCGAAGCTGTTGTCCGGGCTGGTGAACAGCGTGCCCGTCTTGCAGCCCGCACCGAACAGCTGGCACAGCAGCGAGTCGGTGGCGTTGCCCATGTCGGTGGTGTAGGTGTTGCCCCGGGTCGGGTCCTTGAGCTGGTACGTCGACCCCGACAGCGTCAGCTGCAGCGGCACCGTGCCGCCGTACAGGGACTGGCCGTTGCCGTCGACGGTCTGGATCTCCTGCTCGGTGCGGATCACCTGGCCGGTGCGCGCGTCCACGTAGGTGGCCAGCCGGCTCGGGGTGCCGTCGTGCTGCGTGCCGGAGCTGAGCACCTTCCAGGCCAGCCGCGGGGTGCTGGTCGCGTCGACGACGAGCGAGGCGGCCTCGGCGTTCGTGGCCTTGCTCTGCGCGGCCTTGCTGCCGACCGACGGCGTGGTCGCCAGCGCCAGGCCCTTGTCGAGGGTCAGGCTGGCGCCCTTCCAGGTGTTGCCCTTGGCCAGGTGCACGACCAGGTCGCCGCCGACGACGGGCAGGCCGTGGTAGGTGCGGTGCAGCCGGACGTGCGTGGTGCCGTTCTTGTCGACGATCATGTCGGTGGCCTGGAAGGCCTGGCCCTGGCCGGCCTTGGTGGCGCCGGCGTGGGACTTCGCCGCGGCGATGGCCGCGTCGACGTGGGACGAGCCGCCGGCGCCGGCCGGGGCGGCTTGCGCGAGCGACGAGATCGTGGCGACGGCCAGGGCGGCCGAGGCGATCCCGATCAGGCGAGCAGGGGTGCGCATGCTGTTCCTCTCCGAGATGTGGATGACGGGCCGAGGCCCAGGGGTCACCCTGCTGCGGCGGAGAGTCGTAACGGAATCCGTCAAAACCTGTGCTGCACGAACCTGCAGTCCGTACCCCCGGACGTCACCGGAGGCATACCCGCTAGTCCAGGTCGAGGAAACCTTCGAGACCGACGGTGAGACCGGGCGTCCCACCGATCCGGCGCAGGCCCAGCAGGACGCCGGGCATGAACGAGATCCGGTCCAGCGAGTCGTGCCGGATGGTGAGCGTCTCCCCCGGGCCGCCGAGGACGACCTCCTGGTGCGCGACCAGGCCGCGGATGCGCATGCCGTGCACGTGGATGCCCTCGACGTCGGCACCGCGGGCGCCGTCCAGGCCGGTGCTGGTGGCGTCCGGCGGGCTCGGCAGGCCGGCGTCGCGGCGGGCGGCCGCGATCAGCTCCGCCGTACGACGGGCGGTGCCCGACGGGGCGTCCGCCTTGTCCGGGTGGTGCAGCTCGAGCACCTCGACCGACTCGAAGAACCGGGCCGCCTGAGCGGAGAAGCGCATCATCAGGATCGCGCCGATGGAGAAGTTCGGGGCGATGAGGACGCCGACCTTCTTCTCACCGAGCTGGTCGCGCAGGGTGGCCAGCCGCTCGTCGTCGAAGCCGGTGGTGCCGACGACCGCGTGGATGCCGTGCTCGATGCAGAAGGCCAGGTTGCCCATCACCGCGTCCGGGTGGGTGAAGTCGACGATCGCCTCGGCGCCGTTCTCGACGAGGGCGTCCAGGGAGTCGCCCTGGTCCAGCGCGGCCACCAGGCTCATGTCCGCGGCGCCCTCGACCGCCTTACAGACCTCGGATCCGACCTTGCCCCGGGCGCCCAGGACGCCGACCTTCAGCTCGCTCACGAGGAGCAAGCCTACTTAGGACATGCCGCCGTCATGGGCCAGTACACAACCCGTGATCATCCGGGCGGCCGGCGAGGCCAGGTAGACGATGGAGGCGCCGATCTCGGCCGGGGAGATCGCCGGGCCGGGCAGCATCATCATGAGCCGGTCGGCGACCCGCGGGTCCAGGTCCGGCGGGAACATCGCGGCCACCTCGGAGACGATCGGGGTGTCCACCGTGCCCGGGCAGACGGCGTTCACCCGGATGCCCTCGGGCGAGAGCTCCAGGGCCAGCGACCGGGTCAGCTGGGTGAGCCCGCCCTTGGCCGCCGAGTACGCGACCGTGTACGCCTGCGGCACCCGGCCGGCCACCGAGGAGACGTTGACGACGTTGCCCTTGGCGACCCGCAGGTACGGCAGCGCCTCCTGCATCGTCATGAACGGGCCCTTGAGGTCGACGGTGTGCACCCGGTCCCACTGCTCGTCGGTGATCGTGTCGAAGCGCCCGAACTGCACCACGCCGGCCACGTTGGCGAGCACGTCGATCCGGCCGTGCTCCTCGCCGATGGCACCGATGACCGCCTTGACCGAGGCCCGGTCACCGACGTTGCACTCGCGGGAGGCGACCCCGTCGGGCACGGCCCCGGCGATGTCGAGGCCGTAGACGAGGTCGCCGGCGTCACGGAACAGTGCCGCGGTGGCGTGCCCGATCCCGGAGCCGGCCCCGGTGACGACGACGATGCGCTGGTTCATGACGGGGCTCCTGAGGGGTCGATGGTGAGGTGCCGGCTGAGGTCGCCGGTCAGGCCGACGGTGAAGGTGCGGTCGGTGAAGTGCCAGCCGCCGGCGTCGCGGGCGAAGGTGTCGACGTAGGAGCCCGCGACGATCGGCTGCAGCGCTCCCCCGGGCAGTCCCTGCAGCACGACGTACGACGACCGCGCGACCGCCTCGTCCTCGCCGGTGCCCTCGTCGAAGGTCGTGTTCGTGACCAGGTGCTGGGTCCGCGGGGTGCCGTCCTGGTGCCGCTGGGTGATCGCGGCGTAGAGCGCCTCCGCTTCGGCGGCCCCGGTGGCGATCACGGTCCCGGACGGGTCCCGCAGCGTGGCCCGGGCGAACAGGGCACCGACACCGGCGAAGTCACCGGCGTCGATCAGCCGGCAGTAGGTGCCGAGGAGACCCCGGATCCGGTCGCCGTCGCTGAGCAGCATGGCGGGAGGCTACCAGCGAAAGTAGAACCTGTTCTAGTGTTCGGCGCCCCGCGGAGATTCATAAGGCTGCGGCCTTATCTCACGAGACATAAGGTCGTAGACTTATCTGACTGGGTATAAGGAGTGTGCCTTATGAACGTCATCGTCGTGACCGCGGACCAGCGCGGCAGCCGGGCGGCCTCCGACGCGGTCCCCACCGCCCTGGAGCGCCTGGACCTCGGTCCCGGCGTCCTGCGCGCGTTCGACCGCACCGCCGGCGACGAGATCCAGGGCGTGCTCGGCGACGGCGCCACCCTCGCCGCCGTGCTCGAGGCCTTGCTCCGCGACGGCCGCTGGCAGGTCGGCGTCGGCATCGACGCGGTCGAGTCGCCACTGCCGGCGAGCACCCGGGCCGGTCGAGGTCCGGCCTTCGTCGCCGCCCGGACCGCGGTCGGGCGGGCCAAGACCCTCCCCGGGCGGGTCGGGATCGTCGGTGCCGACGTCTATCGTGCCGAGCAGGCCGAGACGGTGGCGATGCTGCTGAGCGGCCTGCTCGCGCGGCGCAGCGAGGCCGGCTGGCAGGTGGCCGACCTCCTTGCCGCCGGGCTCTCGCACGCCGAGGCGGGCGCTCGGCTCGGGATCTCCCAACCGGCGGTCTCGCAGCGCGCGCAGGCCGCCGGGTACGTCGAGAGCGTGCGCGCGGCCCACCTGCTCGGCCAGCTGGCCGACGAGATGCTCGGGAAGGAGCCTCCGTGATCACCGCGGTCCTGCTGCTCGCCCTGGCCGGCACCCTGCCCGGCTGGTTCCTCGGCGACCGGTCCCGCGTGCACCAGCTCGGCGCGGTCGTGGGCGCGGCCGCCGTGGCCGGACTCGGCATCCGGTTCCTGTTCGAGCCGCCCGACATGGTGAACCTCGACGAGCTCGCGCTCGCCACGATCCTGCTGGCCGTGCTCGCCGTCCTCGGTGGCGGCACGGTCACTGCCGCGGTGCTGCACCTGGCCGACCAGGCCGACAACGGCACGGTCGACGCCGCCCGCAAGATCCTGCGCGGCGGCGCCTGGATCGGGGCGATGGAGCGCGCCGCGATCTTCGGCACGCTGGTCGCCGGCTGGCCCGAGGGGCTCGCGGTGGTGCTCGCGCTCAAGGGGCTGGGCCGGTTCGCCGAGCTCAGCCAGCACCAGAACGTGGCCGAGCGGTTCCTGATCGGCTCGTTCGCCAGCGTGCTCTGGGCGGCCGGCTGCGCCGCCCTGGTGATCGGGCTCGGCGGAGGCTTCTAGCTCCCGGGGCTCAGGCGGCCGGGCCGACGACCGCGAGCGTCTCCGGGCGCCGGAAGACGTCCGCGGCGAGCTCCTGCACGTCGTCGAGGGTGACCTTGTCGAGCCGGGCCAGCACCTCGTCGAGCGAGAGCAGCCGGTCCTGGAACAGCTCGACCTCGCCGAGCCGGGTCATCCGGGAGACGGTGTCCTCCAGGGAGAGCACCAGCCCGCCACGCATCTGGCCACGACCGCGGTCCAGCTCGTCCTTGCTCAGCCCGGAGCCGGCCACCCGGGCCAGCTCGGCGCGGACCACGTCGAGCACCTCGGCGGACTTGGTCGGCAGCGAGCCGACCGAGACGCCGACCATGCCGGCGTCGGAGTAGCTGGTGGCGAACGAGTACACCGCGTAGGCCAGCCCGCGGCGCTCGCGGACCTCCTGGAACAGCCGCGAGGACGAGCCGCCGCCGAAGGCCGCGTTCAGCACGCCGAGGGCGTAGCGCTGCGGGTCGGACCGGGTCAGCCCGCGCATGCCGAGCACGAGGTTGACCTGCTCGAAGGCCCGGGTGGTGTGCACGTCGCCGGACTTGGTCGAGCGCGGCGAGAGTGCCAGCTTGGGCGGCAGCGGCCGGGCCTCGTCGTCGGCCAGGAAGTCGTTGCGCGCGAACGCCTTCCTCACCAGCCGCACCACGTCGGCGTGCTGCACGTTGCCGGCCACCGCGACCGTCGTCGCCGGCGCGGTGTACCGGGTCCGGTAGTACCGGTCGACCTGCTTGCGGGACAGGCCGCGGATCGACTCGTGGGTGCCCGCGATCGGTCGCGCCAGCGGCGAGCCGGCCCAGGCGGTCGCGGCGAAGAGGTTGTGCACCACGTCGTCCGGGTCGTCGTCGTGCATGGCGATCTCGTCGAGGATCACCTCGCGCTCGGCCTCGACATCGTCGGGGGTGATGAGCGAGGAGGTCAGCATGTCGCCGAGGATGTCGACCGCCAGCGGCAGGTCCTCGTCGAGCACCCGCGCGTGGTAGCAGGTGTACTCGCGCGCGGTGTAGGCGTTGAACTCGCCGCCGACCATGTCCATGGACGCCGAGATGTCCAGCGCCGAACGGGTCGGGGTGCCCTTGAACAGCAGGTGCTCGAGGAAGTGCGAGGCGCCGTTCAGCGTCGGCGTCTCGTCCCGCGACCCCACGGAGACGAAGACCCCGATGGCCGCCGAGCGGACACCGGGGACGTGCTCGGTCACGACCCGCAGCCCTCCGCGGAGGACGGTCCTGCGGACCCCCTCGACGAGGGTGCGGGTCGTGCCGGGCTTCTGCTCAGCCGCGAGCGTCACTCTTCGGTCGACTCCGCGGCGTCGTCGGCGGCGGCGTCGTCGGACTTGGCGTCCTCCTCCACGACCGGGATCAGCGACAGCTTGCCGCGGTCGTCGATCTCGCCGATCTCGACCTGGATCTTCTGGCCGACCGAGACGACGTCCTCGACGTTCTCCACCCGCTTGCCGCCGACCAGCGACCGCAGCTTGGTGATGTGCAGCAGGCCGTCCTTGCCCGGCAGCAGCGAGACGAACGCACCGAAGTTCGTCGTCTTCACCACGGTGCCGAGGTAGCGCTCGCCGACCTCCGGCATCGTCGGGTTCGCGATGTTGTTCACCGCGGACCGCGCCGCCTCGGCCGCCTCGCCGTTGGTGGCGCCGATGTAGACGGTGCCGTCGTCCTCGATCGAGATCGTGGCGCCGGTGTCCTCCTGGATCTGGTTGATCACCTTGCCCTTCGGGCCGATGACCTCGCCGATCTTGTCCACGGGGACCTTCACGGTGATGATCCGCGGGGCGTACGGCGACATCTCCTCGGGCGCGTCGATGGCCTCGGCCATCACCTCGAGGATGGTCAGCCGGGCCTCGCGGGCCTGGGTCAGCGCGCCGGCCAGCACGTCGGCCGGGATGCCGTCGAGCTTGGTGTCGAGCTGGAGGGCGGTCACGAACTCCTTGGTGCCGGCGACCTTGAAGTCCATGTCGCCGAAGGCGTCCTCGGCGCCGAGGATGTCGGTCAGCGCGACGTACTCGGTCTTGCCGTCGACCTCGTCGGAGATCAGGCCCATCGCGATGCCCGCGACCGGCGCCTTCAGCGGCACACCGGCCTGCAGCAGCGACAGCGTGGACGCGCAGACCGAGCCCATCGAGGTGGAACCGTTGGAGCCCATCGCCTCGGAGAGCTGCCGGATGGCGTACGGGAACTCCTCGCGGCTCGGCAGCACCGGCAGCAGCGCGCGGCGCGCGAGCGCGCCGTGGCCGACCTCGCGGCGCTTCGGGGCGCCGACGCGGCCGGTCTCGCCGGTGGAGAACGGCGGGAAGATGTACTTGTGCATGTACCGGCGGTACTTCTCCGGGGAGAGGCCGTCGAGCTGCTGCTCCAGCTTGAGCATGTCCAGCGTGGTGACGCCCAGGATCTGGGTCTCGCCGCGCTCGAACAGCGCCGAGCCGTGCACCCGCGGGATGACCTCGACCTCGGCGGTCAGCGACCGGATGTCGGTGAGGCCACGGCCGTCGATGCGGACCTTGTCGCGGAGCACCCGCTGACGGACCAGCGCCTTGTTCAGCGAGCGGAACGCGGCGCCGATCTCCTTCTCGCGACCCTCGAACTCACCGGCGAGGCGCTCGAGCACGCTCGCCTTGATGTCGTCGAGCTTGTCCTCGCGCTCCTGCTTGCCGGCGATGGTCAGCGCGGCGGCGGTCTCGGTCTCGGCGGCGGCCTTGACGGCGGCGTACACGTCGTCCTCGTAGTCGAGGAAGATCGGGAACTCCTGGACCGGCTTCGCGGCCTGCTTGGCCAGCTCGGCCTGGGCCTCGCACAGCTGCTTGATGAACGGCTTGGCGGCCTCCAGACCGCTGGCCACGACCTCCTCGGTCGGCGCGGTGGCGCCGCCGCGGATCAGCTCGATGGTCTGCTCGGTCGCCTCGGCCTCGACCATCATGATCGCGACGTCGCCGGTCTCGGTGACCCGGCCCGCCACGACCATGTCGAAGACGGCCTTCTCGGTCTGGCTGTGCGACGGGAACGCGACCCACTGGCCCTCGATGAGGGCGACCCGGGTGGCGCCGACCGGGCCGGAGAACGGCAGGCCGGAGAGCTGGGTGGACGCCGAGGCCGCGTTGATCGCGAGCACGTCGTACTGGGCGTCGGGGTTGAGCGCGAGGACGGTGATGACCACCTGGACCTCGTTGCGCAGACCCTTCTTGAAGGTCGGCCGCAGCGGGCGGTCGATCAGCCGGCAGGCCAGGATCGCGTCCTCGCCCGGGCGACCCTCGCTGCGGAAGAACGAGCCGGGGATCCGGCCCGCGGCGTACATCCGCTCCTCGACGTCGATCGTCAGGGGGAAGAAGTCGAAGTGGTCCTTGGGCTGCTTGCCGGCGGTGGTCGCCGAGAGCAGCATCGTGTCGTCGTCGAGGTAGGCGGACACCGAACCGGCGGCCTGACGGGCCAGCAGCCCGGTCTCGAACTTGACGGTACGGGTGCCGAACTTGCCGTTGTCGAGCACGGTCTCAACGGCGGAAATGACGGGGCCCTCGTTCAACGGGGTTCCCTTTCTCTTCGCGGAGCGAGCCGCGAGCCGCAGTGCTGTTGCCAGTCTGGGGCGCCTGCCCTGCTGGGGGCCGGTCTTCGATCGAGGCCCACGGGTTCTCGACGGCGCAGCGCGCGTCGCAACCCGGAGGCCACTACCAAAGGCCGGCGTTCGCGGGCCGCTCCTGGTGGGTTTCTGTTCAGTTGTCAGGCTTATGCAAGCACACGGCGGCCCACCGGGTGGTGGACCGCCGTGCGGAAGTCATCGACGCAGGCCGAGGCGCTGGACGATCGAGCGGTAGCGCTCGATGTCCGTCTTCTCCAGGTAGTTCAGCAGCCGGCGGCGCTGACCGACCAGGAGCAGCAGGCCACGACGGCTGTGGTGGTCGTGCTTGTGCTGCTTGAGGTGCTCGGTGAGGTGGGCGATGCGGTGCGACAGCAGCGCGATCTGCACCTCCGGGGAGCCGGTGTCGCCCTCCACGGTGGCGTACTCGGCGATGATCTTCTTCTTGGTCTCCGCGTCGGTACCGATGGACACGTCGACTCCTCTCTGGTTTCTCGCAGCGCGGCGCGCCGGGGCATGTCCCTCCGGGCACTGGGATCCGCGGCCGATAGACGGCAACGCCCAAGATTATCCCAGCAGGTGGACATTCCCCAATTCGGCTCAGCCCGGACTCAGCGGGCCGTCCGGGTCGGCGTCACCCCGGCCAGGGTCACCGGCGGGACGTTCGCGAACGGCGGCGCCTGCAGCCCCGGCGTGCCGACCGGCTCCTGCGTGCTCGGGTCCTCGCGCTGCTCGGCGAGCGGGAACACGTTGAACTGCTCGGTCTTGCCGTTCAGCCACGGCACCAGCAGGAAGTCTCCCCAACCGTCGCCCTCGTTGTACGGGTCGTTGGTCAGGGTCAGCGGATGACCCGAGCTGTCGAACAGCTGGACCCCGGTGAGCGGGCGGCCCTGGGCGTCGTACGGGTAGACGTTGCGCACCGGCTCGCCGTTCACGCTCAGGCCGTCTGACGGGCTCGCGGTCTGCGAGGAGGACCCGTCCTGCCATCCGCGCTCGTAGGCCGGGTCCTGCCAGCCGCTGGCCGCCATCGGGACCAGGAAGGTCGCCGCGACCACGCCGAGGGCGTTCAGGCCGAGCAGCAGCACCCGGGCGCCGACGCCCTCGCCCCCGGGCCAGATCCGGCCCGCGCCCAAGAGCACGCTCAGCGCGACGGCGACGGCCAGGACCGGCAGACCGGGACCACCGAGCGTCGGCACCAGGCTCAGCCCGCTCTGCGGACCGTCGCCGACGACCACGTCCACGAGCTGCACCGCCGTCCAGGCCCGCAGCATCCACCAGGCCGGCCGCAGCCAGCCGAGCACCGGCTTCGCGTCCGCCGGCAGCCGCTCGACGAACGCGTCGAAGCGCGCGTGGCAGGCGTCCAGGAACGCCGTGACCGCCTCGCGGATCGGCCGCTTGCGCGCCGATGCCGCGGACTCGTCCAGCCCGGCCGCCGCGCGCAGCTCGCGGGCGTAGGCGTGCGGGTCGCCCAGCGCGTCCGGCCCCTGCTCGGCGACCAGCTCGCCGAGGTCGGCCTCCAGCCCGTCCAGGATCTCGCGCCGCTCCTCGGGGTCGAGGTCGGCCAGGTCGGCGCGGACCACGTCGAGGAAGTCCCGCACCGCGGGCTCGAGGGTGATGGTGTTCATGCGGGGACCTCCTGCAGCAGGGCCGAGACGGTGGTGGCGAACGAGGTCCAGTCGTCGCGCTGCTGCTTGAGCTGCGCGTGGCCGGTCGGCGTGATGCCGTAGTACTTGCGGTGCGGGCCGGCCTCACTGGGCACCACGTACGACGTGAGCGCACCGGCCGAGTAGAGCCGCCGCAGGGTGCCGTAGACCGAGGCGTCGCCGACCTCGCTCAGCCCGCCGTCGCGCAGCCGGCGCACGATGTCGTAGCCGTAGCCGTCCTCGCCGTCGACCACGGCGAGCACGGCCAGGTCGAGGACTCCCTTGAGGAGCTGGGTGGTATCCATGCGTGGCACGGTACTGCGCATTGCACACTACTGTCCACGACACTGAACTGCCCGCGTGTCGGATGTGAGGATGCAGGGCATGGACCTCACCCAGGACCTCCACCGGATCGCGCGCTCCCTCCCCCTCGTCGGCGCCGGAAACCCCGTCGGCGAGGACTACACCGGCACCCGCCTCGGGGTCTGCAACCTCTGCGAGGCGATCTGCGGCATCGAGCTCACCATCGACAACGGTGACGTGACCGGCATCCGCGGCAACCCTGGCGACCCGCTCTCCCGCGGGCACATCTGCCCCAAGGGCGTCGCGCTCGCCGACGTCTACACCGACCCCGACCGGCTGCGCCGCCCGGTCAAGCGGGTGGGCGACGGACCGGACGCACGCTGGGAGGAGGTCTCCTGGGACGAGGCGCTCGACCTGGCCGCCGACGGCATCGCGGCCGCGATCAACGACCACGGCCGCGACGCCCTCGGCATCTACCTGGGCAACCCCAACGCGCACTCGCTGGGCGCGCTGACCCACGGCATCGGGCTGATCCGCAGCTTCAAGACCCGCAACAAGTACTCGGCGTCCTCGGTGGACCAGATCCCGCACATGTACGTCGGCATGCTGATGTTCGGCCACCAGCTGCTGCTGCCGGTCCCCGACATCGACCGGACCTCGTACTTCCTGGTCTTCGGCGCCAACCCGATGGCCTCCAACGGATCGCTGATGACGGTGCCGGACTTCCCGAACCGGGTCCGCGAGCTCAAGGCGCGGGGCGGCCGGATGGTCGTCTTCGACCCGCGCCGCACCGAGACCGCGAAGGTCGCGACCGAGCACCACTTCGTGCGACCCGGGTCCGACGCGCTGGTGCTGCTGGCGATGGTGAGCACGCTGCTCGCCGAGGGGCTGGTCACTCCCCCGCCGTACGTCGACAACCTCGATGCCCTCGAGGCCGCGGTGGCGCCGTACACGCCGGAGCGCGCCGCGGCCGTGAGCGGGGTGTCGGCGGAGGTGATCCGGCAGGTGGCCCGCGACTTCGCCGCCGCCGACGGGGCCGCGGCGTACGGCCGGATCGGCCTGTCCACGCAGGGCTACGGCTCGATCTGCCAGTGGGCGATCAACCTGCTCAACCTGCTCACCGGCAACTTCGACCGCGAAGGCGGCGTGCTGTTCCCCGAGCCCGCCATCGACGGGGTCAAGCAGAAGCTGATCGGCCGCGGCCACTTCGACCTCTGGCAGAGCCGGGTCCGCACGATGCCCGAGTTCGGCGGCGAGCTGCCGGTCGCGTGCTTCCGCGAGGAGATCGAGACTCCGGGAGAGGGGCAGATCAAGGCCGTGCTGACCCTGGCCGGCAACCCGGTGCTCTCCACCCCGGACGGGCGCCGACTCGGCGAGGCGCTGGGCGGGCTGGACTTCATGGCCAGCGTGGACATCTACCTCAACGAGACCACCCGGCACGCGAACGTGATCCTGCCGCCGACGACCGCGCTGGAGCGGGACCAGTACGACGTCGTCTTCCACATGCTCTCGGTGCGCAACACCGCGCGTTTCACCCCGGCCGTGTTCGCCAAGCCCGCGGGCGCGATGCACGACTGGGAGATCTTCCGCGAGCTGGTCTTCCGCACCGACGCCCGGCTGCACCGGACCAAGCCGCTGCGGCAGCGGATCGCCGAGCGGGTCCGGTTCTCGACCAGCCCGACGGTCATCGTCACCACGCTGCTCGCGGCCGGGCGGAAGACCTCGCTGCGCGCGCTGCGCAAGCACCCCGAGGGCGTCGACCTGGGTCCGCTGCGCCCGACGATGCCGGCCCGGCTGGAGACGAGGACCAAGCGGATCGACCTGGCCCCCGAGGCGCTGGTCGCGGACCTCGCCCGACTCGACTCGTTCGAGGTGCCCGCTGCCGACGAGCTCGTCCTGATCGGCCGCCGGCACAAGTCCGACTGCAACTCCTGGATGCACAACTCCGAGCGGCTGACCCGCGGCAAGCCCCGGCACCAGCTGCTGATGCACCCCACCGACCTGGCCGCCCGCGGCATCGCCGACGGCGCCCTGGTGACGGTGGCCTCACGCGTCGGCTCGGTCGAGGTCGAGGTGGCCGCGGCCGAGGACATGATGCCGGGCGTGGTCTCGCTGCCGCACGGCTACGGGCACCAGGTCGAGGGCATCCGGCTCGGGCACGCGCGCACCGTCCCCGGGGTCTCGATCAACGACCTCACCGACCCCGAGCGGCTGGACCTGTCCGGCAACGCCGCGCTCTCCGGCGTGCCGGTGACGGTCAGCGCTCTGGTTCCGGCGACCGTCTGAGCAAGCGGTACACCGCGCGGACGGCGATCGCCCGCTGCAGGTCGTCGAGCAGCGATCCGAAGAACTGGGTCCGGTAGGTCTCGTCGGTGACGGCGTACACCGTGAAGTAGAGCCCGGCGAACGCTGCCAGGAAGGTCGAGACCTGCAGCAGCTCCAGGCTGATCACGTGCCAGCCCGGGATCAGCCAGTGCACCTCGCCCTTGCCGAGCCAGGTCAGCATCACGTGCTCGTTGATCGCCACCGCGCCGAAGATCACGAAGAACAGGTAGACCGCCAGCGAGAGCAGCAGCACCTGGACCGCCTGGGTGACCAGCAGCACGAAGACCAGGTTGCCGGCCTCGTAGCCGCGCACCTGCGCGATCTCGGCCACGTCGTCGTCGGCGTACCGCTCGGCGACCTCCTCGACCGGCGTGCCCTGGCAGCCGCGCAGCAGCCGCACCCCACCCATCGCGTCGTCGGCGCGGTCCACCTCCTCGGGCAGCCGGACCAGTAGGAAGCCGATCGCGAACGCCGCGAACAGCAGCACCGCCACCCAGAGCACGCCGTGGTCCATCGTGGTGGCGACCTGCCAGACCTCGGTGTTGATGAACAGGAAGGTCATGAAGAGCAGCAGCAGCGGCAGCGCCCGGGTGGCCAGCGGGAACAGCAGCCCGAGCGAGTCGAAGGTGTGTCCGAGCGCCCAGCGCGCCATCGGCCACACCCGCAGCCGCGCCAGGCCGTAGCCGACGACGACCACGCCGGCCACGAGCATCCCGGCCAGCAGCCGGGTCGGGAAGTCCGCTTCGACCAGGAGCCCGGCGAGGAGGCCGGCCAGTACCGTGAGCGCGCCGACGCCGGCGACGGCCTTCCTGGCCAGTCCCGCCTCGACCTGGGTCCGGAGGCCGTCGGCGAAGTACGGCAACCCGTGCCGCACGAACCAGACCTCGGTCTCCCGCAGCACCTGCTCGTCGTCGCGCATGGGGCGAAGGCTATGCGCCCTCGCCCCACGCGCGTCTCTCAGACCAGCTCGTAGGCGGGATCGGTCTCGACCACCTTCTCCCCCACCGGCCGCCGGTCGCCGCGCCCCCAGGCCCGGTCGCCCAGCAGGACGAGCGCCGCGGGGAGCAGCACCAGCCGGATCAGCGTCGCGTCGAGCAGGATCGCCGCGGCCAGGCCGACACCCATCATCTTCATCTCCAGCATGCTCAGCGTCGCGAAGATGGCGAACACGCTCACCATCACCGCAGCAGCACTGGTGACCACCCCGGCGGTGTCGCTGACGCCGCGCTCGACGGCCAGCCGGGCGGGCAGTCCACGGCGCAGGTGCTCGCGGACCCGGCCCAGGACGAAGACGTGGTAGTCCATCGAGAGCCCGACCAGCACCACCAGCACGAACATCGGCAGCCAGTCGATGACGAAGCCGGGCGAGGTGAAGTCGAGCGCACCCGCGAACCAGCCGTGCTGGAACACCAGGGTGAGCACCCCGAACGCCACCCCGACCGAGGCCAGGTTGAGCAGCGTCGAGACCACCGCGACGGTCACGCTGCGGAACGCGATCCCCATCATGAGCAGGGTCAGCAGCAGCACGAACCCGACGACGATCGGCAGGTAGGTGCGCAGGTGGTCGGCACTGTCGACCGACTCGGCGTTGCCGCCGCCGACGTACGCCGTCAGGCCGTTGGTGTGCGCAGGCACCAGGTCCTCGCGCAGCCGCTCGATGGCACCGTCGACGCGGGAGTCGCTGTCGTCGTACGGCATCACCAGGTGCAGCACCGAGACGGTCCCGTCGCGGGAGACCTCGACCGGGTCGTCGATCTCGTCGACGAAGTCCTCGGTCCTCGTCGCGTCGGTGCGCAGCGTGCTCAGCGCCTCGGCGACGTCACCTCGCGAGGACGCCGGCGCCTTGACGACGACCAGCGCCTGGGCGCCCTCGGAGGGGAACGCGGCGGTGATCGCGCGCAGGGTCTGCACCTGCGGGATGTCCGCCGGCAGGGTCTTCAGGTTGCCCTCGTGGACGGTCATCCCGAAGGCCGGGACGGCGAGCGCGGCGACCACGGCGCCGCCACCGACCAGCGCGGCGACCGGGTGCTTGACCACCGGCGAGAGCACCCGCCGGGAGATCCCTCCCTGGCCGATCCGCTTGTTCAGCCGCCACAGCAGCGGAACCCGCGGCCGGTCCACCCAGCGGCCGAGCTTGGACAGCAGCGCGGGCAGCACCGTGATCGAGCCGAGCACGGCGACCGCGACGACGAGGATCGAGCCGGTGGCCAGCGAGTTGAAGGTGGCACCGCCGACGACGTACAGGCCGGTCATCGCCGCGATCACCGCGAACCCGGAGACCAGGATCGAGTGACCGGAGGTCTGCGCCGCGATCTCGACGGCGTCCACGGTGCCGTGGCCTTTCGCCCGCTCCTCGCGCTCGCGCTTGAGGTAGAAGAGCGAGTAGTCCACGCCGACGGCCATGCCGATGAGCACGATCATGCTGCTCACGGTGGGCTCGGCGTGGACGAGGTGGGAGAGCGGCGCGGTGATGCCGATGGTGGCCGCCACGCTGCTGGCCGCGATCAGCACCGGCAGGCCGGCGGCGATCAGCGCGCCGAACGCGAGCAGCATCAGCACCAGCGTGACCGGCAGGCTGATCCCCTCGGCCGAGGAGAGGTCCTCGGCGACGCGGTCGTTGATGCCGCTGTCGATGCTGACGTCGCCGGCCTGGCGGACCTGCAGGCCGGGGTGCTCGCGCTGCACCCGGTCGGTGACCTTCTGCAGTGAGGCGACGTCGTCGGTGCCGCGCTCGAGCTGGACGTCGACGAGCAGCGCGGTGCCGTCCGGGCTCCAGGCCGGGTCGGCGACGCTCGCCACCTTCGCCAGCGGCTTCATGCCCGCGACGACCGCGGTGGCGGCCCGCTCGGCCTCGGCCTTGTCGAGGTCGTGGCCGGGCGCGGCGGTGAGCAGCACGTCCTCGGCCGGCCGCGGGTCCAGACCGCCGGCACGCATGATCGCGGCCGCCTTGCCGGAGTCGCCGAGGTCGTAGTCGGCGTCCTTGGTCTGCTGGGTCGGGATCGCCACCGCCAGGCCGACGGCGACGAGCACGAACGCGAACCAGGCACCGAGCGCGCGCCACGGGTGGGTCGCGCTCCAGCGGGCGGCGCGCAACGGCACCGCGGCGAGCTTGTTGTGGGGGGACATCGGGGTCTCCTTCGCACCTTGGGAGTTCGGTGCTTCCAGCCTCGGCGCGCACGGGCCCCCGGTCAGGGGCGCCAGGACCCGTTCCGGGGTAGACCTAGCACCCCTGTCCGGAACGTCCCCGTCGGCCAGAATGAACGCCATGACGACACCGAACCCACCCCTCGCGGGACGGCTCCGGCTCACCGGGTACGCCTTCCTCGAGGTGCTGCTCGCGGTGCCGACGCTGCTGTTCTTCGTGCTGACCGTGGTGGGCGGCGTGGTCGCGGTGGCCTGGGTCGGTCTCGGCATCCTGTTCGTCAGCGTGCCGGCGCTGCGCTGGATCACCGGCCGGCACCGCGCCTTCGCCGCGCGCACCCTCGGCACCCCGGTCCCGGCCGACTACCGGCCGATGCCCGCGAACGCGCACCTGGTCGCTCGCGTCCTGGTCTGGGCGAAGGACCCGATGACCTGGCGCGAGCTGGCCTGGTGCCTGGTGTCGATGACCGCCGGGTTCGTGCTGTCCCTGCTGACCTTCCTGCTGCTGGTGGTCATCGTGACCGGCGGGCTCTGGTGGTACGGCGCCGAGCCGATCATGCGGGCGCGGGCGCGGCTCGACCGGGCGCTGCTCTCCTACGGCACCACCGAGCGGCTCGAGCAGCGGGTGCAGGTGCTCACCGAGACCCGGGCCGAGTCCATCGACCACTCCGCGGCGGAGCTGCGCCGCATCGAGCGGGACCTGCACGACGGGGCACAGGCCCGTCTCGTCTCCGTCGGGATGAGCCTCGGGCTGGCGGACTCGCTGCTGGCCGAGGACCCCGAGGAGGCCCGCCGGCTGGTGGCCGAGGCGCGGCAGACCGCGAGCGCGGCGCTGGGCGAGCTGCGCGACGTCGTCCGCGGGATCCACCCGCCGGTGCTGGCCGACCGCGGCATCGGCGGGGCCGTCGACGCGCTCGCCCTGGACATGGCGCTGCCGGTGAGCGTGACCCAGCGGCTGCCCGGGCGCCCGCCGGCACCGGTGGAGTCGGCGGTGTACTTCGCGATCGCCGAGTGCCTGGCCAACGTGGCCAAGCACGCCGAGGCCGAGCACGCCTGGGTCGAGCTCGCGTACGGCGAGGGCGTGCTGGTCGC
This sequence comes from Nocardioidaceae bacterium, assembly GCA_017744365.1. Lineage (GTDB taxonomy): Bacteria > Actinomycetota > Actinomycetes > Propionibacteriales > Nocardioidaceae > Marmoricola. Next base: position 379,727 of record JAGIBL010000001.1, on the reverse strand, counting down.
GGTGGTCGGCGACGACGGCCACGGCGACGCAGACCCGGACCGCGGCACCGGGATGCGCGGGGTGATGCGGCGTCTGTCGGCGTTTGACGGCACGATGAGGGTGTCGAGCCCCGCCGGGGGGCCGACCCTCGTCACGCTGGAGGTGCCGTGCGCCTTGTCCTCGCCGAAGACCATGCCCTCCTCGCCGACGGACTCACCCGGATCCTGACCTCCGGCGGCTTCACCGTCGTCGGCGCCATCGACAACGCTCCCGAGCTGGACCGTGCGCTGGCCGACCCGCAGGTCGACGGGGCGGTCCTCGACGTCCGGCTGCTGCCCACCTTCACCGACGAGGGACTGCGCGCGGCGATCACCGCACGGTCGCGGCGACCGGGGTTCCCGGTGATGGTGCTCTCCCAGTACGTCGAGCAGCTCTACGCCCGCGAGCTGCTGGCCAGCGGCGAGGGCGCGGTCGGGTACCTGCTCAAGGACCGGGTCAGCGACGTGACCGAGTTCGTCGACGGCGTACGGCGGGTGCTGGCCGGCGGGACCGTGATCGACCCGGAGGTCATCGCGGCGATCATGGCCCGGCGTCCCGAGGAGCCCGTGGACCGGCTCACCCCGCGCGAGCGCGAGGTGCTCGCGCTGATGGCCGAGGGCCGGTCGAACGCGGGCATCGCGAGCGCGCTGTTCGTCACCGAGAAGGCCGTCGCGAAGCACACCAACGCGATCTTCACCAAGCTGGACCTGCCCGCGGACATCGACGACAACCGCCGCGTCCGCGCCGTCCTCGCCTACCTCCGCGCCTGACCGCCGAGGCGCGGCAGCTGAACAAGCAAACCCCGCCGAGGCGTCTCAGATGAAAGAGCACTCGCTGAGTTGACTTTCAGGTGAGACGCCTCAGCGTGTTCTGGGCTTTCAACTGGCGCGCCTCGGCGGGTTTCAGGCGTTCAGTTGGCGCGCCTCGGCGGGTTTCAGGCGTTCAACTGGCGCGCCTCGGCGGATCAGAGCAGCGCCACCGCGAGAACGAGGACGGTGAGCTCGACGAGCTCGGAGGCGGCGCCCATGACGTCGCCGGTGACGCCGCCGAGACGACGCTTCGCGAGCCACCCGACCGCGCCGACGACCACGACGGTGGCGAGCAGGCTCGCGCTCCACGGCCGGACGTCGACCACAGCGAACGCGATCAGCGCTCCCAGCGCGTAGGTGACCCCCGCTCGAGGTCCACTCGGGTTGGCGTTGAGCGCCTCCCCGGCCCCCGGCCTCCCCTGGGCGTAGGGAAGCCGCGCCGCGAGGATCGGGCCGGCGACCCTCGACAGCGCGCCGGCCGCGACCGAGATCAGCAGGGCGTCGCGTGAACCCGCGAGGGCCGCGAGGGCGGCGACCCGGATCATCAGGTCCAGGAGCAGCGCGCTCCCGCCGTACGTGCCGTTGGTGTGGTCCCGCATCACCCGCAGCCGGTCCTCGGGCGTCCGTGCGCCGAACCCGTCCGCGCAGTCGGCCAGGCCGTCCAGGTGCAGCGCGCCGGTGACCAGCACCCCGGCGGCCACCGCGAGCACGGCGGCCAGCAGCGACGGCAGCTGGTCGCCGAGCACCCAGGCCAGTCCCCCGGTGAGCGCGCCGATCGTCGCGCCGACCACCGGGAAGAGCACCGACCCGCGGGCCACGTCGCGGCCGTCGAGAGCGACCAGGCGGCCGAACGGCAGGATCGTGAGGAACGAGAACGCGGCGACGATCGCGCGGACGGCGATCACGCCTTCAAGAGCTCTCGGGTCTTCTCGACATCGCCCTTCATCGTCTCGACGAGCGCGTCGACCCCCTCGAACGCGACCATGCCGCGGATCCGGGCGACGAAGGAGACCTCCACCGGCGCGCCGTACAGGTCGAGGTCGTCGCGGTCGAGCACGTACGCCTCCACCCGCCGGTCGCGCTCGCCGGCGAAGGTCGGGTTGGTGCCGATCGAGATCGCGGCGGGATACGGGTCGGAGCCGGGCTCGTCGAGGCGGCGCAGCCAGCCGGCGTACACGCCGTCGGCCGGGACAGCGACCTGGCCGACCGGGATGTTCGCGGTCGGGAAGCCGAGCTCGCGGCCGCGCCGGTCGCCCTGGACCACGTGCCCGATCACCGCGTAGGGACGGCCGAGCGCCTCCGCGGCGCCCTCGACGTCACCGGCCGCCAGGCAGGTGCGCACGTACGTCGAGGACCACACCTGCGGTCCACCGTCGAGCGGGATGCCCTCGACGTCGAAGTCGTCGCGCAGGCCGGACTCGGCCAGCGTGGAGACGTCGCCGGCGGCCTTGTTGCCGAACCGGAAGTTCGCGCCGACCACGACGTGCCGCGCGTGCAGCGCACCCACCAGCACCCGCTCGACGAACTCCTGCGGGGTCCACGACGCGATCTCCCGGGAGAACGGGATCGCCAGGACGTCGTCCGCCCCGGCGGCCCGCAGGAGCATGCTGCGGGTGGCCAGGTCGGACAGCATCTGGGGCGCGTGCTCGGGTCGCAGCACCGCCATCGGGTGCGGGTCGAACGTGACCGCCACCAGGCGCAGGCCGGGACCGGCGTCGCAGAGCTCGCGGGCGCGCCCGACCACGTGCTGGTGGCCGAGGTGCACGCCGTCGAAGTTGCCGATGACGACGACCGTCCGGCCCAGGTCGGCCGGCACCTCCTCCAGCGAATGCCACACGCGCATGAGTGGAGGCTACTGTTCCGCCTCCCTACGGCGTCAGCGGGGCGTTCAGTCCGTCGGTGGAGAAGCGCGGGGTGAGCCGGCTGCCGGCGGGCACCACGTCCGGGCTGCCGAGCACCTCCAGCCGACCGCGGACCCGGTCCCGGGCCTGGCAGTTCTGGGTGCACGCGCTGGACGGGTTGGCGACCTCGGTCGCGTCCTCGCCGGTCACCATGCCCATCCGGCCGCCACTGGCGACGTCCCAGATCGACATGCCACCGCAGTGGTCGCGCGTCTCGGTGAGCCCGAGGTCGTTGGTGAAGTCGGGCCCGCACTCGGCCTGCCGGATCCGGGTGGCCACCTGCGGGCTGTCCCGGAGCACGAGTCGCGGCGCGAGGTCGCTGCCGATGTTGACCCGCGGGGTGACCCGCACGCAGAACTGACCCGCCGGCCCGGTCTGCGGGTCGGTGCAGCCGGAGCCGACGAAATCGCCGAGCCGCGCGCGGAAGTTCGGGTTGTCGTAGTAGAAGACGTCCGGTCCCAGGGTGTGCACGATCCGGGTCCGGGTGCCGTCGGCACGCGACGGCTCGATCTGGAAGACACCGCCCTGCGCGCAGTCGCTGGCCTGGAGCTTCATGCTCAGGCCCGGACCGGTGCGCGAGATGACCAGGCCGCTGCCCGAGAGCTGCAGGCTGATCGGGCTGGTCAGGGTCAGGCCGCGGTGGTCGGGCACCTTGCTCGCGTACACGACGCGTGGCTGTCCGCCGGTCATGTCACCCGGGTTCGGTGCCCCGGTGAAGGTCTGGTTCTCGACGGCGAAGGTGGCCGGCACGACCTCGAAGCGGGTGTACCTGCCCTGGACGACGAAGGTCCCGCTCGGCGCGGGCACGGTGCCCGCGAAGGTGCCGGACTGGCCGAGCACGGTGTAGCCGCCCCCGTCGCAGAAGGCGGAGCTGGCCGCGCCGGCGGGCTGGGGACCCGCCAGGCCGAGCAGCATGGAGACGGCTAGCGCGGCCGCGACGGTCAGCGCGCCGAGGCAGCGCGCTCTCGCAGTGGGGTGGTGGGACATGTCGGGGGCTCCCTCGATCGCTCGACGACACCGGGACCGGCGCCGAACCCCTTCCGCCCGAGAAGGTACCCCGTTGTCCGGGAGCCCACACCTGCCGGCTAGATCGGCCTGACCTCGGTGACCGCGTCGAGGTTCAGCGGCCCATAGAGGTGCGGGAACTCCTGGTCCGCCTCGGGCACGTACTCGACCCGCAGCTCGCTGGTCAGCAGCGCCGGGTCGATGACGAGCAGCACCAGCGGCTCGGAGACGCCGGAGTAGAACCGATCCCGGGTGGCTGGCCACTGCTCGGCGGTCGAGGCGTGGATGAAGCCCTCCTCGGCAAGGGTGCGCCCCAGCGTGGAGACGGTGTACTCCCCCGCCTCGACGGCGGCGGCCCAGTCGGAGGCGAGCGCCAGGTGGTAGATCGCGCTCATCGGGGTGATCACACGAACACCGCGATCGGCCGGGCGAGCTCGCCGTGCTGTCGTCCGGCCCTCTCGTACAGGGCCAGGAACTCACCGTCCGGGGCGAACACCGCCACCGGCCCGTCGGCGGGCAGGTCCAGCGGCAGCTTGCGACCGACGCGGACGAAGGCCGCCTGGGTCTCGTCGAGCTCGTACGACGGGAAGCCGATCCGGGCCGCGCCGGCGATCGGCAGCACCTCGAAGTCCTCGGCGAGCGCGTCGAGGGTCCGGGCCACGTCGATCCCGAACGGCCCCACCGCCGTACGACGGAGCGCGGTCAGGTGCCCGCCCACGCCGAGCCCGGTGCCGAGGTCCCGGGCGATCGAGCGGATGTAGGTGCCGCTGGAGCAGCGCACGCTCACCTCGACGTCCACGAACCCCTCGACGCGGGTCACCGCGTGCACGTCGATCGCGTCGATCCGCACCCGGCGGGCTTCGAGGGTGACCTGCTCGCCCTCGCGCACCCGCTGGTAGGCGCGCTTGCCCCCCACCTTGATCGCCGAGACGGCCGACGGCACCTGGTCGATCTCGCCGACCATCGCGGCGAGGCCGGCACGGATCGCCTCCTCGGTGACGGCGTCGGCCGGCGCGGTCGCGACGACCTCACCCTCGGCGTCGTCGGTGGTCGTGCTCGCGCCGAGGCGGATGGTGGCGCCGTACGCCTTGTCGGTCAGCAGCAGGTGACCGAGCAGCCGGGTGGCGCGCTCGACCCCGACGACCAGGACTCCGGTCGCCATCGGGTCCAGGGTGCCGGCGTGGCCGACCTTGCGGGTGCCGGCGAGCCGTCGTACGCGGGAGACCACGTCGTGCGAGGTGATCCCCGCCGGCTTGTCGACGACGACGAGCCCGGAGGGTGCGCTCACGCGTCCTCGTCGGTCTCGGCGTCCTGTTCCGGGTCCTCTTCCGGGCCCTCGCCCTCGGCGCGCGGCTTCTTGTAGGGGTCGGCCTCGCCCGCGTACGCCGCACCGCTGGCCGCCGCGGCCACCGCGGCATCCGACTCGCGGACCTTCGCCAGCAGGTCGTCGATCTGCCGCGCCGACTCCGGGAGCGCATCGTGGATGAACTCCAGCGTCGGGACGTGCCGCATCCCGAGCTGCTTGCCGACCTCGGAGCGGATCAGCCCCTTGGCCGACTCCAGCGCCGCCGCCGTCGCCGCCAGATCCTCGGACTCACCGCTGTGACCGTCGATGGACAGTGCCGTGTAGAAGATCGACGCCTGCTGGGTGTCGCCGCTGACCCGGACGTCGGTCACCGTGACGAAGCCGAGGCGGGGATCCTTGATCCGCCGCTCCAGCATCTCCGCCACCACGACCTGGATCCGGTCCGCGATCTTGCGAACGCGGGGGTTACTCACGTTTCACTCCTGCCTCAGGTTTCACATGTGACGTGGGGATTCCTGCAGATCGATCCGAAGTTTCAGATCGTTCGGTCGGTTTCACATGTTCCCTCGGGAAACCGACCGAACGACCTTCGACTCAGCTGCGCGGAATCTCCCGCATCTCGAAGGCCTCCACGACATCGCCTTCCTTGATGTCGTTGAAGCCCTTGATGACCAGACCGCACTCGAAGCCCTCGCGGACCTCGGAGGCGTCGTCCTTCTCGCGCTTCAGCGAGGCCAGGTCGGCGTTGTCGAGGACGACCGAGCCGTCCCGGATCAGGCGCACCTTGGCGTTGCGCCGGATCACGCCGCTGGTGACCATGCAGCCCGCGATGTTGCCGATCTTGGAGGACCGGAAGATCGCGCGGATCTCCGCCTGGCCGAGGACGGACTCCTCGTACTCCGGCTTGAGCATGCCCTTGAGCGCGGCCTCGATCTCCTCGATGGCCTGGTAGATCACCGAGTAGTAGCGGATCTCGACGCCCTCGCGCTCGGCCATCTCGGTCGCCTTGCCCTGCGGGCGGACGTTGAAGCCGATGATGATCGCGTCGGAGGCGGCGGCCAGGTCGACGTTGGTCTCGGTGATCGCACCGACACCGCGGTCGATGACGCGCAGCGACACCTCGTCGCCGACGTCGATCTTGGCGAGCGCGTCCTCGAGAGCCTCGACCGAACCGGAGACGTCGCCCTTGAGGATGAGGTTGAGCTCCTGGCTCTCGCCCTTCTCCATGGAGGCCATGAAGTCCTCCAGCGAACGACGCACCCGGCGCTTGGCCTGCAGCGCGGCCCGCTCGCGAGCCTCGCGCTTCTCCGCGATCTGACGCGCCATCCGGTCGTCCTCGACCACGATGAAGTTCTGGCCCGCGCCCGGGACCCCGGACAGGCCCAGCACCATCGCCGGCCGCGACGGGTCGGCGACCTCGATGTTGTCGCCGTGCTCGTCGAGCATCGCCCGGACGCGGCCGTGGGCCGGACCGGCGACGATCGAGTCACCCACCCGCAGCGTGCCGCGCTGGACGAGCACCGTGGCGACCGGGCCGCGACCGCGGTCCAGGTGCGCCTCGACGACCAGACCCTGGGCGTCCTGGTGCGGGTTGGCCCGCAGGTCCAGGGACGCGTCCGCGGTGAGGATGACGGCCTCGAGCAGCTTGTCCAGGTTGAGGTTCGACTTGGCGGAGACGTCGACGAACATCGCGTCGCCGCCGTACTCCTCGGGCACCAGGCCGTACTCGGTCAGCTGGCCGCGGACCTTGGTCGGGTCCGCCTCCGGCTTGTCGATCTTGTTCACCGCGACCACGATCGGGACGCCGGCGGCCTTGGCGTGGTTGAGCGCCTCGACCGTCTGCGGCATCACGCCGTCGTCGGCCGCGACCACCAGGATCGCGATGTCGGTCGCCTGCGCACCACGGGCACGCATGGCGGTGAACGCCTCGTGACCCGGGGTGTCGATGAAGGTGATCCGGCGGTCCTGCCCGTCCACGTCGGCGTGCACCTGGTACGCGCCGATGTGCTGGGTGATGCCTCCGGCCTCCTTGTCGACCACGTTGGCGTTGCGCAGCGCGTCGAGGAGCTTGGTCTTACCGTGGTCGACGTGACCCATCACGGTCACCACCGGCGGCCGGACGACCAGGTCCTCGTCGTCGCCCTCGTCGGAGCCGAACTCCAGGTCGAAGGACTCGAGCAGCTCGCGGTCCTCGTCCTCGGGCGAGACGACCTCGACCACGTAGTTGAGCTCCTCGCCGAGCAGCTCCAGGGTGGCGTCGTTGACCGACTCGGTCGCGGTCACCATCTCGCCGAGGTGGAACAGCATCTGCACCAGCGAGGCCGGGTCGACGCTGATCCGCTCCGCGAAGTCGGTCAGCGAGGCGCCGCGCGGCAGGCGGATGGTCTCGCCGTTGCCCTTGCGGACGCGGATGCCGCCGATCGTCGGGGCCTCCATCTGCTCGAACTCCTGGCGACGCGCACGCTTCGACTTGCGACCGCGACGCGACGGACCGCCGGGACGGCCGAACGCACCCTGGGTGCTACCGCGCTGGCCGGGACGACCGCCGGGGCCGCCCGGTCGACCGCCGCCACCGGGACCCCCACCGGGACCGCCGCCGGGGCCACCACCGAAGCCACCGCGGCCGGGCGCACCGGCACCGGCACGACCGGGCGCGCCCGGACGACCTGCACCCGCACCGGCGCTAGGACGGCCCGGGCCACCGGGACCGCGACCACCGGGGCCACGACCACCGGGACCGCTGCCGAACGCGGCCGGGGACTTCGGCATCATCGCCGGGTTCGGCCGGGGCATGCCGGGACGACCCGCCGGCGCACCGCCGGGCGCGGCCGGGGCGGCGCCGTCACGCGGCGCCGGGGCCGGACGACGGCCCATGCCCTGGGTCGACGAGAACGGGTTGTTGCCGGGACGCGGCGCACCGGGACGCGGCGCCGGGCGCGGCGAGGCGGGGGACGACGCGGCAGCGGCCGGTGGCTCCTCGGCCGGCGGCTCCTCCACGGAAGCCGGGGCGGGGGTGGCCGGCGCCTCGGCAGCCGGCGCCTCCTCCACGGCGGGCTTGGGCACCCGCGGGCCCGGCTTGGGGCCGGCCGGCGCGGACGGGGCCGACGCGGCGGCGGGAGCCTCGGCCGGAGCGGCCTCGGCGGGATCCTCCGCGGCAGGAGCCTCGGCAGGCGCCTCGGCGGACTCCTCGGCCGGGGCGGCGGCCTTCTTGGCGGGAGCCTTCTTGGCCGCCTTCTTCGCCTCGGCGGCTTCCTTGCGCGCGATCAGCTCGGCGCCGTGCTTGTCCTTGAAACGCTGGACGACCGGCGGCTCGACGCCCGACGACGCCGCCTTCACGAACTCCCCCATGTCGGTCAGAAGTGCGAGGACTTCCTTGCTGGGGACGCCATATTCCTTGGCGAGTTCACTTACTCGGACCTTGGCCACGTGTTTCCTCCTGGTCCGAGCGGGGTGCTGCGGACCGCTAGTTGCTGTGCAAGCTCATCGGAAAGTACTCATCGAGTGCTCATGAGCTGGTGCTCCAGTTCCATCCAGTACTACTCGGTCTCTGACATCGCGAGGTGCTCCCGGAGCTCGTCGACGCTCGGGCTCCCCGCGCTCCGCAGAGCGCGGCCGAAGGCCCGGCGACGTACGGCGAGCTCCAGACACGCGCTCGTGGGGTGCAGGTGCGCTCCACGGCCCGGTGCGGTGCCTGCCGGATCCGGTACGACGGCCAGAGAGCCGTCGCCGCCGGTCCGGAGTGTCACCCGCAGCAACTCACGCTTGGCGGCTCGCTCACGGCATCCGATGCACGTCCGGACAGGCCCGGTCTCGGCAAGGAGGTCGTGGGGAGTCACCAGCAGGTGAGTCTAGCCACTAAACCGCCGAACTCCGAACCCGGTTCCCCGGCGCGTGCTCAGGCGTCGGCGCCACCCTCGTCGGATCTGATGTCGATCCGCCAGCCGGTGAGCCGGGCGGCGAGGCGGGCGTTCTGGCCCTCCTTGCCGATCGCCAGGGACAGCTGGAAGTCCGGCACCACCACCCGGGCGGACCTGGCGGCCTCGTCGACGACGGTCACACTGGAGACCCGCGCGGGGCTCAGCGCGTTGCCGACCAGCTCGGCCGGGTCGTCGGACCAGTCCACGATGTCGATCTTCTCGCCGTGCAGCTCGTTCATCACGTTGCGCACCCGCTGGCCCATCGGCCCGATGCAGGAGCCCTTCGCGTTGACCCCGGGCACGTTCGACTTCACCGCGATCTTGGTGCGGTGGCCGGCCTCGCGGGCGATCGCGGCGATTTCGACGGTGCCGTCGGCGATCTCGGGCACCTCCAGCGCGAACAGCTTCTTGACCAGGTTGGGGTGCGTGCGGGAGAGCATCACCTGCGGACCGCGCAGGCCCTTGCGGACGCTGACCACCAGGCACTTGATCCGGGTGCCGTGCGCGTAGTTCTCGCCGGGCACCTGCTCGCCCGAGGGCAGCAGCGCCTCCAGCTTGCCGAGGTCGACCATCACGTCGCTGGGGTCGCGGCCCTGCTGGATCAGGCCGGAGACGATGTCGCCCTCCTTGCCGGAGAACTCGCCGTACTTCAGCTCGTCCTCGGCGTCGCGCAGGCGCTGCAGCATGATCTGCTTCGCGGTGGTCGCGGCGATGCGGCCGAAGTCGGCAGGGGTGTCGTCGAACTCCTCTCCCTCCGCGTTGCCCTCCTCGTCGCTCTCCCGGGCGAGCACGACGACGTGGCCGGACTTGCGGTCGAGCTCGACGCGGGCGTGCTCCAGAGCCCCCGGCGTCTTGTGGTACGCGGTGAGCAGGGCCTGCTCGATCGCCTCCACGAGCACGTCGAAGGAGATCTCCTTCTCCCGCTCGAGCATCCGCAGGATGCTCATGTCGATGTCCACGTCAGTCCTCCCGCTCGTCCCGCTTGGCGGGCTTGAACTCGATCTGCACCTTGGCCTTGGTCACCTCGGCGAAGTCCACCCGGACCTCGGTGCCGTCCACCTCCAGGGTGGCGCCGTCGTCGTCGGCCGAGGCGATCCGGCCGGTCACCGGGTCACCCGTGGCGAAGCTGACCTTGACCAGCCGGCCGGCGTTGCGACGCCAGTGACGCGGCAGGGTCAGCGGCCGGTCCACGCCGGGCGAGGAGACCTCGAGGGTGTAGGGCTGCTGCCCCATCGCGTCGGTGTCGTCGAGGACGGCGGAGACGGCCCGGGTCGCCTCGGCGATCTGGTCCATGTCCACGCCGCCGTCGCGGTCGACGGCCACGCGCAGCACCGAGCGCTTGCCGGCCCTGGTCAGGTCCACCGCCTCCAGATCGAGGCCGAGCGCCTCGACGGAGGGCGCCAGCACAGCAGTCAGGCGGTCCGTGATCTCCGGCGTCTGCGGCGGGCTCAACGCGACCTCCTGCTGTGTTGTTGTGGTCCCTCCAGCCTAGGGCATCGGGACAACGAGACCCGAGGTCCCACGCCGTACGATGCGCCCTGATGCCACCCGTCCAGCCCCCTCCGCCGTTCCACCGAGCACTGTCCCGTCGCGCGCTGCTCGCCGGGACCACCGCCGTGCTCGCCACCGGCTGCGCGGTCAACAACCCGTTCAGCGACGAGAAGACCCCCGCCGCCGAGGCGGTCCGCGAGCTCGCCCCCGACGTGGCCGTGGCGGTCGAGGCGGTCACCAGGATCGAGGTTGCCGCCGCGGCGGTGGCCGCCACCACCGAGGCGCACCCGGCGCTGGCCACCAGGCTGGCCGGCCTGACCGGGCTCCACGACGCGCACCTGACTGCCGTACGGGACGCCGTGCCGGACCGGGTGGACGTCTCGCCCGCGACCCCGCCGGCGCCGGTGCCCCCGAAGCCGGCGGTCGCGCTGGCCCGGCTGGTCGCCGCCGAGCGCACCCTGCACGGCCAGCTGACCGCGCTGGCGCTGCGGGCGGAGAGCGGGCCGTTCGCGCGGTTGCTCGGCTCGATGGCCGCCGGGGTCTCCCAGCAGCTGGCGTCACCGCGGCTCGGAGTGCCGGCATGACCCCGCTCGAGGCGCTGCAGGCGGCGCTGGCGGGCGAGCACGCCGCGGTCTACTGCTACGGCGTCATCGGTGCCCGTACGTCGGCCTCGGCGCACCCGGACCTGTACGACGCCATGCTCCACGGCTTCCAGCGGCACCGCCGCCGGCGCGACCAGCTGACCGCGATGATCGTGCGGCGCGGGGCGGAGCCGGTGGCCGCCGAGGTGAGCTACGAGGTGCCCGGTCCGCTGCGAAATGTCCCAGAACTGAACAATGCGGCCCTCCAGCTGGAGCGCCGCATTGCCAGGACCTTCGGCCAACTCGTCGAGAGCACCGCCGGCGCAGAACGCCGATGGGCCCTTGTCGCTCTCGACGACGCGGCCGTCCGTCAGGTGGAGTTCCGAGGAACCCCCGAGATGTTCCCCGGTTCTTCCTCGTCGATCATTTCCGAGGACGGCCCGTAGCGGAACAACCCCGCGGGTTCGTGTTCATGCACTGCGCAACCCTGCAACAATTGCCGGGATCTCCTTCAGCTCGTGCGCGACCGCGTCCGGCACCCCTTCGCTGTGGCCCAGCTGCTCGGCCGGAATGGTGCTGTGCGGGATGTGGATGGCCTTCATGCCCGCGTTCTGAGCGCCCCAGACGTCGTCGAACAGCCGGTCTCCGACGTACACGCACCGCGACGGGTCGCTGACCCCGATGGCCGCCATGGCCGCCTCGAACGCCTTCGGGGACGGCTTCGTCCACGGGATCTCGCTGGTGTAGACGTCGCCGTCGAGCAGGTCGAGCACCCCGTCGCGCTCGAACCAGCCGCGGTGCCACTCCCGCGGCCAGATCGTGTTCGAGAGCACGCCGACCGTGATGCCGGCGGCACGCAGGTCGCGCCACATCGGGCCGACCTGCGGGTCGGTCAGCGTGTGCGGCTCCCAGAACTCGCGGTAGGCGGTCAGCAGCGCCGGGTCGTGGCCCAGCCCGGCCTCGGTGAACAGGTCCTCGAGCGTCGCGCTGCGCTGCTCGTCCCGGCTCCAGCCCCAGACGGTGGCGCCGGCCTGGTGCAGCCGGGCGGCGTGCGCATGGACGTCGTCGTCCGGGTCGGGCGAGTGGATCACGGCCTGTGCCAGGGCCAGCGACTCGGCGTGGAAGTCGATGTCGTGCCAGGCGGTCAGGGTGCCGCCCCAGTCGAAGATGACGGCCTCGATGCTCGTGCTCATCGCGGGACACTATCGAGACGCGCCACCGCCCGGCAGCCGGATTTCTCGCGGGTGCCGGGCGGATCGGCAGAAACCTAGGAGCGGTAGGCCGCCCACATCGACGAGATCCGGCTGGACTGGCCGGCGGTGAACTCGTCGTAGCAGGGGTCGTAGCTGTAGTCCATGTAGTTGTGGATCGGGTCCAGCCCCGGCAGCGAGCAGGAGTTGCGGCCCTCCGGGCAGCCCGAGGTGGCCGACGACTGTGCCGGGGTGTCGGCGACCTCGTCGTTCGTGCTCGTGCAGCCGCCCTGGAACGTGTGGTAGAGCCCGAGCCAGTGGCCGGCCTCGTGGGTGGCGGTCTTGCCGAGGTTGAAGTTCGTCGCGCTGCCGCCCGGGAGCGAGGAGTACTGCACCCGGATGCCGTCGATGCCCGGGTTGCGGGCGTAGTCCCACGGGAAGGTCGCGATGCCGAGGTAGGAGAAGTCGACGAGCCAGATGTTCAGCGACTTCGGGCCGCCCTTGCGGGTCTGGGACCGGTACGTCGTGCTCTGCCGGTCGGTGTGCCAGCTGTTGTTGAGGTACTCGTCGACGCCGGCGAGGTAGAACTGGGCGCCGGTGTTCGCCTTGGCCGGCTGGTCCCCGTTCGCGGTGCCGGTGTGGCCGTTCTGGTCGGCGCCCGCGTAGTCCTGGTTGAGCTCGGCGATCTGCGCGTCGATCTGCGCCTGCGTCACCCGGCCCGCGCCCGAAGCCGAGAGCATCTGGTGCACGTAGACCGGGATGTGGTTGAAGGCGGCGCCGGCGGGGTCGGTGCCACCGCCGGACGGCGCAGGCCGGGCCTGGCCCTTGGCCTTCGCGGCCAGGATCGCCTTGGTCTGCTTCTCGATCCGGGCGATCTCCGCGGCGGTGATGTCGCGGTGGTCGTTCGCCCGGGCGTTGGTGGTCCCGCGGGCCGCGGCACCGGCCGCGACCGGGTCGAAGCAGCCCTCGCTGCTCGATCCGGCGGCGGACAGCAGGCCGGGCTGGATCGCGAGACCGGAGCCGCTGAGCGCGAACGCCGACATGAGGACGACGGCCGCGCGGGCCAGGTTGCGGTTCATGGATGCTCCCCCCGATGTGTGGTGTCACCGGAGGATAGGCACGCCGACCGGCCAGCCGGAATGGTCACATCGGTGCAGATTCCGGAACCGCAGAACCTTGCACGGTCTCAGAGCGTGGCCGCCAGCTCGCCGACGATCTCCTCGATCCGGCCCACCCCGACCGACAGGTGCCCCTCGCCGGGGAGCAGGTGGGGGACGGCCCCGGGCACGTGTGCGGCCAGCCAGCGACCGTGGGCCGGCGGCACCATCAGGTCCTCCTCCCCCTGCCAGCAGAAGGCCGGGACCGCCAGCGCGTCCAGGTCGAAGCCCCATGGCGTCACGAAGGCGAGGTCGTCGTCGACCCAGCCGTCCACGCCCAGGCGGATCCCCTCGCGCAGGTTCGCGGCCAGGTCCTCGCCGTACTCGTCGGTGAGCACGGCCCGGTCCGAGTCGGGCAGCAGCGTGGACAGCGCCGCCACGATCCCGGCTGCGTCCACGTCGCGCAGCTCGACGGCCTCGCGGTCCAGGAAGACGCGCAGGTCCTCCTCGCCGGCGATCGCCGTGCCGAACTCCTCGACGTTCTGCTCGCCCATCCCGTCGAGGAAGTCGACTCCCTCGACCCCGTACGGCGCCGCGCCGGCGATCGTCGCGACCCCGGCCACCCGGTCCGGCAGCGCCACCGCGGTCGCGAGCGCGTGCGGCCCGCCACCGGACCAGCCCGCGGTCACGCACCGCTCGGCACCGAGGTCGTCGAGGATCGCGGCCACGTCGGCGGCGTCGTCGGCCACGCTCCGCCCCGCCCGCCTGCTGGAGGCGCCGTAGCCGGGACGCGAGAACGTGACCAGCCTCAGGCCCGCGGCGTGCACCGCGCGCTCGACGAGCCGGACCGGCGTCACCGAGCCAGGAGTGCCGTGGTGGAAGACGAACGGGACGCCGTCCTCGGGCCCGCTGACACGCAGGTCCAGGGTGCGTCCGCCGGGGAGGGTCAGCGCCATCCCGCCACGCTACGGCGCGGCACCTCCCGGCGGCATCAGTCCTGGAGGCGATTCACCAGGTGTGGATCCTCCACGACCACTGCGTTCGTCGCCCTGCAGTCCTTCGGAAGGGCGAGGTTCGAGACGTCGCGTTCCTTGCCGAAGGTCACGCCGAACTCGACCTGGTCGCCCACACCGAAACTGCCTGCGTGCGGAACCTTGATCCTGAGACCTCCGTCGATGGCGACAAGCTTCGAGCCCCGAGGCCAGACCACCACAGTCGACATGTCACTGCCTTCCAGGCCCACGCCGAAGCACCGCCCTGCCACCAACCGGATCACCCCGCCGCCCCCCACACCGACCTCGGCGGTTCCTGGGCCGAAGCGGAAGTGTCGTCCGTCGACGACTGCGACGACGGCATCTCGCCGAACCACACTGGGGCGAGTGGCTGCACGGCTCCAGAGGAGCGTCCCTCCGACGACGGCGAGGGCGGCGACCGTGCACACGACGGCGAGCCTTCCGCGCCGCCACCGGCGTCGGGAGGGACCTGACTCAGTACCAGACGTGGACATCAAAGCTCCCTCGCCCTTCGTTCCCCTGAAGTGGCGTGAAGGTGTCACACGTGCTCTTCCACAGGAAGCCGCACGGCATGTTGCCGGACACGATGCCTACCGCATACCCGCCGCTGAACCAGGGACCTCCCGAGTCGCCCGGTATCGACCACTGCCCGTGGGTCTCGCCCATGCCCTTGACGATCCATTTCTCCCCATCGACATACATGCGCCCGCTCTGGTTCAGGTTCTTGATCTTGGTGCAGGTGCGTTTGCCGTCCCGATAGCCCTTTGAAGAGCGTCCGAACATGCAGATCGGCATCCCGACGTAGGGCTTCTTGACGCCCAGAATCGCGCGTGTCTTGCCCGGCAAGTAGTAGAAGCTCTTGCCGACGGACTCTCCGAGGCTGCGCTGATACTGGATGTCTCCGTGGTCCTTGTCCAGGAACAGGCTGGCCGTGTCGAGCACCGCTCGCTGCCCCGACTGCCCGTACGCATACCACATCATGTCGTTCTTGCAGTGCCGCGCGCTGAGCAAGCCCCCATGGTCGGAACCGTCCTCCTTCGCCGGAAAGCCAGAGGTGCACCGATACAGCTTGTTGGCTTCATAGTCTTCCTCTGCGAGCACGACGCCGCCGCGCAACGTGTTGGTCGCTCCGCCCGGTGCGTCGATGAAGGTGACAATGACGGCAGGGGTCGTGATCGACGGGAGCTCCTGGGTTACGGCGGCCTCGGCAGTGTCTTCCAATTCGGTGGATGACGGTGTCTCGGCGTCGACCCTCGACACGGACTCATGAGCGCCGTTTGAGTTGAGAGAAGGTCCGACCTCACCCGTGGAGATCGCAGCCGACACGTCACCGGTGTGCGGATCGAGCTCGACGGTGAAGGCATTGCCGTTCGCGGTCAGTTGGCTGTCGAGCGAGTCGGTCACGGTATCGATGATCTGCTGCTGTTCGGCTTCGGTGTACGGGGCGTCTGCCAAGAGTTCCACCGGGCCGGAAAGACCAGCCACGGCCTCATTGGCAGAGGCCGGGACAGAGCCCTTGAAATGGATCGTGGCTCCGGGGGCGTCGTCTGAGAGCTCGGCGAAGGCGAAGCTCAACGGATCATCGGTGGCGATGACCTGCGCCGCATCGGCGAGATCTCCCGCCCAGCCGTACTTGTCGACGGCTTCCTGGACAGACACTCCCTCGTCCGCGGCCAGGGCTTGCAGGTCCTCGAGCTCGTAGGTGTCCACGCCGTAGGAGGTCGCGAGCGGGCCGCTTGCCTCTGGCTCGAGCCAGCCGCCGTCGCCCAAGGCCGTAGTGTCGACGGTGAACGGCACCGGAACGTAGCCACTCGAGGTGCTGTTCTGGCCACTCACCAGCGAACCGTCGCTCGCGTAGGCGCGCAGGGTGTACGCCGATCCGTTGACCAGCGTGCCGGCGGGCACCTGTGCCGTTGACGTGCCTCCGCTCGTCACGGACGAGCCTGAACCGGACCAGACCACGTTCGCGCCCGAGTAGACATCGAACTTGGCGTGAACGGCGCCGCCGTCGGGGTCGATCACAGTTGCCGAGAGTGTCGGCGTCGTCGAGCCTGCGTATCCGTTCAAGTACGGGGTCATCGACAGGCCAGTAGGCGTGTTCGGGTAGCTGTTGTACGTGATGACCAGCTTCGGATGGTAGGTGCTGTCAGAGGGCGACCCGTCGCGGGAACGGTACTCGCGGAAGCTGCCGTTGGCGGTTTCTGTCGCGGCCTGGAGGCGGAACCCGAACTGCTTTCCGGCGTGGTCTCCCCCCGTGCGCCAGTCCTTCACACCCGGAGTGACGTTCCAGCCGTACCAGCCGTGGGCCGTGCACGAGGAGCCGCTGGGACCGCCGTACGGGACGTACTGCTGCGGGCTGTTCACATAGGACGTGTCGACACTGGGTTGGTTGGCCCAGGTCAGTTTGAGGGCCGCATTCGACCCACCGACGGTCCAGTCCTCGGTGATGGGATAGGCGATCGTCGTGCCGTTCGTGCACGACGGGGAGCCGACCACGCGAGCCTGCACGGTCGCAGACTGGATGTCCCACGAGTCGAGAGTGGCCTGGTTGATCGCCGGGAACTTCAGGAACGAGCGCGTCACGTTGGTCCCTGAGTTCTGGGTTCCGGTCCTGAAGGTGTCCCACGCATTGGTCGTCAGGGCGTCGGTGTACGACCCGTTGTTGACGAACACGTCGTACCAGGGCGTCGAGATCGTGTAGGTCGGATCGATCGTGACCGGATACTCCGTTCCTGGGTCCGACAGAACTGCCGGATCCGGCGTGAGGATCAGGG
Source organism: Nocardioidaceae bacterium (assembly GCA_017744365.1). Lineage (GTDB taxonomy): Bacteria > Actinomycetota > Actinomycetes > Propionibacteriales > Nocardioidaceae > Marmoricola. The sequence continues at coordinate 362,624 of JAGIBL010000001.1, read as the reverse complement.
TTGCGTCGGCGTCGACCTCACTCGGCGACGCCCCTTCGACCCGGACGTCGACTGGATGGGTCTCCTCAGGCAGCCCGGTCGCGTCCTCGGCTGCATCCCACATCAGCGGCGGCGGCGCCTGAACGGGCTTGTCCTGCGGCGAGGTGATCCTCAACCCACCGCCCGTCGTCTCAGCCAGGTGGGTGCCTTCCAGCGCGACCGGGATCGGGATCGCGACATTCTCCCCTGGTTCAGGACGCTCGTTCAGCACCACCGAGTGGGTGAATCCGGTCGACAGCGCGGTCACCACAAGGTCACCACCGGACAGCGCGTTCTTGTAGGTCAAGGTCGCGCCCTTCACCTCAGGTTCAGGCAAGGTCGACGGCCAGCTCAGGGCAACGGAGTCGTCTCCGACGCGCTCCAGATCCGCGAACGCCTCGGCGCCCCCGTCGGAGAACTCCAGATCCAGCGGTGACGACTTGGGCACCCAACGGCCGTGCCGGTGTACCAGCGTGTTGTCGATGTCCTGCCACGTTCCAGCGTCGTCCCGGTACCGAACAGGCCCCGGCGCGAACTCGGTTGTCAGCGTGCCATCAGGATTCTGGAAGGTCTGGCTGGTCGTGGTCGTCCTGTCATCCAGGAGCTCCGGGTGGTCCGATCCAGGATCCTCAGCTCCTCCGGTGCCTGCGACGGCACTCACCGGTGTTCCTGTCGCCACGGTCAGGGGGATCAATGTGCAGAACAGAATCAATGTGCACCCCACGAGAGGGGCACGCAGACGCCCGCCAGTACTCACCTTGTTGCCTTCCTCGCTACTCCGTCACAGCGCAGACCCCACGTCAGTCTTTGGTGGATCAGGACGGGCGAGCAACTGAACCGGGCTGGGGCGAGCAACTTTCTTCCGGACGCCGCGTGGCGGGCGTGGGCCTGGGGCCGGTTGCCCCGGCTCACGCGGTTGGGCGGTCCGGCGACTCAGGCGTCGTACGACGAGAAGAAGCTGTTGAGGTCGGCCCCCGAGGCGGCGCCCTCGAACCCGGCGAAGCTGCCGTCGGCCAGGGTCCGGGCGGCCTGCTCGAATCCCGCCCAGGCGGCCCGGGCGAGCGCCCCGCCGACGCTGATCCGGCGCACCCCGAGAGCGGCCAGGTCAGCCACGCTCAGGTCCGAGGGCCCGCCGACGAGCACGTTGACCGGCTTCGGTGCCACCGCCTCGACGACCGCGGAGATCTGCTCGCGGCCGGAGATGCCCGGCGCGTAGAGGCAGTCGGCGCCGGCGTCGGCGTACGCGCGCAGCCGGCGGATGGTCTCGTCCAGGTCCGGCCGGCCCCAGAGGAACCCCTCGGAGCGGCCGACCAGGACCACCTCGGGAGCCGCCTCGCGAGCGGCGCCGATCCGGTCGACCGCCTCGCCCAGCTCGAACAGCGGCACGTCCGCGTCGCCGGTGGAGTCCTCGATGGACAGGCCGGCCACTCCGGTCGACGCGGCCAGGGCGACATGGCGGCCGACCTCGCGCGCGGTTCGGCCGAAGCCGTTCTCGAAGTCGGCGTTGACGGGCAGGTCGGTGGCGGTGACCAGGTCGACCAGGTGCGCGAGCACGCTGTCCACGTCCATGGCACCGTCCGGACGACCGCGGGACCAGGCGAAGCCCGAGCTGGTCGAGGCGATCGCCGGGAAGCCGAGGCCGGCCAGGTACCGCGCCGAGCCGCGGTCCCAGGCGTTCGGGAGCAGGAAGCAGCCGCTCGCGTGCAGGTCCCGGAACGCAGCGGCCGCGGGGCTCATCGGACCAGGTTCGCCAGGTACTCGACGGCCTCGCCAACCGGCACCTCGGTGCGCTCGCCACTGCGCCGGTCCTTGACCTCGACGGTGCCCTCAGCGAGCCCGCGGCCGACGGTGACGATGGTGGGCACCCCGATCAGCTCGGCGTCCTTGAACTTCACCCCGGGGCTGACCTTGCCGGCGCGGTCGTCGTAGATGACGGTGACGCCCTGGCGGGACAGGCCCTCGGCCAGCTCGGTGGCGGCGGCGAAGATCGCCTCCTCCTTGCCGGCCGCGACCACGTGCACGTCGGCCGGGGAGATCTCGCGGGGCCAGACCAGGCCGAGCTCGTCGTTGTTCCCCTCGGCGATGGCCGCCACCGCACGGGAGACGCCGATCCCGTAGGAGCCCATGGTCACGGTGACCAGCTTGCCGTTCTCGTCGAGCACCTGCAGGTCCAGCGCCTCGGCGTACTTGCGGCCCAGCTGGAAGATGTGGCCCATCTCGATGCCGCGCGCGGACTCCAGGGTGCCGTCCTCGCAGTTCGGGCACGGGTCGCCGTCGCGGACCTCGGCGGCCTCGATGGTGCCGTCGGGGGTGAAGTCACGGCCGGCGACCAGGTCGATGACGTGACTGCCGGCGACGTTCGCGCCGGTCACCCAGCGGGTGCCCTCAGCGACGCGCGGGTCGACCAGGTAGCGGATGCCGGAGTCGCTCTCCTCCCCCAGCGCGCTGCGCCCACCAAAAGCAGGACCGATGTAGCCCTTGACCAGCGCCGGGTGCTTGCGCAGCTCGGCGTCGTCCATCGGCTCGACCTCGATCGGCTCGAGCTGGCCCTCGAGCCGCTTCTGGTCGACCTCGCGGTCGCCGGGAAGTCCGATGGCCAGCGGCTCGCGGGTGCCGTCGGGGTGCTTGAGCACGACGAGCACGTTCTTGAGGGTGTCGCCGGCGGTCCAGGGCCGGTCCTCGCGCGGGTGCTTGGCGTTGAGGAAGTCGACCAGCGTCTCGATCGTCGGGGTGTCCGGGGTGTCCTCCGCGTGCGCAGCGGGCGCATCGTCGTACGGGATCGGAGCAGGCGGCCGCACCTGGACGGCCTCGACGTTGGCGGCGTACTCGCAGTTCGTGCAGCGCACGTAGGTGTCCTCGCCGACCTCGGCCTTGGCCAGGAACTCCTCCGACTTCGACCCGCCCATCGCACCGGCCGTCGCGCGCACGATCACGTAGTCGAACCCGAGCCGGTCGAAGGTGTTGATGTAGGCGTTGCGGTGCGCGGCGTACGAGGCGTCCAGGCCTTCGTCGGTGGTGTCGAAGGAGTAGGAGTCCTTCATGATGAACTCGCGCCCGCGCAGGAGACCGGCGCGCGGCCGCGCCTCGTCGCGGTACTTGGTCTGGATCTGGTAGAGCCAGACCGGCAGGTCCTTGTACGACGAGAACAGGTCCTTCACGACGAGGGTGAACATCTCCTCGTGCGTGGGACCGAGCAGGTAGTCGGCCTCCTTGCGGTCCTTGAGCCGGAAGATGCCGTCGCCGTACTCGGTCCAGCGGCCGGTCGCCTCGTAGGGCTCGCGCGGCAGCAGCGCCGGGAACTGCAGCTCCTGGGCGCCGATCGCGTCCATCTCCTCGCGGATGATCGTCTCCACGTTGCGCAGCACCCGCAGGCCCAGCGGCAGCCAGGTGTAGATGCCCGGAGCGGCGCGGCGGATGTACCCGGCACGCACGAGCAGCTTGTGGCTCGGCACCTCCGCGTCCGCCGGGTCCTCCCGCAGGGTCCGCACGAACAGGTTCGACATCCGCAAGATCATGCGGAGAAGGCTATCCGCGAGGCCGCGTGGTTCGCGAAGCGGTTACCCAGCGCGTACGAACTGCCCGCTCGCACACTGCGGGCACGTACAAGCTGCCCGCTCGCGGACCCCGGTCAGGCGCGGCCGGCCCGCAGCGCCGCCCGGATCATCGGCAGCTGCAGCGGCAGCCGCGCCAGGGCCGCGGCCTTGAACGGCCTGTTGCTCGTCCGCGAGGCGTCCACCGCCATCTTCACGTTGCCCGGGAACACCCCGACCAGGAGCGCGGCGCTGGCCAGCCCGGCGAGCTGGCGGGTCGGGCGCAGCATCAGCCCGGCCGCGCAGAGGAGCTCGGCGATCCCGGACCCGACGATCACCTCGCGGTGCGCGGGCACCCAGGACGGCATCAGCGGCTCGTAGACCTCGGGCTTGACCAGGTGCACGGTGCCGGAGACGAGGAAGGCTCCGACGACGATCTTGGCATCACGACGCAGCGGGGCGGTCATGACCGCGAGCGTACTCAGAACATGATGGTCGCGAAGGTGCCGCTCTGCCGGAAGCCGACCCGCTCGTACGCGCGCCGCGCCGGCGTGTTGTGCGCGTTGACGTAGAGCGCCACGGTCGGGGCGATCTCGCGCAGCACCGTGTCCACCACGGCCGCCATCCCCTCGGTGCACAGCCCCTCCCCGCGACGGGACGGGTCGACGTACACGCCCTGGATCTGGGCCGCGTACGGCGTCGCGCAGGCGACCTCGGCCTTGAACAGCACCCGGCCGTCCTCGATGCGGGCGAACGACCAGCCGCGGTTGACCAGCTGGCTGACCCGGGCGCGGTACAGGTTGCGCCCGCCGTCGACCTCGGGCGAGACGCCGACCTCCTCGGAGTACATCGCCACGCAGGCCGGGTAGAGCACGTCGATCTCGCTGGGCTTGGTCCTCCGCACCAGCGGGTCCGGCCGGATCGCGGGCGGCGCCGTCATGGTCAGGTGCGGCTGGTCCCAGCGCTGCTCGCGCGGACGTCCCCAGTGCTCCCCGAGCTCGGCCCACAGCATCTCGACGGCCGGTCGCGGCCCGACGATGGTCGAGCTGGTCCGGCGCTGCTGCAGAGCGCGCCGGGCGAACGCCGTACAGGCCTCCGGGCCGGCCAGCACCGGCACCAGGTTGGCGCCGACGTGGCACAGCGAGACCAGCCGGCCGTCCTCCTGGTAGCCCCACATCTGGCCGCCGAGCCAGCGCTGGTCGAGCTGGGTGATCCGGCTGCGGTACTCGGCGAAGACGTTGGTGACCGGGTCCTGCTCCAGCAGCGCCAGCGCCTCGGGCAGGTCCGGCGGGCCGAGCACGCGCACGCCCGTCGCACGAGGCCCGGAGGCTTCGTCGCGACGGTCGGAGGACAGGTGCACGGCCCCGAGCCTACGCGCCGATACGGTGTGCCCATGCCACTCCTGCGGCCCGGCCCGCGACGGCGGCCGACGCGCCCGTCCGCCGTGCTGCTGGTGGCCGTGCTGGTGCTGGCCGGGACCGGCTGCAGCGGCTCCGAGAAGCACGGGCCGAAGAAGGCCACGGCGGCCCAGAGCACCGCCGAGTGCCGCGCGCAGTGGCACGAGGTCGGCCAGAGCGTCCTCGGCCTGGACGAGGAGACCGCGCCCTCCTCGCTGCCGGCGCGGTGGAACACGGTGGTGGCCACCATCGAGTACTACGAAGCCTCGGCGACGGCGAAGAACTGCCAGGCGACCATCGAGGCGCAGGTCAAGGCGATCACCGCGCTGCGCCAGCTCAACGACAAGCTCCGGCCCTACGACATGGGCTACCAGCTCCAGCAGGTGCAGGCCGCGGTCGACCTGTACCTGCACGACCCGCTGCCGGCGCCGGCCCGCGACGAGGACGGCCGTTTGGTGAAGCCACCGAGCAAGGCCGCGGTGCAGCAGGCGATCCGGACGCTGACCGCGAACGCGCCCGCCGCCGACACCGAGCTGCAGCCCGGCTGGGGCCAGCTGGCCTCGGTGGACCTCGACGACGCGACCGCGCTGCGCAAGGCCATCGAGGACCTCGACCAGCTGGCCCAGGACAGCGTGCCCTGGCAGGCCTGCGAGACCGCGCTGCAGGTCGTCGTCCGGGCGGTCCGAGCCCAGGAGGGCCTCGGCTCCTCGGGCCCTACCTCCGGGCCAGCAGGCTGATGCTGCGCACGCCGTACGTCGTGGTGGCGCCGAGGGCGCTCGCCGAGACGAACCGGTAGTCGTTGTCGCGAACCGTCTCCACCGTGAACCCCGCCGCGACGATCGCCGCCAGGTAGTCCTCGCGCTGGGCCGCTCCCCCGATGCACGCGGCCCAGAGCGAGGCGTCGCAGGTGATCCCCTGGGGCAGCTGCTGGTCGGTGACGATGTCGGCCAGCGCCAGCCGGCCGCCGGGACGCAGCGCCGCCGCGGCGGCCCGGAACACCGCCGGCTTGTCCGCGGACAGGTTCACCACCCCGTTGGAGATCACGCAGTCGACGGTGCCGTCCTCGACGGGCGGCCGCTCGATGTAGCCCTCGCGGAACTCGGTCCAGCCGAGGTCGCCGGCCAGCCGGGTCGCTTTGGCGAGCTGGGCGGCGGTCATGTCGACGCCGACCACGTGGCCTCCCGGGCCGGTCGCCACCGCGGCCAGGAAGCTGTCGGTGCCCGAGCCGCTCCCGAGGTCGAGCACCGTCTCCCCCGGGGCGATCGCGGCCAGGTCGAGGAAGTAGCCGACCCCGGCGAACGAGTCCAGCGCCGCCGCCGGGATCCGGTCGAGGTCGGCCGGCGGGTAGCCGAGGTGCTCGGCCAGGCCGCGCCCGGTCTCGAAGTGGAACTCGTGCTCCGGAGTGAGCGCGACCTGCTCGTACATCGCCTTGACCCGCGCCTCCAGGTCGGCGGTGTCGAGCGCACGAAGCTCTCGCGCGGTCATGACGGCGTCCCGTGGAGAGCCGTCACGCGCGCCTGCCGGAACTCCTCGTCGTCGCGGACGTCCCACACGCCCTGGCCGACCGCGAGCACCCCGCGCGCCGGCAGCGTGGAGCCTCCGATGTCCGGGTTCTCGCGCAGCCGGACCGGGCGGCCCAGGTCGGTGCCGCCCAGGACCGCGGTGGCGTCGCGGACCAGGTACATCCGGCCCGGCATCAGCAGCCCCTGGTGCCCGCTCGGCATCGGGCCGGCCAGCCGCAGCGAGCCCATCCCGAGGGCGCGGGCCATCAGCTCGCGGGCCCGCACCAGCGCGGCCGGACGCCAGCTGGCCAGCGGCAGCCGCGCGCTGAGCGGGTTGAGCAGGCCGAGCAGCGGGTTGCGGGACAGGGTCAGCGTCCAGTCCAGGGACACCTCCGGCCCGTCGGCCTGGACCCGTAGCGTGCGCGAGCCGGTCCAGGTCAGGTCGATGGTGACCGGTCCGACGTAGGAGCAGGCCGGTCCGTAGTAGCGCGGGCAGGCGAGCTCGGGCCGCGAGCCGTGCACGTGGATCGACCAGTGGCCCTCGGGGTCGCGGTGCCACAGCGTCGCGTAGGCCCCGAACGAGCTCTGCGGGAACACCCGGAGCGCGAGCACGTGGCCGCTGTCCCAGGGCTGTCCGAAGACACCCCAGCCGCGGACGTACTCGTGCCCGGCCCAGGGCGCCTCCCCCATCGCGGCCGGGATGGCGGTGGTGAGGGCGGCGGGGCTGGCCATCGGGATCGCCTCAGTAGCTGAAGGTCGTGGCCGGCTCGTCGCCGATCCAGTTCCACAGCGGGACGGTGCCGTTGATCTCGGCGCCGGCGATCAGGTCGTCCGCGTCGAGCTCCTTGGCGTTGAAGCAGATCGGGCAGACGTAGTAGCGCCCGCCGGCCGCCTCGTAGCGCTTGAGCAGCTCGGGCAGCGGCGGGCAGCCGTCGCACGCGGTGCCCAGCGCGACTCCCGGAACGGCGAGCCGGACCGCCTCCTTGGTCAGGAACATCATCGTCTCGCGGCCGGTCTCGGCGGCGCCGACCGCCACCAGGAACGCGACCGTCACCTTCTCCGCGTCCTCCAGGCCGGTGCTCAGGCTGATGACTGCCTTGTTCGCCATCGTCGACTTCCTCTCGTCTCGTACGTCGTCGTGGTCAGTACGACGCTAGGAAGGCGATCGGTTCGTGTCGTCGGGAGTTCTCCCTACAGATCGAGCGGGTCGAGCAGGCCGTGCCGGAGAGCGAACAGGGTCGCGGTCGCCCGCGACGAGGCTCCCGTCTTGGTGTAGATCCGCTCGATGTGGGTGCCGGCGGTCTTCTTGGCGATGCCCAGCTCGCGGGCCACGTCCCCGGTGGCGGCGCCGTGCGCGATCAGCACCAGCACCTCGACCTCGCGCGCGGTGAGCCCGGCCGGCCCGGCCACCCGGCGGCGGCTGCCGTTCGCGGGACCGGCTCCGGCCGCGGCCAGCACCGCGTCGGCGGCGGCCTGGTCCAGCCGGCCGGCGGCGACCTCCGCGCGGATCGCCGACGCGGCCTGCTTCGGCGGCACCGGCCCTCGCCCGGCCCGCGGCTCGACCAGCTCGCGGAACGCGCAGGCGGCGGCGAGGATCCGGCCGGGCAGCGGGATCGCCGGCCCGCTGACGCCGCGGTGGTGCCCGCTGCCGTCCATCCGCTCGTGGGCCAGCGCGGCGACCGCGCCGAGCCGGCCGAGCGTGCCCGGGCGGGCGAGCACCCGCTCGGTGTAGTACGAGCCGGCGCGCAGGCGCTCCTGCTCGGTGGCGGTGAGCGGCCCGGGCTTGTCGAGGATGGTGACCGGCACCCCGTGCAGGCCGATGTCGTGCACCAGGCCGGCCCGGTACGTCGTACGGGCATCGGTGGCGGGCAGCCCCAGCAGCCGGGCCGCGGCACCGGCCAGGTCGGCCACCCCACGGGAGTGCCCGGCGCGGGAGGGACAGCGCAGGTCGGTGAAGTCCGCGAGCGCCACCAGCGCGGCGTCCAGCTCGTCGTCGGTGAGCGTGCGGGCCAGCACCGGCTCGCGGGCGAACAGCTCGTGGGCGTCGTACGACTCGTCGTCACCGGGCAGGAACGCGGCGGCGTCCGCGCAGAAGGCGTCCACCAGGTCCGGGTCGAACTGCTTGCCGCGCCGCGCCCGGGCGACCGCGACCGCCCCGGGGACGCCGCCGCGCCGGTGGTGCACCTCGACCACGTCGGCGAGGTGGAAGAGCCGGACGGTCCGCGCGATCTGCTCGCCGCCGACGCCGCGCGGCACGCCGCCGCCGTCCCAGCGGGCGAAGAACTGGCGCAGCGCGACCGCGATCCGCGGGTCGAGGCCGAGCTGGTCCGCGAGCGTCGCGGTGGTCAGGCAGTGCCCCTGGATGCCGCGCACCACTCGGCCGCCGCCCGAGCCGACCAGGACAGCCGCGGCGAGCAGCCGCTGCCGCAGCGGGCGGCCCAGGCCGGCGTGGCCGAGGAAGAACCCGAAGCCCGGCAGGCCGCCCAGGTCGACCTCGTAGCTGTCGGCCCGGAAGGCGATGTCGTCGCCGAAGCTGGCGGCCACTTCCGGCGCGTCGGCGACGCAGCCCACCCAGGCCAGCATCGCGACGTGGAACAGGTCCGGCTGCTCGTCCTCGGGCAGGCCGGCCTCACGCCCGAGACGGGCCGCGATCCGCCAGGAACGGAGCAGGTGCTCCATCGGCTGACCGAGTCCGAGGTCGGTCGCCAGCGAGAACGCGGCCAGCAGCTCGGCGAGCGAAACCCCCGGGTCCCCCTGGTCCACGCGCCCAGCGTAGGGCTCAGACGCTGTCGATGACGGCCTTGCGGCGCTCGGCGTACTCGGCCTCGGTGATCGCGCCGCTGTCGCGCAGGGAGGCGAGCTCGGCGAGCCGCTCGGCGGCGGGCTTCGGCGTCTGGCTCTGGGCCGCGGGCTGTCCGGGGCGCAGGTGGGGCTCGATGTGGGAGGCCAGGTAGGTAGCCTCCAGGCCGTGGTCGGAGAGCAGGGTCATCGCGGTGGCCTCGTCGGCGTCGAGCCCGGAACGGCGCGCCATGTCGCGGGCGGCGGTGACCCGCCAGATGGTGCCCCCGATGCCGATGGCGAGGACGAGCACGAAGAAGAACACGAAGACTCCCGGGATGCCCATGCTCGGCTGATCGGCGAAGGTCGGGTCGCCCGGGAAGTCCTCGACGAGGATCACGAGACGGTGACCTCGGCGCTCGCGCCGTCGACCGGTTCCATGTCCTCGGCGAGGCGCATCGCCTCCTCGATGAGGGTCTCCACGATCTGCGACTCGGGCACGGTCTTGATGACCTCGCCCTTGACGAAGATCTGGCCCTTGCCGTTGCCGGAGGCGACCCCGAGGTCAGCCTCGCGGGCCTCGCCGGGACCGTTGACGACGCAGCCCATCACGGCGACGCGCAGCGGCACCTCCATGCCCTCCAGGCCCGCGGTGACCCGCTCGGCGAGGGTGTAGACGTCGACCTGGGCGCGTCCGCAGGAGGGGCAGGAGACGATCTCGAGCTTGCGCGGGCGCAGGTTCAGCGACTGCAGGATCTGGATGCCGACCTTGACCTCCTCGACCGGCGGCGCGCTCAGGCTCACCCGGATGGTGTCGCCGATGCCCTGGGAGAGCAGGGCGCCGAACGCCGTCGCGGACTTGATGGTGCCCTGGAAGGCGGGGCCGGCCTCGGTGACGCCGAGGTGCAGCGGCCAGTCGCCCTCGGCGGCGAGCAGCTCGTAGGCGCGCACCATCACCACGGGGTCGTTGTGCTTGACCGAGATCTTGAAGTCGCGGAAGCCGTGCTCCTCGAAGAGCGAGGCCTCCCACTTGGCCGACTCGACGAGCGCCTCCGGGGTCGCCTTGCCGTACTTGGCGAGCAGCCGCGGGTCCAGCGAGCCGGCGTTGACGCCGATCCGGAGGGAGGTGCCGTGGTCGCTCGCGGCGGCGGCGATCTCCTTGATCTGGTCGTCGAACTTCTTGATGTTGCCGGGGTTCACGCGGACGGCGGCGCAGCCGGCCTCGATGGCCGCGAACACGTACTTGGGCTGGAAGTGGATGTCGGCGATGACCGGGATCTGCGAGTGCTGCGCGATCTCCGGCAGCGCGTCCGCGTCGTCCTGGCTCGGGCAGGCCACCCGCACGATGTCGCAGCCGGCGGCGGTCAGCTCGGCGATCTGCTGCAGGGTGCTGTTCACGTCCGAGGTCAGCGTGGTCGTCATCGACTGCACCGAGATCGGCGACTCGCTGCCGACACCCACCTTGCCGACCTTGATCTGCCGGGTCGTACGGCGGGGCGCGAGCACCGGCGGCGGGGCCGCGGGCATGCCGAGGGAGACGGACGTCATGGCTCTCAGGCTACCGGCGCGGCGATGTCGGCCCAGACGAGGATCACGGTCATGACGAGCAGGACACCCGCCATCACGTAGGCGACCGGGAGCAGCCGGGCCACGTCGAAGTAGCCCGGGTCGGGACGGCCGCGGAGGCGGGCCAGCCTTCGTCGTACGGCCTCGTAGAGGGCTCCGGCGATGTGACCACCGTCCAGCGGCAGCAGCGGGACGAAGTTGAACATGCCGAGGAACAGGTTCACCCCGGCGAGCAGGCTGAGCACGAACGCGATCTTGTCGCCGGTGCTCACCTGGTCCGCGGAGGCGGCCTCGCCGGCGACCCGGCCGACGCCGACGACGCTCATCGGGCTCTCCGGGTCTCGCTCCTCCAGGCCGACGGCCGCCTTGGCCACGCCCCAGAGCCGGACCGGCAGGTGCCCGAGCGCCTTGACCGTGTCGACGGTGTATCCACCCATCTGGCCGAGGGTGTAGAGCGGGCCCTTGGTGTCGTTCACCTCGGTCGGGGTGATGCCGAGGTAGCCGACCTTCTCGCTGCGCGCGCGGTCGTCGAGGCCGGGCATGTCGTTGACCGCGGTGGTCGCCTGCAGCACCTGCTCCCTGCCGTCGCGCTCGATGGTGAGGAACGCCTGCTTGTCCCCGTTGCCGCGGATCAGCTTCTGCAGCTGCTCGTACGACGACACCGGGGTGCTGCCGAAGGCGACGATCTTGTCCCCCGGCCGGAGCCCGGCCGCCTTGCTCGGCGCCACCGGGTCGCTCGGCCCGCACTTCGGGGTGGGCTGGTCGGCGCGGACGGCGACGACGCAGTCGGAGACCTTGTCGATGGTCGTGGTCGGCTCGGGGACGCCGTGGAACCCGAAGACGATCGCGAACAGGAGGAAGGCGAGCACGATGTTCACCGTCGGGCCGCCGGCCATCACGATGACCTTCTTCCACCAGGGCAGCTGGTAGAACATCCGCTTCTCGTCGCCGGGCTGGAGCAGCTCGGCCTCGGCCGCGCGGGCGTCCGCGATCAGCCGCGAGAACGCGCCCTGACGCGCCGGCTCACCCTCGCGCTCGTGCGGCGGCAGCATCCCGATCAGCTTGACGAAGCCACCCAGCGGGAACGCCTTGAGGCCGTACTCGGTGCCGTTGCGGCGGAACGACCACACCGTCTTGCCGAAGCCGACGAAGAACTGCGGCACCCGGACGCCGAACTTCCGCGCCGGGATCATGTGGCCGCACTCGTGCAGGGCGATCGAGGTCGCCAGCCCGAGGAAGATCGCCAGCACACCGGCGAGGTACAGCAGGGCGTTCATGCGAGCTTCTCCAGGAGCCGGGTCGCCTCCGCCCGTGCCCAGGCGTCGGCGGCCAGCACGTCGTCGAGGGTGAGTGTGGCTGTCCTCGAGCCTACGTCGTGAGCCGCGAGAACGTTCCCGATCACGTCGACGATCCCCAGGAACGGCAGCCGGCCCGCGCGGAACGCCGCCACGCACTCCTCGTTGGCGGCGTTGTAGACCGCCGGTGCGGTGCGGCCGGTGGTCCCGGCCTCGCGGGCCAGCCGGACCGCCGGGAACGCCTCGTCGTCGAGCGGGAGGAACTCCCAGGTGTTCGCGACGGACCAGTCGACCGCCGGCGCCACGTCCGCCAGCCGGTCCGGCCAGGCCATCCCGAGCGCGATCGGGATCAGCATCGTCGGCGGCGAGGCCTGCGCCAGCGTCGACCCGTCGTGGAACTCGACCATCGAGTGCACCACCGAGGTCGGGTGCACCACCACCTCGATGTCCTCGAAGGCGATCCCGAAGAGCAGGTGCGCCTCGATCACCTCGAGGCCCTTGTTGACCAGGGTCGCGGAGTTGATCGTGATGACCGGGCCCATGTCCCAGGTCGGGTGCGCGAGCGCGTCAGCGAGCGTCACGTCCTCGAGTGCCGCCCGCGACCTCCCGCGGAACGGTCCCCCGCTCGCGGTCAGCACCAGCCGCCGCACCTCCTCGGCGCGACCGCCGCGCAGGCACTGGGCCAGGGCGCTGTGCTCGCTGTCGACCGGGACGATCTGGCCGGGCTTCGCGCGTGAGGTGACCACCTCGCCGCCCATGATGAGCGACTCCTTGTTGGCCAGCGCGAGCGTGGTGCCCGCGTCCAGGGCGGCCAGCGTGGGCCGCAGGCCGACCGCGCCGGTGATGCCGTTGAGGACCACGTCGGCCGGCATCGACGCGGCCTCGACGGAGGCCTCCTCGCCGAGTCCGTGGAAGGCAGGCGCGAACTCGGCCACCTGGGCGTCGTACAGGTCGGGGTGGGAGCCGCCCGCGGTCAGCCCGACCACCCGGAAGCGGTCGGGATGAGCGCGGACGACGTCCAGGGCCTGGGTGCCGATGGAGCCGGTCGAACCCAGGATCACCACGTCACGACGAGAGGAGGAGCTCACCCGGGCATTCTTCCGCAGGCGCCGGCACCGGGACGCATCCGGCCGTTCGCCCGCGAGGCACCGGCGCAGCGCCCTACAGTGCGGACGACGGTGCGCACGCGGCGAGCAGGGCGGGCACGGAGGTACGCATGGACGAGCAGCTCCAGCACGCGGCCAACCTGCTCGGCCTGCGCCGTCCGGCTCAAGCCGAGGAGCTGCTCTGCGCGCTGCTCGCACGGGATCCCGGCGACGCCGCGGCGCTGCGGCTGCTGGCCGAGGCGATCGCCGCGCAGGACCGGCGCGAGGAGGCTCTCGGGCCCGCGTTCGCGGCGGTGCGCGCCGAGCCGGCCAACGCCGACGGCCATCTGCTCAGTGCACACCTGCTGCGCGCGAACCGGCGGAACGCGGAGGCGCTGATCGCCGCGTCCGAGGCGGTCCGGCTCGCGCCGCACGACTGGCGCGCGCACTACACCCTCGGCCAGGTGACCCTGTACGGCGGCGAGGGCCGTCGCAAGGACCGCTACCGGGCCGCGCTGCGGTGTGCCGAGGAGACGATCGCGCTCGCGCCCACGCTGCCGGCGGGCTACGTCCTGGCCGGCGCCTGTCACGACTTCGTCGGCGCGCCCGAGTCCGCCTCGCACGCCTACAGCGAGGCGCTGCGCATCGACCCGACGAACACGGACGCGCTCAACGGGCTCTCCCGCGCCCGGCTCGGCACCGGCGGCGTCGCCGACGCCGCCCAGGCGGTCAGCGCGGCCCTGGCCATGGACCCGCAGGACCGTGAGCTGCACCGCACGTTCCGAGGCGTCTCCTTCACCGCGGTGCTGAGCCTCTACCTGGCGATGCTGCCGGCCAGCGGCGTCGCCGCCTTCCTGATCGCGCACGGCGTGGCGGCCCCGGTGCGGCTGGCCGTGCTGCTCGCGGGCGCGGTCGCGGGCGCGGCGTGGCTGCGCCGCGTCAACCGCCGGCTGGCTGCTCCGATCGTGTTCTGGCCGCCGTCGGCGCTGCGCCACCTGTTGTTCCCGGTGCGGCTGGTCGTGCTGGCACTCCCGGCGCTGACCGTGGCGATCGTGGTGCTGGGCTCGCTCCCCGGGATCGGCGACGCCCCGGTTCTGCTCGTGTTCATCGCCGGGTTCTGCTGGCTGGTCGCCAACATGATGGTGGCCGCCGCCATCGAGATCAGCCGCGACCTGCGTCGCCGCTAGCCCCTGTGGACGTGCCCGGTCAGCCAGGTCAGATCGGGAACACCCGGTCCAGCACCGCCTCGTCGCCAAACGTGTCGAAGCGGACCAGCTTGCCCTCGGCGTCGTAGCTGAGCACGTCGGCGGTCTGCCCCAGCTCTCCGTCGAGCTCGGTGTCGCAGAGCACGACCACCTTGTCGCCCTCGGCGATGAACTCGCGCGGGGTCGTCTTGAACCCCTTCTCGACGATCTTCATCCACAGGTCGCCGACCGCCTGCTTGCCGACGTACTCCCCGGTGAGCAGGTTGTTGCCGCCGACGACCCACAGGATCGAGTCGGAGATGTCCTTCATGGCGGCCTCGGGGTCCATCGCCGAGAACGCCGCGTAGCCGTTGATCGCTGCCTGCTTGTTGACCGCTGCTTCCATCTGCTGCGCCTCTCTAGGGGTCCCCCTCGGAAGCGACGCTAGCCCCGGAGACGTCGGGCCGACACCCCCACACTGGGGGTTCCGTTTTCGCCTGGCCCGAGCGCCGAACGCCTAGAGTCGCTCCCGAGATCGGAGGCCCTACGTGGACGAATCGTTGCTGACGAGCCTGGAGGCCGCGGTCGCGGCCAACCCGGACGACGTCGCGCTGCGCCTGCACGTGGCCGACCTGTTGCTCGCCGCGGGCCGCTCGGCCGACGCGATCCGGCACGCGGCCACGGCGCTGGCCCACGACCCGGACTCCGAGGCAGCCCGCGCTCTGATGACCCGGGCCATGGGAACCGCGCCCCCGGCTGCGCCGACTCCACCGACTCCACCGCCCCGGCCGCCGGCCCCTGGGGGCGGGTTCGACTGGCAGCAGGCCGAGGAGGAGCTCGACGGGGTGGTCCCGCCGATGTTCGTCGACGGCTCCGACGAGGGCACTGCCGTGTCGCCGTACGACGTGGAGCCGACCGGCATCCGGCTCGCCGACGTGGGTGGCATGACCGAGGTGAAGAAGCGCCTCGACGCCAGCTTCCTGGCCCCGCTCCGGAACCCGGAGCTGCGCACGCTCTACAAGAAGTCGCTGCGCGGCGGACTGCTGCTCTACGGACCTCCCGGGTGCGGCAAGACCTTCCTCGCCCGCGCTGTCGCCGGCGAGCTCGAGGCGCGCTTCCTCAGCGTCTCGCTGGCTGACGTCCTGGACATGTACATCGGCAACAGCGAGAAGAACGTCAAGGAGCTGTTCGAGATCGCGCGCGCCTCCGCGCCGTGCGTGCTGTTCCTCGACGAGCTGGACGCGATCGGCCAGAAGCGCACCATGACCCGGAACACCGGGATGCGCACCACGGTGAACCAGCTGCTGACCGAGCTCGACGGCATCGGATCCAGCAACGAGGGCGTCTACGTCCTCGGCGCGACCAACCACCCGTGGGACGTGGACCCGGCGCTGCGCCGGCCCGGCCGCCTCGACCGGACCCTGCTGGTGCTGCCGCCGGACCAGTCGGCGCGCGAGGCCATCCTCCGGTACCACCTGCGCGACCGGCCGGTGGCGAACATCGACGTGCGCAAGCTCGCCAAGCGCACCGAGGGCTACTCCGGCGCGGACCTGGCCCACCTGTGCGACACCGCCAGCGAGCACGCCCTGATGGACTCGGCCTCCTCCGGTCAGGCCCGGATGATCGGGATGCCCGACCTGGACGCGGCGCTCGCCGAGGTCCGTCCGTCGATCGGGCCGTGGATGGAGACCGCTCGCAACGTGGCGCTGTTCGCGAACCAGAGCGGCGAGTACGACGAGCTGGCCAAGTACCTGCGCAAGCGCGGCCTCAGCTGATGGATCGCGAGCTCGGCCGGGCCGAGGCGCTCGTCGACCTCGGTCGCCATCGGGAGGCCGAGCAGATCGTCCGCCACCACCTGGCGGGGAACGCCGAGTCCGGGTACGCGCTGCGGCTGCTCACCAGCGTGCTGCTGCACCAGGACCGTGACCAGGAGGCCGTCGAAAGCGGGCGGCGCGCGGTGGCGGCCGACCCTGCCGAGGCCAACGCCCACGTGCTGCTGGCAAGCGCCTTGAGCGCGCTCGGGCGGCAGGAGGAAGCCGTCCGGGTGGCGCGCGAGGCGACCCGGCTGGCGCCCTCGGACTGGAGCACCCACTACACCCTCGGGATGGCGCTGCGATCGGGCCGGCGGCCGCGCAGCCGCGAGGCGCTCGACAGCGCGAACGAGGCGGTCCGGCTGGCGCCGTACGAGTCGCACGCGCACAACCTCGCCGGCCTCTGCCTGGACGACCTGAACCTGGTCGCGGAGTCCGAGCGCGCGTTCCGCGAGGCGCTGCGGCTGGACCCGGAGAACGGGACCGCGATGAACAACCTCGCCGGCAGCGCCATCGACGGGGGCAGGCTCTCCGACGCCGGCCAGATGCTGACCTCGGCGCTGTCGATCGACGCGCAGCGGCCGATGCTGCACCAGAACTACGACGTGCTGCTGCTGCGCCTGGTCCGCCGGCTCTGGCTCGCGCTGGCCGCGCTCGGGGTGCTGCTGGCGGGCCTGGCCGGAGGCCGGGCGCCGTACCCGGTCCGGGTCGCGACCGTGGTGGCGCTGCTCGGCCTCTACGCGGTCGCGACCCGGCGGGTCACCCGGCACCTGCCGCGCGGTGCGCACCTGTGGGCGCGCGGTCTGTTTACCCGGATCCCCTGGCCGCAGCGGGCCCTCGTCGCCGGCTTCGTGGCGCTCTCCGCCGGGGTCGTGGTGATCGGGCTCGCGCCGCGTTCGATGGCGCTGGGGACGGGCCTGGTCATCCTCTGGATCCTGCGCCTGCTCGGGCTCGCCGTGATCGCCGGTGGGCTGGTCGGGCTGGTCCGGGGCGCCTTCAGGCGCGGTTGAGCCCGATGGACCACGAGCACGAGCTCGCCCGGGTCTCCGGCCTGATCGACCTGGGCCGCTACGCCGAGGCGGAGGAGCGACTGCGCACCCTGCTCGTCACCGAACCGGAGTCGGTCAGGGCGCTGGCCATGCTCGCCGAGACGCAGATCCGGCAGCACCGGCTGCTCTCGGCAGCCAGGTTTGCTCGGAGCGCCATCGCGCTCGAGCCGGAGAGTGCGGCGCACCAGGTCCTGCTCGCCCGTGCCCTGGTCGAGGCGGACCGTCCGCAGGCGATCGCGGTTGCCCGTCAGGCAGTCCGACTGGCTCCGTCGTGGTGGCAGACGCATCACGTCCTCGCCTGTGCGCTGCAGGACGGGGGCCGCGCCGAGAAGAAGGAGTCGGTCACCTGCGCGCGGGAAGCAGTGCGGCTGGCGCCTCACGTCGCCGACGCGCACAACGTCCTGGGGCTGTCCCTGCAGGCGATCGCCTCGCCCTTCCGGGCACGTGACGCCTACGAAGAAGCGCTCCGGGTCGATCCGCACCACACCGCCGCGATGAACAACTTGGCGATCCTGCGGATGCAGCTGGGCAACCTCCGCGGGGCCGGGACGCTGCTCACGACCGGTCTCGGCAATGCCCCGCAGGAGGAGATCCTGCGGTGGAACCACGACGTTCTACTGGTCCGTCTCGCCTTGCGCTGGCTTGCCGTGCTGGCCGCGCTGGCGATCGCCCTCGGCATCCTTGCCGACCCTGAGCACGACCTTCCTTACTGGCCCAGGCCGGTCTTGCTCGCGGCCACGTTGGTCCTGGGCGCAGGCACCTCCTCGCTCGTGCTCCGCAGGCTTCCGGGACGGTCGTGGTTCCACCTCGGCGCGGTCCTGGAGAGGGCCGATCGGTCGCGGCGGGCGGTCTTCGGCACCTGGGCGGCCATGCTCCTCACCACCACCGTGATGGGCCTCGCACCCCGGCCCGTGGCCTGGGCAGTCGCCAACGTGCTCCTGTTGCTGGTGGGTCTGCTGATCCTGGCCGGGTGGACTGCCGGACTGGTCCGCCTGCTCACCGGCTCTTCGGGCTCGGACCGCTGAGCTCCGCGTAATCCCCGATCCCCTGCGCCGCCAGCAGCCCCAGCAGCTGCCGCGTGTCCGGCACGAACGGGGTGCCGTCGGCCAGGAGCGCGGCCAGCTCGGCCAGGGTGGCCCAGCGACCCTCGGCGACCTCGTCGGGCTGGTGGATGATGTCGCCGTCCCAGACGACCTCGTAGGCGTACTCGAAGCAGCGGGTGCCGTCGTCCTCGTAGAGGTGCCGTCCGAGCGGACGGGGCTCGACGCCGGTGACGCCGAGCTCCTCGGCCAGCTCGCGCACCGCGGAGGAGTCGGGCACCTCGCCGACCACGATCACGCCGCCGGCGGCCGCGTCCCACTGCCCGGGTGCCCAGTCCTTGGTGTCGCTGCGCTGGTGCACGTAGATCCGCCCGGCCGGGTCGCGCACCAGCACGGCGGTGGCGGAGTGCAGCAGGTTGTCCCGCCGTACGACGGAGCGCGGTGCGTTCCCGATGACGCGGCCCTCGGGGTCGACGAGGGCGACCAGCTCGTCGGTCATGCCGGGAGGTTCATCGCGACGTACTTGGTCTCCAGGTACTCCGCGATGCCCTCGTTGCCGCCCTCGCGCCCGGTCCCGGACTGCTTGACGCCGCCGAAGGGCGCGCCCGCGTTGGAGACCATGCCCTGGTTGAGCCCGATCATCCCGGTCTCCAGCGCCTCGCAGACCTTGAACGCCCGCTGCAGATCGCGGGTGAACACGTAGGCGACCAGGCCGTACTCGGTCCGGTTTGCCGCCGCGATCGCCTCCTCGTCGGTGGAGAACGTGGCGATCGGCGCCACCGGCCCGAAGATCTCCTCGTGCAGCACCCGGGCGTCCTCGGTGACACCGGTGAGCACGGTCGGGGCGAAGAAGTACCCGGGCCCGTCGCCCTTGCTGCCGCCGGTCACCACCGAGGCGCCGCGGGCGACCGCGTCGTCGACGAGCTCGGCGACCTTGCCCTGCTGGGCCGCGTCGATGAGAGGGCCCACCTGGACACCGTCCTCGGTGCCGCGGCCGACCGTCAGCGCGCCCATCCGCGCGGCCAGCTTCTCGGCGAACTCGGCGGCCACCGACTCGTGCACGTGGAACCGGTTCGCCGAGGTGCACGCCTCGCCGACGTTGCGCATCTTCGCCAGCATCGCGCCCTCGACCGCGGCGTCCAGGTCCGCGTCGGCGAAGACCAGGAACGGCGCGTTCCCGCCCAGCTCCATGGAGACCTTGAGCACCTGGTCGGCGGCCTGCGCGATCAGCGTCCGGCCGACCTCGGTCGACCCGGTGAAGGAGAGCTTGCGCAACCGCGGGTCGCTGATGATCGGCTTGGAGACCGCGCTCGAGCTGGTCGAGGTGACCACGTTGAGCACCCCCTTCGGCAGCCCGCACTCCTCCAGGAGGCGCGCCAGCGCGAGCATCGACAGCGGCGTCTGCTGGGCGGGCTTGACCACCATCGTGCAGCCGGCGGCGATGGCCGGGCCGATCTTGCGGGTGCCCATCGCGTTCGGGAAGTTCCAGGGCGTGATGAAGTAGCAGGGGCCGACCGGCTGGCGCATCACCAGCACCCGGCTCTGCCCGTTGCCGGCGGTCTTGTAGTAGCCGTCCAGCCGCAGCGCCTCGCCCGAGAACCAGCGGAAGAACTCGGCCGCGTAGGCGATCTCGCCCTTCGACTCGGCCACCGACTTCCCCATCTCCAGGGTCATCAGCAGGGCCAGGTCGTCGGCGCGCTCGTTGAGCAGCTGGAAGGCCCGGTAGAGGATCTCGGAGCGTTCGTTCGGCGGAGTGGCCGCCCAGCCGGCCTGGGCCGCGACGGCAGCGTCGAGCGCGGCGACCGCGTCCTCGGGGGTGGCATCGGCGATCTCGCAGAGCGCCTTGCCGGTGGCGGGATCCTCGACGGCGAACCTCGCTCCCCCGCTCGCGTCGCGCCACTCACCGCCGATCAGCAGCTGCTTCGGGACCGCGTCCAGGACCTTCTGCTCGCTCATGTCACTCACCCTAGGGTGAGGGTGTGCGCATCGTCAGCCTGCTCCCGTCGACCACCGAGATCCTGTTCGCGGTCGGGGCCGGCGACGACGTGGTCGGGGTGACCTTCGAGTGCGACTTCCCCGCCGAGGCGCGCGAGCGGCGGATCGTCTCGACCTCCGCGATGCCCGACGGGCTGACGCCCGCCGAGATCGACGCGTACGTCGTGCAGGCGATGTCCCGGGGCGAGGACCTCTACCGCCTCGACGAGGGTGCGCTGGCCGGGCTCGACGCGGACCTGGTCGTGACCCAGGACCTGTGCGCGGTCTGCGCGGTGGACGTCTCCGTCGTCGACGACGCCCTGGCCCACCTGGGCTGCACGGCCGAGGTGCTCACCATCGACCCGCACACCCTGGACGAGGTGCTGGGCTCGATCGTGACGCTCGGCGAGCGGACGGGTCGCGCCGAGCAGGCCGCGGCGATCGTGGCCTCCCAGCGGGCCCGGCTGTCCGCGGTCGCGGATACCGTCGCCGGCCGGACGCGACCGCGGGTGATGTTCCTGGAGTGGACCGAGCCGCCGTTCGCACCCGGTCACTGGGTGCCCGAGATGATCGAGCTCGCCGGCGGCGAGCCGCTGCTCGGGACGCCCGGCGAGAAGTCCCGCCGGGTCACCTGGGACGCGATCGCCGCCGCCTCGCCGGACGTGATCGTGGTCGGCCCGTGCGGCTACGACCTCGCTGGCGCCACCGCCCTCGCCGATGCCCTGCGCCCGACCCTGGCCGAGCACGGACTCGCCGGCGTACGGGTGCACGCGGTGGACGCGAACGCCTCGTGGGCGCGCCCGGGCACCAGGCTTGTGCAAGGCGTCGAGGAGCTGGCCCGCCTCCTCCACCCCTGACCGCGAAAACCCGTTGCGACCCGGTTTCCTCTCCGGGACCCTGATCCGGTCGAGCCCGTCCGTGGGCTCCGGAGCTGAGGAGGGTGACGTGCAGATCGATGTCTTCGGCGTGTCCACCCGCCCCTTCACCTCACTTCGGAGAACCCACCATGTCTTCAGCCGATCCGGCTCAGCTCGACCCTCAGCTCGACCCTGACTTCACCTTCGACTACGCCGCCCTCGACGACCCCGGGGACGGCGCCCGCTTCACCCGCTACTGGGACCTCGAACCGCTGATGCGCGGACCCGCGCCCGTTCCCGACTGGCTCGTCACCGACCGCGCCGCCCTCGAGGCCGACCTCGGCGTCCTCAAGACCGGCAAGGAGGCCGACGTCGTCCTGCTCGAGCGCTGGGTGCCCGGCACCGACCAGACGGTCACGCTCGCCGCCAAGCGGTACCGCTCCGAGGAGCACCGCAGCTTCCACCGCAACGCCGGCTACACCGAGGGGCGGCGCACCAAGGACTCCCGGGAGGCCCGCGCGCTGGCCAAGAAGTCCGCCTTCGGCAAGGCGGTCGCGGCCGCGCAGTGGGCCGGTGCGGAGTGGGACTCGCTGCAGCGCTGCTGGCTGGCCGGCGTGCCGGTGCCCTACCCCGTGCAGATCGACGGTACCGAGATCCTGATGGAGCTGGTCACCGTCGACGGCGAGCCGGCTCCCCGCCTGGCGACCGCGCGGCCGGGTCCGGACCTGCTGCGCAGCTGGTTCGAGCAGCTGCGCGACGCCCTGTGCACGATGGCGGCCGAGGGATTCGTGCACGGTGACCTGTCGCCGTACAACGTCCTGGCCGCGGGTGAGCGCGTGGTTGTCATCGACCTGCCGCAGATGGTCGACCTGGTGGCGAACCCGAACGGCGCCGACTTCCTGCTGCGCGACTGCCACAACCTGTGCACCTGGTTCAGCCGGCGTGGGCTGGAGGTCGACGAGCACGAGCTGTTCGCCGAGGTGATGGCCTCGGCCTGGTGACCAGAAGGCCCGACTCGGCGAGCCAGAAGGCCGGATTCGGCGGCTAGGCGACCGGGCGCAGCGGCACCGGGGCCTGGCCCGCGAGCCGGTGGTAGTGGGCGACCAGGGCGTCGTTGACCGACTCCCAGGAGCGCCCGCGGATGCCGGCGTGCGCCTCCAGCCCCATCCGGGTGCGCAGCATCCGGTCGTCGACCAGCGTCTTCACGTGCCCGTACAGGTCGGTGCCGTTGCCGGGCTCGAAGAGCAGCCCGTTCTCGCCCGGCCGGACCAGGTCGCGCAGGCCGCCGGCGTCGGGGGCCACCACCGGCACGCCCGAGGCGAGCGCCTCCTGGGCGGACTGGCAGAACGTCTCGGTGCTGCCGGTGTGCACGAACACGTCGAAGGAGGCCACGATCCGCCCCAGGTCCTCACCGTGCCGGACGCCGAGGAAGTGCGCCTGGGGCAGCAGCGCGCGCAGCCGCGCCTCCTCCGGGCCGCCGCCGACCAGGACCAGCCGGTGCCGGGGCAGGTGCTCGATCGAGCGGAGCAGGTCGAGCTCCTTCTCGGCGGCCAGCCGGCCGACGTACCCGACCACGACGTCGCCCAGCTCGGCACCGATCTCGGTGCGCAGCCGGGCGCTGCGCCGGCCCGGGTGGAACTGCTCGACGTCCACGCCGCGCGGCCAGATCGCCAGGTTCGCCACCCCGAGCCCGGCGAGCTGGTCGCGGCTGGCGGTGGACGGCACCAGGTTGAGGTCGGCCGGGCCGTGGATGCTGGTGGTCAGCTTGCGCATCAGCGCGGTCGCGCCCGGGAACGGGTAGCGGGCCGCGAAACCGATCAGGTCGGTCTGGTAGACCGCGACCACCGGCACCCCCAGGCCGCGGGCCACCTGTCCCGCCGTCCGCCCGAGCACGGCCGGCGAGGCGAGGTGGACCACGTCGGGCTCGACGTCCTCGATGACCTTGCGCAGCGTGGCGCGCGAGGCCACCCCGACCGGGAAGTCCCGGTAGGTGGGCATCGCCACCGAGGCGGTCCGCAGCACCGGCGCGCCGGCGTACTCCTCGGGCCCGCTGGGCGCGACCAGCACCGCGCGGTGACCGCGGAGGGAGAGGTGGTCGAGGACCCGGCGCACCGAGTGGGTGACGCCGTTGACCTGCGGCAGGAACGACTCGGTGACGACGAGGACACGCAGTCCGCTCATGTCCTCGACGGTAGGAAGCGGCTCGGAACGGACGGCCACCTCGATCCCTCGTGTCGGTGAACGCCGCGTAACCAACCAATTCGGCCGGATGGCGTGATGAAACGGCCCTCTCCTCCGTCTACCGGGCACACCCGCACCGGGACCGCCGACCGAGGGAGAGACACCCGTGAGGAAACACCGCCGCCGCGCCGACTTCGCCGAGGTCGTCACGACCCTGGAACGCCTCGGCGGCCGCCGGTTCGCGGGCCTGGAGGCCCATCCGCAGGAGCACCGGATCACCACGTACTGGGTCGGCCACCCGCCCAAGCGGGTCCAGGAGCTCGTCGGCACCCGGCCGCACGGCATCGACATCGAGCTGGTCACCACCGCGGCCGCGTACGGCGAGGGCGCGATGCGCTCCGCCGCCGTCCGGGTCCGGCGGAGCCTGCGGGCCACCGACCTCGGCGTGCTCCGGGTCTCGGTGAGCGCGGCGGGCACCGGTCTGGACATCGAGGTCCGCGACCCGGCGTCAGGACCGGACCTGCGGACCGCGCTCGCCCAGATCGCGCGGCTCCCGCTCAACGCGATCCACTGCGTCTCCCGCGAGGACCGCACGCCGATGGCCTAGGTTCGGCCCGTGGACCTGCGCGAGATCGAGTCGCTGGCGGCCTTCGACGCGTTCGTGGCCCAGGGCGGTCGCACGCTGCGCCGCTGCCACCTGCAGTCGCTGGACCTGCGCGAGCGCGCGCCGGTGCTGGCCCGGCTCGAGGTGGCCACCGCGGTCTTCCTGGGCTGCCGCTTCGCCGACGGCGACGGTCCCGGCACCGAGCACGACGTACGACGGCGCGGCGCACTCGTCTTCCCGGCGGTCCCGGACCTGCCCTTCGACCCGTACCGGGCCGCGCTCTACACCCCCGAGGAGCTGTACGACGGCCTCGGCGCCGGCTATCCGAGCACCCCGGACGCGCGCGCCTACGCCTGGTCGCGGACACCCCGCGAGCTGGACCGGACCCTGGCCGCCGCGCTGCACGACCACGCGATCGACGACGCGCTGGGCGACTTCGCCGAGGGCAGAACCGTGGTCGGCGTGCTCGGTGGGCACGCGCTCCGGCGCGACGAGCCCGGGTACGCGCACGCCGTACGGCTGGGCCGGGCTCTGGCCGCTGACCGCACGGTCGCCACCGGCGGCGGGCCCGGGGCGATGGAGGCCGCCAACCTGGGCGCCTTCCTGGCCGGGCAGCCCGAGGATGCCGTCGAGGAGGCGCTGGCGATCCTGGCCGGCGCTCCGGACTTCCGCGCGGACGTCGGCGCCTGGGCCCGGGCCGCCTTCGACGTACGGGACCGGGTCGGAAGCGGCGGCGACTCGCTGGGGATCCCGACCTGGTTCTACGGCCACGAGCCGCCGAACGCGTTCGCCTCGGTGATCGCCAAGTACTTCAGCAACGCGCTGCGCGAGGACGTGCTGATCCGGACCTGCCGCGGCGGGCTGGTGTTCCTGCCGGGCGCGGCCGGCACCGTGCAGGAGATCTTCCAGGCGGCCTGCGAGAACTACTACGCCCAGCCAGCCCAGGTGGTGCCGATGGTGCTGGTCGGCAAGGAGCACTGGACCCGGCGGCTGGGCGCCTGGGACCTACTCGGGACGCTCGCCGCCGGACGGCCGTTCGGTGCGGCCCTGCGGCTCGTCGACGAGCCCGAGGAGGTCCTGCCCGCGCTCGTAGAGCTGCGCGGCGATCGGGGGTAGGTCGTCCTCGTCGATCGGGCGGCGCAGCACCCACGGCTCCAGCCGGCGGTAGCCCTTGACCGAGACCCGGCGCATCCGGCGCAGCTTGAAGTCCTCGTCGTCCGCGAGGGCGTCGGCCATCTCCTTGTCGATGAGCACCCGGCCCGGCCGGGCCACCGAGGTCAGCCGGGATGCCAGGTTCACGGTCGGCCCGAACACGTCGCCCAGCCGGTTCAGCACGGGACCCCAGGCGACGCCGACGCGCAGCTGGGGGAAGTTCTCGTCGGCCAGGTGCCCCTCGACCAGCTCCAGCGCGATGTGCGCGGCGTCGTGGGCGCTGTCCGCGGCGAACAGGATCTCGTCGCCGATGGTCTTGATGATCCGGCCGTGGTGCTCGGTGACGATGGCCAGGGCTCGCGCCTCGAAGCCCTCGACGAGCCGGGCCAGCTCCTCCTGGGAGAGCGAGCGGGTCTGCCGGGTGTAGCCGACGATGTCGGCGAAGCCGATGGCCTCGCGGGTGCCGTCCTCGTCGTCGGCCGGCGGGGCGAGCAGAACGCGAGAGGCGGCGCTGAGCACGTGCCGGCGCCAGATGTAGTTCTGCACCTGCTCGATGAGCGGCGTCACCTCGCCGATCACCGCCTCCAGCTCCTCGGCGCTGAGCGTGCTCGGGTCGATCGTGTCGCCGAGCATGCTCAGCTGCCACTCCGCGAGCCGGGCGAAGCTGCGCCCCAACGTGCGGATCAGCGCGGCCTCGTCCTCGTCGTGGATGATGCCCAGCTCGTGCATCCGCTGGGTCAGCCGCAGCGCCTCCAGGTCGGCCTGGGTGAAGGCGACCACGTCGTCGTCCACCTCGGTGAACCCGAGCGAGCGCCAGCGTGCCTGCGCGGTCTCGCGTGGGATGCCGACCGCCTCGGCCACCTGGTCACCGGTCAGCGTCGGGGTGCTGCCGAGCAGGTGGGTCTCCAGGATCTCGACGATCTCCTGGGGGTCCAGGGGGTGCTGCGAGTCGGTCACGCCTGGTCGTCGCCCAGCCGGTCCGCGGCGGTGGCCCGGATGGCTTCTCCGAAGGCGGGCACCTTCTCGATCAGGTCCTCGACGGACTCGCGGGTGAAGTGGATGACCTCGAGCGGGGTCAGGCTGACCACGCTCGCCGTGCGCAGCTTGTGCTCGACGATGGAGACCTCGCCGATCACGTCGCCGGGGCCGAGGGTGGCAACCTCGTGGCCGTGCCGGCGGACCGAGACCTCGCCGTCGACGATCAGGTAGGCCTTGTCGGCCGGGGTGCCCTCGGAGATCAGTGCCCACCCGGCGGGCTGGCGCACGTGCCGGCCCGCGGCGATGACGGTCCGCAGCTCCGCGTCGGAGAGGGAATCCAGGCGGTTGAGCCGCTGCAGCCGCGCGGGCTCCGGGGCCGGCTCGGGGGCGTCGTTCATGTCGGTACTCCTCCCACAGGACGTCGTGCGCATCCTCTCCTGCGGCGAGAACAGGTGTCCACCGAACACATGTCCAGACAGGAGACGTGACCCGGAACACGTGCGTCTCGTTAGGGGCGGCATGGAGCTCACCCGTCGTCACCTCCTGCGCTCGGCCGCGGCCGTCTCCGGCGCCGCCGCCCTCTCCCCCGTCCTCGGCTCGCTCAGCGAGGCCGCCGTCGGTGCCCCGCTCACCACCGGCACCACGCTGGCCCGCACGTTCCGCCGCGGCACCCCCAACGCCAAGGGCTACGCGAAGATCGTCGAGGGCCCGGGCGAGCCGCACACCGTGCGCGCCGGCCTCGGTGCGGACCCGCAGGACGGGCGCGAGGACCGGCGCCGGGCCGTGCTCGCGTTCGCCCAGTTCTCCGACGTCCACGTCGTCGACCACCAGTCGCCGGGCCGGGTGGAGTGGCTGGACCGGTTCGAGGACCCGAACGCGCTGGGGGTGAACCCGGGCCTTCTCTCCTCGTCGTACCGGCCGCACGAGATGCTCAGCGCGCAGGTGATGGACGCGATGGTGCGCCAGGTCAACAGCATCGGTGTCGGCCCGGTCACCGGGGTGCCGCTGGCGTTCATGATCGAGACCGGCGACAACTCCGACAACTGCCAGCGCAACGAGGTCCGCTGGAACATCGACATCCTCGACGGCAAGAGCGTGCGGCCCGACAGCGGCAGCTTCTCCAAGTACGAGGGCGTCTCGGACAACAACGCGCTCTACTACGACGTGCACTACTGGCACCCCGAGGGGACGCCGGGGCTGAAGAAGGACGACAAGCTGCGCGCCGAGCACGGCTTCCCTGTCGTCAAGGGCCTGCTGGACGCGTCCCGGAGGCCGTTCACCGCGGCCGGCATCGAGATGCCCTGGTACACCTGCTTCGGCAACCACGACGGCCTGATCCAGGGCAACTTCCCGGCGAGGTCGACCCAGCTGGACCTGCTCTCCAAGGGCGCGGTCAAGGTCATCACGCTGCCGCCGGGGCTCAGCCAGAGCGACGTCATCAACGCGCTCGCCGACCAGAACCTGCTCGAGCTCATCGACAGCCTGGTGCTCTCCCCGGGCGCGCGGCTGGTCACCCCGGACCCGAAGCGCAAGTCGCTGTCGCGCAAGGAGGTCGTGGCCGAGCACTTCGACACGACCGGGCTGCCGGTCGGGCACGGGTACACCGCGGCGAACCTCGCCGACGGCACCGCGTACTACTTCTTCGACACCGACGAGGTGCGCTGCGTGGTGATGGACTCGGTGAACCCGAACGGGTACGCCGACGGGTCGCTGGACCAGCCGCAGTTCGACTGGCTCAAGGCGACCGTCGAGGCCGCCGGGGACCGAGCCGTGATCGTGTTCAGCCACCACACCTCGGACACGATGAGCAACCCGCTGGTGCTGACCGGGCTGGACCCGAACCTGCCGCGGGTGCTGGGCCCGGCGGTGGTCAGCTACCTGCTCAGCCAGCCGCGGGTGATCGCCTGGGTCAACGGGCACACCCACGACAACCGGATCATCGCCCACCAGCGCACCGACGGGTCCGGCGGCTTCTGGGAGATCAACACCGCCTCGCACATCGACTTCCCGCAGCAGGCACGCCTGATCGAGGTGGCCGACAACGAGGACGGCACGCTGTCGATCTTCACCACGGTCGTCGACCACGCCGGGGTGACCGACTTCGCCGGCGACCTGTCCTCCACGGTCTCGCTGGCGGGCCTGTCCCGCGAGCTGGCCGCCAACGACCCGCAGTCGCCGCTGGCCCAGCACTCCGGGACGGCGGATGCCCGCAACGTCGAGCTGCTGCTGCCCAAGCCGGCGGCGATGAGCCTGGCGAACGCGGCCCGGGCGGCGATGCTCGCCTGAGTCGCGCGGCGTCCGATCGTCCTAGGCTGAGGGCGTGAACCGGGTCGCGCCCGACGCGCCGCGCTCACCGACGGTCGTGGACAGGTGGGCCGCACAGGCGTTCGCGCGGCTCGGCGTGCTGCCCGGCGTCACCCGCGTCGGGCTGGCCCTGGTCGAGGGCGGCGGCCGCCGGCTCCGGTTCACCGCGAGCGACCGGCAGTCCGGCGCGGGCATGGGCTGGTGCCACATCGACGCGTACGACGACGTCCCGCTCAACACGGCGATCAGGTCGGGAGTGCCCCTCCTCGGATCGGTCGCGGACCTGCCCGACCGGTACGCCGCCTTCGCGGAGGCCCAGCGCGGCACCGGGCACGTGGCTGTGGCCGCGGTTCCGATCGGCGCCGCCGGAGCCGTCCTCGGCGGCTTCGTCGCGTACTTCGACCAGCCGCAGTCCTTCGAGCCGACCCAGAGCGCCATGCTCCTGGATCACGGGGACCGGCTCGGCGCCGGCCTGCGCCGGGCACTGCTGCACCTCGCCCGCCGTCCGGTCGGCCCGGCGCGGAGGCCGGAGACCGCGCCCGGCGAGCTGAGCGTCACGCGCGAGTTCCCGGCCGAGCTGACCGCGGTCGCCGACGCCCGGCACCTCCTGACCGCGACACTCCTGGACTGGGGTCTGCGGGCGGACCAGGTCGAGACCGCGGTGCTGTGCCTCTCCGAGCTGGTCACCAACGCCGTCATCCATGCGCACGGCGGCTGCGCGGTGCGGGTCGCGCTGCTGGACCGGCTGCTGACCGTCCGGGTCAGCGACAGCGGCGTCGCGGGCGCCCTTCCCCTGGAGCCGTCCGGCGACCCGCTGCGGGTGCACGGCCGCGGGCTGCTCCTCGTCGAGGCGCTCGCCACGCGCTGGGGCCACGAAGCGGGCGCGGACGGCGTCTCGGTGTGGTACGCGCTGGAGCTCGACGACTGAGGCCGTTCTCGGCCATATTTGAAGACTTTTTCATTTCTTGTAATACTCAGTCGTCGGGACGCCGAGCCGAGGAGGGACATGAGCGCGCTGCGGACCTGGGCGCGCCGCGGGTGGACACGGACCGCGCAGCTCGCTCCCCGTCGTACCGACTGGCACGGATCGCCGGGCCGCGATCTCACGGCTGGCCTCACGGTGGCGATGGTGGCCCTCCCCCTCGCCCTCGGGTTCGGCGTCAGCTCCGGCATGGGAGCCCGGGCGGGCCTGGTCACCGCCGTGGTGGCCGGCGCGGTGGCGGCGGCGCTCGGCGGCAGCCGGGTCCAGGTCAGCGGCCCGACCGGCGCGATGACGGTGGTCCTGGTCCCGATCATCGCCCAGCACGGACCTGACGGCGTGCTCGTCGTCGGGCTGCTGGCCGGCCTCATGCTGGTCGCGCTCGGGTACGCCGGGGCCGGGCGGTTCATCGCCTACGTACCGGTCGCCGTGGTCGAGGGGTTCACCGCCGGCATCGCGGTCATCATCGCGCTGCAGCAGGTGCCCGCCGCCCTCGGAGTCCGGAGCCGGGCGGAGAAGGTGCTCCCAGCCACCGTGGACGCCGCCCGCGACTGGCTTCACGACCCCGCGTGGGCACCCCTCGGCATGGCCGCGGTCGTCACCCTCGCCGTCCTTCTCCTGGCCCGACTGCGGCCCGAGCTGCCGGGCGCGCTGGTCGCCATCGCCCTGGCCACCCTCGCCAACCACGGGCCCGGCCTGGACGCGGCCACCATCGGCCACCTGCCGTCCGGATTGCCGGTCCCCTCGTTCCCCACCACGGGATGGGCGAGCGCTGGCGACCTGCTGCTGCCGGCGGTCGCGGTCGCCGCGCTGGCAGCGCTGGAGAGCCTGCTCTCCGCCCGTGTCGCCGACGCGATGACGGTCGGCAGCCGGCACGACCCGGACCGCGAGCTCGCCGGCCAGGGGGTGGCCAACCTCGTGGTCCCGCTCTTCGGCGGCGTCCCGGCCACGGCCGCCATCGCCCGGACGGCGGTCAACGTGCGCGCCGGGGCATCCTCCAGGCTGGCAGCGCTGACCCATGCGCTCGTGCTCCTGGTCGCCGTCCTGGTCGCCGGCCCTCTCGTCGCCAGGATCCCGCTGGCGGCCCTGGCCGGGGTGTTGATCGCGACCGCCGTCCGGATGGTCCGGGTCTCCAGCCTGGCCGCGCTCGCACGGGCGACACGCGGCGATGCCGCGGTTCTCCTGGTCACCGCCGGGGCGACCGTGGTCCTCGACCTGGTGACCGCGGTGCTCATCGGCCTGGTGCTCGCCGGGTTCTTCGCGCTGCGCCAGGTGGCCGCGACCGCGCGCCTGGAGGAGACGCCGCTCGACGACGAGGGCAGTCATGCCGACGAGGAGCGGCGGCTGCTCGACGAGCACATCGTCGCCTACCGGCTCGACGGACCACTCTTCTTCGCTGCCGCCCACGACTTCCTGCTCGAGCTGACCGAGGTGAGCCGGGTCCGGGTCGTGGTGCTGCGGATGTCCCGGGTCACCACCATCGACGCCACCGGCGCGGTCCTGCTGGGCGACACGATCAGCCGGATCGAGGCCCGCGGCATCACCGTGCTGATCTCCGGCGTCCGGCCCCAGCACCTGCAGGTGCTCCAGGAGCTCGGCATCCACGACCGGCTCGCCCACGAGCGGCACCTGTTCGAGCACACCCCCGACGCCATCGCGCACGCACGCCAGCACGCCGCCCGCGTCCACCACGACCCCGGCACCCCCGTCGACCCCGAAAGGTCCTCCTGATGCGACTGATCCTCATGGGCGCCCCCGGCTCCGGGAAGGGCACGCAGGGCGCGCTGCTGGCACAGCGCCTCGGCGTCCCGGCCATCTCCACCGGTGACATCTTCCGGGCCAACGTCGCGGCGCGGACCCGCCTCGGCGGCCAGGCGCAGGGCTACCTCGACGGCGGCGAGTACGTGCCCGACGAGATCACCAACGCGATGGTCCGCGGGAGGCTGGCGGAACCGGACACGGCCGGCGGGTTCGTCCTCGACGGGTACCCGCGCACGGTCAGCCAGATCGCCTACCTGGACGAGGTCCTGCGCGACGCCGGCACCGCGCTGGACGCCGTGCTCTGGTTCAGCGTCGAGCAGGACGAGGTGGTGCGCCGGCTGCTCGAGCGGGCGCGCGTCGAGGGCCGGGCCGACGACACCGCCGAGGTGATCCGCCGGCGCCAGGAGATCTTCTTGGCGCAGACCGCTCCGCTGATGGGCGAGTACCGCTACCGCGGCCTGCTGGTGAAGGTCGACGGCGCCGGCACTGTCGGGGCGATCGCGCAGCGTGTCGCCGGTGCCCTCGCCCGGTCGGGCCGGGCTCCCGTCTGAGGACGGCCCCTCACGGGATCCCGTCGAGCACCCAGGTCTCCCCCGACGCGCTGTCGACCAGCGCGGCCCGGTCGACCCGGACGTCGAGCGGGAGCGAGTCCGCGATCTCCTTGGCCACCGTCGCGAGCTGGACGCCGCGTGCCCGGGTCGCCACCGAGACGTGCGGCACCCAGTGGCCCGGCCGGTAGTTCAGGTGCAGGTCGGCGCCCGCCCCGAGGACCGCGGCGACGACGTCCTGCTGGCGCCGTACGACGTCCGCGGTGAGCGCCGGCGCCAGGGCGGCCCGGCCGCGCGGGAACGCGACCATGCCGTGGAAGGACAACGGGAACGAGCCGTGCCCGGGCAACCCATCGAGCGCCTCGCGAACGCGATCCAGGTCCCACGCGCGCAGCACCGCGTAGGACAGGTGCGGGTGGTGGTGGCCGTGGGTATGCGTGGCGAGCGTCCGGATGCCGCCCGCCTCGAGCCGCGACCACAGGCCCCGCAGCAGTCGCTCCGAGGGCGGGTCGAAGAGCAGGCAGACGGCCAGTGCCATGCGTCCAGGGTTCCGGAGAACTCACCCGAGGTCGAACGTTCCGCGCGCCGGACGCGCACGGCTGACCTAGCATCGTCGCATCCGCGGCGTGCGCGGACGAGAGGTGGCGTGCGATGTCGACGTATCCGGCCGGCTGGTACCCCGACTACGCGCTGGCCGGCCAGGAGCGCTACTGGGACGGCGAGCAGTGGACGTCGTACGTGCTGGTCCCGGGCGACGAGGCGAGCGGACGTCGCCGGCGCAAGCTCCCGAAGTTCCGTCCCTCGGCCCAGCTGGTCAGTGCGACCTACCGGATGCTCTTCGCCGACCGGTCCATGATCGCGCTGCTCTTCGCCGGCGCGGTGCTCGCCGCGGCCGCCAGCGGCGCCATCCTGTTCCCGGCGATGTTCTGGGGCCACGTCACCCCCGGCTGGAGCCAGGGTGGCCTGGTCGGCGTGCTGGTAACCGGGGCCGCGATGGGAGCGGCCACCTTCGTGTTCCAGCTCGTCTCCGGTGCGGTCGTGGCCGCGGCGGTCCTGCGTGCCGAAGGGCGCCCGGCCACCGTGCGCGACGCGCTCGGCGTGGCCTGGAGCCGTCGCCGCCAGCTGCTCGCCTGGGCGCTGCTCTCGACCGTGGTCGGTGTCGTGGTCCGGGTCCTCGAGCGGATGGGGATCGGCGGCATCATCGCGGGCCTGACCCTCGACGTCGGCTGGGCGTTCGCGACCGTCTTCGCCACGCCGGTCATCATGGTCGAGGGCACGATGCCGCTGGAGACCGTACGACGCTCTGCCGGACTGCTACGGCGGCAGTTCACGGTCACCCTGGTCAGCGGCCTCGGGCTGGCCCTGCCGTGGATGGCGCTCGCGTTCGCCTCGGTACCGCTTGCCCTCGTCGGCGGAGGCATGGTGGCCCTCGGCAGCGGCGTCACCATCGTCGCCGGGGCGCTGCTCCTGGTCGCCGGCGTGATCGGGCTCTGCCTGGTCGGCGCGGTCTCCTCCGCGCTCAGCGCCTACCTGGAGGCGAACCTCTACCGGTACGCCGTCGGGCTCCCCGTGCCCGGGGTGGACCAGCACTGGCTGCCCCCGCTGCGCCCCGCGTGAGTGCCCGCCTGGCTGCCCGCGTGAGTCACTCCGCGGCGGCGAGCTGCCCGCAGGCGCCGTCGATCTCGCGGCCCCGGGTGTCCCGAACGGTCGTGGGGATCCCCTTGGCCTCCAGCCGACGGACGAACTCCTTCTCGTCGCGCGGGTCGCTGGCGGTCCACTTGCTGCCGGGCGTGGGGTTGAGCGGGATCAGG
The DNA here is from genome assembly GCA_017744365.1 of Nocardioidaceae bacterium. Taxonomy (GTDB): domain Bacteria; phylum Actinomycetota; class Actinomycetes; order Propionibacteriales; family Nocardioidaceae; genus Marmoricola. The sequence goes on along the minus strand of JAGIBL010000001.1, from coordinate 329,220 downwards.
TTCACGTGCACCCAGCCCCAGTCCCCGTACGAGTTCAAGACGTCGGCGAGCAGGTCCGCGCGCCACGCCTGGTCGTTGATGTCCTTGATGAGCGCGTACTCGATCGAGACGCGGCGCTTGGTCTTCTCCGCGTAGTGCCAGGCCGCCTCGACGGCCTCGTGCACCTTCCACCTCGTGTTGATCGGCACCAGCTCGTCGCGCAGCTCGTCGTCGGGCGCGTGCAGGCTCAGCGCGAGCGTGACCGGGATGCCCTCGTCGGCGAGCTGCTCGATCCGCGGCACCAGGCCGACGGTGCTGACCGTGATCCCGCGCGCGGACATGCCGAGGCCGTCGGGGGCCGGATCGGTCAGCCGTCGTACGGCGCCGATGACGGCCTTGTAGTTGGCCATCGGCTCGCCCATGCCCATGAACACCACGTTGGAGACCCGGCCCGGCCCGCCGGGCACCTCGCCGCGGGAGAGCGCCCGGGCGCCGGCGACGACCTGCTCGACGATCTCGGCGGTGGACATGTTCCGCTGCAGGCCGCCCTGCCCGGTGGCGCAGAACGGGCACGCCATCCCGCAGCCGGCCTGGCTGGAGACGCACATGGTGGCCCGGCCCGGGTAGCGCATCAGCACCGACTCGACCAGGGCGCCGTCGAACAGCTTCCACAGCGTCTTGCGGGTGGTGCCCTTGTCCGCCTCCAGCGTGCGCAGCGGCGTCATCAGGTTCGGCAGCAGGCCGCTGACGAGGGCATCGCGGGTGCCAGCCGGAAGGTCAGTCATGGCGTCCGGGCTGTCGACCAGCCGGGAGAAGTAGTGCGTGGAGAGCTGCTTGGCCCGGAAGCCGGGCAGTCCCAGCTCCTCCAGGCGCTCCTTCCGCTCGGCCGGGGTGAGGTCGGCCAGGTGCCGCGGCGGCTTGCCACGGCCCTTGGGCTCCTCGAAGACGAGCGGGAGGGTCTTGATCGGTTCTGACATGTCCAGGCGATTGTCTCAGGCGGTCCGCCCGTAGACGAATCAGCGATCGGCGCGGAAGCCGAGGCCCTTCCCGCCCGCGGTGATGGTGAGGCTCCGCTCCTCGATCTCGTACGCCGCCGGTCCCGCGATCTCCCGCAGCGGCCCGCCCTCGACGCCCTCGATCACGATGCGGTCGCCCTCGATCCGGTACCGCCCGCTGCCACCGTCGTACGCCAGGGTGCCGTCGGCCCCGAAGACCACGACCGTCCCGTCGGGGACCGAGGACGCCGCGTCCGCGTCGTACCGGGTGTCCAGCAACCACTTCGTGCCCACCAGCGGCCGGTCCGGGGAGACGTCCTCGCGGTCGGCCAGGGCGAGCACCGTGTCCCCGCTGATGACCGCGCCGTCGGGTCCCGGGGTGAACTGCACCGGCCGCGCGAACAGCCCGCCGAGCCAGGTGTCCTGGTCCATCCGCGCCCGGTCGCAGCCCATCTCGGTCATGCCGAGCGCGGCCACCGTCAGCCGGCTGCCGTCGAGGTCGTAGGTGCCGCTCATCGTGTTGCAGCCGGCCGTCAGGGTGAGCCGGCTGTCCTCGAACCGCAGCCGGATCTCGGTGCCGGGCACCAGCTCGCGCCGCTGGCCCTTCACCGTCACCCCGGTGACCACGTACGTCGTCGGCCCGGCCGCCACCGGCTGCAGGCCCCCGTCAGTGTGCCCGTTGTTCCCGCAGCCGGCGAGCGCAGCGAGCAGGAGCAGGGTCGGGAGCAGGGTCGTCCGAGCGATCCTCATGCCCTTGCGACGCTTCGGAGCCGGAACCGGTTCCACGGAGCCCTGGGTCCAAGGTCCCGGTCCAGTCCAGCTCGCTCAGGTCGGGCTCGCCGGCGCCGATGTGCGCGGCAGGACAACCCAGCGAGCAACACCGTGCACGGATGCACAGGCCAGGTCAGGGAGGACATGAGCATGGCAGACCTTCGCGTCCCCCTGCGCGCCATGGTGGTCGACGATTCCCGCGTGATGCGCACGCTGCAGCGCCGCGAGCTGAGCGCGCTGGGCTACGAGGTGCACGAGGCGGCCGACGGACGAGCGGCCCTCGACGTGCTGACCGGGCTCGGCGCCGACCTGCCGGTGCTGGTGACCGTCGACGCGACGATGCCGGTGATGGGCGGGCTGGCCTTCGTCGAGCAGGTACGGGCACGACCCGAGTGGCGGTCGATCACGCTGTTCGTGGTGGCCACCGAGGACGAGCACGACCTCCTGGTCCAGGCCCTGGCCGCCGGCGCCCACGAGTACCTGACCAAGCCGTTCGCCCGCGAGGCGTTCCGGGAGAAGCTCGACGTCCTCGGGTTCAACCCGTCGCGCAGCCCCGACGCCAGCCCCGACGCCAGCCCCGACGCCAGCCCCGACGCCAGCCCGGAAGGAGCCCGGGTGTGAGCGCCGAACCCACCACCGAAGCCGAGGAGGCCACGCGATGAAGATCCTGATCGTCGACGACAGCCGCGTGATGCGGCAGATCGTCACCCGCACCCTGCGCCAGGCCGGGTTCACCGGCCACGACCTGGTCGAGGCCGGCAACGGCGTCGAGGGGCTGGCCGCGGTGCGCGAGCACGCGCCGCAGCTGGTGCTCTCCGACTGGAACATGCCGGAGATGAACGGCATCGACCTGCTCGCCTCGCTGCGCGCCTCGGGCGAGCAGGTGCCGTTCGCGTTCGTGACCTCGGAGGGCTCGCCGGAGATGGTGACCCGGGCCGAGGCCGCCGGCGCGATGTTCGTCATCACCAAGCCGTTCACGCCGGAGTCCTTCCGGGAGAAGCTGGAAGGGGTGCTGGGCTGATGAGCGAGATGGCCACGATGACGCGGGAGCCGTCACCGAAGGACGTCCTGGACCTGCTCGAGGGCCTCCTCGGACGCGACGTCACGGTCGACCTGACCTCGCCGTACTCCCCCGAGCCCGGCGACCGGGCCGCGCACGCGGTCTACGTCGACGACCGGCTCACCGTGCGCGCGGTCGCGGTCTGCGACCTGGCGTTCTCCGCCTACGCCGGTGCGGCGATCGGCCTGGTCCCCCCGGGCGGCGCCCAGGACGCGGTCGCCGAGCGGCTGCTGACCCCGTCGATGGAGGAGAACCTCTACGAGGTGCTCAACGTGTGTGCGGCGCTGCTCAACGCCGAGGGGCACCCGCACGTGAAGCTGTACGCGATGCACAGCCCGATGACGGCTCCGCCGCAGGACGTGGCCGCGATGGGCCAGGTGCTCGGCCGCCGACTGGACCTGTCGGTCACGATCGCCGGGTACGGCCAGGGAAGGCTCTCGATCGTCGGCGTTGCCTAGCCGGGTCGCCTAGCTGGGTTGCCTAGCTGGGTCGCCTAGTTGAACACGAGGTAGTGCAGCAGCAGCCAGATCGGGGCGATCGTCGCGAGCAGCGAGTCGAGCCGGTCCATCAGGCCGCCGTGGCCCGGGATGATCTGGCTCATGTCCTTGATGCCGAGGTCGCGCTTCATGACCGACTCGACCAGGTCGCCCAGGGTGGCCATCACGACGGCGGCGAGGCCGAGCAGCACGCCGACCCACCAGTCGCCGTCGAGCATCCAGACCACCAGGGCGATGCCGGCGCCGACGCAGAAGAGCAGCGACCCGGCGAACCCCTCCCAGGACTTCTTCGGGGAGATGACCGGGGCCATCGGGTGCCGGCCGAACAGCACCCCGGCGACGTACCCGCCGATGTCGCTGGCGATGGTGACCAGGATGAACGCGACGATGCCGCGCACGCCGTCGTCGAGCGAGCCGCCGACGAAGCTGCGCGTGTCCCAGTCGCCGCCCTCGGCGAGCATGAGCGCCACGAACGAGCCGAGGAACGGCACGTAGATCAGCGTGAAGACGGCCGCGGTGGCGTTCTGCACGAAGCCGTCCACGCCGCGGCGCAGCAGCCAGAGCATGAGCACCAGCGCAGTGACCGCGGTCGCGGTGACCAGGGCCGGCGCGCCCCAGAAGTAGGCGACCGCGACCATCACCACGCCACCGGCCATCAGCGGCTGCTCGGGGATGTCGATGAGCTTGGCGGCGAGCCCGCGGTGCAGCTCCCAGATCGCGACCACGACCGCCGCCGCGACGATCACCATGAACACGGCCTTGTAGAAGAACAGCGAACCGGCGATCGCGGCGAGCAGCACCACCGCCGAGGTGACCGCCGCACGCAGGTCCCGGCCGGCGCGGCCGTGGTCCTTCTGCGCGGGTACGGCGGCGTCAGGCGTCGTCATCGGTGAGTCGGGCTGCGGGGTCCTCAGACCTCGAGCAGCTCGGCCTCCTTGTTCTTCAGCATCTCGTCGATCTCGTCGGTGTGCTTCTTGGTGAGACCGTCCAGACGCTTCTCGGCACCGGTGACGTCGTCCTTGCCGACCTCGCCGTCCTTCTCCAGCCGCTCCAGGTCCTGCTTGGCGTTGCGGCGGATGTTGCGGACGCTGACCCGGCCCTCCTCGGCCTTCGAGCGGGCGACCTTGATGTAGTCCTTGCGGCGCTCCTCGGTCAGCTCGGGGAAGACGCAGCGGATGGCCTTGCCGTCGTTGGACGGGTTCACGCCGAGGTCGGAGTCGCGGATCGCCTTCTCGATCGCGGGCATCGCCTGCACGTCGTACGGCGCGATCAGGATCGTGCGCGCGTCCTGCGAGGTGAACGAGGCGAGCTGCTGGATCGGGGTCGGCGTGCCGTAGTACTCCGCGGTGAGCTTGGAGAACATGCTCGGGTTCGCCCGGCCCGCGCGGATCGCGGCGAACTCCTCGCGGGTGACACCGACCGCCTTGTCCATCTTCTGGTCGGCTTCTTTGAGGGTCTCGTTGATCACTGCGTCTCCTTCGCTCCACTGTCTCCGCTGGTCACCAGCGTGCCGATCTTCTCACCCTGGACGACCCGCAGGATGTTGCCCTCGGGCTCCATGCCGAACACGATCATCGGCAGGTCGTTCTCCATGCACAGCGCGAACGCGGTCGCGTCGGCCACCTTGAGCCCCTGGCGCAGCGCCTCGTCGAAGGTCACGTGGTCGTACTTCACCGCGTCCGGGTTGGTACGCGGGTCCGCAGAGTAGACACCGTCGACACCGTTCTTGCCCATCAGCACGACCTCGCACTTGGTCTCCAGCGCGCGCTGGGCGGCGACGGTGTCGGTGGAGAAGTACGGCATCCCGGCTCCGGCGCCGAAGATCACGACCCGGCCCTTCTCCAGGTGCCGGATCGCCCGGCGTGGGATGTACGGCTCGGCGACCTGGCCCATGGTGATGGCGGTCTGCACCCGGGTCTCGACGCCCTCCTTCTCCAGGAAGTCCTGGAGGGCCAGGCAGTTCATCACGATGCCGAGCATGCCCATGTAGTCGGCACGCGCCCGGTCCATGCCGCGCTGCTGCAGCTCGGCGCCGCGGAAGAAGTTGCCGCCACCGGTGACCACGGCGACCTGGATGCCAGCGCGCTGCACCGAGGCGATCTCGCGGGCGATGGTCTGCACGACGTCGGGGTCGACGCCGACCTTGCCGCCGCCGAAGACCTCACCGGAGAGCTTGAGCAGCACCCGCTTGTACGCCGTCATCGGTTCCCCTCGTCAGTTGGCCGTAGCCCGAAACCTACTTGAGCAGGTGCCCCGGCGACGAATGGGGCCTCACCCGGAGCTCTCGGCCTCCCGCAGCCGGGCGCACAGCACGACGAGCAGCTCGCGGGCGAACGCCGGCTCGGCGTCGAGGACCTCCTGGAAGGCCTGGTACGGCACCGCGAGCACGCTCAGCGGCTCGGCCGCGGTGACCTCGGCGGAGCGCGGCTTGCCGTCGATCAGGCTGATCTCGCCGAAGTAGTCGCCGGGGCGCAGGGTGCGCACCTGCTCGCCGCCGGTGGTGACCGCGGCCGAGCCCGCGAGGATCAGGTGCATCGCGAGGGCGCCGCCGCCCTCGGCCGCGAGCACGTGGCCGGTGTCGTGGTTCACGACACGCGAGCGATCGACGAGCTGCCGTCGCCGCTTGGCCGACAAGGGCTTCAGCAGCGGTACCTCTCCGAGGAGCCGCTCGAGCTCCTGGGCGTCCTGGGTGGTCTTCACGGCGTACCTCCAGCAGTCAGCCTCCCCGACCATCTCAGGATGGTGGAGAGGCTGACTCCGGAGCAATGATCCGACCGGGTCAGGCGCCGACCTCGAAGCGAGCGAACCGCTTCACGGTGGTGCCGGCCTCGTCGAGCACCTGCTTGACCGTCTTCTTGGACTCGGTGACCGACTCCTGCTCGAGCAGGACGATCTCCTTGAAGAAGCCACCCAGACGGCCCTCGACGATCTTGGCGACCGCGGCCTCCGGCTTGCCCTCCTCGAGGGTCTTCTTCTCCAGGACGTCCTTCTCGGCGGCGACGATGTCGGCCGGGACCTCGTCACGGGTCAGGTACTGGGCCTTCATCGCGGCGACCTGCATGGCGGCGGCACGCGCGGCGGCCTCGTCGCCGTCGTAAGAGACGAGCACGCCCACGGCCGGCGGCAGGTCCGCGGCACGCTTGTGCAGGTAGACCGCAACCGGGCCGTCGAAGTACGCGACGTTGCCGAGCTCGATCTTCTCGCCGATGGTGATGGCCAGGCCCTCGACGATCTCGCCGACGGTCTTGCCGTCGACCTCGACCGCCTTGAGCGCCTCGGCGTCGCCCGCCTTGGCGGCGTCGGCGGCGTCGGCGATCTTCTGGGCTGCGGCGATGAACTCGTCGTTCTTGGCCACGAAGTCGGTCTCGCTCTTCAGCTCGACCAGCGCACCACCGGCAGCGGCGACCAGGCCGGAGGTGGCCTCACGCTCACCGGCGCGCTTCTCGGCCTTCGCCTGGCCCTTGACGCGCAGGATCTCGACGGCCTTGTCGAAGTTGCCGTCGGCCTCCTCGAGCGCCTTCTTCGCGTCCATCATGCCCGCGGCGGTCAGGTCGCGGAGCTTCTTGACGTCGGCAGCGGAAATCGCCACGCCTCAGTCCTCCTTGGTCTCGGTGTTCTCAGCAGCCTCGGTCGCGACGACCTCGGCCACGGACTCCTCCAGCGGCGCGGCCTCAGCAGCGGCCTCGGGAGCAGCCTCGGCGGCGGGCGCCTCGGCCGGGGTCTCGGCCGGAGCCTCGGCCGGAGCTGCGGCGGGTGCCTCGCTCTGGCCCTCGAGCAGGTCGCGCTCCCAGTCGGCCAGCGGCTCGTCCGCGCCGATCGGAGCGTCACCCTCGGTCTTCGCGCCCGAGCGAGCGATCAGGCCGTCGGCCACGGCGTCGGCGATCACGCGGGTCAGCAGGCTGACGGCGCGGATGGCGTCGTCGTTGCCCGGGATCGGGTAGTCGACCTCGTCGGGGTCGCAGTTGGTGTCCAGGATGCCGATGATCGGGATCCGGAGCTTGCGAGCCTCCTCAACGGCGAGGTGCTCCTTCTTGGTGTCGACGATCCACACTGCGGACGGGGTCCGGGTCATCTCCCGGATGCCACCGAGGGTCTTGTCGAGCTTGTCGCGCTCCCGCTTCATCTGCAGGAGCTCCTTCTTGGTGCGACCGGAACCGGCGACGTTGTCGAAGTCGACCTCGTCGAGCTCCTTGAGACGGTTGATCCGCTGGTGCACGGTGGAGAAGTTGGTGAGCATGCCACCCAGCCAGCGCTGGTTGACGAAGGGCATCCCGACGCGGGTCGCCTGCTCGGCGATCGCCTCCTGAGCCTGCTTCTTGGTGCCCACGAACATGATCGTGCCGCCCTTGGCGACGGTGTCCTTGATGAACGCGTAGCTCGCGTCGATGTAGGACAGCGACTGCTGCAGGTCGATGATGTAGATGCCGTTGCGCTCGGTCATGATGAAGCGCTTCATCTTCGGGTTCCAGCGACGGGTCTGGTGCCCGAAGTGGACGCCGCTCTCGAGGAGCTGGCGCATGGTGACGACGGCCATGCCGGTCTTGCCTCCTGGTCAGTGGCCCGCGCGCATGCCTGCGGCGCGAACCGATTTTCAGTTCCTTGCGAGCTCGGGGCCCGCCCTGACGCCTGCGTGAGACCTGACCGGGCTGTCGTCCGGACTGAAGGCCTCACCCGCGTGGCTCCGCCTGCCAGGAGGAATGCTTCTCCCGAAGGCGGCACGGTCTGCGGGCGTGCGAAGTCAACCCAGGTGGGTTGCTGAGGACGAAGTCTAGCTTCGCGGCCGCGCTGTTGTCGAAACGGCCCCGGCGGGCAGCTTGCCGCGGGCGAAGTTGTCCACACCGACGATTTCGGGGGACCTTTCCACAAGGCGGGCACCAGCGGATGCGGAACCGCCCGCGCCACGTCCACCCTCGTCCCATGAACCTGCTCAGCACGCTGCTCGCGATCCTCGCCCTGGCCGGGCCACCGCCGCCGGTGAGCGCCGATCCCCCGCCGGCATCGCCGGCGTCCCCGGCGTCCCCGGCGTCCCCGGGACCTCGCCCCGGCAGCGGGATGTGGCCGCTCGAGGACACCGACGTCGTGCGCGGGTTCGACGGTCCCGAGACCCCCTGGGACGCCGCCCACCGCGGCGCCGACCTCGCCGGCCGACCAGGACAGGTCGTGCGCAGTGCACTGGCGGGCACGGTCGCCTTCGCCGGCGTGATCGCCGGCCGCGGCGTCGTCTCCGTCGACCACGGCGGCTACCGGACGACCTACGAGCCGGTGGTGGCCCAGGTCGCCACCGGCCAGCCCGTCGAACGCGGCCAGCTGCTCGGCCTGCTCGAGGTCGCGGGAACACACTGCCCGCCGGCCGCCTGCCTGCACTGGGGCTTGCGCGTCGGCGAGGAGTACCGGGACCCGCTGCTGCTCATCGGTGCGAGGAACGTACGGCTCCTGCCGCTCGGCGGAACCGGCTGACGCGTCGCCGCGGGGTGCCCCGGTGAGGGCTGCTCGGGGCTGTGCCGCGGGCGACTCCGGGCGATCGACGAACGCGGGGAGGGTGGGTGGGGGCGGGGCGGGGCCCCCGAGGAGCACCAACCGAAGCCCGCGACCCTACGCCCGCGGATGCGCGAGCTGGTAGGCGCTCCGGAGGCGCTCGGTGGTCACGTGCGTGTAGATCTGCGTGGTGGCGAGCGAGGCGTGCCCGAGCAGCTCCTGCACGGTCCGAAGGTCGGCGCCGCCTTCGAGCAAGTGGGTCGCGGCGGTGTGCCGGAGCCCGTGCGGGCCCAGGTCGGGCGCACCCGGGACGTCGGCGAGCCGCCGGTGCACCATCGTGCGGACGGCACGCTGATCGATCCTCCGGCCGCGGGCGCCGAGGAAGACCGCGGCACCGGCGCCGGAGACGAACAGTCGTGGCCTGCCCTCGTCGAGCCAGCGCCCGAGTGCCTGGTCGGCCGGGAGGCCGTAGGGCACGGTCCGCTCCTTGCGGCCCTTGCCGAAGACGCGGACGACGCGGCGGGACCGGTCGACGTCGTCGACGTCGAGGCCGCACAGCTCGCCGACGCGGATTCCCGTCGCGTAGAGCAGCTCCAGGATGGCCACGTCGCGCAGGCCCACCGGGCTGCCGTCGTCGGCCTGGACCGCGGCGGCTTCGAGGAGGGCGCGCGCCTGGGCGACGTCGAGCGCAGGCGGCAGCGGCTTGCGTGCCTTGGGGCTGCCGAGCAGAGCGCCGGCATCAGCCGAGGCACGGCCGGTGCGCAGTGCCCAGGCGGTGAACACCCGGACCGCGGTGGCACGCCGGGCCATGGTGGTGCGGGCCTTCCCGAGGGTCTGCTGCTTGGCGAGCCAGCTGCGCAGGCTCCGGATGTCGAGGTCGGAGAGGGTCACGCAGCCGAGCGCGGCCGCGTGCTCGAGCATCCCGCTGACGTCGCCGAGGTAGGCGCGCACGGTGTGGTCGGTGAGGTCGCGCTCGGAACGCAGGTGGCGTTCGTACGCCGCCAGGGCGGTGGCGAAGTCCTCGGGCAGGTCCACCTGGGCAGCCTACGAAGCCACACCGGTGGAACCGGGAAGGCGCGGCCGCTCACCCGTCGAGTCACCCGCCGAGGACGCTCGCCACCTGGCGCCAGCGGTCACGGCTGCGTTCGACGAAGCCGCCTCGACTGAGGTCCTCGAGGATCGTCGTGACCCGGGCCGGGGCGAGCCCGGCTGCCCGGGCGATCGAACGAGAGGTGGCCGCGGACCGGCGTGGCACTGCCTCGAGTACGACCCGGTGCTCGAACCCGAGCCGGTCGCGCGGACGGGAAGGCAGGCCGTCCTGGCTCACGAGGTGCTCGCCGGCGCTGCCGACGGCCTCGAGCACGTCGCGCCCGGAGGTGACCAGCAGCCCGTCGCGGCTCCGGATCAGCCGGTGCACGCCTTCGGACTGCGCGCTGGTCACCGGGCCGGGCACCCCCATGAGCACCCTGCTCATCCCGGCAGCCCACTGGGCAGTGTTGAGGGCACCGCTGCGGGTGGCCGCCTCGACGACCACGGTGCCGGCGCCGAGGGCCGCGATGATCCGGTTGCGCGCGAGGAACCGCACGCGCGTCGGCGAGCACCCGGGCGCTGCCTCGGAGATCACCAGCCCGACGTCCGCGATGTAGTCGAGCAGCGCGGCGTGCGCCGACGGGTAGGCACGGTCCGCGCCGCAGGCGAGCACGGCGACCGTGATCCCGCGCGCGGCGAGGGCTCCCCGGTGCGCTGCCTGGTCGATCCCGAACGCCGCACCGGAGACCACCGGACGCCGCCTGTCCCCCAGCACGCTGCCGATCTCGGCGGCGGCGTCGGCGCCGTACGTGGTCGCCGAGCGCGAACCGACCACCGCGACAGCACCGGCGACCGCCTCGTCCAGGCGCAGGCGACCACGCACCCAGAGCCCTACCGGGCTGCCGCCCCGCTCGTGCAGGACCGGCGCGTGCGCCAGGTCGACGAGGCCGTCCGGCCACTCGTCGTCCTCGGGCGTGACGAACCGGATCCCCGCACGAGCGGCGCGACGTAGGTCGGCCTCCGGGTCGGCGGCGGCGAGCCGGTCGGCCAGGGCCTCGCGAAGATCGACCTGCTCGGGCTGGGAGCGCAGCGAGTCGAGCACGGCGAGCGGCCCGAGCTCGGAGACCAGGCCGGTCAGCCGCGGGTCCCCCGGTTCGCCGATCCGGCTGAGCACCAGCCGGGCACGGCGCACCGGGTCGAGCGAACGCCCCGTCATGCCGGTCGCACCACGGTCGCCAGCTCCAGCGGTCCGCCGTTGCGCAGCCGCAGCGCGATGTCGAGCTCGGCCGGTCCTGGCTGCTCGACGCCACGGAGGTCGGCGACCGTCCACGCCAGCCGGTGCACCCGGGTTGCCCCGCGCCGGGTGAGCGTGGCCGAGTACACCTCGGTGTCGAGCAGCCGGGAGGCGCGCTCGTCCAGTGGCCAGAGCTCGGTCAGCGCGGGTCCGGGCACCTGCGCGTTGAGCCGCCAGCTGCTCTGCCGGTACCGCTCTCGTTGTCGTTCCCTGGCGGCGACCACGCGGTCGAGCACCACCGTGGACGGCTCCGGCCGGCTGAGCGGGTCGGCGAGCTCGTGCCGGCGAGCCGGGGCGACGATACGGGTGATGTCGATCCTGTCGGCGATCGGCCCGGTGAGCTTGCGCCGGTACTCGCGCCGCTTGACCTCGGGGCAGGTGCAGCGGTGGTCGCGCGTCAACGGCGAGTAGTCGCCGCACGGACACGGGTTCGCGGCAAGCACCAGGATGCCGCGCGCGGGGAACGTGGCCTCGTCGTCGCCACGGGAGATGGTGATCTCCCCGCTCTCCAGCGGCTGGCGCAGCGCGTCGACGACGTCGATCGGCAGCAGCGGGAACTCGTCGAGGAAAAGGACGCCGTGGGTCGCCTTGCTCACCTCCCCCGGTCGCACCCTCCCGGTGCCGCCCCCGAGGACTCCGGCCCGCGACGCGGTGTGGTGCGGCGCCCGGAAGGGCGGCCGGGTCTGCACCGCCGTCTCGGTCGCGACGGCACCGCACAGCGAGTGGATCGCGGTGAGCTCGAGAGCCTGGTCGGGATCCAGGTCGGGCAGGATCGTGGGCAGCCGCTCCGCGAGCGTGGTCTTCCCACTCCCCTTCGGCCCGGTCAGCAGCAGGTGGTGCCCGCCGGCCGCGGCCACTTCGAGAGCGAACCGGGCATCCGCCATGCCCCGGACGTCGGACAGGTCGACTTCCTCGAGCCGGTCCTGACCACGCCACGACAGCAGCGGCTCACCCGAGAGCGGCTCCACCGGCGGCGCCTCGGGGATCTCGTCGGCGTTGGCGACCACGGCCACCGCCTGCGCCAGCGAGCGCACGCCGTACACCTCGACGCCGGCGACCAGGGCGGCCTCGGGCAGCTGCGGCTCGGGCACCATCACCCGGCCGATGCCGCGCGCAGCAGCGGCCATCACCATCGGCAGCACCCCGGGCACGCAGCGGACCCGTCCGTCCAGGCTGAGCTCGCCGATCAGCACCAGGTCGTCCAGGTTCTCCCGCGGAAACTCCGGCACGCAGGCCGCGATCAGCCCGAGCGCGATCGCGAGGTCGAAGTGCGGACCACGCTTGGGCAGGTCCGCCGGCGAGAGCAGGATCGTCACCCGCCGCGTCGTCGGCCACTGGTACCCACTGTTGTCGACGGCCGCGCGACAGCGCTCGCGGGCCTCGCTGATCGAGGCGTCGGCCCGCCCGACCAGCGCCGTGTGGATGCTCCCCTGGCTGACGTCGACCTGCACGTCCACGACGTGGCCGACCGCGCCCTGCAGCGAGACGGTCCTGGTGGTGGCCAGCATCAGCCCACCCCGCGCACGTGCTCGACCTGCGGGACTCCGCGCCGCGGCACCAGCACGCCCACCATGTCCAGGCGCACGTCGGCGGGCCGGACCTGACGCGCCTCCTGCCACAGCGCCGCCAGCCGGTGCAGCCGTTCCAGCTTGACGCCGGTCACCGCCTCGAACGGGTGTCCGCGCCGCACGTGCCGGCGGGTCTTCACCTCGCAGAGCACCAGCACGTCGCCCTCGCGCAGGACCAGGTCGATCTCGCCGGCGGGGCATCGCCAGTTGCGGTCCAGGATCGTCATCCCGCGAGCGCAGAGGTACCGCTCGGCCAGCCTCTCGCCGTACGTGCCGAGCGCCTGGTTGCGCCCGCCGGGGATCTGCGTGTCCATCCGCTGCCTCCTCACCGAGAAGGCGGTGCCTCCTCGCGGGACAGCGAACAGACCGTCAGGGACAGGCGCACCCGGGAGCCGGTCGTCCTGTGGATACCTGCTCCCAGAACAGGTCTGTGGACAACTCGGCCCCCGGGTACGGGCTCGCGTGCCGACCTAACCGGCCAGCACAGGGTTGTTGCAGGTGGGCGCCTTGTTGACGTAGACGTCGGCGCCACCGAGCTCGATTCCGAGGAACTTGGTCAGCGGGTCGAGCAGGTTGGTGTTCACGCTGGTGATGAGCGGGTTCACGATCGGCGTGACGATCGAGCTCAGCACGCCGCTCAGCAGCCCACCGGTGGTGACCAGCAGCGGCAGCACCCCGAGCACGTCGATGTGCAGGTCGGCAGAGCCGATCGTGGGCAGGATCGCCGCGGTGCCGACCTTCTTGGGCACGCCGTACGCGTCCGGCGGGTTGCGGAACTGCACGGTCGGGCTGGCCGCCGGCGGGCTCGTGCCCAGGTTCGCGTAGACGTTCGCGATGGTCAGGCCGAGCGTCTTGAGGTCGACGCTGAGCCCGACGGACGTCGCTGCCAGGCCGGTCGCCACGGAGACGTCGACCCCCGTCGGCGTCCCGCAGAAGGCGTTGGTGATCTTGGCCTTGGCCGAGGCCACCTCGACGTTGATCGACAGCGTCGTCTTCGCCGCGAGCAGGAGGATGTCCACGTTCGTCAGGTCGACGTTGAGCGTCAGCGAGATCTGCGAGGTCTTCACCTCGTTGCCGATCCCGCAGCCGCCCTTGGCGCCCTCGATCACCTTCAGGCTGGCGCTGACGCCCGCGATGCCGGGGATGCCGGCGGTCAGGTTCGGCACCGCCAGCGCGTTGGTGCCGTTGGCGACGAACGCGCTCGTGGAGACCAGGTCGAGCAGGTTCAGCGAGCTGCTCAGCGCCGCGTTGTTGCCGGCTTCGAGGTCCAGCACGTCGCTGAGCTTGATCCGCGGCAGCATGCCGAGGTTGGCGGCGGCGAGGTTGTTCAGCAAGGTGACGTCCGCGGTCTCGCCGCCGGACTTCTGCAGCGCCCGCGCCGAGGCCAGGTACAGGTCGTTGAGCGACAGGTTGTTGAGGTTGAGCAGACCGTCGACCGACCCGACCCCCAGCTCGGTAGCCAGTCCGAGCAGGCTGACGTTCGCATTGGCCAGACCGGTGTAGCTGATCGCGCTCAGGTTCAGCGCGTCGCCGACGAGCGAGTTCAGCAGCGGCGAGTTGGCCGAGCTCAGGTTCAGCGCGAAGGACCCGATGTCGAAGCAGACCTGCGCCTGGCTCGCGGCGATCGCGACCCTGTTCACACCGCCGTTGCCCTGGTGCAGGGAAAAGTCGACGTCCGAGCTCGCGGTCACCCGGACGGCGTTCGGGATCCCGCCGGCGTCCGAGGTGATCGGCGTGAAGTAGCCCTGCGGGTTGTTCTTGTCGTACTTCGTCTTGTCGATGGTGCCGAGCTCGGGGATGACCACCAGGTCGCGCCCGACGCCGTGGGCGTTGCGGGCCAGGCTCTTGTTGGCCAGGCTCTGCAGCGTCCCCTGGAGCTGCGAGTACTTGCGCCCGTCGAGCTGCCGGGCCAGGTCGAGCGCGACCATGTCCGCGGCTCCCTGGACGTCACGGCGGGCGACCCGCTGGACACCGATGTCGACGGCGTACGCCGCCAGCGGGATCAGCGTGAAGCAGGTGATGACGGCGAGCAGGATCGCCACCACCCCGTGCTCGTCGCGCCGTCGCCGTCGTACCGTCCGCACCCGGAACCAGGCCATCAGCTCACCTGCACCATGGCCGCGTAGCTGATCGTCTTCGGCAGCGTGAACCCGAGACCGGGGATCGTCGGCAGCAACGACTTGTCCCGGTACGGGTAGCTGATCGTCACCTTCACGCAGGTCGCGGTCGACCCGTCCTCACAGCCGGGCACCATCACCGCCGTGCAGGTCAGGCTGCCTTCGTTGCACTTGAGGTCGCCGACGCCCGTGTCCATCGACTGCGAGGCCGCCTTGATCGCGGCTGCCTTGCGGTCGGCGTCCGAGGCCGTCGACGGCGCCACCGCGGCGATCCGCGCTCCCTCGGCAGCGCTTTGCGAGACGGTCTGGCGGAAGCTCAGCATGTAGGCGTATGCGATCGTCGCGAACACCAGCGGCAGCACGATGAAGCACAGGCACAGTGCCGTCTCCACGACGGCAGCTCCGCGCTCGTCTCTGTTCCGAGGTCCCCCCATCGGACGCTCACCTCCCCGACAGGGAGATTAACTCCAAAAAGCCCGATTGTCCCTTTTGGTCTAGTTTTCGGTAGACCAGTGCCTTCGGCCCTGGCCCCGGGGACTGAAGTCCCTGCCAGGGTGGCGCTAGCCGACCAGGTGCACCGTCCCGCCTCCGACGGAATCGTCGTAGTCGACCGAGTCGGAGTCCTCCAACGGCACCAGCGCGTCTCGGTTGAACGTGAAGATGTGCAGCACCTTGACCGAGTTGCCGTTGATGTCCAGGCCGTTCCCGGCCGTGGCGGGCGCGGTCTGGGTCTCGTCGGTGATGAACCCCGGCACGAAGTAGCGGATCGGCTGGAAGTCCTTCTGCGCGCGGTCGGTGGCGTAGACGACCGGCAGCCAGACGAACCGCGGCGAGGTGATGATCGACTGGTCGAGCATGTCGGTGGTGACCCCCGACGTCGAGGCGATGCTGTCCAGGGTCGCGCCGTTGCGCAGGTAGCACGACAGCACGTCGTTGTTGAGGACCTTGCCGTCCAGGGTGAAGTCGCTGCGCCCCGGACAGACGGTGTGCCCGTTGACCACGTCGAGCCGACCCGGCGCGACGGCGGCGATGCCAGTGACCAGCCCGTCGTACATCTTCGGTCCGTCGTTGCCGGTGTCGCCGGTGATGCAGTTGTTGCCGTCGCGCGAGGTGTCGTCGAGCTGCGCCCCGGGCAGCAGGGTGCCGCCGGAGCCGCACCACTTCCGCTCCGGCTGGTCGGGGGCGAACTGGTACGGCGCCAGCAGGTGGTCGATGCCGAGCGCGATGTTCCTGCCCAGGCGCTGCTGCTTGGTACCGCCCTCGAGACGCGGGCTGTCGAGCTGGCCGAAGTTGCCGCGGTCCTGGCCGATGCAGCCGACGGCGACCGCACTGTCGGTCGGGTTGGCGGTCGGCGTCGGGGTCGGCGACGGGCCGACCACGGGCGGCGTGACCCGGAGGACCAGGTGGTTGGAGGAGTACTCCTCGGAGTTGTTCTTCTGCGCCAGGGCGTAGACGTACCAGTCGCCGGGGATCGAGCTGATCTCGGTGCCGATGGTGAAGGACGGTACGACGCCGTTGCCGGCCGTCTGCGCGGCGAAGTCGACGAACGCACTGCCCGTCGGCGGGAACGCGCGCAGGGTCACCTTCTTGAACTCGTTGCCGACACCGGTGACGAAGTAGCCCGAGATCGTGACCGAGCCGAGGTTGGTGACCGGGGTGACGTCGGTGCCGTTGAGCAGGTGGGTCCCCACCGGGGTCGGCACGTAGCGCGTGCCGGCCGTCGTGGCGGTGGCCGTCGGGGTCGCCGTCGGGGTGGCCGTCGGGGTGGCCGTCGGCGTGGCGGTGGCCTGGTTGGTCCCGCCCTGGGTGGTGTCGCCCTCGGTGGGCCCGTAGCCGCAGCCGCTGGGCAGCCAGAACGGGATGGTCTTGTCCTTGGGCGGCAGCCCGGAGACGAGACGGACCGTTGCGTCTCGCTGGACGTCGACGTGGGAGAAGCCCATGGCCGACGCAAGCCCGAAGTCGACCTCGGCGGGCGGGGCGAAAACCCGCAGCTGCGGGCACTTGTCGGTGCAGGACGTGCCGTCCTTGTGCTGGAAGACGACCTCGCCGTTGCCGAGGTCACCGTCGACGAGCTGAGCACCGGTGACGGCCCGCTGACCCAGCACGGCGTTGGCTTGCGCGGTGAAGTAGTCGGCGACGCCGTTGGCGATGTCGGCCTTGTTGGCCGCCGTCATGGGCAGCATCCAGCCGACGCTGAGCGCGGCGACGTCGACCTGCTTCTGGACCTCGCGCTTGCGCGCCCAGGCATTGCCGAGATCGACGGTCAGGGCGGCGGAGGAGAAGAGCAGGACGGCCAGAATCGCGACTACGATCGCGACCGCTCCGCTCTCGTCCCGCACGTCGGTGAGCTTGCGCATGGGCTACCCGCAGGTCTCCGGTGGAGCCGGGACGAAGTCGACCCGGGCCTTCGCCTTGGCGGTCACGGTGCCGTCCTTGATGAACGGCACGAACGGGAAGTGCAGGTCGACGCTCTTGAAGCTGACCTGCACCGTCACCGTGTCGCCGATGCTGACGGCCGGCGGCTTCGTGCGCACGTAGCTGCGGGTGACCGTCGCGGTGGATCCGCTGCCGGTGAGGTCGTTGACCTGGCTACGGATGTCGGCCCGGAACGCCGCACAGTCAGCAGGCTTCCCGACGGCGGCCAGCCGCGCCGCGCTGCGGGCGATGTCACTGCCGCCCTGCATCGCCCAGAAGTAGAGGCCGTACTGGATCAGCCCGAACACCAGCATCAGCACAGGAAGCATCACGAGTGCGAACTCGACCGCCGTCGCGCCGTGTTCGCACTCGCGCCTTCTCGCGCGAGAACCCATCTGCACCCCTCCCGAGATCGAGGGTAGGGCGTTTGTGCAGATTTGTCCGAATTATGGCAAAAAGGTCTAGTCGGGTTCAGTTCTCCAGCGTGATCACCTTGGGACCGCCGATGTAGTCGGTCAGCGGTCCGCCGTCGGGCGGCGCCGGCAGCGAGTCAGGGTCGAAGAAAAAGATCCGGATGGCGCGCAGCTTGTGCGGGTTCTGCATCACGAAGCCGTTCTCGGTGTCACCTGCGAACAGCGGCGCGTTGCGGCTCGAGCCGGTGACCTCGTCGGTGACGAAGCCCGCCTTGAACCGCAGGATCGGCATCCAGGTGTGGCCACGCGGGTCGTGGTCGAGGATCGGCACCTGCATGAAGCGGGGCGAGCTCCAGATCGACTGGTCGAGCTTCGGGGCGGCACCCGTCGGGACGCTGATCAGGTCCGACAGGTGCAGGGTGTCGTTCACCAGGAAGCACGAGAGCGTGTCGTTGTTGACGCTCTCCCCGGTGGACAGCGTGAACCGGGCGGGCCGGTTCTGCGGTGACGCGGAGCAGCGCGAGGAGGTGTCAGTGAGCAGCTTGCCGTTCGGGTTCCTCAGGTAGCCGTCGTAGGCGTCTCCGGCACCGAGCCCGGTGAGCGTGTCCACGCAGTTGGTCCCCGGGTTGTGCGGCGCCGGGTCGGCGCTCGTGACGCTCGGCGTGCCCATCGTGCGGCAGTCGCCGTCGGCCGGCAACGTGCCCGGGAACGGCGCCAGGCTGATCGGCGCCAGCACGCCGTCCTGGATGTTGGCGACGAGGTCGTCCTTGTCGTTGTTGAAGCCGTGCGGGATCTGGATCGACCCGAAGTTGCCGGAGGCCGACTCCGGGTTGCAGGACAGCGTGGCGTCACCGATGATCAGCGGCCGCGCGTCGCCCCGCGCCGACCACTTGTCGCTGGAGGCGGGGACCGGAGCCGTGGTCACGACCTTGTGGTGCACCCGCACCCACCACACGTCGCCGCGGGACTCGACGGCATTCGGCAGCTGGACGGTGATCGAGGTTGCATTCTGGTTGAGGAAGACGTTGGAGACGACCGGCTCGGAGAGATCGGAGTTGAAGAAGCCCACCGAGTCGATGTCCGTGGCGCTCAGGTTGGTGCCCGAAACCGTGATGAATAGGTGCGCCGGGTCCCCTGGTGTCGCGACCGGCGTGACCTGGTTCGGCGCCAGGTCACCGCCGAGCACTGAGGTGTTGGTCTCCCCGTCGTGCGACAGCGGCGGGGGTGAGAACGGGATGCTGGGGCCGCCCGCGTCGCTCTTGAGCACGTTCGGGCCGCTGTCGCACGGCGCGGCGGCGTAGTACGGCGCCATGCCCGTGCCGCCGGACTTGATCGCCGCCGTCGCGACGCTCTGCACGCAGGTGTCCTTGAAGCCGATGGCGTTGCCGAGCCCGAAGGCCACCTTCGACGACGGGGAGACCACCTTGATCCTGTTGGCGCCAGGAAAGGTCACCTCACCGTTGGAGTTGTCACCGTCCTTGAGCTGGGCGACGGTGACGTCCCCGCTCGACGTGTCGCACTTGTCGTTGGCGTCGGTCGCGGCCGCGTTCTTGTTCAGGTAGTCGGCCACCAGCTGCCTCGTGGTGTCGTCCTGCGCTGGCAGTCCGGACGCACCGGCCAGGGCAGCCAGGTCCGCGGAGTTCTGCGTCTCCTTCCTGCGGTTCATGGCGTTGCCCAGGTCGACCCCCATGGCGGCGATACCGAAGAGCATCAGGGCGCTGATCGCGAAGATGACCGCGACCGCGCCTCGTTCGTCACGTCGGGCGAACCGCATCATGACGGACACCCCTGGTCCTTCGTGTCCTCGATCCGTGCCGTCACCTGGCGCTTGATGACCGCGTCACTGAGGAACGGAACGAGCGGGAAGTGCATGTTGATGGTGTGGAAGCTGATGCTGAGCTGGACCGTGCCGCCGACGTCGGCCAAGAGGAGGCTGCCCGCACTCGTGCCGTCCACCTTCTTCCAGGACTGCGTCACGGCCGGGGCGTCGGTCGCTGCGGCACCGAGCTGGTTCTTCACGTAGCTGGTCAGCTGGGTGCTGTTCTGGCAGTTGCCGACCGAGAGCTGGCGGACGGCCGCGTTGACCGCATTGGATCCACTTTGCGCGGAGTAGAAGTACAGGCCGTACTGCACGAGGCCGAAGACGACCACCAGCAGCGGGATCATGATGAGGGCGAACTCGACCGCGGTCGCGCCCCGCTCGTCACGCCGTCGCACAGCTCTCACTTTGTTGCCCCCAACGCCCCATCCGGACGACTGAGGCGCGTCGGCATCGCGAACCCTCGAATCCGACCGGAACACTCACGATAACGACGCTAATGTCCGGTTGGCCCGCCGCCGGAAGGAGTGGTCTAGACCCGGTTCCTCCCCCGAACGGTCCGATTCCCGCGTAGTCACCCGCCCCGATCGGCCGACTCGGCCCGACCCGATCGCCCGATGTGCGCGTCGTCGTACGACGGAAGGATCGTGCGGGTGCATGCGCTGACGAGACGTTCGCGGCACGAGGAGGGCGCCGCGGCCGTCGAGTTCGCACTGGTGAGCAGCGTGCTCTTCCTCGTGCTCTTCGGGATGATCCAGTACGGGCTCTGGTTCAGCGACTCGCTGAGCACCCGGCAGGGTGTCCGCGAGGGCGCCCGGCACGCGGTGGTCGAGAGCTTCGGCTACGACGCCTCCTGTACGACGGGCACGAACTCGGCCCGGCTGCGCTGCTCGACCCGCAAGGACATCGGCGCCATCGCCGGCACGCCGTACGTCAAGGTGAACGCCGCGAACTGGCAGAAGGGCAAGGCCGTCGTGGTCTGCGCCATGGTCAAGGCCGACGGCGCGCTCGGCCTGCTGCCGATGCCGAACGGCGGCTGGATCACCTCGAAGACCCAGATGTCCATCGAGCAGGCCACCCAGGCCGGCGCCTGGACCAACACCGCCGACGCCCTGCCCGCCGGCGCCACCTGGGACTGGTGCTCGTGAGGCTCCGCACCCGGCGCGCCCACCGCGACGAGACCGGCGCGGTCGCTGTCATCGTCGCGATCTGCGCGCTCAGCCTGTTCGTGCTGGCCGCCATCGTCGTCGACCTCGGCCTGGCCCGTGACACCCGGCGCCAGTCCCAGAACGCCGCGGACGCCTCCGCGCTGGCGGCCGCGAACGCGCTCTACCCGGCCGCCTGCGTCAACCCGGCCGGTGCCGTCCCGCCGTGCCTGCTGGACGCGGTGTCCGCGGCCAAGTCCTACGCCGCGGTGAACTTCGGCGTCCAGGAGGGCGACTGGGCCTCGTGTGCCGCACCGCCGGCCGGCTTCCAGCCCAACGCCGGCTCGCCGGCCTGCATCTCCTTCGACAGCCTCACCAAGCCCAGCAAGGTGTGGGTGGTGATGCCGACCCGCGACGTCAAGACCGGCCTGGGCGCGCTCGCCGGTGTCAGCTCGGTCCCGGTCGCCTCCCGGGCGCGGGCGGCCCTGCAGACCACCGGCACCTACCCGTGCGGCCTGTGCGTCATCGGACCGGGTACGCACGGGGTCGGGAACGGAGACATCACGGTCACCGGCGCCTCGGTGCACATGAACGGCAACCTCAGCGCACAGCCGACCAGCACCACCACGGTCAGCCCGGCGGGCAACACGATCTCGGTCGAGGGTTCCGCCACCGGCGGCTGCTGCACCCCGACGGCGACCACGGGTGCCGGGCACCTCGACGACCCGCTGCTCGGCGTCCTCACGTTCCCGTTGCCCGGGACCGCGACCGCCACCGCGAAGACCAACCCGTGCACGCAGGGCCCCGGCCGCTACGGCGCGTTCTCGGTGCCGAACGCAACCTGCCACCTCACCGCGGGGCTCTACGTCATCACCGGCCTGTGGGACCTGAAGAACAACTCCCTGCTTCAGGGCGCCGGCGTCACCCTCTACTTCACCTGCGGCTCGCCGAGCGCACCCGTCGTCTGCAAGAACACGCCCGGTGGCTGGCTCGACGTCAAGAACGGCGACACTGACCTGTCCGCGCCGACGTCCGGACCGCTGACCGGGCTCGCGATCGCCTACGACCGCACCAACACCGCGGAGCTGAGCCTGCAGGGCAACGGGAACGCCCAGGTCACCGGGACCATCTACGCCCCGGGATCGCTGCTGAGGTTCCCCGGCAACTCCTGCGCCACCGCACTCAACGCGGTCGTGATCGTCGGCGACGTCTACTCCAACGGCACCCAGGCCTGCCTGCGCCTGACCTACTCCACCGACCAGAACGTCACGCTGCCGCCCAGCGACCCCGCGCTGGACCGGTAGCCCTGAGGCTGGCGGCTCAGACCTTCGGCGGCTCGAAGTCCGACTTCGCCAGCTCCTCGACGTTGACGTCCTTGAACGTCAGCACCTTCACGTTCTTCGCGAACCGCGCCGGGCGGTACATGTCCCAGACCCACGCGTCGGTCATGGTCACCTCGAAGAAGACGTCCCCCGCCTCGGTGCGCGCCTTCACGTCCACCTGGTTGCACAGGTAGAAGCGCCGGTCGGTCTCCACGACGTACTTGAAGATCCCGACCACGTCGCGGTACTCCCGGTAGAGCGTCAGCTCCATCTCGGTCTCGTACTTCTCGAGATCCTCAGCACTCATCGCGTCTCCTCCGGGTCGAACAGCTCGAGCTGCGGCTCGAGGCTCAAGGGCTCCTCGTCGAGCACACCGGCCGCCCGTCGTACGTTCACGAACCGCATCCGGTGGATCGGACACGGACCGTGCTCGTCGAGCGCCTCGGAGTGCTCGGCGGTGATGTAGCCCTTGTGGGTGGCGAAATCGTAGACCGGCCACTGGTCGTGCAGCCTCATCATGATCCGGTCGCGCGTCACCTTGGCGATCACGGACGCGGCCGAGATGCAGGCGGCGACCCGGTCGCCCTTCCACATCGCCAGGCCGGGCACGTCCAGGCCGTCGACCGGGAACCCGTCCGTGAGCACGTACGACGGGCGCACCTCGAGCCGGGCCAGGGCCCGCCGCAGCGCCTCGACGTTGGCCACGTGCATGCCGAGCCGGTCGCACTCCTCGGACTCGACCACGACCACCGACCAGGCCAGTGCACGCCGGGTGATCTGCTCGTAGGCCCGCTCGCGGGCCTTCTCGGTGAGCAGCTTGGAGTCGTTGAGCCCGGGCACCAGCCCGCGCTTGCCCTCGGGCAGGATCGCCGCGGCGGCCACCAGCGGGCCGGCACAGGCGCCGCGGCCGGCCTCGTCGACCCCGGCGACCGGGGTCAGCCCGGCGCGGCGCAGCGCGCGCTCGTAGCCGTACAGGCCCGCATCCCGGCGGATCGTGGACCCGCGCGGAAGGCTGGTCTCGATCGTGGTCATTGCGACGTCGGAATGTCCTCGAACGTCTTCGGGGTGTGGATCCACTTGGCCCGCTTCCACGGCCAGATCAGCGCCCACACCTTGCCGACCACCAGGTCCTCGTCGACGTACCCGCCGCCCGGCTGCCCCATGTGCAGCCGCGAGTCCGAGGAGTTGCTGCGGTTGTCGCCCATCACCCACAGGTGCCCTTCGGGCACCCGGACGTCGAACGGGTCGTCGGAGGGCAGCGTGCCCTTCGGCAGGTAGGACTCCTCCTCGAGGGCCTTGCCGTTGACGGTGACCCGGCCCTGGGGGTCGCAGCACTTGACCCGGTCGCCGCCGACGCCGATCACCCGCTTCACCAGGTGACCCCCGGACGGGTACAGGCCGATCGCCTCGAGCGCCTTGGTGATCGGGTTGCTGGGCTCGTTGCCCTCGCCGTTGAGCCAGTTCCCGGGATCCTTGAACACGACGATGTCGCCGCGCTCGGGCTCGCCGCCGCCCCAGTAGGAGACCTTCTGCACCAGGATCCGGTCGTTCTTGATGAACAACGGCTCCATCGACTCCGACGGGATGTAGAACGCCTGGACGAAGAAGTACTTGATCCCGATCGCCAGGACCAGGGCGATCACCAGCAGCAGCAGGCTCTCCTGCCAGACCGGCAGCGTCGGCTTCTTGTCCTTGTCCGAGGAAGGATCCGGGCCGGCGCGGTGGGACGGCGTGGTCGAGGAGTCGGTCACGAACGGAGCCTAGCCGGACCCGGGAACTCGATCAGCGGAAGCCGGGCCGCTCAGGCCTCGCGGCGCTCCTTGATCTTGGCGGCCTTGCCGCGCAGGTTGCGCAGGTAGTAGAGCTTCGCCCGGCGCACGTCACCGCGGGTGACGACCTCGATCTTCTCGAAGATCGGGGAGTTGATCGGGAAGGTGCGCTCGACACCGACGCCGAAGGAGACCTTGCGGACGGTGAAGCTGCGGCCCACGCCCGAGCCCTGGACGCGGATGACGACGCCCTGGAAGACCTGGATGCGGGAGCGGTTGCCCTCGACGACCTTGACGTGGACCTTGACGGTGTCGCCCGCGCGGAAGGCGGGGACGTCGTCGCGGAGGGTGGCAGCGGACAGCGCGTCGATGACGTTGGTCATGATGTCTCCTCACGAGTGCCACAGGTCAGCCGCGGATGTGGTGGATCTGCGTATGAGTGGTCCGGTCTGGCTGGCCGTCGCGCTGCGCCCCCTGTGGCAGGTGCTCACGCGGATCCCCGGGACGTATCTTCCGGGCGATCGTGGCCGACTGGGCCGAGGATCAAGTCTGCCAGACGACCCCGCCACGACGGAAATCGGCGGCTACCCCCAGACCCGGGCGAGCGCGAGCACCACGACGATCAAGGTCACCGCCGGGCTGATCGGCGCCCCCTGCAGAAGTCTCCTCATGAGATAAGTCAATCATATTGATAGACTTAATGAAGATCGACCGATCTCCGAGCCCGAATTGAGTCGAGACATGTCACCCCTCCCCCTCCCTGGGCGCCTCGCCGCCCTCCTCCTCGCCACGGTCGCCCTGGTGGCGCCGGCAGCCGCAGCGGCGGCCGCCGCACGCCCGGAGGCCCCGCGGACCGCGGCCACTCCCCTCACCGGCACGCTGCGGCTGACCGCGGGCACCTGCTCCGGGGGCCGCGCCACCGGGACCTACTTCCGGATGATCCTGCCCAGCGGCGGCGCCGACGGGCCGTACCTGTCGAACAACGACTCGACCTGCTCCGACCACAGCCTCACGCCGCTGGCCCCCGGGACCGACGGAGGCCTGCGGGTCGGCTCGTACCAGTCGATCCCCTCCCCCGCGTTCGCGGCCAACGGCGATGCCAAGGCGCACCGGCTGACCGCCCCCGCGCGCTTCTACGGCACCAGCTTCGCCACCGCCACGAACCCGGTCGACCCGCAGACGAAGCGGGCCGTTCCGGCGCCCCGGGTGACGGTCAGCGGCAGCACCCTGAGCGCCGACCTGCGCAGCTTCTCGGTCACCTGGAACAACCAGCACTTCCACCAGGGCGCGCCGAAGCCCGACGGCTCGCTGCCCGGCAACACCCGGGCCGCCACCGGGACCTACGACGCCCGCACCGGCGCCTTCACCCTCGACTGGACCAGCCAGATCGTCGGCGGCCCGTTCGACAAGTTCACCGGCAAGTGGCACTTCGAGGGCCGGTTCGTGCCGGCGTCCGCGCCCGCCGCCACGGCCGGCTCCGGGACGACCACCACCTCCGGTACGACGACCACGGGCACCGCTGCGAGCGGCGGCACCGGCACCCCGGCAACCGGCAGCAGCGGGACCAGCACGACCACCGGCGGCGCCGCCACGACCGCCCCCGGCGCCCCGCTCGCGAGCCCGGCCAACGGCCTGCCGGTCGCCGCCGGCGAGGTCACCCAGCCGGTCGCCACCTCCCGGACGGTGACCACGCAGGACTGGCGGGTCTCCTGGCCGGTCATCTGGCTGGCCGGCGGCCTGGCCGTGCTCGGCTTCGGGGCGTTGATCCTGCTCGCGCTCGCGGGTCATTCGCGCACGCATCGCGGGGTGGCCTGATGCCGAACCCGATCTCCAGGCTCCGGCTCGACCGCGTCTCGCACACCGTCCTGCGCAACGTGGTGCTCGGCTTCGTCGTGATCGACCTGCTCGTCCTGGCCGCGTTCTCGGTCCGGGTCGACACGGTCACCAGGACGACCTCCATCCCCGCGGGCACGGCACCGGCCCAGGTGGCCGCCCAGGTGGCCGCGCCCTCGGCGCCGCTCGCCCCGGCCCCGGTGCCCGCCTCGGTACCCCTGGGGAGCGGCGGGGTCGCGGTGCCGATCGCCACGGAGCCGAGCGCCCCGGCGGCCCCGGCGGCGGCGCCGACAGCGCCGACAGCGCCGGCCGCGACCCCGAGCCAGCAGCCGACTCCGCCCCCGGCATCGGCGCGGACCACCCCGTGCCCGATCGACATCGCGTCCTCCGAGAGCGACGGCGGCCTGCAGTCGCTCATCGACTTCGCCCCGGCGTTCGGGCCGTTCTCGGCGGAGGCGTTCGCGATGGCCTCGGCCTACCAGCCGGCACTGCAGCTGATCGGGCCGATCCTGGCGAAGTACCCCGCGCTGGCGCCGACGGTGAGTCCGCTGCTCGACCCGCTGCTCAGGCCGTTCGAGCGGCTGCTCGACACCGGGTTCGCGCTGCTGGGACCGCTCTACGGCCCGTACCGGCAGCGGTTCCTGGAGTCCGAGACCCGGCTGGCCGCGGCGCTGGCGCCGTACGCGCAGAAGCTGGCGACCTCAGCGCTGGGCGGGTGCGTCGTCGCGCTGCAGAACGCGCTGCTGCACGACACCAGCGCGTAAGAAGGGCCTAGGAAGAGCCTAGGACGGACGCCGCTTGGTCAGCCGGACCGCGCCCGGGTCCCCGGGGGCCGGGCCGCGCAGCCGGTAGCCGGCCTTCTTGTACATCCTCTGGTTCCGGGTGCTCCCGGCCCCGGTGAAGAGCTCGAACTCCCGGGCCGTCTCGGGGGCGGCGGCCTCGATCCGCTCCAGCAGCGCCTGCCCGAGCCCGCGTCCCTGCAGGTCCGGGGCGACCATCAGCCGGCCGATGTCCCACACCTGGTCCTGCAGCCGTGCCCGGACCGCGCCGACCAGCCGGCCGGAGGCGCGCGCCACCAGCACGGTGTCGCGGGCCAGCCAGCGCCGAACGTCGTCGAGCTCCTCGCCGAGCGCGGGGATCTCCACCCCGGGGTTCGCCTGCTGCTCCTGCACCCAGCAGGCCCGCTGCAGGGTGAACAGCTCGCCGGCGTCCGCGGGCACGGCGGCCCTCAGCTCCAGGTCGCCGAGCGTCTCGGCCGGATGCCGCAGGTCGGGCCGGCGCTCCGCCGTACGGCGCAGAGCCTGGTCGTGCCGCCAGGCCTCGATCCGGCCGTGGTCGCCGGACAGCAGCACCTCGGGCACGTCCAGCCCGCGCCAGGAGGCCGGCTTGGTGTACACCGGGTACTCCAGCAGGCTCGCCCCCGAATCGGACAGAGCGTGGGACTCCTCGGTCAGCGACGCGGCGTTGCCCATGAACCCGGGCAGCAGCCGGATGACCGCCTCGGTGATCGCCAGCGCGGCCACCTCCCCGCCGTTGAGCACGTAGTCACCCAGCGACACCTCGACGACGTCGAGCCGACGAGCGGCGTCGTCGAGCACCCGCTGGTCGATGCCCTCGTATCGGCCGCACGCGAAGATGAGGCGCTCGCGATTGGCCAGCTCGGCCGCCAGGGCCTGCGTGAACGGCCGTCCGGCCGGCGTGGGCACGATCAGGGTCGCGCCGTCCGGGGCGATCGCGTCGAGCGCCTCGCCCCACGGCTCCGGCTTCATCACCATCCCGGCGCCGCCGCCGTAGGGGGTGTCATCGACTGTGCGGTGACGGTCGTGAGCCCACCCGCGCAGGTCGTGCACGTGCAGGTCGACCAGACCGGACTCGCGAGCCTTGCCGGGCAGCGACAGGTCCAGCGGGGCCAGGTAGCCGGGGAAGATCGAGACGACGTCGATCCTCACGGCGCCTCCTCGGCGAGCAGGCCGGGGCGGTCGTCGACGACGACCCGGCCGCCGCGCACGTCCACCAGGGGGACCAGCGCCTGCACGAAGGGGAACAGCACCGAGCGACCGTCGACGTCGAGGACCAGCAGGTCCTGCGCCCCGGTGTGCTCGACGCGGGTGACCGTGGCGAGCCGGGTGCCGTCGGGGCTCTCCACCGCGAGGCCGACGAGCTGGTGGTCGTAGAACTCCTCGGGGTCCTCGGGCTGCTCGTCCGGGTCCACCGGGACGACGAGCACGGTGCCGCGTGCCGCCTCGGCCGCGTTCCGGTCGGTGATCTCCTCGAAGGTGACCAGCAGCCGGCCGGAGTGCCAGCGCGAGGCGCGGACGGTGAGCGTCCCGCCGGCGCCGGGCCGGGGCCGCTCCACCTGCAGGGAGGCGCCGGCAGCGAAACGGCGCTCGGGCTCGTCGGTCCGCGGCTCCACCGAGACCTCGCCCTTGAGGCCGTGCGGCTTGCCGATCCGGCCCACGACGAGATAGTCCTCCACGCTCACGGCGCCCATTGTGGTGGATCGGGTCCCACCCTGCGGGCGCCGGTGCCCTCGGAGGATATTGTCGATACACTTGATTGACTAACTCCAATTGGCTGGCACCCCTCCCCGAAGCCGAGCACTCATGACCCTCGTCCTGCCCGTCGCGCCCCCGGTCGTCCGCGCGGTCGCCGCACCGGCGCACCGCCGTCGGCTGCCGGCGCTGGCGATGCTCGTGCTCGGCGCGCTGCTCGCCGTCGTCCCGGTGGCCGGCGGGCTGTTCGCCCGGGCCGCCTCGGGCCAGCAGCTCGTCGACGGGTTCGCGCCGCACCTCACCGCCGACGCGCTGGACCGGTACGACGCCGATCTCGGCACGCTGCGCCGCGGGGCGGCCGCGATCGACGAGGTGTACCGGCAGCGCCAGGTGCCGGCCGGCCGCTTCCGCGGACTGGACGAGTACCGCGCGACGGCGCCCGCGATCGACGCGCGCGGAACCGACCTGCTCGGCCGGGTGCGTGCCGCGGCGCCGGACTACCGGCAGGTCGCCGGCGTCGGCGGGTTCGACCGGATCCCGTTCCTGGTCGTGGTGGCGGGGCTGTCGATGGCGTACGCCGGCACGACGCTGCTCCGCGGGCCCCGGCAGCGCGCCACCGGGGCGCGGCTGCTCGCGCTCGCGGCGTCGGCGGCACTGATCGGCTACCCGTTCGTGAGCGGGCTCCCGGACGGCTCCCGCGCCGGCGAGCGGCTCCAGCACGCCCTGGCTCCGGTGATGACGGAGGCGACCGTCCGCCAGCAGCAGGAGGACTTCGTCGTCCTGGTGCACGCCGTCGGCGAGCTCGACACGGCATTCCGGGCGGTCTCGCGCACCGGCAGGGCCGAGCGCGACCTCGCCGCCCTGGTCCGAGCCTGGCCGGCGGTCTCCTCGGACCTGGCCGGCCTGGTCGGCGCCATCAACGACAGCCTCGCCGACTACCGGGCCCTGCGCGACCTCGACGACCTGACCCGCCCGGTCGGCATCTCCGGGCTGGTCGCGATGCCGTGGCTGCTCGTCGGCGCCGGCGTCCTCGGCTCACTCACGGTGGCGGCGTCCGGGTCCCGCCGGCGAAAGGAATCACCATGACCAAGCGCTTCCTGATCGCGGTCCTGACCGCCACGGCCCTGCTCGGGCCGACCGCCTGCTCGACCGACCAGGGCTCCGCGAGGGACGACCGCGGCACCGAGCTGGTCGGCCTGCTCGAGCTCGCCCCGGGATCGGTCGAGGCGGGGAAGGTGACCGGGACCTGGTTCCGGATGGTGCAGGTCGGCGGCAGCGCGACGAAGGGCCCGTACATGAGGAACGCCGACTCCCCGGCCGACGGCGGCGAGGCCACCCTGCTGGCACCGGGCACCTCCGGCGGCATCCGGCTGGGCGGGTACCAGTCGCAGCCACGCCCGGCGTTCGCGGCCGACGGCGACTCCCTCGCGGCCGCGATCACCAGGCCGACGAAGTTCTTCGGCGTGCGGTTCAGCATCGCGACCAACCCGGTCGACCCGCAGACCCGGACCAAGGTCGCGCCGCCGACGGCGTATGTGAAGGACGGCAGGCTCACCGCCGACCTGTCGTCGTGGGGCGTCACCTGGAACAACCAGGTCTTCAACCAGGGCGCGCCCAAGCCGGTCTCCAGCACCGGCGCCAAGGCGCCCGGCCAGGAGAAGGCCGAGAAGGTCTGGGACTGGGTCGCCGGGACGTACCTGGAGTCCGCGCCGGCCCCGACGATCACCGGGAAGGGCGCGACCGGCACGTACGACGAGAAGACCGGCCGGTTCGTGCTGGAGTGGACCAGCCTGATCGTCGGCGGCCCGTTCAACCGGTTCATCGGGCGCTGGCACCTGGAAGGGACCTTCGAGAAGGCCGCGAAGGCACCGCATGCCTGAACCGCTGGCGATCGAGGTCGAGGCGGCGTCCAAGGTGATCGACGGCGTGACCGTGCTCGAGGACGTGAGCTTCACAGCACTGCCCGGCCGGGTCACCGCGTTCCTGGGACCGAACGGCGCCGGCAAGTCGACCACGCTGCGCGCGATCCTGGGCATCGACCACCTCACCTCGGGCCGCGCCACCATCGGCGGCCGTCGGTTCCGCGAGCACCCGCAGCCCATCCGGGTCGCGGGCGCGCTGCTCTCGCCGGACGCGGTCCACCCGGGCCGGACCGCCCGGGGTCACCTCGCCGTGGTCGCGGCGAGCAACGGCCTGCCTCGCTGGTCCGTCGGCGCGGCCATCGAGACCGTCGGCCTCCACGCCATCGCGACGCTGCCGTTCGGCCAGATGTCGCTGGGCATGCGCCAGCGGCTCGGGCTCGCCACCGCGCTCCTCGGCGACCCGGCGGTGGTGATCCTCGACGAACCGCACAACGGGCTCGACGCGGCCACGATCCGCTGGCTGCGCACGGTGCTGCGCACGTTGGCCGACGCGGGCCGGACCGTGCTGGTCTCCAGCCACCTGATGAGCGAGGTCGAGCAGGTCGCCGACGACGTGGTGCTGATCGACGAGGGCCGCATCCTCGCGGCGGAGCCGATGGCCGCGTTCGTGGGCAGCGACGAGCCCGGCGCCCTGGAGAAGCGCTACCTGGCCCTGGTGGGGTCGTGATCCGGGCCGCCCTGACCGCCGAGCTGGTCAAGATCGCCACCGTGCGCGGCTTCCGGGTCGGCACGGTGGCCGCGACGCTGGCCCTGCCGCTCACCTCGCTGCTGGTCGTCTCGGGCGGCGGGCTCGGGGCGCGCGACACGGTGACCAGCGGTGCCGCGAGCGGCTCGATGGTGCTCCTGGCCGGGTTCGGTGCCTGGGCGGCGGCGGTGGCGAGCAGCGAGTACACCCAGCGCACCCTGATCGTCAGCCTCGCGACCGTGCCACGGCGGCCACTGCTCTACGGGGCGAAGATCGCGGCCACCGCCACGGTCGCCGGCGCGGGCGCACTGGTGGGAGCAGCCCTCTCGTTCGCCCTGGTCGCCGCGGTCACGCCGCCGGGACACCGGACCGGCGATCCCGTCGCTCTCGCCGGCACCGCGCTGACGGCCGTCGCGGTCGCGGCGGTCGGCGCGGCGGTCGGCGTGCTCACCCGGTCGGCGACCGCGTCGACCGCGATCGTGCTCGCCGCGCTGCTGCTGCCGAAGGCCGCGGCCGGGCTGCTCGGGTCGCTGCAGCCGTGGGTGGTGGGCGCCAGCCCGGGAACCGTGGTGACCCAGGTCGTCCACGGCGCCCAGCTGTCCACCGACCAGAGCTTCCCGGCCGGAACGACGATCGCGGCCGTCACGATGGTCGTGACGGCCGCGATCGTGGTGTGCCTCGGTGGGCTGACGTTCGCTCGACGGGACGGCTAGCGCCTCCGGTTAACGCCTCCGGTCGACATCGACGAAGTCGACCCGAGCCCCGCCCCGGCCGGCGAGGGCCGAGATGACGGTGCGGAACGCGGTGGCCGTCCGGCCGCCGCGCCCGATCACCTTGCCCAGGTCGGACGGGTGTACCCGCACCTCGAGGACGGAGCCGCGCCGCAGCTGCTTGTCCTTCACCGTGACGTCGTCGGGGTGGTCGACGACGCCGCGGACCAGGTGCTCGAGCGCCTCGGCGAGCATGCTCACGCCTCGGTGGTCTCGGTCGCCTCGGCCTCGGCCGGGGCGTCGGCGGCGGGCGCCTCCTCCGCCGGAGCCTCGGCAGCCGGGGTCTCCTCGGCGGGCGCCTCGGCCTTCGGCTCCTCAGCCTTCGGCTCCTCGGCCTTGGGCTCGGCCTTCTTGGCGGCAGCCTTCTTCGTGACTGCCTCGGCCTTGGGCTCGTTGGCGGCGTCCTTGAGAGCCTCGTTGAAGATCTCGGTCTTGTCGCGCTTGGGCTCGGCGACCTTGAGGGTGCCCTCGGCGCCCGGCAGGCCCTTGAACTTCTGCCAGTCGCCGGTCACCTTGAGGATGGCCTCGACGGCCTCGGACGGCTGCGCGCCGACTCCGAGCCAGTACTGGGCGCGGTCCGAGGTGATCTGGATGAAGGAGGGCTCCTCCTTCGGGTGGTACTTCCCGATCTCCTCGATGACCTTGCCGTCCCGCTTCTTGCGGGAGTCGACGACGACCACGCGGTAGTAGGGCTGGCGGATCTTGCCCATGCGCTTCAGGCGAATCTTGACGGCCACGTTTGTGGTGTCTCCTTGAGTTCTGTGGTGGGTGAGCGACCCTGACCAGGTGGGGACCGGGTGGACCGCTCGGAGGGCTCGCGCCGGATCGGGTGAGAGGGTCCGAAACGGGCGAGACTCAGCGGTGCATTCTGCCAGAGATCGCGCCGGGGTCGAAATCGACGGCGGCGGCCAGCCGCTTCGGCGCGAGCAGCCGGTAGCTCTCGGTGACCAGCTCGGCGATCTCCGTCCAGTCCAGCTCCGCCGCGGGGGCGTCCCCCAGGACGAGCCCGCCGACGTCGCGACCCCAGCGGATCGCCCAGTACGGCGGCCCCAGCCGGGTGAACAGGTCCCGCTCCTGCTCGGTGATCCGGAAGGTGAGAACGACCGCGGACCCCTCGACCCCGGCCGCCTGCGCGTAGCTGGGCGGCCGGCCGTCACGGATGGGCAGCACGTGCGCGAACGTCCGCCCCCGGACCCGCCAGCGGGTGCCGATCCAGGCGTCCTCCTCGACCACCGCGGGCAGCGCCGCGCAGATCGCGCCGAGGCGGGCCACCACCTCCGGATCGACCTCGAGCTCCACGTCCTCGCCCACGAGCGAGACGCTACCCGCGGCATCCGACACTCCTGCGTGCCCGAGAAGCACGCGAAGGGCAGACTGCCCGCATGAGCATGCCGCCACCCCCGCCCGGCTACGGGCCGCCGGGCTTCCCGCCGGGCTCCTACCCGGCGTACCAGGTGCAGCGCCCGCCGAAGCGCCGGCCGAGCGCCTGGTGGTTCGTCCCGGGTGCGGTCGCGCTGGTGCTGGCCGTCGTCGCCGGCGCGGTCGGCGGGATCACCTTGGTACGGCTGCTGCACACCGACGGCTACGTCGAGGTGGGCGTCGGCGCCCTGCCGGTGGACCTGGACAAGGCCGGCAAGCACATGCTCTTCGCCGACAGCCACGCGCCGGGGCCGCCGCCGTGCCGGGTGGCCGAGAACGGCGACCCGCTGGCCCTCACCCCGGTCGACGAGACCGAGACGGTGACCACGGACGGTCAGGACTGGCGGCCGTTCGCCGAGTTCAGCACCGACGGCAGGCGCGTCGAGGTGGAGTGCGCCGGCGCGAGCGGCTCGGTCCGCATCGGTGCGCCCGCCGGCGAGGACGAGTACCTGCGCATCGGGGTCGCGTTCGTCGGCGCGCTCGGGCTCGGCGTCGTCGGGCTGGCCGCGTCCGTCCTCGTCCTGGTGCTGATCCTGACCCGGCCCTCCCGGAGGATCACCGGCTGACCGGCACCCCGCGCAGCACCACGCAGGCCGGCTCGCGGAGCACGCCCAGGTCGGACAGCGGGTCGCGCGGGAACACCACGAAGTCGGCCGGCGCGCCCTCGTCGAGCAGTGCGTTCCAGCCCAGCCAGCCGCGGGCCCTCCAGGAGGCGGCCCCGAGCGCGTACGACGCCGGCAGGCCCATCTCGGCCATCGCGAGCACCTCGCCGGCGATGTTGCCGTGCCGGGTCCCGCCGCCGCCGTCGGATCCGGCGTACAGCGCGATCCCGGCCTCGTACGCCGCCATCAGCACGTCCCGGCGCCGGGCGTACAGGTCGCTCATCGTGCCGGCGTACGCCGGGAACCGGTCGCGCCCCGCCTCGACGTACTCGGGGAACTTGTCGGTCTGCATGACGGTCGGCACCAGCGCGGTCCCTCGCGCGGCCATCGCGTCGATCAGCTCGGTGGTCAGCCCGGTGCCGTGCTCGATGCAGTCGATGCCCGCCTCGATCAGCCCGGGCAGCACCGCGGTCCCGAAGCAGTGTGCGGTCACCTTGGCACCGCGCGCGTGCGCCTCCGCGACGGCCGCCGCGAACGTGTCCGCGGGGAACGACGGCGCCAGGTCGCCCTCCTCGCGGGAGATCCAGTCGCCGACCAGCTTGACCCAGCCGTCCCCGCGTCCGGCCTCGCGCGCCACCGCGGCGACCAGCTGGTCCGGCTCGACCTCGTCGGCGTAGCCGCGGATGTACCGCTTGGTGCGGGCCACGTGCCTGCCGGCCCGGATCAGCCGGGGCAGGTCGTCGCGCTCGTGCATCCAGGAGGTGTCCAGCGCGGAGCCGCAGTCGCGGATCAGCAGGGCGCCGGCGTCCCGGTCCTGGATCGCCTGCTCCTCGGCGGCCTGGTCGTCGACCGGGCCGTGGTCGTCGAGCCCGATGTGGCAGTGCGCGTCCACCAGGCCGGGGACGATCCAGCCCTCGGCCACCGTCTCGGCACCCGGCTGGGGCTCGTAGGTGACGGTGCCGTCGACGACGTACAGGTCCGCCGGCTCGCCGGTGGGCAGCACCGGACCCCGGAATCGCAGCGCGGGCATGGCTACTTGAGGTACTTGTCCAGGTCGGCCGGCAGCTGGAAGTCGTCCGGGTTGAAGTCGGCGGGGGCTTCGCCGGGCAGCCCGAAGGGGTTGGCGGCGGGCTTGTCGGTGGCGGCGGCCTGCTGGGCCGCCTTGGCCGGGTTGCCGCTGCGGCGGGCGCCCTTGCCCTTCTTCTGCTGCGGGGCCTGACGGCCCTTGGCCTTCTTGCCCAGCCCCATCCCCGGCATCCCGGGCATGCCCGGCATCCCGCCGCGGGCCATCTGCTGCATCATCTTGCGGGCCTCGAAGAACCGGTCCACGAGCTGGTTCACGTCGGCGACGCTGCGGCCCGAGCCCTTGGCGATCCGGGACCTCCGCGAGCCGTCGATCATCTTCGGGTTCGCCCGCTCGCCCGGCGTCATCGACTGGATGATCGCCTGGATGCGGTCGATCTCGCGCTCGTCGAAGTTCTCCAGCTGGTCGCGGAACTGACCCATCCCGGGCAGCATCCCGAGCATCTTGGTCAGCGAGCCCATCTTGCGGACCTGCTGCATCTGCTCGAGGAAGTCGTCGAGGGTGAACTCGCCGTCCTGCAGCTTGGCGGCAGCCTTCGCGGCCTGCTCGGCGTCGAAGGTCTTCTCGGCCTGCTCGATGAGGGTGAGCAGGTCGCCCATGTCCAGGATGCGCGAGGCCATCCGGTCGGGGTGGAAGAGGTCGAAGTCGGTGAGCTTCTCCCCCGCGGAGGCGAACATCACCGGCTTGCCGGTCATCTGCGCGATCGAGAGCGCCGCACCACCGCGGGCGTCACCGTCGAGCTTGGTGAGCACCACGCCGTCGTACCCGACGCCGTCGAGGAAGGCCTGCGCGGTGTTGACCGCGTCCTGGCCGATCATCGCGTCCACCACGAAGAGGACCTCGTCGGGCGAGACGGCGTCGCGGATGTCGGCGGCCTGCTTCATCAGCTCGGCGTCGACGCCGAGGCGACCGGCGGTGTCGATGATGACCACGTCGTGCAGGGTGCGGCGGGCCTCCTCGACGCCGGCCCGCGCGACCGCGACCGGGTCCCCGACGCCGTTGCCGGGCTCGGGGGCGAAGACCGTGACGCCGGCGCGCTCGCCGTTGACCTGGAGCTGCTGGACAGCGTTCGGGCGCTGCAGGTCGGCGGCGACCAGCATCGGCGCCTTGTCCTGGTTCTTCAGCCAGAGCGCCAGCTTGGCCGCCAGCGTGGTCTTACCGGCACCCTGCAGACCGGCGAGCATGATGACGGTGGGCGGAGTCTTCGCGAACCGGAGACGCCGCGTCTCGCCACCGAGGACGGCGACGAGCTCCTCGTTGACGATCTTGACGACCTGCTGGGCCGGGTTCAGCGCCTGGCTGACCTCGGCGCCCCGGGCCCGCTCCTTGACCGCGGCCACGAAGTCCTTGACCACCGGCAGTGCGACGTCGGCCTCGAGCAGCGCCAGTCGGATCTCCCGCGCGGTGGCGTCGATGTCCGCCTCGGAGAGCCGGCCCTTGCCCCGGAGGTTCTTGAACGTCTCGGACAGGCGGTCGGAAAGGGTGGCGAACAAGGCGTTCCTCTACGTCGTACGGCGTGGATCTGCTGCCCAAGCCTAGTTGAACGCCTTGAAGGGACCGATCCGACCAGTCAGGCTGACCGGCATGGTCCTCCTGGTGGTCGCCGCGATGGTGCTGCTCACCGTGCTCGCGGTCTGGCTGCTGCAGCGCGACCTGCGCAGGAACGGGCACGGGAGCGCGGGCGCCATCGGCGACGGCCTGGGCAACCTGATCGACGTCTTCGACCCCGGTCAGTCGCGTGCTTCCCAGGACCTGAAGGAGCAGCAGAACGTCGGCCCGGTGACGCCCACGCCGGACCCGGACCCGGACGACCCGGTGGTCATCGAGCGCGGTCCGGACGGGATGCCCGCCAGGGTCAGGATCCGGAGGCCGTGAGCGCCAGCCGGACGGCGTGTGCGGCCTCGGCGGCATGGGCGTCGGTCAGGGCTCCGGCCCCGGCCTCCTGGACGTAGAAGACGTCGACCGCCTGCGGGCCGAGGGTGTCCACGTGCGCGGAGGCGACGGTGAGGCCGAGCCCGGCCAGCGCGGCGCACACCAGGTAGACCACACCCGGCCGGTCGGTGGCCCTGACCTCCAGCACGGTGGCTCGGTCGGAGGCCTCGGGACGCACGGTCACGGTGGGCGCGAGCGCGGCGCCGTTCGCGGTCCCGAGGCGTGCGGCCGGGTCCACACCGCCCTCGGCGATGGTCTGCAGCCGCTGCCGCAGCACCGCCTCGTCCAGCCCGGTCCGGCCCACCTGCCACTGCGAGATGCCGATGCCCTCGTCGGTCCAGGCCCGGGCCGCGCGCACCGAGACCCGCTGCAGGGCGAGCATCGCGGCGGCGTCGGCGAGCAGGCCGACCCGATCCCCGGACATCACCGTCACCACGGCTCCGTCGGCGTCCTCGTCGACCTCGACCACCACGCTGGCCGGGTCGTTCCGCACCGAGTCGGGGACGTCGACGGCGTGCGCCGGGACCTCCAGGACGAGGTTGTCGGCCAGCCCGACCGAGGCGCGCCGGACCAGCTCGGTGACCAGCGAGGCCCGCCAGCGAGTCCAGGCCTTCTCCGAGGTCGCCCGGGCGTCGGCCTCGGTGAGCGCGGCCAGCAGGTGCAGCTCCTCGCGGTCGTGCACCCGGCTGGTCACCAGATCGACGGTCGCCGGGTCGTCGAGGTCGCGCGTGGTCGCGGTCTCGGGCAGGAGCAGGTGCCAGCGCACCAGGGCGGCGATCAGCTCGGTCTGGCGCTCGTCGAAGCCCATCCGGACCGCGATCCCCCGTGCGATCGGCTCGCCTGCCACGGAGTGCTCCGTCAGCTCGCCCTTGCCGATGTCGTGCAGCAGCGCGGCCACCATCAGCACGTCGGGCCGGGCCACCCGGCGGATCAGCGCGGAGGCCTCGATGCAGGTCTCGATCAGGTGCCGGTCGACGGTGAACCGGTGCACCGCGGAGGCGTGCGGCAGCAGCAGCACCCGCTCCCACTCGGGCAGGAACCCGGCCAGCGCTCCGGTCTCCTCCAGCGTCTCCCAGACCCCGAGCAGGCCGCGTCCGGCAGCGAGCAGCCGGACCAGCAGGTCGCGCGCCTCGGCCGGCCACGGCTCGGGCAGCGGCGGCACCTTCGCGACCAGCGTCGCCGCGGTGGACGGCTCCAGCACCAGGTCGCGCTCGGCGGCCTCGGCGGCCGCGCGGAGCAGCAGCAGCGGGTCGTGCTCGGGACGGGCGTAGCGGTCGAGGACGACCTCCTCGTAGGCCACCGCGAGACCGTTTCCGATCGGGCTCAGCCGCGGCCTGCGTCCCTCGGCGGCGCTCGGCGGCCGGCGCAGCAGCGCGTCCACCCGCCGCCAGGTGAGCCGGGACAGGTGGGTCAGCCGGCGACCGAGGCTGCGGGTGTGCAGCTGGACCGCCGCCGCGTCGGGCAGGTCGAGCAGTGGCGCCATGTCGGACCAGTACTCCGGGGTGACCCGGTCGGTGCCGCGCCCGGCGACCGTGTGCAGCGCGTCGCGGACGTCGAGCAGCGCCAGCCGGCAGGACTCCAGCTCGCTGTGCGGGACGTCGACCAGCCAGGTCGCCACCAGGGCCTTGAGCACGGTCGCGTCGCGCAGCCCACCGACGGACTCCTTGAGGTCCGGCAACGAGTCGTGGGCCAGCTCGCCGAGCAGCCGCCCGCGGCTCACGCCCAGCTCGCGCAGCTCCGGCAGCCGCCGCTTGGCGTCGCGGCGCCAGGCGGCCAGGATCGCGGTGCGCAGCCGCAGGGTCAGGTTCGGGTCGCCGGCCAGGTGCCGGACGTCGAGCAGGCCGAGCGCCACCTTGAGGTCGGCGGCGGCCTGCTCGAGCACCTCGGCGACCGTGCGCACGGAGTGGTCGATCTTGGCGCCGGAGTCCCACAGCGGGTACCAGATGTCGCCGGCCCAGGGTCCTGCCTCGACCTCGGCGTCGTGGACGAGCACGACGTCCAGATCGCTGTACGGCGCGAGCTCCTCGCGCCCGTAGCCGCCGACCGCGACCAGCGCGACCCCGGTCTCCGGGCAGCCCACGTCCGCGAACGCCTGCTGGCACAGGGCATCCGCGGCGCGGGCGCGCTCGGCTCTCTCGGCAGCGGTCACGGTGTCTTTCTCAGAGTGCTGCCTCGTCACGGTCGCCGGTACGCACCCGGACCACCGACTCCAGCGGGGTCACCCACACCTTGCCGTCGCCGATCCGGCCGGTGGAGGCGGCCGAGACGATCGCGTTCGTGATCGCGTCCACGTCGGCGTCGTCGGCGGCGATCTCCAGGCGCACCTTGGGCACCAGCGCGATGTCGTACTCGGCACCGCGGTACACCTCGGTGTGTCCCTTCTGCCGGCCGTAGCCGCTGACCTCGGAGACCGTCATCCCGGTCACCCCGACGGTCTCGAGCGCGGCCCGGACGTCCTCCCACTTGTGCGGCTTGATGACCGCGGTCACGAGCTTCATCGGTTTCAGTCCTCTCGGTCCCTGTTGCCCAGGAAGCCCGAGCTGCGGGCTCCTGCCGTTGCGTGCAGGTCGTACGCGGTCTCCGCGTGCACGACCAGGTCGATGCCGCTGACCTCGTGCTCCTCGTCCACCCGGAAGCCCATCGCCCTGTCCACCACCACGGCGATCACGCCCGAGACTACAAACGCGTAGGCGCCGACGACCGCCGCCGCGACGAGCTGCTTGCCCAGCTGGTCCACGCCCCCGCCGTACAGGAGGCCGGAGACGCCGGCCGGGGCCGCGTCGCTGGCGATCAGCCCGATGCCGATCGTGCCGACCAGACCGCCGACCAGGTGCACCCCGACGACGTCGAGTGAGTCGTCGTACCCGAACCGGTACTTCAGCCCGACCGCCCACGCGCAGACCAGACCCGCGGCCGCGCCCATCACCAGCGCCCCGAACGGCGTCAGCGAGGAGCAGCTCGGGGTGATCGCGACCAGGCCGGCGACCAGGCCGGAGGCGCCGCCGAGCGAGGTGGCGTGGCCGTCGCGGACGCGCTCGGTGGCCAGCCAGCTCAGGGTGCCGGCCGCGCCCGCGCACAGCGTGGTCACGAAGACCATCGCGGCGGTGTGGTCCGCCTTGAGCGCGGAGCCGGCGTTGAAGCCGAACCAGCCGAACCAGAGCAGCCCGGCGCCGAGCATGACCAGGGTCAGGTTGTGCGGGCGCATCGGGTCCTTGCCGAAGCCGACCCGGGCGCCGATCACCAGCGCGACCGCCAGCGCTGAGGCCCCCGAGCAGATCTCCACCGCGGTCCCGCCGGCGAAGTCGACCACGCCGACCTTGTTGGCCAGCCAGCCGCCCACGTGCCCGTCGCGGTCGAAGTCGAAGACCCAGTGCGCGACCGGAGCGTAGACCAGCACGGTCCACACCGAGACGAAGACCATCCAGGCTCCGAACCGGGCCCGGTCCGCGATCGCGCCGGAGACCAGCGCACCGGTGATGACGCAGAAGAGGCCCTGGAAGGCCGCGAACAGGATGACCGGCACGGTCAGCCAGGAGTCCGCGCCCGGGGCCAGCAGCCCGTGCAGCGCCCAGTGCTGGAACGGGTCCCCCAGCAGGCCGCCGCCGACGTCGTCGCCGAAGGCCAGCGAGTACCCGACGATCACCCAGATCACCGTGATCGCGGCGAGCGCGCCGAAGGTCATCATCATCATGTTCAGCACGCTCTTGGAGCGCACCATCCCGCCGTAGAACAGTGCCAGCCCCGGTGCCATCAGCAGCACCAGGGCGGAGGCGGCCAGCAGCCACGCGGTGTCGCCGGCATCGACCTTCGCCGCCAGCAGTGTGAGGAGTGGTGAGCTCATGGGCCGTCACTGTCCCGGGCAGGTGTTAACGGTGGGCGCGTCACGTGTTTCGTTCGTGTGACGCGCCCACCGTCGTGTTACGGCCGTGTTACCGGCCGCTCACTGCTGGTGGCTCCTGCCGGGACGCCGTACGTCAGATCGCCGCCTCGTCCCGGTCCCCGGTGCGGACCCGGACCACCGAGTCGACGCTGGAGACCCAGACCTTGCCGTCGCCGATCCGGCCCGTCTGCGCGGCCTTCACGACGATCCCGACGATGTCCTCGGCGTCGCCGTCGTCGACCACGATCTCGATCCGGATCTTCGGGACCAGCGCGATGTCGTACTCCGCGCCGCGGTAGACCTCGGTGTGGCCCTTCTGCCGGCCGTAGCCGCTGACCTCGCTGACCGTCATGCCGGTCACGCCGAAGGTCTCCAGGGCCTCCCGGACCTCTTCCCACTTGTGCGGCTTGATGACCGCGGTGACGAGCTTCATGCGTGCACACCTTCCTTGGCGGTGGACGAGGCGAGGACCGAGGTGGTCAAACCGCCGCTGGAGGTTCCGACCAGGTCGTACGCCGCCTCGCCGTGCTCGGCGAAGTCGATGCCGTCGACCTCTTCGTCCTCCGTGACCCGCCAGCCGATCGTGTGCTTGATGGCCAGGGCGATCACCGTGGTGAGCACGCCGGTCCAGACGATGGTGAACAGGGCCGCGCCGGCCTGGTGGCCGAGCAGGGTCAGATCGCCACCGTAGAAGAGGCCGTTGGTGCCCGTGGGGAAGAACCCGTCGCGACCGACCGGCGACTTGTCGGTGCCGACCAGGCCGATCAGCAGGGTGCCGACCAGACCGCCGACGAGGTGCACGCCGACGACGTCGAGCGAGTCGTCCATCTTGATCTTGTACTTCAGGCTGACCGCCAGGGCGCAGAGCGCGCCGGCGACTGCGCCGACGACCAGTGCTCCGGTGGTGTTCACCGCACCACAGGCCGGGGTGATCGCCACCAGGCCGGCGACGATGCCGGAGGCGGCGCCCAGCGAGGTCGCCTTGCCGTGGACGATGCGCTCCATCGCGAGCCAGGCCAGCATCGCGGCCATGGTGGCGATGGTGGTGTTCACGAAGGTCACGCCCGTCTCGGACATGAACTGAGCCGTGTCCTTCTCGGCACCGTCGGCCGCGGAGAAGACGATCGAGCCGACGTTGAAGCCGTACCAGCCGAACCACAGCAGGCCGGCGCCGATCATGGTCAGGGTCAGGTTGTGCGGCTTCATCGGCTCCTTCAGGAAGCCGACCCGCGGGCCGATCACCAGAGCCAGCACGAGGCCCGCGATACCGGCGTTGATGTGCACCACGGTGCCGCCGGCGTAGTCGAGCGCTGGCAGCTTGTCGGCCAGCCAGCCGCCGGCCCAGACGTTGTGCGCGACCGGGAAGTAGCAGAGCGTCACCCAGATCGGCAGGAACAGGACCCAGGACGAGAGCTTCACGCGGTCGGCGATGGCGCCGCTGATGAGCGCCGCCGTGATCGCGGCGAAGGTGAGCTGGAACGCCATCGCGACGTACCAGCTGAACGACACGCCCTCGAGGCCCCATTGCGTGAACGGGTTCGAGATGAGCTTGCCGTTGCCGAAGCCGTTGTCCCAGCCGCCCATCGACCAGCCCCAGAGCACGAAGACGATGCCGACGACCGCGAGCGAGACGTACGACATCATCATCATGTTGAGCACGGACTTCGAGCGGCTCATGCCGCCGTAGAACAAGGCCAGCGCCGGCGTCGTCATCATCAGCACGAGTGCCGTGGCGACGAGCATGAAGGCGTAGTAGCCGTCCATGGAACCTCCAGTGGTGAGACTGCTCATGATCTGCGGCTTCGGTGGTCCCCACGACGATGTGGGCGGCCGGGGCCGCGCTTGGCCGAAAGGCTCGTCGGCGGAGGTTTCGCGCAGCCGTGCTCGTCCGTTTCGGTTCCGTGACAGGTTCCCGGGCCACGTTACGAACGTGTGAACTCCGGCGGTTTGCACAGTTGCTCCCGGTTCGCCCCGACGTTCCCCGCGATACACAGAACTGCGAACGGAAGGTGATCGGAATGCGACACACGCGAAGGATTTCTCGGCGTTTTGCGGCACTGGAGGGTCTTTCGGACCTACGTTGTGCACGTGTCCGAGTCTGCATCCGCCCTTGAGGTGCCGACCGAGGAGTCGATTCCGGCTCCCCGGCGCAAGGGGCGCCCGCGCGACGCCACCGCCGACGAGCGGATCCTGGCGGCCGCTGCCGAGCTGATCCTCAAGCGCGGCTACGACAACATGACCGTCGACGAGGTTGCCGCCGTGGCCAAGGCGGGCAAGGCGACGGTGTACCGGCGCTGGGCCGGCAAGGAGGACCTCGCCTTCGCCGCCCTCGAGCAGCTGTACACCACGGAGTTCCCGATTCCGGACACCGGCACCGTCGTGGGCGACCTGCGCGCCTCGTTCGTGCAGGGGCTGGAGTTCGCCGCCTCCGACGCCGGCCGCGCCTACCTGCGGATGAGCATCTCGGAGTCGCTGCGCGACGAGCGGATCGGCGCCCTCTACACCGCGGCGCACCAGGCCCAGGAGGCCGCGGCACGCAAGATCTTCGAGCGCGGGATCGAGCGTGGCGAGCTGCGTCCGGACTTCGACCTCGACCTCGCGGTCAGCACCTTCGGCGGCCTGCTGGTCCTGAAGGCGATCATCGCCCACCCGCCGCCGGGTCCGGAGGTCGCCGACGCCCTCGTCGACCTGCTGATGAACGGCATGAAGGCCTGAGCGTCACCCCAGCAGGGCGTCCACGAAGGCGTCGGGGTCGAACGGCGCCAGGTCGTCGGGGCCCTCGCCGAGACCGACCAGCTTGACCGGGACGCCCAGCTCGCGCTGGACGGCGACGACGATCCCGCCCTTCGCGGAGCCGTCCAGCTTGGTGAGCACGATGCCGGTCACGTCCACGACCTCGGAGAACACCCGAGCCTGGACCATGCCGTTCTGACCGGTGGTCGCGTCCAGCACCAGCAGCACCTCGCGCACCGGCAGCTGCTTCTCGATGACCCGCTTCACCTTGCCGAGCTCGTCCATCAGGCCGGCCTTGTTCTGCAGCCGGCCGGCGGTGTCGACCACGACGACGTCCACGCCGCGGTCGACGCCCTCGCGAACCGACTCGAAGGCGACGCTGGCCGGGTCGCTGCCCTCGGGGCCGGTGACGACCTCGACGCCGACCCGCTCCCCCCAGGTGCTCAGCTGCTCGGTGGCCGCGGCCCGGAACGTGTCCGCCGCGCCGAGCAGCACCGACTTGTCCTCGGCCACCAGCACCCGGGCGATCTTGCCGACCGAGGTGGTCTTGCCGGCGCCGTTGACGCCGACCACGAGCACGACCGCCGGCTCGTCGCCGTCCAGGTGCAGGGTCCGGTCCAGGGTCGGGTCGACCAGGTTGAGCAGCTCCTCGCGCAGCACCGCCCGCGGGTCGCCCTCGCCCTCGACGCGGAGCCGGGTGCGCAGCCGCTCGACCAGCTCGGTGGTCGGGCCGACGCCGACGTCGGCGGTGATGAGGGTGTCCTCGAGCTCCTCCCAGGTGTCCTCGTCGAGGCGGTCCCGGGAGAGCAGCGCGAG
The DNA here is from genome assembly GCA_017744365.1 of Nocardioidaceae bacterium. Taxonomy (GTDB): domain Bacteria; phylum Actinomycetota; class Actinomycetes; order Propionibacteriales; family Nocardioidaceae; genus Marmoricola. The sequence continues at coordinate 285,384 of JAGIBL010000001.1, read as the reverse complement.
CAGGCCGCGTCCGAGCGCGCCCTGGGAGCCGGCGAGCCGCTGCCGGAGCCGGACCAGCCGGCTTGCGGTGGGCTCGGGACGCTCCAGCGCCGAAGCGGGCTCGGTGAGGACCGGTGCTTCGGGGGCAGGCGCGGCCGCCTCGGGAGCAGGGGCGGCAGGAGCCGGTGCCTGCGGGGCGGGCGCGGGAGACGTCGTACGGCGTCCGCGGGTCGTCACGAAGCCGACCAGGCCCCCGATCAGGACCAGGAGCAGGACGCCGGCGAGGACGAGGTATTCGGTCGCACCCATGGGCTCAATCCAACCAGAGCCGGGGACGGGGACTACGAACGGGCGTGGCCTGCCTGCTCCGGGTGCTGGTCGGGCTGCCGCTCACGGCGGGCCTGCGCCGGGACCGGCGGGGTGGCGAGCTCGTCGCCCAGGGTCGGCAGTGCCTCGACGCCCTTCTTGATCGCCTCACCCAGCCAGGGCGCGTGCGGGACCTCCTCGCCCCGGTGCGGGTAGGCGACGTACACGACGACGGCAGCGGCCAGCAGCAGGATCAGCAGCATGGCCAGGAGCGTCCAGAGCATCGAGGGAGCCTTCCGAGAGAGCGGTCCCCCTCATCCTGACTCCCCGGTCCAAGCCGGGTTGACCGTCTACGCGGGCGACTGTGACTGAGCCGACAGTTTTTCGAGCTCGGCACGGATCACGTCCGGGATCGGCGTGCTCGGCCGGCCACCCGCAGGATCGGTGTTGTCGACGTAGACGTGCACGAAGCGCCCCTCGGCAGCGGCCTCGTCCCCCGGCCCCTGGAAGATGCCGATCCGGTAGACGACCGAGGAGCTGCCGATCCGCTCGACGGCCAGACCGAGGTCGATCGGGTCCGGGTAGCCGACCTCGCGAAAGTACCGGCACGAGACCTCGGCGACCACGCCGACCGCCGGCAGCCCGCGGATGTCCACCCCGGTGCTCTCGGTCAGGAACGCGTTGACGCAGGTGTCGATGAGCTCGAAGTACCGGGCGTTGTTCATGTGCCCGTAGACGTCGTCGTCGGCCCACCGGGTGGTGGCCACCCGCCAGCGCGCGTAGTCCGCGCGGGTCGGCCGCCCGGAATCGGGGCCAGCGCTCACGCGGACTCTGCCTCGCGCAGCCGCTGGCTGATCACCGAGGAGACGCCGTCGCCGCGCATGGACACGCCGTACAGCGCGTCGCCGACCTCCATGGTCCGCTTCTGGTGGGTGATGACGAGCAGCTGGCTGTGCGCGCGCAGCTCCTCGTAGATCTCCAGCAGCCGGCCGAGGTTGGTGTCGTCGAGCGCCGCCTCCACCTCGTCGAGGATGTAGAACGGCGAGGGCCGGGCCTTGAACAGCGAGACCAGGAAGGCGACCGCGACCAGCGACCGCTCGCCGCCGGAGAGCAGCGAGAGCCGCTTGACCTTCTTGCCGGCGGGCTTGGCCTCGACCTCGATGCCGGTGGTCAGCATGTCCTCGGGGTCGGTCAGCACCAGCCGGCCCTCACCGCCCGGGAACAGCCGCGGGAAGGTCTCGTCGAAGGCCTTGACCACGTCGGCGTACGCCTCGGTGAAGACCTGCTCGACCCGCTCGTCGACCTCCTTGACGATGTCGAGCAGGTCCCGGCGGGTCCGACGCAGGTCCTCGAGCTGCTCGGAGAGGAACTTGTGCCTCTCCTCCAGCGCGGAGAACTCCTCGAGCGCCAGCGGGTTGATCCGGCCGAGCTGCGCCAGCGCCCGCTCGGCGGCGCGCAGCCGCTTGGTCTGGGCCTCGCGGTCGTAGGCGACCGGCTCGGGGGCCTCCTCGCCCTCGGCGACCTCTCCCGTGAACGGCACCAGCTGCTCCGGGCCGTACTCGGCGACGAGCGACTCGGCGTCCAGCCCGAGCTCCTCCAGCGCCCGCTCCTCCAGCTGCTCGATCCGCATCCGCTGCTGGGTGCGGGCCATCTCGTCGCGGTGCACCGAGGAGACCAGCTCGTCGAGGGTCTTGCCCAGCCCGCGCAGCTTCTCCCGGGTGGCGACCAGCTCCTGCTCGCGACCCGAGCGGCCCTGCTCGACGGCGGATCGCTGTGCGGTGGCCAGCTCGATGGAGGCCTCCAGCCGCTCCAGGGTGACCGCGACGCCGCGGCTGACCGCCTGGGCGACCTTGCCCTCGCGCAGCAGCCGCTCGCGGCGGGCGATCGCCTTGGCGCGGCTGTCCCGCTCGGCCTGGGCGGCGGCGCGCAGGCTGTCGGCGCGGCCGTGCAGCGCGCGCGCCCGCTCCTCCGCCGTGCGCAGGGCCAGCCGGGCCTCCATCTCGAAGGCGCGAGCGGCACGGGCGGCCTCGGCCAGCCGCTCCCGCTCGGTGGTGTCCGGCTCCTCCTCGGGGGCCTCCTCGGCGCTGGTCAGCCGCTGCTCCAGCTCGGCCAGGTTGGCCGCGTCCTTCTCGTGCGAGGCGCGGGCGTTCGCGATCGCCTGCTCGAGCCTGGAGGCCTCGGCCTTGGCGGCCCGGGCCTGCGAGCCGTACTGGCCCAGCTCCTCGGCGACCGCGGCCAGCGCGGCGTCGGACTCGTGCAGCTTGGCCAGCGCCACGTCCACCCGGCGAGCGGCGTCCTCACGCTCGGTCTCCAGCGTGGAGAGCGTGAAGGTGAGCCGCTCCAGCTCGTGGCCGGCCCGGGTGTGCAGCTCCGCGGCCTCGTCGTACGCCGCCTGCACCTCGATCAGGCTCGGCGCGCTGGTCGAGCCGCCCGAGGCGAAGTGGGCACCGAGCAGGTCACCGTCCAGGGTGACCGCGGTGACGTCGGGGGCGTCGGCGACCAGCGCCTTGGCGGCGGCCAGGTCCTCGACGACGGCGACCTTGAACAGCAGTCGCGCCAGCGCCGCACGCAGGTCGTCGGGGCACTCGACGACGTCGGTGGCGTAGACCGCGCCGGCCGGCAGGCCCGGCCAGGTGCTGTCGTCGACCGCGGCGCCGCCGAGCAGGATGCCGGCGCGGCCGAGGTCGTCGGCCTTGAGGTGGCCGATCGCGGTGATCGCGGCGTCGACGTCCCGGACGGCGACGGCGTCGGCCGCGCTGCCCAGGGCGGCCGCGACCGCCGACTCGTAGCCGGTGCGCACGTTGAGCAGGGCAGCCACCGAGCCGAGCAGGCCGGAGACCGAGCCGGTGGCAGCCAGCAGCGCGCCGGCACCGTCCTTGCGGTTCAGGCCGAGCTCGAGCGCCTCCTTGCGGGCGGCCAGGGCGCCGCGCTCGCGCTCGGCGGCCTGCACCTCCTCGCGCACCTTGGCCAGCCGCTCCTCCAGGTCGGCGAGCAGGCTGCTGGCGGCCTCGTGCTCGGCGTCCAGGCCCTCCTCGCCCGCGTCGAGCCCGGCGATCCGGGTCTCCAGCGCGGTGAAGCTGTGCTCGGCCTTGTCGGCACGGGCGACGGCCTCGACCCGGGCGGACTCCAGCCGGGCGACCTCGTCCTCGGCGGCGGCCGCGCGGCTGCGCAGGCCGTTGACCTGGCCGTGCAGCCGGGCCAGGCCTTCGCGGCGGTCGGCGGCGGCGCGCTGCAGGCCGGCGATCCGGCGCTCCTCGTCCCCGAAGGCCTGCTCGCTGCCCTGGCGGGCGGTGACGGCCTCCTCCAGCGCCGTCCGGTTCTGCTCGACCTCGGCGAGGATGCCGGCCTCCTCGGTGGCGACCCGCTCGGCCTCGGCCTCCAGCTCCTCGGGGTCGCGGCCGGTCGGCGGGCGCTCCTCGGCGACCTGCTGGGCGTTGCGGACCCGCTCGGCGGCCAGGCTGGCGGTGCCGCGCAGGCGCTCGCGCAGCCCGGACAGGCCGAACCAGGTCTCCTGCGCCCGCGCGAGCGCCGGCAGGTCCTCGCGCAGCGCCGCCTCCAGCGCGGCCTCCGCCTCACGGGCCTCGGCGATGGCGGCCTCGACCTCGGTACGACGGGAGATCAGCACGGTCTCGTCGGCGAGCTCCTGCTCCAGCGACTCGCGCGCGGCGGCCAGGTCGTCGGCGAGCAGCCGGGCCCGGGCGTCGCGCAGGTCGGCCTGCACGGTCTGGGCGCGACGAGCCACCTCGGCCTGGCGGCCCAGCGGCTTGAGCTGGCGGCGGATCTCGGAGAGCAGGTCGGAGAGCCGGGTCAGGTTGCCCTCGGTGGACTCCAGCTTCCGCAGCGCCTTCTCCTTGCGCTTGCGGTGCTTGAGGACGCCGGCGGCCTCCTCGATGAAGCCGCGCCGCTCCTCGGGGGTGGCACGCAGGATCGTGTCGAGCTGGCCCTGCCCGACGATGACGTGCATCTCGCGGCCGATGCCGGAGTCCGAGAGCAGCTCCTGCACGTCGAGCAGCCGGCAGGGGGTGCCGTTGATCGCGTACTCGGAGCCGCCGGTGCGGAACATGGTCCGGCTGATCGTCACCTCGGAGTACTCGATCGGCAGCGCGCCGTCGGAGTTGTCGATGGTGAGCACGACCTCGGCCCGGCCCAGCGGCGGGCGGCCCGCCGTCCCGGCGAAGATGACGTCGTCCATCTTGCCGCCGCGCAGGCTCTTCGCGCTGGCCTCGCCCATCACCCAGGCGAGCGCGTCGACGACGTTGGACTTGCCGGAGCCGTTCGGGCCGACGATGCAGGTGATCCCGGGCTCGAGCTGGAGCGTGGTGGCCGAGGCGAAGGACTTGAACCCCTTCAGGGTCAGGCTCTTCAGGTACAAGGCATCCTCCGGCGTTCTCGTCCAGTCCTGCGGGCACGCGAACAGGCATCCTAAGCGGAAAGCCTGCCGGGGGAAGCGGCACCGTCGAGCCTACGTGGCCGGACTGCCGCGGCGGCGACGGCGCCCGCGTGTCGGGCCCGCGTGTCGGGCCCGCGTGTCGGGTCAGGGAACCTCGGCCTGCTGGTCGGCGTGCGCGATGTGGGTGAGCTGGCGCCACAGCAGCACCACCAGCACCGCCGAACCGGCGAAGGCGAACCAGAACGGCGCGGTCACCCCGCCCTCCCGGGCCAGCAGGCCACCGAGGCCGGCGCCGATCACCAGGCCGCCGCAGACGCCGAGCATGTTCACGCTGCCGACCCGGCCCTGCAGCTCCTGGGGAACCGCGCGCTGGCGGACCGTGGTCGAGGTGGTCCCCCAGATGAACGCGTGCGCCCCGAAGACGAAGAAGACCGGCAGCGCCACCACCGGCGAGGTGGCCAGCGCCAGGGCGAGGTGGGTCAGCGTCTCCACGACCAGGCCGATCCGCATCAGGTCACCGAGGCTGACCCGCCGGGTGATCCACCCGTACGACGTGGTGCCGGCGATCCCGCCGATGGCCGAGGTCGTGGTGATGAGGCCGAACCCGACCGGGCCCAGGCCCAGCCGCTCGCCGGCGTACAGGACCATCACCGACCAGGCCGCGCCGTAGGTGATGTTGAAGGAGAAGATCGTCACCACCAGGGTCCGCACGGCCGGGTGCCGCCACACCCAGCGGACGGCCTCGGCGACGTCGGCGCGCAGGTGGCCGCGCTCCTCGGGCGGTCGCCCGTGCGGCGGCAGCGCGACCCGCGAGACCAGCCCGGCGCCGGCCAGCACCAGCACGACCTCGGCGGCGAACGGCGAGGCGGCCCCGGCGGCGAAGAGCGCGGCGCCGAGGGCCGGGCCGGCGAGCTGGTTGAGCACGATGAAGCCGCCCATCAGCCGGGCGTTGGCGATGGCCAGGTCCTGGCGACCGACCAGCATCGGGAGCAGCGTGCTCGTGGTGTTGTCCGCGAACACCTCCGCCGAGCCGAGCAGGAACAGCGCGGCCAGCACCACCCCGGCAGAGACCACGTCGGTCAGGATCGCGGCGCACAGCAGCGACAGCACGACGGCCCGGACCAGGTTGACCGTGACCACGATCAGCCGCCGGTCGAGCCGGTCGGCCAGCACGCCGGCGTACAGGCCGAAGAGCATCTGCGGCAACCACTGCAGCAGCGCCGCCAGCGAGACCAGCCGCGGGTCGTGGGTCTGCGAGGCGATCAGCAGCGGGCCGGCCGCGAGCGCGAGCCCGTCGCCGAGGTTGGTGGCCCACGAGGACGCCAGCAGCCACCGGAACGCCGTCCCCAGGCGCGCCGGCGAGAGCGTCTCGAGCACCCGGATCACCGGGGCACCCTAGGCAACGGCCGGGGCGGCCCGCACCCGGGTTTCGCTCACCCCTGCGCGGCGAGCGCCTTGAGGCCGGCGACGAGCAGGTCGACGCCGAACCCGAACCGGTCGTCGGCATCCCCGCTGGTCATCGGCACCGCGAGCGCGCTGAGCAGCGGGAAGTGCTCGGCGGGCAGGTTCGCGAACACGTTGCGCACCTGCTCGACGACCACCTCCTGCTCGACGTGCTGCAGGGTGCCGCCCTCGTCGGGGTCCTGGCCCAGGTGCCGCTCGCGCCAGATGTCCTCCTCGATCGCCACGCCGGCGACGTAGAGCGAGGCCACGTCGATGAACCAGGCGCAGTGCTGGTCCGGCACCCCGCCGGCCTTGAGCAGCGCGATCAGCCGCTCGCTGACGACCAGCACGCCCGGCTGCAGCGGGATCATGCCCATCGTGCAGCGCGCGACGCCCGGGTGCTCGCGGTAGAGCGCCAGCATGTCGACCAGGCTCTGCCGCAGCTGGGCGTCCCAGTGCTCGGGGTCGGGGTCGGGGATCCGGATCTGCGCGCAGATCCGCCCGGTGACCAGCTGGTCGAGCTCGGCACGGTTCGCGACGTGGGCGTAGAGCGAGGCGGGACCGGTGCCGAGCTCCTTGGCGATCGAGCGCATCGTCACCGCGTCGTACCCGCGGTCGCGCATCTGCCCGATGGCCACCTCGACGATGCGGTCGGCGGAGAGCCGGTCACCGCTGCGACTGGCCCGCGGCTTCGTACGACGGGAGCCGAACAGCTCGCCGAAGACCTGGCCGACCTGGTCGCCGACCGCCTGCATCGCCGCCTCGGCAGCGGACCCCGTGACGTGCTTCATGGGCCGAGGATAGCAATCGCGACGAACATTGTTCTTGACACACGAACAGCGTTCGATATAGAACACTGTTCGTCAATCGAACATCGTTCGCCCAGGAGTCCTGCCATGACCACCACCCTCGCGGACCAGACGAGCACCGAGACCGGGTACCGCTACCGCTGGATGGTCCTCGTCGTCGTGCTGATCGCCGACGTGATGGACCTGCTCGACGCGACCATCGCCAACATCGCGGGTCCGTCCATCCGCGCCGACATCGGCGGCAGCGAGACCACGCTGCAGTGGGTGCTCGCCGCGTACACGCTCGCCTTCGCGGTCGGCCTCATCACTGCCGCCCGAGCCGGGGACCTGTTCGGCCGCCGGCGGCTGTTCCTGGTCGGGATGATCGGATTCACGCTCGCCTCGCTCGCCTGCGGGCTGGCGCCCTCCCCCGAGCTGCTCATCGCCGCCCGGGTGGCGCAGGGGCTGTTCGGCGCGGTGATGATCCCGCAGGGACTGGCGATGGTGAAGGCCTCGTTCACCGAGGCCGACCTGCAGAAGGCGTTCATCCCGTTCGGGCCGGTGATGGGCCTCGCCGCGGTGATGGGCCCGATCGTGGCCGGCTTCCTGCTCGACTGGAACCTGTTCGGCAGCGACTGGCGCGCGATCTTCTGGGTCAACGTGCCGGTCGGCGTGGTCGCGTCGTACCTGTCCTGGCGCTACCTGCCCCGCGGGCTCGAGCGCGACCCGGACGCGCGGCTCGACCCGCTCGGGACCGTGCTGCTCACCGCCGCGTCGGTGACGCTGATCTACCCGCTGGTGCAGGGCCACGACCAGGGCTGGCCGGGCTGGATGTTCGCGATGCTCGCGGGCAGCGCGGCGCTGTGGCTCGCGTTCGCCGTCTCCGAGCGCCGTACGACGCACCCCGTGATCGAGCGCTCGCTGTTCGGGCACCGCTCGTTCCTCGGCGGGCTGGTCTTCCTGGGCACGTTCTTCACCGCGATGTCCGGGTTCATGCTGACCGTGAACCTGTTCCTGCAGTACGGCCTGCACTACTCACCGAAGGACACCGGTCTCGCGATGGCGCCGTGGGCGTTCGGGATGGCGGTCGGCGCCGCGCTCTCCGGTGCCGCGCTCGGCCCCAAGTTCGGCCGCCGGGTGCTGCACGGCGGGCTGCTCGTGGTCGGGGCCGGTCTGGCGCTGGTCTGGGCCACGCTGGGCGCCCAGGGCATGGGCACCAGCGGCTGGGAGCTCGCGCCCGGGCTGTTCGTCACCGGACTGGGCACCGGGGCGATCTTCGCGCCGCTGTTCGACATCATCCTGGCCGCCCTCGGCGACCACGAGGTCGGCACCGGCAGCGGCGTGCTCAACGCGGTCCAGCAGTTCTGCGGGGCGCTCGGGGTCGCGGTGCTCGGCTCGGTGTTCTTCGAGCTGCTGCCCGGGCACGGGTTCGTGGACTCGCTGCGGACCCTGATCTGGATCGGGCTGGGCTGCTACGCGGTCAGCTTCGCTGCGGCGTTCCTGCTGCCGAGGAAGGCGCGTGCCGAGGCGTTGCACTGAGATCGCCCGGGGGTCGTCCCGGGCGTGCAGAAGGCCGGTGTCCCTGCGGGGCACCGGCCTTCGTGACCTTCGAGGGTCGTCGGACGGGCGCACCAGGTGCGCCCGGTGGCGAGATCCGGCGGGATCAGGCCAGTTCGAGAACCTCGTCCGCGGCGGACTCGCTCACCATCGCGGCAAGTGCGTCGTTCTCCTTCTGGAGACGTACGGCGACTGCTTCGAGGTCTGCGATCCGCTGGCGGAGGAGGTTGTTCTCACGGGTGAGGCGGGCGGTGACACGGGGGTCGGTGCCGCCGAGGTAGCCGACGAGGGCCTTGGCCATCGAGTTTTCCTCCGGGGGATGGAAGAGATGTTGTTGTCCGGCCACGAACGGGCCGTCTACAAGGTTCTCATGGCGCCGCTCCGAGAGCAAGGTCACCGGTTCAGTTCCGGCGTGCGCGGGGAGCCTTCTGGCACGTCGGGCAGAAGTACGAGGAGCGGTTCATGAAGGCCACCCGTCGGATCGGGGTGCCGCAGCGCGAGCAGGGCTGCCCCTCCTGGCCGTACACCTCCAGGGAGCGGTCGAAGTAGCCGCTCTCCCCGTTGACGTTCACGTACAGCGCGTCGAACGAGGTGCCGCCCTGGGCCAGCGCGGCGGTCATCACGGCGCGCACCCCGGTCAGCACCCGCTCGACGTCCGCCGGGCGCAGCATCCGTCCGGGCCGGTCCCCGTGCAGCTCGGCGAGCCAGAGCGCCTCGTCGGCGTAGATGTTCCCGACCCCGGAGATCATCGACTGGTTGAGCAGGATCCGCTTGATCCCGGACTCGCTGCGGCGCACCCGCCGGGGGAAGGCGGCGTCGTCGAACGCCGGATCGAGCGGGTCGCGGGCGATGTGCGTCAGCTCGGCCGGCAGCTCGGCTCCCCCGGGCGCCAGCGAGAGCCCGCCGAACATCCGCTGGTCCACGAAGCGCAGCTCCAGTCGGTCGCTCCGCTCCCCTGGGGCTTCGCCTGCAGGACCGCTGCCGGCGAAGGAGAAACGGACCCGCAGGTGCTTCTCGTCGGCCGCCCCCGGCTCCTGCACCAGCATCTGGCCGCTCATGCCGAGGTGGCCGAGCAGCGCGTCGCCATTGTCGAGAGGCAGCCAGAGGTACTTGCCGCGGCGGCGGGCAGCGGTGAAGGTGCGCCCGGTCAGGGTCGCGGCGAAGTCGGACGGCCCGGCCAGGTGCCGTCGTACGGGACGGGGGTGGAGCACCTCGACCGCGGTGATCCGGCGGTCCAGGACGTGCGCCTCGAGACCGCGCCGGACGACCTCGACCTCGGGGAGCTCAGGCACCCGCGGAGTCGGCGCCGGCGGTGGTCAGCTCGGCGGCCAGAGTGCTGTAGGCGGTCTCGGCGGCCTGCTGCTCGGCCTCCTTCTTGGACCGGCCGACGCCGTGGCCGTGCAGCCGCTCGCCGACCCGCACCTGCGCGGTGAAGGTCTTCATGTGGTCGGGACCGTCGTCCTCGATCACGTACGTCGGCACGCCCAGGTCGTGCTCGGCGCACAGCTCCTGCAGGCTGGTCTTCCAGTCCAGGCCGGCTCCGAGCGCGGCGGCGGCTTCCAGCAGCGGGTCGAAGAGCCGGTGGATGAGCGTGGCGGAGTTCTCGAAGCCGCTGTTCGGAGGCGCGTCCGGCCCGCCGGACAGGTACGTCGCGCCGATGATCGCCTCGACGGTGTCGGCGAGGATCGAGGCCTTGTCGTGGCCCCCGGTGGACTCCTCGCCCTTGCCGAGGCGGATGTGCGGGCCCAGGCCGATGGTGCGGGCCACCTCGGCCAGCGCGCGGGCGTTGACCACGGCGGCGCGCAGCTTGGCCAGCCGGCCCTCGGAGAGCTCGGGGTGCGTCTTGTAGAGCGTCTCGGTGATGACCACGCCGAGCACCGAGTCGCCGAGGAACTCCAGCCGCTCGTTGGTGGGCAGGCCGCCGTTCTCGTAGGCGAAGGAGCGGTGCGTCAGGGCAAGCTCCAGCAGCTCGGGATCCAGCGTGGGGTCACCGAGCGCGGAACGCAGGTCCTCGTACGGCTGCGTCAAGGCAGGCGCAGGACTCAGATGACCTGACGACGGTCGGCCTTGGCGCCGTACTGGCCGCACTCCGGGCACGCGCGGTGCGGGAGGTGCTTCGCGCCGCAGGCCGGGTTGGTGCAGGTCACCAGGGAGGGCGCGACGGCCTTCCACTGCGAACGACGGTGACGCGTGTTGCTGCGCGACATCTTCCGCTTCGGGACAGCCACGGTGATCTCCTTGTCAGCGGCCGGAGGGTCCGGCCGGATGCTTCTACTTCAGTTCTCTTCGGGCCCGGCGAGCTGCTCGAGCGCCGCCCACCGGGGGTCGACGGGCTCGTCGTGCCGGTGGTCCGGGTCGTCCGCCAGGCGCGCACCGCACTCGGTGCACAGTCCCGGACAGTCGTCCTGGCACAGCGGCTGGAACGGCAGCGCCAGCACCACCGCGTCCCGCAGCACCGGCTCGAGGTCGACCAGGTCGCCCTCGGTCCGGCTGACATCGTCGTCCTCGTCGTCGCCCGCGGTGTCGCGGCCGTCGTCGTAGAGGTACAGCTCCTGGAGGTCGACCGTGATCTCGTCCGCGATCGGCTCCAGGCACCGCGCGCACTCGCCGGCGAGCGCGGCTGACGCCGTGCCGCTGACCAGCACACCCTCCATGACCGCCTCGAGCCGCAGGTCGAAGGTGACCGGCGAGCCCGTGGGGACGCCCAGGATCTCGATGCCCAGCTCCGCAGGGGCCTCGGCAGTGAACGACACCCTGCGCTGGGACCCCGGGCGGCGGCCGAGCTCGCGGGTGTCGAGCACGAGCGGCGCTCTCGGGTCGAGATGGCGCAAGGTGTCACTTTCTGATGAGGCTCTGCAGAACCTACGGGAGTCTATCTGCGCGAGCCTCGCGGGGCCAATCGGACCGCGACCCGGCTCAAAAGTGCACGTGTGGGGCGCTGACCTGGCGCAAAAGTGCACGTGCACTCGCACCTTTGCACCAGGTCAGCGCAAATTACGCGCGCCTTTGCGCCGGGTCAGCGCTCGAGATGGTCCGGGAGGTCGATTCCGTCGACGTCCGAGTCGTCGCCCAGCGCGTGCGAGTGCCCTCCGGTGAGCCGGGCCCGGCCCTTGCGGACCAGGTCGAGGGTCTTCTCGAGGGTGAGCTCGAAGTTCGCCAGCTTGGCCTCGACGTACTCGTCGGTCTCGGCCTTGAGCCCCTCCGCCTCGCGGCGGGCCTCGTCCTCGATCTCGGCGGCGCGCGCCTGGGCAAGCCGGTAGACGTCGGTGTCGGAGACCAGCTTGTCCCGCTCGGCCTCGGCGGCGCGCAGGATCTCCTCGGCCGCGGTCTGCCCCGAGGCGACCACCGCGTCGCGCTCCCCCATCACCGTGGAGGCGTCCTGCAGGGTCGCGTTGATGGCGTCCTCGAGCAGGTTGAGCAGGTCGGTGAACTCGGACTTGTTGATCATCACCGAGGCCGACATCGGCACCGATCGGGCCGCGTCGACGGCTGCGCGCAACTGCGCCAGTCGTGCGTCGATGTCCCCCACCATCTGTGCTTCCTTCCTAGGAGTCCGCTGCTCGGCGCTCGGCGAGCCGGGCGCCGAGGCGCTCCAGCACGAACGGCGGCACCAGGGCGGACACGTCGCCGCCGAACATGGCGACCTCCTTGACCAGCGAGGAGGCCAGGAACGAGTACTCCGGGCTGGTCGGGATGAAGACCGTCTCGACCTCGGCGAGGGAGGAGTTCATCTGGGCCATCTGCAGCTCGTAGTCGAAGTCGCTGACCGCGCGCAGGCCCTTGACGATGGCGTGGATGTCGTTCTGCTCGCAGAAGGTGGTGAGCAGGCCCTCGAAGCCGGCCACGGTCACGTTGCCGAAGCCGGAGACGGCCTCCTTGAGCATGTCCATCCGCTCCTCGGCGCTGAACAGCCGCGAGGACGCCTTCGTCTTGTTGACCCCGATCGCGACGACGACCTCGTCGAAGAGCTGGGACGCCCGGGCCACGATGTCCAGGTGCCCGTTGGTGACCGGGTCGAACGAACCCGGGCAGACGGCTCTGCGCACTGCGCTCTCCTTGTCAGATCTGTCAGATCTCGTCAGTCGACTCGGCGTGTTCGGCCTCGGTCGAACCGGCGCGGCGAACGTACCAGAGCATCGTCTCGCCGTAGCGCTTGGTGGCCTTGCCCCCGGCCAGAGGTTCCAGGCCCACGGGCCAGCGTGGCTCCACGCTACGCGCCGAGCGCTCCACCACGACAGTGGCGCCCGGCGAGAGCCACTCCTCGCGGACGAGCAGGGCGAGCGCCTCGGCGAGGTCGTCGTCGGAGAGCGGGTACGGCGGGTCGGCGAAGACCACGTCGTACGGCGTCCGCGGCGCCCCGCTCGTGGTCGTCCGTGCGAGCACCCGGGCCACCGGCTGGGCGAGCACGTCCGCGGGGATGCCGAGCGAGGTCGCGTTGGCCTGCGCGATCCGGGCGGTCCGCCGGTCGGACTCGACCAGGGTCACCGCGACGGCACCGCGCGATCCGGCCTCCAGCCCGACCGCGCCGCTGCCGGCGTACAGGTCGAGGAAGCGCAGACCGTGCAGCGAGCCGAGCTGCGACTCCAGCGTCGAGAACAGCGCTTCGCGGACGCGGTCCGAGGTGGGCCGGGTGGCGTCGCCGGTGGGGGTCTGGAGCTTCCTGCCGCCGGCGGAGCCCCCGATGATGCGGGTCATGGCCCTCAGCCCTTCTCCAGGTAGGCGGCGCGCTCGGACTCCTCCAGCGCCTCCACCATCGCCTTGAGCCCGGGCGTCCGCTCGAAGGTCGGATCGGCCTCGAGGTAGGCGCCGGCCGCCTCGCGCGCGGCGACGATCACGTCCTCGTCGGTGAGCACCGAGAGCAGCCGCAGCGCCGAGCGCCGGCCACTCTGCTCGACGCCGAGCACGTTGCCCTCGCGGCGCTGCTCCAGGTCGATCCGGGAGAGCTCGAAGCCGTCACGCGTCGATGCGACCGCGGCCAGGCGTTCCATCGACTCCGAGTCCGGGGCGGCGTTGCTGACCAGCAGGCAGAGCCCGCTGTGTCCGCCCCGGCCGATCCGGCCGCGCAGCTGGTGCAGCTGGGAGACGCCGAACCGGTCCGCGTCCAGGATCACCATCACGGTCGCGTTCGGCACGTCCACGCCGACCTCGATCACCGTCGTCGAGACCAGCACGTCGACCTCGCCCCCGGCGAAGGCCCGCATCACCCGGTCCTTCTCCTCCGGCGTCATCCGGCCGTGCAGCATCTCGACGCGCAGGCCCTGCAGCGCGTCCGCGGCCAGCTCGGGTGCGACCTCCTCGACGGCGAAGAGCTCGGGCCCTTCCTCCGGTGGCGGTTCGTCCCCGATGCGCGAGGCGACCACGTAGGCCTGGCGCCCCTTCTGCACTTCCTCGCGGATGCGCGCCCAGGCGCGGTCGAGCCACGCCGGCTGCGCGCGGGTCGGCACCACGGTGGTCTGCACCTCGCCGCGACCGGCGGGCAGCTCGGCGAGCGTCGAGGTGTCCAGGTCGCCGAAGACGGTCATCGCGACCGTGCGCGGGATCGGCGTCGCGGTCATCACCAGCACGTGCGGCGGGCTGCCCGCCTTGCTGGTCAGCGCGGCCCGCTGCTCGACGCCGAAGCGATGCTGCTCGTCGACGACCACCAGCCCCAGGTCGAAGAACTGCACCTTCTCCTCCAGCAGGGCATGGGTGCCGACGACGATGCCGGCCTCCCCGCTGGCGGCGTCCAGCATCGCCTCCTTGCGGGCGGCCGTGCCCAGCGAGCCGGTCAGCAGCGCGATCCGGGTGGCGCCCTCGGCACCGCCGAGCCGGCCACCCTCGGCCAGGTCGCCGAGCATCGCGGCCATCGAGCGTGCGTGCTGCTGGGCGAGTACCTCGGTCGGCGCGAGCAGGGCCGCCTGGGCACCGGAGTCGACCACCTGCAGCATCGCCCGCAGGGCGACCAGCGTCTTGCCCGAGCCGACCTCGCCCTGCAGCAGCCGGTGCATCGGGTGCTCGCCGGCGATCTCGGCGGCGATCTCCTCCCCGACCCGGCGCTGCCCGTCGGTCAGCGTGAACGGCAGCCGCTCGTCGAACCGGTCCAGCAGACCGCCCTTCGTCCCCGGCCGTGGCGTCGCCGGGTCCGCCACGTGCTCGGCGCGCCGGCGGGCCAGCACCGCCTGGGTCACGAACGCCTCGTCGAACTTGAGCCGCTTGCGGGCCGCCCCCAGCTCGGCGTGCGAGTCGGGCCGGTGGATCCACCGCAGCGCCTGGTCGATGCCGAGCAGCTCGCGCTCTCGTCGTACGGCGTCGGGGAGGACCTCGGGCACCGGCTCCACCACGCTCAGCGCGAACCCGATCAGCTCCTCGAGCTGCCAGGAGTCGACCTTGCCGGTCACCGGGTAGACGGGGATCAGCTCGGGCATGTTCTCGTAGGCGTCCGCGGAGCCCTCGGCGCCGTACATCCGCGAGTTGGGGTTGGTCAGCTCCCAGTGCCCGTTGAACCACTTGAGCTTGCCGGAGAACATCCCGATCCGGCCGACCGCGAGCGACTTCGTCCGCCACTGCGCGGTCTTGTGGTCGCGGTCGAAGAAGGTGAGCGCCAGCTGGCCGCCCTCGGCCTTGACCGTGACCGCCTGCCGGTACGCCGTCCGGCCGGTGCGCTTGTCCCGGTAGGGCCGTTGCTCGGAGTACACGATCTCGCCGACCAGGGAGAGCACGTCGCCCTCCTGCAGCTCGCCCAGGTCGCTGAGCCGGCCCTTGTCGACGTAGGTGCGCGGGTAGTGGCCGAGCAGCTCGCCGACCGTGGTGTAGCCGGTCGCCTTGACGATCTCCGGCGCCTTCTTGCCGCCGAGCGCGCTCAACGGTGAGTCCCAGGTGATCTTCACGGCTACTCCACCGCCAGCAGCAACGGGTACCGCTCCTGGCCGCCCTCGTAGACCAGCACGTCGACGCCCGGGTGCTCGCACTCGACCCAGGCGCGACAGGGCTCCACGAGCGCGGCTCCGTCCTGGCCGGCCACCAGCGTGACCAGCTCGCCGCCGCCGGTGAGCAGCCGTTCCAGGACCGTCACCGCGACCTCGGCCAGGTCCGCGCCGACGACCGCGAAGTCGCCGCCGACCACGCCGAGCACGTCACCGGGCTCGCAGGGCCCGGCCGAGGTCATCGCCTGCTTGACCGCGACCGTGACGGCGCCGTGCCGGGCGCCCTGGGCGGCGGCGGTCATCTGCACCACGTCGGCGTCGAAGCCGCGCCCGGGCTCGTGGACCGCCATCGCGGCGATGCCCTGCACCTGGGCCCGGGTCGGGATGACCACGACGCGGATGCCCTCGTCCTCCTCGGCGGTGACCGCGGCCGCCTCCGCGACCCGCACGCTGTCGGCGTCGTTGGGCAGCACCACCACCTCCTCGGCACCGGTGGCCAGCACCGCGTCCAGGACCTGCCCGGTGCTGGGTCGGCGACCCGGCCCGCCCTCGACGACGTGCGCACCGGCCTCGCCGAAGACGGCGGCGAGCCCGGGGCCGGCCACCACGGCGACCACGGCACGACCGCGGCGCCCCGAGCCTTGCGCCGAGCGCCGGTCCCGGACCCGGCCCAGCTGCTCGGCGAAGTGGGTGACCCGGATCCGGCGCGGGATGCCGGCCTCGATCCCGGCCTCGACCGCGGCGCCGACGTCGTCGACGTGCACGTGGACGTTCCAGAGCCCGTCGCCCCCGACGACCACCAGGGAGTCGCCGAGCGCCTGGAGCTGGTCGCGCAGCACCGGGATCGCGGCGTCCGCGGCGTCGAGCAGGTACATCACCTCGTACGCCGGGCCGTCCTCGGTCAGGTCCCCGGTCGGCAGCGCGTGCACCGTCCGCGCGGACATCGGCAGCGGCTCGGCGACCGACCGCTGGCCGGTCACCGCGGTCACGGCGGCGTCGAGGATCACGCACAGCCCGGCGCCACCGGCGTCCACCACGCCTGCGTCGCGGAGCAGCGGCAGCTGGTCCGGCGTACGGGCCAGCGCCTCCCGGGCCTCGACCGCGGCGGCGCGGAGGACGTCGCCGAGGTGGTGCTCGGGGTCCTCCGCGGCCCGGGCGCCGGCCTCGGCGGCGGCCCGCGCGACGGTGAGGATGGTGCCCTCGACGGGGGTGCCCACGGCGGCGTACGCGGCCTCGGCCGCCTGCGCCAGGCCCTCGGCGACCAGCGAGGCGGACCGGTCTCCCGGACCACCCTGGCCCATCCGGCGCAGCAGCGCACCGAGCAGCTGGCTGAGGATGACGCCGGAGTTGCCCCGAGCGCCGAGCAGGGCCCCGCGGGCGTACGCCGCCAGCGCGGTGCGCAGGTCGGCTCCCTCGGCGAGCCGGTCGCGCAGCGCCTCCCGGGCGGCCTCCATGGTCAGGTACATGTTGGTGCCGGTGTCGCCGTCCGGCACCGGGTAGACGTTGAGCGCGTCGATCTCGTCGCGGGCGGAGGCCAGGCCGGAGACCGACAGGTCCGCGAACCGCCGCACCGCCCCCAGGTCGAAGGTGGCGATCTGCTCGCCCGCCGCTTCGTCCGCCATGCGCGTCAACTTATAGCGTCGGTCCCCCAGGAGCCGTCACGCACTCGATTCGCGTCGAAGGCCCCCCGTCGTTTATCCTTCTTCGGTTGCCCGCGCACGCGTGCCGGGCCCAACCGACTTGTCAGGAACACCCAAGGAGTACACGGTGGCTGCCGTCTGCGACATCTGCGCCAAGAAGCCCGGCTTCGGGAACAACCGTCCGTGGTCGCGCAAGATCACCAAGCGCCGCTTCAACCCGAACATCCAGCGCGTCCGCGCGGTGGTGAACGGCACCCCGAAGCGCCTGCACGTCTGCACCGGCTGCCTCAAGGCCGGCAAGGTCAGCCGCTGACCCCAGGTTTCTGCCGGACGGCGCGTGTGCTCGGCACACGCGCCGTTCTTCTTTCCGTCGCCGGGCGCTAGAAGTGCTTCCAGCCTGAGGGGCCCTCGTAGACCTCTCCGTCGACCGTGACGCCCTCGCCGGCGCTGACCGCGCCGATGGCCCGGAACCCCGCCGGCAGTGCCGTCCCGGCCGGGAACGTGGCCACGAGCGGGTGGTCCTCGCCGCCGCCGAGCACGAACTCCATCGGATCCGCCCCCAGCGCCGAGCCGACGGCCTGCAGCGGCTCGTCGAGCGTGAACGCCGAGCGCCAGACGTCGACCGCCACCCCGGAGGCCACGGCGATGTGGCCCACATCGGCGACCAGGCCGTCGGAGACGTCGATCATGGCCGTGGCGCCCGCCTTCGCGGCGGCCAGCCCGGCGTCGTACGGCGGCTGCGGGCGCTGGTAGGCCTCGACCAGGACCCGCGGCGAGCGGAACCCGCGTCCGAGCACGGCCAGGCCCGCGGCGGCCCAGCCCTGCCGCCCGCACAGCGCGAGCACGTCCCCCGGCTTCGCGCCCGAGCGCAGCACCGGCGCCACCTCGCACTCGCCGAGCACCGTGACCGCGATGACCACCTCGCTCCCCCGGGTGATGTCCCCGCCGACGATGCTGGCCCCGACCAGCGCGGCTTCGGCGGCGATCCCGTCGGCCAGGTCCAGGACCCACTGCGCGGGCAGGTCGGCCGGCAGCGTGAGGCCCACGGTCAGCGCGGTCGCCCGGCCGCCCATCGCGTTGACGTCGGAGAGGTTCTGCGCGGCGGCACGGCGGCCCACGTCGTACGCGCCCGCCCAGTCGCGGCGGAAGTGACGGCCCTCGACGAGCAGGTCGGTGGAGACCACCACGTGGCCCTTGGGCGTGCGCACCAGCGCGGCGTCGTCGCCCGGTCCGAGGAAGACCCGCGGCCCCTGCTCGAAGCGCCCGCCGAACTCGGCGATGAGGCCGAACTCGCCGACGTCGGCCACGGTCGCGCCGGGCTGGAACGGGGAGGAGGGCGTCATGGCGCTCACTCTCCCATCAGGCACCCAGTTGTCCGTGGGGAGGTCGTCTGGTTACAGCGGCTCCCCGGGTCGGGTAGGTTTCACTCGGTCCACTCACCGACGAGACGAGGGAGACGCAGATGGTCGTCCAGGCCTACATCCTGATCCAGACCGACGTCGGCAAGGCCGCCGAGGTGGCCGCGAAGATCACCGACATCAAGGGCGTCATCCTCGCCGAGGACGTCACCGGCCCGTACGACGTGATCGTCCGTGCGGAGGCCCGGAACGTCGACGAGCTGGGCAAGCTCGTCGTCGCCAAGGTGCAGACCCTGGAGGGCATCACCCGCACGCTGACCTGCCCGGTCGTGCACATCTGAGCTTGAGCGCACGCACGCGCCGACGCCCGCTGCCCCTGGTGGCGGGCGTCGTCGTGTGCGCGGTCCTGGGCGCGACGCTGGCCGCCTGCGGTGGCAACGAGGTCGACGTCCCGTCGTACGACGTCGCGCCGTCGGTGCGCACCGCCTGCCAGAAGCTGCTCGCCGCGCTGCCCGACGAGGTCGCAGACCAGAAGCGCCGGACCACCGAGGGCAGCGACCTCGCCACCGCCTGGGGCGACCCGGCGATCGTGCTGCGCTGCGGGGTCGGCCTCCCCGAGGAGTTCGGTCCGCTGTCCTCGTGCCAGCGCGCCAACGGCGTGGACTGGTTCGTGCCGGACCGGATCATCGAGGACCAGCGCGCCGACGTGGTGATGACCACCGTGGGTCGCAGCGTGAACGTCGAGGTGCGGGTGCCGGCGAAGTACCGCCCCAGCCTCGCCCCGATGACCGACCTCGCCCCCGCCCTCACGGCGAGCACGACCGTGGTGAAGGCCTGCCAGTAGTCAGGCCTGCCAGCAGTCAGCGCAGGCCGGTGTCGCGCTGCAGCGCGAGGGCGACCAGGCGGTCCACGAGGTCCGGGTACTCCAGCCCGCTGGCCGCCCACATCCGCGGGAACATCGAGGTCGCGGTGAAGCCCGGCATCGTCTCCACCTCGTTGAGCACGACCCGGCCGTCGGGCATGACGAAGAAGTCGACCCGGGCCAGGCCCTCGACGTCGAGCGCCTCGAACGCCGCCACCGCCAGCTCGCGGACCCGCGCGGCGGTGTCCTCGTCCAGGTCGGCCGGCACGTCGAGCGCGGTGTCCTGGCCGGGTAGGTACTTGGCCTCGAAGTCGTAGAACTCGTGGCCGGAGACGCGGATCTCGGCGATCGCGCTCGTCTCGGGCCGGGCGCCGTCGAGCCCGTCGAGCACGCCGATCTCCACCTCGCGCGCGCCGATCGCGCCGGCCTCGACGAGCACCTTGGGGTCGAACCGCTGCGCCTCCACGATGGCGTCCTCGAGCTGGCCGGGCTCGTCGACGCGGCTGATCCCGAACGAGGAGCCGGCCCGGGCGGGCTTGACGAAGACCGGGTAGCCGAGCGCGGCGACCGCCTCGCCGACCGTGGCCGCGTCCCTCTCCCACTCCCCCGGCCGGACCAGCACCCACGGCTGCACCGGCATCCCCTGCGCCTGGAAGATCAGCTTCATGTAGGCCTTGTCGGTGCCGACCGCCGAGGAGAGCACCCCGGCGCCGACGTACCGGACCCCGGCCAGCTCCAGCAGCCCCTGCAGGGTGCCGTCCTGGCCCCACGGGCCGTGCATCACCGGGAAGACCACGTCCACCTGGCCCAGGTGCGTGGGCACCTCGCCGGCCTCCTGGACGACCAGCCCGTCGCTCGGGCTGAGCGCGACCTCGCGGGTGCCGGTCACCTCGGGCAGCTCGCCGGCCGGACCGAGCGCGAGACGGCCCGACTCGTTGGACTCCAGCACCCAGCGGCCCTCGGTGGTGATGCCGATCGGGACCACCTCGTACTTCGCCGGGTCAAGCGCGTTGATGACGCTGCCCGCGGAGACGCAGGAGATCTGGTGCTCGCTCGACCGGCCGCCGAAGACGACGGCGACCCGGATCCGGTCAGGCGGCTGAGCCGCGTCGGTCGAAGGAGGCACGCGGAAGACCCTACCGGCGGCCCCTGCTGGCTACTCTCGGCGCATGCATCCCTCCACCCGTGCCGTGCACGCCGGCCGGCCCGACCGCGAGCCGGACGCGCCCTTCAACGCCCCGATCACGATGGCCTCGACGTACGTCGCCGGCGGGGACCGCGAGTACGGCCGGTACGCGAACCCGACCTGGGAGGCGTTCGAGGAGACCCTGGCGGCGCTGGAGGGCGACGGTGCGCGCTGCCTCTCCTTCGCGAGCGGGCTGGCCGCGGTGGCGACAGTCCTCGACCTCGTCGGTGCCGACCAGGTCGTGGTCGCGCCCCGGCACGCCTACAACGGCAGCATCGGCCAGCTCGCCGACCTGGAGGCCCGCGGCCGGGTCCGCACCCGGCTCGTCGACATCACCGACACCGCCGCGGTGATCGCGGCCTGCGACGACGCCGCGCTGGTCTGGCTGGAGTCGCCGACCAACCCGGCCATGGAGGTCGCCGACCTGCCCGCGATCATCGCGGCCGCGCACGAGGCCGGCGCCCGGGTCGCGGTCGACAACACCTTCGCGACGCCGATCCTGCAGCGGCCGCTCGAGCTCGGCGCGGACATCGTGGTGCACTCGGCGACCAAGTACCTCTCGGGGCACTCCGACCTGCTGCTGGGCGCGCTGGTCACCCAGGACGAGCAGCTGCACGGCGTGCTGAAGGGGCGGCGCGACCTGCTCGGCGCCATCCCCGGCACGGTCGAGGCGTGGCTGGCGCTGCGCGGGATGAGGACGCTGGCGCTGCGGGTCGAGAAGGCCCAGGAGAACGCGACCGAGCTGGCCGCGAGGCTGGCCGCGCACCCGGCCGTCACGGAGGTCCGCTACCCCGGCTTCGGCGGGATGGTCTCGGTCGTGCTCGGCTCCGCCGAGGCCGCGGACCGGATGACCGCGAGCACCAGGCTCTGGGTCAACGCGACCTCGCTCGGTGGTGTGGAGTCGTCGCTGGAGCGTCGCCGCCGGTGGGCCTCCGAACCGGTCACGATCCCCGAGGGCCTGGTCCGGCTCTCGGTCGGCATCGAAAATGTCGAAGACCTCTGGACGGACCTCGAGCAGGCTCTACAGTTCGGCGCGTGACTCTCTCGGATCTTCCTGACTCGCTGACCTCTCGGCCGCTCACGATCGACGACGCCCGCGGCGTCTTCGAGGTGATGGCCGCCTCCGAGCTGGCCGTGCTCGGCACCGTGGCCATCGAGGAGGCCGACATCGTCGGCGACTGGAGCCGGCCCTCCTTCGACGTGGCCGCGTCCACCGTCGGCGTCTTCGAGGGCGACACCCTGCTCGGCTACGCCGAGGTCAGCGGCCCGGGTCGCGGCGACGCCGCCGTGCACCCCGACCACCTCGGCCGCGGCATCGGCACCGCGCTGGCGCGCTGGATGCAGCAGAAGGCCCGCGAGCAGGGCCAGTCCGAGATCGGCATGCCGGTCCCGGCCGGCTCGCCCGGCGAGAAGTTGCTGCTCTCGCTGGACTACCGCAAGCGCTGGGAGTCCTGGGTGCTGGTCTTCCCCGAAGGCCGCGCCATCGAGGAGCAGCCGCTGCCGGAGGGCTACGCGATCCGGATCGCGGGCGAGGCCGACGTCGAGCCTGCCTACCACGTCGTCGAGGACGCGTTCCTGGAGTGGTCGGTGCGCGACAAGGCCTCGCTCGAGGACTGGGTCGCCGGCGTCCAGGACCGGCCGGGCTACGAGCCGTGGAACCTGCAGGTCGTCACCGACCCCGACGGCACCGTCGTCGGCGCCACGCACACCACGCTCGGCGGGGACACCGGGTACGTCGCCAAGGTCGCCGTACGGAAGGACCAGCGTGGCCGCGGCCTGGCACGCGGCCTGCTCGCCGCGGCGTTCACCTCCGCCCGCGAGCACGGCGCCACCCGCTCGGAGCTGGCCACCGACTCGCGCACCGGCGCGCTCGACCTCTACCTCGGCCTGGGGATGGAGATCGACTCGACGTGGGTGAACTACGGAGTCACCCTCTAGCTTGCTGACGTCGTCAGACGTGGTGCATGGCAAGGCGAAGGAGGGAAGGCGGCCTTCTGCGGAGCTTGCGGAGCGGCCGTCGACCGACGCCAACGCGGCCAGGCGCCGCGTATGGCGGCGTCAGTCGATTTCCGCCTTGGTGTCGCGGGCAATAAACGCATCCATCATGTCCCGGGCGCTGATCTCGCCGCGGACCACCGCGTCGACGTGCTCGGCGATAGGCGCGTCCACGCCGTTGTTGCGGGCCAGCGCGAAGATCGACGAGCACGACTTGGCGCCCTCGGCGACCTGACGGGTCGAGGCGACGATCTCCTCGGTGGTCATCCCCCGGCCGAGCTTCTCGCCGAACGAGCGGTTGCGCGAAAGCGGCGAGGAGCAGGTCGCCACCAGGTCGCCGAGCCCCGCCAGGCCCATCAGGGTCAGCGGATCGGCGCCGAGCTTCATCGCGAGACGCGTCGTCTCGGCGAGACCGCGAGTGATGACCGAGGCGGTGGTGTTGTCCCCGAAGCCGAGTCCGGCCGCCATCCCGACCGCGAGGCCGACCACGTTCTTGTAGGCACCGCCGAGCTCGCAGCCGAGCACGTCGGTGCTGCGGTAGGGACGGAAGGCCGGTGAGTGGCACATCGCCTGCAGCCGGTGCGCGACGTCCTCGTCCGCGCAGGCCACCACCGAGGCGGCCGGCTCACGACGGATGATCTCGGGCGACAGGTTCGGGCCGCTGACCACGGCCAGCCGGGACGGGCCGGCGCCGGTCACCTCCGCGATCACCTCGGTGACCCGCTTCAAGCTGCCGAGCTCGACGCCCTTCATCAGCGAGACGAACGGGACGTCCGCCGGGAGCACGTCCTTCCACGCGGTGAGGTTCTCGCGCAGCTTCTGCGACGGCACCGCGAGCACGATCGCCTCGGCCCCGGCGATCGCCTTCTCCGGGTCGTGGGTCGCGCCGATGGCCGGTGGCAGCTCGACGCCGGGGTGGTACTCGGTGTTCTCGTGACGGCCGTTGATGGCCTCGCACACGTCCTCGCGGCGCGCCCAGATGGTCACCTCGTTGCCCGCGTCGGCGAGCACCAGGCTGAACGCGGTCCCCCACGAGCCCGCACCGAACACCGCCACCTTCATCAGGCATCCCCCTTCTTCGCCGACTGCTGCTGCGTCGTCTTGCCCTTGTTCGGGTTGCCGATCTGCTGCACCCCGGCCGCCTTCGGGTCGAAGCGCACGGCCGGCGGCTCCTCGCCGCGCAGCTCGGCGACCAGGGCGGTGATCGCGTCCATGATCCGGTCGGTGGCCTCGTGCAGGACGTCGTTGGTCAGTGGCTTGTCCATCAGGTCGCTGAGGTCCACCGGGTCGCCGACCTTGTAGCGCGCGGTCCGCCGCGGCACCAGGTGCGGCTTCGCGGAGTACGCCGGCAGGATGTCCTGCGCACCCCACTGGCCGATCGGGATCACCGGGCAGCCGGTGGCCAGGGCGATCCGAGCGGCGCCGGTCTTGCCGCGCATCGGCCAGCCGTTCGGGTCCTTGGTGATCGTGCCCTCGGGGTAGACGCCGACGCACTTGCCCTCGCGCACCGCCTCGACCGCGGCCTCGAACGCCTTCGCCGCATCCGTGGTCAGCCGCGAGACCGGGATCATCCCGGTGTCCTTGACGACGTACTTGACCACGGGCGTGCGGAACAGGCCGTCCTTGGTGAGGTAACGCACCAGCCGGCCGTGCTCGTAGAGCAGCCAGGCCAGCGTCAGCGGGTCGATGTGCGAGACGTGGTTCATGGCGATGACGCAGCCACCCTGCGCAGGGATCTTCTCGCCGTCGATCCACTCGTGCTTGGTGGTGGTCATCAGCAGCGGCTTGATGATCGAGGCCGCCGTGGTCCAAGCCCATCCCCGGCGTTCGGAGAGCTTGCGGACCTTGACCATGGGACCTCCTTCTCCGGCCTCGCGCCGGGCCGATCCGACCCGCAAGGGAAGAGACTACTCAGGCTCCTGGGAGGATTCGTGCGTGACGACACGTCCGTACGCCCTGCTGGTGCCGGTCAAGGACGGTCGCGGCGCGAAGTCGCGGCTGGGGGTCGGCGACGCCTCCCGCCGTACGGCGTTGATGGCGGCGTTCGCGCGCGACGCCCTGGTGGCCGCGTCGGCCTCGGACCTGGTCGAGGTGTACGTCGTGGGCGACCCGGCCTCCGCCGCCGGCCTGCCGGTCACCGTGCTGCCCGACCAGGGCGCCGGCGACCTCAACCGCGCACTGGCACGGGCCGCGGAGACCCTGACCCGTCCGGACCGCGGCGTCGCGGTGCTGCTGGCCGACCTGCCCTGCCTGCGCACCGAGGACCTGGACGACGCGATCAAGACCGCCGCGGGTCGCCGTGCGTTCGTGGCCGACGCCGCCGGCACGGGAACCACCTTGCTGCTGGCACCGGCCGGGACCGCCCTGGACCCGCGCTTCGGCCCGGGCTCGGCCACCGCGCACACGGCCTCCGGCGCGGTCGCGATCGAGGACCGGCTGGAGTCGCTGCGCCTGGACGTCGACACCACCGCCGACCTGGCTGCCGCGCTGCGTCTCGGCGTCGGGCGCAGCACCGCGATCGCGACCGCCGACCTGGCCTGAGAACCCCGGGAACACGACACCGGGAGCATCCGGAAAAGCAAGGGCGGCGACATCGCTGAGGATGTCGCCGCCCGTGCGGTGCTACGTGCGGTCAGGCCTTCTTGGCGGCCTTCTTCGCGGGCGCCTTCTTGGCGGGGGCCTTCTTGGCGGGGGCCTTCTTGGCCGGAGCCTTCTTCGCCACCGTCTTCTTGGCAGGAGCCTTCTTGGCGACGGTCTTCTTCGCCGGAGCCTTCTTGGCGGGCGCCTTCTTGGCGGGGGCCTTCTTGGCCGGAGCCTTCTTCGCCACCGTCTTCTTGGCAGGAGCCTTCTTGGCGACGGTCTTCTTCGCCGCAGCCTTCTTCGCGGGCGCCTTCTTGGCCGGGGCCTTCTTGGCCACGGTCTTCTTCGCCGCCGATGCCGACTTGGTGGCGGTCTTCTTCGCGGCGGCCGCGGTCCGGCTCGCGGCGGCGGCCGGCTTGGCGGCAGCCACGGCGGGCAGCTTCTTGGCACCCGAGACGATGGCCTTCAGGTCGGCGCCGGCGCTGAACTTCGGCACCGAGGTCTTCTTGGCCTTGATCCGCTCGCCGGTGGCCGGGTTGCGCACCCAGCGGGCCTCGCGGACGCGCTTCTCGAACGAGCCGAAACCGGTGATGGCGACCTTCTCGCCCTTCGCCACCTCACGCGTGATGGTGTCGAGCACCGACTCCAGGGCGTGCGCCGCCGCCTTCTTGTTGCCCTCGTAACGGGCGGCAAGAGCGTCGATCAACTGACTCTTGTTCACAAGCTTCCCTTTCGTGAACGTCTGGTATCGAGCTCCGTGCTCGACTTTCCCCTTGCACGCTAGGCAAATCCGACTCTCGCCACAATGCACGACGAGGCGTGTCGTCGGACCAAATTCATCGTCATTCCCAATGCGACATCACGGCACAGGCGCCGTGCATTGCCTCGGGGAATTGCGAACGCGTCGAGTTTTCCCTTGCAGGCTTGGGAAAACTCGACGCGCTCGTGGTCGAGAACGACGCGAAATGCGTCAGTGCAGGGTGACCGGCTTCCACGACGGCCGCGTCGACTCGTACGACGAGATCGCGTCCTCGTGTCCGAGGGTGATGCCGATGTCGTCGAGTCCTTCGAGCAGCCGCCAGCGGGTGTAGTCGTCGATGTCGAAGGAGTCCTCGATGGCGTCGACACCCTCGCCGGCCTTGACGGTGCGGGTCTCCAGGTCGACGGTCACGGTCGCACCCGGGTGGTCCTCGAGGTGGTCCCAGATCTTCTGCACGACCTTCTCGTCGACCTGCGCGGCAAGCAGCCCGGCCTTGCCCGCGTTGCCGCGGAAGATGTCGGCGAAGCGCGGCGAGATCACGACCTTGAAGCCGTAGTTCTGCAGCGCCCAGACGGCGTGCTCGCGCGAGGAGCCAGTGCCGAAGTCGGGACCGGCGACCAGCACCGACGCGCTCGCGTACTCGGGCCGGTTGAGGACGAACGACGGGTCGCTGCGCCAGGCCGCGAACAGGCCGTCCTCGAAGCCGGTCCGGGTGACCCGCTTGAGGTAGACGGCCGGGATGATCTGGTCGGTGTCGACGTTGCTGCGCTTGAGCGGCACGGCGACTCCGGTGTGACTGGTGAACTTCTCCATGGCTCAGGCCTCCAGGTCGGCGGGGGACGACAGGGTGCCGCGGACCGCGGTGGCGGCCGCGACCGGGACGGAGACGAGGTGGGTGCGGCCCCCCTTGCCCTGCCGGCCCTCGAAGTTGCGGTTCGAGGTGGACGCGCTGCGCTCCTGCGGCGCGAGCTGGTCGGGGTTCATGCCCAGGCACATCGAGCAGCCCGCACCACGCCACTCGGCGCCGGCCGCGGTGAAGATCTTGTCGAGACCCTCCTCGATCGCCTGGTTGCGCACCCGCACCGAGCCCGGGACGACGAGCAGCCGGGTGCCCTCGGCGACCTGGTGGCCCTGCAGGATGGACGCGGCCAGCCGCAGGTCCTCGATGCGGCCGTTGGTGCAGGAGCCGACGAAGACGGTGTCGACCTTGATGTCGCGCATCGGGGTGCCCGCCTCGAGACCCATGTACTCCAGGGCCTTCTCGGCGGCGACCCGGTCCTGCTCCTCCTCGAAGTCGGCCGGCGTCGGCACGTTCCCGCCCAGCGGCACGCCCTGACCCGGGTTGGTGCCCCAGGTGACGAAGGGCGTGACGTCGGCCGCGTCGATCACGATCTCCTTGTCGAAGCTCGCGTCGGCGTCGGTGACCAGCGTCCGCCAGTGCGCGACCGCGGCGTCCCAGTCGGCACCGGTCGGCGCCTCGGGCTTGCCCTCGATGTAGTCGAAGGTGGTCTGGTCGGGCGCGATCAGGCCGGCCTTCGCACCCCACTCGATGCTCATGTTGCACACGGTCATCCGGCCCTCCATGGAGAGCTCCTCGATGGCCTGGCCGCGGTACTCGACGATGTAGCCCTGGCCGCCGCCGGTGCCGGTCTGCGCGATCAGGTAGAGGATCAGGTCCTTGGCGGTCACGCCGGCGGGCAGTGAGCCGTTGACGGTGACGGCCATGGTCTTGGGCTTCGCCTGCGGCAGCGTCTGGGTGGCCAGCACGTGCTCGACCTCGGAGGTGCCGATGCCGAAGGCGATCGCGCCGAAGGCACCGTGGGTGCTGGTGTGGCTGTCGCCGCAGACGATGGTCATGCCCGGCTGGGTCAGGCCGAGCTGCGGGCCGACCACGTGCACGATGCCCTGGTCGAGGTCACCGAGCGGGTGCAGCCGGACGCCGAACTCGGCGGCGTTCTTGCGCAGCGTCTCCACCTGGGTGGCCGAGACCGGGTCCGCGATCGGCTTGTCCCAGTCGATCGTCGGGACGTTGTGGTCCTCGGTGGCCAGGGTGAGGTCGGGACGGCGGACGGTGCGACCGGCCAGCCGCAGGCCGTCGAACGCCTGCGGGGAGGTGACCTCGTGAATGAGGTGGAGGTCGATGAACAACAGGTCCGGCTCGCCCTCGGCCGACCTCACGACGTGCTCGTCCCAGACCTTCTGCGCCAGGGTCTTCCCCATGGCCCCTCCTCGTTGAGTCCTCGTTGAACCAGTGCTGCTCGGGCTGTGACCGAGCCTACTCTTGCATCTCGTCTTTTGAGACGGCAGTATTGGAATATGGACAACTCTAGCGGAGTCGGCGTTCTCGACAAAGCCGCCCTGGTGCTCTCTGCCCTGGAGTCCGGCCCGGCGACCCTGGCCGGTCTCGTCGCCGGCACCGGGCTGGCCCGTCCGACCGCGCACCGGCTGGCGGTCGCGCTGGAGCACCACCGGCTGGTCGCTCGCGACATGCAGGGCCGCTTCGTCCTCGGGCCCCGGCTGGCCGAGCTCTCCGCGGCCGCCGGCGAGGACCGGCTGCTGGCCGCAGCCGGCCCGGTGCTGGCCCGGCTGCGCGACATCACCGGCGAGTCCGCCCAGCTGTGGCGCCGCCAGGGCGAGTACCGCGTCTGCGTCGCCGCCGCCGAGCGGCCCAGCGGCCTGCGCGACACCATCCCGGTCGGCTCGCAGCTGACCATGCGCGCCGGCTCGGCCGCGCAGATCCTGCTCGCCTGGGAGGACCCGGAGCGGATCCACCGCGGCCTGCAGAACGCCGCCTTCTCCGCGACCGCGCTGGCCGGCATCCGCCGCCGCGGCTGGGCGCAGTCCATCGGCGAGCGCGAGCAGGGCGTCGCCTCGGTCTCCGCACCGGTCCGCTCTCCCAGCGGCAAGATCATCGCCGCGGTCTCCGTCTCCGGGCCGCTCGAGCGGCTCTCCCGCCAGCCGGGCCGGATGCACGCGCCTGCCGTGCTGGCCGCGGCCGACCGGCTCTCGGAGTCGCTGCGCCGGGCTGCCGCGGAGTGAACGGCGGGTAAACCTATACTCGCGCTCGACAATGGAGGAGTCGTCGCGAAGGGGGTGCGAGCTCGATGGCAGCAGCCGTCACCGACGAGTACGTCGTCGTCCCCCGCCGCATCCGCGGCCCGGTGGTCGTCTCCTTCGACGACGCCTACATCTGGTCGTTCGTGCCCGAGCGCGACGGCTCTCGCTCGCGTGGCGGCTGGCGGGTGCGCTGGCCCGAGCTGCTGGAGAAGCGCCTGTCCGGCACCACGCAGGTGCGGCTGGAGCGTGACGGCACCACCCTGTACGACGAGTCCGTCACCTTCCGCGGCGAGGGTGCCCCGCTGCAGCTGCGCGACCAGCACGGGCACCCGCTGGCCATCGACAAGATGGGCCACCTCACCCGGGTCTTCTCCGAGACCGACGACCACACCCGGGCCCAGGTCGTCGAGGGCACCCGCCGGGCGCTGGCCGACCTGCGCGAGGACGGGTTCGACGCGCACCTGAGCTACGGCTGCCTGCTCGGCGCCGTACGGAACGGCAAGATGATCGGCCACGACTCCGACGCCGACCTCGCCTACTACAGCGAGCACACCACCCCGGCCGACATCATCCGCGAGTCCTACGCGATGGAGCGCGCGATGCGTCGCCGCGGCTGGCGGCTGGTGCGGATGTCCGGCGCCGACCTCAAGCTCTTCCACAAGCTCGACGACGGCCGCGACGTGCAGATCGACATCTTCGGCGCGTTCCACGTCAGCGGCGTCTTCTACGAGCTCGGCGCCCGCAGCGGACGACTGCCGCGCGCGGCCGTGACGCCCGCCTCCAGCGTCGTGCTCGAGGGCGTCGAGCTGGCCGCGCCGGCCGACCCCGAGGCAGTGCTCGAGTTCCTCTACGGGCCGAGCTGGCGGGTGCCGGACCCGGCGTTCCAGGCGGTCGACCCGCCCGAGGGCATCCGCCGGCTGGACGGCTGGCTGCGCGGCTTCCGCAGCGACGTGATCGCCTGGAACGAGCTGCTCCGCTACCGCAGCAGCGAGGTGCCGTGGCGCCCCTCGGAGGCGGCCCGGTGGGCGCACCAGTACCTGGGCGAGGGCGCTCCGCTGGCCGACCTCGGTTGCGGCAACGGCCGCGACACCGTCTGGCTGGCCAACGTCGGCCACCCGGTGCGCGCCTACGACTTCGCCGGCACCGCCCTGCGGCAGACCCGGCGGCGGCTGGACCGGGCCGGGATCACCGACGTCGAGGTGGCCACGCTCTCCCTCAACGACCGCCGCTCGGTGCTGGTCACCGGGGCCGAGCTCGCCCGCGCGCCGGAGCCGGTCAACCTCTACGCCCGCGGCCTGGTCGGCTGCCTGAACGCCGAGGCCCGCGACCTGCTGGTGCTGCTCGGCTCGATGGCGCTGCGCCGCGGCGGCGTGATGATGCTGGAGTTCGCGGCCACCGGCGTGGACGTCCCGGCCGAGCCGGCCGACCTGGTCCAGCGGGTCGACCCGGACGAGATCGCCGCTCTGGTCGAGCAGCGCGGCGGCACCGTCGAGCTGCTCGAGGTCACCCCCGGCCAGGACTTCTTCGACCAGCCCGACCCGCGCGTCGCCCGCCTGGTGGCGCGCTGGGGCGGCACCTCCGGCTCCGAGAGAGGAATCCGATGAGCACCGAGAAGCAGCGCTACCCGGCCCGCCGCTACGTCCGCGAGGTGGCCAACCTGCCGCGCCGGATCCGCGACCTCGAGAACGCGGTCCAGGAGAACCGCCAGCTCAACCGCCGGGTCGCCGAGCTCACCGACATCATCGCCGAGCTGCTGCTCCCGGCCGCCCAGCGCGACGAGGAGCGCCTGGCCGAGCTGCTCGCCAAGTTCCGCACCGAGAACCTGCCGAACTAGACGGTCAGCAGCCCGATCCCCAAGGTGGCAAGTCCGACGGCCATGACCGCGCCGCCGGCGAACACCATCGCGATGAACCCGTTCGGCTTCGTCCGGCCCGCGCCGGCCGAGGCAGCGAAGAAACCGCCCGGCATCAGGAGCGCGGCGATCGGCACGCCGCTGCGCGCGATCCACTCCCAGCCCCCGGAGAGGCCGGCCTGGTCGACGTACGGCTGGCAGAGCAGCCCCAGGACCAGCAGCACCCCGGCGTGCGCGTGCCCGGCTCGGGCGAACCCGATCTGGAACGGGGTGGCGCCCGCTGCGTCCTTCCAGAGCTTGACCAGGTAGAGGCCGCCGGTCTCGACGGTGACCAGGGAGAGGAAGAGGATCCCCGCCAGGATCCGGGACTCGTCCGACATGACAGCTCCTTTGGATAGTTCAACTCCCCAATATTGGACAGTGTAACTATCCAATGTCACCCTGGATTCCATGTGGATGGCCGAGCTCGCGCAGCGCTCCGGGCTGAGCGTCGCGACAATCAAGTACTACCTGCGCGAGGGCCTGCTGCCGGCCGGCGAGGCCGTCGGCCGGACCCGGGCGTCGTACGACGAGAGCCACGTACGACGGCTGCGCCTGATCCGAGCGCTGACCGACGTGGCCCGGCTGCGGCTGGACACGGTCCGCGACGTGCTCGCCGGCATCGACGCCGCACCGACCTGGCACGAGGCGGTCGGCAGCGCGCACACCCGCCTGGGCAGCCCGGACCCCGACGCCCCTCCCCCGACCGAGGCCTCGCTGGCCCGGGTACGACGGCTGCTGGAGATCCAGGACTGGCAGCTGGCCGAGGGACACCCGCAGGTTCTCGTGCTGGCCAGGGCCCTGGACACCCTCGACGAGCTCGGTCACCCGATGAGCGACCCGATGCTGAACGTGTACGCGCACTCGATCCGGCCGATCGCCGAGAACGAGGTGCTCTCCTTGCGGCACCCGGACTGGGGCGGCAGCCGGGACCTCTCCGTCGAGGCCGTCGTCATCGGCACCCTGCTCCAGGAGCCCGTGCTGCTGGCCCTGCGCCGGATGGCCCAGGAGGACCTCTCCCGGCGGTACGACGCCGCCGAGCGGTCCTCTTGAACCCTGGACGCGCACCTGGTGCCGTGCCTCCTGACGCGCACCCGGGCCTGCGAATGTTGCTGGTGTGACCGAGGGACGGCCCGGCAGTCCCACCAGCAACATTCGCAGGTCCCGGTACGCACGCGCAGTGGCCCGGGGCGCGGACGCAAAGGTCAGGTGGCGCGGGTCAGAACAGGGCGTCCTGCTCCAGCTCGAGCAGCGTCTGCTTGCGCCCGATCCCGCCGGCGTACCCGGTCAGCGACCCGTTGGCGCCGATCACCCGGTGGCACGGGATGACGATCGGGATCGGGTTGCGGCCGTTGGCCAGCCCGACGGCGCGGGAGGCGGCGTTGGTGTGCCCGAGGCGGTGCGCGATCTCGCCGTACGAGGCGGTCTCGCCCCACGGAATCGCGACCAGCTCGCGCCAGACCGACTTCTGGAAGGCGCTGCCCCGCGGGTCCAGCGGCAGGTCGAACTCGCGCAGCTCGCGGGCGAAGTAGGCCTGCAGCTGCTCGACCGCGCGCCGCAGCAGCAGGTCGTCGTCGGCGCGCGCTCCGATCGGCCGGCCGTCGGCGAGCCCGCGGAACGGCGAGAACTCGATCGCGAGGATCGCCTCGTCGCTGGCGATGATGCGCAGGTCGCCGATCGGCGAGTCCATCACGGTGTGCACGGTGGTTCCAGAGGTCGTGGGACGGGTTGTCGTGGTCACCTTAGTTCTCCCTTTCGCTGAGCATGGTCCACAGGTGCAGGAGCGCGTACGAGCGCCACGGCGTCCAGGCCGCGCTCCGGGTGGTCGGGTCGTCGAGGCCGAGCCGCTCGGCGGCGTGGCGCACCCCGACGTCGGTCGGCAGGAACACGTCCGGGTCGCCGAGCGCACGCAGCGCGACGTAGTCCGCGGTCCACGGTCCGATGCCGGGGACGGCGAGCAGCGCGGCCCGGACCTCGGCGCGGTCGGCACTGCGGTCCAGCGCCACGGTCCCGTCGGCCAGCGCGGCGGCGACCGCGTTGAGCGCCCGGCCGCGAGCCCGCGGCATCGCGATCTCCGCCGGGTCGATGGACGCGAGGGTTGCCGCATCGGGGAACAGGTGGGTGACCAGGTGGTCTCCGGCCAGCTCCAGCGGCTTCCCGTACGACGCCACCAGCCGGCCGGCCAGGGTCCGGGCGCCGGCGACGCTGACCTGCTGACCGAGCACTGCCCGCGCGGCGAGCTCGACGCCGTCGACGTGACCGGGGACGCGCAGGCCGGGGCGGGCACGGACCAGCGGCGCCAGCACGGGATCGTCGGCGAGCTGCTCGTCGACCGCGACCGGGTCGCAGTCCGCGTCGAGCAGCCGCCGGGTCCGCTCCAGCGCCGGCGCCAGGTCGCGGGCATCGGCCAGGGCGACCGAGCACGGCACGTACCCCGCCGGCCGGCCGATCAGCTGGACCCGGACCACGCCCGGGCCGTGCGGCAGCGCCAGGGAACGCTCGTACCAGCCGGGGTCACCGTCCGGGCCGACGACCTCGATGCCCGGAACCGCGCGGAGCGCCAGGAAGGCCAGCAGCTCCTCCCCGGCGAACGGCTCCCGGACCCCGACCCGGGTCTCCAGCACCCCGGAGGTCGTGGCGTGACCGCGGCGGCCCCGCAGCTCGGTCGGCGTCGCGCCGTAGACCTCCCGGACGGTGTCGTTGAACTGCCGGATGCTGGCGAAGCCCGAGGCGAAGGCGATGTCGGCGAACGAGAGCGCCGAGGTCTCGATGAGCACCCGTGCGGTCTGCGCCCGCCGTGCCCGGGCGAGCGCCAGCGGGCCCGCCCCGAACGCGCCGGTGACCAGGCGGTTGAGCTGGCGAGCGGAGTAGCCGAGCCGGTCGGCGAGGCCGCCGACGCCGTCGCGCTCGACCACGCCGTCGGCGATCAGCCGCATCGCCCGGCCCGCCACGTCCGCGGCGACGTCCCAGTCCGGCGAGCCCGGGGTGGCGTCCGGCAGGCAGCGCTTGCAGGCCCGGTAGCCGGCCTGCTGGGCGGCGGCCGCGCTCGGGTAGAAGGTGACGTTCACGGACTTCGGCGTGATCGCCGGGCAGCTCGGACGGCAGTAGATCCCGGTGGTGCGCACCGCGGTGTAGAAGACCCCGTCGAAGCGACGGTCCTTGCTCTTCACCGCCCGGTAGCAGGACTCCGTGTCGAGGTACATCGCCGTCTCGTGCATGCCACGAGTCTGACCCGCACCCACCGACAGTTCTAGCGGAAATCGGTCATGAGGACGGGACGGTCTCCACGCCGCCGTGCAGGAGGTAGCCGACCAAGCCCGGCGGCGGCCTGCGGAACGCGTACACGCCGGCGAGCCGCAGCCGGGTGGTCCGGGCGTATCCCGGCAGTCGTCCCAGCAGACCGGCGTCCGGGCCGTACCCGCCCAGCACGCCGTCAAGGCAGTGCCGCGCCCGCGCGGGTGAGCAGTGGTGCTGCCGGGCGCGGAGGTCGAGGTGGACGGCCAGGTTGGCCAGGTCCAGGGCGGGATCGCCGAGCGCCACCAGGTCGAGGTCGACCAGGCCGACGGGCCGGCCGGGCTCGAGGATCACCTGCTTGTCGTGCAGGTCGCGGTGGAGCAGCGCGAGCGCGGGCGGCTGCGCGTCGAGAACGGCCCCGGCCTCAGCGAGCAGCGACTCCCACACGCCGGCGTCCAGCAGGCCGTGCCCGCTCGCCGCGGCGAGCGTGCGCCGCGCGGCGGCCAGCTCGGCCGCGCGGTCGTGCACGGGGCGGGGCGAGGCGGCGTCGCCGGCGTGCAGGGACCGCAGCGCGGCTCCGAGGAGGCGGCCGGCCACGGCCATGTCCCGGTCGCCGATCCGGGGATCGGCGAGCGCCTGGTACAGCGTGCGGCCACGGACGGCGGTCATCGTGACCGTGCCCTGGTCGTCGTCCGTCGCGATCACCTGCGGGATCCGCAGGTCGGTCGCGTGCAGGCCGGGCGGCGGCACGACCTCGGCGATCCGCCCCGGCCGGACCACCTTCACGTAGCGGTCCGCGCCAGTTCGCGTGGGGCCGGTCCGCACCACCGCCCGTCGCTCCGGCCGGTGCGAGACGAGCACGGCTCCAGGGCTGCCGAGCACGTCGCGCAGGGCCACGAGACGCCGGTCGGCACCCCGGTGCTGGACCACCAGGCGACCCTCGTCGAGGACCTGCACGTCCCTGCTGCCGAACCGCTCGCGCAGCTCGGTGGCGATGGCCGCCGTCCGCTCCGCATGGGCGTGCCACTGCGCCGCGCAGACCTGGCCGTCGACCGTGGTCAGGCCCAGTGTCAGGCGCCCGTGCTCGCGGGGGTGCACGGTGCGCAGCCGCAGCCCGGCCGGCTCCAGGGCGGCCACCAGGCCGTCGACCATGGTCATCGCCGAGCCCCCGTGACGAGCAGGTCGTCGAGGGCGGCGCACGCGGCGCGCACCCGCTCGGTCACCCGCGCGGGCCAGTCCGGCGCGCAGTCCCGGAACGGCTCGACCGCCTTGCGGAGCCGGAACGCCACGGCGTGCACGGCCACGTCGACCGAGGCGGGGTAGGCACGCACGTCTTCGTAGCCCGAGGCGAACGCGTCCAGCAGGCGGGTGTCGCCGGACGGCGTGGTCGCGACCAGGCAGCCCAGGTCGTAGGCGGCCGCACCGCGCCGCGCAGCGTCGAGGTCGACGATCACCGGCCGTGCCCGCGCGCCGACGACCACCTGGTCGGCGGAGAAGTCGCCGTGCGTGGCCCTACCCTCGCCGACCCCGCCCTCGCCGCCGGTCCGCTCCAGCAGCCGCCGGACCTCCTGCCCCGCCGCGAGCACGTCGGCGGCCAGACCCGGCAGCAGGAGGGCGATCTGGTCGCACGTGGCGGCCACGGCCTCGGCGGCGAGCGCGGGCCGCCGGGTACGCAGCCGCCGGCCCGACCGGTCGTGCAGGCGAGCGAGCTCCGTGCCCGCGGCCCGCCAGTCGCCGGCCGTGCCGCTGCTCGCGAGGTCGGTGCCCTCGGCCCACGTCACGGCGATCGCGGCCAGCCGGCGGGACCGGCCGACGAGCCACGGGGCCTGAGGGCCGCTGACCTCGTCGCGTCCGCCGAGAGCGCGGTAGCACTCCGCCGCCGCACGCATCCGCGCCGGCCCGTCGTACGCGCGCACCAGCAGCGGCGCCGCGCCGTCCTGCTCGAGGACACCCACCCAGCGGCGCCCGGGGTTGTGCCGCAGCGTCCGGAGCCGGACCGCGCGCGGGTCTCCCGGAGACAGCCGGCGCGCGACGTCCTCGGGCTCGGCCAGCCGGCCCAGCACGGGGATCGCCCGGTCCCCCGCCATGGTCGTGACCACGAGGCGCAGGCCGGCGTCGTGGGCGAGGACGCTACCCGGCGGCGACTTCGCCACGTCCTTGGCGGCCTTGGCCGCGGCCTCGGCGGCGTAGGCGCGCGCGACGCAGCGCTCGGTGGGCCCGTCGTGCCCGGTGGTCAGCGAGAAGCCCAGGACCACGCTGGTCCCGGCCTTGTAGCGCAGCCGGTGCGGCACGACGGCGCACGGAGGCCGCAGCCGCTCGGCGAGCCACTCCTCGAGCAGGGCGGGCGCGAGGACGACCGCGGCGCCGGGCACCTGGGCGTCCTCGAGGATCGGCTCAGCCCGCGGCATGGGTGCCCCCGACCCGCCGCGCGAGCACCATCCGCGGGTGGCCGTCGTCGACGATCCGGCCGTCCTCGATCCACACGGCCCGGTCGCAGGCGAGCGCGGCGGCGGGCTCGTGGCTGATGACCACGGTGGTGCAGCCCTCGGTCAGCCGGTGCAGCGCCGCGTGCACCTCGGTCTCGGTGCGCGGGTCCAGCCCGGTCATCGCCTCGTCGAGGACGACGATCGGAGCCCGCCGCATCGCGGCGCGGGCGATCGCGATCCGCTGGCGCTCGCCTCCTGAGAGGGTCGCGCCGCGCTCCCCGACCACGGTGTCGTAGCCCTCCGGCAACCGGGAGATGAAGCCGTCGGCCCCGGCCAGCACGGCAGCGGCACGGACCTGGTCGGGCGTCGGGTCGGTGGTGCCGTAGCCGATGTTCTCCGCGACCGTCGTCGCGAACAGCACGCTCTCCTGCAGCACGACCGCGGTCTGGTCGCGCACCGAGCGCACGGTCAGGTTCCGTAGGTCGATGCCGTCGAGGTAGACCTGGCCGCGTACCGGGTCGCACAGCCGCGACAGCAGCATCGCCAGGCTCGACTTCCCGGCGCCCGAAGGCCCGACGACCGCGATCCGCTGGCCCGCGGGGATCTTCAGGTCCACTCCCCGCAGCGCCGGGTGCCCGGGGGTGTGCTCGAGCCATACGTTGCGCAGCTCGATGTCGCCGGACAGTCGCGGCGCCGGCATCGCACCCTCGGTGTCGACGACGGTCGGGACCTCCTCGAGGACGTCGACGATGCGCTCGGAGGAGGCGGCCGCCTGGGCAATCCGCCCGACGTACTTCGCGACGTCGCGCAGCGGCTTGAAGGCGGCCTTGAGGTAGGTCAGGAAGACGACGAGCTCACCGGGGGTCATCGCGCCGGCGAGCACGCGCTGGGCGCCGGCGAAGAGCACCACCGAGGTCGCGATCCCGACCAGCACGTCGGTCTTGCGCTCCAGCCCGGCGGAGAGGCGCTTGGCCTTGACGCCGTCCTTGAGCGACTTCTGGTTGCTGACCGTGAACGTCTCCTGCATGGTCTGCTCGAGCGAGTACGACTTCACCACGCGCATGGCCGCCAGCGACTCGGTCGCGTGCGAGGCCAGCGATCCCTCCGCGTGCCGCTGCAGCCGGGAGACGCTGTTGATCCGGCGGCCCAGCCGGGTGCTGGTCACGAAGAAGGCCGGGAAGACCAGCAGCATCACCAGGCCGAGCCGCCAGTCGAGCCAGGTCACCACCCCGATCATCGAGACCAGGGTCAGCACGTTGCACACCAGCGGCAGCGCCGCGGTGACGACGACCTCCTTGAGCCGTCCCACGTCGCTGGTCACCCGGGTGACCAGGTCCCCGGTGCGGGCCCGGTCGTGGTAGGCCA
The DNA here is from genome assembly GCA_017744365.1 of Nocardioidaceae bacterium. GTDB lineage: Bacteria > Actinomycetota > Actinomycetes > Propionibacteriales > Nocardioidaceae > Marmoricola. The sequence continues at coordinate 247,665 of JAGIBL010000001.1, read as the reverse complement.
TCGGCAGTCGCTGCAGGTGGGCGAACAGGTCGGCCCGTACGGCGCTGAGCAACCGGCTCCCGGAGAGCGAGAAGGCCAGCGTGCCGACGTACGAGGAGCCGGCGCGCAGCAGCGTGATCACCAGCAGGCCGGCGCTCGCGGCGAGCAGCAGCACGGTCACGTTCTCGGGCTGCTTGGCGGCGATCCTGCCGCCGCTGGAGGTGACCAGGGCGTCGATGACGAACTTCAGCGGCCACGGCTCGAGCAGCCGCCACCCGACCTCGGAGAGCAGCGCGACCGACCCGAGGACGAGCATGCCGCGCTCGCGCGGGAGGTGCGGACGCACGTAGTGGAAGAGGCGCCGGAAGCCCGGCAGCGACTCCCGCAGATCACGAGGCTTGCGTCGCGCCATGGCGCACCCCGCTCAGGTCCAGGATGCGACCGACCACCCGACTCCAGTCGTGGCGCTCGACGGCGGCGCGGCGGGCGTTCGCTCCGAGCGCGGCACGCAGGTCCGGGTCGCCCCGGAGCCGGAGGAGAGCCTCGGCCAGTCCGGTGGCCGAGCCGGCCGGATACACGCTGCCGAGGCGCCGCGGCCCGGCGGTCAGCAGCGCCGGCAGCGGCCCGACGTCGCTCGCGATCACGGGCAGCCCGGCCGCGAGGTACTCGTAGATCTTCAGCGGCGAGAAGTAGAAGTCCGTTGCCGGCGGGTAGGGCGCCACCGCGACGTCCATCCGGGACAGCAGGCCCGGCACCTCCTCGGGCGCGACCGCGCCGGTGAGCTCGACGCAGCCGGCGATCCCGAGGGCCGCGACGAGCGACCCGAGGAGCGGTCGCTCGGGCCCGTCGCCGACGACGAGGAGCCGCCAGGACGGGTCGCTCCGGCGCAGCAGCGCGAGGGCCTGCAGCAGGAGGTCGACGCCGTGCCAGGGCTTGAGCGTGCCCAGGAAGCCCAGCGTGAACACGTCCGCGGAGCGCCGTACGGGTCTGGCCGCGAAGCGGCGGGTGTCCACGCCGTTGGGCACCACGTGCACCCGGGACGGGTCCGCGGCACCCAGCCCTCGCACCCAGGCCGCGACCGGATCGCTCACGCAGGCCACCACGCCGGCCCGTCCGGTCGCCGTCCGGGCCACCTGGTCGGCGGCGACGCGGTCGTACAACGCCCGGTAGCGGCTCTGCTCGTCGGGCAGCGGGGCGTTGACCTCGAGCACGCTGGGGACCTCGTGCCACTGGGCCCAGGACATGCTCGTGCGGCCCCACAGGGCGTAGCGCTCGTAGACGAGGTCCAGCGGTCTCTCGGACGCGAGCCGGTCGAGGACGGTCGCGACCACGCGGTCGGCCAGGCGCGCCGCGCGCTCCCGCGCGACCGGCCCGGCACCGCGTACGGCGGGCAGCGGATGCACCCGCACGCCGGCGAGCCTCGGCGGCGGCGGCTCGGGCCGGGGCGTGAGCAGATGGACCTCGGCGCCGCGGTCGAGCAGCTGGGTGAGGACGGCCTGGACGTGGACCGAGGCGCCCTTGCAGCCGAACGGCGGCACCCCCGGATCCGTGCAGACGTAGGCGACCCGCATCATCGGCCTGCTCCTGCCCCCGCGCCGATCACGTCGTGGACCAGCTTGGCGTTCACCTGCAGGTCGAAGGCCTGCTCGACCCGGTGCCGGCCGGCCTCGGCCAGCCGGCAGCGCAGGCCGGGGTCGTCGAGCAGCCGCGCCAGGGCGTCGGCCAGCGCGACCGGATCGTGCTCCGGCACGAGAAGTCCGGTCTCCTCGTCGATCACGGCCTCGGGGATGCCGGTCACCGGCGTCGCGACCACCGGCGTGCCCAGGGCCAGGCTCTCCAGGATCGCCGTCGGGAGGCCGTCCCGGTTCCCGTCCGCACCGACCACGCAGGGCGCCGCGAGCACCGCTGCCGCACGGACGACCTCGCGGGTCTCCGCCTGGGTGAGCGGACCGTGGAAGGTCACCAGCTCCTCCAGCCCGAGGCCGGCGACCTGCTCGCGGAGAGCCGGCTCCCGCTCGCCGGCGCCGACCAGGTCGAGGTGCGCGGGCGCACCTCGGTCGCGCAGCAGCGCGATCGCGCGGACCAGGTCGTCGAAGCCCTTCTTCTCGACCAGGCGGCCGACACCGGCCACGACCCGGGGCCGCACGTCCGGGCGGCTCGGCGGGTACGCGTCCAGCTCGATGCCGTTGTAGATGCGTACCAGCCGAGCCGTCGCGGCCGGGTACCGCTCCCGCAGGTAGTGCTCGTTGTAGTCGCTGACCGTGACCACGGCGGCCGCGTCGCGCAGCCGCAGCGCCAGCTGCTCGCGGTCGACGTCGTCGTGGAAGATGTCCTTCGCGTGCAGGGTGACCGAGTACTCGATCCCGGCCAGCCGCGCGGCGAGCCGGGCCACCGCGGCCGAGACCGAGCCGAAGTGGGCGTGCAGGTGGGTGATCCCGCGTTCGCGCACCAGCCCGGCGAGCAGCAGTGCCTGGTAACCGTCGGCGGCCGCCGCCGCGAACAGGTCGGCCGTGCTCGCGGCGAAGCGCTCCGGATCGGCGAGGCGGCAGGCGGCCAGCGCCTGCCAGAGGTCGCCGGCCTTGCCGGACAGGTCGAGGTAGGTGACGGTGCCCCGCACCTGCGCCAGCGCCTCGTGGAACCGGCCGTCGGCGGGCGGGCGGAGCGAGAAGATCTCGAGGTCGGCGCCCAGGTGCTCGAGCGCGCGGATCTCGTTGACCACGAAGGTCTCCGAGAGCCGTGGGTACATCTTGAGGACGTAGCCGACCCGTCCGTGCTCAGCCGACATCGGCGGTCCTCCTCGCCGGGCCCACCGGCCGGCCGACGAGCCCGGCGGCCAGCGCGGGGACCCGGCCGAGACCACCGAGGTCGACCGGGGGCCGGCCGGCGGGACGGGTGCCCACCGCGGCGCTCAGCCACCGGGTCAGGTCGTCGGCGCCGAGGTGGTCGCCGCACGCGACGTCGAGCAGGCCGCGGCGCGCGAAGTGGGCAGCCCGCAGCGCCTGCTCGCCGCGCGGCCGTACCCGGGGCACGACCAGCGCCGGCCGCCGGGACACGACCACCTCGCAGACCGAGTTGTAGCCGCCCATCGTCACGATCGCGCTGGCGGCCCGGGTCAGCCGCGGGACGTCGGCGACGAACCGGTACACGCGCAGGTCGGGTCGGCGCGCCGCCGTCCGTTCGGCCGCGGCCAGCAGCGGGCCCGGCAGGTACGGACCGGCCACCAGCACGCCGTCGTGCCCCGCGGGGAACGAGGCGTCCAGGAACGACGCGACGACCGCCTCGCCGTCCTGACCCCCGCCGACCAGCCCGAGGACGAACGGTCGGCGCAGCTCGGGCAGTGCCGGGCGGGCGCCGTACGGGCCGGTCGCCGACGGCAGCAGCCGGGCGCGGCCGCTGCCCAGGTAGCCCGGGTAGCGGACCTTGGCGCGCACGCAGCGCTCCCAGCCGTAGACCTCGGCCGGGTCGAAGACGGTGGGGTCGGTGTAGGCCCAGACCTCGTCGTACAGGCTGTCGATCGCCTCGGTGGTGCCGTCGGCCGCCCACTCCCGCCGGGTGGTCTCGACGTCGTCGAGGACGTCGCGCAGACCCAGCACCGTGCGGGTGCCGTGCTCCTCGCGCAGCCGCCTGATCGCGGGCTCGAGCTCGCCCCGAAACCCGCGCGCCCACTTGTCGACGACGAGCACGTCGGGTGCGTACGACGCGAGCACGGCCTCGGCGACGGCGGCCCGCATCGCGACGACCTGCGGCAGCGAGCAGCCGGGGAAGCGCGAGGAGTAGCGGCCGGTCCGGTCCTTGGCGATCCCCGGGACGACCACCACCTCGGTGCGCTCGGGAAGCGGCAACGAGACGGCCTCACGCGCGCCGGAGAGGAGCAGCACCGAGACGTCGGGGTCGGTGGCGACGATCGCGGCCGCGAGCAGGCTGTTGCGGCGGACGTGCCCGAGTCCCTGCGTGTCGTGCGAGTAGAGGGCCACCCTGCTGAGCCCTCGCCGCCGGTCAGCGCGCATACGGTCCCTCCCGGGGGATCGTTCGACGGCGGCCGGAACCTCCATCGTGGACCGCGCGCGGCCTGACCGGAACCCCCAATCTGAGGGGATGACAAAAGCCCAGTCCTCGACGGACTGGGCTTTTCTCGTGGTACCCCCGACCGGATTCGAACCGGCGCTACCGCCTTGAGAGGGCGGCGTGCTAGGCCACTACACAACGGGGGCTTGAGCGAGACGTGACTCTATCGTTTGCACGAACGACAGACCAAATCGTCCCTACTCGCTGGGATACAAGGACTCGAACCTTGACTAACTGAACCAGAATCAGTCGTGCTGCCAATTACACCATATCCCACCAATTCGGACAGCCCTCCCGGGCGCCCGAACCGAAGGGAAACCTTACACGGAGGGACTTGAGGGCACCAAAACGGGGGCCTCCCCCGGCGGTGGTGGCGGCCAGGAGCCCGGCGGCTGCGTGGTCCTGCTCACGCCCATCCGCCGGGCCAGCAGCAGCACCAGGACCAGGAAGACGCCGTTCTGGGTGAGGGTCAGCACGATGTTCGACCACGGCACCTTGTCGACCCCGAGGGCATCGTCGATGTCGCCGAAGCCGAGCGCCAGCCCGAAGGCGACCAGGTTGTTCCAGACGTGCAGGGCGATCCCGGCCTCCAGTCCCCCGGTCCGGTACACGACGTAGCCGGCCATCAGCCCGAAGGCGAGCCGGTCCAGGAACAGCGGCAGGTTCTGCGCGCCGTGGGCCAGCGCGAACAGCGCCGCGCTGAGACCGATCCCGAACCACGGCTGCCGGGTCAGCGAGCCGAACGCCTGCAGCAGGTAGCCCCGGAACGCGTACTCCTCGCCGATCGCCTGCAGCGGCGTCGTCAGCAGCACCACGACGCCGATGCCGACCAGGCGGCCGGTGACGTCGTTGGCCGAGGCGTGCAGGTCGGCGGGGTCGCCGGGCAGGAACGCCCCGACCAGCAGGCTGGCCAGGATCGCCAGCACCGCCAGCCCGAAGCAGCCCCAGAAGAACCGCCACCGGAACCCCGGCCGCACCGAGGCCAGCCAGGTGCCGCGCATCCAGTGCACCAGCCGCAGGATCCCCCACGTCGCCGGCACCAGCAGCGCCAGCGAGAGGTTGAGCCAGAGCATGTTCTGCCAGGTGACGTGGTCCAGGGTGCCGGCCTGCTTGAACGCGTCGGCGAACGAGCCGTCGTGGTCGAGTGCGACCAGCACGGCCAGCAGCGGCAGCAGCAGCGGCGAGGCGAAGAAGAACGCCAGGAACAGCAGCACGATGCCCAGCGCCGGCTTCCACCAGACGTAGGCCGAGGTGCGCAGCATCAACGGGTAGGTGCGCGCCTCGGGGTGCGGGTGCGCCTCCGGCGCGGTCGTGCTCATCGGCGTACGGCGTCAGGCCAGGGCCGCGTCCAGGCGGCGCAGCGTGGCGTCGCGGCCGAGCAGCTCCAGCGACTCGAACAGCGGCGGCGAGACGCGGCGTCCCGTGACGGCGACCCGGACCGGGCCGAAGGCGTGGCGCGGCTTGAGGCCGAGCTCGTCGACCAGCTTGGCGCGCAGCGCCTCCTCGATCGCGGCCGTGCTCCACGGGCCGAGCCCGGCGAGCGCCTCGCGCGACGCGGCCACCACCGCGCGGCCGGCCTCGTCGAGCACGGCGGCCACGTCGGCGGGGTCGTAGGCGACCTCGTCGGCGAAGAGGAACCCGAGCATCTCCGGCACCTCGGTCAGCTTGTTGACCCGCTCGGCGACCAGGGGCATCGCGAGCTCGAGCAGGCGGGCGTCCGCGTCCGAGACCGGGTCGCTGACGACGCCGGCCGCCTTCAGGTAGGGCAGGGAGCGGTGGGTGATCTCGTCGATCGGCAGCAGCCGCATGTGCGAGGCGTTGATCGCCTCGGCCTTCTTCAGGTCGAAGCGGGCCGGGTTGGGGTTCACGTCGGCGATGTCGAACTTCTCGACCATCTCCGCCAGGGTGAACACGTCCCGGTCCGGGGCGATCGCCCAGCCCAGCAGGGCCAGGTAGTTGAGCAGTCCCTCGGGCAGGAACCCGTCCTCGCGGTAGCCGATCAGGTTGGCGCCCGGGTCGCGCTTGGAGAGCTTCTTGTTGCCCTCGCCCATCACGTACGGCAGGTGCCCGAACCGCGGCGTGCCCTTCGCGATGCCGACCTCGCGCAGCGCGTCGTACAGGGCGATCTGGCGCGGCGTGGAGGAGAGCAGGTCCTCGCCGCGGAGCACGTGCGTGATGTCCATCAGCGCGTCGTCGACCGGGTTCACCAGGGTGTACAGCGGCTCGCCGTTCGCCCGGGCGAGGGCGTAGTCGGGGACGAACTCGGTCTGGAAGGTGATGTCGCCGCGGACCAGGTCGTCCCAGGTGATCTCGCCCTCGGGCATCCGGAAGCGGACCACGCTCGGGCGGCCCGCGAACGCGTTGACCTGCTCGTCGGTGAGCTCGCGGCAGAAGCCGTCGTACCCCATCACCTTGGAGCCGGATGCCTTGCGCCGCGCCTCGACCTCGTCGTTGGTGCAGTAGCAGTCGTAGGTGTAGCCGGCCTCGCGCAGCCGCTGCAGCGCATCGAGGTAGAGGTGGCCGCGCTCGGACTGCAGGTACGGGCCGTACTCACCGCCGACCTCGGGGCCTTCGTCCCACTCCAGGCCGAGCCAGTGCATCACCTCGATGATCGAGGCCAGCGACTCGTCGGTGCTGCGCTCGCGGTCGGTGTCCTCGATGCGGAACACGAAGGTGCCACCGTGGTGGCGGGCGAAAGCCCAGTTGTAGAGGGCGGTTCGCGCCATGCCCACGTGCGGGGAGCCGGTCGGGCTCGGGGCCATCCGGACTCGGACGTTCTCACTCACGCTTCACGCTTCTTCACTGTGTTGGTCAGGTTGCCGATGCCCTCGATGGACACCTCGATCTCGTCCCCGGGCTCGACCGGGCCGACGCCCTCGGGGGTGCCGGTCAGGATCACGTCACCGGGCAGGAGCGTCATGACCGAGGAGACGTACTCGACCAGCTCCGGCACGCCGAAGACCATGTCCGACGTACGGCCGTCCTGCCGCACCTCGCCGTTGACGAACGTCCGCAGCCGCAGGTCCGACGTGTCCAGCTCGGTCTCGATCCACGGGCCGAGCGGGCAGAACGAGTCGAAGCCCTTGGCCCGGGTGAACTGGCCGTCCTTGCGCTGCAGGTCGCGCGCGGTGACGTCGTTGCCGACGGTGTAGCCCTGGATGACCTCGGCGGCCTGGGCGGCCGGGACGTCACGGCAGATGCGGCCGATGACGACGGCGAGCTCACCCTCGTAGTGCACCTCGCTGGACTGCGGCGGGTAGAAGATCGGGTCGTCCGGGCCGATCACCGAGGTGTTCGGCTTGAGGAACAGCAGCGGCTCCTCGGGGGTCTCGTTGCCCAGCTCCTTGGCGTGCGCGGCGTAGTTGCGGCCGATGCCGACCACCTTGCTGCGCGGCAGCACCGGCGAGAGCAGCCGGACGTCGTCGAGGGCGTACTCCTTGCTGGACAGGTGCAGGCCGACGTACAGCGGGTCGCCGTTGAGACCGACGATGACGGCGTCGTCCTCGGGGATCCCGTTCTCGTCGACCTCGCCGGTCAGTACTCCGTAGAGGGGGTCCTCCCCCGTGGTGAACCTGGTGATGCGCACTGGGAGAGCCTATCGACGTACCCTTCACGCCGTGCCATCGACCGTGCTGCCCCGTGACGCGTGGGAGCAGCGTGCTCGCGCGCACGAGTCGCGGGTCGACGTGTGGGTGGCTCCCCACCTGGCGCGACGGCGGGACCGGGTCATGCACCCGGTGCACGACTTCCTCTTCACCTACTACTCCCAGCGGCCGGCGGCGCTGCGGCGCTGGCACCCCGGGTACGGCGTGACGCTGGCCGAGGCGCCGGAGTACGAGGGCCTCCCGGCGTACGACGGAGGGACCGTGTCACCTGCGTACGTCGAGTCGCAGCGCTCCCTCGTCCGGCAGCTGCACACGCTGCTCACCGCCACGGCCTCCCGGCCCCCGACGCTGGGCTGCTTCGGCCTGCACGAGTGGGCGATGGTCTATCGGACCGACGACGTCCGGCACTCCTGGCCCCTGCGCCTCGGGGCCCGGGCGACCGACGAGGTGGTCGAGACCCACCGGATCGGCTGCTCCCACTTCGACGCCTTCCGGTTCTTCACCCCCGAGGCGCGCCAGTTGAACACGCTCCAGCCCGGCCGCGACGACCGCCCGGCCTTCGAGCAGCCAGGCTGCCTGCACGCCGGGATGGACCTGTACAAGCACGCCTTCCGGCTCTCCCCGATGATCCCCTCGGAGCTCGTGGCCGACGCCTTCGAGCTCGCCTGGGACATCCGCATCCTCGACATGCGCGCGGCGCCGTACGACTTCACCGGCCTCACCCTCGACCCCACCGGCGAACCCTGGACCCCCGTGCGGATCGAGACCCCCGAGGGCAAGGCGGACTACGTCGCCCAGCAGCGCACCTTCGCCGACCGCGCCGCCCCGATCCGGCAGCGGCTGATCGAGGCGTGCGCCCGCCTCCTTACCTAACCCCCACCCCCACCCGCCGAATCAGGCCTTCTGGCCCGCCGAATCAGGGGTTCTGGTTGGCCGGCTCCGGCGTGAGAGACTCGGTCATCCCGACAACAGGCATCCAGGGATGCCCGAGGCGCAAGCTGAAGCGGCAGGTGTAAAGGGCGGTAGACGGGAGACCCGCGCGCCCGGTCAAGGATCGTGACCTCATGTAGGCCCTGCCGCACCCTGGACCTTGACTACCGACGCGCACCGCGTGCGTACCCCTAGGCTGGCCCCATGCCCGCCCCGAGCTGGTACCGCGACGTCCCCGAGCCGGCGCGCTCGATGCTCACCGTCGGCGCCGTCTTCGGCATCCTCGGCGGGATCGCGGGGCTGGTCGTCGGACTGAACGTCTACGCACCCACGGCCTGGTTCGCGGTGTTCGAGCTCGGTGTGCCGGCAGCGCTGCTCGGCGCGATCATCGGCCTGGTCGCGGGCCTGATCGCCCGGTACCGCCTCAGGGCCCGCTAGTCACCAGCAGGGCGGCTTCCGGTCGATCCACGGGGCAGCTTCCTCGACCTGGGCGGCCAGCGAGAGCAGCAGGTCCTCGCGCCCCGGGGCAGCCGCGAGCATGATGCCGACGGGCAGTCCCTCGGGCGTCTGGTGAAGGGGAAGCGAGATCGCCGGGCTGCCGGTGACGTTGTAGAGCGACGTCCACGGCGTGAACCGCTTCTGCGCCTCGAAGTCGGCGGAGGGGTCCTCGTCGTTGCGCAGCGCTCCGACGGGCAGCGGCGGGGAGGCGAGCGTCGGCGTGAGCACCACGTCGTACGGCGCCAGGCGCTCGAGCACCCCGGCAGCGATCCGGCGCAGCTCGCCCAGGGCCAGCCCGAACTGCGGTCCGCTCACCCGCTCCCCCAGCCCGCCGAGCCACCGGGTCAGCGCTCGCAGCCGCGCACGGTCTTCGGGGCTCAGCGAGACCGTGGACAGCGCGGTGAGCACGGCCCAGCAGGTCTCGAAGGTCGCCACCGACTCCCGTTCCATCGGCGGGGCGATGTCCTCGACCTCGTGGCCGAGCGACTCCAGCAGGCGCGAGGCGTTCTCCCAGGCCTCGAGGCAGGCGGGATCCACGGACGTCTCCGCGATCACGGGTTCGGCGAAGCGACCCACACGCAGCCGGCCCGGCGGGGACGCGCACGCCTCCAGGAACGACCGGTCCGGCTCGGGAGCCCAGAACGGGTCGCCGACGGCCCGCCCGGCGAGCACGTCCAGGAACGCCGCCGCGTCGCGCACGGTCCTGGCGAGCGGACCCGCGGTAGCCAGCCCGGTGACCTCGCCGTACATCGGGGACCCGGAGATGCGCCCGCGGGTCGGCTTGAGCCCGACCAGGCCGCAGCAGCTCGCCGGGATCCGGATCGAGCCGCCGCCGTCGGACCCCTGAGCGACGGCGACCAGCCCGCCCGCGACCGCGGCCGCCGCCCCACCGCTGGACCCGCCGGCCATCCTGCTGGTGTCCCAGGGCGTCACCGCGGGCGGCGCGACGTCGGGCTCGGTGTAGCAGGGCGAGCCGAACTCGGGGGTGTTGGTCTTGCCGAGGCTGAGCAGGCCCGCGCGCTCCATCCGGAGCACGACCTCGTCGCTGAACTCGGGCACGTAGCCGGCGAACAGGGCCGAGCCGAAGGTCGTGCGGATGCCGGCCGTCAGGTTGAGGTCCTTGACGGCGCTGACGACCCCCGCGAGCGGTCCCTCGGGCAGGTCGTCGAGTGCGCGCTTGCGTGCCTGGTCAGCGGCGAGAGTGACGAACGCGCCGAGCGACGGGTTCAGTCGCTCGGCGCGTTCGGCGTAGTGCTCGACGAGCTCGGTCCGGGACACCTCACCGGATCGGATCGCCGCACCCTGCTCGAGGGCGGTCAGGTCATGGAGCGCGCTCACGCACCGAGGCTAGCGAGCGCGCGGCGGATCAGGCCGCGGACGCCTCGGGCTGGTAGTCGACCAGGGTCTCCAGGGCGCCGCGCAGCTTGGCCCGCACGGCGGGGTCGTTGAGCACGTCCACGTCGATGGAGGTCTGCGAGACGTTGATGTCCTCGACCACGACGGCCCCGGCGATCTTGGCCGAGCGGCGGGCGTCGTCGTGGGCCCACTTGCCGCCGTACGGCGTCGGGGTCACGCCGACGACACCCAGCGGCTTGCCGACCAGCGCGCCGGCGCCGTACGGGCGGGACAGCCAGTCGATCGCGTTGTTGAGCACGGCCGGCATCGTGGCGTTGTACTCGGGGGTGACGACCAGGACGCGCTCGGCGCGGGCGACCTTCTCGCGCAACGCGGTGGCGGCGGCCGGAGCAGCGGCGCCGTCGATGTCCTCGTTGTAGAACGGCACGTCGCCGAGACCGTCGATGATCTCGATCTCGACGCCGGCCGGGGCCTGGGTGCGCAGGGACTCGGCCACCTGGCGGTTGACGCTGTCGGCGCGAAGGCTGCCGACGAGCACGGCTACACGGGTCATGGGACTCTCTCCTGAGGTTGTGGGAACCGCTTCGAGAAGCCTAAACGGACCGTGGTCCGCTTTCATTCCCGAGCCTGGGAAACTTTCTGCACGATGTCGGAGCACCCCCTAAGGTGGCCCGCATGAGCCATGAGCCGGAGCTGCTCCCCCTCCTCGGGGAGCCGCCGCGCGAGCGCAGCGACGCCGCGCGCAACCGGGATGCCCTCATGTGCGCCGCCAAGGAGCTCGTCGACAGCGCCGGCGTTGACGCCGTCACCATGGACGCGGTCGCGGAGCGCGCCGGGGTCGGCAAGGGCACCGTGTTCCGCCGGTTCGGGAGCCGGGCCGGGCTGATGGCCGCGCTGCTCGATGCGTCCGAGGCGGCGTGGCAGGGCGACGTGATGGGCGGGCCGCCCCCGCTCGGCCCGGGGGCGCCGCCCCGGGAACGGCTGCTCGCCTTCGGCCGCTCACGCCTGGTCGGCAACCTCGAGCGGGCCGCGCTGGTGCAGGCCGCCACGGGCGCGCAGCCGCGCTCGTACGCCGCCTACTCGTTCACCGCGACGCACGTGCGCTACCTGCTCCACGAGCTCGGCGTCCGCGGCGACATCGACCTGCTCACCACCGCCCTGCTGGCTCCGCTCGAGGTTCCGATCCTGCTGCAGCAGACCCAGATCGAGGGCATCGACGTCGATCGGATCGTCGCGGGCTGGGAGGACCTGGTCGCGCGGGTGGTGGACGCGTAGCCAGGACCGGGCTCAGGCCCCGTGCCGGCGCAGGCCGAAGGTGAGCCCGTCGATCAGCGCCTCCCACGACGCCTCGATCACGTTGTGCCCGACCCCCACGGTGACCCAGGACGACTGCCCGTCGGAGGTCTCGATGAGCACCCGGGTGATCGCGTCGGTGCCGTGGCCCTGGTCCACGATGCGCACCTTGTAGTCGATCAGCTCGAACTTCACGATCTCCGGGTACAGCTGCTCGATCGCCTGCCGCAGCGCGTGGTCGAGCGCGTTCACCGGGCCGTTGCCCTCGCCGACCACGACCAGCCGGGAGCCGCCGGCGACCAGCTTGACGGTGGCCTCGGAGCCGGCCTCGGCACCGGGGGCGGAGTCGGTGATGACCCGCCAGGACTCGACGCTGAAGTACGACGGGCGCTCCCCGGCGACCTCCTCGGCGAGCAGCAGCTCGAAGGAGGCGTCGGCGGCGTCGAACGTGTAGCCGCGCAGCTCCATCTCCTTGACCCGCGCGGTCACCGCGACGATCAGCTCGGGGCTGAGCTCGAAGCCGAGCTCCTTGCCCTTGAGCTCGATGGACGCCCGCCCGGCCATGTCCGAGACCAGCAGCCGCATGTCGTTGCCGACGCCCTCGGGATCCATGTGCTGGTAGAGGTTCGGGTCGACCTTGATCGCACTGGCGTGCAGCCCGGCCTTGTGCGCGAACGCCGAGACCCCGACGTACGGCTGCCGGGAGGCCGGCGGCACGTTGGTGACCTCGGCGACGGCGTGCGCGATCCGGGTGGCGTCGCGCAGCAAGCCGGCCGGGAGCACCTGGCGGTCCATCTTCAGCTCGAGGTTGGCGACCACGTTGATGAGGTCGGCGTTGCCGGTGCGCTCGCCGTACCCGTTGATGCAGCCCTGCACGTGGGTGGCACCGGCGTCGACCGCGGCCAGGCTGTTCGCCACCGCGCAGCCGGTGTCGTTGTGCGCGTGGATGCCGATCCGGCCACCGGTCGCGGTGACCACGTCGTGCACGACGTCGCTGACCCAGGTCGGCAGCATCCCGCCGTTGGTGTCGCACAGGGCGGCCACCTCGGCACCGGCCTCGAAGGCGGCCCGGAGCACCTCGAGGGCGTAGTCGCGGTTGTCCCGGTAGCCGTTGAAGAAGTGCTCGGCGTCCAGGAAGACCCGCTGCCCCTCGGCGGTCAGGTGCGCGACCGTGTCGCGGACCATCGCGAGGTTCTCCTCCAGGGTGGTCCGCAGCGCCAGCTCCACGTGCCGGTCGTGGGACTTGGCGACCAGGGTCACCACCCCGGCGCCGGAGTCGCGTAGCGCGGCCACGAGCGGGTCGTCGGCCGCCTTCATGCCGGCCCGGCGGGTGGCGCCGAAGGCAGCAAGCTGGGCGTGCTGGAGCTTGAGCTCCTGCTTGGCCTTCGCGAAGAACTCGGTGTCCTTCGGGTTCGCCCCTGGCCAGCCGCCCTCGATGAAGCCGACGCCGAGCCCGTCGATGTGCCGCGCGATGGCGAGCTTGTCCGCGACGGAGAGGTTGAGCCCCTCCTGCTGGGCGCCGTCGCGCAGCGTGGTGTCGTAGACGTGGAAGGCGTCCGGGGCGGTCATCTGCTCATCTCTCTGTTCGGGGCTGGGCCAGGCAACAAAAAAACCTCTCGGTGGACGAGAGGTTGGCGCGGCGGAAGGGTTCCGTCGCGCTAGTCGATAATGATCGCTGCCTGAGGCATACCCGCGAGTGTGCCACATGATCTCGCTCCGCGGGACCGCCGTCCCACGATCCGACTCACCGAGGAGAACCCGTGACGCGTGCGCTCGTGCTCGGCGGTGGCGGTGTCACCGGGGTCGCCTGGGAGCTCGGTGTGCTGGAAGGACTCCGGCGGGCGGGGGTGGACCTGACCGGCGCCGACGTCGTCGTCGGCACCTCGGCAGGTGCAGCGGTGGGCGCGCGGGTCACCACGAGCGCGCTGGAGACCGCGTACGACGAGCAGTGCACGCCTCCGACCGAGGAGGTCGCCGGCCACCTCGGACCGACCACGCTGCTCCGGCTCGGCATCATGCTGGCCCGTCCCGGGGACCAGGCGGCGAAGTGGCGCAAGGTCGGCACGGCCGCCGAGCACGCGCACCCGGTGGGCTCACTGGACCGCAGCAAGGCGATCCGCGCCCGGCTCGGGGACGCGGACTGGCCGGACCGGGACCTGCGGATCACCGCGGTCGACGTGGACGCGGGCGCGTTCGTCGTCTTCGACAAGGACTCGGGGGTCAGCCTGCTGGACGCGGTCTCGGCCAGCTGCGCGCTGCCGTTCGCGTGGCCGCCGGTACGCATCGACGACACCACGTACGTCGACGGCGGCATCCGCTCCCCCGCGAACGCCGACCTGGTCGCGGGCGCGGAGCGGGTCGTGGTGCTGGCCCCGCAGACCCAAGCGCCCTCGCGCGAGCACCTGCTCAGCCGCCAGCTCGCCCGCACCGGTGCCGCGCACACCCTCGCCATCAGCCCGGACCATCAGGCGTCCCACGCGATCGGCCACAACCCGCTCGACCCCGGCAAGCGCCCCGCAGCTGCCCGAGCCGGCCTCGCCCAGGGCCTCGCCCTCGCGCCCGACGTCACCACCCTCTGGCGCTGACCCGGCGCAAAGGTGCACGTAATTGTGCTGACCTGGCGCAAAGGTGCGAGTAGTACTCGCACCTTTGCGCCAGGTCAGCGCTCACACGTGTACTTCTGCGCCAGGTCAGCGTTCACACATGTACTTCTGCGCCAGGTCAGCGTTGGTCAGATGACCTTGTGCATCCAGCCGAACTCGTCGGGGCGGCGGCCGTACTGGATGTCGACGAGGGACTGGCGGATCTCGGTGGTGAGGGGGCCGGTCTCGGTGGCGCTGCCGACCTCGCCGCCGTCCCACTTCAGGGTGCCGACGGGGGTCACCACGGCGGCGGTGCCGCAGGCGAAGACCTCGGTGATCTCGCCCGACGCGACGCCGTCGCGCCACTCGTCGATGGAGAACTTCCGCTCCTCGACCTGGTGGCCCATCTTCCCGGCCAGCTCGATGATCGCGCTGCGGGTGATGCCCTCGAGGATCGTGCCGGTCTCCGGGGTGACGATGCGGCCGTCGCCGTACACGAAGTACATGTTCATCCCGCCGAGCTCCTCGACGTACCTGCCCTCCTGGGCGTCGAGGAAGACGACCTGGTCGCAACCCTGCGCAATGGCCTCCTGCTGCGCCACCAGCGAGCTGGCGTAGTTGCCACCAGTCTTGGCCGCGCCCATGCCGCCGCGGCCGGCGCGGGTGTACTCGGTGGTCAGCCAGAGCGTCAGGGGCTTGATGCCGCCGGTGAAGTACGAGCCGGCCGGCGAGGCGATCACCATGAAGGTCACGTGCTTGGCCGGGCGCACCCCGAGGAACGCCTCGGAGGCGAACATGAACGGGCGCAGGTACAGGCTCTTCTCCGAGCCGGCCTCGGGCACCCAGCGCTGGTCGATCTCGACGAGCGCCTCGACCGCCTGCACGAAGTCCTCCGGCTCGAGCACCGGCAGCGCCAGCCGGTGCGAGGAGCGCTTCATCCGCTCGGCGTTCTCGAAGGGGCGGAAGGTCCACACCGAGCCGTCCTCGTGCCGGTAGGCCTTCATCCCCTCGAACGACTCCTGCGCGTAGTGCAGCACCGCGGTGGCGGGGTCCAGGGTGAGCGGCCCGTACGCCGTGATCCGGGCGTCGTGCCAGCCCTTCTCGGGCGTCCACTCGACGGTGAACATGTGGTCGGTGAAGTGGGTGCCGAATCCCGGGTTCTCCAGGATCTCGGCGACCTGCGCCTCGGTCTTCGGGTTCGCCGAGGGCGTGATGGAGATGTCGAGGGTCATGAGTGCACGTTATCTCTCTGAGTCGGGTGGTTAACAGTCGCTTACCGCCCGCCACCCGGGTCTCGAGTCGGTGACTCGACCTCCGTGCGGGCTAGCCGGCTACTCGGGCGGCGATGCGGTCGCCGATCTCGGGGGTGCTCAGCGCGGCGCCGGGCTCGCGGGCGGCGAGGTCCTCGATGACCGCGCGCTCCACGCTCGCGGCCGCGTCGCCGAGACCGAGGTGGTCCAGCATCAGCGCGACGGAGAGGATCGCGGCGGTCGGGTCCGCCTTCGCACTCCCGGCGATGTCGGGGGCGGATCCGTGCACCGGCTCGAACATCGAGGGTGCGGTCCGGTCCGGGTTCACGTTGCCGCTGGCGGCGAGGCCGATGCCACCGGTCACCGCGGCGGCGAGGTCGGTGATGATGTCGCCGAACAGGTTGTCGGTGACGATCACGTCGAAGCGCGCCGGGTCGGTGGTCATGAAGATCATCGCGGCGTCGATGTGCATGTAGTCGGTCGTCACGTCGGGGTACTCCGCGCCGACCTGCTGGAACAGCCGCCACCACACCGAGCCGGCGTGCACGAGCACGTTGGTCTTGTGCACCAGGGTCAGCTTCTTGCGCGGCCGGCGCTGGGCCCGGGCGAACGCGTCGCGCAGGACCCGCTCCACGCCGTACGCCGTGTTGACCGACACCTCGGTGGCCACCTCGGCCGGAGTGCCCACGCGCAGCGCGCCACCATTGCCGGTGTAGGGGCCCTCGGTGCCCTCGCGGACGACGACGAAGTCGACCTCGCCGGGGTCGGCCAGCGGCGAGACCGAGCCGGGGAAGATGCGCGAGGGGCGCAGGTTCACGTAGTGGTCGAGCTCGAAGCGCAGCCGCAGCAGCAGCCCGCGCTCCAGGATGCCCGGAGGAAGGTTCGGGTCGTTCGGCTTGCCACCGACGGCGCCGAGCAGGATCGCGTCGTGCTGACGGATCTCCTCGAGCACCGAGTCCGGGAGCACCTCGCCGGTGGCCAGGTAGCGCTCCGCGCCCAGGTCGTAGCGCGTCGGCTCGAACTTCACGTTCGCCGGCGTCACCTGTTCGAGGACCTTCAGGCCCTCCGCGGTGACCTCGGTGCCGATCCCGTCCCCGGGAATGACGGCAAGCTTCAGCGACTGGGTTGCTTCGGTGGACATGCAGGCGAGCCTAGTTGTCGTCGGGGCGCTGACCGCCGTTGTCTCGCAGGTCAAGCGCCTCCTGGACGGCCTGGTGCGAGTAGGGGCTCTCGGGGTTGTTCCGGGCGGGTCCCCACTCCGGGTACATCTCGTACATCGGTCTCTTCCTTCTGGTCTCTGCTGGTTGTCGGTTTCGGTGGATGACCCGAACCCGCCGCAGAGCACCTCAGGGGGTGACCTTCGGATGGAGTGAGAGAAGAAGGGGTGGCGCTTCGCCGACTCGCTCGCGGAGGGTTCGTGGGCCGATTGGCGTGTAACGCCGAACTCCGCGGCGAGGTGGCCTACGTCTTAGGCCTCGCCGCGGCGCTCGATAAGTACGAACACGCTCCGCATGGTGCATCCAGGGTAGGGGCACGAGCCGCGGCCGCGGGGCCGATTCGCGAACACGTCCCAGAATCCGAGACTTCGGGCCGAATCACGGACGGGTGGGAGGCATGTGAAACGCTCGTGGCATGAGTGCTCCCCCGGAGGTCCCCGCGGTCGTCGAGCGCGCCTTCGAGGTCGGCAGGCGTGCCGGCTACGTGTCGTTCTGCCGCAACGAGACCGGCCGGCTGCTGGCCGCGCTGGCCGCGACCCGGTCCGGCACGATGGCGGAGTTCGGCACCGGGTGCGGCGTCGGGACGGCGTGGCTGCGCTCGGGCTCGCGGCCGGACACGGTGATCCTCACCGCCGAGCTGGACGAGAAGCTCGCGGTCGCGGCCCAGGAGATCTTCACCGACGACCCGCAGGTCGAGGTGCTCGCCGCGGACTGGTCCACGCTGCGCAACAAGGGCCCGTTCTCGCTGCTGTTCCTGGACCCGTCCTCTCCCGAGGACGCGAGCGTCGACTCGGTCGTCGACCTGGTCGAGAGCGGCGGCATCGTGGTGCTCGACGACTTCACCCCGTGCGAGCAGTGGCCCCCGCTGACGCTGGGCCGGGTGGACACGCTGCGCGAGACCTGGCTGACCGACGAGCGGTTCACCGCGGTCGAGGTGATGGTCGCGCCGGACGCCTCGGTCCTGATCGCGACGAAGAACTAGGCGGCGAGGACCACCGGCTCCGCTGCCACCTCGTCAGCGGTGTCGCCGGCGGGCAGCTCCACGATCGCCCAGGGCAGGAACAGCTGCACCAACGGACCGATGGCGAGCGCGTAGACGACGGTGCCGAGGCCGACCGGGCCGCCGAGCAGGAAGCCGACCACCAGGACCGAGACCTCCAGGGTCGTCCGGACCAGCCGGATCGAGACTCCCGTACGACGGTGCAGACCGGTCATCAGGCCGTCGCGCGGACCCGGCCCGAACTGCGAGCCGATGTAGAGCGCGCCGGCCAGGCCGTTGAGCACGACTCCCCCGAGCAGCAGCCCGAGCCGCAGCGCCAGGTTCTCGGGCTCGCCGAGGAGGGCGAGGGTGGCGTCGGTGGCCAGCCCGATCCAGATGACGTTGGCGATGGTGCCGAGGCCGGGCAGCTGGCGCAGCGGGATCCAGAGCAGCAGCACCAGGAAGCCGACGACGATCACGATCGTGCCGAAGCTCAGGTCGATCTGCTCCATCACGCCGGCGTGGAAGACGTCCCAGGGGTCGAGCCCGAGGGTGCCGCGCACCATCATCCCCATGGAGACGCCGTACAGGGTCAGGCCGAGCATGAGCTGCGTCAGCCGGCGGGTCAGCCGGCCGGCTCGCAGCTGCTCGACCGGCCCGATGGCGGCCAGCTCGCGAGGAGCCCGGGCCGGCTCAGTGGCCGACCCGGTGCCCCGAAAAGGGAGCAACACCCGCCTGATGACCGGAACGATCTTCGGGTCCCGACGCGGCCGGCCCAGCGACGGGGTGCCCATCCTGCTGTTGTCGAATGCACCCATGGAACAAGAGTGACGCCAATTGGCCTGGTTCTACATAGCCAATCGTGGTTCACTGGCCTGCATGACACGGGCGATGGCAGCCAGCAAGGTCGCCGAGCTGATCGGTGACTTCGACCGCGAGCCGGCCTACCGGGGACTCGCCGAGGGACTGCGGGTGCTCATCACCGACGGCAGGATGCCCGTCGGCGTACGGCTTCCGAGCGAGCGCGAGCTCACCGACGCGCTCGGCGTCAGCCGCACCACCGTCACCCGCGCCTACGCCGAGCTGCGCGAGCACGGGTTCCTCGTCTCCCGGCAGGGCTCGGGCAGCGTGGCCAGCCTGCCGGCCTCACGCGCGTTCCGCGGCGACCACCTGCTGGTGCCCACGGAGGTGCACGAGGACGAGATCGACCTGACCTGCGCGGCCCACCCGGCCGGCACCGGGATCATGACCGCCTACGAGCGCGCGGTCGCCGAGATGCCGTCGTACCTGGCCGGGATCGGCTACTTCCCCTCGGGCCTGCCGGTGCTGCGCGAGGCGGTCGCCGACCGGTTCGCCGAGCGCGGGCTGCCGACGGCGCCGGAGCAGATCATGATCGTCCCCGGGGCTCTGTCCGGCCTCGCGGTGGCGGCCCGCGCGATCGCCCGGCGCGGCGCCCGGACCCTGGTCGAGTCGCCGACCTACCCGAACGCGATCGCCACCCTGCGGCTCAACGGCGGCCGCCTGGTGAGCGCGCCCATCGGGCGCGAGCACGCCGACGTGGAGGAGCTGCTCGCCGCGCTGCGCCAGGTGCGGCCGGCGACGACGTACCTGATCCCGGACTTCCACAACCCGACCGGCCACCTGCTCTCCGACGAGAGCCGGGCCCGCGTGGCCGCGCAGATCCACAAGCTCGACACGGTGGCGATCGTCGACGAGTCGATGGTCGAGCTCGCGCTCGAGGGCCAGCCGATGCCGGCCCCGTTCGCGACGCACTGCCGCGACGCCATCACCGTCGGCTCGCTGAGCAAGCCGTTCTGGGGTGGCCTGCGGGTCGGCTGGGTGCGCGCGCCCGCGGACAGGATGGACGCGATCGTGCGTGCCCGGGTGAGCCTGGACCTCGGCGTGCCGGTGCTCGAGCAGCTGGTGGCCGCCGACCTGCTCCGCAACGGCACCCCGCTGCTGGAGCAGCGCCGGGAGAACCTGCGCGCCAACCGGGACGCCGCGGCGGCCGCGGTCGCCGAGCACCTGCCGGACTGGAAGGTGCGGGTGCCGGGCGGCGGGCTCAGCCTGTGGGCCGAGCTGCCCGAAGCGCACTCGACCGACCTGGTCGCGCGTGCCGCCGAGCGCGGCGTGCTGCTGGCGCCCGGACCGAGCTTCGCCCCCGAGGGCGGGCTCGACCGGTTCCTGCGGCTCCCCTACACCCAGCCCGCGCACCTGGTCACCGACGCGATCGCGCGGCTGGCGCTGGCCTGGGAGGAGACGCTCGCCGACCCGCTGGGTGGCGGGTCGAGCGAGCCGACGCTCGTCGCCTAGCGTTCCTGGGTCGTCAGCTCCAGACCTTCACGTAGTCGACCTTCATCGCCGAGGTCTTCGGGGTGTTCCAGACCGGGGCGTTGTTGCCGCTGCCCAGGATCTGGGTCAGCGCCACCATGAACGGCTGGTCGAACGGCGCGGAGGTGCCGGAGTCCCCCATCCACTTGGTGTTGCGGATGCAGGTCTTGCCGTCGTAGCTGATGGTGATCGAGCTCGGGGTCCACTCGAGCACGTAGGTGTGCCAGGCGCCGACGGCGAGCAGGCAGGTGTTGCTGGTCGCGTTCGGGTCGATGAAGTCCCAGCCGTAGTGCAGGTACGGGATCACCCGGTCGTAGTACTTGCTGTACCACTCGGCGATGTCGATCTCGCCCGACAGCGGCCACGGGCCGTACTTCTGGGTCTGCGGCCACATCCAGATGGAGCTCTGGATGCCGGGCACCTTGGTGTTCTGGAACTGCGCCCGGATCTCCCAGCGGCCGTAGGCCTGGGTGAAGTTGTCGAGGGTGGTGACGCTGCCCGACGTGTACTTGGTCTTGAAGCTCGACCCGTTGGGCTTGGTGCAGGTCTTGGCGATGCTGCCCTTCCTCATGGTCAGGGTGAGCAGGCCGCCGGAGACCCCGATGTTGTTCGAGCTGTCGACGTAGCACTCACCGCCGTTGGTGTAGCCGTCGGTCGCGGTCTTCTGGACGTACCACTTGGTGCGGTCCAGCGAGGTGCCGGTGAAATCGTCGGCGAAGGTGCAGGTCCACGGCGTGCCGTCGGACTTGTACACGGTGGCACCGCAGCTCGCTGCGGCCGAGGCCGGTGCCACCGAGAGAACGGCGGCCGTCATCATCAGGACGACGGCGCCGAGCACGGGCTTGGCCCAGGTGGAAATGCGCATGCGCATGCTGTGACTCCCCACTCAGCAGAAGCGGGCTCGCGCCGGGGGTGCAATCCGGACAAGCCCACAGATTGCGACAAAAACTAGCGTGGATCGTCCCCGCTGTACAGGTGTCTGGTACCGGCCGGTGTCAGGACCAGATCCGCACGTAGTCGATCATCGTGCTCGCCGGCATCGGCGTCCTGGAGGTGGGCGGGTTCTTGCCGACGCCCAGGGCCTGCATCATCGCCAGGAAGTAGGGCTTGTCGAACGGCGCCGAGCCGAGCGTGCGCCAGCTGGTGTTGCGCAGGCAGGTCCGGCCGTCGTAGCTGATCGTGATCGAGCTCGGCGTCCACTCCAGCAGGTAGGTGTGGAAGGCACGCACGTTCGGCACCAGGCAGCGGTTGTTGGTCGCCGCCCGCGGCAGCAGGAACGCGGTGGCGTAGTGCAGCCGCGGGATCACCCGGTCCGGCCAGCTGCTGTACCACTCGGCGACGTCGATCTCGCCGGTCACCGGCCACATCGCGCCGGTCGCCCCCTGCGGCCACAGCCAGAGCGAGGACTGCAGCCCCTCCTGGGTGGTGTAGGGGAAGCTCGCCCGGAACTCGAAGCGGCCGTAGTCCTGGGCGAACTTGCCCATCGTGCTGACCATCCCCGAGGTCGCTCGCGCGGTGAAGGCACGGCTGCCGCGGCCGCAGGTGAACGGGGCGGCGCGCCGCGAGGTCAGCCAGAGCAGGCCCTTGGTGACCAGCACGTTGGACTTCGAGCTCATGAAGCAGTCCTGCCGCTTGCCGAAGCCGCTGGCCGCGCTGGTCATCACGGTCCACTTGCGGGTGTCCAGGCTGGTGCCGCTGAAGTAGTCGGCGAAGGTGCACCGCCACCGGGTGCCGTCGGGCTTGCGGAACACGGTGCTGCCGCAGCTCGGGGCCGTCGTCGTCGCGGTACTCCCGGGGGCCGCCTCACCGGGCAGCGCGACCAGCACCCCGAAGCTCAGGCAGGCGAGCAGCCCGACCCCGGCGACGCGCCGGACCAGCTGGACGAACCGGGCAGCAGGCAGCGTCGTACGCACAGGTCATCCCCTCGTTCCCCACGAACAGAGCCCCCACGAACACAGGACAGGACCGCCGGGGAGGACGGCGGTCCCGAGATGTCAGGCAACGTACCGGGACGAGCGGATGGTGCGCATGACCCGAAAGGGTCACTCGGTGAGGTCGACCCCGCGCACGGTCTCGGCGTCGATCGCGGTGCGGATCTGCTCCAGCACCTCGGCCGGGATCACGCTGTCCACCGAGAGCGCGACCAGGGCCTGGCCGCCCTTCTCGTCGCGGGAGACCTGCATCCCGGCGATGTTCACGCCCGCCTGGCCGAGGATCTGGCCGACGGTGCCGACCATGCCCGGACGGTCCTCGTAGCGGAAGAACGCCAGGTGCTCGGTCGGCTCGACGTCGACCAGGAAGCCGTTGACCTCGACCAGGCGCTCGCGCTGGTTGATGCCGACCAGGGTGCCCGAGACCGAGAACTGCGAGCCGTCGGCCAGGGTGCCCCGGATGGTGATGAGGTTGCGGTGGTCCGGGCTCTCCGGGTCGGTGACGAGCCGGACCGCGGTGCCCCGCTCGGCGGCGAGCAGCGGCGCGTTCACGTAGGAGACCTGGTCCTCGACGATGTCGGCGAAGACGCCCTTGAGCGCCGCCAGCTCGAGCACCTTCACGTCGTACTCGGTGATCTCGCCGCGCACCTCGACGTCGAGGGACTGGGCGACCTCGCCGGCCAGCGAGGTGAAGATCCGGCCCAGCTTCTCGGTCAGCCCGATGCCCGGGCGGACGTCCTCGGCGATGACGCCGCCCTGGACGTTGACCGCGTCCGGGACCAGCTCGCCGGAGAGCGCCAGCCGGACGGACTTGGCGACCGCGATGCCGGCCTTCTCCTGGGCCTCGTCGGTGGACGCGCCCAGGTGCGGGGTGGCGACCACGTTCTCCAGCTCGAAGAGCGGCGAGTCGGTGCAGGGCTCCTTGGCGTAGACGTCCACGCCGGCCGCGGCGATCTGACCGGTCTTGAGCGCGTCGTACAGGGCGCCCTCGTCGACGATGCCGCCGCGGGCGGCGTTGACCAGCACCAGGCTCGGCTTGGCCTTGGCCAGCTGCTCGGCGCCGATCAGGCCGACGGTCTCCGGGGTCTTGGGCAGGTGCACGCTGATGAAGTCGGCCTCGGCGAGCAGCTCGTCCAGCCCGACCATCCGGACGCCCATCTGGGCGGCCCGGCCGGCCTGCACGTAGGGGTCGTAGGCGATCACGTTCATGCCGAAGGCGGAGAGCCGCTGCGCGACCAGGACGCCGATCCGGCCCAGGCCGACGATGCCGGCGGTCTTCTCGTAGAGCTCGATGCCGGTGTACTTCGAGCGCTTCCACTCGCCGTTGCGCAGCGCCGCGTGCGCCGGGCTGATGTGCCGGGCCGCCGCGAGCATGAGGGCCACGGCGAGCTCGGCGGCCGAGACGATGTTGGACGTCGGCGCGTTGACCACCATGACGCCGCTCTGGGTGGCGGCTTTGACGTCGACGTTGTCCAGGCCGACACCGGCCCGGGCGACGATCTTGAGCCGCTTGGCGGCGGCCAGCGCCTCCGCGTCGACCTGGGTCGCGGACCGGATCAGGATGGCGTCGACGTCGGCGATGGCGGCGAGCAGCTCGGTGCGGTCAGCGCCGTTGCAGTGACGGATCTCGAAGTCCGGGCCCAGCGCCTCGACGGTGGCGGGGCTGAGCTCTTCGGCAATGAGTACGACGGGCTTGCTCACGAAAGGGTCCTCGGGTCTGTGATGGCCGGCTGGAGCGAACGGAAGGTCGCCGTGCACGACGCTGTGCCCGGTGAGCGACTGTACCCGAACGAGGCGAACCGCCGAGGACGATCTCGCGAGCGTCCCGTCAGCGTCCTGTCAGGTTCGCCGTGGCACGGTCGGAGCGTGAACGACGACGACACCCGCCTCTCGGTGGCCGAGAGCCACGCCGTGCGCCACGGCCGCCCGTGGATGGGCATCGCGCTGGTGGCCGGCTGCGTGCTGGCCCTCGCCGCTGTCACCGTCGCGCTGGTGCTGGCGGTCCGGCCGCAGCCCGCCGTGAAGGCGCGACCGCACCGGGTCCACCACCATCACGCGGCCGTGGCCACGCCCAGCCGGTGATCGGGCGCCGATCCGTCCCCGACATGGACGAAGGGCCCAGCAAGTATGAGTTGCTGGGCCCTTCTATGACCGGATCACGGTGACACTTCCGATCGAACCGGTCCTCACCGCCGACCCACCGACTGTCACCCTGTCGGCTGTCGCGAGTCGCCCCGCGACCAGATCTGCGCCTTGGTCCGATCCTCGCTCTCCCCGAAGGGATCGCGTGCGAGATTTCTACGCCGCCACGACACCGCCGCGCAAGAGGTTTCCCCTTGTTTTTTCGGGGTTTTCGGCCCTGACGGCGTGTCCTCCACAGAACGGCCCCGGTCGTCCACAGGAGCGCCCCGGTTACCCACAGGATCGGGCCTGAACCTGTGGACGGAAAAACCGGTTGGCGCTCTCCGGACATGCCACGTACGGTCCTGCCCATGCTCTCGTGAGGTCGATCCCGGTCCCCCGACCCGCCTTCCCTCCGGAGCCCCTCCATGTCTCTCGCCTTCCACGACGTCTCCCTGCGCTGGCCCGACGGCGACCTCGCCCTCGATCGCTTCAGCGCCACCTTTCCCGACGGCCGCACCGGCATCGTCGGTGACAACGGCAGCGGCAAGTCCACCCTGCTGCGCCTGCTCGCCGGCGAGCTCGCGCCCACCTCGGGCTCGGTCTCGGGCCCCGAACGGGTCGCCTGGCTGCGCCAGGACCTAGTGCTGCGCGCGGACGAGCCGGTCGACGTGCACCTCGGCATCGCTCCGGTACGACGGGCGCTGCACGCCATCGAGCGCGGCGAGACCGACCCGCGCCACTTCGACGTGGTCGGCGACGCCTGGGACGTCGAGGAGCGTGCGGTCGCCGAGCTCGCCCGCCTCGGCCTGCCCGCGGACGTGCTCGACCGGCGCCTCGGCGAGCTCAGCGGCGGCGAGTGCACCCGGCTCGCGCTGGCGGCGCTGCTGCTGCGGCGGCCCGAGGTGCTGCTGCTCGACGAGCCGACCAACAACCTCGACCGGGAGGCCCGCGCGGCGCTGCACCAGCTGGTCGCCGGCTACCGCGGCACCCTGGTCGTGGTCAGCCACGACCGCGAGCTGCTCGAGCACGTGGACCGGATCGCCGAGGTCCGGGTGCGCCGCGAGCGGGCGGGCGCCCGGTCGCTGACCTGGTACGGCGGTGGCTGGTCGTCGTACGCCACGGCGGTGGCCGACGAGCAGCGCGCCGCCGAGCAGGCCCTGACCGCGGCGCGCAACGACGTCCGGCGCGAGCAGCGCGACCGGGTCGAGGCCGAGGTGGTGCTGGCGCGGCGCCGCCGCTACGGGGACAAGTCCGCGCAGTCGATGCCGAAGATCGTCGCGGGCGCGAAGAAGCGGGCTGCCCAGGTCTCCGCGGCCAAGCTCCGCGCGGTCCAGGACGACCGGCTCGAGGGCGCCCGGCAGCGGTACGACGAGGCCCAGGAACGTGTTCGCGAGGACCAGGAGATCGCGGTCGACCTGCCCGCGACCACGGTGCACCGCGGCCAGCAGGTGCTCGGCCTGGACCGGGTCGTGCTGCGCACCGGCCGGCTGCTCGACCTGGAGATCGCAGGCCCGGAGCGCGTCGCGGTCACCGGCGCCAACGGGAGCGGGAAGAGCACCCTGCTGCACACGGTCACCGGGTCGCTGGCGCCACGAGACGGAACGGTTCGTCTCGATGTGCCGGCCCGGCTGCTGCCGCAGCGGCTGGACGTGCTGGACCCGGCCCTCACCGTGGCCGAGAACGCGCGGGTGCTGGCCCCGGCGAGCGAGCCGAACGCGATCAGGGCGTCGCTGGCCCGGTTCCTGTTCCGGGGCCGGGCCGCCGACCGGGTCGTCGGGGCGCTGTCGGGTGGCGAGCTGTTCCGGGCGACGCTGGCCTGCCTGCTGCTGGCCGAGCCGGCGCCGCGGCTGCTGCTCCTCGACGAGCCGACGAACAACCTCGACCTGGCCAGCGTGGGCCAGCTGGTCGGCGCGCTCTCGTCGTACGGCGGGGCACTGCTGGTGGCCAGCCACGACGAGCGATTCCTGGCCGACATCGGGGTGACCAGGCGGATCGCGCTGAGCTAGCCGCTTCTAGTCGGTGCCGAGCTCCATGGCGGCCTCGTCCAGCGCGGCCTCGGCGTCGGCGTCGACCTCCGCGGTGACCGCGATCCGGTCGAAGCCACCGGCCGGGAGCTCGCCGAAGAGGGTGCCGTGCTCGACGAGCACGGTGCCCTGGTCGAGCGGCTGGCCGGCGTACAGCTCGAGCTTGGCGCGGCTGTCGGCGATGTCGAGGTTGCGCATGGTGAGCTGGCCGATCCGGTCGGTCGGCCCGAAGGCGGCGTTCTCGACGCGCTCCATCGACAGCTTCTCCGGGTGGTAGGAGAAGTGCGGGCCCTCGGTCGCCAGGATCGTGTAGTCGTCGCCGCGACGCAGCCGCAGCGTGACGGTGCCGGTGACGAGCGAGGCGATCCAGCGCTGGATCGACTCGCGCAGCATCAGCGCCTGCGGGTCCAGCCAGCGGCCCTCGTAGAGCAGCCGGCCGAGCTTGCGGCCCTCGAGGTGGTAGTTCGCGAGGGTGTCCTCGTTGTGGATCGCGTTGAGCAGCCGCTCGTAGGCCGCGAACAGCAGCGCCATGCCCGGGGCCTCGTAGATGCCGCGCGACTTGGCCTCGATGATCCGGTTCTCGATCTGGTCGGACATGCCGAGGCCGTGCCGGCCACCGATCGCGTTGGCCTCCATCACCAGGGCGACGGCGTCGGTGTGGTGCTTGCCGTTGATCGCGACCGGCCGCCCGGCCTCGAAGGTGATCGCGACGTCCTCGGTCTCGATGGCGACGCTCGGGTCCCAGAACTTCACGCCCATGATCGGCTCGACGGTCTCCAGCGAGACGTCGAGGTGCTCGAGGGTCTTGGCCTCGTGGGTGGCGCCCCAGATGTTGGCGTCGGTGGAGTACGCCTTCTCCTGGGAGTCCCGGTAGGGCAGGCCGCGCTCGAGCAGCCACTGGCTCATCTCGTGGCGCCCGCCGAGCTCGGCGACGAAGTCCGCGTCCAGCCACGGCTTGTAGATCCGCAGCTCCGGGTTGGCCATCAGGCCGTAGCGGTAGAACCGCTCGATGTCGTTGCCCTTGTAGGTCGACCCGTCACCCCAGATGTTGACGTCGTCGGACTGCATCGCGCGGACCAGCATGGTGCCGGTGACGGCGCGACCCAGCGGGGTGGTGTTGAAGTACGCCTTCGCGCCCGAGCGGATGTGGAAGGCGCCGCAGGCGAGCGCGGCCAGGCCCTCCTCGACCAGCTGCGGCTTGATGTCCACCGCGCGGGCGATCTCGGCGCCGTACTGCTTCGCCCGGTCCGGGACCCCGGAGATGTCCGGCTCGTCGTACTGGCCGATGTCGGCGGTGTAGGTGCACGGCACCGCGCCCTTCTCGCGCATCCAGGCGACGGCGACGGAGGTGTCGAGACCTCCGGAGAAGGCGATGCCGACGCGCTCGCCGGCGGGCAGGGTGGTGAGAACCTTGGACACGGCAGAAGTATGCAGGACCATGCATGGCCATGCAAGGCCGGGGTCAGATCGCGCAGCCGTCGGGGCCGCAGGCGTCCGCTCCGTCCGAGTTCGTGGCGACCAGGTCGAGCTTCGGGTGCGACTCGTTCCAGGCGCGCTCGAGCACCTGGGTGAAGACCTCGGCCGGCTGGGCCCCGGAGATGCCGTACTTGCGGTCGACCACGTAGAACGGCACGCCGTTGGCACCCAGCGAGGCGGCCTCGCGGATGTCGGCCTCGACCTCGGCGGCGTACGTGTCGCTGCTCAGCACCTGCTCGACGCTCGCGGCGTCCAGGCCCGCCTCCACGGCGAGCCGGGTGAGGGTCTCGTGGTCGGCGACGTTGGCGGTCTGCTCGAAGTACGCCGAGAGCAGCGCCTCCTTGAACCGGCCCTGCAGCTGCGGCCCCCCGGTCTCCAGGGCCAGGTGCAGCAGCCGGTGGGCGTCGACGGTGCTCACCCGCAGCGAGGCGTGGTGTCGCCAGATCATGCCCTCCTCGGCAGCCACCGCCTCGACGCGGTCGATCATCTGCCTCCCCGCCTCGGGACCACCGCCGTACTTGCGGCCCAGCGAATCGGCGACCGTCTCGACGGGGACCGCCGGGGCTGCCGGGTCGAGCTGGAAGGAGCGCCAGACGATCTCGACGTCCTCGGCCGGGAGGTCGGAGGAGGCGAGGGCATGCTCCAGCCGGCGCTTGCCGATGTAGCACCACGGGCAGACGACGTCGCTCCAGATCTCGATACGCACGACTGGCCCAACCGGACCAGGGTCCAGTTGTATTCCGGCGCGTGACCAGGGTGACCCCTAGGGATCCCGGGGTCGGCTCAGGGGTGGTTGTGGTGGTCTCCCCGATGTGCGCTGCCCCGTCGTACGACGAAAGTCATGCCCATGATCACTGTTGAGAACCTGACGAGGACGTACGGCGGCTTCCGGGCCGTCGACGACGTCTCGTTCACCGCGCGGGCCGGACGCGTGACCGGCTTCCTCGGCCCCAACGGCGCGGGCAAGTCCACGACCATGCGGATCATGGTCGGGCTGACCCCGCCCACCAGCGGGACGGCGCTGATCGACGGCCGTCCCTTCGCCGAGCTCCCCAACCCCGGCCTGGACGTGGGCGTGCTGCTCGACGCCTCGGCCCAGCACGCCGGCCGCACCGGGCGGGAGATCCTCGCCGTCGCGGCCCGCACCATGGGCCTGCCGAAGATGCGCGTCGAGGAGATGCTGCGCCGGGTCAGCCTCACCGACGCCGAGGCCGACCGGCGGGTGCGCAACTACTCGCTGGGCATGCGCCAGCGGCTCGGCATCGCCGCCGCGCTGCTCGGCGACCCGGCCGTGCTCATCCTCGACGAGCCGGCCAACGGCCTGGACCCGGCCGGCATCCGGTGGATGCGCGACCTGCTCCGCGACTACGCCGACGAGGGCGGCACCGTGCTGCTCTCCTCGCACCTGCTGCACGAGATCGAGGTCGTCGCCGACGACCTGGTGGTGATCGGCAACGGCCGGATCGTCGCTCAGGGCACCAAGGAGGAGCTGCTCGCGGCGGCCGGGACCCTGGTCCGCACCCGCGACGTGGCCGGCCTGACCCGGGCGCTGAGCGCGGCCGGGATCGCCAGCTCGATCACCGGGGACGGCGCGGTCCGCACCGACGCCGACGCCGAGCAGGTCGGGCTGCTGGCGATGGACGCCCGCGTCCCGCTGACCGAGCTGCGCGCCGCCGACGGCGCCGGCCTGGAGGAGATGTTCCTGGAGCTCACCGCCGAGTCCCAGCGTGAGGGAAACACCGAAGGAGTGGCGGCATGAGTACGTCTGTGATCGACCGTCCCGTCTCGAAGGCGCGCGTGCGCGGGCTGCGCTCCACCGAGACCATCCCGACCAGCCGGCTGATCGGCGTCGAGCTGCAGAAGATGTTCAACACCCGGTCCGGGTTCTGGCTGCTGACCGGCGGCGCGCTGCTGTCGGTCGTGGCCACGATCATCACGGTGTTCGCCGATCCGGACCTGTCCTACGGCAGCTTCGCGGCCGCGATCGGGGCACCGCTGTCGATCGTGCTGCCGATGGCCGGCATCCTCGCCGTGACCAGCGAGTGGAGCCAGCGCACCGGGCTGACCACGTTCACCCTGGTGCCGCACCGGGGTCAGGTGATCGGCGCCAAGCTCGCTGCCACCCTGCTGGTCGGGGTCACCTCGATCGCGATCGCCTTCTCGGTCGGCGCGCTCGGCAACGTCGCCGGCAGCGCTCTGATGGGTCAGGACACGGTCTGGGACATCAGCGTCGGCAACGCGCTGACGATCTTCTTCGCCGACGGCCTGGGCATGCTGATGGGCTTCATGCTCGGCGTGCTGATCCGCAACTCCCCCGGCGCCATCGTGGGCTACTTCGTCTACGCGCTGGTGCTGCCGGCGGCGTTCGGCGCCCTGGCCGCGTTCCAGGACTGGTTCGAGCGCATCCAGGGCTGGGTCGACTTCCAGTTCGCCTCCGGCCAGCTGTACGACGGCGGGCTCACCGCCACCGAGTGGGCCCACCTGGCCGTCTCGGGCCTGGTCTGGCTGGTGATCCCGCTCGCGGTCGGGCTGCGGCTGGTGGTGCGCTCCGAGGTGAAGTAGCACTCGCCGTACGGGACCCGGGCCTCAGTGACTGAGGCTCGGGTCCCAGCGGTTCGCGATGAGCTTGAAGCTGGGCGTGTCCTCCAGGGAGGTCATCGCCTCGTAGATGCGCTCGTACTTCGTCGCCGCGATCCGCCAGCGCCCGTCGGCGTCCTTGCGGTACTCGTCGAGGTAGTAGCCGCCGCCGCGGATGGTGACCTTGAAGTCCGGGACGATCACGGTGTCCTCGAAGGCCCACGACCCCGTCGCGACCTCGCCGTCGACGTCGATCTCGGGGTGGTTGGCGATGTGGATGGTGACGATGCCCGGACCGAGGTTCTCCGACATGAAGGCGACCACGTCGTCGCGGTTGTCGTAGTGCAGCGGCTCGTTCATCGCCTGGGTGCCGTACCGGGCCTTCACGTCGGCGGTCAGGCAGTCCCCGAACTCGTCCCACTGCTTGAGGTCGAGGGTGCGGAAGTAGCGGTACTTGAGGCGCTTGATCTCCTCGATCGCGATGAGGTCCATGCCCGGACTGTAGAACGTGTTCTAAAAATCGGGAAGGGGTCAGAGCCCGAGCGGCCGGCCGATCTGGCGCGCGGAGAGACCGTCGAGGGCCCGGATCATCCGCGCGAAGGTGCGCACCTGACCGTGCATCAGGTTCTTGTCGAGCTTGCCGATGGCGCCGTCGCGCGGCGCGGCGACCAGGTACGACGGCGCCGGGATCAGCGAGGCCGTGGCGATGCCGGCGTGGTAGAAGTCGTGGCCCTCGCCGAAGTAGAGCACCGGCGGCGGTGCGACCGTGAAGGTGCGCCGGTTCGCGGTCCCGGCGGCGCTGCGCAGGTAGGACCGGCGCATCGCCGGCGTGGTCGTGTAGCAGAACCCGGCCTCGTTGCGGCCGGTGGCGGCGTACCGGTTCGTCACCGGGTTGTCGCCCCACTCCCGGCAGCCGAGGTGCTCCAGGGTGAGGGCCGCGACCGTACGGCGACGGCCGCGGATCATCTCGGGATGGTCCTGGATCCACAGGCTCGCGGACTGGGCGAGCGGGGCACCGGAGTTGAACTGCGGCAGCTGGAAGTGGCCGGTCGTGGCCACGAAGACCAGCGTACGGCGACGCCGCGACCGGGGCACCGCGGCGAACTCGCGGGCCAGCGCGAGCAGCCCGAGCCCGCCGTTCTCCTCGGCCACGTTCGGCCCGTCGGTGTGCGTGTTCACCACGACCGCCTCGCGCGGGTCGCTGCCCGGCAGCACCGCCCAGACGGTGTCGCTGGCCGAGCCGGGCAGCAGCCGGGCATCGAGGGTCAGCGTGGCGTGCGCGCCGGCGCGGGCCTGCGCACGCAGCCGCTTCCCCGCGGTCGGCCCGACCCACAGCGCCGGGCAGCCCTGGTGCCCGGTCGTGAACGGGCTGTACTGGTCGCGGGCCAGCGCGTCGCTGACCCCGGTGCGGATGCAGATGACGCCGAGAACCCCGGCGGCCCTGGCGCCCTCGAGGAGCGGGGCGAGCGCGACGTCCGCGATCGACGGCGCCGGCGCGAGCAGCGGTGGCCGAGCCGTGCTCGGGTAGCGCCCGGTCGGCGGGAACGTGGCCGTGATCGGCAGCTGCGGGGAGGCCACGTCGACCACGGCGATCTTGCCGCGCGCCCGCGACCACAGCGCCGCGTTGAGCGGGCTGGCGCCGAGGTAGGCGAGCCTGCCGCTCACCCCGCCGGGCGGGGTCTCGCCGGAGTAGGGGAAGTAGAACGCGACCGGGACCGGGACACCCTCGACGCTCAGGCTCCACCGGCGCGGCGCCCACCGGGTGAACGTGTGCCGATCGCGGTGGACGCGCAGGCCGGCCCGGGCGAACCGGTACGCCAGCCAGTCGACGTACCAGCGGTGCGCGGTGTTCCCGGTCAGCCGGGGGCCGCGGTCGGCGAGCACGTGGTTCCAGCGCCAGAGGGTGTCGACACTGACGGCGGCCGCCTCGGCGGGCGGGGCCGGCGCGAGCGCGCCCGCCACTCCCCCGGCGGTGAGCAGGGCACGGCGTGAGAGGACCTGGGAGGGGGCCATGCCCGGCACCCTAGAACGACGAGATCCCCGGAAGGTGGCCTTCCGGGGATCTCGTGACGCGGGCTCAGCGGGTCCACGTGCTGACAGCGCGTGCGGCCGCCAGGCGGAGGACCGAAGGCGACCTTGGGGGCGGAGCGGTCGTCGAGGGACGACAACGCCGCGGACGCTCCGCTGTCAGCGCGTGGCGGTGCCTTCAACGTAGTCGGAGTCGTGAGACTTGACCCACGCCATCAGCTTGCGCAGCTCGCGGCCGGTGGCCTCGATCGGGTGCTGCTCGCCCTTCGCGCGCAGCGCCTTGAACTCGGGCGCGCCGGCGTCCTGGTCGTCGATGAACCGCTGGGCGAACGCGCCGGACTGGATGTCGGCGAGGACGGCCTGCATGTTCTCCTTCACCTGCGGGGTGATGACCCGCGGGCCGGAGACGTAGTCGCCGTACTCGGCGGTGTCGGAGACCGACCAGCGCTGCTTGGCGATGCCGCCCTCGTACATCAGGTCGACGATCAGCTTGAGCTCGTGCAGGCACTCGAAGTAGGCGACCTCCGGCTGGTAGCCGGCCTCGATCAGGGTCTCGAAGCCGTACATCACCAGCTGAGAGGCGCCGCCACAGAGAACGGCCTGCTCACCGAACAGGTCGGTCTCGGTCTCCTCGGTGAAGGTGGTCTTGATGCCGCCCGCGCGCAGGCCACCGATGCCCTTGGCGTACGACAGCGCCAGGTCCCAGGCCTTGCCCGAGGCGTCGACCTCGACGGCGACCAGCACCGGCACACCGCGGCCGTCGACGTACTCGCGACGGACCAGGTGGCCGGGGCCCTTCGGGGCGACCATGAACACGTCCACGCCCTCGGGCGGGGTGATGTAGCCGAACCGGATGTTGAAGCCGTGCCCGAAGACGAGCGTGTCGCCGGCGGTCAGGGCCGGGGCGATCTCCTCGGCGTACAGCTTCCGCTGGTGCTGGTCGGGCGCCAGGATCACCACGACGTCGGCCTCCTCGGCCGCCTCCCGCGGGGTCAGGACGCGCAGGCCCTCGGCCTCGGCCTTGGCGCGGCTCTTGGAGTCCGGCTGCAGGCCGATCCGGACGTCGACGCCCGAGTCGCGCAGCGAGAGCGCGTGCGCGTGGCCCTGGCTGCCGTAGCCGATCACCGCCACGTGCTTGCCCTGGATCAGGGCCAGGTCGGCGTCGTCGTCGTAGAACATTTCAGCCACGTCGGGCTCTCCTTCTTCTTGTTTCGTACGTCGTGAGTAGATCAGGTCAGGCGCCGAACGCGGTGACCGGGACCGGGACCGGGCGCAGGGTGCGCTCGGTGATGGAGCGTCCGCCGCGGCCGATGGCGACCAGGCCGGACTGGACGAGCTCGCGGATGCCGAAGGGCTCGAGCACCTTGAGGAAGTCGGTCAGCTTGTCGGAGTTGCCGGTGACCTCGAGGGTGATCGCGTCGGTGGCCACGTCGACCACGCGGGCCTTGAACAGCTGGACCACGTCGAGCACCTGCGAGCGGGTGTCCACGTCGGCCTTCACCTTCACCAGCAGCAGCTCGCGCTCGATCGCCTCGCGGTCCTCGAGCTCGACGATCTTGATGACCTCGACGAGCTTGTTGAGCTGCTTGGTCACCTGCTCCAGCGGCGACTCCTCGACGTTGACCACGATCGTCATCCGGGAGATCTCCGGGTGCTCGGTCGGGCCGACCGCGAGCGAGTCGATGTTGAAGCCGCGGCGGGAGAACAGGCCGGCGATCCGGGCGAGCACGCCGGGCTTGTTCTCGACCAAGACCGAGAGGGTATGAACACTCACAGCTCGTCCTCCTCGAAGTCGGGCGCCAGGTCGCGCGCGTACTTGATGTCGTCGTTCGACGTCCCGGCGGCCACCATCGGCCAGACCATCGCGTCGCGGTTGACCCGGAAGTCGACCACCACGGGCACGTCGTCGATCTCCATCGCCTTCTGGATGGTCGCGTCCACGTCCGCCGGGCTCTCGCAGGACAGCCCGATGGCGCCGTACGCGTCGGCGAGCTTGACGAAGTCCGGCACACGCTTGGACTGCAGGTCGGTGTTGGAGTAGCGCTCGTTGTAGAAGAGCGTCTGCCACTGCCGGACCATGCCGAGCGACTCGTTGTTGATGACCGCGACCTTGATCGGGATGCCCTCGATCGTGCAGGTGGCCAGCTCCTGGTTGGTCATCTGGAAGCAGCCGTCGCCGTCGATCGCCCAGACGGTGGTGTCCGGCCGGCCGACCTTGGCGCCCATCGCGGCCGGGACCGCGAAGCCCATCGTGCCCGCGCCACCTGAGTTGATCCACGTCTGCGGGTTCTCGAAGCCGACGTAGTGGGTGGCCCACATCTGGTGCTGCCCCACGCCCGCGCAGTAGATCGCCTCCGGGCCGGCGATCCGGCCGAGTCGCTCGAGCACGTACTGCGGCGCCAGGCCCTCGGCCGGGGTGTCGTAGCTGAGCGGGTAGCGCGCCTTGAGACCGGCGACGAACTTCACCCAGCCCTCGTAGTCACCGGTGGTGCCGGCGTCCTGCTCGGCCTGCAGCGCGACGATCAGGTCGGCGATCACCTCGCGGCAGTCACCCACGATCGGCACGTCGACGACGCGGTTCTTGCCGATCTCCGCCGGGTCGATGTCGGCGTGGATCACCTTCGCGCCCGGCGCGAAGGAGTCCAGGTTGCCGGTGACCCGGTCGTCGAAGCGGGCGCCCAGGCTGATGATCAGGTCCGACTTCTGCAGGCCGGCGACCGCGGCCACGGTGCCGTGCATGCCAGGCATGCCGAGGTGCTGCGGGTGGCTGTCCGGGAACGCGCCCCGGGCCATCAACGTGGTCACCACCGGGATACCGGTCATCTCGGCCAGGACGCGCAGCTCCTTCGACGCCCGCGCCCGGATCACGCCGCCGCCGACGTACAGGACGGGCTTGCGCGCCTCCAGGATCAGCTTGGTCGCCTCGCGGATCTGCTTGGAGTGCGGCCGCGCGACGGGCCGGTAGCCGGGCAGGTTCAGCTCGGTCGGCCAGTCGAAGGAGGTCATCGCCTGGAGCGCGGACTTGGCCACGTCCACCAGTACGGGACCCGGGCGGCCGGTGCTGGCGAGGTAGAACGCCTCGGCGACCGTGCGCGGGATCTCGGCCGGGTCGGTGACCAGGAAGTTGTGCTTGGTGATCGGCATGGTGATGCCGCGGATGTCGGCCTCCTGGAAGGCGTCGGTGCCGATCGCGGCGGCCGGCACCTGGCCGGTGATCGCGACCATCGGGACCGAGTCCATGTAGGCGTCCGCGATGGGGGTCACCAGGTTGGTCGCGCCCGGCCCGCTGGTGGCCATGCACACGCCCACCCGGCCGGTCGCGACCGCGTAGCCCTGCGCCGCGTGCCCGGCGCCCTGCTCGTGCCGTACGAGGATGTGCCGGACCTTGGAGTCGTAGAGCGGGTCGTACGCCGGGAGGATCGCCCCGCCCGGAATGCCGAAGATGTTCTCGACACCCGCGTGCTCCAGTGACTTGATCAGGCTCTGGGCACCGGTGACCTGTGCCCCGGTGCTGCCCTCGTCCGTCATCTGCTTCCTTCGTTCTTCGTGTGTCCGGGTCCTAGCAACAAGAAACCCCTCGGCCGGATCGGCAACGAGGGGTCGACGCGCGGGCGTGGGGCCGAAGCCTCAGCTCACGCGTCGCGTGCGTACAAGAATCTCGAAACGCATGGGCACATCCTGCCCCTCGGGCCGTACGGCGCTCAACTCACTATGCCAGCGATCCCACCATCTGGGACAGCCGTCTCAGGAACGAGGGTTACGACTGGACCTCAGGAGAGGCCGAGCGCACATCGGTGCGGCTGAAGTCGTCGCCCTTGTAGAGCAGTGGCTCACCGGTCACGACGGCCAGGGCGTAGGAGAAGCAGTCGCCGAGGTTGAGGTTGGCCGGGTGGCCGCTGCCGCGCCCGAAGTCCCGGTACGCCGCCCGCGCGATACGCGCCATCTCCTCGTCGAAGGGGACGACCTCGAGGTTCGCCTCGAACACGAGCTCGTCCAGCCTGCGGCCGGCGCGGACCCGCGAACCGTCAACCACGACCGAGGTCTCGACCAACGTCGGCGCCGCGATCCTCGGCGGTCGCTCGGCCGTTCGCAGTGCGGCGAGGAACACGGACGCGTCTGACTCCTCCCGCACGATCGCCACCAGTGCCGACGAGTCCACGATCATGCGGGAAGCCCGGTCTCCGGGTCGTACAGACTCTCCTCGACCTGCCGCATCGCTGCCTTCTCCTCCTCGGTGAGCGGTTCGCGCTGCCACCTCTCCCACAGCGCATCCAGACGCCGGCGCCGGGCCTCACGCTCGTCCTCGGCCTCCATGCGCGCGAGGAACTCCTCGATCGCACGGGCCACCACGCGGGTCTGGCTCAGCCCGGCCCGTCGAGCCGCCTGGCGGACGAGGTCGTGCACCTGCTCGTCCTTGATGTTCAGGCTCACCGAAACACCCTTCTACCTTTCAGGGTGCCGATTCTACCCTCGCGGCACCCGCAGCGGCTCGATCTGCCGTCCGTCGGTATCGAAATTCACCGGGGCCAGCCACGCCTCCAGGGCCGCCTTCACCCCGGGCCACTCGGTGTCGGTGACCGAGAACCAGTCCGTGTCCCGGTTGCGACCCTTGTAGACCAAGGCGTGGCGGAACCGGCCCTCGTAGCGGAACCCGAGCCGCTCGGCGGCCCGCCGGGACGGCTCGTTGAGGGAGTCGCACTTCCACTCGTAGCGCCGGTAGCCGAGGTCCTCGAAGACGTGCCGCATCATCAGGTACATCACCTCGGTCGCCGCGGTGGTGCGCTGCAGCGCGGCGGCGTAGGCGATCGCGCCGACCTCGACCGAGCCGTTGCGCCCGTCCAGCCTCAGGTAGGACGCCACCCCGGCCGGGCGCGCGTCCGGCCCGCAGAGCACGTGCGGCACGATGCCCGGGTCCTCGTCGTGCATCCGCAGCCAGCCGAACAGCCCGGGCTTGCCGTCGAACGGGCCTCCGGACAGGTAGGTCCAGATGCTCGGCGGCGAGCGCAGCACCAGGGCGTCGTACAGGGCGTCGAGGTGGTGGGCGGCGAGCGGCTCGACCCGGGAGCAGCGGCCGACCAGCGTCACCGGCCCGACCTCCGGCCGCGGGCTCCAGTCCACCGCCTCGCCGATCGGCTGGCCGAACTCGTTCGTGCGCGTCACCCGCGCATCGTAGGGCGCGTCAGGGTTCCGTAAGACTCCGTAAGACCCTCGTCATGGGATTGCGGTCCGGGTCCCGGTTGCCTGGAGAACAGCCGGCGAACGCCGCCGGCACCAACCCTGGAGGACCGCATGACCATCTCCCGCACCGTCCTGCTCAGCACGCTTCCGACCCTGGCCGTCGCCGCGGTCGGGCTTGCCGGACCGGCGCAGGCCGCCGGCGTCAGCGGGCCGGCGTTCTGGATCGACGGCCAGCTCTACCGGACCGTCGCGACGCCGACCGACCTCTCCGGAACCGGCGCTCCGGACAGCTCGTTCGACGCCATCTACTCCTTCGCGGGCAGCCAGCGCAACGTCGCCGAGGCCAAGCCCGGGGACCGCGACTTCAACGGCGGGCGGTGGCAGGTGCACGAGCTGGTCTTCCCGTCCGGGTACCCAGCGGCACTGGCCACCGGAGACGTCAACGGCAACGGTCAGATCGACTCCACCGCCGAGCTCCAGCGAGCGTTCGACAACGGTACCGCCGTCGACACCGGACGGATCCTGCGCGAGTTCGTGTGCACGGTGAACAAGGTCCCCCACGGCGGCTGAGCCAGCGGGGTCTCCTCGCCCCGACCGGGCCGCGCGGGCCCGGCCGGGGCCAGGCCGGGCCGGGTGCCGCGCTGCGGCGCGGGGACGACCGAGTCGGGCACGGGTGAGGGGTCGCCGAGGCCACCGTGCCCGGCCGCGCCGACCAGCACCAGGAAGCCGACGAGCAGCAGGCCGACCAGGTAGATCGCCACCCACTCGGGTCCCTCGCGCCGGTCCATGGCGACCATTCGACACCAGGCGCGGGCACGGATGCCGCTGATTTCCGCGCGTCAGCCCGCGAGCACGGCCAGGTCCCGGATCACCCCGAGCAGCAGCGCGGCCGGCTCGGAGCGCAGCTCGTCGCGGTGCACCGCGGAGAGCTCGGTGTACATCGGCGGGTCGAACCGTCGTACGTCGTAGCCGCCGGCGGGCGCGTGCAGCGCCTCCACGCTGTGCCAGATGCACGAGGCCAGCCCGCTGAGCACCGACTCGAGCCAGACGCTGCGCTCGTCGCTCTCCACCGCGACCGTGGGCACCACACCGGCGGACTCGAAGAAGGCGTCCAGCGCGGCGCGGCGCTCGGTCCCCGCGGTGGGCAGCACCAGCGGAACCCCGGCCACCTGGGCCAGCGTGATCGGGTCCGGCAGGTCGCTGCCGAGCGGGCAGAACAGCCGCACCTCCGCCCGGCCGAGGGGCACCAGCGCGAGGTCGCTGGCCAGGGTCTGGTCGCAGATGCCCAGGTCGGCGCGGCCGCCGGCGACCAGCTCGTGCACCTCCCGGGCGCCCCCGGCCCCGAGCAGCCGGGTGTGCACCGTGATCCCCTGCTCGCGCAGCGCCCGCAGGATCGGCACCGCCATCGAGGCCTGCAGCGTCGGGGTCGCCGCGATGACGACCTGCGCGTCCGGGTCCCGGGTGTCACCGACCGCGCGGAGCGCGTCGAGCCCGCGCAGCACCTTGCGGGCCGCGGCGACGAACTCCTCCCCGGCCGGCGTCGCGCGGACCCCGGCAGCCGAGCGGGCGAACAGGTCCAGTCCCAGCTCGCGCTCGAGCCCGCGAACCGCCCGGCTCAGCGCGGGCTGGGCGACGTACAGCCGGGCCGCCGCCGCGGTCATCGAGCCGAGCTCGGCGGTCGCGACCACGTAGCGCAGCTGCTGGATGTTCATCGCGGCTCCCGGGTCATGCCGAACGGGTCTTGGACCGCGTCCGGCCGGTCGCCCGAATCTAGAACAAGTTGCACCCACCCACGAGGAGAACCATGCGAACCGTCCACTCACTCGCCGCCTCGGCCGCGCTGGCCCTGGTGGCCGTCGCTCTCGGTGCCGGTTCCTGGGCGCCCGCCCAGGCCGCCCAGGCCGCCCCGGCCACCGACCTCACCGGCCTCAAGGTCCTCATCACCAACGACGACTCCGCCCGCGGCCTCGACGCCGGCTTCGGCACCGATGGCAAGGGGCTCTACGAACTGCGCAAGGCGCTCTGCGCCGCCGGCGCCGACGTCCTCGTGGTGGCGCCGTGGGGCCAGCAGAGCGGCGCCGGCGCGCGGATGACGTCGCCCGGCTTCGCCCCGGTCCCGCTGACCGTGCAGGCGGTCACTCCCCCGGCCGCGTACACCGGCGACTGCGCCTCCAGCTCCACCGCCGGTGCCGTGTTCGGGGTCTGCCAGGCCGCTGCCCCGTGCAGCTCGACCACGCCGAGCGCCTCGCCGGCCGACGCGGTGAACGTCGCGCTGTCGCGCTTCGCGAAGACCTACTGGACCGGGGGCCCCGACGTGGTGCTGTCCGGGGTGAACTTCGGCCAGAACGTCGGCTCCACCCTCAACCACTCCGGCACAGTCGGTGCCGTGGTCACCGCGCGCGAGTACGGCGTGCCGGCGATCGCGCTCAGCGCCGAGGTGCCGCGCGACCTGGCGCAGATCCCGAGCACGCCGTTCGCGAAGGCGGCCGGGTTCGCGGTCGACCTGCTCCGCAAGCTGGTCGGCGGCCAGCAGCTGGTGCCCGGCACCACGCTCAACGTGAACTACCCGTTCGTCGGCGCCGGCGAGACCCTCGGCAAGCCGGTCAACACCGTCGCCGGCACCTCGAACGACATCGGGCTGGCCTTCAGCGGCGACGTGCCCCGCACCGGCGGCACCTACCTGCTCAGCCCCGGCGTCCCGGCCGCGGAGACCAGGAAGAACGCGGACACCACCGCGCTCGCCCGCAACGACATCCCGATCACCCGGCTCGACGGTGACTGGACGACGACCCAGCAGAACAGCCTGCTGACGGTGCTGCTCACCCTGTTCGGCTGAGCAGAAGGGGGGACGGCGAGCTGGTCGCTGCTCAGTTGGGCAGCACCAGCTCGCCGACCGGCCCCGGGTTGACCGCGATCTCCCAGCGGTACCCGTCCGGATCCGCGAAGTAGCCGGTGTAGCCGCCCCAGTCGCGCTGCTCGGCCTCGCCCACCGGGTCGGCGCCGATGCTGCGGGCCAGGGCCAGGATCTCGTCGACCTCGGCTGGGGTGCGGACGTTGTGGGCGAGCGTGATAGGCACGATCCCCTGGCCGCGCATGATCGGTCCGACCTCGGCCTCGAAGCCGGACTCGGCCCACAGGGAGAGCAGCAGGTGCTGCCCGGTGCGGATCATCAGCACCTCGCCGGGAACGTACATCTCCGCGGTCCAGCCGAGGCCGTCGACGTAGAAGGCGTGCGTCTTCTCCAGGTCGGCCACCGCGAGGGTGACGAAGCTGATCCTCTGGTCCATGACTCGCGGTCAGCCGCAGACGGCGCCGTGCGCGGCGGACTGCACCACCTTGGCGTACTTGCCGAGCACGCCGCGGGTGTACTTCGGCGGATTCGGCACCCAGCCGTCCTTGCGCGCCTCCAGCTCGTCGGCGTCGATCGTGACCTCCAGGGTCCGGTTCGCCACGTCGAGGGTGATCGGGTCGCCGTCGCGGACGAAGGCGATCGGGCCGCCGTCGACCGCCTCGGGGGCGATGTGCCCGACGCAGAGACCCGTGGTCCCTCCGGAGAAGCGGCCGTCGGTGATGAGCAGGACGTCCTTGCCCAGCCCGGCGCCCTTGATCGCGCCGGTGATGGCCAGCATCTCGCGCATGCCGGGACCGCCCTTGGGGCCCTCGTAGCGGATCACCACGACGTCCTTGGGCTGGATCTTGCCCTCCTCCAGCGCGTCCATCGCGGCGCGCTCGCCGTCGAAGACCCGTGCGGTGCCGGTGAAGGTGGTGTCGTCGAACCCGGCGCTCTTGACCACCGCGCCCTCCGGGGCCAGCGAGCCCTTGAGGATGGTCAGGCCGCCGGTCTTGTGGATCGGCCGGTCCAGCGTGCGGATCACGTCGTCGTCGACAGCGGCCGGGGCCAGTGCCTCGAGGTTCTCCGCCATCGTCTTGCCCGTGACGGTCAGGCAGTCGCCGTGCATCAGGCCGGCGTCGAGCAGCGCCTTCATGACCACCGGGATGCCGCCGATCTTGTCCACGTCGTTCATCACGTAACGGCCGAACGGCTTCAGGTCGCCGAGGTGCGGAACCTTGTCGCCGACCCGGTTGAAGTCGTCGATGGTCAGGTCCACGTCGGCCTCGCGGGCGATCGCGAGCAGGTGCAGCACCGCGTTGGTCGAGCCGCCCAGCGCCATCACCACGGCGATGGCGTTCTCGAAGGCCTCGCGGGTCATGATCTGGCGGGCGGTGATGCCCTCCTTGAGCAGGCCGACCACGGCCTCGCCGGAGCGGTGCGCGAACCCGTCGCGGCGACGGTCCACCGCCGGCGGGGCGGCCGAGCCGGGCAGCGACATGCCGAGCGCCTCGGCCACCGAGGCCATCGTGTTCGCGGTGTACATGCCACCGCAGGCGCCCTCGCCCGGGCAGATCGCCCGCTCGATCCGGTCGACCTCCTCACGGGTGATCTTGCCGGCCAGGCAGGCGCCGACGGCCTCGAAGGCGTCGATGATCGTGACGTCGTTGCCGTCGACCTGCCCGGGCATGATCGACCCGGCGTACAGGAAGACGCTGGCCAGGTCGAGGCGGGCGGCGGCCATCAGCATCCCCGGCAGCGACTTGTCGCAGCCGGCCAGCAGCACCGAGCCGTCCAGCCGCTCGGCCATCATCACCGTCTCGACCGAGTCGGCGATGACCTCGCGGGAGACCAGCGAGAAGTGCATGCCCTCGTGGCCCATCGAGATGCCGTCGGAGACCGAGATGGTGCCGAACTCCAGCGGGTAGCCGCCGGCAGCGTGCACGCCGTTCTTGACCGCCTTGGCGAGCCGGTCCAGGGACAGGTTGCAGGGCGTGATCTCGTTCCAGGACGAGGCGACCCCGATCTGCGGCTTGGCGAAGTCCTCGTCGCCCATGCCTACCGCCCGGAGCATCCCTCGCGCGGCGGCCTTCTCGAGGCCGTCGGTGACGTCGCGGGAGCGGGGCTTGATGTCGGGCGTCTGCGTCATGCCTCACATTCTGTCGGACCGCGCCAGCACGGTCGGCCGCGGCTCAGATCGCGGCCGCCCGCACCACCATCACGTCGGGCAGGTTGGCGATCACCTGGTCCCAGGCCTCCCCCGCGTCGGGCGAACCCCAGACCGCGCCGTTGCGGGCGCCGACGTACAGGCCGGTCGAGTCGTGGCCGTCGGTGCACATGGCATCGCGCATCACCGCCACGTAGAACGGGTCGGGCAGGCCGTTGTCCAGCTGCTTCCAGCTCTCTCCCGCGTCCTGCGAGCGCCACACCGCGGCGTGCCCGCCCGGGGGGTAGCGGCCGTCGCCGCCGCTGATCGGGAAGACGTAGACGGTGTCCGGCTCGTGCGGGTGCACCACGATCGAGAAGCCGAACTCGGAGGGCAGCCCCTCGGCGATCGACTGCCAGGACGCGGCGTGGTCGTCGCTGCGGTAGACGCCGCCGTGGTTCTGCAGGAACAGCCGCTCGGGGTTGTCCGGGTGCCGGGCGATCTTGTGCACGCACTGCCCGTACGGCGGGTACTGCTGGCCCTCGGGCAGGAACTCCGCCTTGATGCCGGCGTTCCTCGGCTCCCAGGACTTGCCGCCGTCGGCAGTCTGGTAGCAGCCGCCGGTCGAGATCGCCACGGTCACCGAGTCGGGGTCGGTCGGGTGCGGCAGGATCGTGTGGAACGCCTGGCCGCCGAAGCCGGCGCCCCACTCCGGCCGGTGCGGGTGGTCCCAGAGGGCCTGCTCGAGGGCGAAGGTCTCGCCGCCGTCCTCGGAGCGGAAGACCGCGCCCGGCTC
Organism: Nocardioidaceae bacterium; assembly: GCA_017744365.1. Classification (GTDB taxonomy): domain Bacteria; phylum Actinomycetota; class Actinomycetes; order Propionibacteriales; family Nocardioidaceae; genus Marmoricola. Next base: position 204,470 of record JAGIBL010000001.1, on the reverse strand, counting down.
GGTGCCGGCGTAGACGACCCCGGGCTCGGCGCCCGGGACGAGCTGCCAGACGCGCTCGACCGAGGTGTCCATCCCCTCCGGGAAGTGCGCGCCCGAGGTCGGGTGCCAGGTCTCGCCGAAGTCGTCGGAGACCTGGATCTGTGGACCGGTCCAGGGTGAGGAGGCGCCGGCGAAGATCCGTGGTCGGCCGTTGCGGGTGTCGACCATGCAGGAGTAGACCTCCATCATGTCGAAGTGCGGGCCGGTCCAGCTCCACGTCGTACGGCGTGCGTCGGACCGGCCGATCCAGAGACCCTTCCGGGTCCCGACCAGCAGCAGGGTGGCATCGCTCATGGAAGCGAGCATGGTCCTGCCCACCGACAGTCCTCAAGGGCTGCGTGCGGACTTGTTCACACAGATGTCACAGCGCCGTGACCGCGCCGTCCCTCCGGCTGCCTAGGTTCGACGAACACCAACAAGGGAGGAGAACCCGGATGAGCATCCTGTCCGTCACGCCGCTGGGTCTCGTTGGGCGCTGGTCGAGCAAGAGCCAGGAAGGTGCCCGCCGCAACGCGATGGCCGCGTGCACGGTCCTGGCCGCCCGCCGACTGGAACGTCTCGAGGTCGAGGAGTACGTGAGCGCGCACCTGGCCCGCCAGGCCGCCACCGAGAAGGTCGAGGTCGTCGTCGCGGTCGGCTGACCGCGCGGGTGGGTGACTTCTGCCACGAACGGCCCTCTCACGCAGCAGGGCTACGGCACACTCAGGGCCATGTCCGCTCCGCAGACCGAGCCCGCACCGGCCCTCCACCTGGTCCCCGACCTCGAGGACGAGGGCGGCCCGGCGCTGCGGTTCTACGACGTCACCGCGTACGACGGCACGCCGCTGCGCGCCTGGACCAACGACGTCGACGGCACCATGACCGGGCCGACCGTGCTGCTCTGCAACGGCCTGGGCACCAGCCCCTACGCCTGGCCCGCCCTGCTCGACCCCGAGTGCGGGGTCCGGGTGATCTCCTGGAACCACCGCGGCACCGGCGGGTCGGCACGCCCGCAGGACCGCACCCACGTCGGCATCGAGGCCTTCGTCGAGGACGCGATGGCGGTGATGGACGACGCCGGGCTGGAGTCCTGCCCGGTGGTGGGCTGGTCGATGGGCGTCAACACCGCGTTCGAGCTGGCCACCCTGCACCCCGAGCGGGTCGAGGCGCTGTTCGCGGTCGCCGGCGTCCCCGGGGGCACCTTCTCCTCGATGCTGGCCCCGCTGCACGTGCCCCGGTTCCTGCGCGCGGCGATCACCGTGAACGCCGCCCGGCTGATGGGCCTGCTGGGCAAGCCGCTGACCCAGGTGGCGCGCCGGCTGCCGGTCGGCGACGCCGCCATCGCGGTGCTCAGCCACAGCGGATTCATGCTCCCGGTGGCCGACGCCGAGGTCGCGAAGCGGGCGATCCAGTCGTTCCTGACCACACCGATCGACTGGTACATGCACCTGGCGGTGACCACCTCGGAGCACCTGCGCGTCTCGCTGCGCGGCATCGAGGTTCCGACCGCGTTCGTGGCCGGCCGCTGGGACGTCCTCGCCTCCGCACAGGACATGCGCACCGCCGCCGAGCGGATCGAGGCAGCGACGTACGTCGAGCTCAACGCCTCGCACTTCGTCGCCCTGGAGAAGCCCGCCGAGGTGCACGAGGCGCTGCTCGACCTGTTGGACCGCGTCGGCTGAACGCCAGTGTTCTGACTCAGGGCGCTAGGTTCGAGGGCATGCGCCGGCTCGCCCTCGCCCTGACTGCCGGAGCCGTGCTGCTCGCCGGGTGCGGCGGGGGCGACGACAGCCCCGCCGAGCCCGAGCCCACCGTGACCGCACAGCCGACCACCGGCACCGGCACCGCAACCCCGCCGGTCCCCCAGAGCGGCCCGCCGAAGGTCGTCGGCACGATCGCCCGCGACCTCGAGGTGCCCTGGGGCATCGCCTTCCTCCCCGACGGCTCCGCGCTGGTCACCGAGCGGGACCGTGGCCGGGTGCTGCTGGTCCGGGCCGGACAGGCGCCCCGCGAGGTCGGCACCGTGGACCAGACCCGCGCCGACGGCGAGGCCGGGCTGCTCGGGCTGGCGGTCTCCCCGTCGTACGCCTCGGACAAGGCTGTCTTCCTCTACGCGACCACCGACGAGGACAACCGGGTGCTGCGCGCGACGTACGACGGGCAGCGGCTGGGCCCGCTCACCCCCATCCTGACCGGGATCCCGAAGGGGCACATCCACGACGGCGGGCGGCTGGCGTTCGGGCCGGACGGCTACCTGTACGTCTCCACCGGGGAGACCGGCGACGGCCCGCTCGCCCAGGACCGGGGCTCGCTCGGCGGCAAGATCCTGCGGATCACCCGCGACGGCGACCCGGCGCCCGGCAACCCGGACCCGCGCTCGCCGGTCTGGTCGTTCGGCCACCGCAACGTGCAGGGGCTGGCCTTCGACAACGGCGCCCGGCTGTGGGCCTCGGAGTTCGGCCAGGACGCCTGGGACGAGCTGAACCTGATCCAGCCCGGCAAGAACTACGGCTGGCCCGAGGTCGAGGGGCGCGGAGACGACGGCCGTTTCGTGAACCCACAGCAGGTCTGGCGCACCGACGAGGCCTCCCCGTCCGGTCTCGCCTTCACCCCCGGCGCCGGTGACCGCGGCCGCCTCTGGCTCGCCTCGCTGCGCGGCGAGCGGCTCTGGCGCATCGACGTGGCCGGTCCGCGCTCGCGCAACCCGAAGGCGTTCTTCGTCGGCAGGTACGGCCGGATGCGCACCGTCGTGGTCGCCCCCGACGGCAACCTCTGGGTAGCCACCTCCAACCGGGACGGCCGGGGCGACCCGGCGGACGGCGACGACCGGATCCTGCTGGTCAGCCCCGGGGGATAGAGCCGAGGCGGTCGAAAAGGAGTTCGGCTCTTCTCGCCGAGTGAGTTACATCTAGACCACTTTGATTCAGATCTTTGACTGCCACAACTCATCACTCCGATCTGCCACGATGTTCACGCTGCCTGCTCCCCCGTCAGGCGGATCTCCTCATCGCCCCAGGAGTCGGAATGTCTCGTTTCACATCTGCTCGCGCCGCGGTTGCTGTCCTGGCAGTCGCAGCATCGCTACTCGCGATTCCAACAGCACAAGCGAGGCCGAACACATCCCGTGACGTGGTCACCGATGCGAACGGCGACCAGACAGCCACAAGTGGAGTGGTCGGCGGCGTCAAGGTCGTTGTCAACTCGGACGGGATGCTTGTTCCCGCCGGCCCGGCGAAGACATCGGCGGCCGCCAAGACCACAGCACCGGCGGCAGCAGGCGACACCTTGGAACTCCTTCCCATCATCACTGGTCGCCTTCTCGATGCCACGGGTCTTGGCGCAGGGAGTGTCGACATCGAGCTGTTCAAGCAGACGTCGGGCGACTACGTCGACGACGGCAGCGGCAAGCAGGTCCCGACCGCGATAGATCTGGATCCTGTGGGGACCGCAGTCACCGACTCTGACGGTTTCTTCACTGGACTGGTTGCACTTGTTGATCCCGACGCTAACTACGAGCTGCGCGCGGTAGTCGGCGACGAGCAGGTCGTGTACGACTTCGCTCCCACGGTGAACGGCCTCATCTCTGGTCTCCTCCAACTCCTCACGCCTGCGGTCGCAGTGATCAACTCGGTCACTGGACCCGTGTCGGACGCCGTCTCCTATCTCGACGAACTCGGGTCGCTGGTCCCGGGGTTCATCGTGAACCTGGTCAACGGGCTCGTCGGCGATGGCGGGAACCTGGTGATCCCTGCGCCCGATGGGTACGTACCGCCCGCGGAGTCCGATGACCCTTCATCTCCTCCTCCCGCTCCCGCGTTCGCGAGGACCGCCTCACAGGCGACTCCAGCCGAGGCTCAGGTCTATGTCCCAGGTCCCTGCGCTTATCCGTTCTATCTGCGGTACCAGAAGGTTTCAGGGGTCAAGTACGCCATGTTGCCGACCCGGTTCACCCACACCGCGCTCAAATCGACTCAAGAGGTCAGGTTCCACACGGACAAGAAGACGAAGGGCGGTGTCGCGTTCGACCTCGCCGGAAAGAAGGTCGCAGGCGGGATTCAGTACGGAACCGAGACCGACGGCTCGCTGAGCTTCGATTGGACCATTCCGTACGACGTTTTCGCCACGCAGTTTGTCGAGTGGCGTTATACCCACTACAAGGAGCGGTGCTTCTATCGCGGGCTCTGGACCGATCGTCGTGATGACAAGTTGAACTACAAGTGGGTCATGGCGGTACCGGCTATTGGGGCGTCCGCTCCTCGCGAATACCCGTGGGGTCCAGGATTCGCCTGCAAGCATCAAGCGTCGGTGGGTGCCGCGGTGACAACATCGCAAGCTACAACCACGACCTTCGGCGGCTACTTTGCGGTCATCGGGATCAGGCTGGATGCAAGCCAGCAGCAGACATCTGCAACGTCGGTAAGAATCGTCCCGAAACCAGGCACCGCACCGAGGTACTGCATCAGCGGCGCCGACATCCGCGCCTCTTCTCTCTTCGAGGAAGTTCGGTAGTGAACAGACTCCGCACCATGGTTGCTGTTCTCGTCGTTGGACTCTGTGCCGCTCTGACGGTGGGTGGGTGCGGTGACGCACCCACCCAGGGACGTCACGAGATCAGTGGTCCAGGACCACTCTTGGGTCAGGACGGCAGGTCCGGCTACGTCCTGCGCAACGACACGCCTCGCTTGTTCACCGACGGATTCGCCGTCCTCGCCCTCGGCGGAAACCGGCCGGCGACGCTGCTGAAAGTCGAGAGCCTCGGGGGCGAGTCCACGTTCGAGTTCCTCGGCGCGAAGCTTGCCGCGCCTGATCGGGAGCTCGCCCAGCAACAGGTACTGCCCGGGTGGCCACCGAAGGGAATCGGCGCGGACGTCTTCGACGCGGAGAACGTCAAGGTTCAGCCGCTGAAGAAGACGTACAACGAGAGTGGCTACGAGATCCTGATGGGCTACCGGCTGAAGTCGGACGTGCCGGCAGTGCGTACCGGCATTCGGATCACCTATCGGATCGGAGCCAAGACCTACCGCGCGGTGATCCCGTCCGCCTTCGCACTCTGCGCGCCCGGCCAACCCGACACGGCATGCGCCGACAATGCGTACGAGGTCGCCGGCGATGGCACGTCGAGAGTTGAACGCTGAGCTCGGCTGAGGAGTCAGCGATGCGCCCGCCCACCGAGTTCGGGACGGGCGTCAGGCCAGCTTCTCCAGGATCAGCTCGCGGACCCGGCCGGCGTCGGCCTGGCCGCGCATGTCCTTCATGACCGCGCCGATGAGCGCGCCCGCCGCGGCCACCTTGCCGTCGCGGATCTTCTCGGCGACGTCCGGGTTGGCAGCGATGGCGCGGTCGACGGCCTCGGAGAGGGCGCCCTCGTCGGAGACGACCGCGAGCCCGCGGGCCTTCACGACCTCCTCGGGCGAGCCCTCGCCGGCGAGGACGCCGTCGAAGACCTGGCGGGCAAGCTTGTCGTTGATCTCGCCTGCATCGACGAGCGCCTGGATCGCGGCGACCTGGGCCGGGGTGACCGGCAGCTCGGCCAGCTCGACACCCTGCTCGTTGGCGCGCCGGGCCAGCTCGGACATCCACCACTTCCGGGCCGCCTGCGCGGTGGTGCCGGCGGCGATGGTCTCCTCGATCTGCGGGATCGCACCCGCGGCCACCACGTCGCGCATCTCCAGGTCGGAGTAGCCCCACTCGGCCTGCAGCCGGGCCCGCTTCTCCCGCGGCGGCTCGGGCAGCGCGGCGCGCAGCTCCTCGACCCACTCCCGCGACGGCGCCACCGGCACCAGGTCGGGCTCAGGGAAGTACCGGTAGTCCTCGGCGTCGGACTTCTCCCGGCCGCTGGTGGTGACGCCGGTGTCCTCGTGCCAGTGCCTCGTCTCCTGGGTCACGGTCGAGCCTGCTGCCAGCAGCGCGGCCTGCCGGGAGATCTCGTAGCGCGCGGCCCGCTCGACCGAGCGCAGCGAGTTCACGTTCTTGGTCTCGGTCCGGGTCCCGAGGGTGCCGCTGCCGGCGGGGGCGAGCGACAGGTTCACGTCGCAGCGCAGCGAGCCCTGCTCCATCCGTACGTCGGAGACCCCGAGCCCGAGCAGGATGTCGCGCAGCGCCGCGACGTACGCGCGCGCCACGGCCGGGGCCTGCTCGCGGGTGCCGGTGATCGGCTTGGTGACGATCTCGATGAGCGGAATGCCGGCCCGGTTGTAGTCGACCAGCGAGTAGTCGGCGCCGTGGATGCGACCGGTGGTGCCCACGTGCGTGGACTTGCCGGTGTCCTCCTCCATGTGCGCCCGCTCGATCTCGATGCGGAAGGTCTCCCCGTCCACCTCCACCTCGGTCCAGCCGTCGAACGCGATCGGCTCGTCGTACTGGGAGGTCTGGAAGTTCTTCGGCATGTCCGGGTAGAAGTAGTTCTTCCGGGCGAACCGGCACCACTCCGCGATCTGGCAGTTCAGCGCCAGGCCGATCCGGATCGCCGACTCGACCGCGGTGCGGTTCACCACCGGCATCGAGCCGGGGAGGCCCAGGCACGTCGGGCAGACCTGGGTGTTCGGCTCGGCACCGAACTCGGTCGGGCAGCCGCAGAACATCTTCGTGTTCGTGTTCAGCTCGACGTGGACCTCCAAGCCCATCGCCGGGTCGAACTGCGCGAGCGCGTCCTCGAAGGAGAGCAGGGTCTCGGTCATGCGGTCACCTCGGGAACCTGGGAAAGGAGCGAACCGCCCCACTGCTTCTCCAGCAGGGCCTCCAGCGCGGCGCCGACGCGGTAGAGCCGGTCGTCGGCGAGGGCCGGGGCGAGCACCTGGAAGCCGACCGGGAGGCCGTCCTCCGGGGCCAGGCCGGCCGGGACCGAGATGCCCGGGACGCCGGCCAGATTGGCCGGGATCGTAGCGACGTCGTTGAGGTACATCGCCAGCGGGTCGTCGAGCTTCTCGCCGATCTTGAACGCGGTTGTCGGCGCGGTCGGCGAGACCAGCACGTCGGCCTTCGCGAACGCCGCCTCGAAGTCGCGGCTGATCAGGGTCCGCACCTTCTGCGCCTGCCCGTAGTAGGCGTCGTAGTAGCCACTGGACAGGGCGTAGGTGCCCAGGATGATGCGGCGCTTCACCTCGTCGCCGAAGCCGGCGTCGCGGGTCGCCCGCATCACCTCCTCGGCGCTCGGGTCGGCCACCCCGTCGGGGAGCACCCGCAGCCCGTAGCGCATGGCGTCGAAGCGGGCCAGGTTGCTGGAGGCCTCGCTCGGCATGATCAGGTAGTACGCCGCGAGCGCGTGCGTGAAGCTCGGGCAGGAGACCTCGACGACCTCGGCGCCGGCCTGGGTCAGCAGTGCGACGGCCTCGTCGAACCGCTGCTCGACCCCCGGCTGGTAGCCCTCGCCGCGCAGCTCGCTGATCACGCCGATCCGGACCCCGGTCAGGTCACCGGAGGCACCCTGGCGCGCGGCCGCGACGAGCGCGGGCAGCGGCTGGTCGATGCTGGTCGAGTCCTTGGGATCGTGCCCGCCGATGACCTCGTGCAGCAGCGCCGCGTCGAGCACGCTGCGGGTCACCGGGCCGGCCTGGTCGAGCGAGTTGGCCATCGCCACCAGGCCGTAGCGCGAGATCCCGCCGTACGTCGGCTTGACCCCGACCGTGCCGGTGACCGCACCCGGCTGCCGGATGGAGCCGCCGGTGTCGGTGCCGATGGCCAGCGGCGCCTCGGACGCGGCGATCGCGGCCGCCGAGCCGCCGCCGGAGCCGCCCGGGATCCGGTCGGTGTCCCACGGGTTGCGGGTCGGGCCGTACGCGGAGTGCTCGGTGGAGGAGCCCATCGCGAACTCGTCCATGTTGGTCTTGCCCAGGATCGGCAGGCCGGCGGCCTTGAGCCGGGCGACCACGGTCGCGTCGTACGGCGGGATCCAGCCCTCGAGGATCTTGGACCCGCAGGTCGTCGGCAGCCCGCTGGTGGCGAGCACGTCCTTGACGGCGATCGGCACCCCGTCGAGCGGGCTGAGCAGCTCACCGGCCGCGCGCCGGGCGTCGGAGGCGGCGGCCTGGGCGAGCGCGCCCTCGGCATCGACGTGCAGGAAGGCGTGCAGGTGGGTGTCCACCTCGGCGATCCGGTCCAGGTAGGCCTGGGTGAGCGCCACGCTCGTGGTCTCGCCGGCGGCGAGCAGGTCGGCCAGCTCGGCGGCGGTCTTGCTCAGGAGGCTCACTGCTCGTCCCCCAGGATCCGCGGCACCGAGAAGCGCTGGTCCTCGACCGCGGGTGCGCCCGCGAGCGCCTGCTCGGCGGTCAGGCACGGCTCCACCACGTCGTCGCGGAACACGTTGGTCAGCGGCAGCGCGTGCGAGGTCGGCGGGATGTCCGCGGCCGCGACGTCGGCGATCGAGGCGATGGACTCGAGGATCACCGAGAGCTGCGGGGCGAGGTGGTCGAGCTCGGCGTCGTCGAGCTCGATCCGGGCGAGGTCGGCCAGGTGGCGCACCTCGTCACGGGTGATGTCAGGCATGCCCGTCATCCTAGGAGGTCCGGGACCGCCTACTCTCACCCGCATGGAGGACGAGCGCACCGAGCTGGAGAACTTCCTGGACATGATCCGGGCCGAGCTGGTCGAGACCCTGCGCGGCCTCACCGAGGAGCAGGCCCGCCGCCGGCTGGTGCCCTCGCTGACGACCCCGCTGGCCCTGGTCAAGCACGCGACCTTCGTCGAGCGGGTCTGGTTCAGCCACCGGGTCGACGGCCGCACCCGGGCCGAGGTCGGCATCGGCGAGGACGTCGACTCCAGCTTCGTCACCAGCGACGCCGACACGGTCGAGGGCGCGATCGCGCTGTTCGAGGAGGCGGCCGCGGACTCGCGCCGGATCGCCGCCGAGCACGACCTCGGCGAGACCTTCCAGGCCCGGCACGGTGCGGTGACGCTGCACTGGATCTACCTGCACATGATCCAGGAGCTGGCCCGGCACGCGGGGCACGCGGACATCCTGCGCGAGCAGCTCCTCGCGGCCGACGCGTTCGGGTCCACCGACATCGGCGCGGACGGCTGAGGATTCCGGCGGGTCCGTGCAACCGGACGGCCGTCCCGTCGCATCCTTCCGGGTGACGGCGCCCTCCGGGTGAGGGCCCGACCAGGAGGTGCGATGACCGCGGACGAGGAGTTCACCGAGTTCGTCACGACCGCGTGGCCGGTGCTGTTCCGCACCGCCCACCTGCTCGTCGGCGAGCGAGGACTCGCCGAGGACCTGGTGCAGACCGCGCTGGCGAAGACGTACCTGTCCTGGGGCCGGATCCGCGACCGCGGCGCTGCCGGCGTCTACGCCCGCACCGTCCTGATCAACACCGCGACCAGCTGGTTCCGCCGGCACGCCTGGCGCCGCGAGGTGGCGACCGGCGAGCTGCCGGACCGGGTCGCGCCGGCCACCAGCCCGGACCGCCCCGACCTCGCCGCCGCGCTGCGGGCGCTGCCGCCCCGCCAGCGAGCCGTGGTGGTGCTCCGCTTCTACGAGGACCTGAGCGTCGAGCAGACCGCGCAGGCACTGCGGATCACCCCCGGCACCGTGAAGAGCCAGACCTCCCACGCCCTCGCCAAGCTCCGCACGGAGCTCGGCGAGACCTTCCAGCTCGAAGGAGTCCGCCATGACTGACCACGATTCCGGGCGTCTCGCCACCCTGCTGCGCGAGGAGGCCGCCGCGATCGACGTACCGGCTCCCGATGCTGCCGCCGTGCGCCACCGGGCGCGCGGGATGCGCCGCCGCCGGCGCGGCCTGGAGGCGGTGGCCGGGCTCGTCGTGGTCGCGGCGGTCACCACCGGCGTCACGGCCGGCGTCCGCGGCGCCGGTCCGGGGGGCGGCGGCGTCGATGCCGCCGCGATGGCCGCCTACCGGGAGCAAGGGGCGTTCGCGGTGGGCCGGGTCCTCCACATCGGCGAGCACCAGGTCCGCTTCGAGAGCGCCGTGACGTCGATCTACTACACCGGCGCGGGCGTGCTCGTGCGCCGCGGCCCCGTCGCCGACGGGGAGACCGGCGGGCCGACGCGGTACACGCTCGTCCGCCCGGACGGCAGCGCCCGGGACCTGGGCGGGCTGCGGATGGCCGACCGGGTCCCGGGCACCGACATCGACAGCCCGTACGTCGCCTACGCCGAGCCGCACGAGGGTGCCTCGTCACCGCGTCCCGGGCTGAACACCGCGTGGGACCTCGTCGCCGTCGACGTCACCACGGGCGCCGAGGTCGCCCGCCACGAGATCACCGGCGCCTTCACCTGGGGCGGCTGGCAGGCGCCCCCGGTCACCACCGACGGCACCCGGATCCGGGCGCTGCTCGACCAGGGCTGGGTCGAGCTCGACTGGTCCACCGGGGCGGTGCGCACCGTCCCCGGAACCGCCGGCGTGACCCTGGAGGCGGCGCACGGCGTGTACGCCGACGAGGCGGACCCTGCCTGGGTGGTGCGGGACTTCGCCACCGGCAAGGTGCTGCGCTCGGTGCGGCCACGCGAGCCGATGCTCGGCGGCCTCCTCTCCCCCGACGCCCGCTACGGCCGGATCCTGGACGACTACCTGTCCAGCGACGGGGTCCCGCCGGCGACGCCGGTGCGGATCGTCACCCTGAGCAACGGCGCGACGGTCACGCTGCCCGGCTCCCGGTTCTACGGCTGGACCCCGGACGGCAGCGTGCTCGCGTTCGACCCGGAGGCGGGCACCGTCGCGGTCTGCGACCCGGTCACCGGCTCCTGCGACGGCGCTCGCCGGGTCCCTGCCGGAACGGTGCGGCTCGGGGGCCTGAGCTACGAGTCCTGACCCGAACGGACTACTCCGTCAAACTGAACGTCCCGAAACAGTCAAAACGGCACGGAATGGTCCATAGCGGACCGATCTGAGGAGTACCACGACCCAAGGGGTACTCATGAGCATGCCGGCTGCCTACGCCACCTGGACCCGCCTCGTCGCCTCCGAGCGGCGCAACCGGACCACCACCAAGCGCCACGACCCGGAGCGGGCATGAGTCCCGTCGCCGGCTGGGCCGACCTGCTCGGCAGCCCCGGCCCGGAGACCGCCCGCTCCCGCCGCACGGCCCGCCTCGGCGGTGCCGTCGCGATCACCGCGCTGGCCGGCTACCTGACCTGGCGGGTGCTGTTCACGCTGCCGGTGCACCCGGCCGCCGCCTGGGTGCTGATCGGCTTCGAGGCGATCCCGCTGGCCGGACTGGTGATCCGGATGGTGACCCTGTGGAACATCGACTCGCGGGCGCCCTCGACCCCGGCGCCCGAGGGCCTGGGCGTGGCGGTGCTGATCCCGACGTACGACGAGCCCGCCGAGGTCATCGTGCCGACGATCGCCGCCGCGTGCGCCCTCGAGCCCGCCCACGAGACCTGGGTCCTCGACGACGGCGACCGGCCGTGGGTCGAGGAGCTCTGCCGCTCGTACGGCGCCCGCTACGTCCGTCGCGAGGAGCACACGCACGCCAAGGCCGGCAACCTCAACCACGCGCTGGACCTGATGGAGCGCGAGCAGGCCGGCATCGACGTCGTGGCCGTCCTGGACTGCGACCACGTGCCGCTGCCGACCTTCCTGACCGCCACCCTGGGCTGGTTCGCCGACCCGCGGATCGCGCTGGTCCAGGGCCCGCAGTCCTTCTACAACACCGGCTCCTTCGACGACGACGGCGTCAACGGCGAGCAGGGCCTGTTCTTCAACGTGCTCATGGCCGCCCGCAACCGGCCCGACGCGGGACCGTTCTGGTGCGGCTCGACCGCGCTGGTGCGCACCGCCGCGCTGCGCGAGATCGGCGGGGTCGCCACCGAGACCATCGTCGAGGACATGCACACCACGCTGCGGCTGCTCGAGGCCGGCTGGCGCACGACGTACCACCACCAGACCCTGGCCGTCGGCATCGCGCCGCAGACCGCCGAGCAGTACCTGCTGCAGCGCCGACGCTGGGGCATGGGCGCCATGCAGGTGCTGCTGCACGAGCGGCTCTGGAAGGCCAAGCGGTGGCTGTCCTGGCGCAACTACTACGAGTACCTGACCGGCACGCTGTGGTGGCTGGAGGGCGCGGGCAGCGTCCTGGCCCTGCTCGTCCCGGTGACGCTGCTGCTCACCGGCGCGCAGACCTCGACCGCCTCCCCCGCGACGTTCGGCTCGGTCTTCGCCGCGACCTTCGTCGCCCGGCTCTGGGGCGCCAAGCGCCTCTACCGGCACCAGCTGAGCTGGCGCAACGCGCTCGCGCTGCGGGTGCTGCGGATCCCGGTCGGGCTCTCCTGCCTGTGGTGGCTGGTGACCCGGCGCGCGCTCACCTTCCAGGTCACGCCGAAGGAGGGCAGCCAGCACCGGGTGCGCAGCCGCGTCCCCACGATCCTGCACCTCGTGCTCGGCGGCCTGCTCGGTGTCTCGGTCTCCGCCGCGCTGGGCCTGGCCGACCTGGCACCGTGGCGCGCCACCACCGGCGCCACCGTCGCCTCCGGGGCCTGGCTGGTGCTCGCGCTGTCCACGGTCGCCCTGGGCATGCGCCGGATCGTCGCCGAGGAGTACGCCTCCTCGCGACGCAACGCGCACCGGTTCGCGGTGAGCACCGGCGTGCTCGTCGACGGCGAGGGCGCCGAGCTGGTCGACGTCTCGGTCGGCGGGCTCCGGCTCCGCCTGCCCGACGGCGCCGGTTCCCCCAGCGGTCTCGCCGAGGTGCGGCTTCCCGGTGCCGCCCCGGTCAAGCTGGCCGTGGTCCGCGCCCAGGCCGGCGGCGTGCTCTCGCTGCGGGCGCCCGCCGGTGACTGGGAGGCGATGCGGACGCTCGCGCTGTGGCTGTTCCACACCCCCGCCGGCGCGGTCCCGAGCTTGCCGTACGGCGTTCCCGCGGCCGCCAGCGCGCTGCCGGCCCGCAGCCACGCGACCCAGCAGGCCCGGCTCGCCTCGGCCCGGGTCAGGCCGGTCCGGGTGGCCGCCCATGCCTGACGACGGCGGCGTGCTCGCGCGCACCTACCTCCTCGTTGGCGGCCTGGTGGTCGTCGGCGTCGAGGAGCTGGCCACCTCGCGGCTGGTCATCGACCTGACCTACAGCCTGGTCGGGCTCTCGATGATCGGCGCGGTGCTGACCGGGGTGCGCCTGCACCGGCCGGCCAACGCCCGCGCGTGGTACCTGATGGCCGCCGCGCAGGGGCTCTGGGTGATCGCGGACGCCACCTTCAACTTCCAGCAGGACGCCCTCGGGGTGGACACCTTCCCGACCATCTCGGACGCGTTCTACCTGCTCGGCTACCCGACCTTCGCGGCGGCGCTGCTGATGTTGGTCCGCTCCCGGCAGCACGGCCGGCGCGACCTCGGCCCGCTGGTCGACAGCGCCACCGTCACCGCGGGGCTGAGCCTGCTGTCCTGGGTGCTGCTCGCCCGGCCGACCATCGAGAGCCTCGGCCACTCCCCCGCCGCGGCGGCCGTGGGCGCGGCCTACCCAGCCATGGACATCCTGCTGGTGGCCGTGCTGATGCGGCTGCTCAGCTCGCCCGGCGGGCACGCCCCCGCGTTCCGCTACCTGCTCGCGGCGCTGACCCTGCTCATCACGGCGGACACGCTGTCCACCGCCTTCGACCTGTTCGCCACCAACACCGTCAACGGGGTCGAGTACCTCTGGCTGCTCTCGTACGTCGCCTGGGGCGCCGCCGCGCTGCACCCCTCGATGACCCAGCTCTCCGACAGCGGCGCGAACGCGAGCCTGCGGTTCCGCGGCATCCGGCTGACCGCGCTGGTGCTGGCCACCCTGATCGCCCCGGCCATCCTGGCCGTCCACCAGGTCGCCGGCGTCTCCGTGGACGCGTGGGCGGTCATCATCGGCTCGGTGGTGCTCTCGCTGCTCGTGGTGGTCCGGATGAACCTGACCGTGGACCAGATCACCGCCGCGCACACCACCCTGGAGGCGCTGCAGGACGAGCTCGCGGTGCAGGCCTCGCGCGACGCGCTCACCGGGCTCGCCAACCGGCCGCAGTCGCTGCGCCTGGTCGCCGGCGCCCTCGGCCGCTCGCGGCGGCACCAGCGCACGGTCGCGGTGCTCTTCATCGACCTCGACGGCTTCAAGGACGTCAACGACACCCACGGGCACCGCAGCGGCGACGAGGTGCTGCGCCAGGTGGCCCGGCGGATGCAGGAGCAGCTGCGCGAGGGCGACTTCCTCGGCCGGCTCGGCGGCGACGAGTTCGTCGTCGGCATCGAGGACCTGCCCGGCCCGGAGGCCGCGACCGCGCTCGGCAGCCGGCTCATCGCCGCGGTCTCCGAGCCGATCACGCTCGCGGCCGGGGTCGAGGTCGTGGTCGGGGCCAGCATCGGCGTGGCCCTCGGCCGCGGCGGCGAGACCGACGTGGAGACCCTGCTGCACGAGGCCGACGTCGCCGTCTACCGCGCCAAGCACGCGGGCCGCGGCTGCGTCCAGGTGTACGGCGAGGAGACCCCGGCCGTGCCGGAGGGGCGGACCGAGCTCGAGCAGGCGGTCGCCACGGCCATCACCCGGCACGAGCTGGTGCTGCACTACCAGCCGATCGTCGACCTCCGCACCCGCGAGGTGCACGCCTTCGAGGCTCTGGTCCGCTGGGACCGGCCCGGGGTGGGGCTGCTGCCCCCGTCGCAGTTCCTCCCGGTCGCCGAGGCCTCCGACCTCATCTGCGACCTCGACGCCTGGGTGCTGCGCGCCGCCGTCGACCAGCTCGCCCGCTGGAACGAGCAGCGCGGCGACCGCACGCTGCAGGTCTCGGTCAACGTCTCCGGCCGGCATGCCAGTCGTGCCCGGATCGTGGCCGACGTCCGCTCCGCGCTGCACGGCGACGACGTGGATGCCGGCCAGCTGGTCATCGAGGTGACCGAGACGGCCCGGATGGACGAGAGCGCCGTCGGGCACCTGGGCGCGCTGCGGCAGCTCGGCGTGCTGGTCAGCCTGGACGACTACGGCACCGGGTACCACTCCAGCGCCGAGCTGGCCCGGGTGCCGGTGGACGTGGTCAAGATCGACCGCTGCTTCATGGACACCGAGACCGAGGCCGGCCGCTCGCTGCTGGAGCTGATGGTGCGCACCGCGCACGCGTTCGGCAGCGCGGTCGTGGTCGAGGGCGTCGAGTGCGAGGAGCACGCGCAGTTCGCGCGCGAGATCGGGTGCGAGTTCGGCCAGGGGTACCACCTGGGGCTGCCCGCGCTGCCTCGCAACCTCACCCCGAGCGCAGCCTCACCTCAGAGCGCGTCCTCTCACAGCGCCGAGGGACCGCCCTCGAGCAGCGCCACGAACCCGGCCTCGTCGAGGATCGGCACCCCGAGCGACTCGGCCTTGTCCGCCTTGGAGCCCGCGTTCTCCCCGACGACCACGTAGTCGGTCTTCTTCGACACCGAGCCGGCCGACTTGCCGCCGCGGGCCAGGATCGCCTCCTTCGCGGAGTCCCGGCTGAACCCGTCCAGCGAGCCGGTCACCACCACGGTCAGGCCGGCCAGGGTCTGCTCGCCGGCCTCGGCCCGCTCGTCCTCCATCCGCACCCCGGCCGCGGTCCACTTGTCCACGATCGCGTTGTGCCAGGCCTTCTCCGGCCCGTCGAACCACTGGCGGACCGACTCGGCGATGGTGGGGCCGACGCCCTCGGCCGCGGCCAGCGCCTCCTCCGAGGCCTCCCGGATCGCCGTCATCGAACCGAACTCGGCCGCCAGCGCGCGAGCGGCCGTGGGGCCGACGTGCCGGATCGAGAGCGCGACCAGCACCCGCCACAGCGGCTGCGACTTCGCCTTGTCCAGGTTGTCGAGCAGCTTGTGGGCGTTCGCGGTGAGCTGGCGCCCCTCCTCGTCCTTCTTCGGCGCCCGGGTGAACAGGTCGGTGGCGAGCAGCCGGTCGGCGTCGAGGTCGAAGACGTCGCCCTCGTTGGCGATCGCCTTGGTGTCGTAGAGGGCCATCGCCGCCTCGTAGCCGAGCCCCTCGATGTCGAACGCGCCCCGCCCGGCGACGTGGAAGACGCGCTCGATGACCTGGGCGCGGCAGTGCTCGTGGTTGGGGCAGCGCAGGTCCTTGTCACCCTCCTTCTGCTCGACCAGGGTGGTGCCGCACGACGGGCACGCGGTCGGCATCTCCCATTCGGGCAGGCCCTCGGGGCGCAGCGCCAGCACCGGTCCGAGGATCTCCGGGATCACGTCGCCGGCCTTGCGCAGGATCACCGTGTCGCCCGGGCGGACGTCCTTGCGCTTGACCTCGTAGGCGTTGTGCAGGGTCGCGTTCTCGACGGTCGAGCCGGCGACCTTGACGGGCTCCATCACGCCGTACGGGGTGACCCGGCCGGTGCGCCCGGTGTTGACCTCGATCGAGAGCAGCTTGGTGTTCACCTCCTCGGGCGGGTACTTGTACGCGATCGCCCAGCGCGGCGCCCGCGAGGTGGAGCCGAGCCGCCGCTGCAGCGCCACGTCGTCGACCTTCACCACGACGCCGTCGATCTCGTAGGGCACGATCGAGTGCCGGTGCTCCCCCGCGTTCTCGATGTACGCCTTCACCTCGTCCAGCGAGCCGACCACGCGCACCTGCTCGGAGACCGGCAGGCCCCAGGCCTCCAGGGCCTCGTAGGCGTGCGACTGGGCCTTCGGCTCGAACCCCTCGCGGGCGCCGATGCCGTGGCAGACCATCCCGAGCGCGCGCGAGGCGGTCACCCGCGGGTCCTTCTGCCGCAGCGAGCCGGCCGCGGAGTTGCGCGGGTTGGCGAACATCGGCTTGCCGGCGTCGGCCAGGGACGCGTTGAGCTTCTCGAAGGCCTCCACCGGCAGGAACACCTCCCCGCGCACCTCCACCAGGGCCGGCACCGGGAACTCCAACGTCTCGGTCAGGGTGTGCGGGATCGCGCTGATCGTCTTGACGTTGGGGGTGACGTCCTCGCCGGTGCGACCGTCGCCGCGGGTCAGCGCGCGCACCAGCCGACCCTGCTCGTAGAGCAGGTTGATCGCCAGCCCGTCGACCTTGAGCTCGCACAGGTAGTCGGCCTTCTCGATGCCGTCGCGGTGCAGCCGCGCCTCCCACGCCTCCAGCTCCTCGAACGAGAACGCGTTGTCCAGGCTCTCCATCCGCCGCAGGTGGTCGACCGCGGTGAACTGGGTCGAGACCGCGCCGCCGACCTTCTGCGTGGGCGAGTCCGGGGTGCGCAGCTCGGGCAGCGCCTCCTCGATCTGCTCCAGCCGGCGCAGCTTGAGGTCGAAGTCGACGTCGGAGAGCGTCGGGTCGTCGAGCACGTAGTACCGGAACCGGGCCTCCTCGATCTGCTCGGCCAGCTGCTGGTGCTCGGTGCGGAGGTCCGCGTCGTCGAGGGTGCTCACGGGGACCATCTTGCCGTGAACCACGGACAGTTCCGGGGCAGGATGGGCCGCATGCTGCAGACCGCTCCCCTCCCCGTTCGTCCCGTCGGCCAGGTGCTGATGCTGCACGGCGGCGCCGAGCACGGTCACCAGCCCGTCGACGGGCGCAGCCTGGCGCTGCGCCGTACGAAGGCGATGTACGACGCGGTCGCACCGCGGCTGCGCGACCGGGGAGTCGTGGTCAGCCTGCTGCGCTTCTCGGTCCGCGGGTGGAACGCCACGGCGTCCCCGGTGGCCGACACCCGGACCGCGCTGGACACCCTCGCCGAGCGGCACCCGGGCCTGCCGGTCGTGCTGGTCGGGCACTCGATGGGCGCCCGCGCGGCGGCCTGGGCCGCGGACCACCCGAGCGTGGTGGGCGTGGTCGGGCTGGCGCCTTGGTTCCCTGGCGACGACCCGGTCGAGCAGCTGGCCGGGCTGCACCTCGTCGCCGCGCACGGTCGCCGGGACCGGATCACCTCGGCCCGGCAGACCCGCACGTACGTCGCCCGCGCCGGCGAGGTCGCGGCCTCGGCCCGGTTCGTCGACATGGGGCGGCTGGGGCACTACATGCTCACCGGCATCCGGCGCTGGAACGAGATCGCGGTGACCGAGGCGCTGGAGATCCTGGACGTGGGCACCGTCACGTCCCGAGACTGAAACCGCGCACTCCCGGGGCGCGTTCCACCTGTGTCCTGTTTCGTCCGACCAGAGAGACCCATGCCCGAGCCCCGCTTCGGCCTCAGCGCCACCCAGCTCGCCGCGAGCGCGGCCGCTGCCGCCTCCGCCGCCTTCGGTGCCTCCTTCCTGGGCGTGGCCGGCACGATTGCCGGCGCCGCGGTCGCCAGCGTGATCGCGACCGTCGCGACCGCGATGTACGGCCACTCCCTCGAGCGCAGCCGCGACGCCGTACGGCGGGCCGCCGAGACCTGGCCGCGGATGGGTGAGACCTCGGTGGTCCCGGCCACCCGGGCACCGGTGCCGGACCCGAACGCCCCGGACCCGAACGCCCCGGACCCGGACCCCGACTCAGCCGCCTCCGACACCCGGGAGCTCCTCGCGATCGCGCCCGAGCCGCCGCGGGACGAGCCCGTACGACGGCTCCGCTGGTCGCAGATCGCCGTCGCCGCGGCAGCGGTCCTGGCCGTCACGCTCGGCACCATCACCGCCGTCGAGGGCGCCCTCGGCAAGCCGCTGTCCGCGCTGCTCGGCGGCTCGGACGACCACGGCACCAGCCTCGGCTCCGCGGTCGGCGGCGGGGGCTCGTCCTCGCCGAAGAAGAAGGCGCCGTCCAGGCCCGCGACGACACCGCCGGCCACGCCGAGCCCGACCCCGAGCGGCTCCAGCACCGTCGTACCGACGCAGACGCCGACGAGCACGCCGACCTCGACGCCCACCGAGACACCGACGGAGACCCCGTCCAGCACACCGACCGAGACCCCGGCCGGGACGCCGACCGCGTCCCCGACACCCGTTGAGTAGTCAGCTCGTCACCCGCGAGTGGTCAGCTCGTCCGGGACGAACTGACCACTCAACGGGGACGACCTGACTACTCAACGATCAGAACAGGTGCCCGCGGTCGGTGGCGGGGGCGTAGTCCGCGGAGCCGGCGAAGGTGGCGTCGTAGGCGCCGTTCACGTCGATGAGCAGGTCGTCACCGGAGAGCGACGGGTCGATGTTGATGACCGTGTAGTCGCACTCGGCGATGCCGTCGGCGCCGGTGACCGCGTTGCAGAGCAGGTACGCGGGGCGCTCGGCCGTCGGCTTGTTGGTGAACGCGATCGTCCGGCCGGGCAGCGGGTTGCCGCTGGCGTCGGTGAGCCGCGCCCGGACGTAGCCGGCCTTGGTCGGGATCCGGTTGGTGTCGTGCACGCTCGGCGAGCCGGCGGCCACGTTGGTCGCCTGCCGGGTCACGTTCACGGTGTACGCCGACGAGGTGCTGCCCGCGAAGGTGCTGTCCCCGTCGTACGTCGCCGTGACCGCGTGCGCGCCGGCGTGCAGGCCCGCGACCGTGACCGAGGCGACCTGACGGCCGTCGACCGTGCTGACCGTCGCGGTGCCGAGCACGTCGCCGCCCTCGGTGAAGGTCACCGACCCGGTCGGCTGGCCCGCGGCCGGCAGCGACTTGGAGACCACCGCGGTCAGGGTCACCGAGTCGCCGTACGCGATCGGGTTCGCCGAGGACTCCACCCCGGTCACCGTCGGCACCCGGTCCACGGTGGCCGTGGTGGTCGCCTCGGAGCCGGTGAAGTTGAAGTTCCCGACGTACTCGGCGCGGACCCCGTGCGTCCCCGGCCCGAAGGAAGCCGTCGTGAACTCGGCGCTCGCGGTCCCGGTACCGGCCGGGGCCAGGCTGACCGAGCCGAGCAGCTCGCCGCCCTCCCAGAACCGGACCACACCGGAGGGCCGGCCGGTCGCCGGGGCGACCGCCTTGACCGTCGCGGTGAACATGACCGTGCTGTTGTAGTCCGCCGGGTCCGGCGTCGCCGCCAGCTCGGTGGTGGTCGCACCCTTGGTCACGTTCTGGCCGGCGCCCTGGTCGAGCAGGCCGGTGCTCTTGGTGAAGTTGCCGTCACCGCTGTACTGCGCCTGGACCTTGTAGGTGCCCGGGGTCAGCGCGGAGAAGGCGGGGCTGGTCGCCAGGCCCGCCACGACCGGGCGCGGACCGCCCAGCGGCAGGCCGTTGACGGTGAACAGCACCGTGCCGGACGGGTTGCCCGCGCCCGGGGCGACCGGGCTGACCACGGCGGTGAAGACCGTCGACTGGCCCGACTGCGCCGGGTTGTTCGACGAGGCCACCAGGGTCGAGGTCTGCGCCTTCATCACCGTCTGGGTCGTCGAGCCGTTGCTGGTCAGGAAGCTGTCGTCCCCGCTGTACGTCGCGGTGATCGCGTGCTGCCCGACCGAGAGACCGGCGGTGGTGTAGGTGGCCTCGAAGCCGGTCGCCGAGCTCACCGGCACGGTCGCCAGGTCGGTGGTGCCGTCGGTGAAGGTGATCGTCCCCGCCGGGGCACCGGCGCCGGGCGCCTGCACCGAGACGGTCGCGGTGAAGGTCACCGGCTGGCCGAAGACCGAGGTGGCCGACGAGGAGGACACGACCGTCTTGGTGGCCGCCTTGTTCACCGACTGGGTGGCCTCCTCCGAGGTGCTGTTGAGGAAGTTCGAGTCGCTGCTCTGGAAGGTCGCCACGACGGTGTGGTCGCCGACCGCGAGCGTGCTGACCGAGGTCTCCGCGACGCCGTCGGTCACGGTCGCGAAGTACTCCTCGGTGCCGTCGACGGTGAACTTCACCTGGCCGGACGGGTCGCCGCTGCCGGGACCGTCGACGGTGACGTCGGCGTGCAGCGTGACCGGCTGGCCGAAGACCGACGGGTTCGGCGAGGTGGACAGCGCGGTGCTCGTCGAGGCCGCGCCGACCACCTGGTCGTAGGCGTTGTTCGAGCCGCCGAAGTTGGCGTCACCGAGGTAGTTCGCGGTGACGTGGTGGCTGCCGACCAGCAGGCTGGTCGACGGCGAGGTGGCCACGCCGCCGGACAGGGTCACCGGGCCGCCGAGCGGGGTGCCGTCGACCTCGAACTGGACCTGGCCGGCGGGGGTGCCGGCGCCCGGCGCGACCGCGGTGACCGTGGCGGTGTAGGTCAGCGACTGACCCGAGACCGCGGTGGTGTCCGAGGTCGCCAGCGCCAGGTCGGTGTCGGCCCTGTCGACTCCCTGGGTGACCTGTGCCGAGGTGCTGGAGGCGAAGTCGGCGTCACCGTTGTAGACGGCCTCGACGTCGTGGTTGCCCGCGCTCAGGTTGCTCACGGTCAGCAGGGCCTGGTTGCCACCGCCGATCGGGACCGCTGTGCCGAACGGCTGTCCGTCGATGTTGAACTGCACGCCGCCGGTCGGGTCGCCCGCGCCCGGGGCAACAGCAGTGACGATGGCCGTGAAGGTGACCGGCTGGCCGTAGTGGGTCGGGCTGACGTCCGCGTTCAGGTCCGTCGTCGTGCTCGCCTTGTCGATGGTCGCGGTCTTGCCGGCCGAGGTGCTGCCGAGGAAGCCGCTGTCCCCGCCGTAGACCGCCGTGACCGTGTGGTTGCCGGTCGACAGGGCCGTGGTCGGCGGAGTGGTCGCCGCCCCGCTGCTCATCGCCACCGGGGCGCCGAAGTTGTTGCCGTCGACCTTGAACTGCAGCGTCCCGGTCGGAGTGCCGGTGCCGTTGGCCGCAACCACGCTCGCGCTGAAGCTGATCGGCTGCCCGTGCACCACGGTCGCCGGGGTGGCCACCGTGGTGGTGGTGTCGTTCTTGGTGACCTCGAAGGTGCGGCTGGTGGTCCCACCCCGCCAGAACGAGGTGTTGAGGGTCGCGATGGTCAGGGTCGCGGTCCGGGCGTTGCCCAGCACCGGCAGCGACGCCGAAGCGACACCGGAGCCGTTGGTGACCGCGCTGACCGAGCCACCGGCGCCGTCGAGGACGAAGGTCACGGTGATACCCGCGACCGGGTTGCCGAGGGTGCCGTCGGTGACCGTCGCGGAGACCGGGATCGAGGTGTTCCGCGGCGCGGTGGTGTCACCCGAGTACGCGACGCTGACGAAGTTGTCGATCGTCACCGAGCGGTTGTAGGTGTTGGTGTCCGTCTTGCAGCCGAGGCCCGCGAACCCGCTGTTCTGCCGGACCTCTTCGATGTCCCGCAGGGTGTAGCTGCCGTTGGGGTAGCTGCGGGTGTCGATCGTGGTGCTGCGCGAGCCACCGGTGTTCCAGAACTGCTCGAACACGATGGCGTTGCTGGCGTTGATCAGCCGGAACCGGGTCGACCCGCCCGAGCCACCGAACCACCCGCAGTGGCCGAGGGTGGAGTTGTCGTACCCGCCACTGGCGGACAGCGTGACGCTCGACCCCCGCAGGACGGCCCCGTTCGCCGGGGCGGTCCAGTCGGCGTTGGCCGGCCCGGTGACCGCGAGGGTCAGGCCGAGTGCGATGAGCAGTGCCGTGAAGGCGGCGGTGAGTCTGCGCACGGTCATTCCTTCTCTCCGGATCTGCCGGGTCACTTGATGAGCGTTCCGTTGTCGGTCGAGCCCAGGTAGTTGCCGTCACCGGCGTACGACGC
Organism: Nocardioidaceae bacterium; assembly: GCA_017744365.1. Taxonomy (GTDB): domain Bacteria; phylum Actinomycetota; class Actinomycetes; order Propionibacteriales; family Nocardioidaceae; genus Marmoricola. The sequence goes on along the minus strand of JAGIBL010000001.1, from coordinate 182,074 downwards.
CTTGTAGCCGTTCGCCAGCGTGAGCTGGAGCAGCTTGGACAGGGCGTCGCAGGTGGCCACGCCGGCGCCGTCGGTGACATCGGTGCACGCCACCTTGCCGCCGATCGTGAACACCACCGGCTGACCTGCCAGCGGACCCGCGGACGTGGTCAGCGTGGCCTTGAGGAACCCGACGTTGATCCCGAGAAGGGGGTTGAGCCGCAGCAGCGCTGCGTCGGCCTTGATCGAGGTCGCCCGCTTGGCGACGTTGACCGTGGTGGTGGCCGAGGTGCTCGCCGCGAACGCGTCCGCGCCCGAGTAGACGGCCTTGATCGTGTGCGCGCCGCCGGTCAGCGCCGAGGTGGTGAACGACGCCTTGCCGTTGGTGCCGACCGCGGCCAGCGGGACGGTGGCCAGCGTGGTGCCGCCCTCGACGAACGCCACCGAGCCGGTCGGGGCGCCGATCGCCGTCGAGCCCGGGGTCACCGTCGCGGTCAGGGTGACCGCGTCGCCGTACGTCGGGCTGGTGGACGAGGCCGCCAGCGTGGTCGTGGTCGCGATCTTGCCGACGCCCTGGGACAGCTGGTCCGTGCCGGGCAGGAAGTGCGCGTCACCCGAGTACAGCGCGGTCACCGTGTGGGTGCCCGGGGTCAGGGTGGCGACCGACGGGCTGGTGGCCTCGCCGTCCTCGTCGACCTCGACCGCGTTGCCCAGCGCGACCCCGTCGACCCGGAACTGGACGAAGCCGCCCGGGGTGCCGGTGCCGGTCTGGTCGGAGGTCACCGTCGCGTGGAAGGTGACGCCCTGGCCGTAGTCGCTGTCGGCGTCCGAGGAGGTCAGGTCGACCGTGACCGGGGCGGCCGCCACGGTCTGGGTGAGCGCCTCGCCGCTGGCGGCGTACGCGGCCTCGGAGGAGAACGCGGCGATCACCAGGTGGTCGCCGGGCTCCGGCGAGGAGACGGTCGGGCTCTCCGCGGTGCCGTCGACCGCGACCGGGACCGGGTCGCCGATCGGGGTGCCGTCGATGGAGAACTGGACCACGCCGTCCGGGTGGCTGTCGTCCGCCGCGGCCACGGTGGCGGTGAAGGCGACCAGCTCGCCGTACGTCGAGGGGTTCTTCGACGAGGACAGCTGGGTCGTGGTGGCCACGATGGCCGCCGCCTCGATGACGACCTGCTCGACCTCGTCGGAGACGTCCCCGGCGTAGTCGGCGTCGCCGCCGTACGTCGCCGTCAGCACGTGCGTGCCGGGAGCCAGCAGCGTCGTGGTGAAGGTGGCCTGGCTGCTGCCGCCGGAGGCCGAGAGCGGCGCCGAGCCGATCACGTCGCCGTCCGCGCGGAAGACCACGGTGCCGGTCGGCGAGCCCGAGCCCGGCGCGTCGGCCGCGACGGTGGCGGTCATCGTGACCGCCTCCTCCTCGACCTGCGGGGACGGGCCGCTGAGCAGCGTGGTCGTGGTCGAGGCCTGGGTGACGTGCTGGGTCAGCGCGTCGTTCCCGTTCTTGAACCGTGCGTCGCCGCTGTAGGAGACCGCGACGGTGTGGTTGCCGGCGCCCAGGGTGGCGACCGGGTCGAAGGTGGCCACACCGGCGGACAGGGTCACCGGGGTACCGACGTTGTTGCCGTCGACGACCAGCTGCGCGGTCCCGGTCGGGGTGCCGGCGCCCGGCGAGACCGGGGAGACGGTCGCGGAGAAGCCGACGGCCTCGCCGGTCACCGTGTTGTCGCCGGAGCTCTGCAGCTCGACCGCCACGTCCGCCTTGGCCACGGTGGCGCTGCCGGGCGAGGAGGCGCTGCCGCCGTACACGTCGTCACCGGAGTAGGTGGCCACGATGTTGTGGGTGCCCACGGCCAGGTCGGTGAGGGTGAGCGAGGCGCCGCCGGAACCGTCGAGGCTGGCGCTGCCGAGCGTGGTGCTGCCCTCGGTCCAGGTCACCGAGCCGGTCAGCGGGTCGCTGCCGGAGGTCTTGGTGACCGTGGCGCTCAGCGTGACCGCCTGGCCGGAGACCGAGCTGCTCGGCGCGACCGACTGGACGGTCGTGGTCGGCAGCAGCGGGTTGCGCACCCGGAACTGCACCGAGTCCGAGGTGCTGCCGGTGTAGTCCGCGCTGCCCAGGTAGATCGCCTGCACGGTGTGGAAAGCGACCGGCAGGGTGGAGATCGGCGAGCTGGTCGCGGTGCTGCCCCCTGGCCCGCCGGACAGCGGCACCGCGGCACCGAAGTCGGCGCCGTCGACCTTGAACTGGACGCTGCCGGTCGGGGTGCCGCTGCCGATGCCGGGCGCGACCGTCGCGGTGAAGGTGACCGGGTCGTCGACGACCGCGACCGCGGGGTTCGCGACCACGGTGGTCGAGGTCGGGATCGTGGTCACCGAGAAGCTCGAGCTGGTGCTCGCCGCCTCCAGGTTGGCCGCGCCCGCGAAGGACGCCGTCACCGTCGCGCTGCGCGGCGGGCCGGTGACGGCGATGGTCGTGCTCGCGACACCGGCGCTGTTGGTGGTGGCGTTGACCGAGCCCCCACCGGAGAGCGAGAACGTCACCGTGCGGCCGGCGGCGCCGTTCGCGTCGGCCAGGTCGGTGAGCTTCGCGCTGACGGTCGCGGTGCCGGTCTGCGGGCCGGCCACGGCGCCGGTGTACTCGATGGTGCTGCAGTCCTTGGGCGTGACCACGACGGTGGTCGCGCCGACCGCGCTCGCGCTGGGCGCGGTGACCAGCACGCCCCAGTTGGCGCGGGAGGGCTGCCCACCGGCACGCGCCAGGCCGTCGGCCTGTGCGGGCACCGGCAGGGTCACGCTGTAGGCGCCGTTGGTACCGGTGGTGGTGCTCGCACTGGTGCCCTGGCCCGGGTTGATCTGGGACTGGTCGAGGCGCGCGGTCACGCCGACGCCGGCGGCGTTGGTGCTGAGGTTGCCGGACACGGTGACGGTGTTCCCGGCGCAGGTGTACGACGGCGTCGCGTTCGCGGTCAGGGTGTTGCCCCCGGACAGGGTCGCCGAGGTGAGGTTGCGGTTGATCTGCAGCGTGGCCCCGTCCATCGGGATCTTCATGTACTCCTTGACCTGGTTCTTGTACTGCGGGGACCAGTAGGAGTCCTCGATCTGCGAGGCGTCCGAGTTCTGCGCGTAGGACCGGTCGGTGGGCAGGTTGGGGTTGCCCATCGCGTTGATGGTCGGCGTCGTGTTCGTGGTGTTCGCGTCGAAGTGCAGGGTGCCGTCGAACGGCGACGAGCCGCTGCCACCGAGCGAGCCGGCGTCGTAGGTGAAGCCGCCGGTGTAGGCGATGTCGGTCAGGGTGTGCCAGCTGTCGCCGTTGTTGAGCGGGAAGTCGTGGATCTTCCAGGACGGGCTCGGGGTCAGGTGCAGGTCGATGTCCGCGGTGATGCCCTGGGTGATGATGCCGACGTGCGCCTTGGCGTTGAGGTGCTGGTGCTGGTTCTCCTGCAGCAGCGCCAGGTCGGAGCGGCGCACGTACCGGGTGCCGGTCACGTTGCCGCTGAAGCTGTCCAGGTGCGCGTTGACGCTGCCGGAGACGTCGCCGCTGCCACCGGTGATCGAGCCGCTGATGTTGAGCCTGTAGGCGTCGTGGCCGTTGAACGTCTCCTGGCCGGCGACCGTGTAGGTGACCGACTCGTTGATGGTCACGTTGGTGCCCTGGCCGTCGTTGTAGTTGAACGACGTGTTGCCGTAGGTCCAGGACCAGCCGGCGGACCACGGGACGACGTTGTCGCCGCTGGCCTGCACGGCCTGCGCGGGGGCGGTGGCGGTGAGGGTGGCGAGCCCTGCGGCCGCCATGGCGAGAACGGTCGCGACGACCACGCGAGCGCGCATTCGAGTACCCCTTCGAAAGCGGTGAGGCACGGACAAGGGCGTCCGTACGGGTGCGAGCGAGTTCTAGCAGTCGGCCGATGTGCCCACAATCACTTTCGGCAACTTGGGGAACGGGCCGGTTCCGACTCTGCCGAGCGCGAAATCGGGCATCTGCGGCCAAGGCGGGCCGACGTTACGCGTGGGTAGAACGAGATCTCGCCGACGGGGTCCGTAAAAGAATTTTGTGCTGGGCCAAGACCGGTCTACTCTCTCGATGGAACGAAACTGTTTCGTTTCATGTTGTGCCTTCGAACGTCTCGAGAGGAGGTCTTTCCCCCTGATGATGCACTCCCCCAAGCAGCGCCCCCGGGTCGAGGGCGAGCGCGAGGACGAGATCTTCGAGGCCTGCGTCGACCTGCTCATCGAGTCCGGCTACGACCGCCTCACCATGGACGCGGTCGCCAAGCGGGCCCGGGCCAGCAAGGCGACGCTGTACCGCCGCTGGGAGACCAAGGCCAGCCTCGTCGTGGACGCGCTGGTGCGCGCCAAGGGCACCCCGCACGTCGAGGACCACGACACCGGCGACCTGCGCTCGGACCTGCTCAGCACCTACTGCGGCGCCGACGGGCTCAACTCGACGAGCACCGCGATCCTGGGCGCGGTCATCACCGCGCTGACCACGGACCCCGAGTTCGGCGACGCGTTCCGGGAGAAGTTCCTGGCGCCCAAGCTCGAGATCAGCAACGCCATCTACCAGCGCGCCCGCGAACGCGGCGAGATCGGCGACGACGTCGACCTCGAGCTGATCGGCCCCGCGCTCGCCGGGATCCTCATGCACCGCACCTTCATCCTCGGCACACCCCCGGACGACGAGACCATCGCGCGTGTCGTCGACCACGTGATCCTCCCCGCCGTACGACACCCCTCGTGCGGCTCTCAGAACAACCACAAGTTGACGAAGAACGACGCAAGGAAGACGACGACATGACAGACACGACCACCGTGGTCGCCGGCGACTCCACCGAGTCGGCCGACGGGCACAAGCAGCACCTGGGATGGGCGCTCGTGCTCATCTCGGTGGCGCAGCTGATGGTGGTGCTGGACAGCACCATCGCCAACATCGCGCTCCCCTTCATCCAGAAGGACCTGGACATCTCCGCCAGCAACCTGCAGTGGGTCGTCACGGGCTACGCGCTCGCGTTCGGTGGCCTGCTGCTGCTCGGCGGCCGCCTCGGTGACCTCTACGGCCGCCGACGAATCTTCACCTACGGCGTCGCGATCTTCGCGGTCGCCTCCGGCCTGGGCGGTGTCGCCCAGAACGAGCTGATGCTGCTCGGCTCCCGGGGCCTGCAGGGTCTCGGCGCCGCGCTCGCCGCGCCGACCGCGCTCGCGCTCATCACCACGAACTTCCCGGCCGGCCCGCCGCGCAACCGCGCGTTCTCGGTCTACGCCGCGATGTCCGGTGTCGGTGCCGCGATCGGCCTGGTGCTCGGTGGCTGGCTGACCGGCCTGCACCCGGACCTGCTCGGCATGGACGTCGACGGCTGGCGGCTGACCTTCCTCATCAACGTCCCGATCGGCATCGCCGCCGCGCTCGCCGCGCCGCGCATCCTCGCCGAGTCCGAGACGCACCCGGGTGAGCTCGACCTGCCGGGCGCGGTCAGCGCGACCCTCGGCCTGATCTCGCTCGTCTACGGCATCACCCGCGCCGGCGACCAGCGCTACGGCTGGGACGACGGCTGGACCATCGCCTTCCTGCTGGTCGGCGTGGCACTGCTGACGATCTTCGTGGCCATCGAGCGCCGGGTCGAGCACCCGCTGCTGCCGCTGCGGATCCTGCTCAACCGGACTCGGGCGACCGCGTTCGTGGCGATGATGATCGTGCCGGCCGCGATGTTCGCGATGTTCTACTTCCTCTCGCAGTTCGTGCAGAACGTGATGGGCTACAGCCCGCTGCACACCGGCTTCGCGTTCCTGCCGTTCAGCGTGGGCATCGTGTTCGGCGCCACCCTGGCCTCCAAGCTGGCCACCAAGGTGGACCCGCGCTGGGTCGCCGGCACCGGTACCGCGCTCGCAGGCGTGGCGCTGCTGATGTTCTCGCGCCTCAGCGTGGACGACTCGCCGGCGCACATCCTCGACGTCGCGAAGGCCGGCGGTCACCTCGGCACCTCGGTGAGCTACTGGGCGGACCTGTTCCCGTACATCGTGATGATGGCGGTCGGCATGGGCCTGACCTTCGCGCCGATGTTCCTGGCGGCCGTGCACCGCGTCGACCACCGCGACTCCGGCGTCGGGTCCGGCGTGCTGAACACCATGCAGCAGGTCGGCGGCGCGCTGGGTCTGGCGACCCTGTCCACCGTCGCGGTCAGCTCGATCAACGACAAGGTGGCCTCGCTGTTCGGGGCGCTCGGCCCGGACGCCGCCAGCCCCACGGTCAAGCAGGTCATCGCGGCTCAGGCGGGCTTCACCGACGGAGCCACCCAGGCGTTCCTGGTCGGCGCGTTCATGATCTGGACCGCCAGCCTCATCGTGTGGATCTTCCTCAACGTCAAGCACGAGGAGATGGCCACCGACGAGGCGCCGGAGGGCGCGCACGTCGGCTGACCGATGGTCTCCGGCTGGTTCCCCCGACTAGCCGGAACTCAAGCGCGAGGCGCTGTCCTTCACCAAGGACAGCGCCTCGCGTGCATACCGGGGGCTCGCGCCGGCGAGCCCGCACGCGGGCGTCAGCACCAGCCGGCCGGTGACCTCGTCGGGGTCGAACCCGAGCATGTCCAGCAGCCGCAGGACCCGGTCGACGACCTGCTGCTCGGCCCGTTCCGCAGCCGGCGTCGTGGCCGGGTCAGAGCTCGGCACCACACCGAGGAAGGCGCGCTCGCCGGCGTCCAGCGACTCCCCCAGCGCGTCGTACTGCTCGGCCGCGAGCACGGCCAGGTCCACCGAGACGCCCGCCGCGCCGGCCTGGCGCAGCAGCGCGATCGGCACGTCCGGTGCGCAGCAGTGCACGATCGCCCCGCCGCCCGCCGCCGCGAGCACCCAGCCCAGCGCCTCGGCCGCGGCTGGCGGCTCCACCGAGCGGTGCCGGCCGTACCCGGACGCGGTCGGGATCCGTGCAGCCAGGACCGCCGGCAGTGCCGGCTCGTCGACCTGGACGAGCACGCGTGCGCCCGGCACCCGCCGGCGGACGTCGGCGACGTGCTCGGCCAGCCCCGCCGCCAGCGCCTGGGCCAGCTCGCGACGGGCGCCGTGGTCGGCGAGGATCCGGTCGCCGCGCGGGCGCTCGACGGTCGCGGCCAGCGTCCAGGGCCCGGCGACCTGGATCTTCAGCTCCCCCGCGAAACCCTGGGCCTGCTCCTCGAGCACGTCGAGGTCCTGGGCCAGCAGCGACCTGGCTCTGCGGTGATCGACGCCCGGCGCATCGGTCAGCCGCCAGCCGGCCGGCTGCAGGTCGAAGCCGAGCTCGGCCACCACGGCCAGGCTCCGCCCGGTCATCGACGCGGTCGCGCCCCGGGCCGGCAGCTCGGGCAGGTACGGCAGGTCGGGCAGCTCGCCGAGCACGATCCGGACCGCCTCGGCGAAGTCCTCCCCGGGCATCGACCCGATCCCCGTCGCCCCTGCTCGTCTCGGTTCGGGTTCGCTCACCCGGGCACTGTACGAGCAGCGCCCATCCGCCTCGGCGGCGGCTCCGAACCACTGCCATGGGACGCCGACTGGTCACGGGAGCACTGGCGGGCATGCTCGCGGCGTGCCTCGGCATGGCCGCCGCCCACCTGGTCGCCGCGCTCACCAACCCGCAGGCCTCGCCCGTCTACGCCGTCGGCGGCACCGTCATCGACGCGACGCCCACCCCGGTCAAGGAATGGGCGGTGCGCACGTTCGGCACCGCCGACAAGGCGATCCTGGTCGGCAGCGTGCTCGCGGTGACGCTGCTGCTCGCCGCCGCGGCCGGCGTCGTCGCGCGCCGCCGGTCAGGGCTGGGCACCGCCCTGCTCGTCGGCTTGGTCGCGCTGGCCGGCGCCGCCGCCCTGCACCGGCCGGGCGCGTCGGCGAGCGACGTGGTGCCGTCCCTGGTCGCGGCGGCGGTCGGCACGGGCACCCTGACCGCCCTGCTCAGGACGCGGCCACGCGCCGCCCCGACCGACCCATCCCGGCGCACGTTCCTCCTCGGCGCGGGCGTCGTCGCGCTCGCCGGTGTCGCGATGGCCGGGGCGGGCCAGTGGATCGTGAAGGCGCGCGCCCGGATCTCCGACATCGTGCTGCCGCGCGTGACCGCGCCCCTGCCGGACCTGCCGGCCGGGCTGGACGCGAAGCACCCGGGGATCTCGGCGTTCCGGACCCCGAACCGGTCCTTCTACCGCGTCGACACCAAGCTGGCCGTCCCGCTCGTCGACCACACCCGCTGGCGCCTGCACGTCGACGGGATGGTCGAGCGCGAGCTGTCGTTCTCCTACGACGAGCTGCGCGACCTCGCCGTCGAGGAGCACGACATCACGCTGACCTGCGTGTCGAACACCGTCGGCGGCAAGCTCGTCGGCGCGGCCCGCTGGCTCGGTGTCCCGGTCCGCACGCTCCTCGAGCAGGCCGGGCCGTCCCCGCGGGCCGACCAGGTGCTCTCCATCGACGTCGACGACTTCCGGATCAGCACCCCGCTGCCCGCGCTCACCGACCGGCCCGCGCTGGTGGCCCTCGGCATGAACGGGTCCGTGCTCCCCCGCGAGCACGGCTTCCCGGCCCGCCTGGTCACCCCCGGTCTGTACGGGTTCGTGGGCGCGACCAAGTGGCTCGAGACGCTCCGGCTCACGACGTACGAGCGCGACGAGGCGTACTGGACCAGGCGCGGCTGGGCCACCGATGCACCGATCAAGCTCTCCAGCCGGATCGACACCCCACGACCGCTGGCGACGGTCGCGGCCGGCCGGCGCGCGATCGGCGGCGTCGCGTGGGCCCAGCACGTCGGCGTCGCGGCGGTCGAGGTCCGGCTCGACGGCGGCCCCTGGCAGAGCGCCACCCTGGGCCCCGACGCCGGAGTCGACTACTGGCGGCAGTGGTACCTCGCCTGGGACGCGACCCCGGGCAAGCACCAGATCGCCGTCCGTGCGATCGGCCAGGACGGCACCGAGCAGACCGCGGTGCGGGCGAGCTCGTTCCCGGCCGGCTCCAGCGGGATCCAGGAGATCGTCGTCACGGTCGCCTGAGACCCATCCGTTCGCCGCTCGGCTCCGAATCACCGACGACAGCACTCACGCCGGACATCGGAAGGCTCGAACCATGGCCACCTCCTCTCTGCGTCGCGGCGGCGCACTCGCCGCCCTCGCCCTCGTCCTCTCCTTCGGTCTCGCCGCCTGCGGCGACGACGACTCCACGGACACCAGCGGCACGTCCTCCACCACCGAGCCGGAGCCCACGAAGACCGCCAGCATGGACGCCGGCGCCGACACTTTCGGCGACGGCTGCAAGCTCATCCCCGCCGACGGCAAGGGATCCTTCAACGGGATGGCCACCGACCCGGTCGCCACCGCGGCGAGCAACAACCCGCTGCTCAAGACCCTGGTGGCCGCGGTCACCCAGGCCGGCCTGGTGGACACCCTCAACAGCGCCGACGCGCTCACCGTGTTCGCACCCACCGACGACGCCTTCGCCAAGATCCCGAAGGCCACCCTCGACAAGGTGCTCGCGGACAAGGCCACGCTGACCAAGATCCTGACCCACCACGTGGTCGCCGGGAAGCTCTCCCCGGACCAGCTGGCGGGCCAGCACAAGACCCTGGCCGGCGACACCGTCACCGTGGCGGGCTCCGGGATGAGCTACACCGTCCAGGGCGCGAAGGTGCTCTGCGGCAACATCCCGACCGCGAACGCCACCGTGTACGTCGTCGACACTGTCCTGATGCCCGCGTCCTGAGGACAATCGGACCGAGCCGACGACAAGGACCATCACCGTGTCGCACCTTCGCCCCGTTCCCTCCGGCGAGCACCCGCCGGAGGGAACGGGCCTCGATCTCGGTGAGCTGCTGCGCCGCTGCGCACGCGGGGACGAGCAGTCGTTCGCGCGTCTCTACGACCAGACCAGCGCCCGCGTCTTCGGGCTGGTGCTGCGGGTCGTCCGCGACCGGGCCCAGGCCGAGGAGGTCACCCAGGAGGTCTTCCTCCAGGTCTGGCGCACCTCCGGCCGCTACGACCCCGACCTCGGCAGCGCCCTGTCCTGGCTGATGACGCTGGCGCACCGGCGGGCCGTGGACCGCGTCCGCGCCGCCGAGGCCGCCACCCGCCAGGACACCACCTACCACCTGCGCAGCCAGCAGGTGCCGCACGACGTCACCGTCGAGACCGCCGAGGCCTCGCTGGAGGCGCGCCGGGTGCGCGACGCGCTCGGCCAGCTCACCGAGGTCCAGCGGGAGGCACTCGAGCTGGCCTACTTCGGGGGCTACACGCACACCGAGGTCGCCACCCTGCTCGACCTGCCGGTGGGCACCGCCAAGACCCGCATCCGGGACGGACTGATCCGGCTGCGCGACGCGATGGGAGTCGGCCGATGACCGACCACGAGATCCACGCCCTCTCCGGGGCCTACGCGGTCGACGCCCTCGACGACGAGGAGCGCGCCCGGTTCGCCGAGCACCTCGCCGCCTGCCCGTCCTGCCAGCGCGAGGTCGCCGAGCTGCGCGAGGCCGCGGCCCGGCTGCCCCAGCCCGTCGCTCCGCCGGCCGCCCTGCGCGACCGTGTGCTCGCCGAGATCGGCACCGTCCGGCCGCTGCCGCCGCCGACACCGGAGACCCGGACCCGGCCGCGCCGCTGGACCCGCGCACTCGCCGCCGCGGCGACGGTGGCCGCCCTGGCCGGCGGCGGAGCGGTCCTCTGGGACCAGACCCGGACGAGCAGCACGCAGAGCCCCGAGGACCGGGTGATCCAGGCCCGCGACGCCGCGGCCGTCTCGGTCGACCTCGCCGACGGCGCCAGCGCGACCGTGTACCTGTCCCGCTCCGAGGGCCGGGTCGCGATCGTCACCCGGCACCTGCCCGCGGCCCCCACCGGCCGGGTCTACCAGCTGTGGCTGCAGAAGGACGGCCGGATGGTCTCCGCGGGGCTCATGCACGGCGCCGGCGACCAGGCCCGGCTGCTCGACGGCGACCTCGGCGATGCCACCGCCGCCGGTCTCACCGTCGAGCCGGCGGGCGGGTCGAACCAGCCCACCACCGCGCCGCTCGCGCTCTTCGACTTCGAGAAGGCGACGTGAGGCGGCAGCGGGTCGCGGTCGTCGGGGGCGGGGTCGCCGGGCTGACCGCGGCGTACGTGATCTCCGCGCACGCCGACGTCACCCTCCTCGAGGCGGACGCCCGGCTCGGCGGGCACGCGGACACCCACGACGTCGGCGGGATCGCCGTCGACACCGGGTTCATCGTGCACAACGAGCGCACCTACCCCACCCTGTGCCGGCTGTTCGGCGAGCTCGGCGTGCGCACCCAGCCGGCCGAGATGTCGATGTCGTTCCGGTCGGGCTCCCTGGAGTGGGCCGGCGCACGCGGGCTGCCCGGGCTCTTCCCCTCCTGGCGCAGCCTGCTCCGGCCGCGGTACCTGCGGATGCTCACCGAGATCCCCCGGTTCCACCGCCGGGCCCAGGCCCTGCTGGCGACCGAGGACGACCGGACCCTGGGCGCGTTCCTGGACGACGCCGGCTTCTCGGCCTTCTTCCGGCAGCACTTCGCCGAGCCGCTGGTGGCCACGGTCTGGTCGTGCGAACCGGCGGTCGCGCTGGACTACCCGGCCCGGTACCTGTTCCGGTTCCTCGACCACCACGGCATGCTCGGCGTCCTCGGCTCGCCGCGATGGCGCACGGTGACCGGCGGCTCCCGCTCGTACGTCGACAGGCTGGCCGCCGTGCTGGCCACCCGCGGCGCCGAGGTGCTCACCGACACCAAGGTGACCGCCGTGGCCGAGGAGGCCGACGGGGTGAGCGTGACCGACGGCAACGGCCGGGTCACCCGCTACGACGCCGTGGTCCTCGCCGTGCACCCGGACCAGGCGCTGTCGATGCTGGCCAGCCCGACGCCGGTCCAGCGCGACGTGCTCGGCGCGATGCCGTACTCGCGCAACCTCGCCCAGCTGCACACCGACACCGCCCTGCTTCCGCGGCACCGGCGGGCGTGGGCGTCGTGGAACCAGCTCGCCCGGCCCGGCGGGGTCACGGTCACCTACGACCTGACCCGGCTGATGCGGCTTCCGTCGTACGACGGGACGCGGTACCTGGTGACCCTGAACGCACCCGACCTGGTCGACCCGGAGACGGTGATCGCCACCCGCGACTACGCGCACCCGATCTACACGCCGGCCTCGGTGGCGGCCCAGCGACGGCTACCCGAGATCGAGACGAGACGTCTCGTCTTCGCCGGGGCCTGGCACGGCTGGGGCTTCCACGAGGACGGTGCCCGCTCGGGGGTCGCGGCGGCCACGCGGCTCGGGTTCCCCTGGCCGGGACCACCGCGCACGCCGGCGGTCTACGCGAGCACGATCACGCACGCTCGTCGTACGCCGTGGCGGAGGCGGTTCACGCACCGCAGCCACCTGTGGCTGGTCGATCTCGACGACCTGCCCGACCACGGCGTGCTCGGCAGGTTCGAGGCCCGCGACCACCTCGGCGACCCGGCGCGCAGCCTGCGCGCCAACGTCGATGCGTTCCTCGCCCGCGAGGGCATCGTCGCCACCCGCGTCCTGATGGCGGCGAACGCCCGCGCCCTCGGCTACTGCTTCAACCCGATCAGCGTCTTCTGGTGCTTCGACGGCACCGGCGGGCTGGCCGCGACCGTCCTCGAGGTGCACAACACCTACGGCGACCGGCACGCCTACCTGGTGCACCCGGACGAGCGCGGCCGGGCGCTGGTGCCCAAGGAGATGTACGTCTCGCCGTTCCACGGCGTCGACGGCCACTACGAGCTGGTGGTGCCCGTGCCCGGCGAACGGCTGCGCGTCTGCGTGCGGCTGGTGACCGACGACGGCGAGGTCTTCGACGCCACCCTCGACGGCCGCCGGACCGAGACGCACCCGCTGCGCACCGCGCCCGCGGCCGCCCGCGGTGCGCTGCTGATCCGGCTGCACGGGCTCGCCCTGTGGGCCCGGCGGCTGCCGTTGCGCCCGCGGCCGCCGCACCACCAGGAGGGAGTGCGATGACCCTGACCCGCACCGCACCCGCGTGGCCGGGCCTGGAGCCGGTCCCGGCCGGCCCGCGTGCCGCCCTGGCCGCCGCGATCGCGCGTCGCCTGTTCGTCGCCGGAACGCGGCGTCTCGGCATCACCTGGTCCGACGACGGCGTCCCCGCGGACATCACGCTGCACCGGCCCGAGGAGTTCTTCGCCCGGGTCGGCAGCCACGGGCTGATCGGGTTCGGCGAGTCCTACCTGACCGGGGCCTGGGACGCCGACGACCTCGGTGGCACCCTGACCGTGCTCTGCCGCGAGGTGGCCCACCTGGTGCCGCGCTGGATGCAGCGGCTGCGCCCGACGTACGTGATCCGGCCGCCGCGCCACCAGCGGTCCAGCACCGCCAACAGCCGGGGCAACATCGCGCACCACTACGACCTGTCCAACGAGCTGTTCGCGACGTTCCTGGACCCGACGCTGACCTACTCCGCCGCGCTGTTCGAGGGCACCGAGGACCTGGAGCAGGCCCAGGTGCGCAAGATCGAGCGCATCCTCGACGCCGCCGTCGTGGGGCCCGGCACCCGGCTGCTCGAGATCGGCACCGGCTGGGGCGAGCTCGCGATCCGGGCCGCGCGCCGCGGTGCAGACGTCCGCAGCATCACCCTGTCCAGCGAGCAGCGCAGCCTCGCCCTGGAACGGATCGCCGCCGCCGGGCTGGCGGACCGGATCACGGTCGACCTGCTCGACTACCGCGCGCTCGACGGCAGCTACGACGCGGTCGTCTCGGTGGAGATGATCGAGGCGGTCGGGCACGAGTACTGGCCGGCGTACTTCCGCACCCTGGACCGGGTGCTCGCCCCCGGTGGCCGGGTCGCGCTGCAGGCGATCACGATGCCGCACCGGCGGATGCTCGCCACCCGCAACACCTACACCTGGATCAACAAGTACATCTTTCCCGGCGGGTTCCTGCCCTCGACCGAGGCGATCGAGCAGACCGCGCGCCGGCACACGACGCTGCGGCTCGGCGAGCGGTTCTCCTTCGGCCCGCACTACGCCGAGACGCTGCGCCGCTGGGACCAGCGCTTCGCCGCCGCGCGCGAGCACGTCCTCGACCTCGGCTTCGACGAGACGTTCCTGCGGATGTGGCACTTCTACCTCGAGTACGCGCGCGCCGGGTTCGCCTCGGGGTACCTCGACGTGCAGCAGCTCGTGCTCACCCGGGAGGAGCGGTGACCGCGGTCGCACCGGCACTCGCCTCCGCGCTGCGGCCCGTCGTCGGCGAGCTGCCGGTGCGGCTGCGCGCCTGGGACGGCTCCGAGGCCGGAGCGGGTCCGGTGGTCACCGTGCACAGCAAGCGCGCCCTGCGGCGGATGCTGTGGAGCCCCGGCGAGCTCGGCGCCGCGCAGGCCTACGTCACCGGCGAGCTCGAGGTCGAGGGCGACCTGGACGACGCCCTGAGCCACGTCCGGTCGGTGGTGTCCTCCCGCGAGGTCCGCCTGCGGGTGCTGCCCCTGCTCGGCACCGCCCTGCGACTGGGCGTGGTCGGCCGCCGGCCCGCCCCGCCCGCCTCCCAGGCGACGATGACCGGCCGGCTGCACAGCCGGCGTCGCGACCGTGCCGCGATCAGCCACCACTACGACCTGTCCAACGCGTTCTACGCCGCGATCCTCGACGAGTCGATGGCCTACTCCTGCGGGTACTGGACCGGTGCCCGCACCCTCGCGGACGCCCAGGCCTCGAAGGCAGGACTGGTGTGCGAGAAGCTCGACCTGCGCCCGGGCGACCGGCTGCTCGACGTCGGATGCGGCTGGGGCTCGCTGTCCCTGTACGCCGCGAGCGAGTTCGGCGCGCGGGTGACCGGGCTGACCCTCTCAGCCGAGCAGAAGCGCTACGTCGACGCCCGCGACCACGACGGCGTCGAGGTCCTGCTGCGCGACTACCGCGACGTGACCGGGACCTTCGACGCGGTGGCCTCGATCGAGATGGGCGAGCACGTCGGGGCTGCCCGCTACCCGTCGTACGTCGAGACGCTGCGGCGCTCGGTGAAGCCGGGCGGCCGAGTGCTCGTGCAGCAGATGTCCCGCAGCGGCAGCCATCCCGGCGGCGGTCCGTTCATCGAGTCGTTCATCGCTCCGGACATGACGATGCGGCCGGTCGAGGAGACGGTCGGGCTGATCGCCGCGGGCGGGCTGCGGATCCTCGACGTGCAGCCGATGCGCGAGCACTACGTCCGCACCGTCGAGGCCTGGATCGAGCGCTTCGAGGAGTCACTGCCGGTGCTGCGCACGCTGGTGCCCGAGGAGGTCGTCCGGGTCTGGCGGCTGTACCTGGTCGGGGGCCGGATGGCCTTCCGGGACGGGCGGATGGGCGTCGACCAGATCCTCGCGGAGCGGCCGTGGACTTCCTGATCGTCACCGGCGCGACCGCCGGGCTCTGCGTGCTGGCGATGCTCGTCACCGCGTACGCCGCGCGCAGGGCGGGTCGCATCTCCGTGGTCGACGTGACCTGGGGCCTGGCCCTGGCGGCCGTCGCCGTGCTGTGCGCGGCGCTGTTCCCCTCCTGGCGGGCCGGGCTGCTGGCCGTGCTCGTCAGCCTGTGGGGCCTGCGGCTCTCCTGGCACATCCACCGCCGCGGTGCGGGCCGCCCGGAGGATCCGCGCTACACCGAGCTGCTCGGCTCGGGCCGTGGCGGCCCGCTGGTCCGGGTGTGGATCCCGCAGGGCGGCGCGATCTGGCTGGTCTCGCTGCCGCTGCAGGTCTCCGCGGTGGCCGGACCCGGCGTCCCGTACGTCGTCGTGGCCGGTGTGCTGATGTGGGCGTTCGGAGTGTTCTTCGAAGCCGTCGGGGACGCCCAGCTGGCGGCGTACAAGCGGGACCCGGACCGGGGCCCGGTGATGGACCGCGGCCTGTGGCGCTACACCCGGCACCCCAACTACTTCGGCGACGCGTGCGTGTGGTGGGGCGTCTTCACGGTGGCCGCCTCGGCCTGGCCCGGCGTGCTGACGATCCTCTCGCCGCTCGCGATGACCTACTTCCTCGTCTTCGCGACCGGCGCGAGGCTGCTCGAGGAGACGATGACGAAGCGCCCGGGCTATCCGGAGTACGCGGCCCGGACGAGCATGTTCATCCCGCTGCCACCGAGGCGTTCCTAGGCCGAGCGCACCTGAAACGACACGGAGAAGTCCTGGTCCCCCACCGCGAGCCGCCACTGGTAGCGCGCAGGCGGCAACGGCATCGGGCCCACCGAGAGCTGGAAGGCGTGGTCGACCGGGGTGCCCATCTCGATGCCCGGGGGCCGGCCGACCTCGAAGTCCTGGGAGATGCCGACCGGCCGCTCGTCGAGGAGCACCTGGCGCCCGTCGGCGTCGAAGAGGTACAGCGTCAGCCCGATCTTCTCGTTGGTCCGGTCCCACGGCACCTTGAGGAACACCGCGACCGCGGACGGCGCCGTCGGCGTGCCCGTCACCGACCAGCCGGCGCCGAGCATGTGCAGCTTGCCGGTCGGGTCGCCCACCGCTGCGTCGCAGAGCAGCAGGGTCGCCTCGATCCGCGACGCGGTCAGGTCGTCCACGAGTCCTCCTCAGCGGGCCGCGCGGCGCGGCTCGTCGCTGCCATCGTGCCCGACCCGACAACCCGGGTGCCGTCGTAGACCACGCAGGCCTGGCCGGGCGCGATCCCGGAGGCCGGGTCGCGCAGGGTCACGGCGAACCCGTCGGCCGTGGGCTCCAGCACCGCCCGGTGCTCGGCCCCGTGCGCGCGCAGCTGGACGGTGCACTCCAGCGGACCGGCTGGCGGCGTGCCGCACCACAGTGGCTTGACGCAGGTCAGCCCGGTGACCGCGAGCGCCTCGCGGGGGCCCACGGTCACGGTCCCGCTGACCGGCTCGATGTCGAGCACGTAGCGAGGCTTGCCGTCCGGCGCCGGTGTCCCGATCCGCAGCCCCTTGCGCTGCCCGATGGTGAACCGCCAGGAGCCGTCGTGGGTGCCCAGCGCCGCGCCGCTCTCGTCGACGATCGCGCCCCCGCTGTTGGGCGCGGCCTCCCCGAGCTTCTCGGCCAGCCAGCCACCGGTGTCGCCGTCGCTGATGAAGCAGATGTCGTGGCTGTCCGGCTTCGCGGCCACCTGGATCCCGCGGCGTGCGGCCTCGGCCCGGACCTCGGTCTTGGTGGTGTCGCCGAGGGGGAACAGCGCGTGCGCGAGCTGATCCTGGGTGAGCACGCCGAGCACGTAGGACTGGTCCTTGCCGGGGTCAGCGGCGCGGTGCAGCTCGAAGAGCCCGTCGGCACCGGTGCGCAGCTGGGCGTAGTGGCCGGTCGCGACCGCGTCGAAGCCCAGCGCGAGGCCGCGCGCGAGGACCGCGGCGAACTTGATCTTCTCGTTGCAGCGCAGGCACGGGTTCGGCGTCCGGCCGGCCGCGTACTCGTCGAGGAAGTCCTCCACGACGTCGGCGTGGAAGCGGTCGGAGAGGTCCCAGACGTAGAACGGGATGCCGATCAGGTCCGCGGCGCGGCGGGCGTCGTTGGCGTCCTCGATGGTGCAGCAGCCGCGGGCGCCGGTGCGGTAGGACTTCGGGTTGCGCGAGAGCGCCAGGTGGATGCCGGTGACCTCGTGGCCGGCCTCGGCCGCCCGCGCCGCGGCGACTGCCGAGTCGACGCCGCCGGACATCGCGGCGAGGACCCTCATCGAGCGCTCGGCTTGGAGAGCAGCCCGGCTGCTCGCGCCCGCTCGACGACGGGCACGATCGCCTCGACCAGGGCATCCACGTCCGCCTCGGTGGAGGTGTGCCCCAGGGAGAACCGGAGCGAGGCCCGGGCCTGCTCGTCGTCGCAGCCCATCGCGAGCAGCACGTGCGAAGGCTGCGGGACGCCCGCGTTGCAGGCCGACCCGGTGGAGCACTCGATGCCCCGGGCGTCGAGCAGCATCAGCAGCGAGTCGCCCTCGCAGCCGGGGAAGGTCAGGTGCGCGTTGCCGGGCAGCCGGTGGGTCACCTCGGAGACCGGGTCCCCGTTGTACGACGACTCCGGCACCGCCGCGCGGACCCGGGAGACCAGCTCGTCGCGCAGCGCGGCGATCCGCACCGCCTGGTCGGCCTGGTGCTTGACGGCCAGCTCGCAGGCCACCGCGAGGCCGGCGATCGCGGGCACGTCGATGGTCCCCGAGCGCACGTCGCGCTCCTGGCCGCCGCCGTGCAGGAGCGCGGTCAGCGGCACCTCGCGGCGCACGAGCAGCGCGCCGACGCCGTACGGGCCACCGAGCTTGTGCCCGGTGATGGTCATCGCGTCCACCCCGGACGCGGCGAAGTCGACCGGCAGCTGCCCGACGGCCTGCACCGCGTCGGTGTGCACCGGGATGCCGTGCGCGTGCGCGATCTCGACGACCTCGGCGATCGGCTGCACGGTGCCGACCTCGTTGTTCGCCCACATCACCGAGACCAGCGCGATCTCGTCGGGGGCCTCCTCGACGGCGGCCCGGAACGCGTCCAGGTCCAGCCGGCCGACGTGGTCGACCGGGAGGAGCGTCACGCGCGCGTCGTCCTCGCTGCCGAGCCACTCCAGCGGGTCCAGCACGGCGTGGTGCTCGACCGCGGTGCTCAGGATCCGGGTGCGCCGGGGGTCCTCGGCGCGGCGCGACCAGTACAGGCCCTTGAGTGCCAGGTTGTCGGCCTCGGTGCCGCCGGAGGTGAAGACCACCTCGCCGGGCCGGCACCCGAGCGCCCGGGCGATCGTCTCCCGGGACTCCTCGACGACGCGGCGCGCGGCCCGCCCGGAGGCGTGCAGCGAGTTGGCGTTGCCGACCGCACCGAGCTGCGCGGTCATCGCCGCGGCGGCCTCGGGAAGGATCGGCGTGGTCGCCGCATGGTCCAGGTAAACGGTCATGGCGCTCACCAGCGTACTTGCGCCACGAGCGCGCGGTGGTCCGTGCCCTCCACCACCGCGGTCCGGGCCGAGATCACCCCGAAGCCCTCGGTCACCAGCACGTGGTCGATCGCGATGAGCGGGAACCCGCCGGGCAGCCACTTGTAGCCGCTGTGGCTGGGCCAGGTCGGCTGCCAGCCGGCGTTGCCCGCCCGGGCGGCGTCGCGGAAACCGGCGCCGAGCAGGTCGCGGACCGGGCCGTGGTCGAGGGTCGCGTTGAAGTCCCCGACGACCAGGCGAGGCCCGCTGGCCGCGCGCACCGCCCGGTGGATCGCGTCCCAGTCGTGGTGCCAGCGCACGGCGTAGTCCAGCGGCTGGCTGGTGTGCACCGCGAAGAGCGTGAACGGCCGCGGCGACCGCACCTCGACCTGCCAGGCACCGTTGCGGACCGGCACCGCGGTGGCGACCCCGAGCTCGTACGACGAGAAGACCATCGTCCCGGAGACCCCGGTACGGGCCTGCCCGGCGACGTGCGGCAGCACCTGGTCGAGCCCGGCCGCGCGCAGCCGCTCGCGGGCCGGCGGGGTGACCTCCTCGAGCACGAGCAGCCCGACGTGCCGCGAGCGCACCAGCGAGACGGCGCGTTCCGCGTCGCCCAGCCCGTGCCGCAGGTTCAGCGTCATCACGGTCAGGTCTGGCTTGCCCTGGGCGTGCGCGCCCAGGAAGGCCGGGGCGAGCAGCGCGCCGTGCAGGGCGAGCCCGGTGACCGCCAGCACCGAACCCCCGGTCACCCAGCGCCGCTGCGAGCGCACCGTTCCCCGTCGTACGGCGAGGAGGAGCAGCAGCGCGAGCAGGTAGCCGGGCAGCGCGTAGGGCACGATCGCGGCGAAGGCCACGAACCAGTACGCCGGCGGGGTGAACAGCCAGGTGAGGCTGAGAACGACCGAGCCGGCCAGGGCGCCTGCCGCGATGCTCGCGGCGGCGACCCTGACCGGCCCGATGATGCTGCCGGGGCTCAGGTTCAGCCCTTGCGCTGGTTGATCTCCGCGGTCACGGCGGGGAGCACGCTGTGCAGGTCCCCGACCACGCCGAAGTCGACCAGCTCGAAGATCGGCGCCTCTTCGTCCTTGTTGACGGCGATGATCGTCTTCGAGGTCTGCATGCCCGCGCGGTGCTGGATCGCGCCGGAGATGCCGGCGGCGATGTACAGCTGCGGCGAGACGACCTTGCCGGTCTGGCCGATCTGGAAGGCGTGCGGCTTCCAGCCGGAGTCGACCGCGGCGCGCGAGGCACCGACCGCGGCACCGAGCGCGTCGGCCAGGTTCTCCACCGGCTCGAAGTTGCCGCCGGTGCCACGACCGCCGGAGACCACGATCGCGGCCTCGGTCAGCTCGGGACGGCCCGAAGCGGCGCGCGGCTCGCTCTTGACGATCTGCGCCTTCTTCGCCGACTCCGACAGGGTCACCGCGACGTTCTCGACCGCGCCCGCACCGGCCGACTCCTCGGGAGCGGCGGCGTTCGGCTTGACCGTGATGATCGGGGTGCCCTTGGTGACCTTCGCCTGCACGGTGTAGCTGCCGGCGAAGACCGACTGCGTGGTGACCGGGCCTTCCTGCACGTCGACCGCGTCGGTGATGAGGCCGGAGTCCAGCTTGACCGCGAGACGGCCGGCGATCTCCTTGCCCTCCGCGGTGGAGGTGATGAGGATGGCGTCCGGGTTGGCCTGCGCGGCGATCTGCTGCAGCGCCTCGGCCTTGGGGGCGACCAGGTAGCCCTTGATCTCGGCGTCGTCGACGACGTACACCTTCTCGGCGCCGAACTTCTTGACGGACTCGACCGCGGCGGCGGAGGCGTCCGCAACGCCGATGAAGACCGCGGAGGGCTCACCGAGGCGCTTGGCGATGGTCAGCAGCTCGAAGGTCGGCTTCTTGACCGCGCCGTCGACGTGGTCGACCAGAACGAGGATCTCACTCATGTCTTGTTCCCTGCCCCTCAGATGAACTTCTTCGACGCGAGGAAGTCGGCGAGCGCCTTGGCGCCCGAGCCGTCCTCGTCGGTCACGATCTCGCCGGCGGTGCGCGGCGGGCGGGCCTCGGTGTTCTCCACCACGGTCCACGCGGCCGAGAGGCCGACCTCGCTCGCGTCCACGCCGAGGTCGCCCAGCGACCACGTGTCCAGCGGCTTCTTCTTCGCGGCCATGATGAGCTTGAACGACGGGTAGCGGGCCTCGCCGGTCTGGTCGGTGACCGAGAGCACCAGCGGGGCCGAGGCGGCGATCCGCTCGGTGGCGACGTCGCCGTCGCGCTGGATCCGGAAGTCACCGCCGCGGGCGCCGAGCACCGAGGCGAAGGTCAGCTGGGGCAGGTCGAGCCGCTCGGCGAGCATCGCCGGCACGACGGACATGCCGCCGTCGGTCGAGGCCATGCCGCAGACGACCACGTCGACGCCACCGATCTTCTTGATGGCCTCGGCGAGCACCTTCGAGGTGGCCAGCGCGTCGGAGCCGGCGATCGCGTCGTCGACCACGTGCACGCCCTTGTCGGCGCCCATCTGCAGGGCCTTGCGGATCGCGTCCGCGGCGGCCTCGGGGCCGACGCTCAGCGCGGTCACGGAGACCGACTCCGGGTCCTCGGACTTCTCCTTCAGCTGCAGGGCCTGCTCGACGGCGTACTCGTCGAGCTCGGAGAGCAGCCCCGGGACGGCGACGCGGTCAACGGTGTTGTCGGACTCGAACTTCTGGTCCGCCGTCGCGTCGGGTACGTATTTCACACAGACGACAATGTTCATGCTGGTACGGCTCCGGGGAGCCCCTCCTGAAATCTGCGGTGATGAGGTTCGCTTGAGACTACCGGCGAGTCACCGGCGCTCCCACATCGTCTCGCGTGGATTCCGTCACAGGTCCCGCGGGGTCCTACCGGGTGCTCTTCGGGGCCAGCAGCCGCTGCAGGTAGCGCCCGATCGCCAGGTAGACGATCGCCGCGATGCCCCAGTTGACGACCGCGTCCTTGGTGTCGCCGTTCTTCCCGTGGAAGTCGAAGATGCCGTTGTGCCGGCTGAACGGGCCGTCGATGGTGTCGGCGAAGTTCAGCACGAACTTCACCAGGGAGTTGTCCTGGCTGACGTTGTCGTGGGCGGCCACGAGGAAGGCCCCCAGCGCCAGCACCACCGCGAAGACGAGGAAGACGACCCGGAGGATCTTGGCCATCGTGTCCCGGATCTGGTCGGTCTCGGCCTTCCGGGCCTCGGCACGCTGCGGCAGCGGCTCGTCGGACTTCACAACCTTGGCCACGGTTCCCCCACTTCTCTCGGTCCCAGGCTACGTGCTCAGCGGCCCTGGAACTCGGCTTTCCCGGGGCCGTTCTCGATGAAGGAGCGCATCCCGATGGCCCGGTCCTCGGTGGCGAACAGCGCGGCGAACTGCTGCCGCTCGATCTCCAGGCCGGTGTCCAGGTCGACCTCGAGCCCGCGGTCGATGACCTCCTTGGCCGCGCGCAGCGCGAAGGCGGCGCCGTTGACGAACTGGCTCGCCCAGGCGACCGCCTCGGCGTAGACCTGGTCGTCGGGGACCACCCGGTCGAGCATGCCCAGCGCGAGCGCCTCGCCGGACTTCACGAAGCGGCCGGTGAAGATCAGGTCCTTGGCCTTGCTCGGGCCGATCAGGCGGCTCAGCCGCTGGGTGCCGCCGGCGCCCGGGATCACGCCGAGCAGCACCTCGGGCTGGCCGAGCACGGCACCCTCGCCGCCGAACCGGACGTCCGCGCACAGGGCCAGCTCGCAGCCGCCACCGAGCGCGTAGCCGTTGATCGCGGCCACCACCGGCTTCGGGATCCGGGCCACCTGCGTGTACGTCGCCATCAGCCCGACCGAGTGCGTGGCCATGTCCGTGTAGGACATCTCGGCCATCTCCTTGATGTCCACGCCGGCCGCGAACACCCGCTCGCCGCCCCAGATCACCACGGCCTTCACGTCCGCGCGCGCGGTGGCCTCCTCGGCGGCCTCGCGGATCTCGGCCTGCACCTGGCCGTTCAGCGCATTCATCTTCGGTCGGTCCAGCCGGATCGTGCCGACTCCGTCGGTCACCTCGAGACGTACGAACTCACCCATGGGCGCGACCTTATTAGAAGGTGATGCCCCGGTCCGCGAAGCGCTCCCTGACGAGACTCGCGGCGGGCTGGCCGTCGCGCGCCAGCGCCGTCTCGTACGTCGCCCGCGCGGCGTTCGCGAACGAGGTGTCCGGCGCGTAGCCGAACTGCGAGGCCACCAGGGTGGTGTCCCAGGCCGCGGTGCTCAGCCCGAGCCCGGCGTAGCCCTCCCGGATCTCCCAGAGCGCCTGCGACCAGATCTGCCCGTCGTGGTGCACCTCGCCGGTCTTGTCGGCGACCGTCATGCCGGTGTGGAAGCTGCGGATGCAGTGCGGGGCGTCGGTGTAGGAGGTCGAGTCCCAGTCCATCGGGCAGGACGGGTCCGCGGCGACCGGCCAGCCGTACTGCGCGGCCGCGGCCAGGCCGACGCTGACCGCGAAGTAGTCGCCCCAGGCCTCCCCGATCGAGCCGGCCTCCTCGCTGCTGCCGAAGCCGGGCACCTGCGAGGCGTGCACCGCGTGGCCGTACTCGTGCACGATCACCTCGGCGTCCTCGGCGTCGTCCACCCCGCCCTTGCCGAGCCGGACCCGGTAGGGCTTGTCGGTCTGGTAGGAGTTGTCGCCGCCGAACTGGTCGACCTTGACCGGGAACTGCTGGTGCACGATCCCGGGATAGGCCGTGCCGAAGCCGAGCGACTGCAGGTACTCCTGCGCCTGGTTGACCCAGAAGTAGGCCATCACCTGCTCGAACTGGTCGGCGTGCCGGTCGTAGCGGAAGACGTTGTCGCGACTGAACGCGGGCGTGCCGGTGGCCGAGGCGACGCTGACCCACCTCCCGCGCAGGTAGCCGGAGCCGTCCAGGTTGCGCAGCGGCGCGTCGGCGTACTCGCTGTCCGGGACCGCGGTCGCGGAGTCGTTGGCGTCGGCGAGGTCCTCGTTCCCCGAGGACTGCACCGGGTTGACCATGAAGACCCGGCCGACGCCGGTCTCCGAGCCGCTCCCGGCCTTGGTGGCGCCGGCGGGGCCTGCGAGCGCGGTCAGGCCCAGCGAGACGGTGGCGGCGAGGACGACGTACCGAGGAATGGTCATGCGGCATCCTGCACCGTCGTACAGATCGGACACAATGGGCACCGTGGCTCCCGGGCAATGGACAGAACGCGACGAGGCCGCCCCCGTCTGGCCGGGGCGCGGCTGGCCGCTGGGCGCGACCTGGTCGGAGGAGGCGACGAACTTCGCGGTGAGCGCGCCGGAGGCGACCGCGATGTGGGTGTGCCTGTACGACGAGGCAGGCGCCGAGACGCGCTTCGAGCTGACCGAGCACTCGCTCGGCGTCTGGCACGGCGCGATCCCCGGGGTCGATCCGGGCACCCTCTACGGCTACCGCGCCGAGGGACCCTGGCAGCCCTCGCACGGCCTTCGGTTCAACCCGCACAAGCTGCTGCTGGACCCCTACGCGCGGGCGGTGAGCGGCAGCGTCGAACCCGGCCCAGCGATCTACGCCCACGACCTCGAGCACCCGGAGAGCCCGAGCACGCTGGACTCCGCGCCCTCGATGCCGCGCTCGGTGGTGGTGCACGACGAGTTCGACTGGGGCGGGGACCAGCCGCTGCTGCGCCGCTGGCGCGACACCGTCATCCTCGAGCTGCACGTGAAGGGGTTCACCCGGCTGCACCAGGAGATCCCCGAGGAGCTGCGCGGCACCTACGCGGGGCTGGCCTCGCCCGAGGTGATCCGGTACCTGACCGAGCTCGGGGTGACCGCGGTCGAGCTGCTGCCGGTCCACCAGTACGTGCCCGAGCCGCGGCTGACCGAGATGGGCCTGACCAACTACTGGGGCTACAACTCGATCGGCTTCTTCGCCCCGCACAACGCCTACGCCGCCTCGGGCGACCGCGGCCAGCAGGTCACCGAGTTCAAGCAGATGGTGAAGGCGTTCCACGAGGCCGGCATCGAGGTCATCCTCGACGTGGTCTACAACCACACCGCCGAGGCCGGCGCGCTCGGTCCGACGTACAGCTTCCGCGGGCTCGACGACCGCGACATGTACCGCCGGGTGCTCTGCGAGACCGACGACGACCTGCCCGAGCACGCTCGGTTCGACGACACCTACTGGGACGTGACCGGCTGCGGCAACACCGTCAACGCGACCGACCCGCACGCGCTGCGGCTGATCCTGGACTCGCTGCGGTACTGGGTCAGTGAGATGCACGTGGACGGGTTCCGCTTCGACCTGCTCTCCGCGCTGACCCGGTCCGGGTACTCCGTCGACATGACCGGGCACCTGCTCACCACCATCGGCCAGGATCCGGTGCTGCGGCACGCCAAGCTGATCGCGGAGCCCTGGGACGCCTCCGCCGAGGGCTACAAGGTCGGCGAGTACCCGCCGCCGTGGGTGGAGTGGAACGACCAGTTCCGTGACACGATGCGCGACTTCTGGCGCGGGCACGGCGACGGCATCCGCACGGTCGCGACCCGGCTGGCCGGCTCCTCGGACCTGTACGCCGACGACGGCCGCTCGCCGTACGCGTCGGTGAACTTCGTGACCGCGCACGACGGGTTCACGCTGCGCGACCTGGTCTCCTACGAGCACAAGCACAACGAGGCCAACGGCGAGGACAACCTCGACGGCACCGACAACAACCGCTCGCAGAACTGCGGCGTCGAGGGGCCGTCCGACGATCCATTGGTGGTGGCTCGGCGCAAGCGGTTGGCGGCGAACCTGATGATCACCCTGTGCCTGTCCAACGGGGTGCCGATGCTGACCGCCGGCGACGAGCGCGGCCGGACCCAGCGCGGCAACAACAACGCCTACTGCCAGGACAACGAGATCTCCTGGGTGGACTGGCGCCCCGACGACGCCTGGCTCGAGCTGTGGGACGTCACCCGAACGGCGCTGCGCATCCGTCGCGAGCACCCGGCGCTGCGGCAGCGGCACTGGTTCGAGGGCCGGCCGGCGATCCGGGGCGGCCCGAAGGATCTCGCCTGGATCCACCCGTCCGGCCGGGAGATGACCGGCGACGACTGGCAGGACTCCTCGCTGCGCACGATCGGCATGTTCGTCTCCGGCGACCCGCTCCGCTCCCCCGGCCCCCGGGGCGAGCAGCAGCGCGACTCCTCCTTCCTCATCTGGCTCAACGCCTCGTCCTCCGACGTCGCCATCGACCTCCCCGAGAACGCCTGGGTCCAGTCCGGCTCCGTCGCCCTCTCCACCGACCCCGCCCTCCCCGAGGGCAAGACCCTGCGCGCCGGGGAGCGCTTCGCCCTCGCCGCCGAGGCGGTGGTGGTCCTCCGGGAGGACTGAGGGGCGCGGTTTCCCAAGGGAACATGTGACTCCGGCAGATCGATCTGATCCTTCAGATCGGATGCGAATGATTCAGATCGGCAGATGTCGACATCGGCCGGCTTGGTTGGTCAACGACCCCCGAGAGCGCCGCGAACTCTTGCTGCCGTCCGCGATGGGCGCTCGAGATCGGCCCAACCGAAGCGGATCATGCGCCACCCAGTCACTTCGCGGATCCGATCCTCGCGAATCTTCTCGCGGTATACGACGTCGCCAGGCCTCTCGCCTGGCTTGAGCAGCCTGCCGTACTTCACGCGCCCGTCGAACTCGCCGAGGAGCCCGTACTCCGGCCAAGCGAAGTCCACGATCCCGATCAACTCACGACCATCACGTACGACGTACTGCAACTCCGGACGAGGAATCCCCTGTGCCCAGAAGAGGAACCGAGTACGAGACTCGCCGACTGACTCAGCACCCGGCGACGCAAGTCTCAAGGTGATCTGGAGTCGCGCTGTCCCGGGCCAGCGCTCCATCGCTCGTAGTGCGGTCCGAAGATCGTCCTGGTTACAGAGTCCGAGGTTGTACGCCGAGTCGACCACTACGAGCCCCGCTTCGACGGATGACATCGAGGCTGCCCCAATCGCGCACTCAGCCGGTGACAGCACGTGGGAGCCGTCTACAGCGGCGAACGGCCGTGCCGAAGGTCCATCGTGATAGGCGACATCGTGGTGCTTCCGACACGCGGTCACGCCGAGCCGCGTGACGTGGATACGCTCGAGCGAACTTCCCCACAGACGCATGCCGTGCATCGCCGCACCCGAGACATGGCTGAGAGCGACAGGCGCTGCGTGACTCAACATCACCGCATGTCCGTGAAGTATGTGTCGCGCTACCGGGTCGGCGACGCTCCACTTCTTCGACGCCACATACGCTCCGTGCCTGATCCGCACGAGCTGGCCAGCGCCGAGCGCGCGGCGAAGATCGCGATCGTCGTAGCCGAAGCGAAGTGCGTCACGTCGCAAGAAGACACCGTGTGGATGCAATAGCGAAAGTTCATGCATCCGCCGAGGTTCGCGCTTCGGGCTCGAATCATCCGCTCCGAGATCTGTGACTGTGGATAACGGGTCCCATCAAGGGCCTGTGGACAACTCAGCCGACCCGAAAGGGGCGCTCCCGACCTGAAGGATCGACTGTTTCGGTCGGAATCACATGTTCCCTTGGGAAACCGTCACGCGGTCGCGACCAGGCCAAGTTCGGCCCCCGAGGCCAACCCCTCGTGGCGCGGGAGGACCCGGACGGTGTAGCCGAAGGGGCCGGGGCGGTCGAGGAGGAGGCGGCCCTCGAAGCGGTAACGGCCGGGCTCGTAGGACTCGGCGAGGGACAGTGGGGTGGCGACCGGGTCGAGGAGGTCGTCCTCGCCCTTGACCCGGCCGTGCACGAGCTCGACGGAGACGTCCGAGGCGGAGAGCGAGCCGAGGGAGACGAAGACGCGGACGTCCAGGGTGGCGCCGACCTCGGGGGTCTCCGAGACGCCGCCGGACTCGACGTGGTCGATCCGGACGTGCTCCCAGCCGGCTCGGACCCGCTCCTTGAAGGCAGCCAGCGCGCGAGCGCCGTCGTACGAGGAGTTGATCGCGTGCGCCGCGTCGGCTGCCGGGAGGTAGAGCCGATCGACGTAGTCGGCCAGCATCCGCGAGGAGAGCACCTTGGGCCCGAGCGACTTCAGGGTGTGCCGGACCATCTCGATCCAGCGAACGGGGAGGCCGTCGGAATCGTGGTCGTAGAAGCGCGGCGCGACGTCGTTCTCGATGAGGTCGTAGAGCGCCTCGGCCTCGATCCGGTCGCGCTCGTCGTGGTCCGCGACGCCGTCGGCGGACGGGATCGCCCAGCCGTTGTCGCCGTCGTACCACTCGTCCCACCAGCCGTCGAGGATGGAGAGGTTGAGGGCGCCGTTGAGGGCGGCCTTCATGCCCGAGGTGCCGCACGCCTCGTAGGGCCGCAGCGGGTTGTTCAGCCACACGTCGCAGCCCGGGTAGAGCGGCTGGGCCATCGCGATGTCGTAGTTCGGCAGGAACACGATCCGGTGCCGCACCTCAGGGTCGTCGGCGAACCGGACGATCTCCTGGATCATCCGCTTGCCGCCGTCGTCGGCCGGGTGCGCCTTGCCCGCGATGACCAGCTGCACCGGGCGTTCCGGGTCGAGCAGGATCCGCTTGAGCCGCTCGGGATCGTGCAGCATCAGCGTCAGCCGTTTGTACGACGGCACCCGCCGGGCGAACCCGATGGTGAGCACGTCGGGGTCGAGGGCGGAGTCGATCCATCCGAGCTCGGCCGGGGCGGCACCGCGCCCGATCCACGACTTGCGCAGCCGCGCCCGCGCGTCGAGGACGAGCCGCTGGCGCAGTGCCCGCTTGGTCGACCAGAGCTCGTCGGCGGGCACCTTGTCGACCGCCTCCCACACCTCCGGGGAGTCGACGTCCACGCCCTGCCGCCCGGCGGCCTCGAAGACCTCGCGGGCCACCCACGTCGGCGCGTGCACGCCGTTGGTGATCGAGGTGATCGGCACCTCGGCCTCGTCGAAGGCGGGCCAGAGCCCGTTGAACATCTCCCGGCTGACGTGCCCGTGCAGCAGCGAGACGCCGTTGGCGCGCTGCGCGAGCCGGAACCCCATCACAGCCATGTTGAACACGCCCGGGTCCCCGCCCTCGAAGTCCTCGGCGCCGAGTGCGAGCACGTCGTCGACGGCCACGCCCGGCACCGGCGAGGTCGAGCCGAAGTACTGCGCGATCAGATCGCGCGGGAACCGGTCGATGCCGGCGGGCACGGGCGTGTGCGTGGTGAAGACGGTGCCGGCGCGGGTGACCTCGAGCGCGGCGGCGAAGTCCAGGTGCGGGCCGTCCTCGGCGACGCTGAGCTCACGGATGCGCTCGAGGCCGAGGAAACCGGCGTGGCCCTCGTTGGTGTGGAAGACCTCCGGCTCGGGGGCGCCGGTGATCCGCGACCAGGCCCGGAGCGCGCGGACGCCGCCGACACCGAGGAGCAGCTCCTGCAGCAGCCGGTGCTCCGCGGTGCCGCCGTACAGCCGGTCGGTCACCTCCTGCAGCGCCTCGGGGTTGCCCTCGACGTCGGAGTCGAGCAGCAGCAGCGGCACCCGGCCGACCTGGGCGACCCAGATGCGCGCGAGCAGCGGCGCATCGCCCGGTACGGCGAGGGAGACCTGCGCGTGCGAGCCGTCGGCCTCGCGCAGCGGTGTGATCGGCAGGCCGTCCGGGTCGAGCACCGGGTAGGTCTCCTGCTGCCAGCCCTCGCGGGAGAGCGCCTGCCGGAAGTACCCGTGCCGGTAGAGCAGGCCGACCCCGACGATCGGGATGCCCAGGTCGCTGGCCGTCTTGAGGTGGTCGCCGGCCAGGATGCCCAGTCCGCCGGAGTACTGCGGCAGCACCGAGGTGATCCCGTACTCGGGCGAGAAGTAGGCGATCGACCGCGGCGAGGCGCCCTCGACGGCCAGCTCCTGGTACCAGCGCGGCCCGGTCAGGTACTGCTCCAGGTCGGCGTGGGCCAGCTCGAGCGCCTTGAGGAACTTCTTGTCCGCGGCGAGCTCGTCGAGCCGCGCGGTGCTGACCGAGCCGAGCAGCTTGACCGGGTCGCGCCCGGCCGCCTCCCAGGCTTCGGGATCCATCGAGCGGAACAGATCCTGCGTCTCGGGATGCCAGGACCAGCGCAGGTTGGTCACCAGCTCCAGGAGCGGAGCCAGGGGCTCGGGCAGGACGGGTCGGACGGTGAATCGTCGAATCGCACGCACCCGTCGACCGTAGCCGACGTCGACTTGATCGTTCCAATTCGGCGTCGAATTCCCGTGTTGACGAGTGAATTCTGGGGCAGGAGTGAATCAGCCGAGCCGCAGCACGACGCCCTCGGACCCCACGAGATCCCGGTGGGTGACCATGAGCACCGCGCGGCTGCCGTCGAGGAGGCTGGCGAGGACGCGGGCCTCGGTGTCGCGGTCCAGGGCGCTGGTGGCCTCGTCGAGGATGAGCAGGTCGGGGCGGCGGACCAGGGCCCGGGCGATGCTGAGCCGCTGCTGCTCTCCCCCGGACAGCTCGGCCACTTCCTGCAGGGGTGCCTGCAGGCTCCCCGGCAACGCTCGTACGACGTCGTCGAGGCCGGCGGTGCGCAGGGCGTCCCAGGCCTCGTCCTCGGTCAGGGTGCGGCCGGGCTGCAGCGACCAGGCGAGGTTCTGCCAGACGGTCCCCGGGACCAGCACGGTCTGCTGCGGCACGTACCCGACCCGGGCGCGCCAGCCGGCCAGGTCGGTCAGCGGCCGGCCGTCGACGAGCACCTCCCCGGCCTCCGGGCGGCGCAGGCCGAGCACCACGTCGAGCAGGGTGCTCTTGCCCGAGCCGCTCGGCCCGACCACCGTCGCCAGCCCGTACGACGGCACCTCCAGCGAGATGCCGTCGAGGGCGACGACCCCGTCGTAGCCGACCCGGACGTCGCGCAGCGCGACCAGGGCCGAGGTCGAGGACGCGGGCGCGAGGACCGACGGGGCGCGAGAGGACTCGGGGTGCCGCAGCACCTCGCGGTGGAACTCCTCGAGCCGCTCGACGGCCGGGACGTCGTTGGCGAACAGCTGCGCGGAGGAGAGCAGGTTCTGCGCCGAGGTGAGCAGCCGGGTGGCCACCACGGCCAGGGTGGCCAGCTCGGGCAGGGACATGCCGGCCTCGCGGCCGAGCAGGATCATCGCGAGCACGGCCAGCACCGCGACCACCCCGAGCGCGGCCGAGATGGCGCTGCCCTTGGCGACGTACGAGCGCCGCACCTCGCGCACCCGGGCGGCCTCGGTGCCGACCAGCGCGGACCAGGAGGAGGCGGCGTCGTGCGCGCGCATCACCCGGGCCGAGGCCAGCGAGTCGGAGAGCGCGGCGCCGAAGTCCTGCAGCCGCTCGGTCATCACCCGGCCGAGCACCGCGGCGCTGCGCGTGGACCGGGAGGCCACCAGGGCGACCAGCAGCACCGCGAGCACCGCCAGCCCGCCGATCGCCGGGGCGAGCAGCACCGCCACCGCGCCGGTCGCGGCCAGCACCAGCGCGCCGACCAGCAGCCGCAGCACCATCGCGAAGGCACTGTGCGCGCGCTCCACGTCGGTGGTGAGCTGCTGCACGATGTGGCTGCGCCGCTTGCCGGACAGGTAGGTCCAGTCCGCGGCGTACAGGTCGTCGAGCAGTCCGAGCCGGAGCCGGTCCACGGTGGCCAACCGGATGTCGGTGGCCAGTACCGCCGCGGACCACTGGCCGAGCGCGCGCAGCACCACCACCACGACCACCGCGGTGAACGCGACCGGCAGCGAGAAGTGCAGGTCCAGCCCGGGCAGGGAGAGCCGGCTGTCCCCGCCGAGCGCCTGGATCACCGGCACCAGCAGCACCAGGCCGGCGCCCTCGAGCAGGGCGACCAGCAGCTGCAGCCCGACCAGGCCGACCAGCCTGCCGCGGCCCGAGGTGGCGCTCATCAGGGCCAGGCAGTGCCGCGCCCGCGCGATCAAGCCGAGCCTCCCCGCGCCCAGGCGAACGTTCGCTGCCGCAGCCGGCGCAGCCGCCGCCACAGCGTCGCCGGGATCCCGGTCCAGGCGGTGCGCGACGGCACCCCGGCGACCATCTTCACCGGCAGCGTGGTGGCGACCACCGAGCGCGCCAGGTCCCGCGGGGTGTGGCTGGCGGTGACCAGGTAGCGCAGGTTGAGTGCGCTCTCGACTCCCGGGGTGGCCAGGCTCTTCAGTGCCGGCCGCTCCTGGTCGGCCAGCGCCCGTCGTACGGGAGCCTCCCGGACCGCGTCCAGCTGGGCGAGCACCCCGGCCGGGACTCCGGCCGGCAGCCCGAGCGCGGCCCGGGTGATCGCCAGCGTGCGCAGCTCGAGCGGTCGCAGCGGCACGTCGAGCAACGCGGGCATCGCCGCGATCCGGTGCACGTCGACCAGGCTGCGCAGCCAGCGCCAGCGGTCCTTGGCGGCGTGGAAGCAGGTCTGCGCGAGCAGGTCGGCGCGACCCAGGGTGGCCACCGCGATGCCGTCGAGGTCGACCACCTCGCGCCGGTCCCAGAGCTCCTCGAAGCCGGGCAGCGCGTCCCGGGTCGTGTCCAGCCGCCAGTGCAGGTCGATGTTCGAGGCGGAGCCGAGGTAGGGCAGGGCGCAGGTGGTCCGCTGGACGTGGCGCCACGCCCAGGTCCCCGGCGCCACCTCCGCGTCCGGCCGCGGCGACCAGCCTCCGCAGAGCAGCAGCGCGTGCACCCGCTCGACCGCGTCCGGCGGGATCAGCAGGTCGATGTCGCCCGGTCCGCGGGCCGCCGGATCGCCGGTGGTCTGGACCGCCAGCGGCAGGCCCTTGATGACCAGCGCGGGCACCCCGGCGGCCTCCAGCAGGGCCTGGACACGGCCGATCTCGAGCAGCTGGACCATGAGCAGCCGGCGCCCCGAGGCGCGCAGGTCGGCCAGTGGACCAGCCAGCTCGCCGGGCAGCCGGAGGTCGTCCGCATGGCTGTCCAGCAGGTCCACCAGCCGGTGCCGGGTGACCGAAAAGAGCAGCTCTGGGACGATTTGCGGGGTGGTCGGAGGAGGCGGCGGGCCCTCGGGCGCGACCGTCCCGGACTCGAGCGCCAGCGCGGTCCTGGCCAGCGCGCGGACGTGCCGGGTGGCGGCCGGGGAGGGTTGCACGCCAGCAGCGTAGGGAGTGCGGTCACCGGGGCGCACCTGAACGGGCAAGTTCTGCGGATCGCCACCAAGGGGATGAAGCCGGGATTAATCTCGCGTCATCGCCTGGTCCGGCCGTCACCTCGCTCGTGACGGGTCGTTCTCAGGTGTGAGAAGGGAACTACCGACAGGAGCTCCACCATGACCGGTTCCGTGAAGGCCTACAGCGCACCTCAGCTCGAGTCGCTGAGCCTGCGTGCGACGCGTGATATCGACATCAACCTTGGTGCCGACATCCACATCCACCTCGGCCTGCCGCTCGGCAGCTGAAGGCCAGAACCCTTCTGGCACCCGTGGTGCCAACCTGGGGCCCGTCACCGATGCGTCTTTCCGAGAAGGTGGCCGGCTTCGTCCGACTCGGACACAGGGACCAGGTCCGCCTCGCGGCGGCCTGGTCCCTGTTGGGTCTCACCCGCCTGCTCATCCTGTGCGTGCCGTTCCGCGTCGTACGACGTCTGCTGGGCTTCGATCCACGGGGTGACGACGGGCACGAGCAGTCCGACTCCCCCGACGTCTTGCTCACCCCCGTCCAGCGCGCCCGCGCGGACCGGATCGGCCTGGTCGTGCAGGTCGCCGCGCAGCACACCCCGTGGCGCTCGGAGTGCTACCCGCAGGCACTGACCGCCCGGATCCTCCTGGGCCTGCGCAAGATCCCGCACCGGGTCAGCTTCGGGCTGCGCCGCGACGGTGACCGCCTGGCGGCTCACGCCTGGGTGACAGCGGGAGGAACGCCGGTCGTCGGAGGCGACGGCCGCGACTACACCGAGGTCGCCTCCTTCGTCTGGGACCCGGCGGGCAGGCACGCGTGAGCCTGACCCGGTACTCCTGCTACGGCCTGGTGCTCGGCAGCGAGATCCCGCTGCCCGACCTCGGCGAGCCGATCGCCGGCGACGCCGTCCCCGACGTCCTGATCCGGTACGGCGGCCTGCCGGCACCGCCTCCCGGCACCGACCTGGGGCTGGGCCTGTGGCGCGACGGCGAGGTGTGCGGCGTCGAGGTCGACGAGGTCGGCCGCTACCGGGCCACCGCCACCGAGATCGTCGTGGACCCGCTGCCGGAGGCCGACCCGAAGGCGGTCCGGCTGTTCCTGCTCGGCTCGGCGATGGGCGCGACCATGATGCTGCGCGGCTGCCTGGTTCTGCACGGCAACGCGTTCCGGATCGGCCACGGCGACGACGCGGCGTGCGCGGTGGTGCTCGGCCACTCCGGCGCCGGCAAGTCGACCCTGGCCGCCGAGCTGCACCGTCGCGGTCACGACGTGCTCAGCGACGACGTGGTCCCGGTCGACGCCGACGGGCTGGCGCTGCCCGGATACCCCAGGATCAAGCTCTGGGACGACGCGCTGGACCGGCTCGGGCGCGGCACCGGCGACCTGGAGCGCATCCACGACGACCACCCCAAGTTCCAGGTCCCGCTGGAACGAGGCGCGCTCGCTCCGCTGCCGCTGCGCTGGGTCTTCGTGCTCGAGCGGCACGCGGGCGGGGACCTGCGCGTGGAGGAGGCCCGCGGCGCGGTCACCTTCGCCCTGCTGCACGAGCACACCTACCGGCACGAGCTGGTGCACGGGCCGGCCGCGGTCGCCGCGCACCTGCAGCAGTGCGCCCGGCTGGTGGAGCGGGCCCGGGTACGACGGGTGCTGCGCCCTGCTGAGACGATGACCGCGGAGGCGACGGCCGATGCGATCCTGGCCGACCTCGCCCGCGACCTGCGTCCCGCCCAGGAGAGCCGATGACCGAGTACGTCCGCCGACCCGACCTGCGTGCCGTCGAGATGGACGGCGAGCTGGTGATGATGGGCCAGGACCAGGGCGAGTACTACGGTCTCAAGGACGTCGCCGCATCGCTGTGGCACCACCTGGAGACGCCCCGTACGCTCGACGAGCTGTGCACGCTGGTGGCCGCGGAGTACGACGTCACCGCCGAGGGCTGCCGGGCCGACATCGAGGCGTTCCTGAGGCAGCTGCTCGACAAGGACATCGTCCGGGTCAAGTGAGCTCCTGGGAGCCGACCTCCTCGATGGCCCACGGGGAGCCGTAGGCGGTCAGCAGGTCCAGGAACGGGACCGCGTCGAACGCCTCCGGGCCGAGCACGCCGGCCCCGGACCAGGTGCCGTTCGCGAGCAGCTCCAGCGCCACCACCGGGTTGACCGCGGTCTGCCAGACCACGCACTGGTGGCCGTACTCGGCCATCGACCAGGCGTTGTCGACCACGTGGTACAGGTACGTCGAGCGGGGCTTCCCGTCGAGGCCGGTGCCGGTCACCCAGAGCCCCGCGCAGGTCTTCCCGGTCATCCGCGGGCCCAGCTCGGCCGGGTTGGGCAGGCAGGCGGCGACCACGTCGCGCGGGCTGACCTCCACGCCGCCGACGCGCACCTTCTCGGTGCGGTCCAGGCCGAGCTTGTGCAGTGTCCTGAGCACGTCGATGAACTCGGCACCGAGGCCGTACTTGAAGGTGGCCCGCTTCGCCTCGACCCAGCGAGGCATCAGCAGCACCTCCTCGTGCTCGACGTTGACGCACTCGACCGGGCCGATGCCCTCGGGGAAGTCGAAGACCTCCGGCTCGGAGAACGGCTCGGTGGTGAACCAGCCCCGGTCCCTCTCCCAGATCACCGGCGGGTTGAGGCACTCCTCGATCGTCGTCCAGATCGAGAACGACGGTGCGAACTCGTACCCGTCGACGACCAGGTTCGAGCCATCGCGCGTGTTCAGCTCCTCGATCTCGGAGAAGAGGTGGTCGGCGGCGTAGCGGGCGAAGACGTCGGAGAGCCCGGGCTCCACGCCGATCCCGACCAGCGCCAGCCGGCCGGCCTTCTCCCACTCCCCGGCCACGGCGAGCTGCTCGTCGCCGAGCTTGACCCAGGTCTCGTCGTACGGGACCTCCGGGTGCGGCTGGGACAGCGACATCGCCATGTCCAGGTAGTCGGCGCCGGCCACCAGGGCCCCGTCGAAGATCGGCATCACGAAGCGCGGGTCGACCGCGTTCATGACGTGGGTGACGCCATGGTGCTGGGCGAGCGCGGCCACCGAGACCGCGTCGGAGGCGTCCACCTGGGCGGCGACGAAGCGCTCGTCGGCCACGTCCGCGACCGCCTTCTCCGCCCGAGCCAGGTCGTGGTCGGCGACCACGCACAGCTCGAAGAAGTCGCGGCGCCTGGCGATCGCCGTGAAGGCGGACCCGACGCCGCCGGCGCCGACCAGGAGGATCCTCATCCGATGTAGCTCATCACGTGCTTGATCCTCGTGTAGTCCTCCAGGCCGTACATCGACAGGTCCTTGCCGTAGCCGCTGTGCTTGAACCCGCCGTGCGGCATCTCGGAGATGAACGGGATGTGCGTGTTGATCCAGACGACGCCGAAGTCGAGGTCGCGGCTCATCCGCAGCGCCCGGGCGTGGTCCTTGGTCCACACGCTCGAGGACAGCCCGTACTCGACCCCGTTGGCCCAGCGCAGCGCCTCGGCCTCGTCGGAGAACCGCTGCACGGTGATGACCGGGCCGAAGATCTCGCTCTGGATCTGCTCGTCGTCCTGGCGCAGCCCGGAGAGCACGGTGGGCTCGTAGAAGTAGCCGTTCTCACCGCCCGCGACGCTGGCCCTGCCGCCGCCGGCCTGCACCTGGGCGTGGTCGGGCAGCCGGTCCACCATGCCGCTGACCCGCGCCAGCTGGTCGGGGTTGTTGAGCGGGCCGTAGAGCACGTCCTCGTCGTCGGGCATGCCGGTCCGGGTGTTGCG
The DNA here is from genome assembly GCA_017744365.1 of Nocardioidaceae bacterium. Classification (GTDB taxonomy): domain Bacteria; phylum Actinomycetota; class Actinomycetes; order Propionibacteriales; family Nocardioidaceae; genus Marmoricola. Next base: position 145,482 of record JAGIBL010000001.1, on the reverse strand, counting down.
GGCCTGCTCGGCCAGCGCGGCGACGAAGTCGTCGTGCACCCGCGGTCCGGCGAGCACCCGGGTCGCCGCGGTGCAGTCCTGGCCGGCGTTGAAGTAGCCGGCGCCGGCGATCGCCTCGGCGGCGGCCTCCACGTCGGCGTCGTCGAAGACGATCACCGGTGCCTTGCCACCGAGCTCGAGGTGCACCCGCTTGAGGTCGGTCGCGGCGGCACCGGCGACCTCCATGCCCGCGCGGACGGAGCCGGTGATCGCGACCAGCTGCGGGGTCTTGTGCTGGACCAGCGCACGGCCGGTGTCACGGTCGCCGGTGACCACGTTGAGCACGCCCGGCGGCAGGAACTCCTGGCAGATCTCGGCGAGCAGGACCGACGAGGCGGGCGTGGTGTCGCTCGGCTTGAGCACGATGGTGTTGCCGGCCGCGAGCGCCGGTGCGATCTTCCAGATCATCATCATCAGCGGGTAGTTCCACGGGGTCACCTGGCCGACCACGCCGATCGGCTCGCGGCGGATCCAGGAGGTGTGCCCGGGCAGGTACTCCCCCGCCGACTTGCCCTCGAGCAGCCGGGCCGCCCCGGCGAAGAAGCGGAAGTGGTCCGAGCTCGGGGGCAGCTCCTCGGACAGGGTCAGCCCGAGCGGCTTGCCGGTGTCGCGCACCTCGACGTCGGTGATCTCCTTGGCGCGCGAGTCGATGGCGTCGGCGATCTTGAGCAGCGCCTCGCTGCGCTCCTTCGGGGTGGTGCGCCCCCAGGTCTCGAAGGCGGCCGCGGCGGCGCCGTACGCGCGGTCCACGTCCTCGGCCGAGCTCGCGGGCGCGGTCGCGTACACCTCGCCGGTGGTCGGGTCGATCACGTCGTACGTCGCGCCGGAGGCGGCGTCCACGCGCTCGCCGTTGACGATGTTGGAGAAAGAGGTCTGGGCCATGGCCCAGAGTCAACCGGGGCGACGTGGCAGGGTCAAGCAAATCACGACGAAATCCGTTGTCATGGAGCAATGTGATGCAGGATCGCGACGTCGAATTGAGCCAAACACCACGGATTCACTTGCCGGAGCGCATCCGACTTGGCACACTTCGGGCATGACTTCCCAGCACCCGGTCGACGACTCGGCCCGACAGCAGGCCGCCCGCGACCACCTCTGGATGCACTTCACCCGGCACTCGTCGTACGAGCACGCGGACATCCCCACGATCGTGCGTGGCGACGGCGCCTACGTGTACGACGCCCAGGGCAAGCGCTACCTCGACGGCCTGGCCGGGCTGTTCGTGGTGCAGGCCGGCCACGGCCGCACCGAGCTCGCCGAGGCCGCCGCCAAGCAGGCCGCCGAGCTCGCCTTCTTCCCGCTCTGGTCCTACGCCCACCCGGGCGCGATGGACCTGGCCGCGCGGATCGCCGACTACGCGCCGGGTGACCTCAACCGGGTCTTCTTCACCACCGGCGGCGGCGAGGCCGTCGAGACCGCGTGGAAGCTGGCCAAGCAGTACTTCAAGCTCACCGGCAAGCCCGGCAAGCACAAGGTCATCAGCCGCGCGATCGCCTACCACGGCACCCCCCAGGGCGCGCTCTCCATCACCGGCCTGCCGGGGATGAAGGCGCCGTTCGAGCCGCTGGTGCCGAGCACGTTCCGGGTGCCGAACACCAACCTCTACCGGGCGCCCGTGCACGGGGACGATCCCGAGGCCTTCGGCCGCTGGGCCGCGGACCGGATCGCCGAGGTGATCGAGTTCGAGGGCCCCGAGACGGTGGCCGCGGTCTTCCTGGAGCCGGTGCAGAACTCCGGTGGCTGCTTCCCGCCGCCGCCGGGCTACTTCCAGCGGGTCCGGGAGATCTGCGACGAGTACGACGTGCTGCTGGTCTCCGACGAGGTGATCTGCGCGTTCGGCCGGCTCGGGCACATGTTCGGCGCCGAGCGCTACGGCTACCAGCCCGACATCATCACCTGCGCCAAGGGCCTGACCTCGGGCTACTCCCCGCTGGGCGCGATGATCGCCACCGACCGGCTGTTCGAGCCGTTCAAGTCCGGCACCGAGACGTTCATGCACGGCTACACCTTCGGCGGCCACCCGGTCTCCACCGCGGTCGCGATGGCCAACCTGGACATCTTCGAGCGCGAGCAGCTCAACGAGCACGTCCGGGACACCGAGGGGGCGTTCCGGGCCACGCTGGAGAAGCTGCTCGACCTGCCGCTGGTCGGTGACGTCCGCGGCGACGGGTACTTCTACGGGATCGAGCTCGTCAAGGACAAGGCCACCAAGGAGACCTTCGACGACGCCGAGTCCGAGCGGCTGCTGCGCGGGTTCCTCTCCAAGGCCCTCTTCGACGCCGGGCTGTACTGCCGCGCCGACGACCGCGGCGACCCGGTCATCCAGCTCTCCCCGCCGCTGATCTGCGACCAGCAGCACTTCGACGAGATCGAGCAGATCCTGCGCTCGGTGCTGACCGAGGCCGAGAACCACCTGTAACCCCCAGGGAGCGCGAGCGGGCAGTGCGTACGCGCTGAAGCGCGTCGAGCGGGCAGCTTGCGGCTGACAAACTGCCCGCTCGCGGACAGGGGTCAGGAGTCGAAGCCCAGGCCCAGTCGGTCCATGGTCTTGAGCCAGAGGTTCTCCTTGCCGGTGCGGTCGGCGCGGGCCAGGGACCAGCGGGTGGCCTGCACGCCGGCCCAGCGGAACGGCTCGGGCGGGAACGGCAGCGGCTTCTCGCGCACCATCCGCAGCGCGGTGCGCTCGGTGTCCAGGCCGGCCAGCTGGTCCAGGGCGACCTCGGCGGCGAACCGCGTCGCCCCGACGCCGAGTCCGGTGAAGCCGAGCGCGTAGGCCAGGTTGTCGTCGTACGCGGTGCCGTGGAACGCGGTGAACCGGGTGCAGGTGTCGATCACGCCGCCCCAGGAGTGCGTGAACCGCAGGCCCTCGAGCTGCGGGAAGGTCGTCGCGAAGTTGCGGGCCAGCACCTCGAAGGTCTCCGGACGCTGCTCGTACGACGGCCGCTGTCCGCTGCCGTAGTGGTAGATCGCGTCGTACCCGCCCCACAGGATCCGCCCGTCGCGGGTGGTCCGGTAGTAGTGGAACTGGTTGGTCCGGTCCGAGATCCCCTCGCGGCCGCTCCAGCCGATCGCGGCGCGCTGCTCGGGCGAGAGCGGCTCGGTCATCAGCGCGTAGTCGTAGACCGGCACCACGCGCAGCCGCAGCCGGCGCAGCAGCGGGCGGAACGCGTTGGTGGCGAGCACGACCTGGCGGGCCGTGACGGTGCCGCCGGTGGTCCGCAGCGCGATCCGGCCGCCCTCACGCCGGCCGCCCTCACGACGTACGGCGTCCACGCGGGTGTGCTCGTGGATCCGCACCCCCGCGCGCAGGCAGGCCGCCCGCAGTCCCCACGCCAGCCGGGCCGGCTCGATCACCGCGGACTCCGGGTCGTGCACCGCCCCGAGGTACGTCGGTGAGTCCACCCGGGCGCGCACCTGGTCGGCGTCGAGCAGCTCCAGCTTCTCCCCGTACGACGCCGCCAGCGCGTGCTCGTCGGCGAGGTCGGCCAGCTGGTCGGTCCTGGTGGCCACGCTGAGCGCGCCCGAGCGCAGGAAGTCGCAGTCGATGCCGTGCTCGGCGACCGCGGCCTCGATCGCGTCCAGGTTCTCCCGGCCCAGCCGCAGCAGCGTGCCGAGCTCCTCGGGCCAGCGGGACAGGCCGTTGCCGAAGCCGTGGGTGAGGCTGGCCTCGCAGAAGCCGCCGTTGCGCCCGCTGGCCGCGTGCCCGCAGGTCTCCCCCTCCACCAGCAGCACGTCGCGTCCGGGCTCGCGGGTGACCGCCAGCAGCGCTGTCCACAGCCCGAGGTAGCCGCCGCCCACCACGACCAGGTCGGCCTGCGCCGCACCGGTCAGGGGCGCCAGCGGCTCCGGGCGAGCCGGGTCCTCGAGCCAGTACGGAACCGCACGGGCCTCGGCCAGAGCGCGCGTCACGACGCGAGAGCGCGCGCCCGCCGGCGGCTGTTCAGCTCGCCGCCGAGGACGATCGCGATCGAGACCAGGAACATCACTGTGCCCACCACGTTGACCTGCATCGGCACGCCGCGCTGCGCGGAGCCCCAGACGAACATCGGGAAGGTGACCGTCTGGCCGGCGTTCAGGTTGGTGATGATGAAGTCGTCGAAGGAGAGCGAGAAGCTCAGCAGCGCCGCGGCCAGGATGCCCGGCAGCACCAGTGGGAAGGTGACCCGCCAGAACGTCTGCGACTCGGTCGCGTAGAGGTCCATCGCCGCCTGCTCGAGGTTCTGGTCGAGACCGGAGAGACGCGCCTTCACGGTGACGATCACGAACGAGATGCAGAACATCACGTGCGCGATGAAGATCGTCCAGAAGCCCAGCGGCACGATCGGCGCCACCACGAAGAGGGACAGCAGCGAGGAACCCATGACGATCTCGGGGGTGGCCATCGGCAGGAACACCACCAGGTTCGCCACCGAGCGACCCACGAACTGGTGCCGCACCATCGCGAACGCGGCCAGCGTGCCCAGGATCGTCGCCGCCACGGTGGCGAGCAGGCCGATCTCGATGCTGACCACCACGTCGTGGCACATCCCGCTCGGCTTGCACGGGTTGGTCCAGTTGTCCCAGGTGAAGCTCTGGAACTTGTAGACGTTGCGGGACTTGGAGTTGTCGTTGAAGCTCATCATCACGACGACCGCGATCGGCACGAACATGTACACGAGCACGAGCAGGCCGAGCAGCATGATGAGGTGGTCGCCCACCCACAGCCGGAGACGTCCGAGGCCGGTCATACCAGGTCCTCCGTCCCCGCCGTACGGACGTAGATCAGCACCAGGCCGATGATGATCGTCAACAGGATCACCGAGAGCGCACCGGCGGCCGCGTAGTCACCGGTGGCCGAGAAGAGGTTCTGGATCACGTTGCCGACCATCCGCTGGTTGGGGCTGCCCAGCAGCGAGGCGTTGATGTAGTCGCCCGCGGCCGGGATGAAGGTGAGCAGCGTGCCGGCCACCACGCCGGGCAGCGAGAGCGGCCAGGTCACCTTGAACCACGCCCGCACCGGCGAGGCGTAGAGGTCGCCGGCCGCCTCGATCAGCCGGTGGTCGATCTTCTCCAGGCTGGCGTAGAGCGGCAGCACCATGAACGGCAGGAAGTTGTAGGTCAGGCCGGCGATCACCGCGACCGGCGTGGCCAGCAGCCGGTCGTTGTCACCCATCAGGTGCAGGGTCTGCAGCGTGTTCACCACGAAGCCGTCGTCGGCAAGGATGAGCTTCCAGGACAGCGTGCGCACCAGGAAGCTGGTGAAGAACGGCGCGATCACCAGCACCAGCAGCAGGTTGCGCCAACGGCCCGCCTTGAACGCAATCGCGTAGGCCAGCACGTAGCCGAGCAGCAGGCAGAACAGAGTCGCCAGCCCCGCGTACCAGAGCGACCGGACCAGCACGTCGGCGTTGTCGCGGATGGCGTCGACGAAGTTCGCGAGGTGGAAGGTGACGTCGTACCCGCCGAGCACGGACCCCTTCGGGTCGTACAGGCTCGTGGCCAGCAGCGAGTAGAACGGGATCACGAAGAAGACCCCGAGCCAGAGCGCGCCAGGCAGCAACAGCCAGTAGCCGGTGAGCTTGCGACGCCCCGGCTGTGCCGGGGTGGTGGGCCCCGGCGGTGCGCTGGTCTCGACCGCGGCCATCAGGCCTCCTCGATGCCGGCGTTGACGTCCTGGCTGGCGTCGAGCAGGAACGCGAACTCGGGGCGCCAGGAGACGTCGACGTGCGTACCGGGCGCGAGCATCGCGCGGTGGCCGGTGTTCTGCTCGAAGACCATCAGCTCCTGGCCCCACGGCATCCGCACCAGGTACTGCGTGGAGACGCCCACGAAGCTGACGTCGGTGACGACCCCGCCCGTCATGTGGTTGCCCGGCGCGTTGATCGGCTCGCCGGCGGGGGCGATCAGCACCTTCTCCGGGCGGATCCCGACCCAGCCCTTCCCGGCGTCGGCATGAGCACGCTCGGCTGGGATCGAGACGACGGTGCCCTCCATGTCGACCTTCACCACGTCACCATCCCGGCCGACGATGGTGCCGGCGATCAGGTTGGACTGTCCGAGGAAGTTGGCGACGAAGGTCGTCCGCGGGTTCTCGTAGAGCTCGTCCGGGGACCCCATCTGCTCGATGACGCCGGCGTTCATCACCGCGATGGTGTCGGCCATCGTCATCGCCTCCTCCTGGTCGTGCGTGACGTGCACGAAGGTGAGGCCGACCTCGGTCTGGATCCGCTTGATCTCCAGCTGCATCGAGCGGCGCAGCTTGAGGTCCAGGGCACCGAGCGGCTCGTCGAGCAGGAGCACGTCGGGCCGGTTGATGAGCGCCCGGGCGAGAGCGACCCGTTGCTGCTGGCCACCCGAGAGCTGCGGCGGCTTCTTGCGGGCCTGGGTGGTGAGCTCGACCAGGTCGAGCATCTCGCGCACCTGCCGGTCGACCTCCTTGCCGCCACGACGGCGTAGCCCGAACGCGACGTTCTCGTAGATGTCGAGGTGTGGGAAGAGCGCGTAGTTCTGGAAGACGGTGTTCACCGGCCTCCGGTACGGCTTCTCGTAGGTGACGTCCAGGTCGCCGAGGTGGATGCTGCCCGAGGTCGGCGTCTCCAGCCCGGCCACCATCCGGAGCGTGGTGGTCTTCCCGCAGCCCGAGGGTCCGAGCAGCGCGAAGAACGAGCCCGCGGGCACCTCGAGGTCCAGGGACTTCACCGCGGTGAACGCGGCGAACTCCTTGGTGAGCTTGCTCAGCCGCAGGCTGCGCGATCCGTCGGCCCGCTGTCCGTTAGCCGCCTGTGACATCGGCAAAGTCTCCTTCGTAGCTGCGGATCTGGTCCTCCGAGAGGGCCATGAACGAGTGCGTGACCGAGAGGGTCTTCTCGGTCGGGAAGATGAGCTCGTTGTCGACGTTGTCCGGGTCGATCTTCTCCATGGCTTGCTGGGCGCCCTTGACCGGACAGATGTACTGGTTGTAGTCGGCGAGCTTCGCCGCGACCTCGGGGTCGTAGTAGTAGTCGATCCACCGTTCCGCGTTCGCCGTGTGGGTGGCGAGGTTGGGGATCAGCATGTTGTCGGCCCAGATCATCATGCCCTCCTCGGGAGGCACGAAGACCAGGTCGTCGTTGCCGGCGTTGGCCACGTCGCCGGACCAGGCCTCGCAGGCCACGACGTTGCCGGCGGCCAGGTCCTGGATGTACTCGTTGCCGGTGAAGGCGCGCACCTGGCCGTCATGCCGGGCCTTGCGCAGCCGCTCCAGCGCCTTGTCCCACTGGGCCTGGGTGAACCTGGACGGGTCGGTGCCGTCGATGAGCATGATGAGGCCCATCGTGTCGCGCATCTCGGTGAGCAGCGAGATCCGCCCACGCAGGTCCGGCCGGGTGAGCAGCTCCTCGAAGGTGCGGACCTCCTTGACCTTCTTCTTGTTGTAGGCGATGCCGGTCAGGCCGCTCTGCCACGGGGCCGAGTACTCCCGGTTCGGGTCCCAACCGACGTGCGCGAGCGAGTCGATCAGGTTCGCGTGCAGGTTCGGCACCTTGGTCTTGTCCAGCTCCTGGATCCAGCCGACCTGGATCATCCGGGCGGCCATCCAGTCGGTGAGCATGAACATGTCCCGCTTCGAGGATTGGCAGGAGCCGAGCTGGTTCTTGACCTTGCCGAAGAACTCGATGTTGTCGTTGACGTCGTCGGTGTAGGAGACCTTGATGCCGGTCTTCTTCTCGAACAGGTGCAATGTCGAGAGGTTCTTGCCGTCGTCCTCGTCGAGGTACTCCGGCCAGTTCGAGATGACCAGGCGCTTGTCCCGCGCCGACTCGTCGTCCGCCCGGCACTGCGCCGGGTCCTGCTTCTTGCCCCCCTGTCCGAAGACGGGGAGCACGGCCACGCTGCCCAGCCCGAAGACAGCCCCGGCGGCCCCCTTCAGGATGGTCCTGCGGCCGATACGAGAATCACCTGGCACGAAAGAGACCTCCCTCACACGATGGGCGCATCGTGACATGAGAATCGGCCATCGACAAGGGATTCCGTTGTCACAATCATGTTTCGCAACGAAAACCGTGTTGTTAACTTGCCAGCAGCGTCCTTCCCCGCCATTCTGACCCCATGTCAGACCACGACGGCTCCTCCCGCCGCGCCGCCCCGCTCGACGAGGTCTCCAAGGCGATCATCGAGCAGCTCCAGCAGGACGGCAGGCGGCCGTACGCCAAGATCGGCCAGGCCGTCGGGCTCTCCGAGGCCGCCGTCCGGCAGCGGGTGCAGCGACTCATCGACAGCGGCGTCATGCAGATCGTCGCCGTCACCGACCCGATCGAACTCGGCTTCGCCCGGCAGGCGATGATCGGCGTCACCGTCGAGGGCCCGCTGGAGCCGGTCGCCGACGAGCTCGCGGCGATGGAGGAGATCGAGTACGTCGTCATCACCGCCGGCGGCTTCGACATCCTCGCGGAGGCGGTCTGCGAGAGCGACCAGCACCTGCTCGAGGTGCTCTCCTCCCGGATCCGGGCGATCCCGGGGGTGCGCGGCACCGAGACGTTCGTCTACCTCCAGCTCCGCAAGCAGACCTACTCCTGGGGAGTGCGGTGACGCTCTCCCTCTGGGCCGACACGGCTCCGGCGCAACCTTCCCGCTCCCCACTGGAGGGCCCCGCGTCGTACGACGTCGTCGTGGTCGGCGCCGGCTACACCGGGCTGTGGACCGCGTACTACCTGAGCGCCGCCGACCCGTCGCTGCGGATCGCCGTCCTCGAGGCCGAGCACGCCGGGTTCGGCGCGTCCGGGCGCAACGGCGGCTGGTGCAGCGCGCTGTTCCCGACCCCGTGGCGCAAGCTGGTGGCCCGGTCCTCGCCGGCCGAGGCGCTGCGGCTGCACCGCGCGATGGCGGACACCGTGGCCGAGGTCGGCCGGGTCGTCGCCGCCGAGGACATCGACGCCGGCTTCGCCCACGGCGGCACCCTGACCCTGGCCCGCTCGGCTGCCCAGGTCACCAGCCTGCGCGGGGAGCTGGCCACGGCCCGCGAGCGCGGCTTCACCGACGACGACCTGCGCTGGCTGGAGGCCGGCGAGGCGAGCGCGCTGCTGAACGCCTCTCGCATCCAGGGCGGCCTGTTCACCCCGCACTGCGCGGCGGTGCACCCGGCGAAGCTGGTCCGCGGCCTGGCCCGGGCGGTCGAGGCGCGTGGCGTACGCATCGTCGAGCACACCCCGGTCCGGGAGATCCGGCCGGGCGGGGTGCTCACCGACGCCGGCGAGGTCGGTGCCGAGGTCGTCGTACGGGCGACGGAGGCGTGGACCTCGCGGCTGCCCGGGACCCGGCGCGCGGTCGTCCCGGTGTACTCGCTGATGGTGGCCACCGAGCCGCTCCCCGAGCAGACCTGGGCCGAGATCGGGCTGAGCAGCCGGCCGACGTTCTCCGACGGCCGGCACGTGCTGATCTACGGCCAGCGCACCGCCGACGGCCGGCTCGCGTTCGGCGGTCGCGGCGCGCCGTACCACCTGGGCTCGCGGATCGACCCGTCGTACGACGAGGAGCCGCGGGTCTTCGCGATGCTGCGCGACACGCTGCGCGAGCTGCTCCCCCAGCTCGGTGACGCCGAGTTCACGCATGCCTGGGGCGGGCCGCTCGGGATCGCCCGCGACTGGGCCGCCTCGGTCGGGCTGGACCGGGCCACCGGGCTCGCCTGGGCGGGCGGCTACGTCGGCGACGGGGTCGGCACCTCGAACCTGGCCGGCCGCACCCTCGCGGACCTCGTCCTGCGGCGCGAGACCGACCTGACCTCGCTGCCCTGGGTCAACCACCGCAGCCGCCGCTGGGAGCCCGAGCCGCTGCGCTGGCTGGGCGCCAACGCCGGCCTGCGCGCGATGACGCTGGCCGACGCCGAGGAGGCCCGCACCGGGCGCCCGAGCCGGATCGCGAAGGCGCTCGCACCCCTCATGCACGGCTGAGACCGGCCAGTTTCACAATTCCGGTCACGCGGGCCGTGTCCCGGAGGTACGTTTCCTGCGCAATTTCCGGTTGGGGGCAGCTAGGGAGGGCCTCCACCACCATGTCCACGCGCATCCACCGTCTCCTCGGCCGGCTGCTCGCCACCCTCGTCGTGGCCGCCGGCCTCACCGTCGTCGCCACCCCGGTCGCCACCGCCGCGCCCCCGCCGCCGTGCGGCGTCCCCGGCAACCTGGTGCAGAACTGCGGCTTCGAGACCGGCGACTTCACCGGCTGGGACGTCGACCCGGTCCACTACAACATCGCGGTGCGCGACCAGGGGCACCTCGGCAGCCACGCCGCCTGGTTCGGGTCGACCGTCGTCGACGACAAGATCTCGCAGGCGATCCAGGGCACGACGCCCGGGAAGTCCTACGTGGTGCGGTTCTGGCTCCGGGTCCAGACCACCAACAACCATTTCGCGGCCAGCGTCGACACCGGAACGGAGACCGTACCGATCACCGAGGTGAGCTACTCCGGCGGCTTCGGATGGACCCTGTTCACCGGGTCGTTCGTAGCCGGCACGGACGCCCCCGTGCTGCGCTTCGCGGGGAGGAACACGAGCAACTTCGACTACCTGGACGACATCGCCGTCACCCCGGCGGCCGACAACTGCTCCGACGTCGTCGGCAACCTGATCGGCAACTGCGGCTGGGAGGCACCGCTGTTCGCGCCGTGGGTTCCGGTCCCGGTCTCCTTCAACGGCTACGGCGTCGCGCCGGTCGGCGGTCACTCCGGTCCGCAGACGGCGTACCTGTCCTCGACGCTGCCGGCTGACGACGTCTGGACCCAGCCGATCCAGGGCACCAGCCCTGGCACCACCTACCTGGTCCAGCTCTGGGTGCGCGACATCAGCGTGGTCGACGCGGCCAACCACCTGCGCATCGACGTCCAGAGCACCGCCGCGGGGACCGTCACCCTGGCCGAGCTCACCGACGAGCCCAGCTTCGACTGGACGCTGTTCACCGGCTCGTTCGTCGCCGGCGCCACCGCCCCGACCCTGTCCATCGCCGGGCGGGCGGCCGACGGCACCTACTCGCTCGACGACGTCACGGTGACCGCGGCGGACCCGGCGATCACGATGCCGAGCACGCTCCCGCACGCGACGTACGCGACGGCGTACGCCGAGGGCGTCAGCGCGACCGGCGGCACCGCGCCGTACACCTACGAGGTCACCGCGGGCGACCTCCCCCCGGGACTCGTGCTGAACCCGTCCACCGGCGCGATCAGCGGCGCGCCGACCGCGGCCGGGGACGCGACGTTCACCATCACCGCGACCGACGCGGCCGGCTTCACCGGCGCGCAGGCCTACACCCTCACCGTCGACAAGATGGTGCCGTCCCTGGGGATCACCGGCCCGAGCGTGGGCGGCGTGGTCGGCGAGACCGCGGCGATCACCCACGTCGCCACCCCCGGCGGCACCCTGACGTACGCCTCGAGCACGCCGGGGACCTGCTCGGTCGACGGTCCCACGGTGACCTACCTGCACAGCGGCTCCTGCACCATCGCCCTCACCCGGGAGACCGACGCGAACTACCTGGCCCGCACCGTCGACCTGACCGTCGGCGTCGGCCAGGCCGCCACCACCACGGCGCTGACCGTCGCCCCGCACCAGGTGGTCGCGGACGTCGAGGTCGCCGCGCCGGGCGCCGGCTCGCCGACCGGGACGGTCACCTTCCTCGTCGACGGCAACCCCGTCGGCACCGCGCCGGTGACCAGCGGCACCGCCACGCTGGCCTACACCGTGCCCGCGGGCATGACGCGCCAGGTCAGCGCGGTCTACGCCGGTGATGCCGACTTCACCGGCTCCGCGGACTCCACCACCCGCCACGACCCGGCGATCACCGCGGCGGTGGCCAGCACGCTGCCGAAGAATGCCGCCGGCTGGTACCGCACCCCGGTCACGGTCACGTTCACCTGCACCCCGAACGGCGCCCCGCTGACCGCCCCGTGCCCGGCCCCGGTCGTGCTCGCGACCAGCGGCGCGGCACAGTCGGTGACCCGCACGATCCTGGCCACCGACGGCGGCGTCGCCATGGTCGCGGTCAGCGGGCTGCACATCGACCGCACCGTTCCCCGGGTCCGGGTCACCGGCGTCCGCAACGGCGGCGTGTACGGCGGCGCGCCGCGGATGCGCTGCGCTGCCACCGACGCGCACTCCGGGGTGGCGAGCTGCCGGCTGACCCGGCACACCCGCGGCACGGTCACCTCGTACGTCGCCACCGCGACCGACCGGGCCGGGAACCGGGCGAGCGTGCGCGGCTCCTACCGGGTGCCTCGCGTCCACCTGGCCGGGGTGCCGTTCGCGCGGGGTGCCTGGCAGGTGCGGACCGGCCAGAGCTACACGCTCGTCGTCACGGGCACGAGGAGCCGGCCGTCGTACGTGAACGCGGCCCCGGTCCCGGCCCGCCCCTCCGGCTTCGGCGGATACTTCCGCAAGGTCGGCCCGAGCCGCTGGGAGATCACCGTGACCATGCGGAACCTGGGTCACGACCGCACCTGGAACCTCGGGGTCAGGTACGCCGAGAAGCTGCACCTGGTCCGGGTGCACACCCGCTAGACCTTTTCTAGAACCGGTTGCAGGACGGGAGGGGGCGTGGTTGCCTGCGGGCAGCACCCCCTCCCCTCCCAGGAGCCCCGATGGCCGATCTGACCCGTCGTACGCTGCTCGCCTCCGGCCTCGGCGGCGGCGCCCTGCTCGCCCTCGGCCGCTGGGACGAGGCGGTGGCCGCGCAGGCACCGTTCGTGCACGGCATCGCCTCGGGCGACCCGCTCCCCCGCCAGGTGATCCTGTGGACCCGGGTGACCCCCTCGGCCGAGGCGATGCCCGGGTCCGGGATCGGGCCGGTCGTGGACGTGGACTGGGAGGTGGCCACCACGCCGGCCTTCACCACGATCGTGGCCAGCGGCAGCACCAGCACCGGTCCCGACGCGGACCACACCGTGCACGTGGACGCCGCCGGACTGGAGCCGGCGACGACGTACTGGTTCCGCTTCCGTGCCCTCGGCGCCACCTCGCCGGCGGGCCGCACCCGGACCGCCGCACTGCCGAGCAGCAACGTGCCGGTTCGCTTCGGGGTGGTCTCCTGCGCGAACTACAACTGGGGCTACTTCGCCGGCTACCGGCACCTGGCCCAGCAGCAGAACCTCGACGCGGTGGTGCACCTCGGCGACTACGTCTACGAGTACGGACCCGGCGGCGTGCTCGCCGAGGACGTGCCCCGGACGGTCCGGTCCGCCGACCCCCAGCACGAATGCCTGACGCTGGCCGACTACCGCGTCCGGCACGGCTGCTACAAGCTCGAGGCCGACCTGCAGGCCCTGCACGCGGCGCACCCGATGGTCGCGGTCTGGGACGACCACGAGATCGCCAACGACACCTGGAAGGACGGCGCCGAGAACCACGACCCCGCCACCGAGGGCGACTGGGCCACCCGGGCCTCGGCCGGGCGGCGCGCCTTCCTGGAGTGGCTGCCGGTCCGGCACACCGACCCCGACGACTGGTACCGGGTGAACCGGCGGCTGCGCTTCGGCGGGCTGGTCGACCTCTGGATGCTCGACGAGCGGCGGTTCCGCGACCAGCCCCCCAAGAGCCTGCTGTTCGGGTACGGCTCCTGGGGCGGCACGTCCAGCGAGCCCGGCCGGGGCATGATCGGCGACGCCCAGGAGCACTGGCTGGTCGAGGGTCTCGGCAGCAGCGACGCCACCTGGAAGGTGGTCGGCAACCAGGTGCCCTTCTACCCGACCACGCTGCTGGCCAACGTGCCCGGGCAGATCACCGACCTGCTCGGACCCAAGCTCGCCGCGATCTTCGAGAAGCCGCTGGTCCAGCTGCAGGTCGAGGACTGGAACGGCTTCCTGGACCAGCGGCAGCGGATCGTGGACGGGATGGCCTCGATCCCGAACGTGGTGATCCTGACCGGCGACGTGCACCAGAGCTACGCCTGCGAGATCCCGGTGAAGCCGAACAAGTACCTGCTGGACCGGAAGTCGGCGGCGGTGGAGTACATCACCCCGGGCATCGGCAGCCCGTCGCTGCAGACCCAGATCAACCAGATCGTGCCCGGGCTCGGCAACCTGGTCGACACCGTGCTCACCACCAACGACGCGCTCGCGAACCCCTGGGTGAAGTACGCCGAGGGGTTCCGCCGTGGCTTCATGGTCGTCGACTTCGACGCCAACCGGGTGCAGGCCGACTGGCACCTGCTCGACGACGGCAACGACCCGGACAGCAAGGTCAAGGTCGCGGCGTCGTACCGGACCCTGAAGGGCTCGAAGAAGGTCGCCAAGGCGTCCGGTCCGCTGACCTGAGCCCTGGGCTGAACCCACCCCCGTACCCAGAAGGCGCCCGGAGCCTCGATCGTTTGCGTGATGCCCCGGAGTTCGCAAGGGTTGGGGCATGGTCGGACGCATCCCGGTAGTCGACGTCACTCCGGTGGTCCAGCACGGCCGGCGGCCCGCGAAGGCCGTCGCCGGGGAGACGTTCGCGGTCACCGCCGTCGTCTTCCGCGAGGGGCACGACCAGCTCGGCGCGGAGGTCGTGCTCACCGACCCCGCCGGCCGGCACCGGCCACCGGTGCGGATGACGAGCGTGCCCGCCGAGGTCGACCGGTACGCCGCGCGGGTGACGCCGGACGAGCCGGGCGACTGGACCTTCCAGGTCGAGGCCTGGGGCGACCCGCTGGCCACCTGGCTGCACGACGCCGGCATCAAGATCCGCGCCGGCGTGGACACCGAGCTGATGTTCACCGAGGGCGCGCTGCTGCTCGAGCGGATCGACACCGGCGCCGACGCCGAGGCAGCCGACCTGGTCAAGGACACCGCGACCGCCCTGCTCGACACCGACCGGCCCGTCGAGGCGCGGCTCGCGGTCGCCGAGCACCCCGAGCTGGCCGCGGTCTTCGCCCGCTACCCGGTCCGCGACCTGCTCACCGTCGAGGGGCCCTACCCGCTGCAGGTCGACCGCAACCTGGCGCTGTTCTCCAGCTGGTACGAGTTCTTCCCGCGCTCCGAGGGTGCCGTCGTCGACAAGGACGGCACCGTCCGCACCGGCACCTTCAAGACCGCCGCCGAGCGACTGCCCGCGGTCGCCGCGATGGGCTTCGACGTGGTCTACCTGCCGCCGATCCATCCCATCGGCGAGGTCAACCGCAAGGGCCGCAACAACACGCTCACCCCGGAGCCGAGCGACGTCGGCTCGCCCTGGGCGATCGGCTCCAAGGCCGGCGGCCACGACGCCGTGCACCCCGACCTCGGCAGCCTCAAGGACTTCGCCGCGTTCGTGAAGAAGGCCAACAAGCTCGGCCTCGAGGTGGCCCTCGACCTGGCCCTGCAGGCCGCGCCCGACCACCCCTGGGTCAAGAAGCACAAGGAGTGGTTCACCACCCGCGCGGACGGCTCGATCGCCTACGCCGAGAACCCTCCGAAGAAGTACCAGGACATCTACCCGATCAACTTCGACAACGACCCCGACGGGATCTACGCCGAGGTCCTGCGGGTGGTCCGGCACTGGATGAAGCAGGGCGTGCGCATCTTCCGGGTCGACAACCCGCACACCAAGCCGGTTGCGTTCTGGGAGCGGCTGCTCGGCGAGATCCACCGCACCGATCCGGACGTGCTGTTCCTCTCCGAGGCCTTCACCAAGCCGCCGATGATGCGCACCCTGGCCGAGATCGGCTTCCACCAGAGCTACACCTACTTCACCTGGCGCAACACCAAGCCGGAGATCGAGTCCTACCTGCGCGAGGTCGCGCAGGAGACCGCGCACGTGCTGCGGCCCAACTTCTTCGTCAACACCCCCGACATCCTCCACGAGTTCCTCCAGTACGGCGGCCCGGCGGCGTTCCGGATCCGGGCCACCCTCGCGGCGACGGGGTCGCCGTCCTGGGGCGTGTACGCCGGCTTCGAGCTGTGCGAGCGGATCGCCGTGCGACCCGGCAGCGAGGAGTACCTGGACTCGGAGAAGTACCAGATCCGGGTCCGCGACTGGGCCGGCGCCGAGGCGGAGGGACGGTCGCTGGCGCCATACGTGACGAAGCTCAACGAGCTGCGCCGCCGGCACCCGGCGCTGCAGCAGCTGCGCGACCTGACCGTGCACCGCTCCGACGGCGACGACATCGTGGTGTTCTCGAAGACCGCCGGCGAGGACACCGTCATCGTCGTGCTCAACGTCGACCCGCACGGCTGGCACGAGACGATGGTCCATCTCGACCTCGAGGCGCTCGGGCTCCCGCCCGGGTCGGCCTTCGAGGTGCTCGACGAGCTCACCGGGCAGGTGTGGTCGTGGGGCACCGACAACTACGTCCGCCTCGACCCTGCCGGCGAGGTGGCGCACATCCTGACCGTGAGGGGGGCTCGTTGACGACGGACGCGGTGGAGCAGACCGCCCATGCCGAGACTTCGGAGGAGCTGGCGGCCGAGGTCGCGCTGCAGCCGGAGTGGTTCAAGACGGCGGTCTTCTACGAGGTCCTGGTCCGCTCCTTCAAGGACTCCGACGGCGACGGCGTCGGCGACTTCCGGGGGCTGACCGAGAAGCTCGACTACCTGCAGTGGCTGGGCGTGGACTGCCTGTGGATCCCGCCGTTCTTCACCTCGCCGCTGCGCGACGGCGGCTACGACGTGGCCGACTACACCGACATCCTTCCCGAGTGCGGCACCGTCGAGGACTTCCACGCGTTCCTGGACGCGGCGCACTCGCGCGGCATCCGGGTCATCATCGACTTCGTCATGAACCACACCAGTGACGCCCACCCGTGGTTCCAGGCCTCCCGGTCCGACCCGGACGGCCCGTACGGCGACTTCTACGTCTGGTCCGACACCGACGAGCTCTACGAGGAGGCGCGGATCATCTTCGTCGACACCGAGCCGTCCAACTGGACCTGGGACCCGGTGCGCGGACAGTACTTCTGGCACCGGTTCTTCTCCCACCAGCCCGACCTCAACTTCGACAACCCGAAAGTGCACGAGGCGATGCTGGAGGCGATGGCCTTCTGGCTGGACATGGGCCTGGACGGCTTCCGGCTCGACGCGGTCCCCTACCTCTACGAGCGGCCGGGCACCAACGGCGAGAACCTGAAGGAGACCCACGACTTCCTGAAGATGGTGCGCAAGTTCGTCGACGACAACTACCCCGGCCGGGTGCTGCTGTGCGAGGCGAACCAGTGGCCGACCGACGTGGTCGAGTACTTCGGCGACCCGGACGTGGGCGGCGACGAGTGCCACATGGCCTTCCACTTCCCGGTGATGCCGCGCATCTTCATGGCGGTCCGACGCGAGTCGCGGTACCCGATCTCGGAGATCATGGAGCAGACCCCGGCGATCCCGGAGAACTGCCAGTGGGGCATCTTCCTGCGCAACCACGACGAGCTGACCCTGGAGATGGTCACCGACGAGGACCGCGACTACATGTGGGCCGAGTACGCCCAGGACCCGCGGATGAAGGCGAACATCGGCATCCGCCGCCGGCTGGCCCCGCTGCTGGACAACGACACCAACCGGATGGAGCTGTTCACCGCGCTGCTGCTCTCGCTGCCCGGGTCCCCGGTGCTCTACTACGGGGACGAGATCGGGATGGGCGACAACATCTGGCTCGGTGACCGCGACGGCGTGCGCACCCCGATGCAGTGGACCTCGGACCGCAACGGCGGCTTCTCGGTCTCGACCCCGGGCCGGCTGCACCTGCCGCTCATCCAGGACCCGGTCTTCGGGTACCAGGCGGTCAACGTGGAAGCCCACCTCGACGACTCCTCCTCCCTGCTGCACTGGACGCGGCGGCTCATCCACGCGCGCAAGCAGCACCCGTGCTTCGGGCTCGGCGAGTTCACCGACCTCGGCGGCTCCAACCCGGCGGTGCTCTCCTACGTGCGCGAGTACAGCTGGCACGACCACGACGGCGTCCGGCACACCGACGCGGTGCTGTGCGTGAACAACCTGTCCAAGTTCCCGCAGCCGGTCGAGCTGGACCTGCGCCGCTGGGAGGGCACCGTGCCGATCGAGCTGCTCGGCGGCGTCCGGTTCCCGCAGATCGGCGAGCTGCCCTACCTGCTCACCCTGGGCGGCTACGGCTTCTACTGGATCCGGCTGCCGGCGAGCGCGGACAGCGAGGAGGTCCAGTCGTGACCACGCACCCGCAGCGCACCGTGTACCTGGCCGAGCAGCGCTGGTTCGCCGGCAAGGGCCGCGCCTTCTCCGTCGAGGAGGTCCGCCCGATCGCCACCCTCTCCGACCGGGTGCGCATCGAGCTCGTCGACGTCGTCTACGAGTCCGGCGAGCCGCGGCGGGAGACCTACCAGATGCCGGTGGTCGCGTACGACGGCCCGCAGGACCGGCTCGGGCACGCGCTGGTCCGCGAGGGCGACGGGGAGTGGACCTACGACGCGCTCCACGACCGGGACGCGATGGCGGTGCTGCTGCAGGCCTTCGCGGACGGGAAGGCCGAGGGCATCGAGGTGCACGTCGTCGGCGACCACGTCCCGGACACGACCGCGCACTCGACGTTCCTGGCCGCCGAGCAGAGCAACTCCTCGGTGGTCTTCGGCGAGGAGTCGATCCTCAAGGTGTTCCGCAAGGTGACCTCCGGGCGCAACCCGGACATCGAGATCCACCGGGCGCTCACCGAGGGCGGTGACGAGCACGTGGCGCAGCTGTACGGCTGGCTGTCCTGCGAGCACGAGGACTCCGTGATCGACCTCGCGATGCTGCAGCAGTTCCTGCGGACCGCGAGCGACGGCTGGGAGCTGGCCAAGAACAGCGCGCGCAACCTGTTCGCCGAGGGCGACCTGCACGCCGACGAGGTGGGCGGCGACTTCGCCGGCGAGGCGCACCGGCTCGGCAGTGCGGTCGCCTCGGTGCACCGGGTGCTCGCCGACGCCTTCGGCACCACGCCGCTGGACCCACCCGCGCTGGCCGCGGCGATGACGACTCGGCTGGCCGCCGCGGTCGAGGTGGTGCCGGCGCTGGCCGCGGTGGCGGTGCCGCTGCAGGCCCGGTTCGCTGCCGTCGCCGGGCTCGGGACAGCGACCGCGCACCGGGTGCACGGCGACCTGCACCTGGGTCAGACGCTGCGCACCTCGCTGGGCTGGAAGCTCGTCGACTTCGAGGGCGAGCCCGCCAAGCCGCTGGCCGAGCGGGTGCTGCCGGACTCCCCGTGGCGCGACGTCGCCGGCATGGTGCGCTCGTTCGACTACGCGGCCGCGGCGACCGCGCGCGACCTCGAGGCCGGCGACGGGACCCAGGTCGCCTACCGCGCCGGCGAGTGGGTCAAGCACAACGTGCAGGCGTTCCTGGACGG
This sequence comes from Nocardioidaceae bacterium, assembly GCA_017744365.1. GTDB lineage: Bacteria > Actinomycetota > Actinomycetes > Propionibacteriales > Nocardioidaceae > Marmoricola. Next base: position 126,215 of record JAGIBL010000001.1, on the reverse strand, counting down.
CTACACCCAGGAGCGCGGCGCCCCGATCACGCCGGACGAGCAGGTCCTCCTGGACGCCTACGTGGCGGACAAGGCGGTCTACGAGACCGGCTACGAAGCACGCAACCGACCCGGCTGGCTGGGCATCCCGCTGGCCGCACTGGAGGAGCTGACCCAGCAGAGATGACCTCGCTCGGAGAACTCGACCTGCACCTGATCGGCGAGGGCCGGCACCACCGGCTCTGGGAGGCGCTGGGCGCCCTGGTCCAGCCGGAGGGCGGTGTCCGGTTCTCGGTCTGGGCGCCGCACGCGCGCGAGGTCCGACTGGTCGGCGACTTCAACGGCTGGGACCGGGCCAGCATGCCGATGACCCGGCTGCCGGAGAGCGGCATCTGGGTGCGCTACGTCGAGGAGGCGGTCCCGGGCCAGCGGTACAAGTACCTCGTCGCCGGTGCCGACGGCGAGTGGCGCGACAAGGCGGACCCGATGGCCACGCACACCGCTGTGCCGCCGGAGAACCACTCGGTCGTCTTCTCCTCCTCGCACCGCTGGACCGACGAGGAGTGGATGAGCAGCCGGCCGGGCTCGCTGGCGGACCGGCCGATGTCGGTCTACGAGGTGCACCTGGGCTCCTGGCGTCAGGGTCGCTCGTACGACGAGCTGGCGGTCGAGCTCACGTCGTACGTCGTCGAGGCGGGGTTCACCCACGTCGAGCTGCTGCCGGTCATGGAGCACCCGTTCGGCGGATCCTGGGGCTACCAGGTGACCTCGTACTACGCGCCGACGTCGCGCTTCGGGGACCCGGACGGGTTCCGCCGGCTGGTCGACGCGCTGCACCGCGCCGGGATCGGCGTGATCCTGGACTGGGTGCCGGCGCACTTCCCCAAGGACGAATTCGCACTCGCCCGCTTCGACGGCACCGCGCTCTACGAGGACCCCAACCCCAAGCGCGGCGAGCACCCGGATTGGGGCACGCTGGTCTTCGACTTCGGCCGGCTCGAGGTGCGCAACTTCCTCATCGCCAACGCGCTGTACTGGCTCGAGGAGTTCCACGTCGACGGCCTGCGCGTGGACGCGGTCGCCTCGATGCTCTACCTGGACTACTCCCGCGGCGAGGGTGCCTGGCAGCCCAACGTGCACGGCGGCCGGGAGAACCTGGAGGCGATCGCGTTCCTGCGCGAGCTCAACGACGCGGTGCACGCGACCGTACCCGGCGCCGCGGTGATCGCCGAGGAGTCGACGTCGTGGCCGGGCGTGACCGCGCCGACGAGCGAGGGCGGCCTCGGCTTCGACTTCAAGTGGAACATGGGCTGGATGCACGACACGCTGGCCTACCTGCAGCGCGACCCGATGTACCGATCGCACCACCACGACCAGCTCACCTTCAGCCTGGTCTACGCGTTCTCGGAGAAGTACGTGCTGCCGATCAGCCACGACGAGGTGGTGCACGGCAAGGGCTCGCTGCTGCGCAAGATGCCGGGCGACCGCTGGAAGCAGCTCGCCGGCGTGCGCGGCTTCCTGGCCTACCAGTGGGCGCACCCGGGCAAGCAGCTGCTGTTCATGGGCTCGGAGTTCGCCCAGGACCACGAGTGGGCCGAGGGCGGCGAGCTGGACTGGTGGCTGCTGGACCAGGGCGAGCACCGTGGCGTGCGCGACCTCGTGCGCGACCTCAACCGCACGTACGGCGACACGCCGGCGCTGTGGGAGCAGGACGTCACCGGGGCCGGGTTCAACTGGCTGGCCGCGGGCGACTCCGGGGCGAACGTGATCGCGTTCGTGCGCTGGGCGCGCACGGGCGACGCGCTGGTCTGCATCTGCAACTTCTCAGGACGGCCGCACGAGTCGTACCGGGTACCGCTGCCGTTCGCGGGCGACTGGGCCGAGGTGGTCAACACCGACGCGTCGTCGTACGGCGGCTCCGGCGTGGGGAACCTCGGCACCGTGGTGGCCGAGTCGCAGCCGTACGGCGACCAGCCGGCCAGCGCCACGCTGCGGCTGCCTCCCCTGGGCACGCTCTGGCTGAAGCCGCCTGCCCTCTAGGGTGGGGGCGTGCCCGCCCAGCTCTCGCCCGTCTCCCCCGGTGTGGTCCGGCTGTCCTGGACCGAGGACCTCCAGGCCGAGGGGCTCGGTCCGAGCGTCGAGGCGATCCGGCGCGTGATGATCGAGGGGTTCGCCGCGGGTCACCACCGGATCGAGGTGCTGGTCGACCCCGACGACGAGACCGCCCAGCGGATCGCCACCTTCTCCGGGCTGATGCGCGAGGGCGTCGCGCGCCGGGTGGTCGACGGGGCTGACCGGATCGTCTACGCGCGGCTGGCCGACGACGTCCCCGTCGAGGAGGCGACCGGCTTCCGGCGGCTGCTGAACTCGTTCCTGCCGCGCAAGCGAGCAATCAGCCAGATGCTGATCCGGTCCACGGACGACCGGGTGCTGCTGTGCCAGCTGACGTACAAGAAGGACTGGGACCTGCCCGGCGGGGTCGTCGAGGTCGGCGAGTCGCCGCGTCTCGCGGTCTCCCGGGAGGTCGCCGAGGAGCTCGGCCTGGTCATCGAGGCGGGGAACCTGGTGCTCACCGACTGGCTGCCCGCGTGGGGCGGCTGGGACGACGCGGTCTGCCTGGTCTTCGACGGCGGCGTGCACGCGGAGTCCCTGGTCGAGGGCATCGTCAAGCAGGCCCGGGAGATCCGCTCCGCGGAGTTCTGCACCGTCGAGCAGGTCCACGAGCGCTGCGCCGACTTCACCGCCCGCCGGATCGTCGCCGCCCTGGTGAACCTCTCCGAGCACCCGGGCTCGTCGTACACCGAGAGCGGCATGTAACTCCTCCTCCTCCGCCGAATCAGGCCTCCTGGCCCCGCGAATCAGGCCTCCTGGCCCCGCGAATCAGGCCTCCTGGCCCCGCGAATCAGGCCTTCTGGTCCGCCGCGACCACCAGACCGGTTTCGGCGGGCCAAACAGCCGGACTCGGCGGACCAGAAGGCCTGATTCGACGGGAGGGCGGGCGCAGGACGGTCAGCAGGACCCCGGCGAGCACGACGATCCCGCCGATGCTCTCGGCGGCGTTGGGGACCTGGTCGAGGAACACCCAAGCGCTGAACATGGCCACCGGCGGCGCGATGAGCACGAACGGGGTGACCGAGGAGGCCGGGTAGCGGGCGAGCAGCCCGTTGAAGATCGAGTAGCCGACCAGCGAGGCCAGTCCCGCGGTGTACAGCGTGGACAGCCCGGCCTGCCAGCCGAAGCCGGCCAGCGCGTCGCCGACCCGACCCGGCCCGTCCAGCAGCAGGGAGAGCCCGAGCAACGGCACCGGCACCACCAGCGAGGACCAGACCGCGAGCGAGAGTCCCGAGGAGACGCCCGCCCGGCGCGAGACCACGTTGCCGACGCCCCAGGACAGCGCGGCAGCCAGGCAGAGCAGCAGCGCGCCCAGCGGGACGTGACCGCCGCGGCCGACGCCGACCACGACCAGGCCGAGCGCACCGATCGCGATGCCGGTCAGCTGCCGGCGGGTCGGACGCTCCCCGATCCAGCCGGCCGCGATCAGCACCGTGAACAGCACCTGCGCCTGCAGCACCAGGGCAGCCAGCCCGGGCGGCATGCCGGCGTGCATCGCGCTGTAGAGCAGGCCGAACTGGCCCAGCGACATGAACGTGCCGACGGCGGCCACCGTCCGCCAGGGCGCCCGCGGACGCGGCACGAAGAAGATCGCCGGCAGCACCACCGCGGTGAACCGGATCGCCGCGAACAGCAGCGGCGGCACGTCGTGCATGCCCCACTCGATGACCACGAAGTTCACACCCCAGATCACGGCGACGAGGGTGGCGAGCAGCGAGTGGCGGAGGTTCACACCGTCGATTCTGCGGGCCGTCGACCATCAACACCAGCGATTTGATCTGCACGAATCCGTGTAGCATCGCTTCATGATCGATCTGGCCTCGCTCCGGTCCCTGGAGGCGGTGCACCGGCACGGTTCGGTGCACGCGGCGGCGGAAGCACTCGGCTACACCCCGTCCGCGGTCTCCCAGCAGATCAAGCGCCTCGAGCGCCAGTCCGGCGTGGCCCTGCTGGAGCGGGTCGGTCGCGGGGTGGTGCTCAGCGGACCGGGTCGCATCCTCGTCGCCGAGGGCACCCGGATCGCCGGTGACCTCGAGCGGCTGGAGACCGACCTGCACGCGCACGCCGGCGACATCACCGGCGAGTTCACCCTGCTGGGCTTCTCCACGGCGATGCGCGGCCTGATCGGGCCGGTCGTCGCGGACCTGCACACCGACCACCCGCTGCTCCGGATCCGGCTGGTCGAGGCCGAGCCGTGGGACGCGATCGACCAGGTCGCCGCGGGCGAGGCCGACGTCGCGGTGGTGCACCGCTGGGGCGACGTGCCGATCGCGATCCCCGAGCACCTGGACCGGCGGGTGGTGCACCGCGACATCGCCGAGGTGATCGTGAACGAGACCCACCGTCTCGCCAAGCGCCGGGCGGTGACGCCGAAGGACCTCCGCGACGAGCGCTGGATCGCCACCCCGGAGGGCACCATATGCCGGCAGTGGCTCTCCCGGATGTACGCCGGCACCGGACGGCTCCCGCACATCGAGCACACGTCGATGGAGTTCGACTCGCACCTGGCCCTGGTCTCGGCAGGGCTCGGCATCGCGCTGGTCCCCCGGCTCGGCCGCTCCCCGCTCCCGGAGAACACCCGCGCCCTCGCGGTCAAGGACCCGGTGCCCGAGCGCGAGGTGATCGCGGTCTGGCGACGCTCGCAGGGCGCTTCGCCTGCGATCAGGTCGATCGTGGCTGCCCTAGGCGATTGACCTACCGCTGGGCGGGTGGCTCGCCGAGACGTCCCGAGCCGCTCTCCCCCGCTTCGCTCCTCCGATGCATTCGTGACGTCTCGGCTCCATCGGCTACGCCGATGTCTGGAGCACGTACCCCCGCTTGATGACCGTGCGGACCAGGGAGCCGTGGCTGCTGAGGGACTCGCGGAGCCGGGCGACCGCGACCTCGGCGGTGTGGGGGTCGGCGGAGTCGCCGGGGAGGACCTCGAGGAGCCGGTCCCGGCTGACGACCTCGCCGGGCCGGCGCGCCAGGCAGCGCAGGATCGCCAGGCCGTTCGGCGAGAGCGGCAGCACGTCGTGGTCGAGGGTGGCCGCGGACGCGCGTACGTGCAGCACCCCCGACGGCGTGTGCACGCTGTGCGCCTCGTCGCCCAGGGTCAGGATCACCAGGCGCACCAGTGCGCCCATCCGGGACCGGTCCGGGTACACCGTGCGCATCCCCGCGTTGACGAGCGGGTCCGCGGTCACCGGGCCGACGGCAGCCAGCAGCAGCCGGCCCGAGGAGGCCTGGTCGCGGACCACCTCGCTGGCCCCCTGCCGCTCCAGCTCGGCGAGCCAGGCGGAGGCCGCGGGTGCCGAGGTGAACATCACCGCGTCGTACACCCCGGCGGCCACCTGCTGCGCGGTCTCGGTCACTGCCACCGGATCGCCGGGCGGACCCCAGCGGTAGACCTCCAGCGGCACGATCGTCGCGCCGCCGTCGATGAGCATCTTCTCCAGGTGCGGGTCGCCGGCACCGTGGTGCTGCACCGCGATCCGGGTGCCGTCGACGCCCTCGGCGAGCAGGAACTCGACGATCTCCGCCGAGGTCTCCGACTCGGCCACCCAGTCGGCGGCCAGCCCGTGGCCCTGCAGCGCTCCGCGTGCCTTGGGCCCGCGCGCGACCAGCCGGACCTCGCGCAGGGCGGCCAGCAGCTCGTCGTACACGCCCGCCGCCTCGCAGGCGTCCATCCAGCCGCGGAAGCCGATGCCGGTGGTGACCACGACGGTGTCGACGCCATCGGCGAGGATCTCCCGCGTCCGGCGCAGCAGCGTCTCCTCGTCGATGTGCGAGACCACGCCGAGCGCCGGCGCGATGGTCACCTCCGCCCCGCGGCGGATCAGCGCGCCGGCGAGCTCGTCGGCGCGCCGCTGCGCGGTGACCAGGATCCGGGTGCCGGCGAGGACCGGGGTGAGTGCGGTCATCGCATCGCCTACGAGGCCACCAGCGCGGGGACGTCCACCGGCTCCGGATGCACGTAGACCACGCCGCCGGCGATCCAGGTCCGGTAGACCGGCAGCCGCCCCGACGGGTCGGTGAGGCACTCGCCGGTGCGCAGGTCGAAGACGTGCTTGTACATGGGTGAGGCGACGGTATCGCGCTGATCCTCACCCTGGCCCACGGAGCCGACGATGCCGCGGGCGATCACGTTGGCATCCGCAAAGGGATCGCGGTGCCCGACCGCGTAGACGAACTCCTCGCCCTCGGCGTTGGTGACCCGGAACAGCGCCACCTGCTGGTCCTTGACCAGCACCGCGACACCACGCTCGGGGATCAGCTGCTTCTTGGTGCACACGGACACCCAGCCACCCCCTCCCATTCGTACGGTCATGCGCGCACCTCCAAGGTGGGTCCAGCGATCAGGGTCCGCTCCGACGCCGTGGCCGGGCGACGCTGCCCGCGCTCCTCGACGTAGGCCAGGTCCGGATCGCTCGCCTCCGGGTCGTTGACGAACGAGACGAACTGGGCGAGCTTGTCCGGGTCGGCCAGCGTCGCCGCCCACTCGTCGCAGTAGCTGCCCACGTGCGCGGCCATCGCGGCGTCCAGGTCGGCGCAGATGCCGAGGGAGTCCTCCAGGATCACCTCGCGGATCGCCTCGATGCCGTGCGCCTCCACCCAGGGAGCCGTGCGCTGCAGCCGGTCGGCGGTGCGGACGTAGTACATGAGGAACCGGTCGATCGTCCGGACCAGGGTCTCGGTGTCCAGGTCCTCGGCGAACAGCACCGCGTGCCGCGGGGTGAAGCCGCCGTTGCCGCCGACGTACAGGTTCCAGCCGTTGTCGGTGGCGATCACCCCGACGTCCTTGCCGCGCGCCTCGGCGCACTCCCGCGCGCAGCCGGAGACACCGAGCTTGAGCTTGTGCGGCGCTCGCAGTCCGCGGTAGCGCAGCTCCAGCTCGACGGCCATCCCGACCGAGTCCTGCACGCCGTACCGGCACCAGGTCGAGCCCACGCAGGACTTCACCGTGCGCAGCGACTTGCCGTAGGCGTGGCCGGACTCGAAGCCGGCGTCGACCAGCCGCTTCCAGATCGCGGGCAGCTGCTCGAGCCGCGCGCCGAACAGGTCGATCCGCTGACCGCCGGTGATCTTCGTGTACAGCCCGAAGTCGTGCGCCACCTGGCCGATCGCGATCAGGCCCTCCGGGGTGATCTCGCCGGCCGGCACCCGCGGCACCACCGAGTAGGTGCCGTCCTTCTGCAGGTTCGCCATCACGTGGTCGTTGGTGTCCTGCAGCCGCGCCTGGTCCTTGTCGAGCACGTGACCGGTGCCGAGCGAGGCCAGGATCGAGGCGACCACCGGGCGGCAGATGTCGCAGCCGCGACCGGTGCCGTGCGAGGCGATGATCTCGGAGAAGTTCCGCAGCCCGGTCACCGAGACGATGTCGAAGAGCTGCGCCCGGCTGAACGCGAAGTGCTCGCAGAGGGCGTTGCTCACCTCGACGCCGGACTTCTCGAGCTCGGTGTTGACCAGGTTCTTCACCAACGGGAGGCACGAGCCGCACGACGTACCGGCCTTGGTGCACGCCTTGACCGCGCCGAGGTCGGTGCAGCCCTCGTCGGTCACCGCGCACCGGATCGTGCCGGCGGTCACGTTGTTGCAGGAGCAGACCGTCGCCGCGTCGGGGAGCTGACCGGTGACCGGCGCGCCCGAGCCCTCCGGCAGCAGCCAGGCGTTCGGGTCGGAGCCGAGCTCGGCACCGAGCATCGGGCGCAGGGACGCGTACGACGAGGCGTCGCCGACCAGGATGCCGCCGAGCAGCGTCTTCGCGTCGTCGGAGACCACCAGCTTCTTGTAGACCCCGGCGACCGGGTCGGCGTAGACGACCTCCAGCGCGCCCGGCGTCTCCGCGAACGCGTCGCCGAACGAGGCCACGTCGACGCCGAGCAGCTTGAGCTTGGTGCTGGTGTCCGCGCCCGGGAAGGTGGCCTCGCCGCCGAGCAGCCGGTCCACGACCACCTCGGCCATCGTGTTGCCCGGCCCGACCAGGCCCCAGGTACGGCCCTGGATGCAGGCGACCTCGCCGACCGCGTAGACCTCCGGGACGACGGTCGCGCAGCCGTCGTCCACGACGACGCCGCCGCGCTCGCCGATGACCAGGCCGGCCTCGCGGGCCAGCTCGTCGCGGGGCCGCACACCGGTCGCGAAGACGACGACGTCGGCCTCGATCTTGGTGCCGTCCGCGAGCTCCATCGCGGCCACCTCGCCGCCGGCACCGGCATGCAGCGCCGCGGACGCGGCCGATGTCCGGACCTCCACGCCCAGGCCCTCGATGATCCGGCGCAGCGCCGCACCACCGCCTTCGTCGACCTGGAGCGGCATCAGCCGGTCCGCGAACTCGACGACGGTCGCACGTACGCCCAGCCCGTGCAGCGCGCCCGCGGCCTCCAGCCCGAGCAGGCCGCCGCCGACCACGACGCCGGTCAGCGGGCGGCCCTGGCGGGCGAGCACCCAGGCCTCCAGGTCCTGCACGTCCTGGACCGTCCGGTAGACGAAGGCGCCGGGCAGGTCGCTCCCCGCGACCGGTGGCACGAACGCCGACGACCCGGTGGCCAGCACCAGCGCGTCGAACCCGTGCACCCCGGCCGCGGTGCTGACCGTGCGGGCCTCGGTGTCCAGCGCGGTCACGGTGCCCCCCAGATGCACCGTCACCCGCGGGTCGGCCGCCAGGTCGGCGTCCCCGAGGAGCAGGTCCTCGGGGCTGTTGCCGGAGAAGTACGACGTCAGCGCGACCCGGTCGTACGGCGCGACCGGCTCCTCGCAGAACAGGTCGATCTGCCAGGCCTGCTCGGTGTCGCGGTCGAGCAGCGCCTCGATCAGGCGATGCGCGACCATGCCTCCCCCGACGACGGTGAGCTTCTGGGACATGTGGGGCACCTTAGGTAGTCGTTTCAACGGGCGTGTTTCGCTCTGTTACAGCCGTGCTAACGCTCTCGGCCGGGTCGCTGGCGTTGAGCCAGTCGACGAGTCCGCAGACCACCTCGCGGCAGCCGCCGCACCCGGTGGTGGCCCGCGTGTTCGCGGCGACCGCGTCGACGTTGCGGGCACCGTCCTCCCAGGCCGAGACGATCTGCTTCTTGGTGACGCCATTGCACCGGCACACCGTGGTGGTGCCGGGCATCCGCATCGGCGACGGGCTTTCCTCGACCGCGCCACCCCCGCCGGTGACGAGCAGGCTCAGCGGGTCCAGCGGCACCGGCGTCTGCCGGTCATAGGCCAGCGTCAGCGCCGGCGAGACCTCGGGGAACCCGAGCACCGTGACGCCGACGAGAGCGCCTTCGCGCAGGACCAGGTCCACGTGCCGGCCGGCGTCGGGGTCACTGACGGTGAGCACCCGGTCGTCGGCGGCGGCGCGCGAGGGGCGGACGCCCATGGTGACCAGGTCGACCCCGGCGGCTTTCAGCGTGATGGGCTCGGGACGCTCCGCGGCCTCGGTGGGCTCGAGCGGCTCACGGCCGAGCAGGGTGGCCGCGAGCTGGGACGCCTGCGCCCATCCCGGCGCCAGCAGGCCGGTCATCCCCGAGGGCGGCTGCGCGCAGTCGCCGATGGCGTGAATTCGCGAGTCGGCGGTCGTCAGCGCGTCGTCCACCACGATGCCGCGGTCGACGGTGAGCCCGGCACCCGCGGCGAGCGCGGTGTTCGCGCGGACGCCGCAGGAGACCAGCATCAGGTCCGCGGCGAGCACCCGGCCGTCGATGAGCCGCACGGCCACCAGCTCGTCGTACGCGCTGATCGCCTCGGCGACGCTGACGCCGGTGAGCACGTCCACCCCGAGCGCACGGAGGCGGCCGGCCAGCACCCGCGCCGGGCCGCCGTCGAGCTGGGTGGCCATCAGGTGGCTGTCCAGGTCGATCACGGTGACCGGCACACCCCGGCGCCGGAGCCCGCAGGCGGCCTCCAGGCCGAGCAGGCCGCCACCGAGGACGACGGCGTGCTTGGCGTTGATCGCCCGCGCGGCGACGTTGCGGCAGTCGTCGAGGGTGCGCAGCACGTGCACGTGCCTCGGCTCGCTCTCCAGGCCGTCGAGGGGCGGCACGAAGGCCCGCGCTCCGGTGGCCAGCACCAGACGCTCGTACGGCGTGCGCGAACCGTCCCCGAGCAGCACCTCGCCGGCATCGCGGTCGATCCCGACCGCACTCACCCCGCGACGGAAGTCGACGCGCTCGGCGGCGGGCAGCGGCAGGGTCAGCGCGCGCAGGTCGGCGCGCCCGGCCAGCACCTCGGAGAGCAGGATCCGGTTGTACGGCTCGTACTCCTCCTCGCCGACGAGCGTGATCGCGAAGCGTTCCTCGCGGTCGCCGCGGACCAGCTCGTCGACGAACCGGTGGCCGACCATCCCGGCCCCGACCACGACCACGCGCTCGCTCATGCGGTCACCTCCAGCAGGTCCGCGCGCGCGACCGAGACCGCGCACACCTTGAACTCGGGCATCCCGGAGACCGGGTCGGTGGCGTCGTTGGTGACCGCGTTGGCCATCCCGTCGCCGGGCCAGTGGAAGGGCATGAACACGGTGTCGGGCCGGATCGTGCCGGTGATCCGGGCCCGGGCGACCGCGGTGCCGCGCGCCGAGGTGACCGCCACGTCGTCGCCGTCCTCGATCGCGTGCCGCCGTGCCAGGTGCGGGTGCAGCTCCACGTACGGCGCCGGCGCGACGTCGTTGAGCGCCTCGACCCGCCTGGTCTGCGCGCCGGACTGGTACTGCGCGAGCACCCGGCCGGTGACCAGGTAGACCGGCGCCTCCGCGCGCAGGTCGTCCGCGGGCGCGCCCGGGCTGACCGGGACCATCCGGGCCTTCCCGTCGGCGTGCGCGAACCGGGTGGCGAACAGCCGCGGCGTCCCGCTCGACCCGGCCGGCGCCGGCCAGTGCAGCGGTCGCTCGGTCGCATCGAGAAGAGCGTGCGAGAGGCCGGAGTAGTCGGCAACGCCGCCCGCGCTGGCCCGGGCGAGCTCGTCGAAGACCAGGGCCGGCTCGGTGTCGAAGTGCACGTCGCTGCCGAGCGCAGCCGCGAGGTCGCGCAGGATCGCCAGCTCGCTGCGGGCCTGGCCGGGCGGGTCGATCGCCCGGCGGCGGCGCAGGATCCGTCCTTCGAGGGAGGTCATGGTGCCCTCCTCCTCGGCCCACTGGGTGACCGGCAGTACCACGTCGGCGAGACGCGCCGTCTCGCTCGGGACGAAGTCGCAGACGACCAGCAGGTCCAGGCTCTCCAGCCGTCGCCGGACCGCGGTCGCGTCCGGTGCGCTGACCAGCACGTTGGCCCCGTGCACGAACAGCGCCTTGACCTCGCCGCCCAGCTTGCCGAGCAGCTCGACGGCCGGAACGCCCTTGCCAGGAAGGGATTCCGGGCTCACGCCCCAGACACCGGCCACGTGGGCGCGGGCCGCCGGGTCCTCGATCAAGCGGTAGCCGGGGAGCTGGTCGGCCTTCTGGCCGTGCTCCCGGCCGCCTTGCCCGTTGCCCTGCCCGGTCAGGCAGCCGTACCCGCTCGCCGCACGGCCGGGCAGGCCCAGCGCCAGGGCCAGGTTGATCGCCGCGGTCACCGTGTCGGTGCCGCCGGTGTGCTGCTCGGCGCCGCGGCCGGTGAGGATCATCGCGCCCCGGCCGCCCCGCGACGGCGCGGCCGCGGCCAGGACCTCGACAGCGCGGCGCAGGGACGCCTCGGGCACACCCGTGGTCGTCGCCACCCGTCCGGGCCACCACAGGGCGGCCGAGCGGATCACCTCGTCCCAGCCGTGCACCCGCGCGGCCAGGTACTCCTCGTCGGCCAGCCCCTGGGCCACCACGAGGTGGAGCAGGCCGAGGAGCAGCACCTGGTCGGTGCCGGGGAGCGGCTGCAGGTGCAGCCCAGCCTCATCCGTCAGGGCCGCCGTCGCCGAGCGCCGCGGGTCGACCACGATCAGCCCGCCGCGCTCCCGCACCCCGGCCAGGTGCTGCACGAACGGAGGCATCGTGTCGGCCACGTTGCTGCCCAGCAGCAGCACCGCCCCCGTGGCGTCGACGTCGGAGACCGGGAACGGCATCCCGCGGTCGATCCCGAAGGCCCTGTTGCCGGCGGCGGCCGCAGAGGACATGCAGAACCGGCCGTTGTAGTCGATGTGCTTGGTCCGCAGCACGGTCCGGGTGAACTTGCCCAGCTGGTAGGCCTTCTCGTTGGTCAGGCCGCCGCCGCCGAAGACGCCGATGCTGTCCGGGCCGTGCTCGGCCTGCAGCGAGCGCACCCGGGCAGCGACGTACGCGAGCGCCTCCTCCCAGGTCGCCTCCTCGAGCACACCCTGCGCCGAGCGCACCAGCGGCGTGGTGATCCTGTCCGGGGCGCGCAGCACCGCCGCACTCGTCCAGCCCTTCTGGCACAGGCCGCCCCGGTTCGTCGGGAACTGCCGGGGCGCGACGCTCACTCCCTCCTCGACAGAGGGAGTGAGCGTCATCGCGCACTGCAGGGCGCAGTACGGGCAATGAGTGTCGGTCACACGCGCGCCTTCGCCATCACCGCGCGCGGCCGCAGGTAGAACGCCCAGGTGACCGCCAGGCAGACCACGTAGAACCCGGCGAAGATCACGAACGCGCTGTGCGTGGCCGCGACCGGGTCCTTGACCCAGGGCGAGGAGAACGTGATCGGGATCAGGAAGCCGCCCAGGGCGCCGATCGCACCGGCGATGCCGAGCACCGCGGAGGCCTCGTTGGGCGCCTTCGCCTCGGCCAGGATGCGCTCGGTCGAGCCGGCCTCGCCGACGTTCGCGGCGTACGTCTTCTGGATCGCGGGGATCATCCGGTACGTCGAGCCGTTGCCGATGCCGGTGGCCGCGAAGATGAACAGGAAGGCCACCAGGAACCACGGGAACAGGTCGGAGTTGGCGTTCACCGCGTCGACGACCGCGGGCGGGAAGCCGGGGAAGCTCGACGGGTCCTTCGCCCAGGCGGCCAGCTTCTCCGGGGGCGCGGTCGGCACCGTCTTGAGCTGGGCCAGGATCGCGATGACGCCGAGCGTGCCCAGGATCATCGCCACGAACGCGCCCAGGGTCACCTTCGCGCCGCCGTACTTGTCGGCGAGCCAGCCGCCGAAGGGCCGCGCGACCGAGCCGACCAGCGCACCCAGGAAGGCGTAGTAGGCGAAGTTGATGCCGATCGAGGCCGTCGGGATCGGCGAGCGGAAGAAGTTGATCTTGATGAGCAGCGGCATCGCGGCCGAGAAGCCGATGAACGAGCCGAAGGTGCCGATGTAGAGGAACGAGATCACCCAGGTGTGCTTGTACCTGAGCACGGCGAGCTGCTCACGCGGCTTCGAGTACGCCGCCCGCAGGTTGTTCATGAAGAGGTAGGCGCAGCCGGCCGCGAGGATCGCCAGCGCGGCGTACAGGTAGCCGGCCCGCTGGAGCACGATGCCGCTCTGGCTGGCCTTGACCAGCCCGAAGGCGCCGGCGCCGCCGACGATGATCGGCAGGAAGAACTGGATCACGGCGACGCCCGCGTTGCCGCCGGCCGCGTTCAGACCGAGCGCGGCCCCCTTCTTGTCACTGGGGAAGAAGAAGTTGATGCTCGCCATCGAGGAGGCGAAGTTGCCGCCGCCGACGCCGGCGGTCGCGGCGATGACCACGAAGACCCAGTAGGGCGTGTCCGGCTGCTGCACGAAGTGCGCGAACAGCAGCGTCGGGACGAGCAGCAGCAGGGCGCTGACCACGGTCCAGTTGCGGCCACCGAACTTCGGCACCGCGAAGGTGTAGGGCAGCCGGAGCAGCGAGCCGACCAGGTTCGGCACCGCGACCAGCCAGAACAGCTGCTGCGGGGTGAACCCGAAGCCCGCCTTGGCGAGCAGGGCGGCGCTGACGCTCCACAGCAGCCAGACCGAGAAGCCGAGGTGCTCGGCGAAGATCGAGAAGACCAGGTTGCGCCGGGCGACCTTCTTGCCGGTCGACTCCCAGAACGCCGGGTCCTCCGGCTCCCAGTGGTCGATCCAGCCGCTGCGCGGGGCAGCGGGGACCACCGTCGTGGTGGTGACCGGGCCAGTCGTGGTCTCGGTGGCGGACATCGGGACTCCTTCGCGTCACGGATCGTGACCGTGAAGGTGTCACCGGCATGTTTCGCGGTCATCACGCCCGCGATGTCGCGAAGGTAAAACGGATCTCGCGGACACGGTCCCCTCGGTGTGAGAACCGTGAGCCCGCTCACTCAGAACAGCGCGGAAGCGAGGTCCCGTCGCGCCCGCTGCACCCGCGGGTCCGCGTTGCCGACCGCGCCGAAGAGCGCGATCAGGTGGGTGCGGGCCCTGTCCCGGTCCTCCTCAGCCGTACGACGGACGAGGTTGATGAGCCGGTTGAAGGCGTCGTCGACGTGCCCTCCGAGCAGGTCGAGGTCGGCCACCAGCGTCTGGGCGTCCACGTCGTCGGGGTTGGCCGCGGCGGCCTCCCGGGCCGCGTTCAGGTCGGCGCCCTGGGTCCGCTGCAGCAGCTGGGCCATCGCCAAGCCGGCGGCCGCCTCGGCGTCGGCCGGATTGCCGTCGAGCAGCTTGGTGTACTCGGCGATCGCGCCCTCGATGTCGTTGTTCGCCAGCGCGTCCTGGGCCGGCGCGTAGCGCGGGTCGACCAGCTCCTCGCCCTCCTCGTCGACGCCGGCCGAGCGCGGCTGGTGCCGGCCGGTGAAGCCACCGGCGGTGAGCTGCTGGAGCACCTGGGTGATCGCCGCGCGCAGCTCCTCCCGCGGGGCGGCGTTCTGGATCAACGGCACCGGGCGGCCCTGGGCGACCAGCACCACCAGCGGCACCGACGGGATCTGCATCGCCTGGGCGATCTGCGGGGTGGCGTCGATGTCCACCCGGCCGAGCAGGAACCGGCCCTCGAACTCGTTGGAGAGCACCTGCAGGTCGTCGGCGAGCTGGACGCTCTCCGGGGAGCGGCTGGGGCTGTAGAACGCGAGCATGACCGGGGCGCTCATCGAGCTCTCCAGCAGCGACTGGAAGCTCTGCTCGTCGACCGTGACCGTGTACGCGCCGCTCACGCCGGCCGCGCCCGCGGGGGCGGTGGCGGAGAGGCCCGAGAGGTCGACGGCACCGGGACGGGAGAAGGGTTCCTGCGTCATGGGGCCATTGTTGCGGACGTCAGAAACGTGCGGGCTCCCGGTACTCGCCCCACTCGGCACGCAAGGCGTCGCAGATCTCGCCCAGGGTGGCCTCGGCGCGCACGGCGTCCAGCATCGGCGGGACCAGGTTCTCCTCGGTGCGGGCCACCGCGACCATCCGCGCCAGCGCCTCGTCCACGGCCGCCTGCTGCCGCGTCGTACGACGCTCGCGCAGCACCCGGACCTGCTCCAGCTCGACCTCGTGGGAGACGCGGAGGATCTCCAGGTCCGTGGTCACCGAGTCCAGGTGCGTGTTGACGCCGACGACCTTCTTGTCGCCCTTCTCCAGCGCCTTCTGGTAGACGAAGGCGGCCTCGGCGATCTCGCTCATGAACCAGCCGTCCTCGATGCCACGGAGCAGCCCCTTCGTCACCGGGTTCTCCCCGCGCGCGGTCGCCGCGGCCAGACCGGCGTGGTCGGCGGAGGTGAGCGAGGAGCCACCCATGCTCAGGATCTTGTCGAAGATCCTGTTCGCCTCGGCCTCGATCTGGTCGGTGAGCGCCTCGACGTACCAGGAGCCGCCCAGCGGGTCGGCGACGTTGGTCACGCCGGTCTCCTCCATGATCACCTGCTGGGTGCGCAGCGCGATCTCGGCGGCCTGCTCGCTGGGCAGGGCCAGCGTCTCGTCCAGGGCGTTGGTGTGCAGCGAGTTGGTCCCGCCGAGGACCGCGGCCAGCGCCTCGATCCCGGTGCGGACGACGTTGTTGTACGGCTGCTGGGCGGTCAGCGAGACACCGGCGGTCTGGGTGTGGAAGCGCAGCCACTGGGCCTTCTCGGTCTTCGCGCCGTACACGTCGCGCATCCAGCGGGCCCAGATCCGCCGGGCCGCGCGGAACTTCGCGATCTCCTCGAAGAAGTCCAGGTGGCTGTCGAAGAAGAAGCTCAGGCCGGGCGCGAACACGTCCACGTCCAGTCCCCGGGAGAGCCCGAGCTCGACATACCCGAAGCCGTCGGCCAGGGTGAACGCAAGCTCCTGCGCGGCCGTCGAGCCGGCCTCGCGGATGTGGTAGCCGGAGACCGAGAGCGGCTTGTAGGCCGGGATGTTCTCGGCGCAGTACTCCATCAGGTCGCCGATCAGGCGCAGGTGCGGCTCGGGCGCGAACAGCCACTCCTTCTGCGCGATGTACTCCTTGAAGATGTCGGTCTGCAGGGTGCCGTTGAGGCTGCCGAGGTCGACGCCCTGGCGCTCGGCGGCGACCAGGTACATGCAGAAGACCGGCACCGCCGGGCCCGAGATGGTCATGCTGGTGGTGGTCTCGCCGAGCGGGATGTCGGCGAACAGCACGTCCATGTCCGCGGCCGAGTCGATGGCGACGCCGCAGTGACCGACCTCGCCGAGGCTCTTGGGGTCGTCGGAGTCGCGGCCCATCAGGGTGGGCATGTCGAACGCGACGGAGAGCCCGCCCCCACCGCGGCCGAGGATCATCTTGTAGCGCTCGTTGGTCTGCTGGGCGTTGCCGAAGCCGGCGAACTGGCGGATCGTCCAGGTCCGGCCGCGCATGCCTGCGGCGTACAGGCCGCGGGTGAACGGGAACTCGCCCGGCCACTCGCCCTCGTCGGTCCCGTAAGCCGGCTCGACGACCATCCCGGACAGGGTGGTGAAGTCGGCGTCGCGCAGGCGGGAGGCGGCGTAGCGCTGCTGCCAGCGTTCACGAGCGTTCATGCTCTCGATAGTAGGACGTCAAACTAAAAGGTGCTAGGACGTCCGAGGATCGTCCTCCAGCAGGCCCTCCAGGCGGGCGACCTCGGCCTCCAGGTCGAGCACCTGCTCGATCCCGGCGAGGTTGAGGCCCGCGTCCAGCAGCGCCCGGATCCGGCTCAGCCGGTCGACGTCGTCCTGGCTGTAGCGCCGGGTCCCGCCCGGGGTCCGCTCGGGATCGAGGAGCCCGCGGCGCTCGTAGGCGCGCAGGTTCTGCACCGTCGTACCGGAGAGCTCGGCGGCGACCGAGATGGCGAACAGCCCGCGGGCCGGATCCTGCACGGCGATCACCCCTTGCATCCTCGTCAATCAGTGGCTATATAAAACCTATACCCGCCAGAAAAGATCTGGCACGAAGACGAACGAAGGAGGAAGTTCTCATGTTGCTGCGCACCGCAGACCCGTTCCGCGACTTCGACCGGCTCACCCAGCAGATCCTCGGCACGACCAACCGGCCGGCCGTGATGCCGATGGATGCCTGGCGCGAGGGCGACGCCTTCGTGCTGGAGTTCGACCTGCCGGGCGTGGCCAAGGAGAGCATCGACCTGGACGTCGAGCGGAACGTGCTCACCGTCCGCGCCGAGCGGCTCGCCAAGAACGGCGACTGGGAGATGCTCGCCACCGAGCGCAGTCGCGGCCTGTTCAGCCGGCAGCTGGTCCTCGGCGACAACCTGGATCTGGAGCGCATCGACGCCACGTACGCCGACGGCGTGCTGCGCCTGACCATCCCGGTCGCCGAGAAGGCCAAGCCGCGGAAGATCGAGATCCGCCAGGTCGGCGCCGACGAGTCGGCCGAGCCACGGGCCATCGACGCGTCATGAACGCCCGCGATCCGGCGGCGCTCCACCAGGAGGTCCTCCGGATCGCGCGCGGGCAGCTCCCGGCCCCCACCGTCGCGATCCTGGAGCATCTCGTCACGCACGAGCCCGACCTGTTCATCGTCGAGGTCGACTCCCAGGTACGCGCGGGCGCGCTGGTGCTCTCCCGGGAGCACCAGCGCCACCTCCGCGCCACCCTCGAGCCGGGCACCGGGATGGCGGGGTGAGGTCGCGCCTCGGAGCGGCTCAGAAGTCCCCGGCTGCCTTCCGCACCGGGCGGAGCAGCTCGGAGAGCGCGCGCAGCGACTCCTCGGAGAGCGCGTCCAAGCCGAAGTCGGCCCCGACCAGGTCGGCGGTCGCCTGCTGCACCAGGGCGCGGCCCTCGTCGGTGATCTCGGCCAGCACGGCACGGCCGTCGTCCGGGTGCCGCCGCCGTACGACGAGGCCCGCGGACTCGAGCCGGTCGATGATCGACGTGATCGAGGTGGGGTGCACCTGCAGCCGCTCCCCCATCTTGCCCAGCGGCAGGGATCCGGCCGAGGAGAAGGTGAGCAGCACCAGCGCCTCGTAGCGGGCGAAGGTCAGGCCGTGCGGCTTGAGGATGCCGTCGAGCCGGCCGAGCACCAGCTGCTGCACGCGCATCAGCGAGGTGACCGCGTGCATCTGCGGCACTCCCTCCCAGCGCAGTGCCCACTGCCGGGCGGCCTCGTCGATCGGGTCGAAGGGAAGCACGACGCGGACCCTAGTTGACCCGCGGAGCCCCGCGCAGACCTGCTCGCTGGACGACCCGCTGGATGGCCAGATCGCGCTGGTCGGGGGCGCCCACGAACCGGATGTCGCGCAGGCCCTGGTCCTGGGCGGCGGACTCGAAGGTGAAGTGGCCGTACCCGAGCACCCGGCCGGTCATCGGCTTGACCACGGTGATGTCCAGGATCCGGCCCAGCGGCATCGTCGCCAGCGAGCGGGCCAGCACGCCCTTGACCCGGAAGACCCGCATGTTCGTGATCACGAAACGGTCCAGGTTCGCGGCCAGCGCCTTCCAGCCCGACCAGGCCAGCAGCGCCAGGGCGATCACGAGCGGAAGCCAGGCGACGTCCGGGTCGGCCAGGAAGAAGAGGACGAGGAAGAACAGCCCGACGCCCGCGACCGCGCTCGGCAGCAGGTAGACGACCCAGTGCTTGCGGACCTCGTCGACGATGACCTCGCCCTCGTCGCGCAGCAGGTGCCGCCCGATCTGGGGGTCGGTGAGGAACCGCGGCAGGAGAGGCATGGCGGCTACGGCCGAGTCCCGGCTAGGACTTGATGGCGTCGAGGAAGTCGATCATCGCCCCGAACAGGTTGGTGAGCCCGTCCCAGAGCCCGGCGCTCGCGTCCTTGGTCGTCTGCGCCAGCCCGTTGGGGTCGTTGAACATGTAGAACCCGATGAAAACGACGACGAGGAGCACCAAGCCCTTCTTCAGCACGCCGGTCATCGTCCCCACTCCTCATCGCGGTCACACACGTCTCCCGTTTGTAACAGGTGAGACTGATGTGATCCGGGAGGCGCGCTGGTGCTGTCGAAACCGGCCTTGTGGTCCGCCGAAACCAGGGTCTTGGCCCGCCGACACCTGGTTTCTGGCCCACCGAAACCGGGGTTTTGGCCCACCGACACGCGCGACCGGGCGTGTCGATGCACCACGAGGCTGGATTCGCGCGACCAGGAGGCCTGATTCGCGCGACCAGAAGGCCGGATTCGGCAGGCCAGAAGGCCGGATTCGCGGGTCAACGGGGAAGGGCGGCGTAGAAGGCGCGCATGTCGGGGCCGAGGCGGGCGAGCTCGACGTACGGGACCCCGTGGGCGGCGCCGTCGACGTAGGCGAAGTCCATGGCGCCGTCCATCATCGAGCCGGCCTGGAGCACCGGGAGTCCCTCCGCGGCGGCGGCCCGCAGGGCGACCGCCATGTCGTCGACCTCGAAGCAGACGTGGTGCAGGCCGGGCCCGGAGCGGGACAGGAACTCGGTGTAGATCGACTCCCCGCGCACCGGCTGGATCAGCTCGAGCTGCAGGTCGCCGGCATAGGCCAGGGACACGTGCACCACGAAGTCGGCCGGCTCGCCACGGAAGGTGCAGTGCTCGGGGTCGAAGTGGATGTCCGGCAGCCGGGTCCAGGCGGCGACGCCGAAGGACTGCGTGAGCAGCCGCTCGGTGGCCTCGATGTCCTCGGTCACCCAGCACACCTGCGTGACCGGTCCCGTCGCGACGGTCATCGAGCCTCCTCCACCAGCCAGTCCGACGTGCGGGCCCAGAGTGCCGCACGCGCGGCCTCGTCGCCAGCCTGCGGAGCCGGTTCGGCAGGCGCGCTGCGGCGGTAGTAGCCGGAGGTCGCGTCCGGCGCGGTCACGCAGTGCACGCTCGTCTCGGCGCCCTGCGCGGGCGTGGCGAGCATCCGCCGCTCCAGCGGCGCGGCCAGCGCCCGCAGCCGCCCGAGCAGCGGCGCGGTCTCCAGGCCGCGATCGGCGATGTGGGTGTAGACCGAGCCGGGGTGCAGCGAGTACGCACGCAGACCCGGGTGCCGTACGGCGAGCGAGGCGGCGTCGTGGACCAGGGCCAGCTTGGACGTCCCGTAGGCCACCCAGGAGTCGTAGCCGTCTCCGAACGCGGAGAAGAACGCCTCGTTGCGGCCGCGCTCGTGCAGCTTGGAGACCACGTGCACCACCCGCGGGTCGGGCGCGGAGAGCAGCAGCGGCAGCAGCGCCCGGGTCAGGTCGGCGGTGCCGAGGTAGTTGGTGCGCCAGTGGATCTCGTGGCCGTCCACGAGCTGCGGCTGCTTCCACGTCGAGCGCAGGTCGAGGTGGATGCCGGCGTTGTTCACGAGCGCGTCGAGTCCGTCGTACGTCGCACCAAACCAGCTCGCGAAGGCGGCGACCGACGTGCGCGAGGCCAGGTCCAGCGGGTGCCAGGCGAACCCGTCCACCGGGACCGACCGGGTGGTGACGACCACCTCGTGGCCGAGGTCGCGCAGAGCCACGGCCGTGGCCAGCCCGATCGAGTCCGGGCCCGCGCCGGTGACGACGATCCTCATGAATACAGAGCCAGCAGCTCGTCGGCGGCGGCGTACGGGTCGGTGGAACCGGCCACCACCCGCGCAGCCAGGTCGTCCAGCTCGGTGCGCGCGTGCACGTCGCCCCAGCGCTCGCGCAGCGCGGTGACCGCGATCGCCTCGATCTCCTCGCGCGCCCGGCGCACCCGGCGCGCCTCGAGCTCACCGGAGGACTCCAGGAAGGCGTGGTGGTCCGCGAGCGCGTCGAGCACCTCCTCGATCCCCTCCCCGGTCTGGGCGACGGTCTTGAGGATCGGCTGCTTCCAGGATCCCTCGGGCCGCTCGGCGAGCGCGAGCATCGAGCGCAGCTCCCGGCGTACCTGGTCCGCGCCGTCGCGGTCCGCCTTGTTGATGACGTAGAGGTCGCCGATCTCGAGGATGCCGGCCTTGGCCGCCTGGATGCCGTCGCCCATCCCGGGCGCGAGCAGGACCAGGGTGCTGTCGGCCATCGAGGCGATCTCGACCTCGCTCTGCCCCACGCCGACGGTCTCGACCAGGATCACGTCGCAGCCGGCCGCGTCGAGGACCCGCAGCGCCTGGGGGGCCGCCCAGGAGAGCCCGCCGAGATGACCGCGCGAGGCCATCGAGCGGATGTAGACCTCGGGATCGAGGGCGTGGTCCTGCATCCGGATCCGGTCGCCGAGCAGGGCGCCACCCGAGAACGGCGAGGACGGGTCGACCGCGAGCACGCCGACCCGCTTGCCCCGCTGGCGCAGCGCGCCCACCAGCGCACTGGTGGAGGTGGACTTGCCGACGCCCGGGGAGCCGGTGATGCCGACGATGTGCGCGCGTCCGCCGGAACCGGCGAGCCCGGCCATCACGTCGCGCAGCAAGGGCGAGGCGTCCTCGACCAGCGAGATCAGCCGGGCCACAGAACGGGCGTCCCCGGACCTGGCCTTCTCGACCAGTCCGGGGACGTCCTGAGTGGATCTACGCGTCACGCCTTGGGCACGCGCACGATCAGCGCGTCGCCCTGGCCGCCGCCACCGCACAGCGCGGCCGCGCCCACGCCGCCACCGCGGCGCTTGAGCTCCAGCGCCAGGTGCAGCACGACCCGGGTGCCGGACATGCCGACCGGGTGGCCGAGCGCGATCGCGCCGCCGTTGACGTTGACCTTCGACTCGTCCAGGCCGAGCGCGCGGGTGGACTCGATGCCCACGGCGGCGAACGCCTCGTTGAACTCGACGAGGTCGAGGTCAGCGGCGGTGATGCCTTCCTTGTCCAGGGCCTTCTTGGTGGCGTTGGCAGGCTGCAGCTGCAGGCTCGAGTCGGGGCCGGCGACCATGCCGTGCGCGCCGATCTCGGCCAGCCACTCCAGGCCCAGCTCCTCGGCCTTGGCCTTGCTCATCACCACGACCGCGGCGGCGCCGTCGGAGATCTGCGAGGCCGAGCCGGCGGTGATGGTGCCCTCCTTGGAGAACGCCGGGGGCAGCTTGCCGAGCGACTCGGCGGTGGTGTCGCCGCGCACGCCCTCGTCGGCCGCGACCACGATCGGGTCGCCCTTGCGCTGCGGGATGGAGACCGGGACGACCTCGTCGTCGAAGACGCCGTTCTTCCAGGCCTCGGCGGCCTTCTGGTGCGAGGTGGCGGCGAACTCGTCCTGCTCCTGGCGGGTCAGCTTCACGCCCTCGGCGTTGATCTGCTCGGTCAGCCCGCCCATGGCCTGCTGGGTGGCCTGGTCGTAGAGGGCGTCGTAGGCCATCGAGTCGACCAGCTTGACGTCGCCGAACTTGAAGCCCTCGCGGGACTTCGGCAGGAAGTGCGGGGCGTTGGTCATCGACTCCATGCCGCCGGCCACGATGATCTCGTGCTCGCCGGCGCGGATGAGCTGGTCGGCCATGGCGATGGCGTTGAGGCCCGACAGGCACACCTTGTTGATGGTGATCGACGGCATGTCCCACGGCAGGCCCGCGGCGATGCCGGCGGTGCGAGCGGGGTTCTGGCCGGCTCCGGCCTGGATGACCTGGCCCATGATCAGGTAGTCGACCTGCTCGGGCGCGACGCCGGCCTTCTCCAGGGCGCCCTTGATGGCGACGCCACCGAGCTCGGCGGCCGAGAGGGACTTCAGACCACCGAGCAGGCGGCCGATCGGCGTACGGGCGCCAGCGACGATGACGTTGACGGACATGGGAGGTCCTCCTGATGAGTTAACGGATCCTCACCGACACTACCGAGCGCCTCGCGTTCTCGGGAGGGGGTCCGTCCAGCGGCCGGTGTCAGGGTTGTCACACCTCGTTGAGCCCCCGGACGCCCCTGGTCGAAGATGTCGGGCATGACCGCCTCCCTGGAGATCCCCGCGCACCTCTTCATCGCCATCGACCACGTCGGCGTCGCCGTACCGGACCTCGACGAGGCGATCACGTTCTACGAGACCGCCTTCGGGATGAAGGTCGCCCACCAGGAGACCAACGAGGAGCAGGGCGTCCGGGAGGCCATGGTCGCGGTCGGCGACTCCGGCTCCTGCATCCAGCTGCTCGCCCCGCTCGACGACGAGTCCACGATCGCGAAGTTCCTGGACCGCTCCGGGCCGGGCCTGCAGCAGCTGGCCTACCGCGTCACCGACGTCGAGCAGGTCTCGGCGATCCTGCGCGAGCGCGGCCTCCGGCTCCTGTACGACGCCCCGAAGCGCGGGACCGCGGACAGCAGGATCAACTTCATCCACCCCAAGGACGCCGGCGGCGTGCTCGTCGAGCTGGTCGAGCCGTCGAAGGACGCCCACTGAGACTTCGGGCACAAGACCGACCACACGAACCGACTCGCGGGTAACGTCCGCCCGCAAAGCGCCATAGCCCCCTCTCACTCAGGAGCCCTGACGTGCAGCACATCCTCGACGCGATCCAGTCCGACGCCAGCACGCCGGAGGACTTCGCCAACCTCGCCCTGCCCGAGTCCTACCGCGCGGCCACCGTCCACAAGGCCGACGTGGACATGTTCGAGGGCATGGCCAGCCGCGACAAGGACCCGCGCAAGTCGCTGCACATCGACGAGGTGCCGCTGCCCGAGCTCGGCCCGGGCGAGGCCTTCGTCGCCGTCATGGCGAGCGCGATCAACTACAACACCGTGTGGACCTCGATCTTCGAGCCGGTTTCCACCTTCGGCTTCCTGGAGCGCTACGGCCGCGAGTCCGAGTTCGGCGCCCGGCACAACCTGCCGTACCACATCGTCGGCTCCGACCTCTCCGGCGTCGTGCTGGCCGTCGGACCGGGCGTGACCAAGTGGAAGCCCGGCGACCGCGTCGTCGCGCACTGCCTCTCGGTCGAGCTCGAGGCCCCCGACGGCCACAACGACACGATGATGGACCCGTCCCAGCGGATCTGGGGCTTCGAGACCAACTTCGGCGGCCTGGCCGACGTCGCGATGGTCAAGGCCAACCAGCTCATGCCGAAGCCCGAGCACCTCACCTGGGAGGAGGCCGCCTCCCCCGGCCTCGTGAACTGCACGGCGTACCGGCAGCTCGTCTCCGCCAACGGCGGCAACATGAAGCAGGGCGACAACGTGCTGATCTGGGGCGCCTCCGGCGGCCTCGGCGGCTTCGCCACCCAGTACGCCCTCAACGGCGGCGCCAACCCGGTCTGCGTGGTCTCCAACGAGGAGAAGGCCCAGATCGTGCGCAACATGGGCGCGGAGATGGTGATCAACCGCTCCGAGCTCGCCCCCAAGTTCTGGAACGACGAGGGCACCCAGCAGAACCCGAAGGAGTGGCAGCGCTTCGGCAAGGCCATCCGCGAGCTCACCGGCGGCGAGGACATCGACATCGTCTTCGAGCACCCGGGCCGGGAGACCTTCGGCGCCTCGGTGTACGTCACCCGCAAGGGCGGCACCATCACCACCTGCGCGTCGACCTCGGGCTACATGCACGAGTACGACAACCGCTACCTGTGGATGAACCTGAAGAAGATCATCTCGAGCCACTTCGCCAACTACCGCGAGTCGTGGGAGGCCAACCGCCTCATCGCGCAGGGCAAGATCCACCCGACGCTGTCCAAGACCTACCAGCTCGAGGAGGTCGGCCAGGCGGCGCTGGACGTGCACAAGAATGCCCACCAGGGCAAGGTCGGGGTCCTCTGCCTGGCTCCCGAGGAAGGCCTGGGCGTGCGGAACGAGGAGCTGCGCGCCAAGCACCTCGACAAGATCAACATCTTCCGCGGCGTCTGAGGGACGCTCCCGAAGATCCGACCGAAGGCCGGAAAAGGGCCGGATTCGCCTGCTGAGCAAGGCGAATCCGGTCTTTTCGTCTTGTCAACCGTACGGCGGGTTGGGATCGGCGGGGACATCCGCCAGACTGGCACCCGTACGCCGGGGGACCTGGGAGACGTTCCGCCGATGCCCGTTCACTGTGAGGGACCAGATGACTGAAGACGCCAGCCTGTCCATCTTCGACGCCGAGGACGGGGCCGACGAGCCGACCCAGGTGCTGCCCAAGGTGAAGACCGCCGGCGACATCGCCGCCGAGTCCGGCGCGGACCCGGGCCCGGCCCAGGTGCCCGCGGCCGACCGCGCCCCCGCTCCCGCTCCGGCCAAGGCGCCCGAGAAGGCACCCGAGAAGGCACCCGAGAAGGCGCCTGTCGCGGAGAAGCCGGTCGAGAAGCCGGTCGAGAAGCCGGTCGAGAAGGCCCCCGAGAAGGCAGCGGAGCCGGCACCCGAGAAGCCCGTCGCGGAGAAGGCTCCCGAGAAGGCAGCCGAGAAGGCAGCGGAGCCCGTGACCAAGGCCCCCGCCGCCCCCGCGCGCCCGGCTGCTGCACCGGCCCCGGCTCCCGCCCCCGCCGCCAAGGCCCCGGTGATCCCGGCGGGCTCCCCCGCCCCGAACCTGCCGCTGGTCCGGCGCGGCGGCTACGACAAGGACGCCGTCGACAAGCACCTGCGCACCGTGGCCGCCGAGCGGGCCGGCCTGGTGGCCAGCCTCAACGAGGCCCACGAGCGGCTCCGGGTGGCCGAGGCGACCGCCTCCCAGCTGCAGAGCCGCGTCTCGGAGGTCGAGGCCCCGTCGTACGCCGGCCTGGGCGGCAAGGCCAGCGAGCTGCTCCGGCTCGCCGAGGAGCAGGCCGCCGACGTGCTCGCCGAGGCCCGCAAGGAGGCCGCGGCGATCCGGGCGCGTGCCGAGCACGAGGCGACCGCGATCACCGCGAAGGCCGAGAGCGACGCCGAGGACATGCGCGTGGTCCAGCTGGGCGAGCTCGACGAGGTGCGGGCCCGCACCACCGCCGAGGTCGAGGGCGAGCGCCGCCGGCTCCAGGCCGACGCCGAGGACCTGCTCGCCGCCGCCCGGCGCGAGGCCGACCAGCTCCGGCTGGCCGCCCAGCAGGAGACGAACACCCTCAAGACCACCGCCACCCGCGAGGCCGAGCAGCAGCGCGCCGCGGCCGACCGCGAGGTCACCGAGGCCCGCCGGGCGCTCGCGGTGGAGAAGGAGCGGCTGGCCCGCGAGGCGGCCGAGCACCACGCCAGCGCGATCGCCGAGACGCAGCGCCTCGTGGCCGACGCCGAGGCCCGGGCCAACGCCGCCGAGGAGCGCGCCCGCGAGGCGACCTCAGCCGCGAACGCCCACAAGGACCAGGCGCACGCCGATGCCGAGGGCCTGCTGGCCAAGGCCCGCCGCGAGGCCGAGCAGCTGGTCAGCGCCGCGAAGAAGCAGGCGGACACGCTGCGCCACAACGGCCGCGCGGAGGCCGAGGAGGCCCTGGCCAAGATCAACGCCGAGGTCGAGAAGATGTCCCACCGGCGCGACGCGATCGTCGCTCAGCTGGGCGCGCTCACCGACGTGGTCAAGGGCTTCGGCGACAAGGGCTGACCCGGTTCGGCGAGCGGGACGTCCGTCTCCCGCTCGCCGAGCTTGACCACGACGACCCCGGCCAGCACCAGCACGCCGCCGAGCAGCTGGACGGCTCCGGGGAGCTGGTCGAGCAGCGCCCAGGCGAACACCAGCGCGAACAGCACCTCGAGCAGCGCCACGAACGACGCCAGCCGGGAGCCCAGCCGGCGCGAGGCGGCAATGCCGACGACGTACGCGAGCGCCCCGGCGACCACGCCGAGACCGGCCAGCGGCAGCCAGAACGGCGCGTCGAAGCCCGCGTAGTGCACCTCGGCCGTCGAGCCGCGCAGGTCCACGGCCCCGACCAGTCCGGCGAGCCCCAGCGCGACCGCGCCCAGCAGCAGTCCGGCGGCGGCCAGCACGATCGGCGGCAGCGGGGTCTCCTCGGCGGAGAGCACGAAGTAGACCGCGGCGCCGACCATGGCACCCAGCGACCAGCCGATCCCGGCGACGCTCACGTCCGCGCCGCTGACCAGGTCGAGCACCAGCACCAGGCCGGCCGCGGCGAGCACCGAGCCGAGCACGGTCAGCCGGCCGGGCCGCTGGCCGTGCCGCAGCCAGAGCCAGCCGAGCACCGCGACCGGGGCGGTGTACTCGATCAGCAGCGCCGGCCCGACCTCCATCTGCAGGACCGCGTTGAAGTAGGCCAGCTGGCAGCCGGCCACCGCGACCAGGCCGTAGACCGCGATCGTGCGCCACTGCGCGCGCAGCAGCCACCAGCGACCGCGGAGCGCGACCAGGGCCGGGCCGAGCAGCACCAGCGCGGCGATGGCGACCCGGACCGTGACCGCGCCCCCGGCACTCCAGCCGGCGCCCATGAGACCGGTCGCGAGCGCGCCCGAGAGGCCGAAGGAGGCCGCGGAGAGAGCCGCCATGCCCAGGCCGACCGCAGCGGTGTCATGGGTCAAGGTCTTCATGACACATGACGCTAGGAGACGAGTTGGTAAGGTGTCAACATGGTTTTCGCCCATGACACCGAGGCGTCGCTCGCGGCCGCCGTCGAGCTGGCGAACTCGGCGGACGACCCGGACACGATGACCACGGTCGCCGACCTGGACTCGTTCTACGAGCGCCACGGCTACACCGGCACGCACCGGCGCACCCGCGAGGAGCTGGAGGCGGTCCGTGGCCTGCGCGGCAGGCTGCGGGCACTGCTCACCGCCGAGCGCGACGACGCGGTGCGCATGGTCAACGCCATGCTGGCCGACGCGCAGGCGGTCCCCCAGCTGGTCCGGCACGGCGACCTGGACTGGCACATCCACGCCGTCGCCCCGGACACCCCCCTGGCCGAGTGGATCGTGGTCGAGACCGCGATGGCGATGGTGGACGTGATCCGTTCCGACGAGATGTCCCGGCTCGGCATCTGCGCCGACGACGACTGCGAGGGCATCGTGCTCGACCTGTCCCGGAACCGCTCCAAGCGGTTCTGCTCGGTGGCCTGCGGCAACCGCAACGCGGTCGCGGCCTACCGCGCCCGCCGCACCCAGGAGTGAGCGCTCAGGAGTAGTGCTGGTCCAGGAACCTCCGCAGCACCAGCACGAACGTCTCGGGCTGCTCGGAGTGCACCCAGTGGCCCGCGTTCTTGATGGTCACCCGCCGGTTGCGCGGGAACAGCGCGTCCATCGCCGGGATCGCCTCGTCGGTGATGTAGCCGGAGTGCTCGCCGTCGACCCACAGCACCAGCCCGTCGTACGGCGCCAGCCCGGCCAGGTCCGCGGCCGGCCAGCCACCGATGGTGGCGAGGTCCCGGCGCAGGCCCTCGAGGTTGAACTGCCAGCGCCACGTGCTCTGCCCGTCGGGCAGGGTGTCGCGGCGCAGGTTCTGCAGCAGGAACGAGCGCACCGTGGGCGAGCGCACCGCGTGCTCCAGGGCGCGGTCGGCGTCCCCGCGCTGCTGGAGCGTGTCCAGGTCCAGCCCGCGCATCGCCTCGATGTAGCCGGCGAACTCGCTGACGTTCTGGTGGTCGATCGGCGCGATGTCGACCACGCACAGCCGCTCGACCAGCTCGGGGTGCCGCAGCGTCAGCACCATCGCGATCTTGCCGCCCAGCGAGTGCCCGACGAGCGCGACCGGGTCGGCCGGGTCCAGCAGCGTGGCGATCCGGTCGGCCACCTCGACGAAGTCGAAGCGATCGGTCCAGGCCGAGCGGCCGTGGTCGGGCAGGTCCACCAGGAGGACCCGGTGCTCGGCGGCCAGGGTCTTGGCGATCTGGGTCCAGTTGCGGCCCTGCCCGAACAGCCCGTGCAGGAAGACGACCCGGCTCCCGCTGTCGCCGTACGACGTGGTGTGCAGCTCACTCACCGGGCAAGCCTGGCAGAGGCCCCCGCACAAGTGCCCGACAGGTCGGGACACGAGGCCCTGCCGCCCGGGACACCGGGCGCAGCAGAGTTCCGGTCAACGTCAACGAACCTGACCGAAAGGAACCTCGCCATGTCTACGGCGACCACCCCCGCACGGAGCGCCGCCACCTCGCACTCCGCGACCACCACCGGCCGTGGCTGGGCGAAGGCCGGAGCACTGGCCGGGCTCTTCGGCATGATCGGCATCGGCGCCTCCACGGCGGCGAACGCGGTCTACGACCAGAAGATCGCGGGCGACGCGCCGGCGATCGTCGAGAAGCTGGCCGACCAGACCCCGGCGCTGCTGACCCTGCACACCTTCATGCTGCTCGCCACCGTCCTGCTGGTCCCGTTCGCCGCCGGGGTCCGCCGCCGGCTCGCGGCCCAGACCCGGGCCGGCAGCCTGATCCCGGACGTGGCCGCGCTCGGCCTGGTCCTGGCCGCGGTCGCGGGGCTGATGGGCACCGCGCTCGACACCGAGTTCATCTTCGGCGTCAACGCCGCCGACGACGAGCTGGTGCCCGAGGCGGCCGTCTTCTACGGGCACTGGATCGGCACCGTTCCGTGGCTGTGGGTCGGCGCCGGGCTGGCGGGCGTGGCGATCGCCGTCGCCGCGCTCAAGCAGGCCGCCGCTCCGCGCTGGATCGGCTGGGTCGGCGCGATCCTGGGCGGCCTGACGCTGCTCGTCGGGATCTCGCCGTTGCAGTACATGGCCGGCTTCACCGGCCCGCTCATGGTCCTGGTGATCGGCCTCGGATTCGCCTTCGGCGACCGTGACGAGCTGGCCTGAGAGCCAGCATGTCGAATCGCGAGCGGTGGGACGTTCCGGGCATCTACGCTGCGCCCACGATGGACACAGCAACCCCGAACCTCCCTGCTCGTGGGATGCCCCGGGTGGCGACGGCGATCGCCGTCGTCGCCTGGGGCATCGCCCTGTTCAGCGCCGGCCTGGTCATCACCGCCCGCCCGCGCGTGGACGTGATCTTCTGGTTCTTCCTGGTCGACGCCATGGTCGCCATGGTCTACGGATCGGTCGCCGCGGTGACGCTCTCGCGCCGCCAGCACCCGGTGCCGTGGATCCTCGGCATCACCTCGATCGGCGGTGGCCTCTCGGCACTCGGCTACGCCTGGATGGTCTTCGCGCAGAAGTACCCCGGCGCCCCCGACCTGGACTGGGTGACCGGGCTCGAGAACACCGCCTGGGTGCCGGGCACGCTGGCCCTGTTCATCGTGGTCCCGTGGCTGATCCGGGACCACCCGCTGGGCTGGGAGGTCGCCGGCGTGAGCCTCGGCGCCGCGCTGTCGATCGTGACCCTCGTCCAGCGCTACACCGTGGACGGCGACTGGGACCGGCCGCTCTACATCGCCGTCGTCGTGCTCGGCGTGCTCACCGCCGGCGTCGTCGAGTGGCGGCACCGGTTCGGCCCGGCGGCCGAGCGC
The DNA here is from genome assembly GCA_017744365.1 of Nocardioidaceae bacterium. Taxonomy (GTDB): domain Bacteria; phylum Actinomycetota; class Actinomycetes; order Propionibacteriales; family Nocardioidaceae; genus Marmoricola. The sequence goes on along the minus strand of JAGIBL010000001.1, from coordinate 95,858 downwards.
AACGGCCTGGGCTGGCTGGCCGTCGGCACCCTGGTGATGTCGCTCTCCTTCCTGCCGCTGACCCTGCCGGTCGCCTTCGAGCCGAACGGTGGCCTGACCGTGGACATCTTCGGCGGCTCCTACGACTTCTTCGACGTCCTCAACCTCACCCCCGCGCTGCACCTGGCCGCGCAGGCACTCTTCCCGGCCGCGATCCTCACCGCCGTGCTCCGCGGCCGGATGTGGGGGCTGGACCTGGCCATCAGCCGCGCCATCCTGGCCGCCGCGCTCACCCTCGCCCTGCTCGTGGTCTACCTGGGCGTGACCCTGACGCTGGCGCAGATCGTCCCCGGCGACGGGTTCGCCCAGCTCGCCGGCGCCGGCGTGGTCGCGGTGGCGGTCCAGCCGGCGCGGCTGTGGCTCGGGCGCCGGGTCAGCACGCTGGTCTACGGCACCGCCGCCGCGGACCCGTCCCGGCTGGTGCTCGGACTCGGCAGCAAGCTCGGCGTCGCGGCCGACCTGGACGACGTCTTCACCAGCCTGGCCCGCGACCTCGCCGCCGGCCTGCGGCTGGAGTCGGTGGCGGTGCGTGCCGAGGGCCTCACCGACGTCCGCTGGGGCACCCCGACCTCGGCGCCGACCGTGGTCCCGCTGCTGCACCGCGGCGAGACCGTCGGCTCGGTCGAGGTGACCACCCCGGCCGGCGAGGCGCTCGGACCGCGCGGCACCCAGCTGGTCACCGACTTCGGCGCGGTCGCCGCGGCCGCCCTGGTGGTGCGCGCGCAGGCCCGCCAGGTGGAGGACGCCCGGGCCCGGCTGACCCAGGCCCGGCTCGAGGAGCGCCGGGTGATCCGGCGCGAGATCCACGACGGCCTGGGCCCGTCGCTGGCCGGGCTGCGGCTGGGCCTGCAGGGCGCCCGCAACCTGCTCGGGCGCGACGACGCCGCTGCCGCGGACATCCTGGAGCGGCTGCAGGCCGAGCTGGACCAGCGGGTCGCCGAGGTGCGCACCCTCTCGCACAGCCTGCTGCCGCCCGTTCTCGACGAGCTCGGCCTGGCCCCCGCGCTGCACGAGCTGGCCGCCCGGTACACCGAGGACGGCCTCCCGGTGGACGCGAGCACGAGCGTGCCCGACGGCCTGCCCACGACGCTGGCCGCGGCGGCGTACGGCATCGCCAGCGAAGCCCTGGTCAACGCCCGCCGGCACAGCGCCGCGGACCGGTGCCGGGTGCTCGCCCGGGTCGACGGCGACCGGCTGGTCGTCGCGGTCGAGGACGACGGCATCGGCATCGCCGCGGACGCGGTGCCCGGCGTCGGCAGCCGGTCGATGCGCGAGCGCGCCGACGAGCTCGGCGGCACCCTGTCGGTCTTCGCGCGCGAGGGTGGTGGCACCGTCGTACGGGCGGAGCTGCCGCTGGAGGTGGCCCGTGTCTGAGGCGATCCGCGTGGTGGTCGTCGACGACCACCCGGTGTTCCGGCTCGGCATGGCGGCGCTGCTGGACTCGCTCGAGGACGTCGAGGTCGTCGGCGACGCCGAGTCCGCCGCGGCGGCGTACGACGTGATCGGGACCGCCCGTCCCGCGGTGGTGCTGATGGACCTGCACCTGGGCGAGGACTCCGGCATCGAGGCCACCCGCGAGGTGGTCCGCCGGCACCCGGAGGTGGCCGTGCTCGTGGTGACGATGCAGGAGGACGACGAGTCGGTGGTCGCCTCGATGCGCGCGGGCGCCCGCGGCTACCTGCTCAAGGGCGCCTCCCCCGCGGAGGTCGAGCGCGCCCTGCGCGCGGTCGCCAACGGCGAGATGATCCTGGGTCCCAAGGTGGCCGCCCGGGCGATGGCCGCGGTCACCTCGGGCCGGACGGCCGCGCGGGTGCCGTTCCCCGAGCTCACCGACCGCGAGCGCGAGGTGCTCGACCTGGTCGCCCGCGGCTTCGACAACGCCACCATCTCGCGGCGGCTGGTGCTCAGCCCGAAGACGGTGCGCAACCACGTCGCCAACGTGCTCAACAAGATCGGTGCCCCGGACCGCTCGGCCGCGATCGTGACGGCGCGCGAGGGCGGCCTCGGGGTGGACTGAACCGGGCATTCTGGCGCTTGCCGGTTCCGGAACCCCGGGCGTTCCATGACCGGCATGGCCACTGACACCGCCCCGGCGCGCTCCGAACCGATCGCGATCGCGGTCGCGACCATCGGCACGGTCATGCTGATGCTCGACATCAGCGTCGTGAACACCGCGCTCAGCGACATCTCCGGCGGGCTCGACACCGGGCTGACCGGGCTGCAGTGGGTGATCGACGCCTACACGCTGCCGCTGGCCGCGGTGGTGCTCACCTCAGGCTCGATCGCCGACCGCTTCGGGCGCAAGCGGCTGTTCATGGCCGGGATGGTGATCTTCACCGCCGCCTCGGCCCTGTGCGGCGCGGCACCCGGGATCGAGACGCTGGTGGCCGCGCGGGCGCTCCAGGGCATCGGCGGCGCGATCCTGTTCGCCACCGCCCTGGCGCTGATCTCGGAGGCGACCCCGACGCCCGAGCAGCGCGCCACCGCGCTCGGCATCTTCGGTGCCGCCATCGGCGCCTCGTTCGCGATCGGCCCGTTCATCGGCGGCGCGCTGACCCAGGGCATCAGCTGGCGGGCGATCTTCCTCGTCAACATCCCGATCGGCCTGCTCACGCTGGCGATGGCGACCCGGGTGACCGAGAGCCGTGACTCGCACGCGCGCAAGGTCGACGTACCCGGTCAGCTGCTGCTCATCGGCGGCCTGTTCCTGCTGATCTTCGCGCTGCTGCGCGGCAACCCGGACGGCTGGGACAGCACCAAGGTGGTGCTCTCCTTCGCCGGGGCGGCGGTGCTGCTGCTCGGCTTCGTGCTCGTCGAGCACCGCTCCGCCGAGCCGATGCTGCCGCTGCCCCTGTTCCGGCAGCCCCGGTTCACCGGCCCGCAGGTGCTGGTCTTCGGGATCGCGGCGTCGTTCTTCGCGGCGTTCCTGTACGCGACGCTCTACCTGCAGCAGGTGGTCGGGCTCTCCCCGATCAAGACCGGTCTGGCCTACCTGCCCGGGACGTTCCTGGTCTTCCTGGTCTCGGGCGCGACCGCGGTGCTGATGCAGAGGTTCAAGCCCGCACTGCTCGCCTCCCTCGGGCTGGTGCTGATCTCCGCGGGACTGCTCGTGATGACCTGGACGACGCACGTCGACTCCGGCTGGGCCTCGATCCTGCCCGGCCTGCTGGTGGCCAGCGTCGGCACCGGCCTGGTGAACCCGACCGGCAGCGCGCTCGCCCTGGACGCGCTGCCGCCCTCGCAGAGCGGGCTCGCCTCGGGCGCGAACGACACCTTCCGGCAGACCGGGGTGGCCGTCGGCATCGCCTGGCTGGGCACGTTCGTGCCGGCCGAGGGCCCGTTCCGGGACCCCGCCAGGTACGTCGACGGCGTGCACAGCGCGTTCGCCGCCGGGGCGATCCTGGCCCTGGTGTGCGCGGCCGGGACGGCGCTGCTGCTGCTCGGCCGGGACCGCGAGGTCGAGGCCGTCGTCGAGGCCGAACCCGCCTGATTCCTGGCCCCCGAACTCCCCAGATCGCTGGGATGGTGAGCCGCGCCCGGCTCTCCCACCATCATCACCATGACTGTGACGACCTCCCCGCCCGTGGCCCTCGAGGCGACCCGCGGCACGAACCGGACCATCGCCGCGGCCTGCCTGGCCACCGTGATGCTGATGCTCGACATCAGCGTGGTGAACACCGCACTCGACCACATCGCCGCGGGCGTGGGCACCGGGCTGTCCGGGCTGCAGTGGGTGGTCGACGCCTACACGCTGCCGCTGGCCGCGGTGGTGCTCTCGGCCGGCTCGATCGCCGACCGGTGCGGCCGCAGGCGCACCTTCCTGGCCGGCCTCGGCGTGTTCACGCTGGCCTCGGCGGCGTGCGCCCTCGCCGCCGGCGTCTCCGTGCTCGTCGCCGCGCGTGCCGTGCAAGGCCTCGGCGCCGCGGTGCTGTTCGCGACCGCGCTCGCGCTGATCTCCGAGGTCACCCCCAGCCCCGAGCAGCGCGCGAAGGCGCTCGGCGTCTTCGGAGCGGCCATCGGCGCCTCGTTCGCGATCGGCCCGTTCGTCGGCGGCCTGCTCACCGAGACCGCCGGGTGGCGCTCGATCTTCTGGATCAACGTGCCGCTGGGCTTCGCCACCGCGCTGCTCGCCCGCGGCGTGGCCGAGAGCCGCGACCCGCACGCCCGGCGCCTCGACCTTCCCGGCCAGGCCGCGCTCGTCGGCGGGCTGTTCCTGCTGGTGCTGGCGCTGCTGCGCGGCAACGCCGACGGCTGGGGCAGCACCGACGTGGTGCTCGCGTTCGCGGGGGCCGTCGTGCTGCTGGTCGCCTTCGTGGTGATCGAGGCGTCCTCCTCCGCGCCGATGCTGCCGCTCGCGCTGTTCCGCCAGCCGCGGTTCACCGGGCCGCAGGTGCTCGTCTTCGGCATCTCCGCGTCGTTCTTCGCGGCGTTCCTCTACACGACCCTCTACCTGCAGGGCCTGGTCGGGCTCTCGCCGCTGCAGACCGGGCTGGCCTACCTGCCCGGGACCGCGCTGATCTTCGTCGTCTCGGGGATGACCGCCGGCCTCATGGTCCGGGTCTCCCCCGCCGCACTTGCGGTCGCCGGCCTGGGGCTGGTGGCCCTCGGCCTGCTGGTGATGAGCATGACCACCGAGGCCGGCTCGGGCTGGGCCGCGATCCTGCCGGGCTTCCTCATCACCTGCGCGGGCACCGGCCTGGTCAACCCGACCGGCAGCGCGCTGGCCCTCCAGGCGCTGCCGCCTTCGCAGAGCGGGCTGGCCTCGGGCGCGAACGACACCTTCCGGCAGACCGGGGTGGCCGTCGGCATCGCCTGGCTGGGCACCTTCGTCCCAGCCGAGGGCCCGTACGGCGTCGCGCCGCAGGCCTTCACCGCGGGGATGCACCACGCCCTGGTGGCCGCGGCCGCGCTGGCCCTCGCGTGCACGCTCGGGACGGCGGCGCTGCTGCTGCGCCGCTCGTCCTGAGACGTCGTACGCCGAGGCTCGCGCGCCCGAGCGCCCGGTCCGTCTGGACTGACGAGCGAAGCGAGCCTGCGAGGAGGGAAGACGGACCGCCCAAGGCGCTCGGGCAGCCGAAGCGCAGCGAGGCAATCACGCGCCCGAGCGCCCGGTCCGTCTGGACTGACGAGCGAAGCGAGCCTGCGAGCCAGCGAGGAGGGAAGACGGACCGCCCAAGGCGCTCGGGCAGCCGAAGCGCAGCGAGGCAATCAGGCAGAGTAGTCGTGGAACCCGCGCTTGGTCTTGCGACCAAGGTGGCCGTCGGCGACGACCTTCTCCAGCGCGGCGGCCGGCGCGAAGCCGGGCTCCTTGAACTCGGCGAAGAGCTCCTTCTGGATGGCCAGGGAGACGTCGTTGCCGACCACGTCGAGCAGCTGGAACGGGCCCATCGGGAAGCCCGCCTCGGCCTTGATCGCCTCGTCGATCTCGGTGATCACGACGCCGGTCTCGGAGAGCTTGACGGCGTCGTTGAGGTACGGGAACAGCAGCGCGTTCACGATGAAGCCGGCCCGGTCGCCGCAGGAGACGGCCACCTTGCCGACGCTGGCGCAGAGTGCCTTGGTGGTCTCGTCGACGTCGTCGGCGGTCAGCTCGGTCGTGACCACCTCGACGAGCTTCATCACCGGAGCCGGGTTGAAGAAGTGCATGCCGATGACCGACTCGGGACGACCGGTGGCGTTGGCCAGCTGGGTGATCGGCAGCGACGAGGTCGTGGTCGCCAGGATCGCGCCCGGCTTGCAGATCCGGTCGAGGTCAGCGAAGAGCTCGAGCTTGACGTCCAGGTCCTCGGCGATCGCCTCGACGACGATGTCCACGTCACCCAGGGCCTCGCGCTCGGTGGAGGCGATCAGCCGCTCGACCACGTCGGACTTGTCGTCCTCGGTGAGCTTGCCCTTCTCGATCAGCTTGTCGAGGGACTTGGTGATCCCGGCGACGACGGCCGACGCCTTCTCGTCGCTGCGACCGACGAAGACGACGTCGTACCCGGCCTGGGCGAACACCTGGACGATGCCGGCGGCCATGGTGCCAGTGCCGACGACGCCGACCTTGGCGATCTCGTGGCGCAACGAGGGCTTGTCGTCGGCGCCCGGGGTCTCGTCGTCGGCGACGATCTCGCCCCCGTCGTACGAGTAGAAGCCCCGGCCCGCGGCCTTGCCGGTGCGTCCCTCGGCGACCAGCGACTCGAGCAGGTCGGCCGGCTTGTGCAGGTTGTCGCTCGTCTCGGCGTACCGCGCGGCGAGCTGGTCGCGTACGACGTCGAGCCCGATCTCGTCCAACGTGGTGAGCGGACCGCGCGGGTAGCCGCAGCCGAAGCGCATCGCGGCGTCGATGTCGGCGCGGGAGGCGTACTTCTGCTCGTACATGCGCACGGCGTGGTTCAGGTACGGGAGGACCAGCGTCGCGTTGATCTGCTCGTGGGCTGAGGTCATGCGGCCGATGATGACACGCTCGTTACCCACGGGTAAGGGGTCTCCCAGCACCTGAAATGCCAGACGCGTCACACTACGCTCCGGGCATGGCCAGCAACCGCACGCGGACCGTGGAGCTGCCGGCGCCGCCGAACGCGGTGGCCGCCGCGCTCCCCGAGGCCGCCTGGCGCGCCGGGATGGACGTGACCCAGGACCCGGCGACCGGGCTGATCCGGTTCAGCACCGGGATGTCGATGACGAGCTGGGGCGAGAACGTCACCGTCGGGTTGCAGCCGTCAGCCGCGGGCACCCTCGCGACGTTCCACTCCGGCCTCAAGTTCGGGCTCGTCGACTGGGGCCGGAACAACAAGAACCTCGACCGCCTGCTCACCGAGCTCCACGCCGTGCTCTCCTCCGTCGCGGGTGCGCCGGCACCGTCCGCCGGAGCCTGGCACCCCGACCCGACCGGCCGCCACGAGCTGCGCTGGTGGGACGGCCGGTCCTGGACCGACCACGTCAGCAACAGTGGCGTGCCCGGGACGGATCCGGTCTAGGGCCTCGATAGGCTCCGCGCGTGAGACTCGTCGTTGCCCGCTGCCAGGTCGACTACGCCGGGCGCCTCTCCGCCCACCTGCCGATGGCGACCCGGGTGCTGATGCTCAAGGCCGACGGGTCGGTGCTGGTGCACTCCGACGGCGGCTCCTACAAGCCGCTGAACTGGATGAGCCCGCCGTGCTCGGTGCGCGAGGGGAAGAACGACGACGGCCAGGTCGAGTGGGTCGTGACCAGCAAGACCGACGACACCCTGCGGATCCTCATCGAGGAGATCCTGCACGACACCTCGCACGAGCTCGGCGTGGATCCGGGGCTGCAGAAGGACGGCGTCGAGAAGCACCTCCAGGAGCTGCTCGCCGAGCACCCGGCCACGCTGGCCGAGGGCCTGACGCTCGTACGGCGCGAGTACCCCACCGCCATCGGCCCGGTCGACCTGATGTGCCGCGACGCCGCGGGGCACTCGGTGGCGGTGGAGATCAAGCGGCGCGGGGAGATCGACGGGGTCGAGCAGCTGACCAGATACCTGGAGCTGCTCAACCGGGAGCCGCTGCTGGTCGCCAAGGGCCCGGTCACCGGCATCTTCGCCGCCCAGGAGATCAAGCCGCAGGCCCGGGTGCTCGCCGAGGACCGCGGCATCGTCTGCGCCCTGGTGGACTACGACGCCCTCCGCGGGCTGGACGACCCGACCGAAAGGTTGTTCTGACTACGCTGACTGGCGTGCTTCATGAACTTGGGACGACCCTGCCGAAGAGGGTCGCTACCTCTTCTGCCTGAGCGGCCACCGAGGCAACGACGCCCGAGCGACCCCGTCTCCTCAGGCACGCCTTGTCTGGACGGTCGAAGCATCGAGTCACTTCGAGGCGATGACGCGCTCCTCCAAGCACCAGGACTGGGGCGAGTACACGACCGATCATCCGTGGGACCGCACGTCGTACGAGGAGCTCGGCTGGGGGATTGCAGGTCGAACGCTCCCAGAGTCCCCTCACGCTGAATTCCTCACGCTGAAGTTGAGACGCTCCGACCAACTCGTCTTCGCGCGGCTTCGGGAGGTGCCGCCTGATCTCGGCATTGATCCTGCATCGGTGGTGCTCGCACAGCTCTTCGAGGACGACGTCGACCAGGAGTTCGGCGTCCTCGTCGGTGCCGACAAGTCGGTCCATACCTTCGTGCTGCATGACGGGAAGGGCGACATCAACACGCAGATTCGTACGGCGCGCATCCCAGAGCTGACGGACATCACGAGTCATGGGGAGACCTCCCCATATCGACGTGCGGTCTCGGAGGCTCTCGCCGTCGCCAACCTGTTCTTCCCCGCGCCTCACGGCGGATAACGACCGTACGTACTGCGTCGAGCAGGTGGTGCGCCACGAGATTCGCGAGCTCGTCGGGCTCACCGACGGTAGGCGATTCTCCTTATTTCTAGGGGTTTCTCGCGCACGAAGAAATGTCGGTGCCGCCCTCTAGGTTGGAGGCATGACCTCGACGCAGACCCTCGACGCGACAGCCGTTCTGGCCGCCGTACGGCGTGACCGCGCCGAGGCCGACGCGGCCGAAGCGCGGATCCTCGCCGGAGCCCTGGCGTGGGCGCAGCTGCACGAGGTCTCCGAGGACGATGTCTACGCCGCCTGGGGCGACTCCCCTCTCCCGCTGGCCGGCGAGGGTGCGCCGCTGGTCTCGGAGTTCTGCCTGCACGAGCTCGCCACCGCCCTGGGCCTCTCCTCCGAGCGCGGCCGCCACCTCGTCGCGCACGCCCTGGAGCTGTGCCACCGGCTCCCGCGGGTGTGGGCACGCGTCCAAGGCGGCAGCCTGCAGGCCTGGCGCGCCGAGCGGATCGCGGACAAGACGATCCTGCTCTCCCCCGAGGCCGCCGCCTACGTCGACGCCCAGATCGCCCCCTACGCCCACCGCGTCTCGCTCGGTCAGGTCGACCGGCTCATCGACCAGGCCATCGCCGCCTTCATGCCCCAGACCGCACTGGAGATCGCAGCACGCGCCGCCGACGGCCGCCACCTCACCATCGACCACCAGCAGATCTCCTTCCACGGCACCAGCCTCATCCACGGCGAGCTCGACCTCGCCGACGCCCTCGACCTCGACAAGGCCCTCCAAGCCGGCGCCGAGCAGCTCAAAGCCTTCGGCTCTGAGGAGTCCCTCGACGTCCGCCGCTCCCTGGCGCTGGGACACCTCGCCCGCGGCGATCAGCCCCTCGACCTCCCCGCTCCGACGCGCGAGGTCGTGCTCTACGTCCACGTGCCCCACGAGGCCCTCAACAACAACGGCATCACCCACGTCGAGTCCCCCAACCAACTTCTCACCACCGAGCAGATCGCCCGTTGGTGCCGCGCCCCCGAAACCCGCATCACCATCAAGCCCGTCATCGACCTCAACGTCCCGCTGGAGACCCTGGCCTACCAGCCCACCGACCGCATCCGCGAACACGTGATCCTGCGCGATCGCACCTGCGCGTTCCCCCGCTGCACCAAGAACGCCCGCCGAGCCGACCTCGACCACATCGTCGAGTGGATCCGCGGCGGCCGCACCAGCACCCTCAACCTCGCTCCACTGTGCCGAGGCCATCACCGCGCCAAGACCTTCACCACCTGGACCTACCAGATGCTCGAACCGGGGCGTTACCTGTGGCGATCACCCCACGGCTACCGGTTCCTCAAGGACCACTACGGCACCCAGGACCTCGGTCCGCCCGAGGAACCACCAGGCCCGTGACGCCTCATCGCCACGCGTAACGCCGCTCCGGCCTCCCCACCTCGCCGTACCGCAACGACACCTCCGCCTTCCCGGACGCCACCAGGTGCTCCAGGTACCGGCGCGCGCTCACCCGCGACACTCCGAGCCGCCCGGCCAGCTCCGCCGCCGAGACGTCGCCGGCGGTCCCGGCGAGCGCGTCCGAGACCAGCCGGAGGGTCTCCGCGCTGAACCCCTTGGGCAGTGATCGAGCCTCGGACCGGGTCAGCCCGAAGACCCGGTCCACGTCGGCCTGCTCGGGCTCGGCGCCCTCGAGCGCGACGTAGGTCTGCTGGTAGTGCTCGAGCCGGTCGCGCAGGTCCTCGTAGGAGAACGGCTTCATCAGGTAGTGCACGATCCCGCCGCGCAGCGCCCGTCGTACGGTCTCCGCCTCGCGCGCGGCACTGATGACGAGCACGTCCAGCTCCGGCGCCGCCTCGCGCAGCTGCTGGAGCAGGTCGAGGCCGAGGACGTCGGGCAGGTACACGTCGAGCAGCACCAGGTCCGGCTGCAGCTGCTCGGTGAGCGCCAGCGCTTCCGCGCCCGTGTGCGCGACGCCGACGACCTGGAAGCCCGGTGTGCGCTCGACGAAGCCCTGGTGGATCTTCGCCACCATGAAGTCGTCGTCGACGATCAGCACGTCGATCACACGGCATCCCCTCCGGTCGGCAAGGTTGCCACGAAGCGAGACCCGAGCGCGACCACGTCCCCGCCCCGGCGCCGGCAGACCGCGCGGGTCAGCGCCAGCCCCAGCCCACGGCCATGGCCGGTGGCGTCCGCCTTGGTCGAGTACCCCTGCTGGAAGACCAGCTCCCGGTCGCCCTCGGGCACGCCCGGCCCCGAGTCGCGCACCTCGATGCTGACCCGGTCGGCATCCTCGAGGAGCAGCACCTCCACCGCGGCGACCGGCCGTCCCGCGACCGCGTCCAGGGCATTGTCGACCAGGTTGCCGACCACCGTCGTCAGGTCCAGGCCGAGCTGGCCGTCGACCCGGCCCAGCTGCGAGCCGGGGTCGACCGCGAACGAGACGCCGCGTTCCGCCGCGAGGCTGGCCTTGGCGATCAGCAGGGCGGCCAGCGTGGAGTCCTCCACGCGGGCGGTCACCTCGTCGTACAGCTGGGTCCGGCTCAGCCGCACGCCGTCGACGTACCGGGCCAACTCGTCGTACTCCTGCAGCTGCAGCAGCCCGGAGATGGTGTGGATCTGGTTGGCGAACTCGTGCGTCTGCGCGCGCAGCGTGTCCGTGGTCGCCTGGGTGGTGCCCAGCTGCTCCTCCAGCGAGGACAGCTCGGTGCGGTCGCGCATCGTGGTGACCGACCCGATCACGTCGCCGTGCGCGCGCATCGGCATCCGGTTGAAGGCCAGCACCCGGGCCCCGACGAGCACCAGCCGGTCCGGTTCGGGCTGGGTCGCGGTCAGCACCTCGCTGACCTGCTCCTCGACCCCGAGCTCGGTCAGCCGCCGGCCCACCGCATCGGGCGGCAGGCCGAGCAGCTCCAGCGCGCTGTCGTTCACCAGGGTCACCCGGCCGGCCGGGTCCAGCGCGATCACCCCTTCCTTGATGCCGTGCAGCATCGCCTCGCGCTGCTCGACAAGGCCGGCGATCTCCGGCGGCTCCAGCCCGAGCGTCTGCCGCTTGATCCGCCGCGAGAGCAGGAACGAGCCCACGACCCCGAGCGCGCTGGCGACGCCGAGGTAGGCGGCCAGGTCGGGCAGCGCGTGCCGGATCTGCTCCCACCGGCCCGGCGCGTCCCGGCCGATGGCGACGATGCCGATCATCGCGCCGCTCTCGTGCAGCACCGGCACGTGCGCGACGATCAGCTCGCGCCCCTGCACCGTGACCACTCCGACCCAGCGGCGCCCGTCGGTCACGTCGCTGCGCCCGAGCGGGAGCCGGTGCCCGGTCACCGACGGGTCCGAGGAGGCGAGCACGGTGCCGTCGCGCCGCGCGATCGCCACGAAGTCCGATCCCGAGACGGTGCGGTTCGCCTCGCCGGCCGCGGCCAGCGACCGGTCCGCGCCCGGGTCGGCGGTGAGCACGTGGTCGCGGACCAGCTGCTGCGCCGCCAGGTTCTCGGCCGCCTTGCTGGCCTCGCGCCCCTCGGTCCGCTCCACGCCCCGGGTCGACTGCACCACGCTGATGATCCCGACCACGACCAGCACGGCGAGGACGATCAGCAGCTGCAGCGCGAGCAGCTGGCCCGCGAGGGACACCCTGCCGCGCCGCATCCCGTCCATGGGCCTGAGCATGCCACCGCGCGATCCTGGGGAGGCTGTTGACGAAACGAACACAACGTTCACTGAGTCCGCAACGGTGACGGCGGTCACACCCCGGCCGGAGAGTGAGGCCGCTCGCTCACCCGCAACGAAAGAGGCAACACGATGCGCTGGACTCACCCACTGCGCCTGACCGCCGTCGCCGCCGTCCTCGCGGTGGCCGTCTCCGCCTGCGGAGTCACCGACGACGGAGGCTCCGGCGGCAAGGCCGACTCGATCTCGGGGGACCAGATCATGGTGCCCAACTCCCCCGGTGGCGGCTACGACACCACCGCCCGTACGGCGGCCGCCGTGATCGAGAGCGAGAAGATCGCCGACGACGTCGAGGTCTTCAACCTCGAGGGCGCCGGCGGCACCGTCGGGCTGGCCCGCCTGGTCAACGAGAAGGGCAACGGCGAGCTCAGCATGATGATGGGCCTCGGCGTGGTCGGCGCCAGCTACACCAACGAGACCAAGGCCTCGCTCAAGGACACCACCCCGATCGCCCGGCTGATCGAGGAGCCCGGCGCGATCATCGTCTCCAAGGACTCCCCGTTCAAGACGGTCGGCGACCTGGTCGCGGCCTGGAGGAAGGACCCCGGCTCGCTGACCGTCGGCGGCGGCTCGTCCCCCGGCGGCCCGGACCACCTGCTCCCGATGCAGCTCGCGGACGCGGCCGGGATCGACCCGAAGAAGGTCAACTTCGTCACCTACGACGGCGGCGGCGACCTGCTCCCGGCCATCCTCGGCAACAAGATCGACTTCGCCACCTCCGGCGCCGGCGAGTTCCTGGACCAGATCGCGTCCGGCTCGCTGCGCGTCCTGGCCACCACCGGCGAGGAGCGCCTGGAGGCCGTCCCGGACGCGCCCACGCTGAAGGAGTCGGACATCGACCTGGTCTTCACCAACTGGCGCGGCATCGTGGCTCCTCCGGGCATCAGCAAGAGCGCCAAGCAGGCCTGGATCGACGCCCTCGAGAAGATGCACGACTCCGCGGGCTGGGAGAAGGCGCTGACCGACAACGGCTGGACCGACGCTTTCGAGACCGGCGACGACTTCGCCACGTTCCTGCACGAGCAGGACGCCCGGGTCGCTGACACCCTCAAGGCGCTGGGGCTGGCGTGAGCACGCTCTCCTCCCGCGCGCCCGGATGGCTGCCGAAGTGGCTGCACGGCCGCGCCGAGCTGGGCATGGTCGCCCTGCTCGGCGCCGCCGGCGGGCTGGTCCTCCTCGACGCCACCCGGCTGGACGCGCCGTACTCCCAGGCGGACCCGCTCGGCCCGCGCGCGCTGCCGATCGTGGTCGGCACCATGCTGGTCGTCTGCGCGGTCGCGCTCGCGGTCGACGTGCTCCGCGGCGGCCACGGCGAGGCCGAGGAGGGCGAGGACGTCGACCTCACCAGCCCGACCGAGTGGCGCGTGGTGCTGCCGCTGCTCGCCGCCTTCGTCGCCAACATCGTGCTCATCGACCGGCTCGGCTGGGTGCTCTCCGGCGCAATCCTGTTCTGGGGCACCTCCTGGGCGCTGGGCAGCCGCCGCTACCTGCGCGACGTGGCGATCTCCCTGGCGATGTCGCTGGCCACCTTCTACGGCTTCTACTCCGGCCTCGGCATCCACCTGCCCGCCGGCGTGCTGGAAGGAGTGCTCTGATGGACGTGCTCTCCTCCCTGATGGACGGCTTCGCCACCGCGGCGACGCCGGGCAACCTGCTCTGGGCGCTGGTGGGCGTGCTGCTCGGCACCGCCGTCGGCGTGCTGCCGGGGCTCGGTCCCGCGATGACCGTCGCGCTGCTCCTGCCGGCGACGTACGCACTCGAGCCGACCAGTGCGTTCATCATGTTCGCCGGCATCTACTACGGCGGCATGTACGGCGGCTCGACCACCTCGATCCTGCTGAACACCCCCGGCGAGTCCTCCTCGGTGGTGACCGCGATCGAGGGCAACAAGATGGCCAAGGCCGGCCGGGCCGCGCAGGCTCTGGCCACCGCCGCGATCGGCTCGTTCGTGGCCGGCACCATCGGCACGATGCTCCTGGTGTTCACCGCCCCGGTGATGGTCGACTTCGCGGTCAGCCTGGGCTCGCCCAGCTACCTGGCGATCATGGTGCTGGCCCTGCTCGCGGTCACCGCGGTGCTCGGCCGGTCGAGGCTGCGCGGGTTCTGCGCTCTCGCCCTCGGCCTCACGGTCGGCCTGGTCGGGCTGGACCCGGCCACCGCCCAGCCCCGGCTCACCTTCGGCCAGGCCCAGCTCGCCGACGGCCTCGACGTGGTGGTGGTCGCGGTGGCGATCTTCGCCGTCGGCGAAGCGCTCTGGGTGGCCGCGCACCTGCGTCGTACGTCGGGACAGGTGATCCCCGTGGGCCAGCCCTGGATGGGCAAGGAGGACTGGAAGCGCTCCTGGAAGCCGTGGCTGCGCGGCACCGCGCTCGGCTTCCCGTTCGGCGCGCTGCCGGCCGGTGGCGCGGAGATCCCGACGTTCCTCTCCTACGTCACCGAGAAGCGGCTGACCAAGCACCCCGAGGAGTTCGGCAAGGGCGCCATCGAGGGCGTCGCCGGCCCGGAGGCGGCGAACAACGCCTCCGCCGCGGGCACGCTGGTCCCGCTGCTCTCCCTGGGCCTGCCCACCAACGCCACCGCCGCGGTGATGCTGGCCGCGTTCAGCCACTACAACATCCAGACCGGGCCGCTGCTCTTCGACAAGGAGCCGCAGCTGGTCTGGGGGCTGATCGCCAGCCTGTTCATCGGAAACCTGCTGCTGGTGCTCATCAACCTGCCGCTGGCGCCGGCCTGGTCCCGCCTGCTGCAGATCCCGCGCCCCTACCTGTACGCCGGCATCGTGTTCTTCGCGAGCCTGGGCGCCTACGCGGTCAACCTGCAGTCGTTCGACCTGACGATCCTGCTGGTGCTCGGTGTGCTCGGCTTCGCGATGCGCCGGTTCGGCCTGCCGGTGCTGCCGCTCATCCTGGGCGCCATCCTCGGCCCGCGGATCGAGGAGCAGCTGCGCCGCTCGTTCCAGCTGAGCAACGGCGACGTCTCCGGCCTGGTCAACGAGCCGGTCGCGGTGGTGGTCTACGCGATCGTCGCGCTGGTGCTCGCCTGGCCCCTGGTACGACGGCTGCTGCCGCGCGGTGCCGTGGTGGCCGAGCAGCCGGAGCGTGAGCGGGAGGCCGCCGGGGTCGGGTGAGCATGAGCAGGGCTCAGCGAGCCAGGGGCAGCGTCATCCGGAAGGTCGTCCCGGTCTCGTCGGACTTCACCACCTGGATGCTGCCGTGGTGGGCCTTGAGGATCGCCAGGGTGATGGTCAGCCCGAGACCGGCGCCGGGAATCTGCTGGGCGACCGCGGCGCCGGATCGGTACAGCCGCTCGAAGATCCGGTTGGAGTCGGCCTCGTCGATGCCGTGCCCGGAGTCGGCGACCTCGACCTCGGCGCAGCCGTCGCGGGCGCTGAGCCGGACTCCGACCGAGCCGCCGACGGGGGTGAACTTGAGGGCGTTGGAGAGCAGGTTGTCGACGGCCTGGCCGATCCGGTCGGCATCGGCCTCGATCTCGATGGGCCGGCCGGGCACCTCGAGGCCCAGCTCGATCTCGACCTCCTCGGCGCGCGGCCGGGCCGCCTCCACCGCGTCCCGCACGATCGACTGCAGGTCCACCGGGACCGGCTGGATGTCCAGGCCGCGCTGCTCGATCGCCACCAGGGTGAGCAGGTCGTCGACCAGCCGCAGCTCGCGCTCGGCGCTGCGGGTGATGACCGAGAGGAACCGGTTGCCCTGCGGCGAGAGCGTCTCCAGGTCGGCCATCAGCTCGGCGTACCCGAGGATCGAGGTCAGCGGGGTGCGCAGCTCGTGGGAGACGGTGGCGAAGAACTCGTCCTTGATCCGGTCGTTCTCCTCCTGCGCGCGCAGCCGCTCGCTGATGTCGCGCACCGCCGCCGAGATCAGCAGCCCGTGGTCGGTGCGCAGCGGCGCCAGCGAGATCTCCACCGGGAACTCCGAGCCGTCCTTGCGGCGGGCCCGCAGGTCCAGCCCGGAGCCCATCGCGCGCACGTGCGGCTCGCGGAGGTAGTCGGCACGGTGGTGCCCGTGCAGCTCGCGGAGCGCGGCCGGCACCAGGATCTCGACGCGCTCGCCGAGCAGCTCCTCACGGGCGTAGCCGAAGACGATCTCCGTCTGGGCGTTGACGAGCTGGATGACGCCGCCGGCGTCGATGACGACCATCGCGTCCGGGGCAGCCTCGAGCAGTCCGCCCAGATCGGACGGACGCGTCCCCAATCCCGAGCCCGGAGTCATCACGACCCAGTACCCCCATGTCCCCTGCCGGGCCCCCGCCCAACCTCACCATGCTAACCATCTCAGAGCGCACGTAAAGGGTGGAACGGACGAACGGGACCAACGGGACTAGTGAGAAACCTCCAAAACGGTCAGGCCAGGTCGTGGGCGTTCCGGATCGCGTCCACGATCCCGTCCATCGCCTGGGTGAGGCTGAAGTCCTTGGGCGTGAACACCGCGGCCACGCCCATCTCGACCAGCCTCTTGCCGTCCGAGTCCGGAATGATGCCGCCGACGATCACCGGGACGTCGTTCAGCCCGGCCTCGCGCATCAGGTTCAGCACGTCCGGCACCAGCTCCATGTGCGAACCGGACAGGATCGAGAGCCCGACGCAGTGCACGTCCTCGGCCACCGCGGCCGCGACGATCTGCTCCGGGGTCAGCCGGATGCCCTGGTAGATCACCTCGAAGCCGGCGTCGCGGGCCCGGACGGCGACCTGCTCGGCGCCGTTGGAGTGCCCGTCCAGCCCCGGCTTGCCGACGAGCAGCCGGAGCCGGCCGCCCAGCTCCTCGCCCGTCGTACGCACCCGCTCCCGCACCGCGGTCAGCTCGGCGCCGGCCTCGGCGACGCCGACGGCCCCGGCCACCCCGGTGGGCGCCCGGAACTCCCCGAAGACCTCACGCAGCGTCCCGGCCCACTCCCCCGTGGTCGCGCCCGCGCGGGCAGCGTTCAGGGTCGCGGTCATCAGGTTCGCGCCGGTCTTGGCGTCCTCGGCCAGCGCGTCCAGGGCCGCCCGCACCGAGGCCTCGTCGCGCTCGGCCTTCCACGCCTCCACCGAGGCGATCGCCTGCCGCTCCGCCTCGGGATCGGCCGTCTGGATCGCGGCGTCGAGGTCCGCGGTCAGCGGCGACGGCTCGGTGGTCTCGAACTTGTTCACCCCGACGACGATGTCCTCGCCGTTCTCGATCCGCGCCCGGCGGGCGGCGTGGCTGGAGACCAGCTCCTGCTTCATGTAGCCGGACTCGACCGCGGCGACCGCGCCGCCCATCGCCTGGATCCGGTCCATCTCCGCGCGGGCGTCGGCGACCAGCTGGGCCACCTTGGCCTCGATCACGTGCGAGCCGTCGAAGATGTCCTCGTACTCGAGCAGGTCGGACTCGAAGGCGAGCACCTGCTGCAGCCGCAGCGACCACTGCTGGTCCCACGGGCGCGGCAGGCCGAGCGCCTCGTTCCACGCGGGCAGCTGCACCGCCCGGGCACGGGCGTTCTTGGACAGGGTCACGCCGAGCATCTCCAGCACGATCCTCTGCACGTTGTTCTCGGGCTGCGCCTCGGTCAGGCCGAGCGAGTTCACCTGCACGCCGTACCGGAACCGGCGCATCTTCTCGTCGCGCACGCCGTACCGCTCCGCGGTCAGCTGGTCCCAGAGCTCGACGAAGGCGCGCATCTTGCACATCTCCTCGACGAACCGGACACCGGCGTTGACGAAGAACGAGATCCGGCCGACGACCTTCTCGAAGTCGTCGGCGGAGACCTGGCCGGAGTCCTTGACCGCGTCCAGCACCGCGATCGCCGCGCACAGCGAGAACGCCAGCTCCTGCGTCGGCGTCGCGCCGGCCTCCTGCAGGTGGTAGCTGGAGATGTTGATCGGGTTCCACTTGGGGATGTTGTTGACCGTGTACGCGATCGTGTCCGCGGTCAGCCGCAGCGAGTGCTCCGGCCCGAACACGTAGGTCCCGCGGGACAGGTACTCCTTGATGATGTCGTTCTGGGTGGTGCCCGCGAGCCGTGCGTGCACCTCCTTCGGGTCGACGCCGACGTTCTGCTCCTCCGCGACGACCTGGTAGAGGGCCAGCAGCCACATCGCGGTGGCGTTGATCGTCATCGAGGTGTTCATCTCGGTCAGCGGGATGTCCGCGAACAGCCGCCGCATCTCGCCGAGGTGCGGGATCGGCACGCCGACCTTGCCGACCTCACCGCGCGCGAGCGGCGAGTCCGGGTCGTAGCCGGTCTGCGTGGGCAGGTCGAACGCCACCGAGAGGCCGGTCTGGCCCTTGGCGAGGTTGGTCCGGTAGAGCTTGTTGGACTCGGCCGCCGAGCTGTGCCCGGCGTAGGTCCGCATCACCCAGGGACGGTCCTTCTCAGCGCTCATAGAGCGAAGAGTAGGCCGGTCGGCTACCCATGGGTACGGGTTGTGGACTGTCTCACTCGCCCGGTTCCGTGATCCGGGCCACGTCCGCGCCCACCGACGTCAGCGCCTCCGCGAACCGCGGGTAGCCGCGATCGATGTGCTGCGACTCGGCCACCGTGGTGACCCCGTGACCGGCCAGCCCGGCGAGCACCAGCGCGGCACCGGCCCGGATGTCGTGCGCGACCACCGGGGCGCCGGACAGCGCCGGCACCCCGCGTACGACGGCGTGGTGGCCGTCGGTGTGCACGTCGGCGCCGAGCCGGGCCAGCTCCTGGACGAACATGAACCGGGACTCGAAGACGTTCTCGGTGATCATCGCGGTGCCCTCGCTGACCGAGGCCAGCGCCAGCGCGAACGGCTGCAAGTCGGTCGGGAAGCCCGGGTACGGCAGCGTGACCACGTCGAAGGCCCGCAGCCGGCGGTCCACGCTCACCGCGAACCCGGTCGAGTCCACCTCCACCGCGGCGCCGGCGTTGCCGAGCTTGTCGAGCACCAGGTCCAGGTGCCCGCCGACACCGCCCTCGACCCGGACCCGGCCGCCCGCGAGCGCCGGCGCGAACGCCCAGGTGCCCGCCACGATCCGGTCGGTCACGGTGGTGTGCTCCACCGGGGACAGCCGGTCCACGCCCTCGATGGTGAGCGTGGAGGAGCCGATCCCGTCGATCCGGGCACCCATCGCGACCAGCATCCGGCACAGGTCGCCGATCTCCGGCTCCCGCGCCGCGTTGTCGAGCACGCTGGTCCCCTGCGCCAGCACCGCGGCCGTCACCAGGTTCTCGGTCGCCCCCACCGACGGGAAGTCCAGCCACAGGGCCGCGCCGCGCAGGCCCTCGGGCGCCTCGGCCACGACCTGTCCGTGCTCGACCCGGACCTGGGCGCCGAGCTCGCGCAGCCCGGCCATGTGCATGTCCAGGCCTCGGGAGCCGATCGCGTCCCCGCCGGGCAGCGCCACGCTGGCCCGGTGGCAGCGCGCCACCAGCGGTCCGAGCACCGCGATGGAGGCGCGCAGCCGTCGTACGAGCTCGTACGGCGCCTCCCAGGCGATCTCCTCGGGAACCTCGACCGCGACGGTGCCGCTCCCCGACTCCGGGGACGGGTCGCCGACGGTCACGATGCAGCCCAGCCGCTCCAGCAGCTGGCTCATCACCGCCACGTCGAGGATGTCCGGCACGTTGTGCAGCACGCTGGTGCCCGGCGCGAGCAGCGCGGCCGCCATCAGCTTGAGTGCGGAGTTCTTGGCGCCGCCCACGTGCACGGTCCCCTCCAGGGGTCGCGCGAGCGGTCCCTGCGCGCTGACCCGGAAGCTCTCCACGGGTCGAGGCTATCGAGAGGGCCCGACTACGCTCGGGGCATGGTCAACCTCACCCGCATCTACACCCGCACCGGCGACGCGGGGCAGACCCGGCTCGGCGACATGAGCACCACCACGAAGACCGATCCGCGGCTGGAGGCCTACGCGGTGGTCGACGAGGCCAACGCCCACCTGGGTGTCGCGCTGGCCACCGGCGGGCTGGACGCGGACGTGGTCACGGTGCTGACCCGGGTGCAGAACGACCTGTTCGACGTGGGCGCCGACCTGTGCACCCCGGTCGTGCCCGACCCCGAGTACCCGCCGCTGCGGATCGAGCAGTCCTACGTGGACCGGCTCGAGGGCTGGTGCGACCAGTACAACGAGGACCTGCCCGCGCTGCGCAGCTTCATCCTCAACGGCGGCACGCCCGCGGCGGCCCAGCTGCACGTGGTCCGCACGGTGGTGCGCCGGGCGGAGCGGGAGGCCTGGGCGGCGTACGCCGAGTACGGCGAGGTGATGAACAAGCTCGCCATCACCTACCTCAACCGGCTCAGCGACCTGGTCTTCATCCTGGCCCGCTACACCAACCGCGAGCAGGGCGACGTGCTCTGGGTGCCCGGAGGAGAGCGGGAGCAGTAGGGATCAGTGCCGCCGCGGCTGGTCCCAGTCGGTCCCCGGCGGGGCCGCCTCCAGCCAGGCCGAGAACCCGGTGAGCGCGCTCGGGCTCATCGCCAGCTCGACGAGCCCCGACGGCGTGCTGCACTCGACGACCAGGTGGCCGGCGTACAGGGCGAAGGCCTCCTGGCCCTCGGGCTCACGCTGCCCGGTGATCCGCAGCTGTGCGCGCGTCCAGGACCGGCGCGGCCGGGGTGAGACGGAGAAGATCCGGAACCACTGGAGCTGCTCGTCGTGGTAGCGACCGAGCCCGAGAACCCAACCGCGCCCGGCCTGGGCAGACCGGACGCGGCCAGAAGCTCGCGCGGAGAGCTCGAAGGTGCCTCCGTGGCGGGACAGCACCCGGCGGCGTACCACCAGGCAGAACCCGTAGAGGACGAACAGGAGCAGCACGACACCGGCTGAGTCCAACAGCCACTGCCATGCCGCCATCTACCGCCTCGTCCCTACTTGGCCAGCTCGACGGCGCGGAGGCGGGCCTCGGCCCACGCTGCCGCCGCGGCCGCGGCGTGCTCGCCGTCGTCCTCGCCGGCCTTGTGCGCCCGGTCGAGGTCGGCCCGCGCCTTCTCCAGGTCGATCTCGTGGGACATCTCGGCGTGCTCGGCCAGGATCGAGACCCGGTTGTCGGCCACCGAGAGGAACCCGGCGTCGACGGCCGCGACCCACGTCTCGTTCTCCGTGGTGGTGACGTCGACGACGCCGTCCACCATCAGCGAGAGCATCGGCGCGTGGTTGGGCAGCACGCCGACGTCACCCTCGGTGGTGCGGGCGATGATCATCGTCGCCTCGCCCGACCACACCAGCCGGTCGGCCGCGACCAGCTCGACCTGAAGGACGTCTCCCGACGCCATCAGAGGCTCTTCTGGATCTCGGCCCACTTCTGCTCGACGTCGTCGAGACCGCCGCACATGAAGA
This sequence comes from Nocardioidaceae bacterium, assembly GCA_017744365.1. Classification (GTDB taxonomy): domain Bacteria; phylum Actinomycetota; class Actinomycetes; order Propionibacteriales; family Nocardioidaceae; genus Marmoricola. Next base: position 74,523 of record JAGIBL010000001.1, on the reverse strand, counting down.
AGGCCTGCTCGGCCACGTGGTCGTAGTCGCCGTCGGCGATCTTGTTGAACGCCTCGATGGTGTCGGCCACCGGCACGGTCGAACCCTCGATGCCGGTGAACTGCTTGGCCACGTAGGTGTTCTGCGACAGGAACCGCTGGATCCGGCGAGCCCGGGACACGATGATCTTGTCCTCTTCGGAGAGCTCGTCGACACCGAGGATCGCGATGATGTCCTGGAGCTCCTTGTTGCGCTGCAGGATCTGCTTGATCCGGATCGCGCAGTCGTAGTGAGCCTGACCGATGTACTGCGCGTCGAGGATCCGCGACGTCGAGGTCAGCGGGTCCACCGCCGGGTAGATACCCAGCGAGGCGATCTCACGGGAGAGCTCGGTGGTCGCGTCCAGGTGGGCGAAGGTGGTCGCCGGCGCGGGGTCGGTGTAGTCGTCCGCCGGCACGTAGATCGCCTGCATCGAGGTGATCGAGCGACCGCGGGTCGAGGTGATCCGCTCCTGCAGCACGCCCATCTCGTCGGCGAGGTTCGGCTGGTAGCCCACCGCGCTCGGCATCCGGCCGAGCAGGGTGGAGACCTCGGAGCCGGCCTGGGTGAACCGGAAGATGTTGTCGATGAAGAGCAGCACGTCCTGGTTCTGCACGTCGCGGAAGTACTCCGCCATCGTCAGCGCGGAGAGCGCGACCCGCAGACGCGTGCCCGGCGGCTCGTCCATCTGGCCGAAGACCAGGGCGACCTTGTCGAAGACGCCGGCCTCCTTCATCTCGACGATGAGGTCGTTGCCCTCACGGGTGCGCTCGCCGACGCCGGCGAACACGGAGACACCACCGTGGTTCTTGGCGACGCGGGCGATCATCTCCTGGATCAGCACGGTCTTGCCGACACCGGCGCCACCGAACAGGCCGATCTTTCCACCGGTCACGTACGGCGTGAGCAGGTCGATGACCTTGATGCCGGTCTCGAACATCTGGGTCTTGGACTCGAGCTGGTCGAAGGCCGGGGCCTTGCGGTGGATGCCCCAGCGCTCGTTGACCTCGTAGGTCTCGCCCTCTTCGAGGTTGAGCACGTCGCCGGTCGCGTTGTACACGTGGCCGAGCGTCACGTCGCCGACGGGCACGCTGATCGGGGCGCCGGTGTCGCGCACCTGGGCGCCGCGGACCAGGCCGTCGGTCGGCTTGAGCGAGATGGCGCGGGCCATGCCGTCGCCGATGTGCTGGGCGACCTCCAGCGGCAGCGTCGTGGTCTCGCCGCCGAGAGTGATGTCGACCTCGAGCTTGTTGTAGATGTCGGGCATCTCGTCGGTCGCGAACTCCACGTCCACGACCGGGCCGATGACCCGGGCGATCCGGCCGACGCCGCCGGTGGTGGCGGTCTCGTTCTCGTTGATGGTGGCAGTCATCTTCTTCTCACTCACTCGCTGGCTGCGGTCGCGTCGGCGAGGGCGTTCACGCCACCGACGATCTCACTGATTTCCTGGGTAATGCCGGCCTGGCGGGCCTGGTTCGCGATCCGGGTGTACTTCTTGATCAGCTCTTGGGCGTTGTCCGTCGCGGACTTCATCGCCTTCTGCCGAGCGGCCAGCTCGGAGGCCGCCGCCTGGAGAAGTGCCGAGTAGATCCTGCTGGTCACGTACTTGGGCAGCAGCGCGTCCAGGACGTCGTGCGCCGACGGCTCGAACTCGTAGAGCGGGAGGACGTCGCCCTCGGCCGGAGCCTCGGTACCCTCGACCACCTCGAGCGGGAGCAGTCGCAGCGCGGTCGGCTCCTGCACCAGCATCGAGCGGAACCGGCTGTAGACCACGTGCACCTCGTGGGTGGCGTGCTCGTGCTCGTCCTCGCCGGCCACGAAGACCTCGATCAGCTCGTTCGCGATCGCTCGGGCGTCCTCGTACGTGGGCTGGTCGGAGAAGCCGGACCAGCTCTGTACGACCGGGCGGTTGCGGAACTTGTAGTACGCCGCGGCCTTCCGGCCCGAGGTGTACAGGTTCACGGTCTTGCCCTCGGCCTTGAGCTTCTCGACCAGCCGCTCGGCCTCCTTGATGACGCTGGAGGAGTACGCGCCGGCCAGGCCGCGGTCGCTGGTGATCACCAGGATCGAGGCGTGGCTGGAGACCTCCGGCTCGGTGACCAGCGCGTGGTCGACGTTGGAGAACGTCGCCAGCGCCGAGACCGCCCGGGTCAGCTCGCGGCTGTACGGCGAGGCGGCCAGAGCCCGCTGCTGCGCCTTGATGATGCGGGACGCAGCGATGAGCTCCATGGCGCGAGTGATCTTCTTGGTCGACTCGACCGACTTGATCTTCGCGCGGTACTCACGCAGCGATACGGCCATTGCTAGCTCACGCTCGCTTCTGCTTGACGATCTGCTCCTGCTCGACCTCGTCGGCCGGCAGGGCCTCGTGGGTCTCGGTGCCGGGCTTGATCGACTCGCCCTCGGAGGTCTCGAACTGGTCGAGGAAGGAGTTGTAGGCCGCCTCGAGCGCCTGCTCGGTGCCGTCCTCGAACTTCAGGGTCTCCCGGATCGTGTCCAGGACCTGGCCGTGCGAGCGGCGCAGGTAGTCGAGGAACTCGTGCTCGAAGCGGAGCACGTCGGCGACCGGGACGATGTCCAGGCGGCCGGTGGTGCCCAGCCACAGCGAGGCAGTCATCTCCTCGACCGGGTACGGCGAGTACTGCGGCTGCTTGAGCAGGGCCATCAGCCGCTGACCGCGGTCGAGCTGCTGCCGCGAGGCCGCGTCGAGGTCGGAGGCGAACATCGCGAACGCCTCCATCGCGCGGAACTGCGCGAGGTCGACCTTGAGGGAGCCGGTGACGGCCTTCATCGCCTTGGTCATCGCCGCGCCACCCACACGGGAGACGGAGATACCGACGTCGATAGCCGGGCGCTGGTTGGCCGCGAACAGGTCCGACTGCAGGAAGATCTGGCCGTCGGTGATCGAGATGACGTTGGTCGGGATGAACGCCGAGACGTCGTTGGCCTTGGTCTCGATGATCGGCAGGCCGGTCATCGAGCCGGCACCCAGGTCGTCGGAGAGCTTCGCGCAACGCTCGAGGAGCCGGCTGTGCAGGTAGAAGACGTCACCCGGGTACGCCTCGCGGCCCGGCGGGCGGCGCAGCAGCAGCGACACGGCCCGGTAGGCCTCGGCCTGCTTGGTCAGGTCGTCGAAGACGATCAGCACGTGCTTGCCGTCGTACATCCAGTGCTGGCCGATGGCCGAACCGGTGTACGGCGCCAGGTACTTGAAGCCGGCGCTGTCCGAGGCGGGGGCCGCGACGATGGTGGTGTACTCCAGCGCGCCGGCCTCCTCGAGGGCGCCGCGCACCGAGGCGATGGTCGAGCCCTTCTGGCCGATCGCCACGTAGATGCAGCGGACCTGCTTGTTCGGGTCGCCGGTCTCCCAGTTCTGCTTCTGGTTGATGATCGTGTCGATCGCGACCGTGGTCTTGCCGGTGGCGCGGTCGCCGATGATGAGCTGGCGCTGGCCACGGCCGATCGGGGTCATCGCGTCGATGGCCTTGATGCCGGTGGCGAGGGGCTCGTGGACCGACTTGCGAGCCATCACGCCGGGGGCCTGGAGCTCGAGCGCGCGGCGGCCCTCTGTCGCGATGTCGCCGAGGCCGTCGATCGCGTTGCCGAGCGGGTCGACCACGCGGCCGAGGTAGCCGTCGCCCACGGGCACCGAGAGGATCTCGCCGGTGCGCTTGACCGACTGACCCTCCTCGATCTTGTCGAAGTCACCCAGGATGACGACACCGATCTCGCGGGTGTCGAGGTTCAGGGCGATGCCGAGGGTGCCGTCCTCGAACTCGAGGAGCTCGTTGGCCATGCACGACGGCAGGCCGGAGACCCGGGCGATGCCGTCCGCGGCCTCGGCCACGGTGCCGACCTCTTCCTTGCTGGCGGCCTCGGGCTGGTAGTCCGCCACGAAGCGCTGCAGCGCGTCCCGGATCTCCTCCGGACGGATCGAAAGCTCCGTCATTTCCTGGTCCCTATCTCTCGTGCTTCTCGAAAAAGTTTGTGTGTGGTCAGCCAGCGAGCCGGCGGCGGGCGTCGTCGAGGCGGCTGGACACGCTGCCGTCGATCACGTCGTCGCCGACCTCGACCCGGAGGCCGCCGATCAGGTCCGGCTCGACGACCACGTTGAGGTGGATCGCCCGGCCGTACTGACGCCCGAGGGCGTCGGTGAGGCGCTGCTGCTCACCGTCGGTGAGCGGGCGGGCCGTGCGGACCCGGGCCACGCTCTCCTCCTGCACGGCCGCGGCGACCTTCTGGTACTCGGTCAGCGCCGCGACCACGGTGCGGTGGCTGCCGTTGAGCGCCAGCTCGGTGAGCCGGACGGTCGCGCCCAGCGCCTTGCCGTCGAGCAGGTTGCGCAGCAGCGCCGACTTGTCGGCCGCCGAGCGGGCCGGGTCGGACAGCGCGTTGCGCAGGTCGGCCTCGGAGTTGACCAGCTCGGCGACGGCGAACAGCTCGTCGGAGAGCCGGCGGGCGTCCCCGCCGGTCGACTTGACCAGCGCGACCACGCCCAGGTCCTCGAGCACGTCGGCCAGGTCCCGGGTCGCGGTCCAGCGGCGCTCGACCGCTGCCGCGACCAGGTCCAGCCCGGCCGAGGACAGCTTGCCGGCGAACACCTGCCGGACCAGGCCCGCCTTGGCGGCCGCGTCGAGCGACTGGTCGGTGGCGACCCGCCGCAGCCCGGGCTCGGCCCGGAGCACGGCGGCGACACCGAACAGGTCCTCGGCGACCGCGGCCTGGTCCGTGGCGGCAACCGCGTCCAGCTGCTGGCGCAGTGCTGCCTGGGCGTCGGCCGATGCGCCTCGCAGCGACATCAGCCGGCTCCCTCGAGCTCGGACAGGAACCGCTCGACCACGCGCGCGGACCGCTGGTCGTCGTCCAGGCTCTCCCCGACGATGCGGCCGGCCAGCGAGGTGGCCAGGGTGCCGACCTCGGCCCGCAGCGAGGTGACCGCCTGCTGGCGCTCGGCCTCGATCTGCGCCTTGCCGTGCTCGACGATCCGGGAGGCCTCGGACTGGGCCTGCTCGCGCATCTCGGCCACGATCGCGGCACCCTGCTCACGCGCTTCCTCACGGATGCGCGCGGCCTCGTGCCGGGCGTCGGCGAGCTGGGCCTCCAGGTCGGCGAGCTTGGCATCGGCCTCGGCTTGCTTGGTCTCCGCGGCCTTGAGGCCACCCTCGATCGCGGTGGTCCGCTCGGCGTACGCCTTCTCGAAGTTGGGAACGACGATCTTCGAGATCAGGTAGTACAGAACCGCGACAACGACCAGGCCGAGGATGATCTCGGCAGCGTGCGGGATGAGCGGGTTCGGCTCTTCCTCGGCTGCCGCGAGGACAACTGTCTTGATCATGAGTGCTCCAGGCTGCCCTGAGAAGGTCAGGGCTTGAGGACGAAGGCGAGCGCCAGGGAGATGATGAAGAACTGCTCGGCGAGCACGAAGCCGAAGATTGCGATGCTCTGCAGGCGCGACTGGGCCTCAGGCTGGCGGGCGACGCCGCTCACGTACGCGGCGAAGATCAGGCCAACGCCGATGGCCGGGCCGATCGCAGCCAGGCCGAGGCCGATCATGTTCAGGGTGCCACCCATGGGGGTTTCCTTTCGGTTGTGAGGGCGCACGGTGCGCCATCGTGTGCTGCTCGATGTGAAGTTGTGGAGATCAGTGCTCGTCGGAGACTGCGCCGGAGATGTACATCGCCGAGAGGAGCGTGAAGACGTATGCCTGCAGGAACATGATCAGCATGTCCAGGAAGCTCACACCGACGGCGAGGACGAAGGAGATGACACCGGCGCCGATGCCGACCGGGTGCGGCGAGTAGTGCAGCAGCAGGTACTCGCCACCGAGGGAGAACAGGATCACCAGCAGGTGGCCGGCGAACATGGTCGCGAACAGACGAAGCGCCAGCGTGAACGGCCGGACGATGATGTTGGAGAAGAACTCCAGCGGCACCAGCGCGAGCAGGATCGGGCCGGAGATGCCCGCCGGCACGGTCTGGTGCTTCAGGTAGCCGAAGAAACCGTGCTTAGCGATGCCGACCGCGTTGTAGACCACCCAGGTGATCCCGGCCAGCGCCGTGGTGTACCCGATGTGCGACATCGTCGGGAACTGGATCAGCGGGATGATCCCGAAGAAGTTGTTGATGAGCACGAACAGGAAGATCGTGAACAGCAGGGGCACGAACTTCGCATAATCGTGCGAGCCGATGGTGTCCCGCGCGATGGTGTTGCGGACGAAGTCGTAGACGCTCTCACCGGCGAATTGCAGGCGGCCAGGAACCACCGCAGCGCGACGCGACATCGCGTAGAACAGGCCGAAGGCGATCACCGCGGAGAGGATGACCAACAGCATCGGCTTCGTGACCGCCTCGCCGGCGATGTCGAAGACGCCGGGCAGCTTGAAGTCCGCCGGACCGGGAGTGTTGAACTCCTCGGTCGGAACCACGACGCTGAGCGAACTCACGCTGTCTCCTGTCTGTTCTGCGAGGAAAAATCACGGCTGGGGTGAGCGAGTGCGCGCCGACACTGACCAGGTCGAGGCACGCCAAGTCGCTCCGGACGATAGCAGGCCATGGCGGTCACCTCTCTTCCGGCCCAGGCCCGTGCTGCGGGGGCTGCGCGGGCGAATCAGGAGCCAGGGCAGAGAGGTCGAAGATGGGAATCCGCTCGCGCCGGACGTAGACCGCGAACATGGATGTCCAGACGACCGTGACCGCAATGACGGCGAAGGCCGCGGCCTCGGTCTGGTCGCCGTCAGTCACCCTCGCGAGGATCGCCAGCGTCAACAGGAGCAGCAGGCCCTGTGCCGTGTAGACGACAAGAGCCGCGAGCAGTCCGGCCACCGGAGCGGCCGCGGCCACGCGCAGGACGACCCAGGTTCCGGTCGCGAGCACCGCGATCGCCGCGAGGCCCCCGACCAGAGCACCGACACCGGCTTCGGTGCCGATGACGAACCCGGCGATCACGCCGAGCACGGCGGTTCCCAGGCCCCACGAGGCGGCACCGACGAGCACGGCGAGCCCACCCGTGGGGGGCTTCTGCGGCGATGCGTTCGTCGTCATGGCGGCCTCTGGCTTGGGTCGTCTGGGCGGCGGGTGGTTGCTTGTGAAAACTAGCACAAGGTCCGGGAGGCGCCTAATCCAGGGGTTGGCCTGGACGTCAAGTCATATCTTGGATCGTTCAGACGGGGGTTCCGGGCCGCTGCAGCCGCGGCACCACGAAGGTCAGCCCGAGAGTGACCACCGCCCCGACGCCGATCACGACGACGCTGATCGGGTTCGTGTAGAGCGTGAACAGGACCGCCCCGAAGGCGATCAGCGCCGACCAGAGCCACATGATGACCACCGCCCGGCGCTGGCTGTGGCCGAACTCGAGCAGCCGGTGGTGCAGGTGCTCCTTGTCGGGGTGGTAGAACGCCTGGCCGCGCCGGGTCCGTCGTACGACGGCCAGCGCCAGGTCCACGAACGGGACCACCAGCAGCGCGACCGGGAGCAGGATCGGCAGCAGGATCGGCAGCCAGTTCCCCGCGTCGTACCCGTTCGTCGGGTTCAGCTGCACCCCGGCGAACTGCCCGGTCAGCGCCAGCGTCGAGCCGGAGAGCACCAGGCCCAGCAGCATCGAGCCCGAGTCCCCCATGAAGATCCGCGCCGGGTAGAAGTTGTGCGGCAGGAAGCCGATGCAGGCACCGGCCAGCGCCGCGCTCAGCATCGCCGCCGTGGTCGCGAGCGAGAGTCCGTTGGCGTCGGCCAGCCGGTAGGAGAACGCGAAGAACGCGACCGCGCCGATGCAGACCATCCCGCCGGCCAGCCCGTCCAGGCCGTCGACGAAGTTGATCGCGTTCACCGTGCCGACGATGAGCACCAGCGAGAGCAGCATCGCCTGGGTCGGGTCCAGCACGAACTGCCCGGTCCCGGGCAGGTTCAGCGAGTACAGCTGCACGCCGTTGAGCACCAGGTAGCCGGCCGCGACGATCTGCCCGCCCAGCTTGGTCAGCGCGTCGAGCTCGAGCAGGTCGTCGAGCACGCCGACGCCGCAGATGATCGCACCGCCGACCAGCACCACCCCGGCGTCGTGGAAGACCTGCGGGTTGGACAGGCCCAGGAACGGCAGGTGCCGCGCGACCAGGATCCCGGCGCCGAGGCCGCCGAGCATCGCCATCCCGCCGAAGTACGGGATCGGGATCGCGTGCACGTCGCGGTCGCGGACCTGCGCGACCGCGCCGAAGCGCATCGCCAGCTCGCGGGCGAAGACGCAGAGCAGGTAGCTGGCCACCGCGGCGGCCAGGAAGACCAGCAGGTACTCACGCACCGGCGGCGGGATCCTCGGGTGCGGTCAGGTCGTCGAGCGCGACCTCGGCGCCCTCCAGCACCGTGCGCAGCTCCTCGACCGGGATCGCCCCGGCACGGAGCAGCCGCGGCTGGTCCCCGGTGCAGTCCACGATCGTCGAGGGCCGGTCGTCGCTGGTCGGGCCGCCGTCGAGGATCACCTCGACCTTGTCGCCCAGCATCTCCGCGGCCTGGTCCGCGTCGGTGGCGGCCGGGCGGCCGCTCAGGTTCGCCGAGCTGACCGCGAGCGGGCCGGTGCGGGCCAGCAGGTCCAGCGCCACCGGGTCCTGCGGCACCCGGACCGCGACGGTGCCCTTCGTCTCGCCGAGGTCCCACTGCAGCGAGCCCTGCTCGCGGACCACGATGGTCAGCGGGCCGGGCCAGTACTTCTCCACCAGCAGCCGCGCCCACTCCGGCACCTGGCTGGCCAGCGCGTCCAGGGTGCCGCCGCTGGAGATCAGCACCGGCGGCGGCATCTCGCGGCCACGGCCCTTCGCGTCCAGCAGCCGCTGCACCGCGGCCGGGTCGAAGGCGTCCGCGCCGACGCCGTAGACCGTGTCGGTGGGCAGGACGACCAGCTCCCCGGCGCGGACCGCGGTGGTCGCGGCGGCCAGGCCGGCTTCGCGCTGGGTCTCGTCGGTGGCGTCGTAACGGGTGGACACGCGCTTATCGTGCCAGCCGGGCCGTGAGGTAGCGCGGACGACCTGCCAGGTCCTCGTGGTCCCGTACGTCGGACCAGCGGCCGGCCCGGGCGAAGACGCCCGGTGCCGCCTCCCCCTGGAGGTCGGCGTGCTCGGCCCCCACCGCTCCCCCGGGCCGGAGCAACCGGGCGGCGGTCCGCTCGAGCACCCGGATCGCGTCCAGGCCGTCCTCGCCCGACCAGAGCGCCAGCGCCGGGTCGTGGTCGCGGGCTTCGGGCGCGACGCCGTCGTACGCGGTCAACGGGATGTACGGCGGGTTGCAGACCACCACGTCCACGGTGCCGTCCAGGTCGGCGAAGGCGTCCGCCATGTCCCCTTCGCGCAGATCGACGCCGCTCCCGGCGAGGTTGCGGCTGGCCCAGGCGAAGGCGTCGCGGTCCAGCTCGACGGCGTGCACCTCGGCGCCGGGGAGCTCGTCGGCCACGCTCAGCGCGATCGCGCCGGAGCCGGTGCACAGGTCGACGACCACCGGAGCCCGTCCCGAGACGAGACGTGCCGTCTCGATCGCCCAGCCGGCCAGCAGCTCGGTCTCCATCCGCGGGGTGAACACCCCCGGGCCGACGGCCAGCTCGACGTGCCGGAAGGCGGCACTGCCGGTGAGATGCTGCAGCGGCTCGCGCTCGGCGCGGCGGGCGACCAGCGCCTGGAACCTCGCCTGCGCGCCGGGCTCCACCGAGCCCGCCAGGGCGAGCGCGCCGCGGGAGACGCCGAGCACGTGCGCGAGCAGTGCGGCGGCGTCGTACGCGGGACTCTCCACGCCGGCGCCGGAGAGCGTCACCTCGGCCTCGCGCAGCAGCGCTCGAGCGTCAGTCACCCAACGCCTCGAGACGCGCCGCCATGTCCGCGGCCACGTTGGACTCGATCACCGGGTCGAGCGCACCGTCGAGCACCTGGTCGAGGTTGTAGGCCTTGAAGCCGGTGCGGTGGTCGGAGATCCGGTTCTCCGGGTAGTTGTAGGTGCGGATCCGCTCCGAGCGGTCGACGGTGCGGACCTGGCTCTTGCGGGCCTCGCTCGCCTCGGCGTTGGCGGCCTCCTCGGCCGCGGCCAGCAGCCGGGCGCGCAGGATCCGCATCGCGGACTCCTTGTTCTGCAGCTGCGACTTCTCGTTCTGGCAGGAGACCACGATGCCGGTGGGCAGGTGGGTGATCCGCACCGCGGAGTCGGTGGTGTTCACGCTCTGTCCGCCGGGTCCCGAGGACCGGAAGACGTCGATGCGCAGGTCGTTCTCGTCGATGGTGACGTCGACCTGCTCGGCCTCGGGCATCACCAGCACGCCGGCCGCCGAGGTGTGCACCCGGCCCTGGGACTCGGTGACCGGCACCCGCTGCACCCGGTGCACGCCGCCCTCGAACTTGAGCAGCGCGTACGGTGCCTCGCCCGGCGCCGGAGTCCCCTTGGCCTTGACCGCCACCGTCACCGACTTGTAGCCGCCGAGGTCGGACTCGGTGCTGTCGAGCACCTGGGTCGACCAGCCGTGCTGCTCGGCGTACCGGCTGTACATCCGGAACAGGTCGCCGGCGAAGAGCGCCGACTCCTCGCCACCCTCGCCGGACTTGATCTCGAGCAGCGCGTCCTTGGAGTCGCTCGGGTCGCGCGGGATCAGCAGGTGCCGCAGCCGCTCCTCGGTGGCGACCCGGCGCTCGGCCAGACTCTCCGCCTCCTCAGCGAAGGACTCGTCCTCGGCCGCCAGCTCGCGGGCGGCCTCGACGTCGTCGCCGAGCTGCTGCCACTCCCGGTAGGTGCGCACGATCGCGGAGAGCTCGGCGTAGCGCTGGTTGAGCTTGCGTGCCCGGGCCTGGTCCGCGTGCACCGCCGGGTCGGCCAGGGTGTGCTCGAGCTCGGTGTGCTCGGCGATCAGGGCGTCGACGGCGTCGAACATGCGGGGCTCCTGGTGAGGGCGGGCGGACAAGGCAGAACGCCGGCCACACCACGGGGGCGCGACCGGCGTTCGGGAAAGCTACTTCTTGTCGGCAGCCTTCTTGGCGTAACGGGCCTCGAAGCGGGCAACGCGGCCGCCGGTGTCGAGGATCTTCTGCTTGCCCGTGTAGAACGGGTGGCAGTTCGAGCACACGTCGGCGTGCAGGGAGCCGTTCGCCGAGGTGCTGCGGGTGGTGAACGTGTTGCCGCAGGTGCAGGTCACCTCGGTCACCACGTAGTCCGGGTGGATGTCCTTCTTCATGGTTCCTCTTCTCCGATCACGGCCGCCGGGTCGCCTGCGGGCGCAGACGTGAACCGGAGCCAACGAATGATTGTGCCAGCCGCGGGGCGCTGAGCGAAATCAGTCCTCGCCGAGGACCGCGGCGACGCGGGTGGCCAGCTCGCGCGGGCTGAACGGCTTGACCACGTAGTCGTCCGCGCCGGCGTCGAAGCCCTGCTCCACGTCGGACTCCTGCGCCCGGGCGGTGAGCATGATGATCGGGACGCCGGCCATCGCCGGGTTCTCCCGGATCGCGCGGGCCGCCTCCAGGCCGCTCATCCCGGGCATCATCACGTCCAGGATCAGCAGGTCCGGCTTGTTGGCCAGGCAGGCCTCCACGGCAGCGGCACCATCGGCGACCGGCTGCACCTCGTGGCCGGCGTGACGAAGCTTGAACACCACCAGCTCGCGGATGTCAGCGTCGTCGTCGGCGATCACGATGCGCGCCATGGCGACCCCCCTCGTTCTGGTGTTCGTGATGGGCGTTCCCCAACGCCCGTGGCGGACAGCATAGCCAGCGCCCCGCTCAGCCGTCCTGGTTTGTCCCAGGAGTGGTCTTCTGGACCTGCATCAGGAACTCGATGTTGTTCTGCGACTTCTTCAGCCGCTCGAGCAGCAGCTCCAGGGCCTGCTGGCCGTCCAGCGCGGAGAGCACCCGGCGGAGCTTCCAGATGATGGAGAGCTCCTCCTTGCTCATCAGCAGCTCCTCGCGACGCGTGCTCGACTGCACCGCGTCGATGGCCGGGTAGATCCGCTTCTCCGCGAAGTCGCGGCGCAGCCGGATCTCCAGGTTTCCGGTGCCCTTGAACTCCTCGAAGATGACCTCGTCCATCTTCGAGCCGCTCTCGATGAGCGCGGTGGCGAGGATGGTCAGCGAGCCGCCGTCCTCGATGTTCCGGGCGGCACCGAAGAACCGCTTCGGCGGGTACAGCGCGGCCGAGTCGACACCACCGGACAGGATCCGGCCGCTGGCCGGGGCGGCCAGGTTGTAGGCGCGGCCCAGGCGGGTGATGCCGTCGAGCAGCACCACGACGTCGTGGCCGAGCTCGACCAGCCGCTTGGCGCGCTCGATGGCCAGCTCGGCGACCGTGGTGTGGTCGCTGGCCGGGCGGTCGAAGGTCGAGGAGATGACCTCGCCCTTGACCGAGCGCTCGAAGTCGGTGACCTCCTCCGGGCGCTCGTCGACGAGCACGACCATGAGGTGGCACTCGGGGTTGTTGGTGGTGATCGAGTTCGCGATCGACTGCATGATCATCGTCTTGCCCGCCTTGGCCGGCGAGACGATGAGGCCACGCTGGCCCTTGCCGATCGGGGCGACGATGTCGATGACCCGGCCGGTCAGGTTGGTCGAGGTGGTCTCCAGGCGGAGCCGCTCGGCCGGGTACAGCGGGGTCAGCTTGCTGAACTCGACCCGGCCCTTGGCCTCCTCCGGGTCGGCCCCGTTCACGGAGTCGAGCTTGACGAGCGGGTTGAACTTCTCCTTGCGCTCGCCCTCGCGCGGCTGGCGCACCTGGCCGGTGATCGCGTCACCGCGGCGCAAGCCGTACTTGCGGACCATCGACAGCGACACGTACACGTCGTCGGTGCCCGGCAGGTAGCCGCTGGTCCGGACGAACGCGTAGTTGTCGAGGACGTCCAGGATGCCCGCGCACGGGGTGAGGACGTCGTCCTCGAGGATGTTCAGGTCCGGCTCGTTGCGGTTGCCGCGGCCACCCTGCTGGCCGCCCCCGCCTCCGCCGCCGCCCTGGCGGTCGCGGTCACGACCCCGGCGGCGCCGGTTGCGGCGGCCACCCTCGTCGCCGCCGCCCTGGTTCTGGTTGCGGTTGCCCTGGTCCTGCCGGTTCTGCCGGTCCTGGTTCTGCTGACGGTTGCCGCCGCCCTGGTCCTGGCGGTCCTGGCGGTCCTGGCGGTCCTGGCGGTCCTGCCGGTCCTGGCGGTTCTTGTGCTCGCCGCGGTCCCGGTTCTCGTTCTCGCGGTTCTCGTTCTTGGGGGCCTCCTGCTGGGGGGCCTCGGTGCGCGGCGCCTCCTGCTGCGGAGCCTCATTCCTCGGGGCCTCGCTGGCGCGGGCCTCCTGCTTCGGGGCGTCGGCCTGGGAGCCGCCCCGGTTCTGGTTGCCGCCGCTCTGGGCGGCACGGATGGCAGCGACGAGGTCTGCCTTCTTCATACCGGTGGCCTTGATGCCCAGGCCGCCGGCCACCTGCTTGAGCTCCGGCAGCAGCATGCTGCTCAGCCCGCCACCACGCTTCGCGGCGCCGTTGCCGGCTGCCTCGGGTGCTGCGGTGGTCTCGGTGGATTCGGTCATGCGGGGTCCTTCCCCATTGGTGAGCCGTACGTCGATGCGTCGGCGTTCTGCGGTTACCCGATCAGGCCCCGGTTCGGTGCAGGAGCAGCGAACCGGAGGAAATCAATCGGGAGAAGGGCGTCTGGGTGTCGCGCTGGTCAACGAGTGAGCCGTGCGATCCGGCTGGACGCTGAGCCCAGAGTAGCACTCCGATCGTTCAGCGAGTGACAACCCGCACACCCGAGCCGTCCACACGACGGACGGCGGCAGCCCATCCGGAGGGACAACGCCCGAGCAGGGCCGCGGCATTCCCGGTCGTCAGCACGAGCACCGTGGGTCCGGCGCCGGAGATGACGGCGGCGTGCCCCTCCGCGCGCAGCTCGGTGACCAGCCCGTACGACGCCGGCATCGCGGGCGCGCGGAAGGACTGGTGCAGGAAGTCCTCGGTGGCCCGGTGCAGCCGCTCGGGGGCCTGTCCGAGCGCGGTCACCAGCAGGGCGGCGCGGCCGGTGTTCGCGGCGGCGACCGCGTGCGGGACCTCGGCGGGCAGCAGGCCCCGGGCCGCCTCGGTGCTGACGCCGTCCGGGGGCACGAAGACGACCGCCCGGACGTCCGGGTGGATCGGCGCCTGGTCGGCCCAGACATCCTCGTCGTTCTGCCCGCAGACGACGAACCCGCCGAAGAGCGCCGGGGCGACGTTGTCGGGGTGCCCCTCGATCTCGTTCGCGAGGCGGAGCAGATCGGCGTCCGTCAGCACGGCCGGATCGGTCAGCAGCGCCCGGGCGAGGGCCAGGCCGCCGACGATGGCGGCCGAGGACGAGCCCATCCCCCGGGCCTGCGGGATCCGGTTGACGAAGCGCAGTCGCAGCCCGCTCGGAGCGACGCCGGCGGCGTCGAACGCACGGCGCATCGACCGCACCACCAGGTGGGTCTCGTCGCGGGGCAGCGTGTCGGCGCCCTCGCCCTCGATCTCGATCTCGAGGCTGCCGTCGATCACCTCGCCGGTCAGGTCGTCGTACAGGTCGAGGGCGAGCCCGAGGCAGTCGTAGCCCGGACCCAGGTTGGCGCTGGTGGCCGGCACCGCGACGGTGACCGGTCCCTTCTCGAAGGTCATTCCAGCCCGGCCGCGCGCGCCGCGGCGACCACGTCGGCGTCCACGACGGTGTCGACCAGGTCGGTGAAGGTGGACAGCGCGGTGTCGATGTCCTTGAGGCCGTGCCCGGTCACGGTGACCACGGCGGTCTTGCCGTGCAGGTCGGCGCCCTCGGCGTGCTCGGTGAGCAGCCCGGCCACCCCGGCCGCGGAGGCCGGCTCCACGAAGACGCCGTCGCGGGCGGCCAGCTCGCGCTGCGCGGCCAGGATCGCCTCGTCGGTGACCTTGCGGAACAGCCCACCGGACTCGCTCGCGGCGGCGACCGCCAGGTCCCAGGAGGCCGGGTTGCCGATCCGGATCGCCGAGGCGACCGTCTCCGGGTCGGGCACCGGCCGGCCGAGGACCAGGGGCGCGGCGCCGGCGGCCTGCCAGCCCCGCATCACCGGGGTGCGGGTGGCCTCACCGGACTCGACGTACTCCTGGTAGCCCTTCCAGTACGCCGAGATGTTGCCGGCGTTCCCGGTCGGCAGCACGTGCACGTCCGGGGCCTCGCCGAGGAAGTCGACGATCTCGAAGGCGGCGGTCTTCTGGCCCTCCAGGCGCATCGGGTTCACCGAGTTCACCAGGGCGACCGGGTACTCCTCGGCGAGCCCGCGCGACATTCGCAAGCAGTCGTCGAAGTTGCCGCGCACCATGATCACCTGGGCGCCGTGCAGGATCGCCTGGGCCAGCTTGCCCGCGGCGATCTTGCCCTGCGGCACCAGCACCAGCGGCTTGATCCCCGCGCGGGCGGCGTACGCGGCCATCGACGCCGAGGTGTTGCCGGTCGAGGCGCAGACGACCGCCTTGGCACCCTGGCCGACCGCGACCGAGAGCGCCACGGTCATGCCGCGGTCCTTGAAGGAACCGGTCGGGTTGTCGCCCTCGACCTTGAGCCAGACCTCGGCGCCGGTCAGCCCGGAGAGCCAGTCGGAGCGCACCATCGGGGTGCCGCCCTCGCGCAGCGTGATCGTCGGGGTGCCCTCCGGCAGCGGCAGCCGGTCCCGGTACTCCTCGATGACGCCGAGCCACTGGTGCGTCACTCGCCCGCCCCTTCCACACGCATGACGCTGGAGACCTCGCGCACGAAGGCCATCCGGCGGATCGACTCGACGCAGGCGGACAGGTCCGCGTCGCTGGCGGTGTGGGTGACCACGACCAGCTGGGCGTCGTCGCCGCGGCCCTCCTGGCGGACGGTCTGGATGGAGACGTCGTGCTCGGCGAAGGCCTGCGCGACCGCGGCGAGCACGCCCGCCTTGTCGTCGACGTCGATGGAGACGTGGTAGCGGGTCTCGGTGCTGCCCATCGAGAGCACCGGCAGGTCCGCGTACGACGACTCGCCCGCGCCGCGGACCTCGCCGAGGCGGTTGCGGGCCACCGTGACCAGGTCGCCGAGCACGGCGCTCGCCGTCGGGGCACCGCCCGCGCCGGGCCCGTAGAACATGAGCTGGCCGGCGGCCTCGCTCTCCACGAAGACCGCGTTGTAGGCCTCCCGGACGCTGGCCAGCGGGTGCGACCTCGGGATCATCGCGGGATGCACCCGGGCGCTGACCGCCGGGCCGTCGGGGCCCTCGGCGAGCGCGCAGATGGCGAGCAGCTTGACCACGCTGCCCATCTCCCGGGCCGAGGCCACGTCGCTCGCGGTCACCTCGGCGATGCCCTCGCGGTAGACGTCCGCGGCGGTGACCCGGGTGTGGAACGCGAGGCTGGCCAGGATCGCGGCCTTGGCGGCGGCGTCGAAGCCCTCCACGTCCGCGGTCGGGTCCGCCTCGGCGTAGCCCAGCGCCTGGGCCTCCTCGAGCGCCTCGGTGAACCCGGCGCCGGAGGTGTCCATCTTGTCGAGGATGAAGTTCGTGGTGCCGTTGACGATGCCGAGCACCCGGGTGACCTTGTCGCCCGCGAGCGACTCGCGCAGCGGCCGCAGGATCGGGATCGCGCCGGCGACGGCGGCCTCGTAGTAGAGGTCGCGGCCCGCCTGCTCGGCGCCGGCGAAGAGGGTCGCGCCGTCCTCGGCGAGCAGCGCCTTGTTCGCGGTGACCACGCTGGCGCCGTGCTCCAGCGCGGAGAGGATCAGGCCGCGGGCCGGCTCGATGCCGCCGATCACCTCGACGACCACGTCCACGTCCTCGCGGGCGACCAGCGCCTCGGCATCCGTGGTGAACAGGTCGGCCGGTAGGTCCGCGTCCCGGGCCAGGCCGAGACGCCGTACGGCGACGCCGACCAGCTCGACGGGGGCTCCGATGCGCGCGGCCAGGTCGCCGGCCTGCTCGTGGATCAGCCGGGCCACCTGGCTGCCGACGACCCCGCAGCCGAGCATGGCGACGCGGATGGGCTGCTGCTTGTCTGACTCCTTCATGGCGGCCTCAGTCTCGCACTCGTCCGTCGGGATCCACGTCCAGTCTCAGCAGGTCGTCGACCTCCTCGCGCCGGACGACGACGCGGGAGGTGCCGTCGGCGACCGCGACCACCGGCGGGCGCGGGACGTGGTTGTAGTTGCTCGCCATCGAGCGGCAGTAGGCGCCGGTGCCGGGAACCGCGACCAGGTCGCCCGGCGCGACGTCGCCGGGCAGGAACTCGTCCTTGACCACGATGTCGCCGGCTTCGCAGTGCTTGCCGACGATCCGGGTCAGCAGCGCCGGGGCGTCGGAGGGGCGTGACGCCAGGGTCGCGGAGTAGTCCGCGTCGTAGAGCGCCGTGCGGATGTTGTCGCTCATCCCGCCGTCGACGCTGACGTAGGTGCGCACGGCCCCACCGTCGAGCTCGACGGCCTTGACCGTGCCGACCTCGTAGACCGTGCACATGGCCGGACCGACGATCGCTCGCCCGGGCTCGATGGAGAGGCGGGGCACCTCGAGGTCGCGGGCCTTGCACTCCTCGGTGACGATCTTGGTCAGCTCGGTCGCCAGCTGCGCGGGGTCCGAGGGGTCGTCCTGGGTGGTGTAGGCGATGCCGAAGCCGCCGCCCAGGTCCAGCTCGGGCAGGGTCACCCCGACCTCGTCGGCGATCTGGGCGTGCAGGGCGAGCACCCGGCGGGCGGCGACCTCGAAGCCGGCGGAGTCGAAGATCTGCGAGCCGATGTGGCTGTGCAGGCCGAGCAGCTTCAGGCCGTCGGTGGCGGCGATCTGCCCGGCGGCATCGAGGGCGTCGCCGCTGCTGATCGAGAAGCCGAACTTCTGGTCCTCGTGCGCGGTGGCGATGTACTCATGGGTGTGCGCCTCGACGCCGGCGGTCACCCGGATCAGGACGCGCGCGGTGCGACCCAGCTCGCGCGTGACCGAGGCCAGCCGCTCGATCTCGTGGAAGGAGTCCACGATGATCCGCCCGACCCCGAGCTCCACCGCGCGCTCCAGCTCGCCGTACGACTTGTTGTTGCCGTGGAAGCCGATCCGCTCGGCCGGCACGCCCGCCCGCTCGGCGACCGCGAGCTCGCCGCCGGAGCAGACGTCGAGGAACAGGCCCTCCTCGACGACCCAGCGCGCGACCGTCGTGCAGAGGAAGGCCTTGCCGGCGTAGTAGACGTCGTAGCTGTCGAAGGCGTCCCGGAAGGCACGGGCACGGGCCCGGAAGTCGGCCTCGTCGAGCACGTACGCCGGCGAGCCGTGCTCGGCGACCAGGTCGGTGAGCTTGACTCCCCCGACCTCGAGGACGCCGTCGACCTTGCGTGCGGTGCCCGACCAGAGCTGCGGCACCAGCGCGTTGGCGTCGGCGGGCTCGCGCAGCCAGGCCGGTCCGCGGACGGAGACGGCCGCGTGCGCCCAGCCGGCCTCGTGGGCTCTCACGACGTGCTCACATCCGCTCGGGCGCGGTCACGCCGAGCAGGTCGAGGCCGTTGGCGAGCACGGTCCGGGCCGCGACGGTGAGCATCAGCCGGGCCTCGTTGATCGGGGCCACCGGCTCGTCGCCCTGCGGCAGCATCCGGCACTCCTTGGTGTCGTACCACTTGTTGAACACCGCGGTGGTGTCCTCCAGGTAGCGCGCGATCCGGTGCGGCTCGCGGAGCTCGGCGGCGCTGGCGACCACCCGCGGGTACTCGGCCAGCGCGCGCAGCAGCTCGCCCTCGCGCTCGTGGCTGAGCAAGGAGGGGTCCCAGGTGCCGTTCAGGAGGGTCTCGGGCAGCTTCATGCCCAGGTCGGCGGCGTTCTCCATCATCCGGCAGGTCCGGGCGTGCCCGTACTGGACGTAGTAGACCGGGTTGTCGTTGGACGCCTTGGTGATCTCCGCGACGTCGAGCACCAGCGGCGAGTCCGCCGGGTAGCGGGCCAGCGAGTACCGCAGCGCGTCCACGCCGATCTCCTCGACCAGCTCGTCGAGGGTCACGATGGTGCCGGCCCGCTTGGAGAGCTTGAGCTCCTCGCCGTCGCGCAGGATCTTGACCAGCTGCCCGATCAGCACGTCCAGCGTCTTGTCCGGGTCGTCGCCGACGCAGGCGGCCATCGCGCGCAGCCGCCCGACGTACCCGTGGTGGTCGGCGCCGAGCAGGTAGATGCAGTGGTCGAAGCCGCGGGAGCGCTTGTCGAGGTAGTAGGCGGTGTCCGAGGCGAAGTAGGTCAGCTCGCCGTCGGACTTGATGAGCACCCGGTCCTTGTCGTCGCCGAAGTCGGTGGTGCGCATCCAGAGCGCGCCGTCCTGCTCGTAGACGTGCCCGAGGTCCTTGAGCCGCTGGAGAGTCTCGGGGACCGATGTCTTTCCGGGGCCGGCCTCGTGCAGCGAGCGCTCGGAGAACCAGACGTCGAAGTGGGTGTGGAAGTTCTCCAGCTGCTCCTGCTGCTCGCGCAGCTGGATCTCGTAGCCCTTCTCCCGCACCGCGATCCGCCGCTCCTCGGCGGGCAGCTCGAAGATGCCCGGGCTGGCCGCTTCGACCGCCTTGGCCAGGTCGGCGATGTACTCGCCCTGGTAGCCGTCCTCCGGGGCCGGCTCGCCGAGCGCGGCGGCGACGATCGAGTCCGCGAAGTGGTTCATCTGCACGCCGCGGTCGTTGATGTAGAACTCCCGGGTCACCTCCGCGCCGGCCGCGCTGAGCACCCGGCCGATCGCGTCGCCGAGCACCGCCCAGCGGGTGTGCCCCAGGTGCAGGGGACCGGTCGGGTTGGCGGAGATGAACTCGACGTTGATCTTCTGCCCGGCCAGCAGGTCCGCGTGCCCGTACGACGCACCGGCGGCGACGACGTCCGCGGCCACCTGGCCCTGCGCGCCCGCCTCGACGGTGATGTTGAGGAAGCCGGGGCCGGCCACCTCGACCGCGCTGATGCCGTTGGCCTGCTCCAGCTTGGCGGCCAGGAGCTCGCCTAGTGCGCGGGGATTCGTCCCTGCCCTCTTGGCCAGCTGCAGCGCCACGTTGGTCGCGTAGTCGCCGTGCCCCTTCTGGCGCGGGCGCTCGATCGTCACCTCCGCCGGAACACCGTCCGGCAGGTCGAGCACACCCTCACCGACCAGGGCGGTGAGAGCGTCGACAACGGTGGCGGAGAGCTGCTCGGGATTCACCGGGCAAGCGTATCGGCGGCTCCCGGTTTCCTTCTCACCAGTTTCGACCGGTAAGGTTCGGGATCGCGCCGCCCCCGGGTGGCGCCAGGCCTCCGTAGCTCAGGGGATAGAGCACTGGTTTCCGGTACCAGGTGTCGCAGGTTCGAATCCTGCCGGAGGCGCCCACCTGGTCCTACCATCGTCAGATGGCGTCGCCCGACCCGCTCGCAGGGTCCTGGGTCACCGATGGTGGCCTCGAGACCGACCTGATCTTCAACCACGGCCTGGACCTTCCCGAGTTCGCGTCCTTCCCCCTCGTCGACCACGCCCCGCAGACGCTGGCCGACTACTACCGCGAGTACGCCGCCGTCGCCGGTCTCGCCGGCGCCGGTCTGCTGCTGGAGACGCCGACCTGGCGGGCGAACCCGGACTGGGCTCGCAAGCTCGGGTACGACGAGCCGGCACTCGACCGGGTCAACCGGGCGGCGGTCGCGCTGGTACGGCAGGTCGCGGCCGAGTCCGGCCTGGACGAGACCCGGGTCAGCGGCGTGGTCGGCCCCCGCGGGGACGGCTACCTGGCCGCGGGCGCCGACCCCGACGAGGCGGCCTCGTACCACGCGAGCCAGGTCGGGTCGTTCGCGTCCGAGGGCGTCGACCTGGTCCACGCGACGACGATGACCGAGCCGGCCGAGGCGATCGGCGTGGTCCGCGCCGCGCGGGCGGCCGGGCTCCCGGTGGCGATCTCCTTCACCGTCGAGACCGACGGCCGCCTGCCCGACGGCAGCACGCTGGCCGAGGCGATCGGCGTCGTCGAGGAGCAGGCGCCGGCGGACTGGTACGGCGTGAACTGCGCGCACCCGACGCACCTGGCCCCCGCCCTCGACGGCGGTGCCTGGCAGCAGCGGCTGGTCTTCTTCCGGCCCAACGCGTCCACGCTCTCCCACGCCGAGCTGGACGAGATGGAGGAGCTCGACGCCGGGGACCTCGGCCTGCTCACCTCGACCACCGGGACGCTGCGGGAGCGGGTCGGGTCCATCACGGTCCTGGGCGGGTGCTGCGGCACCGACAGCCGGCACGTGGCCGCCCTCTGGGGCGTCAGTCCATCGCGAGACCCGCTCCCGGGCTGACCCGGACCGCCTTGCGGGCGGGCAGGACACAGGCGGCCAGGCCGGCGAGGCCGGCGACCACTACCGTCGCGAGCAGCTGGTCCCAGGGCACCCGCACCCCGCCGCCGGCCACCGGCGCGACCAGCGTCTCGGTGCCCACCCACGCGTAGCCGACGCCGAGAAGCACACCCACCACGGTCGCGACGAGCGAGAGCAGCACTGCCTCGAACGCGAGGGTCGTGCGCAGTCCGCGCCGGGTCAGCCCGAGGGCGCGGAGCAGGGCGTGCTCCCGACCGCGCTCGAGCACGGACAGCCCGAGCGTGTTGCCGATGCCGACCAGCGCGATCACGACGGCCACCGCGAGCAGGCCGACCACCGCCGAGGTGAGCACGGTCAGCTGGCGGTCCACGAACGCCCTGTTCTGCAGGCCGCTCTCGACGTCCGCCTGGTAGGGCGTGACGATCGCGCCCAGGTCACCGGTCAGGTCCTCGGCATCGGCTCCCCCGGCCGCGCGCACCCACACCGCGCGGATCCCCTCGGCGCCACCGAGGCGGGCGAGCGTCCGGGGCGCGACCAGGCCCACGGTGCCGAACCCTTCCCCGCGACGGACCCGCAGTACCACCGAGCGATCCCCGACGGTGACCCGGACCCGGTGCCGGTCACCCGCGGCGTCGTCGGGCAGCACGATCTCGCCCGGCCGCGGTCGTGGCAGCGCCGCCCGCACGACGTCGGTGGTGCGCGGCGCCACGAGCACGTCCAGCGTGCCGACGCCACCGGAGACCTCGGTGAGCACCCCGGGGATCGCGGCCGCCGCGGCGACCTGCCGGGTCTTCCGTACGTCGGCGAGCACCGTGTCCCCGAACCCGGACGTGCCGGCGACGAGGGCCACGTCCACCGGGTACTGCTCGTCCATCTCCCGGTCCACCGACTGGCGCGCGCTGGCCACCCCGGTCAGCACCGCCGTGGTGAGCGTGACGCCGACGACCAGGGAGGCCGTCGTGGTCGCCGTACGACGGGGGTTGCGGACCGCGTTTCCCGCGGCGAGGTCGAGCGAGGAGCCGAGCGACCGCCCCGCCAGCCGGCGCCCGGCGCGACCGAACGCCCGGACCAGCGCGGGCACCAGCACCGGACCGAGCAGCAGCACGCCGGTGAACGAGACCGCACCACCCATCACCAGCACCGGCGCGGCCGAGGTCGCCACGGCGAGACCGAGCAGCATCGTGCCGAGAGCGGCCAGGACCAGACCGGCCAGGACCCGGCGCCGGCCGCTCGGCGTGGTCGCGGCCGCGCCCTCGGGTCGCAGCGCGGCCAGCGGTCCGACCAGCACCACCCGCCGGGTCGGCAGCCAGGACGCGACCAGGGTGACGCCGGTGCCGACGACCAGGGCCGCGAGGAACCAGGCCGGGCTGTAGGACACCGAGCCGAGCCGTGCCTGCGGGACCACCGCCCGGACGACGGCCACGGCACCCAGCCCGAGGCCGGCGCCGGTCGCCAGGCCGAGCAGCGAGGAGGCGAGCCCGAGCGCGAGCGCCTCCAGCCGGATCGCGCGCAGCAGCTGGCCGCGGGTGCTGCCCACGCAGCGCAGCAGCGCGAAGTCGCGGCCGCGCTGCGCGAACAGGATCGCGAAGGTGTTCGTGACCACCAGCACCGCGACGAAGAACGCGATCGCGGCGAAGAGCAGGAGCACGTAGCCGACGATGTCGACACCCTGGGAGAGCTCGACGGTGCGGTGCTCGACGAAGGCGTCCGCGGTCCGCACGGTGCCGCCGCTGTCGGCACGCAGGGCCGCGGCCAGGCCCGCCTCGGTGCCCTGGGTCGTACCTCGGGCGGCGTACGCGACGCTGTCGACGTACAGGCCCGAGGCCCAGCGCGCGACCGTCTGCCAGGGCAGGTAGAGGGACGCACCCACGCTGGCCGACGGGCTGTCCACCGCGCCGACCACGACGACCTCGGCGGCGCGCGCACCGGCACCGACCCTGATCCGGTCGCCGACCTCGAGACCGAGCGTCTTGGCGGCGTTCACGTCGACCACCGCCTCGCCCGCCGTCCGCGGGAAGCGGCCCTGCTCGACCCGCTGCCAGCGCAGGCTCGGGGCATCGGCCATCACCCCGACGTCCGTACGACGCGAGACCAGGCCGGAGCCGGAGACCGGCTGCATCGTCCAGCCCAGCACGGCGGCTGCGTCGTGGTGCCGGCGGGCCCGTTCCACCACCGTGGCGGCCTCGCTGCCGTCGAGGTCGGAGACGACCAGGTCGGCATTGCGGTAAGGCAGGTCCACCCCGGAGACCAGGCCGTCGCGCGCGGCCGAGGCGAGCCCGTTGGTGATGACCACGAAGGCCACGCCGGCCGCCACGGCGAGCACCCCGGCGACGTAGCGGCGCAGGTAGGTGCGGACCGAGGCGAGCAGCACCGTCCTCATCGGTCACCCCCGAGAGCGGCCACCAGCTCGTCGGTCGCCGGCGCGACGAGCCGGGTCCGGACCGTGCCGTCGGCGATGACGACCACCTCGTCGGCGTAGGTCGCGGCCTCGATCTCGTGGGTCACCATCACCACGGTCTGCTGGTGCTCGCGCACCGAGCGGCGCAGCTGGCCGAGCACCTCCGCGGACGAGCGGCTGTCCAGGTTGCCGGTCGGCTCGTCGGCGAAGACGATCGCGGGCGCGTGCACCAGGGCGCGGGCGATCGCGACCCGCTGCTGCTGACCGCCGGACAGCTCCGAGGGCCGGTGCCCGAGCCGGTCCGCCAGGCCCAGGGTCCGCACCAGGGCGTCGAAGCGGGCCCGGTCCAGCTCGCGCCCGGCCAGCTCGAGCGGCAGCGCGATGTTCTGCGCGGCGGTCAGCATCGGGAGCAGGTTGAAGGCCTGGAAGACGAACCCGACGCGCTCGCGGCGGAACCGGGTCAGTGCGTCGTCGTCGAGGTCGTGCAGCTCGGTGCCGGCGACCGTCACGGTTCCCGACGTCGGCTGGTCGAGGCCGGCCAGGCAGTGCATCAGGGTGGACTTGCCGGAGCCGGACGGTCCCATGATCGCGGTGAACCGGCCGGCCGGGATGTCGAGGTCGACGCCGCGCAGGGCCGCGACGGCGGTGTCGCCGGTGCCGTAGGTACGGGTCAGGGATCGGGCGCTGGCGGCAACGCCGAGGGCGGTCTCAGGGAGTGTCTGGGTCATGCCCCGAGTCTTCGGTGGGGAGGGGCTCCCGTTCGTCCCCCTGCGGGCTGGTCCGCCGGGCGGCACGTACGACCGGAGGATGACCCGGGATCAGACCCGTGCCTCAGACCAGGCCGGCCTCGTAGGAGAGCACCACCAGCTGCACCCGGTCCCGCGACCCGGTCTTGGCCAGAAGCCGGCCGACGTGGGTCTTCACGGTCGCCTCGGCGACGACCAGCTCGGCGGCGATCTCGGCGTTGGACAGCCCGCTCGCGACCAGGAGCAGCACCTCGCGCTCGCGCTCGGTGAGGTCCGCGAGCCGGTCGTCCTCGGCAGGAGACGCGGCGTCGGCCGCGGCGTCGGGCAGCGTGGCGGCGAAGTGGTCGAGCAGCCGCCGGGTCGTGCTCGGCGCGACCACCGCGTCGCCGGCGTGCACCGAGCGGATCGCGCCGAGCAGCGCGGGCGGGGTGGCGTCCTTGAGCAGGAACGCCGCCGCACCCGCCTTGATCGCGGCGAACGCGTACTCGTCGAGGTCGAAGGTGGTCAGCACGATCACCCGCGGTACCGGGCCGCGCGCGCTGAGCTGCCGGGTCGCCTCGACGCCGTCGAGCCGCGGCATCCGCACGTCCATCAGCACCACGTCGGCCCTGGTGACCGCGAGCTGCTGCACCGCCGCGGCACCGTCGGACGCCTCGCCGACCACGGTCAGGTCCGGCTGCGACTCCACCAGCATCCGGAACCCCGCGCGGACCATCTCCTGGTCGTCGACGAGGAAGACCCGGATCGACTCCTCACTCACAGCGGGATCCTCGCGCACACCCGGTAGCCGCCACCCGGGCGCGGTCCGGCCTCCAGCGCGCCGCCGTGGATCGTCACCCGCTCGGCCATCCCGCGCAGGCCCAGCCCACGGCCGTCGTCGGGGGCGCTGGCCCCGCGGCCGTCGTCGTCGACCTCTACCCGAACCTCGTCGCCGACGAGCACCCGCACGTCGGCGACCGCTTCCGGCCCGGCGTGCTTGCGCACGTTCGACAGAGCCTCCTGGACGACCCGGTACGCGGTGAGCCCGACCCCGGCCGGCACGGTCGTCGCCACGTCGGGCAGCGAGGCGCGCACCCGGGTCCCGGTCGCCGTGGCCTCCTCGACCAGCAGCCGCAGGTCGCCGAGACCGGGCTGCGGCCGGGAGCCGGCCGGACCGCCGTCGCGAAGCAGTCCGAGCAGCCGGCGCATCTCGGTGAGCGCCTCCCGGCCGGTCTCGCCGATGGTGGCCAGCGTGCTCGTGGCCAGCTCGGGCTGCCGGGCCGCGGCGTACCGGGCGCCGTCGGCCTGGACGACGATCACCGAGAGCCCGTGCGCGACCACGTCGTGCATCTCCCGGGCGATCCGGGCGCGCTCGGCGGCGGCGGCGAGCTCGACCTGCTGGGCGGCCTCGTGCGCGATCCGCTCACCCCGGTCGATCAGCGCGTCGACGTACGCCTGCCGGGTCCGGCCCAGCGTGCCGAGCGCCCAGGCGGCGAGCACGAGGGTCGCGATCGTGACGAAGTACGGCGTGAAGGTGGCCGCGGTCAGCTCCGCCTCGAAGCCGGCCAGCCAGGTCAGCGAGCCCACCACCGCACCCGCGACGCCGACGGCGAGCGCGCCCAGGCCCCAGCCGGTCCCGGCGTAGCGGGCCACCGAGTACGTCGCGATCGGGAACGCGACCTGGCTCCACAGGGGCGCGTCCAGCACCAGCGGCTGCACCCCGGTCGCGACCGTGATCGCGGCGAACGACGGCACCGGGTGCTCGCGTCGCCACAGCAGCGGCACGATCTGGGCGACGCCGAGGACCGCCCAGGTCCAGCTGGTCAGGAACGGGAAGGTCGCCACCGGCACCAGCAGGGTGGCCACCAGCAGCACGTCGAACCAGCGCCGTCCGCGAGGTCCGAGGCGCCAGCGCTGCGGAGACGGAAGCGGCAGGTCCACCCGGTCACGGTAGAGGTGCCCGGGTGGACCGCGCGTCAGACCTGAGGCTGATCCGCTACTTCAGGACCCCGGTCGCGGTGGACGGCAGGTAGTCCGGCGTGCCCGCGAAGGTCGCGGTGTAGGTGGACTGCTTCAGCGCGTTGGCGAGCCCGATCGGGGCCTTGCAGGTCGCGATCGCGGAGCCGAAGAACTCGCCGAACACGGTGTCGTCCTGGACGTAGACGGTCGTGGCCGAGCACATCGTCTTCCCGGCGACCGAGAAGGTGACGAGCTGGCCGGGGAACGGCAGCGTGGCCTCGTTCGGACCGAACCATCCGTCGTACCTCAGCGCCGCCCGGAACGTGGTCGGCGTGAGCCCGAGCGCCCCCTTCGAGGCCTTGGCCGCGAACAGTCCCGTCGGCACCCGGCCGACCTCGAAGGACATCTCGATCCGCTCGGCGGGGGCGTACTGGTCGTCCCCGGCCTGGTCGGCGTAGACGGTGCAGGTGCCGGCATGGCCGATGCCGACGTTGCCGTGGATGAACGGCGGCTCCGGGCCGACCGAGCACACCGGGTTGCCCGGTTCGACGGACAGCGTCACCGGCAGCCCGGAGGACGACTCGGCGGTGACGGCGGCGCCGTACCGCGCGAACGCGACGATGCCGGTGGGCACGTCGGAGGTGAAGTGCAGCGTCTGCGGCAGCTTCTCCCCCTCGGCGGAGGCGGGCCCGGCGATCGGGAGGGCGACCGCGAGGGCGATCACCGGGACGGCGAGGCCGAGAGCGGCCAGGATGCGGATGATCTTCACTTCAGGACTCCTGTCGCGGTGCTGGCGGCCCAGAGGTCGTCGCCGGCCCAGGTCGCGGTGTAGCCGGTGGCGTTGACGGTCTTGGTCCAGCCGAGCTTGGTGGTGCAGCGGGCCTCGCCGTTGACGTCAGTGGTGCCGGTGCACACGACGTCGCCGTCGACCGTGAAGACCACCGGCTGGCCGGCGTGCGGGCGGACCACCGAGCCCGGCCCCATCACGTCGTCGACCCGCAGCGTCGCCTTGAACGTGGTCGGGAACAGGTTGAGCAGCCCCTTGGTGACCTTGGCGGCCGCCAGGTAGCTCGGCCGCTTGCCGATGGTGAAGCTCATCTGCTGGGTCGGCGCCGCGTCGTACTCGTCGTTGCCGGCCTGGTCGGCGTGGACGATGCAGGTGCCGGGCCGCTCGATGCCGACGGCCTGGTTGAAGAAGTACGGGTACGGCCCGCTGCAGCCGGTCGAGGCCGGGTCCAGCGCGTAGGTGACCGGCAGCCCGGAGGAGGAGTACGCGGTCAGCGGGATCCGGTCCCGGCCCCACACCAGGCCGGCCGGGGCGTCGGGGAAGGTGATCGTCTGCGGCTTCTTCGCCACGGTGTAGCTGACTGTCCGCACCGACCGCAGCCCGGCGGTGTCGGTGGCGACCACGGTCAGCTGGTGGGCGCCGGCGGTCGCGGTGTCGACCGAGGCCGGGCCGTCACAGGCCGCGACCGCGTTCGTGCCCGCCGTACAGGTGAACGACGTGGCCACCGACTGACCCGCGGCGTACGTCGCACCCGGCGCCGGCGCGCTCACGGCGACGGTCGGCGGGATCCCGCAGGCCAGGGTCCCGGACTGCGGGGACTGCGACGTGGTCAGCCGGAAGGCATGGCTGCCGGAGGTGCTGATCGTGTAGCGCATCGGCTGACCGCTCGTGCCCTGCACGACGTCTCCACCGAACTGGGGGGCGACGACGACGAGCGCGGGTGTGCCGGGCGTGGTCATGGTGAACCGGACCTGCTCGCCGGCCGTGAAGTCGCCGTTGATGACGATGTCGCCGGTCGAGCTGAGGGTCGAGGCCTCGTTGAGGTGCAGGCTGGTGCACCCGGTCGAGAGCTCCGGGTCGGCGGAGGAGGGCGCGGCGAGGACGACCGCACCGGGGAGGACGAGCCCGAGAAGGGCCAGGGTTCGCAGCAGGGAACGCTTCATGAGGACCAGCTCCTGGGAGGGGATGGAGGTGCGAAGCAAGCGGCCATCGCCAGGCTTAACAGAAACCCGCGGGTTCCGCAGAGGTTCACCGGGGTGGTCCAGACACCCGGCACACTGCTCCTCATGACGACGACGGTCGCCTCGGCGAACATCCTCTTCAAGCTCGGCTGGCGCGATGCCCGTACGGCGCTGCGCCAGGTGCTCGAGCAGGAGCCGGACCTGGTCGCGCTCCAGGAGTGGTACCCGTCCCGGCTCTCGGTGCTCCGCGAGACCGGGACGGTCCGGACGGTCCCGGGCCTGCCGCTGCCACCGCTGCTCCCCCGGCGCCGCCCGCCGCGCTTCCACTGGGTCGCCTCGCTGGCCTGCGGCAACGTGGTCGGCGCCCGCGCGGACCGGTTCGACCTGCTCCAGGCCCGGCACGTGCTGCTCAGCGGGATCGGCCGCTCCGACCGCCCGGACCGGTTCCTCTCCACCGAGCCGCCCCGCCTGGTGACCGTGGGCGTCTACGCGGACCGGCACGCGGACCGGACCGTGGCGATCCTCGGCTACCACCTCTCCCCGGGCGTGGAGAAGGCCGGCGCCTACATCGTCTCCCGGCCGCTGCTGGAGGCCCGGCACCGCGAGGAGGTCCGCCGGCTCGAGGCGCTGGTCGCCGAGCTGCAGCGGGCCGGGCACGTCGTGTACGCCGCCGGCGACTCGAACTTCGACCTGCAGCACCTGGCCGGGCTCACCTCGGCCTGGGCCGGGCGCGAGGACGGCCCGGGCACGATCGGCTCGCGGATCCGCAAGCTCGACGACGTGCACGGACCGGGGCCCGCCAGCGAGGTCCGCCTGGTGCACACCCCCTCGGACCACCGGACGGTGATCGCGGTCCGTCCGGACTGATGTCGAAATCCCCGGTCGCTGTTCGTCGTACGGGTGAACCCACCCTGCGAAGGAGTACGACGATGACCGAGCAGCGCGGCGAGAAGGTGCACGGACCCGCGACCTACTTCCCCTCCATCGAGAAGCGGTACGGCCACCCGGTGCGGTACTGGCTGGAGCTCATCGAGGCCAGCCCGCTGGCCCGGCACGGCGAGCTGGTGGCCTGGCTCAAGGCCGAGCACGGCCTCGGCCACGGGCACGCGAACGCGCTCGTCGCCCACGCCCTGCGACGAGACGAGAGCTAGTCCGCCGGCGGGATGTTCTGGTTGTGCCGGAACACGTTCTCCGGGTCCCAGACCCGCTTGATCTTGCGCAGGCGCGCGTACTTCTCCGGCCCGAACGCGGCCTCGACCCGGGTCAGGCCCTCGTCGCCGATGAAGTTCAGGTAGACGCTGCCGGTGGTCCACGGCTTCATCGCGGCCGCGATGGCCCGAGTCTTGTCGATGTTGGCCTGGTCCTGGGTCGGGTCCGGCGGCCACATCGAGAGCAGGTGCAGGTTGAACGGCGAGGTCCGGTTGCCGAACGCGGTCGCCTCGTCCGCGACCCGGGCGATCGCGCCACCCCCGGCCACCACGATCATCTGGGTCAGCGGCGAGACCGGCGGGAACACGTTCGAGACCCACGCGTCGACCGCCTCGTCGGGGAACTCGGTGAGGAAGTCGCCGGTCCAGTAGTTGTGCATCCCCTTCGGGTTCGCCGGGTCGATGAGCTGCTGCACGGCGACGTACGGCATCGGACCGACCAGGTTCGCCGCCGGCGGCCCGAAGCCGGTCAGGGGCGCGAGCACCCTGGCCCCCTCCTCCGGGTCGCCGGCGAAGCACAGGATCACCCCGACGCAGGGCTGGCCGCGCGCTGGCTCGGGCACGAACTCCTCCGGCGGCGCGGTGATCATCGCGACTCCGCTGCCGACCTCGTCCGGGGCGGTGAGCATGAAGTCGCGCCAGTTCTTGAGCACCTCGGCCGCCATGTTGCCCGGGTACAGCAGCATCCCGCCGTACACGATCGGGCCGATCGGGTGCAGCCGCAGGGTGAACTCGGTGACGACGCCGAAGTTGCCGCCGCCACCGCGGATCGCCCAGAACAGGTCGGGGTGCTCCTCCTCGGACGCGGTCACGATCCGCGAGTCCGCGGTCACGACCTGCGCGGAGACCAGGTTGTCGGTGGTGAAGCCGAACGCGCGCTCGGTCCACCCGCTGCCGCTGCCCAGGGTCAGCCCGCCCACCCCGGTGGTGGAGACCCGGCCGCCGGTGACCGCGAGGCCGTGCTCCTGGGTGGCGGCGTCCACCTTCCCCCAGGTGGCGCCGCCACCGACCCGGACCAGCCGGGCCTCGGGGTCGACCTCGACGTGGTCGATCCCGCGCAGGTCGACGCAGACACCGCCGTCGACCACCGCCGAGCCGGTCACGCCGTGCCCGCCGCCGTACACCGAGACCGGCAGACCCTCGGCGCGGGCGGTCGCGATCGCCGCGGCCACATCCTCGGCACCGGTGCAGCGCATCAGCCGCTCGGGCTTGTGGTCGATGAGGCCGTTGAAGACCGACCGCGCCTCGTCGTACCCGGCATCGTGCGGCGTGATGACCGTCCCGCGGAACTCCGTGCCCATGCCCCCGCCTCCAGCGTCGTCGGGTCGTCGTCAGGTCCGAGACCGGTTCCGACTCTGCGCCCGCCGGGTGGGTCTCGCAATAGCGCAACGGGGCCATCCGGCGACGGCCCATCTCGACGGCGAGACCAAACTCTCACTCCGCGTGCTGCATCCTTCAGGCGCGCGGACTAGCCTTGGCTGCGGCGTCATGCGGGACGCCCCTACACGCGAAGCATCGGAAGAGGCGAATCAAGGCCGTGCCAGAGCCAGAAGAAGGCAATCCCGTCACCGCGTTCGGAGCCAACGAATGGCTCGCCGACGAGATGTACGAACAGTTCCAGAAGGATCCCGACAGCGTGGATCCGGCGTGGCGGACCTACTTCACCACGCGGCAGAACGGCGGCACCGCTCCCGCAGCAGCCACCCAGGCCGCGGCCCCCGCCCCGGCGGCCACCCCGGCCCCGGCACCGGCCCCGGTCGCCACCCCGTCGGTGGCCCCGACCCCGTCCCAGACCGTCGACCCGGCCAACCGCTCCGCGCAGCCGCCGGCCGCGACGCCCGCCGCGAAGCCGGTGCCCAAGGAGCCCGCCAAGGCGGCCCCGGCCCAGGCCAGCGAGGAGCCGACCTACACCGTGCTGCGCGGCATCGGTGCCGCCACCGCGAAGAACATGGACATCTCGCTCGCGGTCCCGACCGCGACCAGCGTCCGCAACATCCCGGTCAAGCTGCTCTGGGACAACCGGATCGTCATCAACAACCACCTCAAGCGCGCCCGCGGCGGCAAGGTCTCCTTCACGCACCTGATCGGCTACGCGATCGTCAAGGCGATCAAGTCGATGCCGGAGATGAACCACTCCTACGCCGAGATCGACGGCAAGCCGACCATGGTCACGCCGGCGCACATCAACCTCGGGCTGGCGATCGACCAGCAGAAGCCGGACGGCACCCGCCAGCTGGTGGCGCCGTCGATCAAGGCGACCGAGGGCATGGACTTCGCCCAGTTCTGGACGGCCTACGAGGAGATCATCCGCAAGGCCAAGGACAACAAGCTGACCATGGAGGACTACTCCGGGACGACGGTCAGCCTCACCAACGTCGGCGGCCTGGGCACCAACAACTCGGTGCCGCGGCTGATGGCCGGCCAGGCCGCGATCATCGGCGTCGGCTCGATGGACTACCCGCCGGAGGCCCAGGGGGCCTCGGAGGAGACCATCACCCGCAACGCGATCAGCCGCATCATGACGATGACCTCGACCTACGACCACCGGGTCATCCAGGGCGCCCAGTCGGGTGAGTTCCTGCGCCGGGTGCACCAGCTGCTGCTCGGCGAGGACGGCTTCTACGACGAGATCTTCCGCGCGCTGCGGATCCCGTACGAGCCGATCCGCTGGGCCGTCGACGTCTCCACCAGCCACGACGAGGACGTCAGCAAGCAGGCCCGCATCCTCGAGCTGATCCACGCCTACCGGGTGCGCGGCCACATGATGGCCGACACCGACCCGCTGGAGTACAAGCAGCGCAGCCACCCCGACCTCGAGGTGGAGTCGCACGGACTGACCCTGTGGGACCTCGACCGCGAGTTCGCCACCGGCGAGTTCGGCGGCGAGCGCCGGTTCATGAAGCTGCGCAACGTGCTCGGCATCCTGCGCGACTCCTACTGCCGCACCGTCGGCATCGAGTACATGCACATCCAGGACCCCGAGCAGCGCCGCTGGATCCAGCAGCGCGTCGAGCAGCCGCACCAGAAGCCGCCGCGCGAGGAGCAGCTGCGGATCCTGCTCAAGCTCAACCAGGCCGAGGCGTTCGAGACCTTCCTGCAGACCAAGTTCGTCGGCCAGAAGCGGTTCAGCCTCGAGGGCGGCGAGACCACCATCCCGGTGGTCGACGAGATCTGCGAGGCGGCGGCCGAGGCGGACCTCGACGAGGTCACCATCGGCATGGCGCACCGCGGCCGGCTCAACGTGCTGGCCAACATCGTCGGCAAGTCCTACCGGCAGATCTTCCGCGAGTTCGAGGGCAACATCGACCCGCGCACGGTCCAGGGCTCCGGCGACGTGAAGTACCACCTCGGCGCCGAGGGCGAGTTCGTGGCCGGCAGCGGCGACAAGATCAAGGTGTCGGTGGCCGCGAACCCGTCGCACCTGGAGACCGTCGACCCGGTCCTGGAGGGCATCGCCCGCGCCAAGCAGGACGTACTCAACCGGGGCGCGGCGTACCCGGTGCTGCCGCTGCTGATCCACGGTGACGCGGCGTTCGCCGGGCAGGGCGTGGTCGCGGAGACGCTGAACCTGTCCCAGCTGCGCGGGTACCGCACCGGCGGCACCATCCACGTGGTCGTGAACAACCAGGTCGGCTTCACGACCTCGCCGGCCTCTTCGCGCTCCTCGCTGTACGCCACCGACGTGGCCCGGATGGTGCAGGCGCCGATCTTCCACGTCAACGGCGACGACCCGGAGGCGTGCATCCGGGTGGCCCGGCTGGCATTCGAGTACCGGCAGGCCTTCAACAAGGACGTCGTCATCGACCTGGTCTGCTACCGCCGCCGGGGCCACAACGAGGGCGACGACCCGTCGTACACGCAGCCGCTGATGTACGACCTGATCGAGCAGAAGCGCTCGGTGCGCAAGCTCTACACCGAGTCCCTCATCGGCCGCGGCGACATCACCGTCGAGGAGGCCGAGCAGGTGCTGGCCGACTACCAGCAGCAGCTGGAGCGGGTCTTCACCCAGGTCCGCGAGGCCGACGCGCAGCCGGATTCTTGGACGACCGTGCCCGACTACCCGGAGAAGCTGGCCAGCGAGGCGACCACGGCGATCTCGATGGAGACGCTCAAGCGGATCTCGGACGCCTACATCACCCCGCCCGACGGCTTCACCGTGCACCCGAAGGTGCTGCCCCAGCTGCAGCGCCGGGCGGCGGCCATCCTGGAGGGCCCGATCGACTGGGGCACCGGCGAGATCCTCGCCTTCGGTGCGCTGCTGATGGAGGGACGCCCGGTCCGGCTGGCCGGCCAGGACTCGCGGCGCGGCACCTTCGTGCAGCGGTTCGCCACGATCATCGACCGCAAGAACGCCAACGAGTGGACCCCGCTGTCGAACCTGACCGAGGACCAGGCGTCGTTCTTCGTCTACGACTCGCTGCTCTCGGAGTACGCCGCGCTCGGCTTCGAGTACGGCTACTCGGTGGCCCGCCCGGACGCGCTGGTGCTCTGGGAGGCGCAGTTCGGCGACTTCGTCAACGGCGCCCAGATCATCACCGACGAGTACATCACCTCGGGTCAGACCAAGTGGGGTCAGCAGTCCGGCGTCGTGCTGCTGCTGCCGCACGGCTACGAGGGCCAGGGCCCAGACCACTCCTCCGCGCGGATCGAGCGGTTCCTCACCATGGCCGCCGAGGACGCGTTCGTGGTCGCCCAGCCGTCGACCCCGGCCAGCTACTTCCACCTGCTGCGCCGGCACGCGCTCGGCGAGGAGCACAAGCCGCTGATCGTCTTCACCCCGAAGTCGATGCTCAAGCGCAAGGAAGCGGCGTCCAAGCCGGAGGCGTTCACCCAGGGCTCGTTCACCCCGGTGGCCGGCGACGACACCGTGGACCCGGCCAAGGTGACCACCGTCGTGCTGTGCAGCGGCCGGATCACCTGGGACCTCATGGTCGAGCGCGGCAAGCGCCAGGGCGAGGACCCGACCACGGCGATCGTCCGGCTCGAGCAGCTCTACCCGCGCCCGACCGAGGAGCTCAGGGCCGAGCTGGGCCGGTTCCCGAACCTGCGCACGGTCCGCTGGGTGCAGGACGAGCCGGCCAACATGGGCCCGGCCCCGCACCTGCGGCTCAACCTGTTCCCGCAGCTGGACCAGGCGGTCGAGATCGTCTCCCGCGCGGAGTCGACCTCGCCGGCGGTGGGCCAGCACTCGCGGCACGTCGAGGAGCAGAAGGCGCTCCTGGACGCGGCGTTCGCCTGAGGCCCCGTCCGTCGTGTACTTCACGGATCGCGGCATCGAGGAGCTCGAGAAGCGCCGGGGTGACGAGGAGGTCACCCTGGCGTGGCTCGCCGACCAGCTGCGCGCCTTCGTGGACGTGCAGCCGGACTTCGAGGACGCCATCGAGCGGTTCGCGACCTGGCTGGCCCGGGCGGACGACCCGGACGAGGACCTGGACTGACCGGAACCGTACGACGGTCGCTGACGTCCCAGGGGCATGCGCCGCCTCGCTCCCCTGCTCGTGCTGCTCCTGCTCGCCGGCTGCGGCGACCGGGTCGTCGCCGGCCATCCGCAGCCACCCGCGCCGACGCACTGGGAGCGACTCGCGGACTTCCCGCTGCCCGCACGTGAGGGACCGGTGCTCGCCTGGACCGGGTCCGAGGTGCTCGCGATCGGCGGCAACCCGCACCCGTGCCCGGCGAACGCCGACTGCGCGATGCG
Source organism: Nocardioidaceae bacterium (assembly GCA_017744365.1). Taxonomy (GTDB): domain Bacteria; phylum Actinomycetota; class Actinomycetes; order Propionibacteriales; family Nocardioidaceae; genus Marmoricola. The sequence continues at coordinate 39,329 of JAGIBL010000001.1, read as the reverse complement.
CGAGCTCGCCCGGGACGGGGCTGCCCTCGACCCGCGGACCGGCCAGTGGCGCCGGCTGACGGACGCGCCGAGGGACATCGCCGACCTGGCCCCGTCGGCGCTGGTCGCCGGCCACCTGTTCGTCCAGGCCGGCGACAGCGTGCTCGACTACGACGTCGCCCACGACCGCTGGCGCACGCTCGAGCGCCGCGTCGACCCGCGCCAGCTGGTGGCCGACGGCGACCGGCTGCTGCTCGTCCTGGGCTCCGACGAGAACGGCACCGCGCCGGACCTGGCGTACGACGTGCGGCAAGCTCGCTGGTCGGCGCTGCCGGACGACCCGCTCGGCCCCTCGTACGACCGCGCGCTGACCCCGACCCCGGCGGGCCTGGTCCTGACCGCGAAACGCCTGGTGCCGGACCCGGGCGTCAAGCCGTCGCTCGTCCGGGCCGCGGTGCTGGATCGCAGCACGAACCGGTGGCGGACCCTCCCGACCTCCGACCAGCTCGGTGGCTGGCGCTGGGCCTGGCTCGGGAACCGGCTGGTCGACACCACCCTCGGCGGTGCCGACGGCGGCGAGACGAACAACTACGGGCGCAGCATTCCGTACGGCGGCGTCCTGGATCCGGCCACCGGCACCTGGGCCCGGCTGCCACACGCTCCGAAGGAACGCACCGGAGGCTGGCCGGTCGACGCCGCCGGTGCCCACCTGATCGCGAGCGAGGGCTACCTCTTCGACGGCGCGCGCTGGCACCCGGTCCCGCGTCCGGGTGGCGCCTCGGAGTCCCCCGGACCGGCGGTCTGGGCGGGCGACCAGCTGGTCGTGGTCGACGGCATGGCGCGCCGGGTCTGGGGCTGGACGCCCGCGACCGGCCCGTTCCAGTGACCGAGAACCTGTTCTACTCTTCGGGCATGAGTACCGGTCACATGCCCCTCCCCACCGGCGTCGACACCACCTATCCCCCGGCACCCTGGAACATGCACGGCCAGCTGTGGCTCTCGCTGTTCCGGGTCCGCGAGGGCGACCACCCCGAGCGTTCGCCGGGCGTCTACGGCGTCGCCCTGGTCAAGTACGAGGACCCGAGCCCGCTGACCTACGGCGAGCTGCTGGTGGCCCGCCCGGTGAAGGAGCCGGTCAAGGGCGTGACCATCACCGACATCTGGGTGGACTCGCCGAACTCGGTGGCCGGCGGCCGCGACCTGTGGGCCATCCCGAAGGACCTGGGCGACTTCGACATCTCGGTGCGCACCCGCGGCCCGCTCACGCACGCATCGTGGGGCGTCTCCCTCGACGGGCGCCCGATCGTGTCGGCCACGTTCACCGACGTGTCCCGGGCGGCGCCCCGGCTGGGGTTCAAGGGCCGGACCTGGCAGCAGCGCGCCGACGGCGAGGAGGTGACCGCCCTGCTCAGCGGGTCCTCGAAGGCCCTTCCCGCCCGGTCCCGCTGGACCTTCGCACCGGACGGCCCGCTCGGCTGGCTGACCGGCAAGCGGTCACTCGCCAGCTTCCGCCAGGCCGACTTCCGGATGTCCTTCGGCTGACCCCGACCCGGCGCAAAGGTGCACGTAATTGCGCTGACCTGGCGCAAAAGCGCACGTGCTACGTGCGTTTTTGCGCCAGGTCAGCGTCAACACGTGCACTTTCAAGCCGGGTGGGCGAGAGGTCGGCGGCGCGTCAGGCGTCCTGGCCAGGAGCGTCCGGCTCGGGAGGGAGCGGCGAGGCGCCGTCCGCGGAGGCGCGCTTGGCCGCCTCGCGGATCTCGAAGAGGTCGGTGGCGAGCCCGCCGACGGTCTTGGCGATGTCGGAGACCGCACCGATGACGATGTTGGTCGCCTGACCGACCGCATGCGTGGTGGCCTCGACGCCGTCCTGGATGGCGTCCTTGCGGATCTCGGCCTTGCTGATGTGGTCCTTCATGCGAAGAGTCTCGGTTGCGACCGGCTCACTCGGCAACGTGAGCGCGGTCTCAGGACCGCTCGGCGGCAGTGGCGTCCAGGGCCTCGCGGACGGCCGGCACCTCGTCGTACAGGCGCTCGACCGCCTCGCGCTCGAAGTGCAGCACGGTCAGCGCCGACGCGGCGGTGACCGAGGCCGAGCGCAGCTTGCGGTGCAGGATGGCCAGCTCGCCGATCACGTCCCCGGCGTGCAGGGTGGCGACCACCTCGGTACCGCGGCGCACCTCGACGCTGCCGGCGAGGATCACGTACGCCTTGTCCGCGGGGGTCTTGTCCCAGATCAGCGACCAGCCCGACGGGACCGTGACGATGCGACCGGCCGAGACGATGCCGCGCAGGTCGGCCTCGCTGGCCCCGGGGAAGGTGCCGAGCTCGCGCAGCCGCCGTACGGCGTCGTCGACCGCGGCCCGGTCCGGCCCGGGGACCGGGCCGGTGGACCGCATGCTCCGGTTCGGGCCGCTCACGCCGCCACCGGCTCTGGGGTGGCCGCGACCGGCTCGGGAGCCGGGGACGTCGGCTTGCCGGGCAGCGCGAGCCGGAAGATCTTGCGAGCCACGCTGAACAGCTGCTTCGACAGCCGGCCGGTGTTGTACTCCAGGCCGTAGCGCTCGCAGATCTCGCGCACCTCCACCGCGATCTCCGGGTACCGCCGCGCGGGCAGGTCCGGGAACAGGTGGTGCTCGATCTGGTGGGACAGGTTGCCGCTCATGAGGTGGAACAGCCTTCCGCCGGTGATGTTCGCCGAGCCGAGCAGCTGGCGGTAGTACCAGTGCCCACGCGTCTCCTCGCCATGCTCGTCGTAGCACTCGTCCTCGGAGAACGACTCGACGCCGGCCGGGAAGTGACCGCAGAAGATGATGTTGAACGCCCAGACGTTGCGGACCAGGTTCGCGGTGGCGTTGCCCAGGAAGGTCAGCGGGAACAGCGGCCCGGTCAGCGCCGGGAACAGCAGGTAGTCCTTGACCGCCTGGCGCCTGATCTTGCGCAGCAGGCCCGGGTAGAGCGGCTTGTTGTCGGCGAGCTTCCGCTTGCCGGCGACGATGTTCTCGACCTCGAGGTCGTGCAGCGCGACGCCCCACTCGAAGAACACCATCAGCAGGAACGCGTAGACCGGGTTGCCCAGGTAGTAGGGCCGCCACTCCTGCTCCTCGTCCATCCGGAGCACGCCGTACCCGATGTCACGGTCCTTGCCGAGGATGTTGGTGAAGGTGTGGTGGATGTAGTTGTGGCTGTACTTCCACTGCTCGCCCGGGCAGACGGTGTCCCAGTCGAACATCCGCGAGTTCAGCGCCGGGTCGCCCATCCAGTCGTACTGGCCGTGCATGACGTTGTGGCCGATCTCCATGTTGTCGAGGATCTTGCTCACCGACAGCGCGGCGACGGCCAGCGGCCAGGCCGGCGGCAGGTAGAACAGCGCCCGGCCGGCGATCTCGAGCTGGCGCTGCCGCTTGACGACGTTGCGGATGTAGGTCGCATCCTCCTCGCCGAGGTCGGCGATGATCCGCTGCCGCAGCGCGTCCATCTCGGCGCCGAAGGCGTCGAGCTGCTCCTTGGTCAGTTGGTTCTTCATGTCTTGCTCCTTCAGGTAGGTGGGTGGCGCGCCGAGGCGGCGCAGGCCGTCCTCCCCCGCTTCGCTCCGCCGGTCCATTTGCGCCGCCTCGGCTTCCATCGATCAGAGATCGATTTGGCAGTCGCCCTCGGGGGCGCTCACGCAGATCCGGATGTCTTCGTCGGGCAGGGACGAGGTCTCCCCCGTCAGCACGTTGCGGACGGTGCCGCTGGTCTTGGTGGCGGTGCACGAGAAGCAGATGCCCATCCGGCAGCCGAACTCGGGCTTCAGCCCGAGCGCCTCGGCCTGCTCCAGCAGGCTGGCGCCGCTGTTGGCCGCCACGACACCGGAGCGGGTGAAGGCGATCTCGCCCTCGGTGCTGCCGCCGGTGAGCACCGGCGGCTTGAAGAACTCGGTCCGCAGCCGGGAGCCGGCGGTGTCCGTCGGCCTGACCCCGTACGCCGCGGCGACCAGCTCCATCATCGGGGCGGGCCCGCAGGCCCAGGTGTCGACCTCTCGGAAGTCCGGGACCAGCCGGCGCAGCTCGAACTCCGAGAACACCTGCTCGCCGTAGCGCAGGTGCACGGTCACGTCGTTGTCCTGCTCGGCGATCGCGGCCAGCTCGGCGGCGAAGATCTGGTCCTGCTCGGAGCGGGCGTAGTGCAGGAAGGTGACCTTGCGGCCCGCCCTCCCGTCGTAGCCGTCGCGCAGGAGGGTCCGGACCTGGGACATCACCGGGGTGATGCCGGAGCCGCCGGAGATCATCAGCAGGTGGTTGTTGGTCGGCGTGGCCGGGCTCTCGGTGAGCGTGAACGCGCCCTCGGCCTGGCTCAGGTGCAGCATCAGCCCCGGCTTCGCCTCGTGGACAAGGTACTTCGACACCTGGCCCTCCTCGTGCGCGCGGATGGTGAGCGTGATCCGCTCACCGGGCGCCGAGGCGGCCGAGGAGATCGAGAAGCACCGGGTCAGCCGCTTCGCGGAGCCGGGGAGCTCGACACCGACCTGGACGTACTGGCCGGCGCGGTGGCCGCGCCAGGTGCTGGTCGGCTCACACGTCAGGGTGGCGACACCGTCGGTCTCGCGGGTGACGTCGACGACGCGGGCGCGCACCTCGGTCGCCGCCCACATCGGGTTGAACACCTCGAGGTAGCGGTCCATCGAGTGCGGCGAGGCGAGCGCCGCGAGGACCGGGGAGCTGAGCACCTTCTGGGCCAGGCTCATCGGAACCTCCTCTCGTTTGAGTGTACGTACGTACACTGAAACTATGGCGAGGGGGCCAGCCGCGGGTCAAGGCGATCCGGCCGTGATGCGCACCACGGTGCACAACTGTTCACTATCTCGTGACCGGCGCAGCCGGATACCCTGAGCCCGTGACGGTGACCCGCAGCGAGCAGAAGGAGCGCACCCGGCGCGCGATCCTCGACGCGGCGCTCCGGCTGACCGAGGACACCGGGCTGGCCGGCCTGTCGCTGCGCCAGGTCGCCAAGGAGGTCGGCATCGTCCCGACCGCGTTCTACCGGCACTTCGAGTCCATCGACGAGCTCGGCCTGGCCCTGGTCGAGGAGTCGTTCTCCTCGCTGCGCGCGATGATCCGCGACGTCCGGCAGGGCAACCCTTCCCTGGGCCGGGTCGTCGACCGCTCGGTGGAGGTGCTGGTCGAGCACGTCCGCGCCTCGCGGGCCCACTTCGGGTTCATCGCGCGCGAGCGGTCCGGGGGCTCGGCGGTGGTCCGCGACGCCGTACGACGAGAGTTCCAGCTCTTCGAGCGGGAGCTGGCCACCGACCTGGCCCGGCTGCCGATGGACCACTGGTCCCCGGATGACCTGCGCACCCTGTCCAACCTGATCGTCGGCTCGATGATCACCACCGCCGACGAGATCCTGCGCACCGACGAGCCCGACCTGCCCGAGCTCCGGGAGCGGGCCCGCACGCAGCTGCTCATGGTCATCGTGGGCGCGCTCAACTGGCGCTCGCGAACCTGAGCCACCCGGAAAGGACCCCGGGAACGACTGAGCGAGCCGGTCACCCGAAGGAAGGGCGACCGACTCGCTCAGGCCGGTGGTGCTCCAGGCAGAGCAGTCTCGAGGGCAGTCCTCAGGCGGGGACCACGACCCCGTCGTCGTCCAGGTCGATCTCGTCGCGGTTCTCCCAGGTGTCGTCCGCCGGCGCCGGCAGCCGGCCCGGCAGGATCACTGCGACCGCGACGACGACCAGCGAGATCGCGGCGCCGACCACGAAGGCGCGCTCCATGCCGCCGGCAAACGCGGACTCGGCCGTCGCGCCGGCCGCCTTCAGGTCAGTCGCCCTCGACGAGAGGACAGCCACCGAGACCGCGGCACCGGCGGCGCCCGCGACCTGCTGCAACGCGCCCAGCAGCGAGCTGCCGTGCGAGTACAGGTTCTGCGGCAGGGCGCCCAGGCCCAGCGTGAAGACAGGCGTGAAGACCAGCGCCAGGCTGACCATCATCAGGATGTGCATCGCCATCACGACCGCGTAGGGCGTGCCCAGGTCGACCCGGGTGAAGAGCACCAGCGAGACGAAGATGCCGATCGAGCCGGGGATGACCAGCGGCCGTCCGCCGAACCGGTCGTACAGCGCGCCGACCCGCGGGCCGAGCAGGCCCATGGCCAGACCGCCGGGGATCAGCAGCAGACCGGTCTTCAGCGTGCTCAGGTGGCGGGCCTCCTGCAGGTACTGCGGGAGCAGGAACAGCACGCTCAGGAACGCCATGAACGCGACCGCCATCAGCAGCAGCGAGAGCGCGAAGGTGCGGTGGGTGAAGGCGCGCAGGTCCAGCAGCGGGCGGTCGCTGCGCTGCAGCACCAGCTGCCGCCAGACGAACACCGCGAGCACGAGCACGCCGGCGCCGATCAGCCAGCCGGGCGCGACGCTCTGGTCCGGGGCGCCGATCTGGCTCAGGCCGTAGACCAGCGAGCCGAAGCCGAGCGCCGAGACGACCACGCTCACCACGTCGACCGAGCCGGCGGTCGGCTCCCCCACGTTGCCCAGGCGGCGCAGGCCGGCCACGGTGATCAGCACCGCCAGCGGCAGCACGAACAGGAAGATCCAGCGCCAGGAGAAGTACTGCAGCACGATGCCCGAGGTGGCCGGGCCGAGCGCCGGCGCCACCGAGATCGCCATGGTGACGTTGCCCATCACCCGGCCGCGGTCCGACTCGGGCACCACGTTCATCAGGGTGGTCATGAGCAGCGGCATCATCACCGCGGTGCCCGCGGCCTGCACGATGCGGGCGGCCAGGAGGACCCAGAAGACGGGCGCGACCGCGGCGAGCAGCGTGCCCGCCGCGAAGACGGTCATCGCGAGCGCGAACGCCTGCCGGGTGGTCACCCGCTGGAGGAACCAGCCGGTGATCGGGATGACCACGGCCATGGTGAGCATGAACCCGGTGGTCAGCCAGCCCGCGGCGCGCTGGGAGACGTCGAACTGCGCCTGGAGGCGCGGCACGGCGTTGATGATGATGGTCTCGTTGAGGATGACGATGAACGTCGCGCCGACGAGCCACTTCAGCACGGCGTAGTCCCCGGTGGTGGCCGCCGTCGGAGCGGTGGCTGTCGATTCGTGTGACATCTGTGAAGTCCTTCGTAGATCAGGGCGGTGTCGCGCCGCCATCAACCTCTTCTCACCCAGACGACGAACCAGGCGAGGCGTTTACGACACCGGCGACTGAAAAAGAACCTAGAGGACCCCACCGACATTCCTCGAACAGTTTTTCGAATGCCGGACGCGCGTGCCCGACGAGCTGCTCAGCGGGGCCGGATCACCAGCTCCGGGATGGTCGCGTCCGCGGGCAGGTCGAGCACGTGCACGATCGCCTCCACCACGGTCTCCGGCCGGATCCACCGGCTGGAGTCGTAGGTCCGCCCCTCCTGCTCGTGCACCTTCTCCTGCATCGGGGTCGCGGTCCGGCTCGGGAACACCGTCGTCACCCGGACGCCGTGCTCGGCCTCCTCGGCGCGCAGCGTGTCCGCGAGCGCGCGCAGGCCGTACTTCGAGGCCGCGTAGGCCGACCAGCCGGCGTGCGCGGTCAGGCCCGCCGAGGAGTTCACCAGGACCACGGTCCCCCGGGCGGCGCGCAGAGCCGGCAGCAGAGCAGCCGTCAGCACCGCCGGGGCGGTCAGGTTCACGTCCAGCTGCCGGCGCCAGGCGGCCAGGTCCAGGTCGGCGACGGTGCCCAGGTCCACGGTGCCGGCGACGTGGCTCACCGAGTCCAGCCGGGTCTCGCCGAGGCCGTCGGCCCAGCGTCGTACGGCGTCCGCGTCGGCGAGGTCGACGACGTCGCGGGTCAGCCTGAGCACCCTGTCGCCGCGGGCCTCGAGCCGGTCCGCCAGCGCCAGGCCGATCCCGGAGCCGGCGCCGGTGACGAGGTGCACCCTCACCGCGTGAAGACGACCTTGCCGAACAGGTCGCCGGAGGCCATCGCGGCGAAGCCGTCGCGGGCGTCCTCCATCGGCAGCTCGCGGTCGATCAGCGGCCGGGTGTCGGTGGCGTCGAGCAGACTCACCAGCGAGGCGAGCTCGGAGGAGGTGCCCATGGTCGAGCCGATCACCTGCAGCTGCAGGAAGAAGATGCGGGTGAGCTCGGCGTCGTCCAGGTTCGGGCCCGAGGTCGTCCCGGAGATCACGATCGAGCCGCCCGGGCGCAGCGCGCGGATCGAGTGCGACCAGGTGGCCCGGCCGACGGTCTCCATCGCCGCGTCCACCTTGACCGGCAGCCGGGCGCCGGACTCGTACACCTCGTGGGCGCCGATCTCCAGGGCCCGGGCGCGCTTGGCCTCGTCACGGCTGGTGGCCAGGACGCGCAGCCCACCCGCGCGGGCAAGCATGATGAGCGCGGTCGCCACCCCGCCGCCGGCACCCTGCACCAGCACCGTGTCGCCGGGCTTGAGGTTCCCGCGGGTGAACAGCATCCGGTACGCCGTGAGCCAGGCGGTCGGCAGCGTGGCCGCCTCGGCGAAGGAGAGCGAGGCCGGCTTCGGGATCACGTTCGCCTTCGGCACCACCACGTAGTCCGCGAAGGTGCCCTGGTGCCGCTCGGAGAGCAGCGAGCGCTTCGGGTCCAGGGTCTGGTCGCCGGTCCAGGACGGGTCGTTGATGACAGCGTGCACGACGACCTCGTTGCCGTCCTCGTCCAGGCCGGCGGCGTCGCAGCCGAGGATCATCGGGAGCTGTTCCTCACGCAGGCCGACGCCACGCAGCGACCACAGGTCGTGGTGGTTCAGCGAGGCGGCCTTGACCTGCACCCGGGTCCAGCCGGCCGGGACCTCCGGGTCCGGGCGCTCGCCCACCACGAGGGCGGACAGCGGGTCGTCGGCGTTGAACGTGGAGGCGTAGACGGCGAACATGCGGCCGACGCTACCGCCGAGCAACTCCGTCCCGGCGAGCGGCCTCGGCAACGGCGCTTGCCACCGACGGGCCGACCCGCGGGTCGAAGGGCGAGGGGATGATGAGGTCCTCGCGCAGGTCGTCGGCGACGATCGCGGCCAGCGCCTGCGCGGCGGCCAGCTTCATGCCCTCGGTGATGGCGGTCGCGCGCGCGTCGAAGGCGCCCCGGAAGATGCCCGGGAAGGCGAGCACGTTGTTGATCTGGTTCGGGAAGTCCGAGCGGCCGGTGGCGACCACGCGGGCGTACTTGTGCGCCAGGTCGGGGTGCACCTCGGGTGTCGGGTTCGCAAGCCCGAAGATGATCGGCTCGGGGGCCATCGAGGCGACCACGTCCTCGGGCACCGAGCCGCCGGAGAGACCGATGTAGACGTCGGCGCCGTCCATCACCGCGGCCAGCGAGCCCCACCGGCCGGTGGTGTCGGCGGTCTCGGCGGCCAGCGCGCGCTTGACCGGGTTGAGGTCGTCGCGGTCGCGGTGCAGCACGCCGGCGCGGTCGACGACGGCGATGTCGCGGTAGCCGGCGGCGAGCAGGATCCGGGTGACTGCGACACCGGCCGCACCCGCGCCGGAGACGACGATGCGCACGGTGTCGTGGTACTTGCCGGTCAGCTTCATCGCGTTCTCGAGCGCGGCCAGCGAGACCACGGCGGTGCCGTGCTGGTCGTCGTGGAAGACCGGGATGTCCAGGCGCTGCTTGAGCCGCTCCTCGACCTCGAAGCAGCGCGGCGCGGAGATGTCCTCCAGGTTGATGCCGCCGAAGCTGGGCGCCATCCGGGCCACCGTCTCGACGATCTCGTCGACGTCGGTGGTGTCCAGGCAGATCGGGATCGCGTCGATGCCGCCGAACTGCTTGAACAGCACGGCCTTGCCCTCCATCACCGGCATCGCGGCCCGGGGGCCGATGTCGCCGAGACCGAGCACGGCGGTGCCGTCGGTGACGACCGCGACGGTGTTCGCGGTCCAGGTGTACTCGCCGTAGATCGACGGGTCCTCGGCGATGGCCTCGCAGACCCGGGCCACGCCCGGGGTGTACGCCAGCGACAGCTCGGCGGGACCGTTCAGGGCGACGGTCGAGGCGATCTCCATCTTGCCGCCGGCGTGCAGCTCGAAGACGGGGTCCTGCGCGCGCGTGGGCTCGGCGTCGGCCTCGGGTTCCAGATCAGGCATCGGGTCAAATGCAACCATGAGGTTGGCTCTCTCGTGACATCGGGGAAGCAAGGGTCGTGCTGAGTGCGGAGGCGCTGAGGCTGCTCGACGCCGACCTTGCGTGAGTCGGTGGAGTGCCAGTCCGACGGGGGTGACCCGGGGCCCATCGTCTCACAGGTCGGATGAACGACGCGGATCGGCCCGGTGAATGTGGCGGATCAGACAGAGCGCTTGCGCCAGGGCCAGACCCGGCGCCGTACGACGGCGAGCACGGTGTCCGCGGGCAGCGGGCCCCGGTGCCGGGAGTCGACGCCCTCGTCGGGGTTGTCGCTGAGCAGGTACCACCCCGACCGTCCCGAGGCCGTCGGCTGGGCTCGGACCGCGCGCTTGACGACCAGCGCTCCGTCCGGGAACCGGGCCAGGACCAGGTCGCCGGCGACCGGGGTGCGCCGGTAGTCGACGAGCAGCCGGTCGCCCGGCCGGAGGGTCGGGGTCATCGACCGGCCCTTGACCACGGCGAGACCCCAGCGTCGCTGCTGCTGCACGCGGAGTAGTGTCGCAACCGCACCATCGAGTGATCCATCCGAGAGAGGACGAAGATGTTCGCGCGACTGTTCGCACCCACCGTCGAGGTCTCCGCGCACTGCGACCTGCCGTGCGGTGTCTACGACCCGGCCCAGGCCCGCATCGAGGCCGAGTCGGTCAAGGCCGTCATCGCCAAGGCCCTCGACAGCGACGACCCCGACTTCCGCACCCGCGCCATCCTGATCAAGGAGCAGCGCTCGGAGCTGGTCAAGCACCACCTGTGGGTGCTGTGGACCGACTACTTCAAGCCCCCGCACTTCGAGAAGTACCCGCAGCTGCACCAGCTCGTGAACGAGGCGACCAAGCTCGCCGGTGCCGCCGGCACCAAGGGCACCCTCGACCCCGAGGTGGCCGACCAGCTGCTCGCGAAGATCGACGAGATCGCGGCGATCTTCTGGGAGACCAAGAAGGCCTGACGGCCTTCTTGATACCGGACGAACGGGGCGCGGCCGACCGGCCGCGCCCCGTTCGCTTAGGCTCGATCCCATGCACCCCGACGCCGAGGTCCGCGTCCCTGCCGACACCGCCTACGTCGCGGTCGTCCGGATGGCGACTGCCGCGATCGCCGCCCGTCTCGACTTCACCCTCGACGACATCGAGGACCTGAGGATGGCCGTCGGCGAGGCGTGCGCGCTGACCCTGAACGGCGCCGCCCCCGGAGGCAGCCTGGAGGCGGCCTTCCATCTGTCCCCCGACCGGATCGAGGTGCACGTCAGCGCCGACACCTCGCGCGACACCCCGCCGGATCCGGCCTCCTTCGCCTGGCAGGTGCTGACCAGCACGGCCGAGGACGTCAGCGGGGACCTCGCCGACGGACGCGTCGTGGTCCGCCTCGCCGTGTCCAGGAACGCCGCGGCCACGACGGTCTGAGCATGTTCGAAGGGCCCGAGAACGGCGGTACGCCGCGGGAGCGCAGCGCCGCGCTCTTCGCGGAGATGGCGGACGCGCGCACCGTCGACGCGCGCGAGCAGGCACGGGGCGCGCTGATCGAGCTGCACCTGCCGCTGGTCGAGCACTGCGCCCGCCGGTTCGGCAACCGCGGCGAGCCGCTGGAGGACCTGGTCCAGGTGGGCACCATCGGGCTCATCAAGGCCGTGGACCGTTTCGACGCAGCCCGGGGTGTGGAGTTCTCGACGTACGCCACCCCGACGATCCTCGGCGAGATCAAGCGCCACTTCCGCGACAAGGGCTGGGCGATCCGGGTACCGCGGCGGCTGCAGGAGCTGCGGATGGCGATCAGCACCACCACGGCCGACCTGAGCCAGTCGCTGGGCCGCTCCCCGACGCCGCGCGAGATCGCCGAGCGGCTCGACCTCGGCATCGAGGAGGTGCTCGAGGGGCTCGAGTCGGCGCACGCCTACGCGACCCTGTCCCTGGACGCCGGTGAGGACGGCGAGGGCGCCTCGATGCTGGAGACGATGGGCGCCGACGACTTCGGCCTCGAGCACGTCGAGATCCGCGAGTCGCTGCGCCCGCTGCTGGAGAGCCTGCCGGTCCGCGAGCGCCGGATCCTGGTGCTGCGGTTCTTCCACCAGAAGACCCAGTCCCAGATCGCCGAGGAGATCGGCATCTCCCAGATGCACGTCTCCCGGCTGCTCAGCCAGACGCTGCGCCGGCTGCGCGACTCGATCGACTAGTCGCGGTCCCCGTTCTCGCTCTCGCGCTCGTCCTCGCCCTCGAGCGCCGCCATCGTGGCCGGGTGCAGCATCCCCGCCAGCACCACGAGCGCCGGGATGACGAGCGCCACGGAGATCCCCCAGGTCTCGCCACCGCGGAAGTTCCAGGCCAGGCCGAGCGCGATCAGCTGGGTGAGCAGCACCGGCCCGCGCGCCCAGGTGCGCAGCGCCCGCAGCCCCCACGCGCACAGCCCGAGGGCCACCCCGAGGACCACGAAGAAGCCGGCGGTGGTCACCCCCATCGCCACCCGCTTGGCGTCCAGGTCGGCCAGCTCGGCGACCCCGAAGATCACCGCGACCAGCCCTTCGACCAGGACGAGGGCGGCGGCGACCAGGAGCGGCGGGGGCACGGGGCGGGAAGTCACGACACGGAGGGTAGCCGGGGGTGAATCCGGCGTTTGTGACCAACCTGACCACGCTGACCTCTTGTGCCCGGGCGTGGATGTTGACAGCATCGTGGGGTAACTGCGCCTGATCGACCGACGTAGTACGCCCCCCTGCCCCGGACCATCTCGGCCCGGAGCCGGGTCCGACCTCGTGAATTCGTTCACAACGCTGCTAGAAACAGGAGTCCCCGCCGTGGATTGGCGCCACCGCTCTGCGTGTCTCGACGAAGACCCGGAGCTGTTCTTCCCGATCGGCAACACCGGTCCGGCCATCCTCCAGATCGAGGAGGCCAAGCAGGTGTGCCGTCGCTGCGAGGTGCGCGAGCAGTGCCTTGCCTGGGCGCTGGAAGCGGGTCAGGACCACGGGGTCTGGGGCGGTCTGAGCGAGGACGAGCGCCGCGCGCTCAAGCGGCGCAACGCCCGGGCGCGGGTCCGCACCGCCTGATCCTGCGTCAGCGGGTCGCCCGTGCGGCGACCGTGAACCGCACCGAGGTCCCCCCGCCGGGACGCGGTCCGATCGCCAGCGAGCCGCCGAGCTCCCCGACCAGCGTCCGCACGATCGAGAGCCCCAGGCTGCTGGTCGCGCTCGCGTCGAAGTCCTCGGGCAGCCCGATGCCGTCGTCCTCGACGCGCACCACCAGCTCCCGGTAGCCGGGCTCGGCGACCACCTCGACCGCGCCCGAGCGCGCTTCGGGGTAGCCGTGCTCCATCGCGTTCTGCAGGATCTCGGTGAGCACCATCGCGAGCGGGGTGGCCGTCTCCGAGGCCACCACCCCGAAGCTGCCCGTACGACGCAGGCGCACCGACCCCGCGTGCGCGCCCACCTCGCTGACCAGGCCGATCAGCTGGTCGGCGACCGCGTCGAACGGGACCGCCTCCTCGTAGGTCTGGCTGAGCGTCTCGTGCACCACCGCGATCGCGCCCACCCGCCGGACCGCCTCCTCCAGCGCCTCCCGGCCGCTGACCGAGCCGATCCGGCGCGCCTGCAGCCGCAGCAGCGCGGCCACCGTCTGCAGGTTGTTCTTCACCCGGTGGTGGATCTCGCGGATGGTGGCGTCCTTGGTGACCAGCTCGCGGTCGCGGCTGCGCAGGTCGGTCACGTCGCGCAGCAGGATCAGCCCGCCGGTCAGCTCGCCCTCGGGCCGCAGCGGGATCGACCGCAGGATCAGCGTGGTGGCGCCGTTGCCGAGCTCGACGTCGCGTGGCATCCGGGCGCCCAGCACCGCGCTGATCGTCTCCTCGTCGGGACGCATCGCCGCCGGAACCAGGGCGCGGGTCACCTCGGCCAGGTCCTGGTCGGTGAGGTCGCCGCCGTGGCCGAGCCGTCGGTAGACCGAGAGCGCGTTCGGGCTGGCGTAGACGACCTTGCCGCTGGCGTCGATACGCACGAACCCGTCCCCCACCCGCGGGGAGTCGGCGTGGTCGGAGCGCTGGCCCGGGTACGGGAAGCTGCCGCGCGCGATCATCTGGGTCAGCTCGCTGGCGGTCTGCAGGTAGGAGAGCTCGAGCCGGCTCGGGGTCCGGACACCGTGCAGGTTGGTGTTGCGCCCGACCACGGCGATCACCCGGCCTGCCCGTCGTACGGGAATGGCCTCGACGCGGACCGGCACGTCGTCGCGCCACTCCGGGTCGCCCTCGCGCGCGATCCGGCCGTCGCGCAGCGCCGCGTCGAGCAGCGGGCGCCGGCCGGCGGGCACGAAGGTGCCGACCACGTCGTCGATCAAGGCGGTCGGGCCGGTGGTCGGACGCATCTGCCCGGCCGCCCACAGCCCACCGCCGTCGCGGCCCGGCAGCCAGAGCACCAGGTCGGCGAAGGACAGGTCCGCGATGATCTGCCAGTCTGCCTGCAGCAGCGCGAGCCAGGCGATGTCGTCGGCGCCGAGGTCGGTCTGGGCGCGGGCGATCTCGGGCAGGGTGGGCACGGCCCCAGCGTAGAGCGCGGGCAGGGACGGCCCGTTCGGAAGCACCCGTTTCCGGATGCCAGAATGCACCCATGTCCTCGGGGTTCTGGGAGCAGGTCGTCGCCGACGGCTTGAGGGTGCCTGCTGGGCGCTCGCTGGTGGAGTTGACCGAAGACCTCACCCGGATGCTCGGCGACCCGAACCCGGACGTGCGCGACGGGATCGCGTTCCCGACGATGGCGACCTGGATCGACGACGGCGTGTACGACGACCTGCTGGTCGGGCTCGGCGACGGCATGTGCCACGGACTCGACGTCGGTCTGGGCGAGCGCGACACCGACACCGTCTTCCGGCGCAGCTACTCCGCGCTCATCCTCACCGAGTGCATCGACCGGTCCAGCAAGGCGATCCTCGGCGGCCCCGACGTGGTGCTGCGCTGGGGCGACCGGGTGATGGGCTGGCTGGCCCGCGAGCAGGACCTACGCGGCTTCGTGCCGGGCAAGGGCTGGGCGCACGCGATCGCCCACGGCGCCGACGCCCTCGGCGCGCTGGCTCGCTCGCCGTACTTCGGCCGGCTCGAGCTGACCGTGATCCTGGACGTGATCGCGGACCGGCTGCTCACCCCGACCGAGGAGTTCTTCGTCTGTGGCGAGGACGACCGGCTGGCGTTCGCGACGATGCACCTGCTGCGCCGCGACATCCTCGGCCTCGACGTGCTGGAGCCGTGGATCGCCCGGCTGGCCAACGGCGCCCGCGGCCGGGGCAGCGTGGACCGCAACCCGTTCCTGGTGGCCGGGAACGTGCAGGGCTACCTGCGCAGCCTGCACCTCCAGCTCGCGCTCTCCACGGGCGCGCACCCCTCCGTGCGCCCCGACCTGCTCCTGGTCCTCATGGAGCAGCTCCGCGCGACCAATCCCGGCTACTTCGTGACGCCCCGGCAGCACTAGGGACTAGTAGGTTCTCGCTCATGAGCGAGACCCCCGCCGAGGCCCATGCCGGCAAGCACGCCGTCGAGGTCGCCCGCGCCCACGGCGTCGAGACGATGTTCACCCTCTCCGGGGCGCACGTGTTCCCGATGTACGACGGCGCCGTGACCGCCGACCCGCCGATGCGGCTGCTCGACGTACGTCACGAGCAGACCGCCGCGTTCGCCGCCGAGGCCACCGGCAAGCTCACCCGCACGCCGGGCCTGGCCGTTCTCACCGCCGGGCCGGGCGTCACCAACGGGGTCAGTGCGGTCGCGCAGGCGCAGTTCTCCGGGTCGCCGATGGTCGTGGTCGGCGGCCGTGCCCCGGCCAACCGCTGGGGCTCCGGCTCGCTGCAGGAGCTCGACCAGCCGCCGATCCTCGCGCCGGTCTCGAAGTCGGCCCGCACCCTGCACACCGCCGCCGAGGTGGCCGACGGGATGCACGAGGCGTTCACCCTGGCCGGCTCCTCGCACCGCGGCCCGGTCTTCGTCGACGTGCCGATGGACGAGCTGTTCAACACCGCCAGCAGCGTCCGGCCCGTGGTCGCGCCGGCCGAGCCGGTCGCGCCGGATCCCGACGCGCTGACCGGGGTGGCGGTGCTGCTCAGCCAGGCCGAGCGCCCGGTGGTCGTCCTCGGCACCGACGTGTGGGCCGACCGGGCCGAACAGGCCGCGCTCCGGTTCGTCGACGCGCTCGGCATCCCCGCGATCACCAACGGGATGGGCCGCGGCGTGGTCCCGGGTGGCCACCCGCTGCTGGTGACGAAGGCGCGCGGCCAGGCGCTCGGCACCGCGGACCTGGTGGTCGTGGTCGGTACCCCGCTGGACTTCCGCCTCTCCTACGGCGTCTTCGGCGGCAAGGAGGGTGCGCCGGTGGCGAAGACGGTGCACCTGGCCGACTCCCCCGGGCAGGTCTCCACGCACGCCACCCTGGCCGGGTCTGCCGCCGGCGACCTGACCCTCGTGCTCGACGGCCTGCGCGAGGCGGTCGAGCGCGCGCCTCGTCGTACGAACTGGACGCCGTGGGTGAGCGCGCTGCAGGACACGGTCGCCGCGGCCACCTCCCGGGACGCCGAGCTGCTCGGCGCGAGCGCGGACCCGATCCACCCGGCGCGGATCTACGGCGAGCTGGTCCCCCGGCTGGCCGAGGACGCGATCGTGATCGGCGACGGCGGCGACTTCGTCTCGTTCGCCGGGAAGTTCGTCGAGCCGAAGCGCCCGGGCGGCTGGCTCGACCCGGGCCCGTACGGCTGCCTCGGCGCCGGCCTGGGCGCGGCCATCGCGGCCCGGCTGCACCGGCCCTCGGCGCAGGTGGTGCTCCTGTACGGCGACGGCGCCGCCGGGATGTCGCTGATGGACGTGGACACCCTGGTCCGCCACGACCTCCCGGTGGTGATGGTCTGCGGCAACAACTCCGCCTGGGGGCTGGAGAAAGGCCCGATGCAGATGCTCTACGGGTACGACGTCGCCGCGGACCTGGCGCCGCAGACCCGGTACGACGAGGTGGTGAGGGCGCTCGGCGGCGCGGGCGAGACGGTCACCGACCCGGCCCAGATCGGCCCCGCCCTGGACCGCGCCTTCGCCGCGAACGTGCCCTACCTGGTGAACGTCATCACCGACGTCAACGCCGCCTACCCGCGCAACACCTTCGGCATCTGACCCGACAGGGCAGTTTGTACGGGGCCAAACTGCCCGATCGCGTCGTTCTCGCGCGTACGAACTGCCCGCTCGGCGTTACAGGCGGGAGAGGAAGCGGGTCTCGTCGACGATGACGCGGGTGATCTCGCCCTGGCCCAGGAGCTTCTGGGAGGCGGGGTCGCGGGCCTCGACCTGGAAGCGGACCAGCCGGCCGTCGACGTACGCGACCGTCGCGGTCACCGTCACCCCGGCACCGACCTTCGAGGCGGCCAGGTGCTCGAGGGCGACCCGGGTGCCGACGCTGGTCGAGCCGGCGGGCAGGTCCAGGACGGCGCAGGTGACGGCTTCGCACCAGGCCAGCAGGACGGGGGTGCCGAGGACCTGCAGGCTCCCCGAGCCGACGGCACGGGCGGTATCACCCGAAGAAACGACGAACTCCCGGGTCGATGATCGACCCAGGAGCTCGGGAAAGCCTTCAGACACGTCTGACTCGCAGACGGGCTTCAGGCGTTGGGGCGCTTGCCGTGGTTCGCGCCCTTCTTCTTGCGCGCGCGGCGCTTGCGGCCGGTCTTGCCCATCTGGTCCTCCTCGTCAAAGCTCGTTCGGCTCCGCGCGGTTTCAGCGGAGCGCAGCGCACATCCTCTCACCGACGTACGGCGAAGGAGAAATCAGCCCTCGGACTCGGTGATCGTCACCTGCACCTGGCGGATCCGCACCATGACCTTCTCGCGCAGCTCCTCAGGCGCCTTCTCCGAGCACGACCGCGCCACCAGCGACTTCACGGTCCGCTCGAGGTCGTAGCGGGCCAGGCAGGGGCCGCACTCGTCGAGGTGCTTCTGGATCACCGAGCAGTCGGCGTCGTCGAGCTCGTTGTCGATGAAGGTCAGGATCTGGTGGATGACCTTCGAACAGTCGGTGCTGTCGTGCTCGTGGTGGCTCATGAGGCGCTCCGGGAGGCGGACGGAAGCAGGTCGTTGTCGCGCACGTAGTCCGAGAGCATCTCGCGCAGCTGGCGGCGGCCGCGATGCAGCCGGGACATCACGGTGCCGATCGGGGTGTCCATGATCTCCGCGATCTCCTTGTACGGGAAACCCTCGACGTCGGCGAGGTAGACCGCGAGCCGGAAGTCCTCGGGCAGCCGCTGCAGGGCCTCCTTGACGTCCGAGTCCGGGAGGTGCTCCAGCGCCTGCATCTCCGCCGACTTCAGGCCGCCGGAGGTGTGCGACTCCGCGCGCGCCAGCTGCCAGTCCTCGACGTCCTCGGCCATCGACTGCTGGGGCTCGCGCTGCTTCTTGCGGTAGGTGTTGATGAACGTGTTCGTCAGGATCCGGTACAGCCAGGCCTTCAGGTTGGTCCCGGGCTTGAACTGGTGGAACGCGGCGAACGCCTTCGCGAAGGTCTCCTGCACCAGGTCCTCGGCGTCCTGCGGGTTGCGCGTCATGCGCATCGCCGCGGAGTAGAGCTGGTCCAGGTAGGGAAGGGCGTCGGTCTCGAACCGGAGCTGGCGCTCCGCCTCGGTCTCGGTCGCCAGGTCGACGGGGGCCTCGGTGGGCTCCTCGACAGGGGTGTCAGCAGACTCGGTCATCGCACCCCAGGGTACCGGCGCACCGTCAACCGCGGGGACTGACGTGGGACGGTCGAGTACGGCGAGCACGATTCTCCCAACACGCACGCCGTTCAGGAGATTCCCACGACCTCCCGGACGATCCACTCCAGGACGGCCTCGACCACGATGGCGTGCGCCTCCTCCTGGGTCACGGGCGCCTTCTTGGGTACCCGGAGGGCGTGGTCCGCCGAGGGCACCACCGCGAGGTCGACGTCGGCGGGGAACTCCTCCGGCGTCCCGAACGGGTCCCGCTCCCCCTGGACCACGAGAGCGGGCACCCCGGCCCGCTCCAGCTCCTCGATCCGCGACGAGTCCGGCTTGCCGGGCGGGTGCAGCGGGAAGGCCAGCGCCACCACCCCGGCGGCGCCGTGCTCGGCACCGACCCGGCAGGCCGAGCGGGCGCCGGCGCTACGGCCCCCGACCACCAGCGGGGTGCGCGGCTTCACCGCGGTGAGCACGATCCGGTAGGCCTGGTCGATCAGCTCCGGGCGCGGGGCGAGCTTCTTGCCGGCCACCCGCCAGGGCATCTCCACCAGCGTGACGCTGATCCCGTGCTTGGGCAGCGCGGCGGCCAGCGCGACCAGGTCGGCCGCGTCGATGCCGCCGCCGGCGCCGTGGGTCAGCACCAGGGTGGCGACCGGGGTTCGGGCGCGGTGGGTCACCAGCCGGGCGTCCCCCTGCGGGGTCGGCACCATCCGTTCAGCGGTCACAGGTCCTCCAGCGGCAGGGGCTCGACCAGCTCGGGACCGTTGTTCTCGACGTTGGAGACCAGCGTCGAGACCGGGTACGCCTCCAGCTGGCCGGGCACCGCCGGCCGCAGCAGGCCGAGCAGCTCGGTCTTGTCGGTGTTCGTCGGGTCCAGCCACGCGTCGTACGCGTCCCGGGGCAGCATCAGCGGCATCCGGTCGTGGATGCGGCCGAGGTCGTCGGTGGCCGTGGTGGTGATGACCGTGCTGGTCCACTTCCACCGCAGCGGGTCGTCGTCGGCGCGGTCCGGGTCGCGCCAGAGCTCGTAGAGGCCGGCCATCGCCAGCATCGAGCCGTCCTTCGGGCGGATGAAGAACGGCTGCTTCTTCGGTTTGCCGGCCTTCGTCAGCTGCTCGGTGACGTACCACTCGTAGTAGCCGTCCGCGGGCAGGATCGCCCGGCGCTTCTCGAAGGCCCGCCGGAAGGCCGGCTTCTCCGCGATCGTCTCCATCCGCGCGTTGATCAGCCGGCTGGCGATCTTGACGTCCTTGGCCCACGACGGCACCAGGCCCCAGGTCAGGATCCGCAGCTGGCGCTCGGCGGGCAGCTCCGGGGCCTCCGGCGACTCCCGGCGCGGCGGCCGCTCGAGGACCGCGTAGACCTCCTTGGTCGGCGCGACGTTGTAGTCGGGCTCGAGCCGGGGCAGGTCGGGCAGCGCGGTATGGAGCTCGAACTCCTCGACGATGTCCTCGGGGTCCACGCTCGAGGCATACCGGCCACACATGCGAGTCAGGGTAGCCAGCGCGCCGGTCAGGACCGGGCGAGCTCGTCGAGCACGGCGGCCGAGGCGGCCGGCGTGGTCGGCACTCCCTCGATCCACACCCGTGCGGTGGGGCGGCCGACCGGGGTCCCGGCGGCGATCAGGTCGTTGAGCACCGCGATCCGGTTGCCCAGGGTCTCGTTGCGCTCGGCCAGCACCAGCAACCGGCTCGGGGTGGCCTCGCCGATCGTCTCGGCACCGGCGAAGACCATCCGGGCGCGGTCGGCCAGCCGGGCCATGGTGAGCGCGCGGTTGAGGCTCTCGTCCCGGTGGTAGGTGGGCTGGTCGATGACCACCAGCACGTGCTCCGGTACGGCGTCCGCGCCGTACTCCTCGGCGGCCCGGTTGATCTCGGCGACCCGGGCACGCAGGTGCGCCAGCGTGGCCAGCCCGGTCAGCGGGTTCTCGCAGGAGACCTGGTGCAGGAAGCCCAGCGTCTCGTCGCTCCACGCGACGCCGAGCGCCTCGGTGGAGTCGAAGTCGGGCTCGCGTCGTACCACCAGTGCAAAGGTGGACCGGAGACCGTGGAGCGCCTCGCTCAGGTCGATCCCGTCGCGGGCCAGGTCCCGGCCCACCACTGCACAGGCGGCATGGACGTCGGTACCGGCGAGCAGAGCCTCCCCTACTGCCTCGAAGCGTGCGGGCAGCGACTGCCGCAGGCTCTCGGGCATCTCCTGGCTCTTGCCGGGGGTGGCGGCAGCCCTGGTCGCCTTGGTCGCGAAGAGGCCCATCACCACTCCTTCCTCATCCAGCTTTCCCCTCGTGGGTTCGGCACCCCCGTTGCCGAACTCAGGCAGGAAACGACGCGGGGCGCGGTTCATGACGCGATTTCGGAACATTTTCCTCAATCGGGACCCCACTGGTCTAAGCCAGTTGCACGCTCGACACGCGGGTGATTCGTGCCAGTTTGGCCAAGGTTCGCCCTGGTGAGCCCGGTCGTGTCACGATGACGTCACCCTTCCCTACTTGCACCGTTATCTAGACAAATGAGCGATATCGATCTGCAGTCCCGCCGGGGCGATGCCAGCGACGCCGAGCTGATCTCGCGCGTCCGCGGTGGCGACGTCTCGGCGTACGGCGACCTCTTCGCCCGGCACCGGGACGCGGCCACCCGGCTCGCCCGGCAGCTGGTGTCGCCCTCGGACGCGGACGACCTGGTCTCCGAGGCCTTCGCGAAGGTGCTCAACGTCCTGCTCGGCGGTGGCGGTCCGGACGTCGCCTTCCGGGCCTACCTGCTCACCGCCGTACGACGGCTGCACGTCGACAAGATCCGCTCGACGGCCCGGGCCACCCCGACCGACGACCTGACGCCCTACGACCCGGGCGAGGAGTTCACCGACGTCCCGCTCGCCGAGTTCGAGGGCGCTGCCGCGGCGAAGGCCTTCCTGAGCCTGCCCGAGCGCTGGCAGCTGGTGCTGTGGCACCTGGAGATCGAGAACCAGAAGCCGGCCGACGTGGCACCGCTGCTCGGGATGAGCCCGAACGCGGTCTCCGCGCTCGCCTACCGCGCCCGCGAGGGCCTGCGCCAGGCGTACCTGCAGATGCACGCCGCCGACCTCGCCGGCGAGGAGTGCCGCTGGACCCACGACCGGCTCGGGGCCTACGTCCGCAAGGGCCTGTCCCGCCGGGACGCCAACAAGGTCGAGGCGCACCTGGACGGCTGCCGCAGCTGCACGGCCGCCTACCTGGAGCTCACCGAGGTCAACGCCTCGCTGTCCGGCCTGATCGGCCCGCTGGTGCTGGGCAGTGCCGCCACCGGCTACCTCTCGGCCGCATCCGCCGGACCGAACAGCGCGCTCGCCGCCGCGATCATCCGGCTGCGCGACACCGCCAAGGCCAACGGCCAGGTCGTCGCCGGCGTCGCCGGTGCGGTCGGCGTGGCCACCCTGACCGCGATCGCGCTCGCGGTCACCGGAGGCGGCTCGACGCCGCCCACCGCGGAGGGCCCGCCGCCGAGCATCAGCACCCAGGTCCCCGGACCGCCCAAGCCCACGCAGCCACCGCCGTCGGTCGAGCCGCCGGTGGCGACCCCGGACAACCCGGGCGGCACGCCGTCGAGCGGCCCGGGCACCCCGGTGCCGACCACACCGTCGAGCACCCCGAAGCCGCCGGTCACCGAGCCGCAGACGCCGCCGACCACACCGCCGACGACGCCCCCGACCACACCGCCCACGAGTCCGCCGGTCACGCCGCGCTCCGACATGCGGGTACAGCTCGCCTTCCGCGGCGGGCTCGGCCTGCTCGACCCGAACAGCGGCACCCTGGGCAACCTGGAGGCCACCGTCACCGGCGTCCCGGCCGGACAGCTGACCACGATCAGCCTGCAGGTCCTCGGTGGCACCCTGGAGCCGCTGAGCACGGCGCCGACCGCGGCACGCACCGCCGGCAAGGCCGGGACCTGTGCACAGCAGGGCCTCAAGATGATCTGCACGGTGGGCGCCGACGGCACCCTGAAGTTCAAGCTGCAGGGGCTCCCGGTCTCCGCGATGGCCGAGGTCGCCGTCCCGGACAAGGTCGAGGACCCCGACCTGCGCAACAACTCCGACAGCCTGCTGCTCGGCCTGCTGTGACCGGCTCTCGATAGCCTTCGTGGGTGACCGAGATCGCCGCTGACCTGTGGCCCGCGCCCACCGCGCGCGGACCCGTCGACGTGCGCGTCGAGCTGCCCGGCTCCAAGTCGCTGACCAACCGCGAGCTGGTGCTGGCCGCGCTGGCCGACGGCCCGGGCCTGGTACGACGCGCGCTGCGATCGCGGGACACCGAGCTGATGGCGGCCGCCCTGACCGCGCTCGGCTCTCCTGTCTCCACCGACGGACCGGACTGGTCGGTCTCGCCCGGGATCGGGCCGGGCGTGACCACGCCGACGGCCGTCGACTGCGGGCTGGCCGGCACGGTGATGCGGTTCGTCCCGCCGGTGGCCGCGCTGCGCGGCGGGCCGAGCGAGTTCGACGGTGACCCGCACGCACGGACGCGGCCGATGGCGGGCGTGCTCGGTGCGCTGCGCCGCCTCGGCGTGGAGGTCACCAGCGCCACGGACACACTGCCGTTCACGGTCGCC
This sequence comes from Nocardioidaceae bacterium, assembly GCA_017744365.1. GTDB lineage: Bacteria > Actinomycetota > Actinomycetes > Propionibacteriales > Nocardioidaceae > Marmoricola. The sequence goes on along the minus strand of JAGIBL010000001.1, from coordinate 15,973 downwards.
GGGCACGGGTCGGTGCGCGGCGGCGCGGTGACCATCGACGCCTCGGCCTCGAGCCAGTTCGTCTCCGCGCTGCTGCTGGCCGCGCCCCGGTTCGACGAGGGCATCGACGTGCGCCACGAGGGCGCGCCGGTGCCGTCGCTGCCGCACATCGAGATGACGACTGCCTGCCTGCGCGGCCGCGGCGTGAGGGTCGACGCCGAGCCGAACCGCTGGCGGGTCCACCCCGGCCCGATCGCCGCACGCGACGTCGAGATCGAGCCGGACCTGTCCAACGCGGCGCCCTTCCTCATGCTCGCGCTCACCAGCGGCGGCACGGTGACCGTGCCCGGCTGGCCCTTCGCGACCACCCAGGCCGGAGACGCGCTGCGCGGCATCCTGGCGGAGATGGGCGGGACCGTCTCGCTGGACGCCGACGGCCTCACCGTGCAGGGCTCCGGCACCGTCGCCGGCATCGACACCGACCTCCACGACGTCGGCGAGCTGGCCCCGGCCGTGGCCGCCCTGGCCGCCCTGGCTGACTCCCCCTCGACGCTGCGCGGCATCGCGCACATCCGCGGCCACGAGACGGACCGTCTCGCCGCCCTGGCCACCGAGCTGGGCGGCCTGGGCGCGGACGTGACCGAGACCGAGGACGGGCTGGCGATCCGGCCGGCGAGGCTGCACGGCGGCACCTTCGCCACGTACGCCGACCACCGGATGGCCCAGGCCGCGGTGGTGGTCGGGTCCGCGGTCGAGGGCGTGCTGGTCGAGGACGTCGGCACCACGGCGAAGACGTTCCCCGGCTTCGAGCGGGTCTGGGCCCGGCTGTTCGAGGACGCGGCGCGCGGATGAGTGGCCGGTACGACGAGCACGACCCGGAGTCCTACGAGAGGCCGCGCCGCCGCACCCGTCCCCGGACCAAGGAGCGCCCGTCGTACGACGACGCGGTGCCCGCCGTGGTGGTCACCGTGGACCGCGGCCGGCTGACCTGCCTGCTCGACGACGGCACCCCGGTCCTGGCGATGAAGGCCCGCCCGCTGGGCCGCAAGGGCGTCGTGGTCGGCGACCGGGTCCGGCTGGTCGGCGACGTCAGCGGCACCCCCGGCAGCCTGGCCCGGATCGTCACCGTGGACGAGCGCACCACGGTGCTGCGCCGTACGGCGGACGACACCGACCCCGTGGAACGGGTGATCGTCGCCAACGCCGACCAGCTCGTCGTGGTGACCGCGCTGGCCGATCCCGAACCCCGGCCGCGGCTGATCGACCGGGCCCTGGTGGCGGCCTACGACGCGGGCATGGAGCCCCTGCTCTGCCTGACCAAGGCCGACCTCGCCGACCCGGAGCCGCTGGTGCGCGCCTACCGGCCGCTCGGCGTCCCGTTCGTGGTCACCCAGCGCGGTGCCGACGTCGGCCCGGTGCGCGAGCGCCTCGCCGGGCGGACCAGCGTGCTGGTCGGGCACAGCGGCGTCGGCAAGTCCACCCTGGTCAACGCACTGGTCCCGGACGCGGACCGCTCGGTGGGCGAGGTGAACGCGGTGACCGGGCGCGGCCGGCACACCTCGACCAACGCGCTGATGCTGCCGCTGCCCGATGACCAGGGCTGGATCGTGGACACCCCGGGCATCCGCTCGTTCGGTCTCGCGCACGTGGACCCGAACCACCTGATCCACGCCTTCGCGGACCTGGAGGAGCTGACCGCCGAGTGCCCGCGCGGGTGCACCCACGGGTACGGCGAGCCGGAGTGCGGGCTGGACGAGGCGACCGGCGAGCAGGCCGAGCGGGTGGAGTCGTTCCGACGGCTCCTCGCCAGCCGCGAGTCGACCGACTACTAGCCCGCACTAGCCTGTGCCCCATGCCCCTCGACTACACCGACGACCTCCGGCTCGCGCACGTGCTCGCCGACGATGCGGACGCGCTGACCACGTCGCGGTTCAAGGCGCTCGACCTGCACGTGATGACCAAGCCGGACCTGACCCCGGTGACGGACGCGGACCAGGCCGTGGAGGAGGGCATCCGCCGCACCCTGTCCCGCGCCCGGCCGCGCGACGCGGTGCTCGGCGAGGAGGAGGGCTCGACCGGGCACAGCCAGCGCCGCTGGGTGGTCGACCCGATCGACGGCACCAAGAACTTCGTGCGCGGCGTGCCGGTGTGGGCCACGCTGATCGCGCTCATGGTCGACGACGAGGTCGTGGTCGGGGTCGTCTCGGCGCCGCAGCTGAACCGGCGCTGGTGGGCGATGAAGGACGGCGGCGCCTGGACCGGCAAGTCCCTGCTGCGCGCCGCCGCCTGCCAGGTCTCCGACGTCTCCCGGATCGAGGACGCCTCGCTGTCCTACGCCTCGTTCGGCGGCTGGGAGGAGCGCGGCCGTCTCGACGACTTCCTGGCGCTGTCGCGGCGCTGCTGGCGCACCCGCGCGTACGGCGACTTCTGGTCCTACATGCTGGTCGCCGAGGGGGCGGTGGACATCGCCGCCGAGCCCGAGCTGGAGCTCTACGACATGGCCGCCCTGGACGTGATCGTGCGCGAGGCAGGCGGCATCTTCACCTCGCTGGACGGCGAACCGGGTCCGCTCGGCGGCAACGCGCTGGCCACCAACGGCAAGCTGCACGACCAGGCGCTGGCGTTCCTGGGGACCGTGGACGAGGAGTCCCGCGCCCAGCGCGGTGGCGGCTCCGGAGTCGGCCAGGTGCACGACCTCGCCGAGCGCCGTCGGCTGGCCGAGGACCCCGAGGACTAGTCCCTCGTCAGAGAACGAGCAGTACTCCGACGATCCCCGGGATGGTGCCGAGCAGCAGCCACGGCGACGGCAGCTTCTTGCCGTGGATGAGCATCCCGCAGGCGACCGCGATCACCCCGAAGGCGGCGGCGATCACGCACAGTCCGATCCGCGAGCCCGTCTTCATGTGGTCCGGCAGCACCGCCGCGAGGACGATGCCGGCGGACAGGTGGAAGATCGTGGTCGTCGCCAGCACCGACATCACCCAGCGCTGCACCCGGGTCAGGCTCATCGGATCCTGGCGACGCGGCGGGGCGCTCGGGTCGATCAGGTGCTTGGCCCGCCGCACCGGGGGCTGACTGCTGCTCATCGTGACGTCACCGGACAGCGAGCAGGTCCACCACGAAGATCAGCGTCTCGCCCGGCTTGATCACGCCGCCGGCGCCGCGGTCCCCGTAGCCGAGGTGCGGCGGGATGACCAGCCGGCGGCGGCCGCCGACCTTCATGCCCTGGACGCCCTGGTCCCAGCCGGCGATGACCTGGCCGACGCCGAGACGGAAGTCGAGCGGGTTGCCCCGGTTGTAGGAGGCGTCGAACTCCTCGCCGGTGGAGTGGGCCACCCCGACGTAGTGCACCGACACGGTGGCGCCGGCGGTCGCCTCGTCCCCGTCGCCGACGGTGAGGTCGGTGACCTCGAGGTCGGTGGGGGGCGGGCCGTCGGGGAAGTCGATCTCGGGCTTCTCGCTCATGAGGCAGAAGCCTACGACCTCAGTGCGCGGCCCTCTCCGTCTGGTGCACGTAAGAGTCCAGCTGGTCCCGCTCGAACTGGAGCTGGTCGATGTGGCTCTTCACCACGTCGCCGATGCTGATGACGCCCACCAGCGTGCCGTCGTCGACGACCGGGAGGTGCCGGAAGCGGCCGGCGGTCATGGTCTCGCGGACCTCGTCGAGCGAGTCCCCCGGGCCGCAGGTCTGCACCTCGGCGGTCATGATCGCGGAGACCGCGGCCCCGAGCAGCCCGTCGTCGTCGACCAGCCGGCGGACCACGTCGCGCTCGCTCACGATGCCGGCCACGGTGTTCCCGTCGGCGCTGACCACGGCCGCACCGATGTTGAACCGGGCGAGCAGGGCGATGAGCTCGCGGACGGTCGCGTCGGGACTGATCGTCACGATCTCGTGGCTGGCCTTGCCGGCGAGCACCTCGCTGATCCTCATGATCCGGACCTTAGTGTCCGCGCGCGACGATGCCAACGGTCTCGCCCAGCGCGGTGACCGTGTCTCCGGGAACCAGCTGCCGCCCTCGGCGTGTCTCCGGCTCGCCGTTGACCAGCACGTCGCCGGAGGCGAGCACGTCCTTGGCGTCGCTGCCCGCCTCGATCAGGTCGGCGAGCTTGAGCAGCTGGCCCAGGCGGATGCTCTCGTCGCGGATCTCGATCTCTCTCACATGACCCCCGTGATGGCGTGGATGAGGACGCCGACGAGGCCGCCGACGATGGTGCCGTTGATCCGGATGAACTGCAGGTCGCGGCCCACCTGGAGCTCGATCCGCCGGGCCGCCTCGCGCCCGTCCCAGCGCTCGACGGTGTGCGTGATGACCGCGGTCAGCTCACCGCCGTAGCGGCGCACCACGAAGACGGCCGCGTCGGCGGCGGTCCCGTCCAGCCTCGCCCGCAGCGCGGCGTCGGTGCGCAGCCGGCCCCCGAAGGCGACCAGCTCGTCGCGGGCGCGCTCGCGCAGCGGGCCCTGGTCGTCGGCGAGAGCGTCGCGCAGGGCCTTCTTGAACGCGTCGAAGACGGCCATCCCGCTGGCCAGCAGCTGCGGGTGCTCCAGCAGCCGCACCTTGAGCCGCTCGGCCCGCTCCTGGGTCTCCGGGCGGGAGAGCAGGTCGTCGGCGAGCTGGCGCAGCAGGCTGTCGAACGCCTGACGAGCCCGGTGCTGCGGGTCGGCGCGGATGTCGGCCACCCAGCGGACCGCCTCCAGGTGCACCCGCTCGGTGACCAGCTCGTTGAGACGGTCCGGTGCCCACCACGGCGCCCGCTCGCCGAGCACCGCGGTGAACGTCTCCTGGTTGTGCACCAGCCAGTGGTAGCCCTCCTCCAGGGCCAGGTCGACCAGGCCGTGGTGGGCGTCGTCGGTGAGGATCTCGGCGAGCAGGTTGCCGGCGATCGGGGCGATCGGCTCCTCCTTGAGCCGCGGGATCAGCACCTCGGCGACCAGCGCCTCGACGTCGCTGTCGCGCAGCTTCTCCAGCCCGACGGTGAGCAGCGAGGAGGCCTCGGCGACCACCCGGGCCGCGTTGGCGGGATCGCTGAGCCACTCCCCTGCCCGCGCGGAGACCGAGGCGACCGCGAGCCGGTCGCGGATCACGCCCTCCTGCAGGAAGTTCTCCTGCACGAAGGACTCCAGGCTCTTGCCGAACTCGTCCTTGCGCTTGGGCACCAGCGCGGTGTGCGGGATCGGCAGGCCGAGCGGGTGCTTGAACAGGGCCGTGACCGCGAACCAGTCCGCGATGGCACCGACCATGCTGGCCTCGGCGCCGGCGTTCACGTAGCCCCAGAAGCCGCCGGCGTCGAGGGTGAGCAGGTAGACGACCGCCGCGAGCACGAGCAGGCCGACCGCCAGGGAGCGCATCGCGCGCAGCCGGCGCCGCCGTACGGCATCGGCAGCGCCCTCGGGCAGAACCATGGACATGGTCATCGCGGGCCGACGCTACCCCGTCTACGCTGCTGGGGTGCGCCCCTCCCGCGTCGTGTCCCTGGCCGTGCCGGCTGCCCTGCTGCTCTCCGCTGCCCTCACCGGCGGAGCTCCGGCGTCCGCCACCGACCGCGCCACCGACCGCGACCGGGCCCGCGCCGAGGCGCTGCTCGCCCAGGTCCAGGCCGCGCTCACCCCGGGCAGCGCTCACCGTCGTACGGACGGGGTGGCACCGCGCCGCGACGCCACCCTGCTGCTGCGCCGGCTGCGGGTCGAGCGCAGTCACCTGTCCGCGCGCGGGCAGGCTCAGGCCGACCTGGTGCTGAGCCGGCCCAACGGCAGCGAGAAGTGCAGCACCGGGCTGCTCTCCCCGCCGGTGGTGAAGAGCGCGCACTTCTGCGTGCACTACGCCAGCGGCGGCTCCGCGGACTGGGCACGGCGGACCTCGGCGGTGCTCGAGCAGGTGTTCGCGACCGAGGTCAACCGGCTCGGCTACCGGGCCCCGCTGCCCGACAGCGACGGCCTCTTCGACGTGTACCTGCAGCAGCTCGGCGACCAGGGCTACTACGGCTACTGCACCACCGACCACCCGGCCGCGAAGTCGAGTGCGTTCTGCGTGCTGGACAACGACTTCTCGGTGCGCGAGTTCGGTGCGCCACCGGAGAGCTCGCTGGCGGTGACGGCGGCGCACGAGTTCTTCCACGCCATCCAGTTCGCGTACGACGCCGACCAGCAGAGCTGGCTGATGGAGGGCAGCGCTGTCTGGATGGAGGACGTCGTCTTCCCGCAGATCAACGACTACCTGCAGTACCTGCCGTTCAGCGCGATCCGGCACCCCGGGCTGTCCGTCGACCTGAGCCAGTCGCCCTGGCACTACGGCGCGGTGCTGTTCTTCAAGTTCCTCTCCGAGTCGCTGCGCGATCCCGGCGTGATCCGGCAGGTCTGGACCTACGCCGACGCCTCGACCGGGCGCACCGCGCTCCAGGCGGTCCGGACCGCACTGGCCGTGCGGCACCGCGGCTTCGCCACCTCGTTCGCCCGCTTCGCGGCCTGGAACACCAAGCCCAGCGGCTCGTACGGCGACCGAGCGCTGTTCCCGGCCACCGCCTGGAACCTCGTCCTCACGATGACCAGGCCCGGTGCCGACTCGGGCTGGCGGCGGTTCGTGCTCAACCACCTGAGCAGCGCGAACAGCCTGGTCCGCCCGGCCCGGACCACGCCGCGCACCGCCCGGCTCCGGATCAGCGTCAACGGTCCCGCCGCGGCCACCGCCCCGGTCGCCCTGGTCCAGGTGCGGCTGCGTACCGGCGCGGTGGGCTATGCCTCCGTGCCGCTGAACGGACGCGGCGACGGGAGCCGGGTCGTCAGCTTCAACCCGCGCCGGGTGAGCGCCGTGGTGGTGACCACGAGCAACGCCGGCGGGACGAACAGCCAGCCGTTCCTGGTGCGGTTCCGGGTGCTGCGATGAGCACGGCAGCCGAGATCGGGCTCGCCCGCTGGCACCAGGCCGTCACCGCCCAGGACACCGCCGGCCTGCCCGCCCTGGTCGCCGCGGACGCGGTCTTCCGCTCGCCCGCGGTGCACACGCCGCAGGAGGGCCGCGACCTCGTGGTCGGCTACCTCGGCGCGGCGTTCGCGGTGCTGGGCCCGACGCTCGCGTACCACGACGAATGGGTCCGCGAGCGCGACGCGGTGCTGCGCTTCACCGCGGAGGTCGACGGGCTGCGGGTCGAGGGCATCGACCTCATCCGCTGGGACGCCGACGGCCTCATCGAGGAGTTCACGGTGATGATCCGGCCGTTCAAGGCGCTGGAGGCGGTCATCGCGGCGATGGCGCGTCAGCTCTTCGGCTGAAGCATCGCGGTCAGGGTCTCCACGAACGTCGCCCGTGGCTGGATGCCCTTGCGGTTGCCGACCAGCTTGGGCACCGTCGCACGCTGGAAGGCGTCGTTGACGACGATCGAGGCGATCACCTTGGCGTCCACGTCGGCGCGCACGATGCCGCGCTGCTGCTGGACGGCGACGTAGCCGGCGATGCTGGCGATGCCGCGGTGCGGGCCGTAGTCGACGTCGGCCATGAAGGCGTGCAGGGCGTCGCGGAGCTCGGCGTCCGACTGCGCCGCCATCATCACGTCCACGCTGGCGGTCAGGAAGCGCTCGATGACCTCGGAGAGCTGCGTGACGGTCGCGGCCAGGTCGTCGGCGTCCGACGGAGTCATCTGCAGGTGGAGCGGCTCCAGGGAGCGCTCGAAGACCGCCTTGAGCAGCCCGAACCGGTCCTCGAAGTGGTAGAAGACGCTGCCCTCGGACACCCCGGCACGGCTGGCCACCTCGCGGGTGGTGAGCCGGGCCATGCCGCGCTCACGCAGCAGCTCGAGGGTGGCCTTGAGGATCTCCTCCCGGCCCCCCGAGGGCGGCCGGCCCCGGCGCTTCTCGGTCGACGTCACCCCCGCACCCTAGCCTGCGCGCGGATATTTATTGAGTTCTGGCTCAGGATATGCGATCGTCCTTTCTGAGCAAACACTCAGGAATTGGAGAGACGCATGACCACCAGCACGCTCGCCGCGACGCCCTCGGCGCTCGCGACCCCCCGGGGCAGGCTCGTCCTCGTCCTTCTCTGCGCCGTCGGCTTCCTCGACTTCGTCGACGCGACCATCGTCAACGTGGCCCTCCCCGCGATCCGCGACGACCTCGGCTTCTCCGTCCAGGAGCTGCAGTGGGTGCCCAGCGGTTACCTGCTCACCTACGGCGGCTTCATGCTGCTCGGCGGCCGGGCCGCGGACATGCTCGGCCGCAAGCGGATGCTGCTGGCGGGCATCGTCGTCTTCGGGATCTCCTCGCTGGTGGGTGGTTTCGCCGATTCCTCGGCAGTCCTGGTCGGCTCGCGGCTGGCCCAGGGCGTCGGCGGCGCGATGACGCTGCCGGCGACGCTCTCGCTGCTCACCACGACGTTCACCGACGGCCCGGACCGGCACAAGGCGCTCGGCGTCTGGGCCGGGGTCGGCGGGCTCGCCTCGGCAGTCGGCGTGCTCGCCGGCGGGCTGCTCACCGAGGGTCCGGGCTGGCGCTGGGTGATGTTCATCAACCCGGTGATCTGCGTGCTGCTGCTGCCCGCGATCGCGCGGCTGATCCCCCGCGACGAGCCGGCGGCCGAGCGGGCCGGGTTCGACCTGACCGGGGCGTTCCTGGCCACCGCCGGGATGCTGGTGCTGGTCTACGGACTCGTCGAGGCGCCCGACGAGGGCTGGGGCTCGGCCCGGACCGTCGGCGCACTCGTGCTCGCCGGCGTGCTGCTGCTCGGCTTCCTGGTCAACGAGACCCGGCACCGCAACCCGCTGATGCCGCTGTCGATCTTCCGGGTGCGCGGGCTCGGCGCCGCGAACGCGACCCAGCTGATCGCGTTCGCCGGGTTCCTGGCGATGTTCTTCTTCCTCACCCTCTACATGCAGAACGTGCTCGGCTACACCCCGATCGAGACCGGGCTGGCCTACCTGCCGGTCTGCGTGGTGATCGGTGTCTCCGCCGGCGTGGCCACGCAGCTGATCGCGAAGGTCGGCACCCGCCCGCTGGTCGTCATCGGCGGGGTGGTCGCGGCAGCGGGGATCGCGCTGTTCTCGCAGATCTCGGTCGGAGGCTCGTACGTCGGCGACCTGCTGCCTGGGATGGTCGTGATGTCGCTCGGGATGGGAGCGGTGTTCGTGGCGGTCATCAACGGCGCGAACGCGGGGGTCCCGGCCGAGCAGGCCGGCCTGGCCGCGGCCCTGCTGAACTCCTCGCAGCAGGTGGGCGGGGCACTCGGCCTCGCTGTCCTCTCGGCGATCGCGACCTCGCTGACGAACGACCGGCTGGAATCGGGCGCTCTCCCGCCGGACGCGCTCGTGCACGGATTCCAGCGCGGGCTACTGGTGGGCAGCATCTTCATGCTCGCCGGCGCCCTGATCGGCCTGCGGACGCCCCAGACCCACGAGCTCTCCGACGGCTGACCGAATCAGGCCTTCTGGCTCACCGAATCAGGCCTTCTGGCTCGCCGAATCGGGTGCTCTGGCTCGCCGACCACAAGGCCGGTTTCGGCGGACCACAAGGCCGGTTTCGGCGGACCACAAGGCCGGTTTCGAGGGGCCAGAGGGCCGGATTCGGCGGACCACGAAGCCGGTTTCGAGGGGCCAGAAGGCCGGTTTCGGCGGAGTAGGGTCAGCCGACCCAGAAGCCTCGGTTGCCGCCATACCAGCCCCCGAAGCCCCCGAAACCCCCGAAGCCGAGGTCGTCGGCGACCGGGGAGCGGCCGGCGCCGCCGCGGGAGCCCAGGTACGAGCCGACCACGGCGGCGCCGAGGTCGTCGAGCTCGGGGGCGACCACGCGGCCGTCGACCCGCTTGGCCATCTGGTCGACGAACCGGGCCAGGCCGGGGTCGTCGCCGAGCCGGAAGAACGTGGTCTGTGCACCGAGCCGGCCGGCGTTGTCGAGCTCGCGGACCGAGTACGCGATGGTCAGCGGGTGCGGCGGGTAGGCGAAGTAGACCTCCCCGTCCGGCTCCAGGTGCGAGGTCGGCTCGCCGTCGGTGACGACGAGCAGCACCGGCTGCGCGTTCGGGTGCTTGCGGAAGTGCCGGTTGGCCAGCAGCAGCGCGTGGTGGAGGTTGGTCCCCTTGGCCCACATCGCGTCCAGCGCGGTGAGCTCCTCGATCTCCATCTCCTCGGCATACCGGCCGAAGCCGATCAGCTTGAGGTGGTCGCCGCGGAACCGCGAGGTGATCAGCTGGTGCAGCGCGAGCGCGGTCCGCTTCATCGGCACCCAGCGACCGTCCATCGCCATCGAGAACGAGGTGTCCACCAGCAGCGCGACCGCGGCCTGGGTGCGCGCCTCGGTCTCCATCACCTCGATGTCCTGCATCTCGAACAGCCGCCCGGACGTGTCCCCGTCCGCGGCCTTGCGGCGTACGGCGTTGAGCACCGTGCGCGGGATGTCCCAGGGCTCGGTGTCGCCGTACGCCCACTCCCGGCTGGACCCGCTGAGCTCGCCGGCCGCCCCCGCCTGGCGCAGGTCGCGCTGGCCCTGGCGCCCGGACAGCCGGGTGGCCACGTCGCGCAGCAGCGCCTTGCCCAGCTGGCGCATCGCCTTCGGGGAGAGCCGCAGGTTGCCGTCGGAAGTGCGCTTGAGGTAGCCGGAGTCGCGCAGCGCCCGCTCCAGCTCCTGCAGCGTGCGCGCGTCCACCGCGGCCTGGTCGCCGAGCTGGCGGGCCAGCTTGTCCAGGTCGACGTCGTCCATCCGGGCGCCGCCGTACGACTGGGAGAGCTGCTCGGCGAGGTCGTCCAGCTCGGCCAGGTCCTGCAGCACCCCGGTGCCGTCGCCCAGGCCCAGGCCCTCGTCGCCGCCGAACTGCTCCGAGCCGCCCCAGTCCTCGCCCGGGCGCAGCGCCTGCAGGTTGGCGTCGAGCCGGTTGAGGCCCTCCATCAGCTCGGGCGAGCCGAAGGCCTGCGCGGAGAGCTCCATCAGCTCCTGGCGCTGCTCGGGAGACATCGAGTTGAGCATCCGCTGGGCCGCCGCCGACCGCTGCGCGAGAGCGTCCATGAGCTCGTCGAGGTTCTGCGGGTTCTCCGGGAAGAAGTCCCCGTGCTGGGCCATGAACTCCTCGAAGTCCTCCTGGGTGTCGGTGCCCAGGCGGCGCTTGTCGAGCAGGTCGTTGAGATCGGAGAGCATCTCGTTGACCGCGGCGCGGTCCTCGTCGGTGGCGTTCTCCAGCGCCTGCTTCATGCCCTTGAACCGCTGGTCGAGGACCTCGCGGCCGAGCAGGTCCTTGATCTTCTCGTAGTCGGCGCGCGCCTGCGGGCTCCTCCAGTCGTACGACGAGAGCTCGGTGACCGCGGCCGCCGTGGAAGCGGGCAGGTTCTCCAGCTGCAGCTCCCGGAACGCCCGGTCGGAGTCGTCCATCATGGCGTCGCGGGCCAGCTCCTTGCGCTCCTCGAGCACGGCGGAGTCGAGCAGCTCGCGGACCTCGTTGAGGGTGCCGTCCAGGCTGTGCCGCTGCAGCAGCTCCTGGCGCTTGCGGGCCACGTCGCGGGCCAGCTCGTCGAGCCCGCGCCGGTCCTGGCCGCCACGGCGCAGGAACTCCTGGAGGGCGCGCTCCGGGGTGTACCCGGCCATCACGTCCTCGCCGATGTGCTCGAGCGCCTCGGCCAGGTCGACCGGGGGCGCGAGCGGATCACCGCCGGCGTAGCGGCGGTAGCGGGACCGGTGCCGATCAGCCATAGACCGTTTCGCCGTCCTCCGTCTCCTTGCCCACCTTCCGGGCCAGATAGAGCCCCTCGAGGGCCAGCTCGATCGCTCCGGCCCGGGCGCCGTCGGTGGTCGCGCCGAGCCGGTCGCAGACGTCGTCGTACAGCTCGGACTCGCCCAGCACCGGCAGCCCGGTGAGGAAGTCGCGGGCGGTGACCTGCTCGCCGGTGGTGATCGCGTGCCCCTCCTCGAGCGCGGCGACGAGCAGCCCCAGGTCGATCCCGGCCAGGTGGGCACGCACGGTCTCCGCGGTGGCGGTGCGGAGCAGGTGGGTGAGGATCTCCTCCTCGCGGCCCTCCTCCCCGGTCTCGAACTCGATCTTGCCGCCGAGCACGTCCACCGCGGTCTGCAGGTCGACGACCCGGGCGACCGCCTCGTCCTCGCCCTGGGCGGTGGCCCGGTGCAGCGCGGCCGCGGCGATGGTCTCGGCGCCGGCGATGGCGAACCGCGCGCTCACCCCCGAGCGCTGGTCGACCGACTGGCTCTCGCGCAGGTTCCGGGTGAACCGCGCCAGGATCTCGACGAGGTGGTCCGGCACGTCGGCGACCAGGTGCGCCTCCTGCCGGATGACCGCGACCTCGTCGTCGATCCGCTGCGGGTAGTGCGTCCGGATCTCGGCGCCGAACCGGTCCTTGAGCGGGGTGATGATCCGGCCGCGATTCGTGTAGTCCTCCGGGTTCGCGCTGGCCACCACGAGCGTGTCCAGCGGCAGCCGCAGCACGTACCCGCGGATCTGGATGTCGCGCTCCTCCATGACGTTGAGCATCGCCACCTGGATGCGCTCGGCCAGGTCGGGCAGCTCGTTGATCGCCACGATGCCGCGGTGGCTGCGCGGGATCAGCCCGAAGTGGATCGTCTCCGGGTCGCCCAGGGTGCGGCCCTCGGCGACCTTCATCGGGTCCACGTCGCCGATCAGGTCGGCCACGCTCGTGTCCGGGGTGGCCAGCTTCTCGGCGTACCGTTCGTCGCGGTGCCGCCAGGCCACCGGGAGGTCGTCGCCGAGCTCGGCGGCGCGGCGCTTCGAGGCGTGCGTGATCGGGGCGTAGGGGTGCTCGCCCAGCTCGGCGCCCTCGATGACCGGCGTCCACTCGTCGAGCAGGCCGACCAGGCTGCGCAGCAGGCGGGTCTTGCCCTGGCCCCGCTCACCCAGCAGCACGATGTCGTGCCCGGCGAGCAGGGCTCGCTCGACCTGCGGGATCACCGTGCTCTCGAAGCCGTGCAGGCCCGGCCACGGGTCGCGGCCCTCGCGCAGGGCGGCCAGCAGGTTGTCGCGGATCTCGGTGCGCAGGTCCTTGTGCTGGTGCCCGGAGGCACGCAGCTCGCCGACGGTCGAGGCAAGCGGTGCGGCAGTGGGTGCAGAGGTCACACAGGAAATCTACTCACCCGATCCAGAGGGGGCCTCCGGTTTGTAGGGTCGTCGCATGTTCGCTCGCGACTGCCCGTGCGGGTCGGGCACTGCCTACGACGCCTGCTGCGGGCCCGTGCACCGTCAGGAGCGGCCGGCCGCGACGCCCGAGGAGCTGATGCGGTCGCGCTACTCGGCGTACGCCGTGGGCGACGTCGACCACCTGTTCCGGACCTGGCACCCGCGCACCCGGCCCGAGGACCTGAGCATCGACCCACAGCTGACCTGGACCGGGCTGGAGATCCTCGAGGCCGAGGGCGACGTGGTCGAGTTCCGGGCGCACTGGCGGTCCCCCCACGGCGAAGGCGTGCTGCACGAGCGCAGCCGTTTCGAGCAGCGGGCCGGACGCTGGGTGTACGTCGAAGGCCGGCTCAGCTGAGGTCGCAGGTCTTCTGGATGTACTCGTTGAGGTCGGCCAGGTGAGTCGCCTCGGCCTTGGTGAGCTTGGCCTGCTTCTTCTTGAAGTCCGCGCCGCTGTCGGACCCCGTGACCCGCTCGACGAGCTCGACGAAGCCGGCCCGGGCGCCCGCGGTGATGTTCTTCGGCGTGCCCACCTCGCCGAGCTTCTCGGCCGCCGCGACCCCCTCCTTGAAGCTGGTCGAGGCGGAGAACTTCTCCCCCTCGCCGCAGAAGTCCCTGGTGGAGGCGTTCGTGGGGATGTCGGCCTGGCCGCAGCCGACCAGGATCGGGGACAGCGTCACCGAGGCCAGCACGCCTCCGACGACGACAGACCAGCGCACCGGGTCAACGTACAGGAAGGATCGGGTTCACCAGCGAGAGTACCAGGCCGATCAGGCTGGACACGGTGTTGATGAGCCCGCCGCTGCCCGGGTTGTCGATCCCGCCGCCTCCGGCCGGCGGGCCCCAGGCGGCCACCACGGACTCGGGCACGTACCCGTGCCGGACCCGCTGCGGGTGGTCGCCGACGGGCAGGTACGCGATCTCCTGCTTGGTGTCGAAGTCGATCACGGCGACCGAGTCGGACTCGCTCAGCGAGATCCAGCAGGTGTCGTCGAGCCCCTCGGTGGTCCAGTACGGCTTGAGGTAGCCGTGCCCGGTGGTGGCGGTGTCGAAGATCGTCGGCGCACCGGTGGCCCGGTCGACCAGCGCCGCGTAGTCGTCCATGGTCCCGGCCGCGCACAGGGTGGTGCCCTGGCTGTTCATCGACAGGCCGTGGTGCGCGGAGTCGTTGACGTAGTCCTCCAGGGGCAGGTTGGGCACCCGGTTCGGCAGCGTGATGAGCCGGGTGACCCGGCCGACCCGCGGCTCCGCGATGCCGCCCGCGGTGTAGGTGACTTGGGAGTCGATGTCCGGCGCCTGGGTGTCGAACTCGACGATGCCGTGGAAGTAGGAGACCTGGAAGTAGAGGAACCGCTGGTCGGGCGCGACCGCCATCGGCCGGACTGCCGCGCTCATCCCGTCGTACCCGGCCTCGGCCAGCTCCTTGCCCATATCCCAGCGCTTGTCGATGGAGAAGTCGCTGTTGTTGACGATCTGGTACCAGCGGTCGCCCTTGAGCGCGTCGTGCAGCGGGCCGATCTTGACCGGGCCGATGGAGTGCTCGTCGCCCGGCAGGTACACCTTGCCGATGGAGGCGTGGTAGATCTTCGTGCCGTCCGGCGAGTAGTTGTTCTCGTGCGGGGTCTCCCCCGACGGGAACGTGCGCAGCCGGTCGCCCATCTTGATGATCTTCAGGCCGACGACCTCGTTGACCATCGAGTACTCGATCACCTGCGCCTTGGTGGAGTCGCTGACCAGCAGCCGGCGCCCGTCCGGGGAGAGCCCCATGTGGTCGGTGCGGAAGCCGTCCATCGACTGCTCGCGGACGATGCTGTCCGTCTGCCCCGCCGCGGCCTTGGCGATGTCGATCCAGACCACGTCACCGAAGCTGGGCCGCGAGACCGCGACGTAGCGGCCGTCGTTGGTGGTGAACATGTCGTCGACGTACTGGTCGTGGCCCTCGCCCGGCCCCTGCTGGATGAGCAGGTAGAAGGCGAGCCGGTCCGGCGCCTTGTAGATGTCGGCGAGCTCCTGGGCCTTGTCCGGGATCAGGTTCACCCCGGTCCGCAGCACCTGCCGGGTGTGGGCGTCCACGATGGTGGCGGTGCCGGCCCAGTTGTTGCCGACGAACATGACGTCGCGTAGCGGGTCGGGCGCGGCGCTCGCGGTGGTCACGTCCGAGGCGACCAGGGCCGTGGCGCCGAGGGCGAGCGTGGCAAGGAGGGCGGCGGTACGTCGCATGAACCCCTAACGAGACGCTGCGTCTCGGGTCACGGACGGCGCGCGATGCTGCCGGTGACGCGGCGCGCCTCGACCAGCATCAGCCCCAGGAACGCGCCCGCGCCGATCAGCCACCAGTCGGTCCCGTCCTCGATCGGGGCACTGACCGCGGCGATCGGCGCGGCGACCTGGGTCGCCCGCTTCCGTCCGACCGGGGCCGGCGTCGTGACGGGTTGCTTCGCGGGCGTCCGCGCCGCGGGCGCCTTGGTCGTGGGCGTGCGGCCGGGGGCGGGCAGGGTGGTCCCCGGCGAGGCCGGGTCGACCACGTACGTCGGACCTGGGGTGCTCTTCGGGGTGCCCCCACCGCCGGGCACGTCGTCGGGCCCCGGGAGCCCCGAGGGGAACACCGGAGGCGGGATGTCGTCGGCGAGCGCGGGCGCCGCGCCGAGCAGTCCGAGGAGCAGGATCAGCGCGACCGCGGGGAGGAGTCGCATGTCCTGGACAACGATACGGACCCCGTGGGGTTAGCGGGCGAGGATGACCGAGGAGCCGTGCCCGAACAGGCCCTGGTTGGCGGTGATGCCGACCTTCGCGTTCTCGACCTGGCGGCCCTCGGCCTGGCCGCGTAGCTGCCAGGTGAGCTCGCAGACCTGGGCCAGCGCCTGGGCCGGGACGGCCTCGCCGAA
>JAGIBL010000015.1 GCA_017744365.1 Nocardioidaceae bacterium | reverse complement strand
GTCCCGGCCTGGACCCGGTACCAGATCCGCGGCAGCCGGAACGCGATCTCGAGGGTCTCACCGACCAGGGTCCGCACCGCGTCCAGCGAGATCCCCAACGCGGCGCCGAGGTCGTAGACACAGAACTCGCTGACCTGTGGGGCACCCTCACCGGCCAGCAGGACCGGGCTGTCGCCCCAGGTCGCACCGGCTTCGTCCGGGTCGGAGGGGTCGTCGATGACGTGGAGCAGGCACCAGTCGAGGATCTCGCAGAAGTGCCGGACCTCGGCGGCGTCGCGCTCGACGCGCGTGCGACGAACGGCCGCCAGGGCTGCGGCTTCGTCGAGCGTCCGGGTCCGGTTCATGTCTCCAACCTAGGGGTCGCCACCGACATTTCTGGGTGCTCGGAATCCCTTGTGGGCAAAGGGATTCGACCTTTCTGGGTGGATGTCCTCGGGGACGGTTGGTGGCCGTGGTTGCGGTGGGCGGGGACGTCGCCCAGGGCCCCCTCGTCCAGCGGTCGATGCCGATGTCGCAGCGACTGCCCTGCCGCTGGCCGCCGGCGAGGTGTCGCTGCGCCACGCCACCCCTTGAGGCTGGCACGTCGGCAGCCCTGGTTCGCCGCCCCGCCCCGCGGGTCACGGTCACCTGGGGTGAGGTTGACACCAGCCCCAGGACACCAGCCCCAGGACAACCAGCGTGACCTACCCACTCTTCGGGCACTGACCAAGGATGACCCCGCACGCCCCGGGCGTTCCCCGGACACTCCCCGGCCGTTCAGGCTCGGTTCAGGCGCTGCGGGTCAGGTTGGTTCCGTGACCACCTCCCTGACCGTCTCGGCTCCCCTCCGGCGCCGTACCCGGCTCCCGCTCGCGGTCCCGGTCTCGATCGCGGTGCTGGTGCTCGTCCGCGCCCTCGAGGTGCGCGCGGGGGCGTCCCCGGACGAGGGCGGGTTCCTGGTCGTGGCGGGGCAGTGGCACGCGGGCGGGTCCTCGCTCTACGGCGACTACTGGGTGGACCGGCCGCCGCTGCTGCTCGCCTTCTACCGGCTCGCCGACCTGACCGGCGGCCTCACCAGCCTCCGGGTCATCGGCGCGATCGCCGCCGCCATCACGGTGCTGCTGCTCGCCTCGGCCGCGCTGCGGGTCTTCGGGCGGCGGGCGGCGACGTGGACCGCGGTCGTGGCCGCGGCCCTCCTGGTCAGCCCGCTGTTCGGCTCGGTCGACGTCAACGGTGAGCTGCTCGCGGTGCCGCTGGTCGCGCTCGGCATCCGGGCCGCGGTCGAGGCGGTCCTCTCCGACGACCGGCTGCTCGCCCGGGGCTCGGCGCTGGTGGCCGGCGTGGCCGCCGTGGCCGCGCTGCTGGTCAAGCAGAACGTGGCCGACGTGCTGGTCTTCACCGCCGTCTGCTGGCTGGTCGCCTGGCGGCAGCAGCGGGTCTCCACCCGTGACCTGCGCGACCTGGTGGCCCTGGCGGCGTTCGGTGCGGTGCTCGCCTACGCGGTGGTGATGCTCTCGGCGATGGCGCACGGCACCTCGCCGCTGGAGGTCTACCAGGCCACCTACCCGTTCCGTGTCGAGGCGGCCCGGGTGCTGGCGCAGAGCACGTCCAACGCCGCCGACGTACGGCTGCACCGGCTCGGCATCGCCTTCCTGCTCAGCGCTGCGCCACTGGTGCTCGCCCTGTTCGCGGTGTTCGGCCTGCGCCGGTCCCGGGCCCCGTACGTCGCCTGGGCGCTGGCCGCGACCGCCGGCTGGGCGACCGTCTCGGTGCTGGCCGGCGGCTCGTACTGGTTCCACTACCTGGTCGAGTCGATCCCGGTCGTCGCCCTCGCCGCCGGCGCGGTCTCGCTGGCCGCGCCGCGGCTGCTCCGCCCGGTGGTCGCGGCCGTGGTCGTCTCCGCCCTGGTCGCGGCCGGCTACGTGTTCGCGCACCCGACCGCCACCCCCGGCAGCACCGTCGGCCGTGCGATCGCCGGCGTCGCTCGTCCCGGGGACACGCTCTTCTCGGCGTTCGGCGACCCCGACATCCTGCGCAGCACCGGGATGACCTCGCCGTACCCGTACCTGTGGAGCCTGCCCGCGCGCACCCTTGACCCGGACGAGACCACGCTGCACGAGGTCCTCACGGGGCCGGACGCGCCCACCTGGATCGTGGTCCGCAACCGCCGCACCGCGGCGAAGCTGGCCGAGCACGGCTCGCTGCGGATCATCGAGAACCGCTACCGCGAGGTCGGCGGGGTCTGCGGCCGGATCGTCTACCTGCGCCGAGGTGTCGAGCGACCGACCCTCGTCGAGCACGGCAGCTGCGGCGGGACGGTGCTCCCGTGAAGGCTCCCGTGAGGGCTCCCGTGAACGCCCGCTGCGTCGTCGTCGTGCCGACGTACGACGAGGCCGAGAACGTCGCCCGGCTGGTCGACGAGATCACGGCCGCGGCGCCGTACGCCGACGTGCTCGTCGTGGACGACAACAGCCCGGACGGCACCGCCGACGTGGTCCGGTCGCACCCGTCGTACGGGAAGGCCCTGCACCTGCTCGAGCGCCCCGGCAAGGCCGGGCTCGGCGCGGCCTACCGGGCCGGCTTCGCCTGGGCGCTGGAGCACGGCTACGACCGGATCGCCCAGATGGACGCGGACTTCTCGCACCCGCCGGCCCGTCTCGACGCGCTCTTCCGCACCCTCGACGACGCGGACGTCGCGGTCGGCTCCCGGTACGTGCCCGGGGGTGGCGTGAGCAACTGGGACTGGCGCCGGCGGCTGCTCTCCTGGGGCGGCAACCTCTACGTCCGGCTGCTGCTGCGCACCGGTGTGCACGACAACACCGCCGGGTTCAAGGGGTTCCGCCGGGACGCGCTGGAGACGATCGGCGCGCTCGGCTCGGAGTCGAACGGCTACGGCTTCCAGATCGAGAACGCCTGGCGCGCGGCCCAGGCCGGTCTCCGGGTGCGCGAGGTGCCGATCACCTTCACCGACCGGGTCGCCGGCACCTCGAAGATGTCCGGCGCGATCGCCCGCGAGGCCCTGGTCAAGGTGCTGCTGTGGCGGTTCGGCACGGTGCTGACCTTCCTCGCCGTCGGCGGCGTCGGGTACGTGATCGACGTGGCGTCCTTCAACTTCTTCCGAACGCTGGCGCCGTTCAACGCCTACGACCCGGCGGTGGCCCGGACCCTGGCCGTGGGCGTCGCCATGATCGTCACGTACGTCGGCAACCGCACCTTCACCTGGCGCGGCTCCTCCGAGGCCGACCGGCGCCGCGAGATCGGCCTGTTCGTGCTCTTCAACGTCATCGGCTTCGGGTTCTCCGTGGTCACCCTGGTGATCTCCCACGACCTCCTCGGGCTGACCAGCCGGCTGGCCGACAACATCTCGGCGAACGTGATCGTGCTGGCTCTGGGTACTGCATTCCGGTACTGGACGTACAAGAAGTACGTCTTCGCCACGCCGAAGGAGCGCACGCCGTCGTCGATTCACCAGGTTTTCCCCTCCTCGCGGGTGTAGTTTTCAGCGGACTTCGTCAGGAATGGCGGCCCCGGCCGTCACTGTTGAGGAAGCAGGCCGAATACGAAACGAGGTGGCCCTGATGGGTGCCGAGAGCAAGGCCCGCGCCGAGCGCGCGCGTCTGAGTGTCGTCCCCGATCCGCAGCCGCTGCCGATCACCCGGTTCGGCGGAGGCGGCTTCCGCGGCGACCTGCTCGCCCGTGGCCTGCGCAGCACGGTGAAGCCCTTCATCTCGGTCTGGTCGCGGGTGCCGCTGCTGCCCTGGCCGTACTTCCTCGTCGACTACGTCGGGCTGGCGCTCAAGCCGGTCGGCGGCACCACCTTCGAGCGGGTCGCACTGCCGCACTGCAAGGCCGAGATCGTCACGACGCCGGCCACCGAGGACCGGGTCATCGTCTACCTGCACGGCGGCGCGTTCGTGGTCGGCGGCCGGTTCCTGCACCGCCAGCTCATCTCCCGGATCGCCGAGCGCACCCGCGCGAGGGTGTACTCGGTCGAGTACCGCCAGCTCCCGCACCACCCGGTCTCCGACTCGGTGACGGACGCGCTGGACGCCTACAAGCACGTGCTCGCCTCCGGGGTCCCTGCCTCGAACGTGATCGTGATGGGCGACTCCGCCGGCGGCTACCTGACCTTCCAGCTGGCGCTGGCCGCCGAGCGCGAGGGACTGCCGATGCCGGCCGGCCTGGTCGCGATGTCGCCGCTGATCGACTTCGACGGCACGGTCAAGCTGGCTGCTCCCTCGGCGCAGAGCTGCGCGCTCTTCCCGGCCGGTTGCTTCGACGGCCTCGGCAAGGTGGTGCTGCGAGCAGCCCTGCGCGCCGGCGAGGCGGTCGTGCTGCCCGAGCCGCCCTCGCGCGGCGAGCTCGCCCGGCTGCCGAAGACGCTGATCCAGGCGTCCTCGGCCGAGATGGTCTACCCGGACGCCGAGTCCATGACCGCCGCGCTGGCCGCCGCCGGGGTCGACGTCGAGCTGCAGGTCTGGGACCACCAGGTGCACGTCTTCCAGGCAGCCGCGGGCCTGCTGCCCGAGGCCGACCAGGCGCTCGACGAGATCGCGTCGTTCGCCGACGTCGTCGTCCCGGACGGCCTCTGGGCGCTGGAGGCCTGAGGGCCGGCTCCTCTCAGCTGTACGTGGCGTCCGCGTGCGCCTCGGAGACGACCAGCTCCACGCCCGGGTCGAGCCCCAGGATGTTGTTGGCCACGGTGATGACCACTCGCAGCGCGCGCACGGTGATGCCGCTGTGCGGCACGCCCGTGCAGCTGTGCGTGTTCGTGTTCCCGCCGCCGTCGCAGAACTGCTCGTTGAGGATGATGAACCCGATCCCGGGCAGCTTGATCGTCGAGTTCGGCCGTGGCTGCAGCTCGATCGGGATGCCGAGCACGCTGACCCCGAGCAGCTGGGAGCCGGTGTCGGTCGACGTCGAGCCGTTCACGTCGGCCGTCGCTCTGGCTTCGGACCTGATCGCGGTCGCGTTGACGATGCAGCTCGCCCCGGTGCGCAGCAGGCAGACAGGCTTGGCGCCGTCACCGGCGATCTCGGCCCAGCTGCGGGCCGTCGACGAGGTCGGCGAGAGCACGCCGATCGACCTGCTGTCGGCCACCTGCGCGCCGGCGATGGAGCCGTCGGCGGGCAGCTTGACCGCGACCACCTGCTGGCGCGAGTCGCCGCCCAGCGGGGAGATCTGCACGTAGCCCTGCAGCAGGTCGGCCACCAGCGGACCGGTGTAGAGCAGTGCGTTGTAGGCGTGCCCGCTCACCGATCCCCGGACGCCGCTGCACGAGATCGTCTTCGGGAAGTCGCTGTGCGCCTTGGCCTGCGCGACGCTGATCTCCACCGCCTGGACCCCCAGCGCGCCGGTGATCTTGAGGTGGATCATCGTGACGCTGGCGTCCGCGGAGTACTTGCCGCCGGCGCCGCTGACGGTCGCGGTGCGCTCGTTGATCGCGACGTAGCTGTTCTTGCCGAAGATGCCCGGGTTCAGCGGGATCGTGGTGGTCTGGTTCAGGTCGACCGGGGTGCCGAGCCCGACCACCTTGAGGTTGGCGATCGTCGAGCCCGCCGAGCCGCCGGTGGCGAACTGGCCGTTGGCCATCGTCGAGGCGACCGCCCGGACCGCGTCCACCGAGACCGTGCAGGTCCCGGCCAGCGGCACCAGGCAGAGGTTCGCCACCTCGGAGGTCGAGGTCTGCCGGGCCTCGGCCGGCGCGGCGGTCACCGAGCTGGCGCTCGTCGTGGTGATGACGCCGGCCGACAGGATCGAGCCCTTCGACGGGATCTTGATGGTCAGCAGCGAGTCGTCGTCGCTGTCGAAGCCGACGCCGCTCTGGCTGCTGGCGGCCTGGCTGACCACGCCGGTGGCGTTGTTGGTCAGGATCACGTTGAGCAGCCCGGTGATCAGCGAGAGCAGCCCGTTGGCCTTGAGGGTGATGCCCGTGGCGGAGCCGTTCGCGTGCGCGCCGGCCGGGTTGGCCACCGGCGAGACGTTGTCGGTGACCGTGTTGGAGCTGATCGGCGGCGCCGAGCCGATCGTCAGCTTGGCGGTGTTCGTCACCGAGCACGCCTGGCTGCTGGTCACCTTGACCACCAGGGTGGCGGTGTCGGTGCCGCCCAGCGGCGCGATGGTGCCCACGTTCCAGGTCGCCGTCGCCGGGTTCCCGGCCACGGTGCAGCCGTCGCAGGACTGGAAGGTCGTCAGTGCTGGGATCTGGTCGGTGACCTTGACGTTGACCGCCTCCGCCGGCCCGCTGTTGGTCCAGGTCAGCGTGTAGGTGATGAGCTGGTCGCCGTTGTCCTGGACCTCGACCTTCGAGGTCTTGGTCAGCGAGACCGCCGGCGCCGCCGCGACGCAGACCTTCGCGCCGGCGGCGTTCTCGCCGTCGAGGGAGGCCGTGTTGGTGACCGGGAAGCTGCCGTCCGGGCAGGTCCCTCCGGAGAGCCCGGTGAACCGGTCCGGCAGCTGGGCGGTGTAGGTGAACGTCTGCGAGCCGCCGGCCGGGATCGTGCCGGTGGTGCAGGTGAGCACGCCGTCGCCGCGCTCGCAGTCGGCACCCGCGGGGTCGGAGGTGACGTCGCTCGGGTCGAGCCGGTCGTCGAAGTCGTCGGTGAACGAGGTCGACCCGGCCGCGGTGCCGGTGTTGCTGACCGTGACCGTGTAGGTCACCGTCTGGCCCGGCGTCCCGGTCTCGTCGTCCACGCTCTTGGCGATCGCGAACGCCGGCTGCGCGTCCACGCAGACGGTCGCGCCGTCACCCGGACCGCCGTCGTCGATGGCCGCGCGGTTCGTCACCGGGAAGCCGCCGTCGGGGCAGCCGCCGGTGCCGTCGTGGGTGCCGAAGGTCTCCGGCATCGTCGCGTCGTAGGTGAACGTCTGGTCCTCGCCCGCGGGGAGGGTGCCGGTGCTGCAGTGCAACGCGCCGGCGTCCTCGGAGCAGGAGCCGCCGAGCGGGTCGATGGTGACCTCGCCCGGGTCGAGCCGGTCGTCGAAGTCGTCGGTGAACGACGTCGAGCCCTCGGCGGTGCCGGTGTTGGTGATCGTGATCGTGTAGGTCACCGGGTCACCCGGACCCGCGTTCTCCGGCTCGGCCTTCTTGTCCAGCGTGAAGACCGCGTCCGCGTCCACGCAGACCGCCGCACCGGCGCTGCTCCCACCGAGGGTCACGCCGTTGAACACCGCGAAGGTGTCGTCGGGGCACTCGTGCCCGCCGGTCTCGCCGCTGAACTCGCTCGGCAGCGTCACGTCGTAGGAGAACGTCTGGTTCCCGCCCGCCTCGATGGAGCCGGTGGTGCAGGTCAGCTCGCCGCCGGCCGGCGGGTCGCAGGAGCCACCGGTGCCGCTGATCTCGACGTCGCCCGGGGTGACCCGGTCGTCGAAGTCGTCGGTGAACGTGCCCGAGCCCGGAGCCGAGCCCACGTTGCGCACGGTGATCGTGTAGGTCACCGTCTGGCCGGGCGCGGCCGTCTGCGTCGAGGCGATCTTCTCCACCCGCAGGTCCGCCCGCGCGCTCACGCACACGTCCGCCTCGTCGCCGCTGGTGCTGCCCTCGAGCGAGACGGAGTTGGTGATCCGGAAGTCGGCCGGGTTCTCGCACTCCTCGCTGCTCTCGCCGGTGAAGACCTCCGGCACGTCGGCGGAGTAGGTGAACGTCTGGTGCCCGCCGGCCGGGATCGTGCCGGTCTCGCAGGAGATCACGTCGCCGTCGTCGGTGCAGTCCGCGCCGGCCGGGTCGGAGACGACCGTGCTCGGGTCGAGCCGGTTGTCGTAGTCGTCGGTGAAGCTCGTCGACCCGGCCGCGTCACCGTGGTTGGTCACGGTCACCGTGTAGGTGACCGTGTCGCCCGGCTCGACGGTGTCGTGGTCGACCGTCTTGGTGACCTGGAGGTCCGGCGCCGCCGCGACGCAGACGTCCTGGGAGGCGTCGTCGGTGGAGCCCTCGAGGCTGACCGCGTTGGCGATCCGGAAGCTGCCCGGCTCGCAGGTGCCCTCACCGGAGTCCCCGGTGAAGGTGGTCGGCACCACCGCGGAGTAGGTGAACGTCTGGTGCCCGCCGGCCGGGATCGTGCCGGTCTCGCAGGAGATCACGTCGCCGTCGTCGGTGCAGTCCGCGCCGGCCGGGTCGGAGACCACGTCGCTCGGGTCGAGCCGGTTGTCGTAGTCGTCGGTGAAGCTCGTCGACCCGGCCGCGTCACCGTTGTTGGTCACCGTCACCGTGTAGGTCACGGTGCCACCCGGCTCCGGGGTCGCGTCGTCGACGGACTTGCTGACCTCGAAGTCCGGTGCGGCCGCGACGCAGAGCTCGACGGTCTCGCTCGAGGTCCCGGTCGTCGCAGTGTTGGCCACCCGGTAGCTGCCCGGGAGGCAGTCGCCGCCGCCACCGGGTCCGTCGAAGGTCGACGGCATCGTGGCGGTGTAGGTGAAGGTCTGCGAGCCCAGCGCCGCGATGGTGCCGGTGGTGCAGGTGAACGAGCCCGCGCCTGGGTCGCAGTCGTCGCCGGCCGGGTCCGAGGTCGCCGTGCTCGGGACGAGCCGGTCGTCGAAGTCGTCGGTCCAGGTCGTCGAGCCCGCCGCGGTGCCGTTGTTGGTCACCGTGACCGTGTAGGTCACCTCCTGGCCCGGTGCCGGCGAGGAGTCGTCGACGGACTTGTCGACCACGAAGTGCGGCGCCGCGCTCACGCAGACCACGGCCGTGGCCGGGTCGGCGTTGCTGGCGTCCAGGCTGGCGGTGTTGGCCACCCGGTAGGTGCCGGGGCCGCACGGGCTGACGCTGTCCTCACCGGCGAACGTCGCCGGCAGCGTGACCTGGTAGCTGAACGACTGCTCGCCGCCCGCCGGGACCACGCCGGTGTCGCAGGAGAGCACCAGGTTGGTCGCGCCGGTGACGCTGCACGATCCGGTGCCCGGGGTGATCGTCACCGTTCCCGGGGTGAGCCGGTCGTCGAAGTCGTCGGTGAAGGAGGTCTCCCCGGCGGCGTGCCCGTCGTTGTGCACGGTCACCGTGTAGGTGACCACCTGGTGGGGCTCGCCGCTCTCGTCGTCGACCGACTTCTCGATGCTGTACGACGGCGAGGCCGGCACGCACAGCAGCACGCCACTGGCCGGGCCGTCGTCGAGGGTGGCGGTGTTGCGCAGCGGGTAGCTGCCGGTCTCGCACTCGTCCCCGCCGGAGAGCGGTCCGAACGAGTCCGGCACCGTGGCCGCGTAGGTGAAGGTGACGTGGCCGCCCGCGGCGACCGTACCCGTCGTACAGGTGAAGGAGCCGGTGGCCTGGGTGCAGGAGCCGGTCGGGTCACCGGTCGGCAGGTCGGCGTCGAGCCCGTCGGCGTACTCGTCGGTGAAGCCGGTCTCGCCGGGCGCGGCGCCGTTGTTGGTGACCGTCACGGTGTAGTGCACGGTCTGGCCCGGCGCCGGGGTGTCGTCGTCGACGGACTTCGCGATCGAGAAGTCCGGCCCGGCGCCCACGCAGACGGTCTTGGAGGCCGAGCCGGCCGCACCGGAGACCGCGTTGGTCACCGGGTAGTTGCCCGTCTCGCAGCCGCCCTGGCCGGACTGACCGGAGAAGGTGGCCGGCATCGTCGCGGTGTAGACGAACGTCTGGTGCCCGCCGGCAAGGATCGTGCCGGTGGTGCAGCTGAAGGTGCCGGCGCTGGGCACGCAGTTGTTGCCGGCCGGGGTCGAGACCGCGGTGCTCGGGGAGAGCCGGTTGTCGAAGTCGTCGGTGAAGCTCGTCGAGCCGGCGGCGTTGCCGTTGTTGGTGACGGTGATCGTGTACTGGACCGGGTCGCCGGGGCCGACCGTGGCGTCGTCGACGGTCTTGGTCACCGAGAAGTCCGGCGCGGCGCCGACGCAGACGGTCTTCGACGCGGTGCCGGCGGCGCCGGAGACGGAGTTCGTCACCGGGTAGGTGCCCTGGTCGCAGCCGCTCCCGCCGGAGGCGCCGGTGAAGGTGCTCGGCATCGTGGCCTGGTAGGTGAAGGTCTGGTCGCCGCCGGCCGGGATGGTGCCGGTGGTGCACACGAAGGTGCTGGCGCCCGGCGTGCAGTTGTTGCCGGCCGGGGTCGAGACCCCGGTGCTAGGCGAGAGCCGGTTGTCGAAGTCGTCGGTGAAGCTGGTCGAGCCGGCCGCGGTCCCGCCGTTGTGCACGGTGACCACGTAGGTGACCACGTCGCCCGGGCTGACCGTCGAGGAGCCGAGCACGGCCTTGGACACCGAGAACTGCGCCGCCGCGGAGACGCAGAGGGTCACCGTGGCCGGGGTGCTGCCGACGGTCGCGTTGCCGCCGGTGATGGTCGCGGTGTTCGACACCGGGAAGCTTCCCGCGGCACAGCTCCCGCTGCTGCCGGAGAACGTGCTCGGCATCGTCGCGGTGTAGGTGAACGTCTGGGTGGCCTGGGGCGCGATCGTGCCCGTCGTACAGGTGAAGACGCCGGCGCCCGGGGCGCAGTTGTTGCCCGTCGGGTTGGAGACGGCCGTGCTCGGCGAGAGCCGGTTGTCGTAGTCGTCGGTGAAGGTGGTGCTGCCCGGCTGCCCGCCGGTGTTGGTCACCGTGACCGTGTAGGTGACGGTGCCGCCCGGCGCCGGGTTGGTCGGGCTGGCCGACTTGGTCACCGTGAAGGCCGCCGGCGGCGGGGGCGGGGTGGCGGTGCCGACCTTGATGTTGTGGGTCTTGTTGCCGCCGATGCTGGCGGCGAGCTGGGCGTTGCCGGAGACCGTGGAGGCGCCGGCCGGCCAGGCGTGCGGGGTCGAGGCCGGACCGGTCAGGGACAGGTGCGCGCCGAAGAGCAGGATCGCGGTCACCGGGCCGGTGGTGGTGAAGGTGACGCTGGCCGAGCCGGTCCCGCTGGCGTGGCTGATCGCGGAGACGCCGGTGATGGTGCCGCCGTACAGCGTCCACTTGCGGTCGGCCTGGGGCAGCTCGTGGTTGGCCACCACGTTGGAGTAGCCGGCGACGACCGGACCGCGGGAGGCGGTGTCCGAGGCCATGTTGAACGTGGAGGCCGGGCCGCTGCACAGCGAGGCGGCGTACCCGGGCACGCACGGGTTCGCGGAGGTCTGGGTGTAGTTCCAGGTGGCCAGGTAGTCGATGACGTGCCCGCTGCCGACCAGGTCGTCGTACGTCGTGGTGAAGGTGTACGTGCCGGCGCTGTCCACGTTGAGCTCGACGCGCTGGGGCACCACCAGGTCCTCGGCGTACCCGCTGGTGAGGTTGCCGCCGGTCCAGCCGCTGCAGCTGGTCACCGGCACCCCGCGGATGCACTGGTCGAAGGTGCCGACCGAGGCGGCCGCCGCAGCGGGTGGCCCGGTCACCACCGAGAAGCCGAGAGCGGCAAGAGCACCGACGAGAACAAGACGAAGTACGCGCATGAACGGCCCCCACGGACGTAGCGAATGCGACGCGCCCCCCGAGGGTTCCGTTGACCGGGGAAGTGGGAGGAGGAAAACGAAACGGGTGCGGGTCGATTCGACGGCCGGTCGGCTGAAAAGTCAATCAACAGGTCTAGAACAGTCACCCTGGGACGGCTCGGTAGGTTCTTCGTGTGCTCGGCTCCGTCGATTCCTGGTTCGCCGCCAACACCGGCTCGTGGCGCGACCACACCCTGGCCGCCCTGCTCGCGGCCAAGAACGAGTCCGGACTGACCGCCAGCCTGGTGGTGCCGGCCCGCAACGAGGCCGCCACCGTCGGCGACGTCGTCGGCCGGGTGCGCGAGGCGCTGGTGGAGACCACCGACCTGCTCGACGAGGTCGTGGTGATCGACTCCGACTCCACCGACGACACCTTCGCGGTCGCCGCGGACGCGGGCGCGGTGGTGCACCGGGCGGCCGAGATCCGGCCCGAGCTGGGCAGCCATCCGGGCAAGGGCGAGGCGATGTGGAAGTCGCTGTTCGTCACCAAGGGCGACCTGGTCGTCTTCATGGACGCGGACCTGCTCGACTGGGACACCCACTTCGTGCCGGGGCTGCTCGGCCCGCTGCTGACCAGGCCGGAGGTCCAGCTGGTCAAGGGCTTCTACGAGCGGCCGCTGCTCGACGGCTCGTCCTCCTCCGGCGGCTCCTCGACGGACGGAGCTGCCTTCGAGGGAGGCCGGGTCACCGAGCTGGTCGCCCGGCCGCTGCTGAACCTGCTCTTCCCCGAGCTGGCCGGGCTGGTGCAGCCGCTGGCCGGGGAGTGGGCCGTACGACGGGCGCACTTCGCCTCGCTGCCCGTGCCCACCGGCTACGCCGTCGAGACCACCGCCCTCGTCGACACGCTGCGCACCCGTGGGCTCGACGCCATCGCGCAGGTCGACCTCGGCCGTCGCGCGCACCGGCACCAGGCGCTGCGCGACCTCGGCGGGATGGCCACCCAGATCATCGCGGCGGCGCTGCAGCGTGCCGGTCTTCCGGTCGACGAGGAGACGGTGCTGCGCCAGTTCCACCCGGTCGAGGGGGTCGTCGCGCCCGTGGACCGGGCCGTGCCGGTGCTCGAGCGTCCGCCTGCGGAAGGATGCGGGGCATGACCCAGGGATCGCCACTGCGCCTCGGCCGGCACGAGTTCTCCGGCGAGGCCACCTTGATGATGGCGATCGTCAACCGGACCCCGGACTCCTTCTACGACAAGGGCGCGACCTGGGCCGAGGACAAGGCCTTCGACCGGGTCGCGCAGGTCGTCGAGGAGGGCGCCGAGATCGTCGACATCGGCGGCATCAAGGCAGCGCCGGGGGAGTTCATCGACGAGGACGAGGAGAAGCGACGCGTCGTCTCGTTCGTGGCCCGGGTGCGCTCGGCGTTCCCGGACGTGGTGATCTCGGTGGACACCTGGCGTGCCTCGGTCGGGCGCGCGGTCTGCGAGGCGGGTGCCGACATGCTCAACGACGCCTGGGGTGGCGCGGACCCGGAGCTGGTGGACGCCGCCGCCGAGTACGACGCCGCGATCGTGTGCACGCACACGGGCGGGGTCACGCCGCGGACGCGGCCGTTCCGGATCGAGTACGACGACGTGGTGGCCAGCGCGATCGCGGACACCACCGGCTACGCCGCCCGGGCGCTGGCCGCCGGCGTCGCGAAGGAGAGCATCGTCATCGACCCGGCCCACGACTTCGGCAAGAACACCTTCCACTCCCTGGAGCTGACCCGGCGGCTGGACGAGATGGTCGCGACCGGCTGGCCGGTGCTGGTCTCGCTGTCCAACAAGGACTTCGTGGGGGAGTCGCTGGACCTGCCGGTGGGGGAGCGGCTGACCGGGACGCTGGCCGCGACGGCGATCAGCGCGCTCGCGGGGGCCCGGATCTACCGGGTGCACGAGGTGACCGAGACCCGCCAGGTGGTCGACATGGTCAACACCATCGCCGGCCGGCGCCGGCCGCGGCGGGCGATCCGGGGGCTGGCATGAGAGTCGCGATCATCCCCGGGGTGCTCGCGCTGCGGCCGGAGTACGCCTCGCTCGAGGATCCCGTCGCCGAGCTGCGCAAGGCGGTCGACGAGGCCCGCGACTGGCTCGGTGACGGCTTGCTCGTGGTCGCGAACGGGTCGGCGAAACGCACCGAGAAGGCGCCGGGTCACTTCGACGAGCGTGCCGCGGGCTTCGACGCGGAGCTCGGAAACGCCTTGCGCACAGGCGATCTGGCGTCGTTGCGGGCTCTCGACGTCGCGCTGGCCGAGGAGCTGTGGGCGGACGTGGACGCGCTGGTCGCGCTTCCCGGGCTCGGCACGGTCACCGAGGTGCAGGTCGACTACGACGACGCGCCGTACGGCGTGCAGTACTGGGTAGTGAGGTGGGTGTGCCCGACATGACTCTGCGCTGCCTGGTCGACAGCCTCGGCGGCCGTTCGGGCCCGGTGACCGAGGACGACCTCGAGGCCCTCTACCGCCCGCCCCGGCTGCCGTGGCTGCGGGTGAACATGGTGAGCACGCTCGACGGCGCCGCCAACGGCGAGAGCGGCAAGAGCGGCTCGATCAACAACGAGGTCGACCGGATGGTCTTCCACGCGCTGCGCACCCAGTGCGACGCGGTGGTGGTCGGCGCCGGCACCGCGCGCACCGAGCGGTACCGCGAGGCCGAGGTGCCGCTGGTGGTCGTGACCCACCAGGGCCAGGTGCCCGAGCAGCTGCGCGAGGCGGCTCCGGGCAAGGTGCTGCTGGCCACCTGCGCGGACTCGCCCGGCCTGGACGAGGCGCGCGCGCTGCTCGGCGAGGACCAGGTGCTCCTCGCCGGGGACGCCCAGGTGGACCTGCCCGCGATCAAGGCTCAGCTGGTCGAGCGCGGCCTGCGGAACCTGCTCAGTGAGGGCGGTCCCCACCTGCTGCGCGACCTCGTCGACTCCGGTGCCGCGGACGAGCTCACCCTCACCGTCGTGCCGCGCACCATCGCCGGCGTGCACCCCCGGATCCTCATGGGCACCGCCGTCGACGCCTCCTTCGACCTGGCTCTCCTCCTCGAGCAGGACGGCACCCTCCTCGGCCGCTGGCTGCTCAGGAGCTGAACGTGGCGGTGAGCACCGCGCCGCCGGGTCCGCGCATCTCCACCCGTCGTACGTGGTCCAGCGGCTGGTCGACCGCGGTGCCCCAGGAAGCGTTCCCGTTGCGGACCCAGCACTCGCCGACCACGTGCTCACGGCCGTCCTCGGTGACCAGCAGCACCCGGTAGTCGCCGTACGCCGCGCCGGTGACCGTCATGAAGATCCAGGACGGATCGCCCTCGTAGGTGAACACCCGGCCGCGCTCGGCGCCGGTGCCGGTGCGCAGCGCGGCGGCCCGGAAGGCCTGGCCGCCGGCGACGTCGAGCGTGTGCCGGTACTGGGCGGCCAGGGTGCGGTCGTCCGCGCCCGCCCACCGGGTGGCGGCGATCCCACCCACCGCGGCCAGCACCACCGCCGCGGCGGCCAGCCAGGTGGTCGTCCGCCGCACCAGCGGTACCGGCAGCGGTAGCGCGGCCAGCACGCGGGCCTCGAAGCCGATCGGCGGTTCGTGCGCGGGCGCGAGCAGGAGCAGCTCGTCGAGCACGGCGACGGTCTCCTCCAGGTCGCGCCGGCAGTCCGGGCAGAGCGCGGCATGGGCGAGCACGGCGGCGCGCACGTCCCCGGACGCGACACCGAGGGCGACCTCGGGCACCAGGTCGCCCACGTGCGGATCAGTCATGGCGTGCTCCCATCCCGTCGCGCAGCCGGCGCAGGCCGCGGCGCACCCGGCTCTTCACGGTGCCCAGCGGCACCCCGTCGCGGTCAGCGATCTCCTGCGCGGTCAGCCCCTGGAACGTCATCAGCACGATCGGCGCGCGCTGCTCGACGGGGAGGGCCGCCAGCGCGTCGCGCAGCGTCACGCGGGTCGCGGTGTCGTCCTCGGCGAATCCGTGGGTCGCTCGGTCCGGGGCCAGGACCGCGGCCAGCAGCTCCGGGTCCACCGGGTCCTCGTGCCGGTACCGGACCGCGTCCACCGCGGCGTTGTGCGCGATGGAGAGCAGCCAGGTGGCGACCCGGCCGCGGCGGGCGTCGTACGTGCCCGCGTGGCGCCAGGCCTTGAGGAATACCTCCTGGGCGACCTCCTCGGCGACTTCCGGCGAGCGCACGATGGTCAGCGCGAGCCCGAACACGCGCGCCTGGTAGCGGCGCACGAAGGCGGAGGCCGCGTCGCGGTCCCCGTCCGCCATGCCCGCCAGCAGCGTCTCGTCGGAGAGTCCCACACCCAGTGATACGGGCGAACCGCGGTTTCGGATTCATCGCATCCCGATGGTGTCACCGGCCCGTAGTACCAGGCATGAACGCACTCACCAGATCGCTGGCCACCGCCGGTGTCACCGGCCTGCTCGTCGTGCTCGCCGCATGCGGGAGCGGCAGTGACAGCGGCAACGGTGGCGGTGGTGGCAGCAGGTCGTCGAAGCTGACCATCACCAGCCCGCAGGACGGCGCCACCGTGGACAGCTCGGTCGACGTCTCCTGGACCTCGGCCGACCGGCTCGGCCCGCCGTCGAGCGGACGCAACCACGTGCACGTCTTCGTCGACGGGGACAGCGGCGACTACACCGTGGTCGGCGGGAACTCCTTCACCGTGAAGAACCTCAGCCCCGGCGAGCACACCATCGACGTCACCGAGCAGCACGCGGACCACTCGCCGGCCGGCCCGAAGGCCGAGGTCACGGTCACCGTCAGCGGGACCAGCGGCGGTTCCGGAAGCAGCCCCGGAAGCAGCCCTGGTAGCAGCCCGAGCCCGACCGACTCCGGCACGGGCGCCGGCAAGGGCGGCTATGGCTCCGGCTACTGAGCCGGTCGTCCAGCGCTACCGCCGCTGGGTGCGCTGGCTGCACGCCGGCGTGTACACGAGCACACTGGTGCTGCTCGTCACGGGCCTCTGGCTGCTCGCCGGAAAGGAGGGCCGGCCATCGTTCCTGAGCCGGCTCACCGGCCTGCCCGACACCACGCTGCACACCCGCGTGGGCTGGGTGCTGACCGCTCTGCTCGGAGGCGGGATCCTCCTCGGCGGCCGCGGAGCAGTCCGCTTCGTGCTCTCGTCGGTGCGGTTCCGGCGCGGCGACCTGGTCTGGTTCCGGCGCTGGCCCGCCGCGCTCGTCACCGGCCGGTTCCCCCGGCACGAGGGCGAGTTCGACCCCGGCCAGCGGATCGCCAACCTGGTGATGGTGCTGGCCTTCGCCGCGGTCGTCGGCAGCGGCGTCGCGATGGCCCGGCTGCACGGCGGGCCGGCGTTCGTCTGGCTGGTGCCGGTGCACCGCTGGTCGACGTACGTGCTGCTGCCGCTGCTGGCCGGGCACGTGCTGATCGCCGCGGGCGTACTGCCCGGCTATCGCGGCGTGTGGCGCTCGATGCACCTCGGCGGCCGGCTGCGGGTCTCGGTGGCCCGGCGGTTGTGGCCGGCCTGGACCGAGCAGGTCACCGGCGCTCGGCCCAGGGGTTCTCGCGACGCCACACCCTCGGGAGGCTCAGGCTCACCTGGTCGCGCTCGGCGAGGCGGGTGAGCACGCGCAGCGTCGCGTCCAGGTCGTCGCCGGCGTACGGGAGCGCCCGCAGCGGCGGGTCCTCGGGCGTCATCGGCAGCGGCCGGAAGAAGTCGTCCCAGTGGGTCAGCACCACGCGCCGCGCGCCGACGAGACGAACCGTCTCGTTCCAGTACGACGTCAGGTACTCCTCGTCGTGCAGCCCGAGCTGGCCGACGCCGAGGTAGACCACGTCGGCCTGCTGCCCGGCGAGCGCGCCCTCGACGTAGCCGGCGCTGCCCTGGACCAGTACCGAGGCATCGCTGTCGTGGCGGGCCAGGATCGACCAGGCCTCGCCGCACTGGTACGCCGCCGCCTTGGCCGGCGGGACCACCGGTGCGGTGATCGTGCCGGGGTACCGGTCCGGCGGGCAGTGCGCGGAGGCGATCATCCGCACCGTCCACGGACCGCGCCGCCAGGTCGCCCCGGGGGCGACCACGAGCATCTGCTCCTCGTGCAGCCCGGCGCCGCGGCCGATGTTCGCCGTGGACAGGCCGCCGACGAGCATCGCGCCAGTGCGCCGTGCGACCTCGGCCGCGTCCAGGGCGTGGTCGAAGTGGCTGTGCACGGGGATCACCGCCTCGATCCCGATCAGCGTCTCCGCCTCGGTGAACGCGCGCTGCAGGCAGGCCTCGATCCGCTGCTGGTCCGGCGCGATCCGGCCGAGCGCGACCGCGAGCATCCCGGGCCGGGTGAAGAACCCGTCGGTGAGCAGCGCCGACGAGCCGTCGTCGATGAGCAGGGTGCTGACGCCGAGGAAGGTGACGCCGAGCCCGCCTCGCGCCGCGGGCACGTCGAAGCGATCCGCGTGGGCCGCCAGGTCGGGGCGGCCGAGCCGGAACCGCATCAGACCCTCCCGTCGACCCGCCACAGGTCGTGCTCGCCCTCGAAGCCCTTCAGGGTCACCGTGCCCGCCGGCTCGAAGCCGAACACGTCCGCCAGCGCGGTGACGATCTCCTCGGTCACCAGGATCTCGCCGCCCCGGGCCTGCGCGGCCACCCGCGCCGCCAGCGCCACGTTCTGCCCGAAGTAGTCGCCGGAGCGTTCGACCGCGGTGCCGGTGTGCAGCCCCATCCGCACCCGCACCGGCGTCCGGCGCAGCTCGCGGCTGCGGTTGCGGGGCGAGGCGAGCGCGCGCTGGACGTCCAGGGCGGCGTCGAGGGCGAGCTCGGGCGTGCTGAACACGACCATGTGCCCGTCGCCCTGCGTCTTCACGACCAGCCCGCGGTACTTCTCCACGTAGGTCTCCACCAGCCGGTCGTGCGCGTCGAGCACGCGGACCCAGCGCCGGTCGCCGAGGCTGGCGTTGAGCGCCGTGGAGCCCTCGATGTCGGAGAAGAAGATCGTCACGGTGCCGTCGGCGGCGGCCATCCGGCCGATCGCCGGCCGCTGCTCGGCGACCCAGCGGTTGAAGTCCTCCAGCGAGGAGACCAGCATCCCGCCGACGCCCTGCTCGCGGACCCGGTTCACCGCCTCGACGACGGCACGGACGGCCGTGCCCGCGGTCAGTCCGGCGGTGAGCACGGCGCGCTGGGCGGGGGACTCGGCGGCCGCCTCCAGCGCCCGGCGCTCCTCGGCCAGCTCCTGTCGTACGGCGTGCAGCTGCTGGGCCAGCACCGCGACCGCCGCCAGCGCGATCACCAGTCCCGCGCCCAGGATCCAGACCAACGCCAGCACGCGTGAAGGCTATACTGAAACCCGTTCTAGTTTTGGAGGACGCATGACCCAGACGCCGGCCATCGAGGGCTGGTTCACCACCGGGGACGAGCCCGCGCTGCTGGCCTCGCGGTGCACCACCTGCGGCACCGTGTTCTTCCCGCAGACGAGCGGCTTCTGCCGCAACCCGGCGTGCGACGGGG
>JAGIBL010000014.1 GCA_017744365.1 Nocardioidaceae bacterium | reverse complement strand
ATCACCGGGATCGAGACCGCCTCGATGATCCCGTCGATCATGTCCGGATCACTCATCCGCGAGACACCACCCTGAGCCCGGATGTCCGCCGGCACCCGCTCCAGCGCCATCACGGCCACCGCACCGGCGTCCTCGGCGATCTTCGCCTGCTCGGGCGTGACCACGTCCATGATCACGCCCCCCTTCAGCATCTCGGCCATCCCGCGCTTCACGCGCGAGGTCCCGGTGCCGGTGTCGGTGGTCTCGGGGGCGTGGGTCTCAAACTGGTCTGCTGCCATAAGGCCAGTTTACGTACGACGCCCGGCACGTCCAGCCCCGGGTCTCGCCTGCCGGCCTGTCGGCGCCTCCGGGCATGCTGGCGTCCATGGCAGAGCGACGGCACGGGACCCCGGCTCCCCCGACCGAGTCCGAGGTGGTCTCCGAGCGGTGGGACGGCGAGGACCTGTCCGGGCGGGAGTTCCGGCGGGTGGCGTTCCTCGACGTGGACCTCACCGACGCGACGGCGACCGGGGCGACGTTCGAGGAGTGCACCTTCCGCGACACCGATCTCAACGCCGTGGCGTTCACCGACTCGGCGTTCGTTAACTGCACGTTCGTCAAGTCCTCGCTCTTCGGGGCCCGCTTCACCGGCTGCAAGCTGACCGGCTCGATGTTCGACCGGTGCCGGTTCGGGGCGCTGGAGGTGACCGGGGGCGACTGGAGCTTCACCGGCCTGCCCGGGGCGGACCTGCGCGGCTCGGACCTCTCGGCGGTGGACCCGGTGGCGAACCCGTTGCGCAACGCGGTGGTGGACCTGGACCAGGCGGTGGTGCTGGTCCGTTCGCTCGGGCTCGAGGTCGGGGTGGACCTGGAGGGCTAGTTGTCCGTCTCGGCGCGGGCGGCGTCGCGCGCCATCGCCTGCTCCCGTACGACGAGCACCCGCTGCACCACGGTCACGGTGCTGGCCAGCGCGAGCGCACCCAGGGTGACCGGGATGGCGTAGAGCGCCTTCTCCCCGGCGCCGAGCTTGTTGGCCAGGTCGGCGACGCCGGTGATGACCAGGATCGAGACCAGCCGGTCGGCCCGCTCGGCGATGCCCACCTTGGCCTGCATGCCCAGCGACTCAGCGCGGGCGCGGGCGTAGGAGGTCACCGAGCCCATCGAGAGGCAGTAGATCGCGAGGGCCGCGAACCAGTCGTTGTCGCCGGGGCCGACGTAGTACATCGCGAGGCCGCCGAAGATGGCCGCGTCCCCGATCCGGTCCAGGGTGGAGTCCCAGAAGGCGCCGAACGAGGACACCTTGCCCGTCGTACGGGCCATGTAGCCGTCCATCATGTCGCTGAACACGAACGCGGTGATGACCAGCACGCCGGCGAGCAGCCAGCCCTGCGGGAAGAAGATCAGCGCGCCCGCGACGACACCGAGGGTGCCCACGAAGGTCACGGTGTTCGGGCTGATCCCCCACCGGATGAACAGGTTCGCGAGCGGGGCCCAGACATTGGTCCAGAACTGGCGGAATCTCTCGAGCATGGCGGGCACAGGCTACCCGGAATCATCGGCGGCGAATTCCGGAGGAAAGTTGAAAGGTTCACCGCGCGGCGTGCTCCTACCCCTCGAAGGAGTGCCCCGAGAAGTGCTCTGAAAGGGGAAACATGCCGTGCTCGACCGCCCTAGGCTTCCCGCGTGACCGACGTCCCCGCCGGACCGACCGATGCGGAGCTCGTCTCTCGGGTCCTGCACGCCGACCGAGAGGCGTTCGCTGCCGTCTACGACCGGTACGGCGACCGGCTGCACGACTTCGCCTACTCGATGCTCCGGCAGCGCGAGGACGCGGCCGACGCGGTCGCGGACTCGTTCGTGACCTTCGCCGAGCGGCTCCCCCAGCTGCGCGACCCGGACCGGCTGCGACCGTGGCTCTACGCGATCGTGCGCAGCGAGTGCCTGCGCCGGCTCAAGGCGCGCACGCGGTTCGCGTACGGCGAGGACGAGCGGATGGCCGAGATGGCTGACTCCGCGAGCACCCCCGAGCAGGAGGCCTCCCGCCTCGAGCTGCAGCGGCTGGTCTGGGACGCGGCCGCCGGCCTCGCCGAGCGCGACCGGGCACTGCTCGACCTGCACCTGCGCCAGGGCCTCGAGGGCGCCGAGCTCGCCGAGGCGATGGGCGTCTCCGCCTCCAACGGCTACGTGATGCTCAACCGGGTCAAGGCCCAGGTGGAGCGTTCCCTCGGCGCGCTGCTGATCGCCCGGCTGGGCCGCGACGACTGCACCGAGCTGAGCGCGATCCTCGCCGGCTGGGACGGGAGCTTCTCGCCGCTGGTCCGCAAGCGGGTCGCCCGGCACGTGGACGGCTGCGACATCTGCGGGGAGCGCCGCAAGGTGCTGGTCAGCCCGCTGGCCCTGCTGGCCGCGGTGCCGATCGTGGCCGCCCCGCTGGCCCTGCGCGACCGGGTCCTGGAGGACACCGAGCTCGTCGCGTACGTCGGCCCGGGAGACGGCGCCGCGGGCGGCGCGCAGGCCGCCGCCGCCCCGGTCGAGACCGTCGGCCCGCGCCGCGGACGTCGCCGGGCCCTGGCCGCTGCCGCCGCCGTCGTTCTCATCGGCGGCAGCGCCTACCTGTTCTGGCCGGCAGGCGACGACGAGAAGCCGGTCAGCGCGTTGCCGCAGACCCTCGGCGGCGCGCCCACGTCCGGTCCCGCGACGCCGGCACCACCGACGAGCACGCCGGCCACGCCGACGGCACCGGCGAGCACCCCGCTGTTCACGGCAGGCCCGCCGACGGCCGTCACCCCGAGCGGCCCGCCGCTCGCCCCCGGAGCACTGACCCTGGACCGGACCACGCTCGACCTCGGCAGCAGCGGCACCCGGGGCAGCGTCACGCTCGGCAACAGCGGCGGCCAGCCGATCTCGTTCCTGGTCGCGCCGGACGCTTCCTGGCTGCGCGCCAGCCCGGCCACCGGCATCCTCGAGGGCACCAAGACGAGCAAGGTCAGCCTGCAGGTCGACCGCTCCAAGATCGCCGAGGGCGACCGGACCGCGACCCTCTACGTCTCCTGGGACAACGGCAAGCAGGCCGTCCAGGTCCGGCTCAGCGTCGACCACGCGCCGCAGGTCGGGACACCCACGGCCTCCACCGCACCGAGCTGCGGCCAGCCGTCGGTACCCGTCTCCGTCCGCGTCACCGACGAGAGCAGGCTGCGCTCGGTGCGGCTCACCTGGACCGGCCCGAACGGCGCCGGCGCCGCGGCGATGGCGCGGCAGGCGGACGGCCGCTGGTCGGCGCAGATGGGACCGTTCACGCTCGGCGGCCCCGTCAGCTTCAAGGTCACCGCGGTCGACGTACGGGGCAACAAGGCCACCGGGCCCGCGGGCAGCGTCGAGGCCACGCCCTGCCCGCAGTAGGTCTCGTGATCGAACGGGTCCGTGCCGTGCAGCGGTGAGCAGCACCGCTCAGGGCAGCGCGCCCTTCGGCCGGGTCGGGCGGACCGGCACCGTGGGAGCCATGACCAGTACGACGCTCGCCGCGGGAGTGGACGACCTCCTCGCCCAGCGGCTCATGGCCCAGCGCATCATCGTCCTCGGCAAGGCGCTCGAGGACCACGACGCGAACCGACTCTGTGCGCAGCTGCTGCTGCTCTCCGCCGAGGACGCCCGGTCCGACATCAGCCTGTGGATCAACTCCCCCGGCGGCTCGGTCTCGGCGATGCTCGCGATCCACGACGTGATGCGGCTGATCCCCAACGACGTCAGCACGCTGGCGATGGGGATGGCGGCCAGCGCCGGCCAGTTCCTGCTCTCGGCCGGTACGCCGGGCAAGCGCTTCGCCCTGCCGCACGCGCGCATCCTGCTGCACCAGGGCTCGGCCGGCATCGGCGGCACCGCCGTCGACATCGAGATCCAGGCCGAGGACCTCCGGCACACCCGCGACACCGTGCTCGGCCTCATCGCCGAGCACACCGGTCAGGACGTCGCCACCGTCGAGCAGGACTCGCGCCGGGACCGCTGGTTCACCGCCACCGCGGCCCGCGACTACGGCTTCGTCGACAAGGTGATCGAGAGCGTCGACGACGTGGCGCCTCCGCGCACGCACCGGATGGGGCTGGTGCGCTGATGGGCCAGTACACGATCCCGTACGTGACCACGACGACCCCGCGCGGCGAGCGGACCGTCGACCTCTACAGCCGGCTGCTGGAGGACCGGATCATCTACCTGGGCACCGAGATCGACGATGGCGTGGCGAACGCGCTGATCGCCCAGCTCCTGCACCTCGAGTCCGCCAACCCGGACCTGCCGATCAGCCTCTACCTCAACTCGCCGGGTGGCAGCATCACCGCGATGCTGGCGGTCTACGACGCGATGCAGTTCGTCGCGGCGCCGGTCGAGACCACCTGCGTGGGCCAGGCCGCCTGGACGGCTGCCGTGCTGCTGGCCGGCGGTGAGCCCGGGCGGCGGATGATCCTTCCCCACGGCCGGGTCGTGCTGCACCAGCCCGCGACGCAGGGCCGCGGCACCATCCCGGACCTGATCCTGGAGGCCGAGGAGATCGCGCGGGTGCGGACGCTGCTGGAGGAGATCCTGTCGCGGCACACCGGCAGGACGCCGGAGCAGGTGCGCGCCGACACCGATCGGGACCGCGTGCTGACGGCGCAGGCCGCGATCGACTACGGGATCGTGGACCAGGTCCTCGAGCCGCGGAGGCTGCCGGCCACGCTCTGAGGTGGCCGCGGGTCACGCGGCGAGGCAGAGGGCGGGACCCGCCGTGCGGGTGGCCGCTCCTGCCGCGCGGACGCTGAGCTCGCGGGCGGTGAGGTCCAGGGCACCCGCGACGGCAGCCAGCATCTCGGACGAGGGGTCCTTCAGCCCGCGTTCCACCTCCGAGAGGTACTGCGGCGAGACGCCTGCTCGCTGAGCGACGTCGACCAGCCGCTCCTCGCGCTCGAGCCGCGTCCTTCGCAGCTGGTCGCCGACGAGCTCACGCCAGAGCGGCTCGCGGTCCTCGGTACGTCGCAGTGGCACGATCTCGCCCATGCCGACGAGCGTGGCACGCCCGGGCAGCCGAGGTCACCCCGTTCCGCTCACAGCGGAACTCAGCCCTCTTGCTCCCGCTGCAGCATCAGGGCGATGTCGATGAGCTGGTCCTCCTGGCCGCCGATCAGCTTGCGCCGGCCGGCCTCGGCGAGGATGCGAGCCCCGGAGACGCCGTACCGATCTGCCGCGTTGCCGGCGTGCTTGAGGAAGCTCGAGTACACCCCGGCGTAGCCCATCATCATCGTCATCCGGTCCAGCCGGCACTCCTCCGGCATCGCCGGCCGGACCACGTCCTCGGAGGCGTCGAGGATCTTGAGGAAGTCCACGCCGGTGCGCCAGCCGAGCTTGTCGGCCACGCCGACGAAGGCGTCCAGCGGGGTGTTGCCCGCGCCGGCGCCGAAGCGTCGTACGGAACCGTCGATCTGGGTCGCGCCGGCCCGCACCGCCATCACGGTGTTGCCGCAGCCGAGGTCGAGGTTCTCGTGGCCGTGGAAGCCGACGGTCGCCTCGTCGCCGATCTCGGCGACGAGCGCGGCCA
This sequence comes from Nocardioidaceae bacterium, assembly GCA_017744365.1. Classification (GTDB taxonomy): domain Bacteria; phylum Actinomycetota; class Actinomycetes; order Propionibacteriales; family Nocardioidaceae; genus Marmoricola. The sequence goes on along the minus strand of JAGIBL010000014.1, from coordinate 29,131 downwards.
CCCGGTCCGAGACACCCTCGAGGATGAGCGCGCCGGCCGAGTCGACGACGTACACGCACTGGCAGCCGGCGTCGACCATGATCCGGGCCTGCTGAGCGAGCACCTCGGGCGGCTGGGTGTGGCTCATCATCAGGAAGCCGACGGTCTCCAGGCCGAGCTCGCGGGCCAGCCCGAAGTGCTGCTCGGAGGTGTCCGCCTCGGTGCAGTGCGTGGCGATCCGGCAGATCGAGCCGCCGTTGCCCTGGGCCTCGCGGATGTCGTCCTTGGTGCCCACGCCGGGCAGCATCAGGAACGCGATCTTGGCGCGCTTGGCGGTCTCGGCGGCGATCTTGATGAGCTCCTGCTCCGGGGTCTTGGAGAACCCGTAGTTGAAGCTCGACCCGCCCAGGCCGTCGCCGTGGGTGACCTCGAGCACCGGCACGCCGGCCTCGTCGAGGGCGGCGATGATCGAGCGCACCTCCTCGCCGGTGAACTGGTGCCGCTTGTGGTGCGAGCCGTCGCGCAGGCAGGTGTCGGTGAGCCGGATGTCCAGCTCGTCGCTCCAGGTGCGGCTCAGCTTGTTGAGCTCGGGGGCTCCAGCGATGCTCATGCGCGTGCTCCTTCCAGCGCGAAGCGCGCCATGCCCTCACCCGCGCGCGTCGCCGCGGCGGTCATGATGTCCAGGTTGCCCGAGTACGGCGGCAGGAAGTCCCCGGCGCCCTCGACCTCGAGGAAGATGCTGACCTTGGTCGCCCCGCGGGTCGCCGGCGACGGGTCGTCGAACTGCGGCTCCTGCAGCAGCCGGTAGCCGGGCACGTAGTCCTGCACGCTCGCCACCATCCGGTGCACCGAGTCCGCGATCGCCTCGCGGTCGGCGTCCGGCGCGACCGCGCAGAAGATGGTGTCGCGCATGATCATCGGCGGCTCGGCCGGGTTGAGGATGATGATCGCCTTGCCCTGCTCGGCACCGCCGATCGTCTCCACGCCGCGCGAGGTGGTCCGGGTGAACTCGTCGATGTTCTGCCGGGTGCCCGGGCCGGCGGAGAGGGACGCCACCGAGGCGACGATCTCGGCGTACGACACCGGCGTGACCCGGGAGACCGCGGCCACCATCGGGATCGTCGCCTGGCCGCCGCAGGTGATCATGTTGACGTTCTCGGCGCCCGCGTGCTCGTCGCCGTTGACGGCCGGGATGCAGGCCGGGCCGACCGCGGCCGGGGTGAGGTCCACCGCGCGGATGCCGGCCTCGGCGTAGCGGGGCGCGTACTCACGGTGCACGTAGGCGCTGGTGGCCTCGAAGATGAAGTCCGGAAGCTCGTCCTGCTTGAGCAGCCAGTCGACGCCCTCGGCGCTGGCCTCCAGGCCCTTCTCGCGCGCGCGGTCGAGTCCCGGCGACTCCGGGTCGACGCCGATCATCCAGCGTGGCTCGATCACGTCGCTGCGCAAGAGCTTGTACATCAGGTCGGTGCCGATGTTGCCCGGCCCGACGATGGCCGCTGTCAGCTTGGTCATTCCCTCACTCCTCGAATCGCACGCTGAGCGGGGCGAACCCGCTGATGGATGCCTCGACCCGGTCCCCCGGGGCGAACGGCACGAACGGGCCCAGGGCCCCGGACAGGATCAGGTGGCCGGCGCGCAGCGGGTCGCCGAACCGGGCGGCCTGCACGGCCAGCCAGCGCAGTGCCTCGAGCGGGTCGCCCAGGCAGGCGGCACCGTTGCCGGAGGAGCGCACCTCGCCGTTGATGCTGAGGCTCATCTCCACGTCCACGGGCTCGACCTCGCTCAGCGGACGGCCCTCGCTGCCGACGACGAAGAGCCCGCTGGAGGCGTTGTCCGCGACGGTGTCGGTGAAGCCGATCCGCCAGTCGGCGATCCGCGAGTCGACGATCTCCAGGGCGGGCAGGGCGACGTCGACGGCGGCACGCACGAAGTCGAGGGTGATTTCGCTCTCCGGAACGTCGACGTCCCTCCCGAGCCGGAAGGCGACCTCCGCCTCGACCCGCGGCTGGACCAGGGTGCGCATGGAGATGGGGTCGTCGAGCGAGACGTCCATGTCGTCGAGCAGGTAGCCGAAGTCGGGCTGGCCGACGCCGAGCTGGTCCTGCACCGCCTTGGAGGTGGCGCCGATCTTGCGGCCCACCACGCGCGCTCCCCCGGCGATGCGCGCCTGCACCAGACCCTGCTGCACCGCGTACGCCGCCGGCAGGTCGTCGGTACCGATCAGGTCGCGCACCGGCTCGCACGGGACCCGGGTGGCCTGGGCCTGGGCGAGCCGCGTCACCGCGGCGGCGACGGCCTCTGAAGTGGTCATGAAGGCAATACTAGAACCTGTTACAGTTTGATGCCATGACGCCCCGTGACGAGGTCACCCTCGAGACTGCGTATGACGTCGTGGTGGTCGGTGCCGGTGGCGCCGGCATGACCGCCGCGCTCACCGCCGCCAAGCAGGGGCTCAGCACGATCCTGATCGAGAAGAGCCCGTACTTCGGCGGTTCGACCGCGCGCTCGGGTGGCGGCGTCTGGATCCCCGGCAACTACGCCCTGAAGAAGGCCGGCCAGGCCGACGATCCGGCTGAGTCGAAGAAGTACCTGGACTCGATCGTCGGCGACGTGGTCCCCAAGGTCCGCCGCGACACCTACATCGACCGCGGCCCCGAGGTGATGGAGTTCCTGCGGGAGAACACCCCGGTGCGGTTCACCTGGGTCCCCGAGTACGCCGACTACCTGCCCGAGGCGCCGGGCGGGCGGGCCCGCGGACGCACCGTCGAGGCGATCCCGATGAACGCGAAGTTCCTCGGCGCGGAGCTCGAGCGGCTGCACCCGCCGTACGGGAAGGCGCCGGCCAACCTCGTCATCACCCAGGCCGACTACCGCAAGATCAGCCTGGGCATGCGCACCATCAAGGGCCCCTTGACCCTGATCCGCGCCACCCTGATGCGGCTGCTCACCCTGCTGCTCGGCAAGAAGATGTACGCGATGGGCAACGCGATCGCGATCGGGCTGCGCAAGGGGCTCGTCGACGCGGGCGTGCCGGTCTCCTACGAGACCGAGCTCACCGACCTGGTGATCGAGAACGGCCGCGTCGTCGGGGTCAAGGTGCTGAAGGACGGTGCGGCGAGCGAGATCCGCGCGACCCGCGGCGTCATCCTCGGCAGCGGCGGGTTCGAGAAGAACCTGGAGATGCGCGAGAAGTACCAGCCGCAGCCGACCTCGGTCGACTGGACCACCGGCGCCCCGTCGAACCAGGGCGGCGGCATCCTGGCCGGCATCACCGCGGGCGCGCAGGTCGACCTCATGGACGACGCCTGGTGGGGCCCGACGATCCCGCTGCCGAACGGCCCGTGGTTCTGCCTGGCCGAGCGCAACCTGCCCGGCTCGATCATCGTCAACGCCGCCGGCAAGCGGTACATGAACGAGGCGCTGCCCTACGTCGAGGCGACCCACGCCATCTACGAGGGCGAGGCGACCGGCGTCACGCACGTGCCGAGCTGGATGATCATCGACCAGCGCTACCGCAACCGCTACCTGTTCGCCGGCCTGGGTCCGCGCCAGCCCTTCCCGGGCCGCTGGCTCAAGGAGGGCGTCATCAAGAAGGCCGCATCCCTCGAGGAGCTCGCCGCCGCGATCGACGTCCCGGCCGACGCGCTGACGGAGACGGTCGGGCGGTTCAACGGCTTCGCCAGGACGGGCGTCGACGAGGACTTCGGTCGCGGGGAGAGCGCGTACGACAAGTACTACTCCGACCCGCGGGTGTTGCCGAACCCGTCGCTGCACGTCATCGACCAGGCGCCGTTCTACGCAGTGAAGATCGTCCCCGGCGACCTCGGCACCAAGGGCGGCCTGGTCACCGACGAGCGCGCCCGGGTGCTGCGCCCGGACGGGTCGGTGATCGAGGGCCTGTACGCCGCCGGCAACTGCTCCTCGGCCGTGATGGGCCACACCTACGCGGGACCCGGGGCGACCATCGGGCCGGCGATGACGTTCGGCTACCTTGCCGCACTGGACATCGCTCACGGAGAGGCCTCCTGACCATGCCGATCAACCCCGACGTCGCCATCGGTGCCGCGCTGCCGGACCGGACCTTCTCCTGGTCGGCCAGCGACGTGCTGCTCTACCACCTGGCCATCGGCGCCGGCTCCCGTCCGGGCGACCACTTGGACCCGCACGCGCTGCGCTACACCCTCGACGACGCGAACCTGCAGGTGCTGCCGTCGTTCGGGATCGTGGCGCCGTCGTTCCACGAGACCGATCCGCCGCCGCTGGACCTGCCCGGCTGCGACATCAACCTCGCCCAGGTCGTGCACGGCGCCCAGGAGATCAGCGTCACCGGCCCGCTGCCGACCTCGGGAACCGCGACCCTCTCGACCCGGATCACCGACGTCTGGGACAAGGGCAAGGCCGCGGTGATCTGGCAGGAGGGCACCGCCGTCTCCGCCGAGGGCGAGGAGCTCTGGACGGTGCGCTCCTCGATCTTCGTCAAGGGCGAGGGCGGCTGGGGTGGTGACCGCGGCACGTCGAGCGCGGTCGAGATCCCCGACCGCAAGCCCGATGCGGACACGTCGTACGACGTCACACCGCAGCAGGCCATGCTCTACCGGCTCTGCGGCGACCGGAACCCGCTGCATGCCGACCCCGCGTTCGCGCAGGCGGCCGGCTTCCCCGCGCCGATCCTGCACGGGCTCTGCTCCTACGGCATCGTGCTGCGCACGGTGACCGACGACCTGCTCGACGGGGACGCGTCCCGGGTGGCCGGCTTCAGCGGCCGGTTCGCCGGGGTGGTGTTCCCGGGCGAGACGATCCGGGTGCAGGCCTGGGACTCCGCGGAAGACATCGTCGTCGCGGCCACGATCGCCAGCCCGCGCCCCGAGCGCGACGGCGCCCCGGTCCTCGCCGACTGCCTCGTCAGGCGTGCCTGACCTCCTCGCCTCCTGGACCCGCGGTGAGCACACCGAGGGCGACCTGACCTTCTCGACGTACCGGAAGGGCAGCGGCCCCGGCGTCATCGTCATCCACGAGATACCCGGGCCGACCCCGAAGGTGATCGCGTTCTGCGAGGAGCTGGTCGCTGCCGGCTACACCGTCGTGCAGCCGCACCTGTTCGGGCGGATCGGCGAGCCGCAGACGCTGCTCCCGACGTTGCGCACGCTGGCGAACGTCTGCGTGCGCGCGGAGTTCACCAAGATCGCGCTGGGCCGGACCGCTCCCATCGCCACGTGGCTGCGCAGCCTCGCGCGCGCCCTGCACGCCGACGTCGGCGGACCAGGCGTGGGCGCGCTGGGGATGTGCTTCACCGGCGGGTTCGCGCTCGCGATGATGGTCGACCCCGCCGTCGCAGCGCCGGTGCTGGCCCAGCCCGCGGCGCCGTTCGCGATCAGCCCGCGCCGGGCGCGCGACGTCAACCTCTCGCCCGACGACCTCGCGGTCGTCCAGCAGCGCGCGGCCGAGGGCTGCCAGGTGCTCGGCCTGCAGTACCCGAGCGACCCGATGACGGGCTCGCGCTTCGATACGCTGAGCCGCGCGCTGGGCGACGCGTTCCTGCGCGTGGACCTGCCGGGCAAGGGCCACGGCACCGTGACCGAGCACCGCAGCCAGCTGGCCGTCGACGCCGTCCTGGACTTCTTCGCCGCCCGACTCCACTGACTCGCGGGGCTGGTCAGGGTCCTCCGCTAGGACACCGTGATGGTGCGGGGGGTGGCGGTGGACTCCGCGTAGCCCGGGGCGGTCGGGACGGTGAGGGTCCAGGTGCCGGTGGCCTTCGGGAAAACGCGCAGGGTGTAGGTGCCCGAGGCGGTCGTGGTGCCCGAGGTGACCAGCGTGCGGGTGGTCGATCCGGTCGGGGTGAAGGACGCGACCACGCGCAGTGAGCCCGCGGGCACCGTGCTGCCGCCGTACGTCTTCGTCACCGAGCCCGTGAACGTCACCGAGCCGCCGAGGACCACGCTGCCGGCCGACGCGTTCGCGGTGACCGCGGTCGTCCAGGTCCCGGCGGTGACCGTGCCGACCGTCACCGACGAGGCAGGCTGCCCGGGCGCCCCGGCGTACGCGACCGACAGGGTGCCGGAGACCTTGAGCGGGACCACCGCGCTGAAGGTGCCGTCGGCCAGCACCTTCGCCGAGCCGATCACCGTCGGGATCGTGGTGCCCGGCTTGGTCACCCGGACCGAGGCGGTCGCGTTGGTCAGCGCGGTCACGGTGCCGCCGGCGTCGCGGCGCAGCGTTCCGGTCACCGTGACGCCGTTGCCGTAGCCGACGTCGGCCGGAGTCGCGGTGGCGGTCATCCGGGTCTCCGGGACGGTCACCGTCACCGTGCCGAGCGAGACCTTGGTGGCCACGTACGCCGTGGAGCCGGTCAGCTCGACGCTGAGCGTGCCGGTGAAGGTCGGCTTCACCACGAGACGGAACGTCCCGTCTCCCGCGGTGACGGCGTTGCCGAGCGCGCCCACCTTGGTGCCCGCAGTGAGCCGGACCGGCAGGCTCGCACCAGCGACCGGGATGGTCGCGCCGCCGACCGTTCGGGTCAGCGTGCCCGTGACCGTCACCGGGTCGGCGTAGTAGACCGCGCTCGTGTCCACGGCCGCGGTCAGCGTCGGAGCACACGAGCCCGGGGTCGCGACCACGGTGGCCGGCGCCCCGGCCGCGTAGACGGTCCCGGCCGCGGTCTTGGCGACGTACGTCGTGCGCAGGGTCGCGCTCTGGGAGAGCACGGCCGCACCCTCGAGGGTGGTGATGCCGGCCCCGGCGGACGACGCGATCGTCGCGGTCCCGGCCTGCTTGGTGAAGGTGACCGAGAGTCCCTTCACCGGCTGGCCGCTGGCGTTGTCGACCACGCTCGCACGCACCGGGAAGGCGGCGCCGGTGCACACCGACGCGGTGCCGGTCTGGCTCGCCGCGGCCACCGAGACCGTCACCGGGCGGGCGGTCCCGGCGGCGAAGGTGAGCGGGCTGGTCACGGACTTGGTGGCGCCGGTCGAGTCGGTGAGGACCGCGGTCACCGTCGTCGCGGTCGCGACCGTCGCGTTGCAGGTGACGTCGGTCTGCAGCGCGGCCGGCGCGGAGAAGACGCAGTCGGCGCGCTTGGAGGTCCAGGCGACCTTGGTCAGCGTCCGCCCGGCCGGCAGCGCCGGGGTCACCGAGGCCTGGGTGGACAGGCCCGGAACGGCGGGGTTGTTCACGGCGATGGTGGCGCCCAGCGTGGTCGGGCTGCCCAGCGTTCCGCCGCCGGTGCCGTCGCCGCCGCCGATGAGGAAGCGCGAGTCGGCCGCGTTCCAGTGCGTGTCCAGGTAGCTGCCCGGATCCGGGTACGTCGAGAAGTAGTCGTCGTTGTTGCAGTCGAAGAAGAACTCCCGCTCGGGCGGGCAGATCTGCACCATCGCGTGGGTGCCGCCGTCGGCGTAGCACATCGTGTCCGACTCGTCCCAGCAGTGACCGGCCTTGGTCGAGTGCGGCGCCGTGTTCTGCACGCCACCGAGGGTGTGCAGGATCTCGTGCGCCTCCACCGAGTGCTGGCTGGTGCCGTTGCCGAGACCCCAGCAGCCCGCGTCGACCCGGGCGTACTGCGCATAGGAGCCGTTGTTGGGGTTGGCCTGGGTGTCGGAGTCGGTGGTGTACATGCTCGCGACGCCGCAGAGCACGGTCGCGTCGGTCCACATCAGGTACTTGCGGCCCGGACTGGTGTAGCCGAGTGCCTGCACCGCCGAGACCGTGGTCGAGAACGAGGTCATCGAGCCGGCGGGCACGGTCACGTTGAGCACGCTGGCCACGCACCCGGCGCCCCCGGCCTCGGTCGCGTAGCGCAGGTGCCGCACTCCCCCGGTCAGCGCGGCGGACCGGTTCACCACGTCGTCGGTGCCGGCCGCCCAGAGCTGGAAGGACGACTTCAGGTCGGCGTACCGGTTGGTCCTGCCGGCCTCGACGACGTACATGCCCTGGACCCGGTAGCCCGAGGTGCCGTCGCCGTCGCAGGGCACGCTCGGGTCGGTCGCGGTGGTGGCGACCTCGGTGGCCGCGACCCCGAGGTCCTGGGCCGCCTGGTACGCCGCCGGGCCGGCGCCCTCGCGCGCCCGCAGCTCAGCCGTGCTGGGCCGGTCGTGCACGTCGATGCCGGGTGGGGCCACGTCGACGTGCGCGCACGCGACGGTATCCCCGATGCGGACCGGGCGGGCGTCCGCGCAGGCCGCCTCGACGCGGTCGGTGTGCGAGTCGGCGCGAGCCAGCCCGATGCTGAGGGCAGCGAGGCCGAGGACGAGGGCAGCGAGCAGACGCCGGCGCATGGGTCACCTTCCGTGGCGAGCAGGCCGGGGCGTCCGTGCCCCGGTAGCACCCTGATCGGCCGGTGCGATCCCGACCTGATGGGACCTTGGTCGCGAGTCAGGTGGTGCTCAGGATCAGGCCGCTGGTCGGCACGCCGGTGCCCGCGGTGACCAGCACGTGCTCGACCGCGGGGACCTGGTTGACCGAGGTGCCGCGCACCTGGCGCACCGCCTCCGCGATGCCGTTCATGCCGTGGATGTAGGCCTCGCCGAGCTGGCCGCCGTGGGTGTTCAGCGGCAGCCGGCCGCCGAGCTCGATCGCTCCGTCGGCGATGAAGTCCTTGGCCTCTCCGGGCTTGCAGAAGCCGAGCTCCTCCAGCTGCATCAGCACGTACGGCGTGAAGTGGTCGTAGAGCACGGCCGTCTGGATGTCGTCCGGCCCGAGCCCCGACTGGTCCCACAGCTCGCGTCCGACCACGCCGATCTCGGGGATGCCGATGTCCTCGCGGTAGTACGAGGTCATCACGAACTGGTCCGGGGCACTGCCCTGCGCAGCCGCGGTGATGATCGCCGCCCTCTGGCGCAGGTCCGCCGCGCGCTCGGGGGTGGTGACCACGATCGCCACCGCGCCGTCGCTCTCCTGGCAGCAGTCGAGCAGGTGCAGCGGGTCGGCGATCATCCGGGAGGCCTGGTGGTCCTCCAGGGTGATGGGTTGGGAGTAGAAGAACGCCTTCGGGTTGGTGGCCGCGTGCTTGCGGTCGGCCACCGCGACCGTGCCGAAGTCCGCCGACGTCGCCCCGAACTCGTGCATGTACCGGCGGGCCTGCATGGCCACCGTCGCGGCCGGCGTGGAGAGCCCGTGGGGGTAGGTGAACGCGTTGTCCAGGCCGTTGGTGTTGACCTGGGTCGCGGCCCACTGCGAGACCTGGCCGAACCGCTGGCCGGAGCGCTCGTTGAAGCCGCGGTAGCAGACCACCACGTCAGCCACCCCGGTCGCGACCGCCATCGCCGCCTGCTGGACGGTGCCGCAGGCCGCGCCGCCGCCGTAGTTGATCCGGCTGAAGAAGCGCAGGTCACCCATCCCGAGCTCACGAGCGACCGCGATCTCCGAGGAGTTGTCCATGGTGAACGTGACCAGGCCGTCGACGTCCTTCGGCGTCAGCCCGCAGTCGGCGAGCGCGTCCAGCACCGCCTCGCAGGAGAGCCGAAGCTCCGAGCGGCCGGAGTCCTTGGAGAAGTCGGTGGCGCCGATGCCGGCGATGGCGGCCTTCTTCGACAGGGTGCGTGTCATCGGGTCACCGTCACGGTCGCGTTGACGTGGTTGCCGAGCGAGACCGCGCCGACGACGTCGACGGTGATGGTGTCGCCCTCCTCGGTGGCCCCGCCGCTGAAGGTCAGCGTGTCGTACGGGTACGCCGGAGCGCCGAGCCGGAGCGCGCACGAGGTGATCCGGAAGTCCGGCCCGACCGCGTCCCGCGCCCACTCCCCGACGTAGCGCTGCACCAGGCCGGTGGTGGTCAGGATGTTCACGAAGATGTCCTTCGAGCCGTGACCCTGGGCCAGGTCGCGGTCGTGGTGGACGTCCTGGAAGTCGCGGGTGGCGATCGCCGTGGAGACCACCAGCGTCGGCGTGATCGGCAGCTCCCAGGCGGGCAGCGTGGTCACGACGTCACCTCCCACTGCGCGAGCGTCAGGTCGTCGTCGATCTTCTCGAAGACCACCTGCACCGGGCTCCCGATCTCGATGCCCTCCTTGCCGGACAGCACCTCACCGACCATCCGCAGCCCCTCCTCGAGCTCGATCAGCGCCAGCGTGGCCGGCAGCTCCTTGCCCGGCAGCTGCGGGGCGTGGTGGACCAGGAACGAGAACACCGTGCCCTTGCCGCTCGCCACCACGTAGCCGCGGTCGGCCGCGTGGCAGGCCGGGCACATCGGGCCGGGCGGGTGCCGCAGCTCGCCGCAGGCGTTGCACTGCTGGATCCGCAGCTCACCGGCCTGGGTGCCCTCCCAGAAGAAAGCCGTGTCCCGGTTCATCTGCGGGCGGACGAGCTTGGTGCGGTCGACCTTCGCCGGCCGCGCACCGGGCTTGAACTTCAGCACCCGGAACTGCATGGTCGCGACCACCTCGTCGCCCACCTTCCAGGTGTTCTCGGTGGTGACGAAGTAGCCCTCGCCGACACCGGTCTTCTTGGGACCGACGACCGACTCCAGCCGGGTGGTGATCGCGACCTGCTCGCCGACCTTGACCGGGCGCGCGTAGGTCTGGTCGCAGTTGGTGCCGAGCACCGAGGTGAACCCGGCCGCGTCCAGGATCTGCATCGTGCCGTGCAGCGGGTCGTTCGCCGGGCGCTCGGGGTTCAGCCCGTACATCGTCCAGACCTGTGCCATCGCCGGCGGCGCCTCGCCGTCGCCGAAGCGCGGATCGGTCTCCCCGATCGCCTCCAGCCAGTTGTTGATCATCGGCTGGTTGACGGGGTCGCGGGCCAGCCGCGGCTCGGTCTCGCCGAGGGCCTTCATCTTCTCGACCTCGGCCATGATCCAGTCGTGGCCGCGCTCGTCCACCGGAGTCGCCGCCGCGGTCATCGGGGCACCTTCGGCAGGCCCAGTCCGAACATCGCGATCAGCTCGCGCTGCACCTCGTTGACGCCGCCGCCGAAGGTGAGCACGAGGTTCCGCTTCGAGGTCGCGTCCAGGAAGTGCAGCAGCGTCGCGGTCTCGGCATCGCCGGGGTCGCCGTACGTCGTCACGATCTCCTCGAGGGCCAGGCCCAGGCGCTGCACCTCGTCGGAGGCGAACACCTTCGACGAGGACGCGTCCGCGACGGCCGCCTTCGGATCCACCGCCCCGGCGGCGACCTTCCAGTTGAGCAGCTCGTTGACCCGGAACGAGACGGTCACCCGGGCCAGCACGTCGCGCACCCACGGCACCTCGAGGAGCGGCGTGCCGTCGGGCGTCGTACGGGACGAGGCCCAGGAGACCACGTCGTCGCGCAGCCCCTCGAGCCGGCCGGCCGGGCCGAGCATGACCCGCTCGTGGTTGAGCTGGGTGGTGATGAGCTTCCAGCCCTCGTTCTCGGCGCCGACGAGCATGTCGGCCGGCACCCGGACGTCGTTGTAGTAGGTCGCGTTGACGTGGTGCGAGCCGTCGCAGGTGACGATCGGCGTCCACGAGTAGCCGGGGTCCCGGGTGTCCACGATCAGCACCGAGATGCCCTTGTGCTTGGGGGCATCGGGGTCGGTGCGCACCGCCAGCCAGATGTAGTCGGCGGCGTGCCCGCCGGTGGTCCACATCTTCTGGCCGTTGACGATCCAGTCGCCGTTCGCGTCCTTGCGGGCCGAGCAGCGCAGCGAGGCCAGGTCGGTGCCGGCGTCGGCCTCGGAGTAGCCGATCGCGAAGTGCACGTCGCCGGCCAGGATCTTGTTGAGGAACAGGTCCTTCTGCTTCTGCGTGCCGAACGCCTGCAGGGTCGGGCCGACGGTCTGCAGGGTGACCGAAGGCAGGTGCACGTCGGCGCGGGCGGCCTCGTTCGCGAAGATCTGCTGCTCGATCCCGCCGAGCCCCTTCCCGCCGTACTCGACCGGCCAGCCCACGCCCATCCAGCCGTCGGTGCCCATCTGCTTGATGTTGCGGTGGTAGGCCGGGCCGTGCCGGTCGGTCATCATCTCCAGCTTGTCCTCCTCGCTGACCAGCGTGGAGAAGTAGCCGCGCACCTCGTCCTTGAACGCGCGCTGCGCCTCGGTGAGCTCGAGGTTCTTGCCGGCCTGCTCCTGCACCGGCACCTGGGCCAGCGTGGCCTCGCGACCGCCGAGCAGACGGGCGATGTCCTTGACCCGGGAGAAGTACCGGTGCAGCGGGTAGGTCTCGTCCACGCCCATGCCGCCGTGCAGGTGGTGGCAGGTCTGCAGCGCGGCCGGAGCCCGGTCGGCGAACCAGGCGGCACCGACGGCGAGGTCCTCGGCGGCCGGCAGCCCCTCGGCGACCCGCCAGGCGGCGGACTCGGCCGCCAGCGCAGCCATCCGCGAGACCACGAAGACGTCGGCGATCTGCATCGCCACGGCCTGGAACTCGGCCAGGCTGCGGCCGAACTGGACCCGCTCCCGGATGTAGCCGGCGGTCAGGTCGAGCGCGCCGGCGAGCAGGCCGTCACCGAGCAGCAGCAGCCCGGCGACGGCGTGCTGGCGCAGCACCTGGCCGGCGGCCTCGGGCAGCACCTCGACCGCGGGCGCCTCGGTGAAGACGTAGCCGGTGGCGGGTGCGGTCGGCGGCTGGCTGCCGTCCGCCGGACCGTGCGGGACACTGCGGGACAGGTAGTTGCCGACCTTGCGCACGCCGGGACCGTCCGGATCGACCAGCGCGACGCCGGCGTCGGTGGAGACGAGCAGGAGGGTGGCGCCGTCGAGCACGGTCACGTCGGTCTTGTGGCCGGTGACCAGGCCGTTGCGCAGCGTGGTGGCCGGCCGGACCGGGAGCGCACGGCCGGGCTCGTTGAGCGCCGGGGCGAGGAAGAGCTTGCCGGCGACCACGTCCGGGACGAACCGCGCGGCCTGCTCGGGCGCGGCGGTCTCCAGGGTGAGCAGCCCGCACACCAGGGTCTCCAGGACGGGTAGGTCGACCGCGCGGCGGCCGAGCTCGTGCAGGAGCACGCCGAGCGCCTCCAGGCCGAGTCCCTCACCGCCGGACGACTCCGAGGCGGCCAGGCCGAGCAACCCGGCCTCCGCGCAGGCCTCCCAGCCCCCGCCACCCTTCTCGAGGACGTCGGTGACCACCGAGCGGATCTCCCCGCGGAGTTCTGGACTCACCTCGGAAACCACAGGCGCTCCTTCCGAAGAACAGAAAAATGAAACCTGTTCTAGTCTAGCGTGACGAGGGCGATCCAGCATCACCCTCCCGCTTCTCCAGATCGAGGTGACGCCTTGCCGCTGCCGACGCTGCCCACGCTGCTGCGCGAGCTGGTCGACGTGCCCGAGGTGACGGTGCCTCCGGGGCGCTGGCTCGACGTGCCGGGGCGCGGTCGTACCTGGCTGACCGACGTACCGGGGCCGACCGAGGACGCCCCCGCGGTGATCCTGCTGCACGCGGTCGGCTGCACCGGGATGCTGACCTGGTTCCCGGTGATCCCCGAGCTCACCCGCCGCTACCGGGTGGTCGTCTTCGACCAGCGCTGGCACGGCCGCGGCATCGTCTCCGAGCACTTCTCGCTGCGCGACTGCGCCGACGACGTGGCCGCGATCGCCAACCTGCTCGACCTGGTGCAGCCCGTCGTGGCCGGCTACTCGATGGGCTCGATCGTGGCGCAGCGCGCCTGGCGGCAGCACCCGCAGCGGTTCGGCGGCCTGGTGCTGGCGGCGACCACGGACCACTTCCGTACGACGGGCAGCGAGCGCGTCTTCCACCAGGGCATGGAGCTGGGCATGGGAGCGCTGCACACGCTCGCCCGCTCCAAGACGCTGACCGTCGCGGCCCGGACCGCGACCGAGGTGCTCCTCGACCCGACCGACACCCACCAGTGGGCGCTGGCCGAGTGGCGCAGCACCTCCTCGTGGGCAGTCGCGCAGGCCGTCGCCGCCCTGGGCCGGCACCACTCGACGCCCTGGCTCGCCTCGATCGACATCCCGACCGCGGTGGTCGTCACCCGCAAGGACCGGGTGCTCTCCCCCGAGCGCCAGCGTGGCATCGCCGCGATGATCGCGGGCGCGACCGTGCACGAGGCCGACTGCGGGCACGCCGGCTGCGTGCTCAGCTCGGAGACCTTCGTGCCGCCGTTCACCGAAGCCGTGGACACCACGATGGGGCGCCGGGCGAGCCGGCTGGCGACGGTGCGGGTCTGAGGGTTCAGGACGTCAGGATCCGCTAGGCGAGCCGCTCGCCGATCCGGATCGCTCCGTCGACGTGCTGGAACCCGAGCCCGGCGATGTCGCTGCTGCCGAACAGCACCGGCCCGACGGGCTCGTGCAGCACGGCGCCGTACCGGGTCAGGCTGCCCATCGCGAAGCTCGTCCCGAAGGCGCCGCCGGTGAGCTCCTGGTGCTGCCAGTCGCTCTCGACGTACGTCGTCGGGGTCAGTGCCTCCTCGCCGAAGTACGCGGCCAGCTCGGCCAGGATCCGGCCGCGGCGCTCCTCGGACGAGAGCCGCCCGAGGGCGTCGGCGTGGACGTCGGAGACGAAGCCGACGAGCGTGCCGGTGGACGCGCCGTGGTGGCCGTTGTCGTAGACCTCGTGCACCAGCCGGTACGGGCCGAAGCCGGTGCCGCTGAGGCCCTGCTCGCGCCAGAACGGCGTCGGGTACTCGGCCTGCACCTTGACCACCAGCCCGAACGACTGGTGCTGGCGCGCGTGCCGGTGCTCGGCGGGCAGCTCGGGGGCGAACCGGACCCGGGAGACCAGGGTGGGCGGCACCGCCATCACGACGTGCCGCGCGCCGATCCGCTCGTCACCGACGCTCACGACGGCACCGTCGGCGTCCCACGCCACCCCGGTGACGTCGGCCCCGAGCCGGACCCGGTCACCCAGGCGCGCGGCCAGGGCGGACGGCACCGACGCGAGCCCGCCGACCACCCGGCGGTCGAGGATGAAGTCGGCGTCGACCAGGTGGCTGAACGACCCGGCGCTGGCGGCCATCAGCACCGCCTGCAGCGCCGAGAAGGTGTGCGCCGGCTTGGTCAGCATCGCCGGTCCGACGTACAGGGCCACGTTGTCGCGGGCCTCGACGTCGTCGCACTGCTGCTCCAGCCAGTGCGCGAAGGTGACCTGGTCGAGGGCCGCGGCATCCGGGTGCTCCCACGGCCGGTCCGGATCCATCAGCGCGGCCAGCCGGTCGAGCTCCTTGACCAGCATCTCGATCGCGTGCGCGGTCTCCGGCTCGACGGGCAGCGCCTCGCCCGTGAACTGGTGCGCGGTTCCGGCGGCGTCGACGTAGAGAGAGGCGCCGTCTCGTGCCCGCGCGAACGTCTCCAGGGCGAGCTCGTCGAGCAGCCGCAGCAGCGCGGTCTGGTCGGGCGAGACCCACTGACCGCCGATCTCGAACTCCGACCCGTCGTGGGCGTCGCTGCGCAGCCGGCCGCCGACGCGGTCGCGGGCCTCGAGGACGAGGACGTCCTGCCCGGTCTCGACGAGCCGCAGCGCGGCGGTCAGTCCGGTGACGCCGGCGCCGATGACGACGACGTCGTGCGCGCTCATCGGGTCACCGCCAGCGAGTCGGTCGCCACCAGCGAGTCGTAGGTGTCCGGTCGGCGGGTGTCCAGGAACGGGAACAGCGTCAGCCAGTCGGAGCGCTGGTCGAGGTCCAGCGCGGCGACGAGCACCGCGTCCTCGTCGCGCTGCGCCTGCACGAGCACCCGGCCGTAGGGGTCGGAGACGAACGAGGAGCCGTAGAAGGAGATCCGGCCCTCGTCGCCCCACCGGTTCGGCACCGCCATGAACAACCCGCTGGTGATGCCGTGGCCGACGATCACGTGCTGCCAGATCGGCTGGGTGTCGAAGTCAGGATGGTCCGGCTCCGACCCGATCGCGGTCGGGTACGCGAGCACCTCGGCACCGGCCAGGGAGTACGCACGGGCCAGCTCCGGGAACCACTGGTCCCAGCAGGTCGGTAGACCGAGCTTCGGCGCGCCCGGCAGGTCGGGGGTGTGCACCGGGTAGGGGTCCACGGCCGGGCCGGCCCGGAAGTACCGGTCCTCGAAGTAGCCCTCGGTGACCGGGATGTGCAGCTTGCGGGTGCGCGCGACGACGGCGCCGTCGGGGGCGACCAGGATCGCGGTGTTGTAGCCAAGGCCGTCCCCGGTGTCGGCGGCCTCGTACAGCGAGGCGTGCACGAAGACGCCGTGAGCCCGGGCGGCCGCCGCCGCGAACGCGTGGGTCGGGCCGCCCTCGAGCGGCTCGGCGAGGTCGACCGGGCGACCCGAGGGCAGCGTGTCCGCCGGGTAGCGGGACAGGGTGAGCTCGGGCAGGAAGACGACCTGCGCGCCGGCGGCCGCTGCCTGGCCGATGCCCTCGGTGAGGGTGGCGGCGTGCGCGGCCGGGTCGGCCTGCCAGTGCATCTGGACGACGCCGACGGTCAGGGTGCGGCCGGTTCCGGAGCCGACCCTCGCCGGGGAGGACGAGACAGGGGCGGTGTACAGCTTCATGGGACTTTCCTTCACAGGGCGGGCTGTTGCTGGGTGATGCAGTGGATGCCGCCGCCGCGGGCGAACAGCGGCCGGGCGTCCACCTGGACGACCTCGCGTCCGGGGTAGGCCTCGGCGAGCACCTCGCGGGCCTCGGCGTCGGCGGGGTCGTCGAAGGCGCAGGCGATCACCGCGCCGTTGCAGACGTAGTGGTTGACGTAGCTGTAGTCGACCCAGCCCTCGGCGTCGCGGAGCACCGTCGGCGCCGGCAGCGCGACCAGGTCCAGAGGCTTGCCTTCGGCGTCGTGCGACTCGCGCAGCACCGCGGCCAGCTCGCGGCTGACGGCGAGGTCGGGGTGCGCCGGGTCGCGCTGGTCGTGCACGAGCACCAGGCCGCGGTCGGCGAAGGTGGCCACGATGTCGACGTGCCCGCGGGTGCCGAACCGCTCGTTGTCCCGGGTCAGCCCGCGCGGCAGCCAGACCAGGTGCCGGGCGCCGAGGGTGCGGGCCAGCTCGGCCTCGACCTGCTCGCGGGTCCAGCCGGGGTTGCGGTGCGGGTCGAGCTGGACGGTCTCGGTGACCAGGAAGGTGCCGGCTCCGTCGGTGTGGAGGCCGCCGCCCTCGTTGACCAGGGGCGAGTCGATCCGGATGGCGCCGGCCAGCGCGGTCGCGGCCTCGCTGGCGACCGCGTCGTGCTCCCAGGTCGCCCACTCCTGGGCGCCCCAGCCGTTGAAGACCCAGTTGACGGCGCCGAGCTCTCGTCCGGGACCCACGACGAAGGTCGGCCCGATGTCGCGGAACCACGCGTCGTCCAGCGGCACCTCGTGCACGCTGATCCGCGCGGCGAGCAGCCGGCGCGCGGCCGTGGTCTCGCTCGCAGGCACGAGCACGTGCACCGGCTCGAAAGCGGCGATCTCGTTGGCCACGGCGGCCCAGGTACGGCGGGCCAGCTCGGCCTCCGCGGGCGAGCCGCCGAGCGTGTACGACGCGCTCGGCCAGGCCATCCAGGTCGCCGCGTGCGGCGCGGTCTCGGCCGGCATGACCCAGGGTCCGGTGACGGTCACGATGCTCCTCACAATTTTGAACGTCATTCAAAACGTGAGTCACAGTAGTGCCGCGGATCACAGTCGCGCAACCCGCTCAGTCGGGCAGCAGTGCCCGGACGTGCTTCCAGGCGTCCTTGACGGTGAGCCCGTCCTCCCCCAGCACGAGCGCGACGCTGAGGCCGTCCAGCAGCGCGCAGATCCGGCGGGCGCGCGCCGTCGCGTCCCGGGCTCCGGCCTCCTCGAGCAGCGCCGCCAGGTCCGCCCTCCACTCGGCGTCGAAGTCGCCGTAGTGCTCGCCGAGCGAGGTGCTCCGCAGCGCCCGTGGCCACAGCTCGATCCAGAGCAGCCAGCGTGGGTCGCCCGGCTCGCTGGGCAGGTAGAGCTCGCAGAACCTGCGCAGCCGGGTCTGCACCGACCCCGTCGCGAGCGCGGCGGCCCGGGCCTCGCGGAGCTGGCTCTCGCTCCAGCGCACCACCTCGAGGAGCAAGTCGTCCTTGCTGCCGAAGTAGTAGAGGAGGTGGCTCGCACTGGTGTCCACCCGGCGGCCGAGCTCGGCCAGGGTCAGGTCGGCCAGGCCCTTCTCGGCGAGCAGCCGCCAGGCCTCCTCGAGCACCCGCTCCCGGGGCCGGTCGAGCTTGCGGTTGCGGCGCGTTCTTTCCACGGTCACCCCTTGACCTTAGTTGTGAGCCGGGTCATAGTTCCGGAGCGCGTCAGTTTTGTACGACGTTCAAAATGACTTCGAGGAGCACCATGACCACCGTCTCCACTCACCTGGCCGACCCGGCCGATCACGCGAGAGCCCCGCAGGACAGGGGACTTCAGCCCGTTCTCGGCGTCGTCGGCGCGGTGCTCCTGACCATCTCGTGCATCACCCCGGCCTCCAGCCTGTTCATCATCGTGCCGACGCTGCTGGCCTCCCAGGGCTCGGGCGTCGTGCTCACGCTGCTCGCCGGCGTCGGGGTCTCGCTCTGCGTCGGCGCCTGCTACGCCGAGCTCGGCACCCGCACCCCGAGCAGCGGCGGCGAGTACGCGATGGTCACGCACACGCTGGGCCGCCGGGTCGGCTGGATCACCTTCGTGCTCACCGCCGCGCTGCTGGTGGTGATCCCGCCGGTGATCGCGCTCGGGACGGCTGACTACCTGGCCCCGATCGTGCACCTGGACCGGGCCGCGACCGGCGCGTTCGTGATGCTGCTGGCCACCGCCACCGGCGTGCTGGACATCAAGGCCAACGCGGTGGTCACCAGCTGCTTCCTCGCCGTCGAGACGGTCGCGGCCGCCGTGGTCGCCTACCTCGGCTTCAGCCACGCCGAGCGTCCGGTGAGCACGCTCGTGCACCCGCACGCCCTGGACGGCGGGGCGCTCTCGCCGTTCACCCTCGGCGTGCTCATGTCCGGGCTGTCGGTGGCGATGTTCGTGGCCAACGGGTTCGGCACCGCGTCGTACCTGGCCGAGGAGATCGTCGAGCCGCGCACGAACGTGGCCCGCGCCGTCTTCGCCTCCCTGCTGGTCGGCTCGTCGATCATCATCGTGCCGACCATCGCCACGGTCCTCGGCGTCGGCGGCCTGGGCGACCTCGGCACCGGCACCTTCCCCGACTTCGTCACCGCCTGGTCCAACGAGCGGGTCTCCGCCGCGATCAGCGTCGGCATCGCGGTCGCGATCCTCAACGCGGTCATCGTGATGGTGCTGCAGAACGGCCGGGTCATCTACGCCTCGGGCCGCGACCAGGCCTGGCCGGCGCCGGTCAACCGGGCGCTGACCCGGCTCCACCCGCGGTTCGGCTCGCCGGTGCTCGCCACGCTGGTGGTCGCGATCCCCGGGGCCGTGCTCGCCTACCTGGTCGACATCGAGTCGCTGCTCGGCGTCACCGCGGTGATCGTCTCCGCGGTGTACCTGCTGCTCGCCGTCGCCGCCCTCACCGTACGACGAGGCCCGCACCCGGGCTGGCGGATGCCGCTGTGGCCGCTGCCCTCGGTACTGGTGATCCTCGCGGTCGGGTACGCACTGCTGGAGTCCTCCTCGCAGGACCTGCTCATCACCGGCGGCCTCGTCGCCGCCGCGCTCGCCTACGACGTGCTCTACCTGCGCCCGCGCCGGGAGTCCCGCTTCCTCGTCGACGCCAAGGAGGACCGGTGACCTCGCTGGTTCTCGTCAACGGCACCATCCACACCCGCGCCGGCGAGCTCGTCGAGGCGCTGGCGATCACTGACGGGCGCATCTCCTGGACCGGCGCCACCGCCGACGCACCGCCCGCCACGCGGACGATCGACCTGGACGGACGCACGGTGGTGCCCGGCTTCGTGGACGCGCACAACCACGTCCGCCTCGGCTCGGACGCGGCCTGCGCCCAGCTCGCCGGCGCCGACTCGCTCGCCGCGGTGGGCGAGCGGCTCGCGGCTTGGGCCGCCGAGAACCCGGACGCACCCTGGGTCGAGGCCGAGGGCTACGCCTACGCGGGCCTGGAGAACGGGGCGCACCCGACCGCGGCGATGCTCGACGCCCTGGTCCCGGACCGGCCGGCGGCGGTGTTCAGCTACGACGTGCACACGCTCTGGCTCAACTCGCTCGGCCTCGAGGCGCTGGGAGTCGAAGAAGCCGACCTCCCCTTCGGCACCGCCGAGCTGGAGGACGGCAGGCCCACCGGGTTCGTCGCCGACTTCGCGGTCAAGGGACTCTCCCGGGCCGGGCTGCGGGCACTGCGCGAGCGTGGCCTTCCCTGGGCCGATCCCGAGCGGCAGTACGCCCGCCTCGCCGCGAGCCTCGACCACGCCATCGCCTGCGGGATCACCACCGTCGTCGAGCCGCAGAACTCCCCCGACGACGTCGCGCTCTTCCTGCGCGCCCGCGACGAGGGTCGGCTGCGCTCGCGGGTGCTGCTGGCGATGTTCCACCCGCCGGGCACCACCGCCGCGGAACGAGCCGAGTTCGCCCGGCTCAAGGCGACCCACGACGACGACCGGCTCCGGGTCGGCCCGCTCAAGCTCTACATCGACGACGTGGTCGAGCCGCACACCGCTGCGCTGCACGCGCCGTACGCGAACGAGCCGGGCAACCGGGGCCGCACCTACTACGACCCGGCCGCCTTCGCCGACCTGGTCGCCGATCTGGATGCCGACGGGTTCCAGCTGTTCGTGCACGCCACCGGCGACCGGGGCATCAGCACGGTGCTGGACGCGGTCGAGCACGCGCGGAGGGTCAACGGCCCGCGCGACGCCCGGCACCAGATCGTGCACGTCGAGTGCACCCGGACCGCCGACCTGGACCGGTTCGCGGCGCTGGGCGTGGTCGCGTGCATGCAGCCGCGGCACGCCAGCCCGGAGATCGCGGGGCCGGGGCACGCCTGGGCGGACGCGGTCGGGCCGGAGCGCTGGCACCAGGCGTGGCCGCTGCGCTCGCTGCACGACCGCGGCGCCACCCTGGCGCTGTCGAGCGACTGGAACGTGGCCGAGATGGAGCCGTTCGTCGGCATCCAGTGCGCGGTCACCCGGTCCCCGCTCGACGGCGGCGAGCCGTGGATGCCGGAGGAGGCACTGACGGTCGAGGAGGCCCTGACCGGCTACACCCTGGGCAGCGCGACCGCGATCCACGCCGAGGGCGACCGCGGCACCCTCGAGGTCGGCAAGCACGCCGACTTCGCCATCCTCGACGCGGACCCGTTCCTGGTCGACCCCGGCAAGCTCGCGGCGATCACCGTCGAGGAGACCTGGGTGAGCGGCGAGCGGGTCTACTTCCGCGCCTGAAGGGCGACCCAGGCATCGACCCGGACCTGAGGGTCGGCCAGCGAGCGGCCGAGCAGGGACTCGATCCGCTCCAGCCGGTTGCGCACCGTGTTGCGGTGCACGCCGAGGTCCTCGGCGGTCTGCAGCAGTGAGCCGTGGTGGCGCAGGTAGGCCGCCAGGGTGTCGACGAGGGCCGGGTCGTCGGCCTCCTCGAGCGGCGCCAGGTAGGAGGCCGCGAACGAGGCGGCCCGGGCGTCGTCGAGCAGCGAGAGCACTCCGCGACCGACGCTGTCGGCCCAGGAGGCGACCGGCACCGCCGGCGTGGTCATCTCCAGGGCGTGCCCGGCGGTCTCGTCGTCGGCGCCGATGCCGACCCGCAGGCCGAGCACCGCCAGCCGGTCCGCGAGACCATCCACGAGACGGCGCGACTCGCCGGCGACGACGACCAGCTCGTGGGTGCCGTCGCGACCGAGCAGGCCGCCGAGCGCACCGGCGTTCTCGACCTGGTCGAGGCCCTCGTCGAGACGCGCCCGGGGTCCGCGGGCGCGCAGCACCATCGGGCTCCGGGACAGGCGCGGACGCGGCCCGCTGCCGGCGCCGAGCAGGACGGTCGCGGTCCGGCGGTCGCCGGCCACCAGCAGCTCGACCGCGCGCGCCCGCAGCCGCCGGTCGGCGTCGCGACGACCGAGGTGCCGGACCTCGACCAGGCTCATCAGGGCGACCGCGGTCGTCACCGTGCTGCGCTGCATCTCGGTGGGACGGCCGGCGAACCCGGTGACCAGGTAGCGCCCCGGCCGGCCGCGCACCCCGAGCGGGTGCACCAGCAGCACTCCGTCCGGCCCGGTCAGCGCCGTGGCCGCGCGCATCCCCTGCGGCCGCATCCGGGCCACCGCCTCGGCGACCGCCTCGGCGTCGAAGGGGCGCTCGCCGACCGGTCCGGCCACGACCTGGCCGTCCGCGCCCACGACCGCGGCCAGCCCGCCGATCCGGGCGGTCTCCTCCAGCAGCGCGGCCGGGTCCTCCTCGCGCAGGGTCGCCTGCACGAGGGCCCGCTGGCTCGCCAGCGCGGTCCGCTCGGCCGACTCCTGGTCGCGCTGGAGCAGGTCGGCCAGCCGGCGGCTGACGGTGACGAAGGGGATCTCCCGCGGCACCTCGAACAGGTCCACCCGGTACTTGCGGCAGGACCGCACCAGGCCGTCCGGGCTGGACTCGTGGGTCATCCCGACGGCCAGCCCGATGGCGACCACGCCGGCCGCGGCGAGGCGTCGTACGTAGCCGTCCCACTGGCGCCGCCAGCCGGCGGTCTCCAGCCCGGTGGTGAGCAGCACCTCGCCGCCCTCCAGGTACGGCGACGGGTCCGGCAGCTCGCTGGTCGCGACCCAGCGCAGCGGCTCGGCGCGGCGCTCGTCGACCACCGGGGTCAGGCCGAGCCGGTCGTCGCCGAGCAGGTCGGCCAAGGTCGTCATGGGTGACAGTTTCGCACAGCCAGCCGTACGAGATTGTGCGAAGCGAACAGTGTGCCCGGCGCTCCCGGATGCCTAGCGTGAGCCCATGACCAGTCTTCCGCAGGAACGCCGCCTCGTCACCGAGATCCCCGGCCCGCGCTCGCGTGAGCTGCAGGCCCGCAAGACCGCCGCCGTCGCCCAGGGCGTCGGCACCACGCTGCCGGTCTACGTGACCGCGGCGGGTGGCGGCGTGCTCGTCGACGTGGACGGCAACTCGCTGATCGACCTCGGCTCCGGCATCGCCGTGACCACGGTCGGCAACAGCGCGCCGCGGGTGGTCGAGGCGGTCACCGAGCAGGTCGCCGCGTTCACGCACACCTGCTTCATGGTCACCCCGTACGACGGCTACGTGCGCGTGGCCGAGGAGCTCAACCGGCTCACGCCGGGCGAGTTCGAGAAGCGCAGCGCGCTGTTCAACTCCGGCGCCGAGGCCGTCGAGAACGCGGTGAAGATCGCCCGCGCCTACACCAGGAAGACCGCGGTCGTCGTCTTCGACCACGCCTACCACGGCCGCACCAACCTGACCATGGCGATGACGGCGAAGAACATGCCGTACAAGAGCGGCTTCGGCCCGTTCGCCTCCGACGTCTACCGGGCGCCGCTGTCCTACCCGTACCGCGACGGTCTGAGCGGCGAGGAGGCCGCGGCGCGCGCGATCGAGCAGGTCGAGTCCCAGGTCGGCGCCGCCAACCTGGCCGCGATCGTCATCGAGCCGATCCAGGGCGAGGGCGGCTTCATCGTGCCGGCGCCGGGCTTCCTGGCCGCACTGGCCGCCTGGTGCCGCGAGAACGACGTGGTCTTCGTCGCCGACGAGGTGCAGACCGGCTTCGCCCGCACCGGTGCGATGTTCGCCGTCGACCACGAGAACGTGGTCCCGGACCTGGTCGTCTCCGCCAAGGGCATCGCCGGCGGCCTGCCGCTGAGCGCCGTCACCGGCCGCGCCGAGATCATGGACGCCGCGCACGGGGGCGGCCTCGGCGGCACGTACGGCGGCAACCCGCTGGCGTGCGCCGCCGCGCTCGCGGTGATCGAGACCATCGAGGCAGACAGCCTAGTCGACAGGGCCGCCAAGATCGGCGGCCAGCTGACCGAGCGGCTGCAGGCGCTGCAGAGCCGCGACCCGCGGATCGGCGAGGTGCGCGGCCGGGGCGCGATGGTCGCGGTCGAGCTGGTCAAGGCCGGCACGACCGAGCCCGACGCCGACCTGACCAAGAAGGTCGCCGCCGCCGCCCACGAGCGTGGCGTGGTGGTGCTGACCTGCGGCACCTTCGGCAACGTGCTGCGCTTCCTGCCGCCGCTCTCGATCAGCGACGAGCTGCTGGCCGAGGCCTGCGACGTGCTCGACGAGGCCTTCGGGGTCGTCGCGTGACCGCGCTCGTCGACGCGCCGGCCACCTCTGTCCTCGACGACGCGCAGGCGCAGCTGAGCGCTGCCATCGAGGTGCTCGGCTACGACCAGTCGATGCACCGGATGCTGGCGGTGCCGCGCCGCGAGGTGACGGTCAGCGTGCCGCTGCGCAAGGACGACGGCAGCGTCGAGGTGTACGTCGGCCACCGGGTGCAGCACAACTTCTCCCGCGGCCCGGCCAAGGGCGGCCTGCGCTACTCCCCCGACGTCACCCTCGACGAGGTGCGCGCGCTGGCGATGTGGATGACCTGGAAGTGCGCCCTGCTCGACGTCCCGTACGGCGGTGCCAAGGGCGGCATCCGGATCGACCCGCGCGAGCACAGCGCCGCCGAGCTGGAGCGGGTGACCCGTCGCTACACCAGCGAGATCAGCCCGCTGATCGGGCCCGAGCGCGACATCCCGGCGCCGGACATCGGCACCGACGAGCGCACCATGGCCTGGATGATGGACACCTACTCGGTCCAGCAGGGACACACCGTCCTCGGCGTCACCACCGGCAAGCCGGTCGGCCTGGGCGGCTCGCTGGGCCGGGCCACCGCCACCTCCCGCGGTGTCGTGCACGTGGCCCTGGCCGCGCTGACCGACCGCGGCATCGCCCCTGCCGGCGCCACCGCCGCGGTGCAGGGCTTCGGCAAGGTCGGCCGGTACGCCGCTCGCTTCCTCGCCGAGGCCGGGCTGCGGGTGCTCGCGGTCAGCGACCAGTACGGCGCGGTCGCCTCGCCGACCGGCCTGGACGTCGTCGCCCTGGAGAAGCACGTGGACGAGACCGGCTCGGTCGTCGGGTTCGCCGGCGGCGACGTGCTGCCCGGCGACGCCCTGCTCGAGCTCGACGTGGACCTGCTGGTCCCGGCCGCGGTCGAGGGCGTGCTGCACGCCGGGAACGCGGCCCGGGTCAAGGCGAAGGTGATCGTCGAGGGCGCGAACGGCCCGACCACCCCGGAGGCCGACGAGATCCTGCGCTCGGCCGGCGTCCTGGTGGCCCCGGACATCCTGGCCAACGCCGGTGGCGTGGTCGTCTCCTACTTCGAGTGGGTGCAGGCCAACCAGGCGTTCTGGTGGAGCGCCGACGAGGTCGAGGCCCGGCTGGCCACCCGGATGGACCAGGCCTGGCAGCACGTCAACGCGCACGCCCGCCGGCTCGGCGTCCCGCTGCGCTCGGCGGCCACCGCGCTGGCCGTCGAGCGCGTCGCGCAGGCGCACCAGCAGCGCGGCCTCTACCCGTAAGCCCCATCCCCCAAGGAGAAACCCATGGCTCCCCGCCTCGTCCCGAGCTCGGTGCTCGACACGATCAAGACCCTGGACCCCGAGCACGGCGCCCACATCGGCGGCCAGGGGCTGTCGACCGGACGCACCTTCGGCGTGCGCGACAAGGCCACCGGTGACGTCCTCGCCGACTATGCGGACGGTGGCGTCGCCGAGGCCACGGCCGCCGTCGACGCCGCCGCGGCCGCGTTCCCGGGTTGGGCCGCGACCGCGCCGCGGGTGCGCTCGGAGGCGCTGCGCCGGGCGTTCGAGCTCATGGTCGCCCGGACCGACGAGCTCGCCGCGCTGATCTCCGCGGAGAACGGCAAGGCGCTGGCCGACGCGCGCGCCGAGGTCACCTACGCCGCCGAGTTCTTCCGCTGGTTCGCCGAGGAGGCGGTCCGTCCCGACGGCGACTTCGCCGAGTCCCCGGCCGGCGGCACCCGCACCATCGTGACCAGCCGTCCCGTGGGCGTCTCCGCGCTGGTGACCCC
This sequence comes from Nocardioidaceae bacterium, assembly GCA_017744365.1. Lineage (GTDB taxonomy): Bacteria > Actinomycetota > Actinomycetes > Propionibacteriales > Nocardioidaceae > Marmoricola. The sequence goes on along the minus strand of JAGIBL010000014.1, from coordinate 3,386 downwards.
GTGGAACTTCCCGGCCGCGATGGCCACCCGGAAGATCGGCCCGGCCCTGGCGGCCGGCTGCACGGTGGTGCTCAAGCCCGCCTCGGAGACCCCGCTGACCGCGCTCGCGGTGGCGCGGATCCTCGAGGAGGCCGGGGTCCCGGCCGGCGTGGTCAACGTGGTCGCCACCACCGACGCCGGTGCGGTGGTGGGTGCCTGGCTCGCCGACGCCCGGGTCCGCAAGATCTCCTTCACCGGCTCGACCGGCGTGGGCAGCCTGCTGCTCGGCCAGGCCGCCGAGCGGATCGTGAACTCCTCGATGGAGCTGGGTGGCAACGCCCCGTTCGTGGTCGCGGCCGACGCCGACCTGGACGCCGCGGTCGCCGGCGCGATGATCGCCAAGTTCCGCAACGGCGGTCAGGCCTGCACCGCGGCCAACCGGTTCTACGTGCACGCCGACGTGGTGGAGGAGTTCGTCGCGAAGTTCGGCGCCGCCATCGAGGCGCTGCAGGTCGGCTCGGCCTTCGAGGACGGCACCGCCGTCGGCCCGCTCATCAGCGCGAAGGCCGTCGCCGGCACCACCGCGCTGGTCGAGGACGCGCTCGCCCGCGGCGCCCGGATCGCGCACCAGGCCGGGTCCAGCGAGCTGGACGGGCACTTCTACCCGCCGACGCTCCTGGTCGACGTCCCTGCCGACGCCGAGGTCGTCCGCAACGAGATCTTCGGCCCGATCGCGCCGGTGGTCACCTGGACCGAGGACGAGGAGATGCTCCGCCAGGTCAACGACACCGAGCTGGGACTTGCGGCCTACGTGTTCTCCGGCGACCTGCGCTGGGCACTGAAGACCGCCGAGCGGATCGAGGCCGGCATGGTCGGCGTCAACCGCGGCGTGGTCTCCGACCCGTCGGCACCGTTCGGCGGCGTCAAGCAGAGCGGCCTGGGCCGCGAGGGCGCCCGCGACGGCGTCCGCGCCTTCACCGAGACGCAGTACTTCTCGGTCGACTGGAGCTGATCGCCCGGCTCGACGCCGCTCCCGCCAGGGCGTCGGCGACGGCCAGCACGTCCGGCCGGTCCTCGCCGGCCCGGTGCACCACGGACCAGGACCAGTGGATCTCAGGGTCGGCGACGGGCAGGCGGGTCAGGTCGTCGGGCAGCGGCGACCCCAGGTCCCGCGGCGAGGCGAGCACCGGGCGTCCCAGCCGTCGTACGTGCTCGAGGAAGCCGGGCCCGGCGATCGCGCCGTCCTGAACGGGCACCTGCTCGACGCCGCTCTCGGCGAGCTCGTCGGCGAAGAGGTTCCAGGTGGTCCAGCAGGGCTCGTCGGGCGCGACCAGGACGGCGATCTCGTACGGCGCGAGCGTGCCGCGCTCGCCGTACGGTGCCACCGCGTGCAGCCGGTCGCTGCCCGCCTCGTAAGCGACCAGCCCGAGGATCGCCAGCTCGGCCGGCTCGACCCGGCAGACCGCGACGTCGAGAGCCCCCGAGGCCACCCGGGCGGCCTGGGTGTGCGAGGGCGCCGCGGTCGGGTCGACGCAGATCTCGGCGACGTGCGCGGTCCGTTCCTCCAGGTCCGAGGGCCGGCGTCCGGCGTACCCGAGACGCACCGTCTCGGCACCGGCCAGCCGGCGAGCGTGCCGCTGCATCCCCTGGACGTGCGCGAGCAGCGCGCGGGCGTCGGGCAGCAGCGCGACGGCCTCGGCGGTGAGTCGCACCGGGCCGGTGCCACGCTGGACGAGCAGGACTCCCAGCTCCTGCTCGAGCGCCCCCAGCTGCCGGGTCAGCGACGGCCCGTCCATCATCAGGCGCTCGGCAGCGCGGTCGAAGGTGGCCTCCTCGGCCACGGCCGCGAAGCAGCGCAGGTGACCCAGCTCCATGCCCGGGACCGTACGGCGCGAAGGTTGGACGTTCCTTGGACGGATCCGGCGTTCTGGACGGTTCGGTACGGTTTCGGCCATGGACGCCCAGACGTTGCTCAACGCCGGGCTGGTCCTGGTCTTCGTGCTCGCCGGCGGTGTCTTCGCCGCCACCGAGATCGCGCTCGTCTCGCTGCGCGACAGCCAGCTCTCCGCGATGGAGCGCGACGGCGCCCGCGGTGCCCGGGTGGCGCGGGTGGCCCGGGATCCCAACCGCTTCCTGGCGGCGGTCCAGATCGGCGTGACCCTGGCTGGGTTCTTCTCCGCGGCCTACGGCGGCTCGACGCTGGCGCCCGACCTGGCCCCGCACCTGGAGTCGCTCGGGCTGGGCGAGTCCGCCGCCGAGACCACCGCGCTGGTGCTGCTGACACTGCTGATCGCCTACCTGTCGCTGGTGCTCGGCGAGCTGGTGCCCAAGCGGCTGGCGCTGCAGAAGTCGGCCGGCGTCTCGCTGGCGGTCGCGCCGGTGCTCGACCGGTTCGCCACCCTGGTGCGCCCGGTGATCTGGCTGCTGTCGGTGTCCACGAACGCGTTGGTGCGGCTGCTCGGCGGCGACCCGGTGGCGACCGGCGAGCAGCTCTCCGAGGAGGAGCTGCGCGAGCTGGTGACCACGCACGACGCGCTGGAGGAGGACGAGCGCCGGCTCCTGCGCGACGTGTTCACCGCGACCGAGCGGACCGTGAAGGAGGTGATGCGGCCGCGCGCCGACGTCACCTTCCTGCCGGGGGCGATGCCGCTGACCGAGGCCGCCGCCCGGGTACGCACGCTGCCGTACTCGCGCTACCCGGTCACCGGGACCGGCTTCGACGACGTGCTCGGTTTCCTGCACGTGCGCGACCTGCTCGGCCTCGACAACGGGGACCCGCGCCGGGTCCGCGACGTGTGCCGGCCGGTGCTGATGCTGCCCGGGAGCAAGCTGCTGCTGCCCTCGGTGGCGACCATGCGCCAGGAGGGCGTGCACCTGGCGGTGGTGGTCGACGAGTACGGCGGCACCGACGGCATCGTCACCCTGGAGGACCTGGTCGAGGAGCTCGTCGGCGAGATCCGCGACGAGTACGACGACGGGCCGGCTGCCGAGGTCCCCTCGGTGTTCGACGGCGGCCTCAGCCTCCACGACTTCGCCGAGGTCACCGGCATCGAGCTCGCCGACGGGAGCTACGAGACCGTCGCCGGGTACGTGATCGCGCGGCTCGGGAGGATCCCGGAGGTGGGTGACGAGGTCGCCGTGGAGTCCGATGGTGCGGAGGTTGCCATCGAAGTGGTCGAGATGACCGGCAGCAGGGTGACGCGTGTCGCGCTCCGCAGCCGGTCGGTCGCCTAATCCCCGGGGCTTTCGGACATCGAAACTGTCGGTGGTCGCCCGTAGATTCTTCGTATGAAGCAGACCCGGACCCTCGACGAAGCCGCCGCCCTCGCGGCCGTTCGTCGCACGCGCACCGAGCGCGACGCCGCCGAGGTCCGGCACTTCCACGAAGTCCTGGACTGGTGCCTGCT
>JAGIBL010000013.1 GCA_017744365.1 Nocardioidaceae bacterium | reverse complement strand
GCGCCCCAGCACCCGCAGATCCTTCGCATCGTGATGCTCGGCCAAGGCGACCAGGTGCTCCTCGGCGTCAGCGCGCAATGAATCGGAGACCAACTCCGAAGGCAGCGCTTCGACCGCGTTCAGGATCACCGCGGCCTGCTCGACGTTGACCGCACCGGCCGAGAGAGCCGCGGCCGTCACCTGGTGCGAGTCGTCGTCGAGGCGACCGGCCAGCGCCACCTGACGATGCGCGGCCGGCCTCGTCGTACGGGACTGGTTGGCCCACCACCCGGCCGTGTTGGCCGCCCCCACCGGATCACCGACCTGGTGGCGGTCCGCCTCCCGCAGCATCCGCAGCTGCACGGACGCGACCTGGTTCGCGGCCCGCGCCAGCCGCGGCAGCAGATCAGTCAGCTCCGAGGCCGTCAGCGTCCACGCGGGAGCATCGGACACCCGGGCCAGGAGACTCTCGAACTCGCCGACGAACGACACCAGAGGGTGTCGCGCCGCGTGCTCGGGAGTCTCACTGACCATGCCCCAACGCTACGGACCACCGCCGACAAAACCCCTCAAAACAAGGGGATCCAGCGTGCCAACGTCAGTTGTTGTCAAAGCGGCGGCAGACGCGCCGGATCGTTGCGAGTGCCTGGTCCGCCTCGACCCGGATGCGCTCTCCCGGCGCATAGGCGGTGGGGTCGTCGAGGACGTCCACCAAGATCCCGGCGGCCACCGAGAGTCGTTGCCCCAATCTGGAAGCCGACGGTTTGGAGACGCAGCTGGAGGACGCCGTCCCGGACCCGCTCGCCGCGGGGAACGGGCTTTCCCGCGATGCTCAGCACAGTCTCGGCGAGCCGATCCGGTCCGGTCAGGATCGCGCAGCGGCCGGCCAGCGTGGCTGGGTCCGGCGTCCGCTGACCCGTCCTCGCCGGGTGCACGGGCTTCCCGTCGTCTCCGGAGCCGCCTGCCTCGCCGCAACCCGCCATCAGCGCGAGCGCCGCGGCGAGCAGGACCCAGCGCATCACATCTCCGTGCGGCCCTCGTCGTCCTTGTGCCGGATCCCGATCTTCGCGCCCAGCCACACCAGCGGGTCGAACTTCCGGTCCGCGACGCGCTCCTTCATCGGGATGATCGCGTTGTCGGTGATCTTGATGTTCTCCGGGCACACCTCGGTGCAGCACTTGGTGATGTTGCACATCCCGATTCCGGCGGCGTCCTGGGCCAGCGCCCGCCGGTCGTGGGTGTCCAGCGGGTGCATGTCGAGCTCGGCGTACCGGAGGAAGAACCGCGGCCCGGCGAACGCGGGCTTGTTCTCCTCGTGGTCGCGCACGACGTGGCAGGTGTTCTGGCACAGGAAGCACTCGATGCACTTCCGGAACTCCTGGCCGCGCTCGACGTCGACCTGCATCATCCGGCGCTTGCCGTCTGCGTCCCGCGGGCCGAGCTCGACCCCCGGCAGCTCGCGCGCCTTCTCGTAGTTGAAGGAGACGTCGGTGACCAGGTCGCGGATCACCGGGAAGGTCCGCATCGGCGTGACCGTGATCGTCTCGGCCGGGTCGAAGTCGGAGAGCCGGGTCATGCACATCAGCCGCGGCTTGCCGTTGACCTCGGCGCTGCACGAGCCGCACTTGCCGGCCTTGCAGTTCCAGCGGACCGCGAGGTCGCCGGCCTGGGTGGCCTGCAGCCGGTGGATCGCGTCGAGCACGACCTCGCCCTCGCTGACCTCGACCGCGAAGTCCTGCAGCGACCCCCCGGAGTCGTCGCCCCGCCAGACCCGCATCTTCAGCTGGTACGTCATCGCGCGCTCCTCACTCGAAGAACCTCTTGAGCTCGTCGGGCATCACCGGCAACGGCTTCTCGGCCAGGTCCACACCGTCCCCGGCGGCGTTCAGGTTCACCACCAGGTTCTTGGTGCCCCACTCCGGATCGGTCGCGGGGAAGTCGTCGCGGGTGTGCCCACCGCGGGACTCCTGCCGGGCAAGCGCCGCCTTGGCGATCGCCTCGCTGACCAGCAGCATGTTCTTGAGGTCGAGCGCCAGGTGCCAGCCGGGGTTGTACTGCCGGTGCCCCTCGACGCTCATGTGCGCCGCGCGCTCCTTGAACCGCTCGATCTCCGCCAGCGAGGACTCCAGCTCCGCGGCGGTCCGGATGATCCCGACCAGGTCGTTCATCGACTGCTGCAGGTCGGCCTGGATCGTGTACGGGTTCTCGCCGCCCTCTGACTCGAAGGGCGCGAGGGCCGCGCGCGAGGCGGCCTGGACGTCGGCCTCGGCGACCGCCGGCCGCGAGGCGCCCAGCCCGTCGGCGTACGACGCGGCTGCCTCCCCGGCCCGCCGCCCGAAGACCAGCAGGTCCGAGAGCGAGTTGCCGCCGAGCCGGTTCGAGCCGTGCATGCCGCCGGAGCACTCCCCCACCGCATAGAGCCCCCGTACGGCGGAGAGCTCGGTGTCCGGGTCCACCTCGATGCCGCCCATGACGTAGTGGCAGGTCGGCCCGATCTCCATCGGCTCGGCGGTGATGTCGACGTCGGCCAGCTCCTTGAACTGGTGGTACATCGAGGGCAGCCGCTTGCGGATGAACTCCGGCGAGCGCCGGGAGGCGATGTCGAGGTAGATGCCGCCGTGCTCGGAGCCGCGGCCGGCCTTGATCTCGCTGTTGATCGCCCGGGCCACCTCGTCGCGCGGGAGCAGCTCGGGAGGCCGCCGGTTGTTCTTCTTGTCGTCGTACCAGCGGTCGGCCTCCTCGACCGTGTCCGCCGTCTCCGCCTTGAAGAACTCCGGGATGTAGTCGAACATGAACCGCTTGCCTTCGGAGTTCTTCAGGATGCCGCCGTCACCGCGGACCGACTCGGTGACCAGCAGGCCCTTGACCGAGGGCGGCCAGACCATCCCGGTCGGGTGGAACTGGACGAACTCCATGTTGATCAGCGAGGCTCCGGCCCGCAGCGCGAGCGCGTGCCCGTCGCCGGTGTACTCCCACGAGTTCGAGGTGACCTTGTAGGACTTGCCGATGCCGCCGGTCGCGAGCACGATCGCCGGCGCCTCGAAGACCACGAACCGCCCCGTCTCGCGCCAGTAGCCGAAGGCGCCCGCGATCGCGCCGTCCGCGCGCAGCAGGTCCGTGACCGTGCACTCCATGAACACGTCGATGCCGAGCTGGACGGTCCGCTGCTGCAGGGTCCGGATCATCTCCAGGCCGGTGCGGTCACCGACGTGCGCGAGCCGGGCGTACTTGTGGCCGCCGAAGTCGCGCTGCGAGATGAGCCCGTCCTCGGTGCGGTCGAAGAGCGCGCCCCAGTCCTCCAGCTCGAGCACCCGCTCGGGCGCCTCCTGCGCGTGCAGCTGCGCCATCCGCCAGTTGTTCAGCATCTTGCCGCCGCGCATGGTGTCCCGGAAGTGCACCTCCCAGTTGTCCTCGGGCCAGCGGTTGCCCATCGCGGCCGCGATGCCGCCCTCGGCCATCACCGTGTGCGCCTTGCCCAGCAGGGACTTGCAGACGATGCCGACCTTGGCGCCGGCCTCGTGGGCGGCGATCGCGGCCCGCAGCCCGGAGCCGCCCGCGCCGATCACGATGACGTCGTACGCGTGCCGCTCGAGCCCGCCCTGCGCCGTACCGGACATCTCGTTCCCCGTCATCGGGTGACGGTCGCTCATCTAGAAGAACCTCGCTTCGGAGATGGTGCCGTTGGCCAGCAGCATGATGTAGAGGTCGGCGATCGCCACCGAGAACAGCGACAGCCAGGCGTAGAGCGAGTGCCGGGTGTTCAGCCGGGACACCCAGGTCCACATCCGGTAGCGGACCGGGTGCTTGGAGAAGTGCCGCAGCCGGCCGCCGACCGCGTGCCGGCAGGAGTGGCAGGACAGCGTGTACAGCCAGATGAGCACCACGTTGGTGAGCAGCACCAGCGTGCCCAGCCCGACGTGGCCGCCGTCGGCCTCCTGGAAGGAGAGCAGCACGTCCCAGGTCAGGATCAGCGCGACCACGACCGCGGCGTACCAGAACCAGCGGTGCAGGTTGTTGAGGATCAGCGGCAACCGGGTCTCGCCGGTGTACTTGGTGTGCGGCTCGGCGACGGCGCACGCCGGCGGGCTGAGCCAGAACGCCCGGTAGTAGGCCTTGCGGTAGTAGTAGCAGCTCATCCGGAACCCCAGCGGGAAGATCAGGATGATGAGCGCCGCCGAGAGCGGGAACCCGCCGAACGGCGTACCGAAGTCCGCGGAGCCCTTCACGCAGTCGCCCAGGCAGGGCGAGTAGAACGGTGAGAGGTAGGGCTCGACGAAGTAGTCCTTGTCCGCGAACGCGCGCCAGGTGGCGTAGACGACGAAGGCGGAGAAGACCACGAACGTGGTCAGCGGGGAGAGCCACCATCGGTCGGTTCGCAGGGTCCGGGCCCCGATCGCCGCCCGTCCGGGCGCATCCACTCCAGTCGCCGCCATGCCCACCTCCACAGGGTGTGTCCTAGGTCACGCGGGTCCGACTATGGCGGGAAAGACCGCCCGGGGGAAGGGGGCGCGACGAGCAACGAGACGCAAAGGTTCCCGAAGCGTGGCCAACGTGTCGTGCATCACGCCATACCCGTGCGTAGCGCCGGAAAGCGAGCGGTACGGTGACATCCGTGGCAATCCAGAACGCAACGCCGCCCCTGGTCAAAGGCGCCCGCGCGACGCAGAGCACCATCTTCCTGAAGATCACGATGGCCGTCAGCGGCCTCATCTTCGTCGGCTTCGTGCTCGCGCACATGTACGGCAACCTCAAGGCGTTCGCCGGGCACGACGACTTCAACCACTACGCCGAGCACCTGCGCACGATCGGCGAGCCGATCCTGCCGCACGCGGGCTTCCTGTGGATCGCCCGCGCGGTGCTGATCCTGGCGCTGGTGGTGCACGTGTACGCCGCCGCGACGCTGTGGAAGCGCGCCAAGCGAGCCCGCACCGTGCGCTACCAGGTGAAGAAGCACACCGGCGCGATCTTCGCCAGCCGGCTGATGCGCTGGGGCGGCGTGACCATCCTGCTCTTCCTCGTCTGGCACCTGCTCAACTTCACCGTCGGCAAGGTGAACGTGAAGGGCGGCGCCACCAACGACCCGTACAACCTGCTGGTCGACACCTTCGACACCTGGTGGCTGACGATCATCTACCTGGTCGCGATGGCGATGCTCGGCGCACACCTGCACCACGGCATCTGGAGCGCCACCCAGACGCTGGGCCTGACCGGGTCCGAGCGCAGCCGCAAGCTCGCGAAGAACACCGCGTTCACCCTCGCGGTCATCATCGCCGGCGGCTTCTCGATCGTCCCGATCTTCGTCCTGTTCGGCGTCATCTCGAAGTAGGAGCAGCTCACCCATGACCGACATGCCGGACACCACGCTCACGTCCGACCCCTCGCACGACGCGTCCGGGCACCCCGCCACCGACGACGCCGCCGGCTACTACACGCCCGGCTCGCCGCTGGTCGACACCAAGGCGCCGGCCGGCCCGATCGACGAGCGCTGGCAGACCCGCAAGTTCGAGGCGCGGCTGGTGAACCCGGCCAACCGCCGCAAGCTCTCCATCATCGTGGTCGGCACCGGCCTGGCCGGCTCCTCGGCGGCCGCGACGCTCGGCGAGGCCGGTTACGTGGTGAAGTCCTTCTGCTACCAGGACTCCCCGCGCCGGGCGCACTCGATCGCCGCGCAGGGCGGCATCAACGCGGCCAAGAACTACAAGGAGGACGGCGACTCGGTCCACCGTCTCTTCTACGACACCGTCAAGGGCGGCGACTACCGCTCGCGCGAGTCGAACGTCTACCGGCTGGCCGAGGTCAGCACCAACATCATCGACCAGTGCGTCGCCCAGGGCGTCCCGTTCGCCCGTGAGTACGGCGGCCTGCTGGACAACCGCTCGTTCGGTGGCGTCCAGGTCTCTCGGACCTTCTACGCGCGCGGCCAGACCGGCCAGCAGCTGCTCATCGGCGCCTACCAGGCCCTGGAGCGCCAGGTCGCCGCCGGCACCGTGACCACCTACACCCGCCACGAGATGCTCGAGCTGATCGTGGTCGACGGCAAGGCGCGCGGCATCATCGCCCGGGACATGGTCACCGGCGCGATCGAGACCCACCTCGCCGACGTGGTCGTGCTGGCCAGCGGCGGCTACGGCAACGTCTTCTACCTGTCCACCAACGCGATGGGCTGCAACGTCACCGCGGCCTGGCGGGCGCACCGCAAGGGCGCCTACATGGCGAACCCCTGCTACACGCAGATCCACCCGACCTGCATCCCGGTCAGCGGCTCGCACCAGTCCAAGCTGACGCTGATGTCGGAGTCGCTGCGCAACGACGGCCGGATCTGGGTGCCGAAGAACAAGGCCGACTGCGCCAAGGACCCCCGGGAGATCCCGGAGGAGGACCGCGACTACTACCTGGAGCGGATCTACCCGTCCTTCGGCAACCTGGTCCCCCGCGACATCGCCTCGCGCGCCGCGAAGTACCAGTGCGACGACGGCCGCGGCGTGGGCCCGGAGGTCGACGGCGTACGACGTGGTGTGTACCTGGACTTCGCCGACGCGATCGCCCGCCTGGGCCGCGACGCCGTCGAGGAGAAGTACGGCAACCTCTTCGACATGTACGCCCGGATCACCGGCGAGGACCCGTACGTCGTCCCGATGCGGATCTACCCGGCGGTGCACTACGTGATGGGCGGCCTCTGGGTCGACTACGACCTGCAGTCCACCATCCCGGGCCTGTTCGTCACCGGTGAGGCCAACTTCTCCGACCACGGCGCCAACCGCCTCGGCGCGTCCGCGCTGATGCAGGGCCTGGCGGACGGCTACTTCGTGCTGCCGCACACGATCCGCGACTACCTGGCCGACGGCCCGTTCGAGAAGGTCGCCGAGGACCACCCCGCGGTCGTCGAGGCGCGCAAGGCCGTCGAGGGCCGCATCGAGCACTTCCTCACCGTCAACGGCACCCGCAGCGTCGACTCCTACCACCGCGAGCTCGGCAACATCATGTGGGAGTACTGCGGCATGGAGCGGACCGAGGACGGCCTGAAGAAGGCGATCGACCTGATCCGCACGCTCAAGGACGACTTCTACCGCAACGTGAAGGTGCTCGGCACCGCGGACAGCCTCAACCAGAGCCTGGAGAAGGCCGGCCGGGTGGCCGACTTCTTCGAGCTCGGCGAGCTGATGTGCATCGACGCGCTCAACCGGCGCGAGTCCTGCGGCGGCCACTTCCGGGCCGAGTCGCAGACCGAGGACGGCGAGGCGCTGCGCCACGACGACCAGTTCGCGTACGTCGCCGCCTGGGAGTTCGCGGGCGAGGTGCCGATCCTGCACAAGGAAGACCTGGTCTACACGGCCATCGAGATGAAGCAGCGGAGCTACAAGTGAGCGAGCGCAGCGAGCGCACCATTCAACACAGCGATTTCGGTCTCACCGTGGCCGATGCGAAGCGAGGCCACAAGTGAGACTCACTCTCAAGATCTGGCGCCAGAGCGACGCGGCCGCCGCGGGTGCGATGCACACCTACGAGGTCGACGACGTCTCCGAGGACATGTCCTTCCTGGAGATGCTCGACGTACTCAACGAGCAGCTGAACGCCAAGGGCGAGGAGCCGATCGCGTTCGACTCCGACTGTCGCGAGGGCATCTGCGGCATGTGCGGCCTGATGATCAACGGCGAGGCGCACGGCCCGGTGACCACCACCACCTGCCAGCTGCACATGCGCACCTTCTCCGACGGCGAGACGATCACCATCGAGCCGTGGCGCTCGGACGCGTTCCCGGTGCTCAAGGACCTGGTCGTCGACCGGGGCTCCTTCGACCGGATCATCCAGCAGGGCGGCTTCATCTCGGTCAACACCGGCTCGGCCCCCGAGGCGCACTCGGTCCAGGTGCCCAAGGAGGCCGCCGACCGCGCCTTCGACGTGGCCACCTGCATCGGCTGCGGTGCGTGCGTGGCGGCCTGCCCGAACGGCTCGGCCTCGCTGTTCATGGGCGCCAAGATCACCCACCTCGGCGAGCTCCCGCAGGGCCAGGCCGAGCGCGACATCCGGGTGGTCAACATGGTCGCCCAGCACGACCACGAGGGCTTCGGCGGCTGCACCAACATCGGTGAGTGCGCGGCGGCCTGTCCCAAGGAGATCCCGCTGGACGTGATCTCCCAGCTCAACCGCGACCTCCGTACGGCGCTCAGGCACGGCCACTGATCCACCCAGAAGATAACTTTCTTCTCAAAGTGGTCAAAACGGACATTTAGGGCGTATCGTTCTCCCCATGAGGGAGAACAAGAAGCGCTTCGGGCTGGGCTTTGCCGGGCTCGCGATGATGACGGCGGCCGTCGTGGGGCTGGTCGCCGAGGCCACCCCCGCCGAGGCCGGCATGGCCCGGGGAACCCGGGTGACGGCGCGCTGGACCGGCGCGATCCAGACCAGCAGCATGGCCGCGGTCAACTCGGCGTACTGGTCGCAGTACGCGAACAAGCAGCGGCTGCCGATCGACTGGCTGGGCGGCAGCATCGCGGGCTGCGTGCCCGGGCTGGCCTCGCTGTTCAGCAACAACGCCACGCTGAGCTCGCTGAACTACGTGCGCTCGCTGGCCGGCCTGGCCCCGGTGACCTTCTCGCCGACGCTGAACTACCAGGCCCAGCGGGCGGCGCTGATGATGGACGCCAACGACCGTCTCGACCACCACCCGACCAGCGGCTGGCGGTGCTACTCCTCGACCGGTGCGGCCGCGGCCTCCAAGTCCAACCTCGCGCTGGCCTGGCCCTCGCTGAAGTCCGGTCAGGTGATCGACCTGTACATGGACGACCGCGGCTCGAGCAACACCGCGGTGGGCCACCGTCGCTGGGTGCTCAACCCGTTCGCGACCGTCATGGGCAGCGGCAGCACCGACTCCGCCAACGCGCTCATGGTGATCGGCCCGTCCAGCGCCTACCGGCCGAACCCGCGCTACGTCTCCTGGCCGACGCCGGGCTACTTCCCGAACACGATGGAGCCGGGCAGCCGCTGGTCGCTGAGCGCCGGGCTGAGCCGCACCGACTTCCGCCGCGCGCGGGTCGCCGTCTGGCAGAACGGCGTCCGGCTCTCCGTGCACCGCTACCGGCCGCACTCCGGCTACGCGCAGCCGACCCTGGTCTGGCAGATGCCGGCCACGATCAGCAAGACCGCCGCCTTCAAGGTGGTCGTCTCCAACATCCACCGCAAGGGCTCCCGGAAGGCCTTCCGGTACGCCTACACGGTGCGGCTGTTCACGCCGTACCAGTAGGCCCCACCAGCTGCTGGAGGGCGGGTTCCTCCCTCGTACTCGTCCTCCAGCACCGAGAAGCCCGTACGCCGTCCGGCGTACGGGCTTCTCTCACGTTCCCAGCCGGAACGAGCGCGTCGGGCGCCAGCCGTGGTGCTCGTCGTGGACGTAGAGCCAGAACGCGTCCACCGCGAACCCGGCTTCGTAGCCGGCGAGCTCCTCGAAGGCCCGGTCCAGCTGCTCCTCGCCGAGGTGGTGCGCGACCGTCACGTGCGGGTGGTACGGGAACCGCACCTCGACCGCGAGCGGCCCGGTGCGCACCGTGTCCGCGAGCAGCTCGCAGCTGGAGATGCCCTCGACCACGCCGATGAAGACCACCGGCGAGACCGGCCGGAAGGTCCCGGTGCCGCGCAGGCTGACCCGGAACGGCCGGTGCCGCGCCGCGGCCGCCGACAGGTGCTTCTCGATGACGGGCATCGCCTCGTCGGCCACCTCGGTCGGCGGCACCAGCGTGATGTGCGTGGGGATGTGCCGCGCGGTGTCGTCGCCGAGCGCGACCCGGTACTCCTGCAGGGCGGAGCCCTCCGGGTCGGGCACGGCGATGGAGACGCCGATGGTGGGCACGGTGTTTCTCAGGCCTTCAGGAAGCCGACGCGGTCGTAGACGTCCGCCAGCGTGCGCGCGGCCACCTCGCGGGCCCGTTCGGCGCCCCGCTTCAGGATGCCGTCGAGCTCGGCGGGATCGTCGAGCAGCGCCTTCGTCCGGTCCCGGAACGGGGTCACGAACTCGACCACCACGTCGGCCAGGTCGCCCTTGAAGTCGCCGTACCCCTTCCCGTCGTACGCCTTCTCCAGGTCCTCGATGCTGCGCCCGGTGAGCGCCGAGTAGATGGTGAGCAGGTTGGAGACCCCGGGCTTCGCGGTCTCGTCGAACCGGACCTCGGTGTCGGAGTCGGTGACCGCCGAGCGGATCTTCTTCGCCGAGACCTTCGGGTCGTCGAGCAGCTCGACGATGCCGGTCGGCGAGGAGGCCGACTTCGACATCTTCTTCTCGGGCTGCTGCAGGTCGGAGATCTTGGCGGTCTCCTTGAGGATGTAGGGCTCCGGCAGCTTGAAGGTCTTCTTGTAGCGGTGGTTGAACCGCTGCGCCAGGTCGCGGGTCAGCTCGAGGTGCTGGCGCTGGTCCTCCCCCACCGGCACGTACTGCGGCCGGTAGAGCAGGATGTCCGCGGCCTGCAGGATCGGGTAGGCGAACAGGGCGACCGAGGCGGCGCCCTCGCCCTCCTTGGCGGACTTGTCCTTGAACTGGGTCATCCGGCGGGCCTCGCCGAAGCTGGTCAGGCTGTTGAACACCCAGGCCAGCTGCGCGTGCTCGGGCACGTGCGACTGCACGAACACCGTCGAGCGCTCCGGGTCGATGCCCATCGCGAGCAGCTGCGCGGCCGCGACCCGGGTGCGCTGGGCGAGCAGCTTGGGGTCGTGGCTCATCGTGATCGAGTGCAGGTCGGCGATGAAGAAGAACGGGTCGAACTCGTCCTGGAGCGCCACCCACTGACGCGTCGCCCCCAGGTAGTTGCCGAAGTGGAACGAGTCCGCGGTCGGCTGGATGCCGGACAGGACTCGAGGCAGGGCGGTGGGGGCCGTCGACATGGCGAGCATTCTTCCAGCCCGGAACCGGTTGGCGGGTCCCGGGTAGGGCATGTCAGGGTGCGGGAATGCCCCTGGTCCCGGTCCCGGTCCTCTCCGACGGCGTGGTGAGCCTGCGCGCGCACCGCGAGGAGGACGTCCAGGCGGTCGTCGAGCAGTGCAACGACCCGCTCAGCGTCCGCTGGACGACGGTGCCGGTCCCGTACGGCGTGGCGGATGCACAGCGGTTCGTCCGCGAGGCGATGCCGGGCGGCTGGGCCTCGGACCAGGAGTGGGCCTTCGCCGTCGAGGTGGACGGGCGCTTCGGCGGCACCGTGAGCCTGCGGAACCTCGCGGGTGGCCGGGCGGAGATCGCGTACGGCGCCCATCCGGCGATCCGCGGCACCGGGGCGATGGAGCGGGCGCTGCGGCTGCTGCTCGACTGGGGCTTCTCCCCCGAGGGCCGCGGCCTGGAGGCGGTGATCTGGTACGCCTACCCGGGCAACTGGGGCTCCCGGCGGCTGGCCTGGCGGCTGGGGTTCGACGTGGTGACCGGCGTGCTGCACCGCTGGGTGGACCACCGCGGCACGCCGTACGACGTCTGGGCCGGCACCCTGACCCGCGACGACCCGCGCGAGCCGCGGACGCCGTGGCTGGAGGCTCCCGTGCTCGACCTGGGTGAGGTCGGGCTGCGCCCGCTGGCCGAGCGCGACGAGGCCCGGATCGTCGAGGCCGCTCGGGACGAGACGGTCTCCTTCTGGATCGGCTCGATCCCGGTCCCGTTCGAGCCGGAGCACGCCCGCTCCTGGCGCGAGGACCGGACCGAGGCGGCTGCCTCCGCGGCGGCCGTCACCTGGGCGATCGTGGATGCCGACGACGCGCTGCTCGGGGTGGTGAACGTGTTCAACCTCGGCGTTCGCCCGGGCGAGGGCGAGGTCGGGTACTGGCTGCACCCGGCCGGCCGGGGCCGCGGCATCGCCGTGCTGGCCGCCCGCGCCGCCGCCCGGCACGCCCTGGTGGCGATCGAGGACGGCGGCCTGGGTCTCAGCCGCGTGCGTCTGGCCAGCGCCGTCGACAACGAGGCGTCCCGCCGCGTGGCCCAGGCAGTCGGCTTCCGCTACGTCGGCCTCGAGCGCCAGGGCACGATCTGCCGCGACGGCCGCCACGACACCGCTCTCTACGATCTGCTTCCCGCCGACCTGGCGCAAAGGGACGCGTAATTGCGCTGACCTGGCGCAAAGGTGCGAGTGTACGAGCACCTTTGCGCCAGGTCAGCGTCTTACACGTGTACTTTTGCGCCAGGTCAGCGAGTTACAGGGTCGCCAGGGCCTCGTTGAAGGTCGACGAGGGGCGCATCACGGCGGAGGCCTTGGCGTCGTCGGGGCGGTAGTAGCCGCCGATGTCCGCCGGGGAGCCCTGGACGGCGAGGAGCTCGTCGACGATCTTCTGCTCGTTGGCCCGCAGGGTCTCGGCGAGCGGCTTGAAGGCCGCGGCCAGGGTGGCGTCCTCGGTCTGCTTGGCCAGCTCCTCGGCCCAGTACAGCGCCAGGTAGAAGTGGCTGCCGCGGTTGTCGATGGTGCCCAGCTTGCGGCCCGGCGAGCGGTCCTCGTCCAGGAAGGTGCCGGTGGCGCGGTCCAGGGTGTCGGCCAGGATCTGCGCCGCGCCGTTGCCGGCCTGCTCGGCGTACTTCTCCAGCGACGGCACCAGCGCGAAGAACTCGCCCAGGCTGTCCCAGCGCAGGTAGTTCTCCTCGACCAGCTGCTGCACGTGCTTCGGCGCCGAGCCGCCCGCACCGGTCTCGAACAGGCCGCCGCCGGCGATCAGCGGGACCACCGAGAGCATCTTCGCCGAGGTGCCCAGCTCCAGGATCGGGAACAGGTCGGTGTTGTAGTCGCGCAGCACGTTGCCGGTCACCGAGATGGTGTCCAGGCCCTGGCGCATCCGCTCCAGCGAGTACGCGCACGCCAGCTCCGGCGAGAGGATCCGGATCTCCAGGCCGTCGGTGTCGTGCTCGGCGAGGTACTCGTTGACCTTGGCGATCACCTGCGCGTCGTGCGCGCGCGACTCGTTGAGCCAGAAGACCGCCGGCGCGCCGGAGGCCCGGGCCCGGGTGACGGCCAGCTTGACCCAGTCGCGCACCGGGATGTCCTTGGTCTGGCACGCGCGCCAGATGTCGCCGACCTCGACGTCGTGCTCGAGCAGCGCGGTGCCGTCCGAGGCGAGCACCCGGACGGTGCCGTTCGCGGTGATCTCGAAGGTCTTGTCGTGCGAGCCGTACTCCTCGGCCGCCTGCGCCATCAGGCCCACGTTCGGCACCGTGCCGATGGTGGCCGGGTCGAGCGGGCCGTGCTTCTTCACGTCGTCGATCACGGTCTGGTACACCCCGGCGTACGACGAGTCCGGGATGACCGCGAGGGTGTCGTCCTCGCTGCCGTCGACGCCCCACAGCCGGCCGCCGTTGCGGACCAGCGCCGGCATGCTCGCGTCCACGATCACGTCGGAGGGCACGTGCAGGTTGGTGATGCCCTTGTCGGAGTTCACGTACGACAGGCGCGGCCCGCCGGCGAGACCGGCCTCGAAGGCGGCCTTGATCTCGGCGCCGTTGGGCAGCGCGTCCAGCCCGGCCAGGATGGCGCCGAGGCCGTCGTTGGCCGAGAGCCCGGCGGCCTTCAGGTCCTCGCCGTACGTCGCGAACACGTCGGCGAAGAACGCCCGGACCACGTGGCCGAAGACGATCGGGTCGGAGACCTTCATCATCGTGGCCTTGAGGTGCACCGAGAACAGCACGTCCTCGGCCTTGGCCTGGGCGAGCGCGTTCTTGAGGAAGGCGTCCAGGTAGGCCGCCTCCATCTTGGTGGCGTCGACGATCTCGCCGGCCAGGACACCGAGACCCTCCTTGAGCACGACGGTGTCGCCGGACTCGGTCTCCAGCACGATCGAGAGGGTGTCGTCGGCGGCGAGCGTCACCGACTTCTCGTTGGAGGCGAAGTCGTGCTCACCCATGGTGGCCACGTTGGTCTTCGAGGCGTCGCCGAACGGCTTGTTGCGGTGCGGGTGCGACTTCGCGTAGCTCTTCACGCTGGCCGGCGCGCGGCGGTCGGAGTTGCCCTCGCGCAGCACCGGGTTGACCGCGGACCCCTTCACCTTGTCGTACTTGGCGCGGATCTCGCGCTCCTCGTCGGTGGCCGGCGCCTCGGGATAGTCCGGCACCGCGAAGCCCTGCGCCTGCAGCTCCTTGATCGCCGCCTTCAGCTGCGGGATCGAGGCGGAGATGTTCGGCAGCTTGATGATGTTCGCGGCCGGCGTCTTCGCCAGCGCGCCGAGCTCGGCGAGCGCGTCGTCGGCCAGCCCGAAGGCGGCCAGGATGCGCGCGGCGACCGAGATGTCACGGGTCTCCACCGGGACGCCGGCCTTGCCGGCGTACGCCTGGATGATCGGGAGGAAGGAGTACGTCGCCAGCAGCGGCGCCTCGTCGGTGTGGGTGTAGATGATCGTGGAGTCGGAGGTCACCCGGGCAAGATATCCCACGGCGAAGAGCCCTCAATCCGGCGGTTCGGCCGCGGACTCCCCTAGCCTGAACGGGCTAGGTCCGTATCTCCTGAGGGAGGGCTCATGTCCGAGGCAACCACCACCCCTATCCCTGCTGACGCAGTCCCGGTCACCGGCGGCTCCAGGCTCGGCGCGGAGGCGCTGGGCACCTTCTGGCTGGTGCTCGGCGGCTGCGGCACCGTCATCTTCGCGGGCGACGTCGACCGGGTCGGCGTCGCGCTCGCGTTCGGCCTGACCGTGCTCACCGGCGCGTACGCTCTCGGCCACATCTCCGGGGCGCACTTCAACCCGGCGGTCACGATCGGCCTCGCGACCGCCAAGCGGTTCGACTGGAAGGACGTGCCCGGGTACGTCGCCGCGCAGGTCGTCGGCGCGACGATCGCGGGCGGCGTGCTGCTGCTCATCGCCAACGGCATGGACGGCTTCGAGGCCGACGGCCACATGGCCACCAACGGCTGGGGCGACGGCGGCTACGACCTGTGGGCCGTGCTGATCGGCGAGGTCGTCTTCACCGCGATGTTCCTCTACGTGATCCTCGGCGCCACCTCGCGCCGGGCGACCCCCGCGGTGGCCGGTGTCACGATCGGCCTCTGCCTGACCCTCATCCACCTGGTGATGATCCCGGTGGACGGCACCTCGGTGAACCCGGCCCGCTCGCTCGGCGTGGCCTGGTTCGGTGGCGGCCACGCGCTCGGCCAGGTGTGGCTGTTCATCGTCGCGCCGCTCATCGGCGCGGCGGTCGCGGGCGTCACGCACAGCTTGATTACCGGCGACAGCGAGTAGGCACCGCGCCGAGGCGGCGCAGATGAAAGTCGGACAACTGAAAACGATGAGGCGGCGCAGATGGGACTTTCATCTGCGCCGCCTCGGCGTCCTCGCCCTAGCGGGCGAGGTCGAACCGGTCCAGCTCGCTGACCTTGACCCACGCGGCGACGAAGTCCTCGACGAACTTCCGCTGTGCGTCGTCGCTGGCGTAGACCTCGGCGAGCGCCCGCAGCTGCGAGTTCGAGCCGAACACCAGGTCGACCGCGGTGGCGGTGCGGCCGTCGCCGGACTCGTAGACGTTCTCCTTGCCCTCCGACGCCTTCCAGGTGGTCCCGGGGGCGAGCAGGTTCACGAAGAAGTCGTTCGAGAGCACGCCCGGACGGTCGGTGAAGACACCGTGCCCGCCCTGGCTGACGCCGAGGGCCCGCAGGCCGCCGACCAGCACGGTCAGCTCCGGCGCGCTCAGGTTGAGCATGTAGCCGCGCTCGACCAGCAGCACCTCGGGCGGGAGCTTCTCGCCGGGCGTGAGGTAGTTGCGGAAGCCGTCCGCGCGGGGCTCCAGCACCGCGAACGAGTCGACGTCGGTCTGCTCCTGGGTGGCGTCGGTGCGGCCCGGCCGGAACGGCACGGTCACCTCCACGCCGGCGTCCTTCGCGGCCTTCTCGACCGCGGCCGCGCCGGCCAGGACGATCAGGTCGGCCAGCGACACCTGGGCGCCGCCGGCGGCGTTGAACTCGGCCTGGACCTTCTCCAGCGCCTCGACGACAGCGCCGGTGCCCTCGTTGACCGCCCAGTCCTTCTGCGGAGCCAGCCGCAGCCGCGCACCGTTCGCGCCTCCGCGGTTGTCGGTGCCGCGGAAGCTCGCCGCCGAGGCCCACGCGGTGCTCACCAGCTCCGGCACGCTCGCGACCTCGAGCGCCTTCGCCTTGAGCGCGGCGATCTCGCCCTCGCCGACCAGCGGACCCTCGTGCGCCGGGACCGGGTCCTGCCACAGCTGCGGCTCGGCGACCCACGGGCCGAGGTAGCGCGAGACCGGGCCCAGGTCGCGGTGCAGCAGCTTGTACCAGGCCTTCGCGAACGCCAGCGCGAACTCGTCGGGGTTCTCCAGGAAGCGCCGCGAGATCTTGGCGTACTCCGGGTCCTCGCGCAGGGAGAGGTCCGTGGTCAGCATGGTCGGCTTCTTGTTCGGCCCGCCGAACGCGTCCGGGATGATCGCCTCGGCGTCCTTGGCCACCCACTGGTACGCGCCGGCCGGGCTCTTGGTCAGCTCGTACTCGTAGTTGAAGAGGTTCTCCAGGAAGTTCACGCCCCACCTGGTCGGGGTGGTCGTCCAGGTGACCTCGAGGCCGCTGGTGATCGCGTCGGCGCCCTTGCCGGTGCCGTGGCTGCTCAGCCAGCCCAGGCCCTGGGCCTCCAGCGGGGCGGCCTCCGGCTCCGGGCCGACCAGGTCGGGGTTGCCGGCGCCGTGCGCCTTGCCGAACGAGTGGCCGCCGGCGATGAGCGCCACGGTCTCCTCGTCGTTCATGGCCATCCGGGCGAAGGTCTCGCGGATGTCACGGGCCGCGGCGACCGGGTCCGGGGTGCCGTTCGGGCCCTCGGGGTTGACGTAGATCAGGCCCATCTGGACCGCGCCGAGCGGCTTGGAGAGCTGGCGGTCACCGCGGTACCGCTCGTCGCCGAGCCAGGTGTCCTCGGTGCCCCAGTTGATCTCCTCGGGCTCCCAGGTGTCGACCCGGCCGAAGCCGAAGCCGAAGGTCTTGAAGCCCATCGACTCCAGCGCGACGTTGCCGGCGAGCACCAGCAGGTCGGCCCAGGAGACCGCCTGGCCGTACTTCTTCTTCACCGGCCACAGCAGCCGGCGCGCCTTGTCCAGGTTGCCGTTGTCGGGCCAGCTGTTCAGCGGCGCGAACCGCTGCTGGCCGTCGCCGGCGCCACCCCGGCCGTCCTCGATCCGGTACGTGCCGGCAGCGTGCCAGGAGAGCCGGATCATCAGGCCGCCGTAGTGCCCGAAGTCGGCCGGCCACCAGTCCTGGGAGGTCGTGAGCACCTCGGTGACGTCGCGCTTGAGCGCCTCCACGTCGAGCTTCTTGAACTCCTCGGCGTAGTCGAAGTCCTCGCCGAGCGGGTTGCTCGCGCTCGAGTGCGCGTGCAGCACGGAGAGGTCGAGCTGGTTGGGCCACCAGTCCTTGTTGGTGCGCGGAGCGTGCGCGTGCGGCTCGGGCGAGCGGAGGGCGGGGTTCTCGCTCTCGCTGCCGTGTTCGGTCACGCCGGGCGTGTCAGTCACTGTGCTTCCTTCCAGGGATGGGGGTCGGTCGTCGTACGAGCGGAGCAGTCGGGGCACAGGCCCCAGTAGGTGACCTCGGCCTCGTCGATGACGAAGCCGTGGGCGTCCGAGGCGGTCAGGCAGGGGCGCTGCCCGACGGCGCAGTCCACGTCGGCGATCGCGCCGCAGGAGCGGCAGACGACGTGGTGGTGGTTGTCGCCGACGCGGAGCTCGAACCGGGCCGGCGACCCGGCGGGCTCGATCCGGCGGGCCAGGCCGGCGTCGGTGAGAGCGCGGAGCACGTCGTACACGGCCTGGGTGGAGACGGTGCCGAGGGTGACCCGGGTGGCGACCGCGATGGTCTCCACGTCGGCGTGCGGGCTGTCGGTGAGTGCCCCGAGAACGGCGACCCGCTGCTGCGTCACGCGCAGCCCGGCCTCGCGCAGGAGCGTTGCTGCGTCGGGCTTGGGCATGCCTTCAGCCAAGCACCTTTTCTGGAACAGTTCAAGACTAGGAAGGCGGCGGATTCGCCGTGTCGCGGCTGCGCTAGGTTTCGAGGAGTCTCTACTCGTACCGAGGAGTCCCCACCGTGACCACCACACCCCTCAAGATCGCCGTCACCGGCGCGGCCGGCCAGATCGGCTACAGCCTGCTCTTCCGGATCGCCAGTGGCGCGATCGCCGGCGACCGCCCGGTCGAGCTCCGCCTGCTCGAGATCGAGCCGGCCCTGAAGGCGCTCGAAGGCGTCGTGATGGAGCTCGACGACTGCGCGTTCCCGAACCTCGCCGGCGTCGAGATCGGCGCGGACGCCGAGAAGATCTTCGACGGCGTCAACCTGGCCCTGCTCGTGGGCGCCCGCCCGCGCGGCCCGGGCATGGAGCGCGGTGACCTGCTCTCGGCCAACGGCGCGATCTTCACCGCGCAGGGCAAGGCGCTCAACGCGGTCGCCGCCGACGACGTCCGCATCGGCGTGACCGGCAACCCGGCCAACACCAACGCGCTGATCGCGCTGAAGAACGCCCCGGACATCCCGGCCGAGCGGTTCTCCGCGCTGACCCGCCTGGACCACAACCGGGCCATCTCGCAGCTGGCCACCAAGACCGGCGCGGCCGTCACCGAGATCAAGAAGATGACCATCTGGGGCAACCACTCCGCCACCCAGTACCCCGACGTCTTCCACGCCGAGATCGGTGGCAAGAACGCCGCCGAGGTCGTCGGCGACCAGCAGTGGGTCGAGGAGTACTTCATCCCGACCGTGGCCAAGCGCGGCGCGGCGATCATCGACGCCCGCGGCGCCTCCTCGGCCGCGTCCGCCGCCTCGGCGACCTGCGACGCCGCCCGCGACTGGCTGGGCGGCACCCCGGCCGGCGACTGGGTCTCCATGGCCGTCGTCTCCGACGGCTCGTACGGCGTGCCGGAGGGCCTCGTCTCCTCCTTCCCGGTCACCACCTCCGGTGGGAACTGGGAGATCGTCCAGGGCCTGGAGATCGACGACTTCTCCCGCGCCCGGATCGACGCCTCCACCGCCGAGCTCGCCGACGAGCGGGACGCGGTCACGGAGCTCGGCCTGATCTGACCTCACGTCAAGGGCCCGCGGTCGGATGTCACGACCGCGGGCCCTTTGGTGTCCTGGTGAGCATGACTCTCCGCATCCAGCAGGTCGCGGCGGCGGTGCTCGCGCTGTCAGCCGTGTACGTCGGCGGCTGGGCGCTGCTCTCGCCGACGGGCTTCTACGACGACTTCCCGCTGCCCGGGCGCGACTGGGTCTCGCTCGCCGGGCCGTACAACGAGCACCTGGTCCGCGACGTCGGCGGGCTCTACCTGGCCCTGGGCCTGGTCACCGTCTGGGCGATCGCGCGGCCGGCCTTCCTGGTCACCGCCGGCCTGGCCTGGGAGGTGTTCTCGGTCCCGCACCTGCTCTTCCACGCCGGCCACCTCGACGGCCTGGACACGTTCGACAAGGTCGCCGAGATCGGCTCGCTCGCGGGCACCGTCGTGCTGGCCGCGCTGCTCCTGGTCCCGCGCCGGTCCGGCTGACCGGCCCCCTGGCCCGGCCCCGTGACCCGTCTCAGTGCCGGCTCCACTGCTCCGTCTGCGTCAGCCGGAGCAGGTACCCCAACGCGGGCAGCACCACGACCGCCGCGATCCCGACCACCACGAGCAGCCCCTGCAGGGTCGCTTCCGCTCCGCCGGCGTCGACGATCCTCACCTCGTCGACGAGCATCCACGGGTACTGCCCGACGCCCCAGCCCGCGACCACGCTGACCACGGCCGCGACGGCGGTGAACCGGGCGACGCCGTACGCACGCCGCCAGAGCAGCGCCAGGGTGGCGAGCCCGGCGATCGCCGAGAGCACCACGAGCGGGGCCGCGCGACCCTCGAGCCCGTCGGCCAGGGTCGGGGCATCGTGGTCGAGCGGGACCAGGGCGGCGAAGACGACGGCCCCGGTGAGCACGCCGACCACGAGCGAGCGCACCCGCAGCTGACCGGCGAGCGAGGACTGCCCGCTGCGGGCGGCGTCCGCGGTCAGGAAGGTCCCGGCCAGGAACGCGCAGGCGCCGACCGCGATCAGCCCGCCGAAGACCGAGGTCGGGTTCAGCCAGGAGGACCAGACGTCGCCGCGCCCGTCGGCCGGCACCCGACCCGAGGCGATCGCGCCCGCGGCCGCGCCCAGGAAGAACGGCGTCAGGATCGAGGAGAGCGCGAAGACCACCCCGAACAGCCGGGCCTGGCCCAGGGTGCCGGCGTACTTGCGGAAGGCGAAGCTGGCCCCGCGCAGCACGATCCCCAGCAGCGCGAGGAGCAGCGGCAGGATCAGCGTCGTCATCGCGGCGGCGAAGGTGGCCGGGAAGCCGGTCCACCAGATCACCAGCACGTAGATCAGCCAGACGTGGTTGGCCTCCCAGACCGGGCCGATGCTCCGGTCGACCAGGGTGCGCAGCTCGGCCCCGCGCCGGGCGCTGCCGGCGGTGAGGTCGAAGAACCCGGAGCCGAAGTCCGCACCGCCCAGCACGGCGTAGGCGATCACGCCGACGAAGAGCGCCGCGGCGACGGCGACCTCGAGGCTCACCGGGAGACCTCCTCGGACGAGGCCGACACGAGAGCGGGCCCGTACGGACTGGGCAGGTCGGTCTCCCCCGCCCGCCAGCGCCGGGCCATCGAGCGCAGCACCACGACCGCGCCCACGGTCATCCCGGCATACACCACGACGGTCGTGCCGAAGAGCCACCACAGTCCCGAGCTGTCCCCGGCGGCGTCCTCGGTGCGCAGCACGCCGTACACGATCCAGGGCTGCCGGCCGACCTCGGTCGCGATCCAGCCCAGCTCCATCGCCAGCGCCGCCACCACCCCGGCGAGCGAGACCGCCCGCAGGAACCAGCGCCGGCCGAGCAGGTCGACCCGGCGCCACCGGGCCAGCCAGAACAGCGCGACCCCGGCGGCCAGCAGCGTGCCGAGCCCGACCATCGACTGGAACGCCCAGTGGGTCAGCGTCACCGGCGGCCGGTCCTCCTCGGGGATGGTGTCCAGGCCGCGCACCGGCTTGGTGAAGGAGTTCTCCGCGATGATCGAGCCGAGCCGCGGGATGTCGAGGGTGCCCTTGACCTCGCCGTCGTCGTACCAGCCACCGATGCGCAGCGGCGAGGGCCCGTCGGTGGTGGTCTCGGCGAGCTCGAACGCGGCCAGCTTGGCCGGCTGGTGGTCGCCCATCCCGAAGCCGAGCACGTGCCCGACGACCGGCTGGCACAGCGCCGCCACGCTCGCGAAGACGAACGGCACCAGGAAGCCGAGCCGGTGGTGCTCGTCGCGGCGGCCGCGCAGCATCCCGACCGCGTAGACCGCGGCGACCGAGAACCCGACCACCATGTACGCCGCCACCCACATGTGCCCGAACTGCAGCCAGACCCGGTCGTTGAACATGGCCCGCCACGGGTTCACGTCGGTGACCTCGCCGTCGACCATCCGGAACCCGGTCGGCCAGTTCATCCACGAGTTCACCGCGAGCACGCAGAACGTGCCGACCACGCCGGCCGCGGCCATCGGCACCAGCATCAGCAGGTGCACCCGCGGCTTCATCCGGCCCCAGCCGTACAGGTAGATGCCGAGGAAGATCGCCTCGACGAAGAACGACAGCCCCTCGAAGGCGAACGGCAGCCCGAGGACGTCGCCGAACCTCCCCATCAGGCCGGGCCAGAGCAGCCCCATCTCGAAGCTGAGCACCGTCCCGGAGACCGCGCCGATCGCGAACAGGACCGCGGAGACCTTGGACCAGCGCTTGGCCAGCTCGAGGGCCACCGGGTCGTCGCGGTGCACCCCGCGCCAGTGCATCACCAGGATCATCGCCGGGAACGCCACCCCGAAGCAGGCCAGCACGATGTGCCAGCCGAGGGAGAGCGCCATCTGCTCGCGCGCGGGCAGCAGCCCGGCCGGATCGGCGGCGGCAGCCAGCTGCAGGACGGGAGACATCGGGGTCCTCCTTGCGTCGACTCCCCCAGTGAACCCCGGCGCCGGGAGAGCCTTGCCGGAGGGGTCGCGCCGGTGTGACCCAGGTCGCTAGCGTCGAGCCATGGACCGGGACTGTCGCAGCGGGGCCCATCCCGATGAGCCCGGCGGTCGGCTGAACCGGTGCTGACCGTCGTCGTCGCCTTCGCCGCCAACCTGGTCATCGCCGTCGCGAAGACCGTCGCCGCCGCGGTGACCGGGTCGGCGGCGATGACCGCGGAGGCCGCGCACTCCTGGGCCGACACCGGCAACGAGGTGTTCCTGCTGCTCGGCTCCCGGCCCACCGAGCGGCCCCGGGTCGGCTACGTCTGGTCGATGTTCGCCGCGTTCGGGCTGTTCTCCGTCGGCGCCGCGGTCTCGGTCTGGCACGGCGTGCAGTCGCTGACGGCCGCCGAGTCCGAGACGCCGTCGTACGGCTGGGCGTACGGCGTGCTGGCGGTCGCCCTCGTGCTCGAGGGCACCTCGTTCGTCCAGGCGCTCGCCCAGACCCGGGCCGACGCCGCGGTCCGGAGGCTGCATCCGCTGCGCTACATCCGGGTCACCTCGAACCCGATGCTGCGAGCGGTCTTCGCCGAGGACCTCTCCGCCCTGCTCGGCATCGCGATCGCGTTCGCCGGGATCGGCCTGCACCAGCTCACCGGCGACGCCGCCTGGGACGCGCTCGCCTCGATCCTGGTCGGGCTGCTGCTCGGTGCGGTCGCGGTCTTCCTGATCCGGCGGAACATGGACTTCCTCACCGGCGAGGCGGCCACGCCGCTGGCCCGCAACCGGGTGCTCACCGCGCTGCTGGACCACCCCGAGGTGGTCCGGGTCAGCGAGCTGCACCTGGAGTGGGTCGGGGCCGACCTGATCCACCTCGAGGCCGCGGTCGACCTTGCCGGGGACGATCCCGAGTCCGCGGTGGCCGCCCGGCTCGCCGACCTCGAGGACGCGCTGGAGCGGCGGCCCGAGATCCGCCGCGCGGTGCTCACGCTGACCCGGCCGGACGACCCGGCCGACCTGCGGCCGGGCGCCCTGCCGGACTGGTACAAGGACGCCTGAGAGGCGCGTGCTCAGCGCACCCGGCGGATCAGCTTCTTGTTGACGAACTCCTCGATGCCGAACCGGCCGAGCTCGCGACCGAAGCCGGAGCGCTTGATGCCACCGAAGGGCAGCTCGGCACCGTCAAGGCCGACGCCGTTGACGAAGACCATGCCGGCCTCGATGCGGCCGGCCACCCGGGAGGCCTGCTCGGCGTCCTCGGTGAACACGTAGGAGCCCAGCCCGTACGGCGTGTCGTTGGCGATCGCGACGGCCTCGTCCTCCGAGCCGGCGCGGAAGACCATCGCCACCGGGCCGAACAGCTCCTGGGTGTAGACGTCGTCACCTGGCTTGACCCCGGTGAGGACCCCCGGGGCCACGAACGCGCCCTCGTCGCGGCCCTCGCTGGCCAGGGTGGCGCCCTGCTCGACGGCCCGGGCGACCTGCGCGCGCAGGTTGTCCGCGGCGGTGACCGAGGAGAGCGGCGCGATCGACTCGGCGGAGGCGAGCACGGCGGCGGTGAACTTCTCCACGAACGGCTCGTAGAGGTCGTCGGCGACGATGAACCGCTTGGCCGCGTTGCAGGCCTGGCCGGTGTTCTCGAGCCGGGCGGCCAGCGCGGACTCGACGGCGCCGTCGAGGTCGCTGGTGCCGAGCAGCAGGAACGGGTCCGACCCGCCGAGCTCGAGGACGACCTTCTTGAGGTTGCGGCCGGCGATCTCGGCGACCGCGGCGCCGGCGCGCTCGGAGCCGGTCAGCGAGACGCCCGCGATCCGGCGGTCCGCGATCATCGTGGCGACCTGGTCGTTGGTGGCGTAGACGTTGACGTAGGCGCCGTCGCCGAAGCCGGCGTCGGCCATGATCTGCTCGATCGCGGCGGCCGACTCCGGGCACTGCGGGGCGTGCTTGAGCACGATCGCGTTGCCCACGATGAGGTTCGGGCCGGCGAACCGGGCGACCTGGTAGTACGGGTAGTTCCAGGGCATGATCCCCAGCAGCACGCCGTACGGCATCTTGCGGACGACCGCGTCGCCGTCGCCGTCGAGCAGGTCGATCGGCTCGTCGGCCAGGAACTGCTCGGCCCGGTCGGCGTAGTACTGGTAGATGGCCGCGGAGAAGTCGACCTCCCCGAGGGCGTCCTCCATCGACTTGCCCATCTCGCGCACGATGATCGCGGCGAGCTGCTCGCGGCGCTCGGTGTGCAGCGCGGCCACCCGGGCGACCCCGGCCGCGCGCTCGGCGACCGTGGTGGTCCGCGCCCAGCCGTGCTGCGCGGCGGAGGTGGCGGCCAGCGCGGCCTCGATGTCCGCGTCGGTGGCGGTCGGGTAGGTCCGCACCACCTCGCCGGTGGCGGGGTCGGTGACGGCGTAGATCGTGTCAGGCATGGGTTGCTCCGATGGCGTCGTTGGCAGCGGTCTCCTCGCGGCGCAGCGCGAGCAGTGAGACCAGATCGTAGGCGACGTGCGAGGCGGCCACCGAGGTGATGTCCGCGTGGTCGTACGGCGGCGCGACCTCGACGACGTCGGCGCCCACCAGGTTGAGCCCGCGGAAGCCGCGCAGGATCTCGAGCAGCTCGCGGCTGGTCATCCCGCCGGCCTCCGGGGTGCCGGTGCCGGGGGCGTGCGCGGGGTCGAGCACGTCGATGTCGATGGAGACGTAGACCGGCCGGTCGCCGACCCGCTGGCGGAGCCGGTCGACCACCTCGACGACGCCCTGGTGGTAGACGTCGGCGGAGGTGACGATGCCGAAGCCGAAGCGGCGGTCGTCCTCCAGGTCCTTCTTGCCGTAGAGCGGCCCGCGGGTGCCGACGTGGCTGAGCGCCTCGGTGTCGAGGATGCCCTCCTCGACCGCCCGCCGGAACGGGGTGCCATGGGTGTACTCGGCGCCGAAGTAGGTGTCCCAGGTGTCCAGGTGCGCGTCGAAGTGCACCAGCGCCACCGGGCCGTGCCGCTCGGCGGCGGCGCGCAGCAGCGGCAGCGCGATGGTGTGGTCGCCGCCGAGGGTGACCAGGCTGGCGCCGCCGCTGGTCAGCTCCAGCGCGTGCGCCTGCACGGTCTCGACCGCCTCGGCGATGGAGAACGGGTTGACCGCGAGGTCGCCGGCGTCGGCCACCTGGGCGAGCTCGAACGGCGAGGCGTCCAGGGCCGGGTGGTAGGGCCGCAGCAGCCGGGAGGCCTCCCGGATCTGGGTCGGGCCGAACCGGGCGCCGGGACGGTAGGAGACGCCGCTGTCGAACGGCACCCCGGCGACCACGACGTCGGCGGTGCCGACCTGGTCGAGGCGGGGCAGCCGCGCGAAGGTCGCGGCGCCGGCGTAACGCGGGGTGGTCGAGCTGTCGATCGGTCCGACGGGGGACATGTGACTCCTCAGGAGACGGCGGGCTCGGGGACGGCGACCGGGTCGTCGCCCGTGATCGTGCTCCGGGCGGCGGGGCCGGCGGGGACGACCCGGGGACCCTCGGGACCGAAGGCGTCGGCCGGCTCCGGGAAGACGACCAGCAGCAGCGGGTAGAGCACCGCGGCCAGCCCCAGCCCGATCGGGATGCTCAGGTCCACGCCGTTCGCCGCGTCGCCGAACGGGCCGACGAACTGGCCGGGGATGTTCACGAAGCACAGGCCCAGCGCCGCGGGCACCAGCCAGCCGAGCAGCCCGCGCCAGTTCCAGCCGTGGCTGAACCAGTAGCGGCCACCGCGCTGGCGCCGGTTGAAGACCTGCAGCGAGTCGGAGTCGTACCAGCCGCGCCGGACGAACCAGCCGATCATCATCACGACCATCCACGGCACGGTGCAGGTCACGATCAGCACCGCGAAGGTGGAGATGCTCTGCACCACGTTGAAGGCGAACCGGCCGACGAAGATGAAGCCGATCGCGAACACCCCGATGAACAGGGTGGCCTGGACCCGGCTGAACCGCGGGAAGACGCTGGAGAAGTCCAGGCCGGTGCCGTAGAGCGCGGTGGTGCCGGTGGACATGCCGCCGATCAGCGCGATCAGGCAGACCGGCACGAAGTACCAGTCGGGCGAGACCGCGAGCAGGCCGCTCACGTAGTCGGCGTTCGCGATGAAGTCCGGCGCCTTGATCGCGATCACGGTGGCGGTGACCAGGCCGAAGCCGAACGGCACCAGGGTGGCCACCTGGGCCAGGAAGGCGGCGGCCATCACCCGCGGCCGCGGGGTGTCGCGCGGGATGTAGCGCGACCAGTCCCCGAGGAAGGCGCCGAAGGAGATCGGGTTGGACATCACCACGAGCGCGGCGCCGACGAAGGCCGGCCAGTAGCCGCTGTCCCCCGGCGCGACGCTTCCGCCGTACGACGCGGAGAAGTCGCCCGCGAAGGCGAACGCCCCGAGCAGGAACAGCAGCGTGGCCGCCGCGACCGCGATCTTGTTGACCAGCAGCATGAAGCGGAAGCCGTAGACGCAGACGACCAGCACGAGCAGCG
Organism: Nocardioidaceae bacterium; assembly: GCA_017744365.1. Lineage (GTDB taxonomy): Bacteria > Actinomycetota > Actinomycetes > Propionibacteriales > Nocardioidaceae > Marmoricola. The sequence goes on along the minus strand of JAGIBL010000013.1, from coordinate 10,127 downwards.
CGAAGACGCCGTACGCGACGCCGAGCATGACGTCGTTGCGCGGCAGGCTGACCGCCCGGTGCGCGGCACCGACGAGCACGTCGCCCGAGGACCAGACCGAGATCGAGTAGAACGCCAGCGCGGTCAGCAACGAGAGGAACGAGCCGACCACCCGGCCGTGCACGCCCAGGTGCGCCGAGGAGGAGACGGCGTTGTTGGTGCCGTTGCGCGGACCGAAGACCGCCATCGGCGCGAGGATCACCGCACCGACCACGAGGCCGAGCAGGGTGGCCACCAGGGCGGAGCGGAAGCTGAGCCCGAAGAGGATCGGGAAGCTGCCGAGCACCACGGTGGCGAAGGTGTTGGCGCCGCCGAAGACCAGCCGGAACAGGTCCAGCGGCTTCGCGGTGCGCTCGTCGTCGGGGATCGGCTCGACGCCGTGGGCCTCGACCTCGGTGACCTTCGGCGGTGCGACGGTCGGTGCGACGGTCTGCTGGTGGGACATCAGGACTCCTGCGGGGAGAGGTGCTCGTGGACGGCGAGCACCCGCTCGCCCTGGCGGGTGAACACGATCGTCTCGCGCTCGTGGGTCTCGCCGTCGGTCGTGACGGTGCGGACGTCGTGGCTGAAGACCGCGACGTCGCCGAGCAGCTGGACCAGCCGCGCGGTGCTCTCGCACTCCAGGACCTTCCAGCCGTCGGCGAGCCAGGTGGCCCACAGCCGCTCGTAGGCGGCGCGGTCGTCGAGCCGGGCCGGCTCGGGGTGGAACACGAAGGTGGCGTCCTCGGCGAAGCAGTCGAAGTACGCGTCGGTGTCGGTGGCGGCGAACGCGGCGACCAGGTGGTCCGCGGCCTCGAGGACGTCCTCGGTGGTCAGGTTCGGCATCTGGTCACGGTACGAGCGCGAGGATCTGGTCGACAAGCAGATCGTGCGCCCCTCGTACGACGTGGCGCACGATCTGTCGTTCTCGCCGACGATGACGTGCACAATGGAGCACCAGGAGTCACAGGGCGACACCGACTGACAGACGGTGCCGAAGAAAACTCATCGTCGCGAGTGTCCGAGGAGCGAGACGTGGATCACGTGGACGAGGCCATCGTCGAGCAGCTGGAGACCGACGGCCGGCTCTCCCACCTGGCCATCGCCGAGCGGGTCGGCATCTCCCGGGTGGCGGTGGCGACCCGGCTGCAGCGGCTGGTCGCCTCGGGCCAGGTGGAGGTGCGCGGGGTGGTGCACCCGGCGGTGCTGCAGCGCGGCACGGTCGCCTACTTCCGGCTCGCCGTCGACGGGCCGGCCGCGCCGGTGGCCGCCGAGCTGGCCGCGCGCGACGACATGCCCCTGGTCTCGCTGGTGACCGGCTCCTACGACCTGGTTGCCGAGGTGCGCACCGCCTCGGCCGCCCGGGTCGACGAGGTGGCCGGGACGCTGCGCGCGCTGCCGCGGGTCCGCACCGCCGAGGTGCTCTCGTACGTCGAGGTACTGCGCGACGTGGTCGGCCCGACCGGCGAGGTCGGCCACACCCTGGACGACACCGACATCGCCCTGCTGGCCGCGCTCCAGGACGACGGCCGCGCCTCGTACGTCGACCTGGCCGCCGGTGTCGGTCTCTCCCCCGCCGGAGCACGCCGCCGGGTGCTGCGCCTGCTCGAGGGCAACGTGGTCCGGGTCGGTGTGGTGGTCCGGCAGACCGGCCGGGACCCGATGCTCGGTCTCGGGGTCCGGCTGACCGGACCGCACGAGCCGGTGGTCGAGGCGCTGCTGGCCCGCCCCGCTGTGCTGTTCGCGGCCCGGACCCTGGGCGCCTTCGACCTGCTGCTCACCCTGCGCGCCCACGCCGCCGACCACCTGGCCGAGCTGCTGGACGCGATCCGGGCTCTGCCCGGGGTGCACGACGTGGAGAGCTGGAGCCACCTGCACGTGGTGAAGGAGAGCTACGCCTCCACCGAGGTGATCGCGCGCAGGTCGTCGACGGACGGCACCACGTAGTAGGCGCCGGTGAGCGCCCGGGTGTAGCGGGTGAGCGCGTCCCGCGGCCCGTCGACGCCGGCCATGCTGCGCAGCATGTCGTGGAGGGTGGACCGGCGAGCGCTGAACCCGACGAACATGGTGCCGTGGTCGAGCACGGTGCCGTAGCCGGTGTTGCGGCGCAGGATCTTGCCGAACTCGTCCTGGTCCGTGCGGGCCGCGTGCGCGGTCTCCGGGCGCGGGTCCAGCTCGACGCTGTCGGTCTTGGTGCGCCCGATCACCTGCTCCTGCTCGGCGTCGGAGAGGGCGGTCCAGACGGCCGTCTCGTGCGCCCACTTCTGCAGCAGCAGCACCGAGCCGCCGGCGCCGGGCTCGCCCTCGGGGACCAGTACCGCCCCCGGCGCCTCGGCCAGCGCCGGGTTCTCGGTGCCGTCGATGAACCCGGTCAGGTCCAGGTCGCGGTGGTAGGACCAGCCGAAGGTCTCCTCGACCAGGGAGGCGTGCCCGGCCAGCGCGCCGGTCAGCTCCAGCCCGCCGTCGAAGACGACGTCGCGAGCCCCGGCCGAGACCCAGACCGCGAGGTCGTGCTGGGTGGCCGGCATGGTGAACCCGTCCGCCCCGGTGACCGGTTCGGTGAACCCGGTCGCGCCGACGGGCGCGGACTCCGGCGCGACCTGGGCCCACAGCTCGGGTCGCACGCCGCCGACCAGGTTGGCCGCCTGCATGGTGCTCGCCTGCAGCAGGTGCTCGGCCAGGGCCAGCACCGCGGCGCGCGGGTCGGCGCCGGGGAGCAGGTCGAGCTCGAGGTAGCTGTGCGCCGACGTGCCGAACGCGAAGATGCCGTGCTGAGGGACCGCCACCCGCCTTGTGTAGCGGATGACGGTCCCCCAGGTCGAGCGGTCAGGTCGAGCGGTCAGGTCGAGCGGTCAGGTCGAGTGGTCAGGCCGCGGCGGTCGCCGCCGTGGTGGCCGGCTCCAGCGCAGTCGCCAGGATCTCCCCGACCTCGCCGACCAGGTGCACCGTCAGGGCCTCGAGCACCTCGGCCGGGACGTCGTCCAGGTCGGGCTCGTTGCGCTGCGGCAGGAACACCTCGGTCAGGCCGGCCCGCTGGGCGGCGAGCAGCTTCTGCTTGACGCCGCCGATCGGGAGCACCCGGCCGGTCAGCGAGACCTCGCCGGTCATGCCGACCTCGTGGCGCACCGGGCGTCCGGTGAGCAGTGAGACCAGGGCGGTGGTCATGGTCACGCCCGCCGACGGACCGTCCTTGGGCACCGCACCCGCCGGGAAGTGCACGTGCACCGGCCGGTCGAGCAGCGCCTCGTCGATGCCGAGCTCCTGTGCGTGCGCACGCACCCAGGAGAGCGCGATCTGCGCGGACTCCTTCATCACGTCACCCAGCTGACCGGTCAGGGTCAGGCCCTGCTTGCCACCCGGCTGTGCGCTCACCTCGACGTACAGGACGTCACCGCCCATGCCCGTCACCGCGAGCCCGGTCGCGACGCCGGGGACCGCGGTCCGCTCGCGCGACTCCGGGGTGAACCGGGGCCGCCCGATCAGGTCCTTGAGGTCGTCCACGTCGACGGTCACCGGCCCCTCGCGCAGCGACGCCTTGCGGAACGCCTTGGCGAGCAGCCGCTCGAACGAGCGGACGCCGGCCTCGCGGGTGTAGTTGGCGGCGATCTCGCGCAGCGCCGCCTCCGTGACGGTCACGTCCTCGGCGGTCAGCGCGGCCCGCTCCAGCTGGCGCGGCACCAGGAAGTCCCGGGCGATGGCGACCTTGTCCTCCTCGGTGTAGCCGTCGATGCCCACCAGCTCCATCCGGTCCAGCAGGGCCGGCGGGATCGTCTCGAGCACGTTGGCGGTGGCGATGAACAGCACGTCGGACAGGTCCAGGTCGAGCTCGAGGTAGTGGTCGCGGAACGTGTGGTTCTGCGCCGGGTCGAGCACCTCCAGCAGCGCCGCCGCGGGGTCGCCCCGGAAGTCACTGCCGACCTTGTCGACCTCGTCGAGCAGCACCACCGGGTTCATCGAGCCGGCCTCCTTGATCGCCCGGACGATGCGACCGGGCAGCGCGCCGACGTACGTGCGCCGGTGGCCGCGGATCTCGGCCTCGTCGCGGACGCCGCCGAGCGCCACCCGCACGAACTTGCGGCCGAGAGCGTGCGCCACGGACTCACCGAGCGAGGTCTTGCCGACGCCCGGAGGCCCGGCCAGCAGCACCACCGCGCCGGAGCCGCGACCGCCGACCACGGACAGGCCGCGCTCGGCCCGCCGGGCCCGGACGGCCAGGTACTCCACGATGCGGTCCTTCACCTCGTCCAGCCCGTGGTGGTCGGCATCGAGCACGGCGCGGGCCGCGGCGATGTCGGTGTTGTCGTCGGTGGTCACCGACCACGGGATCTCCAGGACGGTGTCCAGCCAGGTGCGGATCCAGCCCGCCTCCGGGTTCTGGTCGCTGGAGCGCTCCAGCTTGTCGACCTCGCGCAGCGCGGCCTCGCGGACCGCCTCGGGCAGATCGGCCGCCTCGACGCGCGCCCGGTAGTCGTCGGATCCGTCCGGCTCGCCCTCGCCGAGCTCCTTGCGGATCGCGGCCAGCTGCTGGCGGAGCAGGAACTCGCGCTGGTTCTTCTCCAGCGACTCCCGCACGTCGGACTCGATCTTGTCGTTGACCTCGGACTCGGCGAGGTAGGCCTGGGTCCACTCGATGAGGAGCCGCAGCCGGGCGTCGGTGTCGGGGGTCTCCAGCAGCTCGCGCTTGCGCTCGACGGACAGGTACGGCGCCCAGCCGGCGGTGTCGGCGAGCATGTCGGGCGCGGTGATCGTGTTGACCGAGTCGATGATCTGCCAGGCCTCGCGCTTCTGCAGCACCGCGACGACGAGCTTCTTGTAGTCGGCGGCCAGCGTCCGGGTCTCGTCGGTCGGCGCCGGCACCTCGACGGTCTCGGCCTCGACCCACAGGGCCGCACCGGGACCGGTCACGCCGCTGCCGATCGCGGCCCGCGCACCGGTCCGGAGCACGGCCGCGGGAGCGCCGCCGCTGAACCGGCCGACCTTCTCGATCTCGGCCACCACGCCGTACGACGCGTAGGCACCGTCGAGCCGCGGTGCCACCAGCAGCTCGGCCGTCTCGCCCTCGGTGGCGGCGGCCTGGGCCGCGTCCACCGCGGCACGTGCGCTGTCGTTCAGCTCGATCGGCACGACCATGCCCGGAAGCAGGACCACGTCGTCGAGGAACAGCACGGGAAGTCGTTTGGTCGTCATCGGAACCCCTTCAGGAAACTTGAGCAATGACGGCTCAACTCCCGGCGGGGATCCGTTGTTCCCGCCTCATCGACGGTAGGTGCCGGTCAGCCTTCCCGAGGCGGTCGCGAGGCGCTGGACGGCCCGCAGCGCCTCGTCGAGCGACGCACCCTCGGCCAGCCCGGTCCGGGCCGAGAGCGCGTAGAGGGTGAACCGGTAGTGGTGGGTCCCGCTGGGCGGGCACGGACCCATCCAGGCGGACCGGCCGGCCGAGTTCCTCGCCTGCACGCCGCCGGACGGCACGCCGCCCTCGGTGCTGCCGCCGACGGACGCCGGGATGTCCAGCACCACCCAGTGGGTGAACATGCCGTGCGGAGCGTCCGGGTCGTCGACCACGAGGGCCAGCGCGGCGGCGTCGTCGGGCACGCCGGTCCACGCGAGCGGCGGGGCGAGGTCGGCCCCCTCGCAGGTGTAGGTCGTCGGGACGGGTTCGCCCTCGGCGAACGCCGTGCTGGTCACCGTGATGCTCGTCGTTCCCTCCATGCCGACCTCCTTCGGTGAGCTGGTCCCGCCACACCCGGCCGCGAGCAGGAGCACCGCGCCCGCGCCGAGCAGGGCGCGCATCCTCAGCCGACCAGGTCGAGGCGGTGCTGCCGAAGGGCCTGCTTCACCCGCTGCTTCGTCTCCGCGTCCACCCTCCGATCCTCCTCCGAGGGAGACCCGTGCGCATCCCCTCCGGTCACTCGGATCATCGCTACCGACCGGTGACGGCCAGCAGCACGAACGCGCCGGTGGCCGTGGCGGTTCGCAGGGAGTGCCAGACGAGCCACGGGGTCTCGTAGTCCTCCCGCGAACCGCCCGCCGCCAGGGCGTCGTTGAGCGGCAGGTTGGCGGCGAAGGTGATGACCAGCGCGGCCAGTGCGCACAGGGCGGCCGCGACCGCGAGCGGGCCGCGGTTCCAGGCGAGCAGCACCGCGGCCAGGACCGGGGCGCCCAGGAACAGCAGCAGGAAGGCCGGATTGACGATCACCTCGTTGATCCGGTTCATCACCTTGGCGAAGACGTCGTCGGGGAGCGCGTGCAGCGCGGGCATCACCGCGACCAGGAAGGCCACGTAGACGCCGGCGAGCAGGCCGTTGAGGATCCGGCCGGCGTCGAGGACCAGCTCATCCACGGCTGCTCACCTCCGTGGTGGTCACCAGGAACTCGGCGAAGGTGCGGGCCGGGCGGCCGAGCACGTCGGGGACCTCGGAGGTGACCTGCTCGTTGCGCCCGTCGAGCACGTCGGCGAACAGGTACGCCAACCCGGTCGCGTCCTCGGCCGGAAGCCCCGCTGCGACCAGCTCGCCGACGTACGCGTCGACCGGAAGGCTCCGGTACGTCGCCCCGAACCGCTCGGCGACGTCCGCGAAGGTGAGCAGCTCGGGCCCGGTCAGCTCGAGGACGGTGCCGGTGTACTCCTCGTCGAGGAGCACGGTGACCACCACGTCGGCGATGTCGTCGGCGTCGATGAACGGCTCGGCCGCGGGGTGCTCGACCATGGTCAGCGATCCCTGCGCGAGCTCGGCGGCGAAGACCGACTCGGTGAAGTTCTGCAGGAAGAACGCCGAGCGCACGATGGTCCAGTCGGCGTCCGAGGCGACCATCGCCCGCTCGGCCTTGCGGGCACCGTCCTCGCCCCGGCCCGAGAGCAGCACCAACCGGCGGCAGCCCAGGGTGACCGCCCGCGCCGCGAACCGGCCGATGACCAGGTCCGCGCCGGGCAGGCCGAGGTCGGGCTGGAAGGTCAGGTAGGCCGCCGAGCAGCCGGAGACCGCCGCGTCCCAGGTGGACTCGTCGTTCCAGTCGAAGCGGTGGGCGGAGGACCGGGAGGCGACCCGGACGTCGTGACCGAGGTCGGTCAGCAGGCGCGCGACGCGGCTCCCGGTCTTGCCGGTGCCGCCGGTGATGAGAATCGTCATGGCCCCGATACTGCCCACAGTTGTGAGCGTCTTGAATGCTTGTCAAGCGCACTCACATGTGTGATCGTCTCACCATGGCGGCGATCGACGCACTTCTGGACGGGCCCCGCGCCCAACGCGCGTTCCTGCTCAAGGCGATGTTCGAGGGCGCCTGGTCGATCACCATCGAGGACGAGGCCCCGCTCTCGGTGGTGGTGCTGGCCCAGGGCAGCGCGGTCTTCACCGGGTCCGACGGCGTCGCCCACCAGCTCGGGCCCGGAGACGTCGTCCTGGCGCGCGGCCCGGCGCCGTACGTGTTCGCCGACGCCGCCGACCGTCCCGCCGACATCCGGATCCTGCCCGGCCAGGTCTGCGTCGACCCGCACGGCCAGGTCCTCCCCGAGGACATGTTCATCGGAGTGCGCACCTGGGGCAACACCCGCTCCCCCGACGCGACGGTGATGCTGATCGGCACCTACGAGCGGGAGACCTCGGTGGGCGCGCTGCTGCTGTCCCGGCTGCCCGCGAGCGTCGTGCTCCACGGCTTCGACCCGGCCCTGACCACCCTGCTCGCCACCGAGCTCTCCAGCGAGGAGGCCGGCCACTCCGTGGTGCTGGACCGGCTGCTGGACCTGGTCGTGGTGACCGCGCTGCGCGACGTGCTGGCCACCGGGCCCGCCCGGCCCGCCGACGAGACCGTGGCCCGGGCCCTGGCCGCGATCGAGGAACGCCCCGAGCTGCCCTGGACGGTGGAGTCGCTCGGCGCGCACGTCGGGCTCTCCCGGGCAGCGCTGGCCAGGCGGTTCGGCCAGCACGTCGGCGAGCCGCCGCTGACCTACCTGACCCGGTGGCGGCTGGCGCTGGCCGCCGACCTGCTCGCCGGGTCCGACCTGCCCCTGGCCGCGATCGCCACCCGGGTCGGCTACGCCAGCCCGTTCGCGCTGAGCGCCGCGTTCAAGCGGGCCCACGGGATGGCGCCCGCGACGTTCCGGCGCGCCCAGGTGGCCAGCTAGGTACGACGCTCGCGCGGGCGGTTCGGTTGCCTGCCCTCCCGGCTGGACTAGCCCGTCAGCACCAGTTTCGACGCGCCCCTCCCCGAGGCAACCGGCCCGGTGCCAAGGTGAGCCACCCGACTCGGCACCCGAGTCCCTCTCGAGAACTGGGGGCACCCATGAGACCACGCCTGCGCACCGCTCTCGCGGCGGTCGCCGCCGCCGTCCTGGTACCGGCACTGACCATCACGGCCGCCGACGCGGCGGCACCCGGCAACGACACCGCGGCCGGGGCGACCGATGTCGGCAGCCTGCCGGCCTCGTTCGACCAGGACACCACCCAGGCGACCACGGACGCCCTGGACGCCAGCCTCAACAACGACTGCGGCGCCCCGTTCACCAACGCCAGCGTCTGGTTCAAGTACACCGAGACCACCGGCGACGGCTTCATCGCCTCGATGACCGACTCGGACTACTCCGGCGGCTTCATCGTCACCGAGGGCGACCCGGCCGACGGCAACCTGGTCGCCTGCGGACCGGGCGCTGTCGGCGTCGCGACCTCCCCTGGCACGACGTACTACGTCGTCGCGTTCTCCGACACCGCGACCAACGGCGGCCACCTGCACGTCACCTTCGACACGGCCCCGCCGCCGCCGGAGCTGACGATCACCGCGGACTCGCGCGCGGTGGCCTACAAGGACGGCTCCGCCCGGGTCAGCGGCACCTACTCCTGCTCCAACGCCAACGAGGGCGACGCCGAGATCGACGGCACCCTGACCCAGCGGGTGGGCCGGACCAAGATCACCGGCGACTTCTTCGTCTACCCGCTGGAGTGCGACGGCCAGACGCACACGTGGACGGCCGACGTGTTCTCCTCGAACGGGCTGTTCCGCGGCGGCAAGGCCGGGTCGGTCACCTTCGGGTACGCCTGCGGCCTGCTCACCTGCGCCGACGGCTACAGCGAGCAGACCGTTCAGCTCAGCAGCGGATCGGGCCACGGCAAGAAGTAGGTCACTCGTCCCCCGTCGCCCCGGGCGTTTCGCGTCCGGGGCGACGGGTACGGCGACGGCATGGCTGTGACCACCTTCCAGGACCTGCCCCTCGCCGACCGGGACCGCGAGTGGGACGGCGACGCCGCCGAGAAGCGGGTCCGCTCCTGGGCCCACGCCGAGGACGAGCCCAACGAGCGCTACCGCGATGCCCACGTCTGGTACGACGCCGACCAGAAGGAGAACTTCACGGCGTACAAGCTGCTCATCGCCGACGTGGTCGGCGGCAAGCTGAAGGCGGTCCCGCGCGGCGTCATGGCAGCCGGCAACGTCGTGCAGGGTGCCCGCGGCGGCGTCGACCTCCCGGACAAGGACGTCGACCGGGTGAAGAGCCACCTGGCGAAGTACTACGAGAAGATGGGCGACCAGGCTCCCTGGGAGGACTGAGCGGCGGCATCAGTGAGCGCGATGGACTCACGTTCGCCTGCTGAACGTGACGCGCCCGCTGCTGTCGGTCTTCATCTGGTAGCGGCGGTCGTGGGCCAGGGTGTGGTGTCTCGGGCAGAGGAGCATCCCGTCCTTGACGTTCGTGTGGCCGGCCCGGCTCCAGGGGATGCCGTGGTGGCTGTGGCACATGCCAGGTGGCCAGTCACACCCCTCCGCGCGGCAGCCCTTGTCGCGCAGCATCAAGGCGATGCGCTGGGCTTCGGTGTGGAGGCGGGTCTTGCGGCCCAGGTCGAGGACCTGGGACTTCGAGCCGAGGACGGCGGGGATGATCCCGGCTTCGCAGAGCAGGCGGCGGGCTTCGGAGGCGCTGATGAACCCACCCGAGTCCAGGGACGCGGCGCGGGCGGCGCCGAGCATGGCCTGCATCGTCATGGTGACCACGACGGTCGCGGCCATGCCGCCTGCCTGGGGGGCGTCGCGCCTGGTTTCGATGTATTCGATGAACGCCTGGCCCAGGCTCAACGGCCTGGCCACCCGCTCGCCCACCGAGCCGTCGGTGGCGGCCCGGTGTCGCG
>JAGIBL010000012.1 GCA_017744365.1 Nocardioidaceae bacterium | reverse complement strand
GCGGCGATGATGATGCAGCTCGGTGCCGAGGGCGTGTTCGTGGGCTCGGGGATCTTCAAGTCCGGCAACCCCGCGCAGCGGGCCGAGGCGATCGTGAAGGCCACCACCTTCCACGACGACCCCGACGTGGTCGCCAAGGTCTCCCGCGGCCTGGGCGAGGCCATGGTCGGCATCAACGTCGAGGACATCGCGCAGCCCCACCGGCTGGCGGAGCGTGGCTGGTAGGAGCGCGAAGAGCATGCTGTCCCCATGGGCTTCGAGGTCGAGCGGCAGGGGACGGGCCGGCGCCTGCTCCTGCTGCACAGCGGCTTCTGCACCTGGGTCGAGTTCCGGCGCCTCATCGCCGACCTGGCGGCCGACCACGAGGTGATCGCCCCGACGCTGCCGGGAAGCCTCGGCGGCCCCACCCTGGATCCGAGCCGGCCGATGCTGGGGCAGCACGTCGACTACGTGGAGACCGTCCTCGACGAGGCTGGGTGGACCGAGGACGTGACCGTGGTCGGCAGCTCCTTCGGCGGTGTCGCGGCTCTCGAGCTCCTGGGACGCGGTCGAGCCGAGCGCGTCGTCGCCCTTGCTCCGCCGTGGGCCGCAGGGGCCGGCGTCGCCTTCTACGGGGTTCTCTTCGCGGGCCTGCCGGCGCTCACGCTCACCCGGCCGCTGTGGCGTCGTACGACGAAGTCTGGTCTCGTCAACGGCCTCTGGTTCCACCAGTCGCGCATCCCGCCGGAGATCGACGCCGACGACGTCGCGGTGCTGCTGGAGTCGTGGAGCCGGTTCCCGCTCTACCAGGTCGGGCGAGCAGCGGGGCGCCGCGGACCTGGTCTTCCGGATCTGGCCCGCGTCGACGGCCGGGCAGCGACCTTCGTCTGGGGAGGCCGGGACCTCCTCGTCCCGACCTGGATGCGCCGGCGCTGGCGGGCCGCACTCCCGGAGGCCGCCTCGGTCGAACTGCCGGGCTTCCCGCACCAGCCGCACCTGCGCTCGCCCGGAACGATCGCGGCGCTGGTCCGCGAGGGAGATTAAACGATACGATCCCGTGTCGTATCGTGTTACGTTCGTCGGCATGGACCCGACGAGTGCTGTCGTTGCCGAGGAGCCCGTTCGCGGGCGCCCTCGCGATCCGAGTCGCGACGCGGCGATCATCGAGGCGACGATCGACGTGCTGGTACGGGACGGCTACGACCGGCTGACCATGGAGGGCGTGGCGGCGGCTGCGGGCGTCGGCAAGACCACGGTGTACCGCCGGTGGGGCAGCAAGGCCGAGCTCGTCATCGAGGCGCTGGCGACGCTCAAGCCGGCCCTCGACAGCATCGACACCGGCACGCTCGAGGGCGACATCGACCTGTTGATCGCCGCGTCGTGCAGCCCGCGCTCGCAACGGCTGCAGCAGGTGATGGTGAGCATCTGCTCCGCGCTCCCGCGCGAGCCGGAGTTGCTCGAGGCGTTCAGGATCCGCTTCACCGAGCCGCGTATCGCCCGGATCGCCGCCATGCTCGAACGTGCTCGCAGCCGCGGCGAGCTGGGTCCCGAGATCGACGTGGCCATGGCCGCGAGCCTGGTGCCCTCGCTCATGCTGCAGCGCGCCCTCATGACCGGAAAGCCGGCCGGACGTGGCTACGCCGAGCAGGTGGTGGGCAGCGTGCTGCTGCCCGTGCTCGGCCTCCCCGCGCGCACCCGCTCGACCTCCGACAAGGACTCCGCTCATGACTGAAGCCCCGCACCCCCAGGCCAGCCGCAACGGTGCCGTTGCCCTCGCCGTCATCTGCGTCGCGCAGTTGATGGTCATCCTCGACGCCACGGTCGTGAACGTGGCCTTGCCGAGGATCCGTCACGACCTGGACTTCTCGCTCGACAACCTCACCTGGGTGATCACGGCGTACTCGTTGACGTTCGGCGGGCTCCTCCTGTTCGGCGGCCGCACCGGTGACCTCTTCGGTCGCCGCCGGATGTTCATGATCGGCGTCGGGCTCTTCGCGGGCGCCTCGCTGGTCGGTGGCTTCGCCAACAGCGAGGCGATGCTGATCATCGCCCGGGCCTTCCAGGGAGCCGGTGGCGCCATCGCCGCTCCGACCGCGTTGGCGCTGCTGGCCACGACGTTCACCGAACCGGCCGCTCGTTCCCGTGCCTTCGGTGTCTTCGCGGCCATGGGAGCGTCCGGCGGTGCGCTGGGGCTGTTGCTCGGCGGCGTGCTGACCGACTACGCCAGCTGGCGCTGGGCTCTGTTCATCAACGCCCCGATCGGCGCGATCGTGCTGCTGCTGACCCCGCGCGTGCTCGACGAGTCGCAAGGCTCCGGCAAGAAGCTGGACCTTCCGGGCGCCCTCACCGTCACCGCGGGCATGTCGACCCTGGTGTACGGACTGACCAAGGCGGCCACCGACGGCTGGGGCTCGACGACCACGATCGTCACGCTCGTGATCGCCGCGGCCCTGCTCGTCGCCTTCGTGATCATCGAGCTCGGGTCGACGCATGCGCTGATGCCGTTCCGGATCTTCGCGGACCGCAACCGCACCGGCACCTACCTGATCATGCTTTTCCTCGCGGCTGCGCTGTTCACGACGTTCTACTTCCTCGCGCAGTACCAGCAGAACGTGCACGGCTGGAGTCCGTTCCGCACCGGTCTCGGCTTCCTGCCGATGCCGGCGACGATCATGGTCATGTCGTTGGTCGTCGTGCGCAGGCTCATCCCGAAGATCGGCATCCGCCCGTTCCTCATCGCCGGTCCGGCCTTCGCGATCGTGGCGATGATCGCGATGTCCCGGCTCGACGCGAGCAGCAGCTACTGGACGTTCCTGGGCTCGCTGCTCCTGCTGGGCCTGGGCATGGGGTGCAGCTTCGTGCCGCTCACCATGACCGCCGTCAACGGCGTCGCGCCCCACGAGACCGGATTGGCCTCGGCTCTGCTGAACACCGGCCAGCAGATCGGCGGTGCCATCGGACTCGCCGCCTTCGGGACGGTCTTCGCCCATGCCGCAGCCGATCGCGCCGCGGAGCTCGGCGCCCGGGCCGGCTCCTCCGCGGGTCGAGCCGACGTGTTCGTGACCGGCCAGCAGCACGCGTTCCAGGCCGCGATCGTGGTCACCGTGCTGGCGCTGATCTCGTCGCTGGCCCTGGTGCGCGTCAACAAGGTCGCCCCGCCGACCCCGGCAGCCGCCCCCGCGATGGCGGAGTGAGGCCCGGCGCCTCGGGGGGGCATTCGAGGTGAGATCCCTCCAGCCCGGGGTGCGTCGGAGTTCCCCGTCGTACTCGGTCGACCCGTATGACTCGAACTCGTCGAGAGACCGGATGAACGTAGTCATCGGCCATGGCGGTCGGTCTTGCTTCTGAGTCCAAGTGAGGTGCACAACGGCCACCTCGTCGCCGTACTCAATGACGATGTCGTCGTTCGGCAGGGCCTTGGCGATGACGCGCCACGGCTTGCCGTGAAGGACGTGCCCGGCAGCAAATCTCTCGCTGCAGTTCCGCTGCGAGGAGTTCTGCCTGCTCAGTGTTTTACGCGAGAAGTGCACGACGGCGCCCCGGTCCGCATCCGGGATGCTCGCTGCATGTCTGGCTACCCAGCTCGCCACTTCAGCCTTGGAAACCCCGAAGGCCCGACGTCCAGCGATCTGCCGCTCCTGCTTCGACGTCTTGCCGATCAGATCGAGGCGCACGCCATCAGGAGCGAAGACATCCTCGACGTGACGATCACCGGCGCCGAAGTGACCGAGCATGGGAGCTGGTGGCAAGCCTCTGTCTACTGGTCAGAAGGCTGACGCTGAAAGAACGCGCCGAAAGGACACACGCCGCTATTGATGCGGCATGAGGTTCAAGCTGCCGGAGCCCGTGACCTGTACCGGTGCCCGGTGGGTGTGGTGATCTCGACGGTGTGCCTCGGCCCTGGTGCTGGTCGGGCACTCCAACCGGGTGCTTCCTTGGCCTGGTTGCAGGCTGCGCACAGCCCCTGCCCGTTGAAGGCGGAGGTTTCTCCACCCTCGGCGTGGGACTTGACGTGGTCGTGATGCCGGATCGGGGCGTCGCACCAAGGCGTCCGGCACCAGCGGTCGCGGATGTCGAGGAACTCGCCCAGGGTTGCGGGGAAGAGCCGGGCTCGGGAGTCCATGGCGATGAGGTCGCCGGTCTCGGGGTGGGTGAAGAGTCGCTTGAGCCAGACTTTCGCGCTGGTGTCGAGGTTGTCGGCGAGCAGGGCGCGGGCGGCCTCGGCGGGCAGGATGCCGTGGTCCTCGAGATGGGCCGGGTCGTCGGTGTGGTCGAAGAGCACCCCGACCGGCATGGTCAACCGCAGGGTGACCGGTTGGGGGTGGGTGGCGGTGACGCCGGTGATGCGTCGGACGAGCTCATCGGCCGTCGCGGCACCGATGCTGGTGGCTTGCCCGGTGCCGACCGCGGTGGTGGCGTGGGCCTTCAAGGCTGCGTAGACCCCGATGCCGGTGGCCATGGGGAGCAGGGTGGTGAGGAAGACCATCGAGTCCGGGGCGGGGCGGATGCCGACGCGGCGTTCTGACTCGGCGTACCGGCGGCGGCGGGCCAGGGAGGCGGCGTCGAGGCGGGCGGCGATCTCCTGGATCGCGGCCACGGTCTCCCGATCCCCACGCTGGGACAGCGCGACCGGGTCGCCGGCGATGATCTCGTCGACCTGCATCCGGTGCTTGAGTGAGAGTCAGCCGGTCTCGCGGGCGATGATCTGGGCGCGCCACTGGCTGATGAGCCCGGCCTCGAAGGCCGCCTTCGTGCAGGGCAGCTCCCGATCCAGCACCGTGGCCAGCGACAACAGCTGGCGTCCCTTGTAGGGGGAGACCCGGCGGGCCAGCGCGACCTCGGCGAACGCGGCGTCATCACCGTGCGCCGTCCGCAACGACTTCAGCACCACCGCCAGCTGAGCCTGACGTGCCTCGATGCGGCACTTCTGTTCTTCCAGCGCCCGCAGCTCGTCGATGATCGCGGCAGCATCAGAGGGGACCGGCTGTGTCGTGTCACAAGCCATGATCACCTCCCGAGCGCGATCGTTCGAACGTATGTTCGATGCTACCGGGAGGCACCCCCAAGAAAGGCAGGCAGCGCCTCAGGCGTCCAGCACGAAGACGAGCTCCTCGGGTACCGGCCCTGTCTCCTCCTGGCTGGGATCACGCCGGAAGCCACACTTCTCCAGAACCCGGATCGAGCCCGCGTTGTGCGCCGCGACGTGGGCGTACAGGGGCCGGACCGCCACCTCCTCCACGAGCAGACCGAGCGCCCGGGTCGCGATGCCGCGGCCCCAGTACTCACGGCCCACCCAGTAGCCGAGCAGCTGCTGCCCGTCCTGCTGCCAGCTGCCGATGTTCCCCGCCACCCTGCCGTCGGCCACGATCGTGCGTACCAGGCAGCTGTCGTCGCCGCGGATCTTCGCCCAGTGCTGTGCGAACTGCTCCTCGTCGCGAGCAGGGAACGCCGCCATGGCGACCGCCTCGGGGTCGACCTGGTGGTCGAAGAACACCGCGAGATCGCTGTCGTCGATGTGTCTGAGAACGACCGGAGATGTCATGTCGGGCCTCAGCCCCCGTCCGACTGGGCCGGCGCCGCCCCGGCCACCACCGGCGGCTCCGCGGCCTGCTGGGCCGGACCGGCCTGGTTGGGGCGCCAGTGCGCGGGCGGCGGCGGTGGTGCGGGCGGCACGTTGGCCGCCGGCTCGGGCGGCCTGATGTTCCCGCCGGGCTCCTCGCCGGCGAAGTTCAGCTTGGCGCGCTTGCCATAGCCCCAGCTCAGCTTCACGTTCTTCACCTCGTAGCCGCCGTCCTCGCCCTTGCCGATCGAGATCTCCAGCAGCGGCTTCATCTCGAACTTCTCGGCGACCTTGTGCGCCTTGCGCAGGCCCTCGAGGTGGTTGAGGATCCCGTAGCTCAGCCGCCCGCCGAGGCCCTGGTGCTGGTCGAAGTAGAGCTTGAGCCGGATCCGCTGCTCCAGGCTCAGCGGGGTGCCGTCCTCGTTGCGCAGCTTGTCCTCCAGGGCCCGCACCTTCGCCGGGTTCACCGCGGTCGCGCGGGCGCCGTCCGGGTCGGTCCAGGACAGCGGGTTGCTCCGCGCGAACGTGTACGGCGCCGCCAGCGTCGGCTCCTCGACGAGCGCCGCCGGGTCCGCGAACACGGCCGGGTCGGCGCCGTACACCATCGCCCTGCTCGGGTCGTACCAGCGCTGGCCGAGGTCGGTGAGGCCGTGGTCCTCGTCGGCGTACTCCCCGCCGAACTGGTAAGGCGTGCGGAAGATCGTGCTCTTCTCGTCGACCCAGACCGACCCGCCCGGCAGGTACTCCTGGTGCTGGAAGACCTCGCCGGTGCGGTCGGTGACCACGTTGGTGCTGCCCTGCAGGTCCGCGTGGTGGAAGTACGCCTTGGCCTCGTAGGCGTCGTCCTGCTCGAACTTGGTGGCCAGCATCCGCCCGTCGGCGACCACGTTCTTCCACACGGTCCCGTCGCGCACCGTCAGCCACGGGTTCACGAACCAGGTGCGGCCGGTCTCCTTGACCTCGGTGGCGCGCTGGCCCTGCCAGTCGTAGGCGTACGTGGTCGGCTTGCCGCCGCTCCCGTTCGGCCGGTCGACGATGCTGGTCATCCGCCCGTTGGCGTCCCAGGTCATCTGGCGCAAATAGTCCGGCGTCCTGATCGAGGTGATGTTGCCGTCCAGGTCGTAGGTCAGCCGCTGCGCGCTCTTCCCCGCGCCGAGCGCGACCGCCCGGTGCTGCTCGCCGGCGTAGCCGTAGCCGCCGAGGTCGAAGGTGCGGTCGGTGTCGACCCACTCCTTGCACTTCGACGTGCAGCTGTCCTTGACCTCCCAGACCTTCTGCTTCTTCGAGGTCACGTTGCCGGTGGCGTCGTCGTACGACAGGTCGTAGCTGTACTGACGCCGTACGTCGGGAGCCTCGTGCCACGCGCCCTCGGCGTGCACCACCCGGTAGTACGGGTCGTAGCGGTAGCTCTGCTCGCTCGGGCCGCCCATGAGAGCGGAGGTGTCCGCGGGCAGCTCGTTGGCGACGCCGAGCACGTTGCCGACCAGGTCGTAGCGGTAGGCCAGGTCCTGCAGCTCGCGGTCGCCGGCCTGGGTGTTGACCGACCGGATCCGGCTCAGCCGCCGTGTCTCCGCGTCGCGCACCTGGCGGGTGCGCACGCCGTTGCCGGTCTGCTGCACCGCCTGCTGGCCGAACTGGTCGTACTGCCGGGTGTCCAGGTACCGGTAGCGGCACGAGACGGCCTCGGCGGAGGTGACCTTCGAGCCGGTCCCGTGCGCGACGGTGGTCGGGTCGACGACGTACGTCGTGGTCCCGCCGGCGCCCGGGGTCCGCGCCGTCACCCGCACCGGCTCGCCACCGACGGTGATCGTGAAGGGGAGCGCCGGGTCGGCCGCCAGCGGGTTCTCCCGGACCGTCAGCGTCGTCGCGCCGGCGGCTGCCGCGGCCGCCAGGGTGCCGAGGTCGGTGCAGTCCTTGCTGCCGCTGATGCCGGCCAGCGAACCGCCGTGGTCGTAGTCGTAGGCGATCGTCTCGCCGTCGTACTCGCCGACGCTGCCGAGCCGGCCCAGCCAGTCGTAGGAGAACGTGGTGGTGAGCTTGCCCAGCTTCCAGTGGTCGTCGACCATCTCGGTCGTCTCGCGCGCGGGCAGGCCGTTGGCGTCGTACCCGAGGACCTGGTGCCGCGCGGCGTCGGTGACCTCGACCAGCCGGCCGGCGCCGTTCTGGCCGGACGGAGCGCCGCCGTAGCCGCCCCAGGTCAGGGTGACGTTCGGGGTCGCGTCCGGGTAGTCGATGCCGACCAGGTTGCCGAAGGCGTAGGAGTAGCGCGTCCTGACGTCGTGGTCGGCGCGCTGCACCGAGCTCTGCGAGGACACCTTGTTGCCGACCGCGTCGTAGCCGTACTCGACCCTGCCGGCGTCCTGGGTGCTCGTCGAGGTGCGCCGCCCGAGAAGGTCGTAGTCGTGCGCCGCCTGGGTCCTGCCGGCCGCGACCACGGTGCGCAGCTGGCCGAGCGGGTCGACCCGGTAGCTGGTGCGCAGCGGCGCCTTGCCGACGGCGAGGTCGTCGACCGCGTGCGTGTAGCCGCGAGTGTCCAGCAGGGTGCGGCCGGCCCGGCCCTGCGGGTCGGTCACCGTGGTGGTGGCCAGGTGCAGGCCGCCGATCTCGGCGAACCCGTACGCCGTGCTGGTGACGGCCTGGTTCGGGGCCTTCTCGGTGAGCACGCGGTCGCGCACGTCGTAGGTCCGGACGGTCGGTGCCACCTCGGAGGTCCGGGGGTCGTACGTCGCCGCGTCCGCCAGCGCGCCGGAGATCGGGTACCACTGCTTGACCTCGCGGCCGAGGACGTCGTACTCGACGGCCCCGGAGACGGTGAACCGGTCCTGCGTCGGCTGGCCGACCGCGGTGAACAGGCTGGACTCCCGCTTCTGCTGGGTGGTCCGGCCGACGCCGTCGACGAAGGCGACCGTGTCGATGGTGTCGCCCGGGTGGAACCGGTCGACGTGGTGCGCCATCGCGTAGGCGTAGCCGGCGGCCTCGGGGTGGTACTCGTAGGAGACCCCGCCGCCGTCCGGCGTCCGCACCCGGGTGAGCCGGCCCAGCGCATCGTGCCAGTACGACGTGGTGCTGCCGTTCGCGTCGGTGCGGGTGGCGATCTCGGCCGAGAGCGGGTCGAACGTCGAGACGCTGGTCAGGCCCACGTGCTCGGGCGCGATGGTCAGCTCCTGGTCGCCGACGAAGTCGGCCGCCTCGTCGGCGTCGAGCTCGTAGTCGGTGACCTCGGCGACGTCGGCGTGCCGCTGCTCGTCGCGGACGTACTGCACCGCGTAGCTCAGCCCGTCGGCGCCCTCGGGATAGACGATCCGGTCGTAGCTGCCCCAGGTGTCGTAAGCGAGCCGGGTCCGCGCCCAGGTGCCGTCCGCCGGCGTCCCGGAGATCAGCTCGCGCAGGTCGGTCACGGACGCGTTGTCGCACAGCGACTCCGGGCCCTCCCGGTAGCGCAGCAGCGTCCCGGCGCCGTCGCGCACCTCGATCGAGGCGGGGATGCTCACCCAGCTCGGGCAGAGCTGGTCGTCCCAGTACGGCGGGTGGTCGGCCGGGTCGCCCTGGCCGCAGGCGTCGATGGTGTACTCGCCGGCGGACCTGCGGCAGGTCGAGTAGGTCAGCTCGGAGACCACGTCGTCGCTGTCGGTCGTGGGGTCGCCCAGGTCGGTGACGGTGACCGGGTTGCCGAGCGCGTCGTAGGCGTACTCGACCCGCGAGGTCAGCCGCACGGTGTCGTCACCGGCGACGTACCAGCGCTCCTCGGTGCTGCCCAGCAGCGGCGTCGCCCAGGCGGCCAGCTGCTCGTCGGTGTCCATCGCGTCCGTGTCGAGTGGGTCGCCGGTGGCGCCGTCGAGGACGCGCCAGGTGGAGACGGTCTGCTGCACCAGGTTCGCGGGGTCCTCGTCGCCGGCGAACAGCTCGACCTTGGTGAGCAGCCCGGCGTCGAAGACGTCGTGGTTGCTGAAGGTGCGCCGGGTGGTGCGCAGCACGCCGTCACCGCCGGCGCCGTGCTCGCGGACGGTCACCGTGCGGAAGCCGAGGTCGGACCGGTGCACGAAGTCGTAGCGGCCGCCGCCGTACTCGATCGTGCTGGTGGCCACGTCCGGGCCGTCGCCGGTCCGGCCGTCGTCCACGCTGACCTTGCTCAGCACCCAGGAGGAGTCCGGGTGCGCGACGGTGTTGCCGTCGCGGTCGTAGTCGAGGTCGATGGTCCCGCCCAGCGGGTTGTGCACGGCCTTGAGCAGGCCGGTGCGGCCGTGGGTGTTGAGCCGCACGTCGAGCTCGCCGTCGCCCGCGCCCGGGTTGCGCCCGACCGAGTCGGCGTAGCCGTCACCGTTGACGTCCTGCAGGTCGACGTCGGTGATCGAGGCCGAGCCCTCGGCGTGCGCGCCCGGGTTGACGATCAGGTAGCAGGCCGGCACCGGCGAGCAGAGCGGTCCGAAGCCCATCGTGAAGTCCGCGCCGCCGCCGTAGCCGATCGAGCTGTCCTGGCGGATGGTGTCGCCGGCCTGCAGGTCGAGCAGGTCGTCGTCGCCGAGCACCTGGAAGGACATCTCCTCGGTGTCGCCGTAGCTGTCGCCGTCGCGGACGCCGGTCCCGGTGCCGAACGCGACCACGACCTTGCCGTCGGGCGCCTTGTAGAGCGCGTCCAGGATGCCGTCACCGTTGACGTCGTCCCACGAGTACAGCGGGAAGTCGACCGAGGCGTTGCGGGAGACACCGCCGGAGAAGTCCTTGTTGTAGCCGGCGAACCCGAGCCCGAGGGAGAGGGCGCCGGTCAGCGAGGCGCTGGAGGAGAAGCCGCCGTCTGCCCAGAGCACGTCACCGGCGAAGGTGTAGCCCAGGTTGAGGCGGACGTGCACGCCGTCGGTCATCACCTTGATCTTGTCGGGCAGCCCGTCGCCGTTGATGTCCGCGACGCTCTGCTGCAGCGGGATCCCGATCTTGCCGAGCGGGTCGCCGGGGATCTTGGACAGGTCTACGTCGAAGCCCGAGTCGTTCCACGACGGGCTGGCCGCGTTCGGGCTGGAGAAGCTCGCCGCCAGCTCCGCGCCGGCGCCCAGGCCGACGCCGTACTCGTCCTTGGAGCTGCCGCCGCCCTTGGCCGAGGAGCCGCCGCGGGTCGAGCTCGGCACGCCGCGCGAGTTCACCTTGATGTTCACCGGCGAGCCGGTGAAGCCGCCGGAGAAGGCGAAGCTGGTGTCGAAGTTGACCACGTCGGGACCGTCGCCACGACACGCGGTGAGGGTGCCGCCGGACTGCGGGCAGGCCATCCCGCCGCGCGGGTCGGTGAACGTGGTCGAGCCCGGCGTCACCAGGTCGGGAAAGCCGTCACCGTTCATGTCCAGGTAGTCGACGTCGCTGTGGCTCCAGCCGAAGCCGAACGAGCCGGTCACCGGGCCGACCCCGCCGGTCAGCGCGAACACCGGTCCCGACGTCCCGGTCAGGATCGGGGCGGGGACGGTGCCGGTGCTGGTGTCGACGGCGGGGATCTCGTCGCCGAGCAGGCCGGCGCCCAGGCCGGTCGCGGTGCTGCGGATCCCCGGCCGCGGCCCGGTCCAGGCCTCGGCGACCGGGCCGTCCGGGTCGTCCTCGGGCGTGGTCCGGCTGGGCAGGAACGCGTAGGCCTGGCGGATCTGCCGGTCCATCGCCTGCTCGTCGAACGCGGGCGCGTCCTCGTCGTAGCTGCCCGGGAAGGTGGCCGCGCTCGCCGAGCTCGGGCAGCTGCCGTCGTTGGCCGCCTTGCAGGCGTCGTCGCTGTCGTCGTACCCGCTGCCGTCGGCCTCGGAGAGCCGGAACCTGTCCTCGTCCAGCGGGCTGGTCCGGCGGGCGCCGTCACCGCGGTAGCCGGCCGTCGCCCAGCCCCGGTACGGCACCGCGAAGTAGCCCTGCCGACCGGTCGCGTCGAGCTGCTCGGGCACGTCCGCGCCTTCGGCCCAGCTCGCGCCGGACCCGGTTCCGAGCCGTACGTCGACCCCGGAGATGACCTCGGACAGTGACGGGTCGCGGGTGCTGACGTCGAACCAGTAGCCGGACCCGGCCTCCAGCGGGACGTCGGCGAAGAAGGCCGGATGGGTGGGCAGAGTCCCGCCGCTGAGGTGGATCCGCTTCTTGGCGACCACCCGGGCCACCCCGCCGGGACCTTCCTTCTTGGCGGTGAAGACGAGGTCGCCGGCGGGGTTGTCACCCCCGGACAGGACGATCCGCGCGACCGCGTTCCCGGCGGGCGCGGGCCACGGCTGCCGCGGTCGGTCCGCCGAGGTCACCGGGTAGACGTCGGTGTCCACCGAGGGCACCACGTCCGGGCGGGACGGGTCGCAGGCACCGTCCTCGACGTAGCACAGCCGCGGGGTGGTGACCCAGCGCAGCGCGGTCGCGTCGATCGGGGAGTCGACGGCCAGCCGGGTCTCGACGGTGTCCTGCCTCGGGTCGTCGCCGGTCGTCACGCCGCCGACGTGGAATCCGGCGGCGGTGACCTCGAACAGCCCGGTCTCAGCGGTGGTGATGACCGCGAGCTGCGCGGTGGCCGCGGCCCGCGTCGGGTAGCAGCCGAAGCTCGTCCCGGCACCGGTGGTCACGCAGAAGTCGCCGCCGCTCTCGGTCACCGACTTCTGCCGGTCCGGGTCCGGGGCGCCCTCGGGGGTGAGCGCGGTGACGGTGACGTCCTCGTCGACCACGCCGACGCCCGGGTCGCCGGAGCGGTGCGTGATGGTCGGGCGCACGTCGTCGGAGGTGACCTCCTTGTGCAGCCGGCCGGTGAACCGGACCGTGCCCGCCGACGGCATCCCCACGAACCCACCGGGCCGGCCGGCGAGGGTGAAGTCCGCCCCGGCGTCGTACCTCCGCTGGCTCAGGCCGTTCTCGTCGGCGGGCACGTCGCCCGGACCGTTCGCGAAGCCGGTGTAGCGGACGGTCGGGGTCCAGTCGACCTCGCTGTCCTGCTTGGTGGTGTCCGGACTGAACCGGAAGTAGATCCGGCTGCCCTTGGCCACGGTGACGTCGGTGAGCTCCTGCTCCCACGCCTGCCCGGCCTCGTCGAGCGAACCGCTTGCGAGCTCGATGCCGTCGCGCTGGATCGCCAGCCGCGTCGAGGCCTGCTCGGGGGAGACCAGCACGGCGCGCGAGTCGATGGTCACCGTGCCGGCGTAGGGCGCCACCCACCGCCGTACGGTGTCGATCGGCGGCGAGAGCCGCCGCAACCGGGCCAGCGTCTCGGTCAGGGTGCTGGTGTAGCCGGCGCCGGCGTCGCGGACGTCGAGCGGCAGCCTGGTCTCCGCGTCGCTGGTGCCGAAGGTCGGCCGGCACGGCTCGCCGCTGCAGTCGAGGTGGTTGTAGAGCACCGTGCCGGCGTTGACGTAGTCCGGCAGCCCGTCGCCGTTGACGTCGCTGAAGTACCCGTCCGACCAGTTCCAGGAACCGCCGGCGTGGAAGGAGACCGAGACGCCGTAGTTGAGGTCGACTCCACCGTCGACGCCGAACTCGTGCTCGCCGGGCAGGCTGCTGAGGTGGCGCACCTCGAGCTTGTCGCCGAAGGTGACCGACTGGTCCAGTGGCCCGCTGGCCTTGGTGGTGTTGAGCCGCAGGTAGATGTCGGTGCCGTCCTTGAACACCTTGTCCGGCAGGTTGTCGCCGTTGAGGTCCATGAACTCGGCGAGCGAGGTGGTGCCGGCGCCGTCGAGGGTGACCGAGCCGCCGAACGAGCCGAGCTTCGTCGGGTCGGTCGGGTTGAAGCCGACGTACAGGTGCCCGTCCCCGCCGACCGTGCTGGACATGCCCAGCGCGCTGGCCTTGTTCTCGATCGCTCCCGGCTGGGAGCCGAGGTCGTCGCCGCGGGTGTCCCAGGTGACCGCGCCCGCGAAGCCGTCCCCGTTGCCGCGGGCCGGGTCGGCCACGTCGTCGTAGTAGTCGAACCGGTGCGTCGCGCCGGGTGCGCCGGTGGCGTCGCCGTCGTCGCAGCCGCCGTCCGCGCACCCGACCTGCCGTACGGCGGTGAGCAGCGTCTTGCCGAAGCGGTTGGTGTCGTAGCTGAGCCGGTACTGCGAGATCAGCTCGTCGGTCTTGGCGTAGCGGACCTCGATCCGGGTGAGCAGCTCCTTGTCCAGGTCGAGCACGCCGGCGCCGGCATCGAGCACCGGGTCGGGCCGGGTCTTGCCGCGGACCATCCGCACCTCGTACGCCGGGTCCTCCGGCTCGCCGCTGTCCTCGGCCGCGCCGGTGTAGAAGATCTTCGCGAGGTAGACGTGCCGCGCGCACACGCCGTCGCAGGTCTCGACCTTCTTCCACGTGGTGCCGTGGTCGGTCTCCTCGGCCTGGTAGGTCACCTGGTCGTACTCGTAGCGCGTCATGTTGTAGCCGATGTCGCGGGAGGCCTTGAGGTACCAGGTGACACCGTTGCCGCTGTCGTCGGACAGGATCGAGCCCGGGTCGCGGCTCAGGTCGTTGCGGGCCGGCCCGGTGCGGGTGCCCGGCGAGCCCAGCGGACCGCCGGAGTCGGGGAACATCCCGTACCAGCGCACGTTCCCGGTCTTGTCGCGGACCTCCCACGAGTAGTTCCTCGGGTTCGAGCCGTGCCGCACGATCTTCTCGTAGTCGGTCTCGACCTGCCGGGTGTAGTCCTGCCGGTCGGTGACCCGCGGCTGCGGGTCGGCCGTGATCGCGTTGGGGGAGAGCAGGTCGCCGTCGAGCCGGTAGGACTCGCTCTCGTAGTCGCCGCACGCCGGCGCGGTCGTGCGTGGGCAGAACTTCGGCACGCCGAACGCGGTGTCCACGCTGACCTCGCCGACCCCGAGCGACCAGCCCTGCCCGACCCAGCCCGAGGCCGAGCCCGAGTCGTACCGCAGCGCGAGGTCGGGGGTGACCCGGCTCTGCGGCAGCACCAGCGGGTAGCTCAGCTGGGCCGCTCCGCTCGCGTCCGCCTCCGGCGGGTCGATGCCGGTGAGACCGGCCGTGGGGTCGGCGTACTGGAGGTCGTCCGGGGTGTCGGCGGAGTCGTCGGTCGGGGTGACCAGCGGCTCCCTGCCGAGCGTCGCGCCCTCGACGCCGCCGAGCACCTCGGCGGTGACGGGCGCCACGGTGCCGAGGACGAGCCCCAGCGAGAGGGTGACGACGACGGTCGCACGGCGGCGGGTGCTGACGAGACTGCTCACGGCTGCTCCTGCTCCTCGATAGCAAGGCGATCGACCCGAGAGAAGCGGGGGAGCCTGGCTTACCGCACAGCCGTGTGGTCCCACGTTGGAACCTGCCCGAGCCGGTTCCGAATTAGCAAAGACCTTGGGAGCGCCGGGCAAAAGCCCTGAACTAGCTATTGCGCCGGCGGGGTCCGCAGGAGTACACGCGCGCAGTGAGAGGGTGGCCGGGTGAACCGTCTCGCGAACGCGACCTCTCCCTACCTCCTCCAGCACGCCGACAACCCCGTGGACTGGTGGGAGTGGGGACCCGAGGCCTTCGCGGAGGCTCGTGAGCGCGACGTCCCGGTGCTGCTGAGCGTCGGGTACGCCGCCTGCCACTGGTGCCACGTGATGGCCCACGAGTCGTTCGAGGACGAGGCCACCGCGGCCTACCTCAACGAGCACTTCGTCAGCGTCAAGGTCGACCGCGAGGAGCGGCCCGACGTCGACGCGGTCTACATGCAGGCCACGGTGGCGACCACCGGGCACGGCGGCTGGCCGATGACCTGCGTGCTCGACCACGAGGGCAGGCCGTTCTTCGCCGGTACCTACTTCCCGGACCAGCCGCGGCACGGGCAGCCGAGCTTCGGCCAGCTGCTGCAGGCGATCACCGAGGCCTGGCGGGAGCGTCGCGATGACGTCGATGCGACCGCGGTCAAGATCGCCGAGCACCTCGCCGCGAACGAGTCCCTGGCCGGGGCCGCGCCCATCGACGCGTCCGTCCTCGACGCCGCGGCCGAGCGGCTCGCCTCCGAGTTCGACCAGGTCAACGCCGGCTTCGGCGGTGCGCCGAAGTTCCCGCCGTCGATGCTGCTGGAGTTCCTGCTGCGCCGCGGCGAGACCGAGATGGCGCCGCGGACCCTGACCGCGATGGCCCGCGGCGGCCTCTACGACCAGCTCGGCGGCGGCTTCGCGCGCTACTCCGTCGACGCCCGCTGGGTGGTGCCGCACTTCGAGAAGATGCTGTACGACAACGCCCTGCTGCTCTCCGCCTACACCTCCTGGTACGCCCTGACCGGGGACCCGTTCGCGGCCCGGATCGCCCGTGAGACAGGGGAATTCCTGCTCGCCGAGCTCGGCACCGCGCAGGGTGGCTTCGCCTCCGCGCTCGACGCCGACTCCGAGGGCGCCGAGGGCACCTACTACGTCTGGACGCCGGCCCAGCTGGTCGAGGTGCTCGGTCCCGAGGACGGCGCCTGGGCGACCGCCCTGCTCGAGGTGACGGGCACGTTCGAGCACGGCACCTCGGTCCTGCAGCTGCTGGTGGATCCTGACGACGCCGACCGCTGGCACGCCGTACGACGCACGCTGGTCGAGGCCCGGGCACGACGCGAGCGGCCGGCCCGCGACGACAAGGTGGTCGCCGCCTGGAACGGCCTTGCGATCGCGGCGCTCGCCCGCGCCGCCGGCGTGCTCGACGAGCCGCGGTTCCTCGTTGCCGCGGTCAGCGCGGGCACGCTGCTCTGGGAGCTGCACTGGACGGGGTCGCGGCTGCTGCGGGTCTCCCGCGACGGTATCGCCGGCGCCCATGCCGGCGTTCTGGAGGACTACGGCGCGGTCGCCGACGGGTTCGGCGCGCTCGCCGAGGCGACCGCCGAGGGTGTCTGGCTCGACCGGGCCGGGGCTCTCCTCGAGGTGGCCCTGACGCAGTTCGCTGCCGGGGACGGCGGTTTCCACGACACCGCGGACGACGCCGAGCAGCTGATCGCCCGGCCGCGCGACCCCTCCGACAACGCCAGTCCGTCGGGCCACTCGGCACTGACCGCCGCGCTGCTCCGCTACGCCGCCCTGACCGGGTCCGGCCGGCACCGCGACGCCGCCGAGGCTGCGCTGGCCTCGGTCCGCAGGCTGGTCGAGCGCGCGCCCCGGTTCGCGGGCTGGTCGCTGGCCGCGGCCCAGGTCGCGCTCGACGGCCCGCGCGAGATCGTGGTCGTCACCGAGCCGGACGACCCCGCCGGGGCCGCGCTGGCTGCCCGCGCACGTCGTACGGTCGGGACCGTGGTGGTCGTCGCCAGCCCCGCGCAGGTCGCGGCCTCGACGATCCCGCTCCTCGAGGGCCGGGGTCTCGTCGACGGCCGCGCGGCGGCGTACGTGTGCCGCGGGATGGTCTGCGAGCGGCCGGTCACCGAGGTCGCCGACCTGGACGCCGCGCTGGCATGACGCTGGCCGTGGAGACCCAGCCACGTCGCTTCTACGACGGCGGCGTCGACCCCTGGGAGGACCAGCCCGGCGAGCCGCCGGACCCCGGCAGTGACCCCGAGATCCAGCTGCTGCGGATCACCACGGCCGACGGCGGCGACGAGTTCGCGATGATGCGCCGGATCGCCTACCTCGACCGGCACCTCGGCGAGCTGCTGGTGCCGCGGGCCACCCGGACGTTCCACACCGACCTCACCTCGGTGCCCGCGCTGTTCACCTGGCTGGTGCCCAAGACCGGGCGGCACCTCCCGGCGGCCCTGCTGCACGACGGGCTGGTGCACCCGCCGGGCGACCCGACCTACGTCTCCACCGAAAGGCACGTGGTGCTCCGGCCCGAGGCGGACCGGGTGCTGCGCGACGCGATGGCCGACACCGGCACCGGCGTGGTCCGGCGCTGGCTGGTCTGGTCGGCGGTGACCGCCAAGACGATGGTCCAGGGCACCGGCGCGGGCTGGTCGCCCGGACGCCGCTGGTACTACCGGCTGGTGGCGCTGGGCACCCTGATCACGATCGGCGTGCTGGGCGTCCTGGCCACCCTGGACCTGGTCGACCTCGGCGTCGCGCTGCCGTGGATGGGGCACCGGGACTGGCCGGTCGAGGTGGCCGGCGGGCTGGCCGGCGCGGTCGTGATCCCGCTGCTGCTCGGGCTGGCCTGGGGCCGGTTCCGGATCGCGGGCGTGGTCGCCGGCGTCTCGCTGGCCGTGCTCCTGCACGTCACCGCGGCGCTGCTGCTGCTCACCGGGTTGTACCGGGTGCTGGAGGTGTTCGCCGGCCGGTTCCCGTGGCTGGCGCTCGGGGTGGCCGCGGTGCTCGCCGGTGCCGCGGCGGGCTACTTCGTGGGGCTGGTCACCTGAGCCGGTACGTCGCGATCGAGGCGGCGACGTAGTGGCAGACGAACGCGGCGATCGTCAGCGTGTGGAAGATCTCGTGGAAGCCGAACCAGGCCGGGAAGGGGTCCGGCTTCTTGAGGCCGTAGACCAGGCCGCCGAGGGTGTAGAGGCCGCCGCCGACGGCCACCAGGGTGATCACCGCGGCGCCACCGGAGGAGAGGTCGCCGGCGTAGAAGATCGCCGCCCAGCCGAGCGCGATGTAGACCGGCGTGGACAGCCAGCGCGGGGCGTCCGGCCACCAGATCTTGAAGCCGACGCCCAGGAGCGCACCGGTCCAGACGATGGTGAGCAGGCCGACCCGGGCGGCGCCGTCGAGCAGGGTGATCGCGAACGGCGTGTAGGACCCGGCGATCAGCAGGAAGATGTTGGCGTGGTCGAACCGGCGCAGGAACGCCCACACCCGCGGCGTCCAGGTGCCCCGGTGGTAGACGGCGCTGACGGTGAACAGCAGCAGCGCGGTGGAGGCGAACAGCGCCGACCCGACGCGGGTGGCCGCGGTCGGGGAGAGCGTGATGAGCACGACGCCGGCCGCCAGGGCGAGCGGGGTGAACGAGGCGTGCAGCCAGCCGCGCAGCTTGGGCTTGACCTCTGCCATCTTGTCGCGCATCACCTGCTCGGCGGCATGGGTGATCTCGGTGGCGCGGTCGTGGACCGCGCCGGCCACCCGGGGCCTCGAGGTCGGCGCGTGCGAGTTCATGGCGTCGAGGTTACGTGACCGTAGGTAGACACGCCCAACGGTGCCTCCGGCTAACCTGATCGCGTGGCCGACTGGAAGCGTGGACTCCGCAGGGTGCTCTACCCGGCGTACGAGGCTCGCCTGGCCCGGCGGCTGCCCCACGACCGGATCCCGCAGCACGTCGGGGTGATGCTGGACGGCAACCGGCGCTGGGCCAAGGCGGTCGGCACCGACACCGCGCACGGCTACCGGGCCGGCGCCGCGAACATCGAGCCGCTGCTGGAGTGGTGCGAGGAGATCGGCGTCGAGGTGGTCACCCTGTGGCTGCTCTCCACCGACAACCTCAACCGCCCGGCCGACCAGCTCAAGGGGCTGCTCGGCATCATCGAGGGCGCGGTCGCGTCCCTCGCCGAGCAGCACCGCTGGCGGCTGCACCCGGTCGGTGCCCTCGACCTCCTCCCGGCGAGCACGGCCGAGCGGCTCAAGGACGCCGAGGAGGCCACTCGCGACGTCGACGGCCTGCTGGTCAACGTCGCGGTCGGGTACGGCGGACGCCGCGAGATCGCCGACGCGGTCCGCTCGCTGCTGCACGAGCAGGCCGCCCAGGGCCGCACCCTGGAGGAGCTGGCCGAGGTCATCGACGTCGAGCACATCGCCGAGCACCTCTACACCAAGGGCCAGCCCGATCCGGACCTGGTGATCCGTACGTCGGGGGAGCAGCGTCTCGGCGGGTTCCTGCTCTGGCAGAGCGCGCACAGCGAGTTCTACTTCTGCGAGGCCTACTGGCCCGACTTCCGCCGCGTCGACTTCCTGCGCGCGGTCCGCGCCTACGCCCAGCGCGAGCGCCGCCTCGGCCGCTGAGCGTTCACCGACCGGACACCCGTGCTCGGGCGTGTCGGCAGGGCTCGGACTGGGTACCGACGTACTTTCTGAAGGTAATGAGCCGCAACCGTTGCGGTTCGTGCCGGGAGGCATATTCGTGAGCGATCACGGAGCGAGGGGTCAGCACTCGGACCCCTGCCTGTCCCGGTCCGGGCACTACTGCTGAGGACCGGGGCGCCGAGTGCGCGTGCCGGTCGTGAGGGGAACATCCGTGGCCACTGCGAAGCGCCCAGCCTCCGGAAACAGCCCAGCCTCTGCCAAAACCTCCACCGCCAGGAAGGCCTCCGACCGTCGTACCTTCGTGCTCGACACCTCGGTGCTGCTCGCCGACCCGGGCGCGATCAAGAGGTTCGACGAGCACGAGGTGGTGCTGCCCGTCGTGGTCATCACCGAGCTGGAGGGCAAACGGCACCATCCCGAGCTGGGCTACTTCGCCCGGTCGGCGTTGCGGATGCTGGACGAGCTGCGCGTGTCCCACGGCAGGCTGGACGAGCCGGTCGCGATCGGTGAGACGGGAGGCTCGGTCCGGGTCG
This sequence comes from Nocardioidaceae bacterium, assembly GCA_017744365.1. GTDB lineage: Bacteria > Actinomycetota > Actinomycetes > Propionibacteriales > Nocardioidaceae > Marmoricola. The sequence continues at coordinate 31,696 of JAGIBL010000012.1, read as the reverse complement.
AGCTCAACCACACCGACCCCGAGTCGCTGCCCTCGGGCTTCCGGCTCGGCGACAACGACACCCGCATCCTCGCGGTGGCGCGCAACCTGGCCAACGAGGGCCACCAGGTCACCCTGGTCTCCAAGGACCTGCCGCTGCGGATCAAGGCGTCCGCGGTCGGCCTGGATGCCGAGGAGTACCGCGGCGAGCAGATCCACGAGTCCGACGCCGGCTGGACCGGCATGCAGGAGGTCGACGTCGCCGCGGCCGACCTCGACGAGCTGTACGACGACGGCGTGATCGACCTCGACGACGCCCGGGAGCTGCCCTGCCACACCGGCCTGGTGCTGATGTCGGACCGCGGCAGCGCGCTGGGCCGGGTCGGGCCCGACAAGCAGGTGCACCTGGTCCGCGGTGACCGGGAGGCGTTCGGCATCCACGGCCGCTCGGCCGAGCAGCGGGTCGCGCTCGACCTGCTGCTGGACCCGGAGATCGGCATCGTGTCCCTCGGCGGGCGCGCGGGGACGGGGAAGTCCGCGCTCGCCCTCTGTGCCGGCCTGGAGACGGTGATGGAGCGCCGCCAGCACAAGAAGGTGGTCGTCTTCCGGCCGCTGTACGCCGTCGGCGGCCAGGAGCTCGGCTACCTGCCCGGCAGCGAGTCGGAGAAGATGTCGCCCTGGGCGCAGGCCGTCTTCGACACTCTCGGCGCGGTCACGCACGGGGACGTCATCGAGGAGATCCTCGACCGGGGCATGCTCGAGGTGCTGCCGCTCACGCACATCCGCGGCCGCTCGCTGCACGACGCGTTCGTGATCGTGGACGAGGCCCAGTCGCTGGAGCGCAACGTGCTGCTCACGGTGCTCTCCCGGATGGGCGCGAACTCCAAGGTGGTGCTCACCCACGACGTCGCCCAGCGCGACAACCTGCGGGTCGGCCGCCACGACGGCGTGGTCGCGGTGGTGGAGCGGCTCAAGGGTCACCCGTTGTTCGCGCACGTGACCCTGACCCGCTCGGAGCGCTCGCCGATCGCGGCGCTGGTGACCGAGATGCTGGAGCACGTGACCATGTGAATTGGTGTGACCGGCGTTAGTGCTCAGTAGTCACACCAGAACCATCTGTCACTGTTCGCGCGTTCAACTTGCATCGCCTGCGGGCCTGGGGGAGGGTGGAGCAACTTCCCCGGGCCCGGCTGGGCGCGAGCCCCCGGTGCCTGCATGACGGTCCCCTGTCGTCGACCCGAGAGTGCCGCCTTGCCTGACAAGTACGTTCCGAAGCATCGGAGCGCGCGTCACCGACGTGTGCGCACGGGCGCCAAGAACGCGATGTACGCCTCCGGGTTCGCGGTCGTCGCGACCGGTCTGTCGGTCTCCGGTGGTGTCGCGATCAGCGGCGGTCCCGCGCAGGCCGACGACGGGCTGGTCAACCTGGCCGCCGGCAAGACCCAGATGAGCCTGAGCGAGCTGGCCGTCCGCGAGCGGTCGGTGTCGCGCTCGATCGGGGACCGCCGGGTGGCCACCGACTCCCTCAAGGCCGCGGCCCTGACCGCGACGGCCGGCCAGGCGGTGACCAAGACCGAGGACCTGACCAAGGCCGATCCCAAGACCCTCGCCCGCGCGCTCATGCCCGAGTACGGGCTCTCGAGCTCGGAGTTCGACTGCGTCGACAACATCTGGGAGCACGAGTCCCGCTGGAACGTGCACGCGGACAACCCGCACTCCTCGGCGTACGGGATCCCGCAGGCCCTGCCCGGCTCGAAGATGTCCTCGGCCGGCCCGGACTGGGAGAACAACGCCGAGACCCAGATCCGCTGGGGCCTGGGCTACATCGCCAAGCGCTACGGCACCGCCTGCTCGGCGTGGTCGTTCAAGCAGTCACACGGCTGGTACTGAGCTGATCCGGAAGACGGGGTGCTTCGGCGCGATCGTGCGCAGCTCCTCGTCGCTCGAGTCCGGACCGGTGCCGTCGAAGAACACGCCGGTCTCGGCCTTCCAGCGCTCCAGGTAGGCACGCAGGATCGGCGGCTTGGCGTCGTCGGTGACCTCGACCGCGGTGAACTCCTCGACCTTCTTGCCGAGCACCAGCCGGCCACCGCCGACCGCCCGCATGTTGTGCGTCCACTGGACGTGGCCACGCGGCGCGAGCAGGTAGCGCTCGTCGCCGAGGGTGAGCACGTTGACCGGCGTACGGCGCCACTGGCCGCTCTTGCGGCCGCGGACCTCGAGGATCCGCGAGCCCTTGAGGCTGATCCCGCGGCGCGTCAGCCAGGCGACGAAGCCGTTGAGCACCTTCACCGTGAACCAGCCGGGCTTGCGCACGTGCTCGTCGGGGTTGGTCACAGTCCCACCATCTTCCTGCTCACCTCGACGAGCCTGTCCCCGACGGCGTCGTCGAGGGCCAGCTTCGCCGGCTCCTTGATCTTGTCCTTCTCGTAGTAGCCGCCGTTGGCGCCCTCGACCTGCGCGCCGGTGGCCAGGTAGGTCAGCCGGGCACCGCCTTCGGCGGGGGAGATCATCACGATCCGCTTGGCCAGGTTGAGCACGGGCCGGGCGAAGGCGGGCGCGCCGCTCCAGATGTTCGTGGCCACCGCGCCCGGGTGCAGGGTGGTCGCGGTGACCCCGGTGCCGGCGAGCCGGCGGGCCAGCTCGCGGGTGTAGAGCACGTTGGCGAGCTTGGACCGGTTGTAGGCGCGCATGATCTGGTAGCCGCGCTCGAAGCCGAGGTCGTCGAAGTTCATGGTGCCGCGGTAGTGGCCGACGCTGGCGGTCGTGACGATCCGCGTCGGCGCGCCCTCCCGGAGCCGGGGCAGCAGCGTCTCGGTGAGCAGGAACCCGGCCAGGTGGTTGACCGCGAAGGTCGCCTCGTAGCCGTCGGCGGTCAGGGTCCGCTTGTCGAAGACGGTGCCGGCGTTGCTCACCAGGACGTCGATCCGCGGGTACGACGCCAGCAGGCTCTCCCCGAGGCGACGGACCTCCTCGAGCCGGGAGAAGTCGCAGGCGTAGGAGTCGACCTCGGCGCCGTTCGTCTCGGCCTGGAGCCGCTTCACCGCGGCGGTCACCTTGGCCGGGTTGCGTCCCACCAGGACGAGGCGGTGGCCCTGGCCGGCGAGCTGGCTGGCCGACTCGAGGCCGATGCCGTCGCTGGCGCCGGTGACCACGATGGTCTTGGTCATGGGTGGGTCATCCCTTCGACGTCGAGAGCGGCGTCGAGCTGCTCCAGGGTGAGCACGCCGCGGTCGACGTACCCCATCGCGAGCACCTGCTCGCGGATGGTGCGGCCTTCCTGCAGCGAGGCCTTGGCCACCTTCGCGGCCTCCTCGTAGCCGAGGTACTTGTTGAGCGGCGTGACGACCGAGGGCGAGGACTCGGCGTAGCGGCGCATCCGGTCGGCGTCCGCGGTGATCCCGTCGACGCACCGTTCGGCGAGCAGTCGCGTCGAGGTGGACAGGATCCGCACCGACTCGAGGACCGCGCGCGCCATCACCGGCATCATCACGTTCAGCTCGAAGCTGCCCGAGGCGCCCGCGACGGTGACAGTGCCGTCGTTGCCGATCACCTGGGCGCAGACCATCAGCGTGGCCTCGGGCAGCACCGGGTTCACCTTGCCGGGCATGATGCTCGACCCGGGCTGGAGGTCGGGGAGGTGGATCTCGGCCAGGCCGGTGGTCGGGCCCGAGGACATCCAGCGCAGGTCGTTGCAGATCTTGGTGAGGCCGACCGCGATGGTCTTGAGGACGCCGCTCAGCTCGACGAGGGAGTCGCGGGTGCCCTGGGCCTCGAAGTGGTTGCGCGCCTCGGTGAACGGCTGCCCGGTGATCTCCGAGAGCTCCTCGATCACCGCGGCCGCGAAGCCCTCCGGGGTGTTGATCCCGGTGCCGACCGCGGTCCCGCCCAGGGGCAGCTCGCGGACCCGGGGGAGTACCGACTCCAGCCGCTCCGCGCCGATCCGGATCGTGGCCGCGTAGCCGCCGAACTCCTGCCCGAGCATCACCGGGGTGGCGTCCATCAGGTGGGTCCGGCCGGACTTCACCAGCCCGGCGAACTCCTCGGCCTTGCGCTCCAGCGAGGTGGCCAGCACGTCGAGCGCGGGCAGCAGGTCCTCGGCGACGGCGGTCGCGGCGGCCACGTGGATCGAGGTCGGGAAGGTGTCGTTGCTGGACTGGCTGGCGTTGACGTGGTCGTTGGGGTGGACGTCGGTGCCGGTGCGGGCGGCGAGGGAGGCGACCACCTCGTTGGCGTTCATGTTGGAGCTGGTGCCCGAGCCGGTCTGGAAGACGTCGAGCGGGAACTGGTCGTCGTACGCGCCGGACATGACGGCCTCGGCCGCGCTGCGGATCGCGTTCGCCTTGTCGTGGTCGATGACGCCGAGCCGGTCGTTGACGGTCGCCGCGGCGGCCTTGACCGCGCCGAGGGCACGGATGTGCCGGGGCTCGAGCCGGGTGCCGGAGATGGGGAAGTTCTCGATCGCGCGCTGGGTCTGCGCTCGCCAGAGGGCGTCGGCGGGGACCCTGACCTCGCCCATGGAGTCGTGCTCGATCCGGAAGTCGTCGTCCGCCATGGGTTCGAGACTATCGGCGCGCCGAGTAGAGCCAGTACTGCTCGTCGCGCTCGCCGAGATGGACGTCGTACGGCGTCGCGGTGACGTTCCCGAAGACGGCCTCCAGCGCGGCGGCCAGCTGGGGCGCCTCCGCGGCCGACCAGATCACCAGCACCTCGCGGGTGGCCCGGCGCGCGGCGACGAGGAACGGCTCGGCGTAGAGAGCCTCGTTCGCGTCGTGGACCAGGTAGCCCGGGCCGTTGTCGACGTCGAGCAGGACCAGGTCGTACGACGACTCCGCGGCTTCGGCGAGCGCGACCGCCACGTCGGCGACCACGACAGTGACCCGCTCGTCGGCCAGGAACTGCGGGCCGTGCGCGACGGTGCCGTCGCGCATCCAGTCCACGACTGGCTGCTCCAGCTCGACCACGGTGGCCCTCTCGACGCGGGTGTCGGCGAGCACCTCGTGCAGCGTGAAGCCGAGGCCAAGCCCGCCGACCAGCACGCTCGCGGGGTGCTCGGCCAGCGCGAGGGCGGCGCCCGCGAGCGCGCGCTCGGTGGTCGTCTCCCGGGTGTCCATCACGAACACGCCGTTGACCCGCAGCTCCAGTACCGTCGGCCCGTTCTCCGCTCGCCGCTCCCGCAGGACGATCTCGCCCCGGGGCGTCTCGGCGCGTGCGATCTCGACGTACTCCACGCCGAGTGAGGCTAGCTGGTGGTCAGCACGTAGTACGCCACGGTGAGCTTGAACTTGGCCACGTCGTAGCGGTTGCGGTACGCCGTGCCGAACACCCAGCCGAACGAGCGGTCGCGGAACAGCGCGTCGCGGGTCGGGATCGCGGTGCCCTGGTGCCACCCGACGGGCCCCTTGACCACTGTCGATCGGAGGATCTCGCCGGTGCGGTTGTTGACGTATCCCATGACCGCGCGGTTCTTGGGGCGCCCGCGTGCGGGACCGCCGTACACGTCCACGCGGATGCTGCGGTACTCGTAGCCGGCGGGGGCGTAGGCGACGTGCAGGGTCTGGACGGCGCTCGCCTTGGCGGTCTGGGTACCGCACCGGGTGTTCGCGTAGTAGCCGAGCGATCCCCGCCATCGTCGTGCGGACGGGTTGCGCAAGGTCGAGCAGCGGCCGACGTACCGGTCCTCCATGCTGCCCCGGGCGCTGACGATCTTGGTCCAGGTCTTGGCGACCTTGCGCAGCGGCGAGACGGACACCTGCCCGGTCGCGGAGGCGGGGTTGCCGGCTTGGTCGACGGCGACGACGGTGTAGGCACCTGCCGGGGCCAGCGCGCCCGAGGCGTAGCGGCCGTTCCAGGCGATCGGGGAACCGTCCTTCGGCAGCGTGCGCACCGCGGTCGTGCCCGAGAGGATCATGACGCTCACGACATCGGCGCCGGTCACGCTGATCGTGGTCGACGCCGGGTAGCGCGCATCGGCGACCTGCGGGTAGATCGTCGGCCGCTGGACCGACAGGGTCGCCTCGGGCGGTACCCGGTCCACCTGCACGTTCATGTCGGGGATCGACTGGTCGGCGAAGGTGCCGAAGTCCGGGTCGCGGATCGTTGCGGTCGCGTGCAGCGTGTACGAGCCGTCCGCGAGGGTGCTTCCGTCGATGGGAGCGGTCAGCGTGCCGTCCGACCCGATGGGCTGGTCGAGCACGTCCCCGCTGAGCACCTGCGTCCAGGGGCCACTCGTCAGGGTCCAGTGCACGTCGTACTGCCCGTGCAGCACGGTCTTGGCGAGCAGGGCGGTCGTCGGGTGGGCCAGGTTGACCGGCGCCACCGCGATGTTCGTGAGAGGAGCGTAGAGATACACCTGGTAGAGCTTCGCGACCTTCGGGCTGAACGAGGCGCAGGGACCGCCGAGGCTCGCGCACCGCACGACCACCAGCTCGTAGGGTCCGTTGAGGGTCGGCTGGATCTCCGTCGTCCCGTGCTGGTCCAGCTGCGAGCGCTCGCCGTAGGGCAGGTTGTTGTACCTCCACTCCGCGGCCAGGATCCCGCCGCCTTGGTCGTCCGCGGTCACCGAGACGCTCTGGCCCGGGCCGATCGTCGTGTCGCCGGAGAACACGACCGAGGGCACGATGTCCTTCGGCACGAAGCTCGCGGACAGGTAGACGCCACCAGTGCACGTGGGAAGGTCCTCGGGCGTTGGTCCTTCGGTGCACGCGTCCACCCGGAGGTACGACGTGCCGCTCAGGCCCCAGGTGGGGATGTCGAACGGGGTCGGGCCTCCGGCCAGCACGACCTTCGTGGAGGGCGTGCTCTGCGGTTTGCCCGCTGACTCTCCCGTGATCATGACGTACGTCGCTCCCGCACTCGCGACCGTCCCGGTGAGGTGACCGGGCACGTTCGTGCTCAGCCCGGAGACGGAAGGAATCGCAGGAGCCGCAGCGTGTGCCGGAGCGCTCACCAGCACCGTGCTCACCACCGCTGCCAGGACCGCGACGACCCACAGGACTCTTCTCACCGCACCCGCACCCCATCCAGACACCACCGTGGCGTCCAGGGCACCTTAACGAGAGGGACCGGTTCTGGTCCTCATCTTTCGGCTCGATGGCAACTTCCGTCAGCCGGGGGCGCGTGCGATCTCGACATTCCCCTGGCCGTTTCGGCCAACGGCGTAATGGATCGGTCGGGTCGACCGTCCACCGGGCACGCGCTGCGAGGTGCTCGCAGCCTGATGAGGGAGGTCTCGGAGTGAGTCGAACGAGAATCGCAGGTGGAGGGTTGGCCTTGGCTGTGGCGTCGGCGCTGCTGTTCACCGGCGCTGCGGACGGAGATGGTGGGCAGCAACATCACGGCGTGGACATCGCGTCGCTCGTGAAGAGCGAGAAGGCCATCAACAAGGGCAAGACCAAGCTGGTCGAGTTCAAGGACAGCCACGGCGAGCGCAAGTTCTACGCCAAGGTCGGGCCGCGCGACAAGGTGTCGCTGCGGAAGACCTCCGACGGTTCGCTGGAGATCGGAGTGAAGCCCTACGACCCGGTCACCGACGCCGAGGTCGACAAGATGGCGGCCGAGATGCAGGCGGACGTCCTGGGCGAGCGACGCAGGCCGTTGCCGGAGCGAGGTGCGGCGGGTCGGGCGGCACCGTCGTGGGGTCTCGTACGGCCCCCGGAGGCGATCGCGGCGGGCAGCGCTGGGCTGATCTACTCCGCCGGATGCCTGTACATCACTTCGGAGATGTACGTGAAGGGATGCTACGAACGCAGGCGGGTCCCCGAGAGCATCGCCGGCTGGTACCTGCGGATGGACACGTCCGAGATCAGTGGCCATCACGTCGGCACCTACGGCGGGCTGACCGGCATGAAGTCCCGGCACGACTACGACGCCGGCTACGCGGGGACCGAGGTCATCAAGAACCGGCCGGCCGCCACCATCGAGGCGGGCAGCTGTCGGAGCCAGTCCATCGGGATCAACTACGAAGGGATCGAGGTGTCCCACGCCATCCAGGTCTGTCCCGAGCGTCTCTCGCCATATGTGCGAGCGAAGTACTTTCACCACGCATGGTCGGGTCGTGTCTGGCGCGACGGGGATTGGCGTGACTCCCTGGGACACAGCGTGGTGAAAGCACGGGACGGGCACTCCAACGGGTTCGACTACCGCATCTCGGCTTTCCAGGACGACGCCTTCCAGAACGACAGCTGGGTCAATGCCGGATGAACCGCCTGATCGTGGTTCTGTGTGTGCTGACCTCGGTGGCGTGTGGTGCTGACCAGGCGCCTCCACCCTCCCGAGAGGAGGTCGTGTCGACGTGTAAGCAACGTCTGGTCAAGGCGAACGGAAGCATTGAGTTCGCGGACGATGTGACAGCCGAACGGGAGGACGGACTCTGGACGGTTCGCGGCACCACCGTGAAGCCGAGAGGCGACTTCCACTGCACGACCGTCGCCGAGTCCGGCACGATCCTGAGCGCATCGCTGACGACGTACTGACGATCAGCCCAGACCCTTGTAACGGAGCACGATCCGGAACTTCCAGACGTCGTACCGGTTCCCCGCGGAGGCGGCGAAGCTCCAGCCGAACGAGTTGTCCTTGAACACGACACCGCCCGGGCTCCGGGTGGGACCGATGTGCCAGGCGCGGGTGCGGGCCACCGGCCGGACGTTCACCCAGAAGCCGGAGGTGGTCAGGTAGCGGATCAGGCCCTGGCTGCGCGGTCGCACCCGGGCGGCGGCGCCGTAGGTGTCCACCCGCAGGTCCACCATCTTGTCGACCTGGGGCAGGAAGGTCGCGTGCGCGGTGGTCACGCCGCTGGTCACCCAGCGCCGGTCCCGGCACTTGGTGTTGGCGTAGTAGCCGATTGACCCTGGCCAGACGGTCCGCGCCGGACGCCGCAGGGTCGAGCACTTACCGGCGAAGAAGGCGTTTCGGCTGGGCATGCTGGCGCGCGCGGTGACGATCTTCTGCCAGGTCTTGATGACGATGCGCCGCGTGTCGACGGTGACGGTGGTGCCGACGTCGCTGGGGTTGCCCAGGCTGTCCACGGCCCTCACGGTGAAGGTGCCGCCGACGACGGTCGAGGCGATGCGTCCGTTCCAGACGGCCTTGTTCGCGGTCACCGGCAGCGTCGTGCTCTGCGTGCCGTTGGAGATCTTCACGGCCACCACGTCGGACGTGCCGCCGTTGACCGTGTACGTGATCGAGGACGGGTACTTCGACCAGCCGGTGACGTTGGGGTAGACCCTGCCGTCGGTCGTCGAGCGCGAGATCGAGGTGATGACCGGGCCGTGCAGGTCGACGGTCAGCGGGAAGCTGATCGGCGACTCGAAGGCGGTGCACACCGAAGGGGCGGCCGACGAGCAGCGGGTCACGACGACATTGCCGACACCCTCGCTGACGTTGAGCACCTTGCTCCCGTTGCGGTTCAGCTCGGTCACGACGGGGATGCCGCCGCCCTCGGGCGTCCAGGTGGCCTTGAGCAAGCCACCGCCGGTCGGGTCGGAGGACGTCGCAGTGACAGTCTGTCCCTGGCCGATCGCCAGGTGGTTCAGGGACACGTCGGGCGTCACGTCTTTCGGCTTGAAGGTCTCGCTGGTATTCGTCGCCGAGCAGTCTGCTTCGACCAGCGGATCGTTGGCGGGGCAGGCGATCGCCTCGACGGCGACCGGGGCGGTCGGGTCGAAGCCCCAGGTGTCGAGGGTGAAACTGCCGGTCCCGTTCGTCATGGTGACGACCTGGGTCGGTCCGTTGCTGCTCAGTCTGACCCGCACGAAGGGCTGATCGGGACTCGTGACCGTGCCGGTGATCTGCCCCGTAGTCGCGGGGTTCAGCGCTATCCCGGGAAGCGACCCGGATCTGTTCACGGTGAAGGCGTCACTGCTGAAGGGAACGTCGGTGTAGGTGCCGTAGCCGACCGCGTTGACCGTGACCGTGCCGACGGCCTTGTACTGGCCGTCGACCGGGATGTTCGAGCCGTCGATCGTTCCGGTGAGACGGTCGACCGCGCTCTCGCCTGGAATTTGGCCGGCGCCGCCGACGCGCTCGAGGTGCCAGCTCATCGTCGGGGACCCAGCTGGTTCGGTCGTCACCGTGAACGACGAGCTCGTGTTGCCGGCGTTGATCTCATCGATCGTCCCCACGGAGGGAACCAGGTTCCGGTGGACCCGCAACGCGCCGAACGCCGGAGCGAAGGCTGTGCACTGGTCGGCGGGGGCGATCGCGCAGCGTGACACGACCAGGTCGGCCTCGCCGTCTTCGCTGATCTCGAGCGGGGTGGTGCCGTTGAGGTTCAGCACGGTCACGACCGGCGTCCCGCCCGCTGGGCTCCACGTCGCCTTGAGCACCCCTCCCCCATCGGGGTCCGTCGAGGTCACCGACACCGACTCCTCAGGTCCGACTGTGCTGTCGCTGAGCGAGATCTCCGGGCGCACGTCCTTCGGGGTGAAGTCTTTCTGCGCGATGAGCGAGCAGGTCTCGGCGTCGTACATGTCCGTCGGGCAGGCGGCGGCGTAGACCGACGCGGTGGCGCCGTACCCCCAGGTCTCCAGCGGACCGAAGTTGCTCGTGGTGCCGAGATCGACCGAGTGCGGGTCCGACAGATCGGCCTGGAGGCCGACGATCACGAACGGCTGGTCGCTGGTGACGGAGCCGGTCACGTGCCCGACGGTCGGCTCGTCCACGGTGATACCCGGGACGCCAGGAACGTCCGCGTGCGCGGGCGCCGCCCCCAGTGCCGAGAAAACCAGAGCCCCCACGACCGACAACCCAGCCAAGCGCTTCACCGGCGGATCGTAACCCGGTTTGACCGCCGGGGCGGGGGTCTCAGTCGAACAGCTCGGAGAGCCAGGACTCCTTGCGCTTGGGCTTGTGGTGCTGCTGCGGCCGCTGCTGGTACTGCTGCGGCGGCGGTCCGGAGTAGCCGGGCTGCGTCAGGGAGCGCTCGATGATCTTGTCGAGCTCGCCGCGGTCCAGCCAGACACCGCGGCAGGTGGGGCAGTAGTCGATCTCGATGCCGTTGCGCTCGCTCATCACCAGGACGGCGCCGTCGGTCGGGCACTGCATGGGAGTTCCTCTCCGTGGACTGTGCCAGGAGAACGGGCGACTGCGCGGGGGAGTTCCTACTTCTCCGCGGACCGGACCCGGATCCCGCTGAGCGGCACGTTGACCGTCCCAGCGGGATCGGTGAAGAAGTCGTTGCCCTTGTCGTCGACGACGATGAACGCCGGGAAGTCCTCGACCTCGATCTTCCAGACCGCCTCCATGCCGAGCTCGGGGTACTCGATGACCTCCTGGCTCTTGATGCAGTCCTGGGCCAGCCGCGCGGCCGGGCCGCCGATCGAGCCCAGGTAGAAGCCGCCGTGCTCCTTGCACGCCTCGGTGACCTGCTTGGAGCGATTGCCCTTGGCGAGCATCACCATCGAGCCGCCGGCGGCCTGGAAGGACTTCACGTAGGAGTCCATCCGGCCCGCGGTGGTCGGGCCGAACGAGCCTGACGCCATCCCCTCGGGGGTCTTGGCCGGGCCGGCGTAGTAGACCGGGTGATCGCGAAGGTACGACGGCATCTCCTCGCCCGCGTCGAGCCGCTCCTGGATCTTGGCGTGCGCGATGTCGCGCGCGACGACCAGCGGGCCGGTCAGCGAGAGCCGGGTCTTCACCGGGTACGACGACAGCTGGGCGAGGATCTCGCTCATCGGCCGGTTGAGGTCGACCTCGACGACCTCGCCGCCGGAGCCCTCCCCCGATGTAATGGTCTCGGCGACCCCAGCGTCGGGCATGTAGTGAGCCGGGTCCATCTCCAGCTGCTCGAGGAACACGCCTTCGGCGGTGATCTTGCCGAGCGCCTGCCGGTCCGCCGAGCACGAGACCGCGATCGCGACCGGGCACGACGCGCCGTGGCGGGGGAGGCGCACCACGCGCACGTCGTGGCAGAAGTACTTCCCACCGAACTGCGCGCCGATGCCGAAGGACTGGGTCAGCTTGAAGACCTCCTCCTCGAGCTCGACGTCACGGAAGCCGTGCGCGCTCATCGACCCCTCGGTCGGCAGGTTGTCGAGGTAGTGCGCCGAGGCGTACTTCGCGGTCTTCAGCGCGAACTCGGCGCTGGTGCCGCCGATGACGACGGCCAGGTGGTACGGCGGGCAGGCGGCGGTCCCGAGCGAGCGGATCTTCTCGTCGAGGAACTCCAGCAGCCGCTTGGGGTTGAGGATCGCCTTGGTCTCCTGGAACAGGAACGACTTGTTCGCCGAGCCGCCGCCCTTGGCCATGAAGAGGAACTTGTACTCCGGGCCCTTCTCGCCCTGCGTCGTCGAGTAGAGCTCGATCTGCGCCGGCAGGTTGGTGCCGGTGTTCTTCTCCTCGTACGTCGTCAGCGGAGCGAGCTGGGAGTAGCGCAGGTTGAGCTTCGTGTAAGCGTCGTACACGCCCCGGGAGATCCACTCGGCGTCGTCGGCGCCGGTGAGCACGCCCTCGGACTTCTTGCCCATCACGATCGCGGTGCCGGTGTCCTGGCACATCGGCAGCACGCCGCCGGCGGAGATGTTCACGTTCTTGAGCAGGTCCAGCGCCACGAACCGGTCGTTCCCGCTGGACTCGGGGTCGTCGATGATCTTGCGCAGCTGGGCCAGGTGCGCCGGGCGCAGGTAGTGGCTGATGTCGTGCATCGCCTCCGCGGTGAGCCGCTGGATCGCTTCCGGGGCGACGCGCAGGAATGTCTGCCCGTCGACCTCGACGGTGCTGACTCCGTCCGTGGTGACCAGCCGGTACGGGGTCTGGTCCTTGCCGGTCGGCAGCAGGTCGGAGTAGCGGAACTCGGGCTCGGAGGAAGCAGTGCTCACGGCGAGAAGGGTAGTGCGGGCCCGATCGGTCCCGGACGCCTAGTCCTTTCGGACTATTTGGCCATCGCGTCTGTCAGATGGGCCGCGCCCGGCTTCGCGACGGTTTCGGCCGTTCTGTCCCGGGGAGGATCGTCCGGTTTCGGACCGGATTCGCACTGTCTGGGCGGCGGACTAGGCGCGCGTGGAAGGTGCTTGCGGATCTCCTCGCGTCGGCGCCACAGTGGCGCCTGGTTCGACAGTGAGCCACCCGTGGGGGACTCGGGTGCGCTCTTTTTCTTGGGCAGATCGACATTTCTTGGGGATGACCATGCGTGTATCTCGGCTTTTCGCCACCCTTCTTGCTTGCGCCCTCGTGATCGGGTTCTTCGGGCCCGCCGCGAGTGCCGTCACCGCGGCGCCGGCCACCGCCGACCAGGCCGCACCCGTCGCCGTCTGTGCCGAGCCACCGGACACACCCGACGCGACGCCGGAGAACCGGGACCGGTTCGTGGCGCTGTGGTCGAAGCGGTTCGCCGACTCGGCCTGGCTCGCCGACTTCACCAAGCTCGACAAGGTGCCGGCCGACATCCTGGCCGAGGGCTTCCACGCCATGGGCAAGGAGACCCAGGTCTGGCTCGAGTCCTGCCTGCTCGACGCGATGCTCGCCAAGACCGGGGAGGAGCCGACCGCCCAGAAGCGGGCCAGCTACCTGGTCGGCCTGCACATGATCGTCTTCGGCAAGGACCAGCTGGCGAAGATGCGCGACGAGTTCAACGACTCGATCACCAACGACAAGGCTCCCGCGCAGCAGCAGCCGGTCGCCGAGGACCAGACCCGCGAGGCGCTGGCACAGATGAGCGAGGAGCTCACCTCCGAGCCGAGCCTGACCACCGCGGACCAGCCCAAGACCGACGCCCGGGCGCCGAAGCCGACCAGCACCGACGACCTGAGCGACCAGATCACCCCGCGGCTGCAGGCGCTGACCAGCGCTCCCGCGACCCAGCCGGAGGTCTCCGCCCCCGCCGCCCCGCCGGCGCTGACCGTGGTCCCGACCGCGCTCAAGCCGAACCCGCTGACCAAGCTGCCGCTGGTCCCGCTGGTGCTCAAGGCGGTCAACGACGTGCTCCAGCTCGTCGCCCAGATCCAGGCCAAGCTGTTCACCCTGCCGGTCATCAACCTGCTCGCCCCGGCGTTCTACCGGATCTGCGCGCAGTCGCCGACGATGCCGCTGGCCTGCAGCATCTCGCTGCCGGTGGGCATCCCGGTCCCGGCCGACGTCACCGGCGACAACATCCCGGACGTCACCGGCAACCTCGGTGTCTTCACCAACCTCAAGGACGTGGGCGCCAAGTTCCTGGTGCAGCGGCTCTCGCCCGGTTCGGGCCCGCTGCCGGCCCACGTGTTCGCCGTCTACGACACCCCGTTCGTGAAGAAGCGGATCGAGGTCGGCTTCGACGGCCGCGCCAGCACCCTGGGTACCACCCAGGCCGCGAAGTTCACCCTGGAGAACGCGCTCAAGGCGATCGACGGGGACATCCAGATCAGCGCGGACGTCACCAGCAAGGCGATGGGCAGCACCGCGGCCCTCTCCTTCGCGGTCAAGGACCTGGTCGGCGGCTCGGCGGGCGTGCTGCCCACCGAGAAGAACCCGATGACCGGCGCGATCCAGTTCAGCCCGTTCCCGACCGACCTGCAGGTCGGTGCGCACCTGGTGCACACCAGCGCGCGTGACCAGGACACCTTCACCGTGGAGTCCACCACGCCGAGCCACGTCAACGCGGTCATCGACCAGAAGAACGCCTACACCCAGGACGGCGTGGAGAAGACGGCCGACCGCCGCTTCACTGCCGAGGTCGACAAGCTGCCCACCAAGGTGAGCGTGGACCTGCTCCACCAGGGCAAGGACAAGCAGCACATCACCTACCGGGCCAGCGCCCCGATCGACCTGGTCCGGGCCAGCGACACCGCCACCCCGGACGCCAGCAAGCCGGCGCGGTACACCGCGAGCACCTACGAGGTGACCGGCGTGCCGACCGAGGTCGACGTGGACCTGCTCAAGTCCGAGAAGATCGACTACAAGGCCAACGGCCACGTCCAGGGCGTCGCGTTCGGCACCGAGACCTACGACGGTGACGAGAAGGACCCGCTGGCGCAACGGATGTCGATCAAGGCTCACGACGTCCCGTCGGAGATCCACGTGACCAACGTGACCGACGAGGACAAGAACATGAAGGTCACCTACGACGCGGACGCCGAGCTCGGCAGCGTCGAGCTCGGGATGCACACCCGCGGCGACAAGGTCACCACCGACGTTGCCGCGAAGGCGACCGGCATCCCCGCCAAGCTCTCGTTCACCCAGACGGCGAAGGGCGTCCTGGACGTCTCCGCGCCCGACGGCATCGACCTGATCGAGGGCTCGCTGACCCAGAACGGCGGCAAGCTCTACGACAAGATCCCGGACGGCGACCACGCCACCGTGCTCAAGGTCAACGACCAGCTCGGCGCCGACTTCAAGCTGACCGGCTTCTCCTCGGCGCACTTCGACGGCACCGCCAGCACCGCGGTCGGGCTCGGCCTCAACCCGGGCGGCCAGTCGTTCGAGGCGATCGCGGACCTGAAGGACGACGAGGCTCAGCTCGACGTCCTCGCCCGGGCCCGTATCTCAGCGCTGCCGAAGAAGGTCGATGTCACCTTCGACCCGAAGAACGGGACGGCGACGTACGACGCGGACAGCGTGATCCCGGAGCTGACTGCCAGCTTCGAGCAGCGCGACACCAAGATGTCTGCCTCGGCGAAGCTGACCGACCTGCCCAAGAAGATCGGGCTGGCCTGGAACACCTCGGGTGAGACCCCGTCGGTCAGCTACGACGCGGACTCGCGGCTCGGGTCGATCGACCTCGGCTACACCGAGAAGCCGGACGGCCTGGTGCTGCACGGCACGATCAGCAACCTGCCGAAGTACATGAAGGTCAGCGGGCTGGACCCGATCGTGTTCGACGCCCGGACGGCGGCGGACGCCGAGCCCGGTTCCTCCGACATCGGCCAGATCCTGTTCCAGTACGGCACCGACGGGAAGTTCGAGAGCCCGGACACCACCGACGACCATGCCTACCTGAACACGGACCTGAAGGACAGCACGCACGCCGAGCTGCAGTACTCCGGGCTCAGCCTGCTGAGCGTGGCCACCACCGCCGGTCAGCTGCACGCGACCGTCAAGAACAGCGCCCCGCGCCTGTTCCGGGCGTTCGTGACCACGCCGGAGCTGACCCTGACCGGGTTCATCGACAAGGTGCCGGCGGAGATCACCGTCACCCAGGTGGACAACAAGGTCACCTACGAGGCCAGCGGCCCGATCGACGAGATCGCCACCAACCTGTTCCGCAAGGGCGGCGACAAGGTGGCGGTGCAGATCAAGGACGTACCGAAGCAGATCGGGCTCGTCTTCGACGGCGCCAACGCCAAGCTGGAGTGGGACGCGTTCGCCAAGACCGGGCTGGTCTCGGCCGAGGCGCACCTGACCGGTGCGACGCTGCACAGCGACCGCGACTTCGACGCCGGGCTGACCATCACCGGGATCCCGGTGGCGTGGGACGCCTCGTGGGCCAACGGCAACGTGCTGTTCAACGCGCCCGGTGACGGGATCGGGTCCATCCAGGCCCAGGTCACCAACCACGGCGAGGCCGACGAGCTCGAGGGCGACCACCTCAACGCGTCGTACGACGAGGCCTCGGGCGAGCTCGACGCCAGCCTGCGGATCAGCAAGCTGCACAAGGTGAGCTTCACCAAGCTCGCCGGCGAGACCGGCGGCGGCTTCGAGGCCGAGCTCAACATGGGCGACCAGGGCGACTTCCGGTTCGGCTCGCAGATCGACCTGAAGGACACCACGCAGCTGAAGGCGACCGGCGAGTTCAACCACCTGCCGTCCGCGGTCAAGCTGCGCAGCGAGGGCGGCCGGATCACCTACACCGGTGACAGCAACCCGACCCTGACGGTCTCCGTCGAGGCCGGCAAGGCGGCCGCGCTGGCGGCTACCCCGGTGCCGCCCGCCGTGCACGGTGTCTCGGTGCGCGACGGGGCCGCGGGTCCGGACGGTGCCGACAAGGCGGTCAAGGCGTTCCTGCACCTGACCGGCCTGCCGGACAAGCTGGACCTCAACTCGCCGGCCGGCACGTACGCGGTGGGTGGCTACCACCCGAGCAACGACACCCTGGTGGTGGACGCGAAGCTGAACAAGATCGCGCCCCAGCCGCTGACGCTGCTGCTGCAGCAGAAGGTGCCGACCGCCTCGCCGGTGGACTTCACGTTCGGGCCGTTCCTGACCTCGACCGCGGGCGACGGGACGCACAACCTGAGCCTGAGCTACAACGCCACCCAGACGCTGGGCAAGCTCACCGCCGAGGCGACGTACGGCAACACCGACGACGCCAAGCTGGAGATCAGCCAGATCCCGTCGAGCATCAACGTGAACGCCGGCTTCGGCGCGAACGCCAAGACGGTCGGGATCGCGATGAGCCAGGGCATCGACGACATCACCGCGTCCTACAAGAAGGCGGGCGACGCCGACTTCGCGGCCTCGGTGCACCTCGGTGACGTGCCCAGCACGGTCAACCTGCAGATCGGTCGCGGCACGGCCGACGACGGGACGAAGAACGTCTCGGCGCCGGACTTCACCTTCACGGCCAGCCAGCCGGGCCTGGACATCGACGCGGTCGCCAAGGCGGCCATCGCCGACCCGGTGGACGTGAAGGCCGCGGTGGCGCTGCAGATCGAGGACATGGGCAGCACGGTCACCGGTCAGCTCGACGGGACCTCGCTGAAGATCGGCTCCTCGCCGGCCACCCACAAGTTCCTGCTCGACGCCGCCGGCGGGGTGAGCACGGACGTCGACCTCGGCTTCGAGGCGGGCCCGCTGACCAACACCGGTTCGCTGGGCGTGAACATCGACATCCGCAAGCTGACCCTCGGCTTCAAGGACGCCAGCGAGCTGCAGCTCGACCTGGGTGTCACCACCGGTATCAAGGGTGACTACGACAACTTCACCCTCGGCATCGACAGCGACACCCACATCTCGCTGCGGGACAAGCTCCGCCTGGAGATCCCGACGCCGTTCGGGGACGTCGACATCAACATCGTCAACGTGCCGACGACCAACATCGACCTGAACAACGTGATCGACCACTTCCGGATCGCGTCGAACAGGCTGGCGACCTCGTGGAGCCAGACGGTCATCGATGTGCTCGCCGGGTACTGCGACTTCGACATCAAGTTCCGCCCGCACGCGGAAGGCAGCACCTCGGGCTCGTCCTTCTCGCTGGGTCAGCCGCCGTCCGACGGGAACCCGCCGGCGTGGCTGGTCACCCCGGACCCGAACCTGCTCGGGTTCAGCGTGCCGGACTTCGTGGTGGACGTGGTCATGTACTTCACCTCGCCGTACGGCCACGACCTGGGGGCAGGACTCTCCTGCCACTCGCGGATCTGAGGGCTCCTCACCAGATGCTGAGCTCGGCCCCGAGGCTCTCGTCGAGCCCCGTGGCCGAGCGCAGCCGGACGTAGCGGGCGCTGGCCGGGCCCTTCGGCTCCAAGGCGACGGTCCTGCCCGAGCCGGTGGCCACGGTCCGGTAGGTGCGCCCGTCGGAGGACACCTCGACGAGCAGCTGGCCGGCGTACCCGCGGGCGACCACCAGGTCGATCCGGCGGACCCGGCCGAGGTCGACGACCACACCGGTGGTGACCCCGTCCTTCGAGCTCGGCAGGCGGCCCGGCCGGTCCAGGTCGCCGTCGGTCACGGGACAGGCCGCGAACCGGCCGACGCTGGTTCCGGCCACCGGTGCGCACGTCTTCCCGCGCGAGGGCGGGGCGCCCGCCGTCGCGGTGACCGGGAGCCGGCGGGAGAGGTAGGAGGCGTGCACGGTGCCGGTGTTGCGGCCGCCCGGCAGCTCGGCGGTGGCGCCGACCGCGACGGCGCCGTGGCTGTCCTCGAGCACCCGCGGGTCCAGGGTCGCGCGGCCGCCGCGGGCGGGCTGCGACCAGACCGCGGAGCGGGTGCGCCCGTCGTACAGCTGCACCGCGTACGACGGCTCGCGCCCGGCCGCCCGGGGCAGCGGCTTCCAGGTCACTGTCAGGCCAGCGTGGCGCGCGGCCAGGTCGGCCAGCCGGACGTCCGGGACCTCGACCTCGGTGTCCTTGGCGTGGAAGCCGACCGTGGTGCTGGAGCCGCCCGGCCCGCCGCCGACCACGACGTCGAGAGTGGCCTCGGTACCGAGCGAGCCCTGGGTGTCCTCGCCCTTCAGGGTGAACCGGTAGCGGCCGGCGGCGTCCGTGGTGGCGTGCCGGGCCTTCTCGCAGATGCCGGGCGCGTCCGGCAGCAGGCAGATCGTCGAGAGCGAGCCGAGGACCAGGGCGGTGCCGAAGACCACCTCGCCGAGGTCGGCCTCCTTGAACAGCAGCACCTTCGTGCCGTCGAGCGGTCTGCCCGCGGCGTCCAGGGCCCGGCCGGAGACGTGCACCGTCGTGTGCGGGTCGACCGAGCTGAACGAGCAGCCGGTGGCCGCGAGTGCGAGCGTGGTCAGGAGGACGGGGACAGCGCGGACCCGGCGCATCAGCTGGCCGCGGCCTCGCTGACCGCCGCCTTGTCGGCGGTGTGCCGGATGACGTCGCGGAAGGTCTCCCACAGCTCCGGCGGCAGGTCGTGGCCCATGCCCGGGATCAGCAGCAGCTGGGCGCCGGGGATCGCCCGCGCGGTCGCCCGGCCGCCCGACGGGTTCACCATCCGGTCCTCCATGCCGTGGATGACCGCGGCCGGCAGGTGGAGCCTGGCCAGCGCGGGCGCGCGGTCGGGCTGGGTGAGCACCGCGAGCATCTGCCGCAGCACGCCGGCGGCGCTGATCCCACGGGTGTAGGTCTCCTCGGCCCGGGCCCGGGAGGACTCGGCGGACTCGGGGTACTGCGGCGAGCCGATGAGCGCGCCCATCCGGGCGGCTGCCGCGACGTACGCCTCGAGGCCCTGGCCCTTGGGCGCCAGCATCACCGGAAGGATCCGCGGGTCCTGCCAGCCGACGGTCCGACGGCCGGTGGTCGACATGATCGAGACCAGGCTGCGGACCCGGTCGGGGTGTGCGATCGCCATCGTCTGCGCGATCATCCCGCCCATGCTCACCCCGGTGACGTGCGCGGATTCGATGCCGAGGTGGTCCAGGAGGCCGAACCCGTCCTCGGCCAGGTCCGCGATCCCGTACGGCGCCTCGACCTTGGCTCCGACGAAGGCGCGTACCAGCATCGGGCGGGTGACCCGGCCGGTGCCGCGGCTGGACCGGCCGGTGTCCCGGTTGTCGTACCGGATCACGTAGAAGCCGCTCTGCGCGAGCAGCCGGCACAGCCCGGCGTCCCACCAGGTCATCGGGCCGCCCAGGCCCATCACCAGCAGCAGCGGCTCGTCCGCCGGATCGCCGAAGGTCTGGTAGCACAGCTCCATCCCGGTGCGCAGCGGCGCGAGCAGCTCCTCGCTGACGACGACGTCGGCGGGCGCGGGGGAGGGGCGGCGGGAACGGAAGCGGGGCACGAGGCGAAATTCTACGTGCTGCACCGTCTCGGAGAATGTGACCACGGAATCTGTTGAAATCCCGGCTGTGGGACACGGTTTCCCCTACTTTCGAGGGGTGACCTCACCGATGGCGGACTTCCTCAAGCCCGACGGCTTCGCCGGCCCGCGCGGACTCTGCGCGCTCGCCCAGGAGGCCAGCGTGGTCACCGAGGCGGCCCGGTTCCTGCGCCGCTCGCGGGTCGGCCGGCGGACGCCCGGTGAGGAGCCCGTGCTGCTCGTCCCGGGGTTCATGGCCGGCGACGCGACCCTGGCCGGGATGGCCTGGATGCTGCGCGGCGCCGGGTACCGCACCTACCGCTCGGGGATCCGGGTCAACGTGGCCTGCACCCGGGAAACCGCGGACCGGCTCGAGGGCCGGCTCGAGGAGATCGCCGAGCGCCGCGGCCGCCGGGTCAGCATCGTCGGGCACAGCCTGGGCGGCATGCTGGCGCGCGGGCTGGCGGCGCGGCGCCCCGACCTGGTCGCCGGCATCGTCTCGATGGGGAGCCCGATCCTGGCGCCGGGTGCGGTGCACGACCTGCTGGTCCGCGACGCCGACCTGCTCACCCGGCTGACCCGGGCGGGCGTGCGCGGCCTGATGAGCGAGGACTGCATCGGCGGGGAGTGCGCGCGGGCGAGCTTCGAGGAGACCCAGGCGCCACTGGACCCCTCGGTCGGGTTCACCGCGATCTACTCCAAGCGCGACGGGATCGCGGACTGGCGGGCCTGCATCGACCCGGCGGCGATCCCCGTCGAGGTCGGCGCCAGCCACGTCGGCATGGCCCTGGACCCGCTGGTCTTCGACGTGGTCCGCGACGCGCTGGACGGTCAGCAGGTGGCGTACGCCGAGGACGGCGCGACCGCGTAGCTGCTCAGCGCTGCGTCAGCGCTCGAAATCGACGTTCGCGTAGGCGCGCAGCTTGCTGAGCTTGTGGTCGCTGAGGATCTCCCGGATCGTTCCGCTGCGGCTGCGCATCACCAGCGAGTGCGTGGACGCGCCCCCGGCCCGGTAGCGGACCCCGCGCATCAGCTCGCCGTCGGTGATGCCGGTGGCCACGAAGAAGCAGTCGTCGCCGGAGACGAGGTCGTCGGTGAACAGCACCCGGTCCAGGTCGTGCCCGGCGTCCAGGGCCCGCTCCCGCTCGGCCTCGTCGGTCGGCCAGAGCCGGCCCTGGATCACGCCGTCGAGGCACTTCATCGCGCAGGCGGCGATGATGCCCTCCGGGGTACCGCCGACGCCCATGAGCAGGTCGATGCCGGTCTCCGCGCGAGCGGCCATGATGGCGCCGGCCACGTCGCCGTCGGTGATGAACTTGATCCGGGCCCCGGTCTCGCGGATCTCCCGGGCCAGCTGCTCGTGCCGCGGGCGGTCCAGCAGGACCACGGTCACGTCCTCGGGCGCGCTGCCCTTGGCCTTGGCGACCTGGTGGATGTTCTCCGCGACGGGATAGCGGATGTCGACGACGTCGGCCGCCTCCGGACCGGTCACCAGCTTCTCCATGTAGAAGACCGCCGAGGGGTCGTACATCGAGCCGCGCGGCGCCACCGCCAGCACGGAGATCGCGTTGGCCATGCCCTTCGCGGTCAAGGTGGTGCCGTCGATCGGGTCGACCGCGACGTCGCACTCCGCGCCCTCGCCCGAGCCGACCTGCTCACCGTTGTAGAGCATCGGGGCGTTGTCCTTCTCGCCCTCACCGATGACCACGGTGCCGCGCATGCTGACGGTCGAGATCAGGGTCCGCATCGCGTTGACCGCGACGCCGTCCGCGCCGTTCTTGTCGCCCTTGCCCACCCAGCGCCCGGCGGCCATGGCGGCGGCCTCGGTCACCCGGACCAGCTCCAGGGCCAGGTTGCGGTCCGGCGAGGTCGGGGCGACGGCGAGCGCTTCGGGGAGGTGGTCGGACATGGTCCGATGTTACCGGTCCGTCAGGTCGGCCCGTCCGCCAACACGGTCACCTCGGTCGCCTTGACCGATGCCCAGGCCGCTCGTCCGGGCTCCAGGCCGAGGTCGTCGACCGCGGCGGGCGTGACGTCGGCGTACAGGTCGTGCGCCCCGCGCAGGTGCACCCGGACGATGCCGTCGCGCTCGACCGCGGTGTGCACGACGCCCTGCCAGCGGTTGCGGGCGGAGCCGGCCGGCTCGTCGACGGTCAGCGTCACCGCCGAGGGCGCGAACGTGACCAGCGTGCCGGGCGGCGCGTGCCCGGGCACGACCACCTCTTCGGCGGCGAGCACGTTGAGGCCCAGCAGCCGGGCCGCGTGCGCGGTGGCCGGGGCCTCGGCGATCTCGGCCGGGGTGCCGACCTGGGCGACGGTGCCGTGCTCGAGCACCACCACCTCGTCGGCGAGCGCGCGGGCGTCGATGGCGTCGTGGGTGACCAGCAGGGTCACGCCCTCGAAGTCGCGCAGGTGCGCGGCCAGCAGCAGCCGCAGCTGCGCCCCGGCCGCGACGTCGAGGGCGGCGAACGGTTCGTCGAGCAGCAGCACCCGCGGCTGGGTCGCCAGCGCCCGGGCGAGCGCGACCCGCTGGGCCTGACCTCCGGACAGCGCGGCCGGCCGTTGCCGGGCGACGTCCGGCAGCCCGATCCGGGACAGCCAGCGCTCCGCCGTACGCCGGGCCCCGTGTCGTCGTACGCCGCGGGCCTGCAGGCCGAAGGCCACGTTGTCGCGGGCGTCGAGGTGCGGGAACAGCAGGTGCTCCTGGAAGACCATCCCGACGCTGCGCCGGTACGGCGGCAGCCCGGACCAGTCCTCCCCGTCGTACGACGTCCGCCCGGGGGCCGTGCCCGCCGCCGCCTCGACGAGCGTGGTCTTGCCGGCGCCGTTGGGCCCGACCACCGCGACCGTGCTGCCGGGCCGGACCCGGACCTCGGCGCGCAGCCGGGGCAGGTCCACCGTCACCGCGAGACCGCGGCTCACCGGACGCCCCACCAGCGCTCGCGCAGCGTGACCAGGACCAGCACGCAGACGACCAGCAGCACCAGGCTGAGCGCGACCGCGGCGTCCCGGTCGGCCTGCAGTGCGGTGTAGACGTCGAGCGGCAGGGTCCGGGTGGTGCCGGGGTAGTTGCCGGCGAAGGTGATGGTCGCGCCGAACTCGCCCAGCGACCGGGCCCAGGCCAGCACCAGCCCGGCGGCGAGCCCGGGCGCGGCCAGGGGCAGCGTGACCCGCCGGAAGGTGGTCCACCGGGTCGCGCCGAGGGTGGCCGCCGCCGACTCCAGCCGCAGCGGCGTCGCCCGCAGCGCACCCTCGAGCGAGAGCACGAAGAACGGCAGCGCCACGAACGTGTGCGCGAGGATCACCGCGACCGTGGTGTAGGGGATCTGGGTGCCGAAGGCCTCGCGCAGCGGCTGCCCGATCATCCCGGTCCGGCCGAACGCGCTGAGCAGCGCGACCCCGGCGACCACCGGTGGCAGCACCAGCGGCACCGTGACCAGTGCGCGCACCAGCCGTCGGCCCGGGAACGCGACCCGGGCCAGCAGCCAGGCCAGCGGCAGCCCGGCCAGCAGGCAGAGCCCGGCCGCGATCGTGGAGGTCCACAGCGAGAGCCAGAGCGCCTCGCGGGCGGAGTCCGCGGAGACGATCGACCAGAGCCGGTCCCAGGGTGCCGCCACCACGAGCGCGACCAGCGGCAGTAGCAGGAACGCCGCCGCGACCGCGCCTGCCAGGACCAGCCGCGTGGGCGGCGGGCCGAGGCGTGGTGGGGCGTCGACCATGCTCAGCCGGCCGTCCCGAAACCGGCGGCTTCGAGCACGGCCTTGCCCTCGCCGCCGGTCAGGAAGTCGATCCACTGTGCGGCCAGGGCGTCGTCCTTCGCGTTCGCCGCCACGGCGACCCAGTAGGTGTTCGGGCTGTCCGCGGCGCCGGGGACCTCGAGGCCGGTGACCTTGCCCTGCGAGGCGGTCACGTCGGTCGCGTAGACCAGCCCGGCGTCGGCCTCGCCGGCCACGACCTTGGCGAGCACCGCCTTGACGTCGACCTCCTCGCTGACCGGCTTGCGCATGATCCCGTTGCCGGCCAGCAGCTTCTGGGCCGCGGCGCCGCAGGGCGCGGTGGTGACGCAGGTCAGGTAGTCGACGCCGTCCTTGTCCAGGTCCTTCAGCGTGGCGATGTGCGCCGGGTTGCCCGACGGGACCGCCAGGGTGAGGACGTTGGTGGCGAACTGCTTCGGGTCGCCGTCGACGCCGCCGCCCGTCTTCGCGTCGTCCATCGTCTTCTGGTCGGCGGTGGCCAGCACGTCGCCGGGGGCGTGCTCGATCGTCTGCTGCGCGAGCGTGGCGGAGGAGTCGAAGACCAGCTTGACGTGCACGCCCGCGTTGCGCTGCTCGAAGGTCTGCGCCAGCTGGGTGAACGTGCCGGTCAGGCTCGAGGCGGCGAGCACGGTCAGGGTCCTGTCCGCGCTGCCCTTCGTGGTGTCGTCGCTGCCGCAGCCGGTCACGGCGAGGGCGATCAGGACCAGGGGGATCAGCTTCTTCACGGACGCTCCAGGACGACGTTGGTGGACTTGATGGAGGCGATCGCGCGGGCGCCGGGGGCGAGACCGAGCTCGTCGACGGCGTCCGCGGAGAGGAGGGAGACGACCCGGTAGCGCCCGCAGATCAGCTCGACCTGCGCCATCACCGTGTCCTTCTTGACCGCGACCACGATCCCGGGGAGCCGGTTGCGCGCACTGACCTCCTGCTTGCGCGGGGCGGCGTGGCCGGGCTCGTCGGCGAGCTCGACCGCGAGCGCGGCCAGGTCGGTCCCCCGTACGACGGAGCGCCCGTGCTCGTGGGAGGAGGCGATCCGGCCGGCGTCGATCCAGCGGCGCACGGTGTCGTCGCTGACCCCGAGCAGCTCGGCGACCTCCGCGATTCGGTACATGGTCACGGGAGGATTCTTCCGCATCTACGGATCATTTCGCCAATAGTATTCGCTTCTGCGGAACGACGGCCCCGCGTCGTCAGGTGTTGCCGTTGCTTGGGAGGATGACCGGCATGAGCCAGCAGGCCTCTCCTTCTTCGCAGCGCAGCTTCGCCGGGATGATCGGCGCGCTGCTGGTGACCGTGGTGGTCGGCGGTGGGTGGTACCTGCTCGCGCGCGGCGACCAGGAGCCGCACCCGGTGAAGTCGGTGGAGTACGCGACCTGGGTCAGCTCGGGCCGGGCCGACAAGAAGCTCGTCGTGCTCGCCCCCACCACCCCGCCGCGCGGCTGGAAGGCGACCTCCGCGAAGTACGACACCGGGGCCGACCCGCACTGGCACCTCGGCCTGCTGGACGCCGACGGCAAGTACGCCGGCGTGGAGGAGTCGGCGGCGTCGACCGAGGACATCGTCGCCGAGTTCGTCGACGAGAACGCCACCCGGGGCAAGGACGTCACCATCGCCGGTGCCACCTGGCAGACCTACACCGACTCCGGCGGGGACTACGCCGTGGTGCGCACCCTCACCGCTCCGGGCGGCGGCCAGGAGCGGGTGCTCGTCTACGGGTCCGCGTCGCCGTCCTCGGTGCGGCTGCTCGCGGAATCGCTCTCGGGGTCGCTCTCGGCTGGCTAGTCCTCGTCCTCGGCTGCCCCCAGCACCGCGTCCAGCCGGGCCCGGGCGCCGTCGAGCTGGTCCTGGCAGATCTTCGCCAGCTGCTCGCCACGCTCCCACAGGGCCAGCGACTCGGCCAGGGTGGTGCCGCCGGCCTCGAGGGTGCGAACCACCTCGACCAGCTGTTCGCGGGCCTGCTCGTAGGTCAGGGTCTCATCGTTCTTCGCCATCGGGCTCCTCCTGGTCTGGGGCGGGCAGCGGGATCGTCTCGACCTCGCCGACCGTGGCGGTGAACCGGCCGTCGGCCAGCCGGACGGTCACGTTGCTGCCGGTGTCGACGTCGCCGATCCCGGCGACGTGCCGGCCGTGGGCGTCGGAGAGGACCGCGTACCCCCGGCGCAGCGTGGCCAGCGGGGACAGCGCGCGCACCCGGGCGAGCCGGTGGTCGAGGTCGTCGTACGCGCGGTCCAGCACGTGCCCGAGCACGCGGCGCGACCGGTCCCGCAGCAGCTCCACCTCGGTGGCGCGGTCGTCGAGCTCGGCGCGCGGGTCGGCCAGGCTGGGCCGGTCGCGCAGCGAGTCGAGCAGGTGCTGCTCGCGGCCGAGCAGGTTCACGATCCAGCGGCGCATCCGCTCGCGGACCTGGGCCAGCCGCTGGGCTTCCTCGGCGACGTCCGGGACGATCCGCTTGGCGGCGTCGGTGGGCGTGGAGGCGCGCAGGTCGGCGACCAGGTCGAGGATCGGGTTGTCGGGCTCGTGGCCGATCGCCGAGACGACCGGGGTGGTGGCCTGGTGCACCGCGCGCACCACCGCCTCGTCGGAGAAGGCCAGCAGGTCCTCGACCGAGCCGCCGCCGCGGGCGATCACGATCACGTCCACGTCGGGGTGCCGGTCCAGGGACTGCAGCGCCTCGATCACCTGGGTGGCGGCGTACGGGCCCTGCATCGCGGCGTACCGGAGCTCGAAGGTCACCCCGGGCCAGCGACGGCGGGCGTTCTCGACGACGTCGCGCTCGGCGGCGGAGTCCTGTGCGGTGACCAGGCCGATGCGCCGGGGCAGGAAGGGCAGCGGGCGCTTGAGCTCGGGGGCGAAGAGTCCCTCGGCGGCGAGCAGCTGGCGGCGCCGTTCGAGGCGGGCGAGCAGCTCGCCCTCGCCGACCAGCCGCAGCTCGCGGACCTGGAGCGAGAGGGTGGCCTTGTTGGGGTAGACGACCGGCTTGCCGTAGACGACCACCTGGGCGCCGCTGACCAGCGGGGTCGGCAGCGAGTCGACGATCGCGCGCGGGCAGGTGAGCAGCACCGAGACCTCGGCGAGCCGGTCGCGCAGGGTGAGGAAGTCGGTGCCGGAGTTCGCGGGCCGGCTGACCTGGACGACCTGGCCCTCGACCCAGACCGCGCCGAGGCGGTCCATCCAGCCGGCGATCATCGAGACCACCTGCCGGACCGGGATCGCGGTCTCGGGGGTCGTCTCCAGCGGCATGCCTGCACCCTAGTGCTGGCCCCGGCGGCCGTGCGCCGCCTCGGTAGGATCGGGCCCATGGACACCGACCTCGCCATGCCCCGCGTCGTCACCGACGAGGAGCGCGCCGTGCTGCTCGCCGCCCCGCGCGGCTACTGCGCCGGCGTCGACCGCGCGGTCATCACCGTGGAGAAGGCGCTCGACCTGTACGGCGCCCCGGTGTACGTGCGCAAGCAGATCGTGCACAACAAGCACGTGGTGGCGAACCTGGAGTCGCGCGGCGCGATCTTCGTCGAGGAGCTCGACGAGGTGCCGGCCGGGGAGACCGTGGTCTTCTCCGCGCACGGCGTCTCGCCGGCGGTGCACGCCGAGGCCTCCGAGCGTGGCCTGAAGACCATCGACGCGACCTGCCCCCTGGTGACCAAGGTGCACCACGAGGCGAAGCGGTTCGCCGCCGAGGACTACGACATCCTGCTGATCGGCCACGAGGGCCACGAGGAGGTCGAGGGCACCGCCGGTGAGGCGCCCGAGCACATCCAGCTGGTGCAGGGTCCCGAGGACGTGCCGAGCATCGTGGTCCGCGACCCGAAGCGGGTGGCCTGGCTCTCCCAGACCACGCTCTCGGTGGACGAGACGATGGCGACGGTGAACGCGATCCGCGAGCGCTTCCCGGAGCTGCTCGACCCGCCGAGCGACGACATCTGCTACGCCACCCAGAACCGCCAGCTGGCGATCAAGGAGATCAGCGCCGACGCGGACCTGGTGATCGTGGTCGGCTCGGCGAACTCCTCCAACAGCGTCCGGCTCGCCGAGGTGGCGCTGGAGGCCGGTGCCAAGGCGGCCCACCGGGTCGACGACGCCGGCGAGATCGACCTGGCCTGGCTCGACGGGGTCTCCAAGGTCAGCGTGACCTCGGGCGCGTCGGTGCCGGAGGACCTGGTCCAGGGCGTGCTCTCCTTCCTGGCTGAGCACGGGTACCCGGACGCGACCGCGGTGCACACCGCCGAGGAGTCGCTGATCTTCGCACTGCCGCCCGAGCTGCGCCGGGATCTGCGCGCCGCTGCCACGTCCTGATGGCTCGCTACCTCGACATCCACCCGGTCGACCCGCAGCCGCGCCTGCTCGACCAGGCGGTCGCGATCCTGCGCGAGGACGGGCTGATCGCCTACCCGACCGACTCCGGCTACGCGCTCGGCATCCAGCTCGGCAACCGGGACGGCCTCGACCGGATCCGGACGATCCGCAAGCTCGACGACAAGCACCACTTCACCCTGGTCTGCAAGGACTTCGCCCAGCTCGGCCAGCTGGTGCACATCGACAACGCCGCGTTCCGTGCGATCAAGGCGGCGACCCCGGGCCCGTACACGTTCATCCTGCCGGCGACCGCCGAGGTGCCGAAGAGGCTGATGCACCCGAAGAAGCGGACCGTCGGCGTGCGCATCCCCGACCACCGGCTGGTGCAGGCGCTGCTCGCTGAGCTCGGCGAACCGATCCTGTCGAGCACGCTGATCCTGCCCGACGAGACCGAGCCGATGACCGAGGGCTGGCTGGTCAAGGACGAGCTCGATCAGCAGCTGGACGCGGTCCTCGAGGGGGAGTGCGGGTCGTTGCCGACCACGGTCGTCGACTTCACCTCGGGCTCGGCGGAGATCACCCGGTACGGCGCCGGGGACGCGTCCCGGTTCGAGTAGGCCTGACCGTCGGCCGGGACGTCCGCGCGGCTGCGCGCCAGCACCCGGCCGCGGATGCTGAGGATGGCCAGGCACAGCCCGTACCCGGCGAGCAGCGCCCCCGAGTGGTGGGCGAGCCCGGAGATCAGCGACTGGATGAGCCCGTCGCCGGGCTCGGCGATCGCGTCGCGGTAGCCGACGCTGAGCAGCGCGCAGAGCCCCAGCAGCAGCATCGGTGGCAGCACCCCGACCCGGAAGAACTCCTCGGGCCGGATCGCCAGCGCGAGCGCGACGCAGACCACGACGAAGCCGCTGTCGAAGACCAGGTCGAGGCGGCCGGTGATCGCGATGTCGGTGGCGGCCAGGAGCGCGCAGACGAAGGCGGAGAGCCGCGTGACCCGGGTCCCGGACCAGCGGCCTTCCTCCCACAGCGTGGGTGCGCTCACGGAACTCACGGTAGGTCGGCCCGGCGGTACTCCGAAGGAGGCACGCCGTGCGGGCGTTCCCGCAGGTCAGGCAGCTCGTCGCGGTCCTCGGCCACGGCATCGAGCAGCTCGACCGCGCTGAGCGGGCGCGGCGCCTCCTCGACCGGGCGCGGCGCGGGCAGCGGCTCGTGCAGGTCGGCGACGTCGCGGAAGTGCCGGGCGGTGACGAAGACCCGCTGCTCCAGCGAGCCGACCGCGCTGTTGTAGGCCTCGACGCTGCCCTTGAGCGAGCGGCCGAGCTTGTCGAGGTGCCGGCCGACGGTGCCGAGTCGGCCGTAGAGGTCGCGGCCGAGCTGGTGGATCTCCCGGGTCCGCTCGGCCAGGGTCTCGGTGGTCCAGCCGTGGGCGACGGTGCGCAGCAGCGCGATCAGCGTGGTCGGGCTGGCCAGCACGACGTTGCGGGCGGCCGCGTACTCGAGCAGGCCCGGCTCGGCCTCGAGCGCCGCGGCCAGCGAGGACTCGGCGGGTACGAACAGCACCACGAACTCGGGAGTGTGGTCGAGCGCGCGCCAGTACGCCTTGGCGGCGAGCTGGTCGACGTGCGCGCGCAGCTGGCGGGCGTGCCGGGCCAGCTCGGCCGCCTGCTCGTCGGGGTCGTCGGTGGCCAGCGCGTCCAGGTAGGCGGCCAGCGGCACCTTCGCGTCCACGACCAGGCTCTTGCCCCCGGCCAGGTGGACCACCAGGTCGGGCCGCTGGGCGCCGTCCGGGCCGGCCAGGTGCACCTGCTGGGCGAAGTCGCAGTGCTCGACCAGCCCGGCCAGCTCGACGCTGCGGCGCAGGTGCAGCTCGCCCCACTGGCCGCGAACCTGTGGCTTGCGCAGTGCGGTGGCGAGCGCGGCCGTCTCCCGGCGCAGCGTGTCCGTGGAGTGCCGGACCTCGTCGACCTGCTGGTGCAGCACGCTCTGCCAGGAGACGCGCTGGTGCTCCAGGTCGCGCATCTTGTCGTGCAGCCGGTCCAGGCCGTCCTGGAGCAGCGCCTGGTCGACCGCGGGGTCGCCGGGGAGGCGATCGGCGCGGCGTCGTACCAGGAGAGCGCCGGCGAGGAAGCCGATCACCAGCGTCAGCAGCGGAAGCACGATCTCCATGCTTCGAGGGTGACAGCGACCTCCGACAAATCACTGCCATACTCGCCGGACACGGAGGTGCGGCATGGTCGATGTGGGTGCGGCGTACGTCGAGGCCAAGGATCGTTTCGCGGCGCTGATGGGCTCGCTGTCCGACGACGAGCTCACGATGCCCGTCCCGGCGTGCCCTGCGTGGACGGTCCAGGACGTCTTCGCGCACCACGTCGGTGTCCTCACGGAGGTGGCCTCGGGGAGCCTGCGCGAGCTCGGCGACCCGATGCGCCTGCTCGACCAGTGGCGGGACGCCGACGTCGCCCGCGACCGCGACGTGCTGACGGCCCGGCAGGTCGAGGAGCGTCGGGGACGCTCGGTGTCGCAGCTGGTGGCGGAGTGGGACAACGCCGCGAGCGCGCTCGCGCCAGCACTCAGCGGGCAGACGCCGATGCCGGGCGGGATGTCCCCGATCATCGGGTCCGTCGTGGTCAACGACGTCGTCGTCCACGAGGGCGACGTCCGTGAAGCGCTGGGCCTGGACACCGCGCCGGAGATCCTTGCGACCTCGCTCGCCCTCGCCGGTTACGGCGCCAGCTTCGAGCTCCGGCTGCGGCAGCTCGGCCTCCCGGCCATCGCCTTCGCGTACGACGGCAAGACCCGTCAGTTCGGCGACGGCGACGCGACCGCGACCGTGACGGCCGACCGGACCACGCTGGTGAGGATGCTCGCGTCGCGGTTGGAGGAGAGCGATATGCGCGCGCTCGACTGGACCGGTGATCCGGCGCCGTTTCTCGGTTTGCTACCCGAGTACGGCCCCGCGCATCCGCGCTAGATAGGCGAGCCCCGCACCACCTCACGTCCGCCTGCTGAAGGTCACTCGCCCGCTGCTGTCGGTCTTCATCTGATACCGACGGTCGTGCGCCAACGAGTGGTGTCTCGGGCAGAGCAGCATGCCGTCGCGGACGTTGGTCCCGCCGCCCCGGCTCCACGGAATGCCGTGATGGGCGTGGCACATGCCGGGTGGCCAGTCACACCCCTCGGCGCGGCAGCCTTGGTCGCGCAGCATCAAGGCGATGCGCTGGGCTTCGGTGTGGAGGCGGGTCTTGCGGCCCAGGTCGAGGACCTGGGACTTCGAGCCGAGGACGGCGGGGATGATGCCGG
>JAGIBL010000011.1 GCA_017744365.1 Nocardioidaceae bacterium | reverse complement strand
CGCACCTGCGTGCACCCCTACTGCACCAAGAACGCCCGCTGGGCCGACCTCGACCACATCATCGAATGGACCCTCGGCGGCCGCACCGACACCTGGAACCTCGCACCCCTGTGCCGATCCCACCACCGCAACAAGACCTTCAGCGCCTGGACCTATTCGATGATCGAACCCGGCTGCTACCTCTGGCGGTCCCCGCTCGGCCAGACCTACCTGCGCGACGGCACCAGCACCCGCGACCTCACCCCACGACCGGCCCCACCTCCCGACGGCTAGTCCGCCCGGGGCAATCGCACCTCGAACCGCGCGCCCCCCAGGGGCGCCTCCAGCACCCGCACACTCCCGCCGTGCCCGTCCACGATGGACCGCACGATGGCGAGCCCGAGCCCGGCGCCGCCCTCGTCGCGCGCCCGGGCCTCGTCGAGCCGGACGAACCGCTCGAAGACCGCGCCGCGCTCGGCGACCGGGACCCCGTTGCCGTCGTCGTCGACCTGCAGCACGACACCGTCCCCGTCCTCGCGCAACGTCACCGCGACCTGCGCCGCGGCGTGCCGGCGCGCGTTGGAGAGCAGGTTCCCGAACGCCTGCGCGAGCAGGACCGCGTTCCCCCGGGTCCGGCCGGCACCGACGCCGGAGACGTCGATCCGCGCGCCCTCCGGGTTCGCCGCACGGGCCCGCTGCACCTCGCTCAGCACCACGTCGTCGACGTCGACCTCTTCGGCGGGCTGGTCGGCGTCGTTCTCCATCCGGGCCAGCAGCAGCAGCGCGCTCACCAGGCCCTCCAGCCGCAGGCTCTCCACGAGCACGTCGTCGGCCAGGTCCCGGACGCCGACCCGATCCGGGTGCGCGACCGCGACCTCGGCGGCCTGCCGGATCACCGCGAGCGGTGAGCGCAGCTCGTGCGAGGCGTCGGAGACGAACTGACGCTGCCGGCGCTGCCCCTCGTCGATCCGGTCGAGCATCTCGTTGAGGGTCCGGGCCAGCCGCGGGATCTCGTCGTCGCCCGGCGGCACCGCGAGCCGGCGGCGCAGGTGGGTCGCGGTGATCGCGTCGGCCTCCCCGCGCATCACCTCGACCGGACGCAGCGCGCGCCCGATGCTGATCCAGACGATCACCGCGAGCGCGGCGCTGACCAGGGGCACCGCGAGGGCCAGCAGCCCGGCCGTCTCGGCACGGGTCTCGTCGCGCTGCTCGGTCGAGCGGCCCACGACGATGAGCTCGACGCCGGTCCGCGCGCGCACCGGCGCCTTGGCCCGGATCGCGACGATCGTGAACCGGTCGGTGAGCCCGTCGACCCGCTCGGTCTGGTCGATGCCGACGCGTCTCCGGGCAGGCTCGTCGAGCAGGCTCGGCCGGTTCGCGGCGAGCACGCGGCCGCCCTCGTCGACCAGCTGGACCACCACGTCGCTGCGCCCGGTCGTCGAGGCGGACGCCGGAGCCACCCCGCGGGCGAGCTGGGCGTTGATCGCCGCGGCGTCCTGCCGCGCCGAGTCGATGAGGCTGTGCGTGACGGTGTGCCCGATCATCACCACCACGACCACGGCGCCGACCGAGGTCACCAGCAGCACGAACAGCGTCGCCACCGCGGTCACCCGGAGCCGGACCGAGGCCTCGGCCCGCTCGCGCAGGCCCAGAGAACGCAGGCCCAGAGAGCGCAGGCCGAGAGAGCGCAGGCCGGGCGGGCGCTCGCTCACTCGGCACCGACCCGGTAGCCGAGACCGCGCATCGTCTCCACCAGGTCCCGGCCCACCTTGCGGCGCAGCCGTGCGACGTACACCTCGACGATGTTGGGGTCGCCCTCGAAACCGTAGTCCCACACGTTCTCGAGGATCTCCGCCTTGGTCACCACGGCCCCGGCCCGGCGCATGAGGAAGTGCAGCATCGCGAACTCGCGCGCGGTCAACCCCACCTCGTCCCCGTCGAGGAACACCTGCTTGGCAGCCGGGTCGAGCTCCACCTCCCCGACCCGCAGCCGGGTCGGCCTCTCCACCACACCGCGACGCAGCAGCGAGCGCAGCCGCGCCAGCAGCACCTGGAAGGAGAACGGCTTGGTGACGTAGTCGTCGGCGCCGGTGTCCAGCGCCTCCACCTGGTCCCAGTCGCCGTCCTTCGCGGTGAGCATGAGGATCGGAGTCCAGTTCTGCTCGGAACGCAGCGTCTCGCAGACCTTGTAGCCGTTGAGCACCGGCAGCATGATGTCGAGCAGGATCGCGTCGTAGGAGTTCTCCCGCGCGTACCAGAGCCCCTCGCCCCCGTCGTACGCGACGTCGACGGCGAAGCCTTCGGCCTCCAGGCCGGTGCGCAGCGAGGACGCGAGCCGTCGCTCGTCCTCGACGACCAGGATCCTCATGGTGCGAGTATGCCCCCGTGACCATCGTGATCGACCTGCCTGCGGTGACGTTGCGCGCGCTCACCTGGGGACCCGAGGACGGCCCGCTGGCGGTGCTGCTGCACGGCTTCCCGGACACCGCGCACACCTGGCGCCACCTCGGACCCGCGCTGGCCGCCGACGGCTGGCGGGTGGTGGCCCCGTTCACCCGCGGCTACGCACCCTCCTCGCTGCCGCGCGACGACTCGGTGCACGTGGCCGCGCTCGTCGACGACGCGGCCCGGCTGCACGAGGTGCTCGGCGGTGGTGACGACGCCGTGATCGTCGGCCACGACTGGGGTGCGATCACCGCGAACGCGCTGGCCGCGCACCCGGACAACCCCTACGCCCGCTCGGTGGTGATGGCGGTGCCGCCGTTCACCGCGATCCGCCGCCCGGGTGCCCTCAAGGTGCTCCCCCGGCAGCTGCGGAACAGCTGGTACATCGCCTTCAACCAGCTCCCGGTGCTGCCCGAGCGCAACGCGGAGAGGCTCGTACGGCGGCTCTGGGCGGACTGGTCCCCGTCGTACGACGCGAGCCAGGACCCGGACGCGGACCTGCCCGCGTTCCTGGACGCGATCGCCGAGCCGGAGCACCGGCGCGCGGTGATCGGCTACTACCGCGCGCTGGCCCGGCCGTTCCCGCGGGTGCCGGTGCCCTACCGTCGCTGGGCCGGCGCCGAGCTGCGGCTGCCGCTGGCGCCGACGCTGTTCCTGCACGGCGCCGAGGACACCTGCCTGGACGCCCGGCTGGCCACCCTGGCCGAGCCCGCGCTGCCGCCGGGCAGCGCGCTGCGCCTGGTCGAGGGCGCCGGCCACTTCCTGCACCTGGAGCGTCCCGGCGAGGTCACCCGGCTGATCCGCGCGTTTCTGTCCTGAGATCGGGTACGACGCATCCATGGTCGTTCTGCTCATCGTGATGCTGCTCGCGCTCGCCGCGCTGCTGGTCCTCGTGACCGCCGGTGTCCAGGACCGGATCCGGCAGCAGCGGCACGTCCACGAGGACGCCGACGGCGGCGTCCCCACCCTCGACTACGAGGTCCCCGACGGCCAGGACCCGGCCGTCCTCATGGTCGCCCTGCGCCAGGAGGGCTACGAGGCGACCGTGGAGCCCTCCGGACGGCACCCGCACGTGCTGGTGCTGTGCCCCAGCGGCGTCGAGACGGAACGCGACCACGTGCGTGCCGTCGTCCAGGGCGCCAGCGTCAGTGCCCTGGACGACGGTGTCCCGCTGGAGCAGAAGGTCAGGTTCGCGGACGAGTGAGGTCCTGGCGTAGTTTCCCCGGGTGACCACCCGTCGCACCCAGGCCGAGCGCCGCGCGGACAGCGAGCAGCGACTGCTGCGTGCCGCCGCCGAGCTGATCGTCGAGCGCGGCATGGAGAACACCTCGCTCGCCGACATCGGCCGCCGCGCCGGCGCCAGCCATGCCGCGGTCAACCACCGGTTCGGCTCCAAGGACGAGCTGGTCGACCGGCTGATCGAGAAGGCGGGACTCTTCCACGGCAACATCGCGCTCGCGCGGATCGGCGAGCGCACCGGCCTGGACGCGCTGCTCCAGCTCTGCGACAGCTACCTCGCCCTGGTGGACGGGCCCAACCCGCTCGGCCGGGTGCACGTGGTGCTGTGGAGCGAGGCGATCGCGCACACCGCCGAGCGCCGGGCGGCGCACTCCGAGTGGGACCGGCAGTTCCGCGCGGTGGTGGCTGCCTACCTCGAGGACGCGATCGCCGAGGGCGACGTCGACCCGGGCCTGGGCGTGGCGGACGCGGCCCTGAGCATCGTCGGCACCGTGCGCGGGATCGCGATGCAGCTGCTCCTGGACCCGGACGCCACCGAGCTCGAGACGGCGCGCAGGACGGTGGCGGTCCTCGTCCGCGACGCGGTCAAGCGGCCAGCATCCGCGTGAGGTGATCGAGGACGGCGTCGCGCGTCGACGACGTCGCCTGCTCGGGCTCCAGCATCAGCTGCAGCGCCACCCCGCGCAGCATCCCGACCAGCACCATCGCCATCGCGTCGGGGTCCACGTCGGCGCGCACGGTGCCGTCTCGGCGGGCGTCGTCGATGAGCTGGGCGAACGCCGAGCGGAAGTACCGGTCCCAGGCGACCCGGTAGGACCGCCGCTCCGAGGCCCGGGCGACCGCCTCGGTCCACACCACCAGGTGCACCCGGCCGAGCGGGTCGGGCGCCTGCACCAGGTCGAGGTAGGCGTCCGCCACGATCCGCAGCGCGGGCAGCCCGCGGGTGCTGCCGATCGCCGCCACGGTGATGTCGGTGAACATCCGCACCGCCTCGGCGTTGAGCCGCTCGACGAGCGCCTCCTTGGAGCCGAACCGGTGGTGCACCAGGCCGTGGCTGTAGCCGGCCCGGCGGCCGATCTCGGCCAGCGAGGTGCCCTCGATGCCGCGCTCGACGATCAGCTCGGCGGCGGCCCGCAGCAACCGGGCGTCGCTCTCCGCCCGGCGTTCGGCCTGGGTGCGCCGCGAGCGGGTCGAGGTGGCCGTGGTCACGGGTGCACCCTAGTGAGGCCCGGTGTCTAGGACCTGAACGGGTGGCAGAGCCGGCAGGGCGTGAGGTTGGCCGCGTCCGGTCCGGCGGGCACCAGGTCGTCGCGACCGGCGACCAGGTCGCAGTCGGCGCGGTGCACGATGGCGCCGCTGCCGGCCACCACCAGCACGGCACCGGGGTCCCGGGGCCGGGCCGGAGCCGCCGCCACCCGGGCACCGCCGCCGTTGGCCGGGGCCGCTCCCGCGGCGTTCGCGGCCGCGATCGCGGTGTTGTGCGAGACCGCGTCGGCGAGCAGCAGCAGCGTCTCGGAGAGCTGGCGCTGGGCGTCCTTCTGGTCCGCGGCGACCCGGGCCAGCCAGGACCCGAAGTAGAGGAAGCCCCCCACGAAGGTGATGCCGAGGCCGAGGATGCCGCCGGAGACGATGTAGGCGTTCTGGTCGTACTCGTACGGCGTGTGCGCCACGCCGTACCAGCCGAGGCCGATGACGATCAGGCCCGCCGGCAGCAGCACCGCCCCGGCCACGAACAGCACCAGGTGCAGCAGCTGGGCGTTGTTGCCGCGCAGCGGCGCGACGCCGTCGCGGGAGGCCGCCCGTGGCATCACGTGCGGGGCGGGCGCGGCGGGCTGGACTTGCCCAAGGGACTGCGTGGTCATCACGTCACCTTCCTGAGGTCGGGGATGCCGGTCTTGAGGCCGTGCGCACAGGCCGCGGCACCGCCGAAGAGAACGTTTCCTGCCTGGCGCAGGTACCAGCCGACGCCGCCGGCGAGCGCGAGCCCGGCCAGCGTCAGCAGCGCGGGCACGCTGCCCAGCGGCGGCAGCTTGGAGCTGCGCGGGGCGAGCACGCCGGGCGCGGTGCCCGGCCCACCGCCACCGGTCGCGGCCGGCGGGATCTCGCCCGGGGCCGGCCCGGCCGGGACGCCGGTGCCGCCGCCGGTGGTGCCGGTGCCGCCGGTCGTCCCGGTGCCGCCCGTGGCCGGCGGGGTCACCCCGGAGCCGCCCAGATCGATCGAGGGCACCGTGGTCGCCGACGCGGTCGAGGAGCCCAGGTGCAGCACCAGCTTGGGGGCGAAGGTGTTGAGCGAGAGCAGCAGGCCCTTGAGCAGGTTGGCCTGGCCCGGCAGGTCGGGCAGGTTGCCGATCAGGTCGTCCAGCGGCAGGCTCGGCAGCTTGGAGCGCAGCGGCTTGGTGTCCAGGGTGATCCGGATCGCCTCGGCGTCGACCTTGCCCGCGGAGCCGTCCTTGGTGACCACCGGCTTGGGGACCTCGATGGCCACGCCCAGCGTCTTCAGCAGGCCGGCGACGGTGTCGGGCAGGCCCGGCACCGGGGTCGAGCTGCCGGCCGCGGTGAACCCGTTCGGGCCGTAGGAGAACTTCTGCCCGGCGATGGTCATGCCGCCCACGTCGACGGTCTGGGTGGTCTTCGCGCCGCCGTCCAGGGTGCTGGTCACCTTGGTGACCACGTTGATCCCGGTCAGCTTGACGAGGCCGAGCAGCAGCCGCAGCTCCCCGATCCGGCTGGTGGCCGTCGCGACAGCCGTCTCGCCGTCGTAGGTCGAGCTGGAGACGCTGGTCATCCCGTCGAAGTCGATGAGCAGGCTCAGCGCGCCCATCGGGTTCCCGGCGACCGGGTTGTCGTTGTTCCCGGACTTCGTCCCGGTGAGCAGGTCGCCCAGCGCGGTCAGGTCGCCGTTCTTCAGTGCGTCCAGCGGGTTGCTGCTGGGGGCGGCGTCGCCGGCGTCACCGTCGGCCAGGTCACCCGAGGCGGTGTAACCGGCCTTCGCGATGGTCCGCTTCTCCCCGGCGTTGACCCGCTGGATCATCCCGGGCAGTGGCTCGGAGGCCTGCTGGGTGGTGTCCCCGGGGAAGGCCGAGTTCACTTGCACCGGGTAGCCGCCGTCGGTCAGCTGGTGCGGCAGCCCGAGCTGCTCGCCGAAGGTCTTGAGGCCCTCGCCGATGGAGGCGCCCGGCCACATCGCCGAGGCCCGCGCGCTGGTCGCCGGGCCGGAGTCGCCGATCACCCGGGTGTAGGAGAAGTTCAGCTCGAACTGGGGCTCCTGCGGGATCGGGATCGCCGGCTCGTAGATCTCCAGCTTGAGCGGTGCCGCGGTGGCGAGGGTGTTGAAGCCGCCGTACGGCGACGCCGCGGGTGCCACTCCCTGCGCCGGACTGAGCCCCGCTGCGCTGAACCCGCCAACCAGGCCCAGCGCGGCCAGCCCACACACGATCCGTTTCATGCCGCTCCCCCCAGGATCACGTCGGCCATGATCTTGTCGATCTCGCTCGGCTCACCGGTCGCGACCACCTTGCCCCCGGTCATCACCGCGGCGTAGTCGGACACGCGCAGCGCGGTCTGCGCGAACTGCTCCACCACCAGGATCGAGACCCCGGTCCGGGCGATCTGCGCGACCGTCTCGTACAGCTCCTCGACGATCAGCGGCGCCAGGCCCATCGACAGCTCGTCGAGCAGCAGCAGCGCCGGGTCCGAGGTCAGCGCCCGGGCCATCGCGAGCATCTGCTGCTCGCCGCCGGACAGCGTGCCGGCCAGCTGGTAGCGGCGCTCGGCCAGACGCGGGAAGTAGGAGTAGGAGGTGTCGAAGACCTGGTCCGCGCTGACGCCGGCGTACGACATCAGCAGCAGGTTCTCCTCGACGGTGAGGTTCGGGAACACGCTGCGGCCCTCGGGCACGGTGGTGAGGCCGAGCCGGGCCAGCTCGTCGGGCTTGGCGTTCGAGACGTGCACACCGGCCAGGTGGATGTCTCCGGAGGTGGCCTCCATCTGCCCGGAGATCACCTTGAGCAGCGTCGACTTGCCGGCGCCGTTGGGGCCGAGCAGGGCCACCACCGCGCCGCGCGGCACCCGCAGGTCCACCCCGCGCAGCACCTCGATCCGGCCGTACGCCGCGTGCAGGTCCATGACCTCGAGAATCGGGACCGCCATCACACGCTCGCTTCCGTGCTCGAAGGGGCCGGGGCGTAGCCGAGGTACGCCTTCTGCACCGCGGCGTCCGCGCGCACCTCGGCGGGGGTGCCCTGGGCGATGATCGAGCCGAAGTCGAGCACGTGGATGGTGTCGCACACGTTCATCACCAGGTCCATGTCGTGCTCGACCATGAGGATGGTGCGCCCTTCCTGCGCGAGCTCCAGCAGCAGGGAGCCGAATGCCTCGGTCTCGGCCTCGTCCAGGCCCGAGGAGGGCTCGTCGAGCAGGAGCAGCCGCGGGTCGCAGGCCAGCGCCCGGGCCAGCTCGAGCAGCCGGGCCACCCCGGTCGGGATCGAGTCCGCCCGGTCGCGGGCGTACTCGGCGATGCCGACCCGCTCCAGCAGCGCGGCGATCTCGAGGTCCGCGGACCCGTCGACCGCCCGCAGCAGCCCCTTGATGCCGTCGTGGATGTCCAGCGCGGTGCGCACGTTGTCCTCGACGGTCAGCGACCCGAACGCCTCCAGCCGCTGGAAGGTGCGGCCGATGCCGTGCCGGGCGCGACGGTGCACCGGCATCCTCGTGATGTCGCGGTCGTCGAGCCAGACCCGCCCCTCGGTGGGGGCCTGCAGCCCGGTGATGACGTTGAAGCAGGTGGTCTTGCCGGCGCCGTTGGGCCCGATCAGCCCGGTCACGGTGCCCGGCTCCACCTCGAAGTTCGCGTGGTTGACGGCGGTCACGCCACCGAACCGGACGACGACGTCGTCAACGTGCAGCAACGGCATCGGAGTCCACCTCCTCCCCCTCGCGGACGGCCGGGAGCTCCCCGGTGTCGTCACCGATCGGCTCGTCGGCCTGGTCCTCGGGCTGCAGTCGCAGCGCCATCCCCGGATATCGGTCCGCGAGCGCCGGGTAGAGCCGTTCCTGGATCAGCCGCGGCACCCGGAAGAGCACGCTGACCAGGCCGTTGGGCTCCCAGCGGGCCACGATGATCGCGCCCGCGGCGAGCAGCAGGAACAGCACGCCCTGCAGGTCCGCGTCGCCGTTGAGCATCAGCATCATGAACACGCCGCCGGTCAGGGCGCCGCTGACCGTGGAGATGCCCCAGACGACCGCCATCAGCAGCACCAGCAGGCTCTTGAAGTAGAGGAAGTCGTCAGGCCCGACCAGCCCGCGCAGGCCGGCGAAGAGCGCCCCCGCCAGGCCGGCGATGCTCGCCGAGAAGGCGAACAGGCCCACCCGCATCCAGCGCAGGTCGAGGCCGAGGGTGCCGCAGGCCGCCTGGCTGTCCCGCATCGCGACCAGCATCCGGCCCAGCCGGCCGCGGCGGACCGCGATCACGACCAGCGCGATCAGCACGAAGAAGACGAACATCATCACCACGTAGCCGCCGGTGTCCTCGATCCGGTTCCCGAAGATCGAGAGCCGCTCGGCCTTGAGCGGGTTGTTGAACTCGAAGGCCCACTTGGACTGGAAGACGAGCTTGTCCATCAGCTGCGCGAAAGCGAGCGTGCCCAGCGCGAGGTAGAGGCCGGTCAGCCGCAGCACCGGGATCGCGACCACGGCACCGACCGCGGCCGAGACGACCATCGCGGCGAGCAGGCCGAACAGGTTGGGCTGGTCCATCTGGGCGTAGACCACCGCGCCGACGCCGGCGAAGGTGAACTGCGCGAGCGAGACGAAGCCGCCGTACCCGGTGAAGAGCACCAGCGAGAGCATCACGATCGCGAACGTGGCCGCGGTGCCGAGCAGCAGCTGGTTGGCCGTGGACAGGCCGAGCACGGCCAGGATCACGCCGATCATGAGCACGCCGCCGGACAGGGCCGAGCGGCCGAGCGTCGGCACCGCCGGGGAGACCATGCCCTTGACCTGGCCGATCCGCAGCGGCGCCTGCGGCAGCAGCACCAGGATCGCGAACAGGAACACGGTCGGGATCACCGCGGGCAGGCCGACCAGGTCCTTGAGGAACGGCACCCGGTCGACGTACCCGATGACGTAGGAGTTGGCCAGGCCCAGCGACATCGCGCCGACGTAGGTCATCGGCAGGTTGGTGAGCTTGCCCAGCATCGCGGCGGCGTACGCGGAGATGACCAGCAGGGTGAGGTCGTAGTACTGCAGGCCGACCACCGGGGTCAGCAGGATGCCGGCCAGCGCGCCCAGCGAGGTGCCGATCGCCCAGGCCAGGGCCGCGACCAGCTGCGGGCGGCCGCCGTACAGACGCAGCAGCTCGGGGTTGTCGACGCTGGCGCGCATCGCGACGCCGATCCGGGTGCGGGCCAGCAGCAGCCAGAGCAGGACGGCCACGACCGCGGAGACGACGATGGTGATGAGCTGGTGCCAGGTGATGATGACGCTGCCCAGCTTGATCGGCTCGTGCGACTGCAGGAAGAACGGCAGGCTGCGCGGCTCGCTGGGCCAGATGATCTGCGCGGTGCCGATGAGGCCGACCAGCAGCGCGACCGTGACCACCAGCGAGACGCTGATCGGGGCGTTGCCGAGGCCGCGCGCGACGACGCGCTCGATGAAGACGCCG
This sequence comes from Nocardioidaceae bacterium, assembly GCA_017744365.1. GTDB lineage: Bacteria > Actinomycetota > Actinomycetes > Propionibacteriales > Nocardioidaceae > Marmoricola. Next base: position 53,474 of record JAGIBL010000011.1, on the reverse strand, counting down.
CCCAGGGGCGCGAGGACGAGCAGCACCAGGGCCAGCGAGAGCCAGACCGGGATGCCCTGCTTCTCGCTGAAGTCCCAGTAGACGAAGCCGAAGATCATCCCGATCGCGCCGTGCCCGATGTTGAACACGCGGGTGGTGCTGTAGGTCAGCACCAGGCCGCTGGCCGCGATCGCGTACGCCGCACCGGTGAAGATGCCGATGACGGTGTACGTCAGGAACTCACCCATGTCAGGCCTTCGTGTACGCGCCGCAGATGTACTTCGGCGTCAGCGAGGTGAAGGTGCCGCCCTTGACCTGCATCCAGCGCACGCACGTCGGCGGGTGCTTGGAGCCGACCGACATCGGCGCGTGGCTGCCGCCGCCGGTCCAGCCGTTGGTGCCGTGGACCGCGCTGACCAGCGAGGCCCGGTTGAGCCGGCCGCCGAGCTGGATCGACTTCTCCACGAAGAGCTTGGTCGCCGACCAGGCGAACAGCCCGAAGAAGGTCGGCTGCGCGCCCGGGGCCACCTGCTGCAGCCACTTCTTGTAGAGGTCGAGCTCGGGCTGGTGCTCGTAGAGCGGGGTGAAGTTCACGAAGAACTTCGCGCCGTCGGTGGCGCTGCCACCCTGCTTGATGAACCCGGGCTCGTAGATCGACGGGTCGTACATCAGCACCGCGGGCTTGAAGCCGCCGGCCTGCATCGCCTGGGCGAGCCGGGCCGACTGCTGGTAGGCGCCGAGGAACTGGACGAACTGCACGCCCTTGCTCTTCATCTGCTGCACGTAGGGGCCGTAGTTGAACGCGGCCACGTCGATCGCGGCGGTGTAGACCCAGTTCATCCCGCGCTTGCGGCCCACGGCCATCTGCGTCCGCGCGTTCTCCGCGGCGGCGCCGGCGTTGAGGTAGAGGAACGCGGCCTTCTCGGTGGCCGCCTTGTTGGTCCGGCGCCAGTAGTCGTAGACCTCGTTCTGGTACTCGCCCTTGCCGGTGGCCTGGACGCCGAAGCAGGTGGTGCACTCGTTGCGGGCCAGCGTCACCGCGGCGGTGCGGATGTCGGGCAGGCCGCAGGCCTGGGCGGTCGGCGCGCCGCCGGAGTCGAAGGCGGACATCGAGCCGACCGCGGCGAAGACGCCGTCGCAGAGCTTGGTGTAGGCCTGCTGGTCGGCGCCCGCGTCGGTCTTCGAGTCGTAGGTGACCAGCTGCAGCTTGCGGCCGCAGATGCTCGAGGTGCGGTTGAAGTACTCGACGTACGCCTTGGTGGCCTGCTGCGCGCCCGTGAACAGACCGGGCACCGGGCCGCTGATGTCGGAGGAGTTGCCGATCGTGATGGTGCTGTTCGTGATGCCCTTCTGGTTCTGGAAGCCGGCGCAAGAGCCCGCCTTCACGCCGGGGACGCTGCCACCCCCGCCACCACCGCCGCCGCCACCGGTCCCGCCGGTGCCACCGCCACCCGTGCCCGTGCCGCCGCCCCCGCCACCGGTCGCGCCGGGGGTGTTGCCGCTGCCGGGGGTGGTGCCGCTCCCGCCCGTGCCGCCGGTGCCGGTGCCGGGATCGACGGTGCCCGTGCCACCCGTGCCGCCGGTGCCGCCGTCACCGCCACCGCTGGCGTTGTTGTTCGTGCCGGCCACGGCCTCGTTCGCCGCGCGCACCTCGCCCGGGCTCATCGCCGAGCCTCCGCAGGCCGCGGTGACCGCGAGAGCGAGGGCGACCAGCGAGACGCCGGCCGCCCGGCGCGCTCGTACGGACCTCCGGAGCGGACCCAACACGCTTCGCACAGCCGTACCCCTGACGTCAGTTCTTCCGGTGAGGACGAACAGAAAGTAGATGTGCATCACATAACTGAGCAAGGGGTTGGAGGTTACTTTCTGAAACAAGTTCTATTTTTCAACCGTCCCTCACCGGTCCCCGGCTACCGTGACGGCGATGCCTGATCCGACGGTTGTCTCGATCCACGTCGCCCCCGGCCGCCGGCTGCCGATGAAGGCGATCGACGAGGTGCACGCCGAGGCGGGCAAGGGCCTGGTCGGGGACCGCTACCACGGCAGCAAGCACCGGCACGTGACCGTGCAGTCGCGAACCCTGCTCGACGAGGCCGCCGCCGCGCTCGGCCGCCCGGTCGACGACTGCGGCACCCGGCGCAACATCACCGTCTCCCACGGCGAGATCCCGACCGCGCCCGGCACCCGGCTGCGCCTCGGCGAGGCGCTGCTCGAGGTCGTCCGGGTGGCCGCGCCGTGCCGGCTGCTCGACGACGACCTCGGCCCGGGTGCCCAGGAGGCGCTGCGCCGGCGGGCCGGGACCGTGTTCCGGGTGCTCGAGTCCGGCCGGATCGCGATCGGCGACACCCTCTTGGAAGAATGACGGCCATGCCGGTGCGTGCCTCGCTGACCCTGCGCTGGGCACGCGCCGCCGTGCTCGCGTCGGTCGCGCTCGGCACCGGCGCGGTCGCGCACCTCTCCGCCGACGGTCTGCTGCCGGGTCCCGGTGGCCTGCTGGTCCTGGCCCTGGCCTGGACGACGCTCGCCGCGATGCTCCTGGGCCGCCAGGCGAGCACGCTGCGCCTGGTCGCGCTGGTCGTCGGTGGGCAGGCGTTCGTGCACACCGGCCTGGCGGCGATGGCCGGCCACCGGGGCGACCCGGTCACCCCGCACGCGGCGCCCTCGCCGCTCCCGATGCCCACCCCTCACCCGGTGCCGCGGACCGGCTCCTACTTCGACCAGTGGGCCCAGTCGCGGCCGCAGGGAGGCGCCGCGCCCGCGGTGCCGGCCTGGCTGGTGCACGCCGTCGCCGACGTGGCCGAGCACCCGGCGATGGCGCTCGCGCACGTGCTCGCCGCGGTCGCCGTCGGCCTCTGGCTGGCGGTCGGCGAGCGCGCACTCTTCGCCCTGCTGGCACTGACGCTGACGCTCGTGGTCGCGCTCGTGCGCCGGCTGGCCTCGGTCCTCGGGCCGGTTCCCTTGGTTCCCCGGCCGGTACGGCGCGCGTCGTACGGGCTGCTCCGGGTGCCGCGCCGCGACGTCTGGTCGCTCGGCCCGGTCCGCCGCGGGCCCCCGTTCCTCCTCACCGCAGCCTGAGCCGCCGGCCCCTCGGCCGGCCCCTTCGCGCTGCTCGCACCCCACCGCGCCCGCGACTGCCGGCGCGGCATCCGCAGTCGCACAACGGCTGCTGTTCCCGAGGAGCACACCCATGTCCAAGACCTCAGGGCTCTTCCGAGCCTTCTGGCGCTGGCACTTCTACGCCAGCTTCCTGGTGATCCCGGTCTTCGCGCTGCTCGCCGCGACCGGGCTGATCTACCTGTTCCGCTTCCAGCTCGAGCCGATGCTGCACGCGGACGTGATGCGGGCCGACCAGCCCGCCGGCGAGCGCTACCAGCAACCGGTCTCGGCCCAGCTCGCCGCCGTCGAGAAGGCGTACCCGGAGGCCGAGGTCACCCTGGTCCGCGAGGGCCGCGACCGCGACGACAGCACCGCGTTCTCGATCACCCGCGAGGACGGCAGCACCACCGACGTGTTCGTCGACCCGTGGCGGGCGAAGGTGCTCGGCTCGCTGAACCCGGACACCACCCTGTCCGGGTACGCGGTCCGGCTGCACGCCGACCTGATGGCGGGCAGGTTCGGCGACCGGCTGATCGAGGTGGCCGCCTGCTGGGGCATCGTGATGGCGCTGACCGGCTACGTCCTCTTCGTCTCCGGGCGTCGCGCCCGGCTGCGACGCCTCGCGAAACGGGCGGCGGGCGCGGCGCTGCGGCACCGGCACGGGCTGGTGGGCGCGGTCGCCGGCGCCGGCCTGCTCGCCATGGTGGTCACCGGCCTGCCGTGGACCGGCTTCTGGGGCGACAAGGCCCAGCAGCTCGCGACGTCGCGGAGCAGCTCGCTCTGGTCGGCCGACCCGGGGGCGCTGTCGAAGCCGGGCTCGCGGCTCGACGAGTCGCTCCCGCACAGCCATGCCGTGCAGGTGCCCTGGGCGCAGGGGGCTGCGCCGGTGCCGTCCTCCGGTGGGGACCGCACCTCGGTCGCCAGCGTGGACACCGCCGTCGCGGCCGCCGAGCGCGAAGGACTGCGCCACCCGCTGAACATCGTGCTGCCCACCGGCGACCGCGGCGTCTACTCGGTGATCGGCGACGCCTTCGCTGATCCGTCGCGGGAGAGGACGGTGCACGTGGATCGGTACTCCGGGCAGGTGCGCGCGTCGTACGGGTTCGGCGACTACCCGCTGCCCGCGAAGGTGGTCGCCCAGGGCATAGGGCTGCACGAGGGCCGCAGCCTCGGGCTGGTCTCGTTCTGGGCCTCCGCACTGTTCTGCGTGCTGGTGCTGACGCTGTGCGTCACGGGTCCGGTGATGTGGTGGCGGCGCCGGCCCGCGGGCTCCCTCGGCGCACCGCGAGGCCGGTTGCCGATCCGGACGACGTGGTGGCTCGCGGGCGGCCTGGTCGTGCTCGGCGTGCTGCTGCCGCTTTTCGGGATCACCCTGCTGGCGGTGCTGCTCCTGGACCAGGTCGTACGGCGCGTCAGCGCCGCTCGAGGATGACCACGGGGATCTCCCGGTCGGTCCAGGCCTGGTAGCTCGCGAAGTCGGCGTAGAGGTCGACGAGCCGTGGCCACAGTGCCGCGCGCTCGTCGGCCGTCGCCGTGCGGGCCCGGACGGCGCGCTTCTCCCCGCGGATCTGAACCTGGGTCTCCGGGTGGGCGAGCAGGTTCGCGTACCACTGCGGATTCTTCGGCAAGCCGCCCTGGCTGGCCACGACCACCACGTCCGGGGCGTCGTCGAGGAAGAGCAGCGGCGTGGTGAACCGGGTGCCGGACTTGCGGCCGACGTGGTCGAGCAGCAGCGTCGGCACCGGCTTCTTCCAGCCGGCGCCGATCCGCCACTTCCCGCCGATCCGGCCGTTGGTGGCCCGGTAGACCCGCACGTGCAGCCGACCGGCGTGCTTCATCATCGTCGGGACGATCGGCGAGTCCAGGCCGTCGGGGCGCTTCTTGCTCTCCATCGCTCAGCTCCTCCTTGCGGCCAGCTGCCGCTGCTTCGCCACGAACTTCACCGAGGCCCGCTGCGTGAATCCCGGCGCGATCCGCTGCAGCCGCCACGCCACCCGGGACTGCACCGGCTCGACCACCAGCGCCTCCCCCGCGGCAACGGCGGCGAGCGTGCGCGCGGCCAGCACGTCCGGGTCGAGCGGCCTGCGGATCCCCTGCCCCTTCAGGAAGTAGTCACGCCCGCGGACCCGGCCGAACTCGCCCTTGTCCAGGATCGGCGTCTCCACCGCCGCCGGGCAGATCGCGGTCACCCCGACACCGTGCGCGGCCGCCTCCGAGCGCAGCGCGAGCGAGAGCCCGACCACGGCGTGCTTCGTCATCACGTACGACGTGAGCAGACCGGCTGCCATCAGGCCACCCATCGACGCGGTGTTCACGAGGTGCCCACCGCCCTGGCGGAGCATCACCGGATAGGCCGCCGCGACACCGTGGACGACGCCGCGGATGTTCACGTCGATGATCTGGTTCCACTGCGCCAGGCTCAGGTCCTGGGTCTCGCCGATGAGGCTGATCCCGGCGTTGTTGAACAGCAGGTCCAGGCGCCCGTGCTCGCGCACCACGTCGTCCACGAGCTCCTGCACCGCGGCCGCGTCCGTCACGTCCAGCTTCACCCCGTCCGCGCCGGGCTCGAGGTCCGCGACGACCACGGTCGCCCCCGCCGTACGCAGGGAGCGGACCAGCGCGGCGCCGATCCCGGACCCGCCACCGGTGACGATCGCGACCTGGCCGTCGTACCAGCCGGCCGGCGCCGTCCGGGCTCTCACGCGAACGCCTTCATGACGAGGCCGTGCAGGTCCGGGTAGCGCAGCAGGTGCGCGCCGCCGTTGACGTCGACGTTCTCGCCGGTGATCCAGCGGGCGTCGTCGGAGAGCAGGAACCGCAGCAGCGCGGCGACCTCCTCGGGCTCGCCGCTGCGGCCGAGCGGGGTGTTCTCCAGGTAGGACTCGCGGATGCCGGGGATGTCCATCGCGGGCGCGGTCAGCGGCGTGACCACCAGGCCGGGCGAGACCGTGTTGACCCGGACCCCGCGCGGCGCGAGCTCGAGCGCGGCCACCTGGGAGAGCATCACCAGCCCCGCCTTGGCCGAGCAGTAGGCGGCCATCCCGGTGCCGGGCTGGCGGGCGTTGAGCGAGGAGAGCGTGAGCAGCGCGCCGCCGTCGGCGATGCGGGCGCCGCCGTGCTTGAGCACCAGGAAGGCGCCGGTCAGGCAGACGTCGAGCACCCGGCGGAACTCGGCCGCGTCGTGCTCGACCACCGCGCTCAGCGTGCTCACCCCGGCGCAGTTGACCACGCCGTCGAAGGTCCCGACCTGCTCGAAGAGCGCGGCCACCTGGGCCTCGTCGGTCACGTCGACCCGCACTCCTCCGTCCGGCGGGTTCACGTCGGCGACGACGACGGTGTGCCCGTGCGCCTCCAGGTCGCGCACGGTGGCGGCCCCGATCCCGGACCCTCCGCCGATCACCACGGTCGTGCTCATCCGATCTCCTGACACTCGTCGGTTTTGATTGACGCGTGTCAACTTAGCCTCTACGTTGGCGCCATGTCACCCCTTTCCTCCAGCCCGAGGACGGCCGTCATCGGCGCCGGGATCAGCGGCCTGACGATGCTGAAGATGCTCACCGACTACGGCATCGACGCCACCTGCTTCGAGTCCTCGGACCGGATCGGCGGCAACTGGGCCTTCGGCAACCCGAACGGGCACAGCAGCGCCTACCGCTCGCTGCACATCGACACCTCCAAGCACCAGCTGTCCTTCAAGGACTTCCCGATGCCGGAGCACTACCCGGACTTCCCGCACCACACCCAGATCAAGGACTACCTCGAGTCCTACGCCGAGGCGTTCGACCTCAAGGCGAACATCGAGTTCGAGAACGGCGTGGTGCAGGCACGGCACCTCGACGGCGGTGGCTGGGAGCTCGACCTGCAGGACGGCTCGACCCGGGCCTACGAGTTCCTCGCCGTCGCCAACGGGCACCACTGGGATCCCCTCGTCGCCGACTTCCCCGGCGAGTTCAGCGGCGAGTCGATCCACTCGCACGCCTACATCGACCCGCGCACGCCGCTGGACCTGTTCGGCAAGCGGATCCTCATCGTCGGGATCGGCAACAGCGCGGCCGACATCGCGGTCGAGCTGTCGTCGAAGGCGACGCAGAACGAGGTGGTGATCTCCACCCGCTCCGGCGCCTGGATCGTGCCGAAGTACCTGGCCGGCCAGCCCGCCGACAAGTACTTCAAGACCTCGCCGTACGTCCCGATGGCGTGGCAGCGCAAGCTCGCCCAGTGGGGGCAGCCGTTCATCTCCGGCCGGCCCGAGAACTACGGGCTGCCCACGCCCAACCACGGCTTCTTCGAGGCGCACCCGACCCAGTCCGTCGAGCTGCCGCTGCGGCTGGGCTCCGGCGACCTGACCGCGAAGCCGAACGTCACCCTGCTCGACGGCTCCCGGGTCCACTTCGCGGACGGCACCAGCCAGGAGTTCGACGTCGTCATCTACGCCACCGGCTACAAGATCACCTTCCCGTTCTTCGACCCCGACTTCATCAGCGCACCCGGCAACCACATCCGGCTCTACAAGCGGATCTTCAAGCCGGGGCTCGACGACCTCGCCTTCGTCGGGTTCGCCCAGGCGACGCCGACGCTGTTCCCGTTCGTCGAGGCCCAGACCCGGCTCGTCGCGGCCTACCTGACCGGGCACTACGCGCTGCCGAGCGAGGCGGAGATGGAGGCGACGATCACCGCGGAGGAGCACAAGTACCTCGACCACATGGTGGAGAGCCCCCGGCACAAGCAGCAGACCGACTACTTCCTCTACGAGCACGACCTGCGGGCGCGCGAGCTGCCGGCCGGCCTCGCCAGGGCGGCAGTCCGATGAGCATCAGTCCCCTGGACCGCCGTCCTCCCGGTCGTGGCGACGAGCGCCGGGCCGCGCTGCTCGGTGCGCTCGACGACCTGCTCCGCGACGGCGTGGACCTGGACGAGATCAACGTCGCCGACCTGTCCAAGCGCGCCGGCGTGACCCGCTCGGCGTTCTACTTCTACTTCGAGAACAAGGAGTTCGCCGCGGCCGCGCTGATGGACGAGGTGTACGCCGACGCCGCCGAGATCACCACCGCCCTGGTGGGCCAGGCCGGCACTCCGCGCGAGCGGATCGAGGCCACCATCCGCGGGCTGTTCGACACGCTGGACCGGCACCTGCACCTCTACAAGGCGATGCTCGACGCCCGCGGCCGGCACGCGGGGGTGCGCGAGCTCTGGGAGCGCGACCGCCGCTCGTTCGTACCGCTGGTCGCCGACATGATCCGCGCCGAGCGAGCCTCCGGTACGGCGGCGCCCGGAGCCGACCCGGACGCCCTGGCCTGGGTCCTCCTCGACCTCAACGACCGGGCCATGGAGCGCCGCGCCCGCGGCGACGGGCCCGAGACCGACCAGCACGTCGAGGCGCTGGTCTCGATCTGGCTGCGCAGCATCTACGGAACCGGAGCAGACGCATGACCACCTTTCTCTCGTCGGGCACCCGCTGCGCCGCCACGCACGTTCCCTCCTCGAGCGACGCCCTGACCGGACCGGAGGGTCGCCCGGTCGTCGTGATGGGCCACGGTCTCGGCGGCACCCGGGACTCGGGCCTGGAGCCGTTCGCGAAGGCCTTCGCCGACGCCGGCCTGGACGTGCTCACCTTCGACTACCGCGGCTTCGGCGAGAGCGACGGCACCCCGCGGCAGCGGGTGCGGCTCGACGACCAGGTCGCCGACTTCCACGCCGCCTGCGATGCGGCTGCGCGGCTGCCCGGGGTGGACCCGCGGCGGATCGTGCTCTGGGGCGTCTCGCTGGCCGGCGGGCACGTGCTCCGGGTGGCCGCCGACCGCAACGACGTCGCCGCGGTCGTCGCGGTGGTGCCGATGGTCGACGGCCTCGCCGCGGCGGCGCACGCGACCAGGAGCCACCGGCCTTCCGAACTGCTCAAGGCGACCGGTCTCGGCGTGCGCAGCCGCGTCTCCCGCAAGCCGGTGCTGATGCCGCTGGCGGCCCGGCCCGGCGAGGTCGGCGCACTCACCCTGCCCGGCGCCTACGAGGACTACCTGTCCATCGCCGGTCCGACCTGGCGCAACGAGGTGCACGCCGACGTCGGGCTCGAGCTCGGCAGCCGCAAGCCCGCGGCCGCCGCGGCCAGGGTCACCGCGCCGCTGCTGGTGCAGGTCGCCGACTTCGACCGCAGCGCTCCCCCGCATGCCGCGATGAAGGCCGCGTTCAAGGGCCGCGCCGAGGTGCGCCACTACCCGGGCGACCACTTCGACCTGTTCCCCGGCAAGCCGTTCCACGAGGCAGCGGTCGCGCATGCGGTCTCGTTCCTGACGCGGAAGGTGGCGCCTCGTGGCTGACACCGTGCAGCAGTGGGTGCACGCGCTGGCCCAGAACGACGACACCGGCCTCGCCTTCGAGGACCGGCAGTGGTCCTGGCGCGAGACGGCCGGGGACGCGGCAGCCCGGGCCCGGGTGCTGGCCGGCTGGGCCGCGCCCGACCGTCCGCTGCACGTCGGCGTGCTGATGGAGAACACCCCCGAGCTGGTCCGGGCGCTGCTGGCCGGCGCGGTCGGGGCTCACGTCAGCGTCGGCATCAACGCCACCCGCCGTGGCGAGGCGCTCGCCGCCGACGTACGGCGTGCGGACTGCCAGGTGCTGCTCACCGACACCGAGCACCTGCCCCTGCTCGACGGCCTCGACCTCGGCGGTGCCCGCCTCGTGGACACCGACAGCGCCGCCTGGAAGCAGCTGGTCGGCGCCGCCGACCGGTCCGTGGAGGGCTTCCCCGAGGTCAGCACCATGGATACGTTCATGCTGATCTTCACCTCGGGCACGAGCGGTGAGCCCAAGGCGGTGCAGGTCGCGAACTTCATGGTGGCCATGTCCGGCAGCGTCCTGGCCGACAAGTACGCGCTCGGGGCGGAGGACGTCTGCTACTGCGCGATGCCGCTGTTCCACTCCAACGCGGTGATGGCCGGGCTGGCGCCCGCGCTGGCGAGCGGCGCCACCCTGGCGCTGGCCCGGAGGTTCAGCGCCACCGCGTTCCTCGACGACGTACGGCGGTTCGGCGCGACGTACCTCAACTACGTCGGCAAGCCGCTGGCCTACGTCCTCGCCACGCCGGAGAAGCCCGGCGACGCGGACAACCCGCTGAGGATCGCCTTCGGCAACGAGGCCTCGGACCGGGACATCGCCGAGTTCGGCCGCCGCTTCGGCTGCCGCGTCGACGACGGCTTCGGCTCGACCGAGACCGCGGTGATCATCACCCGCACCGAGGACACCCCGCTCGGCTCGATCGGCCAGCCGTTCGACGGCGTGGCGGTCTACGACCGGGAGACCAGGACCGAGTGCCCGCGCGCGGTCGTCGACGAGACCGGCCGGGTGACCAACCTCGAGGAGTGCGTCGGCGAGCTGGTGAACACCCAGGGCGCCGGCTTCTTCGCCGGGTACTACAACGACGAGCAGGCCACCGCCGACCGCCTCGACGGCGGCATGTACTGGTCCGGCGACCTCGCCTACCGGGACGCGAACGGCTTCGTGTTCCTGGCCGGCCGCACCGACGACTGGCTGCGCGTCGACGGCGAGAACCTGGCCGCCGCGCCGATCGAGGCGCTGCTGCTGCGACACCCGGCGATCAGCCAGGCAGCCGTCTACGCGGTCCCGGACCCGAACACCGGCGACCAGCTGATGACCACGCTGGTCCTGCGCGAGGAGGCGTCGCTGAAGCCCACCGAGCTCGAGACGTTCCTCGCCGAGCAGCCCGACCTCTCCCCGCAGGCCTGGCCGCGGTTCGTCCGCATCGCCGAGACCATGCCGACCACGGCGACCAACAAGGTGCTCAAGCGCGAGCTGCGCGCCCAGGGAACCGACGTGGACGACCCGCTGTGGACTCGCGACGAGCGCGGCCGGAGCTACCGCTCGTGAAGGTCGCGGTCACCGGCGTCGAGGTCGTCCATCACCTGGTCGCGGTCATCAGCCTGCGCCAGGAGGACCCGGTCGCCTGGCGGGTGAACACCGAGGGTGTCGGCACCGTCGCGCGGGCGGCCCTGCGCTCCGGCGTACGACGGATGGTGAGCTGTGGCTCGCTGGCCTCCTACCACTACGCGCGCGGTGGCACCGTGCACGAGGGCTCGGCGCGTGCGGCCGACCCGCGGCTGCCCGTCTACCACCGGTCCAAGTACCACGGCGAGGTCGAGCTGCGGAAGGTCGTCGACGCCGGCCTGGACGCGCTGGTCTGCAACCCCACTGGCATCTACGGCCCGGCCGACCACCCCGACCGGCTCTCCCGGATGAACCAGGCCCTGCTGGACGCGGCCCGCGGGAAGCTGCCGGTGCGGCTGCTGGAGACGGTGGCGCCGTTCGTCGACCCCGTCGCGCGCCGGTTCGGCTCGGAGTCGTTCGCGCCGGCGGCGCTGGAGAACGTGGCGATGAGCCCGGTGGTGGACCGCACCAAGGCCGGCGCCGAGCTGGGCTACGAGCCGCGGCCCACCGCGGAGACCGTCGCCGACCTGGTCGCGTTCTTCGGCGAGCGCGGGCTGCTCTGATGCTTCTCGACGTCCAGCTCGACGGCCGCCCCGAAGACGCCGCGTCTCGTGCCCGTGCCCTGGTGGCCGCCGGGGTGGACGGGCTGTTCACCTTCGAGGGCCCGCACGACGTCTTCCTGCCGCTGGTGACCGCGGCCGGCGCCGTCGAGACCGACCTGATGACCAACGTGGCGATCGCGCTGCCGCGCAGCCCGCTGCACCTGGCGCACGCGGCGTACGACCTGCAGGTGCTGGGCAGGGGCCGGTTCCGGCTCGGCCTCGGCTCGCAGATCCGCCCGCACATCGAGCACCGGTACGGCGGCACCTGGGACCGGCCCGCCGCCCGGATGCGCGAGACCGTGCTCGCGGTCCAGGCGATCCTGGCCTCCTGGCAGGACGGCTCCCGGCTGGACTTCCGCGGCGAGTTCACCCGGCACACGCTGATGCCGCCGACCTTCGTTCCCGGTCCGAACCCGTACGGCGTGCCGCCGGTCCTCCTGGGCGCCCTGGGGCCGGTGATGACCCGCACCGCGGCCGAGGTCGCCGACGGCCTGCTGGTGATGCCGTTCCACTCCCACCGGCACGTCCGTGAGCGCACCCTGCCCGCGGTCGCCGAGGGCCTGGCCCGGGCCGGACGCACCGAGATTCCCCTGTACCCGCAGGCGATCGTGGCGATGGGCGAGACCGAGGAGGAGCTGGCCGCCGCGATGGGGGGCGTCCGGATGCTGCTCGCCTTCTACGGCTCCACGCCGGCGTACCGGCCGGTCCTCGACGTCGAGGGACGCGGCGACCTGCAGCCGGAGCTGAACGCGCTGTCCAAGGCCGGCGACGTGGCCGCGATGAGCGCACTCGTCGACGACACGCTGGTGCGCACCCTGGCCGTGGTCGGCACCCCGGCCGAGTGCGCCACCGAGATCGGCCGCCGCTTCGGCGACCTGGCCGACCGGGTCTGCTGCTACTTCCCCGGCTACCCGGTCACCGACGCCCAGATCGGCGCGCTCGCCGACGCGCTGCACGCCCTCGTGCCCGGCACCCCAAGCGATGCCGGGCACGAGTAGCGACCGTCAGCCGGCGTACACCACCGCCGACCACGCCCCCAGGCCCGCGCTGTTGCGCGCGGCGACCCGGTAGCCGAACCGGAGCCCGGGCAGCGGCGAGGTGATCGTCGCCGCGGTGCCGGCCGAGACCCCGTCGGTCACGGTGACCCAGCCGAGCGACGGGAACAGCGTCCGCTGCACCACGTAGTCGGTGATCGGCGCGCCACTGTCGGCCGGCGCCTTCCAGGTCAGCGTCACCGTCCGGTGGTTCTTGCTCACCGCGGCGGCCAGCCCGGTCGGAGCGCCCGGCACGGTGACCGGCGGCTTCGGCGTGGCCTGCGGGGTGGCCACCGCCTCGGCGGCGAAGGCACCGGTCCCGGCCTCGTTCACCGCGGCCACCCGGAACCGCACCGGAGTGCCGGCCTTGAGGCCGGTGACCTCCAGGGTGGTGCCGGCCGGCGTGCCCGCCGTGGTGCCGGCCGGGGTCCAGAGCCGCCCGTCGAGCGACTTCTGCACGACGTACCCGGTCACCGCGGCACCGCCGTCGTCGGCCGGCTCGGCCCAGGACAGCGTCACCTTCTCGATGCCCGCGGTCGCGCTCAGGTCGCGCGGCGCACCGGGTGCCACCACCCGCGGCGCCGGCGTCGCGGCGGCCCCGTCGGACCAGTCGCCCTGGCCGACCGCGTTGACCGCGGCGACCCGGAAGTGCACCGGGATGCCGGCGGCCAGGCCGGTGACCTCGACCGAGGTGCCGTCGACCTGCTGGTCGCCGGACCAGGCCACCCCGTCCAGCGAGCGCTGCACGACGTACCCGGTCACCGGGCTGCCGCCGTCGTCCACCGGCGCTGTCCAGGACAGCGTGACCTGCTCGACCCCGGCGACCGCCTCCAGCGCGGTCGGTGCGTCCGGCGCGGTCTCCTCGGGCACCACGGTGCCGTCGTTGAGCCCGAAGTCGGCCGCCTCGGTGCCGCCGTCGCCCACGGTGACGTCGTGCCCCTTGCCGTCGCCGGGGAACGTCTGGGTCCGGTCGGTGCTGTACACCGGGATCCAGACGCTGTAGTCGGCGGCCCGGAGCAGCCCGGTGGCGTACCGGCCCTCGGCATCGGTCTCCAGGCAGTCCCAGCCGTCGTAGCCGACCTTCTGGACGCAGACGGTGATCCCGGGCAGCCCGGCCTCACCGTCGTCGTAGTGGCCGTCGGCGTCGCGGTCGTCCCAGACCAGGCCGTGCACGGTGCCACGCGGGTTGTGCACCCCCAGGTCGGGCGCGGTGACGGTGTCGCCGTTGGTCTCCAGGTGCACCTGCACCGGGTCGCCGGCGGGCGCGGTCTGGTGCCACCCGTCGTCCTCGCCCACGGTGAGGCGGTAGTCGCCGGGACGCAGGTCCGCGAAGGAGTACCCGCCCTGGGTGCTGGTGCACTCCGGGTCGCCCGCGGGGATCCGCTCGATGCACACGGCGATGCTGTCGGGGTCGGTCAGCGGACCCTCGCCCGCGTCCTGGACCCCGTCGCCGTCGGCGTCGTCGTACACCTGGCCGGAGATCGCCGAGCGTCCCTGCTCGACGGTGAAGCTCGCCGCGCCACCGCCGCCGTTGCCGCCGACGACGAGCACGTGCTTGAGCGGCTCGCCGTCGAGCACCGGGGCGCTCTGCCACTGGTGCGGCCCCGGTACGGCGGAGATCTCGTAGGTGCCGGACGTCAGCCCGCTCAGGCCGCCGTTCCCGCAGCCGGAGCCGAGCGAGACGTAGTAGCAGGACACCTCCGCGCCCTCGGCGCCGCTCACGGTCGCGGTGATCGCGCCGTCGCCAGAGCCCTGGGTCGGGATGGTGCTGGCGAGCTTCATCCCGAAGTCGACGTTGCCGACCCCGTGGCCGTCCACGACGCTGATCCGCTGCGGCTGGTTGTCGCCCGGGAACGTCTGGCCGAGGCTGCCGAAGTCGAGCGCGACCAGGTAGTCGCCGTCCGGCAGGTCGTCGAAGCTGTAGGTGCCGTCCGCGGCCATGTGCGCGCCGCCGGCGTTCTTCGCGGTGGTGCCGTCGATCATCCGGTAGGCGTCCAGGCCGACGTACACGTAGGCGCTCGGGGTGCCGTCCACGCCGTCCTCGCCGGCGTCGCGCTCGCCGTCACCGTCGTCGTCCCACCAGACCGTGCCGGTGATCGCGTCGGTGTCCAGCCGGGTGTAGCCCGGGGTGCGCACCCGCACGGCCGGCCCGGTCGTCGAGACGGCGCCGGTCGGGCCGACGGCCTCGACCTTGAACAGGTACGACGTGCCGGAGCTGAGCCCGGTGGCCGCGTAGGTGCGCGCGGTTCCCGGCACGGTGCCGACCAGGGCGCCGTCGCGGAGCACCTGGTACGACGACACGGTGCCCGACGCCGCGCTCCAGCGCAGCAGGCCGCCGGTCTCGGTGACGTCCGAGGCGACCACGCTGCTCCCGGCCGGCCAGGTGGGCGCGTCCGCGGCGGTGCGGACCGTCGCCGACGGGCCGTCGGTGGTGGTGTTGCCGGCCGCATCGGCCGCCTGCACCGTGAACGTGTACGACGTTCCCTGGGTGAGCCCGGTGACGTTGTAGGTGCGGTTGCTGACGCCGGTGGTGCCGAGCAGCGTCGAGCCCTTGTAGATCTTGTACGTCGTGACCGCCTTGTCGTCGCTCGCGGCCGGCCAGGTCAGCGTCAGCGAGGACTTGGCCACGTTGCTCGCGGTCAGGGCCGCGTTCGCCGGCCAGGTCGGCGCGGTGGTGTCCGTGCAGACAGCCCCGGCCGTGTTGTTCGCCAGGTAGTGCGCGACGCCGTCCACGACCACCTGGTGCTGGGTCGAGGTCGCGGTGAAGCCGATCGTCGAGATCGGGAACGGGTAGGTCTGGTCGGCGACCAGCTGACCGTCGGTGACGTGCACCAGGGTGACGTGCTCACCGGTCTGCGCCTGCTGGGCGACCAGTCCGAGCATGTCGCCGCACGGGCTGAACTTCCAGAAGCCGCTGGAGCCGTCGAAGGTCGAGGACCAGGTCTGCTTCTTGGCGCGCAGGTCGAACAGCGAGTTCTGCACCGACTGCTGGCCGGTGACGACGGAGACGAACAGCGCGTGGTCGCCGGCCTCCGGGCTGAACCCGAAGCCGGCCTCGCCGAACGGCTTGGTGGTGCCGCCCGGTGGGACGTAGAAGCCGTACTGCACGTCGTACTCCGACCCGGTCGTGGTGTCCACGAACTGGTGCGTGACCTGGCCGGCGATGCCGTTGAGCGCGGTGAACGCGAAGTACCGGCCGTGCGGGCTGAACGCCACCCGCGACTCCGAGGAGAGCGTGCTCCCGGTCCACATCGGCTGCGAGGTGCTCGCCGCGGTCAGGTCGTAGAGCGCGACCGAGAAGACCGTGTTGCTGATCCCGTACGTCACGAACCGGTTCTGGTCCGGGCTGAAGCCCCAGTTGGTGGGGGCGCTCGGCACGGTGAGCACGACGGTGCTGTCGGCGAGGCGGCGGACCTTGAGAGTCACGTCCGGCCAGCTGCCGAGAGTCTCGACGCGGTACTTCGGCGCGCTGGCGGCCGAGGAGCCGTCCGGCTCGATCTCGGGCTCGACCGGCGCCGCCGGCGTCTTGTAGGCCCCGGTCGCGGTCGGGCAACCGCAGTCCGACCCGGGGACGGGCGTGGCTGCCTCGGCCGGCGCGGGCACGATCAGTGCCAGCATCCCGAGCAGCGCTGTGGTGACGATGGTCGCCACGCAGGTGGATGTCTTCTTCATGGGCCGCAGCCTGGCGGCGGCCACTTGAGGGGCACTTGTGCCGCACTTGAGCCTTGACGTATGCCGATATCGGAATATGCTCGAGCGCATGGCACGAGCAGCAACGACGTCCGACGTCTTCAACGCGATCGCCGAGCCGCAGCGCCGGGAGATCCTGGTGCTGCTGCGCTCCGGCGAGCGACCGGTGACCGAGCTGGCCCGCGAGCTGGGGATGACGCAGCCGGGGGCCTCCAAGCACCTGCGGGTGCTGCGCGAGGTCGGGCTGGTGCGCGACCGGCAGGCCGGGCGGCAGCGCCTCTACGACCTCGACGCCCGCGGGCTGCGACCCGTCCACGAGTGGGCCGGCGGCTTCGAGCGCTTCTGGAACGAGAGCTTCGACCGCCTGGACGCCTACGTCCAGGACCTCAAGCAGGAGAAGGAGGAGGGCCGATGACCGCGACCACCGATCGCGAGATCGTCGTCTCCCGGGTCATCGACGCCCCGCGCGAGCTGGTCTTCGAGGCCTTCACCGCGGTGCGGCACCTGTCCCGGTGGTGGGGGCCGGCGGGCTTCACCACCACGACGCGGTCCTTCGAGTTCCGCGTCGGCGGCGTCTGGGACTTCGTCATGCACGGGCCCGACCAGGACTTCCAGGAGTGGATCACCTGGACCGAGATCACCCCGCCGGAGCGGATCGCGCTGGTGCACGGCGAGTCCCGCGACGACCCCCACGCCTTCACCTCGGTGCTGACCTTCTCGGCCGAGGGCGGCGCGACCCGGCTCGAGCTGCGCACCGTGTTCCCCACGAAGGCACTGCGCGACGAGGCGGTCGAGAAGTACCACGCGGTCGAGGGCGGCGAGCAGACGCTGAGCAACCTGGCGGCCTACGTCGAGAGCGAGGAACGATGACCGTCTTCGTCAGCGTGACCATGTCGCTGGACGGCTTCGTCGCGCCCGGGTCGCTGGGCGAGCTGATGGGCCGGCAGTGGCAGGAGCTGCAGCAGTGGGTCTTCCCGCAGCGGTTCTTCCGGGAGAACCTCCACCTCGGCGAGGGCGGCGAGGAGGGCCGCGACGACGAGATCCTGCGGGAGACCTACGAGCGCACCGGCGCGAGCGTGATGGGCAAGCGGATGTTCGACGCCGGCGAGCGGATGTGGCCCGAGGAGGCGCCGTTCCACACGCCGGTCTTCGTCGTCACGCACGAGCGGCGCGAACCCTGGGAGCGGCCCGGCGGGACCACCTTCCACTTCGTCAACGACGGCGTCGAGGCCGCTCTCAACCGGGCCCGCGAGGCCGCCGGCGACCGGGACGTGCGGATCGCGGGCGGCGGCGCGACGATCGTCGAGCACCTCAACGCCGGCCTGGTCGACGAGCTCGCGATCGCGCTCTCACCGGTGCTCTTCGGCGCCGGGGTCCGGCTGTTCGAGGGCGTGGACGCGAGCCGGATCGCCCTGGAGCAGACCCGGGTCGAGCACTCCGCGCGGGTGACGCACCTGTCCTACGCAGTACGACGTCGGTAAGGATCAGACCGGCACCGCGAGCGTCGTCGCCTCCAGCCTCCCGCGCAGCAGCATCGGCTCCAGCAGCCGCCACCTCGACCGCTCCGCCGCCTCGGCGCAGTGCACGATCCGCTCCGAGGCGACCACCCGCTCGGGGCGGTCCTTGGCCTGCTCGGTCAGCCGCGCCGCCTCGTTGACCGGGTCGCCGATCACGGTGTACTCCAGCCGGTCGACCGAGCCGATGTTCCCGGCGATCACCAGGCCGTGCGAGACCCCGATGCCGGCATCCAGGTCGGGCACCTCGGCCTTGAGCCGATCCGACATCGTGCGCGCGGCGACCAGGGCGGACGCGGCCGGGTCGGGCAGCTCCAGGGGCGCGCCGAAGATGCAGAGCGCCGCGTCGCCCTCGAACTTGTTCACCAGCCCGCCGTACGAGGAGACCACGTCGACGACCACCTCGAAGAAGCGGTTCAGCGCGGTGACCACCTCGGCCGGCGTGCGCTGCGCGGCGAAGGTGGTGCTGCCGATGACGTCGACGAACAGCGCCGCCGCCTCGCGCTCCTCACCGCCGAGGGCGACGCCCTGCTGCAGCGCCAGCCGGGCGACGTCGACCCCGACGTGCTTGCCGAACAGGTCGCGCAGCTGCTCGCGCTCCTGCAGCGCGTAGACCATGTTGTTGAGGCCGTTCTGCAGCTGGCCGATCTCGCCGGCGTCGTCCACGGTGACGCGCACGTCGAGGTCGCCGGCCTCGACCCGGGCGAGCGCGGTGGTGAGGTCGCACAGCGGCTCGCCGACCGACTTCGCGAACAGCACCGTCGCGAACAGCCCGGTCACCAGCGCACCGAGCCCGACGACGAGCCCGCTGAAGGCGAGCTGGCGCAGTGAGACGCCCGTCTCGCCGGCGAAGGCGACCATGAGGATCAGCCCGAGCATCGGCACCCCGGTGGTCAGGGCCCAGATGAAGACCGCCTTCTCGCCGACCCCGGCGGTGCTGCCGCGCTCGGGCGGCGAGAGCTCCAGCACCCGCGCGGTGGCGCTGCGGAACAGCCGCATGCACAGCAGGTACGACGTCGCCGCGGTAGCCAGCCCGCTGATGAGGACCGCACCCGCCATCTGCAGCGCGTAGGTGGTGTCGACGTCGACGTTGGCGGCGAAGAAGATCACGCACGAGGCGATCCAGAGGATGGCCTGCATCCAGAACAGCCACCACGGCAGCGCCAGGGTCAGCGCCCGCTCCTCCTCGTCCGGTGGCGTCCCGCGCACCGTCCAGTCCAGGGCCCGGTGCGTGCGCGGCGCCCCGATCGCCCCGAGCACGACCCAGCTGGCGACGATGCAGCCCAGCCCGAGCCACACGTTGCCGCGCACCACGTCCGGGGTGGAGAACCGCTCCGGGAACGGCAGCACCACCAGGTAGTCGACGAGCAGGATCACCGCGCCGATCAGGTTGGCCAGCCAGACCAGGCCGATCACCTGGTGCGGGCGCACCCCGCGCAGGTCAGGACCGTGCATTCCGTGCCCCACGAACATGCTCCGAATCGTGGACCCACGGGCCGAGGTTGGCAATCGCTAGAGCGTCGGTGACCGGCGGTCGCCACGCGGATCGATGTCGACGGCTTCCAGCCGAGCGGTGCGGTAGATGCCGTCCTTGTGCGCGACGATCACCGACTGCTCCCGGTTGGCCTGGGTCATGATCGAGGACGGGCCGGACCCGAGGGTCAGCGAGACACTGGCATCCGAGGCATCGATGTCGAGCTGGGCATGAGCACCGGCCTCGTTGTCACCGACGCCGACCTCGGCACTGTCGGAGGAGACCTTGACGTAGGCCAGCCGGTCTTCGTTCCTGACCGCGACCCGGCCGAGCGTCACGTGCGTCTCGCCGGCCTCACCCGACTTCGTGACACTCAGCCCTGGACCCTCGGCAGATCCTGCGATGGCCGAGACCCGTCCGCCGGCCTGCTCGACGGCCACGCCTGTCCCGCGACCCGAGGAGAAGAGGCCGGCGCTCGCTCCCTCCTCGCTCGTCGCGTACATCAGGGCCATCCCGTCTCGGGCGCCGAGCTGGACGCGCGGTGTGCCCGACTCGTCCAGCAGCGAGATGGAAGGACCGTCCTCCGTCACCACCATGACGATCCGGGGCTGCCCCTGCTCGTCGTACAGGGCGAAGTTCGACTCGCCCAGGATGCGCCGGCGCGCGGACTCCGGGAGCAGGGCGACGGCGCAGACCGACAGGAAGGCGAACACCAGGCCCACGGTCGGGCTCACCACGATGGCGAGCACGGCGCCGGTGACCACGAACACCGCGGCAGCCAACCTGCGCAGGTTGTTCTGCGCCTTGATCGCTTCGATCTGGTTCCCCACCAGCTGAGCCATGCTGGAGAAATCCGGCTGTTGGTCCGCCATCGCCATCCCCTTCGAGGTCAGGTCACGCAGCCGAAACGCTAGCGACGAGAAGCCTCCGTCGCTCGCACTTGACCACAACTTCCCGATCGCGTCGCCGCCCCGACGACGGGTCAGGTCGGCATCGAGGCGAGGAGCGACTGCACGATTCGCGCGGTTGCGCCCCAGACCAGGTGACCGTCCACGGTGTACGTCGGCGTGCGCACCGGGACCCCCTTGCGCCAGAGCCGTTCGAGCCGGTGTCCGGCGACCAGGTCGGCCACCGCGAGCTCGAGCACCTGGGCTACCTCGCGCTCCTGCAGCCGCCAGGCCACACCGGCCGGGATCGTCGCCACGAACGGGTGGATCCGGTAGCCGCTGACGAAGGTGTCGATCGGCGGCAGGGTGCCGGTGACGGTCACGTCCGTCCGAGCCAGCCCGATCTCCTCCTCGGCCTCGCGCAGCGCCGTCTCCTCCAGCGTCTCGCCGGGGTCCTGCCGCCCGCCCGGGAAGGAGATCTCACCGGGGTGCTTGCGCAGGTCGGCGTGCCGCTCGGTGAAGACCGCGGTCAGGCCGCGCGGTCCCTCGAAGAGCGGCACCAGCACCGCCGCTTCGATCCGCGCGCTCACTGCTTGGCGTCCCCGAACGGCTCGTCGCGCTCCCGGACCGCTTCGCGGAAGCCCTTCTCCACCGCCCGCTGCGCGAACCCGTAGCCCTCGGCGGTGTGCCGGGCGATGCCGTCGAAGACGGTGCTCACCATTCCCGAGGTGGCCACTCCCTGGGTCAGCAGCGCGCTGTTGAGGGCGAGCTTGACCATGATGAGCTGGTTGACCGGCATCGCGGCGATCCGCTGCACCAGCGCCTCGGTCCGCTCGTCGAGCTCCTCGACCGGGCAGGACTCGACGACCAGGCCCCACTCCTCGGCCTGCTTGCCGGTGATGAGGTCGCCGGTGAGCAGCAGCCGCTTGGCCCGCTGGTCGCCGAGCCGGTGCGCCCACAGCCCGGTCGCGGGCACGCCCCAGGCGCGGGTCGGCGGGTAGCCGATCCGGGTGTCCTCGGCGGCGACGATCTGGTCGCAGTGCAGCGCGATGTCGGTGCCGCCGGCGACGCAGAAGCCGTGCAGCTTGGCGACGGTCGGCTTGTTCGCGTGCAGGAGCGAGGCGTAGCCGCGGTTGAATCGCGACATCATCTGGTAGTCGACCATCGGGTCCCAGGTGCGCCCCGGGTCGTGGTTGGCGAGCTGGACCTCCGCGTCGAGCACGGTCCCGTTCCGCTCGGAGGTCCCGGCCCCCATGTCGCCCTCCGCGAAGAGTGACAGGTCGTAGCCGCCGCAGAAGCCCTTCCCGCGCCCGCTGAGCAGGATCACGTGCACGGCCGGGTCGATGTCGGCGCGCTCGACGGCATCGGCCAGCTCGACCGGGGTCGCGGCGGTGATCGCGTTGCCGTGCTCGGGCCGGTCGAAGGTGATCCGGGCGACCCTGCCGTCGACCTCGTAGGTCAGCGTCGAGTAGTCCATCAGCGACCGGCCGTCAGCTGCCGGCGGGCAGCGCCCGGTCGATGATCGCGGTCACGTCGGCGCCGGCCGGCAGCGTGCCGAAGGAGTAGCCGCCGTCCCGGCCGAGCCGGGTCGCGCAGAATGCGTCGGCGACCGCGGCCGGGGCGTGCCGGACCAGCAGCGAGCCCTGCAGCACCAGCGCCATCTGCTCGACCAGCCGACGCGCCCGTAGCTCCAGGTCGTCGGTGTTCGTCAGCTCCTGGCCCAGGCGGGCGACCGCGGCGTCCAGCCGGGCGTCTCCCCCGGCCGCCAGGGCCAGCTCGGCCTGGAACGCCTCGAGCACCCCCGCCTCCCGGCCCAGCGCGCGCAGGACGTCGAGCGCGTTGACGTTGCCGGAGCCCTCCCAGACCGAGTTCAGCGGCGCCTCCTTGTAGAGCCGCGGCATCCCGGACTCCTCGACGTACCCGTTCCCGCCGAAGCACTCCAGCGCCTCCGCGGTGAACGGCGCGCCGCGCTTGGTCACCCAGTACTTCCCAACGGCGGTCGCGATCCGGCGGAACGCCTGTTCACCCTCGTCGCCGCGCAGGCCGCGGTCGGCAGCGCCGGCCAGCCGCAGCGCCAGCGTGGTGGCCGCCTCCGACTCGACGGCCAGGTCCGCGATCACGTTGCGCATCAGCGGCTTGTCGATCAGGTTGGCGCCGAAGGCCGAGCGGTGCTGGACGTGGTGACCGGCCTCGACGAGCGCCTTGCGCATCATCCCGGCCGAGCCGGTGACGCAGTCGAGACGGGTGCAGCTGACCATCTCGATGATGGTCTTCACGCCGCGGCCCTCCTCGCCTACCAGCCAGGCGACGGTGCCGTCGAACTCCGGCTCCGAGGAGGCGTTGGAGCGGTTGCCGAGCTTGTCCTTGAGCCGCACGATCCGGAAGGTGTTCCGGGTGCCGTCCGGCAGGATCCGCGGCACCAGGAAGCAGGAGAGCCCGCCGGGCGCCTGGGCGAGCACCAGGAACAGGTCGCACATCGGCGCCGAGGTGAACCACTTGTGCCCGCGCAGGGTGTAGACGCCCGGCTCCGCGGTCGGCGAGGCGATCGTGGAGTTGGTCCGTACGTCGGAGCCTCCCTGCTTCTCGGTCATGCCCATGCCCGCGAGCAGGCCCCGCTTCGTGGTCGGGATCCGCAGGCCCGGGTCGTAGACGCGGCTGGTCAGCAGCGGCTCGTACGTCGCCGCCAGCTCGGGCGCGTGCCGCAGGGCCGGCACCACCGCGTAGGTCATCGTGATCGGGCAGCCGTGCCCGGCCTCGGTGTGCTGCCAGGCCAGCCCGCCGGCGGTGCGCGCGACGTGCGCACCCGGACGCGGGTCGGCCCACGCGGCACCGGCGCCGCCCTCGGCGACCGAGGTGCGCATCAGGTGGTGCCAGGAGGAGTGGAACTCGACCTCGTCGATCCGGTTGCCGTAGCGGTCGACGGTGCGCAGCTCCGGCTCGAAGCGGTTGGCCTCCTCGGCCCAGCGCTGCACCTCCTCGCTGCCCGCGAGCAGTCCGAGACGTCGTACGTCGGCCTCGGCCCAGCCGGCGCCCTCGCGGTGCAGCCCCTCGAGGAGCGCGGCATCGGCGGCGGCGTCGTACGGCGCGTGCGGAGGCGGCTGGTTGGTCACCTCGTGCGTCTCGTACGGCGTGCCCGCAGTCGGCTCGTGGAGGGTGGTCATGCCTGCGACATTACATCTGCTCCACAGTCGTGACAAGAGTGTAAGGTTTGCTCCGTGGAGATCCGCCCGCTCAGTGCCCGCTCGGTGGTGCTCAGCCTGCTCCTCGGGGCACACCCGCCCGAGCTCGCCGCGCGCGACCTGGTCGCCGTCGCCGAGGAGTTCGGCATCGCCGAGGCGACGCTGCGGGTGGCGCTGACCCGGATGGTCGCGGCCGGCGACCTCGACCGCTCCGGCACGACGTACCGGCTGAGCGCGCGGATGCTCGAGCGTCAGCGCCGCCAGGACGCCGCGCTGGAACCCGAGCTGGTCGCCTGGGACGACACCTGGGAGACCGTCGTGGTCACCTCCGCGGGGCGCAGCGCGGCCGACCGCGCCGAGCTGCGCGCCGCCCTCGGCGAGCTGCGGCTGGCCGAACTGCGCGAGGGCGTCTGGATGCGGCCGGCGAACCTGGCGCGTCCGCTCCCGGCGTGGCCGGCCGATCTGCTCACGGTCCTCTCCTCGACGCCGGCCGACGACCCGGCCGGGCTCGCGCGCCGGCTGTGGGACCTGGAGGCCTGGAACGCCACCGGTGCCGCGCTGCTCGAGGCGATCACCGTGGCGCACTCCGGCGCCGATCGCCTGGCCCTCGCCGCCGCCGTCGTCCGCCACCTGCGCACCGACCCTGCCCTGCCCGCCGAGCTGCTCCCCCCCGAGTGGGTCGCCGGCGCCCTGCGCGAGACGTACGCCGGCTACCAGCGCGAGCTCATCGCCACCGGCATCGAGATCCGCGTGGCCCCGTCCCCGCGATGACTTCCGACCCGTTACCTTCGGATCGACCTGGTGCATCGGATCGGCGGTGCCTGTTTCACATGTGCCCTTGGGAAACCGCGCGGCTGCGCCGGACGGCTCAAGCCGCAAGCGCCTTGAACGTGCGCAGCCGCAGCGAGTTCGTCACCACGAACACCGAGCTGAACGCCATCGCGGCCCCGGCCAGCATCGGGTTGAGCAGGCCGGCCGCGGCGATCGGCAGGGCGGCCACGTTGTAGGCGAACGCCCAGAACAGGTTGCCCTTGATGATCGCCAGGGTCCGGCGGGAGAGCCGGATCGCGTCGCCGGCCACCCGCAGGTCGCCGCGGACCAGGGTGAGGTCGGAGGCCTCGATGGCCACGTCGGTGCCGGTGCCCATCGCCAGGCCGAGGTCGGCCTGGGCCAGCGCGGCAGCGTCGTTGACCCCGTCGCCGACCATGGCCACCGTGCGGCCCTCGGCCTGCAGCCGCTTGACCACGTCGACCTTGTCGGCGGGCAGGACCTCGGCGATGACCTCGTCGATGCCGACCTCGGCGGCGACGGCCCGGGCGACCGGCTCGGCGTCGCCGGTGAGCAGGATCGGCCGCAGCCCGAGCGCGCGGAGCTCGGCGACCGCCTGCTGCGAGGTGGGCTTCGGCTCGTCGGCGACCACGATGCTGCCGATCCGCTCGCCGTCACGGAGCACGTCGACCGTGGTGCCGCCGGCTGACTGCTGGGCCCGGCGCACCTCGACCCGCACACCCTCCACGACGCCGGAGACCCCGACGCCGGGCGTGCTCACGAACTCGGTGACGTCCGGGAGCGGCTCGGTCCAGGCAGCGGCGATCGCGCGGGCGATGGGGTGCTCGGACGCGTGCTCGACCGCAGCCGCGAGACGCAACGTCTCGTCTCGTCCAGTCACCTCGCGCACGTCCATCCGGCCGGTGGTGACGGTGCCGGTCTTGTCGAGGACGACCGTGTCCACGGTGCGCGTCGACTCCAGCACCTCCGGGCCCTTGATGAGGATGCCCAGCTGGGCGCCCCGGCCGGTGCCGACCAGCAGCGCCGTCGGCGTGGCCAGGCCGAGTGCGCACGGGCAGGCGATGATGAGCACCGCCACGGCAGCGGTCACCGCGGCCGCGGTCCCGTCGCCGGTCCCGAGCCAGAACCCGAGGGTCCCGACGGCGAGCGCGATCACGATCGGCACGAAGATGCCGGAGATCCGGTCCGCGAGCCGCTGCACGGCGGCCTTGCCGCTCTGCGCGTCCTCGACCAGCTTGGCCATCTGCGCGAGCTGGGTGTCGCTGCCGACCCGGGTCGCCTCGACCACCAGCCGGCCACCGGCGTTGACGGTCGCGCCGACCACGGCATCGCCGGGTCCGACCTCGACCGGCACCGACTCCCCGGTGAGCAGTGCGGCGTCGACCGCCGAGGTGCCCTCGACGACCGTGCCGTCGGTGGCGATCTTCTCCCCCGGGCGAACGACGAAGCGCATGCCCACGGCGAGCTGGTCGACCGGCATCCTGACCTCGGTGCCGCCCTCGCCGAGGACCGCGACGTCCTTGGCGCCCAGGTCGAGCAGCGCGCGCAGCGCAGCCCCGGCGGCCCGCTTGGACCGGGCCTCCAGCCAGCGCCCGACCAGCAGGAACGTGGTCACGCCCGCGGCGGCCTCGAGGTAGAGCGCCCCGCTGCCGTCGGTCTTCTCGATCGTGAGCGAGAACGGGTGCGTCATGCCGATGGTCCCCGCGGTGCCCCAGAACAGCGCGTAGACCGACCAGCCGTAGGCGGCCAGCACGCCCAGCGAGACGAGGGTGTCCATCGTGGTGGTGCCGTGCCGCAGGTTGGTCCAGGCGGCCTTGTGGAACGGCCAGGCGCCCCAGACCGCGACCGGCGTGGCCAGCGCGAACGAGAGCCACTGCCAGCCCGTCCGATCAGGCAGGGAGAACTGCCAGGCCGGCACCATCGCCAGCAGCACCACCGGGATCGACAGCCCCGCGGTGACGAGCACCCGCTGCCGGAGCAGGTCGGCCTCGGACGGGCCTTCGGTGACGGCCGCCTCCGTGATCGGAGCCGGTACCCGAGCGCCGTACCCGGCCTGCTCGACGGTGGAGATCAGCTCGGCGTCGGAGACGTGTGCGGGGTGGGTGACCCGGGCCTTCTCGGTGGCGAAGTTGACCGTCGCGACCACGCCGTCGAGCTTGTTGAGCTTGCGCTCGATCCGGTTGGCGCAGGAGGCACAGGTCATCCCGGTAAGCTCGAGCTCGGTGGTGTGCCCAGTGCTGTGCCCAGTGCTGTGCTCAGTGGTCTCCATGCTCCATCCCTCCCGTCTCGCCATGGTCGCTCGCTGCCTTCTCAGCTTCCAGCACGAACGTCGCGGTCCGGACCACGCCCTCGACCTGGAAGTCCAGGTAGAGGTAGTAGCGCCCGGCCGTGGGCACCTCGACGTGGAACGGGATCGGCTCGGTGGCCGCGCTCTCCTCGGGGTGCACGTGCAGGTACTTCATGTCGGTGCCGCGCAGCACCACCAGGTGCCCGAAGGCGCCGAGGTACGGCTGCAGCGTGACCGGCTTCCCGGCCCGGGTCACCGCGAGCTCGAGCATGGTGCCCTCGCCACCCGCCGCCAGGTCGCCGGTCAGGGTGACGTCGTAGCCGTCGACGCTGGCGCTCCGGGCAACCTCCGGCGGCGCCGCCTTCCGGTCCCAGCCGTCGACGGTCACCGTGGCCGACGAGACCCGGTTGGCCTCCCCGGTCGGCTGGTAGTCGCCGTACAGGCGCCAGGTGCCGGGCCCGAGGTCGAGGTCGCTGGTCCAGGTGCCGTCCGCGGCCATCGTCGGGTGCACGTGCCGGAAACCGGTGAAGTCGTCGCGCACCGCGATCAGGTGCAGCCTCTTCTCGTGCCGCAGCGCGAACCTCGTGACCGGCTCGCCGTCCTTCTCGATCCGGAAGCCGACCGGGGACTCCCCGACCACCTTCATCGCGTACGTCGGCGGGTCCTCGTCGACCGCCCGGCCCACGCCGTACGCCGTCGCGAAGATCGCCACCAGGACGGCCCCGAACGCCCCGACGCGCAGCAGGGTGCTCATGCGAGCTGGTAGCCGGCCTCCTCGACGGCGGCACGGACGGCCGCGGCATCGAGAG
The DNA here is from genome assembly GCA_017744365.1 of Nocardioidaceae bacterium. GTDB lineage: Bacteria > Actinomycetota > Actinomycetes > Propionibacteriales > Nocardioidaceae > Marmoricola. The sequence goes on along the minus strand of JAGIBL010000011.1, from coordinate 26,196 downwards.
GATCGGCACTGGTGACGACGAGGCTGCCCGAGGCCAGGTCCACGTCGACGTCGGTGACGCCGGGGATCTCGCGGACCTCCTCGGTGACCGAGGCGACGCAGTGGCCGCAGGTCATGCCGGTGACGGTGCCTTCGAAGGTGCTCATGGGGTGCTCCTTGCTTCCGAGTGGTATCAGGACTTCACGAGGCGGGCAATGGCGTCGGAGGCTTCCTTCAGCTTCTCCTCCGCCTCTGGCCCGCCGGCCTTGGCGGCCTCGAGGACGCAGTGCCCGAGGTGCTCGTCGAGGAGGCTCAGCGAGACGGCCTGGAGGGCCTTGGTCATCGCCGAGACCTGGGTGAGGATGTCGATGCAGTACTGCTCTTCCTCCACCATCCGCTGCAGACCCCGGGCCTGGCCCTCGATCCGCCGCAGCCGCTTGAGGTAGTCGTCCTTGGACTTGTTGGCGATGTAGGAGTGCTGCTGGTGCTCGCTCATGTCGCAAACCATACCCCCCTAGGGTACTGGCCGCAAGGCGTACGACAGCGCCGGATCGAACGAGGGTGGCCTCAGGCGGCCCGCTGGGCCTTCGGGCCGGTCTTGCCGAGCAGCCGGCCGATCACGGTGACGATGCCGAAGGCGGTGAGCACGCAGAAGGCGCCGCCGAGCACGTCGAGCCCGAAGTGGTTGGCGGTCGCGATCACCACGATGGCCTGCAGGGTCGGGTAGGCCACCGCGGCGATCCGCCAGCGCAGGTTCTTGAAGCCCCACATCTGGATGCCGCACCACAGCGACCAGCCGAAGTGCAGCGACGGCATCGCGGCGTACTGGTTGGTGGCGTCGCCGAGACCGCGCGGTGCCGAGGCCGCGTCACCCCACCAACCCCACGAGGAGAACTCGCGCATCACGTCGATGGCGCCGATGCCGGGCACCAGCCGCGGCGGGGCCACCGGGAAGTTCGCGTAGCTGACCAGGGCGATCGCGCAGGCCAGCACCAGCGCCCAGTAGCCGCGCCAGTACTGCCAGCCGCCGCGCTTGCGGGAAACCAGGAGCACGACCGGCGTGGCCACGTAGTGCATCAGCGCGTAGAAGTAGCAGGCGAACACCGCGAGCGCGGTGACGCCGACGATCCAGTGGTTGAGGGCGAGCTCGATCTTGTCGAAGAACCAGCCCTCGGCGTCCACGATCCAGTCCGCGTGCCGCAGCCCCGACGCCTTGCTCGCCGGACCGCCGCCGGCCCGGACCAGGTTGTAGATGACGGCCAGCACAACCAGGGTGCCGAGCTCGACGACCGCCTTGACCGAGAACAGCTTGCGACCCGCGGACTCCTCGGCCACCGCTGCGGTGGCAGCGGTACCCCGGGAGCTCTCGACGACGGCCATGGGGTCAGACTCCCACTTCATCGGTGGCGTTGACAGCATTATTTGCCTGCCCGGGCATGCTGCCACGCAACGGAACTTCCCGGATGAACCAGGACAAGGCGAACCCTGCGATGGTCACCACGGCGGCCACCAGGAAGACCGTTCCGGTGCCCGAGGCGACCGCGTTCTTGAACGCGACGACGAAGTCCGGGGCCGTCCTCGCGATCTCGTCGAGCTTGGCCGGGGTCAGCTCGCTGACCCGGTCGGAGGCACCGGCCGGCAGCCCGGTCGAGCCCAGCGAGCTGCTGATCTCGTGGGTGTACAGCGCGCCGAGCACGGCCACGCCGATCGAGCCGCCGAGAGTGCGCACGAACGTGAAGGTGCCCGTGCCGGCGCCGAGGTCGCGGATGTCCACGCTGTTCTGGGCGACCAGGTTGGTCGTCTGCATGAGACAGCCCAGCCCAGCGCCGAGGACGATCATGAAGAGCGCCGTACGGAAGGTGGAGGTGCCCACGTCCATCGTGGAGAACAGGAACAGCCCACCGCCCAGCAGCACCGTGCCGACGATCGGGAAGGCCTTGTAGCGACCGGTCCGGCTGATGACCTGGCCGCCGACCAGCGAGACCGCCATCAGCGAGAACATCATCGGCATCAGCAGCAGGCCGCTGTTGGTCGCCGACTGGCCCTGGACGAACTGCTGGAACTGCGGCAGGAAGGTGATGGTGCCGAACATCGCGAAGCCGGCCACGAAGCCGATCGCGGTGGCCAGGCTGAAGTTCGAGCTGGAGAACAGGTGCAGCCCGATCACCGGCTCCTCGGCGCGGCGCTCGATCAGCAGGAACGCGACCAGCCCGACGCCGGCGACGGCGAAGAGCGTGACGATCTGCCAGGAGCCCCAGGCGTACTCGGTGCCGCCCCAGGTGATCGCCAGCACCAGCGCGACGATCCAGGTGCTGAGCACGCCGGCACCCCACCAGTCGATGACGACCTTGTCCCGAGGCCGGGTCTCGTGGGAGAGATGCAGCGTGGACCAGATCACGAAGAGAGCCAGCGCGCCCAGCGGCAGGTTGACGTAGAAGTTCCAGCGCCAGGACAGGTGGTCGGTGATGAAGCCGCCGACCAGCGGGCCGCCGATCATCGAGACCGGCATGACGGCCATCATGATGCCGATGTACTTGCCGCGCTCGCGGGGCGGCACCAGCATCCCGACCACCGACATGATGCCGACGATCAGGCCGCCGGCGCCGAGGCCCTGGAAAGCGCGGAAGAGCACCAGCTGGGTCATGTCCTGAGCCAGGCCGCACAGCGCCGAGCCGACCAGGAACATCACGACCGAGGCCATGAAGGTGCCCTTGTGGCCGAACAGGTCGCCGAGCTTGCCCCACAGCGGGGTGGCCACCGCCGAGGCGAGGATGTAGCCGGTCACGACCCAGGACAGGTGGTTGAGCCCGCCGAGGTCGCCGACGATCGTGGGCAGGGCGGGAGCGACGATCATGTTGTCGAGCTGGGCCAGCAGCATCGCGACGATCAGGCCGCTCATCGCGGTGATGATCTGCCGCGGCGTGAGCTGTGCCTGGTCCTCCACCGTCGTCACATCCGACTCCCTGCTCCCCGAGCCCCCCGCTCTGCTGACCGCTCGGTAATCTATCTACTTACCGACCGGTCAGCAACCGTTTATGCTCGTCCCGTGACTGTGTCCAGCGCCACGGCGTCGCCCCGCTCCGGTACCCGGGACCGGATCCTCGACGCCGCCCTCGCGCTCTTCGCGGAGAAGGGGTACGAGGCGACCTCGATGCGCGAGATCGCCGAGCAGCTCGGCATCACCAAGCCGGCGCTCTACTACCACTTCGACAGCAAGGAGGACATCGTCCGCGCCCTGCTGGCCGACATCGAGACGCAGGTGGACGCACTGGTCGCCTGGACCAAGGCGCAGCCGCCCGGCCCCGACCTGCGCCGCCAGGTGCTGGAGCGCTGGACCGACATCATGCAGGCGCACGGGATCACCGCGTTCAAGTTCGTGGTGGCCAACCGGCAGGTGGTCCACGAGATCAGCCCGGACCGCAGCGGCATGGTCGCCTGCATGCACGAGCTCTACCGCCTGCTCGCCGGCCCCGAGGCCAGCGTCGAGGAACAGCTCCGGGTTCGGATCGCCCTGATGAGCGTGAACATGGCCGGCATCGTCGGCGCCGGCATCGACGCCCCCGAAGAGGAGATCCTCGCCACCGCCCGTCGCCTCGCCCTGGAGCTGATGCCGGCGGCGGAGTAGGCCGGCGCGCAACTCACAGCGCTGCTTGTGCCCGCGCCGGGTCGGCTACATCCCTACGGGATGTCGGTGACGCGCACGCCGGCGTGGGCCTTGTAGCGGCGGTTGATGCTGATCAGGTTCGCGGTGAGGGCCTCGACCTGGTGGGCGTTGCGGATCCGGCCGCCGTAGACGCCGCGGACCCCGGGGATCGCGTCCGCGAGCTCCTGGACCAGGTCGGTGGCCTCACGGTCGTCGCCGAGGACGAGCACGTCGGTCTCGATGCTCGCCACGTCCGGGTCCTCGAGCAGGACCGCGGAGACGTTGTGGAAGGCGCCGACGACGGTGGAGTCGGAGAGGATGCCGGCGGCCTGCTGGGTGGCGCTGCCCTCCTCGACGACGAGGGCGTAGGCACCCTGCTTGTCGAAGCCGAGCGGGTTCACGCAGTCCACCACGACCTTGCCGGCGAGCACGTCCTTGAGCTCGGTGAGCAGCTCGCCGTGGCCCTCCCAGGGCACCACGACCAGCACCACGTCACCGGCCTCGGCGGCGCCCCGGTTGTCCGACCCGGTCACGGTCACGCCGAGCGCGGTGGAGAGCTCGGCGGCGGCCGCGGCACCCTTCTCGGCGGTGCGGCTGCCGAGCACCACGCTCAGCCCGGCCTGCGCGAAGCGGCGGGCGAGGCCGCGGCCCTGCGGTCCGGTGCCGCCCAGGACGGCGATGGTCTTCTCGGCGATCGAAGTCATGGGGTCATCCAACACCGGGCCCGCCGGCCTCCCGGCAGGGGTCCGGAGTGCGAGCGGTCAGGACGCCAGGCCGCGCTCGATGAGCTCGGCCAGCTCGCTGTAGGCCGCCGCGTCGTCGAGCCCGGTGGCATGGGCGATCCGGCCCGCCTGGATCGCGGTCATCACCTGCGCGACAGCGGCCCCCACGAACCGCGCGTTCGCCGGGCGCAGCGCACCGGCCCGCGCGCCCTCGTCGACCAGAGCCTGCACCCGGCGGGCGGCGGCATCGGTGTTCTCCTGGTAGGCCTCGCGGGCCGGCGGGTAGGCGGCGAGGTCGTCGTGGAAGCGCTCGGTGGCGGGAGCCAGCTCGGCCGCGACCGCGCGCAGGTAGACGGTCAGCCGGCGGCCCGGGTCGGGCTCGGCCTGCACCTCGGTCTCGATCCGCTCGGCGGCGCGGCGGAAGTACCGGCGTACGGCGGCCAGGATGATCTGCTCCTTGCTGGAGGCGACCGAGTAGAGCGTCGTACGGGAGCAGCGCAGCTCGGCGGCGAGGTCGCCGACGCCGAAGCGCAGGAAGCCCTCGGCCAGGTACAGGTCGATGAGGGAGTCGAGCAGCTCGTCACGGCGGTCAGGCACGGGGGAAATCTAGCAGTACTGAATCGGGTACTGTGGTACTCCACTCGATACTCAAGGGGAAACCGATGACCGCGCGACGCGTGCTGCCCACCGACGAGGCGACCGACCTGCTCAAGCTCGTCCGCGACCTGGCGACCCGGGAGCTGCTCCCGGCCGCGGCCGTCGCCGAGAAGAACGAGGCCTTCGACCGGGACGCGTTCCGGCTGCTGGGCCGCGCCGGGCTGCTCGGGCTCCCCTACCCCGAGGAGTACGGCGGCGGCGGTCAGCCCTACGAGGTCTACCTGCAGGTGCTCGAGGAGATCGGCGCGGTCTGGGCCAGCGTCGGGGTCGGCGTCAGCGTGCACGCGCTGAGCTGCTTCGGGCTGGCCACCTTCGGCACCGACGAGCAGAAGCAGGCCTGGCTGCCGGACATGCTCGGCGGCGAGCTGCTCGGCGCCTACTGCCTCTCCGAGCCGCATGCCGGCTCCGACCCCGCGGCGATGCGCACGAAGGCCGTGCGCGACGGCGACGAGTACGTCATCAACGGCACCAAGGCCTGGACGACGCACGGCGGCAAGGCGGACTTCTACAAGGTGATGGCGCGGACGAGTGACGACCGCAACGGCATCTCCTGCTTCCTGGTGCCGGCCGACACCCCCGGCCTGACCGCCGACTCCCCCGAGCACAAGATGGGCCTGACCGGCTCCCCCACCGCGACGATGCTCTTCGAGAATGTGCGCATCCCCGTCGAGCGCCGCCTCGGCGCCGAGGGCGAGGGCCTCAAGATCGCGCTCGCCGGGCTCGACGCCGGCCGGCTCGGCATCGCCGCCGTGGCGACCGGGCTCTCCCAGGGCGCGCTCGACCAGGCGGTCGCCTACGCCAAGGAGCGCGAGACCTTCGGCAAGCGGATCATCGACCACCAGGGGCTGGCCTTCGTCCTCGCCGACATGGAGGCCGCAGTCCAGGCGTCGCGGGCGATCACCCTGCACGCGGCCCGCCTCAAGGACCGCGGACTGCCCTTCGGCAAGGAGGCCTCGATCGCCAAGATGGTCGCCACCGACAACGCCATGAAGGTGACCACCGACGCCGTCCAGGTGCTCGGCGGCTACGGCTACACCAAGGACTTCCCGGTCGAGCGCTACATGCGCGAGGCCAAGGTGATGCAGATCTTCGAGGGCACCAACCAGATCCAGCGGATGGTCATCAGCCGGCACCTGGACAAGGACAACAACGGCGTCATCGAGCACGCGTAACGCCGACGTGCGGCGGCTCGTTGTCCGGGTCAGCAAGCCGGACGACGGGGGTGAACCGATGGCTGCGGACAACCGCGGACAGGATCCCGGGCATCTGCCCGAGGACCTGCGGGTGCTGCTCACGCAGATCGTGGATGCGCACCTGCGGTCCGAGGACGAGAGCGACCACGACGCCGCCGTGCGGTGCTGCCTGGACGCGGTCGACTTCGCCCGCGAGGACGGCGGTCCCGGTGCCGGCGCGAAGGCCCGCCGGGCGGCCGCGCTGCTGCTCGAGCTGGCCTGCCCGCACCTCTCCTCCGACACCCGCCGCGAGCTCGCCGTCGCCTGCGAGCTCACCGCGCTCGGCGCCCTGGTGCGCGCCCGGCCGACCGACTGACCAGCCTCCCATCCGCCCAGGCGGGACCGCTGGGCGCCGGTGTCAGTCGGGGTTCGCCGCCCCGACAGCTCCCTCCACCGGCGCCACCACGAGGCCGGCCGCCGTCCCGGCCGGGCCCCGCGCAGCGGTCCACGACCGTGTAGACGTGGCCGAGGGCGCTTTCATCACGCGGATCCGCGAAAAAACTGGGCTAGACCTGCGCGATCTGCCCAGGGCTACGGTCGGTTCATGAGGCTGCACCGGGACGCCAAGGCCGAGCTGATCCGCTCGGTCCCCCTGTTCGCCGACTGCTCGCCCGACGAGGTCGCCGAGGTGGCCGCGATCGCCGACGAGATCGACCTGCGGGCGGGCAAGGACCTCACCACCGAGAGCACCGACGGCCGCGAGTTCGTGGTCATGGTCGAGGGCAGCGCCGAGGTCACCCAGGGCGGCTCGGTCATCAACACCCTCGGTCCCGGTGACTGGTTCGGCGAGATCGCGCTGCTCACCGGCAAGCCGCGGACAGCCACCGTGCGGGCCACGTCGACGGTGCACGCACTCGTCATCGAAGGGCACCGGTTCACCCAGCTGCTCGAGCACGCCCCGGACATCCGGGCCAAGGTCGAGCGGGTCTTCGCGCAGCGCTCCGAGTGAGTCGCTAGGTCAGGACCGCCACCGCGGCGAACCGGCCGCAGGGCCGGGCGGCCCGGTCCGAGAAGAAGGTGTCCGTGGAGATCCGGGTGTCCACGTCCATCGCGTGCACCGTGCCGATGCCCAGGTCGCCCAGCTGTCGTCGTACGGCGCCGGGCAGGTCGACGTACGCGTGCCCGGGCCGGCTGCGCCGGGTGAGGCTCGTGTCGAACGGCTCGGCCTCCGCCTCCCCCACCTCGTACGACGCGACGCCGATGCACGGGCCCACGCCGGCGACCAGGTCCTCGGGCAGCGACCCGTACTGCTCGCCGAGAGCGGCGACCGTCGCTGCCAGCACCCCCGCCAGCACTCCGCGGCGGCCGCAGTGCGCCGCGCCGATCGCGTGGTGCACCGGGTCCCAGAGCAGCACCGGCCCGCAGTCGGCGACCAGGGTGGCCAGCGCGACCCCGGGGACGTTCGTGACCAGGCCGTCGGTCGCCGGGAAGACCGTGGCCGCGTTCTCCGCGGTCACCACCGCGACCCCGGACCCGTGCTGCTGGTCGGCGATGGTCAGCCGCTCGACACCGAGCGCGTCGGCGACCCGTCGTCGGTTCTCGGCCACCGCGTCCGGGTCGTCGCCGACGTGGACGCCGAGGTTGAGGCTGTCGTACGGCGCCGCACTGACGCCGCCGTGCCGGGTGGTGACCACGGCCCGCACACCGTCGCCGTCGAAGGGGAACGGGACGAGCATCAGAGCGCTCGCATCGCGGCTTCGAAGACGTCCGCGCGCTCGGCGTAGTCCTTGAACCGGCCGAAGCTCGGCGCCGCCGGGGAGAGCAGCACCACCCCGTCCGGACGGGCCCACTCGTGGGCGGTCCGGACCGCGGCGGGCAGGTCCTCGGCAGCCCGTACGTCGACGCCGGGAGCTGCCTCCGCGAACGCCGCGGCGATCCGGGGGCCGTTGTCCGGCAGGGTCAGCACCAGCAGGGGGTCGGACCTGCCGGCGAGCCCGGCGGCCAGCGGCGTGTAGTCGATGCCGCGGTCGTACCCGCCGACGAGCAGTGCCACCCGCCGCCCCGCGAAGGCGTCCACCGCGGCCAGCGTGGGCAGCGTGTTCGTGCTCAGGCTGTCGTCGACGAAGTCCACGCCGTCGCAAGTCCCGACCAGGGTCAGCCGGCTGCGCAGCGGGGTGTAGCCGCGGGCCGCGCGTGCGATCGCGGCGTCGTCGTCCGCGCCGGGCACGCCGAGCCGGACCAGCGCCTCGCGGGCGAGCATCGCGTTGCGCCGGTTGTGCTCGCCGAGCAGGCCGAGCTCGTCGACCCAGGGGTCGATCCCGTCGACCTCCACGACGGCACCGAGGAGGTCGCGAAAGCGCAGCAGCTCGGCGTCCCCGGCAGGCACGACCACCGTCTCCACCCCGGGCCGGGTGCACAGCGACAGCTTGTCGGCGACGTAGGTCTCGTAGCCGTGGTGCCAGGTCAGGTGGTCCTGGCTCAGCGAGGTCACCACCACGACCGCGGGCCCGACGGTGAGGTCGTGCGCCTGGTAGGAGGACACCTCGATCACCGACCAGTCGGCCGCGGGCTCCGCCGGGTCCCAGGGCGGAGTGCCGAGGTTGCCGCCGACGAGCACGTCGTGGCCGAGGCCCGCGACCAGGGCACCGGCGATCGAGGACGTGGTGCTCTTCCCCTTGGTGCCGGTCACGCAGAGCACCTTGCCGGCGGGCGCGTCCTCGAGCCAGAGCGCCAGGCCGGAGGTGAGGGTGACACCGGCGTCCGCGAGCCGGCGTGCGGGGTCGTCGTACGGGCTGATGCCGGGGCTCTTCAGCACCACCTCGCAGCCGAGCAGCGGCTCGACGTCGTCGCCGTCGACGACCGCGACCGGCTCGATGCCGTCGGCCTCGAGGCGACGCAGCGTGGCCCGGCCCTCGACGCCGACGCCCCAGACCCCGACGCGTCGCCCGCGCAGGCCGGCCCAGCCCACTACGCGTCCGCGGGGAGGAAGTGCGGACCCTGCCGGTGCAGCAGGGTGTCCTCGCTCGGGGTGTCCATGCCGCTGCTCCCGACGTACGAGGAGAGGGCCGCGAGCACCGCGTTGCCGGACCGGTCCGGGCGCGCGGCGGCCAGCAGCGCGGCCCGGCGGCACTCGCCCTCGTCGCCGACGCACTCCAGCGGCTTGGACCGTCCCGGCTCGCCGAGCAGCGAGCGGAACTCGGGCTCCAGGTCCGCGCGCTCCAGCGGCTCGCGGCCGCGGAAGATCTCGCCGAGCCGCTCGGGGGCCAGGTACGGCGCGAGGATCAGGTCGATGAAGCAGCACTTGTCGCACTCGCCGCACCAGCTGGGGAGCCGGCTCTCGGGGTCGACGAAGAACGCTTTGTTGCAGCTGCGGAAGGCCAGGTGGTAGCCGGGCAGGTCGGCGAACCGGCGGGCGACCCAGAGCTCGCTGTAGGGCCGCAGCGCGGAGTAGTAGCCGAGGCCGGCGACCGACTCGGCGAGCACCGCGCGGAAGCCCTCCTCGAAGGCCAGGCTCTTGCTCCACTGGTGGTTGACCGGCACCCCGTTGGCGACCATCCCGGTCGGCTCGCTGGCCGAGTGCTCGTTGGACATCACCACCCGGTCGCGGCCGGTGCCGGCGGCGACGAGCAGCGCCAGCGCGGAGATGATCCCGGTGACCGGGACGTGCCCGTTGAAGTAGCCGCGGGCCTTCGACTCCAGCACCTTCGGGTCCAGGTGCCGCCGGGCCCGCAGCACCGGCAGCCCGGTGACCACGGCGGTGTCCTCGATCGGCTGGAACGGCACGTCGGAGGTGTTCGCCACGAACAGGGCGGCGTCGGGCAGCGCCGCCTTCACGTCCTCGACCACGACGACCGAGTCGATGCCGCCGCCGAACGGGACCAGCGGCCGGCCCGGCGTCACGTCCGCGGCGACCGGCTCGGCGGGACGCGGCGGTGCGTCGATCTCCAGGTCGGTCAGGTCGTGGCCGCCGGTGTGCGCGAACTCGGCCAGGCCGTGCAGGTAGTAGTCGCGCAGGAACGACCGCTCGGTGGCGGTCAGGCCGCCGGGGACCTCGATCCGCGGCGGTGCCCCGGTCTTGTAGTAGGAGACCCCGGCGAGCAGGAAGACCAGCCGCGCCACGGCCTGTGCCGCGGGGCTGGTCCAGGCCCCCTCGCCCGTCTCGATCCCACCCAGCTCGAACCGCTCGGTGAAGAGGTCGCCGTCGAGGTCGTAGTCGCAGGTCAGCGAGCCGTCCGCCGTCAGTGAGAACCCGACGTAGGAGAAGGCCTTCCCGCGCTCAGTCACGCCGGGCATCGTATCGGCCGGCTGGTGATCGGCCCGTGCACGGCCGCGAACGACGGCAGGGGCGGGACCCCCCAAGATCGCCCCGCCCCTGCCGTCGTCACCGACTCATCGAGTCATCGCCGGAACTTCACGACCTTGCCGTTCGGCACGTCGCCCGGCTGGCCCGACATCCCGGTCATCACGTCGGTGGTGCCGAAGACGCCCCCACGGGCCCACTCGATGTCACCCGGCATCGACGCCCCCGCCCACGGGCGAGCGGTGTGGGAGCCCGGCGCGATCACCGAGATCCGGTTGGCGAACAGCTCGGCCACCAGCACGTGGCCGCGCGGGCCGACCGCCAGGCCGGTCGCGCTGACCAGGCCACCGGCGAGCCGGCCGACCGCGCCGGTGCGCGGGTTGATCCGGTACACGGTCGCGTTGGCGCCCATGCTGCCGTCCTCCGGGCCACCGGGCAGGGTGCTGACGTAGAGCATCCCGTTCGGGCCGACCTCGACGTCGGTGGGCACCGGCTCGAAGTGGTAGGTCTGGCCGACGGTGCACGCCGGCAGCTCGGCGCTCTCGGCGAACTGCGCGCTCACCTTCAGCGGCACCGAGGGCAGCACCGCGACGGTGCGCACCTTGCCGTTCGGGCCGACCGAGAGGATGTCGTTGCCGGCCGCGTCCGCGACGTAGGTGACGCCGTTGGCGCCCTGCGCCGTCGCGTAGGGGTGCGACTCGACGATGCCCTGGTACGACGCCGGCATCCCGCCGGGCAGCTGGGCGGCGCACTCGGCGCCGAGGTTACGGAAGCCGTACTCGACCCCGCGGTCGGGGTTGCGGGTGGCCTCGTACCGGGCGAGGTCGGCGACCACGTGCCGGCGGCCGCGGTCGATGCCGAGCAGCAGCGCGGTGGTGCCCTTGGTGATCGCGAACCGGACCTTGCCGTCGCGGACCGAGACCGCGCCGACCTCCCAGCCGTTGGGCTTGGCGTAGATGGTCTTCGCCGGCTTGCCGGGGATCTGCTTCTGCAGCAGGCCGGCGAAGTTCTGGGCGACGTAGCGGGTGCCGTTGTCGGCCACCGCCAGGCTGAGCGGGCTCATCAGGCCGCTGGCCAGGGTGCGTACCGCGGTGCGGTTCGCGTCGCCGGGGCTGGTCGCGTCGGCCGCGCCGGCGGGGCCGGTGGCCAGGCAGCTGCCGGCGAGCGCGAGCGTCGCCGCCGCGGTCGTGAGTGTGATGCGAGACATCGCTGTCCTTTCGAGGCTCCCGAGATCTGGTCGATGCCGAGGAGCCTGGCCCGCCCGGAGTCCCGGGCACATGGGCCCGGAGTCCCGACTTCCCGGGCAGTACCGTCCTCTGCGTGACCAAGCCCGTGACCAAGACCGTGCTCGTCGTGCAGCCCGACGCCTCCGACCCGCTGGACCGTTTCGCCGGCTGGTTCGACGAGGCCGGGCTGGCCGTCCGCGTCATCCGCCCGTACGACGGCGAGCCGCTGCCGGGCTCGGTGGAGGCGGACGCGCTGGTCGTGCTCGGCGGCGAGATGAGCGTGCACGACGACGCCACGTTCGGCTGGCTCGAGGGCATCCGCGTGCTCTACCGGGACGCGGTCGCCCGGGAGGTGCCGGTGCTCGGGATCTGCCTGGGCGCGCAGCTGCTGGCGCAGACCTGCGGCGGCGAGGTGGTCGTGGGCGAGGCCGGCATCGAGGCCGGCGTGGTCGAGGTGCGCTGGCGTCCGGCCGCCGCCGGCGACGCGCTGCTCGGCGGCCTGCCGGAGCCGTTCCCGGCCGGCTCGATGCACGGCGACGCGATCGCGACGCTGCCTCCGGGGGCGACCTGGCTGGGCAGCTCGGCGCTCTACCCGCACCAGGCGTTCCGGGTCAGCGCGCGGGCCTGGGGTGTGCAGTTCCACCCAGAGATCTCGCCGGCGACGTACGGGGAATGGGCCGACGACTTCACCGGCACCGACCCCGACCGGGTGCGCGTCGAGGAGGGCCGGGCCGCGTTCACGGCGCGCGACGCCGAGATCGAGCGGGCGACCCGGATGCTGGCGGAGAGGTTCGCGGCGGTCTGTGCTTGATGGCCCTCGCTCCGCTCGGGCGTGCCCGCGCGGTGACTGTGCTTATCCACTCACCACCAGGTCGTTGCTGGCTGCCCAGGCGTTGATGTCCCTGCGCTCGATGGCCGCCGCCATCAGGTCCGGGAACAGGTCCGGGGTGCAGGCGAAGGCGGGCACGCCCACCGCCGCGAGCGCGGCCGCGTGCTCGGCGTCGTACGCCGGAGCGCCGGAGTCGCTGAGCGCGAGCAGCGCGACCACCGTCACGCCGGCGTCGACCAGCTCGCGCGCCCGGCGCACCATCTCCTCGGCGATCCCGCCCTCGAACAGGTCGCTGATGAGCACCAGCACCGTGTCCGCGGGCTGCTGGACCAGCCCCTGGCAGTAGGCCAGCGCGCGGTTGATGTCGGTGCCCCCGCCGAGCTGGACGCCGAAGAGCACGTCCACCGGGTCGTCGATCTCGTCGGTCAGGTCGACGATCTCGGTGTCGAACGCGACCAGGCTGGTGGCCACCGAGCGCAGCGAGGCGAGCACCGCGCCGAAGACGCTGGAGTACACCACCGACTCGGCCATCGAGCCGGACTGGTCGATGCACAGGATGACGTGCCGCTCGACCTGGGTGGTCCGGCGGGCGTAGCCGACCAGCCGCTCGGGCACCACCGTCCGGTGCTCAGGCAGGTAGTTCTTCAGGTTGGCCGCGATGGTGCGCCGCCAGTCGATGTCGGCCGGCTTGGGCCGCCGGGTCCGGGCCGCTCGGTTGAGCGCGCCGGTCACCGCCTGCACGGTGCGGGCCCGGAGCCGTTCCTCGAGCTGATCGGTCACGGTGCGGACCACGGCCCGCGCGGTCTCCCGGCTGCGCTCCGGGATGACCCGGCCCAGGCCCATCAGCGTCGAGACCAGCCCGATGTCCGGCTGCACCGACTCCATCAGCTCGGGCTCGAGCAGCAGCTGGTGCAACCCGAGCCGGTCCATCGCGTCGGCCTGCATCACCTGCACCACCGAGGACGGGAAGTAGGTGCGGATGTCGCCGAGCCAGCGGGCCACCTTGGGCGCCGAGCCGCCGAGGCCACCGCGCCGGTCGCGGCTGTCGCCGTACAGAGCCGACAGCGCCTGGTCCCGCTGCGCGTCGTCGCCGCCGAGCGCGATGCCTCCCTCGATGCCCTCGCCGAGTCCTTCGGCCGCCTCGCTGCCGAGGACGAGCCGCCAGCGGGTCAGCCGGTCGCGGCGCCCCGAGGTGTGCTCGGTGCTCATCGGGCCACCTCCAGGCCGAGCAGCTCGGCGACCCGGTTCATCGCCGCCAGCCCGCGGTCCAGGTCCAGCGCGGCGGGCGCGACCGCCTCCGCGGTGCCGGGCCGGCGCAGCCGGCTGCCGAGCTGGCGGCGGGCGCCGGGCTCGAAACGGGAGAACGTGCGGCGCAGCAGCGGCAGCAGGTCCTCGAAGGTGGTCTCGTCGACCTCGGCGACCCAGGCGTCCACGATCGGCAGCAGCTCGCGGTCGTGCAGCAGCAGCAGCGCATCCCCCTCCAGGAAGCCGTCCAGCCAGGCCGCCCCGGCGACCGCAACCGCACCCCGCGAGAGCCGGCGGCTGAGCCGGCGGGCCGCCTCGGCGGCGTCCAGGACGCCACCGTCGAGGAGCAGCCTGTTCACCCGGCCGCTGACCAGGCCGTGGATCCGGTCGTCCGCGGCGACCGCGACCAGGGCGTCACGCCACGGGCCGGCCAGCGCGTCGTCCTCGACCAGGGCGACGCCGCGGTGGGCGGCGTCGACGGCGGACCGCATCCGCGCGGCGGCGTCGTCGTCGAGCGACGCGCAAGCGGCACGCAGCCCGACCGCGGCGCGGATCACCACGGTGTGCAGCACCCCGGCGACCCGGCTGGTGTCGGCCTCCCGTACGTCGCCGTAGCGCCGGGTCCGGGCCAGCGGCTCGATCGCCTCGAGGAGGGCCAGGCTGTCGTGCTGCCGGGCGGTGCGCTCGGCCAGCGTGTCCACCACCGTGTCGAGTGCGCCGGGCAGGTCCGCGGTCAGGCACTCCTCGACCAGGCTGCCGAGGGTGGCCAGGTCGGGCGCCTCCCGGGCAAGCTCGGCCACCTTCGCCTCGGCCGCGTCCAGCACCGTCGTGCCGTACAGCCCGGCCTCGATCAGGTCGACCGCGAACTCGGGGTGCCACTGCACGTCCCACGCCTCCTTGAAGGTGCCGGTCGACCGGCCCGCCTCCCCCGGCCGGCCCCAGTGCACGCCGAGCAGCCGCAGCCGGTGCAGCAGCACCGACCGGTCGCGCTGCGCCTCCTTGCGCAGGTCCAGCGTGACCGTGCTCGGCACCACGCTCGGCTTGAGCCGCAGCGAGCGCTGGGCCTTGGCGAGGTCCTGCGCCAGCGGGGTCAGCGGGACCGTCTCCGGGACCTGGCCGAGCACCTCGCCGATGACCAGGCGCTGCTCGATCAGCTGCAGCGGAAGGTCGGAGCCGCCGCAGAGCACGGTCCGGGTGGCGTCGGTCAGCTCGCTGAGCCCGACCGAGGGGCGGTTGCGCACCGCGGCGAGCGCGTCAGCCATCCGGACCGCCTCGACCACGGTGGCCGGGGCCGCGTCCAGGCCCTCGGCGCGCAGCTCGCGGGCCACCCGGGTCAGCCAGCCCGGGACCACCTCGGCCGGGCGGTCCGCGGTGACGAACAGGTGCTGGTACCACCCGGGCGAGCGCACCCCCGCGCCGTACCCGCTGGCCGCCGCCAGCCGCTGCGCGGTCCAGGGGACCCAGGTCACCGCGACCTTCACCTTCGGCAGCCCGGCCAGCAGCTTGGTGTCGTGGGTCGCGCCCGGCCACGCGTCCGGGTGCAGAGCCGGGGCGTGGAAGGCGCCGCAGACGACCGCGACCCGGCGCGCGCCCTCCTTGAGGGCCGTTCGCAGCACCCGGCGCATCGCGGCCTCGCGACGGGCGTTCTCGGGATCGTCGCCGGCCCCGCCGGCGCGGACCTCGGCCATCGCCGCCCGGATCGCCGCGAAGCCGTCCAGCGAGGAGGAGGTGCGGTGCTCGACCGCGTCCTCCCACCAGCGCTCGGCGTCGTCGTACCCGGCGGCGAGGGCCAACGTGCCGATCGGATCGGTGTGGTCGGCGTGCTCCTCGCCCTCCCGGTCGGCCAGCGCGTGGGTCGCGGGCAGGTCGGCGAAGCGCACCGTCGCGCCGTGCCCGGCGGCCCAGCGCAGCGCGACCCACTCCGGCGAGAACAGGGCCAGCGGGTAGAACGCCGCCCGGCGCGGCTGCTCGGCGACGTACACGAGCGCCGCCACCGGCGGCACCAGGTCCTCGTCCCCGGCGGTGGCCACCAGGGCGTCCAGCTCCGGCGCGCCCTCGATCACCACCACGTCAGGCTCGAGCTCGTCGAGGGCGCCGAGGACCGACCGGGCGGACCCGGGTCCGTGGTGCCGGACGCCGAGCACCTCGACGCGCGCTTCAGGTGAGCTCACGGCAGGCGCGGTAGAGGTCGGCCCACTCGGGGCGGTCCTTGACGACGGTCTCGAGGTACTCCTGCCAGACGATCCGGTCCTGGACCGGGTCCTTGACCACGGCACCGGTGAGGCTGGCGGCGACGTCGTCGGCACGGACCACGCCGTCCCCGAAGTGCGCGGCCAGGGCGGCGCCGTTGGTCATCACCGAGATCGCCTCGGCCGTCGACAGCGTCGAGGACGGCGACTTCACCGTGGTCCGCTGGTCCGCGGTGGCGCCCGAGCGCAGCTCGCGGAAGATCTGCACCACCCGCGAGATCTCGGAGAGCGACTCCAGCTCGGCCGGCAGCTGCAGCGATCGTCCGATCGCGGCGACCCGGGTGCGGACGATCTCGACCTCCTGCTCCAGCGAGTCCGGCAGCGGCAGCACCAGCGTGTTGAACCGTCTCTTCAGCGCCGAGGAGAGGTCGTTGACGCCCTTGTCCCGGTTGTTCGCGGTGGCGATCACGTTGAAGCCCTGGCGGGCCTGCACCTCGGTGTCCAGCTCGGGCACCGGCAGCGTCTTCTCCGACAGGATCGAGATGAGCGCGTCCTGCACGTCGGCCGGCATCCGGGTCAGCTCCTCGAGCCGGACCAGGCTGCCGCTCTCCATCGCCCGCATCACCGGACTGGGCACGAGCGCCTCCCGGGTCGGCCCCTCGGAGAGCAGCCGGGCGTAGTTCCAGCCGTAGCGCAGCGACTCCTCGGTGGTGCCGGCGGTGCCCTGCACCACCATCGTCGAGGTGCCGCTGACCGCGGCGGCCAGGTGCTCGCCGACCCAGGTCTTCGCCGTCCCCGGGACGCCGAGCAGCAGCAGTGCGCGGTCGGTGGCCAGGGAGGCGACCGCGATCTCCATCAGCCGGCGCGGGCCCAGGTACTTCGCGGAGATCTCGGTGCCGTCGGGCAGCGTGCCGCCGAGCAGGTAGGTGGTCACCGCCCAAGGCGAGAGCTGCCACTGCGGTGGCCTGGGCCGGTCGTCGGCGGCGGCGAGCGCGGTGAGCTCGGCGGCGTACTCGGACTCGGCGTGGGCCCGGAGGACGGCGGTGGTCGCGGTCGTCGAAAGCTCGGTCATCGGAAGGACTCCCTGATCGTCGGGACGAGGGTGAGGTACTGCGCGAGCCGGTAGAGCGGGTCGGACGGCTTGGCCTCGGCGCTCTCGGCGAGCTTGCGGATCGCCGGAGCGGCCGACGGGGGCAGCCCGGTGGCGAGCACGAAGGTCACGTCGGCGAGCTGGTACGCCGTCCACTCGACCTTGCCGAGCCGCTGCAGCACGGCCCGGCTCAGCTCCTCGGGCCACGGACCCGGCACCACCGCGGCGGCACCGGTGATCTCGGCCAGGCTCTTGGCCTGCTCGATCCGGCGCCGCACCCGGGCCACGCGCTGGTCCACCGGCAGGCAGCCGAGCAGCTGCGGGTCCCAGAACCGGTCGCTCAGCGCCGCCGCCCAGACCGGGTCGGCGCGCTCGACGGCGGCGGTCACCAGCCCGCGCAGCGCGTCGGCGTCGTCGAGGCCGGCCACCACCGCGGCCGGGTCCAGCCCGGTGGCGGTGGTCCAGGTCTCCAGCGGCGCCCCCGCGGCGAGGCGCTCCAGCCAGAGCCCGCGCTGCGAACGCCCGCGCAGCGCCTTGCCGAGACCGTCCCGCACGGCAGCCGCGTCCGGGTCGGCCGGGAGCTCGACGTGCACCTTCTTCTTCAGCAGACCCGAGGTCGAGACCAGCGGGGCGAGCAGCGCGCCGAGCCGCCGCGCCCGCGCCGAGGTGGGCAGGCCGTCGAGCAGGTTCTGCGCCGTCTCCCGGACGCCTCCGGCCCGGTCGTCGAGGGCGCGCTCCAGCAGCGGTTCGTCGGCGGGCGAGATCCCGGTGCCGAGCGCGGCGAGCAGCGCCGTGCGTGCCGGGGCTGGGTCGTTCGACCAGGCGGACTCGACCAGGGCCCGGCCCGCGTCCGGGTCGGTCGTGCGCAGCAGCCTTATCTGCCGGGCACGTTCGTCGGTGGCCAGGAGCGCCCAGTCAGCGGGGTCGGCGAGGTCGGTGCCGGCCTCCGTGCCTTGCTCCGCGACCCAGGCCCAGGCCGGGTTCGCGCCGGCCAGCCAGTGCCCGCGCCGGTCGAGCACCGCGCGAGCCGCCGTACGGAGTCCGCGGTCGGCCGTGGCCGCGGTCAGCAGCGGAACCAGGGACTCGTGCGGAACCCGGAATCCGGCCGCGCCGGCCTCCTCCAGCCAGACGGTGACGGCGCGCCCGGTGAGCCCGGGGCCGACCGGCGTCTGGGTGAGCAGCAGGTCGAGCAGCTGCCGGGCACGGGACGGAGCCGGCGGGCGCTCGTCGTCCGGCGCCGCGTCCGGGATCGGCAGGTCGAGCGCCGGCTCGGCGCCCGCCCGGCGCAGCGCGTGCCCGAGGGCGGCGCCATCCAGGAGCGCGGTCTCGGCCGGGGCGTCGCTGCGGGCGACCAGGGGCTCCGGAACGGCGGGCACCGTACGACGTGCGGTACCGACCAGCGCGGCCCCGCCGAGGTCGCGCCACCAGGTGTCGAGAGTCTCGGTCACGAGGCGGGTCCCACGGCCAGCGGCCGGAAGCCGGTCTCCTCGAGCTCGCCGAAGACCGTCGTCGGCCGGCTTCCGGTGAGCGCGATCAGCGTCCAGGGGCTCTCCGCCGGGAGCAGCGGGACCGCGGCACCGGTGGCGTCGTGCAGGTGCGTGCTGGACAGCACCGCGTCCGCGAGCAGCACCGGCACCCGCGCCGCCCACGGGTTCTCCGCCCAGGTCGCGGCCCGGACGTCGAGCGCCGCCCGTAGCGAGGTGCCGGCGGGCAGGGTCGCGTCGGTCCCGGCCAGGGCCGGCTCGGTCGCGAACAGCGCCCGCCGCGGCCACGAGCCCGGGTAGCGGGCGACGGTGGTGTCCAGCACCGAGCCGACGAGCCGGGCGGCCGGGAGCGGGTTGGCGCCGGCCGCGAAGTCGAGCACCACCACGATCTCGCCGGACTCCACCTCGCGCAGCCAGGTGCGCTGCTGCTGCAGCCGGCCGTCGTCGGAGCGGTGCGCGCCGAGCACCTGCCAGCGGCCCGGGACCGCGTCGGCGGTGCGCACGTCCTCGGTGGCGGTGGCCCAGCCCAGGCAGACGCGCAGGTCGGCCAGCGTGCGCTCGTCGAGCTCGGCCCGCCGTTGCCAGGCCCGGGTCGCAGTCCACCACAGCCCGAGCCGGCCGAGGAGGTGGTCGGCCCAGTCGTCGCGGCGATGGATCTCCGAGGCGAGGTCACGGACCTGCTCGGCGAGCCCCGGCAGCTGCGCGTCCACCAGCCGGGCGGCGACCCCGTCCCACCAGGCGTACGGGTGCCGCTTGGCCGCGACCGTGCCGGCGCGGACCAGGTCGGTCAGCCACAGGCCGAAGTCCTCGAGGCCCGCGTCCATCCGGGCCAGCCGGTCCTCGACCCGCTTCGCCCGGGCGGCCGGGTCGACCTCCTTGGCCGGCCGCGCGGCGCTCGCGGCTGCCCGCTCAGCCCGGGTCTGCGCCCACTCCCGGGCGAAGTCGGCGCCCTCGGCCACGTCCGCGACCGAGCCGTCGCCCCGCACCCAGAGCAGCAGCAGCGCGATCGCGTGCTTGCAGGGGAACTTCCGGCTCGGGCAGGAGCACCGGTAGGCGGGCCCGTTGAGGTCGATGCTCACCTGGTACGGCGTCTTGCCCGACCCCTGGCACTTTCCCCAGACGAGCGCCTCGGTGCTCCCCGTCTCGGACCACGGCCCGGGCGTCGCCAGCTTTCGGCCTGCCGCCAGCGAGGCAGCGTCGGGGGCGATCTTCTCGACCGCCTGCAGGCTCCACCGGCTCATGGTGCCCCCATCTTCACAGCAGGCACCGACTTCCGTTTCTAAAAATAAAGATCATTGACACAAGAACGAGGTGCGTTCTAGGTTCGGGGACATGTCCCTCGCGACCTCCCCCTGGCGCCCCCGGATCACACGTCCGGTCCCCGACCGCGACCCCGACGCGGCCGAGCGCGCGGCGGCCGACCTGCTGAGCGCGCTCGGGCTCGACCTCACCGACGAGAACCTGGCCGAGACGCCGCGGCGGATGGCGCACGCGCTGCTCGAGATGACCAGCGCCCCCGAGTTCGAGCTCACCACCTTCCCCAACGACGAGAACTACGATGAACTCGTCCTCGTGCAGGACATCCCGGTCCAGTCGCTCTGCGAGCACCACGTGCTGCCGTTCGTCGGCGTCGCGCACGTCGGCTACCTGCCGGGCAGCCGGATCCTCGGTCTCTCCAAGCTCGCCCGGATGGTCGAGCTGCATGCCCGCCGCCCGCAGACCCAGGAGCGGCTGACGATGAACATCGCCGACCACCTGCAGCGCGAGCTGGACCCGCGCGGCGTCGGCGTGGTCATCGAGGCGGAGCACACCTGCATGAGCCTGCGCGGCGCCCGGGTACCGGGAGCGCGCACGGCCACCTCGGCCCTGTTCGGACGGCTGCGCGACGACCAGTGCAGCCGGGCCGAGTTCCTCGCACTCACCAGGAGGACATCGTGAACATCGTCGTCGTCGGAGCCGGGCTCGCCGGCGCGAACGCCGTGGAGGAGCTGCGCAAGCAGGGCTACACCGAGGACATCACCCTGCTCGGGGCCGAGCCGCACCCGCCGTACGAGCGACCGCCGCTGTCCAAGAGCGTGCTGCTCGGCGACAAGGAGCCCGACGTCGTCTTCGTGCACGACCGCGCCTGGTACGCCGACCAGCAGGTCGACCTGCGCACGGACGCCCGGGTCACCGCCATCGACCGGGACCGCAAGCACGTCGAGGTGGCAGGCACACAGATCTCCTACGACCGGCTGCTGCTGACCACCGGGTCGCAGCCGCGCCGGCTGGCCGACCTCGAGCCGCTGCAGCCGCTCTACCTGCGCACCCTGGAGGACTCGCTGCGGCTCAAGGACCGGCTCCAGGGCACGGTGCTCATCGTCGGCGCCGGCTGGATCGGCCTGGAGGTGGCCTCGGCGGCGCGGCACGCCGGCGCCGAGGTGACGGCGGTCGAGACCGCCGCCCAGCCGCTGCTCGCGGTGATGGGCCCCGAGCTGGGCGCCTCGTTCGCCGCACTGCACCGCGAGCACGGCGTCGACCTGCACCTGGGCACCTCGATCGCGTCGGTGAGCGACGGCGAGGTGACCCTGGCCGACGGGCACCGGGTCACCCCCGACCTCGTCGTGGTCGGGATCGGCGCGGCCCCCGACGACCAGGTCGGGCGCGACGCCGGCCTCGCGGTGGACAACGGCCTGCTGGTCGACGCCCGGCTGCGCTCGGCCGACCCGGCCGTGTTCGCGGCCGGCGACGTGGCCAACCAGGACCACCCGGTGCTGGGCCGGCGGGTCCGGGTCGAGCACTGGGACAACGCCATCGAGCAGGGCAAGCACGTGGCCGGGGTGATGCTCGGCGGCGACGAGCCCTACACCCGGCTGCCGTACTTCTTCACCGACCAGTACGACTTCGGCATGGAGCTGGTCGGCAACGTCGGCCCCGAGGGCTTCGACGAGCTGGTCGTACGCGGCGAGACCGGCGGCGACCGGGTCTACACCGCGTTCTGGGTGGCCGGTGGCCGGGTGGTCGCCGGCATGCACGCCAACGACTGGGACGCGATCGGCCCGATCCGCGAGATCGTCGGGCAGCCGTTCGACGAGCGGCTGCGGGACCCGGGGGTCCCGCTCAGCGAGCTCGCCTCCTGAGCCGTACGACGACGTCGTCGGGCGCGACCTCGTGCCCGGCGGTGCACTCCACCCGTACGTCGACCACCCGACCGCACCCGGCATGGGCGAACTGCAGGTCGTCGGCACCGTCGGTGTGCCGCACTCCCCAGGCGAACAGGCCGATCACCACGGGCATCAGGTCCTCCCCGGCCGGGGTGAGCACGTACTCGTCGCGGGCGCGTACCCCCTCCTCCTGGTAGGGCCGCCGCTCCAGCAGCCCGGCCTCGGTGAGCGCGCGCAGGTGCGTGGCCGCGGTCGCCGGCGCGATCCCGACCCGGGTGACGAAGTCGTCGAACCGGCGGGTGCCGTAGTGCGCCTCGCGCATCAGCAGCATCGCCGGGCGCGAGCCGACCAGGCCCATCGCCTTCTCGATCGGACAGCGGCCGATCGAGGACCACCGGGACCGGTCGTCCAGGGGCGTGCGCAGCTGCATGTCGGCCACCTCACATCGGAACTGACTTCAGGAATCTGAACCCAGAGCGTAGCGTTCCCCACCTGACTTCAAAAATGCGATCCAGAGGAGCGGGCATGGACATCAACGGAAGCGTGGCGGTGGTCACCGGAGCGAGCGGCGGGCTGGGACGCGAGTTCGTCCGGCAGCTTCTCGACCGGGGCGCCGCGAAGGTGTACGCCGGCGCGCGACGCGAGGTCGACTGGGACGACGCGCGCGTCGTGCCGCTCCTCCTCGACGTGACCGACGAGGAGCAGGTGCGCGCCGCGGTCGACGTCGCCTCCGACGTGACCCTGCTGGTCAACAACGCCGGTGCCACCGGTCCGCGCTCGCTGCTCGAGGCGCCGATGGACGAGATCCGGGCGACCTTCGAGACCAACGTGTTCGGACCGCTCGCGCTGGTGCGCGGCTTCGCGCCGGCGCTGGCCAAGGCGGGCGGCGGTGCCGTCCTGGACGTGCACTCCGTGCTGAGCTGGCTCGCCACGCCCGGCGCGTACAGCCCGTCCAAGGCGGCCTTCTGGGGCCTGACCAACAGCGTGCGCCTCGAGCTCGCCGGCCAGGGCACCCAGGTGCTCGGCGCCCACCTCGGCTACACCGACACCCCGATGACGGCCGCGCTCGACGTCGCCAAGGGAGATCCGGCCGACGTCGTCGCCCGGATCCTCGACGACCTCGCCGCGGGCGAGGACGAGTCCCAGGCCGACGAGACGGCCCGCACCGTGCGCGCCGCCCTCTCCACCCTCACCACAGGAAGGTTCACGTCATGAGCTCAGCAGTCATCGTCGACGCGGTCCGCACCCCGCTCGCCAAGGGCAAGCCGGGTGGCGCCTACAGCGAGGTGCACCCGGTCGACCTGCACGCGCACGCGCTGCGTGCCCTCGTGGAGCGCACCGGGATCGACCCGGCCGAGATCGACGACGTCATCAGCGGCGCCGTCGGCCAGGTCGGCGAGCAGTCCGGCAACACCGCTCGCTGGGCGCTGCTCGCGGCCGGCTACCCCGAGTCCGTCCCGGGCGTGACCGTGGACCGGCAGTGCGGCAGCAGCCAGCAGGCGCTCCACTTCGCCGCCCAGGGCGTGATCGCCGGCGCGTACGACGTCGCGGTGGCCTCGGGGATCGAGTCGATGAGCCGGATCCCTATCGGCAGCCAGTTCGCCGGCAAGGACTTCGCCGGGCCGCAGGTGCACGCCCGGTACGGAGCCGGGAACGGGTCCGGCCTGGTCCCCCAGGGCATCAGCGCCGAGCTGATCGCGCAGAAGTGGAACCTGTCGCGCGCCCAGCTCGACGAGTTCTCGGCGATGTCCCACGAGCGCGCCGCGCAGGCGTGGAAGGACGGTCGCTTCGACGGCCAGGTCACCTACGTCAACGACCTGCGCATCGACGAGACCATCCGGCCCGCGACCACCACCGAGGTGCTGGCCGGGCTCAGGCCCGCGTTCTTCAGCGAGGACTGGGCGGCCCGCTATCCCGAGATCGACTGGAAGGTGACCGCGGGCAACAGCTCCCCGGTCAACGACGGCTCGGCCGCGGTGCTGGTCACCAGCGAGGAGGCCGCATCCCGGCTCGGACTGACCCCGCGGGCCCGGCTGCACTCGTTCGCAGTGGTCGGCGACGACCCGATCCTGATGCTGACCGGCATCATCCCCGCGACCGAGAAGGTGCTGAAGCGGGCCGGCCTGGGCATCGGCGACATCGACGCCTTCGAGGTCAACGAGGCGTTCGCGTCGGTGGTGCTGGCCTGGCAGGCCGAGACCGGTGCCGACCTCGGCAAGGTCAACGTCAACGGCGGTGCGATCGCGATCGGGCACCCGCTCGGCGCCTCCGGCGCCCGGCTCACCACCACCCTGCTCGGGGCGCTCGAGCAGAACGGCGGCCGCTACGGGCTGCAGGTGATGTGCGAGGCCGGCGGGCTGGCCAACGCCACCATCATCGAGCGGCTCTGAGGGAATGTTTTGAGAACGATTCTCATTGAGGAAGACATGCGAAGCGACATTCACCCCACCTACGGACCGGTCGCCTTCCGCGACCGTGCCACCAAGAAGGTCTTCGTGACCCGCTCGACCCTGGCCGGGCGCGGCGTGCAGACCATCGACGTCGACATCACCAGCGACAGCCACCCGTTCTGGACCGGCACCACCCGGACCCTGGACAGCGAGGGCCGCGTCGAGCGGTTCCAGCGGCGCTACGGGAAGGGC
The DNA here is from genome assembly GCA_017744365.1 of Nocardioidaceae bacterium. GTDB lineage: Bacteria > Actinomycetota > Actinomycetes > Propionibacteriales > Nocardioidaceae > Marmoricola. The sequence goes on along the minus strand of JAGIBL010000011.1, from coordinate 1,876 downwards.
TGAGCCATGGCGACCAGGAGCAGCGACGTGCGCCCGGTGGTCAAGCTCCGCTCGACCGCCGGCACCGGGTACACCTACGTGACCCGGAAGAACCGTCGCAACGACCCCGACCGGCTCGTGCTCAGCAAGTACGACCCGCTGGCGCGCCGGCACGTGGAGTTCCGCGAGGAGCGCTGAGCCCGACAACGCTGAGCCCGACAGCGCTGAGCCCGACAGCGCTGAGCTCGACCGTCACCGGCCCGGCCGCCTCGGGGACGCAGCAGCTCAGGTCGGCCCGGCAGTGGTCCGGGACGGGTTCGTCCTCGAGGGTGCTGCGGACCCGGTCGAGCTCGCGGGCGAAGGCCTCGAGCTCGGCGATCCGCAGCGCGATCTCGGCCTGCTTCTCCTCGACGAGCCGGGTCACCCCGAGCCGGGCGGCACCGCAGTTGCTGCCCTCCCAGACCGGGAGCAGCGTGGTGATCTGCTCGCAGGTGAGCCCCATGTGCCGGGCCCGGGTGACGAACAGCAGCCGGGCAGCGGCGGCGTCGTCGTACGCGCGGTAGCCGGAGGGCGTCCGCGCCGGAGCGGCGAGCAACCCGACCCGCTCGTAGTAGCGCACCGTCGAGGTGGGCACTCCCACCCGCTCGGCGAGCTCGGAGATCCGCATCCGTCCACGGTAGACCCGGCACCCGGGTGCAAGGTCAAGGCTTGACCTTGCAGGCGGGTGCAAGGTCTACGGTCGCCTTCCCTTCGGGAAAGGAGAACATGATGGGCACCTTCACCACCGAGAACACCGAGATCGCCGTCGAGCTCGACGGCCTGGGCCGCCAGCACCGCGCGGTCTCCGGCGGGATGATCGTCGCGCTGGAGGAGTGGAAGGCCGGCCTGGACACCGGCGAGTGGTTCGCCGAGCTGCCCGGCGGCGCCTGCCAGGAGGACCACTTCGGCTACGTGCTCGAGGGCGGCTGCACGGTCCGCTACACCGACGGAGAGCAGGAGGTGCTCACCGCCGGCCAGGCGTACCACCTGCGCCCCGGCCACAACGTGCACGTCGATGCGGACGCCCGCTTCGTCGAGTTCACCCGCACCGACCCGGCGCCGGGGATCAACACGCTGGAGCTGTGACCCGGGTCCACCGGGCCAGGCAGCGCAACAGCAGCGCCAGTCCCGCCACCCACACGGCGAGGACCGCGCCCAGCAGCAGCCAGCGCCCGGTGGACAGCACCGCCGCCTCGTCTCCGGTCAGCACCGCCGCCGCCTCGGGCAGGTGCACCCCGACGACGAGCACCGCGCTCACCCCGACCGCGACCCACCGGCCCCGCCCCTGCCAGAGCCCGAGCATCAGGGCACCGGGCAGCGTGACCACGGTCAGCATCCCGACGATGGCCAGGCTGATCCCCAGCGAGAACCCGGTCTCCTCCCCTGCCGCGAGCGCGACCGCCCGCATCATCGTGCGGGCGAGGACGCCGACGCCGAGGCCGACGAGAAGGCCGTAGCCGAGACCGCGACCGGCACGGCGCGCGAGGACAGCAAGCATGGGAGGACTCCTGGGTGAGGGAACGCGTCACCGTGCTTGTCGTCGGGAGCCCCCGGATCGGTTCACGGTCGCGTCGGCCGATGGCGAACGTGCGGCGGTGACGGCCTCGGCGCTGGCCGCGCTCATCCCGATCACCGGCCCGCTGGGAGCCGTGGCCGCATACGCCGACCTTCTAGATTCCCCTTGTTTCATGGGGGTTCCGGACATCGAAACTGTCGGTGGTCGCCCGTAGATTCTTCGCATGAAGCAGACCCGGACCCTCGACGAAGCCGCCGCCCTCGCGGCCGTTCGTCGCACGCGCACCGAGCGCGACGCCGCCGAGGTCCGGCACTTCCACGAAGTCCTGGACTGGTGCCTGCT
>JAGIBL010000010.1 GCA_017744365.1 Nocardioidaceae bacterium | reverse complement strand
GCCGGGAGGGAGTTCGGAGACCTCGACCAAAGGCCCACCTCGCTATTCAGTTGTCGGTGCCGCTTCCCCACGGACACCGCCTGCCGGGCTGTGGTCTGGGAAGACTCCCGGCGAGGTCTCTAGCCGCCGCGTCTGTAGGGCGACGGCACGCCACTGCTCCAATGACCGCGTGAGTTGCGCGCCATGCCCTTGTCGGTCATCTCCTCGACCGTCAAGCAGCGACGACGCTCCGGGCCCCTGCTGGTGTCGTGGCGCCCGGTCCGGTGCATGTCGCCGCTGCTGGTGCCGGTGAAGGTCTCGTGGCATTCGGGGCAGTGCTCCATGCGCAGACCCGTCCAGGTCGCAGGGCAGCGAGGACATGTGGTCATCGCGCACCCACCCACGTCCACGCCACGAGGACGACGAGGAACAGCAGGCAGGCAGCCCAGGCGGCGAGGGGGTTGAGGGGGCGGTTCATGCGGACGCCTCGGCAGGCGGGTGGATCGCGGGCTTGTCACTACCGATGGAGCGGCGCGCAAGGTCCGGGTGCTCGTCGAACCAGGACTGCACGAACCACAACTGGCCGCAGCCGCCGCCGATGGTGTCCTGTCCGGCGGGGTCGAACATCCGCGTTGAGTAGCCGACCGTCAGCATCTTGTCCATGAACGCGGAGGTGAGGTCACGCTGCCGTTGGTGCGCCACTGCCATCGACTCGTCGCGCTCGCAGATCACCGAGAGAGTGGCTTCCCAGAGACGCGGGTCGAACAGTTCGAGCAGGCGATCGACGTCGGCCTGCCCGTCGTTCCGGTCGTGCACGCAGTAGTTGAAGTAGGGACGCCGCCGCGTTGCCGTAGCCCACGCCTCGCCCTTCTCTGCGATCTGCGCCAGGGTCAGCTTGCGCTTGAACGGGATCAGAGCGTCCCGCGCCTCGTCGGTCGACTCGTGCACCGAGAACTGAAGGCCGATGGTGGGAATCTCGCGGCTGACTTCGATGATGTCGTCGTAGTTCACGTCTGGCGCGGAAGTGCTGATGAGTAGCGCCGCGTTCGGGTAGCGCTCGTGAAGTTCCCGTAGCGCCGGGACCAGGTGCTTGATGTTGAGCAGCGGTTCGCCCATCGACATGAACATGATCTGCAGGCGACCGATCGCCGGGATGTCCACACCCTGCTCGACCAACCCGTCGAGGAGGTGGACCGGCTGCTCGACGATCTCGTCGGTGGTCAGCGAACGGACGAACGCATCGCCAGCACCACAGAAGCGGCAACCGACCGGGCAGCCCGACTGCGTGGAGCAGCAGATGACCGTGCGCTCCTGGTAGGTCGGGTAGCGGTACAGCACCGCCTCGGCGACCGCGTCACCCTTGGTGAACACGTGCTTGGAGACGTTCTCGGCCTCGTCGTCGATGCGCCGAATCTGCGGCCATTCCAGGGTGGTGCTCATTCCGCCAGCCTCCGAACTCGTTCGTTGACCGCCGCACACCGCAGCGGGAGCCAGTACCGCGCCCCCGTTGACGTCCCGTCCGGCAGTTCGACCAGCAGCGAGTCCGCGATGACGTCAGCGAGGTGGTTGATGTAGACGTTCAGCTCGACCGGCGACAGCGCGCGCAACTCGGCGGCGCTGTAGACCATCGCGAGACCCGACCCGGAGGTGTTGCACGCCGAAGTGCGGTCGGCGGAGTCAGTGCTTCTGGGGGCCTGACTCGCCTCCGGGTCGGGGGCTACTGGGACGCCAGGGCAGTAGGCCCAGAGTGCAGTGAGGCCGCCACTGGCCACCCCGAAGTGATGCCCGAAGTGGGGAGCGCACAGGGAGCACATCCGGGTCGGGTAGATGCTGGCGTTCGGGAGGTTGGTGGTCACGACGCGGCCTCCTGTGCGTCAGTGCCCAGGTATGCGCGGGCGACGGCGAGGCCGTGCTCCACGACGAAGGCGGGGTTCGGGAGATCGGCGAACGGGGCCAGCCAGTCCAGCCAGTCAGCGACAGCGAGCGCGACGACGGGGTGCCACGAGGCGATGTGTTCCTTCTCGCTCACGACCACGTGGGAACAGGTGCTCCAGTCCATCGGTGAGACGGGGGCTGCCTGTACAGCCTCGGCCCGCTCACGCATCAGCGACGCTGCCTCCCGGATCATCACCACGCCGCTCACGACGCCTCCCGCTTCGCCTTGCGGATCGCGCACAGGTCGGCCTCGGCGCGGGTGGCGCGGAGGACGGCGGGGTCGACGCCACGCGCGATGTAGCCAGCAGGTCCACCAGCGTTGAACCGGCCAACGGCGTACGCGTCATCAGACAGGTGAATCCAGCCGCACTCTTCGCACGTGGGGCCGATCATGACCGCTCCTCGAACAGCACCACAGCATCGCCCTGCGCATCCCAGGCGAGCACGGTCAACGGCTGCCCGATCTCCCGGTCGCAGGTCACGAACACCTCACGCGTCTCCGGGGCGTGCAGGCGACGGAAGGACTCGCAGACGGCCTTCAGCTCGCGGGCACGGTCCAACGAGTCGAAGTGGCGCTGCTCGTGGACAGCCTTCCAGAACGCCGTCTTCAGGTCCGCCATCGCGGTCAGGAGGTTGGGGTCCAGGGTGGTGGTCATGCGGCGTTCCTCTCGGACTTGAGTTCGCGCAGGCGGAACGCCGACGCCCACTCAGGGCGGCGCTCGATCAGCAGGCGCGCGTAGTAGGCGGTCCAGTTGTTGTTCAGGCAGTACGGATCACCCTCGGTACGGATGCCCGACTCCCAGCGCAGCCGCTCGAACAGGGCCTTCATCCCGACGTGGTCGTGACGGGTCAGCCACTGCGCGGCCAGGTGCTCCAGCGCGTCGGCAACGTGCGGGTTGGCGTCGTGGAAGGCAGCGAACCGCTCAGCGAGGGTGGCGTCCTTCTCGTAGGTCGGCTCGACGAGGGGGGCGAGGTCGAAGGCGAGCTGGGTCATGAGGCTGCCCTCTGCCCGAGGTATTGGCCGCCGCCTTCGCTCAACGGCCGGTAGCCATGAGCCTTGGTGAACTGGCGATTGCCGACCGGCTGGAACTTCTCGATCTCGGCGCGCTCAACCACGCACGCCCGGTCCCAGGTGAACGGGCCGACCATTGAGACCGAACGGCCATCGAGAATCCAACTAGCGGAGCGCTGCCCGGGGTGAGTCAGGGTGCGGTGATGAGCCTTCAGTCGCGCCGCCACGTTGCACGAGCGTCCGACGTACAGCACGACACCCTCGGCATCGTGGACCCGGTAGACGAAGTACCGAACCGCCTCGCGGTCAAGATCTGGGCGCTGCGCGGTTCGGCTTCGCCGGGTCTGGCCGTTCATGCGTCCACCAGCCCGTCGAACCACTCCTCAAGGGCGGCGCGCGAGATCCGGTACTGACCTCCACCGTTCTCACCCGTTCGCTTCGCCCGGAGTCGGCCGGACGCGATCGCGCGCTCGATGGTCTTCTCGGAGACGCGCATCTCGGCCGCAGCCTCGCGGCGCGTGAAGTAGGTCTGCCCACTCATGCCGCACCAGCCATGTACTTGCCCAGGGCCTCAGTGATCGCCTTGATCGTCCGCGCGGACGCGTCGACCTTGCCGTTTTCGATGCGAGAGAGCGTGGTGTAGTCCACCTCGCACAGGTCCGCGAGCTGGCGCAGTGAGAGATTCTGCGCCTTCCGTGCTGCCCTGATTACCGCCCCAGTGTGTTGCATGACGCAACTCAAACACGGAAGACGCAGAACTTCAACGGGCCACGCGCGAAATAGCCCGTTGTAACTATGGGCATTCCGCGCCCTCTCGTCCCTACTAAGATGTTGAAGGCACGAAACACGCAGTGCCTGCCAACACAAGGAGTGGTATGAGCATGTCCGAGACCTACGGCGAGAAGGTGCGTCGCCAACGGACGGAGCGCGGCTGGACCCAGGAAGAACTGGCGAAGCGCGCGGGTCTGTCGAAGCGGACGTTGCAGGATGTAGAAGCGGACAAGGCCAGTGCGGCTGGGCCTCAACGCGCCACTCGGGACAAGCTGGATGCAGTGCTCGGCGACACGGAGGCCACGATGGTCGCGCTCATTGACGCGGCTTCGGGATGGCCGCGTGACGTGCGAACGATGATCCTGGTCATCGGGTCCTGGCTGGCTGCGCTGGGCGAAGCACGGCGTGACGCGGAATTCTCGGTCATTCTGGCCCGGGCGACGGCGAACGGTGGTACAACCTGATTCTACGAGGGGGCACTTTCGGGCCTTGGAGGTCTCAGAATGGCCGTCGCATTGACGTGTGAAGTGCTGTTCGGCGCGGCCGCAGCCGACGAGGTAGTCGGCCTCGTCGAGCGCACCACTGGCGGGCCATGTCCCTGCAAGCAGGGCAAGCCCTGTCCACTAGCCCCCAAGACCGAGGACGATCCGACCTAGGGTCGGAGCAGTCGCGCGCTCAGCGCCTCGACCGCGTCACGCTTCGGGCCCTCGTGCACGGTCATGTAGCCGCGGCTGGTGACGATGGAGGCGTGCCCGAGCAGGGACGTGATGACGTTCTCCGAGGCGCCGACCTCGTCGAGCATGGTGGCCGCGAAGTTGCGGCACTCGTGTACGTGATACGGGCGCCCGGATGGGTGCGCGACGCCGGCTAGACGCTGGATCTCGTGCCACTCGGCACGGTCGACCTCGTCACGCATCGGCCGGGCGCGGCCGTTGCGCTTGTCGACGCCGGGGAAGGCTAGATCCCAGGGGTTCTCTGGGGCGTTCGCGAGCCAGGCGTCAAGTTCATGGCGGACGGCCTCATGCAGAGGCAGAACGCGGATGCCCTTCTTGGACTTCGGCCGCGTCAGGTGCCACGCATCAACGAGCTGGCGCGCCTCGAAGCCGTCCGGAACTCGGAACCCAGCAGCCTTGTCCTGCCGGTCGACGTAGGGCAGGTCTTGCAGCTGCCACTCCAGTCGAATCCGGTCGGGCTCGATGCAGTCTCGGACCAGTCCGAGCGTCTCGGCCTGGCGTACGCCGTACCAGCAGGCGAGCAGCCATCGGACGCCGTTGGGCATCTGGCCGGCGATGGCGAGGCAGGCCAGGGCTTCGTCTAGCGTCATGGCGGTACGGTCCGAGGTGCCGGCCGGGGGCATCTTCGTGTGCAGGATTCGCTGCGGCACGGTGTGGCCCTCGACGACGGCATCGGTGAGCAGCTGTACGAGCAGTCGGACGGTCTCGCGGCGGTATGACGGAGCGCGGCCAGCTCTGCGCTGAGCCTCAGTCACCGCCCGGACATCGCCCGGGGTGAGGAGATCGAGACGGCGATGGCCGATCGTCGGCACGATCCACTGCTGAATCGGGGACCGGGCCGCGGCGTACGCCTTGGGCCGCAGTGTCGTCTCCTTGAGGCTGAGCCAGGTCGACGCCCAGGTCTTCACCGTGGCGCGTGCGTTCGCGGCCGGGAGTCCGTCTCTCTCGATCTGGAGTCCCTTGTCGCGGATCTTCTTCACGACCTCGACGCGCGTCTTCCCGGACACGGTGACTCGGCGGCGGGTGCCCTCGGCTGACCAGCCTGCCTCGATAGTGCCCATCCAGCGCCCGTCGCTGCTGCGCTGGTAGATGCTGCCCGTCTTGTAGTCGCGTCGCGCCACGACCCCACCGCCTTTAGCCATGTCTGTAGCCATGTTCTGTCTGGACAGACTACGCCCGAGTCGCGTTTTCACGCGTAAAACAAGGGGAAAGTCGCCCTCCTCCACGGTACACCCTTCGGCTGTTAACCGGAGGGTTGTTGGTTCGAGTCCAACCGGGGGAGCCAGAGCAACGAAAGCCCGCACCGTCCTGGTGCGGGCTTTCGTGCTCTCGGGTCGTGCTTGACTACCGTCTGTACAGTTTTCCGTACAGGGAGGCTTTCATGAAAACACTGAGCTACACCGAGTCCCGCAAGCGCTACGCCGAGGTGCTGGACTCCGTGGTGAACGACCGTGAAGAAGTGGTGATCACCCGGGCCGGCCACGAGCCGGTGGTCATCGTCTCCCTCGCCGACTTCGAGTCCCTGCGCGAGACCGCCTACCTGATGCGCTCGCCGGAGAACGCCCGCCGCCTTCTCGACGCGATGGAGCGCCTCGAGTCCGGCGGGGGGACGCCGCACGAGCTGGCCGACGACGAGTGAGTCTCGTCTGGGACGAGAATGCCTGGGAGGACTACCTCTGGTGGCAAGTCCAGGACCGCAAGGTGCTCAAGCGGGTCAATCAGCTCATCCGCGACGTGCAGCGCAACGGCAACGAGGGCATCGGCAAGCCCGAACCGCTCAAGCACGACTTCGCCGGCTACTGGTCCCGCCGTATCACCGACGAGCACCGGCTCGTCTACAAGGTCGTCGACGGCGAGGTCCGCATCGCGGCGTGCCGGTACCACTACGGCCGCTGAGACGCCGAACCTGCGCGGGTCAGATCCTGAAGCGGTACGACGCCGGCGTGGGGTCCGTGCCGCCGGTGCCGATCGCCCGGACGGAGAACACGTAGGTGCCGCGGGTCAGGTGCAGAGAGGTCCTCGGCGACGCGCAGGCCCGGAACGCCGCGGCCTTGCCGATCTTCTTGAGCCTGCACTGGAACCTCGTCGCCCCGCCGAGGCCGCGGAACGCGAACGAGGCCAGGTGCCGGCTCTTGCGGACGGTCGCCCGGGCGATGACCGTGTTCGGCGCGACCGCACGGACGGCGCTGGTCTGGCTGGCCGAGCCCGCGTGGTTGGTGGCGGTGACCCGGCAGCGGTACTGCCCCGAGACCCGGGCGACCAGGGTGCTGGACGTCGTGCCGCTGACGATCGCCCCGTTCCTGGTCCACACGCTCGACGGCTGGTCGACGACGGGCGACGCCGACCTCTCGTGGCTCGACGAGACGACTGCTGCTCCCGGCGGCAGGAAGCGGCCGCCCGACGCTGACACACGAAGGCCCGTACCGATCCCGGTGCGGGCCTTCGCGCTGTCCTCAGACCTCGACGATGCTGGCCCCATCGGCGGCCCGCTGAACCGCCTCGCAGCCGGCCTTCGCGCCCGCCTTGGTCTCGTAGGCCTCGCCGACCGCGACCACCTCGCCGTTGCCGGCCTTGAGGCGGAACCGGAACGTGCCGGCCTTGTCCTCGTACACCTCGAACTTCCCTGCCATCCGAGCCTCCTGGGTTGAGTCCTCCCTCAGCGAGGTTAGGTGCCCCGGGAGATCCTGGCCAGGGGCGCGAGGAACGTCAGCGACCCGTCCGGGCGAACCACTCCGTGGTCCACGGACGGTCCCGGCGCACGTGGTCGCCCGGCCGCGGCGAGTGCAGGATGACCGCGTGGCCGTGGTACCAGCGCAGGAAGATCGCGGCGTGGTAGACGTCCCCGCGGTGGTGGAAGAAGACCAGGTCGCCGCGGCGCAGGTGCGACTTGCTCACCGGGCGACCCCAGCCGGCCTGCGCGTCCGACGTACGCGGGAAGTGGCTGAAGCCGGCCTTGCGCATCGAGTAGTAGAGCAGCCCGGAGCAGTCGAAGCTGCCCGGACCGGCCGAACCGTACCGGTACGGGTCGCCGACCTGGTTGATCGCGATCTCCAGGGCGTTGTCGAGCCGCTGGGCCCGGGTGATGGTGGCCTCCGCGGGCGCCGCGCTCAGCGCCATCACGCCGGAGGTGGCGACCAGGCCGCCGGCGAGCAGCCGGGCGAGCCGTCGCCGTACGCGCGCAGGCAGGAAGGATCGAGACATGGGTCTCCTCCAACGCCTGTGAGGTGAGCTGTCGGGTTGGAGCTGGAAGATGCTCTGGCCGCGGCGCGGCCTTCACCCCTAGCAACGTCGGACGTTGCGTCGAACCTGTGGGTCCCCCACTTCCACCCACAGCGTTCGTGGCCGCACCGGGCGGGTGGAACTCGGCGTTCCCGGCGGGGGCCCCTCGAGGGGCCATCAGCGGTCATCGACCGTAGGAAGGCCTCCGGGCGAGGGTCAAGTCAGCAGCGGCCCGGCACGCGGGGGCGTGCGACCAAGGTCACTCGCCCCAGCCCATCGGGAACACCTCGAACGGTGCCGCGAAGGCCACCCCCAGGCGCTGCCCGGTGACCCGGGCCATCCCCTCCAGGAACTCTCGTGGGTCCCAGTTCTCCCAGCCCAGGCCGTCGATGTAGGCCGCGTGCGCCTTGAGCGACTCCACCCCGCTGTCGAAGGTGTCGGTGGTGTCGACGGCGTGGGTCGACTGCGGCGAGCCGAACGCCCACACCTCGCGGACCCCGCCCCAGGGCACGGTCCCGTCCGTCAGTTGCTCCGGGAAGACCCATCGGTTGCCCGCGTCGCGGACGGCGTCCAGCACCGCCTTGCCGACGGCGATGTGGTCGGCCTGGTTGAGGTTGCGCCCGCCCCAGGTGTCGCGGAAGTTGCCGGTCACGACGATGTCCGGGCGGTGCCGGCGCACCTCGGCCGCGAGCGTGCGGCGCAGCGCGACGCCGTACTCGAGGATGCCGTCGGGTAGTCCGAGGAAGTCCACGGTGTCGACGCCGACGATCCGGGCGGAGTCGACCTGCTCGGCCTCGCGGACCCGGCGGGCCTGCTCGGGGTCCATCCCGTCGATGCCGGCCTCACCGCTGGTCACCATCGTGTAGCCGACCCACTTGCCCTGCCCGGTCCAGCGCGCGACCGCGGCGGCGGCACCGAACTCCATGTCGTCGGGATGCGCGACGATGCACAGCGCGCGTGCCCAGGTCTCGTCGAGGGGCTCCAGCGGCTCGGGCTTCTCCATGCGGAGCACGCTAGCGCCAGCCACTACTCTTGGTCAGTGACCGAGACCAGCGAGCCGCTCCGATTCGACGACCTCGGTCTCGACCCCAAGGTGCTCAAGGCACTCAAGGAGGTCGGCTACGAGTCGCCGTCGCCGATCCAGGCGGCCGCGATCCCGCCCCTGCTCGACGGCCTCTCCGTCGTCGGCCTGGCCCAGACCGGCACCGGCAAGACGGCCGCGTTCGCGCTGCCGATCCTGTCCCGGATCGACCTGTCCGCGAAGCTGCCGCAGGCACTCGTACTGGCCCCGACCCGCGAGCTGGCGCTGCAGGTCTCCGAGGCGTTCGAGCGCTACGCCGCGCACGTCAAGGGGCTGCACGTCCTTCCCGTGTACGGCGGGCAGGGGTACGGCGTGCAGCTGTCCGCACTGCGCCGCGGCGTGCACGTCGTCGTGGGCACGCCCGGCCGGGTCATGGACCACCTGGAGAAGGGCACCCTCGACCTGAGCGAGCTGCGCTTCGTGGTGCTCGACGAGGCCGACGAGATGCTCAACATGGGCTTCGCCGAGGACGTCGAGCAGATCCTGGCCGGCACGCCGGAGGACAAGCAGGTGGCGCTGTTCTCGGCGACGATGCCGGCGCAGATCAAGCGGATCGTCAAGCAGCACGCGCCGGGCGCCACCGAGATCAAGGTGAAGGCCACCTCCACGACGGCGGCGAACGTCGAGCAGCGCTACCTCAAGGTCGCGCACGCGCAGAAGCTGGACGCACTCACCCGGATCCTCGAGGTCGAGAACTTCGACGGCCTCATCGTCTTCGTGCGCACCAAGCACGCCACCGAGGAGCTGGCCGAGCGGCTGCGGGCCCGGGGCTTCTCGGCCGCCGCGATCAACGGCGACGTCGTCCAGCAGCAGCGGGAGCGCACCGTCGAGCAGCTGCGCCAGGGCAAGCTCGACATCCTGGTCGCCACCGACGTGGCCGCGCGCGGGCTCGACGTGCCCCGGATCAGCCACGTGGTCAACCACGACATTCCCACCGACACCGAGTCCTACGTGCACCGGATCGGGCGCACCGGCCGGGCCGGCCGCTCGGGCGTGGCGATCTCGTTCGTGACCCCGCGCGAGAACCACCTGCTCCGCGCCATCGAGAAGACCAACCGGACCACCCTGGCCGAGATGCGGCTGCCCACGGTCGAGGACGTGAACGCGTTCCGGATCGAGAAGTTCACCGACGCGATCACCCAGGCCCTCGGCGACGCCCAGCTCGGTGTTTTCAAGGAGCTGGTCGCGGCCTACGAGCAGGAGCGCGACGTGCCCGCGCTGGACATCGCCGCGGCGATCGCGGTGCTGGCCCAGGACGGCGAGCCGCTGCTGCTCGAGGACATGCCCGAGCCCGTACGACGCTCGCCGGACCGCCCGGCCCGGGCGAACGAGCGCCGCGCCGAGCGGGGCAACCGCAAGCCGATGGCGCAGTACCGGATCGAGGTCGGCAAGCGGCACCGCGTCGAGCCGCGGCAGATCGTCGGCGCGCTCGCCAACGAGGGCGGGCTGTCCCGTGAGGACTTCGGCCGCATCGACATCAAGCCGGGCTTCTCGCTGGTCGAGCTGCCGGCGGACCTGCCCGCCGAGACCGTCGCCGCGCTCGCGGACACCCGCATCTCGGGCGTGCTCATCAACCTCAAGCCGGACCGGTTCGAGCGCCCGGTCCCGCGGCGCGCCAAGCAGGAAGCCCCGAAGGCGGGGAAGAAGCCCCGTCATAAGAAGGCCCGTTAGATCGGCGGCGTCCTCTGGGCGAGACGCGCCGTCTCGTCCTAGGATCAGGCACCACCTCTCCCAGGAGTGCCCGTGCATCGTCTCGCTGCCGTCCTGTCCTGCCTGCTGCTCGCCCTCGGTCTCGCCGCTCCGGCGGGCGCCGACGACAAGCTCCCGGTGCCGTACATGTTCCTGCCGCCCGCGGTCTTCGGCGGCCTGCCGAACGCGGACGCCCCCGGCACCAACGACTGGTCCTGCCGGCCGAGCGCGGCGCACCCGAACCCGGTGATCCTGGTGCACGGCACCCTGGGCAACCGGTCGACCAACTGGCAGACCTACGGGCCGCTGCTGCACAACAACGGCTACTGCGTCTTCGCGCCGACCTACGGCGCGACGTTCCCGCTGCCGTACCCGGGTGCCTTCGGCGGCCTCGGCGACATCCGGGACAGCGCCGCCGAGCTCGGTGCTTTCATCGACAGGGTGCTGGCCGCGACCGGCGCGCGGAAGGTCGACATCGTCGGGCACTCGCAGGGCACCCTGATGCCCAACTACTACGCGAAGTTCCTGGGCGGAGCGGCCAAGATCGACAAGTACGTCTCGCTGGCGCCGCTGTGGCACGGCAGCGCCTCGACGAGCATGGGCGCGCTCACCGCTGGGTTCCCGCTGCCCGACCCGCTGTCGCTGCTCGGACCGGCGTTCGCGCAGATGAGCACCGGCTCGGCGTTCATGACCCAGATGCGCACCGGCGGGGTCGCGTTGCCCGGCATCGACTACACCAACATCGTCACGCGCTACGACGAGCTGGTGCAGCCCTACACCAGCGGCATCGAGGACGGGATGACCAACGTCGTCATCCAGGACAGGTGCAAGCTGGACTACACCGAGCACTTCCAGATCGCGGCCGACAAGGTCGCCAGCGTGGTCGTGCTCAACGCCCTCGACCCGGCGCACCCGCGCCCGGTGCCGTGCACGCTGGTGCTGCCGTTCGTCGGCTCGCTGCTCTGAAACCTGACGCCTTCGAGGCCTGGTCTAGCAAACGAGACGAGACGTTCCGTTTTGATTGACAGCGTCTGTTAACCGCTCCTAGGTTGACTCGCGGGTAGGGAGCCCGGCGCACCGCGGTGCACGACCATGACAGGACCGGTCATGAGGCGTTTCCTCCTTGCCCTGCTCATCGCCGCCGCGGGGGTGTTCGTGCTCCCGCAGGCTGCCCAGGCGCACGTGGAGAGACCGTCGTACTGGCCGGACCCGAACCCGGACTGCTCGGTGACGCCGTGCGCCGGCGGCAAGGTGCCCGACGTGCGCTCGCTCGCCTCCGCGGTCGACGACAACCTGCCGGGGGAGACCCGGGTGGTCTGCAAGCCGGACTCGATGACCCGCCTGCAGGCGGCTGTCGCCGCTGCCGTCGCGAACGGCTGGACGATCCGGCCGACCGAGAAGCGCACGCTGACCCAGTCCCAGGGCGACGCGCTGCTCGCGGTCAACCAGCAGCTGTTCAGCCGGTGCGCGTACGACGAGATCCAGGCCGCGGTCACCGCGTCCGGCAACAACGACCGGGTCGTGGTGATGCCGGGTCTCTACACCGAGGACACCTCGCGTGCGCAGCCGACGTACGACCCGGCCTGCGACGCCTACGAGACGCACTCGGACAGCGGCGACCCCGGCGCGCCGTCGCACAAGTACCAGTACTACTGCCCGAACGACGCCAACCTGATCGCGGTCATCGGCCGTGGGCTCGGTGAGGCGGACGCCCCGGACCCGGCGCTGGCCGACCGGCACGGCATCCCGGAACCGGGCCCGTGCATCCGCTGCAACCTCCAGCTCGAGGGCTCGGGCGTCAGCGCGGACGACGTCGTGGTCGAGGCCGGGGACACCGCCGCCGGCGACGGCGGCCCCTCGGCTGCCGGCCACAAGAAGGACGTCGGCGTCTTCGTCGACCGTGCCGACGGGTTCGTGCTGCGCAACATGAAGATCCGGCACGCCCGCGAGCACGGCATCTACGTGCTGGAGACCGACGGCTACGTGCTCGAGCAGTTCAAGACCTTCTACAACGGCGCCTACGGCGTTCTCACCTTCGTCGGCGACCACGGCCTGGTGCAGCGCTGCGAGGCGGCCGGCAGCGGTGACTCCGGCCTCTACCCGGGCTCGGGCGCGCCGACGCTGGTCAACCGGGACAAGTCGTTCTACCCCGAGGCGCGCACCTCGCAGACCTTCCAGTTCTGCGACATGCACCACAACACCGGCGGGTTCTCGGGCACCAACAGCCACGGCACGCTGGTGCAGAACAACAACTTCTACGACAACGCCCTCGGCTTCACCACCGACGTGTTCACCGCGGCAGGCCACCCCGGCTTCCCGCAGGAGGGCAACATCGTCCAGAACAACAACTTCTACTCCAACAACTTCAACCCGTTCGCGGCCGGCTCCGAGGTGGTGCCGTTCATCCCGGCCCCGGTCGGCACCGGGCTCTGGCTGGCCGGCGGCAACTCGAACGTGGTCCGCGGCAACAGCTTCTGGGACAACTGGCGGCGCGGCCTGATGCTGTTCGCCGTGCCGGACGCGATGGTGTGCAGCCCGCTGCTTGGGGGGAAGACGCCGGACGTGGTCCCGGGATGCAACCCGCTGACGGTCTCCACGTCGTACAACAACCGCTTCTACGACAACACCATGGGCGTCAGCCCGAGCGGCGAGGTCAAGCCGAACGGCCGCGACTTCTGGTGGGACTCGTTCCCGCTCAACACCGGCAACTGCTGGTGGGACAACCACGCCGCGCCGGGCAAGAAGCTGCGCAACTCGCCGGGCCTACTGCCGAACTGCTTCGACGGCAAGCTGCCGCTGCTGAGCATCGGCCTGGGCAACGTGTTCAACGAGGCCGAGCTGGTCGCCTGCTTCGCGGGCTTCGAGCTCTCCGGCTACCCGAACGGCAACGACTTCGTCTGCAACTGGGCGAAGACGCCGAAGCAGCCGTCCTCGGCGACCCTGACCACCTCCGACGTCGACGACCAGGCGCTGGCCGACCGGCAGAAGCAGGTGTTCTCCGAGTACTGCTCGATGACCGTCGGGTCACGCACCTGTCAGCCGTACGACGGGTCGCTCGGCACCGCGACCCTGCTGCGCACGCTGCTGCGCCCGCTGGTGTGGAAGAACGTGGACACCGTGCAGCCGGCCGAGTCCGCCGAGCGCCTGGGCGCCTACACCTGCTCGTGGTGGCGGCAGGCCGACGACGGTCACAAGCTCGGCATGGTGCAGCGGATCCGGCACTTCGTCGGCGGCAAGGTCCAGGGCGACGAGACCGTCGGCTACGGCACCGTGCTGCGCGACGGTGCCGCGGTGCGGATGCTCGACAATCGCTGCAGCACCGGCTACGCGGGCGGCTTCGCCCTGTACAAGCTGTACGGCGCCGCGGCCGCGTTCGCCTCGGCCAACGGCTGACCTGGTTCCCGGGCCGGCCCGGCACGCTGATCTGCCCAGCGTGCGGGTCGGCCGGCGGGTCACTGCGCGCCGGAGGCCAGCCAGTCCTCGAACGTGCCCGTCATGATCCTGGCGTCCGGACCGGGCAGCAGCACCTCGCCGGCCATCGAGGTGTCGAACGCGCCCTGCCAGGTCGGCACCAGCGTGATCTCCTGCCCGCGCGCGGCGTAGGTGCGCCGGGCCATGTCGACAAAGTCCTCGGTCTGGGGGCCGGCGACGTCGAGCAGTGCGTTCAGCGGCGCTCCGGCCGCCACCTCGGCCAGCACCTGGCCGACCTCGGCCGGGTGCACCGGCTGGACCAGCAGGGGAGCGATCCGCGCGACGCCGTCGGCCTCGCTCCAGCTCGCGACCCGGGCCGCGAGCTCGTGGAACTGCGTCGCCCGGACGACGCTCCACGGCACCGGGCCCGCGGTGACCAGCCGCTCCTGCTCGCGCTTGCCCGCGTAGTGCGGCACGTCCTGGTCCTTGTCGATGCCCACGATCGAGAGCAGCACGTGGTGACCGACGCCGGCCTGCTGCTCGGCGGCCAGCAGGTTGCGCGTGGCGCTCCCGAAGAACGCCACGACCTCGGCCTCGTCCTGGGCCGGGGTGTTGCTCGCGTCGATGACCGCGTCCACGCCGGCCAGCGCCTCGGCGAGGCCGGCGCCGGTCTCGATGTCGACGCCCGCCGACCGGCTGACCCGGACGACCTCGTGCCCGGCCCGCTCCAGCGCCTCGGCAGCCGGCGCGCCGACCTGGCCGGTGGCTCCCACGACGGCGATCCTCATCGTCCTCTCCTTCTCGTTCGGGTTCGCTACGACGCTATTGCGGATACTTGATATCCGCAATTTGAATTAGGATGGGCGCCATGAAGCTCCCGGAGAGCGCCGAGTGGGTGCTGCACGCCGCCGGATCGCTGGCCCAGCTCGAACCCGGCGGCACCGCCTCGGCCGCTCGGCTCGCGGAGCACTTCGACCTGCCGCCGGCCTACCTGGCCAAGCAGCTCCAGGCCCTCGTCCGCGCCGGGCTCTTCACCGCGACCACCGGCCCCCGGGGCGGCTTCCGGCTGGCGCGTCACCCGGGGGACATCACCCTGCTGGAGATCGTCGAGGCGATCGACGGGACCTCGCCCTTCTACACCTGCAACGAGATCCGCCAGCAGGGCAGGGGAGCGGCCCCGCCCGAGCAGTGCCGGCAGATGTGCGGCCTGGCCCGGCACCTGCACGCCGCCGAGGACGCCTGGCGCGCCCGCCTGGCCGAGGTCACCCTCGAGGACATCGTCGACGGCCTGCCGCGCGGCGTGCAGCGACGCACCCGCGAGCTCCTCGGCTGAAACCGGTAGGTTTCCCTCGCGAGGGGCGGTAGCTCAGTCGGTTAGAGCAGAGGACTCATAATCCTTGGGTCGTGGGTTCGAGTCCCACCCGCCCTACCCTCCGCCTGCCGGCCAGCCGTGCGCGCAGCGGGCGCTCGACGAACCGGTAGCTGGCCTCGGCCAGGAGCACCCACATCGCCACCCAGACGACGTCCCCGGCCAGGGTGTGCCCGAGCAGGTTGAGGGCGGCGGCCCGGGCGAGCACGTTCCAGAGGTAGATCGAGTAGGAGCGCTCGCCGAGCCAGCGCATCGGGCCGCTGGCCATCACCGAGCCGAGGGCCGAGCCCGGCCGGGTGACGATGCCGACCAGGATCACCAGCGTCAGCACGGTGCCCGCGATGATCACCAGGGACGGCCGGTCCCGGTCGTCGTGGTGGGCCAGCACGGGCAGCAGCACGACGCCCAGCAGGGCGGCCGGCGCGAGGCGTCGTACGGTCCGTGGCAGCCAGCCCTGCTGCAGCACGATCGCCAGCAGCGAGCCGACCAGGATGGGCAGGGCGTTGGTGTCGCTGCCGAAGTACTCGTGCGGGTCGTAGCGCACCGACCGGGTCAGGCCCAGGTAGAGGTTGACGGTCAGGGTCGCCGTGATCAGGGCGACGGTGATCCCGGCCAGCAGCCGCGGGTTCCGCCGGTAGCCCCAGAGCAGCACGAACGGCCACAGCAGGTAGAACTGCTCCTCGACCGAGAGCGACCAGGTGTAGTTGAGGTAGTCCCCGGTCGCGAAGACGTGGCCGGCCCAGTCGAACAGGCTCGTGGAGTAGGTGAGCGCCGCGCCGGCGGGGGCGAGGTCCTGGCCGATCCCGAGATCGGGTCGCGCGACGACCAGTACCACGACGGTCACCAGCACGACGGCCACCAGCGCGGGGCAGAGGCGGGCGATGCGGCGGCGGTAGAAGGCCTTGACGTCGAGCCCGCCGGTCCCGATCTCGCCCACCAGCAGCGTGGTGATGAGGTAGCCCGACAGGCAGAAGAACACGGTGACGCCGACGAAGCCGTCGATGAGCGGTCTCGTCGGAGCGTGCTGGCCGAGAACCAGGAGAATGGCCACGCCACGGACGCCATCCAAACCAGGGTGGTGACCCGGGTCGCGCACGAGCATCGCGCGCACGTACCAATGTAACCCGGGCCGGCTACTCGTCCTCCGGGTGGCGAGGCTCGGCCTTGCGGCGCAGCTCGGCGAACATGCGGTCGACCTCGCGCTGGGTGAGGGTGCGGACGTCGAGAGCGCGGCGGAGCCTGTCGCCGACCACCGTGGCGGCCACACGACGCTGGTGAGAACGGGAGTCGGGGCCCCCGCGGCCTCGGTCCATGTTCCTAGACTAGGACGTCTCGCTCAGGAATGCCCGTGTCGTTGTCACCTTCTGCCATGGGCGCAGCAAGGTTGCCGGAGCAATCGTGGATCACCCGCAAGCAACGTCACGAAACAGCGACATTTACCGCCCGTTTTGCGCAAGTGGCACGATCCAATGCCGATCGAGTGCTCCAATAGAGACGACACACCTGATTCAGTCGAAAGGGAGGGACACAATGACGTGCACCCACTCGCCGGCCTGTCCGGACGCCAGCAGCAACGACTGCTGCCATGCCCACGTGGTCGTCGACCACTCCGAGCAGGGCTGGTGTCAGCTCTGCAACGGAGTGATCTTGTTCGACGACGGCCTGTACCTCGCCCCGGACGGCCACGTCGAGCAGGTCCCGATCTCAGCCTGAGTCCGCACCGGCCAACCCCGAGACGGCCGGCCCGAGACGCGCCGGTAGCGCGTCACCTCACAACAGCGTGAGCACCTCGGCAGCAGCCCGCTCACCCGCGCGGACCGCGCCGTCCATGTACCCGTTCCAGTAGGTCGAGGTCTCCGTGCCTGCCCAGTGCGTGCGCACGAACGGCTCCCGCAGCGCCGACCCGAACGCGGTCAGCGTCCCGGGCGCCATCACCGGGACCGGCCCGCCGCGCGTCCAGGTCTCCCGGGTCCAGTCCTGCTCGGTGTACTCGACCGGCTGCAGCGCCTGCTTGCCGACCACCCGGGCGAACCCCTCGAGCACCGCCTGTCGCCGCTCCGCCGCGGACTTCGCGCCGTAGGTGTCGAGCGTCGAGCCGCCCACGAACGCCAGCAGCACGCCGACGCTCCCGTCGGCCGGGGAGTTGTCGAAGACGGCGCGGGTCGCACCGTGGTCCGCGGTGCCCGAGCCGCTCAGCCCGGCCTCGCGCCAGAACGGCGTCGGGTAGACCGCATCGGCCTTCATCAGCCGGCCCATCCGCATGTTCGTCAGCAGCGCGTGCCGCTTCGCGGGCAGCTGCGGGTACCAGTCGATGTCCAGCACCAGCGGCGGGGGAGCGGCCACGACCACCTGCCGGCACCGTACGACGCCGCGCGCGGTCGTCACGCTGGCCCCCTCGCTCGTCTGCTCGATCCGGGTGACTGCCGCCGCCAGCGCCACCTGGTCACCGAGCTGGTCGGCCAGGCGCAGCGGCACCAGCTGGGACCCACCGACGAACCGGCTGTCCTGTGCGCCGCCCGCGGTGTCGGAGTTCCGCTCGAAGGTGCCGACGTGCTGCTCGTCGCCGGAGCAGGCCAGGTAGTGCAGCACGAACAGCAGCGACAGCTCGCTCGGGTCGGCGCCGAAGCACGGCTGCGTCCAGCACTCGATGAGGTTCTCCACGCCGCAGGAGTTCAGCGTGTTCTTCTTGATGAACTGCGCCAGCGTCATCGCGTCCCAGGCAGCCGCCTTCGGGTGCGTCCAGGGAGCGTCGACGTCGATCTCCGCGGCGTACTTGTCGATCTTGCCGAGCAGCAGGGCCGCGTCCACGAGCACGGTCGGGTCCGGCGGCACGGTCCCGGAGTACTTGAGCCGGCCGAGCAGCTGGGAGTCGTAGACGTTCTTGCCCTGCACGTACTCGGGGAAGGTGGCCACGCCGAGCTCGGCGGCCAGCGCGAGGATGTGGTTCTGGGTCGGGCCGACGAACGCGCCGCCCGCCTCGATGACCTGGCCGGAGGAGAGCCGGTGGTTGAGCAGCCGGCCGCCGACCCGCTCGCGGGCCTCGACCACCAGCACCGAGCGGCCCGCGCGAGCGACCTCGCGGGCGGCGACCAGGCCCGACAGGCCGGCGCCGACGACGACCACGTCGACGTCGGTGGGCAGCGAGCCCTGGAGGGTCGCGGCGGTGGCGCGGGCGCCGAGGGCGTCGACGGCCAGGGTGCCGAGGCCGGTCAGGGCGGCGCCCTTGAGCAGGGTGCGTCGATCGAGCGGGAGGGTCATCGCGGCTCCTAGAACACGAACATGTGTCAGGTTCGGGTTCGGATGCTACTGTCCGGACATGGCCGTTGTCACGGGTTCGTCGGTGCTTCGCCGTACGCCGGCCCAGGCGCGCTCGCGCGAGCGGGTCGAGCGGATCCTGGACGCGGCCTCGCGGATCGTCGCCGAGGCCGGCGTGGAGGCGCTCACCACCCGCTCGGTCGCCGCCGCGTCCGGCGTGCCGGTGGCCTCGCTCTACCAGTACTTCTCCGACCGGGACGCGATCCTGCTCGCCCTGGTCGAGCGCGACACCGCCGAGATGGACGAGCAGGTCCGCGCCGACCTGGGCGCGCTCGAGGTGCTCTCGGTGACCACGCTGGTCGAGACCACCATGCGCGCCTACGTGAAGGTCTACACGCGCCGCCCCGACTTCGTGGAGATCTGGCTGCGCGGGCGCACCAACGCCGCGGTGCACGAGTTCGGCCGGCAGCACAACCGCCGCACCGCCACCGAGCTGCGCGAGCTCGCCGTCGCGGCCGGGCTGGCCACCGAACAGCTGCTCCCGGCCGCCGCCGAGCTGGCCGTCGAGATCGGTGACCGCGTCTTTCAGCTCGCCTACGAGCGCGACCCGCGCGGCGACGCCTTCGTCATCGAGGAGGGCATCGCCATGGTGACCGCGTACCTGCGCGGCTACGCGACTCCGGCCGGCCTCGAGGGCGTCCGGCGATGAGCGACCTGCGCGCCGAGGTGGCCGCCGCGGCGCGCGCGCTGGCCGCCGACGGCCTCTTCGCCGGAACCGCCGGCAACCTCAGCGCGGCCGATCACGAGACGGGGCGTCTCGCGGTGACGGCAACCGGGGTGGTGCTGGCCGACTGCACGGCCGAGGACGTCAGCGTCGTCGACGAGAGCGGTCGCGTCGTCGAGGGCACGCTCGCCCCGACCTCCGAGCTGGACCTGCACCTCGTCGTACGGAAGACCACGGGGGCCGGAGCCGTCGTGCACACGCACGCCCCGGCCGCGACCGCGGTGGCCTGCGTGCTGGACGAGCTGCCGGTGCTGCACTACCAGCAGCTGCTGCTGGGCGGGACGATCCGGGTGGCGCCGTACGCGACCTTCGGCACGCCCGAGCTCGCCGACCACGTCGCCGAGGCGCTCGCCGGCCGCAGCGCGGCCCTGCTGGCCAACCACGGCACGGTGACCGTCGGCGCCACCCTGGCCCAGGCCGTCGAGAACGCCCTGCTGCTGGAGTGGTGCTGCCGGCTGTACCGGGACGCGGTCGCGATCGGCTACCCGCGGGTGCTCGACGAGGACCAGCAGCGTGCCGTGATCGAGGCAGCGATCACCCGTGACTACGGCAGGACCAAGCCCGCCGAGGAGGCCTGATGACCCAGACCGTCGCCGTCGTCGGCGTGCACGTGCTCGACACCCACGTGCTCCGCGTCGAGTCGATCCCGGAGCGCTCCGACGGAGCCCTGGTGGACACCATCCGGATGTCCCCGGCCGGGACCGCCGGCGGGACCGGGGTGGTGCTGGCACGGCTCGGCGCCCGGGTGCACAGCGTGGGCGCGCTCGGCCAGGACCCCACCGGGGACACCCTGCTCGCGCTGCTCGACCGCGAGGGCCTGGACACCGGCCGGCTCGTCCGCAAGCCGGACGTGCAGACCTCGGCGAGCGTGCTGCCGGTCCGCCCGAACGGCGACCGCCCGGCGTGGCACTGCGTCGGCGCCAACGGCGCGCTGACCCTGGACGACATCGACCTGACGAGCATCCCCGGCCTGACCCACGTGCACCTGGGCGGGCCCGAGTTCCTCGGCGGCCCGGCCGCCGGCGAGCTGCTCACGCGGGCCCACGACCTCGGCTGCACGACGTCGGTCGACGTGCTCGCGCCCGGCGATCCCGACCTGCTGGCGTGGATCGAGGCCTGCCTGCCGCACACCGACTACCTGCTGCCCAACGACGAGCAGGTGCTCGGGTTCACCGGCGCGAGCACGCTGGCCGAGGGTGCTCGCGAGCTGGTCAAGGCCGGTGCCGGCTGCGTGGCCGCGACCCAGGGTGCGCGCGGTGCGGTCGTGGTGACCGCCGAGGAGACGCTCGAGGTGCCGGCGTACGAGATCGAGGTGGTGGACACCACCGGCTGCGGCGACGCGTTCTCGGCCGGGTTCCTGCGCGGACTGGCGCTGGGCATGGGCCACCGCGACGCCGCCCGGCTCGGCTGCGCGGTCGCGGCCGAGGTGGCCCAGGGAGTCGGCACCGACGCCGGTTCCTACGACCTGGAATCAGTGATGAGCCGCGTCTCTGATCTCGCCGACTAGCACTTCAATGACATCCTCGAGGGTCGCGATCCCGAGGACTGCGTTCTCCGGGGAGACGACCCGGGCCAGGTGCGCACCCTGGGACTGCAGCGTCTGCAGCGCGGTCACCAGGGTGTCGTCGGACCGGACCGTCGCGAACGGCCGGATCCAGCGGTCCTCGACGACCTGGGCACGGCCGTGGGTGTCGTGCCCGAGCACGTCCTTGATGTGCAGGTAGCCGATCAGCGCGCCGTCCGCGTCGACCACCGGGAACCGCGAGAACCCGGTCTCGGCACAGATGGCCTCCACCTCGGTGGCGCGGGCTCCCCGCGGCACCGTCTGCAGCGAGGTCATCGGCAGCAGCACGTCGGTGACCGTGCGGGTGGTGAAGCCGAGCGCCCCGGAGAGCCGCTCGTACTCCTCCTGCTCGAGCAGGCCCTCGGCGCGTGACTCGTCGACGAGCGCCTCGACCTCCTCGTGGGTGAAGGTGGAGCTGACCTCGGTGCGCGGCTCGATCCGCAGCAGCCGGACGCCCACGTTCGCGGTGGCGTCGAGGCCGACCACGATCGGCTTGAGGAAGGTCACCAGTGCCACCATCGGCGGCCCGAAGACCAGCGCGGCGCGCTCGGGACCGGCCAGCGCGAGGTTCTTCGGGACCATCTCGCCGATGACCACGTGCAGGTAGACGACCAGGCCCATCCCCAGGGTGAACGCGACCGGGTGCAGCCAGCCGTGCGGCACGCTCAGGTCGTGCAGAACCGGCTCGATGAGGTCGGCGATGGCCGGCTCGGCGACCGCGCCCAGACCCAGGGAGCAGACGGTGATCCCGAACTGCGCCGCCGCGATCACCGAGCTCAGGTCCTCCATCGCGCGCAGCGCGGTCACCGCCATCCTGGAGCCCGCGGCGGCCTTCGGCTCGACCTTCGTACGACGGGCGGAGACGAGCGCGAACTCGGCACCCACGAAGAACGCGTTGCCGAGCAGCAGCACCACGGCGAGCAGGAGCGCGGACTGGGTGCTCATCGCAGCTCTCCCTCGGCCGCACCGGGCAGGCGGCGGATCGAGATCCGGTCTACCCGCAGGCCCTCCATCCGCTCGACGCGCAGCCGGGCGTGCTCGACGACCGGCTCCTCCTCGTCATCGGACGAGATGGTGACCGGCAGCGCCACGTCGACCGCGTCGCCGCGCTCGGGGATCCGGCCGAGCCGCTGGACCAGCAGGCCGGCCACGGTGTCGTAGTCCTCGTGCTCGGGCAGGTCCAGGCCGGTGGCCTCGCGGACCTCGTCGGGGCGAAGCAAACCCGACACGATCCAGGAGCCGTCGGGGCGCTGCCGCAGCCTGGCGCCGGCCGGGTCGTGCTCGTCGGCGATGTCACCGACGATCTCCTCGACCACGTCCTCCAGCGTGACCACGCCGGCGGTGCCGCCGTACTCGTCGGAGACGATCGCCATCTGGAAGCCCTCGCCGCGCAGCAGCGCCAGCAGTGGGTCCAGCCGCAGCGACTCGGGCACGACCGTGGCCGGCACCATCACCTCGCGCACGTGCACCGAGGCACGCTCGCTGCGCGGCACCGCGACGGCCTGCTTGACGTGCACCGAGCCGACGATGTTGTCGGTGTTGCCCTTGGTCACCGGGAACTTGGAGAACCCGGTCGCCGCGGACAGGTCGATCACGTCGCTCACCGGGTCGTTGGCGTCGACGGTCGCCATCCGCATCCGCGGGGTCATGATCTCGCCCGCCGTACGAGGGCCGAAGGCGATGGAGCGCTGCACCAGGTGCGCGGTCTCGGTGTCCAGGGTGCCCTCGCTCGCGGACCGGCCGGCGAGGGAGGAGAGCTCGTCGGAGGAGCGGGCCGAGCGCAGCTCCTCCTGCGGCTCGACGCCGACCAGCCGGACCAGGGCGTTGGCGGAGCCGTTGAGGACGTGGATCGCGGGCTTGACCAGGGTGGTGAACGCGCGCATCGGCCGCTGGGTTGCCTGGGCGGCGGCCAGCGGAACCGCGATGCCGACCTTCTTGGGGATCAGCTCGCCGATCAGCATCGTCGCCACGGTCGCGAGCACGAGCGCGACGGTGACCGCGACGCCGGTGACGGCGCCCTCGGAGACGCCGGCGGACCTCAGCGGCCCGCGCAGGATCTCGGCGATGGCCGGCTCGGCGAGGAAGCCGATCACCAGGTTGGTGATGGTGACGCCGACCTGGGCTCCGGAGAGCTGCGTGGACAGCGTGCGCAGCGCCTTCTGCACGCCTTCGGCGGCACGGTCGCCGCTCGCGGCGGCCCGGTCCACGGCGGCGCGGTCGACGGCCACGAACGAGTACTCGGCCGCGCCGAACAGCCCGCACAGCAGCATCAGGGCAACCGAGACCCCGAGCAGAACCCACTCCATGGCGCCCATTCTTGCGGAACCGTGAGAGGGTCGAGTCTCGTTGTCCTTCCAAGGACAGGGAAGGGGGCGGCGGATGCTGCGCTTCTCCGGCACCGGGGAGACCCACGTCGGCCTGGTGCGCACCGGCAACGAGGACTCCGCGTTCGTGGGCCCGACCTGCCTGCTCGTCGCCGATGGGGTCGGCGGGGGAGCGGCCGGCGAGGTCGCCTCCGCCACCGCCGCGTACGCCGTCGCCGCCACCGTGCTCGCCGCCGAGGCCGACCCGGCCGGCACCCTGACCCGCGCCGTCGAGGCCGCCCAGGTCCAGGTCGCCGCCGGCGTCGCCGCGGACCCGTCCCGCGCCGGGATGGCCACCACGCTGACGGTGGTCGTGACCGACGGCCGCACCTTCGTGCTCGCGCACCTCGGGGACTCCCGCGGCTACGTGTTCTCCCGCGGCGCGCTCACCCGGGTCACCCGGGACCACACCTACGTCCAGGACCTGCTCGACGAGGGCCGGATCGGCTCGCTGGACGCGGCCCAGCACCCGTGGCGCAACGTGGTGCTGCGCACCGTGGACGGCCGGGACGGCGCGGCCGACCTGCTCACCCTGCACCTAGCGCCCGGCGACCGGGTGCTGCTGGCCAGCGACGGGCTGACCGACCTGGTCGGCGAGGACGAGATCGCCGAGATCCTCGGCCGGCGCGGCGACGACGACGCGGTCGCCGCCCTGGTCGCGGCGGCGCTGTCGCGCGGAGGCCGGGACAACGTCACCTGCGTGCTCGGCACCGTGGTCGACGGGCCGCCGATCAGTGCGGACGGGCTGCTCCTGGGCGCGCTGCGGGACCCGGCCAACGTGGTCGACGTCGCCGCGGTGCGCTCGGACTCCGCCTGACGTGGGCTCCGTTTGAGGCGTGAGCGGCGCCACGGTAGAACCTGTTCCATTTTCGGTACGGCGCGGGAGACAATGGTCCGCATGGCTGACATCGAACGCCCCCGGCTCGAGGGCTCGGTCGCCGTCCGCGACGGCCGCCGGCTCTCCTTCGCCGAGTTCGGCAACCCGCGCGGAGCCGCCATCGTCTGGATGCACGGCACCCCCGGCGCGCGGCGGCAGATCCCGCTGGAGGCGCGGGCGTTCGCGGAGGCCCACGACCTGCGGATCATCGGCATCGACCGGCCGGGCATCGGGACCTCGACGCCGCACCTGTACGCGAACGTCCTCGACTGGACCGGCGACCTGGAGATCCTCGCCGACACCCTCGGCATCGACACCATGCGGGTGATCGGCCTCTCCGGCGGTGGCCCGTACGCGCTCGCTGCCGGAGCCGCGTTCCCGGACCGGGTGCACGGCGTCGGCGTGCTCGGCGGGGTGGCTCCGATGGTCGGGCCGGACGCCATCCGCGGCGGGCTGGTCGAGCTGGCGCCGTACGCCGCTCCGGTGCTGGGCGCGGTCCGGCTGCCGCTCAGCTACGCGCTCGCGGCCGGCATCCGGGTGATCCGGCCGCTGGCCGGCGTGGCCATCGACGCGTACGGCGCGCTGCAGCCGCGCGGGGACCGGGAGCTGTTGGCGCGGCCGGAGTTCCGGGCGATGTTCCTCGACGACCTGCTCAACGGGGCCCGCTTCCAGGTGGGTGCGCCGCTGGCCGACATCGTGCTGTTCACCCGGCCGTGGGGCTTCGACGCCGCCGACGTGACCGTGCCGGTGCGCTGGTGGCACGGCGACGACGACCACATCATCCCGCACGCGCACGGCGTGCACCTGGCCTCGCGGCTGCCCGACGCCGTCTTCGCGACCATCCACGGGGAGTCGCACCTGGGTGGCATGGGAGTGGCCGAAGAGGTGCTCGGCACCCTGATGGAACTCGGACCGCGCAAGCGGTCTCGGAAATCCGTCTAGTCCGAGTCCTCGTGTAGCGCTGGCGCGCGGAGCCCTCATGGTTCACAATGGGGACCACAAGTGCACAAATGTCACATCAGCCTCGTGACCGGATGAGCCCGCTGGGGAAGGCGTAGCTCGACGCCGGTGTCAGAGGAGGCTGAAGTGACTCGGAATGCGACCCGTGGTGTCCTGTACATCCACTCGGCGCCGTCTGCGTTGTGCCCGCACATCGAGTGGGCCGTGGGCGGCGTCCTCGGCGTTGCCGTGAACCTGGAGTGGACCCCGCAGGGTGCTCAGGCCGGTACCTACCGCGCCGAGTACTCCTGGACCGGCGACGCCGGCACGGCTGCCGCCGTCGCCTCCGCGCTGCGTGGCTGGAACCACCTGCGCTTCGAGATCACCGAGGAGCCGACGCCGGCCACCGAGGGCGCGCGCTACTCCTACACCCCCGACCTGGGCGTCTTCCACGCCGTCACCGGCCTGCACGGGGACCTGATGATTCCCGAGGACCGGCTCAAGGCGGCGGTGGTCAAGGCGGCGCTGGGCGACACCACCCTGCTGCTGGAGATCGACAAGCTCCTCGGCAAGCCCTGGGACGACGAGCTCGAGCCCTTCCGCTACGCCGGTGACGGCGTCCCGGTGAGGTGGCTCCACCAGGTCGTCTAAGACGCTGACCCGGCGCAAAGGTGCATGTGTAAACGCTGACCTGGCGCAAAGGTGCGAGTGTTACTCGCACCTTTGCGCCAGGTCAGCGTAATTACGCGTACTTTTGCGCCGGGTCAGCGTTACAGGGGGATGTTCGTGTGACTTCCCCTGGTCACCAGGCCGCTGTTGAGCAGGGCCTTCGCGATCGCTGACTTCGTCGCGCTGGGGGAGACGACCTCGTCGACGACGCCGATCTCGACGGCCTTGTCGATGCCGCCGGCGATCCGGGTGTGCTCCTCGGCGAGCTCGGCCTCGACGACGCCGCGGATCTCCGGGGCGACCTCGGCGAGCTTGCGACGGTGCAGGATCCGGATCGCGGCGACCGCGCCCATCACGGCGACCTCGGCGTCCGGCCAGGCGAACACCTTCGTCGCGCCGAGCGAGCGTGAGTTCATCGCGATGTAGGCGCCGCCGTACGTCTTCCGGGTCACCACGGTGACCCGCGGGACGACCGCCTCACCGAAGGCGTGCAGCAGCTTGGCGCCGCGGCGGACCACGCCGTCCCACTCCTGGCCGACGCCGGGCAGGTAGCCGGGCACGTCCACGAGCACGATCAGCGGGATGCCGAACGCGTCGCACATCCGCACGAACCGCGAGGCCTTCTCCGCCGAGAGCGAGTCCAGGCAGCCGCCGAGGCGCAGCGGGTTGTTCGCGATGACGCCGACGCTCCGGCCGCCGAAGCGACCGAGCGTGGTGGTGATGTTCGGCGCCCACTTCGCGTGCAGCTCGACCGCGGGAGCGCCCTCGTCGAGGACCCCGGCGACCAGCGGGTGCACGTCGTACGCGCGCTTGTTGGACTCGGGCAGCAGCGCGCCCAGGTCGGTGTCGGTGACCGCGCTCGCGTCCAGGTTGCCCTGGGCCCCGAGCAGGTGGGCGACCTCGCGGGCCGCGTCCAGCGCCTCGCGCTCGGAGTCGGTGAGCACGTGCACGACGCCGGAGCGGCGGCCGTGCGGCTCCGGACCGCCGAGGCGGAGCATGTCCACGTCCTCGCCGGTGACCGAGCGGACCACGTCCGGGCCGGTCACGAAGATGCGGCCCTCGGGGCCGAGCACGACGACGTCGGTCAGCGCCGGTCCGTACGCCGCACCGCCGGCGGCCGGGCCGAGCACCACCGAGATCTGCGGGATCGTGCCGGAGGCGCGGGTCATCGCGTGGAAGATCTCGCCGACGGCGTGCAGCGAGAGCACGCCCTCGGCCAGCCGGGCGCCGCCGGAGTGCCACAGGCCGATGATCGGCACCCGGTCGATGAGCGCGCGCTGGTAGGCCGCGACCACGACCTTGCAGCCCTCGACGCCCATGGCGCCGCCCATCACGGTCGGGTCCGAGCAGAACGCGATCACGGTGCGACCGTGCACCCGGCCGGTGCCGGCCAGCATGCCGGAGTCGTCGACCGGCGAGATCGCCTCGAACGTGCCCTCGTCGTAGAGCGCCGCGAGCCGGTTCAGCGGGTGCCGCGGGTCGGCGGTCTTGTCCGCCACCGCCGGCTTCGGCCGTTCGGGCGCCTGGGTCATCAGATGCTCCCGAACGCGACGGCGACGTTGGCGCCGCCGAACCCGAAGGAGTTGTTCAGGGCGGCGATGTCGCCACTGCGCAGCTCCCGGGCGGTGGTGGGGATGTCCAGCTCGACCGCGGGGTCGAGGTTGTCCAGGTTGATCGTCGGCGGGGCGACCCGGTGGTGGATCGCCAGCACGGTGGCGATCGACTCCAGCGCGCCGGCGCCGCCGAGCAGGTGCCCGGTCATCGACTTGGTGCTGGTGACCACGACCTCGTCGGCGAACTTGCCGAGCGTCGCGTGGATCATCAGGCCCTCGGCCACGTCACCCTGCGGGGTCGAGGTCGCGTGCGCGTTGATGTGCGCGACGTCGGCCGCCTCGATCTGCGCGTCCTCCAGCGCTCGCTGGATGGCGCGGGTGCCGCCACGGCCGTCGGGGTGCGGCTGGGCGATGTCGTGGGCGTCGTTGGTGATCCCGGCGCCGAGCACCTCGGCGTAGATCGTCGCGCCGCGGGCCTTGGCGTGCTCGTACTCCTCGAGCACCAGCACGCCGGCGCCCTCACCGAGCACGAAGCCGTCCCGAGCGGTGTCCCACGGCCGCGAGACCGCGGTGGGGTCGCCGCCGTCCTCGCTGCCGGTCTTGGACAGCGCCATCATCTGCGCGAACGCGGCCATCGGCAGCGGGTGGATCGCGGCCTCGGTACCACCGGCCAGGACCACGTCGGCGCGGCCGAGGCGGATCTGGTCGACGGCGAGCGCGACGCCCTCGTTGCCCGACGCGCACGCCGAGACGGGCGTGTGCACGCCGGCCTGCGCGCCGACGTAGAGGCCGATGTTGGCCGCCGGGGCGTTCGGCATCAGCATCGGGACCGCGAGCGGCGAGACCCGGCGCGGGCCCTTCTGCTGCAGGGTCTCGAAATTGGCCAGCAGCGTGGTCACACCGCCGATGCCCGAGGCGACTGCGACACCGATCCGGATGGGATCGGTGGCACCGCCAGCGAGGCCGGAGTCACCCCAGGCCTCGATGGCGGCCACCATCGCGAGCTGAGCCGAGCGGTCGAGCCGCCGCGCCTGGACGCGGTCGAGGACCTCGGTCGGGTCGACCGCGGCGGTCCCCGCGATCTTGACCGGCAGCTCGTCGGCCCAGTCCAGCCCCCCGAATCCCTCAGGGATCCGTCGTACGCCGGACCGGCCGGCCACCAGGGCCTCCCAGGTGCTCTTCACGTCTCCGCCGACCGGGCTGGTGGTGCCCAGGCCGGTGACGACGACTCGTCTGCGGCTCATCTTGATGCTCCTTCAGGCAGGGAAGGGGTGGGTCAGGCCGCCTGGGCCTTCTCGATGTAGCTGACCGCGTCGCCGACGGTCTTGAGGTTCTTGACCTCGTCGTCGGGGATGCGCACGGAGAACTTCTCCTCGGCGGCCACGACGACCTCCACCATCGACAGCGAGTCCACGTCGAGGTCGTCGGTGAACGACTTCTCGAGCTGGACGTCGGCGGCGGGGATGCCGGTGACCTCGTTGACGATCTCCGCGAGGTCGGCGCGGATCTCTTCGGTGGTGGCCATGCTGGTGTTCCTCTCGTGATGGGTGATACCGGGTTGTTGCTGGTGAAAATCAGGGGACGCGGACGACCTGCGCGGCGTACGACAGGCCAGCGCCGAACGCGATCAGCAGCGCCAGGTCGCCGCTCTTCGCGGTGCCCTCGTCGTACATGCGGGCCAGCGCCAGCGGGATCGAGGCCGCCGAGGTGTTGCCCTGGGTGGCGATGTCCCGGGCGATCCGGACGTGCTCGGGCAGCTTCATCGCCCGCGCCATCGCGTCGATGATGCGCATGTTGGCCTGGTGCGGCACGAACAGGTCGAGCTGGTCGGCGCGGATGCCGGTGCGGTCCAGGGTGGCCTGGGCGATCTTCGCCATCTCGTACGACGCCCACCGGAAGACCGCGGGCCCGTCCATGGCGATGTAGGGCAGCTCCGGGTCCTGGTTCTCGTGCGCCTCGACCCAGTCGACCGTCTGGCGGATGGCGTCGAACTGCTCGCCGTCGGAACCCCACACCACCGGGCCGATGCCGGGAACTTCGGAAGGGCCGACGACGACCGCGCCGGCGCCGTCGCCGAAGATGAACGCGGTGCCGCGGTCGGTCTTGCTGGTCACCCGAGAGAGCGCCTCGGCGCCGACCACGAGCACGTAGCGCGAGGTGCCGGAGCGGACCATGTCCGAGGCCAGCCCGACCGCGTGGCAGAAGCCGGCGCAGGCGGCGGAGATGTCGAAGGCGGCCGGGGCCTGGGTGCCGAGCAGGTGGGCCAGCTTGGCGGCCAGCGCGGGGGTCTGCAGGGTATGCGTGCAGGTGGCCACCACGATCGCGTCGATCTGGGCGGCCTCGATGCCGGAACTCGCGATCGCCCGCTGCGAGGCGGCCAGCGCCAGCGACTCCAGGGTCTCGCCCGGCCCGAGCCAGCGGCGCTCCTTGATCCCCGTGCGCTGCTGGATCCACTCGTCGCTGGAGTCGATCGCCGCGACCAGGTCGGCATTCGGCACCACGCGCTTGGCGCGGTCGACGCCCAGGCCGAGGATGGCCGCGTGCGGTGACGTCGCCGGCATCGACCAGGTGGGGGTGCTCACGCCGGCACGGCCTCGGGGTGCAGCCGGACCAGCGGCTGGCCCGGCGAGACGAGGTCGCCGTCCTCGACCAGCCACTCGACGATGGTGCCGCCGTGCGGGGCGGTCACCGCGGTCTCGTCGCGGGTGGAGCGGACCACGCCGACCTTGCTGGCCGGGGCGAGCGTGTCGCCCTCCTCGCCAGCCTCGCGCACGAAGGTGCCCTTGGTCGGGGCGACCAGCAGCCGCCAGGTCGGGCTGGTGTCGATGGTCGAGGGGGTGCCGTGCTTGTCGACGAACATCCGGGCCTCGTCGAGCTGGTCCGGGGTCTTGAGCGCGAAGGTCTCGACGCCGGGCAGGGCTCGCTTGGCGATGTTGGTCAGGGTGCCGGCCGGGGGCATCTCCAGGATTCCGGTGACCCCCAGGTCCCGCATGGTCTCCAGGCACAGGTCCCAGCGCACCGGGTTGGCCACCTGGCTGACGATCCGCTTGAGGACCTCGGTGCCGCTGTGCAGCACCCGGCCGTCGGCGTTGGAGATCACGGGGGTGCGCGGGTCGTGCACGGAGACCGAGCGGGCCAGGTGGCCGAGCACGTCGACCGCCGGGCGCATGTGCTCGGTGTGGAAGGCGCCGGCCACCTGCAGCGGCATCAGCCGGGCCTTGGCGGGCGGGTTGTCGGCGAGCGCGGCCAGCTGCTCCAGCGTGCCGGCCGCGACCACCTGGCCGGCGGCGTTGACGTTCGCGGCGACCAGGCCGTGCTGCGCGAGCACCGCCTGGACCTCCTCGGGGTCGCCGCCGAGCACGGCGGTCATCCCGGTCGGAGTGGCGGCGGCTGCGTGAGCCATCGCCTTGCCCCGCTCGCGGACGAGCACCATCGCCTGCTCCGCGGTGATCGCCCGGGCGCCCGCCGCGGCGGCGAGCTCGCCGACGCTGTGGCCGGCGACGGCGCCGATCTTGCCGAACGCGTCGGCCGGGTGCGGGAAGAGGGCCAGCGCCGCGACCAGCCCGGAGGCGACCAGCAGCGGCTGCGCCACCGCGGTGTCCCGGATGGTGTCGGCGTCGGCCTTGGTGCCGTAGTGCGCCAGGTCCAGCCCGGCGACCGCCGAGAGCCAGTCGAGGCGTCCGGCGAACTGGGGGTCCTCCAGCCAGGGCTCGAGGAAACCGGGGGTCTGGGCCCCCTGCCCGGGGGCGACGATGATCAGCACCCCTCAACTGTCCCTGACCCACGACGTGAGCACGTCTCCGCAGCGTACGAAAAGGGCGACTGCGACTTTGTAGGAAACCTACAAATCCACGCCGTCGAGGCGACCCAAGGTGAGCGCGATCCGAAGCGTGTATGAATCCCGGGCGTCCGAGGCCGACAACCCGCTGATCTCGGCGGCCCGGCGCAACCGGTACCGGACGGTGTTGGCGTGCACGAACAACGCCCGCGCGGTCGCCTCGATCGAGGAGCCGTGCCCGAGGTAGGACTCGACGGTCTCCAGGATCGCGCCACCGGACTCGG
Source organism: Nocardioidaceae bacterium (assembly GCA_017744365.1). Lineage (GTDB taxonomy): Bacteria > Actinomycetota > Actinomycetes > Propionibacteriales > Nocardioidaceae > Marmoricola. Next base: position 81,149 of record JAGIBL010000010.1, on the reverse strand, counting down.
CCAGCGGCCGGTGTACCTGCTCGACCAGAGCCAGCCGGGCCTCGCGCTCGCCGGCCAGTGCCCGCTCGGGGAGCAGGTCGTCGGCGTGCACCGGGCGAGGGGCGCCGGCCCAGCCGTGGGCCACCCGGAGCCCGGCGAGGGCGGCGGCCGCGGAGTGCCGCGCCTCGGTCAGCGAGCCGACCACCGGGCCGACCACCACCGGTCCGTCGGCGAACGCGGCGGCCACGCTGGTCGCGGGCCGGCCGCGCTGGTCGACGCCACCGAGCACGACCACCATCCGGTCGCCCTGGACGGCGCAGAGGCAGTCCAGCCGGTGCTCGCCCGCGATCCGCCGTACGTCGTCCATCGCACTCGTGGGAGAGCCGGGACCCAGGTGACCGGTCATCGCCAGCACCTTGCCCGACCCGTCCCAGCCGAGTGCCCCCGCGCGGGAGAGCACCGTGTCCTCACCCTCGCCGCGCAGCAGCGAGTCGACCACCAGGGCCTCCAGCCGGGCGTCCCACGCACCGCGCTGCTCGGCCGCGCGCGCGTAGACCTCCGCGGTGGCGAAGGCGACCTCGCGGGCGTACCGGTTCAGCGCCGAGCGCACGCTCTCCGCGTCCGACCCGAGCACGTCGTCGAGGTTCTCGTCGACCACGACGACCGAGAGCCGGACCATCGCCACGGTCTGCTCCAAGGTGATCTCGCCGGCCATCTCGCGCGGCGCCACGCCGAAGACCTCGGCCCGGATCGTCGGGGTGGACTCCGGGTGCCGGTACCAGTCGATGAACGACTTGATGCCGGCCTGCACGATCAGCCCGATCCAGGACCGGTCCTCGGCGGGCAGCTCGGTGACCCACGGCATGTCGGTCTCCATCCGGCCCAGGGCGGCCGTGGAGAGCGCCCCGCTGGCCCGGCTGAGCCGCTGCGCGATCTGCGCTCTGGTCCTGGTCACGTCACACCCACCCCATAGGTCACATTTTCGGGTGATCCCGACCTCGTTCGGCGTGTCCCGCGCCGGTGTCTGGTTGACTGCTCAAACTTCGGCGATCGCCGGGGACGGCCTGGGGTGGGGCCGACGACGAGGGGGTTGTGGTGGCGACGACGGATCTCGAGGTCCAGAGGATCACCGTCCACGGTCACGAGCGCGCGTTCGTCAAGGCGGGCCCGGAGGTCGGCACGGCTCCGGCGATCCTGCTGCTGCACGGGCTGGGCTGCGACCACACGACCTGGCTGCCGGTGCTGGGCAAGCTCGCCAAGAAGTACACCGTCATCGCCCCGGACCTGCTCGGTCACGGCCAGAGCGCCAAGCCGCGCGCGGACTACTCGGTGGGCGGCTACGCCAACGGGATGCGCGACCTGCTCACGGTGCTCGGCATCGACAAGGTGACCGTCGTGGGGCACAGCCTCGGCGGGGGCGTCGCGATGCAGTTCGCCTACCAGTTCCCCGAGCGCACCGAGCGGATGGTGCTGGTCGCGCCCGGCGGCCTGGGTCCCGAGGTCACCCCGATGATCCGCGCGGTCTCGCTGCCCGGCTTCCACCAGGTGATGGGCGCGCTCACCCTGCCCGGTGTGCGTCACCTCGGCCGGGCCGGCCTGCGCGCGCTGTCCCGCTCGGGCCTGGCGATCACCCACGACCTCGACGAGGTCGCCGACATCTACGAGTCGTTCAAGGACCCGCGGGCCCGGCGCGCGATCGCGCACGTGGTCCGAGCCGTGGTCGACGTACGGGGCCAGATCGTCACCATGGTCGACCGGGCGTACCTGACCCAGGCGATGCCGATGCTGGTCGTCTGGGGTACCGAGGACAAGGTGATCCCGGTCAAGCACGCCGAGACCGCCGCCATGATCGCCCCGGGCGCCCAGGTCGAGGTGCTCGGCAACTCCGGCCACTTCCCGCACAAGGACCACCCGGAGCGGTTCGTCAAGGTGGTCAACGACTTCGTCCGGTCCACCCAGCCGGCCTCCTACCACCGGGGCCGGTGGCGTCAGCTGCTTCGCAACGGGCCCCTGGAACCGGTCACGGAGCAGCTTCATCTGGCCCGCGCCGTGCCGATCGCGTGACACCGTCCGATCGCCTGACCTCCGCGTACGTGTAGGTCGCGGTCGTCAGGCCGAGCAGGCCGCAGATCACGGCCAGCCCGCGGAACAGCGACTCCAGGTCGAAGATCGCCGGGATGCTGAGCAGCACGAAGACCAGCACCCCGGCGAACCACACCCACGACCGCCGTACGGCGTGCGCCAGCCGCGGGCTCACGCGTCGCCGCCCTCCTGGGCCACCCCGGAGACGGCGGTCGGGTCGTCGATGCGGTACTTCGCGAACGCCTCGGTGACCGCCTCGGGCTTGACCTCGCCGCGCGCCGCCAGCGCCTGCAGCGTCTGCACCACCACGGACTCGGCGTCGACGTTGAAGAACCGCCGCGCCGCCGGACGGGTGTCGGCGAAGCCGAAGCCGTCCGTGCCGAGCGCGTGGAAGTCACCGGGCACCCACGGGGCGATCTGCAGCGGCACCGCCCGCATGAAGTCCGAGACCGCCACGAACGGGCCCGGCGCACCGTCGAGCTGCTGGGTCACGAACGGGGTGCGCGGCGCCTCCGACGGGTTGCGCAGGTGGTCGCGCTCGGTCGCGATGGCGTCGCGGGCCAGCTCGTTCCACGAGGTCACCGACCACAGGTCCGCGCTGACGCCCCACTCCTCGGCGAGCAGCTCCTGCGCGCGCAGGATCCACGGGAAGCCGACGCCGGAGGCCATCAGCTGCACCTTCGGCGCGTCCGCGCCCAGGTCCGGGCCGTCGGCGAACTTGTAGACGCCCTTGAGCAGCCCGGTGACGTCGAGGTTCTCCGGCTCCTTGGGCTGGGTGACCGGCTCGTTGTAGACGGTCACGTAGTAGATGACGTCCTCGCCGCGCGGGTGCTCCGGGGTGACCGTGTACATCCGGCGCAGCCCGTCCTGCATGATGTGCGCGATCTCGTGGGCGTGCGCCGGGTCGTAGTGCACGACGGCCGGGTTGGTCGCCGCCAGCAGCGGGGAGTGCCCGTCCGCGTGCTGGAGGCCCTCGCCGGTCAGCGTCGTCCGCCCGGCGGTGGCCCCGACGAGGAAGCCGCGCGCGAGCTGGTCGGCCATCGCCCAGACCGAGTCACCGGTGCGCTGGAACCCGAACATCGAGTAGAAGATGTAGAACGGGATCATCGCCTCGCCGTGCGTGGAGTACGCCGACCCGGCCGCCGTGGCCGAGGCCATCGCGCCCGCCTCGGAGATGCCCTCGTGCAGCATCTGCCCGTCGGTCGCCTCCTTCCACTTCAGCAGCAGCTTGCGGTCCACGGCCTCGTACTGCTGGCCGCCCGGGTTGTAGACCTTGGCGCTCGGGAACATCGAGTCCATGCCGAAGGTGCGGTACTCGTCGGGGGCGATCGGCACGATCCGCTTGCCGATCTCCGGGTCCTTCATCCAGTCCTTGAGCAGCCGGACCAGGGCCATCGTGGTGGCGATCTTGTTGTTTCCCGAGCCGGCCTTCAGCTCGGCGTACACCTCGTCGCCGGGGACCTTGAGCGGCTTGGCGCGGACCACGCGGTTGGGCAGCGAGCCGCCCAGCTGGCGGCGCCGCTCCATCATGTACTCGATCTCGGGGGACTCCGCGCCGGGGTGGAAGAACGGTGCCGTGCCCGAGGTCTCGTAGGCGTCCTTGATCTCCTTGTCGCTCATCGGCAGGTAGAGCCGGTCGCGGAACTTGAGCAGGTCCGGGAGCTTGAGCTTCTTCATCTGGTGGGTGGCGTTCTTGCCCTCCAGGGCGTCGATCGTCCAGCCCTTGATGGTGTGCGCCAGGATCACCGTGGGCTGCCCGACCGTCTTGGTGGCGGCGTCGAAGGCGGCGTACACCTTGCGGTAGTCGTGGCCGCCGCGCGGCAGCTTCTCGATCTGCCGGTCGGACATGTGCTCGACCATCGCGCGCAGCCGCGGGTCCGGTCCGAAGAAGTACTCGCGGTTGTAGGCGCCGTCCTCGACCGAGAAGGTCTGGAACTGGCCGTCCGGGGTGGTGTTCATCTTGTTGACCAGCACGCCGTCGACGTCGCGCGCCAGCAGCGCGTCCCAGTCGCGGCCCCAGATCACCTTGATGACGTTCCAGCCGGCGCCGCGGAAGTTGGCCTCCAGCTCCTGGATGATCTTGCCGTTGCCGGTCACCGGCCCGTCGAGCTGCTGCAGGTTGCAGTTGATGACCCAGGTGAGGTTGTCCAGCTCCTCGCGGGCGGCCACCCGGATCGCGCCCAGCGACTCCGGCTCGGCCATCTCGCCGTCGCCGAGGAACGCCCATACGCGCTGGTCGGCGGTGTCCTTGATGCCGCGGTTGGCCAGGTAGCGGTTGAACCGCGCCTGGTAGATCGAGTTGATCCCGGTCAGGCCCATCGAGACCGTGGGGAACTCCCAGAAGTCGGGCATCAGCCGGGGGTGCGGGTACGACGAGAGCCCGGCATGGGGTCCGTGCTGCACCTCCTGGCGGAAGTTGAGCAGCTGCTGCTCGGTCAGCCGGCCCTCGAGGAAGGCGCGCGCGTAGATGCCGGGGGAGGCGTGCCCCTGGATGAAGATCTGGTCGCCGCCGCCAGGGTGCTCCTTGCCGCGGAAGAAGTGGTTGAAGCCGACCTCGTACAGCGAGGCGCTGGACTGGTAGGTGGCGATGTGACCGCCCACTTCCAGACCTGGCCGGTTCGCGTCGGAGACCATCACCGCCGCGTTCCAGCGGATGAAGGCGCGGATCCGGCGCTCGACGTCCTCGTCGCCGGGGAACCAGGGCTCCCGGTCCGGCGGGATGGTGTTGATGAAGTCGGTGCTGCGCAGGGCGGGTACGCCGACCTGCTTCTGCCGCGCGCGCTCGAGCAGGCGCAGCATCACGTACCGGGCGCGCTCGCGGCCGCGGTCGTCGATCAGCGAGTCGAAGGAGTCGATCCAGTCGTTGGTCTCGTCGGGATCGATGTCCGGCAGCTGGGTCGGGAGCCCCTCATGGATGACGGGGGGCGCCGCGGGTGCCGGCCTTCCTTCAGCGTGTACGTCGGAGTCTGTGTTCTCGGGCACGTTTGCATCTTGGCACGCCCGTCGCGAGCAAGAAATCTACCGGCGGGTACGTGGATGTGGCCCTGCGCGGGGCGCGCCGAGGACCGATGGGCTTGCGCACCGCCTGCCGAGTCCGCTGAACTTGGGCAACGCCGCTCCACCCGAGCGGCTCCGCCAGCAGATGTCGAGCACGAGAAGAGGCAGTGACGTGAGCCCGTCCGAAGGGGGCGCCAGCCAGTTGGTCGGTGACCGACTGGGCCTGAAGCCCGGGATGGTCGTGCAGGAGCTCGGCTGGGACGAGGACGTCGACGACACTGTCCGGGTCGCCGTCGAGGACGCGATCGACGCCGACATGGTCGACGGCGACTACGGCGACGTGGTCGACGCGGTGCTGCTGTGGTGGCGCGACGGCGACGGCGACCTGGTCGACGCACTGGTCGACTCGCTGACCGACCTGGTCGGCGGCGGTGCCGTCTGGCTGATCGCCCCGAAGGTCGGCCGCGCGAACGCCGTGGACGCCGCCGAGGTGGCCGAGGCCGCCCCGATCGCCGGGCTGTCGACCACGACGACCATCTCGGTCAGCCCCGACTGGGCCGCGACCAAGCTCGTCGCTCCCAAGGGCCGCCCTGCCTGACGTGATCCGCTTCGGGGCGCGGCTCGCCGGGCGAGCCGTCGGGGAAGCGCGTACGACGGCGACCGCGGTGGCGGTGCTGACCCGCACCGGCGTGATCCGGCCCTTCGGACCGCTCACCCTGGCCGGCCTGGTCCGCACGCTGCAGGGCTGGGGGATGGGCCTGGCCGGCGGCTTCGCCTCGGTGGCGATCCGGTTCCCCGAGCGCACCGGCCTGGTCGACGAGCGCGGCTCGCTCACCTTCCGCGAGATCGACGAGCGCAGCAACGCGCTGGCCGACGAGCTGGCCCGGCGCGGTGTCGGCGAGGGCGACGCCGTCGCGCTGCTGGCCCGCAACCACCGCGGCTTCCTGGACGCCGCCCTGGCGATCGCCAAGCTCGGTGCCGACGTGCTGCTGCTCAACACCGCGTTCGCCGCGCCCCAGCTGGGGGAGGTGTGCGCCCGCGAGAACGTCCGCCTGGTCGTCCACGACGAGGAGTTCGCCGACCTGGTCGACCGCGCCGGCGTGGACGTGCCCCGGATCCTCTGCTGGACCGACGGGGCGGCGTCGGCCTTTCGCGACGCGGACAGCACCGAGAACCTGGTCCGGGCCGGATCTCGCGCCCGTCGTACGCCGCCGAGAGCCGTCGGCCGCACCGTGATCCTGACCTCGGGCACCACCGGCACCCCCAAGGGCGCACCTCGCGGCGGCGGCAACCTGGAGGCCGCGGTCGCCTTCCTGGACCGGATCCCGCTGCGCGCCGGACGGCGGATGCACATCGCCGCGCCGCTGTTCCACACCTGGGGCTTCGCGCACCTGAGCCTGGCGATGCTGCTCGGCAACACCGTCGTGCTCACCCGCCGGTTCGACCCGGAGTCGTCCCTGCGCACGCTGGTCGAGGAGCGCTGCGAGGTGTTCGTGGTGATCCCGGTGATGCTGCAGCGGATCCTCGCGCTGCCGGCCGCGACGCTGGGTCGCTACGACCTGTCCCGCGTCGAGGTGGTCGCGGCCAGCGGGTCCGCGCTGCCCGGCGACCTGGCGACCGAGTGGATGGACCGGTTCGGGGACACCCTGTTCAACATCTACGGCTCCACCGAGGTGGCCTGGGCGAGCGTGGCCCGGCCCGAGGACATGCGCGCCGCGCCCGGGACCGCGGGCAAGCCGCCGGTGATGACGGTGGTCAAGATCCTCGACGAGGCCGGTCGTGAGGTGCCCACCGGGCAGACCGGACGGATCTTCGTCGGCAACTCGATGCTCTTCGAGGGCTACACCGGCGGCGGCCACAAGGAGAGCGTCGGCGGGCTGCTCAGCTCCGGCGACGTGGGCCGCTTCGACGCCGACGGCCGGCTGTTCGTCGAGGGGCGCGACGACGAGATGATCGTCTCCGGCGGCGAGAACGTCTTCCCGGCCGAGGTCGAGGACTGCCTGGCCCGGCACGAGAGCGTCGTCGAGGTGGCCGCCATCGGTGTCGAGGATGCCGAGTTCGGCGCCCGGCTGCGCGCGTTCGTGGTGCTGACCGAGGGTTCGGGGGTGACCGCCGACGAGCTCCGGGAGCACGTGAAGGAGAATCTGGCTCGGTACAAGGTGCCGCGCGACATCGTCTTCGTCGACGAGCTGCCGCGCAACGCCACCGGGAAGATCCTGAAACGTGAGCTCGACGGACACGAGGACTGAGGAACAGATGCCGCTCCAGGTGGGGGACAAGGCCCCCGGCTTCACCCTGCGCGACCAGCACGGCGCCGACTTCACGCTGTCGGCGTACACCGGGCGCAAGGCGGTGCTGCTCGTCTTCTACCCCTACGCCTTCAGCGGGGTCTGCACCGGTGAGCTGACCGGCTTCCGCGACCGGCTCGGCGACTTCGAGACCGAGACCACGACCATCGCGGCGATCTCCTGCGACCCGCTCTTCACCCAGCGCGCGTTCGCGGACCGGGACGGGATCTTCTTCCCGCTGCTCAGCGACTTCTGGCCGCACGGGGCGGTCTCCTCCGCGTACGGCGTGCTGGACACCGAGTCCGGCTCCCCGCTGCGCTCCTCCTTCGTGATCGACCGCGACGGGCTGGTCGGCTGGTCGGTGCACAACGACATGGGCGTGGCCCGCGACCTGGACCTGCAGGCGGCCGAGCTGCGCCGGTTCGCCTAGGCGCAGACGCCCCGGGCGCAGACACCCCGGGATAGTCCTTTCGGACTATTTCGTCCGCCAGATGGACATAGGGGGTTGCTTTGCGGGCGGAACGTGCAACGATTACCTCGTTGCGACCGCTGGTGACCCGAGACGCCAGCGGTCGCAGCCTTTTTGCCCCCGTACTCCCGCACCTCTAGTCTGTGCGGTCGCGGGCGTGTAGCTCAGCGGTAGAGCGCTTGCCTTACAAGCAAGTGGTCGGGGGTTCGATCCCCTCCGCGCCCACTTGTTGTCGATCCGGCCCCTGGTCGATCGTTCCTCTCCTGTCCGATGCTGAACCTCGAACAGGAGAGGAACCCTCATGAGCACCTCCTTGGACCACACCTTCACCGCGGTGGTCGAGAAGAGCGACAACCCCGGAGGCTGGACCTACGTGGTGATGCCCGGCTCGGCCGAGTTCTTCGGGACCGGTGGCCTGGTCAAGATCCGCGGCACCGTCGACGGCGAGCCGGTCCAGACCTCGTTCATGGCGCTCGGCGACGGCCGGCACAAGCTGCCGGTCACCAAGGCGGTGCTGGCCGCCATCGGCAAGGCACCCGGCGACCAGGTCACCGTGCACCTCGACGAGCGGATCAAGTGAGGCGATGACGATGCGCTACACACTGCTGCTGCACTACCCCGAGATGAGCCCCGAGGAGCTGGGTCCCGAGGCGCTCGAGCAGGGCCAGGCCGAGTTCCGCGCCTTCGCCGCCGCCCTGCACGACGCGGGCGTGCTGCTCTCCGGCGAGGTGCTCCAGCCGTCGACCGCGAGCACCACCGTCTCCGCGGCGAGCGGGGAGCTGCGGGTCCAGGCGGGCCCGTACGCCGACACGGTCGAGCAGCTCGGTGGCACCTTCGTCATCGACGTGCCCGACCTGGACGCGGCCTTGGCCTGGGCCGAGAGGGCTCCCTCGGTGGCCTGGGGGACCGTCGAGGTCCGGCCGTCGGCGACGCACGTGGTCGACGGGGTCTGGGTCCCCGCCTGATGCCGTCGCCGGAGGAGGCCCGGGCCGCTGCCGAGCGCGCGGCCCGGACCTCCTACGGCCGGCTGGTCGCGCTGCTGGCCGCGCCGACCCGGGACCTGGCCCTGGCCGAGGACGCGCTCGCGGACGCCTTCGAGCGGGCGCTGCGCACCTGGCCGGAGAACGGCATCCCGGGCAGCCCCGAGGGCTGGCTGCTCACCGTCGCCCGGCACCGGCAGAGCGACCTGCTCGGATCCGCCGCGGCGACGCGCACGCGACCCCTCGACGTCGATCCGGGTGTCGTCCACGACCTCGATCCCGACGCCGTCGGGGACAAGCGGCTGGAGCTGCTGTTCGCGTGCGCCCACCCGGCCGTCGACCGGGCGATCCGGACCCCGCTGATGCTCCAGGTGGTGCTCGGCTTCGACGCCGACCAGGTCGGGGCGGCCTTCGCGGTGCCCGGGCTGACGATGGCCCAGCGGCTGGTCCGGGCCAAGCGCCGGATCAAGGACGCCGGCATCCCGTTCGCGGTCCCGGACCGGAGCCGGATGCCCGGCCGGCTCGGCAGCGTGCTCGAGGCCGTCTACGGCTGCTACGCGATCGACTGGCGGGGGACCTCGGCGCCGACCGTGCACGAGTCGATGGCCGCCGAGGCCCGGTACCTCGCGGACACCCTGACCACGCTGCTGCCCGAGGAGCCCGAGGTGTGGGGCCTGGCCGCCCTCATCACGCTCTCGCTCGCCCGCGCCGGAGCCCGGACCGAGGACTTCGTGCCGCTCGACGAGCAGGACACCGCGCTCTGGTCGCGGCCGATGATCGCGCAGGGGGAGGAGCAGCTCCGGCGGGCCGGCCGGGTGCGCGCCGCGGGCCGGGTCGGGAGGTTCGAGCTGGAGGCGGCCATCCAGGCGGTGCACGCCGAGCGCGCGGAGACCGGGACGGTCGACTGGCCGGCGGTGCGGACCCTGTACGCGGCCCTGGTCGAGATCGCGCCGACCCTCGGGGCCCGCGTCGCGCTGGCCGCGGCCACCGGCCGGGTCGACGGGCCACGGTCAGGTCTGTCCGTGCTCGACGGCATCGAGGACCCGGGTGCGGGCCGGTTCCAGCCGTACTGGGCCACCCGGGCGGGCCTGCTCGCCCTGGCCGAGGACCCGGCTGCGGCGTCGTCGTACGAGAAGGCGATCTCGCTGACCACGGACGCGCAGGTGCGCGCCTGGCTCGGCGCTCAGCTCGCTGATCAGCCCGGGGGCCACTCCTCGGCGAGCAGCGCGTAGCCCAGGCCGTCGAGCCAGCGACCGTCGCGGTGCAGCGACTCCTTGACCGTGTGCACCTCGCGACGCATCCCGACCCGCTCCATCAGCCGCCAGGACGGGGCGTTGTCCGCGAAGCAGTTCGCCACCACCCGGCGCAGGCCGAGCCGGGTGAAGCTCAGCTCGATCAGCGCACGCACCGTCTCGGTGGCGTAGCCCTGGCCGCCGTACGCCGGGTCGAAGGTCCAGCCGAGCTCGGCCTCGACGTGCTTGGCCCGGTCGGCGACCTCGGTCTGCGACCACGGCGACTGGATGACGATGGCGGCGTCGCCGATGACCTGGCCGTCCAGCTCGACGATCACCGTGCGCGCGAGGCGCGTCGGGTCGAGGAAGGTCTCGGCGTACTCCTCCAGGCTTCGCGACCAGGTGCTGATCCAGCGGCTGACCTGCTCCGCGCGGCGGTACTCCCAGGTCGGCTTCACGTCGGGCTCGGTGGCGCGCCGGAGCAGCAGCCGCTCGGTGGTGACCGGCCAGTCGATGTCGTCCAGGGTCGGCATGGGGCCATCCTGCCGGGCGCTGCTACGGTGCCGGAGCCGATTTTCACGTCGACGGGGGAACCATGCAGCTGTACGACGCGATCGCGCGCCGCCGCGACGTCCGGGCGGAGTTCGACGGCGGCCCGGTTCCCGATGAGGTGCTCATGCGCGTGCTGGGGGCCGCGCACGCCGCGCCGAGCGTCGGGCACAGCCAGCCCTGGGACTTCGTGCTGGTGGAGAGCGCCGAGACCCGAGCCGCGTTCCAGCGGCACGTCGCCGCCGAGCGGGACGTCTTCGCCGGTCAGCTCGCCGGGGAGAGGGCCGCGACCTTCGCGCGGATCAAGGTCGAGGGCATCCTCGAGTCCAGCCTCGGCGTGGTGGTCACCTACGACGCGAGCCACGGTGGGCCCGCGGTGCTGGGCCGGCACGCCATCGCGGACGCCGGGCTGTACTCGACCTGCCTGGCCATCCAGAACCTGTGGCTGGCCGCGACCGCGGAGGGCCTCGGCGTGGGCTGGGTGTCGTTCTACCGCGAGGAGTTCCTGCGCGAGCTGCTCGGCATCCCGGACGGCGTCCGGCCGGTCGCCTGGCTCTGCCTGGGCACGGTCGAGCGGCTGCAGGCGACCCCGGACCTGGAGCGGTTCGGGTGGCGGCGGAAGCGACCGCTGGGCGAGGCGGTCCACCGCGAGCGTTACCGCTACGGATCCGCAACCTCGGTTGACTAGATTGAGTCGCACCGACGACTGTGACGGAGGCCTCCCGTGATCGTCCCCTTCAGTGCCAGTGACTTCCTTGCGCGTGCCCTCGCGGTGTACGGCGATCGGGTGGGGGTGGTCGACGAGCCGGACCAGCCGGCGCCGTCGCTGGGATCGTTGACCTATGCCGAGCTGGGTGAGCGGGCGCGGGCGATGGCCGCGCGGCACGACCAGCTGGGTGTGGGGGTGGGGGACCGGGTGGCGTTCGTCTCGCACAACAGTGCCCGCCTGCTGGCGGCGTTCTTCGGGGTGTGCGGCTACGGGCGGGTGCTGGTGCCGGTCAACTTCCGGCTCTCGGCCGAGGAGGTGGCCTTCATCGTCGAGCACTCCGGCGCGCGGGTGCTCTACATCGACCCCGAGCTGGTCGACCAGCTGTCCTCCGTGAAGGCCGAGCACACCTTCGTCCTGGGGGAGGACGAGGACCTGTTCTTCGACGGCGTCGAGCCGCGGCCGTGGGAGCCGGACGAGAACGCGACCGCGACGATCAACTACACCTCCGGGACCACGGCACGTCCGAAGGGGGTGCAGATCACGCACCGCAACATCTGGACCAACGCGGTCACCTTCGCCCTGCACGCCGGGGTGACCGACCGGGACGTCTACCTGCACACGTTGCCGCAGTTCCACGCCAACGGGTGGGGGATGCCGTTCGCGATGACCGGGATGGGCGTCAAGCACGTGATCCTGCGCAAGGTCGACGGCGCCGAGATCCTGCGCCGGGTCCGCGACCACGGCGTCACGGTCATGTGCGCGGCCCCGGCGGTGGTCAACTCCGTCCTGGAGGCAGCGCAGAGCTGGGACGGGCCGGTTCCGGGGCGGGACTGGGTGCGGATCATCTGCGCGGGCGCACCGCCGCCGACCAAGACCATCGTGCGGGTCCAGGAAGAGCTGGGCTGGGAGTTCATCCAGATCTACGGCCTGACCGAGACCTCCCCGCTGCTGACCATCAACCGCACCCGCGCCGAGTGGGACGACCTGCCGGCTGAGGACCGCGCCGCCAAGCTGGTCCGCGCCGGCACGCCCGCGATCGGGGTGACGCTGAAGGTCGACGAGGAGGGCGAGGTGCTGGCCCGGTCCAACGTGGTCCTCGAGGGCTACTGGAACCAGCCCGAGGAGACCGCCCGAGCGCTGGGTGACGGCTGGTTCCACACCGGCGACGGCGGGGTCATCGACGACGAGGGCTACCTGTCCATCAGTGACCGGAAGAAGGACGTCATCATCACCGGCGGGGAGAACGTCTCCTCGATCGAGGTCGAGGACGCGATCTTCTCCCACCCCGACGTGCTCGAGGTTGCTGTCATCGGCGTGCCGGACGAGAAGTGGGGCGAGACGATCAAGGCGCTGGTGGTCAAGACGCCGGCGTCCTCGCTGACCGAGCAGGAGCTGATCGACTACGTGAAGTCCAAGGTCGCCCGCTACAAGGCACCGTCGAGCGTGGAGTTCCGCGACGTGCTCGCCCGCACGGCGACCGGCAAGCTGCAGAAGTTCAAGCTCCGGGCGCCGTACTGGGAAGGCCGCGACCGGCAGGTCAACTAGGTCGCCCCGTAGCCCGGGCGCCCCGCGTCCTCCCACTCCTGCCAGAAGGCCAGGAACCGGTCGCCCAGGAAGGTGTCCTCGCCCTCCATCGCGAGCCCGCCCCGGCGGATCGTCCAGTCCCAGGGGGCCAGGGCGCGGGCGGTCTCGAGGTGGGCCCGGGCGGCCTGCTCGTCCCCGTTCTCGAACAGCCAGTGCGCGACGCGGCGCTCGGCCAGGGCGCGCTGCTCGTCGTCGGTGCGGGCCGGTGGCGCCTCGGTCGCGGGCAGCGCGCCGTCGCGCACCCAGGCCCGGAGCGCGTCGTGGTGCACGGCGGCGTCGATGCCGGTCCAGTCGCGGAACTGGTCGTCGCCGGGCGCGATCGACGGCGGCTTCACGATCCGGTCCTCCTCGTCGACCCAGACCACCGAGGGCACGTTGGTGATCCCGTACCGCTCGGCGGTGACGAAGCCGGTGTCCACGGCGACCGGGATCCGCACGCCGGCGGCCTCGATCCACGGGCGGGCAGCCTCCGGGTCGTCGTCCAGCGCGACCGTGAAGATGCCCAGGCCGAGGTCGGCGAGCTCGTCCTGGAGCTCCTGCCAGGCGCCGAGCTCGTGCCGGCAGCCGCACCAGGACGCCCAGGTGACCAGGACTCGCTTCTTCCCGGACAGGTCGTCGAAGGAGACCGGCCGGCCGTCCACGTCGGCGAGCTCCAGCGCCGGAGCGCGGCCGTCGAGCGCCGCGTGCTCGGCCGCCGAGGGCACCACCGCGACGACGTCGTACGCGGGGTCGGAGACGACCAGCAGTCCGAGCGCATCCGCCCAGGCGGCCACGTCGATCCAGCCGTCGGCGTCGGCGACGCTCCTGCCGAGCAGCGGTCGGCAGACCTCGCCGCGGCACAGGCCCTCCGGCTTGAGTACCCAGCCTGTCGCCTCGGCGAGCGCGGACGGGTCGACGTGGTCGCCGCGCGCGGGCAGTTCGTGGGCGCGGGCCCCGGTGTCGATGAGGATCATGGAGGGAACGCTAGAACAGGTTCTCGTTCCGGGGTAGCCCGCTAGCCTTCGGCCATGCGCCTGGCCGATGTGCTCTCCCTGGTCGAGGGCTGGTACCCGCCGCACCGGGCCGACGACTGGGACCGGGTCGGCCTCGTCTGCGGGGACCCCGACGCCCAGGTGCGGCGGATCCTGCTCGCGGTCGATCCGGTGCTCGCCGTCGCCGGCGAAGCGGTCGCGCTCGACGCCGACCTCCTCCTGGTGCATCACCCCCTCTACCTTCGTGGAACCTCGAGTGTGGCCGCGACCACCCCCAAGGGCCGGGTGGTGCACCAGCTGCTGACGCACGGATGCGCGCTCTACTCCGCGCACACCAACGCGGACGCGCCCGCGGGCGGGGTGAGCGAGGCGATCGCGCAGGCACTGGGACTCGAGGAGGTCAGGCCGCTGGAGGCGGACCCGGTCGAGCCCCGCGACAAGCTCGTCTTCTTCGTCCCGGTCGCCGATGCCGAGCGGGTCCGGTCCGCGGTGACCGAGGCCGGTGCCGGCGCGATCGGCTACTACGACTCCGCCAGCTTCACCAGTCCGGGGGAGGGCAGGTTCCGCCCGCTGGTCGGCGCGAACCCGGCGATCGGCAGGGTCGGCGACCTGGAGGTGGTCGACGAGGTCCGGGTCGAGGTGCTCGTCGAGCGCCGGGTGCGTGGCCGCGTTCTCGCCGCCCTGCTGGCCGCGCATCCGTACGAGGAGCCGGCCTACGACGTGGTCCCGCTGGCCGCGCTCGACGACCCGTCCCGCGGGTCGGGCCGGATCGGCGTGCTCGCCGAGCCGATGACCCTGCGCGCTTTCGCGCAGGAGGCGGCGACCGTGTTCCCGCGGACGGCCGGCGGGCTGCGGGTCGCGGGCGATCCGGATGCCGTCGTACGGACCGTCGCGCTGTGCGGGGGAGCCGGCGACTTCCTGCTCGAGCGGGCCCTCGCCGCCGGTGCCGACGTGTACGTGACCTCGGACCTGCGCCACCACCCGGCCTCCGAGGTGCGCGAACGCGACGACCTCGCGCTGGTCGACGTCGCCCACGCCGCGGCCGAGTCCCTGTGGCTGCCGGTGCTCCGGGATCGGCTGGTGACGGCGCTGGACGATACGGTGGAGGTGCACGTGAGCACCGTCAACACAGACCCGTGGACCTTCCGCGTCTGAGAGCCCGAGGAGACCTCCGCTGAAAGCCGACCCCTTCGTCCAGCTCAAGCTGCTCGACGTCCAGGAGCTCGACTCACGGCTCGACGCGCTGCGGCACCAGCTCGCGACGATCCCGGAGGCCGCGTCCCTGGCCGAGCTGGCGAGCCGTCGTACCGAGCTCGGTGACGCCGTGCGCGACCTGCGCATCCAGGTCGCCGACCTGACCGAGGAGCAGCAGCGCGCCGACGCCGACGTCGAGCAGGTGAAGTCCCGCCGCGAGCGCGACCAGGCGATGGTCGACGCCGGCACCATCGCCGACCCGAAGGCCCTGCAGCGGATGCTCGGCGAGCTGGAGTCGCTGGAGCGGCGGATCTCCGACCTCGAGGACGTCGAGATCGAGGTGATGGAGCGGCTCGAGGAGGCGCAGGGCTCGCTCACCGAGCGCTCCGCCGAGCTCGACGCGCTCGAGGTCCAGGCCGCCGACCTCGAGCGGGCGCGGTCCGCCAAGGCCGGCGAGCTCGACCAGCAGGTCGCCGAGACCGCCGACGAGCGCAAGCAGACCGCGAGCGGCTTGCCCGAGGACCTGATGACGCTCTACGCCAAGCTGCGCGAGCAGAAGGGCGGCGTCGGTGCGGCCGCGCTGCGCCGGCGCGAGTGCGGCGGCTGCCGGCTCACCCTCAACGCCTCCGACCTGGCCGTGATCGCCAAGGCGCCGGCCGACGAGGTCGTCCGCTGCGAGGAGTGCGGCCGGATCCTGGTGCGCACCTCCGAGTCAGGCCTGTGAGCTCGGCACGGTGAGCTCGTTCGCCGACATCGATGCGGTGGTCGTCGAGGCCGACGGTGGGTCCCGGGGCAACCCCGGCAAGGCGGCGTACGGCGCCGTGCTCAAGGACGCCCGCACCGGCGACGTCCTCGCCGAGATCGGCGAGACCATCGGGATCGCCACCAACAACGTCGCCGAGTACCGCGGCCTGATCGCCGGCCTCCGGATGGCCGCGGAGCTCACCCCGCAGGCGAGCGTCGAGGTCCGGATGGACTCCAAGCTCGTCGTCGAGCAGATGTCCGGGCGCTGGCAGGTCAAGCACCCGTCGATGAAGCCGCTGCAGGCGGAGGCGGCCTCGCTGGCGCCGGCGGGCACGATCTTCACCTGGGTGCCGCGCGAGCAGAACAAGCACGCCGACCGGCTCGGCAACGAGGCTCTCGACGGCAAGCGCGACCCGGGTGTCCACGTCCACGACGCGACGGCGGCCCTCGGGGAGAAGGCGCCCGCGAAGGCCAAGGCCGAACGGGCCGAGCGCGGCTGGTCCCCGCCCGGTGAACCGCCGACCACGCTGATCCTGGTCCGGCACGGGGTCACCGACCACACCACCCGGAAGCTGTTCTCCGGCGGCCTCGGCGGCGCCAACCCCGGCCTGAACGACGAGGGACGGGCGCAGGTGCGCGCCACCGCCGAGTGGCTCTCGCCGATGGCGGAGCAGGTCGACGCGCTCATCTCCTCGCCGGTCCGCCGCACCCGCGAGTCCGCCGACATCCTCGGCGAGGTGCTCGGCCAGCAGGTGCTCGTCGAGGACGGCGTCGCGGAGATGGAGTTCGGCGACTGGGACGGGCTCAGCTTCGCGGAGATCCAGGAGAAGTTTCCCGACGAGCTCTCCTCGTGGCTCGGCGACCTCGAGTACGCGCCCGGCGGTGGCGAGTCGTTCCGGTCGGTGGAGGGCCGCGTCCTCGCCGGCCGCGACCGGATCATCGAGGCCTGGGAGGGCCGGACCGTGGTCGTGGTCAGTCACGTCACGCCGATCAAGGTGCTGGTCGCCGACGCGCTCGGGGCGCCTCTCGACGCGCTGTTCAAGATGGAGCTCTCGCCCGCCTCGGTCACGGTGATCTCCTACTTCCGGGGTACGCCGCCGCGGGAGACCGAGGAGCGGCTGCTGGCCAGCATGCGGCTCTTCAACGCGCGCCCGACCGACGTGCCGCTCTAGAACGCGTTGCAGTTTTCTGCTTCGATGCGGCCATGGCCCGCACCGGATTCGCCGCTCGCTACGACTTCCGCGCGCTGGGCGCGGACCGCGCCGTACGGCAGGAGATCTACGCCCGCTCGCTGGAGCAGGCGGCCTACCTCGAGCAGCACGGCCACCAGGCGCTGCTGCTCTCCGAGCACCACGTCTCGGCCGACGGCTACCTGCCCAGCCCGCTCCCGGTGGCGGCCGCGTTCGCGGCGGTGACCAGCACGATCCCGATCTCGGTGAGCGCGCTGCTGCTCAACCTGTACGACCCGCTGCGGGTGGCCGAGGAGATCGCGGTGCTCGACCAGATCGCGGCCGGGCGGGTGACCTACACGATCGGGCTCGGCTACCGGCGTGAGGAGTACGACCTCTTCGGGAAGGCCTGGGAGACGCGCGGGGCCGACATCGAGGAGAAGATCGGCGTGCTGCGGCAGGCCTGGACCGGCGAGGAGTTCTCGTACGACGGGCGCCGGGTGCGCATCCTGCCCACGCCGTACGTCGACCCGCATCCGTTCCTCTTCTACGGCGGTGGCTCTCCCGCCGCCGCGCGAAGGGCGGCCCGCCTCGGGCTCGGCTTCGCGCCCCAGCAGAACGACCCGGCGCTGGTCGAGCTCTACCGGGACGAGTGCCGGGCGCACGGACGCGAGCCCGGCTTCGTCGTGGTGGCCCCGCCCGGGCCGGCCAACGTGTTCTGCGCCGAGGACCCGGACCGGTTCTGGGCGGCGTACGGGCACCACCTGCTCGCCGACGCCCGCTCCTACGCCTCGTGGGCGCAGGGCAACCAGAGCTACGTGCGCGACGACGCCGCGAGCGTCGAGGAGCTGCGCCGCGGCAGCGTGTACGTCGTGCTCACCCCGGACGAGATGGTCGCGCAGGCCCGGTCCGGCGAGCTGCGGCTGGTCAGCAGCCACCCGGCCTGCGGGGGGCTTCCCGCGGAGCCCTCCTGGGAGAGCCTGCGGCTGATCTGCGAGAAGGTCCGGCCCGCTTTGTCCTGATCCTTGCTAGGCTGCCTGCGGTAAGGCGGACGAGTGGGAGGTAAGGAAATGCCCCAGGCAACAATGACGTCGAAGGGTCAGATCACCGTGCCCAAGGAGGTGCGGGACGAGCTCGGCATCGTGCCCGGGACGAAGGTCGACTTCGTCCGGGTGAGTGACCGCGAGTACCGACTCCGGCCGAAGAACCGGAGTGTCGAGGACCTGTTCGGGATCATCAAGTACGACGGGCCGCCGATCACGCTCGAGGACATGGAGCGCGGCATCGCCGAGGGTGCGGCCGAGTCGGCGTGATCGCGCTCGACACCAACGTGCTGGTTCGCGCCTTCGCGCGCGACGACGAGCGGCAGACCCCGATCGCCCAGCAGCTGATCCGCCGGCTCACGCTGGAGACGCCAGGATTCGTCAGTCTCACGGTGATCGTGGAGCTGTACTGGGTGCTGGCCCGCAGCCTTCGCCGTCCGATCCCGGAGGTGCTGGAGATGTTCGACTCGATCATGGCCACGGAGGTGTTCGAGATCGAGGACGGTGAGTCCGTCGGCGAAGCGCTCGAGGCGGCCCGCCGCGGTGCCGACTTCCCGGACGCCCTCATCCACGCGACCTCGCGGCTCTACGGGATCACCGAGACGGCCACCTTCGACCGTCACGCCGCCGAGACCCTCGGCTGGCGGTTGCTCGCCTGACCTACAGCTCCCGGACCACCACGTCGAGCTGAGTCCCGTTCTTCCCCGCCGGGCCCTGCTCGACGTGCCAGCCCAGGTCGCCGAGCAGCTCGGCCAGGGCGGCCGGGTTCCGCGGGGCGCTCCCGTCGGTCAGCAGCGCGCGCACGATCCGTCCCTTGGTGGCCTTGTTGAAGTGGCTGACCACCTTGCGGGTGCCGTTCACCTCGTGCAGCACCCGCACGGTCGCGACCTTGGTGCCGTCGGTCGGCCGCCAGAATCCGGCGTACATCGACGAGCGCAGGTCCACCACCAGCCCGCTCCCGGCCTGCTCGTCGAGCACCGGCTGCAGGTGCGGGCGCCAGTAGGAGGAGACGATCCCGGCGCCGGGCAGGTTGGTGTCGCCGGAGAGCCGGTACGCGGGGATGCGGTCGCTGGGCCGGACCGCCCCGAACAGGGCCGAGATCACCACCAGCCGGCGGGTGGCGCGGCGGCGGGCGGCGGCGTCGAGCGAGGTGAGGTCGAGCGCGTCGTACAGCACGCCGGTGTAGATCCGGTCGGCCCGCGCGGTCGACGCCGTGTGCAGGGCGGCGTTGCGGTCCAGCAGGTCGAGCTGGGTGGGGCCGAGCCCGAGGGCTGCCGCGGTCGTCTCCGGGTCCTCGGAGCTGGCCGTGACGAGCAGCTCGAGCAGCTCCTTGCGGGCGTCGGTGAGGGCCGCCAGGTCGAGCCGGGACAGGTCCAGCGCGGCACCGCGGGCGGGCGCGCTCTTGCCCTCGGACGGCGGAAGGAGGATCAGCACGCGATCGACCGGAGCCGTTCGGAGCTTGCTCCGTTGCCGGCGGAGGGAGGAGCGTTGAGGAGCGCAGCGACGATCACCGGGCCAGGGTTTCAGATGATCGTCAGCATCCGTGCGTAGGGTGTGGGCCGTGAGCAGCCGAGTCCTCCGGGTCCGCCAGCGCAACGCCACCCTCGAGGACGGCATCGCCGCGATCCAGGCCGAGCAGAAGGTCGATCCCGAGTTCCCGGCCGGCGTGGTCTCCGCCGCGAAGCAGGCCGCCGCGCACCCGCGCCTGCCCGACCTGGACCGCACCGCGATCCCGTTCGTCACGATCGACCCGCCCGGCTCGATGGACCTCGACCAGGCGCTGCACCTGGAGCGCAGCGGCGACGGCTACGTGGTGCACTACGCGATCGCCGACGTGGCCGCGTTCGTCACGGCCGGCGACCCGGTCGACGTGGAGGCGCGCCGGCGCGGCGAGTCCCTGTACGGCGCCGACAGCAAGGTCCCGCTGCACCCCGCCGAGCTCTCCGAGGGTGCCGCGTCGCTGCTGCCCGACCAGGTCCGGCCGGCGTTCCTGTGGACCATCGAGCTCGATGCCAAAGGCGCCCAGACCTCGGCCAAGGTCGAGCGGGCGCGGGTGCGCTCGACCGCGCGGCTCGACTACGCCGGCGTGCAGCAGCAGCTCGACGACGGCACCGCGAGCGAGGTGCTGCGGCTCCTCGCCGAGGTCGGCAGGCTCCGCGAGCAGCAGGAGGTCGACCGCGGCGGGGTCAGTCTGCCGATGCCCGAGCAGGAGGTGGACTGCTCGGTGACCCCGTGGAAGCTGGAGTTCCGGGCGCTGCTGCCGGTCGAGGGCTGGAACGCGCAGATCTCCCTGCTCACCGGCTTCGCCGCCGCCCGGATCATGCTCGACGGCAAGGTCGGGGTGCTGCGCACGCTGCCACCGGCGCAGGACCACGCGGTCACGAGACTGCGCCGGACGGCCCGCGGGCTCGGCATCGACTGGCCGGCGGAGATGGCCTACCCCGCGTTCGTGCACGGGCTGGACCCGACCAAGCCGCACCACCTGGCGATGATCACCGCGGCGACCACGCTGCTGCGCGGGGCCGGCTACGACGTCTTCGACGGGTCGGTCCCCGAGCAGCCGCTGCACGCCGCGCTGGCGGCGCCGTACGCGCACGTGACCGCACCCCTGCGCCGCCTGGTCGACCGCTTCGGGCTGGAGGTGTGTGCCGCGCTGTGCGCCGGGCAGGAGGTGCCTGGCTGGGTCCGCGAGGGGATGCCCGAGCTGCCCGAGCTGATGCAGTCCTCCGGCCGGCGCGCGCACGCCTACGAGAACGCGGTGCTCAACCTCATCGAGGCGGCCACGCTCGCGGGCCGGGTGGGGGAGACGTTCACCGGGGTGGTCGTCGAGGCCGACCGCGACGACGCCCGCAAGGGCGACGCGGTGGTCCGTGAGCCGGCGATCACGGCCACCGCCACCGGGACCCAGCCACTGCCGGTCGGCGAGGAGCTGACCCTCACGCTGGCCGCGGCGGACGTCGCGACCCGGACGGTCCGGTTCACGGCTTCGTGACGCGGACGGCGGCGTGGTCGCCGCGCGGGCCGAAGAGGTGCAGGATCTCGACGCTGCTCTCGTCGGCCGGGCCGAACCAGTGCGGCTCGGCGGTGTCGAACTCGACCGCCTCGCCGGGGCCGAGCACGTGCTCGCGGTCGCCGATGACGAGCCGGAGCGTCCCGGCGAGCACGTACAGCCACTCGTAGCCCTCGTGCGTGACCAGGCGCGGTGGACGCGGCGCGAGCACCTGCTTGAACACCTGGATCCGGCCGGGGTAGTGGGTCAGCGGCACCAGCACGCTGCCGCGACTGCGGCGGACCGGGCGCAGGTGGATCCGCGGGTCGCCGGTCGCGGGCGCGGCGACGAGCTGGTCCAGGGCGACCCGGTGGCTGCGGGCCAGCGGTAGCAGCAGCTCCAGGGTCGGCCGGCGCTTGCCCGACTCCAGGCGCGAGAGCGTGCTGATCGAGATGCCCGTCTCCTCGGCCACCTCGGCCAGGGTCCTGCCGCGGTCGCGGCGCAGCGTCCGGAGCCGCGGTCCGATCGCGGCCAGCGTCTCGTCGATCTCGGTCATTTTGCAGTTCTAGCAAATCTGCTGGAGGCCGCGCAGCCCGCCTCGAAGGATGGGCGCGTGAAGACCAACGCCCTCGATGCCCGTCGCCGCTGGACCGTCGTCGGTGTCTGCGCGCTCAGCCTCTTCCTGGTCGGCCTGGACACCACCGTGGTGAACGTGGGGCTGCCCGCCATCGGCCGAGGCCTGGACACCGGGACGCGCGGCCTGGAGTGGGTGGTCGACGCGTACACGATCGTGCTCGCCGGCCTGCTCATCACCTCGGGCGCGCTCGCCGACCGCTTCGGCCGGCGTCGGGTGTTCCGCACCGGCCTGGTCGTCTTCGGGCTCGCCTCGGTGGCCGGGGCGGTCGCGCCGGGTCTCGGCACGCTGGTCGCCGCCCGCGCACTCCAGGGAGTCGGCGCCTCGATGCTCAGCCCGGTGGCTCTGGCGATCGTCGTCAACGTGATGCCCGACCCGCGCGAGCGCGCCCGCGCGATCGGGATCTGGGCCTCCGTCTTCGGGCTGAGCATGGCCGCCGGACCGCTCGTCGGCGGCGCGCTGGTCACCGGGCTCGGCTGGCGCTGGGTCTTCTGGGTGAACGTGCCGGTGGTGCTGCTCGCGCTCGCGCTGACCGCCGTGGTCGTGCCGGAGTCGCGGGCGCCGCGTGCGCGCGCGCTCGACCTGCCCGGGCAGGCGCTGCTGGTGCTGCTTGTCGGGGGCGTGGTGGCGCTGCTCATCGAGGGCCCGCACACGGGCTGGGGCTCGCCCGCCGTGCTGGCCGGCGGTGTGCTGGCGGTGCTCGTCGGCATCGCCCTGGCCGTGGTCGAGCGGCGTCGCGCCGAGCCGCTGGTGGACCTCGATCTGTTCCGCCGTCGGTCGTTCGCGGGCGCTGTCCTCGGAGCGGTGCTCGTGTTCGTGGCGCTCAGCACGGCACTGCTGCTCAACACCCTGTACCTGCAGCACGTGCGCGGGTCGTCGGCCCTCGAGGCCGGCGCCGCCACGCTGCCGATGGCGCTGGGCGCGACGGTGTGCGCGCCCTGGTCCGGACGGCTGGTCGGCCGGGTCGGACCGCGGCCTCCGCTCCTGCTCGCGGGCGGGTTCCTGGTCGCCGGCGGGCTCTGCCTGGTCGGTCTCGGCGACGGCACCCCGGTGGCCCTGCTGCTCGCCGCCTACCTGCTGATCGGCATCGGCTTCGGGTTCGCGAACGCCCCGCTGACGAACACGGCGGTCGGGGGACTTCCCCCGGCGCGGGCCGGGGTGGCCGGTGGGATGACCTCGACCGCCCGGCAGGTCGGCGCGGCGCTCGGCATCGCGATCGCCGGCGGGCTGGTCGCGGGCGCGGGGCCGGCGACGCTGGCGCACGCGACCCGGCCGGGCTGGCTGCTCGTCGCCGGCTGCGGTCTCGGGGTGCTGGCCGTGGCCCGGGCCGCAGGATCCGGCTCGGGCCACGCCTAGGCCAGCCGGGTGACCTGGACGTCGACGAACATCGACGAGGTGCCGGCGCCGGTGAAGATCCCCGACAGCGGCCGGACGTCGCCGTAGTCGCGGCCGGCGGCGACGGTCACGTGCCGCTCGCCGGGCTCGGTGTCGTTGGTGGGGTCGTACCCGTGCCAGCCGTTGTCCCACCACTCGACCCACGCGTGCGACTCACCCCGTACCGCCGTCCCGATCTCGGGCTCCTTGGACGGGTGCAGGTACCCGGAGACGTAGCGGGCCGGGATGCCGACCTGGCGCAGCCCGCCGAGGGCCAGGTGCGCCATGTCCTGGCAGACCCCGGACCGGGCCGCCCACGAGTCCGCGGCGTACCCGGCGACGTCGGTGGCGCCGCTGACGTACTTGATCTCGTCGTGGACGAGCGAGCAGATGCTGCGCGCCGCGCGGTGCGGGTCGGCGCAGTGCGCGGCGATCTCGGTGACCAGCGCGGCCAGGTCCGGCGGCGGTGCCACTCGGTCGGAGATCTCCAGGTACTCGGTGAGCCGGTCGGCGACCTTCTCGTCGCGCAGCTCGGCCCAGGAGAGCCGCGCCGTGGCCGCCGTACGGGCCTCGGTGTGCACCGTCGCGGTCGCGCTCACCGTCAGCGTCTCGTGCGGGTCGAGCACCTCGAACGCGGTCACGTGCGTGCCCCAGTAGTCGCGGTAGGTCCAGGTCCACGGCGCCGGGTGCACGTCCAGCCTGCTGTGCACGACGATCTGCCCGGCCACGGTCTGGGGCGTCAGCCTGGCCTCGTTGTACGACGCCGTGGCTCCGCCCTCGTAGGAGAAGCCGGTCGTGTGCACCACCTTGAGCTGCATGCTCACCCTCGTCCCTGGTTCCAGACCGTCGCCACCGAGCCCGCGAAGTAGCGCCGGGTGACCGCGTCGGTGGCCAGCGCGCAGGTGCGCTGGAGCCGTTCCATCTCGTGCGGCAGGTCGGTGAGCACGTCGGAGAGCGCGCGGTACTCCAGCTCGGCCCGGGTCCGGCCGAGCAGCCGCTGCGCCTCGTTCTGGAAGCCGGCGCGCTGGCCGGCGCTCTCCAGGTTCTCCAGGCACTGCTCGGCCCTGCTGAGCGCGAAGACCACCGAGCGCGGGAACAGCCGGTCCAGCACCAGGAACTCGGCCGCCTCGCGGTCCGTCTCAAGCCCGCGGTAGGTGCGCAGGAACGACTCGTACCCGCCGCACGCGCGCAGCGAGGTGGTCCACGCCGAGGAGGTGGAGAGTGAGGCCGCCGCGACCAGCCGGGCGGTCATGTCGGCGCGCTCGATGGAGCGTCCGAGCATGAGGAACTGCCAGCCCTGGTCGCGGGGCATGGTGGCGTCGGCGGTGCCGTTGATGAGCGCGGCCCGGTCCCGGACCCAGGCCAGCCCCACCGGCGGCTGCATCGACTCGAACCGGCCGCTCGGGATCGCCCGCCAGGTGGTGTTCACCGCCTCCCACATCGAGGTGGAGAGCGTCTCGCGGGCGCGCCGGGCGACCTCGCGGGCGTTGCGCAGGGTCGCGTGGATCGAGGCGGGCGAGGTCGGGTCGTAGGCCAGCCGGCGCAGCAGGTCGGGCGGGCCGACGATCTCGCCGGCCGCGACCGGGACCCCCATGATCGCGAGCACGCCGTCGCAGGTCGCCCGGACGTCGACGGTCGGGTCCTCGACCATCAGCTGGGTCTGCACGTCGAGGATGCGGGCGGTGTCCTCGGCCCGCTCGACGTAGCGGCCGATCCAGAACAGCGACTCCGCGATCCGGCTCAGCACGGTGCGTCCCCGAGGTCGCGTGCTTGCTGCTGCTGCTCGGCCTGGGCCTGGCGGCTGTCGCCGACCGGGCCGCCGTCGAGCGGAGCCACCTCGCGCGGGCCGGCCACCACCGGCTCCCGGGACGGTGGCTGCGCCGCGTTGGCCGACGTACCGGCGAGCACCCAGGTGTCCTTGGAGCCGCCGCCGCGCGAGGAGTTCACGATCAGCTCGCCCTCGGCCAGCGCCACCCGGGTCAGCCCGCCGGGCAGCACCCAGACGCGGTGGCCGTCGTTGACCGCGAACGGGCGCAGGTCGACGTGGCGCGGGGCGAGCGCGCCGCCGACGTACGTGGGGACTGTGGAGAGCTTGACGACGGGCTGCGCGATCCAGGAGCGCGGTTCGGCGAGCACCGCCGTACGGAGCGAGTCCAGCTCGGCCGCGGACGCCGCCGGGCCGATCACGATGCCCTTGCCGCCGCTGCCGTCGACCGGCTTGAGTACCAGCTCGCCGAGCCGGTCCAGCACCTGTTCCCTGTGCTCGGCGTCGCCCAGCCTCCAGGTGTCGACGTTGGCGAGCACCGGCTCCTCGGCGAGGTAGTAGCGGATCAGGTCGGGCAGGTAGGTGTAGACGAGCTTGTCGTCGGCGACTCCGTTGCCGATCGCGTTGGCGATGGTGACGTTGCCGGCCCGGGCGGCGTTGACCAGGCCCGGGCAGCCGAGCATCGAGTCCGCGCGGAAGTGCACCGGGTCGAGGAACTCGTCGTCGACCCGGCGGTAGATCACGTGCACCTGCTGCAGCCCGCTGGTGGTCCGCATCAGGACCCGGCCGCGGCTGCACTCCAGGTCGCGGCCCTCGACGAGCTCGACCCCCATCGTCCGGGCCAGCAGCGCGTGCTCGAAGTAGGCGCCGTTGAACGCGCCCGGGGTGAGCACCACCACCGTCGGGTCGTCCACGCCGGCAGGGGCGGCGGCGCGGAGGGCGGCGAGCAGCTTCTGCGGGTACGCCGCCACCGGGCGGATCCGGTGCTCGGCGAACGACTCCGGCAGCGCGGTCGAGATCGCCCGCCGGTTGGTCATCACGTAGGAGACCCCCGACGGGATCCGGACGTTGTCCTCCAGCACCCGGAACTCGCCCTGGTCGTCCCGGACCAGGTCGATCCCGGAGACGTGCACCCGGACGCCGTTGGGCGGCTCGATCCCGAAGGTCTCCCGGGTGTAGTGGCTGGAGGTGGTGATCACGTGCCGGGGGATCACCCCGTCGCGGAACACCTCGCCGGCGCCGTACACGTCGGCCAGGAACAGCTCCAGCGCCCGCACCCGCTGCTGCACGCCGCGGTCGATGCGGGCCCACTGCTCCTGCTCGATGACCCGGGGGACGATGTCGATCGGGAAGGCCCGCTCCTCGCCGCCGATGTCGAAGGTGACGCCCTGGTCGAGGTAGCTCGACGCCAGGGCCTCCACCCGGGCCGCCAGGTCGCGCTCGGAGAGGCCGCGCAGGGTGGCGGCGAGACGCTCGTACGACGCGCGCGGCCCGTTGCCCGTGAACATCTCGTCGTACGCCGGACCGCCGGCGGCGTAGGAGTCGATGAGATGGTGAGTCACGAGCCGCACCGTAAGCACGATCCGTTTCCCCGGTGTTTCAACCGTGGATCGATCGTGGTCACGAACGAGTATCGTTCTCGCTGCGGACGGGCTGGCCGGGCGACCGCGTCGGTCCTTCGGGACCGTCGAGGAAGGTCCGGGCTCCGAAGGGCAGGGTGGTGGCCAACGGCCACCCGAGGTGACTCGCGGGAAAGTGCCACAGAAAACAGACCGCCGGTGATCTCGATCGCCGGTCAGGGTGAAACGGTGGGGTAAGAGCCCACCAGCGCGGCGGGTGACCGTCGCGGCTCGGCAAACCCCACCCGGAGCAAGACCAGACAGTGAGCGCTCGAGGGCTGCCCGCCCGAGCTCACGGGTAGGTCGCTGGAGGGTGTCGGCAACGGCACCCGGAGATGGATGGTCGCCAGCCACGGCGTCGTGAGGCGCCGGGGTGAACAGAACCCGGCCTATGAGCCAGCCCGTCCGCACATGTCCCGAGATCTGGCCGAAATGTCCGTTTCTGCGCCAGGGTGATGAGCAGGTGGCCTACGAAGGCACCGCGACCCTGTCCGTCGGTGACGGCCTGGGCGGCACCCTCGCCGAGTCGGCCACGGACATCGAGCTCGGGAACATGGGGAAGAGCTCGCCCGTCGACCCGACCGCCGAGGTCGCGCTGGGTGGCCTCCTCACCGCCATTGACGCGACGACCGAGGACCCGGCGTACGACTACGACAAGCGGATCGCCGCGGCCGAGGCCGCCTACCGCCGGGCGACCACGCCCAAGACGGTCTCCCGCCCGGTGTCCGCGTCGTTCTCGGTCTCCGGAGCTGTCACCGCTGCCGGCTGAACTCATCGGGGTGATCTCGCCCCGCTGATCAGCCCTCGGCTCACCCCGGCAGGCCCTACGCTGCCGGGGTGAGCCAGGTCGTCGCGACGGTGCGGTCGCTGCCGTTCCTGACGCCGGAGCAGACCGACGCGCTGCCCCGGCCCCGCGACTACGCGCTCCGGCAGGCGCTGGCGGCGCTCGCGGCGATCGTGACCCTGGTCGGGATCGGCTGGCTCGACGTCGTGCACCTCGACGGGCTGGAGACGTCGCGGCTCGACACCGCCCGGCACTTCGCCATCATGGTCGCGCCGTGGCTCGTGCTGCTGCCGTGGCTGCGGCACTTCGACATCAGGCCGGTGCACTGGTTCTTCCTCTGCCTGCTGCTCGGCTGGGTGTTCGCGCCGCTGCTCGTCGGGCGGTTCGTGGGCCGTGCGCTCGCGCTGCCCTACCGCGACTGGGAGGTCGAGTACTGGCACGCCGCCCGGGCGCGACGGGTTCCCGGGGTGCGGGCCTGGGTGCTGGCGCCCGCCGCCGACGCGGGTCCGTACCACCGCCCACCGGGCGAGCGGACGCTCCGCGCGGGCTGGGTCCTGGTGGTGGTCACCGCGATCCCGGCCCTGGTCGTCGACGCGGGCTCGACGCACTGGACGGGCCAGGTCTGGCTCGGCTGCTTCGTCACGATGATGATCGCGAGCCTGGTGTCATTCCGGCTCGACCGGCGACGTCTAGATCGGGTGGTAGCCCAGCCCGATCAGGCCGACGACGGCCAGGCCGGCGGAGAGGAACGAGAGCGTCAGCAGTAGGCCGATCCGCGCCAGCAGCGGGCGCATCGGACCGGGGGCGTTGGGCGCGATGTTCTTCATGGCGATCCCCGCAAGAGATGGAACGATCCTTGTCCTCCCATCGGCGGTTCCGGCGCCGACCTGAGCAGCTTTTCGGCAGACGTTGGCAATCGTCGTACGGCGCCCGCGCGCCGCTGCCAGCATCGCGCCCATGAACCTGCGATCCGTCATCGCCGCTGCCGCTCTCGCCCTGGTCGCGACCGCCCTGCCGGCGCCCGCCCACGCCGCCCCGGTGGTCCGCTTCGTCAAGGTCTACGTGAACTCCCCGGGCGCCGACCACGGCTCCAACGCCAGCCTGAACGCGGAGTGGATCCGGGTGAAGAACTTCGGCAGCCGGGCCAAGGTGCTCACCGGCTGGACGATCCGCGACCCCGAGGGTCACGTGTTCCGGTTCCCGCGCTTCACCCTCCGCGCCGGCGCGACCGTGACGGTGCACACCGGCAGCGGCCGGAACACCGCGACGAACCTGTACTGGCGCTCGGACTGGTACGTCTGGAACAACAGCGGGGACCGGGCGATCCTCAAGAGCCGGGCCGGCGCCAAGATCGACACCTGCTCCTGGCGGAGTGTGCGCGCCGCCACCGGCTGCTGAGGAATCCGGGTCCACCCCGGGTTGTTGAGCGGGGCATGGAGGAGTACTTCGAGCTGACGGCCCCGGCCATCGTCTTCCCAGGTCAGGACGACCCGGCGTCGGCGTACCGCGTCGCACACGACCTGCTCCGCCGCCGGGCCGCCCAGGAGGCGCTCGGCATCCTGGGGCCCGCGCTGGCCGAGGATCCCGGGAACACCGGGCTGCGGATGCTGCGTGCCTGGGCCTACCTGATCCGGGTGCAGCTGCAGAGGGCTGAGGCCGAGCTGCGCAGCCTCGTCGAGGAGAACCCCGGCGACGACTGGGTGCGGTTCGCGCTCGGTCGCGCGCTGGAGCGGCAGTCCCGGTTCGACGAGGCGCTGCCGCACCTGCGCCTGGCCGCGGCGATGAGCGCCGACCCCGAGCACGAGCTGGCGGTCCTGCGGGTGGAAAGGCTCGCCGGCAAGCTCTGACGCCGGCGCTGACTCAGAGGCTGACGGCAGCGCGCCGGTCGACGCCGGTGCCGTGCTGGGGATCGCGCCCGCGGACGTGCACCTCGACCGCGGTGACCCGGGCTCGGTAGAGCACGAACGGCTCTGCCGCCAGGCTCTGCGGGGTGAACGACAACGCCTCCTCGACGCCCGCGAACGCCGCTTCACAGGCAGCGGCCAGCTCGTCCTCGGGGACACGCCGCGCGGTCGCCTCGAGGTACACCGCGTTGCCGGTGCCCGGGCCGGCCGAGGCGTCGAAGACCACCGCGCCGATCTCCGGGCGCTCCTCGACGTTGCGCGAGTGGTGCGCCTCCGGGGACGAGAGCCAGTAGAGGTCACGGTGGTCGACGAGCGAGAACCAGACCGGCGAGACGCGCGGCCGTCCGGACGGATCCACGGTGCCGAGCACCAGGAACCGGTTCGCGGCGAGGGTGCGGCGGGCCAGGTCGGCGAGCTCGCTCATGGCAGCGTCAGGATCTCCGCCCCGGTCTCGGTCACCAGCAGCGTGTGCTCGAACTGAGCCGACGTACGCCGGTCCTTGGTGACCACCGTCCAGTCGTCGTCCCACATCTCCCACTCGTGGGTGCCGAGGTTGAGCATCGGCTCGATGGTGAACGTCATCCCCGGTTCCATCACGGTGTCGTACGACGGGTCGTCGAAGTGCGCCACGATCAGCCCGGAGTGGAACGCGGTCCCGATGCCGTGCCCGGTGAACTCGCGGACCACGCCGTACCCGAACCGGCGCGCGTAGGACTCGATGACCCGGCCGATCACGTTGAGCTGCCGGCCCGGCTTCACCGCGTTGATGGCCCGCCGCAGGGCCTCCTGGGTGCGGTCGACCAGGTCGCGCACCTCCTCGCTGACGCCCGGGGTCAGGAACGTCGCGTTGGTGTCGCCGTGCACGCCGCCGATGTAGGCGGTGATGTCGATGTTGACGATGTCGCCGTCCTCGACGACCCGGCTGTCCGGGATGCCGTGGCAGATCACCTCGTTGGCGCTGGTGCACAGCGACTTCGGGAAGCCGCGGTAGCCGAGCGTCGAGGGGTAGGCGTCGTGGTCGAGCAGGAACTCGTGCCCGATGCGGTCGAGCTCGTCGTGGGTCACCCCGGGCTCGACGTGCTTGCCCACCTCGGCCAGCGCCTGCGCCGCGAGCCGGCCGGCGACCCGCATCCGCTCGATGGTCTCGGCGTCCTTGACCTCGCTGCCGGTGAACCGCGCGGGCGCCGGCTTGTCGACGTACTCGGGACGGGGGATGTGGGCCGGAACGGGTCGGCGTGGCGAGATCGTTCCGGGGGCTACGGGAGGCACGGCTGAAGTGTAGTTTTCGACCTATGGACGAGGAGTACTGGTTCTGCCTCAAGCACCACACCGTCGAGCCCCGCGAGGGGTGCAAGAACGCCGACCGCCTCGGTCCGTACGCCACCCGCGAGGAGGCCGAGCACGCGCTCGAGAAGGTCGCCGAGCGCAACGAGGAGTGGGACACCGACCCCGCTTGGAACGACGACGCCCCGCCGCAGGACGGCGCGTGACGCTGCCCCCGGGCCGCGACATCCGGTCCTACCGGGCGTCGTTCCTCGGCATCGGGCTGCTCGCGTGCACGGCGTTCCTGATCTTCGGGACCTGGCCCCTGTACGGCGCCGCCGGCGCGCTGCCGCTGTTCGCCCTCTGGCTGGTGCTGCTCGTGCTGGGCTGCCGGTGGTTCGCCTCGCGGCCCAGCCGGGTGCTCGTCGTCGGAGCGCTCGCGATGCTGGCCTGGCTGGCCGTCGTGCTCGCGCACCGGTGAGCTCGACGCCGGCTAGGGGTGCACCCGCAGCACCCGGTCGCCGCTGCCGTTCGCGGTGGTGACCAGCAGGTCGCCGTTGCCGAGCCGGGTCACCGAGCGCAGCCGCCCGTACCGGGTCAGCTCGGGCGGCGTCCGCATCCCGAGGAACCGCCCGGCGCTGTCGAAGCGCAGGAACACCACCCGGCCGGCCTTCAGCGCCGCCACCGCGAGCATGCCCCGGTAGCTGCCCCAGGCCGCGCCGGTGCCGACCCAGCTCGCCCCCGAGGTGGCCAGCGTCGGGAATCCGGAGCGCCAGCGCGCGGCGATCTGGGTGCCGGGCAGCGACTGGTCGGTCATCGGCACCGACTCGTTGTAGCCGGGGACCGGGTTCCAGCCGTAGTTGCCGCCGCGCACGAGCCGGTTGACCTCGTCGTCGCGGTCCGGCCCGTGCTCGACCGACCAGAGCGAGCCGTCCGCGCGCTGCGCCAGGCCCTGCACGTTGCGGTGGCCGTAGGTGAGGATCAGCCGGGCCCGCGGGTTCGCCGATCGTACGAACGGGTTGCCGGGCCAGGGGGCCCCGGTGAACCGGTTGACCCGGAGCACCTTGCCGCCCAAGGTGCCGAGGCTCTGCGCGTTGGTGCCGATGGCGGCGTCCCCGGTGCCGACCAGCAGGGCGCCGTACGACGGGATCAGCAGCCGGCAGCCGCCGTGCCGCCCGGTGGTGGCCGGGATGCCCGCGACCAGCGTGCGCAGCCGTCGTACGGCGGTGTAGGTGCTGTTGAGCCGCCACGCCACCACCCGCACGTCGTGGCCGCCGCCGGTGCGGAACCCGCCCTGGCAGGTGTAGATGCGCCGGTTGCTGGTGAACGCCGGGTCGACGGCGAGCCCCATCAGGCCGGTCTCGCCCGAGGACCAGACGCTCGCGGAGGGGAACCGGACGACCCGCTTGCCGCCGGCCCGCCACAGGATCAGCCGGCGGGTGGCTCGCTCGGTGACCAGCAGCCGCCCGCCGGGCAGCGGCTTGACGTCCCAGGGCTGGGTGAGCCCGCGGACCTGCGCGGTCACCCGCAGCTGCGGGTACGCCGCGGGTCGCGCGTCCGAGCCGGGTGCGGTGAGCACCACCAGCGAGCCGAGGGTGAGGACGAGGGCGAGCAGGACGGGCCGGCGCATGCGGCCGAGGCTACGCCCGTCGTACGGCCAGCACGACCGTGTCGTGCGCGGGTTCGTCGGCGACCCGGATGTCCCAGATGTCCGCCGGCAGGACGGCGACCACCTGGTCGGCGGTGAACAGCAGCTCCGGGTGCCGGTGCCCGCCGCGTTCCTTCATCCGCGGGTCCTCGGGATGGTGGCCGACCACGAGCAGCGCACCGCCCGGGCGCACGGCGGCACCGAGCAGCCCGAGCAGCTCCGCGAACCGTTCGCGCGGCGGGTGCAGGTACTGCGCGGAGACCAGGTCGTAGGTCCCGGGCAGCGGCGCCCCGGTCATCAGGTCGTGGTGCAGCGTGCTCACCCGGTCGGCCACCCCCGCCTCGGCCGCGTGCGCGGCGGCCCGGGCCAGCGCGACGGGGGAGACGTCGAGGGCGGTGACCCGCCAGCCACGGCCGGCCAGCCAGACCGCGTCGCCTCCCTCGCCCGCGCCGACGTCGAGGGCGTCACCCGGCTCGAGGTCCTCGGCGTGCTCGACCAGCCGCGCGTTCGGCCGGCCGCTCCAGATCCGGTCGGACTCGCCGTACCGGGCGTCCCAGGTCTCCTGGGTGAACAGGTCCGCGACGTTGCCCGACTGATGGTGGTGGTGCTTCTCGTGGTCGGCCATCGATCAGAAGGTGTGCTCGGGGGCGGGGAAGGTCCCGGCCTTGACGTCCGCGGCGTAGGCCTCGGCCGCCTCCTTGAGCACGGTGTGCAGGTCGGCGTACTGCTTGACGAACCGCGGCAGCCGGCCGGTGCGCAGCCCGAACGCGTCCTGCCAGACCAGCACCTGGCCGTCGCAGCCGTTGCCGGCGCCGATGCCGATGGTCGGGATGCTCAGCTCGCGGGTGATCTGCGCGGCGACGTCGCCGGGCACCATCTCCATCACCACCGCGAACGCGCCCGCCGCCTCGACCGCCTTGGCGTCGTCGACGACCCGCTGGGCCGCCTCGCCACGGCCCTGCACCCGGTAGCCGCCGAGGGTGTGCTCGCTCTGCGGGGTGAACCCGATGTGCGCCATCACGGGGATGCCGCCGCGGGTGAGCAGCTCGATCTGCGCGGCCATCTCGCGGCCGCCCTCGAGCTTGACGCAGTGCGCGCCGCCCTCCTTCATGAAACGGACTCCCGTGTCGTAGGCCTGCTCGGGCGAGCGCTGGTAGGACCCGAACGGCAGGTCGCCGACGACCAGCGCGTGCTTGGCGGACCTGGCCACCGCGCGGGTCAGCGGGATCAGCTCGTCGACGGTGATCGGCAGCGAGGTCTCGTTGCCGAGCACGTTGTTCGACGCGCTGTCGCCGACGAGGAGCACCTCGATGCCGGCCTCGTCGAAGGTGGCGGCGGTGTACATGTCGTACGTGGTGAGCATGGCGAACTTCTCGCCGCGCTCCTTCATCTCCCGCAGGTGCTGGGTACGGATCCGCTTGCGCGGCTTGCCGTCCTCGGCGGGCTTGGCACCGCTGCCGTAGGGCGCGGTGACCTCGGGGTTGCTGCTGGTCTTCTCAGTGCTCATGGTCGAGCTCCTTCGTGCGTGACTCGAGGCTCCCTTGACGGAGTCCCCGGACCGCCACCCACGCTAGACCCGTTCGCCGGGTTTGGCTGCTGTGTCGCTGCTCACGCGGTACAGGACGTGGGGGCGCAGCGGATGGCCGTCCGGGAGGTTCGGGTGCTCGAAGTCGCCGGCCGGGTCGTGGGTCATCCCGATCGTCCGCATCACCGCCTGCGAGGGCAGGTTGAGCCGGGAGGTGAACGAGACGATCTCGTCGAGCCCGAGGGTGGTGAAGCCGTGGGCGAGCGCGGCCCGGGCGCCCTCGGAGGCCAGCCCCTGTCGCCACATGTGCGGGGCCAGCCGCCAGCCGACCTCGACGCATGGCGTGAAGGCCGCCTCGAAGCGCGGCACGTTGAGCCCGATGAAGCCGATGAAGTCGCCCTGCTCGCGACGCTCGACGGCGAAGACACCGGGCCGGCCGGCGTCCAGGTCGGCGCTGAACCGGATGACCTGCTCGAGGCTCTGCTCGGGCGTGAACGGCGCCGGGAAGAATTCGGTGACCCGCGGGTCGGCGTTCAGCTCCGTGTACGGCGTCAGGTCCTCGTCGCGCCACTGCCGCAGCAGCAGTCGCGCGGTGACCAGCGGCTCGGTCACCCGTGGTCCGGGCCGTACGCGCGGCCGACGGTGGCGACCCGGACCTGGTAGTCGGCGTACCAGACGTCTCGGCCGCGCTGCTGGGCGATGGCGTGCTCGTGCACCTGCTTCCAGGCGCGGGCGGCGTCCTCGTCGGCCCAGTAGGAGACGGTGATGCCGAAGCCGTCCTCGTCGCGGGTGGACTCGTAGCCGAGGAAGCCGGGCTGCTCCTGGGCGAGCGTCACCATCCGGTCGGCCATCACGCCGTAGCCGTTGTCGCCCGCGGTGCGCAGGTTGCTGAAGATGACCGCCGTGTACGGCGGCTCGGGGAGGTTCGCGATCCCGGTCACGGGGCGAGTCTGACACTGAGGTCAGCCGCCGGGTGGGTCGACGGGACGTGGTGTCAGGTCTCGGGTGCCGGTGCCGTCTCGGAAGTAGACCTGGCCCAGGGGGCTGCGCCAGAGGTAGGAACCGGGCTGAAGCATGGTGTAGGTCCAGGCCGAGAACGTCTTGAGCCGATGGTGTCCGCGGCACAGCGGTGCCAGGTTGAGGTCGCCGGTGCTGCCGCCGACGATCCACTCGCGGACGTGGTCGATGTCGGCTCGGCGGGCTCGTTTGGTGCAGTACGGCGCCACGCAGCCGAGGTCGCGCAGGATCACCTGTTCGCGCAGCCGGTCGGGGATCTCGTAGGACTCCACGCTCACGCGGTTGTTGAGGTCGATGACCGGCCGGACGATCACCTGGGAATCCGGCAGCCCGCACCAGGCGGCGACCTGGGCGGCGGTGAGGAGGATGTTCGGGGACTCGACCCGCCCGATGCCGTGGGGGTTGCCGATCGCGCGGTCGGAGAGGTGCACGTACAGCACGATCTGCCGGGTGATCCGGCGCGGTGTCTCGACGCGCTCGGTGTCGGGGGTGGCGAGCCCGAGGAACTGCTCCCCGCGGGCCAGCGCACCGAGGGCGAGCGCGCGGCGTACGTCGAGTGACTCGGTGGATCCGAGTGCCATCTGCTGCTCGGCGCCGGCCTGCAGCACCTTGTCCAGGTCCAGCGCGTCGGGCAGGTCCAGCTCACCTTGCAACAGGGAGGTGCCGGCAAACGAGACCTGCTGGTGGTTGATCGTGATGTGCCGCCCCTCGGCGGCCTGCTCGGCGACCTCGGCAGCCATCTCCGGCATGTGCCGGGCGATCGCTTCCTCCACCAGCCGATCCAGTGCGGCGTTCCCGATCCGGGGCGCGTACTGGGCCACCTGGGCGTCCACGAACCCAGCGGCTTCGGGTGACAGCGCGATGGTCTTGTCTGCCACCCGGCGTGCCCGCCACGCCGGCAGCGATCCGGACTGGACCCGCTCCCAGAGCCGGGGCAGCCGGTGGAACAACTCCAGAGCGTGCGCCACCAGGTACCGGCCACCCTCCGGGGTCAGACCCAGTGCCGGGGCGAGCTCGTAGAGACAGAACTCCGAGACCAACGGAGCACCCTCACCCGCAATCGGGACCGGCGAGTCACCCCACGTCGCCACACCACCCTCATCCAGCGACCCGAGCTGGTGCAGATGCGCCCACTCCAGCGCTCCCGCGAGGATCCGAGCCTCGGCTGCATCGGCCTCTGCGCGATCACGACGTACGGAAGCCAGCACCGCTGCCGCATCGAGAGTCGCCGTCGAGGTCATACCCCAAACCTAGGCGTGACCACCGACAGTTTCTCGGGCCAACGGACACACCTCGATGGTGGTTCAGGTGCATCGTGCGTGCGTCGTACGCAAGATACGCAAGACTGGTGACGTGGACTTCGACTCCAGCTACGCCCACGGGTTCGCCCGGGTCGCTGCTTGCACCATCCCGGTGGCGATCGCGGACCCGGAGACCAACGCCGCTCGCGTGCTCGAGCAGGCGCGTGCCTGCCACGACGAGGGGGTCGCGGTGGCGATCTTCCCTGAGCTGTGCCTGACGGGGTACGCGATCGACGATCTCTTCCTCCAGGACACCGTGTTGGAGACGACGCTGGTCGCGATCGAGCAGATCGTCGAGGCCAGCAAGGACCTGCGCCCGGTGATCGTGGTCGGGGCGCCGCTGCGCAAGGGGAGCCGGCTGTTCAACTGCGCCGTCGTCGTCCACCACGGACGAGTGCTCGGGGTCGCACCGAAGTCGTTCCTGCCGACGTACCGCGAGTTCTACGAAGCCCGTTGGTTCGCCTCGGGGGAGGACCAGCGCGGCGAGTCCATCACGCTTGCCGGTGCCGACGTGCCGTTCGGGCGCGACCTGCTGTTCCGCGCCACGGACGTGCCCGGTCTGGCGCTGCACGTCGAGATCTGCGAGGACATGTGGGTGCCGATCCCGCCGAGCGCCTACGCGGCGCTCGGGGGCGCGACCGTGCTGGCGAACATCTCCGGGTCGCCCATCACCGTGGCTCGTGCCGAGGACCGGCGGCTGCTGGTGCGCAGTGCCAGTGCCCGCTGCCTGGCGGCCTACCTGTACGCCGCCGCGGGCGAGGGGGAGTCGAGCACCGACCTGTCCTGGGACGGCCAGACGATGGTCTACGAGTGCGGCGAGCTGCTGGGGGAGACCGAGCGCTTCCCGGACGGCCCGCGCCGCACGGTCGTCGACGTCGATCTCGACCGCATCCGTCAGGAGCGCCTGCGCCAGGGCACGTTCGACGACAACCGGCACCAGGCACGCGTGGAGACCGGAGACCTCGACGAGATCGAGTTCACCCTCGACCCACCCCCCGGCGACATCGGCCTGCGCCGGACGGTCGACCGGTTCCCGTTCGTCCCCGACGACCCCGCGCGGCTGGCCCTCGACTGCTACGAGGCCTACAACATCCAGGTCTCCGGCCTGGAGCAGCGGCTGCGGTCCATCGGACAGCCCAAGGTCGTCATCGGGGTCTCCGGTGGCCTCGACTCCACGCACGCGCTGATCGTCGCGGCCAAGGCGATGGACCGGCTGGGCCGGCCGCGCAGCGACATCCTGGCGTTCACGATGCCGGGCTTCGCGACCACGGACTACACCAAGAACAACGCCACCCGGCTGGCGAAGGCGCTCGGCGTCTCCTTCGAGGAGCTCGACATCCGGCCGGCGGCGCGGCAGATGCTCGACGACCTCGGCCATCCCTACGGCGAGGGCGAGGAGGTCTACGACGTCACCTTCGAGAACGTCCAGGCCGGCCTGCGCACCGACTACCTGTTCCGGATCGCCAACCACCGCGGCGGGATCGTGCTCGGCACCGGCGACCTCTCCGAGCTGGCGCTGGGCTGGTGCACGTACGGCGTCGGCGACCAGATGTCGCACTACGCGGTGAACACCGGCGTGCCGAAGACCCTGATCCAGCACCTGATCCGCTGGGCGGCGGCCAGCGAGTTCGAGAAGGACGTCGAGGACGTGCTGCTCGAGATCGTCGAGCAGGAGATCA
Organism: Nocardioidaceae bacterium; assembly: GCA_017744365.1. Lineage (GTDB taxonomy): Bacteria > Actinomycetota > Actinomycetes > Propionibacteriales > Nocardioidaceae > Marmoricola. The sequence continues at coordinate 43,657 of JAGIBL010000010.1, read as the reverse complement.
CCCCCGAGCTGATCCCGACCAGGGAGGGCGAGGTCCCGCAGAGCACCGAGGCGAGCATCGGCCCGTACTCGCTGCAGGACTTCAACCTCTACTACACGCTGCGCTTTGGGTTCCGGCCGAGCAAGATCGCCTTCCTGGCCCGGCACGCGTGGTCCGACGCGACGTACGGCGCCTGGCCTCCCGGCTTCCCCGAGGCTCGCCGTACGTCGTACGACCTGGCCACCATCCGGCGCTGGCTGGAGGTGTTCGTGAACCGGTTCTTCGCGTTCAGCCAGTTCAAGCGCTCCGCCCTGCCCAACGGCCCGAAGGTCGCGGCCGGTGGCTCGCTCTCGCCCCGCGGGGACTGGCGGATGCCCTCGGACGCGAACGCGCGGGTGTGGCTGCGCGACCTGGAGAAGGTCCCCCGGACCTAGCGGGCTAGGACGTGGCGAACCAGCCGGACGGCCCGACCTCGGTGCCCATCCGCGGCACGTACTGGTCGAAGTAGACCCGCGCGATCAGCTCGCGGCGGCTACGCACCGACGCCTTCTCGAACACCGACTTCAGGTGGTCCTGCACGGTGTAGGCGGACAGGTGCAGCGCGCCCGCGATCTCCTTGGTGTCCAGCCCCTGCAGCACCCGCTCGGTGACCGCGCGCTCGCGGTCGGTCAGGTTGAACGCGGCCACCACCAGCGGCACGATCTCCGGCGGCCGGGCCTCGTCGATGGTGATGACGACGTCGCCGACGGACTCCCCGCCGAGCCCCGGGCGTGCGGACATCGGGCTCGCGTGCAGCACCAGCCACATCCCGCTGCGCGCCCGGACCCGGGTCCGCGGCGGGTGCGCGACCTCGCCGCGGGCGAACCGGCGGGCGGCGCCGACCAGGGCGGCGATGATGCCGGTCGCCTCGGTCTGGTGCTCGGCGAACTTGAGCTCGGAGAGGCGCAGCTCGGCACCGGCGCTCATCGAGGTGATCTGGTCGTCCGCCCCGACGATCACCACGGCCGGGCCGCAGGCGTTCAGCGCAGGCTCGTCACCGAGGCGGCTCAGCAGCCCCAGCCGCATCCCGACCGACATGGTCTCGGAGAGCTGCGAGACCAGGGCCACGTCCTCGGCGTCGAAGGCCGGGGCGTCGGCGCCGCGGAACATCGCGATCGCACCCCAGACCTGGCCGCGGTCGCGCATCACCAGGCGCATCTCGTCGGTGTAGCTGTAGTAGGGCCCCATGAAGTCGTTGAGCCGGGTCGAGTGCGGGTCGCTCTGCCGTACGGCGACGGCCGGCAGCGCCCGGTGCGCGAGCTCGAGGAACGCGGTGTCCTCGTGCTGACCGAACTCGTGCAGGCCCCACTCGTGGTCGTGGTCGTCCTGGCCGTGCAGGTCGCCGAACTTGAGGGTGCCGGTGAGCAGCAGCGTGGACGGGTCCACCGTCGCCACGCAGGCACCGACGTGCGGGACCGCGCGGTTGATCGAGGAGAGCGCCTCGTCGAGGAAGGTCTCCAGATCCAGTCCCGCCCGAGACACGACGTCGACGTCGCGCAGAACCCGCTGAGCAGTCAGAGCGCGGTTCATGCGGATCAGTGTGGCGGATCGGGCCTTCCCGCGGCATCCCAACTTTCTGGGAAACCGATTCCGTGGCTTTCCGGGATGGTTCGCCGCGGATTCGGTCGTCAGGCTTCTCGCCGTCACCTGAGACCTGAGGAGCACGACGATGACCTTGACCGAGAACACCACCGACGACGCCGTCGTCGCCCTGGCCGCCGAGTGCGCCGGCGTGGTGCACCTGCCCGGGACGCCGGCCTACGACCAGGGCCGGTTCGCCTGGAACGTCGCGGTGAACCAGCGGCCCGCCGCGGTCGCGCTGCCCGAGACCGTCGAGCAGCTGCGCGGGGTGGTCCGGCACGCCGCCCGGCTCGGCCTGCGGGTCAGCGCGCAGAGCACCGGGCACGCGGCCGCGATCCTGGCCCAGCACCGGCTCGACGACGTGGTGCTGGTGCGGACCGGCGCACTGCGCGGTGTGCACGTGGACCCGGTCAGCCGGGTCGCCCGCGTCGAGGCCGGCGCCTGCTGGCAGGACGTGGTCGACGTCGCGTCGTCGTACGGGCTGGCCGCGCTGCACGGCTCGGCGCCGGACGTCGGCGTGGTCGGCTACTGCCTGGGCGGCGGCCTGAGCTGGTACGCCCGCAAGCACGGGCTGGCCGCGAACAGCGTGGTCGGGATCGAGCTGGTCGGTGCCGACGGCGACGTCGTCCGGGCCGACGCGGAAACCCGGCCCGAGCTGTTCTGGGCGCTGCGCGGTGGCGGCGGCAACTTCGGGGTCGTGACCACGATCGAGGTGGCGCTGCAGCCGATCGCGGACGCGTACGCCGGGATGATGCTGTGGCCCCTGGAGCGGGCCCCTGAGGTGCTGCGCGCCTTCGCTGCCTTTTCGCCCACCGCCCCCGAGGAGGTCACCGCGTCCTTCCGGATCCTGCGGTTCCCGCCGATCCCCGAGCTGCCCGACTTCCTGCGCGGGCGCAGCGTGGTCGTGCTCGACGGCGCGGTCCTGCTCGACGACGCCGCGGCGACCGACGTCCTGTCTCCGTTCCGGGCACTGCGGCCGGAGATGGACACGTTCGCGCGGGTGCCGTCCTCGACGCTGACCACGCTGCACATGGACCCGCCCGAGCCGACTCCCGGCGTCGGGGCCGGGGTGGTGCTCGACCGGCTCGACGAGGAGGCCGTCGCCGCGTTCCTGGCCGAGGTCGGCCCGGAGGCCCGGACGGGCGTGTTCATCGCCGAGCTGCGGATGCTCGGCGGGGCGCTGGCCCGCTCTGCGCCCGGGGGCGGAGCGCTCGACCGGGTCGCCGGCAGCCACGTGGCGTTCTTCCTGTGCGTGGCGCCGACACCGGAGGCGGCTGCCGCCGGTCACACCGCGATCGACCAGGTGCTGGCCGCGCTGACGCCGTGGGAGGCCGAGCAGAGGCTCTTCCTCAACTTCGCCGACCGGCCGGTGGAGGTCAGCGAGGCGTTCGGCGCGGCCAGCTGGGGGCGGCTGGTGGCGGTGAAGAGGGACGTGGACCCGGGAGGGGTGTTCCTGGGCAACCACGCCATCTGAGGAGAGCTGCCCGGCTCAGCCCTCGTGGTGGTGGTAGGCGGTCGACATCCGGGCCATCGCGAACGCGAGGATCGCCACGGCGATGCAGCCGACCGCGATCCACCCCCTGTTGTCGAGCGCGAACAGATCAGCGGCGAGCAGGAGCATCCAGAGCGCGAACAGGTCGCCTCCGACTCGGGGGGAGACGAGGACCAGCGCGGCGATGACCAGCTCGATCACGCCCATGATCGCCACCGCGTCGTGGGCCGAGCCGGGCAGCACGTCGTTGACCCAGGTGGCGACGTACGGGTCCCAGTTGCTGTTCATGAAGGTCGCGAAGCGGTCGATCCCGAACAGCAGCGGGAACGCCACGCAGGTCGCCCAGAGGGCCAGGTACGCCTGCCGTGCCGCGTCCAGCCTGGTGATGGTGGCCAGGTCGTGCATCTCGTCCTCGAGGTCGTGGACGATGTCGTGCCATGCGTTGGTGATGGTCATGGCGGTGTTCCTTTCGAACGGCTCTCTTTCTAAGAGAGGCTGGTTTGAACGGTAGACCTGTGAGAGTGTTTCGGCAAGATCGCTCTCCGATAGAAGAGATGGCCATGGCCGACGACCACTTCGCACGCCGCGTCACCCGGCTGGGCGCGCTCGCGGACCCGATCCGCCGCGCGCTCTACCGGTTCGTGGCCGAGCAGCCGGGCGCGGTCAGCCGGGACCAGGCCGCCGAGGGGATCGACGTCCCGCGGCACACCGCGAAGTTCCACCTCGACCGGCTCGTCGAGGAGGGCCTGCTGGTCACCGAGTTCCGCCGGCTGACCGGGCGCAGCGGCCCCGGCGCGGGCCGGCCGGCCAAGCTGTACCGCCGCTCGCGCAAGGAGGTCACCGTCAGCCTGCCGAGCCGGCGCTACGACCTGGCCGGGCAGGTGCTGGCCGACGCCGTCGAGCGGTCGCTGGAGGGGACCCCGATGGCCGCGGCGCTGGCGGACGCCGCCGCGAACGCGGCCCGCGTGGTGGTCGAGGCGGAGCCGGGTTCGGGCCTTCTCGAGCTCCTCGAGCAGTACGGCTACGAGCCGCGGCCGACCGACGAGGGGTTCCGGCTCGGCAACTGTCCCTACGACCGGCTCGCCGCCGACCACCGCGGGCTGATCTGCCCGCTGAACCGCGACTTCGTGGGGTGCGTGGCCCGGGAGACCGGCCGCGACGACGTACGGGTGGAAGCCGTGGAGCCCGTCACCGGGTGCTGCGTGCGGCTGACCGTGAGCAGTTCACCCGCCTGAAACGGGCTGCCCCTACAGTTGCGCCATGGGTAAGCAGGAAGACTTCGTGCTCCGGGCGCTCGAGGAGCGTGACGTCCGCTTCGTGCGGCTGTGGTTCACCGACGTGCTCGGCTTCCTGAAGTCGGTCGCGGTCGCGCCCGCGGAGCTCGAGAACGCCTTCGACGAGGGCATCGGCTTCGACGGCTCCGCGATCGAGGGCTTCGCCCGGGTCACCGAGGCCGACATGCTCGCGCGCCCCGATCCCTCGACCTTCCAGATCCTGCCGTGGCGCGGCGACGGCCCGGCCACCGCGCGGATGTTCTGCGACATCACCATGCCGGACGGCTCGGCGTCGTACGCCGACCCGCGGTTCGTGCTCAAGCGGACCCTGCAGTCGGCCGCCGAGGAGGGCTTCACCTTCTACACCCACCCCGAGGTCGAGTTCTACCTGTTCAAGGACCACCCCGAGCCCGGGATGCCGCCGGTGCCGGTGGACAAGAGCGGCTACTTCGACCACACGGCCACCAGCGCCGGGTCGGACTTCCGCCGCGAGGCGATCACCATGCTCGAGGCGATGGGCATCTCGGTGGAGTTCAGCCACCACGAGGGTGGCCCGGGCCAGCAGGAGATCGACCTGCGCTACGCCGACGCGCTCTCCACCGCGGACAACATCATGACCTTCCGCACCGTGGTCCGGGAGGTGGCGCTGAGCCAGGGCGTGTACGCCAGCTTCATGCCCAAGCCGTTCACCGAGTTCCCCGGCTCCGGGATGCACACGCACGTGTCCCTGTTCGAGGGCGACCGCAACGCCTTCTTCGAGGGCGGCGCCGAGTACCAGCTGTCCAAGACCGCGCGGCACTTCATCGCCGGCATCCTGCACCACGCCGCCGAGATCACCTGCGTGACCAACCAGTGGGTCAACTCCTACAAGCGGCTGATCGGCGGCGGCGAGGCCCCGTCGTACATCTGCTGGGGCCACAACAACCGCTCGGCGATGGTCCGGGTGCCGATGTACAAGCCGAACAAGGGCCAGTCCACCCGGATCGAGCTGCGCACCATCGACGCGGCCTGCAACCCCTACCTCGCCTTCGCGGTGGTGCTCGCCGCGGGCATGAAGGGGCTCAAGGAGGCCTACGAGCTGCCGCGCGAGGCCGAGGACGACGTCTGGTCGCTCAGCGACCGGGAGCGCAAGGCGCTCGGCCTGGAGCAGCTGCCCAAGAGCCTGCACGACGCCATCGCCATCGCCGAGCGCTCCGAGCTGCTCGCCGAGACGCTGGGCGAGCACGTCTACGACTTCTTCCTGCGCAACAAGCGCCAGGAGTGGGAGGAGTACCGCGGCGTCGTCTCGGCGTTCGAGCGCGACCGGATGCTGCCCGTCCTGTAGCCCATGTCTCCTCGCGTCGGTCACCTGCTCTCCGCGGGCAACCTGGCCAGGCTCGGCTTCCAGGACACCGAGGCCACCGCGGCCGGGCTGGCCCGGCTCGGCCCGCCGGCGGAGCCGGTGCTGGCCATCCTGGGCCGGACCGCGGACCCCGACCTGGCGCTCGCCGCGCTGCTCCGGCTGCACGAGGCGGCCGAGGACCGCGACCAGCTGCTCCGGGTGCTCGAGGACGACGAGGGCACCGCGATGCGGCTGCTCTCGGTGCTGGGGATGAGCCAGGCGCTCGGCGACCACCTGGTCCGGCACCCGGAGCACTGGCGAGAGCTGACCGACCCCACCCTCGGGTCGACCCGCCCGGCGGCGTACGCCCTGCGGGACGCGCTGCTCGGCGCGGTCGAGGGACGCGCGTACGACGACGCCGTGGACGCGCTGCGGGTGGAGTACCGCCGGCTGCTGCTCCGGCTGGCGGCCCGCGACCTGGCTCACCACGTCGGCATCGACGACGTCGCGGCCGAGCTCTCCGACCTGGCCGCGGGCGTGCTCGAGGCCGCGCTTGCGGTGGCGAGGGAGAAGGTGGGCGAGGCAGCCGCGACCTGCCGGCTGGCCGTGATCGCGATGGGCAAGTGCGGGGGCCACGAGCTCAACTACGTCAGCGACGTGGACGTCATCTACGTGGCCGAGCCGGTCGACGGGGCTGTCGACGGGGCCGACGAGGCGGTGGCGCTGCGGGCGGCCACCCAGCTGGCCTCGACGCTGATGCAGGTCTGCTCGGCCGACACCGCCGAGGGCACCATCTGGCCGGTCGACGCGAACCTGCGTCCGGAGGGTTCGCAGGGCCCGCTGGTGCGCACGCTGGCCAGCCACCGCGGCTACTACGAGCGCTGGGCGACCACGTGGGAGTTCCAGGCGCTGCTCAAGGCCAGGCCGGTCGCCGGGGACGCCGAGCTCGGCCAGGCGTACGTCGAGGCGATCGCGCCGCTGGTGTGGACCGCGGCCGAGCGCGAGGGCTTCGTCGAGAACGTGCAGGCGATGCGCCGCCGGGTGCTCGACAACATCCCCGCGCACGAGGCCAAGCGGCAGCTCAAGCTCGGGTCCGGGGGACTGCGCGACGTCGAGTTCGCGGTGCAGCTGCTCCAGCTGGTGCACGGCCGCACCGACCCGAGCGTGCGGCCGCCGACGACGCTGAGCGCGCTGGCCCGGCTGACCGCGGGCGGCTACGTGGGCCGCGAGGACGGCCGCTCGCTGCACGACGCGTACGCGTTCCTGCGCACCTTCGAGCACCGCATCCAGCTCTACCAGCTGCGGCGCACCCACGTGGTCCCCGAGGACGAGGCCGCACTGCGCCGGCTCGGGCGCTCGCTGGGCTACCTGAAGTTCCCGGTCGAGGAGCTGGAGAAGACCTGGCGCTTCCACCGCCGTGAGGCCCGCCGGCTGCACGAGAAGCTCTTCTACCGGCCGCTGCTGGCCGCGGTCGCGCGGATCCCCGGCGAGGACGCCCGGCTCTCCCCGGAGGCGGCCCAGGAGCGGCTGGCCGCGCTCGGGTACGTCGACCCGGTGGCCGCGCTGCGGCACCTGGAGGCGCTGACCGGCGGGGTCACCCGGACCGCGGCGATCCAGAAGACGCTGCTGCCGGCGATGCTGGAGTGGTTCGCGGACGCCCCCGATCCGGACGCCGGGCTGTTCGGGTTCCGCCGGATCTCCGACACCCTCGGGCGCACGCCCTGGTACCTGACCCTGCTGCGCGACGAGGGCGAGACCGCCCAGCGGCTGGCCCAGGTGCTGGCCACCAGCCGGTACGCCACCGACCTGCTCGAGCGCGAGCCCGAGGGCGTGAAGATCCTCGGCGAGGAGCTGCGGCCGCTGTCCCGCGAGGCGATCCAGGCCGAGATGCTGGCGACCTCCTCGCGGCGCGACGATCCCGAGGCCGCCGTACGGAGCGTGCGGGCGGTGCGGCGCCGCGAGCTGCTCCGGATCAGCGCCGCCGACCTGTGCGTGCCCTTCGGGGTCGCCGAGGTCGGCTACGCGCTCACCGACCTGACCGACGCGACGCTGGAGGCCGCCCTGGCGGTGGCGGTCACCTCGGTCTCCCGGGCCCGCGGGATCGAGCTGCCGACCCGGATCGCGATCGTCGGGATGGGCCGGTACGGCGGCTACGAGATGGGCTACGGCAGCGACGCCGACGTGATGTTCGTGCACGACCCGCTGCCGGGCGTGGACCCCGAGGTCGCCGCGTCGATGGCGAAGGCGGTCGTCGAGGAGCTGCGCCGGCTGCTCGCGCTGCCCGCCACGGACCCGCCCCTGGAGGTGGACGCCGACCTGCGGCCCGAGGGCAAGCAGGGTCCGCTGGTGCGGTCGCTGGAGTCGTTCGCGAAGTACTACGCGAAGTGGTCGGAGGTCTGGGAGGCCCAGGCGCTGCTCCGGGCGGAGCCGGTGGCCGGCGACGAGGAGCTGAAGGAGCGGTTCCGCGCGCTGATCGACCCGCTGCGGTTCCCTTCCCGGGGGCTCGGCGAGGACGACCTGGTCGAGATCCGCCGGATCAAGGCCCGCGTCGACGAGGAGCGGATGCCGCGTGGCGCCGACCCCGCGACCCACTTCAAGCTCGGTCGCGGCGGTCTCGCCGACGTCGAGTGGACCGTGCAGGTCCTCCAGCTCGCGCACGCGGCCCGGGTGCCCGGCCTGCGCACCACCAAGACGCTGGACGCCTTGAACGCGGCGGTCGGTGACGGGCTCATCGAGGCAGCCGACGCGGAGGCGCTGGCGACCGCCTGGCTGCTGGCCAGCCGGGCCCGCAACGCCACCGTGCTGGTGCGCGGGCGCTCCGCCGACCAGCTGCCCACCGACCCGCGGGACCGGGCCGCGGTGGCCCGGGTGCTGGGCTACGGACCGGGGGAGACCACCACGATGGTCAACGACTACCAGCGCACCACCCGGCTCGCGCACGCCGTGGTCGAGCGGCTCTTCTGGGGCGCGTGATGGCCGTGCCGTCGTCCGGGCCCGGCGGCGACCTGCGCGTGCCGCCGGCGTCGGGCCTGCCCCGCGGCGCCGACATCCCGGCCGCCGAGCTGGTCGAGCGCTTCTCCCGCTCGTCGGGACCCGGCGGCCAGTCCGTGAACACCACCGACAGCCGGGTCGAGCTGCGGTTCGCCCCCGGCACCTCGGTCGCCTTCACCGAGCCGCAGCGCCGCCGGATCCTGCGCTTCCTCGAGCACGACCTGGTGGACGGGTTCGTCGTCGTGGTCGCCTCCGAGCACCGCTCCCAGCACCGCAACCGCGTCGCCGCCCGAGACCGGCTGGTCGCCCTGCTTCGCGCCGCCGTCGCGCTGCCGCCGCCCCCGCGCCGGGCCTCCCGGCCGACGGTCTCCTCGCAGCGGCGCCGGGTGGACGAGAAGAGGCAGCGGGGGAGGACGAAGGCGCTCCGGGGGCGGGTGTCGGACGAGTGAGAGTCAGGGACGCTGATTAAGCAATATGCTTCATGTTCGAAAAATGAAGGTATTCTCTTCATATGAGTACCGGACCGCAGGCCGCGCTGATCGGTGATGCCGTCGGGTCCCGCGGGGCCTCCGACCGGGTGCGGCTGCATGCCCGGATCAACGCCGCGCTGGAGGCCGTCAACACCGAGCTGCGGCCGTCGGTGCCACTGCGGATCACCGTCGGGGACGAGTACCAGGGGGTGTTCGCGCACGTCGGCGAGGCGGTGAGCGCCGCGCTGCGCCTGCGGCTGCTGCTGCAGCCCGAGCACGACGTGCGCCACGGCATTGGCTGGGGACGCATCACCGTGCTCAGCGACGAGCCCCGGGTCGAGGACGGGCCGGGGTGGTGGGCGGCGCGGGAGGCGATCGAGGCCGTCGCGCACGACCAGCAGCACGCCCAGCCGCACCTACGCACGGCGTACCGACTCGCCGACGACCAGGACGGCCCCGATCCCGCCGCACTCAACGCGGCGTTGATCGCGCGCGACGGGCTGCTCGGCGCCGCTTCGCCGCGCTCGCTGGGGGTGCTGCGTGGTTTGCTCGCGGGCATGAGCCAGACCCAGATCGCCACCGCCGAGGCAGTCTCGCCCTCCGCGATCTCCCAGCGGGTACGCCGGGACGGGCTGTCCGCGCTCGTCGCCTGTGACCGACTGCTCGCGGAGGTCAGGTGACCTGGGTCGCGCTGCTCCTCATCGGAATCGGGATCGCCGATCTCGGGCACTCGGTCCGGCCGGTGCGGGTGGTGCCGGAGTGCGCCGGTGCGGCCGGGGCGATCCTGATCGGGCTCCTCGCCGACCTGACCGCGACGGCGGACCTGGTCGCGCTCGCACTGATCGCCGCGGTCGTCGTCGCCTGGGGCCGGACCGTGCGCGAGGGCTTCGGACGTGACGTCGCCTGGGTGCCGCTGACCTTGCTCGGCGTCGCGCTCGCGGCTGCGCTGCTCTTCTCGCCGTACGCCGGGGAAGCGGCCGGCCCGCTCCGCGACTGGCTGGACGCGACTCCGATCACGCTGCTGCACGACCTCGACGCCGACCGGGCCCTGCTGGTCGCGGGCGCACTGCTGGCCCAGATGTCCACGGGCAACGTGGTCGTCCGGCTGGTGCTGCGCGCGACCGGCACCGTCGACCCTGCCCGGGGCATCGCGCACGACGCCACCCGGGCGCTGAAGGGCGGCCGGCTGCTCGGGCCGATGGAACGGCTGTTCATCCTCGGGCTCGGCCTGGCCGGCCATGTCACCGCGGCCAGCCTGGTGGTGGCCGCGAAGGGCCTGATCCGCTGGCCCGAGCTGCAGTCGAAGCGGGACGCCGCCGGGCTCGGACGTGGGCCCGACATCGACGAGGTCACCGAGTACTTCCTGGTCGGCAGCTTCGTCAGCTGGATGGTCTCGCTCAGCTCGCTGGTGCTGCTCGCGTGACGATGTCCCGCACCGCCAGCGAGGCGAAGACCATGGCGGTGCCCAGCGGCGCCCCCGGGCCCGGGTAGAGCGCGCCCATCATCGAGGCGGCCGAGTTGCTGGTGGCGTACAGGCCGGGGATCGCCGAGCCGTCCTCGCGCAGCACCCGGGCGGCCGTGTCGGTGACCAGGCCGCCCTTGGTACCGAGGTCCGAGAGGACGAACCGGGCCGCGTAGAAGGGCGGCTCGGAGACCGGGGTGAGCGCCCTGTTCGGACCGTCACCGCCGGCGAAGAAGGTGTCGTACTCGTCGTTCCCGCGGCCGAAGTCCTCGTCCACGCCGGTCGCCGCGAAGCCGTTGAACCGGGACACGGTCTCCACGAGGGCGGTCAGCCCGAGACGGGCGGCGAGCGCCTCGAGAGTCTCCTCACGGACCCAGGTCCCGGCAGCGAGGTGCTCCTCGGGCGAGGTCTCCGGCATCGAGATCGCCGGGAGCCGGCCGCCCTCGCGCGAGTCGAAGACGAACCACGACGGGATCCGGTTGGCCGCCTTCGCCATCTCGCGGCCGAACCGGTCGTAGGCCAGGCACTCGTTCGCGTAGCGGCGTCCGTCCGCGTCCACGATCACACCGCCGCGGAACCCGAGCGTGAACGACCCGCGCCCGTCGGGATGCTCGGCTCCGGGGCAGAACCAGCCCTGGTCCATCAGCGCGGTGGCCGCGCCGACGGCGACCGCTGCGGCGATCGGCTCACCCGCGTTGGTCTCGTACGGCGCCATCGTCCAGGCCGCGTCGCCGGGCACGCCGTACTGCTGGCGCCAGGCCTCGTTCCGCTCGAACCCGCCGGCCGCGACGATCACCCCGTGCCGCGCATCGATCCGCTCCCCGCCGGCGACGACGCCCGCGACGCGTCCCTCCTCGAGGAGCAGCGTGTCGACCGCGTGCCCAGTCAGGATCGTGCCGCCGTCGCGGGTGAACGCCCACGCCAGCCGGGCGATCAGGGACTGGCCGCCCGACAGCGTGCTGCGGCCCGGTTCGCCGGCGCGGTCACGTTCGACCGGGGGGCGCACCAGCGCGGCCACCTCGGGCGGAAGATCCACGCGCTTGACGTTGGTGGGCTGGATCGACCGGCCCCAGCCGACCCGGCCGGGCGCGTCGTAGTACTCGGGGAACGGCAGCCACTCGAACTCCAGCGCCTCGTCGCCCTCCAGCTCGGCCACCAGCCGGGGCGACTCCGCCAGGAACGCCTCCACCTTGGCGGCGTCCGGGTCGACCAGCAGGGCGTCCAGGTAGGCCCGCGCGGACTCGGTGGAGTCGGCGATGCCGGCGCGCTGCTGCACCTGCGAGCCGGGCAGCCAGCACGCGCCTCCGGAGTAGGCCGAGGTGCCGCCGATCCTGTCGGTCTTCTCGACCACCACCGTGGACAGCCCGTGCTTCTGGGCCAGGTGCGCCGCGGTCATCGCGCCGCCACCCGAGCCGACCACGACCACGTCGTACGACACTGTCATCAGGCGCCTCGCAGATAGCTGGTGAGCGCCTCGGCCAGTCCGCGCCGGGCCTCGTCGGAGTCGGTGTAGCTGCTCAGGTACTGCTCGCTGTGCAGGCCGCGCATCGCCCCGGGCAGCAGGTGCCGCACCCGGGAGAGCCGGGTCCGGTCCACGTCGAGCCCGGCGAACGCCTTCTCCACGACCTCGGTCCAGGCCTCGTCCCAGCGCGCGATCGCGGCGGCCGTCTTCGGATAGGTCTGCTCGAGCTCGTCGCGGTGCCGGGGGAGCGCCAGCCGGAGCTGGTGGATGGCGCGGGCGCCGGGCAGGTCCATCGCGGACCAGAGGCGGTCGACGATCGCCTGCACCCGGGTGCCGAGGTCGGAGGAGTCCGGCAGCGACGGCGTCATCGCCGCCCGGTCGTGGAGCACCCACTCCAGCAGCGCCGCCCAGAGCCCGTCGACGTCGCCGAACTGGTGCTGCACCGTGCCCCAGGTGACCCCGGCCTCCCGGGCGACGAGGCTGGCGCTGACCGCCTCCGGGCCACCATCGGCCAGGCAGTCCAGCGCGGTGCGGAGCAGCTGCTGCCGGGTCTCGCGCCCGCGCTTGTTGAGCCGGGTGCCCTTGGCCGAGAGCGCGTCCTCGGTCACGAGAGCCCGAGGCGTGCGCCGTGCCGGCCGATGAACGCGACCACCTCGTCGGCGTCCTTGTCCGGCAGCCCCCAGATCAGCTCGGTCACCCCCGCCGCGGCCCAGCCGGCGATGTCCTCGGGCGAGGGCTTGAAGGTGACCAGCACCCGGATGTCCGGAGCACCGTCGCGGCCGGCCTCGGCCCAGGCCTCGTGCAGCTGCTTGGCCTTGTCGGCGATGTCGGTCTCGATCGGCGTGGTCATCCAGCCGTCGGCGTGCGCGGCGATCCAGGCGAACGTCTTCGGTCCGGCGCCGGCGCCGATGATGACCGGGACGGTGCCCTGCGCCGGCTTCGGCCAGGCCCAGGACGCCCCGAAGGAGACGAACTCCCCGTCGTACGAGGCCTCCTCCTGGGTCCACAGCGCCCGCATGGCCTCGAGGTACTCGCGCAGCACCGTCCGGCGCTTGGCAGCCGGGACGTGGTGGTCGGTCAGCTCGTCGGTGTTCCAGCCGAACCCGGCACCGACGGTGACCCGGCCGCCGGAGAGGTGGTCGAGCGTGGCGATGGTCTTGGCCAGCGTGATCGGGTCCGACTCGACCGGCAGCGCGACCGCGGTGGAGAGCCCGATCCGCTCGGTGACGGCGGCCGCGGTGGCCAGCGAAACCCACGGGTCGAGGGTGCGCATGTAGCGGTCGTCGGGCAGCGTCTCGTCGCCGGTGCCGGGGTGCGCGGCGTCGCGCTTGACCGGGATGTGGGTGTGCTCCGGCACGTACAGCGTGTCGAAGCCGGCGTCCTCCGCGGCCTTCGCGGCCTGGGCGGGGGTGATGCCGCGGTCGGAGGTGAACAGCACGATTCCGTGGCGCATGCCAGGAATCATAGAGGTATCAATGAGACTTGAGGAAGGCCAGCAGGTCGGTGAACGTCTGCTCGGCCGCCGGGGTGCCGAGGCGGAACTGGTACTGGTGGTGCACCGGGTCGGCGTCGTCGCCGGGGACCTCGAAGTCGACCTCGGCGCCGAGCTCGCGCAGCCGGGTGGCCATCGGGGTGGTGCCGCGCGCGGTCAGCGGGTCGGCGTTGCCGGCGCGCAGGAAGGTCGGCGGGTAGGCGGGCGTCAGGTGGTTGGTCAGCGTCATCAGGTCGGCGGTCTCGGTGTCCAGCCAGTCGCGGGCGCCGGACAGCGCCCACATCGACGAGGCCAGGATCGAGGTGAACGCCCGGCCCGCGTCCATCAGCGCGGCGGCGTCCACGGTGCTGCCGAAGAGCGCGACGCCGCGGATCGCGGCCGCCGGGGGAGCCTGCTCGACACCGAGCCTGGCGGCGTACGGCGCACTGGTGCACGCCAGCGCCACCGCGGCCGCGACCTGGCCACCCGCCGAGTCACCGACCAGCGCGATCCGGTCCGGGTCGACCCGGTACTGCGCCGCCTGCGCGCGCAGGTGCAGCAGAGCCTGGGTGACGGCCCGGGGAGCGGCCGGGTGCCGGTGCTCGGGGATGCGCGGGTAGTTGACCGTGGCGCAGGCGAACCCGTGCAGGGCCAGCCGCTCGGCGTACGGGAGCACGTCCTCCTTGGCGCCGTAGTAGTAGCCGCCGCCGTGCAGGAGCACCACCAGCGGGAACGGAGCGACAGCGTCCGGGCCGTCGGGCACGACCAGGTCGAAGCGGCCGTCGCGGCCGGTCGCCGGGTCGTAGGTCAGGTCGCGGATGACCGAGCGCCCGCCGGCCGGGAGGGTGGCGCGCATGTTCGCGCCGGTCGCCGCCGAGCCCGGTTCGAAGTAGGTCCGCAGCAGTCGCAGCGAGATCGCGGGGGGCAGCCAGCGGTGCGGCCGGACCCGGCTGAACGCCGCGACGAACAGGCTGCCGACGAGCAGGCGTGCGAGCGTGAGCAGGCGACGGATCACGGGTGCAGCCTGGCAGAGAACGGGATCAGTGGTGGCCGAGATCCATCGTCACCCAGGCGTAGCCGCCGCCGTACGAGACGCCGAGACCGATGTCGCGGAGCCGGCAGTTGTCGATGTTCTGCCGGTGCATCGCGCTGCGCATCCAGGAGTTGAAGATGATCGTCGGCGACGGGCTGCCCCAGGCGATGTTCTCGGCCAGGATCCGCCACGGCGTGTAGCCGGCGCGGACGATCCGGGTCGAGAAGTACGCCTCGCCGGAGAGCCGGTGCGAGAGCTGGCGCGCGTACGCCATCCGGCTGCTGTGGCCGCGGGCGGCGCGGACCATCGGCACGTTGCGGACCATGGCCCCGCAGCCGACCCGGGCACGGCGCTGGTTGGTGAGGGTCAGCAGCCGAGCCTCGAAGTCATAGGTGGTGATCGCGGTGGAGCGAGCCCCGGCCGTCGTGGTGTTCGACGGGCTGGGCTGGGCGTCTGCTGCCGGGGTGAATGCCGATCCCACGAGGACCAGCAGCACCGGGAGTACCGGCAGCCACGTACGTCGCAGCATGGGTGCAGCCTGGTGGACCAGACCAGTGATGCGCAAGCAATTCGCAAAAATCGCCCATCTCGGACGAATGACCCGAACGGTCTATTGCGAAGGTAGTCATGGGTGTGCATGGGGATGCAGGACGTCGCAGCTTGTGTGGCGCATTCTGAGTTGCGACAAAGCGATGTTTTGTAGCATGGCGCCGTGCTGAGACCTTCGGCGGACAGGCTCCGGGAGAACTGGTGGGAGGTGGTGGCGGCGTGATCTCGGTGGACCCGGCGTCCGCGACGCCGCCGTACGAGCAGATCAGGACCCAGGTGCTGGCCCTGGTCGAGAAGGGCAAGCTCGCCCCCGGTGACCGGCTGCCGACCGTGCGGCGCCTCGCCCAGGACCTCGGGCTCGCCGCGAACACGGTCGCCCGCGCCTACCGCGAGCTGGAGGCGGCCGGCGTGGTGGCGACCCGGGGCCGGGCCGGCACCTTCGTGGCCGGCGAGGGCGTCGAGCGGGCCGCGCGCGAGGCAGCGGTCACCTACGTCGAGCGGGTCCGGGCCCTCGGGCTCAGCGAGGCCGAGTCGCTCAGCCTGGTCAGCCGGCTGCTCCGAGCGACCTGACCAGGTCCGCGGCCAGCCGGACGGCGCCGTCATCCTGGTCCTCGTCCGGGGTGAACCCGAGCCGCACCACGACGAGCTTCTCCGACGGCACCACCACGATCCACTGGCCGTCGTGGCCCTCGGCGAAGTAGGCGTCCTTCGGCAGGCTCGGCTCGACCAGGCCCTTCGGGGCGTCGTTGACCCACCACCCGCTCGCGTAGCCGGCCTCCTCGGTGCGCACGTCCACCGCCTTCGTCGAGGCCGCCATCCAGCCCTCGGAGAGCAGCCGCTTGCCGTTCCAGACCCCGTCCTGCAGGGCGAGCTGGCCGATCGCGGCCCAGTCGCGCGGCGTCGCCCACAGGTACGAGCTGCACACCGGGGTCCCGACCGCGTCCGGCTCCAGCACCGCGCTGGCCAGCCCCAGCGGCGCGAACAGCTCGCGTCGCGGCAGGTCGGCGCCGCCGAACTTCTTCGCGAGCACCGCGCAGAGCAGGTCGGTGTTGCCGCTGGAGTACTGCAGGTACGTGCCGGGCTCGTGCACGAGCTTGCGCGAGGCGACGTACGTCCCCATGTCCGGCTCGAGGTAGAGCATCCGGGTGATCGGCGTCCCGAGCGCGTAGGTCTCGTCCCACGACAGCCCGCTGGTCATCTGCAGCAGCTGCCGGACGGTGATCGCGGCGCGGCCGTCGGTCCACTCCGGGCGCAGGTGGTCGTCGTCGAGGCTGAGCTTCCCCTGCGCGACCAGCCGGCCGACGAGCAGGTTGGTGACGCTCTTGGTCATCGACCAGCCGAGCTGAGGGGTGTCCTGGTCGAATCCCTTCGCGTACCGCTCGGCGACCAGCCGGCCGTCGTGGAGCACGACCACCCCGCGCGTGCCGAGACCGCGGGCGAACGCCTTGTCCAGGGCCGCCGAGACCGCCACCGCCGGGGTCGGTGCCGGCGCGGCGTCGTACGGGTTGCCGGCGGCGGTGACCGGTGTCGCCTCGCCCAGCGACGGGCGCTCGTCGGCGAGGGTGCAGCCGAAGCCCGGCGTGGCCCACGCCTTCTGCTTCGAGAACAGCCCGAGCACGCTGGCGCTCGCGTCGTGGTCGCCCGTCTTGGTGCGCAGCACCGGCACCAGCGGGTTCGGCGGCAGGTCGTCGGCGGGGTCGTCGCGGTGCGCGATCGCGTCCAGCGCGCAGGCGTTGTGCGCGGCGTACCCCGTGCCCGTCAGCAGCAGCGGCCGCTCGTACCAGTAGCCCCCGACGAGCACGGCGAGCACCACCACGACGACGGCCAGCAGGATCTTCCGGGAGCGACGCACCCGGGAAATCTAGCGGCCGATGTGGCCCGCCGGGCGAGTTCAGGTCCCTCGTACGGCGGGAAGCACGCGCTCGCCGTAGAACTCGATCATGTCGGCGTAGTACGGGCCCATGTTGGCGACGTAGACCTGGTCGAAGCCGGCGTCGATGCACTCGCGCAGCTGGGCGACGTGCCGGTCCAGGTCCGAGCCGCAGACGACGCTGGAGCGGGTGCTCTCCTTGGTCACCAGCTTGCTGGCCTGCTCGAAGTGCTCGGGCGCGGGCAGCACCTGGGCCAGCTCACCGGGCAGCCCGGCGTTCGCCCAGAGCCGGTGGGCGTGCTGGACGCCCTCGTCCTCGGTGCGCGCGAAGGAGACCTTGGTGCCGATCGACGCCGGCCGACCCGGCGCCCGCTCCCGGAACAGCCCGAGCAGCTCGGAGTCGGGCGAGGTGGTGATGTAGCCGTCGCCGATCTCGGCGGCCAGCTCGGTGGACCTCTTCCCGAACCCGGACACGTGGATCGGCGGTGGGTCGGAGAGCCGCGTGTAGATGCGGGCGTTCTCGACCGTGAAGTGCTCGCCGTGGTGGTCGACGACCTTCCCGGTCCACAGCTCGCGGATCACCGCGACCGCCTCCCGCAGCATGTCCAGCCGGACGTCGGCCGAGGGCCAGGCGTCGCCGTGGATGTGCTCGTTGAGGGCTTCGCCCGAGCCGACGCCGAGGGTGAACCGGCCGTCCAGCAGGACGTTGGCCGTGGCCGCGGCCTGCGCCACGATGGTGGGCTGCATCCGCATCGTCGGACACGTCACCGCCGTGGTCACCGGCAGCCGGCACAGCTGCGACATCGCGCCGATGATGCTCCACACGAACGGGCTCTGTCCCTGCTCGTCGTTCCAGGGATGGAAGTGGTCGCTGACCCACAGCCCGTCGAACCCGGCGCGCTCGGCCAGCGCGGCCTGCTCGAGCAGCTGGGCCGGGTCGTACTCCTCCGTGCTCGGGAAGTAGCCGATCAGCGGCGTCGCGTGGGTCATGGCGTGCCGGTGCCCTCTCGCACCGGACTCAAACGGGCGATCCGGGGTACTGCACCGCCACCTGACGAAGGAGGTCCGATGCGTCGTGCCGGGGCGCTGGTCGCCGTCCTGCTCGTGGTTCTCCTCGTGCTCCTCTGCGCCTGCACGACGAGAGCCGGATCGCCCGCGGGCGAGTCCGCCTGGCGCGAGCAGGCCGACAAGGTCCTCGGGGCGGCGATGTCGAGCCTGGGCACCGCGCGGGTCGTGCTCGAGAACGACACCGACCTCCCGCACCCCTACGCGGTCGTCACCCTCCAGGACGCGATCACCAGCCTGCACCGGGAGAGCGGGTCCTTCCTCACCAGCCGCCCGCCCGACGACCGGCACACCGACAACGACCGGGTGGTGGCCGCGCTCGGGGAGGCCACCACCCTCCTCACCCGGGTCAGCACCGCGGTGGCCGCGAACGCCGGGACCGCCGCGCTGCGGGAGTCGGTCCGGAAGGCGTACGACGACCTCGACGACCTCCGGACGAAGGTGGCCGGTTCGTGAAGAAGTTCTTCGGTCTGGCGCTCGGCATCCTCACCGCCATCGGCGGCTTCGTCGACATCGGCGACCTGGTCACCAATGCCCAGGTGGGCGCGCGCTTCGGGCTCTCCCTCGGACTGGTCGTGGTCCTGGGCGTCCTCGGCATCTGCGTGTTCGCGGAGATGTCCGGCCGGGTCGCGGTGTGCAGCAACCGGGCGACGTTCGACCTGGTCCGCGAGCGTCTCGGGCCACGGGTCGGGCTGCTCAACCTGGTCGCCTCGATGATCGTCACCCTGCTCACCTTCATCGCCGAGATCGGCGGTGTCGCGCTGGCGCTCAGCCTGGCCAGCTCGGTCAACGACCTGCTCATCATCCCGATCGTCGGGCTGCTGGTCTGGCTGGTCCTGTGGCGGGCGCGGTTCTCACTGATGGAGAACGTGCTCGGCCTGCTCGGCCTCGCCCTCGTCGTCTTCGCGGTCGCGCTCTGGAAGCTCGACCCGTCCTGGGGCCACCTGGCGCACCAGACCTTCACGGTGGCCAAGCCGGGCGACGAGGACTGGATGACCTACGCCTACTACGCGGTGGCCCTGTTCGGCGCCGCGATGACGCCGTACGAGGTGTTCTTCTTCTCCTCCGGCGGCGTCGAGGAGAAGTGGACCGAGAAGGACCTGGGGCAGATGCGGGCCAACGTCTTCGTCGGCTTCCCGCTCGGCGGACTGCTCTCGCTGGCCATCGCCGGCTGCACCGCGACCGTGTTCGGCCCCCTGGACGTGCAGGTGGACGCGCTCAGCCAGGTCGGGCTGCCGGTGGGGGTCGCGCTCGGCAAGATCGGGATCGCCATCGTGCTGGTCGGGTTCGTCGCGGCCACCTTCGGCGCGGCCTGCGAGACCGGGCTCTCGGTCGGCTACTCGCTGGCGCAGTACCTCGGCTGGCAGTGGGGCAAGTTCGTCCGGCCCGACGAGGCCACCCGCTTCCACGTGGTGCTGGTGCTGGCCACGATGCTCGGGGTCGCGGTGCTGATGACGGGCGTGGACCCGATCATGGTCACCGAGATCTCCGTGGTCGGCTCGGCGGTGGCGCTGCCGCTGACCTACTTCCCGATCCTCGTGGTCGCCAACGACCGCGACTACATGGGCGAGCACGTCAACGGGACGCTCGCCAACGCGCTCGGCACGGTCTACCTCGTGGTCGTGGTGCTCGCCGCGCTGGCCGCGCTGCCACTGCTGGTGCTGACCGGGATGGGGTCGTGATGCGGATCGGCAACCGGCTCGAGGGCGAGTGGATCGACGCGATGCTGCACCTGATGGACCGCCAGGTGGTCGACGTCGAGGGCCGGATGGTCTGCAACGTCGACGACCTGGAGATCACCCTCGACGACGACGGCGGCACGCCCGCGGTCACCCGGCTGCTCACCGGGCCGGCCGCGCTGCTGCCCCGGATGTCCGGCCGGACCGGCCACTGGCTGCGCCGCCGCTGGATCAGCCTCGGCATCCAGTACGCCCACCGGGACGTGCCGCTGGCCATCGACCTGGAGCGGATCCGGCACCTCGGGTCGGCGGTCGAGCTCGACGTACGTCGCGACGGCCTGCTCGACCTGGAGCCGGACGCCGAGCCCGGCACCAGCCACCGGCGCCTCGGCGAGCTGCTCGGCATGGCGGTGGAGGGCCCGGGCGGCCACGTCGGCAAGGTGCTCGACGTCCGGCTGAGCGCGGACCCGGGCCGGTACGAGTTCGGCCACCTGGTCATCGGGCCCGGCCATCCCGGCTCGATGCTCGGCTACGACCGCGGTGACTTCAACGGTCCCTGGCTGGTGCAGCGCATCGTCGGGCGGCTGCACCGCCACGTCGGGCTGCTCTCCTGGGACGAGGTCGAGGCCGTGGACTGGGACCACGGCGGCGTCCGGGTCACCGAGGAGCCGCAGCTGCTGACCGAGATCGACTGACGCGTACGACGGCAGGGCGCTGGGTATGGAGGCTCCATGACCGTGCGCAAGAGCGTCTCCGACCTGGTCACCGACCAGCACGTGCACATCGCCAAGCTGCTCGACGAGGTCGTCGAGACGGCAGGCGAGGCACGCCGCAACGCGTTCGGCGAGCTCTGCCGGATGCTCGAGGTCCACGAGGCCGCCGAGCGCGAGGTGCTGCACCCGGTCGCGGAGGCGGCCCGGTCCGGGGTTGTCGAGGCGCGGCTGAGCGAGCAGAACCAGCTGCGCCGCCAGCTCGACGAGCTGCGGGACCAGGACGTCAACGACGCTGCCTTCGTCGACGCGTTCGCCGAGCTGCGGCGGACCGTGCAGGAGCACCTCGCGGCCGTCGAGCGCGAGGAGCTGCCGCTGGTGCGCGACGCCGGCGACGAGGCCGAGCAGCTCCGGCTGGCCACGGCGATGCGCGCGGTGGAGGACCGGCTGGTGCGGGATGCCTGAGCTGGTCGCGTACGTCGCCCGGCTGGCCCGCGACAGCGGGCTGAGCATCGGGGTCGCGGAGTCGCTGACCGCGGGGCGGATCGCCGCGGCGCTCGGCGCCGGACCCGACGCCGCGGACTGGTTCCGCGGCAGCATCGTCGCCTACGCCCCGGAGGTGAAGTACGACGTGCTCGGCGTCGACCCGGGCCCGGTCAACACGGCTCGCTGTGCCGGCCAGCTGGCGACCGGCGCGGTCCGGGTGCTCGGCGCGGACCTCGCCGTGGCCGCTACCGGAGTCGGCGGTCCCGGGCCCGACGAGGGCGTCCCGCCGGGCACGGTTTTCCTGGCCTGCGCGAACGAGGCGGGCGCGATCGAGGTGCAGGAGCTGCACCTGCCGGGTCCGCCCGGTGCCGTGGTCGGCGCGACCGTGCAGGCCGCGCTCCGCCTGCTCGCCCAGGCACTGGAGAGTCAGTCCAGCCGCTCGATGAGCCCGACCGCGTCGTAGGGCGCCCGGCCGCGGGCGTCGTTGTCGAAGTACACGTACACGTCCTGGCCGGACGCGTCCCACTCCCGGCAGCGGCCGGCCCAGGCGTCCAGGTGCGCGGGGGAGTACCCGCTGGCGTAGAGCTCGGTGTGCCCGTGCAGCCGGACGTAGCGGAAGTCCGCGGTGTCCCGGTCGATCGCGGGCCAGCGGCCGGCGGCGTCGGCCAGCACGGTCGCGACCCGGTGCCGGGCGAGGAGCGCGGCGGCCTCGTCGGTGTCGAACGTGGTCGAGCGCGGCTCCAGGGCGTGCCGCAGTGGCCGGTCCGGGCCGGGTTCGGTGAAGACCCGGTCGCCGGAGACCCGGTCGTCGTGCTTCTCCGCGAGGGCGGCGGCCTCGTGGGTGCTGCGCGGCAGCAGTGCCAGGAACTCGCCCAGCACCTGCTCGTCGTACGGGATCCGCTCGGGCAGCTGCCAGAGCACCGGGCCGAGCTTGTCGCCCAGCGCCAGCGGGCCGGAGGCGAACAGGTTGGCCAGGGCGGTCTCCACGTCGCGCAGCCGCTTGAGGTGCGTGACGAACCGGCTGCCCTTGAGGGCGAGCACGAAGTCGTCCGGGGTGGCATCGCGCCAGGCGCCGTACGACGACGGGCGCTGCAGCGAGTAGAAGGAGCCGTTGATCTCCAGCGACGTGGTGCGCTCGGCCAGGTAGGCCAGCTCGTCGCGGTGCCGCAGCCGCCGCGGGTAGAAGTCGCCGCGCCAGGACGGGTAGCTCCAGCCCGACGTGCCGATCCGGATCGTCATCCCGGGCTGGTACCCGGCCGTGACCAGCGCCACGCATGAGCGCGCGGCGAACCGGGCATCTGGGGGTGATGGGAATCGACTCGGTTGTCGTGGACGTGGACGGGACGCTGGTCGACTCCAGCTATGAGCACATCGTCGCGTGGTCGCGCGCGTTCGGCGCGGTGGGCGTGCGGGTGGAGGCCTGGCGGCTGCACCGGCTGATGGGGATGGGCGGCGACCGGCTCGTGGAGGCCGCCGCCGGACCCGCGGTGGAGAAGGCGGTCGGCGACCAGGTCCGCGAGCACTGGCGCCGGGAGTACGGCGAGCTCTTCGCCGACGTCCGCCCCTTCGACGGGGCGGTCGAGCTGCTCGAGGCCCTGCGCTGCCACGGGCTGCAGGTCGTGCTCGCCACCTCCGGCCACCCCGACCACACCGCGCGCACCCTCGACATCCTCGAGCTCTCCCCGGACGCGTTCGCGATCGCGACCAGCGGCGAGGTGGACAGCACCAAGCCGTCCTCGGACCTGGTCGAGGTGGCCATGGAGAAGGTCGGCGGGCGTCACGGGCTGGTGCTCGGGGACACCGCCTGGGACGTCGAGGCGGCCGAGCGCGCCGGCATGCCCACGGTCGCGCTGCTCACCGGCGGCATCGCCCCCGAGCGGCTGCACGAGGCCGGCGCCCTGGCCGTGTACGACGACCCGCGCGCCCTCATCGGCGACCTCGACGGCGCGCTGGCGCTGGCGCAGAAGAGCGTGGACTGAGCCTGCTGCCTAGGACGCTTGGCGCAGGGCGCGCGCCGCGACCCGCAGGTCGTGCACGAGCTCGGCCAGCGCCTCGGACCGGTGCCGGGAGCGCAGCACGGCTGCCGGGTGCGCGGTGGCGACCACGAACTCCGGCTTGCCGCCCCGGCCGTCGACCCGCTCGGGCCAGTCCAGCACCCGGCCACGGCTGCGGCTCAGCCGGAACGAGGTGCCCATCACGGCCTCCGCCGCGGTCGCGCCGAGGAGCACGACGCCGGCCGGCTCGACGAGCTCGAGCTCGGTGACCAGCCACGGCTCGCAGGCGAGCACGTGCCGGCGGGCGGGGGACTGGTGGATGCGCCGCTTCCCGCTGGTGCCGGAGAAGCGGAAGTGCTTGACGGCGTTGGTCCGGTACACCTGCTCGGGGTCGATGCCGGCGTCGGTCAGCGCGCGGTCCAGGAGGCCGCCGGCCGGGCCGACGAACGGCTCGCCCTCGAGGTCCTCGCGGTCGCCGGGCTGCTCGCCCACGAGCATCAGCTCCGCGCTGGCCGGTCCCCGGCCCATGACGCCCTGGGTGGCGTGCTCCCACAGCTCGCAGCCGCGGCACTCGTCGACCGCGGCGCGCAGCTTCGCCAGCGTCGGGCGCTGTGGGAGGAAGGGCTCGGCTCCAGGTTCCTTCACGAGGACTCCTTCGGCGGTGGCGTGCGACCGGACATGGTCGGCGCGACGCCCCACAGCAGCGAGAAGAACACGAGCGACACCACGAAGGTGGCGATCCCGACGCCGGTCCCCACGACCACGTCGAACACCAGGAAGAGCACGCCGCTGCTGGTGAGGGCGGTCATGACCAGGCCCAGCCGGGCGCACTGGTTGGCCGCCTCCACGAGCCAGTAGCGCTTGCGGTGCCGGAACAGGATCCGGTGGAACGCGACCGGCGCGACCACCAGGGCCGTGGTCGCGACCGCGCCGGCGAGGACCACCAGGTAGAGGTGGCGCTGGAAGCTGTCGAGGCTCTCGAACCGCTGGCTGAACGGCACCGTCAGCAGGAAGCCGGTGAGGATCTGGACGCCGGTCTCGACGACCCTGATCTCCTGGAGCAGCTCGTTCCAGTTGCGGGTCAGGGTGTCCGGGTCGCGCGGGTCGGGTCCGTTGTCGGCGTCGTCGTGCATGGGAGCGATTGTGCTCCTCACGCGGGCGGTTCGATCCGGTCGCGCTGGGCGAGGGCGAGGCCGAGCCCGATCATGCCCACACCGAGGGCGAAGTGCAGCCAGTCGTCGGCGTTGTCCACGGGCACGACGTTCGCGTTCGAGGCGCGGTCCACCAGCGCTCCGTACATCGCGACCACGAGGTAGACGACACCGCCGCCGATCAGGTAGGCGCGGGCGCCGGCGACCGTGCGGGCCAGCAGCAGGCCGGCTACGGCGAAGGCCAGGTGGATCAGGTTGTGCAGCACGGAGACGTCGAAGACCCCGAACAGCTCCGCGCCGGAGTCGTGCCCGGCGAAGGTCATGTCGCCGTAGCCGGTGGTGATGCCGGGGATGAACCCGGCGATGCCGACCACGCCGAAGACCACCGCGACAACGGCCGCGGCCTCCCGCATCACCGTCGGGCGTGCGGTCCCGGACTCACGCATCTCCGGCTGGGTCATGGACGGTTGGTACCCCTTGTTTTCAGGGACAAACCGGCGCTCCTCGCGGCCGTCGAGGCCGCCAGCCTCTCAGCGCTCCACGATCAGCTGCCAGGCGAACCCGACGCGGTTGAACGGCTCGCGATCACAGAGCTCCAGCTCGAGTGCCAGGAGGTCCTCGAAGAACGCCGGGTCGCCCTTGGCGGTGTTGTCGACGAGGAGGTCGTTCGCGATTCGGTTGCCGTAGACGCCGATGGGCCTCGTGCCCGCCTCGACCGCCTCGCGCGCGACGGCATCGACGGTCACCTTCCTGGCATCCGTTTGGAAGGTCTCGACCATGGCGCGCTCGGCCTGCAGCTCGGCGAGTGCCGCCGCGGGGCCGCCGACGAGCAGCTCGCGAAGGACACGGCCGTCGGGGTTGACGTCCATGATCGAAAGCCGCCCGCCTGGACGGACGAGACTCGCAAGAGCCGCGACGTCGGCATCGTCACCAGTGCGGTAGCGCAGCACGAAGTGGCACAGGACGAGATCCCACTCCCCGGCGGGGAGGTCATCCAGACCACCGCGGATCGTGGTGACCTTCGTGCCGATCGTGGCCGCTCGCCGTGACGCCTCGTCCAGCCAGGCTGCTGAGGGATCGAGGATGGTCACGTCGTGCCCCGCCAGCGCGAGAGGCAGTGCATCTCTGCCGTCGCCGCCGCCGACGTCGAGGATCCGGATCCGCTCACCGAGGAGCTCGCTCTGACGTCGCAGGACCTCGCCGGCAACGCCGTAGCGGATTCGCGCCCAGGGCGTTTCGGCGTAGTCGCGCCAGGCTGCGAGCTTCTCGCTGAACACGTCAGTCACCCGGCCAGTCTGCCGTCTGCGGCGCGAGCGATGCTCGTCGAAAGTGTCGGTGGTCGCCTCTAGGTTTTGGATATGACCTCGACGCAGATCCTCGACGCATCGGCCGTGCTGGCTGCTGCTCGGCGGGCGCGTGCGACCGCTGATGCGGCCGAGGCCGAGGTGCTCGCCCAGGCCCTCGCCTGGGCTCACCTGCACCAGGTCGGCTCGCTCGATGAGGGCGGGGTCGCGACCTGGGGTGACTCTCCGATCCCGATCGCCGGTGAGGGTGCGCCGCTGGTCTCGGAGTTCTGCCTCTACGAGATCGCCGCCGCGCTGGGCCTCACGCCGGAGGCTGGTCGTTATCTGGTCGCGCATGCTGTGGAGCTGCATCACCGGCTGCCGCGGTTGTGGGAGCGGGTCCAGTCCGGGTCGCTGCCGGCGTGGCGGGCACGGCGGGTGGCGGACAAGACCATCGCGCTCTCGCCCGAGGCAGCGGCGTTCGTGGACGGTCAGGTGGCCCGGTATGCGCCGCGGATCGGGAACGCCGCGCTGGACCGTCTGGTCGATGAGGCGATCGCCCGGTTCATGCCGGAAGCTGCCGCCGAGATGGCCGAGCGGTCAGCTGACGGGCGGCACGTGACGATCAACCATCAGCAGGTATCGGCGCAAGCCGATGTAGCCGACCCGGCCGAAATTCTCGGAGGAGCGAAGCGGGGGAGGGAATCTCTGCCGGGTCGGCGCCTCGGCACCTGCCTCAGCCATCACCGGCGACCCATCTCGCGGGGACCTGGCGCTGGGTTTCGAGACGCGCCCCGAGGGCGCTCCTCAACCACCGGCTCGGCGGGTTGTCCTCTACCTGCACCTCTCCGAGCGCGCCCTCGGCGAACCGGGTGGCGTCGGGCGCGTCGAGTCGCCGAACATCCTCGTGACGACCGCGCAGATCGCGGCCTGGTGCGGCGCCCCGGAGACCCAGGTGATCGTCCGTCCGGTCATCGACCTGAACAACCACGGGAGCGTGGAGTCCTACGAGATTCCGGACCGGCTCCGCGAGCAGGTCATCCTGCGCGACCTGGGCTGCGTGGCGCCCTTCTGCACCAAGCGCGCCCGCCACGCCGACATCGACCACATCCTCGAATGGACCCTCGGCGGCAGCACCGGCGACCTCAACCTCGCACCCCTGTGCCGCAAGCACCACCGCGCCAAGACCTTCAGCGCCTGGACCTACACCATGCTCCAGCCCGGTTCCTACCTGTGGCGAAGTCCCCGGGGACATGTGTACTTCCGCGACGGCACCGGCACCCGCGACCTCACCCCACGCCCCCTCGACCCGCCCGGCGGTTAGTCACGCCTGGATCGGGTATCCGACCCCCATGGAGTCCCCGTCCCTGTGGCAGGAGCGCCGCACCGCGCCCGCCCGACCGCACCTACCGGTGCCCGAGAACGTCGACGACCTGGTCGTCGGAGCCGGGCTGGCCGGCCTGACCACGGGCGTGCTGCTCGCTCGCGCCGGCCGGAAGGTCGCCGTCGTCGACGCGCGCCCGCTGGGTTCCGGCACCTCGGCCCGCACGACCGCGAAGGTCTCGCTGCTGCAGGGCACCAAGCTGTCCCGGCTGCTGCGCCGGCACCCGCCCGAGGTCGCCCGCGCCTACGTGGAGGCGAACCGGGTCGCGCAGGACTGGCTGCTCGGCTTCTGCGGGAGACGAGACGTGTCGTTCCAGACCCGGGAGGCGGTCACGTACGCGGGCAGCCCCCAGCAGGTCGAGGCCACTCGGGCCGAGTTCCAGGCCGCCGCGAGCCTCGGACTGCCGGTGCACTGGCACGACAGCCTGGACGTTCCCTTCGAGACCCACGGCGCGGTCGCCCTGGGCGAGCAGGCCCAGCTCGACCCGGTCGCCCTGCTCGAGGCGCTGGCCGACGAGCTGATCGCGTGCGGCGGCACCCTGCACCCGGGCGAGCGGCTGACCGCGGTCGCGATGAACGGCGAGGCTCGCCTGGACAGCGGCGCCCGGGTCGTCGCCGACCAGGTGGTGCTCGCCACCGGCACGCCGGTCCTCGACCGCACCCTCTGCTTCGCCCGGCTCACTCCGTCGCGCTCCTACCTGCTCGCCTTCTCCGGCGACCCGGGCACCGAGCAGATGCTGATCTCGGCCGGGAGCCCGACCAGGTCGATGCGCCAGCTCCCGGCGATGGGGGACGACCGGCCGGTCTTCCTCGTCGGCGGGGCCGGCCACGTCGTCGGCCGTGCCGAGTCGCCGCGCGCCCACCTCGACGAGCTGCGCGCCTGGACGATCACGCACTTCCCCGGCGCGACTGAGACGCACGCCTGGTCCGCGCAGGACTACCGCAGTCTCGACGAGCTGCCGCTGGCCGGCCGGCTCGCGGTGAGCGGCGAGCGGATCCACGTCGCCACCGGCTTCGACAAGTGGGGGATGACCAACGCGGTCGCCGCGGCGCGACGGATCGCCGCGACCATCCTGGGCGGCGTGGCCGCGCCGTGGCCCGAGTCGAGCCACCCCTCGCCCGGCTCGCTGCTGCGCGCGCTCGGCCTCAACCTCCAGGTGGCCGGCCTGCTTGTCTCCGACTGGGCCGAGGTCGAGCTCGGCGGGTCCACCGCCGACGCCACCGTGGTCCGGCACCGGATGGTCCCGACCGTCCCCGGCGAGCACGGCGGCTACGTGGGCGTCTGCACGCACCTGGGCGGGATCCTGCACTGGAACGACGCCGAGCGGACCTGGGACTGCCCGCTGCACGGCTCCCGGTTCGCCCCCGACGGCGAGGTGCTGGAGGGCCCGGCGACCAAGCCGCTGCGGCGCCGCGCGTCGTGACCCGTACCGGCGAGCCGCTGTGCCTCGTGGTGATGGGCGTGGCCGGCAGCGGCAAGAGCACCGTGGCCCGAGCGCTTGTCCGTCGTACCGGCTGGACGATGCTCGAGGGCGACGACCTGCACCCGCCCGAGAACGTCGAGAAGATGGCGGCCGGGACCCCGCTCACCGACGCGGACCGGTGGCCGTGGCTCGACGCCATCGGCGCCTGGGTCGACGGCCGCCGCGGCGAGAACGTCGAGTCCGTGGTCACCTGCTCGGCGCTGCGCCGCGGCTATCGCGACCGGCTCCGCCAGGGCCGGCCCGGCGTGGTCTTCTGCTTCCTGGAGGTTCCGAGCAGCGTCCTGGTGGAGCGCCTGGGCAGCCGCACCGGGCACTACTTCCCGGCCCAGCTGCTGCGCAGCCAGCTCGCCACGCTGGAGCCGCTGGACTCCGACGAGCCCGGGTTCGTGGTCGGCGGGGCGGCCGAGGTCGACGTCGTCGCTGAGACGGTACTCGCACTGCTGCACGAGCAGCGGGTGCGCTCGTAGCCGGGAACCGCAGACGTCAGTCGGACTCGGGCTCCTGCGGCTTGCGGTCCGCGCCCGCCCAGGTCGAGGGCGGGTCGCTGTCCGGGAAGGACTCCTCACCCATCTCGTCGACCAGCCAGTCCTCGTGCTCGGTGGGAGTCTCGCTCATGGCCCCAGCCTGGCACGCGTCACGGTGCCGGGTCGACGTGGATCGTGAACCGCTTGGTGTTGGTGCCACCGAGGCCCAGCAGCACGGTGGTCTTCACGATGAAGGTGAAGTCGCCCGCCTGGGTCGGGGTGCCGCTGATCCGCCCGTTCCCGCCGTTGAGCGACAGGCCCGGCGGCAGGGTGCCGTCCACCTTCGACCAGGTGCCCTGCGGCGAGGAGCTCAGGTCCGCGCTGTAGGCGTTGCCGACGGTGCCGACCGGCAGTGAGGCGGTGGTGATCTCCGGGGCGTTCTTGCCGGACACGTGCAGGTAGAGCACCCGGGTCGCCTGCAGGCCGGAGGCGGTCTCGTTGAACTTCACGGTGAGGTACCAGTCGCCCGCCTGGGTCGGCGTGCCCGCGAGCAGGCCCGACGAGGAGATCGACAGCCCGCTCGGGGTCGACGCGCTGGTGCCGCCGGCCGGCGTGGCGCTCAGTGCCGACCAGGTGCCGTCCAGGCCGGTCTTGGTCAGCTGCAGGCTGTACGCCGTCTGGGTGGTGCCGTCGGGCAGCGCGCTGGTGGTGACCGCGATGTCCTCACCGGTCAGGGTCAGGTTCAGCGACTTGACCACCTGGAGGCCGGTCGCGGTCTCGGTGAACGTGACCGAGACGCCGTACGTCTTCGGCCGGCCGACCGGCGTGCCCGAGAGCGCGCCGGTGCTGGTGTCCACGGTGATCCCGGCGGGCAGCCCGCTCGCCGACCAGGTCCCGGCGCCGCCGGTCTTCTCGAGCAGCGCGACGTACGCCGTCCCGCGGACACCGTCGCCCAGCGAGCTGGTGGTGATGTCCAGGTCCTCGCCGCCGACGACGAGCTGGTAGTCACGGGAGGCCGCCATGCCGCCGGTCTCGGTGAAGGTGATCGTCACGTCGTAGCTGCCGGTGTGCGCGCCGGGGGTGCCGGAGAGCAGACCGCTGGTCGGGTTCAGGGTCAGCCCGGTGGGCAGCGCCGTCGAGGACCAGGTGCCGGGGCCGCCGGTCTTGCCCAGGGGCACCGAGTAGCTCTCGGTCCGGGTGGCCTCGGGCAGCGACGCCGTGGTGATCGAGACGTCCTCGCCGACGACCTTGAGCGTAAGCGCCTTGGTCACCTTGACCTTCGACGAGGTCTCGGTGAACGAGAACGTCACCGGGTAGGTCCCCGTGGCCATCGCCGGGGTGCCGCTGAGCTTGCCGGTGGTGGCGTTGAGGGAGAGCCCCGGCAGCGGGGTGGTCTCGTAGGCCCAGGTGCCGCTCCCGCCGGTCTTGGCCAGCGTCAGTTCGTACGGCGTCAGCCGGGTCGCGTCGGTCAGCGCCAGGGTCGTGATCGCCACGTCGGCGCCGGCGACCGTCAGGGTGAACGCCTTGCTGGCGGTCCGCGCGGTGCCGGTCTCGGTGAAGGTGACGGTGAAGGTGTAGTCGCCGGTGTGCGCGACCGGGAGGCCGCTGAGGACACCCGCCGAGGAGAGCGAGAGCCCCTGCGGCAGCGTTCCGGCCGTGACCGACCAGGTGCCGGCGTTGCCACCCGCCTTGGTCAGCTGCTGCTGCGGGTACTGCGCGTTGCGGGTGGCGTTCGGCAGCGAGGTCGTGGTGATGACGAAGGCCTTGACCACCAGCGTGAGCGCCTTGGTGGCGAACAGCCCGGTCGAGGTCTCGGTGTACTTGACCGTGATCGGGAAGGAGCCGGTCACGCTGGTCTTGCCGGAGAACTTGCCCGCGCTGCTCAGCGCGATGCCGTCGGGCAGCGAGCCCGAGGAGACCGTCCAGGTGCCGGGCTTGCCGGTCGCGGTCAGGGCCGGCGTGTACGCGAGGTTCTGCCCGGCCTCGGGCAGCGAGGCCGTGGTGATCTTCGGCGGCTGGTTCACCGTGACCACGACGGTCGGGGAGGTGCCCGCGGCGTTGAGGCCGGCGCGCGCGACCACGACCCGGTACGACGTCGTCGCCGAGCCCGGCGTGACCGAGCGGCTGATGCTGCCGTCAGTGCCGACGATGACGGTGGTGACGGTGAGCCAGGTGCTCCCGGAGAGCCGCTGCACGTAGGCGGTCGTGCCGGCCACGAACGGGCTCACCTTGCCCACCAGCAGCTTGGAGACGCCCGGGTTGACCGCGCCGGCCGGCGAGGGCGCCAGCGTGACCGACGTACGGCGCAGCGCGGTGACCGGGACCACCCGCGACGAAGCGGTGGCCAGCTTGCTGGTCCCCGGCGCGACGGCCCGGTAGGAGTAGACCGCCGCGATCTTCGGCAGCGTCACCCGGACCGCGTAGGCGCCGGTCGACGTGGTGGTGCGGGTGGAGGCGACCGTGACCCAGCGGGCACCGGCCTTGCGCTGCAGCCGGACCACGCTGCCCTTCGGGGAGCGGGTGACCCGGCCGGAGAACTTCACCCCGGTGCCGACGAAGGTGGCAGCGGGCGAGGCGGCCAGGCTGACCGAGCGCGCGGTGACAGCACCGGCCGGGGAGACCAGGGCTCCGAGCCCGAGCAGCAGCGCGACCAGGATCGCGACCAGCGACCCGCCCTTCGTCCGACGCGACGACATGTCCACCTTCTCTGTACGACCTTGTCTGGACGGCTCCGAGGAACCAGGAGGATTCAGGGAGAAGAACGACGAACCGGGCAGCGGGTCACGACGCCGGGAACGTGCGGATCTGGAAGACCTTGGTCTGCTGGGTCAGCAGCCGGGTGTAGGTCACCTGGAAGGCGTACACGCCCGGCGTGGTCGGGGTTCCGCTGATCTCGCCGCTGGTCGCGTCCAGGGAGAGCCCCGGCGGCAGGTCGCCGAAGCTGATCGTCCAGAGGCCACCGGTGGGGGTGGCGGCCAGCGTGGTGCTGTACGCCGTGCCGACGACGCTGTCGGGCAGGGAGGCGCCGGTGCTGATCACCGGCGAGCCCGGCGCCGACGTGTGCAGCAGCAGCGCCTGGCTGTCGGCCAGCCCGCTGGCGGTCTCGGTGAAGGTCACCGTGAACGCGTAGTCGTCGGCCTGGGTCGGCGTGCCGGCGAGCAGGCCGTCGCCGGAGAGCGTGATCCCCGGCGGCAGGTTGCCCTTGGTGACCGCCCAGGTGCCCGCGCTCGCGCTGGTGACCTGCAGCTGCTGGCTGTACGCCGTCCCGGTGGTGCCGTCCGGGACCGAGGTGGTGGTGACCACCGGGTTCGGGTGCAGCTCCAGGGCGTACCCGCGCTGGGTCGAGTCGTCGGTGATGGTCTCGTGGAACGTCACGAACACCGTGTAGGTGCCCGCCACCGCGGTCGTCGTCCCGGAGATCTCACCGGTCTGCTCGTCGATGGTGATGCCCGCGGGCAGGCCCTGGGCGCTCCAGGTGCCGGCCTTGCCGGTGGTGCCCATCGTCTCGGTGTAGGCCACGCCGCGGGTCGCCTCGGCGAGGTCGTCGTTGGTGATCCGCAGGGGCAGCCCGCCGACGTTGAGCGCGAACAGCTTCTGCGCCTGCACGCCCGACGCGGTCTCGGTGAAGGTGGCCAGCACCGCGTACTGCTGGACCTTGTCCGGGACACCGGAGATCACGCCCGTGCTCGGGTCGGCGGTCAGCGTGGCCGGCAGCCCCTGCACCTGCCAGGTGCCGTCGCCGCCGGAGTGGGTCAGCGTCGCGGTGTACGGCTCGGCGCGGCTCGCGTCCGGTAGCGCCGAGGTGGTGACGACCACGTTGCCGCCGACGACCTCGAGCGGGATCTGCTTGCCCGCTTGGGCGCCGGTCGCGGTCTCGGTGAAGGTCACCTGCAGGTTGTAGACCTTCGCCGTCACCGCGGTGGTGCCGGTGATCGCGCCGGTTCCCGCGTCGTAGGTGAGACCGGTGGGCAGCCCCTGGACGAGCCAGGTGCCGGCGCCGCCGCTGTGGGCCAGCGTCGCCGAGTAGGCCTGGTTGCGGACCGCGTCCGGCAGCGAGGTCGTGGTGATCGCCGCGTTCGAGCCGGTCACGGTCAGCGCCAGCGCCCTCATCGAGGACAGGCCGGTGGACGTCTCGGTGAAGCGCGGGTAGACGCCGTACGTGCCGGCGGGCGCGGTGACGGTGCCGTGCAGCTCACCGGTCGCCGGGTCGATGCTCAGGCCCGCGGGCAGGGTGCCGTCGGCCGACCAGGTGCCGGCCCCGCCGGTCTTGGCGAGCGTGGTCGAGTACGCCGCGAACCGGGCCGCGTCGGGCAGCGTCGCGGTGGTGACCTTCGGCGGCGTCGCGACCGTGATCGACAAGGCCTTGGAGCCGGTGTGCGTGGTCGCGGTCTCGGTGAAGGTCACCGTGAAGCCGAAGGTGCCGAGCACGGTCGGCGTGCCGGAGAGCTGGCCGGCGCTGCTCAGCGTGATCCCGTCGGGCAGGGCGCCCGCGGTGACCGCCCAGGTGCCGGCGCCGCCGGTCTTGGTCAGGGCCGGCGGGCTGTAGGCGCGGTTCTTCCCGGCCACCGGCAGCGAGGTGGTGGTCACCACCGGGCCGGCGTGGATGGTGATGCTGAGCTGCTTGGTCGCGGACAGCCCGCCGGCTCCGGACTCGGTGAACTTCACCGTGAACGTGGAGGTGCCGGCCGCCGACGCGGTCCCGTCGAGCAGGCCGGAGCTGCTCAGGGTGATCCCGTCCGGCGGCGTGCCGCTGCCGGCGACCAGCGACCAGGTGCCGGTCTTGCCGGTCTTCGCCAGCTGCTGGGTGTACGGCGTGCCGGTGGTGCCGTCGGGCAGCGAGGTGGTGGTGATGACCGGCGGGGTCGGCGGTGCCGGGTTCACGGTGACCGCTCGCGTGGGGGAGACGGTGCTGCCGTTGAGGCCGGCGCGCGGGACGACCACGCGATAGCTGGTGGTGGCGGTCGGGGTCACCGACTGCGCGAAGGTGCCGTTGCTCTGCACCACGGTGCTGGCGAACGTCGTCCAGGTGCCGTTCTGCAGGCGCTGGACCGAGACCGGGGTGCTGGTCACGAACGGGCTGACCGTGCCGGTCAGGAGGCTGCCCGAGCCGGGGTTCACCGCGGGCGGGGTCGCGGTGAGGGTGGCGGTGGTCCGTCGCAGCGCGGTGACCGAGACCGCCGGGGACCCGGCGGCGGCGAGCTTGCGGGTGACCGGCGCGACCGCCCGGTAGAGGTAGACGCCGCCCGTGGCGGGCAGCACGACGGCTGCCTTGTAGGCCCCCGCGGCGATCACCGTGCGGGTGGCGGCCACGTTCACCCAGGTGGTGCCGGCCCGGCGCTGGATGCGGACCAGGGTGCCCACGGGCGAGCGGGTGACCCGGCCGGTGAAGGAGACCGTGGTGCCGGCGTACGCCGTGCTCGGGGTCGCCTTCGCGCTGATCTGCCGCGCGGTCAGCGCCTGTGCGGGCGCGGCGACGAGACCGCCGAGCGCCAGGATCGTCGCGAGGACCGCGACCAGGGACCAGTGCTTCGTACGACGCGAGCTCATCGCCGCCCCACCCACTCCTGAGACTTCTCGAGAGGTGCATCTCGAGGGGCACGCCCCACGCATGCCGGTTCCGAACCTAGCGGCACGTCGCCGTTCCGGAAGGTCGTTTGACGATTTCTTAGCCTTTCCTTGCCTGTCCCGCTGACTGGCAGAATGCGCGGGGGAAGGGAGGTCCGATGGGCATCGTGACGCCAGGGTTCCGTGGACGCCGGAGCGAGGAAGCGGCCGAGCTGCCGCCGGGTCAGTACCTGACCTCCGACTTCCCCGTGCTCTCCGCCGGG
This sequence comes from Nocardioidaceae bacterium, assembly GCA_017744365.1. Taxonomy (GTDB): domain Bacteria; phylum Actinomycetota; class Actinomycetes; order Propionibacteriales; family Nocardioidaceae; genus Marmoricola. The sequence goes on along the minus strand of JAGIBL010000010.1, from coordinate 9,136 downwards.
CCGACGCCGCAGGTCGACCTCGACACGTGGACCTTCACGGTCACCACCGAGGGCTACGAGCAGACCACCTGGACCTGGGAGGACCTGCTCGCGCTGCCGCAGGAGCACCCGACCGTGGACCTGCACTGCGTGACCCGGTGGTCCAAGCTCGGCACCACGTGGACCGGCGTCTCCCTCGACGTGCTGCTCGAGGACGTGGAGACCGCGGCCGACTTCGTCCTCGTCCACTCGTACGGCGGGTACACCACGAACCTGCCGCTGGAGGACCTGCTCGACGGGCAGGCCTGGATCGTGCACGAGCTCGAGGGCGACCCGCTGCCCTCCGCCCACGGCGGCCCGGCCCGGCTGCTGGTGCCGCACCTGTACCTGTGGAAGTCGGCCAAGTGGGTCAGCGGGCTGGACCTGCTCACCGAGGACGAGCCGGGCTTCTGGGAGCAGCTCGGCTACCACGAGTACGGCGACCCGTGGCGCGAGCAGCGCTACTCGGGCGACTGATGCGGCCCCGCTGATGCGGCTCTCCTGGTACCCGGCGACGCTGGTGGAGCGACGGGCCGAGACCCCGACCGTGGCCACCCTGGTGCTCCGGGTCCCGGGCTGGCCCGGTCACCTTCCCGGCCAGCACGTGGACGTGCGGCTCACCGCCGAGGACGGCTACTCCACCCAGCGCAGCTACTCGCTGGCCGCGCCCGACCACGGCGCCGTCCTCGAGATCACCGTGCAGGCACTCGGCGACGGCGAGGTCTCGCCGTTCCTGGTCGAGGGCCTCGTGGTCGGCGACCCGGTCGAGCTGCGCGGCCCGGTGGGCGGCTGGTTCGTCTGGTCCCCGGTCTCGGTGGCGGGCCTGGTCGACCGGGTGCTGCTGGTCGCCGGGGGCTCCGGCGTGGTCCCGCTGATGGCGATGGTCCGGGCCCGGCACGAGGCCGGTAGCACGGTGCCGATGCGGCTGGTCTACTCGGTGCGCACGCCGGCCGATGTGATCTACGCCGACGAGCTGGACCGGCTGGCCAAGGAGGACGACGGCCTCGAGGTGCTGCTGGTGCACACCCGCGAGGCGCCGCCGGGCTCCGGCCGCCCGGCCGGGCGGCTCTCCGCGGACGAGCTGGCCACGCTGGCCTGGCCGCCGGCCGACGACGTGCGCGCCTACGTGTGCGGGCCGACCGCGTTCGTGGACGCCGCGGCCGCCGGCCTGGTCCGGGCCGGCTACCACGACGCAGCGATCCGGACCGAGCGGTTCGGAGGGGAGTGAGACGGAGATGGCGGCGACGAAGGACGGCAACGCGCTCGGCGGGCTGCTCGGGGAGTTCCTCGGCACCGACCTGACCGCGGTCGTGGTGGTGTGCGGCGCGTGCGACCAGCACCAGGCGATGGCGCAGGTCGTCGTCTACGAGGCCGGTCCGGGCTGGGTCGCCCGGTGCCGCGGCTGCGCCGAGGTGGTGCTCAAGGTGGCGGTCATCCGCGAGGAGCTGGTGCTGGACCTGCGCGGGGCGGCCACCCTGCGGATGGCCGCCCCGGCTCAGGCACCGCGGTAGGTGCTCTCTCTCAGCCCACCGACAGGTAGGTGAAGCTGGGAGTCCCGGTGTAGTTGATGACGCCGAACCACCGTTTGGCCGGGTCGAGCCCGGTCCAGCTGGCGGTCAGGGTCGTGGGCGTTCCCTGCACGGCCGCGGCCGGGTTCGGGCTCACCGAGGCGTTGCCGGCGCTGGCGGCGTCGACCACGAAGTTCGCCAGCCCGTACGACGTGCTGCCACCGGGCGTGCTGAACCCGTTGACGTAGACGTCGTAGGTGCCCGCGTCAGGATTGGCCAGGGTCACCTGCTCGTCGGCCGAGCCCGACGCGGACAGGTCGACCAGGTTGCCGCCGGAGTAGACGAACAGGTCCAGGTCGGCCGTGTCGTCGCCTGCGTCCAGCGAGAACCTGGCCGCGCGGGTCCCGGCCGGCACGGTGACGTGGTAGACGTTCGTGCCGACCCCGGCGACCGGGTTGGTGGTGTCGAACGGGCCGGTGGCCACGCTGTCCGCGGTCGGGGTGACCCCGACCAGGCCGGAGACCGTGGTCGACAGCGGGCCGGTGAAGCCCGGCGTCACCGAGAAGTCCTGCGACCCGGCCGCGCTGGCGTCGGCGTGCACCTCGGCCGGAGCGGCGATCGGGACCGCACGCAGCGCGATCGGGCTGCGGACGGCGTGACCGCCGCCGGTCCAGGTGAGCGAGCCGATCGCCCACGTGTCGAAGGCCGCGCCGTCGCGGGTGAAGGTCACCGTGAAGCTGCCCTCCTCGCCCGAGGCCAGCGTCAGCTGGCTCGGGGTGACCGCGACGGTGAAGCCGGGCACGCTGGCGGTGGCCGTGTACGTCGTGGTGTGACCCTCGACGTTGCGCACCCGGCGGGTCACCGTGGTGCTCCCGGGCACCGCGCCGACCGCGATCGAGGCCTGGTTGAGGTTCGGCCCGCTGATCGGGGTCAGCGTGTCGAACGGCGGTGCGAACACCGCGCCCTGACCGACCAGGTACTGCCGGTACTCGTTCGCGGTGGTCGGGTAGACCAGGCCCGGGTCGGCCGCGCCGTTCGGGTTCACGAAGCCGGCGCCCTGGGCGAACGGGTCGTTCGCGCTGGACACGGTGTCGCGGGCGCTGGTCATGATCGCCGACTTGATCTCCGAGGGGAGCCAGCTGGGGTGCCGGGCCTTGATGAGGGCGCCGATGCCCGCGATGTGCGGCGAGGCCATCGACGTGCCGGACATGAAGTCGAAGTTCCGGCCGTGGTCGATCGCCGGGGCCGCGGCGGCCACGACGTCGTTGCCCGGAGCCGCGATGTCCGGCTTGAGGATGTCACCGCCGGTGGTCGTCGAGGGACCCCGCGAGGAGAAGTCGGTGATCTCCGGGACCTGCGGCGCGGCCTCGAGCTCGGCCGGGGTCAGCGGCACGATCTTCGCGGTCGCACTGGCACCGGCCGCGGCGATGTAGCTCAGGATCGGCGTGCGGGCCGTGTTCGGGACGTGCACCGAGGGCACCGGGTGGTAGTCGCCGTTCAGCGAGTTCGGGCTGGTGTTGGTCAGCACCATGCCGACGCCGCCGGCGCGCTGCACCTCGAAGCTCTTGTCGATGCGCGCGTTGACGCCGCGGTCGCACTGGACCACCTTGCCGGCCGCCTTGGCCGGGTCGAGGGAGCCCGCGAAGCAGAGCGCGGCGTCGTGGTCGGTGGCACCGGCCAGCTTGACGCTGACCGAGGTCACCAGCTGGGTGAAGGTCGGCAGGCCCGGCGTCGTCGAGGCGCCGACGAACCGCTGGCCGTTGCCGAGCTCGACGACCTGGAAGGCGCGCCGGAAGGTGGCGGCCGCGACCGTGGTCAGCCAGGGCGACGGGTGGTCGAGCGTGCTCGCGCCCGGGCCACTGTTGCCGGCCGAGTTGGCCACGAACACGTTTGCGTTCGACGCCGCCCGGAAGGCCTGCTCCACCGGGTCGAAGACGCTGGACTCCGACGACCCGCCGATCGAGTAGTTGATGACGTCGACGCCGTCGGCGATCGCGTCGTTGATGGCGGCCACGCTGTCGGAGTTGAAGCAGCCGTCCGGGGTGGGCGGCTTGCCGGTCCAGCAGACCTTGTACATCGCGACCTTCGCGCCGGGCGCCATGCCGGAGCCGAAGCCGATGAACTTGCCGTCGATGGTCACCGGCACGTGGAAGTTGCCGGCCGCGGTCGAGGAGGTGTGCGAGCCGTGGCTGTCACCGTCGCGCGGGGAGAGGTACTCGGCCTTGGAGATGAACTTCTTGCCGAAGCCGGCCACGTAGTAGCGCGCGCCGACGAGCTTGTCGTTGCAGGAGGTCTTCGGGAAGTTCTGGCCGGCCACGCAGGTGCCGTGCCACGTCGCGGGGACCGGGATGCCGGTGCCGCCCTTGAAGTAGGGGTTCTCCGGCCAGATGCCGGTGTCGATCACGCCGACGACCAGGCCGGCGCCCGCCCTCGGGCCGCCGCCGAGCTGGGACCAGATCCCGTTGACGGCGTCGAGGCCGAGGAAGTGCGGGGACTCGGTGGTGTCGGGGTGGGCGAGCGCGTCCTTGGTCAGCGCGAGCACGCCGGTGCTCTTCGCCAGCTGGTTCGCCTGCTTCGCGGTCAGGTTCGCGGTCACGGCGTTGTTGGTCACCGTGAAGTCGTAGATCTTGCCGGCTCCGACCTTCGCCAGGGCGGCGTCGTGCTTGGCGGTCAGGTGCGCGCGCCACTTCTGCGAGGCGGCCGAGGTGCCGTTGAACTTGTGACCGCGTCCGGGCCGGGTGGCCGGGAAGCCCTTGGCGTAGCCGTCGTAGCTGGCGGCGGGCTCGTCGTTGAAGGTCACGATGTAGCGGCCCGCGCTGTACGCGTGCCCGCTGGCGGGGGCGGCCTTGGTGGCCGACGCCCGGGTGGCCGCGGCCGCCGGGGCGGTCGCCTGGGCCTGCTGGGCCTGGAGGGTGAGGGCGGGGACGAGTGCCACCGCGACGGCAGCGAGGAGCGGCAGGATGCGACGACGGGATGTTGACGAGACCACGGTGCGCCTTTCCTGGGGACGCCGCGCACCGAGATCTCCGGATGCGCAAAGGCCCCCGATGAGCAGTCCGGATAGGAGTTAGGGGAACTCTCCGCCCGAGAACTCCTGGGTGTCAATGGCCCGTTCTCGCGAGTGCTTCAGCCGAAGGTGAGCACGATCTTGCCGCGGCCGTGGCCCGTCTCCAGCTCGCGGTGCGCGTCGGCGGCCTTCTCCAGCGGGTAGCTGGCTCGGACCAGCACGCCGATCCGGCCGTCGTCGTACAGGGAGACGAGGCGGGCCAGCCGCTCCGCGGACCGGGTGCCGGACAGTGTCGCGACGCCCACGCGCGGGCCGGCCTCGTGCTCGTAGATCGTCCGGGTGCGGTGCAGGTCCTTGGCCAGCGCGACGGTGGCCTCCAGGGCTCCGCGGCCGGCGCCGTCGAGCACGACGTCGACGCCCTCGGGCGCCAGTGCGCGCACCCGGGCGACCAGGTCCTCGCGGTAGTCGACCGGCTCGGCGCCCAGCGAGCGCAGGTAGTCGTGGTGCTCGGGCCGGGCGGTGCCGATCACCCGGGCGCCACGCAGCCGGGCCAGCTGGACCGCGAAGCCGCCGACGTTCCCGGCCGCGCCGTGCACCAGCACCACGTCGCCTGGCCCGGGCTGGACCTCCTCCCAGGCCAGCTCGGCGGTCTGCGCGCCGGCGGTGAACCCGCCGGCCACCTCCCACGACATCGACGCCGGCTTGCGCACCACCTGGTCGGCGGGCAGCACCACCTGCTCCGCGTAGCCGCCCAGGACGGTGAAGCCGAGCACCTCGTCGCCCGGCTCCCAGTCCACGCCGTCCCCGACCTGGTCGACGACGCCGGCGACCTCGTTGCCGGGGATGTCGGGCAGGGGCTCGGTGAGGTAGGGCGGTCGCCAGCCCTGCCGGACGGCGAGGTCGAAGGGCTGCACCCCGGCCGCGCGGACGCGGACCCGTACCTGTCCCGGCCCGGCGTCGAGGTCGGGGACCTCGCGCACCTCGAGCACCTCGGGTCCGCCTGGTTCGGTGATCACTGCTGCTCTCATGGCGCCCAGGCTGGAGGTTCAAGTGGACTTGAGGTCAAGTCGTGTCCGGCCGACTTTCCGGCTGGCGTCACGATGTTCCGCCGGGAGTCACGCCTCCGGGGTGTCAAGCGCACCCGACGTCCCGAGGAGGACACCATGCCCAGCGCGAACCGCATCACCACCCCGGTCTCGGTCGACGAGGACCTGATCGAGGGCCGCTACGCCGAGCTCGACGGCTACACCGTCGGCTTCGAGTCCTACCGGCACGACGTCGACCCGGGGCCGTTCTTCGCCGGTCTGCCCGACGACCGCTGCCAGTGCCCGCACTGGGGCGTCGTCACCAGCGGGCAGATCACCTTCCGGTGGGCCGACCACGAGGAGACGTACGTCGAGGGCGACGCCTACTACGCCGGTCCCGGCCACCTGCCGCTCATCACGGCCGGCACCAGCGTCGTGGAGTTCAGCCCGACCGATGCCCTGAACGCCACCATGGAGGTCGTCGGCCGCAATCTCGCCGAGGCAGGTGCGTCGGCATGACCACCGTGACGTCGACGACCGACCCGGACGCGACCACCGCGGTCGCGCGCCTGATCCGGTTCCTCGAGACCGGGACGGCACCGGCGGGGCTGTTCGCGCCGGACTGCTTCGCCGACGTCACGCTGCCGCTGTGGCGGCTCCAGTCCGACACCGAGGCGGGCGCGATCGCGATCCGCACCGAGGGTCACCCGGGCCCGGGCGAGGTGCACGTGCACCGGGTGGACCCGACCGAGCGTGGCTTCGTCATCGAGTTCGAGGAGCGCTGGCAGGACGGGGGTGGCCAGCGCTGGTACAGCCGGGAGATGCTCCGGGCCGACGTGGTCGGCTCGACCATCGTCGAGTTCTCGGTGTACTGCACCGGGGACTGGAACGAGGCCCAGCAGCGCCGGCACGCGGCCGAGGTGAGGCTGCTGCGGCCGTGACGGCGGCGGCTCTACGATCCAGGCGTGGCGCCCACGATCGCAGCGCTTCTCGCCGAGGCGGACCAGGCCCGGGCCGACGGTCGCGGACCTGACGCGGCCCGGCTGTACGACGAGGCCGCGGTCACCGCCCGTGCCCAGGACGACCACGAGTCCTGGGCACGGGCGGTGCTCGGCGCCGCCTCGGTCCAGGTCTTCGGACCGGAGCCGGGGCGGCTGCCCTCGCTGCTGTACGACGTGCTGGTCCGGACCACCGCCGACGCTCTCCGGGCGCGGCTCGCGGCGGCGCTGGCCCGGTGCTGGGTCTACGCGGGCGAGACGGCCCGGGCCATTCCGTTCGCCGACGAGGCGGTCGCGCGCGCTCGTCGTACGGGGGAGCCGGCGGTGCTCGCCGACGCCCTCGACGCGGCTCTGGCCACCCGGTGGGGGCCTGACGACCTGGAGGCGCGGCACGCGCTGACCCGCGAGCTCGACGAGGTGGCCGCGCACGTGGTCGACACCGAGGCCCGCCAGCAGGCGCACCTGTGGGGACTGCAGGTCGCCTGCGAGCTGCTCGACGTGCCCGGGATGCACCGGCAGATGCGGGCGCTGGAGCGGCTCGGCGAGACCGACGCGCGGGCCCGGTTCTTCGCGGCCTCGCGGCGGCAGATGCTCGACCTGCTGCGCGGGCGCACCGACACCCACCCGCAGCTGCGCGCGGTGGCCGAGCAGGCCGCCGAGGAGGCGCACATCCCGGACGCGTGGATGGTGCTCGGTGCGATGGACGCGTACTGGGGGATCCAGGCCGGCGAGCGCGCGGTGGTCGCCGAGGTGGCCGGCTACGCCGAGCCGTTCGTGGTGCGGGAAGGCATCGCCGCGGTGTGCGCGGAGGCCGCGTACTGGTGGGCCGCGGCCGGTGAGCCGGACCGGAGCCGGGCGCTGCTGCGGACCCTGCACGGCACCGTGCTCGACGGGCTGCCCCACGACGTGAACTGGCTGCTGGCCATGCAGAGCACGCTCGAGGCGGCGCTGATCGTCGAGGACCGCGAGGTGGTCGAGCAGGTCACCGCGCTGCTTCTTCCGTACGACGGGCGCGCGGTCGTCAACGGGGGCGCGGTGGCGTTCCACGGCAGCACCGACGACACCCTGGCGCGGGCGCTGGGGCTGCTCGGTCGCGAGGACGAGGCAGGGCCGCTGCGGGAGCGGGCGCTGCGGACCTACGAACGGATCGGGGCGCAGTGGTGGCGGGACCGGCTGCTGGCTGGCTCGCCTGCCGTGCCCGCGGCGCCGGTGGCCGGTGGGCGGCGCATGCATCTTGCTCCCGCCGCCGGCGGGCTCTGGCTGGTCGGCGGCGCGGCGACCCCGGTCGCCGGGCTGCGCGGGTTCGGCTACCTGCGCGCACTGGTCCGCGCGCCCGGCGACCAGGTGCGCGCCCTCGACCTGGTCGGCGACGGCGGACCGGTGGTCGAGGAGAGCGGGCTGGGCGAGGTCGCGGACCGCCGCGCGCTGGCGGCCTACCGGGCCCGGCTCGCGGAGCTGGACGAGGAGCTCGACGAGGCTGCCGCCTGGGCCGACAGCGCCCGGGAGGAACGGGCCCGGGCCGAGCGCGACGCGCTGCTCGACGAGATCGGCCGCGCCACCGGGGTCGGTGGCCGGACCCGGGTCACCGGCTCCAGCCAGGAGCGCGCCCGGGTCGCGGTGAAGAAGGCGATCTCGACGGCGGTGCGCCGGATCGCCGAGGTCGACCCGGCCCTCGCCGCGCACCTGCGCAACAGCGTGCGCACCGGTCTGGTCTGCAGCTACGAGCCGGAGCCGGGCACGGCCTGGGAGTGGGAGCTGGGCTCGTAGCTCGTCCTGCCGGTGTTGTCTCGCTCGGTTCCGGGTACGACGCAGGCATGTTCAGACCGATTCCGGACGACGCCGACTCGAACCGCGCGCTGGCCGACAGCGAGCAGATCGACGAGGAGATCGAGACCGAGCTCGAGGACGTGCCCGACAGCGAGCGCATCGACGAAGCCGACGCCGAGAGCAGGCTCGACAAGGAGCCCGACGAGCAGCGCAGCGTCACCGACCCCGAGTACAACCCGGCTGACGACGCGCCCGCCTGAGCGTCACCCGCCTGGCGGTTCGACGGGGCGCGGGGTCAGGTCCCGCGTCCCGGTGCCGTCGCGGAGGTAGACCTGGCCGAGCGGGGACCGCCAGAGGTAGGAGCCGGGTTCGATCATCGTGTAGGTCCAGGCGCTGAAGGTCTTGTTGCGGTGGTGGGATCGGCACAGGGGTGCGAGGTTCCAGGTGTCGGTTCTTCCGCCGAGGTTCCATTCGATGATGTGGTCGAGGTCGGCCCAGCGGGCGTTCTTGGTGCAGTAGGGGTGGACGCAGGTGCGGTCGCGGAGGATGACGTGCTCGCGGATCGCGTCGGTGGCCTGGTAGGCGCTGGTGGTCAGGGGTTTGTTGAGGTCGATGACCGGTTTGATGATGATCCGGGTCTCGTCGGCGCCGCACCAGCGGGCGACCTGGTCGGTGGTGACGAGGGTGTTCGGGCTCTCGACCCGGGCGACGCCGCCGTTGTCGAGTCCGTCGTGGGTGAGGTGGACGTAGAGGGTGATGTCTCGGGTCGGGGCGTCGAGGATCTGCTCGCCGCGGGCGAGATGGCCCAGGGCT